>NZ_CM144227.1:0-2457500 GCF_055454035.1 Psychrobacillus syltrankelensis | reverse complement strand
GGTGGAGCGCTTAGAAGTGAGAATGCCGGTATGAGTAGCGAAAGATGGGTGAGAATCCCATCCACCGTATGACTAAGGTTTCCTGAGGAAGGCTCGTCCGCTCAGGGTTAGTCGGGACCTAAGTCGAGGCCGATAGGCGTAGACGATGGACAACAGGTTGATATTCCTGTACCACCAAACCACCGTTTGAGTAATGGGGGGACGCAGAAGGATAGGGTAAGCGTGCTGTTGGTTATGCACGTCCAAGCAGTAAGGTGTGAGTGTAGGCAAATCCGCACTCTGTAACATTGAGCTGTGATGGCGAGGACTTAGTCCGAAGTTCCTGATTTCACACTGCCAAGAAAAGCCTCTAGCGAGGTGATAGGTGCCCGTACCGCAAACCGACACAGGTAGTCGAGGAGAGAATCCTAAGGTGAGCGAGAGAACTCTCGTTAAGGAACTCGGCAAAATGACCCCGTAACTTCGGGAGAAGGGGTGCTCTTTTGGGTGTATAGCCTAGAAGAGCCGCAGTGAATAGGCCCAGGCGACTGTTTAGCAAAAACACAGGTCTCTGCAAAACCGTAAGGTGAAGTATAGGGGCTGACGCCTGCCCGGTGCTGGAAGGTTAAGAGGAGTGCTTAGCGCAAGCGAAGGTGCGAATTGAAGCCCCAGTAAACGGCGGCCGTAACTATAACGGTCCTAAGGTAGCGAAATTCCTTGTCGGGTAAGTTCCGACCCGCACGAAAGGCGTAACGATCTGGGCACTGTCTCAACGAGAGACTCGGTGAAATTATAGTACCTGTGAAGATGCAGGTTACCCGCGACAGGACGGAAAGACCCCGTGGAGCTTTACTATAGCTTGATATTGAATTTTGGTGCAACTTGTACAGGATAGGCAGGAGCCTTAGAGCCCGGAGCGCCAGCTTCGGAGGAGGCGTCGGTGGGATACTGCCCTGGTTGTATTGAAATTCTAACCCATACCCGTAACCCGGGTAGGAGACAGTGTCAGGCGGGTAGTTTGACTGGGGCGGTCGCCTCCTAAAGTGTAACGGAGGCGCCCAAAGGTTCCCTCAGAATGGTTGGAAATCATTCGAAGAGTGTAAAGGCAGAAGGGAGCTTGACTGCGAGACCTACAAGTCGAGCAGGGTCGAAAGACGGGCTTAGTGATCCGGTGGTTCCGCATGGAAGGGCCATCGCTCAACGGATAAAAGCTACCCCGGGGATAACAGGCTTATCTCCCCAAGAGTCCACATCGACGGGGAGGTTTGGCACCTCGATGTCGGCTCATCGCATCCTGGGGCTGTAGTCGGTCCCAAGGGTTGGGCTGTTCGCCCATTAAAGCGGTACGCGAGCTGGGTTCAGAACGTCGTGAGACAGTTCGGTCCCTATCCGTCGTGGGCGTAGGAAATTTGAGAGGAGCTGTCCTTAGTACGAGAGGACCGGGATGGACACACCGCTGGTGTACCAGTTGTTCTGCCAAGAGCATCGCTGGGTAGCTATGTGTGGACGGGATAAGTGCTGAAAGCATCTAAGCACGAAGCCCCCCTCAAGATGAGATTTCCCATTACGCAAGTAAGTAAGATCCCTCAAAGACGATGAGGTAGATAGGTTCGGGGTGGAAGCGTGGCGACACGTGCAGCTGACGAATACTAATCGATCGAGGACTTAACCAAATATGAATTTGAATTCATCAATGTCTTTTATCCAGTTTTGAGTGAACAAGCACTCTAAGAGGGTTTCAATGCGCAGTGTATTGAAAGCCAAACAGTCTAGTGATGATGGCGAAGAGGTCACACCCGTTCCCATACCGAACACGGAAGTTAAGCTCTTCAGCGCCGATGGTAGTTGGGGGTTTCCCCCTGTGAGAGTAGGACGTCGCTAGGCACTATAAAAAGTCGTTACCGAGTTATCGGTAGCGGCTTTTTTCTATTTATTATATAAAATATCCGAAGGCAAAGGGAAGCGTGTTGCGAGAAAATAGAGGAACAAAGAGTTCGAGGCAACAAGGAAGATAGACTCACTTTTAAATTCGATTTTGTTGCCCTTATATGTGCAATTAGTCTTCCATTACCGTATTTCTTCTTGATAAAAGAAGATAATTTTAGTAATAGCTGATGAAGTCCTAATCTACTTATCGCCAACTCAAACCTCTCCTACATATGCTTTTACTTGCTGAATTGTATAGAAACATCCACAATATGAAGTATCAATACGAAAAAAGGAGGGTAACAGTGGTTGTAATATTAGCAGTAGATGATGATGTACATACGTTAGATTTAATATCAATTTATTTATCGAAGACAGGCTACCATGTCATAAAAGCAACGAATGGAATAGAAGGCTTATCCTTAATTGAGAAGGAAATACCTGATTTAGCGATAGTCGATGTGATGATGCCGGAAATGGATGGTTTAACATTAACCAGACTCATTCGTGAGCAATATGACATTCCTGTATTATTACTAACCGCGAAAGGAAGATTAGAAGATAAAGAAAAAGGTTATTTAGCTGGTTCTGACGATTATTTAGTAAAACCATTTGAGCCAAAAGAGTTGTTATTTCGTATCCGAGCAATTTTAAGAAGATTTGACAAAACAAGTGATGCCAATATACAGGTAGGAAATATGTTAATTAATAGAAAGAGTTTTGAAGTACAAATTGGGGAGGAGCTATTAGTTCTACCTTTAAAAGAATTTGAATTACTTTCAAAACTAGCATCCAAGCCGAATCAAGTTTTTACACGTGACCAATTAATAGAAGCAGTATGGGGAATTGATTTCGAGGGTGACGAACAAACATTAAGTGTGCATATTAAACGGATACGGGAACGATTCAATAAAATGAAAGTAGATAGTCAAATTACTACAGTTCGTGGAATCGGTTATAAGTTGGAAGGAACCCGCGTATGAAAACTCTGTATAGCAAATTTTTATGGATGACGCTTCTCATTATGTTTGCAAGTGGGACAATCGGATTTATGATTGTGAATACGTTTTATCATCAAAATTTAAAAGAAAAAAATGATGAGAAAAATGTACTAATTGCTCAATCAATTGTCCAACTCATTGAATCATCTCATATAAAGAATCTAGAGCCCCTTCTACAAATGATTGGGGATACAGGCTATCAAATATATATCCAAAGTGAAGATGGCAAAGAGAGTACTTATGGTGGTGAATTCCGAGCTAAGACTATTAGTGATTCTGTAGTAGAAAGTGTTTTGAATGGGAAAACGTATCATGGGATGCGTGAGTTTCCAAAAGAAACGTTTATTACGGGTTTTTTTTCTAATGAGTTAACGAATACGGTTGGGGTACCATTTACATTTGAAAATAAAAAGTATGCGCTTTTTCAAAGACCTAATATTAAATTTCTATTTAATGAGATCCATTTACTATTAGGTGGCCTTGCTGGAGCAATGATTGTTATTAGTGTGATTGCAATGTTAATCGTAGCAAAGAGAATGATTGATCCATTAACCAAATTAACGATTGCGACAAATAAAATTGCAAATGAAGATTTCCAAGTACCTATACCAGTTTATCAGCGCGATGAAATTGGCCAATTAGCGGATAGCTTTCGAAATATGACGAAGCAACTGGAAGCAAGTGATCGGTACAAAAAGGAATTTATCTCCAGAGTGTCCCATGACTTCCAAACGCCTTTATTAAATATACAGGGTTATGCTACATTACTTGAAAGCCAGAAGTTAAATGAAGAGGAACATTTGAAATATACATCAATCATTCAAAAAGAGGCGAAGCGTTTATCCAGTGTAATGAAGCAATTGTTAGTTCTTACTTCGTTTGATCAAGCAAATAATCGGACAGTGAAAGAAACTTACCACTTAGACGAGCAGTTAAAACAAGTTATTCAGAAGTTTCGATGGTTAGTGAATGAAAAAGATATTTCTATTAATTTGCAACTAAAAAATGTAGAAATATTAGGAGACAGAGAGATGTTGGAGTATGTTTGGGAAAATCTCATTTCAAATGCGATTAAATACAACTATTCCCCTGGTGAAATACAAGTTTCACTGATAGAATCGGGGCAATATGTGTTTGTTACGATACAAGACACAGGAATTGGTAATAAAAACACAGATTATAAGCAATGGACAGAGCGTTTTTACCGAGAAGATACTGCACGTTCCACACAAATTGAGGGAAGTGGTCTAGGCCTGGCGATTGTAAAAGAGGTTATAGAGGTACATAACGGGCTACTATCATTTGATAATATAGAGCCTCATGGAACAAAAGTAGTTATCCGATTAAATAAGCCTTAAATATCAGTTCATCTTTAACTCGTATAGTTACCCCTATAAGTAAAAGCGGATAAATTGAAAAAAACTTTGTTAGTAAGGAAGGAATTCCTTTAATAGTTGTTATTGAAAACAAAAAAGGTGCTTTCGATGAGGAAATTCAAAGGATTTTAGAAATAAGGGAGAGAATTACGACCTCTTTTATTACCAATTATAAGTAAAGATAATTTGGCTTAATAAGCAAGAAAAGTAGAGTTTACGATTATATTAAAGAAAAATGAATAGAACTGTAAATGCTGAGGACATCTGTTAGATGTCTTCATTTTTACTTTGGTTGAATAAATCTTGTGATAAAGTATTCTATAGACATATTCGAATAGATATTGGAGGGGGAAAACAGGATGACAGAAAAGCGTATCAGGTTGGACGGGGGATTTCATAATGATATATTTCATCTTGAGGAAGAGGGAAGAGTTGTTAGGATTTCGGATAAAAAGAAAACAAAAGAAATGGTTTTGCAGGAAATTGAATGGATGAATTTTTTACATAAGCATGGAGTCGTTATGCCAAAGCCAGAAATGACTGTAGGATATGAAGATGGAAGAGTAAAAACGAGTTTTGAATTTATTAAGGGGGATGAAATAGATGTTACCAACGAACTTCATTGGAATGTAAAGACATTTGAACAGTGGGGAAGGGTATTAGGAAGAATGCATGCGCTATCCAAACAATATAGGGTTGATAAAATAAATCGACCTGTATGGACAGTTGAAAATCCAGATGTTTTTCGTATAAATGGGGGTTTACTTCCTTGGGTAAGGGAGAAATACGATCATTTAATGATAAAACTATGTACATATAAGTATTCGCCAGATACATTTGGACTGATTCATAATGATTTTCATCAAGGTAACCTAATCATTACCAACGAAAATACTATAACTACGATTGACTTCGATGAATGTTCTTATAATTGGTATGCTCAAGATATCGCGGTATCTTTCTATCATGCACACTGGCAACATAATGCTTACAATAGCAATACAGATAATTTCAATGAGACATTTTTGAGTCATTTCTTTATGGGTTATCAATTAGAAAATCTACTTCATGAGAATACTATTAAACAAATTCCTATTTTCCTAAAACTGAGAGAGATTTTTTTATATCAATTATTTATTCGAAAGTGGGATTTGTCCAACTTAGAAGAATGGCAGAAGTATACTTTGCAAGATTTAGAGGAAAAAATTAAGAACCAAATGCCATATGCAGGAATTACGGATTTTTCAATTTATGTATAACTATTTTATGGTGATTTTGTATGCGAAGTTTATAAGTATAATGGGTTACCATTATAGACAGGTGATACTAGAGAAAAATAAGTGGCATCCATCGATAAAGAAGCGTTAAGCGGACGAAATTGTATCTTCGTCCGCTTTTAATAATGTAAGACAGGATTTCTTCTCTCATTAAACAAACCTTATGCACCTTGTCTCTATATATTTCAAGAGGACGACGGACAAATATCCGCCACAAGATTACTGAAAAAAAAGAGAATCTGGAAGCGATAAAGTCACTTCCAGATCCTCCATAGAATTCTTCGTCCAAAGCACTCTGGAAATAGTATGCACTTAAAGGAAGCTAGAGTTTTTCTTAATTTATTTACCTAAGGTTGTCTGTCGTTTTTTACTTTTCAAAATACTAGCGACGGTTGGTATACACATGCCAAGTAAAATAACGACTATACCAATAATTTGTAACCCTGATAGTGCCTCACTTAAGACGATAACCGAAACAATAACAGCTACTGGTAATTCCATAGCACTTAAAATGGATGACATAGCACCTCCCACTTTCGGTACAGCAATTACAAACAAGTAAATTGGAGCAATAATGCCAAGTAGGCCAAGAGCTAGTCCATAGAACAACAGTGGTTCCATAAACAGTTTTCCATTCCATGCAATTTCAGGTGTTTGGAAGATAGCAATCATTACGGCAGCGATAAAAGAAACAAGGAGTAGACGAGTGGTCGTATTCATTCCTTTCACTTGCTTCGTATTGACATTCATATTAATAGAGAATGAAACCGCAGCAGCAAACCCATATACCCAGCCTCTCCAGTCAATACCACTCAAATCGACATCAAGTACACCAGCTGCTAAAATGGTTCCGATAAATAAAATAATAAGCGAAATGACTTCTGGTCTTGTCGGTAACCGTTTTCTCAAAATACAATCGATTAGCGTACCAACCCATGTGAATTGAAATAACATAACGACTGCTAGAGAAGCTGGTAAGTAGATCAGTGCTTGTCCATATACAATACCTGTAGTAGCAGTAAAAATACCAGCTAATAAAATTATTTTAAATCCACCGTGTAAACGGGGAAGCTTTCGTTGTGTCACCAAATATATAACTAAAGCCAAAAGAAAACCCATAATATATTGACTCGAAACTGCTTCAGAGGCTGTATAGCCGTCCCTAATTGCAAGTTTCACCATCGTCGATAAAGTCCCATAACAGCTTGCTGCAAAAACAACCATAAGGGGATAAATCCATAATTTCATAAAAATTCTCCTTTAATCGGCGTGAACCGTCTTCACCATATGATGAAAGGTCTGACCAATAATTGTCCAAGGACATACAGTACCAAATCCTAGCCGATTATACAAGCGAATTGCAGAATATTTTTTAGTTTCTACGTTTAAGGAGAGTTTTCCACCACCAAAGTTTTTCACTAACTGTTCTGCATATGTCAAAAGCTTTGTACCAATACCATGTCCTCGAAATGTAGGATCAACTACTACCGTATCTATATACCATTCCCCAGGTAATGTTTCTGAATCGATTTTGATTGGGGAACCTTTTTTATTCGAAAGATATTTCTCTAAGTTCGCATCTAGTATAACCGCTTCCTCTGCAGAATAAAACACAAGGACTCCCGCAACTTTTCCTTCCATTTCCGCAATATAGGTATGTAAATAGGAATGTCGATTGTCTGTCTTAGTAAATAATTGGACAAATTCTTTTGTGATTTCTGTTTCTTCTGTTTCGCCTGTCATTTGCATCGAGATGTCCCCAATGGCTTCCATAATAAGTGGAACTGCTCCGGCTGCGTCTTCTTTCCGTGCATTTCTAATTAATATCTCCATTTTTATTCACCTTCCAACGTTTTATTATAACATAACCAGGTTAATGTTTATTATTTCACCTCCAGGAGCACCAAAAAACTTTAAATTTTTTAAAGGTTTTTGAATCTTTTCTGTTCTATATGTAGTAGAATAGAATTATCAAAACAAAGGGGGAGTTACAATGAATTTTGAATCAGTACCGTGGATGCTCATTTTACCACTTGCGATTATCGAACTTATCATAATTATTGTTGCTATTGTTGACCTAATCCGTGTAAAGAATACGAACGGACCTAAGTGGATGTGGGCGCTTATTATTCTTTTTGCGAATATAATTGGATCAATTATATACTTCATCGTTGGGAGAAAAAATGAATGAAAACTTTACTTCATATGCAAGGACTTACAAAAGAATATGGAAATGAAAAAGCGGTAGATAATATAACTTTTTCTTTAAACAAAAACACGGCAACTGCATTAATCGGACCGAATGGAGCAGGAAAAACAACTACCTTGTCTATGCTTGCAGGACTTTTAAAACAAACGAATGGAACTATTGAAATGGATGGGGAAATAACGGGAGATTTCCGAAAAGTAATAGGTTTCCTTCCGCAGTATCCACAATTTTACTCATGGCTAACAGCACTTGAATTTACTGAGATGGCTGCGAAGTTAAGTGGAGTAGATACTAAAATTGCAAAACTAGAATCAGAAAAGACGCTCGAATTTGTAGGGCTTGGAAATGCTAAAAAGAAAAAGATAGGTACTTTTTCAGGAGGAATGAAACAAAGGTTGGGCCTAGCACAAGCAATTGTTCATAAGCCAGCTTTGCTTTTACTAGATGAACCAGTGTCTGCTTTGGATCCAATTGGCAGAAGAGAAATTATGAATTTATTGAAAGAATTGCAGGAGACAACTACTATTTTGTATTCTACTCATATTTTAAATGATGCGGAAGAAATGACGGATCAATTATTGTTCTTAAGAAATGGGAAGTTAGTTGAACAAGGCTCTATGAAAGAAGTTCGTGAAAAGTATGCTAATCCTGTTTACAAAATGTATTTTTCTACTAGTGATGAAGCAGCTGAATTTGTAGAAATCTCACCTTGGTCAGCAAGACAAGAAGGCTCCATTGCTTTTATTCATATAGAAAACGCAAAACCTGAGATGAATGAAATACTGCACATCCTTGCGAACAGCAATTTAAACTTGTCGAAAATAGAACGGGCATCTGCTAGTTTAGAGGAAATATTTTTACAGGTGGTGAATAAAGGATGAATAATTTTTCTGTTTTATTCCAAAAAGAGTGGCGTGAAAATGTACGAAATTTTAAAATCTTGTGGATTCCTTTAGTATTTATACTATTTGGTATCTCTGAGCCATTAACGAATTATTATTTACCTCAAATATTAAGTACAGTAGGTAATATGCCAGAGGGAACAGTTTTTCGGTTCCCCGAACTAGCCCCAGAACAGGTAGTTATGTCAACGATTAGTCAATATCAGTTTATTGGAATGCTCGTCGTAGTACTTGGATTTGCTGGAATAATTGCAAGGGAGCGAAAAAATGGCACAGCAACGCTTCTATACGTTCGACCAATACGATACTCCAGTTATGTGTATAGTAAATTAGTTATCATGTGCATCCTGGTAATTGGTAGCGTGGTACTTGGGTTATTAGCAAATTTATTCTATACGTATGTCCTTTTTGGAGCAGTCGATGCCGGTGCGTTTTTGGGATTCCTAGGAACTTATATTTTATGGTTACTATTTGTCATTAGTATTATTTTGTTTTCAAGCGCAGCGTTTTCGACAGGAATTGCTTCTGCTATTTCTCTTGTCCTTGTGTTATTTGTGCAAATTGTCGATGCTTTAATCGGGAAATATTGGACTATTTTTCCTTGGAAGCTTCCGATGTATGCAGGGCTATTATTAAATGATAATATCGATATGAAGCCATTTATTTGGAGTATGAGTATTACTCTATTAGCAATAGTCGTACTTCTTGCGGGAGCAATTTATTTTGCTAAAAAGAATGTTTCGAAGTCGAAAATATAACTTCACTTATCTAATCGTGACAACTTGAGCAGAGAATAATTTCAGCGGATTTGAACAAAGACAGTATACTAAGTGAAATCGAGGTGAGAAGAGATGACAGTTCGCAATTCAGATCGATTTATAATAGCTTATAATCGAATAGACCAATTGATGAAGGAAATAATAGGATCACAGGATCATCTTGCCTTTTTTCGATTAATTGACATTGCGAAAAAAAAGAATGCGATTATTAGAAGATATGAGGCAGATTTGCGCGAATACGGCGATCTTAGAAATGCAATTGTTCATCATCGCACCTCTACCGAGTATGCTATTGCAGAGCCACATGAAGATGTGGTGTTAAAAATGGAAGAGATAGAAGTTGCTCTTACTAAACCTATTACTGTTGGGAATATATTTCAAGCGAGAGTAACGACATTTCAAAGAACAGATACTTTGAGTTATGCATTGAAAGTGATTAAGGACAAAAAATATAACCAGTTCCCCGTGTATGATGGAATAGAATTTAAAGGACTTATCACACCAGTGGGAATTACAACGTGGCTTGCAAGTACAGTAGATTCGGAATCCTTTTCTAGAAAAAAGACAACATTAGGCGAGATACTTGCTCTTGAAAATAGTAAAGAGAACCATCAATTTATTGAGCAACATGCATCTGTGTATGAAGCATTAGAAATTTTTAGAAATGGAATAACTAGGGGAAGACGTTTGGAAGCCCTTCTTATAACGGAAGATGGTAAGCCAAATGTAAAACTAATAGGGATTATTACGCCTATGAGTATGATGAGGATAAAATAATAAATAAAATTTCCGAAATAAGGACTATTCTCAGGAGTTTTCAAGTAAAATGGAAATGAGATATATAGTGGGAAAAGGGGACTTATTGTGGAATCAAACGAATCGGTACAAACACAAGAATATCAAAATAACGTTGTTCATAAAACAGCAAGTGAAATGTCAGTAGGTGAGTGGCTAATCACAATGCTTATTATGATTATACCTATCGTAAACATTGTAATGCTCTTTGTTTGGGGTTTTGGAAATGCAGATCCTCGACGCAATTACGCACGAGCATCACTTATATGGATGGCAATTAGCATTGTCTTGGTAATTATTTTTTATGGGGCTATGTTTGCGTTATTCTATAACTTTATGAATTAAAACTAAAACTATTTCCCCGGAAATAACAATTATCGACATTAAAAAGTATTTCTGTAGTTATCTACAGAAATACTTTTTATTTTCGTGGAAGATAAAACATCTTGGTATAATAATGTAAAAGGAGCTGTTTCTTATGAAAATTGCTTTACTCGGGGCGACAGGTCGTGTAGGAAAAAACATCCTGACATTATTACTTGAAAATAATGACGAAGTAACAGCACTCGTGCGAGCTCCTGAAAAGCTCCAAGCCCATCCTAATTTAACCTTAATACAAGGTGATGCAAGAGTATTTTCAGATGTAGAAAAAGCACTAGAAGGTGTAGATGCAGTCATGAGTGCTCTAGGGACCGATCAAACGACTGTATTAACAGATGCGTTAGAACATATTATTTCTATTATGGAGAAACAAAAAATCAAACGAGTCGTCACTATTGGGACGGCAGGTATTTTAACGAGTCGTGTAGATCAAAATCTTCTTCGATATGAGTCATCGGAATCAAAACGTAAATCAAACGTTGCAGCGAAAGAACATCATAAAGTATATGAGATGTTAAAAGAATCGACATTAGACTGGACGATTGTTTGTCCAACGTATTTGCCTACTGGTGTTGCAACGAAAGCCTATATCATCGAACGAGATAAGTTGCCTGTTGGTGCTACAAAAAGTACAACAGGAGATACTGCTTTATTTGCGTTTAAAGAACTTATTGAAAGTAAATATATTGGTTACCGAGTTGGAATTATGAGTCCAGAATGAGATCTATAATTTAGGAGAAAATAAATGAAAAAGTGGATAGTAGTAATAATAGTGATAGCGGCAATACTATATACCGGAAATAAGACTATTAAAACAACTGAGATTACAGTGGAGTCAAATAAAATCCCCGCTAGTTTTAACGGGTTGAAGATAGTGCAAATTTCCGATTTACATGATGCAACATTTGGAAAACATCAATCAAAGCTTGTGAAGAAAGTGAAGGATGAAAATCCAGATTTAATTTTTATTACAGGAGATTTAATAGATAGTAACCGATATGATTTAAAAAACAGTTTAGAAGTAGTAGAGCAAATTGTATCATATGCTCCTATTTATTATGTGACAGGTAATCATGAAATCGCTACTAATGATGTGGATCATATTAAAACAGAGCTTTCTAACTTAGGTGTGATTATATTATCTAATAATGAGCAGATACTAGAAAAAAATGGCGAGAGTATAAAGATAATTGGAATTGAGGATCCATTAAGCGGAGTATCTGTCAAAGATGCACTAAGAAAGTTTAAGAAAACAGAAGATTTTACTTTAGTACTTTCTCATCGACCAGAAACCTTTCAAGATTATGTAGACAATAAATTAGATGTTGTTTTTTCAGGGCATGCGCATGGTGGTCAGTTTCGTATCCCAGGTTTGGGAGGGTTAGTAGCACCAGGACAAGGGTTATTTCCAAAGTATACGGCAGGTTTGTATGAAGAGAAGGATACAAAAATGATAGTAAGTAGAGGTCTTGGAAATAGTGTTATTCCTTTTAGAGTATTCAATACACCTGAGCTAGTAGTTGTAGTCTTACAAGCTAAATAAGAAAAGCTCTCCGCAATTTTATATTGAAGAGAGCATATGCCGATGAAAAATAATCAGGTTGATTTCCGTTTTAGCCAGGCGCGTTCTGCGGGGTGAGCAATGAGCCAACAACGCCGCTACGCTCCAATCAACAGTTGCAATTAAGAAAGAAAATATGCTTTTTTGAAATAATTGAACTTACTTCATTTGTTTATAGATAGAGCAAGTGGACATAGGCAGAATTTGTTGATAAAAAAACGGAGCGGCAGAAATTTTATTTTTAGGAAGCCTTTAAAAGAGTAGGACAGGAAATTATATTTCATTATCCGAACCAAACGCATTATGTTTTCACAAACTCTAAGTGGCCACGGATAAACATCTGTCAAAAGATTACAGAAAAAATGGACCTTAGAAGTGACACAATCACTTCTAAGGTCCATAATTCTAACGGTAATAGTGTAGCTGATGTTTTCCAAAAGTACTCTGGAAACGGTGAAGACAAGATGCACTTGCGCTTTTCTTATCATCACTCTTTATGGTCATTGTGGAAATGGTCTTTTGCTTCTCCGATCTTTTCTTGGGTTTCGCCTTTTAACTTATCGAATTTACCTTTCGCTTGTAACTTTGTATCGCCGGTTGCATTACCAATTTGATCTTTTGTTTCTCCTTTTGCTTTATTTACTGCTCCTTTTACTTTGTCAGATAATCCACTCATTTATATTCCTCCTCTAAATTATTGTTCTATTATTTGTTTACCCGTTTGAGGAGTTATGAAACTTATTCTATAATTTTAAACTGCTTAAGCATGGAGTTGAATCTTGCTCCATGACCTTCCGATGCTTCTAGGAAGTACTTTTCTGTAATAACAAAGCTTCCGCCATTTTTATTATCAATCACGTATACATTTGTAACGGGGCTATTCCATTTGGATCCGCTAATGCCATGCAACATAAAGCCTTCTACTGGCTCTGTTACGGATTCGGTTACCGAAATCTTCGTATATTCAACAGCAAGTTTAGTTTCCAAAATGTCCAACATTTCTTGTGGCGATTTATGTTTAAATTGCTCAATAGTCATGGAAACTTCCGGGTATTTTTCTTCGAGAGGTTCCTTTGTTGTAATTACATCTGATTTTTCGCCCCTCGTGAATTTGTATCTCTCTTCATCAATATAAATAACATATTCCGCCTCTTTCCCTTCTTGAAAAATTACATCTGTTATTTCATTATTACCTTCAACGTTTATTGAAACTTGTTTATATGGAACAAAGATATCTCTAGTTTTTTTAATTAAGGCAATTCCTTCATCTGTTTGAGTGCTAAAAAACATCAATCCAGCACCTAAAATTATTATAAGAGGGATAATGAGTAAGTACTTTTTTTGTATCTCCCTTTTATGCATATGCATTGTTCACTCCTTTACAGAATTACTGTTAAAACTTATGTATATTCTTTTCACCTTTAGGAAACTAGGGAAAATAAAAAAACTGCTTAAAGGTTTTACCATTAAGCAGAATGAGAATGAAAAATTATTTAAACCAACCTTTTTCTTTAAATCGTGCAATTGCCTCGATTCGGTTGCCTACATCTAATTTATCTAGTATGACAGAAATATAGTTACGAACAGTTCCGGTAGTAATGTAGAGCTCACTCGCAATTTCTTTTGTGTTTTTTCCATCAGCAATCAACTCAAGCACTTGACTCTCTCGGTCGGTTAAAGGATTATCTCCTTCATATGCAATATCAACTAATTCGGGAGCATAAATACGTCTACCGTCCATAATAATACGAATCGAATTAGCAAGCTCTTCACTTGGACTATCCTTCAGTAAATACCCACTTACTCCAGCTTTTCGAGCACGTTCAAAATAGCCGGATCTAGCAAAAGTAGTTAAGATAATGACTTTGCATTTTTCATCCTTTAATTCATCTGCAGCATCCAACCCACTTTTAACAGGCATTTCAATGTCCATAATACAAATATCAGGTTGCAACTGATGGATTAACTGAAGAGCTTCCTCTCCGTTATTAGCTTTCCCGACAACCTCCATATCCTCTTCTAAATCTAATAGAGAACCAAGGGCACCAAGCACCATTCTTTGATCTTCTGCAATCACAATTCGAATCATTCATTATTCCTCCTGTCTTGTCTGTTGAATTACATTAGGCACGCGAATATTAAGGGTCGTTCCATTTTTAAGTTGAATATCTAAACTACCATTTACGAATTCTAATCGTTCTTTAATTCCTCGAAGGCCGTGGCTGTTGGACCAGTCTTTTTTCAAATCTAAACCAATACCATTATCATGTACTTTGAGTAAGGTTTCCTTCGCAGATTGTTTGATCGTAATAGAACAAAAAGTAGCGTTACTATGTTTTACAACGTTTGTGATAGCTTCTTTTAAGCACATACTCAGTACGTTTTCTACGAGCAGAGGGGTTTTCACTAGCTTAGGAGTACCACTCATTTTATACGTAATTTGTGCTGCAAGAAGGATTTGTTTCACACGAAATAATTCATCCTCTAGCTTAGTACCTCTCATATTAGTTACAAGTTCACGGACTTCTTTTAGGACAGATCGAGCGGTTTGATTTATATCATTGATTTCATTTTTGGCAGCTTCCGGATTTAATTCGATTAGTCTACTAGCTAAATCACTTTTTAGACCAATAAGGGAAAGTTTCTGTCCAAGAGTATCATGTAAATCACGTGCAATACGTTCTCTTTCTTCTATAATTATATATTGGGAGATTCGATTTTGGGCATCCTCTAGCTGTCCTTCTAATACTTCTCGTTTGTTTCGGTTATATGTGTTGAATGGCAATAAAATAACCCCGATTAAACAAATAATTAGGTAAGGTAAATGCGAAAGGAAAAGGTTCATTTGAGTAAAAAAGCCAATGATAACTACTACAATCATTGCTACCAAATGAATACTATAAATAACAAAAAAACTTGCTCGTTGCTGAATATTTCCGATAAAAAAAGATAAAAAGATGGAGAAATAGATATATCCATATAGAAAAGTCATCGTTACACTAATGGAGATTTCGACAAAAACAAATATATAAAGGAGCAACCCGCTGGAAGTATAGGAAAAACGATAAACGACAAAAAATAATAGCAATAAAATCAAACCAAAAATAATTTCAAATAAGCTAGAAGACTTGAAAATAAAGAAGAAAGGAAAAACACAGAAAACAATCCATGCATAAATACTCAGCCACGGATACTTAGGAAAAACTTGATACCATTTTGTCAATTGTTACACCTCTATTTTGGTCGCACTCTTTTCATCCTATTATATAGGAAAAACCATTCCTGTCTAAATAGGAATGGTTTTTCCAAAAGTTTATTTTCCTTCAAGACTTGTACTTTTAGCATTAATTTTTACTGCATTTTTAGAATTCTTAAGTAAATGCTTAATCTCTTTAAAGCTTACAAAGTTTTTGTTTTTATCGTCAAATAGGCGGAAGTGAATAGACTGTAAGCTAGTTCTAAGATTAATAGTTGTTGCCTTTTGTAAAGGCGGAGTTGATTCATGCGCTTTTTCCAAATTGTAGTTGGGAACCCTTGGGCTTAAATGATGCACATGGTGAAAACCAATATTACCAGTTAACCATTGTAATACGATCGGTAACTTGTAATATGAACTTCCTTCAACTGCAGCTTTTACATAATCCCATTCAGATTCATCTTCAAAATAAGAATCCTCAAATTGATGCTGCACATAGAATAACCAAATACCAAATGAACCAGCGACAAAAAGAATTGTACCTTGTATGATTAAAAATGCTTGCCATCCAATTAACCAAATCATAAGTGAATATAGAACAACGATTGATACATTTATTAAATATGTGTTGTTACGTTCTTTAGCACGAGCATCCTTACGGTTAACTCGATTAGCTACTAAATACAATAACGCTGGTCCTAAACCGAACATAACGATTGGATTACGATACAATCGATAAGAAAGTCGTTTAATCGGTGATGCCTGTACATATTCATCCACAGTCATCATCCATATATCACCGACACCGCGTTTATCTAAATTTCCACTTGAAGCATGGTGAATATTATGTTCGCGTTTCCATTTTTCATAAGCGAACATAGTAATGATTCCAGTAACGGTACCTGTAATGCTATTTGCTTTCTTATTTTTAAAGAAAGATCCGTGCGTACAATCATGAAATATAATGAAAATACGAACGACAAATCCTGAAGCAACGATAGAAAGAGCAACTGTCAACCAAACCGAAATATCTAAACTTAAGTAAGCTAAGAACCAAAGGATAAAGAATGGTGGTATCGTATTTATAATTTGAAAAATACTCTTTTTCAACTCGGAGTTTTCAAATGGTTTTATTTTTTTTCGCAATTCAAGTGTTTTTTCTCTGCTCACTATGTTATTCCTCCTAAAAAGAACTATTACTATAACTATAAAGAGAATCTGATTTTAGGAGTAGGCATAAACGTCAAGTCATAAACATGACAAGTGTCATATAGGACGTTTAGTACGTAAGTAAAAATAGGTCCCCGGATTTGTAATTCTTCTAAAATAAAATAAAAGTATCGCTAATTTGACGAAGCATATTATTTTTGGGAACGACTGAACAGTTACTAAGAAAAGCGCAAGCGCCCTTTTAGAGCACAGGGGTCTCCACTCAGTTGTTTTCCGAAGCTTACCGCTCGCTTTCCGCTGGCGAAGTATCGAGCCTCCTCGTCGCTCTGCTCCTGTGGGGTCTCGATTACTCCGCTTTCCCGCAGGAGTCGAGCGGACGCTTCTCCAAACAACTAATATAAGCGCAAACGCTTGGTGCACTTAGATGTGAACCTTAGGTTAAAGATTATGGGCAACATTCTTGCCATTACCCTTAACCTTATAGGCATATTCGCAAGATAGAGGCTACAAATTGCAAAGTCAGCAACGAGAATCGCAAAATAGCTTTTATCTTGGAGTGTACCATTTATTGCTTTAAGCTTTCTATAGGTTCCATCACTATCTCTCTTTACTACTCATAAGGAGATAGCACGGCAGTATTAGACCACGCACGAAGTTAAATGGGAAGGAAGGCTAACGGCGCCTCGTCATGAAGGCTCGTTGCTCGCCAAGCGGAAAGCGAATACCAGAGCGATAAATTCGGGAAGACGTTATCTTTATGAGAGATTCTTTTCTCCGTTTCCGCGTGCCTTGATAAGCACAAGAAATTACATCAATTCATAAATTGGACGAAGCACATTTTTTTCTTAGGACTGTTGATTGGAGCGGAGATCACCTGTTCATGTAATAGTAATGAAAAATACCATGAATACTAGATTCATGGCACAAAAATTTATATACTATCTCTTTAAAAAAAAGCTGAACGAAAATCGGCCAGCTCAAAATTATTATTAACGATCACGCTTCAATAAACGTAAAGTTTCATCAAATTCTTTTTCGATTTCAGGGTTTGGTTTGTAAGTTAGTAAACTAACAAGAACTGTTACAATCAAACAAAGGATGAAACCAGGAACGATTTCGTACAATTTAGTTGAAAGAGACTCAATTGATCCCCATATTACAACAGTTATAGCTCCTACAACCATTCCAGATAAAGCACCAGCTGAAGTGATTTTTCTCCAGTAAAGAGTAAGTAAAATTACTGGACCAAATGCCGCTCCGAAACCTGCCCATGCGAACGATACTAACTTTAGGATTGTTTTATGTTCGCCCCAAGCTAGAACAGCAGCAATGACAGAAACGAGAAGAACAGCAATACGTCCATAGTTTACATATGTTCGATCAGATGCATCTGTTTTAATAATTGCTTTGTATAAATCTTCTATTAAAGCTGAAGAAGTTACGATTAGTTGCGAAGAAATTGTACTCATAATTGCTGCTAAAACTGCTGCAAGTACAAGACCTGCGATAAATGGATGGAATATGATTTGTCCTAGAGCAATAAATACTGCTTCAGGACTTGTTAAAGTGGCACCAGGATTTTGCGCAAAGTATGCTACGCCTACTAACGCAGTGGCAGTTGCCCCTACTAAACTTAAAATCATCCAACCGATACCGATTCGGCGTGCTTGTTTCGTTTCCTTTACAGAACTTATTGCCATAAAGCGAACGATAATATGAGGCTGACCAAAATAACCAAGACCCCAAGCAGCTGCAGAAATAATACCAAGGAAAGTGGTTCCAGCGAAAAGACTTAAATGTTTTGGGTCCACGGATTTAATTGTAGCTACTGTCTCACCCAATCCTCCTGTCAAAAATACCCCGAAAATAGGTACACATATTAATGCAAGGAACATTAAAAGACCTTGAAGGAAATCTGTATAACTAACCGCCAAAAATCCTCCAAAAAGTGTGTATGCGACAACTACTGCAGATACAACTAAAAGACCTGTGTGATAATCAAGTCCAAAAGAGCTCTCAAAGAATACTCCACCTGCTACCATCCCTGAAGATACGTAAAACGTGAAAAATAGTAAAATAATTAGACCTGAAGCAATACGTAATAAACGAGATGATTGTTTTAAACGGCTTTCTAAATAACTCGGAATTGTAATAGAATCATTGGATACTTGTGTATACACCCGTAGTCTTGGTGCAACGAATAACCAGTTTAAATACGCACCAATTGTAAGTCCGATTGCAATCCAAGCTTGTCCCATACCTGAAAGATAAATTGCTCCAGGTAATCCCATTAATAACCAACCTGACATATCTGCAGCTCCTGCACTTAATGCGGTAACCGCTGGACCTAGTGAGCGTCCACCTAACATGTAATCAGTTAAATTCGCAGTTTTTTTATACGAATACCAACCGATAACTAGCATTGCGACCATATAAATAATTATGGCTGTAAGTTGATAAGTTTCTGATGACATAAACATCCTCCTCCCATATTTATCATAGCATTTCAAATAATTAGATGCACTTAATTATTTAGATATTTGATTTTAAAAGACTTTCTAATGATAAAATAGAGTTATCAAATTAAGAAAGGGGCTTTTCCATTGAAATTTTTTCATACTGCAGATTGGCATTTAGGAAAAATTGTGCAAGGTGTATACATGACGGAAGAACAACGCTATGTGTTAAATCAATTTTTGGAAGCGATTGATATAGAAAAGCCAGATGCGGTTATTATTTCTGGTGATTTGTATGATCGTGCAGTTCCACCTACAGAAGCTGTAAACTTATTAGATGAAATATTAGATGAAATAATATTAAAGAGAAATACACCTGTATTTAGTATTGCTGGAAATCATGATAGTCCGGGTCGTCTAAATTTTGGCAGAATGCTAATGAAAGAAACAGGACTTCATATAGTAGGTCAATTAAATAAAGAGTTAAAACCCGTTATATTACAAGATGAATTTGGAGAAGTATATTTTCATTTAATTCCATATGCAGATCCTTCTCAAGTACGTCATCTGTTTGACGATGAAACAGTGACTAGTCACCAAGAAGCAATGAGAAGAATTGTAGAGGAAATCGAAAAGGATCTAGATCCGACGAAAAGACATGTGTTTGTTGGACATGCATTTGTTACTCCACATGGTGAGCAGGAGGAAAACACGAGCGAATCTGAACGACCACTTGCTATTGGTGGGGCAGAGTATGTGGAAGCTGGATTGTTTAAACACTTTCACTACACGGCACTTGGACACCTTCATCAAGCACATTATGTATTGAATGAAACGATTCGGTATGCAGGCTCACCAATGAAATATTCCATTTCAGAAGAACATCATAAAAAAGGATTTTATATAGTTGATTTAGATAAGGTAGGAAATGTCACTATCGAAAAACGATTACTGAAACCTAATCGTGATATGAGAACAGTGGAAGGCTATATGGAAGACATTTTACAATTGCCAATAAGTGAAGACTTTGTATTTGTAAAGTTACTCGATAAAACGCCAATCCTATCACCAATGGAGCAAGTAAGAACAGTATATCCAAATGCGATGCATGTGGAACGAAAGGCATTTTACCCCACTACTTTGTTAGGAGAAAAGGAACAATTAAGTCGCCGGAAAACGGATGATTTTACGCTATTCCAAGCATTTTATACGGAAGTTAGCGGAAAAGAACCGACTGAAGAAACGGAAAAATTGTTTAAAGAAGTGTTGGAGAATTTAATGATAGAAGAACGTGAGGGAGGGATCAAAGCATGAAGCCACTTCAGCTAAAAATGACTGCATTTGGTCCGTACAAATCCACTGAAACAATTGACTTTACAGAGTTACGACAAAATCGATTATTCGTTATTTCAGGTGCAACTGGTGCTGGAAAAACGACTATATTCGATGGGATATGCTTTGCATTATATGGATATGGGAGCGGAGAAGATCGAAAAGATACAAAAATGATGCGTAGTGATTTTGCAACGGATGAGATCCATACATCTGTGGAACTAACATTTGAAATGCATAATCGTGTGTACCGGATTTTACGACAACTTTCTCATATCAAAAAAGGAAACAAAAGCGCAACAGGAGAAAGATACGAATTTTTTGAGATGATGGATTCAGGGGAAACACCAGTTGTGGATAGACAAATTGTATCTGAAATAAACAAAAAGGTAGAAGAAATTATTGGGCTAACGCAAGATCAATTTAGCCAAATAGTAATGCTCCCCCAAGGTGAGTTTAGAAAACTACTAACTTCTCAAACGGAAAACAAAGAAGCTATTTTACGTAAAATTTTCAAGACAGAGCCTTATAAAATGTTTAACGAGAAATTGAAGGATAAAAAGCTCATTGCAGAAGCTGAATTGAAAAAAGAAGAGTTAGCCCGAAATAGTTATACAGAGCAAATACTAGCTTCATTTCCAATTCGGGAGTCTAGTGTATTTGAATTGATTGAGTCTAGTAGTTTTAATACGTATCAGCTAGTAGAAGCATTAAAAGAAGAAACCATTTTTTACAAAGATAAGATACAAACAGATGAGCTTGCCTACAAGGAAGCATATGATAAACACGCGACCAAACTAGCAACTTATCATGAAGCGAAAGCGATAAATCTCCGTTTTATAGAGTTGGAAGAAAAAGAGCAAAGACTGAAAAACCTCTTAGAACAAGCAACGGAATATGCCGACAAGCAAAATAGACTAGAAGCTGCAGAACGAGCGAGTACTATTGAAACAGTAGAAGGCTATTATACAGAATTGAAACAAGAAGCCAGTAATAAATCTGCGCTGCTTAATATGGCGCAATCAAAAGTAATAGCAGCAGAAGAAACGGTTAAAAAAGTGGAAATTGCATATACAATTGAAGCAAATAGAAAAGAAGCTCGGGAAAAAAGCGTCGAGACCCTTACGCAGTTAAAGACATTACTACCACTATTTGAAGAACTAGAAACAAAAAGAATGGAAATGAACGGTTTAGAAATGAGAACCGAAGAATTAAACAATGAAGTAATAACAAGAACGAACCTATTCTTAGAAGAAAAAAAGAAATGTACATCCTTAAAAGAAGCAATAGAAATGCTAGAAGAACAAGTAGAACCTTTAGACAACCAAGTACAACAGCTTGCTTACTTGCAAACAAAACATAATTTAATACAAGAATTTATAATGACTGAGAAGCATTTACAAGTCTTAAAAGAAGAAGAAGCAAAACGAAAAAGACTTTTTCAAGAAATGCAACAAGTTTATAAAGAAGAAGAAAATAAATGGATGAATAACCAAGCAAGCATCCTTGCTTCCAAACTTGTAGCAGGAGAAGCTTGCCCGGTTTGCGGAAGTAAGGAACATAAAGGAGAAAGTCCGGAAATACAAGCTCATGCTGTAAATCAAGAAGATCTGCAAAATTTAAAAAGTGAGCTAAATAAGCAAGAGTCAAGTTTCTTAAAAGCACGGTCCAAAAGAGAAACAGCACAAGAAACGCTAGATAAGATGTTTGTACGAATTGAGGAACTCCAATTATCTATTCAGGAAGTCGATCTTCTTAAAAGAGACGTTGAAGAACTTGAACAAGAGGTAAGTAGACTTCGTTTTGAAAAAGACAAGTTAGTTGGCCTAAGAGCACCATATAAAGAAAGTGTCCTAAATTTAGAAAAGTTGGAGCAGAATAAAGTGGAAGCGGGGAATTTCTATCAACTACAAAAAAGCTTGTTAGAGCAAGCAAAAGCAGTTTTTGAATCTAAAAAAGCATCCATTCCAGCAAACATATCGACATTACAAGAACTAAGAGATCAAATAACAAATGCAACAAAGTATAAGGAACAGTTAGAAAATAGTTGGGATCAAGTACAAAAAGAACAAAAGTCTGCGACAGAAGCTTTTACAAAAGCGCTCTTTACACTAGAGCATGCTGCAGAAGGAGCACAAGAAGCCCAGGTAAAAAGAGAAAAAGCGTATGTACAATTGATAGAGGCATTAAAAAAAGCAGGCTTCGATACGATAGAGTTGTTCACTGAGGCAAAAATGCCTGAACTTAAAAGAGAAACTTTAAAGGAGCAGTGCAACCTTTACTTCCAAACACTTCATACGCTTAAAGAGCAAGTAAAAGAAGCACAGGAGAAGCTTGTTAATAAAACTAAAGTGGAATTAGCTCCTTTAGCAGAAGAGCTGGTTAAACTAAAAGTTGCCTATGAAGAAGCATTACAAATGATGAACAGCTCTAAGGGATATGAAAAAGCAGGGCTAGAATTAGAAGAAAAAATTACATCTTCAAGTTCCCGAATTTCTAAATTAGAGCAGCAATTAAGTATAATTATTGATTTGTATGAGATGCTTAGAGGTCAAAATCATTCTAAAATATCGTTTGAACGGTATGTGCAAATCGAATATTTAGAACAAATTGTACAAGCAGCCAATGAACGACTCAAGCATTTATCAGGTGGACAGTATTATTTAATAAGAAGTGAACGGCAAGAAACACATGGTAAACAAAGTGGTCTTGGTTTAGA
The DNA here is from genome assembly GCF_055454035.1 of Psychrobacillus syltrankelensis. NCBI lineage: Bacteria > Bacillati > Bacillota > Bacilli > Caryophanales > Bacillaceae > Psychrobacillus > Psychrobacillus syltrankelensis. The sequence continues at coordinate 2,434,441 of NZ_CM144227.1, read as the reverse complement.
TGTATACGACGCTTACACCGGTCAAATGAGAGACGTGAAAACACTATCTGGTGGTGAAAAGTTCAATGCATCTCTATGTCTTGCACTTGGTATGGCAGACGTAATTCAAAGTTTCCAAGGAAGCATTCGAATTGATACGATGTTTATCGATGAGGGCTTCGGTTCCCTAGATGAAGAATCTTTAAATAAAGCAATTGATACATTAATTGATTTACAAAGATCAGGTCGCATGATTGGCGTAATATCTCATGTATCGGAGTTGAAGGCTGCAATACCTGCAATTTTGGAAGTAGAGAAACAAAAAGCAGGTTATAGTAAGACGAAATTTGTTATTAAGTGAATCAATTTCATAATTTAAAGTTAAATAATAAAACACGAACAATATTAAAATGAAATATGAGAATATGTATAATATACTCTTCATAAATCAGCATGATTTCCACTATAGGCAGACGCTTTCTTATCTCTAGTCAAGAGTAATTTCTATAAAAAGTAAATTAAAGATAGTAATCAATTCAACGAGTTGGTGCTTTCCGTTCCGGCGCTCGCTTTCCGCGGGCATGGCTTGAGCCTCCTCGTTCGCTTCGCTACCTGCGGGGTCTCAAAGCACATGCACCTGCCGCTTCGCTTTCGGTGCAGGAAAACATCTGCTATTCCCGCAGGAGTCGAGTGCCTGCACTCCAAGCAACAATGAACACTAAAAAAGGGGACTTATCAATAATCACCTTTAAAATTAATTACTCTATTAGGATTTTTTCCTTCTAATTTGCATGCCAAACAGACCTAACGAATTTCTGTTTTTTCGCAAGGTCTTCTGTGCTATAGTTGGACTATCCTGTTACGAACTAACTTTGGTGGATTCGTAATCATATAGGATATCGTGTTGAATAAGGTGAAATGCGACTTTCAGGAACTTATTCACACATGCGATTACCGCAACCTTATGATGCTTACTCTGAGGTTGCTTTTTTAGTTGATCATAATAATCTACAATTTGATTTCGGGAATTTTTTCGCTGCGAAGTCATCGACATTATAATGTTAGTATGTTTCCGCTGGGTAAGCCATGAGCTATCACCGCCTGCCGCTTCAATCAATAAATAAATATCATTCGTGTTTTAATAATTAAATGCTGAAATTATCTCAAGTAAGAGAATTCTTCAAAAATCTAACAAAAAATTAAGGGTATTAATTAAAAAAGAAACGCAAAGCCATATATCCTAGAACTCTATAAAAAGAATAGAATGAAGATAAACATTCGCATTAAGATTACAGAAAAAGGTTGCTGGGACATAACTAGTCTATAAATTAAAAGGCTATGTTAAAGGTAGAGGTTGATTTAATAATACACATAAAAAAATGAGCTGGAAAACGTATCTCCAGGCTCATTTTACTTTGAGGTTGTTTTTGACTAACGCACCCTTTAGCTTAATAAGAGTTGAGTTATCTTTTATGTCCATGCACCATTTTTATCTGCAAGTAAAGTATTCAGCCACAACTTTCCTGCCTTTATTATAATGGGGATATGTGTAATGGTCATACAATATATTTACCGTAAGCACAAAAAATAATGGATTTGGAACTAACGGAAAACAATAGTTCAATAAAAGACAAGTTTCATCAACATCATAATCTTTCTATTAACTTTAAATTTATTTAAATAAGTTAATTTCATAAATAGCATGTAATTATTAAAACACGAACTATGATTATTTTATTGATTGGAGCGACAGGCGGCGACTCCAGCGGGAGGCCAACAGGATGTTGGTCACGAAGGCGTTGCCACACGATGTGGCGCTCTTAGCCTTTGTTCCTCTGTGAGACAGATGAGACATCGCAAACGACGCGAATGCGGCGGTGATGGCTCATCGCTCACCCCGCGGAAAGCGTCCGCCGATAGCGGGAACCATACGGATATATGAAGAGTGTATTATACATATTCTCTCATTTCACTTTAATATTGTTCGTGTTTTATGTTCTAACTTTGAATTATAAAATTGATTCAAATAAATCTTTTTAAATACTTGCCAAATATTTTGTTCATAACTTTGGGTGTGTTTTCTAAATAAACATTAATTTGTTCAATGTTCGATTCGAATTTATCAGAGTTTCTTTCATCTGTTGGAAAATCAGATATTCCTTTAATAATAATACATTCAACATCATTCTTCTTACAGATATAAGCAATTGCACCCGCTTCTGTATCGGCTATTGTTATTTCGTTTTCTTTAAGTTCTAAATAGTCCTTCCACATAACTACTGCTTTATCAGCGGTGCCAATTGTTCCTGTATAAAAATCATTTCCATATTTTGATAAATCAATATCGACTATGAAGGATTGTTTAATAAAAGGCTCAATTTCTTTTACTGTACAATCATATTGAACGGCTTTATCGGGTACAAAAATATCCAAATTACTGAACTTCTCATCTATTCCTGCACATGTTCCAGCAACGATTACTTTAGTTAAATTAAATTTAGAAATCATATACTGATTACCACCAACACCATTTACTTTTCTTACACCTGTACTATAAAAAACAAGTTCAGTATCATTAATTGTTCTTATGAAATACTCGCCATATGGATAACCGAAACGTTCGTTATTTTTTATGCCAAAGTATTCCAGTGCCGCTTCATATTCCCACTTCGTTGCAATACTTATTCCTATCATCGACTTATCACCCTACAAATAAAATTTGTCACCATTGAATGTCTATACACGGTTTGAATTCATTTTTTATCACTTAACTCTCCTTCTTTACTCTGTTCATTAACAATTAGTTATTAATATGCAAATATCCTTTTTTTACTAAACTGTACCGTTAGTTTAAGTGTAACATTTCACAAACAATACTAAAAACAACCCTTCCCTTTAACATAGCCAATTAAAAAAACGTGAAATCGGTAACTCGATTTCACGTTTTTTACTTCATTTTTGGAAATACGTCTTCAAGAGATTACCCTCTTAGCACATATTTAGCAAATTTACTGCAATTAAAGAAATCCCGATTTCTTGTTCAACCTTCGATTTCTGGGGTGATTTCATTTTGAAGAAGCTCTTCATACATTTGATTTGACTTTTCAATCAGATTTTTATGTTAGAAGCCTTTCTTTTCTAGTTGTTTGAAGTGAAGGCGGCGACTCCTGGGGGAACAGCGCGAGCTGAAAGCCCCGCAGGAGCAAAGCGACGAGGAGATTGAAGCCGTGCCCCCGGAAAGCGTCCGCCGTACCGGAAAACAACTACAGGTAAATTTCAATAGAAGCCCCGAAAACTTTACTGGTCGTAAAATTTTCGGGGCTATTTATTTTTGTGGAGAGTTTTGTCCCAACCTCCTCTCTTACTCTAACGATCAGCACTCTTAGAACAACAAGATGCACTAAAGGGGACTAGGGATTTTCTTTTTATAATTTTGAAGCGATGATAAAAAATCTTCTTCATTGTCAACATCAAGCATGTTAAAGCCAGAATCACCTTCAGAGTCCAAGATTGAAGGATCTGCACTATGTTCATAAAGAAGAGATGCTATATTATAATTTTCGTTATATAATGCAGCGGTTAATGCATTCGAGTAATCATCGAAAGTGTTTGGGTTAGCTCCCGCATCTAACAATAACTCTACAATAGAATCATCGTTATTATATACTGCCCAAAGAAGTGCGGTAGTTTTCTCTGAGTCTTGTTCTTCTAGATTTACCCCGCTGCCGATAAGCTCTTTTACTTTCTTCTCATCTGCATCTGAAACTGCTTCCATTAAAGGTGTTTGTGAGGTGTCTGTTGAAAGGAAGGAATACCTTGTTAATACTTCATCTAAAATTCTTTCAGAGAAAAAATTTGCATTGGCAGATGTACCGGCAGTAAAAAGAACAGTAACTACAATAGCCACCGTAAAGAAAATTCCAAGTAATCCACCTATGCCAAGTGAAATTTTTGTTGGGTTTGAATAATACTTAGGTGTTCCTTCTACCTGCATAAACTTACCAACTGCCTGTATTCTTTTTGGTAGCAGAGGGTGGCTTGATAATACCTCGCTCAACCAGACTGCGACATTCGATTCAGTATTGATTTGTTCTAGATAGGCATCCTCATTTACTTCTTTATATAACTTTTTCCCAACACCGAGAATTGTAAGTGCTTGTTTTGCGGCTACACCATTTTGTATATAATAAGCTGCTTCAGTGTCACAAGTATATTCGCATGAACGACTATATGCTTGAGAAAGAAAAGGAATAAATTGGGCAGGCATGATTAATATACTTTTCCATACATGTCTACGCTTCACATGAGAAAGCTCATGAGCAATGATAAAATCTAACTCCGCGTCACCGTGTTGTCGAGCAAGTTCGAATACTTCCGAATAAATAACAACCATGTTTCTTCCAAAAAACCTTGTTGCAAATGCATTTAATACACCCTCCGAATGAATAACGAATACATCAGGAACCTTCTTTATTCCCATTTGAGTAGACAAATTTACTACTCTATCATATACATCTGGAAACTGCTTCTCACTAATACGTATTCCATTACCACGGATAGAACCTAATATAATGGCATTTGCAAATAATAGTACAACGCCAATTATTAGAAAGATTGCAATATCAAATAATGAAGTAACCGTTAATATGTACAATAGTAAACTAAAAATAATGCTCAATACAAAATAGAGCATCTCTCTATTAGATCTTAACTCTTTGGACGACAATATTAGTTTCCCCCTCTAGAAATACTTAATTAATCTAACAAATGGTGTGATAGTAGTCAACTTGAAATATTTATGCCTTTCACACATTTCCCCCATAGTACATATTATTTTTACAAGAGGTGGTGAAAAATGCGCGATGAAAAAGGGGTCATACGTTATGATCCTTATGAAACGGAACATCAGGAATGGAAGAAACAACAAGTAAAAGAACGGGCAAAACAACTACTAACGATTATCTCTCCAATATTCATTCTGTTACTATGGGAGGTCTGTTCTAGAACCGGTATCCTTGATATTCGATTTTTCCCACCACCTTCAGCGATAATATCTACATTTTTCGATCTAGCAGCTACCGGATTGTTATGGACCCATATATCGGTATCTTTATATAGAATTGCAGTAGGTTTTTTATTAGGTGTGATCCCAGGAGTAATCATTGGTTTATTAATGGGGTTGTATGCACCAATTAGACATTTTATCTCCCCCATTGTAATGGCCTTCATGCCAATACCTACCCTAGCTCTAATGCCAATCATTATTATCCTCTTTGGAATTGGTGACTTTTCAAAAGTAGTAACGATTGCAGGAAGCGTATTTTTCCCAGTTGTCATTAATACTGTTGCTGGTGTATTAAATATTGAAAAAGTACATTTAGATGTAGCAAAAAATTACGGAGCGAGTCCGAATGATTTTTTCTTTAAAATAGCTTTGCCGGGTGCCCTCCCTGTAATGCTAGAAGGAATTCAGATGGGGCAGGCGATTGCATTACTCACAATTGTTGCTGCAGAAATGATGGGAGCAACTTCTGGAATTGGGTACTTAATATGGACCTCTTATAAAGCATTTATGTTAAAGGAAATGTTTGTTGGTTTAGTACTCATTTCATCCTTTGGTTTTCTGTTTTCCCTTTTCTTACGTGGGCTGCAAAAGAAAATCGTCCCATGGAGGTGAGTAGTTGAGTGAAATTGTGAAAATTTCTATAGAGAATTTAACAAAAGTATTTTATAAGAAAAACAACAGTGTAACGGCAGTCAAAAATGTGTCACTTCAAATAAAAGAAGGTGAATTCGTCTGTTTAGTAGGACCAAGTGGCTGCGGGAAAACAACCCTACTACGAATATTAGCAGGCTTAGAATTACCAAGCTCAGGTACATTTACAATTGACTCCGATACGAAAGAAAGGCCACTACAATCGATGGTATTCCAAGAAAAAGGGGTTATTCCTTGGTTAACAGTGGAGGAGAACGTTGCGTTTGGGCTTAAAATGCGGCATTTGCCCAAGGATTTTGTTCAAAAGCAAACAGATTATTATTTGCGGAAAGTAGGCTTAAGTAAATTTTCCAAACTTTACCCTAAAGAGCTTTCAGGGGGGATGAAGCAAAGAATTAGCATTGCTAGAGCATTTGCAAATGACCCCGAAATTTTGCTCATGGATGAACCATTTGCAGCGTTAGACGAACAAAATAAATTTATTTTACAAGATGAACTGCTTTCCATTTGGTCTGAAACAAGGAAGACTGTGTTATTTATTACCCATAGCATTGATGAAGCATTGTTATTGAGTGATCGTATCGTTTTAATGAGTGCACATCCAGGAGAAATTATAAAAGAGATCACTGTACCTGTACCAAGGCCAAGAACGATGGAACAAGTAAGAGCAAATACGAAGATGGCTGAGCAATTTATAACTATTTGGAATCATTTGCAACAAGAAGTACAGCGATCAAGAAGATAAGGGAGGAAATTTGTGAAGAAACGTTGGTTGATTTTACTCGCATCGATTGTTTTAGTATTAGGTGCGTGTTCTTCCAAAGAAAAAGTAAGTACGAATGGTATGGACGATGTAGTAAACAAAAAGAATCCTTCCGGCGACTTGGCTCCACTTGAAAAGAAAGTGAAAGTCGTTATCGCAGAGGATGGAGCGGCATCGGGAGCAGGCTTTTATATAGCAAAAGAAAAGGGGTATTTTGCTGACTATAATATTGAAGTGGAATTTGCTCAGTTTGGAAATAGTGATGAAATGTTACCGGCCCTTGCATCTGGTGATGTAGATATTGCAGGAGGAGTATCGACAGCGTCGTTCTTTAATGCGATAGCACAAGGAATAGATGTGAAAATTATTGCAGATAAGGGGCATAATGTACCTGGGAAATCCTATTTTTCATTTGTTATTGGAAACGAAATGAAAGATAAAATTAAGGAATATAAAGACTTTAAAGGCAAACGTATCGCAGTTTCTTCCAAAAATTCAATTGACGAGTACATTTACTGGGAAATGCTAAAGCATGCTGGACTTACTAATGAGGATGTAGAGTTTGTGCTACTTGGCGATTTTGGAAGTATGTTAGGTGCAATTGAAAATGGTTCGGTTGATGCAGCTCTTCAAATTGAGCCACTTATTGCTAAAGGTATAGAAAATGGATTTCATGTTCGCTTTGGGGACACTACAGATTACGCTCCAGAATCACAAATTGCAATGGTATTAGGATCACCTCAATTTATGAATGATGAAAAAAATGTTTCTTTGCGCTTCATGACGGCATATTTAAAAGGAGTACGGGATTATAATGACGCCTTCGTTAAAGGGGAAGGAAAAGCGGAAATTATAGATATTATGACAAAGCACACAGCTTTAAAAGATCCAGCTTTATGGGAGAAAGTATTTGTTACAGGTCTTGATCCAGATGGAAAAATGTTTTTAGACGATGTTATAAAGCAGTATAATGCATATAAAGAAAACGGCGCAATTAGTGGAGACGTAGACTTTGATAAAGCAGTGGATACATCGATTACAGAAAAAGCAGTAAAAATTCTAGGGAAATATAAGAAATAAACGTCCAATAAACATTGGACGTTTTTTTATAAAATGAGCATTATAGGATACAATGGAGAAATATCGAATGTTAAATGAGGTGCATAGGATGGTAAGTGTTTTAGTAGATGCAGATGGATGTCCGGTAGTAGACTTAACAATTGAAATAGCAAAAAATTTTGGACTAAAGGTGACATTGCTATGTGACACAGCACATTATATGCAACGTGAAGGTGCGGAAACGATTATGGTATCAAAAGGTGCGGACGCAGTCGATTTTGTATTAGTAAATAGAGTGAATAAAGGAGACATTGTTGTTACGCAAGATTACGGTCTAGCTGCAATGGTATTAGCTAAAAAAGGTTTTGCAATAGATCAGAATGGACGTTGGTATACACCTGAAAATATAGATCAGCTTTTAAATAGCCGTCATATATCCAAAAAAATTAGGCAAGCTGGTGGGCGTTTAAAAGGTCCTAGAAAGCGTCAAAAGGAAGATAATGAAAAGTTTGAAATGCATTTTCAGAGGTTATGTGAGCATGCATTAAATAACTAAAATCATTGTTCTAGCTGAGTACGTACTCTTATTCCCATCTCAGGATTATTTGTATAAGCACCATTTGCTTGTAAATTTATTGCTTGTTTCATTTCTATCTCACTTGAAATGGAATAAAGATGAATTTGCAAACCGTTTAGTTTAACCTCCTGAATAAAATCTTTATCGACTGAGCTAATGTTCACCCCAATACCACTTGCATAAGTATTTAAACGTTTATAATCCTGTATGGAAAGGGCCGCTTCCTCTTTGAAACTAAATAACTGGATAAGAGGAAGTTTAGGCTCAAGTTCATGAACTTTTAGTAAACTACTGCCATTAAAAGATTCAATTACGACTTTTGGAAATTCCTTATCTACATAAATTAGCTTATGTTTTTTTATAAGTGCAACTAACTTTTCTTCCATGTCTTCATATATACCAGGGGATTTCATTTCAATATAGTAATTCACACTGTTTCCAAAGTAAGAGAAAATTTCGTCCAATGAAGGGACGCTTAAATATTTGTATTCAATATTAGCTAAATTAGGATAGTTGTCATTAAACCATCTTCCCGCATTTAATTGCTTCAATTCTTCTAAAGTATACTCTTTTACAAAACCTTTACCGTCTGTAGTACGATCTACTTTTTCATCATGCATAGCAACTAGTTCTCCATCTTTGGTCATTTGTAAATCAATTTCAATATAATCTGCATCTGATTGCTGTGCAATTTCGTAAGCAAGAATGGTATGCTCAGGCGCGTATGTAGAAGCACCTCGATGTGCAATGATTATGAAACTCTCTGCGGAAAGAGGCTCTATACTTTTTTCATTGCCAAAACATCCAATCATTAAAAGGAAACATGTTGGAATAATGAATAACCTTCGCATAAAAACCCCTTTCAATATAATAATGTATTTTACTTCTAGATTTTCTATTACCTCTGCGTTTTTTGATAATAAAAAGAAAACTATCTATTTAACAAATGCCCACATTTTTGATATATTAAATCGAATGGACAAAATTTAATAAAGGTGGAGTAAAAAATGGACACACATGCATACAGAGTATTACTTTACTATAAATATGTCCCAATTGAAGATCCAGTAACATTTGCACAAGATCACCTTGCTGCTTGTAAAGAACTTGGGTTAAAAGGGCGTATTTTAGTATCAAACGAAGGAATTAACGGCACATGCTCGGGAACAGTTGAACAAACCGAAGCATATATGAACATGATGAAAGCGGACAAACGTTTCGAAGACATGGTGTACAAAATAGATGAAGCAGAAGGACACGCATTTAAAAAAATGCATGTACGTCCTAAGCAAGAAATTGTTCATTTAGGGTTAGAAGAGGACATTAATCCAAATGAATTGACTGGGAAATATCTTTCACCAAAAGAGTTCTTTGAACAAATGCAAGCAGAAGATACAATAGTAATCGATGCTCGTAATGACTATGAATTTGACCTAGGGCACTTCCGAGGGGCAATCCGCCCAGATATCCGAAACTTCCGCGATTTACCTGAATGGATGCTTGAGAATAAAGAAATGTTCGAAGGTAAAAAAGTGCTAACTTATTGTACAGGTGGAATTCGTTGCGAAAAATTCTCGGGCTGGTTAGTTCGTGAAGGCTTTGAAGACGTTGGGCAACTACACGGTGGTATTGCAACTTACGGAAAAGATCCAGAAGTTCGTGGACAACTATGGGACGGACAAATGTATGTATTTGATGAGCGTATTGCTGTTCCAATCAACCAAGTGGAGCATGTAGTAGTTGGAAAAGATCACTTCTCTGGTGAGCCGTGTGAACGCTATGTAAACTGTGCAAATCCTGATTGTAATGACAAGATTCTATGTTCAGAAGAAAACGAACACAAATATTTACGTAGCTGTTCAGATGAATGCCGCGTACACCCACGCAACCGCTATATTGTAGAACATAACTTATCCGAAGAAGAAGTAGAAGCAAGATTAGCTACTATTAAAGAAACTGTATAAGAATCACTGAAATCCCACGCTACTTAAATAGCGTGGGATTTTTGTGCTTTAATGAGAACAAAACTAAACTAGCTAACATCTCAAATACCACCGTCTATCCAGTATGGGCTTATTGTATTCACATTGTACGTTTTATATTAACTCTGAAGCCTACTGCATACATTATTTTATTACAGAATTGTTACTGGTGCCTGGCACCAGTAACAATTCTGTAATAAAGGGAATTTACGTGCTTGTAGCGAAGTTTAACTAGAGTTCGTTTTTAACAATAGAATGGGGGAACGTATATGGCAATCGAAGTGAAGAAAATTTCAGATTTGAAAGAAGTCGACGTAACCAAACTAATTCAAGAAAGCGAAAAAGAAGGATATCGATTCGTATCGAGACTAGCATCAGAATATGAGGATGGGACGAATAGGTTTAGTGAACAAGGTGAGGCTCTATACGGAGTTTGGGAAGACCACGAGTTAGTAGCTATTGGTGGATTAAATCGAAACATAACGGGTCCGGGGGAACAATCTGCTCGACTACATCGTTTTTATACTTTACCAGAACATCGTAGAAAAGGTATCGGAAGCGAGCTTTGTAAAGCCATATCCGAAGATGCGAAAGGACAGTTTAAAGAAATTACAACGAAAACTGAATCTGCTAAAGCGGATGCCTTTTATCGTGCCAATGGATTTGCATTTGAGGAACGATCACCTGACACTACCCATGTAATGAGTTTAGAATAGAAAAGGAATGACACAAATGAACAATCAACAACTATTAGAGAAATTTCCTTTAATAAAAAATATGCAAAATACCGAAGAAGTTATTTGGATGAATCCGAATCTATTAAACGCTGAAGAAGCAATAAAAAAAATAACCGTCACAAATGAAATGGTGCGAGATGCTAGCGATCGATTAGATCGCTTTGCATCTTATTTACAAATTGCTTTTCCAGAGACAGCGGAAGCAAAAGGTGTTATTGAGTCTCCCATTGTTGCTATTCCTGTAATGGCATCTGCAATGAAAAAAATATTCCAAACTGACTTTGATGGGGAGCTACTTTTAAAATGCGATAATGCTTTACCGATTTCAGGGTCCATTAAAGCAAGAGGTGGCATTTATGAAGTGCTTAAAATTGCGGAGACTTTAGCAATTCAAAAAGGGTTGTTGAAGGAGACGGATAATTACGCGGTTCTTTCAAATAAAGAGCTAAAACAGTTTTTTTCAGGCTATTCTATTGCAGTTGGTTCAACGGGAAACTTAGGCTTAAGTATTGGGATTATGAGTGCAAAGCTTGGTTTTCAGGTGACAGTCCATATGTCTAGCGATGCGAAACAATGGAAAAAAGACATGCTTCGTGCAAAAGGTGTAAAAGTTATCGAATACGCTTCGGACTATAGCATTGCCGTAGAAGAAGGTAGAAAGCAAGCAGAAAAAGATTCGACATGCTTTTTTATCGACGATGAAAATTCAACAGATCTATTTGTTGGATATGCAGTTGCGGCAAGTAGATTGAAAAAACAGTTGGAGCAGCAAGGGAAAAAAGTAGATGAGAAAAATCCCTTATTTGTTTATTTACCTTGCGGAGTTGGTGGCGGTCCAGGTGGTGTTGCATTCGGCTTGAAGTTATTATTTGGAGATCATGTCCATTGCTTTTTCGCAGAACCGACACACTCTCCTTGCATGCTACTTGGCCTTATGACAGGATTGCATGAAAAAATAGCTGTAAGTGATATAGGGTTAGACAATAAAACAGATGCGGATGGGCTAGCAGTTGGGCGACCATCTGGATTTGTAGGCAAAACATTAGAACAGTTAATAGATGGTAGCTACACAATAAGTGACGAAACGATGTATCGATTACTAACACTTTTAGTAGATACAGAAAAAATTCAGCTAGAACCATCTGCACTTGCTGGTATGACAGGACCTATTCATCTAGCTGAAAAAGGGTTTAACCTAAAGAATGCTACACATATTGTATGGGCAACTGGAGGAGGTATGGTTCCTGAACATGAGAAGGTAGCTTATTATGAAAAGGGAAAACAATATCTTAACTATTAGATTGATTTTTTGACTCTTCCAGTAGTTCTTGTTTCTTTTCTATTAATAAAAATGCTTCGTTTTCAAGTTTCATCATTTCGATGTCTAATTTTTTCTGTTTTACTTGATATTCTTTTACCATAGCATATGCTCCCAAACCAAGTGAACCTAATATGATTATGGGAAAAATGGAAAACACCAATATATCAACCATTATTTATCACTCCTTTAATTATATGTAGTATAACAAATAAAAAGTTAATAAACGATTCAATTTCATAATTAAAAATTGGATTATAAAACACGAACAATACTAAAGTTAAATGTGAGAATATGTAATTATATACTCTTATTAAATCAGCGTGATTTCCGCTATCGGCGGACGCTTTCCGCGGGATGAGCGATGAGCCATCACCGCCGCATATTGCTCCAATTGACAAAAAATATTATTTGGTTTTAATAATTAAATGCTATTTATGAAATTAACCCAAACATACTAACTAATTGGCTAGACAATAATGGTTGTATTTAGAGCAATTAATAGTCCCTAAATGTCTACTTGACTTTAGGGACTATTTAATCTTTCGTCAGGGGAAAGTTTAAAATAGTAAGGGCGGAGGAGATTTTTATATGAAAGTATTGGTAGTTAAAGTAATGTACGAAACTTTCATGAAAGAATTAGAAGGCAAATAAATACTTGGAGTTACTACATAACATTCAGCTACTAGTGTCTCTCCTAATTATTTTATAATTTTTTAATATCCAGTGGATCAAAAGTAATCTTATATTCTTTGTGTACCTTAAAAAGACCATATTTCTCGATATAATAATCGATCACACTTTTTAAGTATTCCGGAGTGATTTCAAGGTTAGTGCACATTTCCTCTAATGTAGTTTGGCCCATTACATAACAATCAATTAACTGGTCCAAAGAAACAATTTTTTCATAACCCCATCTACGTGCAATTTGCTCCAGTTTGATACTTCTCAAATCATTTAACTCAGTAATATCGCCGTAAGTTGTTTCGTAATGACCAAGCTCTTCTGCTAATATACAATGCTTCTCATATTTGTTTTTAAATATATCAATTTCAATTACGTTATCATAATATAACCCCGGTAGCCCCTTAGGTAATACCTTTTCAATTATTTTAATATGTGGGTATTCCATCATCAGTCGATCATATGTCATTTAAACACCTCATTAACCGCGCTGCGATTTAATAAACTCAATATACTTTTTAATATCTTTCATTTCTTCCTCTGTTACATCATCATCAATGTGGGCCGCGATAGTTTCGATATTTTTTTTCTCATCTGCTCTCTCTGGATTTACTTCACCTAAAAAGTATTGTCCTGGAACTTTAAAAAAATCTGCAAGTAACCGAACGAACTCCAATTTAGGATCAGCTTCTCCATTTTCCCAACGGCTTATTGAGCTTTTACTAATTTTACTCCCGTATTTAGCGTTTAAAGAATCTACTAATTGTTCAATTGTTAGTTCTCTGTTCAATCTAAGCTCTCTTAATAGTGCGCCGAAATTATTCACTGTTGTTATCTCCTTAAGTAGTATCTATAAGTAATATACTATTACTTAATTTCCGAAAGTGCAACTCTTAGTTCCGTTTTTGGAAATAATCATTGACATAAATCTAAAATAATAATATGCTAATGTTGTTCCATAAACGGAACTAATTGAAATAATATTTTATTAAAATTCCGTTTAAGGAAAATTCAGTAGATACTTATATCATTTCTAAAAACGAAATAACCGTCCAAACCAATTAATTAGGAGGGACTCTCATGAGAATGAAGGAATTAGAAATAGACTCCCAAGGAATCTTATATCTCAATACAACAGAATTGCCAATGCCCTGTGTAATAGTATTGAGTAAAGGGAAAGCAAAATTAACAGAGTTACCTCATTTTGCTGATACAACAATTAAGACACATCAAGGAAAAGTAGTACGTGTTAAATGGAATGAAGGAGAAGAGTTTTAAATTGTATAAAAAACAAAGTCCCACCAGTCATCTGGAGGACAACAAACGATTTCAGTGTTATTGCTGAGTCATTTGTTGTCCTCTTTTTATTTAGAAAAAAATAAGAGAATGAGAGGTAATTATAATGTTGAACTGGGCTGATAAATTAATTCAAGAGTATTCGTATCATAAAAAAGAACTGGAGCATTTAAAAGATAAATTAGATACAACGAATCCTAAAGACAATGCAGATCTCAAAATTATCAATAGCATGATTGAAGATATGTCCTATGCCCTTGAATGGATGAAGAAAGGTAGACGACCAGGTAATCTACATGGGGTGGATAAAAGATCTATATATCAGCGCCGAGCATTATTGGACATGGATTTATTTCCAACTATTGAATTGGATAAAAAGGAAAGTGTGTTAAGTGAAGAACAGAAAAATCAAATAATAAATATATTAGTTGAGTTGTCTCATAGAGAAAGACAATGCTATTTGATGCATATGGCATATGGTATGAGCCTCACAGAAATTGCAGAGGAATTGAATTTAAAGAAGCGAACAGTACAGCAATATATTGATCGTGCAAAGGATAAAGTCAAAATGCTCGTTTCTTGACGTACACTTGACGTATCTACCCACCTAGTAGTGAAGAGTATATTCGCATTAGCATTGTTGAGTTAAGAAAAACAGGCAGTATCGATGGATAGAGAAGCGGAGCAGCGTCCGAAATTGTATCTTCGGGCGCATTTAAAAGAGTAGGGCAGGGTATTATCTTTCATTATCCAAACTAAATGGATAATATCTTCAAATTCTAAGAGGGCGACGGACAAACATTCGCAACAAGATTACAGAATGAAAAGTGACGCAGTCAATTTTCGATCCATAATTCTAACAGTAATAGTGTAGCCCATGTTCGTCCAAAGCACTCTAGTAACGGTGAAGACCATATGCAACTAAAGGGCGCTTGCGCATTTCCTAGTATTGAAATTAAAAGAGGTGAAGAAATGGAAAAATGGTTATTTTCTGTGGATAAATTTTTTACATTGCTGTTTGGAGCATTATTCATTCCTATATTTGAATTTTTTTATGGTAAAGGTGAAGTCGTTATTTATACAATGACCACTCTTACCTTTTTTAATGTCATGGATTGGATTTCAGGCACTCGATCAGCCAAAAAAGATAATACATACGCAAGTAAATACGGAATTGATGGCATTTTTCGTACTTTATTTATATTAATGCTACCAGCCGGAGGGCATCTCATGGATATGATTACGGGAGTGCCCGGTGTATTCTTTGGAACTTTATCTTTTGGAGTTTTATATCAATTAATTCAATCAATGACTGCTAACTCAATCAGGGCTGGCTGGGGACAGTGGGTCCCAGAATGGCTATTAGTTAAGTTAACCGAATGGGTGAAAGAAGAAATTGAAACAAAGATTTCACATTCGTCCAAACACAAAAAAGATTTTAAAGACGAATGATTTAAAAGCGCATTAGAATCTTCCAAGCACAGAAATCGGAAAAGAAATTATTAGGTGTAAGTCAACTAGCAATGAATTATTTCTAACCAAAATATGCTGCCTTCGGGCGGCTTTTTCTTTTGAGGAGGTGATTGTAATGTGATATTCAATGGCGTTCAAGCAAGCATTCTATTCTAGCAATACAAAACTAATATGAGGTGATAATTATGGTAAAAGTATTTATTGATGCAGGACATGGTGGGACGGATTCAGGGGCAGTAGGAAATGGTTTACAGGAGAAAAATCTAACATTGCAAATTGCTAATAGAACGAAAGAAATTTTGCTTGCTGAGTATAACAATGTAAGTATTTTAATGAGTCGAACTGGGGATCAGACTTTGTCATTGCCTGAACGTACTAATGCAGCTAACGCTTGGGGGGCAGATTTCCTCCTTTCGGTTCACATTAATGCAGGCGGTGGGACAGGCTATGAGGATTATGTTTATCCTGGTGTTGGTGCACCTACTACAACCTATCAAAGTACAATTCATACAGAAATATTAAACCTTGTAAACTATACTGATCGGGGCAAGAAACAGGAAAACTTCCATATGCTACGTGAATCCAATATGCCAGCTATTTTGACGGAGAATGGGTTTATTGATAATGCGAATGATGCAGCAAAGTTGAAAACAGCATCCTTCATTGAATCACTTGCTCGAGGTCATGCGAATGGAATTGCGAAGTGCTTCAATCTCCCCAAAAAAAGTACAGCAGTTTATCATACTGTACTAAGCGGGGACACTGTTTATTCGCTAAGTCAGGCTTATGGAAGCACTATACAACAAATTAAGGATTGGAATGGACTGGATGCCAATTATACAATTCGAATAGGGCAAGTGTTGAGAGTGAAATAAGTAATAATTAGCCCTGCTCACTTAGGTGGGTAGGGTTTTTTTGTTGGATTAGCAAAAATAATTAGAATTCTTCTCTTCATGCTCTATCACATATAGAACAAAATGTGTTATATTATTGGTAGAACAAACGTGAATAGGAGGTAGTCATGTTTATAGAAATACAAACTAATTCCACTGTGCCAATCTATTTACAACTAGCTCAGCAATTAATTGAAGGAATGGTAAGAGGGGAATTAAAACCTGGGGACTCTTTACCATCTGTTAGAGCATTTGCAGCAGATCTTGGAATGAATATGCATACAGTGAATAAAGCATATCATTATCTAGAGGAAAAAGAGTTCATACAAATTGTCGCAAAATCTGGCGTTATTATACAACCAAATGGAATATCTAAAGCATCTGCGAACCAAAGACAACAAATAGCAGATCAAATAAGACCACTACTAGCAGAGGGGTTAGTATTAAAGCTTTCCGAAGAAGAAATGGTAGAAATGGTTCATGAGCTCATTCGAAACATTAAGGAGGGGGAAAAATGATTATCTTCTTATTTGGATTTATTCTTTTATTTATTACTGTACTACAAGCATTTACACCAAAATTTTTGAAGCAAACTGAAGTTTTTGGCGTATATGTACCAGAACAATATACAAAGGAAAAAACTATTGTATATTGGAAAAAAAGGTATATGAGTGTTGTTCTGATAACAGGGTTTGTCATTTTAATAGGGTATCTATTTTGGTCAATTACACAAAAACCGAATGAAGAAACACTAGCTCTTGTAAGTGTAGGAGTTCAATTTACGTCTCTTTTTATTAGCATCGGCTACTATTTCATCATGCATATTCGAGTGAAGAAACTAAAAGCAGAACAAGGATGGACAACAGGAAAAAATGAAGTACGCGTAGTTGATCTGCAATTTCAAGAAAAGCTTCGTTTAGTACCGCGAATCGTATTTATCATTCCGATGATTGTTACTATTGGTCTTATCGTGTATACATTTATGAAATATCAAGAAATGCCGAATATGATTCCTACACATTGGGGACCTTCCGGACAACCCGATGCATTTAGTGAAAAAACGTATTTCAGTGTTATTTCGATGCCGCTAATTTTGCTAGTGATGCAAGGAATGTTCCTCATGATGAGTGAAGGGATGAAGTTTTCTGGCGCTAAGATTAATCCTTCAAATAAAAAAACTTCCGTTGCACAGCAACTTGCGTTTCGTAAATATACAAGCTGGTTTGCATTATTCATCACGTTAATTACAACGTTTTTGATGGGGTATTTGCATTTACAGACGATTCATCCCGAAATTGCATCTCCATGGATTATGTTCACGCTTCCACTAGCCTTTTTAGTGATAACTTTTGTTGGGGTAGGTATTTATACAGTGAAGGTTGGGCAAAGCGGATCACGATTGAAAGTAGGAGGAACAAGTTCTAGTGTAGAAGATAAAATTGCAGTAGACGATGATAAGTACTGGAAAGGCGGATTGATTTACATTAATAAAGACGATCCAAGTATTTTCGTTGAAAAACGATTTGGAGTTGGTTGGACAATCAATTATGGTCGACCACTCAGCTGGTTTGTTCTATTTTTACCAATTATCATCATTTTAGTAATTGCATTTAGTTTATAAGTTATAATGCTTATATTTGACCTCTTCGGATGATTGTTACCTTTCTATAAGAATGGGGAAAATATAATAAGAAACCAATTAAAATAAAACCTGGAGGCGATTAATGTGTTAGTAGTAACAACAGAAAAAATTGAAGGCTATAAAATCGTTGAAGTAAAAGGCCCGGCATTTGGTCTAATTGTAAGAAGTAGAGGACTTGGCGGGGATATTATGGCAAGCTTAAAAGGATTAGTAGGCGGAGAAATCAAGCAATATACCGCTATGCTAGAAGATTCGAGAAAAGAAGCTATGGATCGTATGATTAAAAACGCTAACCAGATGAATGCCAATGCGATTGTCATGATGCGATATGATTCAGGTGAAATTGGTAAAAATATGAGTGAGATTGTGGCCTACGGAACAGCGGTAGTTGTAGAGAAACTATAATGGCAACCATAGTTGTAATAGGCGTCTATATTGTACAGATTATAGCAGTTCTCGTTTGTATTCTGCTTGGATATTTTATTTATGACAAACGATTTAAACGCAATCATGGAAAAGAAGTTCCTAAAGGTTTTGAGCAAACAAATGAAGTTAATTTGGACCCTGTTACGGGTGAGAAAACAAGAGTTTATTATAATTCCAAGACAGGTGAGCGTTTTTATAAAAATGAAAAGTAGCGACTAATAGATACTTTTCTTAACGCCACATAACAAAAAGCAGTTTCCATAGATTCGGAAGCTGCTTTTCTTGTATAGTTTAAGACGTCTTAGTTTGCCCAAAAGGTACTGTTTTCAAGGTGAATGTATGTGGAGATCCGTTACGATTTATATCAATACTTATTTCTTTTCCTGGACCAAATTCTGAAATGATTTTTTCAGCATCATCATAAGAGTATATAGCAGAATCATTTACATGTGTAATGAAATCTCCTACTAAAATATAAGTATCTGCTGGTGTATTCGGTTCGACTTTCACGACTTTTGTTCCCGATACCTCATCCAATCTGGATGTTCGATACAAAACACCGATCCAACTCTTCCAAAAATTCGTTCGTAAATCAATATTGTCTTCAAATACACTTTTTAAGTTCAGCATAAATTGATATGTCCCAAATAACATATTTTCCATTTGCATTAAACCAATATCTCCTGCCCAAGAACCCGTATACTCTATACATACTAAAGAGCCTTGATTTTGAGGGCTAATTGTCCAAATAGTTAAATCACCATCTTCCCCTTGAAGCATCAACTTTTGGTTTTCTTCCAATTCTAAAATGATTCCGACGTAACTAACGCCCCAGCCATAATCGAGACTAACCTTACCGCCTGTTTTAATGTCAAGCTCACAGTTTCTCGTTTCCCATTTGTTTCGTTCCTCACAAATCGTCAAAGCTCTCCAAACTTTTTCTGGAGAAGCCTTGATAAAAATTTCTTTCTTCACTGAATTAATTGTTTTCTCCACTATTTTCCTCCTCTAAATAGTTTTTTAGTCTTCCTAAATTATTTTCTAGAATATTGCCAAGGTCATCTTGAACTTTTTGATAATGAAGTTTAAATACATCTGTCTTTAATCGATAGACACAGTACTTTCCATCTCTTCTCTCTGCTATCAAATTTTCCTCTAGTAGAATGGAAAGATGCTTCTTTATAGCAGGTTGAGAGATAGCAAAAAGAGCCACAATATCGGATTGTGTTAATTCTTTATTGGACAATGAAGTTAGTATTTTTCTACGTATTGGGTCTGTAATTGCCCGATAAATATCCGTCATAAAAGCCTCCGAATCATATAACCTTTTGGTTATATGATAATAATATTAAATATTCAGTTAATTGTAAAGTGTAAAAAAACCACTTCCCTTTATTGAGGAAGCGGCAAGTCTTTTGGAAACTGCTTTTCATTTATGGCATGCTATTACTTGTTTTCCGAAGCTTACCGCTCGTTTTCCGCGGACGAAGAATCGAGCCTCTCATCGCTCGCTCCTGTTGGGTCTCGATTACTCCGCTTTCCCGCAGGAGTCGAGCGGACGCTTCACCAAACAACACAAGAAATTGCAACTTCTGTTCTGATTCCTTCGGGGTCTTTCGCTACAAATCAAGGAATGTTCCACAATCATGTAAAAGCATCTAAAAAATGATTAGAGAAAATGAATGAAAAATTAAAAGGCTTCAAGAATTATGACATTCAAGAAACCTTTTGTTTTTAATCTAACCGCTTCTTCTATTGAAGGAAGCGGCAAATAGTCATTTTTATTCTGCGTCGAATACTTCTACTTTTTCCATTTT
Source organism: Psychrobacillus syltrankelensis (assembly GCF_055454035.1). NCBI lineage: Bacteria > Bacillati > Bacillota > Bacilli > Caryophanales > Bacillaceae > Psychrobacillus > Psychrobacillus syltrankelensis. Next base: position 2,414,079 of record NZ_CM144227.1, on the reverse strand, counting down.
AGCGCCGTTTTTCATAGCTTTTGCTACTTCAAGACCACTTGTTACTTTACCAAAAACAGTATGAACACCATTTAAATGTCCTTGTGGTTCGTGCACGATAAAGAACTGGCTAGAGCCTGTATCTTTACCAGCATGAGCCATTGAAAGGCTACCAGCTTCGTGTTTGTGTGGGTTGCCTGCAGTTTCACATTTAATTGTTTTACCGCTTCCACCCATACCTGTACCAGTTGGGTCGCCACCTTGACTTACAAAACCAGGAATAACACGGTGGAAAACTACACCGTTATAAAATCCTGTGTTTGCTAGTTCTTCAAAGTTTGCTACTGTGTTTGGTGCTTCATTTGGAAATAAATCAAATTCGATTTTATCCCCAGAATCCATTAAAATATATCCTTTTTTCGACATTTAAAACACTCCTTTTTCAAATAAATCCTTCACTAGTATAGCATGTGTTTTGTGTATTTTCCAAAAACAGTTGCAGCCCAAGAGTTTGATGTGCATTCATGAAGAACTGCCCCCAAAAAGACCACTACTTGATAAACTTTCAACATTGAATCTACTACTTTTACTTCTAATTCTTCAGTACATGACCAAAAAAACATTGATTTTGAGAATAAATACACTGACTGTTTAACAGAACAAAGACTATCATGGTGTACCTAAAACGAAAAGTAGTTATCGGACGATTAAAATTAGGATTCGTTTAAAAGAGTGTGCAAATATACGTGTAAAGCATTTTCAGCATACTCCATCGTAACAACAATAGAAATGATAAATAAAAAAGGGAATTTTATTAAAAGATAATCTATAAGTAAGGGAAGAACTGCTCATTTGCTGATAAAATGCCCTCCCAGTGCCTTGGTTAATGGAGAAATGACAGTTGATTTAATTAGTGGCTGTTACAAAAACAATGATGATACGAGATACTCATTCAGCATCCCAATTTCCCCATTAGAATTTGGTTTTAAGAAATAAATTTTTATCGTTGCTCATATATATAATCGATTACGTATAAGTATTTTGAGAAAGGGAGTTTAGTTTTGACATATTATTATAAACCCTATTATCAGCAGTGTGTCAGAAATATATATGAACAATATCCATACGTTCCGCAGGCGCTTGGTTTTGGGAAGTTTTGTAGGAACAGGTTCTCACAGTTTAGTCCAATCGGACATTCAACGCTAGATCAGCTTATTCTTCCTGTAGGCTACAAGTACGATATTGTAGCGACTTGGGGACAGGATTTAGGGAATGGTGAAAGATTCGGGTTTAATAATGATTTCACCTGTTATTTTGGAAATGACCCAAATGAAGGACTCCTTTGGGTCAATCATGAGTACATTGGAAATCTTAGCATTTTCGTCAGTGGTTACAAGGAAGAACCGAACGGACCAAAAAGGTCACCGCAGCAAATTGCTGTGGAAAAATATAACCTTGGCGGATCAGTCATTCACATCCGAAAAGGAATAGAAGGAAAGTGGTCAATTGTCAAAGACTCTCAATTTAATCGGAGAATTACTGCCAATACGCCAATAAATTTAACTGGACCTGCTAAAGGGGATAGAGAAGTTGGTGGGGTTACTCAAGTCATCGGTACATTTGCCAACTGTTCGGGTGGAAAAACACTTTGGAATACGGCTTTTTCTGGAGAAGAAAATTATGCAGAGATAGTTCAGGATTGGTCGAAGACACCAGGGGTTCCAGCGTTAAATCCTACTCATTATGGATGGGTGGTTGAAATTGACCCTTATGATCCTAAATCCACCCCTAAAAAACATTCAATGCTCGGTAGGTTCGCGCACGAGAATGCAGTGATGACACTTGGGAAATCTGGTAGGGTGGTCGTATATAGTGGTGATGATACCAATGATCAGTGCATTTATAAATTTGTAAGTGATGACGTTTATCGACCTGAAATAGGGACTCAGAATAGTAGTCTCCTTGAAAAAGGAACACTATTTGTAGCGGATATGGGGGCAAATAAGTGGATTGCTCTTGACCTTAATAAGACACCTAAATTAAGAGATAAGTACAAAACACAGGGGGAAGTGTTGGTCAACACGCGAGATGCCGCAAAACTCGTAGGGGGAACCCCTCTAGATCGTCCGGAGGATATTGAAATTCATCCCCGAGATGGCTCTGTTTTTATTGCTTTCACAAATAATATAGAGCACGGAAACTATTATGGGCAGATATATCGCATGTTCCCAGAAGACAATAACCATGAGAGTACCTCATTTGGATATGAAATTTTTATAGCTGGAGGTCCGCAAAGTGGTTTTGCCTGTCCAGATAACTTAATGTTTGACCAATCAGGAAATTTATGGGTCTGCACTGATATCGCTTCTGATAAGATCAATAAAGGAGCGTATAGACCATTCCTTAACAACGGATTATATATGATTCCGACAGAAGGGCCTTACCGTGGTAAAGCAATGCAATTTGCATCTGCACCAGTAGAGGCGGAATTAACTGGGACATGGCTGGCTCCTGATGGTGAAACACTTTTTATGTCTGTCCAGCATCCGGGTGAAGAGAGTGTAGATGTTAATAATCCTACTAGTAGGTGGCCATTTGGTGATATTCCAAGACCATCCGTAGTTGCGATTACAAGACAATAAAGGATTTATTTTAAGTGAATTAGAAACATAAGTTTAAACGCATCAGTTTTATATCCTACTAAGAAAGTCAGTCCCATAAGGAAACTAAGAGGATAAAACCTCGAATCATCAAAACGTTATGTATTATTGACTACCTTCAGTGAAAACAGATCCATTCTAACCATGAGAGATCGCTGAAAAACTTCAATTTAAACTTTTTCTAGTTACTTGCTCATTTTTATTACCTACTAAAAGGATTTAGTGCGGCGGCAAATATTTTTTGCGAAGAGTAACCGTAGGAGCATGAGACTCACACGGAAAGCGAATGCCAAAGCGCTAAATCCGTGAAGTAGCTATTAATAATTTATTTGCAAACTATTAGAATGACACTTTTTCAGTGCCCTATTTTTTGTTACCATTGTTTAGAACAAAAATTGTCCTGAATATATGATGAACCTTATATTGCATAGAAAAAATAAAGATACATATTAAAGTGTTGGTTTTACAAAATGGTGTATGTATAGCACGAAAGTGGTACGATACAAAAAGAGGTGAATCCATATGAATGGACAAAATAGAAAAGATGTTAAACCTGGACTAGAAGTATATATCATATTGAAAAAAGACCAACGAACAGGTGAAAAAACAAAAGGTATTGTAAAGGACTTATTAACGAATTCGTCCTTTCATCCACATGGCATAAAAGTGCGATTAACGGATGGACAAGTAGGTAGGATTTGTGAAATTATAGGGTAATTTGAAAAAAGGAGTGTAAGTTATATGCAAACAGAATCGCAAATATTACAATGGTTTAATCATTTTCATGAACATCCAGAAGTGAGCTGGAAAGAACACGAAACAACGAACAAAATTGCAGAAATATTGGACGAGCTTCAAGTGCCGTATCGTCGTTTTGACGATGTAACAGGTCTACTAGCAGAAATTGGAGAAGGAGAAGAAGTCATTGCAGTTCGTGCAGATATAGATGCACTTTGGCAAGAAGTTGATGGAGTATTTCGTGCAAATCACTCATGTGGACATGATGCCAATATTTCGATGGTATTGGGAGCTTTATTGCTAATAAAAAATGAAAAACTGAACAAACGTATCCGCTTTATATTCCAGCCTGCTGAAGAAAAAGGTAACGGAGCAAATTCGATGATTGATAGAGGAGCACTTGAAGATGTAACTCATCTATTCGGTGTACATTTACGACCAATTGAAGAGCTTCCATTCGGAAAAGTATCTCCAGCAATTCATCACGGAGCGGCAATGTTCTTGGAAGGTCAAATTAAAGGAATTGATGCGCACGGTGCACGTCCACATCAAGGTAAAAATGCAATTGATGTGACAGTAGCAATTCATCAGGCTTTAAAAAACCTATATTTCTCACCATTTGAAGCGTATTCTGCAAAACTTACAAAAATACAAGCAGGTGGAGAAAATGCAAATATCATTCCAGGTACTGCAACATTTTCAATCGATGCTAGAGCTGCAAAAAATGACATATTATTTAAAATGAAAGACCAAATAGAAAAAGACTTAGAAGCATTACAAAATCTATTTGATATAGAAATTGAGTGGGAATGGCAGGATATCACACCAGGGGCAGAGGTTTCAATGGAAGCAACTGCAATCGCAAGACAAGGGATTGTGGAAGTTGTAGGTACTGAGAATCTCGCAGAAGAAGTGATTACATCAGGAAGTGATGATTTTCATTTTTATACGATTAGACATCCAGAAGTAAAAGCTGCAATGATTGGGATTGGTTCGGATCTTGCGCCTGGATTACATCACCCGAATATGACATTTAATCATAACTCATTGTTTATTGGTGCCAAAGTAATTGCGCAAACGCTTTCAAATATTTCTAAAAAGGATTGACGAGCAACCATTTTGGCTTTATCATAACTCTATTAGCGACTATTAAACGTCAATTTAATTGCCGTAATAGTGCAAAGGGGGAAATGGTATGGAGGAAAACAAAAGCAAAAAAGTTACAAAAAAAGAGATGTCTCTAATTTGGGCTATAATACCTCTAATAGTTATGATCGGAAGTATGATTGTAGCGGTAGTTGGTTTGGATCAAGGCCCACATATTCCATTAATAATTGGTACATCTGTTGCAGCATTAGTTGCTTGGAAGCACGGATTTAAGTGGAATGACATTGAAGAAATGATGTATAAGGGGATTAAACTAGCATTACCAGCAGTAGTAATTATTATTTTAGTAGGCCTAACAATAGGAGCTTGGATTGGTGGCGGAGTCGTAGCCACAATGATATATTATGGCCTAAAAATTATTACACCAGCACTTTTCTTAGTAACAATTTGTATTATTTGCGGAGTTGTTTCGTTAGCTATTGGGAGTTCATGGTCTACAATGGGAACAATCGGTGTAGCAGGAATGGGCATCGGATTAAGCATGGGTATACCAGCACCAATTATAGCTGGAGCAGTTATTTCAGGTGCATATTTTGGAGACAAGATGTCGCCTTTATCAGATACAACGAATCTAGCAGCGGGCTTAACTGATACAGACTTATTTGTACATATTCGTCACATGTTTTATACAACCATCCCTGGTCTTTTAATCGCCATTACGGTATATGGAATCTTAGGATTACAATATAAAAATAGTAATATTGATCAAGAGAGTATTCAACAAACAATCTTCATGTTGGAGAAAAGTTTTGTTATCTCTCCATGGTTATTATTAATACCAATTGCAGTAATCGTACTTGTTGCTACAAAAGTTCCAGCAATACCAGCACTTGTAGTTGGAATTATACTGGGGTCTCTAGCTCAAGTGTTTGTACAAGGTGGTAGCTTGTCAGAAGCTATCGGAGCACTTCAAAGTGGTTTTGTTATCGATACAGGAAATGCTATGGTTGACGATTTATTTAATCGTGGTGGATTAGATTCGATGATGTATACCGTATCAATGACACTTGTCGCAATGACATTTGGTGGTATTTTAGAGTATTCGGGTATGCTTCAATCCATTATGAATCAAATATTAAAAGCTGCAAAAACAGCAGGCTCACTAATCGTATCAACACTAATTGCTTGTTTTGCGACTAACGCATCTTGTTCAGAACAATACATTTCAATTGTTGTACCTGCACGTATGTTCGCAAAATCCTATACAAAAATGGGTCTTAAATCTAAAAATCTATCAAGAGCTTTAGAGGATGGTGGAACACTTACTTCTGTCTTTGTTCCGTGGAATACATGTGGGGTATTTATACTTGGAACACTTGGTGTAGGTACTTTTGAATATGCACCATATGCAGTTTTAAACTTCGTTGTGCCAATTATATCTGTTATTTATGCTTTAACTGGCTTTACGATTCAAAAACTTTCACAAGCAGAAATGGTAGAAATTCAAAAGAGAGAAACAATAGAAGTTTAAACAAAAAGAAGCTGTCCAAAAAGTCGATCAGTAAAACGACTTGGAGGACAGCTTTTTTAAAAGAAAAAAAGCAACTAAAAACGTTGATCTAACAACTTTTCAATAGGGAGTATATAAATGAACAGGTTAATTTCCGATACAGGTGTACACTTTCTTACCTCTAGTCAAGAGTAATTTCTATAAAAAGTAAATTAGAGATAGTTAATCCATTCAACGAGTTGTTGCTCTCCGTTCCGGCGCTCGCTTTCCGCGGACATGGCTTGAGCCTCCTCGTTCGCTTCGCTACCTGCGGGGGCTCAAGGCTCATGCTATTCGGTAATAGTGTAGTGGATGTTTAGTCCAAAGCGCTCGTGAATGCAAAGGACAAGATGCACTTAAATGGTGTTTGCGGCTTTTTTAAAAAGCGAAAGACGGTGAATATTTTACATTAAATGGCACATAGTGACCAACTACATAAGTTCGAGACCAATTAAGTTGAAATCGAGACCAAATACACTGAATTCGCAACCAGTGTGAAAAAGTCGAGACCAATTTAAAGTTGGAGCTATTTATATAAAAGTCAAATCCTGGATAGTATACAGATTTAGCAATCTTTTTTTATTTACATGTAAGTCGGGAAATTTAGTTCGTAAATCGCACGCGGGCGTCCTTGTTGGTAGGTCATTTCTTCACCTACAATGCGAGCATACCCATGATCTACTAGTTTTTTCAAGATTCGTTCCGTTGTACGTCTACTTACTTGTAAATAGATTTCTAAATCAGAGGCAGTAAATTCAGTCGATTTATGAAAACGACTGAACTGCATCACCTTCGATAAATTCGCAGGACTTAGAGTTGTATCTTTCGCTAGCAGAGCGAGCTTTGGTTCATTTGTCTTTAGATTTACTTGTTTTTGATTGTTTGGATAAGGCCCTAACAATTCCTTTTGGTCAGTTATTAAGTAAGCAGTATTCTCCGTTGCGTAGGGTAGTGCATCACGAGCATTTTGTGTTGCCTCTATAACTGTTTTACCAAATCCAAATGCAATATATAGTGGCGAAGTAGCGAGTTCAAACCATGTTTCTAATGTATTGCTTTTCAATGCTTCCTGTATGTCGCCTTGTGTAGAATATAACACATATAAATTCTCTTCTGCTGACACGGCAGTTGCTTGTATAGATCCTGAAATTTTCTTTAACAGATCTTCTGACATCGATGCATTGTTGTTTAATTGTATATAGCCAACAGCAATTTTAGCGGATTGGCTCTTGGCAAGAAGTGCCATGGATTTCGTCTCTTCAATTCCTCTTAAAATGGAGCTTTTAGGGTCAATCATTCGAATGACAGAAATATTTTTTTCCTTTAATTCTTGATAAACTGCGTGAATACTAGTAATTGCTAAAGAGGTTTCACCGTTTTTTTGCAATTTGGAATGGAAAGAAACGACTTCTTGCAAATTAAAACCAGAATCAATTTGCATCATATATGGATGTTGTTCCGTTTCCGCTATATCCTCCAAAACACTATTTACACTTCTTGGTTCAATTAAGTCGATAGAAATCTTTTGGATAGGTATAGACTCAGAAAAGCAAATGGACAAAAGTGTAGTACTAATAGCAGTTTCATCTTGCCTTAAATAATTAGAAGGAACAGGTAATTTCTCTCTAGCTTCCTTCGCATAAATATATGGAAGGGAGCCGGAAAAAAACACAGCATCGCAGGGTTTAACTTTGGACACTATATCTATTGCTTCCATGGGTGTATTATAGATATAATAGTCTAGACGGATAGAAATTAGTTCATGTTCAAATTGCCTTAAATGCTCGATAAAATTGCTGGATCCTAAGACGGCAATACGTGTGATCATCCGTGCACCTCTTTTTTTAAATTTTAAACGACTATTTAACGACAACTATAACTGGAAATTAAAAACTTGTAAAGAGAGTAGGGAAATAAGATGAAAATAAAAGAAATTGATATTTATGCAATAAGATTACCATTAATAGAACCGTTTATCATTAGCTACCATACTTATGACGATATGCCTTCAATTATTGTAAAAATAACGACAGAGGATGGGCTAGTCGGATACGGAGAAGCTGTTGCGGATGAGCATGTAACGGGAGAAACGTGGGAAAGTACATACGCAATGCTTAAAAATACATTAGCACCTCTGTTAATCGGAAAAAATCCAATGGAATTTGAACGATTACATGAAATGATGGATAAAGCTGTTTATCAAGCACCAGCAGCAAAAGCTGCAGTCGATATTGCCTGCTACGATTTAGTAGGGAAAAAGCTTGGTGTCCCGGTTTATCAACTACTTGGCGGTCGCTATCATGAAAAATTTCCAATTACGCATGTTTTAAGTATCGGAACACCTGAAAAGATGGCGGAAGAAGCAGAAAAACGTATAAAAGAAGGCTATTCATCATTTAAAATGAAAGTCGGAACAGAAGTGCGAGACGACGTACAACGCATTCAAGAAGTACGTGCAAAAGTGGGAGATAATATTGCAATTCGTGTCGATGTCAATCAAGGTTGGAAAAACAGTGCTAATACAATTACAGCAATGCGACAATTGGAGCATGCTGGCCTCGATTGGTTAGAACAGCCAGTCATTGCGGATGATTTTAACGGAATGGTGGAAGTGAAAGAAAAAACAAGCACCCCTCTTATGATGGACGAGGGATTAAGAGGATTCCGAGATATGCGTGAACTGATTGAGAAAAAAGCAGCGCATAAAGTAAATATTAAACTTATGAAGTGCGGAGGTATTTACCCAGCCATGAAGCTTGCGCATATGGCGGAAATGGCAGGAATCGAATGTCAGATTGGATCTATGGTTGAGTCTTCTATTGGATCCGCGGCAGGTTTCCATGTTGCATTTTCTAAAAAAGCATTCACTAGTGTAGAATTAACTGGACCACTTAAATTCTCAAAAGACGTTGGTAACTTACATTATGACGTTCCTTTTATTAAACTAAACGAACGTGCTGGTTTAGGGGTAGATGTGGATGAAACAATTTTACAAGAGCTGACGGAGTTTTCTACGAAAGTTACAAAGTAAGAGGTGTTCAGATGAAGGAATGGAAAGGAAGTCTAGGTGAAAAAGAATATGTTGTACGCGAACTAACAATAGACGATGTAAATGATATTTTTCGAATACAGGATATAGTTTTAGAAACGATCGCAAACAATAATTTTTTATCACCTTTAACAAAGGAAGAATACGTAGAGTCTATCTCAAATCATCTAATGGTTGGAGTATTTGTGGAGGAAGAGCTAATTGCATTCCGTGCATTAGCCATACCGGAGATAGATGAACATCATCTAGGATATGATATTGGACTTCAGACAGAGCAATTAAACAAAGTTGTCTATCAAGAAATTACGAATGTTCATCCAAATTACAGGGGATTTGGTTTGCAAAAAAAACTTGGAAATATCGTAATGGAGCTTTTAGATGCTTCACCATATACACATGTATGCGCAACAGTTGCACCTTTTAACATTGCAAGCTTAAAAGACAAGCTAAGTCAAGGCATGGTCATTGGTGCTCTGAAAAAGAAATACGGTGAAATGCTTCGCTACGTATTTTATAAAAAGCTCCATGAAGATCGTGAAGCCAGTACCGAAGTGTTGGAAATTAATATGGGTGACACGGAAAAACAACAACAACTAATTGCAAAGGGTTGGATCGGAACAAGTATCTTGCAAAGAGATGAGATTTGGTACGTTACGTATGAGGAAAAAGGTACATATTTATAAAAAGAGAAAAACACTTAGTGTGTCTTGTATTCACTAAGTGTTTTTTTGTTGACTGTAATGTTCACGTTCAATTGTATGGCTATAAAAAATTCCATTACTAATCTGTAGGATAAGGAACGTTATTAAGTTATTTATTCTTTTGTTTAGTATATTTGTCCATGCCATGAATCCATCTCAATCATAATCTATCGTATTATAAATGAAAGGAGGTTATTCTTTTGGGAATAATAATACCATGTAATTGTTTATCGGAATTAGCGTACATTTACAACTTAAGTGCTCAAACCGTTGCGATTGAGGCGGACGTTAATTTTGATACAAATGGTTTGCTCACGGCTGGAATATTGCATGCTCCCGGCTCACCTTCGATTCAAATTACCAATGCAGGTATCTACGAAGTTACTTTCTCCGTATCAGGTACAGAACCGAATCAATTTGCGCTATTTTTAAATGGAAACCTAGTTCCAGGAACCATTTATGCATCAGGTGCTGGAACGCAACAAAACAATGGGCAAGCAATATTCATTATTGGAGCAGGGGATGTTCTTACTCTTCGAAATCATTCTTCAGCTGCAGCAGTTGGACTTGCAACCCCAATTGGTGGAACACAAGCAAACGTAAATGCTTCAATTGTAATAAAAAAATTAGATTAATTTCGAAGGGCATTGAAACGCTCGAAAGAATCTAATTGTAGTTGTTGAAAAATAATAGAAATCCTGATTTCAGCCAAAAAAGGTTGATTTCAGGATTTTTTATGTGCTGGTTCCCTTTAGCAAACACTTTTTTATAACATTAGTGGGGTTAACTAAATCTTCCTAAATCTCCTACACAAAACAAAAAATTTACACTATTCAAAATATAATAACATTATTTTACTATTAAATGCATATAAATACTCAATTTTTTAATGAAACATATAGTTTTTATGGGAAAGTATGTATATAATAGAGTTAAGCACAATGAACTATTGAAGAAAAAAATTGAAAGTAAATATGCACTATGAAAGGGGAACAAATGAAGAACATACAACAGCTTTTTCAAAGTGAAGACGGTAATATAGCGCAAAGACAACAATTATTAGGGTTTGTGGAAGAAATTTTAACTACAATGGATAATTTAAAGGATCCAAATAAAACGACACTTGGACCGATGGAAGAACGCTCAGCAAATTTTTACAAAGAGATTATGGAAGATTACGAAGTGCCTTCCGAAAGTAGGGATATGAACGAAGTAGTGGGTGAATTGACTGCCTTAATGAAAGGTCATCCTTATCATACGCGAAACTTTGTAACAAATGTTTTACCAATGGCAAGTATCCCTGGTGTTCTTGGTCAACTTACTAATTCGTTATTAAATGGTAATAACCTTTGGGATGTATATGGTCCAGCAGCAGCTGAAAGTGAAGTCAAAGTGGTGTCGATGATGTCAAAATTAGTTGGGTATGACTTTACAGAAAGCTTTGGATATACAACGTGGGGTGGACAAGGAGCTGTGTTCAGTGGTTTGCGTATAGCAATAGCAAAACAATTCCCACATGCTAAAGAAGAAGGCGTTCCAAATAATTTATATTGCTTTGCATCTGAAAACGCACATTATAGTTTGCTGAAGTCTGTTGAGGCAGTTGGAATCGGAAGTAATCATTTAATACGTGTCAAAGCAGGTGCGGATCATTCTATGGATATGGAAGATTTGAAAATGCGCTTAACGGAAGTAATCGAAAAAGGCGGCATTCCTGTGTATATTGTTGCTACTACTGGTGCAACAGATAATTTTGCTATTGATGATGTTAAAGCGATTAAAGAAATGGCAACAACATTCGAAAACAAATATGATTTGAAACCTATCCATATTCATGCGGATTCTGCTTTAGGTGGTTTCTATGCTTTCTTCAATGATTATGATTTTACAAATAACCCACTGCATTTTGAGCGAGATGTACTTGTAAGTTTGAAACATATTCGCGAGCGAATGCAGCATATTTCTTTGGCAGATAGCTTATGTTTTGATTTCCAAAAACTTGGACAAACACCTTACTTAACGAGTTTGTTTTTAGTGAAGGAAGGAAAATATTTAGGTTTGTTAGACCTTGAAGATTTTGATACTCCGTATGTAGGTAATCGTGGCTACGGATCATATCATACAGGCTATACGTTAGAATGCTCACGTATGGGTAGTTCTATTGCCATTTATGCCGCATTATTAGCATTTGGTAAGACTGGATATCAACAACTATTAGCGAATTACGTTCGTGTTAACTTAGTGTTCCGAGAGCTATTAGCTATAAGAATTCCAGCGTTACAGGTAGTTAATGAACCAAATATCGGACCAATTACAGCATATCGATTCTATTCGAAAGGTTTAGACTGGAAAAGTGAGCAGTCTGGCAAATATACCATTGAACAAGTACAAGAGATCAATACTTTAAATGCATCGTTATTTGAAGTGTTAGGAAAACATCGAGACGACGTATTTTTTGGGGATACAACTCGCGTTTGCACGGTAGCTGTATGCAATTCTGATGAACTAGTTCCTGTTGCAGCAGCAAAGTTCTTTTCAATTTCACCATATACTGAAGTGCAACATATCCCAGCGATGATTGAATCTCTTCAACAATCAATTGAAACATTGGAGGCCACACAACTTGAAACTGTTTAAGAAATATAAAAGTTCGTTGTTATATAAAAATATTTTAAGTTTTATTATTCCGATAGCCATATTCTCTATTATTTTTAGTGTCATTTTATTCAGTTCATCTAGAATGATTATTAACAACTATGTTATCGATCAATTTGAAACAACATTAAAGTTGGTATCCAATGATGTTGTGGATAATCTAGATCCAGATTTAGCTGTAAAGTCGGATAGTTCTGAAGATAATGAACAGTACAACAGTCTATTAAACAAATTAAATGATGCTAAAGCAAAACATAATGTTGAAAATGTGTATGTTCTTTCTCGTTCCAATGGTAAAGAACATATAGTTGCTCTAAGTGAAACAGATTCCCATAATGAAGCTTACGCTTTTGATCCAAAAATGAATACTGCAATTGATCAAAATATAGTAGAGATTAGTGATATTTATACTGATGAGTATGGTGTTCATAAATCTATTTTTGTACCGTTTAAAGGAACAGATATTATTTTTGGTCTAGATATGGATGCATCTTTTATTTCGAAATTACAATCAACAATTTTATTGCTTTGTATTGGTATAACATTAATTTTTGTTGCATTAGGCGCTCTAGTTGGTTACATAGTAAGTAAAAAAATTACTAATCCGATTAAAGCTATAAATGGTTTTGTTGATGAAGTAGCGAAAGGAAATCTAGCGGTAGAACAATTAGATATTAAAGGAACGGATGAGATTGCTCAGTTATCGCGTGGAATTCACAATATGACAGATGATTTACGTTCTTTAATCACTCATATTGGAAAAAATGCGGAGATGGTAGCAGCAACTTCCGTTGAATTATCAGCTGGATCTGAACAAACTAGTGCATCCATTCAACAAATTACGTCCTCGATGCAAGAAGTAGCAGTTGGCTCAGATAAACAGACATCTGCGATAGAAGAAGTGGAAAGTAATATTACATCTATTTCTGCAGAAATGAATCAAGTAGCATCAGATACTAGTAGTGTATCTATTAAAGCATTAAATACATCAGAAATAGCCAAAAAAGGCAATCAGACAATTCACAGTGCAGTGCAAAAAATGGATACAACATCGGTAGCAATCCAAGAGACTTCAGAAGTTGTTCAACGTTTAAGTGAATATACACAAGAAATTGGAGAGATCGTTTCATTAATAACTGAAATTACAGATCAAACAAACCTTCTGGCATTAAATGCTTCTATTGAAGCAGCTCGAGCAGGTGAACATGGAAAAGGATTTGCTGTTGTTGCAGAGGAAGTGCGAAAATTGGCAGATCAATCACGAGAAGCAGCCAATAAAATAAGCACACGTATTGAAACAATAAAAGCTGAATCATCACATGCAGTAAAATCAATGGCATTTAGTTATGAAAACGTCAAGGATAGCGCCATAACGTTTGATGAAGCAGGCAACGCATTTAAAGAAATTTCCATTGCTGTAACAGAATTGACGGAGCAAATGAATGACGTCAACCATGCAATTGAAAATATGAACGAAGGTGTAAGTAATATTGCTAGTTCGATGGAACAAGTGGGTATAATTTCTGTTCAAACATCAGGAAATATCCAAAACGTAGCAGCTGCATCTGAAGAACAAGCAGCTAGTATTGAAGAGATTACGGCATCTTCAAATAACTTAGCAAGTATGGCTGAACAATTACACGATGCAGTTCGAAAATTTGATCTATAATATTTTTACTAAGAAAGATTCAATGGCCAAACTTTGACCATTGAATCTTTTTGTATATAGAGACATCTAGGGAAGAACCACTCGCACTATTACAAATTGGGTGTAAGGTAAGCTATAGGTGGCCATAGATTCGATAGGTGCTTATGGACTTACTTTAGGTGGAGATAGATTTGTTTAGGTGCTTATAAGGATCTGGAGGTGACGCAGTCACTTCCGGATCCTCCATAAAAGTCTTCGGAAAAAAAGTGTAGCCAATGCTTGTCTAAAGCACTCTAGAAATAGTGAAGACAAAATGACTTAAACGACGCTTGCATTTTTCTTATTCCTCCTATTTATAGTTATGAATGATTTCAGTAATTTGGATGAGTTCTTATCAAGACCTATGACTGAATTCTTAATAGGATTTTTCTATTATAGTAAAAATAAAAAGAATATTAATGAAGTTCCTTCATGTTAAAAGGGGTACACTACAATGAAAAGTTTATATAACGATTCCCGTTTCCGACTAATTATTTTTGCTAATATTTCCTCCTCTATTGGATCTGGAATAACCATGATTGCGATACCATGGATGCTTGTGACAAGTGCAAATGGGGATAGGGTATTTGGTTATGTAACTATATGCATGACAATTATTAGTTTCATCGTTACACCATTTATCGGTAATTTAGTTGATAAAATGTCTCGAAAGAAATTACTGTTGATGAGTGAAATCATTTGTTTTGTATTATTGTTATTTTTTTCATTAATCGGTTTTTTGGGATTATCCTATGAAGTTTGGCATTATATGTTCATTTACATGATAGGGAGTATGTATTACACCATTTTTTACCCTACTATGTTCGCGTTAAATCAAGAAATCTTTAACAAAGATCAGTACAAATCATTAAATGGAACAATGGAAGTTCAAGGGCAGCTTTCTAGCGTAATTGCTGGAGGCTTAGCAAGTATTTTATTATCTATTTGGGATATACAATACATATTGCTACTGGACGCACTAACTTATGGTGCTGCAATCTACTTTTATTTAAAATTGCCGTATACTCAATCAAGTCTTAGTAACATTAGAAAAAACCCCAAGTCAAAAGGTACAGAAGGTTTAATGTATATGTTAAAACGACCGTCTATGTTTTTGTTTCTGTTTTTTTCTGTCATGCCATTTATCGGAGTAATGATTACGAATTACTTATTTCCCGTGTATTTAACAGATGTGCTAAAAGCTTCTGGAAGTTTATATGGCACTCAAAGTATGATTTATGGAATGGGGGCAATAGTAGCAGGGATTATCGTGCCTACGATTGCTAGAAAATTTGGGGATGAAAAAACAATCATATACTGCGTTATTACTTACACAATTGCAATCTCCTTAATCGTATTTGCTAATGTTCCCGTATACTTATCACTTATGTTCTTTATTGCAATAGGAAACAGTGGAGCAAGAGTCGCCAGAAATTCTTTCTTGATGGACAGGATACCAAACGAAATAATAGGAAGAATTGATAGTCTTTTTCGATCAATCGGACTACTCTTTCGAATTGTACTCCTCGCTATCTTTACAGGAATGGTATCGACTGGTCTAATTGTGTATTGCTTTGTTATCCTCAGTGGATTATTAATTACTGCTTCCATTTTCATAATCACTTCTTGGAAAAAAGGATTTGGATTAAGTGAGAAAGGTATTAAAACCGTTGTAGGATAAAGTTAAATGAGTTCTACTTTTTCTTGAATAAGTCTTTAAAAGTTGTATAATGTAAATTAATTAGATATATAAACGTTTTCTAGGGTTCCGCAACGAGAGAGTTGGTCCGAGACCAAGAGAAAACTCACAGCTTTGCTGTGTCACGGAAGGATAAAAGCCTGGGAGAAACTGTTAGACAGTTATCTCTTAGGCTTTTTTGTTTATATTAGAGTAGAAAGAGGGAGTCATTTAGATGAATAAAGATTGGATAAAGGTTTTTATTGCTGCTTTTTTTGAAGTTTTTTGGGTCATTGGTTTAAAACATGCTAGTGATTTTTGGACCTGGGCGGGAACAGTTATTTCTATTATCATTAGTTTCTATTTAATGATTATGGCTGGAAAAAAACTTCCGGTAGGAACTGTATATGCGATTTTTGTAGGAATGGGTACAGCGGGTACTGTCATTTCGGAGATTTTATTGTTTGGGGAATCTTTTAAAGTAAGTAAAATAATTTTGATATTACTACTATTAGCAGGTGTAGTTGGGCTGAAGTTAGTTACAAACGAAAAAGTATCGGAAGGAGATGAGTTATAATGGCTTGGATTTCTCTCATTTTAGCAGGGGTATTTGAAATGTTCGGTGTAACTATGATTAATAAATTCCATAAGGAACGTAATTGGCAATCGCTATTATTGCTATTTCTCGCATTTGGAGGAAGTTTCCTATTCCTTGCATACGCAATGAAAACACTTCCTATGGGAACTGCTTATGCAATTTGGACCGGTATTGGAGCATCTGGTGGAGCCATTTTAGGGATGCTTTTATACGGGGAGTCGAAAGATTGGAAACGAATTGTCTTTATAGCAATGGTTTTAGGTGCAGCAATCGGATTAAAACTAGTTTCGTGAGTATATAAAGGAGGATACCTAGTTAGAAAGAATGTTTCCTAGGTATCGTTTCCATTGATTTATAATCTAGCTACGTCATCTTTTGGAAACCTTCTCCTTGCGATTTAATGAATAAAATGCAGTTCCGGCAATAAATAAGCCAGTATTTAGCCACATTGCTATACCGTTCCATTCGCCGTTAAATAATGTAATATTCGTCAAAGTAATAAATTGCATTAAAATGATGATTATATAAAGTCCGGTTATTGGCTCCTTACTTGTTATTGGGAAGTTTCTAGTAAAATAAGGCAGTATCTGAATATCTGAGTATCCAAATATGTTTATATATGGGTTTCTATATTTCTATCCAGTATATCACGTAAACTACATATTTGTTTTTAGAAAACCCATATGTAGAGGATTTTTTTCATAATTTAATTTTGAAACTATTATTCTTTTTAACCGTATAATAGAGTGTAGAAAAAGTGGAAGAAGGATGATTGAATGACGTTTGTTTTTATTATTTCAGCAATAGCAGCAGTTCTTACTGCATTATTAGTTGTACCATTGACAGCAAAAGGAAAGGGTACGATGCCTTCTGTCATTGGACTAGCGATTTTAGCTTTTATCTTATTATCGGTTATATATTATGTGACGAATTTAGATCGTAACTGGACAGCTTTATGGCCTTGGCTTGTTCTTGCTACGTTTGCTAGTACAAGTATTTCAAGAGGGAAAGAGCAAAAAATTAAGGGTGTACTATTTTTAGGAAGTTTAGCAGTTGCTATTTTCATGTTGTCCGCGCCGGTTTGGAATGCAAATGAAAAGTTTGAAATTGCTAAAATGAACGAACAGGTGGAAATTCAACCTTTTGATGAAACAAAAACACCTGCGAGTGTACCGCCTAAGTTCGCACGAAATAAAATGAAAAAAGCATTTGGGCAAGTTCCAAACACAAGTTACTATGAGCTGGGTAATTTACAAATACAAAAAGTAAAAGATGAATATGTATACATTGCTCCTGTTGAATTTTCTGGATTTTTCAAATGGATGAATGGAGATGTGACACCAGGTTATTTTACGATGAGTGCAACAGATTCTTCTGATAATCCAAAGTTTGTAAAAGCAGAAATGAGTTACACACCATCCTCATTCCTTCATAAAAATTTGGAAAGACATATGCGAATGATGCACCCAACTAAGATTTTTTACGGAGAGCCTCAATTAGAGATTAATGAGGATGGAAAACCTTATTATATTCGTTCTTATGGGAAGTTTATCTCTGCTCGAAATGGTTTTGATGTGGATGGGATTGTTGTTGTGGACCCTGCTACAGGTCAAACAGATTCTTATAAGTTAGATGACGTACCAGCTTTTATTGATGGAGCTGTATCACCAGAAACTGTTAGCTTGCAAAACAGTTATTATGGGAATTATATTCATGGTTTTATTAATAGTATTGTTGGGAAAAAGGATGTAAAACTACCTTCAGATGAAGGAACTGAAGCGAATGTTAGCCCGATTTTCGGTGAAGATGGAAAAATGTATTACTTTACAGATTTTACAAGTCCAAAAGAAGGCGTCGATTCGATGCTTGGCTATTCATTGACAGATGGTCGAACTGGAAAAGCGACTTATTACACAGGGAACCTCGAAGACTCTTATATGGATTCCCAAGGTGCACTTCAAATCATTGAAAAGAAATTTATTGAAAAGAAATGGTCGGGTGAAATGCCTGTTCTCTACAATTTTTACGGAGAGGCTAGCTGGTTAACACCGGTACTGGATTCGAATGGGTTCTTACAAAACTATTTCATCGTATCTGCAGCAAATCCAGAAATATCGGTATACGGTAATACGCCAAACGAAGCGTTGAAGTTGTATAAAACTGCGATTCAACGTGGAGGAAGCTCTGTTGATGGAAGCTCCAATGCAGAGGAAAAATCTGTAATTGGAACTGTTTTACGTGTATTCAAGGAACGTGTCGGTGACTTCACACAAGTATCATTTTTGTTGGACAATAAACAAAGCTATATTGTATCTTCTGAAGTAGCTCCACTAGCAGTTTATATGCAAGAAGGAGATAGTGTGCGAGTGAAGTTCTTAAATACAGGAGAGCTATTCTTACCTGTTAAAGAGGTCACGATACAAGGAATTGAGAATAATTAAAACAAGAGAGTATAAGTTGAGCTATCCTAGTTTTCTAGGATGGCTTTTATAATATAGCCTACAAGGAAGTGATTACGTGAAAGTTCATTATTTAACAATCGGAGAAGTGGCCAAACTAAGTAACTTATCGATTCAAACTTTACGATACTATGATCAAATAAATTTATTTAAGCCGGTAGAAATTGATCCAAATAATAAGTATAGATATTACCAAAATACCCAATTATATTACTTAGACATTATTAAAACTCTAAAGTATCTTGGTCTTTCGTTGGACGAGGTGAAATCGGTACTCACATTGAGACCGGAAGAATTGGTCAAGTACCTTGCCGACCAAGAGGATAGAATAGACCAAGAATTCCAAAGGCTACTAGAAACTAAAGAAGTATTGCAGCGGAAAAAAGAACAAATTCAAACGTTTGTCTTAGAGTCAAACAAGATGACTGTATGTATTAAGAAAATGCCGGAACAGAAAATAGTGAAAATAAGAACATCGAATATAAGCGTACATGATATACCTAACAGGGAATATGGACTTATAAGTAAAGTGTTGGAAGACGTAGGAAGCGTTTTCGATACATTGTATGGCGGGGCATATAGTTTAAAAAGGTATAAATCCATGGAAGATATTAATTATGATTATTTATTTACACATACTGTGAAAGATAATAAATCCAGTAATTTTGAGGAGGTAGAAATCAGCTCGTTGCCAGCAGGGAATTACCTCAGTATCACGTTTGCATTAATAGATGATGTATATGAAGTTTGTTACAACAAATTAATTGATTATTTGGAGCAACATCATATAAAGGTAGTACCAGTCGTTTATGATGTTTGGATGCCAATAAACTCAACAGCCTCAAAAGAAGATGAATTTTTAGTCGAGCTCAAAATACAAATACAAGCTACTTGACCCTATAGTTACTATAGGGTTTATTTTTATAAACAGAAGTCATAATTTTTAGCTAGGAGTTTGAAAATGGTTATTCAAAAAAGTGGTTTGAACAAGACGATATATTTAGTACTAGTGAATTTGTTTATTGTATTTTTAGGGATAGGACTAGTTATTCCTGTTTTTCCAACATTGATGAGGGAGATGCATCTAGAAGGAACTACAATTGGGTACTTAATGGCAGCTTTTGCGTTCATTCAATTATTAGTTTCCCCGATAGCGGGAAAATGGGTAGACACGTTTGGACGAAAAAAAATGATTGTTATTGGTATGCTTCTTTTTGGTTTGTCTGAAATGCTTTTTGCGTTTGGACAAGATGTGAAAATGCTTTATCTTTCTAGAATGTTAGGTGGGGTTAGCGCAGCATTCATTATGCCGGCAGTGACAGCTTTTGTTGCAGATATTACTTCTTTAAGGGAACGACCAAAAGCAATGGGTTATGTTGCTGCGGCTATCAGTACTGGATTTATCATAGGCCCTGGAATTGGTGGGTTTTTGGCTGAACATGGAACAAGATTACCTTTCTTTTTTGCAGCAGTTTTAGGCTTTTTAGGATCTATTTTTTCATTAATCATACTGAAAGAGCCTAAAAGACCAGAGATATCAGAGAAGATAACAGATAAGCTCGTAGCAAAATCAGGGTTCCGTAAAGTATTGGAACCAATTTATTTAATCCCTATGATTATCATTCTTGTATCTAGTTTTGGCTTGGCGGCTTTTGAAACTGTCTATTCCCTTTTCGTCGATCATAAATTTGCATTTACACCAAAAGATATTGCTATAATTATTACAGTTAGTGGAATTTTAGGCGTCATTGCTCAAGTTTTATCATTTGATCGGGTTGTTGGAAAAATAGGTGAAATTAGATTGATCCAAATTTGTATGGCCGTATCGACTGTATTCATATTTGCTATGATTAAAGTGTCAGCATACTGGTCGATATTAGCGGTGACATTTGTCATTTTCCTAATGTTTGATATTATACGCCCTGCGTTGACAACATATTTATCTAAAATAGCAGGCAATGAGCAAGGGTTTGTAGGAGGTTTAAACTCCACATTTACAAGTGTAGGAAATATTATAGGCCCTAGCATTGCAGGGATTTTGTTTGACGTGAATATCGATTATCCTTACGTCCTAGCAATGTTTGTGCTTGCACTTAGCTTTGTAATCTCTTTATTTTGGAAAGAGCGAAAAATTAATTAAGGGATGGATGGTAAAATGAACAATTATATTGTTACTGGAACGACGAGTGGAATAGGTTTAGAGTTAGTTAATCAATTATTAGAAGCTGGACATACTGTTTATGGAATTGCACGAAAAGAAAATGGTATTGATCATCATCGCTATCATCATTATTTATTGGATTTAACAGAAACCTCAAAGCTTTCTGCTATGATGAATGAAATTATAAAAGAAGCATCTTCAGAAGCAAGTTCTTTAACGCTCATCAATAATGCTGGAACGATTGAACCGATTGGGATGGCTGGAGAGATAAACAGCGATCTAATTGCGAAAAGTATTGCTGTTAATCTGACAGCTCCGATGGTATTAACAAGTGCTTTCATCAGTGAATTGACTACAAAAAATGTGCCGAAAAAAGTTGTTCAAATTTCTTCTGGAGCTGGTCGAAACGCATTAGATGGTTGGAGCAGCTATTGTGCTGGAAAAGCAGGGCTAGATAGATTTACAGAAGCGGTAAATTTAGAAGAGTCGAACAAGCCGAACGGGGTGCGATTAGTATCTATTGCACCAGGAATCATTGATACAAACATGCAGAACACAATTCGCCAATCGTCTGCAAGTGCATTTCCATCAGTAGAACGTTTTAAAGAATACAAAGAATCTGGACAGCTGACCAATACAAAAGACGTTGCAGAAAAATTAATCAGGTTTATCGAAAGTGATCAATTTTATAAGGTAGATGTCCTAACTGATCTTCGTAATTTATAGGGGCAGTCATTTTGTCTTTTCACGAAAATCCGATACAATAGTACATAGAGTATTTGTGTGAAATGGAGGACTAATTGTGCGTGAAGTAGCAGCTTTACAAAAAGAAGCAATGGACATGCTAAAAAAAACAAGTAGAACGTTTTATATTCCAATCACTTTTTTAGAACCGAAACTAAAAAAGGCGGTTGCTTCTGCTTATTTATGCATGCGTGCAATAGATGAAATAGAGGATCATGAAGCATTAGGATTAAAAGAGAAACAACAGTTACTGCTTGCGACTAGCAAAATGCTTTTAACTACCGATTTTGATACAAAAGAATATGCACAACTTGTAGAGCCGTTTAAAGAAATACTACCAGAAGTTTCGCTCAGATTGGGAGACTGGCTTGCCATTTGCCCAACCGATTTAGTAGAGAAAGTAAAACAATCTACAAGTGAAATGGCTGAAGGAATGGCCAAATGGGTAGAGAAAAATTGGCAAGTGAAAACGAAAGAAGATCTTGATGAGTATACATACTATGTAGCGGGTCTGGTGGGAGTGATGCTTTCTGATTTATGGAAGTGGAATGCCGACATTGACACAGATCGTGACCTTGCGATTGCATACGGACGGGGTCTTCAAGCGGTAAATATTTTGCGTAATAAAGAAGAAGATAGCGAACGAGGCGTGCAATTCTTCCCAGAAGGCTGGACTCGTGAAGATATGTTCCACTATGCAGAAGGAAATTTAGCTAAAGCAGACGAATACATCAAATGTATTAATCGCAAAAGTATCGTACTATTTTGCAAGCTACCACTCGCACTTGCACATAAAACATTAAAAGCGTTAAAGAGTGGAAAAGAAAAAATGACCCGTGCTGAAGTCGAAGCTACAGTAGAAGAAGTACAAGCTGAGGTATAAAAGGTATAGAAAATCCCAAGGAGGTATATGAGTATCTTCATGGGATTTTTGTTTTATTTATCATTTGATGAGCGTGAATATTCAACAAGAGCATGTTTAAAAGCATTATAAAATAAATAAGCTTAAAATAATTAACAACATTAAAATCGATAGGATGGATCTAATCCATAATACTTTTTTATTTATACCAGCTTTAGCTTCAAGATAATTTAAGTAAATCATTGTTAAGGGAGAACCCATAAAAACAATGAAAGAATTCATATCATCACTATTGGTTTTGATATACATTAAAAATCCAAATGCAAGAAGGTTAAGACCTATTGTACCAATGGACATATTTAAATATAAAATACCCTTATCGTTCTTCTCTAATTTCTAACCTCCTAAAAAGTGTTTCTTAAATTCTGACGTTTTCTACTAATATTTCTACATCAGTTAAGTAAACTATTTCGACACCATCACAAAAATGCCTTCTTATTTCACTTCTTTTCAAGTTATAAAATGGAAACCAAATATAATTAACTCATTTTTAAAAAAAGAAAGATTATTAATTTTGTTCTATGAATCTAGTATTAATAGTATTTTTCAATACTATTACATGAATAGGTCGATCTCCGCTACAGTCGGACGCTTTCCAGGGGGCATGCATCAAGCCGCTTCCCTTGCTCCTGCGGTTTCTCATCTCAGAAAAGATATGCTCCTGCGCAATCTCGTCGCAAAAATTAATCTCGCCGTGCGAGAGGACTGGGTCTTGATTTGCTCGCTAATCCACTAGGTGTTACACCTTCCTCTCCATTCAACGGTACAAATAATAAAGACAAAATGCGTTTTCGAAATAATGAACTGGCACTTATTTTTGCTTATCCATATGGCATACGGAATCAGAGAAAAAATAGGTAGAATCTAAGGTAAAGAAGCGCTGAGCGGACGAAATTGTATCTTCGTCCGCTTTTAAAAGAGTAGAAAAGTATAAATTCTCTAATTAGCTAAACAAAACGCATCATGTCCTTACAAATTCCAAGAGGGCGACGGACAAACATCCGCCACAAGATTACCGAAAAATGGATTGTGAAGTGACGCAGTCACTTCACGATCCACAAAAAATCCAACGGTAATAGTGTAGCCAATGTTTCGTCCAAAGCACTCTAGAAATAGAGAAGGCAAGATGCACTTAAAGAAAAGACCAACGTGAAAATGAGTTAACCTAAAATAAAAAAGTGTTTACACAAATAAAATTGCAAGCTATTATAAATTTAATACATAGATGTCGACTTCTAGTAGAAATATTTCATAATTTTACATAACGACAGGAGAAATATAAGATGACAACAAAAGAGATGGTATTTGCCGCATTATTCGCTGCATTAATAGGAGTATTGGGGATGATTCCTCCGATTCCTCTGGGCTTTATCCCAGTACCAATCACAGCACAAACGCTAGGCGTTATGTTAGCAGGCTGCTTTTTAGGAAAGAAAACTGGTGCACTTAGCTTGGTTTTATTTATCGTATTAGTCGCTTTAGGTTTACCTTTATTATCAGGAGGACGTGGCGGTGTTTCATATTTAGTAGGACCGTCCGCAGGATACATTTTAAGCTGGCCAATTGCCGCATTTTTTATCGGATTTGCTATAGAAAAAGTATGGACAAAGCTAAAAGTATGGAAAGTGATTGTTATCAATATTATTTTTGGCGTTATACTTGTTAGTTTAATTGGTGCACCAGTAATGGCCATCATCACACATACATCTGTCTGGGCGGGACTTGTGGGTGCTACTGCATTTTTACCCGGAGATTTAATTAAAGCAATTATCGTAGCTATTATTGCTATACAACTAAAACCTGTTAGTCCGATTGAGCAGAAATTGAACAACTAACAGATAGATGATGAAATAGGTGTGAGGAAAAGATGAATCTAGCAGAACCATTATTACGTTATGCAACAGAGCAGCCAGACAAAATTGCTTTAACAGATGGGGCTGATTGTCGTACCTATTCGGAATTAGTACTAGCGATGAAAAAAATTGCGCATGGTTTGCAAGAAAATGGATTTGTGCATGAAAAAATTGCGATATTATCAACGAATCGTATGGAATTTGTAGAGGTTTTTCTAGGTGCTATTTATGCTGGATGTATTCCTATTCCTCTAGATCCTAAATGGAGTACAAATGAAGTAAGAGCCATCCTACAACAATGTCAGCCAAAAATGATTTTTGCAGAGCCTGCATTTGCAACAAATCTAACTTTGCAGGACAGTGAGATTCAAACGCTGACCTTTTCGGAGGAGGAAACAGGATCCTATGACAAATGGTTAGCTCGTTTAAATCCAATTGCTGAAATAGTTAACACCAGTGAATTACTATTTATCGGTTTTACCTCAGGCACAACAGGCATACCGAAGGGGTATATGCGTACACATTTGTCGTGGATTAAAAGCTTTGAGGCGACCGTAGAGGCATTCCAATTCGACAATATGGAACATATATTAGCTCCAGGTCCGTTCGTTCAGTCCTTGTCGTTATTCGCTTTAATGCAAAGTCTATATTATGGTGCTACTTTTCATATCGTACATAAATTTAATGCTCATGAGGTATTAACGCTTTGCAAACTGAATCCAAATGCCATTTTGTTTGTCGTTCCAACGATGATTGAATCGATGATGCAACAGGCTGTTCCGGGGCAAACGCAAATTCAAGCGTTAATCAGCTCTGGTGCCAAATGGTCAAAGGAATCGAAGAGAAGAGCTAAGGAGATATTTGGAGAGGCAAATTTATACGAGTTTTACGGTTCGTCCGAAGCGAGTTATATCAGTTATTTGGATGTCTACGAAGAAAACAAATCCAATTCTGTAGGAAAACACTTTTCAGGTGTTCAGGTATCCATTCGGGACGAACAATTTCAGGAAGTTCCGAATGGAACTATTGGGCAGCTTTACGTTCGAAGTGACTTGATGTTTTTAGGTTATCATCATTTGCCGGAGGAAACGATGGCGGTTTTTCGAGAAGGTTGGCTTATTCTTGGAGATTATATGTATATGGATGAAGATGGCTATTTGTATTTGGCAGGTCGAGCAAAAAATATGCTCGTATCTGGTGGTCTGAACATTTTCCCAGAAGAAGTAGAATCCGTACTCCTACAGATTCCAGCTATTCAAGAAGTGATGGTGCTCGGGGTACCAGATCCATACTGGGGAGAACGGGTGGTGGCACTTGTGAAGTGGAATGGTCAACAACGATTATCATTAAAAGAAATAAAAGATTATTGTCGCAAGCATTTAGCAAACTATAAAGCGCCTAAGCAACTCATAATAGTGGAACATTTTATCTATACGGGCAATAGGAAATTGGCACGCAAGGCGATGAAAGACTATGTGGAGAAGGTGAAAGTATGACAGAGGCTGTGATTGTCTTAGCTAAACGTACGCCAATAGGAAAGATGGGCGGCAAATTAAGCACACTTGAACCAGAGAAATTATTAGCACCACTCATTAAACATATTTTGGCAGAAGTAAACTTACCAAAAGACATAATCGATGATGTAATCATTGGCAATGTAGTTGGGCCAGGAGGCAATATTGCACGAGTTTCAGCTTTAGAAGCAGGTCTTCCTTTCACAGTACCTGGAGTTACAATCGATCGGCAATGTGGCTCTGGTTTAGAGGCAATTAATATTGCTGCGAGATTAATTCAAAGTGGTGCTGGAGAGGTTTACTTAGCTGGTGGTGTCGAAAGTACGAGCCGTGCACCTTGGAAAATGGCTAAACCGCAAACTTTAATGGGCGTCCCGCAGTTATATACACGTGCTCATTTCACTCCAAGCACTTACGGTGATCCAGATATGGGTATTGCAGCTGAGAATGTCGCTAGAAAATATGTTATTTCAAGAGAAGAGCAGGATCGATTTTCCTTGGAAAGCCATCAAAAAGCTACTTACTCTCAACAAACTGGACGGTTTGATCAAGAGATTGTACCTCTTCAGGTTAAGGGAGAATGGATTACAGAAGATGAATGCCCAAGATCTAATACGAGCATGGAAAAGCTGTTAAAGCTACCACCTGTTTTTCAGGAACATGGTACCGTTACTGCTGGGAATGCATGTCCGCTCAATGATGGGGCTGCTCTTGTATTAATAATGTCACTTGAAAAATGCCGTGAGCTAAATCTTAAGCCTATTTTGCGCGTAGTAGACGCTCAGGCAGCAGGTGTCGATCCAAATTATTTAGGCATCGGCCCTATTCCCGCTGTACAAAAGGTGCTAAAGCGTCAACAACTTACTGTAGATAATATTGACGTGGTGGAATTTAATGAAGCATTTGCTTCACAAGTGTTAGCTTCCCTAAAAGAGCTTCAAATTCCACTACATAAAGTGAACCGAGGGGGAGGTGCACTAGCAATTGGCCATCCATTTGGCGCATCTGGTGCAATGTTAATGACGCGTCTATGTGCTGAAATGTTACATAATCCATACAAAAAGGGCATTGCCACACTGGGTATTGGCGGAGGTATAGGTCTCGCAACGCTTGTGGAGTCAGTCGAATGAAAAGTCTACATCAACAGGTTTATATGACCGATGAGTGGATTTCACGCTATGCTCAAAGTATCGAGTCTCCTGTGCAAACTATCAATGGCAAACTGATTGCACCGGCGACAATGCCTATTATTTTTTGGCAAGAATTCGATATTCCTTGGCTGAAAAATGGAACTCCGTTGATTCATGGGACTCAACAGTTTTCATATAAATCTCCCATTATAGAAGGAATGACATTAGACTGCGAATTAATCTTAACGAAGGTGGCAAAAAAAGAAGGTAAACAAGGCATGCTTACTTTTTTTACACATACGCTTGAGTGTAACTACCGAGGAAACCTTATTGTCACGGCGGAAACTGTACTAATTCAAGTAGGTGAACAGGATGAATAAAATAGTTACTACTGAAGCTATCAAGCGATACGCAGCTGTTTCCAAAGACACGGCTGGCATTCATATAGACAAGGAAGCTGCAGAAAAGGCTGGATACAACCGACCTATTGCACATGGCATGTACCTCATGGGGTTGGCGCAATCACTGTATTTAGCAGATCATCCAACTAAATGGATTGAAGAATATAAGATGAAATTTCAAAAGTCACTTCTAGTAGATTCTGTCGCGATATTTGATTTTAAGTCAAGTGACTGTAATATCGAGGTGACCGTTACAGCCGATACTTGCGACGTAATTGCTTCGGGATCTTTTTCAGTAAAGGAGTTGGAGCAATGAAAAAAGTAGCGATCATTACAGGTTCTACTAGGGGTATTGGGCGTAGCATAGCTATTCATCTTGCCAAAACTAACTATGAGGTCGTAGTAAATGGCACTAAACAAAAATTAATCGATGAAGTGGTTCAAGAAATTCATCTTGCTGGTGGGGAGGCAATGGGATTTCTTGCTAATGTCGCCGATCCTATCGCAGTCACTGCGATGATTGATGCCGTCATGGCTCAATATGGTCGTATAGACGTGCTGATTCCTAACGCTGGCAATTTACATGATCAAAAATGTATACGTATGACGGATGAAGAATGGCAGTCTGTACTAGACGTACATTTGAATGGTGCTTTTTATAGCATCCAGAGAGTAATCCCACATATGCAAAAAAGTGGTGGTGATATTCTATTAATGACTTCTACTGCTGGATTATCGGGCTCTATTGGACAAGTAAATTATAGTGCTGCAAAAGCCGGAGTGCTCGGTATGCTATGGACACTTGCGGAGGAACTAAAACGCAATCATATTAGAGTAAATGCCATTTCACCAGCTGCTTTAACGGATATGACTAGACCCGTAATAGAACATGTGAAAGAGAAATATGCGAGTAAAAACGAGCCATTTCCGGAATTCTGGCAAATTGGCGAGGCAGATGATGTTGCTCGTTTTGTTGTTGCATTACTTGCGCAGAAAGATGAAGATTTAACTGGTGAAATTTTTGGCGTAAACGGTTCAAAGGTGACGAAGTGGGAAAAGCCTATTCCTTCATTTTCAGCGGATAGCATAGAAGATTTTTTCACGACATGGCGCAATCAAAAAGGGAAGTGATTAAATGCTTACATTTGAACATGTTCATTTTTATTATAAACAAGGGCAGCCTGTTGTAGAGGATGTTAGCTTTACGATTAAAGCAGGAGAGTTTGTCTCAATCGTCGGAGCAAA
Source organism: Psychrobacillus syltrankelensis (assembly GCF_055454035.1). Taxonomy (NCBI): domain Bacteria; kingdom Bacillati; phylum Bacillota; class Bacilli; order Caryophanales; family Bacillaceae; genus Psychrobacillus; species Psychrobacillus syltrankelensis. The sequence continues at coordinate 2,385,249 of NZ_CM144227.1, read as the reverse complement.
TGGTAGTGGAAAATCCACCATTGCTAAACTAATGGATGGACTATTGTTGCCAAAAAAAGGAACTGTAAAACTCCAACAACTAGACACGTCAAAACCAGTTGACCTTGCCGAAATCCATCAACAAATAGGTTTTGTTTTCCAAAATCCAGAAGACCAAACCATCACCACAACCGTCATGGATGAGGTGCTTTTTGGATTGGAAAACATTCGCGTTCCAAGGGAAGAAATGCGTAGTCGAATGGATCATGCGTTACAAGCGGTTCATATGGAGGATTATCTTGATGCGATGCCGCATCAGCTGTCTGGTGGTCAAAAGCAACGTGTAGCAATAGCTGCTATTTTGGCGATGCGACCACAAATAATTATTTTCGATGAAGCGACTTCTATGCTGGATCCGCAGGGAAGGGAACAGGTGCTATCTATAATGCATAAATTGCATCTCCAAGGCATGGCGATTATTCACATTACTCATCATATGGAGGAAGTGCTATCTGCAGAGCGCATTTTACTTATACATAAAGGTCGACTTCGATTTGATGGCGATCCACTAACCTTTTTTGAAACAATATCTGTTAAGGATTATCAATTACAGCTGCCATTTGCAGTGCGTTTACATCAAACACTCCAATTAGAAACGCCAATTCGTGCAGATTGGAAAGAGGGGATTCGCTCACAATGGTCTATCAATTAAACAATGTATGTGTGAACTATGCCCATCAAATGGCTCTGAAGAATGTCAGTTGTACGATTCAAGAAGGTAAGTGGATATCCGTTATTGGTCAAACAGGGGCTGGGAAGTCTACTTTCGTCAAAGTGTTAAAGGGTTTGATTGCCACCATTGACGGTGAATATTTAATTCATCAGCAGTCCGTAAAAAAAGATGCCAAAGGACGATTAAAAGTCATTCCGGAAATCGGTTTCGTTTTTCAATATCCGGAGCATCAGCTATTTGAAACAACAGTGTATAAGGAGCTTGCCTTTTCACTGAAGCAACAGGGCTTATCACAAAAGCAAATAACAGATGCTATTTTAAAGATTTTACCGCAATTAGGCTTGTCGGAGGAAATGCTTCCATTAGCTCCGTTCCAGCTAAGTGGGGGACAAAAGCGCAGTATAGCCATTGCTTCTGTACTGATGACGGAACCGAAGCTTCTTATTGTGGATGAGCCAACAGCAGGACTCGACCCAGTCAGCAGAGTAACTCTATTGCAGCTTTTAAAAGAATGGCAGCAACGAGAAAACCGGACTATAATCTTCGTATCCCATCGAATGGAAGATGTAGTTGAATATTCGGATGAAGTCATCGTATTGCACGAAGGACGTCTAATAGGACAATTTGACACAAATCATTTATTTTTGGATCAGTCATCGTTACTAGAGAAACTAAGTTTGTCGCTACCGGAATCGATACAGTTCCTAAAGTTGGTGGAGGAATTATCAGGGCAGAAGATTGAAGTTGCAAGCTGTAGAGAGAATGATATTCTTGAAAAAGTTATGCCGCTTTGGAGTTCAAGGGGGCTTCTAAATGTCTAATACCGTTTTAATAGGTCAATATTTGGAGACGCATTCCGTTTTTCACCGACTAGATCCAAGGACGAAAATTTTAAGTATCTTTATTATTATGCTGAGTTTCCTAACGTTAGAGACAGTGGTTAGTTATGTAGTCGCTAGTCTTTTTGTTGTTGGAATATTGTTAATATCCAAAGTTCCGCTGCAAGTTTTTGGACGAGGTCTGAAGCCATTATTATTTATTTTGACGTTTACCTTTGTATATAATGTGCTACTCACAAAAGGGACAATCATCTGGTCTTGGTCATTCATGGAGGTGACCCAAGAAGGGCTAGAAAATGGGATACGCTTTGTCGCGAGAATTATTTTACTCGTCTTATTAGCTTCTGTTTTGACGTTAACGACAAAGCCTCTTGAATTAGCCAGAGGTCTTGAAAAACTACTAGCTCCGTTGTCAAAATTCAAAGTGCCAGTGGAACAGTTTTCATTAATGATAGTCATTGCCATACGTTTTATCCCAACAATCTTGCAAGAGCTTGATCGGATTCTTCTTGCTCAAAAAGCCAGAGGATATGATATGTCGGCACTATCGCTACCAAAACGTATTTTTTCTTATATTCCAATATTAATTCCTCTTCTCTTTACAACAATCCAACGTGCAGAGCAGCTGACATACGCAATTGACGCGCGTGCATATGGAAAAGGCAAGGGAAGAACTCAATATAAGATTTTGCAATTTCAGCGAATCGATTACATAGTTGGGGCGGTCGCCGTTTTATTAGCGTTAACAATGGTACTAATAAAGTTAGGGGGAATATAGATGAAAGTCTATGGTGCTGTCGTGGACAATGAAACACGTTGTACACATTATCATACGGAAAAAGATATTATCGCCATAAAGTTTAAATGCTGCAATCGATACTATCCTTGCTACAAATGTCATGAAGAAGATGCAGACCATAATATCGAACGTTGGCCACAGGAGCAGTTTGACGAATCGGCCATCCTTTGTGGTAGTTGCCATACGGAATTGACGATTAATCAGTATATGCAAACGGATAGCTGTCCACATTGTGAGGCAGCCTTTAATGAGAGATGTACCGCACATTACCCAATTTATTTTGAATGATCTGCTTCAAAATAAATACTCCCAAGAAGTGTGTGAATTCCTTCTAGGGAGTTTTACTTTTAAGTATCGAAATATACGTTACATAAACCTATATTTTTTTGACAAATTCCGATTTTAATTTCATAGCTCCAAAACCATCAATTTTACAATCGATATCATGGTCGCCGTCAACTAAACGAATACTTTTAACTTTAGTACCAATTTTTAAAGTTGATGAACTTCCCTTTACTTTAAGGTCTTTTATGATGGCTACTGAATCGCCATCGTTTAAGATATTACCATTTGCATCTTTAACTATCTTCTGTTCTTCACTATTTGTAGTTTCTGCCTCTAAAGTCCATTCATGTGCACATTCTGGGCAAACAAAAAGACTACCATCCTGGTAAGTGTATTCTGAATTACATTTTGGGCAATTTGGTAAAGCTGACATAGTTCAATTCCTCCGTTCGTTTGTTCAAGTTCTCTTTAAGACATATATGCATTTCTATGTATGCTTCTATAGTGCCATAGTAAATCTGAATTGACAAACTTCCTAAGGATTTTGAAAGATGGTAGCATACGTAATTGCGCATAAATAAAAACCCAATAGAGATTAGTTCTAATGGATTCACATTTATAATCATGGAAGGGCTTCTTTTCTAACAATCCCTACTATCAATAAAACTATTCCAATGACAAAAAAGAGGGGAAACAACAACATCATCATACCAACCGCTGCAAATCCATCACCCTCGATAATACCAACAATAATGCTAATGATCCAACCGAGAAATGGCGTAATAATAAACATGGTAATAAGTCCCCAAATGATCAGCTTTCTTTTAATGCTCTTTTTTAAAGTCAAAATAAACCCTAGAAATAAGCCTCCAAAAAGAATTAAACTTGCAAGAACAATTGCAATGATAATTATGTGATCCCCTCCAAGCATAAACACAATTTGTTTAAATCTAATTATTCGGACGAAAAAATAAGATGTATGTTCCAAAATAAAAAACGAAACAGATGAAATTTTCCCCATCGCTCCGTTTTTCTATTTCATTATTTTGTCCGTATAAACAGTACTTTCAAATAATTTCCTTCTTTAAAAAGCGGAGATGTTCTAAAATCACTTGGAAGTGAAAATTCCTCTTCAATTGTATATTTACGATTACTTTCTTTAAAAGCCTTTTCCACAAATGTTTTAAACTTTTTCATGCCAAAGGTAGCGTTGTTTGTAGATGCAACGATAACTCCATTTTTCTCGGTTATTTCAATTGCATCTCTTAGCAATTTTGTATAGTCCTTGGCAGAGCTAAATGTATATTTCTTTGAGCGTGCAAAGCTTGGTGGATCAAGGATTACGACATCAAAAGCTAATTCTTTTCGCTTGGCATATTTAAAATAATCAAAAACATCCATTACGATGATGTCTTGTTTCTCTACATTAATTCCGTTAACTTCAAATTGCTCCGTTGTTTTGCTTAAGCTTCGTTTTGCAAGATCGACACTGGTCGTTTTAGCAGCACCTCCAGCTGCTGCAAACACAGAAAAAGCACCAGTATAAGAAAAAGTATTCAATACAGTTTTTCCTTTTGAATAAGAATCACGAATCTTTTTCCGAACGTCTCGCTGGTCTAGAAATACACCAACCATTGCTCCGTCATTCAAATAGATTGCGAAATTGAGACCGTTTTCCTTCACGATTAGTGGAAACTCACCACGATCCCCTTTTACGAAATCATCGTCTTCCACATATTGACCCTTCGTATCAAAACGTTTCTTCTCATAAATTCCTTTATACGAAACTGATGCGTCAATTGCCTCCAAAATCATTTCTTTAAAGGAGTATATTCCTTCGCTGTACCAGCTCAATAAATAGAAACCATCGAAATAGTCGATTGTCAATCCGCCAATTCCATCGCCTTCTCCGTTAAATACACGGAAAGCAGTCGTATCGCTACTACTATAGTAATCCGCACGATTCTTGATAGCTGCAGCTATTTTCTTTTGAAAAAAGGATGCATCAATTTTTTCGTTTTCATTTTTCGATAGAAGCCAGCCCATCCCTTTATTTTGAATTCCAACATAGCCTTTTCCTATAAATTTGCCAGTAGGATTTTGTAATTTCAAAATAGACCCTTCTTCTAAAGAATCAGCTTCATGAAACCCATCTTTTAATAGAATAGGAACTCCTTTTTGTAGATCCTGTGCAAGTGCATCTTTAACTTTTACATCTATTTCATTTTTCATCATTGTCATAGTCATCCTCAAAAATCATTTTTACTCATTATCTCATAGTATCTCACTTATTCGCTCGTTTTATTATTTTCTAGCTTTTTCACTCTTTTTTCCAGTTTGTTATATTTATTTGTCGCATCGATTGCGAATACAAAGGCGATAATGGCAAATATAAAAGCTGTTGTTCCCATATGTGGTTCGCTCCTCTCTACCTATATTCTTATGGTACAATATACTATACGTATGTATTGGGAGGAAGTTCGCTATGAAGAAATCTAAAGTCATCGTACCTATTATGGTCGTAGTTGCTGTGCTAGCAACGTTTATTCTAAACCAAGATGATTATAATGAAGTAACTATTATAAATAAAATCCTAATCATTGCAGGTGCAGCAATTGTGTCCTCCATTATAGGATATTTCCTACTTGGATCAGATATTGATAAAATAGATCCAAAACCAACCAAAAACATGTTAAACAACAAGAAGGGAAGCAGAAAGTAATCTGTTTACCCTTTTTTCTTAAGGGAGGAGTGACTCAATTGTTAGAAAACGCACGTCAGTTATTACAAACATACTTTGGTTATGATTCCTTCCGAGAAGGACAGGAAACCATTATAAACTATGTGTTAGAAAATAAATCAAGTTTATGTGTAATGCCAACAGGGGGAGGTAAATCTCTTTGTTATCAAATTCCTTCCTTATTGATGGAAGGCACGACAATTGTTATTTCACCATTAATATCACTTATGAAGGATCAAGTAGATACATTATTACAGGCAGGGATTCCGGCTGCTTTTATTAATAGTACATTAACTGCTGAAGAAGTAAGGGAAACGATGGAAGAAGTACAAAATGGGCATTATCGTTTACTGTATATTGCACCTGAAAGATTGGAATCACAAAGCTTTTTAAGTCAATTAAAGCGCGTCAAAGTGCCATTAATTGCAGTAGATGAGGCACACTGTATTTCCCAATGGGGACATGATTTTAGACCGAGTTACCGTTCTATTCATCGATTAAAGGAAGTTTTTGAGGAAGCCCCAGTTGTACTTGCTTTAACTGCCACAGCTACTCCAGATGTTCGAGCCGACATATGTCGAATACTTCAAATTGAACAAGATAATACAGTGATTACAGGATTTGCTCGCTCAAATTTATCTTTTTCAGTTGTGCTAGGACAAGATAAAAATCGTTTTTTGAAAGACTTTATTAAAAAGAATTCGCAAGAAGTAGGTATTATTTATGCAGCTACTAGAAAGACAGTTGATCTTCTACATGAATTACTAATAAAGGTGGGTGTAAGCGCTGCAAAATATCATGCAGGTCTTCCCGAGGCATTTCGTAATAAAGAGCAAGAGCGTTTTCTGACGGATGAAGCGCAAGTAATGGTTGCAACGAATGCATTCGGTATGGGAATCGATAAATCAAATGTACGATATGTCATTCATTATCAACTGCCTAAAAATATGGAAAGCTATTATCAAGAGGCAGGAAGAGCCGGACGTGACGGGTTACCAAGTGAGTGTACCGTGTTGTATGCATCACAAGATGTACAGACACAAAGATTTTTAATTGATCAAGCGTTGGACCGTGAAAGAATTCCGCAAGAATTGGAAAAGCTACAAGGAATGGTCGATTATTGCCATACAGAAAATTGTTTACAACAATTTATCGTAAATTATTTTGGAGAACCAAATGGAGAGCCATGTGGTCGATGTGGAAATTGTACAGATACAAGGGAAGTTTCTGATGTTACAAAAGAAGTGCAAATGATTTTGTCTTGTGTTGTTCGAATGGGACAGAAGTTTGGGAAAACAATTACTGCTCAAGTGTTAACTGGTTCGCAAAACAAAAAAGTAATGGATTTTGGATTTACAAAACTATCAACTTACGGAATATTAAAAAACAAATCGTTAAAAGAAGTTTCTGGGCTAATGGAGTTTATGATTTCGGAAGGTTTACTTTTAGTCAATCATGGAAGCTTGCCGACCATTTATGTATCGGATGCAGGAAAGGATGTATTACTTGGGAAAAGACAAGTGATGCGAAAAGGAGTAGCAATAACAAAACAAATTGCGAAGAATGATCCATTATTTGAAGGATTAAGGGTGCTTCGGAAAAAACTTGCGGACGAAGCTGGTGTACCACCATTTGTTATTTTCTCAGATAAAACATTACAAGATATGTGTGTAAAGCGCCCGCAAACCGAAGAGGAATTATTAGATGTACACGGTGTAGGTGCTAATAAACAAGAGAAATATGGAAAAGTTTTTCTCGAGGAAATTAGTCGTTATAGCACAGTATAATTTTTATGGGATACTACTGTTAAATTGGAAGGAACATTAATTTTCTTCGCATCTTCAGTAGAAATTTCGACAATAACCGACTGCTCTAAAATTTTGAAAATAGTACCATGAACTTCGTGATCATTACGTGTAAAAGAGATCTTTTCATCAATTGACCTTGCTGCTACGAAGTCAGAAACTTCTTTTGGTTGTCGTTGGAAACTCATGTGATAACCTCTTTTCTAGTTTTATTCACGCAAAAAGCGATATATCAATTATACCATAGTTAACCTGTTATAATGTGATAAAGAGGTTATTTGTCGAAAGTTCTACAATTTTAAACATATAGAATGATGAATATTCAACGATCAAATAAGATTTAAAGAGGAGATTATGCATAGTGCATTTTAAAGAGTTAAATTTAGACGAAAAAATATTACGTGCCATCGAACAATTAGGCTACACAGAGCCAACAGAAGTACAACAAAAGGTAATTCCGGTTGCCCTTCAGAAACAAGATATTCTTGTAAAATCTAAAACAGGTAGTGGAAAAACCGCTTCATTCGCAACGCCATTATGTGAGCTTGTCGATTGGGAAGAAAACAAACCACAAGCATTAGTGCTCACACCTACAAGAGAATTAGCTGTTCAGGTACAAGAAGACATTACGAATATTGGTCGTTATAAGCGAATAAAAGGGCTTGCCTTGTACGGAAAATCACCTTTTGCCAAACAAAAATTAGCATTAAAACAAAAAACACATATCGTTGTAGGCACACCAGGACGAGTGCTGGACCATATCGAAAAAGGAACACTTGATGTATCTAAAGTTGAATACCTTGTCATTGATGAAGCAGATGAAATGTTAAATATGGGCTTTTTAGAGCAAGTGGAATCAATTATTAAATTATTGCCAAAAGAACGCACTACGATGTTATTTTCAGCTACTTTATCGGATGTGATTAAAAAACTAAGTAGTAAATACATGAAGCAAGCTGTATCTATTGAGATAGATGCTGCCGAAGAAAATGCTCCAGATATCGAGCATGTGAAATATGTAGTGAGGGAGGAACTGAAGCTTTCGTTCCTCGAAAAACTAACAATTATCGAAAACCCTGACAGTTGCATCATCTTTTGTCGTACAAAAGAACGAGTGGAACAACTCGTGGATGTGTTAGATGAAAAAGGGTATACGGCAGATAAAATCCATGGTGGAATGATGCAGGAAGACCGCTTTGAAGTAATGGACGATTTCCGTAGAGGAGACTTCCGCTATTTAATTGCCACAGATGTTGCAGCCCGTGGAATTGATATTGAAGACATTACACATGTTGTTCATTATGATGTGCCACTTGAAAAAGAAAGCTATGTGCATAGAACTGGTAGAACAGGACGTGCGGGTCGTAGTGGAAAATCGATTATGCTTGCAACTCCGCATGAGGACAAGTTTGTAAAAGAAATTGAAGATTATATTGGCTTTGAAATTCCTACAGGAGCGGAGTTCTCTGCGGAAGCAGTTGCAAAAAGTCGTGCTGCGTTTGATTTGAAAATGCAGGAGCAACCAGAAGTAAAAGAATCAAAAGGTGCACAATTAAACGCAAACATCACTAAATTATATTTCAACGGCGGCAAGAAAAAGAAACTTCGCGCAGTCGATTTCGTAGGAACAATTGCAAAAATAGAAGGAGTTTCCGCTGATGACATAGGTATCATTACAATTCAAGATAATGTCACTTATGTTGAAATCTTAAATGGCAAAGGCCCTCTTGTATTAAAAACGATGCGAAACACAACAGTAAAAGGCAAACTACTTAAAGTGCATATTGCTCATAAATAAAACGAAGAAGGTCAAGTGCCTTCTTCATTTTTTTTAGGAAGAGGAAGTACTTTTGGATAAGTGCCACATAAAACAGGGAGAGAAACACATAATTCTCTTGCCAGTGTGGATAGGTTACACTTAGTTGGACAATAAAAAAATGGTAAGATACTTGATAGAGTGAAACTTCAATCAATGAGAATCGTATAATAATAATAGAATTAGAAAATTTTGAGGATGTGAGCATTAGGTGGTAAATAAGCGTTGGTTTCAAGTAGGGGTAGCAGTACTACTTACGTTGTTAATAATTTTTATGTTTAGAGAAGTAAAAAGTATTTTTTCTCCAGTGGTTATTGTTGCACAAACAATATTTATGCCCTTATTAATAGGTGGTGTCTTGTTTTATTTAGCTAGACCACTTCAAAAATGGTTAGAGTCAAGGAAATTTCCGAGATGGTCAAGTATCATTTCCATATTCGTAGTCATTGGTCTAATAGGTTGGGGATTTTACGCACTCGTAGGTCCACCTCTTACAAAACAAGTAAGCTCACTTGTTGAAAATACGCCGGAAATTGTTAAAGAAGTAGAGGACTTTACTAAATATACTATTTCTCAAAAAGATAAGTTTACTTATCTACCGGAGTCAATACAAAAAACGATAAAAGAAGCAACTGGAAAGATTGATACGATTGCTGTTGTGGCAGGTTCTCTACTAGTAAAATTCGTTCAAAGTGTGTTCCAAGGACTATTCTTACTTGTTCTAGTGCCGTTTTTCCTTGTATATATGCTGAAGGATCACGAAAAATTTGCACCTTTTGTTGCCCAGTTTTTTAAAGGAGATAAAAAAACATGGATTCGAAAAACATTATCGGATGTTGACGATACATTGCGGTCGTATATTCAAGGTCAACTATTCGTTAGCTTTTTAGTAGGTGTAATGTTGTTCATTGGATATTTTGCAATTGGGCTTAAATATTCTCTATTACTTGCATTATTCGGAATGATGATGAATGTAGTTCCATTTTTAGGTCCTTATATTGCACTAGTTCCCGCACTAATCATAGGATTCCTTCAAGAGCCGAAAATGGCTATTTATGTTGTAATTGTAATGCTAGTCTCACAACAAATTGAAAGTAATTTCATCACTCCAAATGTAATGGGGAAATCATTAGATATTCATCCATTAACGGTTATTACGATAATTTTAGCAGCAGGAAATATTGCAGGATTATGGGGAATTATTTTAGGTGTTCCAACTTATGCAGTAGTAAAATCGATACTAAAAAACATTTATGCTCATCGGGAAGGAATAAAGGATGCTGCCACAGAATCTATATAGGTAGGTAGGTGATTGCATGACGTTTAAATCCAAGAGAGATCGTACTTTTATAATCTTAATTGTGTTGGTTAGTGTCTTAATTGCATTGGCAACGCTTTTGCCGGTAGTAATTGAATTGTTTATTATGGAAGCGCCAGATATGAAAGCTGTTTGGATTACGTCTGTAATTTTTCTATTATGTGAAGGATTCATTTTATGGGTTTCCTTTGATATTGTATACACGATTAAAGAAAATTCTTTAATTGTACGTGGTGGATTGTTCCGAAGTAATATCCCATTTGAGGATATTACGAAAGTGAATCCAACATCAAATATTCTCGTTGGATACCGAATTCTTTCCTCTAAAGATGCGTTAGAGATTCATTATAAAAAAGCGACAATGGGAAGTGTTATTATCTCGCCTGAAAATCAAGAAGTATTTTTGGAGGTTTTATTAGAAAAGGCGCCACATATTCATATTGTGAAATGAGGGTAATGGCTAATGGATAATGAAAATTTCAATAAACCGAGTAATGATTTAATCGGAGATATTTTAAGGAATTATGAAAAGACTGGCGGAATGGATAATTTAAAAGGTACAGGGAAACCACTGCCGAATGAATATTTTTCTGGAGACATCTTTCAGCACTTTCAAAAAATTGCTAAGGACGCAGGATTCAAACCACATTGGTTAAAATTACAACATGAGATTCGCGATGAATTAAAAGATATTGCCGATAAATACGCGAACGGGCAAAAGAGTGATTTACAATTCCGAGTAACAAAAGTAAACGAAAAGATTATAACTTACAATAAATCATGCCCGCCTCCTATGCAAAAAGGAACGGTCAGATTAGAATCAATCGAAGCAGCAAGTAATAGATGGTAAAATACAAACAGTGTCTCTTTTTCTTAGAGACACTGTTGTTCGTTTTAATCAGGGGGAAATAAAATGAGAAATGAAAGATTGAAAATGATGATTGTATCTGCGCTATTTGCTGCAATTATTGCCATTGCAGCGCAGATAATGATTATCATTCCACCAGTTCCATTTACGTTAATGACAATAGCGGTCATGCTAACTGCAACTATCCTAGGGAAAAAATATGGAACGTTAGCAGTGATTATTTATGTACTGATGGGATTAGTTGGGATACCTGTATTTGCAGGAATGAAAAGTGGTTTAGGAATTATCATCGGTCCAACTGGTGGATATCTAATTGCAATTATACCTGCCACTTTATTTATAGGGTGGTATCTTGAAAAATTTGGCCATACGAAAGGACAAGCAATTGTTGCAAATATGATTGCGGTTTTTATAATCTTACTAATTGGTACAGTTTGGTTAAAAGTTGTAGTGGATCTTCCTTGGAATGGTGCTTTTAAAGGGGGAATGATGCCGTTTATATTGCCGGATCTTGCAAAGGCGATTGTAGCCGCATTGTTGGCGGTAGTCATAAGAAATCGTTTAGTCGCTGCAAAATTAATATAAAAAACAAGCTCCGAGGTGGTTCGGAGCTCATTCTTTTTTTAGGGGTATCGTTCTTCGCTTAAAGAACGATTTTTTGTGTGGTGGTGGTAGTTTTCGTCTTGCACTTTCATGTTAAGTTCTTCGACTTGAATGGCATCTACAGTTTGCATATCCTTATGCATATCGAATAGACTTTCTTTCGTTGTTCGGACACCATCTGGATTGTCTAAAAATGGACCTTTAGCATCCTTACGATCTTTAGCCTTCATTTTTAACGAGGTTCAATAGCATATGGCTTAGTGCATGTTGCTCTTCTTTGTTTCCACTAATCCATAATTGTTGCAAAAGATATTCTTCACGATTTCGAGGTTCTTCATGATTCGCTAAATAACCAGCTACTTTTTCAGTTGCCTTCGCTAATGTCTCTTCACTTAAGCCCATTTTTTCTCCAGCAGATACTTTGCCTGCTAAATAGGATTTAAAAGAAGAAAAGTTTTTTAATATTTCTTCTTTTTCTTCAGTGCCGATACTATTTAACTTATTCTCGACGCGTTCATCTATCTTGTTTCCCAAGCTTCCTCACTCCTTTAATATTAGACTCTTATTAGCTATTCCCAAAGGATGATTAAACATGCATGGAAAAATGATAAATTTAGTTTGGGCAATATCCGCACCTTTGTAATCCAGGAACATCTTTTGAAAAACAACAAGTAGTACGGACTGTTGTGTTCATTAATTTAGAAGGCTGTTGTCCTCTCAAATATTTAGCCAGATGAGATTTAGCAGTAAATGATTTCCATATATTCTCGTCTTGTAATAAATCCCAATCAATTTTAGCTTGTTCAGCAATTACAGGATTTTCTAAAAAAACGTAGTAATGCCACAATAAATAACCAAACACATTTTCCCAAAGTGTCAGTGGAGATATACTGCATTGTGCTCGAAGCTGCTGGATAATGGAGAAACATTGATGTTCCCAAATAAGTTGAATATCTTCCGCACGATGTTCCTTTACTTCTCGAAAGTATTCTCCCGATACATACGTGCTAATTGTCTTATTGCCATACTCAGTAGTTGCGAAAAATTGTAAGAACTCAAGAGGACCATCCCATATTTCATCATACATTGTCATCATATGGAACTGCATCGAGATAAACATTCCAACTCTCCGCATAAAAAAGGATGCTGCAATAGGGTCATTTGGAGCTCCGGAAATTAATTTAATAATGGGAAGTGAGCTTTCAACGTTTTTGGCATGAAAGATTGGTACACTAGTCGGCTCCAAATAGACACTATAATTATTCAGTTGTCGAATTTGATCGTTCGTTAAAGTTGTCATAAGAATAGTATACAATTTTTTTGAATTATTGTTGACATTTTAAATGAAAATGATTATCATTACCATATAGAGAAATACTCTTAATGTTAGAATATTCTTGCCAGCGACTTTTCTCCAAATTGTAGCTGATCAATCGCACCCTTAACCCCCTCAAAGTTAAGTTAGTGCAGTGCATACATGTATTTCGGTAGCCATTAATGGTTGCCGATTTTTTTGTGGGAATATAAATTCTTAATAAAAACCATAATTATTTATCTGCCCCAACATTTGTTGAAAACAGAGCTAAAATTCCCTAAGTCTGTCTATATATAGTTATCAGCCCCTAAAAAGGATGTTGAAACTAGTTGTTTTGTGCAAGTCTTCACTAAATTGACTTTAACGAAATGAATCATTATAATTTTCAGAATATATAGCTTGATGGGTATAGATTACCTAATTTTGCTTATAGTCTAGATAGAAGCTGCTGAAAATCTAAGGAGGTAGAATTGAGAAGATGGATTTAAAGACGCAAGCATTAAATATGCATCGAAATTATAAAGGAAAAATGGAAGTGGTTTCAAAGGTTCCTATAGAGAGTATGGTGGATTTAAGTTTAGCTTATTCCCCTGGAGTAGCAGAACCTTGTTTGGAAATAAAAAATAATCCTTCTGCCATCTATGAATACACAATGAAGGGTAATCTAGTAGGAGTTGTGACGGATGGCACAGCCGTTTTGGGACTTGGTGATATCGGGCCAAAAGCAGCATTACCAGTTATGGAAGGGAAGGGAATTTTGTTAAAAAGATTTGCAAATGTCGACGCTTTTCCAGTTTGTTTAGATACAAAAAATGTAGATGAGATTGTGCAAATTGTAAAAGCATTGAGTCCAACATTTGGGGCGATAAATCTAGAAGATATTTCTGCCCCACGTTGCTTTGAAATAGAAGATCGTCTTCGTAAGGAATTAGATATACCTGTATTTCATGATGATCAGCATGGTACAGCTATTGTAGTTGGCGCAGGTCTACAAAACGCAGTGAAGCTTGTCGGTAAAGAGATTCATTCATTGAAAGTAGTGATTAATGGTGCTGGTGCAGCGGGAATGGCTATTTTAAGGGTCCTTCAACAACTTGGATATCAGCAAATTATTATGTGCGATTCGACGGGAATTATTTATGAGGGCCGTGAAGAGGGTATGAACTCTATAAAAGAGTCTATTGCTAGTATAACGAATCCCCTAGGAATAAAGGGATCATTAAAAGATGCAATGGTTGGTGCAGATATATTTATAGGTGTCTCAGTAGCCAATCTATTAACCAAAGAGATAATTGATGTGATGAATGTAGATTCAATTGTGTTTGCTTTAGCAAATCCAACACCGGAAATCGCGTATAATTTAGCGAAGGAGTGGGGAGTAAGAGTTATTGCTACTGGACGTTCCGATCATCCAAACCAAGTGAATAATGTTTTAGCTTTTCCGGGAATTTTCCGAGGAGCGTTAGATGTAAGGGCAACGGATATAAACGAAGAGATGAAGCTAGCAGCTGTAGAGGCAATTGCTTCTCTTATTAAAGAGGCTGAATTAACGGAGGATTATATTATTCCGGATGTATTTGATGAGAGAGTAGTGAATGTGGTGTCACAAGCTGTGAGTAACGCCGCAATTGAATCAGGTGTTTCTATTTTATTTCAAGCAGCATTGAAATAATAAATAGTTCAAAAGCTTTCTAAGGAGTAAATGTCTCTTTAGAAAGTTTTTTTGTTAGAAACTTTTCTTCAAGTCAAACGTAAAATTAGATACAAGAAGAAAAGAGGGGATCTAAATGGATGTACGAGAATTTTATGTATCATTATCAACAAAAGAAGCGTTAGATATTTTGCATGAGTCTATAGTACAAGGTAGTATTTCCGGAGCAATTGTAGATGTATATGAACGCGTTGTTGGCGAGCATCAAGTCATTGTTTGTGTTTTAGAAAAATACTATATGCGCACAAGCAATCGTGCTTCACTAACTATCACTATCGATAATTTGGAAAATAATACGAAAGTGCATGCTGCTTCATCAGGAGCAGGACAGGGAGTATTTCTCCGTTTCGACTGGGGAGCTGGAGGAAGTTTTGTAAATAGTGTGGAAAAAGCACTAGAAGCATATATTATTTAAGAAAAAAGGTGCAGAGCTACAAAACTCTGCACCTTTTATTATTTGGTCTTCAAAGCCACTTTCGTATTTAATATTTTCGTATAATAGCTATGTAAAAACATTCCTAGAATAATTATTCCAAGCCCTATGAGTGCAATTGGGGTTGGCAAAGGAACATGGAGTAAAAACATTTCTCCAATGATAACAAAAATAATTTCAGTTGACTGAGTTGCTTCTACGGCTGCAAGTTTACCCTGATGGTCACGAACTCGATCTGTTGCCATAAAGAATAAAATAGTAGCTATTACTCCGGAACTGACAGCTACAATTAAAGATTGAATAACTTGACCTATCGAAGGTAATCCAACCGCGTAAATGGCATAGATAGCCATTAATATCCAAGCAGGCATCGATGCAATGGTCATACCTAAAACACGCTGAAAAGTATCTAGTCTACCTTCCAAATGCCCCATCATTTTTCGATTTCCTAATGGATAGGCAAATGCCGCAATGATTACGGGAAGAATCCCCAAAAGGATCATGTCAATGCGAACTGATTCTGTATTTGGAATTTGTATAAGTATAATTCCTATTAAAATGACAAGTGATATAAAAAGTGAAACAACAGGAATCCTTTGTTTAATAATTCGATTCTCGATTTTCAACTTGAATAATGGTGCAAGGAGGACACCCGCTACAATCGTAAATTGCCACATCCCTGATATTAACCATCCTGGCCCATATGCGGCTGCAAAAGTTAGCGGTGCGTAAAATAACACAAAACCAACGAAGCTCCAAACTAACCATGGAACAGGGGCGGTTTTTAATTCCTTAAACGTAGTAGATAACCCTTTTCGATAATAAACGATGATAAATAAAAAAGGAACCATAAAAAAGTATCGGAGGGAAGAGCTCCAAAGCCAGCTTCCTCCCGATATTTCCATTGAACGATTAAGTATGAATGTTACAGCAAAAAATAAAGAGGCTAAAACACCAAGAAATATTTCACGCATTAAAACACCTACTTAAGCTTGTTTTTCAAATGATTGGATAATACCCTTTACAACGTTCGTTGCTTTCTCCATAACATCTACTGATACAAATTCGTATTTACCATGATAGTTCTCTCCGCCAGTAAACACGTTAGGAGTAGGCATACCCATGAAAGAAAGCTGGGAACCGTCTGTACCACCACGAATTGGAATAATAAGTGGTTCGATATCTAGTGAAATCATAACATCTCTAGCCACATCTACAATTTCCATAACGGGTGTAATTTTTTCACCCATATTGTAATATTGATCGTTTAACTCAACAGAAATAGCACCTTCTCCGTATTCTGCTTTAATCTTTTCAGCAGTATCCAGGAATAACTGCTTTTTCTCTTCGAATTTTTCGCGGTCATGATCGCGGATTATATAGCTAAGTTCTGTTTTCTCTACATCCCCATTAACATTCATCAAATGGATAAATCCTTCATAACCATCTGTTTTCTCAGGAACTTCGTCTGTTGGCATATGTGATTGGAATTTCGTAGCGATTCCAATGGAGTTCACCATTTTTCCTTTTGCAGAGCCAGGGTGTACACTTGTGCCATTTGTTACAACTTTAACACCGGCTGCATTGAAGCTCTCAAATTGTAATTCACCAAGAGGCCCACCGTCCATTGTATAGGCAAATTTTGCTCCGAATTTTTCCACGTCGAATTTATGTGGTCCTCGACCGATTTCTTCATCGGGATTAAATGCTACACGTATTTTTCCGTGTTTCACTTCTGGATTTTGAACGAAGTATTCCATTGCAGTCATAATAATCGCAATTCCGGCTTTATCGTCCGCACCTAATAGTGTTGTACCATCTGTAGTAAGAAGTGTATGACCAACATAATTTTTAAGCTCAGGGAAATCCTTCACAGTCATAATTGTGTTTTCGTTCAATGTGATATCTTGACCATCGTAGCTATCAATACGCTGAGGGTTTACATTTTTCCCAGTGTAATCAGTTGCAGTATCAACATGAGCTAAAAAGCCAATTGTCGGAAGATCCTTATCTGTATTAGAAGGCAAAGTAGCAAATAAATAACCATTTTCATCTAACGTAATTTCTTCTAGACCGATTTCTGCAAGTTCTTTTTCTAGTAAATGAAGCAGATCCCATTGACCCTCTGTAGACGGGCAAGTAAGGCTTGCAGCATTCGATTGTGTATCTATTTTTGCATAGCGAGTTAAACGCTCGATTAATTTTTCTTTCATGAGAATAAATCCCCTTTCAAATTATAAAGCCTACGTTTATTTTAACAGATTCTTCCGAGTTGCGGAATAATGAGCATAAATACTATATGCAAATAAGAACTGAGCTACATAATAGGAAATCATAATAAGGACATCCGAAAAAGGAATATCTACAATAAATCGATTAATGGCAAGCACAGAATCCGAAATCATAAATAAAATGGCACCAATAATTGCGAATTTATTAGCTGTTTGGAATGCATTCCATCCCATTGATAAAATGACAATAATATAGAGAATGACAGCAGTGGCTAAAACAAAATCACCTTTTGTCCAAAGAGTTCCAGCAATCCAAAAAGCCATCCCAATTCCGTAACAAATAAGAATAATGGCAGCCCATTTTGGAATAGTAGACGTTTTAATATGACGAAACGCAATAATATACCAAATATGCCCGATTAAAAATGTTATAAGCCCGGCGATAAACCAATAAATCAAACCATCTGCAAGCATACAAATTAATAGTCCAGTCATAATAAGTATTTTATATTTATTGGACTCTCCACTAGATTGCTTATAGGCAAGTAAAATAATCAATAGCATGGGGATAAGTTTAAATACTATTTTTGTCGATACTGGATCCACCGGAATGAAGAAAATATAAATGATCGCCATCACCGCAATAAAAATACTAATAATCTTGTTCCACATAAAAATAGTGACACCCCTTTTATTTTATATTCGTTATTGGTAGAAAATATCCTGCAATAGTATATGCGAATATAAAAAGAACAAGCATCCGACTTGAAGATGCTTGTTCTTGGATAATTCAATATTCAGGTGGATTATAAGTTACATAAGTTCCTGCGATAAAATCGTGAATTGCTCGTTTATCTTCTCGTAGGGCTACCATAAATATACTAACGATAGTGCCTATTCCAAATGTAAGTGTATACACAAGACCGCCAATAATTTCTCGTTTTAGCATTGTCCAGAAGTCTACATTTGATTCATCTATTTTCACAATTCGGATACCCACTATCTTCTTTCCTATTGTATATCCGGACCATAAAAGAGGCACAATCAATGCATAGATGCTTTGACAAATTACTGTGAACCAGGATTCAGAAAGTTCTCCTGTAATGATAAAACTTATAACCATTAGTGGGATTCCTATGATGAGCCCATCTAAAATATTTGCACCTAATCTTATCCAAAATCCAGCTGGATTCAACATTTGACACACATCCTTCATTAAAGAGCGGAATCATCCACACTATTTAAATATTCTTCAATGGAACCAATTACAGATTCTACACAACCTTCTTCAAATGGAGAAATTAAATTTGCATCAGCTACTAATTTAGTAAAAGATTTAGAGCCGCCTAACTGGCAAAGGTGTAAATAATCCTTCCAAGCCGCTTCATGATCTTCTCTTGAACGCTTCCAAAATTGGAATGCACAAATTTGAGCTAAAGTGTAATCAATATAATAGAAAGGGCTAGCGTAGATATGCCCTTGACGTTGCCAGAAGCCACCTGCTTCTAAATAACTATTACCTTCATAATCACGATGAGGCAAATAAATTTCCTCAATTTTTTTCCAAGCTGCTTTACGCTCAGCAGGAGTCATTTCGGGATTTTCATAAACAATGTGTTGGAATTCGTCCACTGCGACACCGTAAGGCAAGAATAGAAGTCCGCTACTTAAATGTGCAAACTTATATTTATCGGTTTGTTCTTTAAAGAATAATTCCATCCAAGGCCATGTGAAGAACTCCATACTCATCGAGTGAATTTCACATGATTCAAATGTAGGCCAAACGTACTCAGGAATTCCGATATTGCGGCTCGTAAACACTTGGAATGCATGACCTGCTTCATGTGTTAATACATCAATATCTCCCGATGTTCCATTAAAGTTTGAGAAAATATACGGTGAGTCATAATTGTCGATAAAAGTACAATAACCTCCAGATTCTTTCCCTTTCTTGGCTACTAGATCCATCAAATCACGATCTATCATAAACTGGAAGAATTCTGCAGTTTCTGGTGACAACTCTTCATACATCTTCTTACCATTATCCACAATCCACTCAGGAGATCCTTGTGGTGTAGCATTTCCACTTAAGAATTTAAGCGATTCATCATAAAACTTTAGTTCATCTAGCCCGATACGCTTCGCTTGTCGCTCGTATAATTTTGTAGCGACTGGAACGATAAAATCACGTACTTGATCACGGAATTTCTTTACCATCTCCGCATTGTAATCGATACGATTCATACGAATATATCCAAGCTCCACAAAATTTTCATATCCTAATTTAGTTGCAATTTCATGGCGGACATTTACAAGTTGATCATAAATATCATCGAACCTTGCCTCATGCTCCTGGAAGAAATTAAATCTTGCTTCCGTTGCTTTCTTTCGGACTTCTCGATCAGTTGATTCACCATATGGTCCAAGCTGTGCAAGCGTTAATGTTTCGCCGTTAAACTCCACTTGTGCGGAAGCGACAAGTTTAGAATAATCAGAGGCCAATTTGTTTTCCTTCTGCATAAGAGATATCACATCGGAAGAAAAGGCTTTAATCTGAAAGTCAGCTAGATCAAATAACTGGCTACCCCATTTTTCTTCTAATTCATTACGGAAAGGAGAAGCGACAAGTGCTTTGTAATATTCCGTTACGAGTTCTTCAACTTCTGGACCTACTTCATCAAAGTAATCTCGTTCTTTTTGATAATATTCATCATTCGTATCGATTGATGCGCGAATATATACCAAATTAGCTTGTGTTGAAAAATCATTGCGAAGTGCATTTAATTCTGCAATTGCGGTACTTTGCTCCACTACTGAAGATGCTTCCTTAAACTTTGATAAAGCCTCATGGAACTTTACTTTGTCTTCTTCCAAATTTGGTCGTTTGTATTCGTAATCTTTAAATGTTACCAAGTTTATTCTCCTCCCGGTCGTTTCTTCGAAATTCGAAACGTTCTCATTCCCATTGTTCATTATTTTCTGATATATTGCAACTAAAATTTTACAATTGACTATTCTTAGACAATTGTTTAATATGTTAGTAAATCAACAAACAAATAAAGGGTGTGTTTGGTTAGTGGAAATATCAGAATTATTTTGGAATGCGAATACAGAACAATTAAAGGCAGGATATATAGAAGAAAAGGAATTTTTTGTTTGTCTATTATGTGGAGAAAAAATTGAAAAAGGAATTATTTATCCTGCTGAAAGTTTATTGTTTGAAGCGGAACGTTATATGAAACGACATATCGTGATGGAGCATGGATCTGTATTTCATTATCTAATTGGGCTAAATAAAAAACTTACGGGATTAACCGATCATCAAAATAGCTTGCTCCGTTTATTTTATGACGGTAAAAGTGATGCAGAAATTCAAACAGAACTGAATATCGGTACCAGTTCTACTATACGGAACCATCGTTTTGTATTGAAGGAAAAAGAGCGACAAGCAAAAATGTTCTTAACAATGATGGAGTTATTGAAGCAAAAAGATGATCACGCTCCCACATTCCTACCTCTCCACAAAACAGCCACTATGGTAGACGATCGATACAATATAACAGCAGAAGAGCAGCAAGAAGTAGAAAAGAAATTTTTCCCTGAAGGCGTGGATGGACCAATACTAAAGTTTCCGAAAAAGGAAAAGCAAAAACTAGCAACTTTGCGTGTCATCATCAAACGATTTGAGCAAGAAAAGACATATAGTGAAAAAGAAATAAATGCAATACTAAAAAATATATATGCTGACTTTGTCACATTAAGACGTTATCTAATTGAGTATGGGTTTTTAAATAGAAAAGACGATGGCAGTGCATACTGGGTAAAAAAATAGAGTAGAGGACTAATACAAATGAAAGTTGATCAATACAAAATAACTAAAGAAGAGCTAGAAGAAGTAGAAAAGAAATTTTTCCCTGAAGGCGTCGATGGGCCACTATCAAAGTTTCCGAAAAAAGAAAAGCTAAAATTAGCAACATTGTATGTAATCATCAAACGATTTGAACTAGAAAAAACATATAGTGAAAAAGAAATAAATTCAATACTAAAAGATTTATATGCTGATTTTGTCACAATAAGACGCTATCTAATTGAGTATGGATTTCTAGGCAGAAAAGATGATGGTAGTGCGTACTGGGTGAAAAATTAACTTCATTCAGTCATGAAAAAAATATAATCTCGTCAAGGCGATAGATAGTAGAGGGTGGAGAAAAATGGATCGAAAAAAAGAACTTAAACAAGAATACAGAGAGGTAAAAATTGAAGGCGGTATTTATGTTATCACTAATAAACAAAACGGCAAAAAATTCGTCGCATCTACACGTAACTTCAAAACATTAAACGGAACGAAATTCACGTTAGAAACAGGTACTCATACAAACCGAATACTCCAAGAAGAGTGGAAAAAATTTGGCAAAGACGCATTTGAAATAGAACAGGTGGAGATACTGAAAAACTCAGAAAATCAATACGTAGACGAAAAGAAAGAATTAGAAAAACTATTGGGTAAATGGATGGAAAAATTACAGCCTTATGGTGACAATGGCTACCACACGAAAAAAGATTGATACTAAAAAGGCTTCCATTCAAAGGAAGCCTTTTATTTCCTAATCAAATTAAAATCTTTACTTTTCTAAAGTAACCCCTACAGATGCGAGAGCATTCCTTTTGAACGAGAGGACGTGGCCATTATACGAGAGCACTCCTCAACCGAACGAGAGGACTCGTCCAATACGAGAGCGTTCATCATTCGAACGAGAGGACTTGTCCAATATCGAGAGCATTCCATCAAAACGAGAGGAAATCGCCTGTATACGTGAGCGTTCCTCGACCGAACGAGAGAACTCGGCCAGTATACGAGAGCATTCCTCAACCGAACGAGAGGACACGGCTAGTATACGAGAGCATTCCTCAACCGAACGAGAGGACACGGCCAATATACGAGAGCATTCCATCAAAACGAGAGGAAATCGCCAGTATACGAGAGCATTCCTCAACCGAACGAGAGGACACGGCCAATATACGAGAGCATTCCATCAAAACGAGAGGAAATCGCCAGTATACGAGAGCGTTCCTCGACCGAACGAGAGAACTCGGCCAGTTTACGAGAGCATTCCTCAACCGAACGAGAGAACTGGGCCTGTATACGAGAGCATCCAAAAAAAGAGGGCTTAATCTCACTTTAGATGGGATTCATTTAAATAGTCATAGTGCTCAGATCGTAGCAGAACTTTATGCATCGATCATTAACCACATTAAAAATAGCGGTAAAGAGACAGCTTATAACTAATCAAAAGCAAATAAAAAATGACTCCGAACAAATTCGGAGTCATTTCCCAACAATATAAGTCTTCAAGAGCGCGGCTCGTTCACGCATTCGCAATTTCATTTCCACACTTTTCGGTGTTTTTGCTGACACGACATCGGCATCCCAGTCAATTTTTTTAGCAAGCATTTTCGCCCGATGTAGATGATAGTCACTTGTAATTATTGTCACGGACGTCACATTTTCGGGCAATAATTCTTGAGAAAATAGCAAATTTTCATAAGTAGAGGTCGACTTATCTTCTACAATAAGTCGTTTATCCGCAATCCCTTTTTCTAAGAGAAAGTTCTTCATAAAGACTGCTTCTTCAATATCTTCATCCTGTCCTTGTCCACCAGATACGACAAGCTTCACATGTGGATTCTCCGTAGCATATTTTAGCGCTGAGTCTAACCGATAACGTAATGCAAGGGAAGGGATATTTCCTTTTTTCACTTTTGCACCAAGCACGATTGCATACTCATTGGTTCCATCTGCTTTAGGTTCAAGACCCTCTGCTAGCCATTTACTCGTAAGCATCCACACACCAAATCCTCCAGAAGCAATGACAAATATAGGAATAAGCACAATCCACCTCATTTTTTTCTTCATTCAATTCACTCATTTCATTCCATAGAGGGCTTCTTTTTTCTTAAAAAGGCTGAAATTCTTGGTTCTTCTTTAGATACTAAACGCCGAAAATTTTCGATATGCAAAACAAATGCCATGACGAATAAAAAACTCGCAATTGCAATAGGGGCATACCCTTCTGAAAACCAAATAGTCCCGCCCACAAATACAAAATAAAAAACAAATACACCGATCAATAAATAGTCCGTTAAAAAAGTTGTACCTATTAATAATAAAAGACCAATTAGTCCAAGAGGCCAATAAATAGCAAATAATATGCCGATGATAGAAGCGGTTCCTTTTCCACCTTTAAACCGAGTGTAAATAGGGAAATTATGACCTAAGATAACCGAAGCTCCCGCTAAATATAGTAATAAGTCCTGTTCAACATCGGAAAATAAAGCAAAATGCTGCATGAAATAGCGGGTACCGATAATTACGATTACCCCTTTCAAAATATCAATTAGTGCAACCAAAATCCCGTATTTCATGCCAAGTACAATTGCTGCGTTTGATGCACCTGAATTTTTTAGCCCCTCATTTTTAATATTGACTCCACTAAACAATTGAGCAACCTTCGAACCATGAATTGCTCCAACTAAATAACTAATAATTAATACACAAATAATCCAAATTATCATTAAAACACCCCTAAAAATTTCTCTATTACATTTAACGTTTGAGAAATAAAGAAGTTTCAGAATTATTTAATAAAACACTTGACTAATTGATTACTAGAATCTTATACTGTGTAACAAGATGGAAAACTAAATCTAATACTCTTATCAAGAGTGGCGGAGGGACTAGGCCCTACGATGCCCGGCAACCAACAAGTTCTGAACTTGGAAAGGTGCTAAATCCTACAAATTCAAGTTCTGAATTTGGAAGATAAGAGGAGGAACTTGCGAAACTGCACCCCTCTTCTTAAGCGAAGAGGGGTTTTTTGTTTGTTCTAACACTCCTCTCCCGCCTCCCTAAGCGTCCATCTAAACTACTTTACAGGAGGAATTCAAAATGACAAATTTCCAACCAGAAACACTTCTTTTACACGGTGGTCAACAACCAGATCCAGTTACAGGTTCACGTGCAGTGCCAATTCACAAAACAACTTCTTTCGTATTCCGTGACACGGAGCATGCTCAAAATCTATTCGCATTGAAAGAGGCAGGCAATATTTATTCCCGTATTACTAACCCGACAGTAGATGTCTTTGAACAACGAGTTGCACTACTAGAAGGAGGAACAGCTGCTGTTGCCTTATCTTCTGGAATGGCCGCAATCGCATTTTCCATTTTGAATATTGCAGGAGCAGGAGATGAAATTATAGCAGCGGAAAACTTATACGGTGGAACATTTAATTTGTTTGCCCATACATTGCCACGCTACGGTATTACAGTGAAATTTATCGATTCAACAGATCCAGAAAACTTCCGTGCAGCAGTAACGGACAAAACAAAAGGATTCTTTGCTGAAATTATTGGAAACCCAAGCTTAAATGTACTTGATGTAGAGAAAGTTTCTGCAATTGCAAATGAAGTAGGGGTACCTTTACTTGTGGATAATACATTTGCAAGCCCGTATGGTGCAAACCCGATTAAACATGGTGCACATGTGGTCATCCATTCTGCAACAAAATGGATTGGCGGACATGGAACAACAATCGGAGGAGTAGTTGTAGATGGAGGGAATTTTAACTGGGATTCCGAAAGATTCCCTGGATTTACAGAACCAGACGTAACCTATCATGGCTTACGATATGGAATCGATGTTCCAAACGTAGCGTTTGCGGTTAAACTCCGTGTTCAACTGCTACGTGATTTCGGCCCTTCCTTAAGCCCGGAAGCAGCATTTTCTTTCTTACAAGGTTTAGAAACACTTCATTTGCGAGTACCAAAACACAATGAAAATGCACAAAAAATAGCAGAATATTTATCTAATCATGAAGGGGTAGAATGGGTTAACTACCTTGGATTAGAGGATCACCCATCTTATGATCTTGCACAAAAATACTTAAATAATGGTTTTGGATCTATTTTAACTTTTGGGGTGAAGGGCGGAAAAGAAGCAGGTCGACATATTATTGACAATATTGAAATTTGGTCGCATGTAGCAAATGTTGGGGATGCGAAATCATTAATTATTCATCCTGCTTCTACAACTCATCAACAACTGACGCAGGAAGACTTAGTGAAATCAGGTGTTACAGAGGACTTAATCCGTTTGTCGGTAGGTCTAGAAGCAGTAGAAGATTTGCAAAATGCACTTGATAAAGTACTTATA
The DNA here is from genome assembly GCF_055454035.1 of Psychrobacillus syltrankelensis. Classification (NCBI taxonomy): domain Bacteria; kingdom Bacillati; phylum Bacillota; class Bacilli; order Caryophanales; family Bacillaceae; genus Psychrobacillus; species Psychrobacillus syltrankelensis. Next base: position 2,359,562 of record NZ_CM144227.1, on the reverse strand, counting down.
GGAAGTACAAATGTCCTCTCTAGGTAGAATTTTGTTGTTAATTGGGCAAAGATAGTCTACAATATGTAAAATAGTCAGTCGAAAAATACGATTCGATATTTTATTAGATTATGAATATGGAAGCTCAATTGTGCAGATTCATTTGGAGGAGAAAGTATGGCAAAAATAAAAGCAGCAATTCTAGGTTTCGGAACAGTCGGCCAAGGAATTTATCACATTGTAAATGAAAAAAAAGAAGATCTAAAAAAGTCGTTGGGATTGGACATCGAAATTAGTGCTATTCTCGTAAATAATTTATCGAAAGAAAGAATACAAACGCCTGGTGTACTTGTAACAGATGATTTTGAGGATATTATTAATATTCCAGGACTTCAAGTTGTATTTGAAGCTATTGTGAACGAAGAACCGGCATATGGCTATTTATGTAAAGCGATTGATAAAGGATGTCACGTCATTACGGCAAATAAAGTGATGTTTTCTAAATACAGTATTCCTCTTCACGAACGGGCAAAATCACGAGGTGTATTTATTGGGTACGAAGCAACAACAGCTGGTGGAGTCCCTGTTATAAAAACGTTGAAAAATTTACTTCAAGTAAATTCAGTGAAAAGAATTCAAGGAATTTTAAATGGTACTTCTAACTACATTTTGACTCAAATGCGACTAAATGAATGTCAATTCAATGATGCATTAAAGGAAGCACAAGATCTTGGCTATGCAGAAGCAGATCCATATAATGATATTTCTGGTCAGGATGCATTCAGGAAGTTAATGATATTAAGTGCACTTGCATTTAAGAAGCAACCAAATTGGGATGATGTGCGAGTAGTTGGAATTGATGGTATATCGTTAGAAGATGTAAAAAGAGCAAAACAAGAAGGGTTACGTTATCGCCATGTTGCAGAAATTGAGCAAGATGAAAATGGAGAGCTCTTCGCATCCGTAGGCCCGCAACTAGTGGGTCCAGACCATCCTTTATATGCAATAGAAGGAGTAAACAATGCGGTCGCTCTAGATACAAACTATATCGGTACACTAACACTAGTTGGACCTGGAGCAGGAATGTACCCAACTGCAAGCGTCATGGTAGAAGATTATGCAGAGATCATTGGTAAACGAGCAGGGTTTATGATTACAATCTAAAATGAAAAGAGCTTTCTCCTAAATTGGAGAAAGCCTTTTTTCTGTATATTAATCCTCGTCCTTCACGTCAATATCATCTGGAATCGGCGTGTTTCGCCATTCGTCAATTTGGCGTTTTAGATCTTCTACTTGCTGTAAATGTGTTACAAATTGAGCGCTATTGACGTAATAATCTTCTCCGTCGAAAATAGCACGTATCTTTTTTTCCGCAATATACCGTTTTACTTGTTCAATAGGCATTGATAAATAATTTGCAGTTTCTTCCACTGTCATATACAAGGTAAATGCCTCCTATCATTATTAGTATAAGATACGATTGTTACTATCTCAATATGTGCTATATTGAAAGTTAATGAAAGAATTCTAGAAGGAGTGAGAAAGTGTGTCTGTTTTACCATATATATGTGTATTACTAGGTGCAATTTTATGGGGCACAACTGGAACGGCGCAAACATTTTTACCGGATAGTGCCCATCCTTTTATTATTAGTGCTGGACGTTCTACAGTAGGTGGTTTCTCTTTATTAGTAATTATGATTCTATTGAAAAAAATTAATTTTAAAACATGGCCATGGAAAGAAACATTATATGCGGCTATTTGTATTTCCCTGTTTCAGCTATTATTTTTTTCGTCGGTTTTATTAACTGGAGTTGCAATCGCAAGTGTAGTAGCGATCGGAAGTGCACCTGTATTTTCAGGCATCATTGAATGGGTCTTTCTAAAGTTAAAACCAACGACAATTTGGGGAATATCAACTTCATTTGCGATTATAGGATGTTTGTTTTTGTTTTTAAATAAAGGAGAAATTACGATTAATCCTATAGGCATCCTGTACTCACTTATCGCAGGGCTAATATTCGCCTTTTATACACTCACTAGCAAATCTTTATTGCAAAAAGTGGAAACAATGCCTGCTGTCGCGATGACTTTTTCTACTAGTGCACTGTTTCTTATACCATTCTTTTTTATTTATGATGTTAGCTGGTTAAAGGATATAGGAAATATCGGCATCATCTTTTACTTAGGACTCGCTACAACAAGTGTTGCGTATGTGCTATATGCGAGGGGTCTACATAGAATTCCTTCCTCATCGGCGTTGACACTATCATTGGCGGAACCAACTACAGCTGCCATTCTAGGGGTATTTATAGTAGGAGAAGTGTTCGGTGTAATGTCATGGATAGGTATACTGCTATTGCTAGGTAGTATTGTTGTTCTAACGGTAGGTAGCAAATCAAATAAAAAGATAGCTTAAAAGATTATTCATATAAGTAGAAGGAATTAAAAGTACTTTCCATTAGGTTAGTACTTTTAATAATTTTATTCCCCTATTTGTGCAGATTGAATAACTTTTTGTTCATTTTCCACTACATATTCCACTAAAATATGTTTTCCTTTCTCTAACCCTTCAAAGAAAGGGACTGCTACTTCGGATAGTCGCATCACTTCTGTTGTGCCCTCTAGATTTTCCACTTCGATAGAATGAAGATCTTGTTGTCCGATAAAAATAACTTCTTGTTTCTCCACAACAAGTTTTTTAGGTGTCTCAGTAGAAGCCCCAGTCCACTTATAAGTGGTCACAATCTTAAGATCATTAAGTCCGTCTGCCGTTGACCAAACAACCAGCTTATAAGTACCGGCTGGCACTCCTGCAAGCTCTGATTGGAGATTTAGCGGAATGATCCACTCTTCCCCCGGTTGTAGTTTATTCTCCACTATTCCCTGCATAAACATTTTGTTTGCTGAATATGTGTACATTATTTCTTTTGCTTCATTCAATAGTTGAAACTCAATTTGCTGTCCACTCGACGAGGTAAGAACAATTTCCTTTTTTGATTCATTTTTGATAATAAAAGATCCTTCTCCATCCGCTGTTAGGTCAAGTCTAGTTGATATATTTTCATCTTTCCCTTCGCTCCCTGTTGTAGAGCTAACATTACTTGTTCCACAGCTCGTCAACACGATTAGGGGAGTACATAGTAGTAAAATCCAGGCAACTCTTTTTGCTCTTCTCATATATTGCACCTCCTGTTTAAGTATTAGACCATTATTTGGATAAAAAGTTACACTAGAGGTTGATTTTTTGATTTGGTTGCTTTCAAGAGTTAATTAGTTGCTTGTATATCTAACTGGTTGCTCATCTAGCATTTTGGTCTCGCTTAGCCATTTATTTACTATAAAAAAAGATTTTCTTAAGAAATTCTTCATATTTATACTGCTGGAATGTTAAGAAATGAGGGGTACAATAAAAACATAAGAAAGATGTAGGAGCACTCATTGCGCATGTAAAGGAGGTAAGAATATGACACAGTTTACGGTATTGGTAACGGACGATGACCAAGATATTCGAGATGGTATTGAAATTTATTTAAAAAACGAAGGCTATAACGTACTAAAAGCAGCAAATGGATTAGAAGCATTGCAGTTAATAGAAGAAAATGAAGTCCATGTCATTGTGTTAGATATTATGATGCCGAAAATGGACGGGATTGCGGCGACATTTAAAATAAGAGAGCAAAAAAATATTCCTATTATTATGCTGAGTGCAAAGGCGGAGGATTCGGATAAAATTCACGGATTATCCGTTGGAGCAGATGATTATGTAACGAAACCTTTCCATCCAATGGAGCTGGTAGCACGTGTAAAATCACAACTTAGACGGTACACGAAATTAGGGACATACCAAGGACAGCAACGCGTTATAGAAGTGGACGGACTGACTTTAAATCAAGAGGCGAAAGAACTTACGGTTGAAGGGGAGAGTGTTAAACTAACGCCAATTGAATTTAAAATTACAGAGCTACTCATGAACAATGCAGGACGTGTTTTTTCTATCAATGAAATATATGAGCGCGTTTGGAATGAACCCGCTTATAACGCAGAAAACATAGTAGCAGTCCATATTAGAAAAATACGCGAAAAAATTGAAGCAGATCCGAAAAATCCAAGATACTTAAAGGTGGTGTGGGGCGTTGGCTATAAAATCGACAAGTAAATGGAGTGTCTATTTGTCTTTATTTGCAATTATTTGTGGCATGATTTGTTTGTTGTATTGCATAGTCAATTTGATCCCGGTTGTTGAAATTAGCCAAAACTTTATTCAAATTATTCGAAATATGAAAGGGGGAGTTGCAGGATGAAGCAACCTATAGGTAAAAATATTTTACTTAGTATACTGGCAGTGATAACGATGTTTGCACTTTTTACTCTAACAGATAATGGCCGCAATTTTATAGGGGCGAGTTACTTTAATAGTGATGATTTTCAAGCGGAGTTATCCCAATTTGAAAGATCTATTGTTCCTCTGGTTATAGCGGTTCCAGATAAAGAGGTGGTAAAGAAAAATATAACAGTGACAGCTGATCAGATTGAGGAATATCGAAATCGATATGGAAATTTGGATGAACAATTAAATTCTATCAGATCACAATATGAAAATAGTACCGATGATGCATCAATTGCAGAGCGCAATAAAAAAATAGAGGATATCACAAAAAATTTTCATGATGATAGTTATGTAGAAAAAAAGATTCGATTAGAAAAGGAAGCTCAAGTTGACGCTTATTATAAATCAATTGATAGAGCTAAAAATGACTTCTTGAATAACAATGATGACTTTAACTATGACCTAAAAAATGTGGAAACAGGCGAGCGATTTACAAATGGAGATACAACTTCAAAAAATGCATTTCATAAAGAGTACTCAAGTAAATATGGATATTTAAAAGAGAGAATTACGTATGAAAATGTTGATAACTCTTGGGATGTTCAAGAACTAATGGGGAATCAATGGGCGCGTTTTGAAGGAACAGTTGCAATTTCAACCGATAGTATTTTAAGTGGACACAGGGCATATCAATACAAATACTTTTTAACGAATAAACGACTCTTTTATGGAGTACTAATAGCTGGAATTTTAGCTGCCATCGCTTTTGTTTTACTATGGAGAAAAAGTAGTGATAAATTCCAACAGGAGGAATGGGAACAAAAGTATAGTAGCTTTCCGATAGATGTTCGAGTAGTCTTGTTTTTCATAAGTATTTTTGTAGCTATTATGGCTACTCAAGAATTAATAAGGAATATTTTTTACTATAAAGGATGGGACCTACCTATTTTCACAAGTCTTTTCGCAGTCCTTTTTACAGGCTTCACATTGTACCAATGGAAATGGCTCCGATCTGGTTTTGATAAGATTAATTGGAAACAGAGCTTGGTATATAGTTGGGGAAGATCTTTGCAAGGATTTTTCTTAAAACGTTCCATCGGTGTTCAAACGTTAATAATGCTAATTGTTGTGTTCTTCTGGGGATTCGGAACAATGCTCGTGTTTTTGCAACCAGCAATTATACTTGTTTGGATTCCGGCAACTTTATTAATAGGCATTCCAGTGCTTATTGTTTTATTATCAAGAATGTCTTACTTAAACCGAATCATCGTTAAAACAGAGAAAATGGCAAGAGGTGTTATTGGAAATGAAATTGATGTAAAAGGGAAATCTCCAATTGCAGAGCATGCAGCGAGTTTGAATAAGCTTCGTGACCGAATAAAATCTTCTCATTCCGAACAAGCAAAAAGTGAGAGATTGAAAACCGAACTAATCACCAATGTCAGTCATGATTTACGTACACCACTAACTTCGATCATAACGTATACTGATTTATTAAAAAATCCAAGCATTACGGATGAAGAGCGAGCATCCTACATTTCGATTTTAGATAAAAAGTCAATGCGTTTGAAAACATTGATTGAAGACTTATTTGAAGTTTCTAAAATGGCTTCAGGCAATATGGAACTGGATAAACGTAAAGTAGATTTAACTCAATTATTGCAGCAAGCAATCGCCGAGCATCAAGAGGAGATTGATAAATCAGGACTTGAATACCGAGTGACAATCGGTACAAAACCAATCATGTCTTATGTGGACGGACAAAAATGGTGGAGAGTACTAGACAACTTAATCATCAACACATTAAAATATGCACTCCCAAACACTCGAGTGTATATCAATTTAGATCAAGTGGACGGTGAAGCTGTTTTCGTTATTAAAAATATAGCGAAATATGAACTCGGCAATGATGTCAACGAATTAACAGAGCGATTCAAACGAGCAGACACATCTCGTCATACAGAAGGATCAGGTCTAGGCCTTGCAATTGCACAATCCATTGTGGATTTACACGGAGGTAACTTACGAATGGAAGTAGACGGAGACTTATTTAAAGTAACCGTAAAAATAGCAACAGTATAGTAAAAAGCGGAAAACCTGTACGAGGGTTTCCCGCTTTTTATTTGGGAGAAAATGAGTTTAGTTGGAATTTTAAGAGGTTTAGTTGGAAAAATGAATGCTTTAGTTGGAATTCTGAAGGCTTAGTTGGAATAATAGTGTAGTTAGTTGGAATAGGAAATTTAAGTAAGAAAAAACGATCGCATTAGTTAGCGACCGTTGTTTTTTGTTTCAAAATTTCTCTGTAAGACATAGTGTCGAGATTTGAAGTCATTCACTGGACGAAGATCTAGTTTATTTAATAGGTAGTTTGCAGCATACTTGTCTTTCAGTTCTAAAAAATAAACACATTCGCGATTAGAAATGGTGTTTTTAACCAGGTAAAACCAATCTTCAATTGCTTGTTTTTGCATCAGTGTTTTGGGAGTTTTGCATCTTAGGCATTTACTTTGCCCTTTCATTTTAATGAGGCAATTAGGACAAAACAAACCAGTTCTTATAAGAGGAGTGTTGATTGAAAAATATTGTGTTAAAGGGTTTGGGATAAATTCATGTGTATGGGATATTAAAAATTTTAGTATTTGATGGAATTTGACAGTTGAGATGGTGTCAGGAAGTTGATTGTAGTCGTCTAGTTCAGCTGATATATCGCAACCCATTACAATTTTAGTGAGTTTCGGGGGGAGTGCAACTTGTGTTTGGGAATATGCTAGCACTATTAAGCTCTTAATAGGAATATTTACTTTGAAAGTTTGTAAGAGGAATTGTAATTTTTTGATATGTCTTCTTAGTTGTTGTTCGGGACATTTAAAGGAGGTCGTCTCACCATCGACTTCACGGATCAGTTGCTCAGGGTTACTTTGAAAATATATTTTGCCTCGAATGTTTTTGATTTCTAAAACGGCAATATACTTTTTGGTTAAGATGAGCGTATCGATTTGCAAATAATTATTTTGGCTAATTTGGATATGAAGGTCTTTTAGGATGGCGTAGTATTTGGGGAAGGTTACTTGTTTTAAGAAATTGTCAACATGGCATTCTCCTCTATATCCTGCTTCTGCTGCTTTAATCTTTTTTTCTATTTCGAGATAGATACTTTGGTCTTTAGGTAGACGGTTAAGCAATCGTTTATATACTTGTACAGTTTTAGGTATTATTCGTTTATTATCGATGAAATTTCCTCCTTTGAAACATTTTAATGTATTGAAAATACCATTTTATTGGGAGATAATCAAGTTTCGGAACGAGTAGTTGGAAAATAAGAAGGGTTAGTTGGAATTTTAGAGCATTTAGTTGGAATTCTTCATGTTATAGTTAGAATATAGAATAGTTGGAAAACTCAAAAGGGAGATGGATATAATGGAAACTTTCAATCAATTAAACTTCGCACGAATATATACTATAGGAAAGATTAAACAAAGTAATGAAGCCGCTTGGGATGTAAAGCCAAGTGGATTCAACAATACAATCCGGTGGAATACAGGTCATGTATATGCAACAATGGAGTCATTTACGAAACGTGCAATTCCATCATATGAGCCCGTGAATTCTGAGTGGTTACCGCTATTTGTTTCAGGAACAAACCCTGATAAATGGGAAGTAGAACCCCCTACAATGGAAGAGCTGGTAAGCGCACTAGAAAAACAACCTGAACGAATAAAAGCAGTACTCGAACATAATATGCAAAACCAACTAACAGAACCAATGGCAATTGGGAAAATGCATCAGATGAATACAGTTGAAGCAATTGTGCAATTTATGGTTTGGCACGAAGGGATCCACGCTGGAATTATTCATGCATTAAATCGTGCCATACAAGATTAAAGTATGAAGATTTATATTATAGGTTCTGTGGGGAGTGGCAAAACAACACTTGCTCGAAAAGTTGCAAGAAAACTTCAAGTACCTCATTTTGAAACTGATAATTTCGTTTGGAAGCGACATTCTCCAAAAGATATTCGAAATGCAATCGAAGAGCGCGATCAATTGTTGCGTGATGCAATTGCACTGGATGATTGGGTAATAGAAGGTGTTCATATAGATTGGACAGATCCTGGATTGCAAGCAGCAGATCAAATTGTCTTTTTAGATATTCCTATTAGAAGACGATCCTGGCGAATAGTTGCACGATACATTCGTCAGCTTCTAAAAATTGAAAAAGCAAATTACCAGCCGACATTCACTATTTTTATTCGAATGTTCAAATGGAATAAATACTTCGAAGAACAAATGAAGCCAGCATTTATGATTAAGTTCGAAAAATTTAATCATAAAGTACAACACTTCGTAACGGATAGAGAGGTAGAAAAATGGTTACAACAAATAGAAAGAGGATGATACAAATCACAAATCATCCTCTTTCTATTTAAGAAAATACCGCATCCCGCCTCTGAACGAGAGGAAACCCTTCACATCCGAGAGCATACCGCCTTCGAACGAGAGCAAACCCCTCATGCGAGAGCACACGGTCTCCAAACGAGAGCAATCCACCCACATACGAGAGCAACCCACCTCCAAACGAGAGCATCAAAAAAGAGGATGCCATCTCCATAAAGGTCATCCCCTTCTTTTCAATTCATCTACTTCGTTTAACAAAAAGTCCAACTTTCTTTGGATTTGGTTTAATTGTTCCATATTCCGTCCGCCTGCTTTTCTATCAATCTCATCTTTACGTTTTATTTCAGATAATTCAATACCCTGGGCAATGGTATCAATGATAAAGCCGATGGAAATAATGGCAGCACCAATTATCCCCACAGTCAAGCCTAAATAAGTTGGCCGCTCGTCATTTGGATCTTCAGGAAACATGTGTACAAACATCCTTTACTCCATCTTTTCATTAGCATATGATGAACAATTAACATACGTTATTTTTTTAGAGAGAACAAACAAAATATAAGCAAGCATCTCTATTAACATGAAGGTAGATCATGCAATGACTAGTTGGACATGGCATTTGGAGGTATTTATATACGAATAATTGACCCATGAACTAAACTTTAGTAGGTAATCGTAATCCTACTTTTCAAATGTTAATAATAGCCCGAGCAACCCGCAATATTACGAGAATTCACTTGTACACGAAATTGCTCATCAATGGTTTTATTATATGATTTCAAGTAGTCCCTATAAGGACGCCTGGTTGGATGAAAGTTTAACTGTGTTTCTAACATCTATGTACTTATTTGATAAGTATAAGGATGAGAAAACTGGATTTGACCGTGCACTCCGTACATCCTCAAATCAGTCTAATAAAAAAATTGTAAATATTCCTCATGAGGAATTTGGAAAGAGTTACGTTTCTACTATTTACGGTAAAGTACCTATATTATTAAGGGACTTCTTTAAAGAGCATGGAGGTCAAGAAGAAGCATTAAAATTTTTATCAGCATATTTTAAACAATTTCAATTTAAATATGTAGATAGCCATACTTTTAGTGTTTTCTTCAATAATTATTTTCAAGAGGACTATAGTGAGTTTTTAGAAGGTTGGTTAGAAATTAATGAATAGGTACTGTTCAAGATCAGTTTGGTAATAATTAAAATAATGTTGAGTCAGAAGAGGATGACCAAAAGTCTTAATTAGGTGATCCTCTTTTACATCTAATAACCCAACTTACTCTGCATTTGCTACGTTATTTTTTCGAAGGAACAAGCTGATGTTTAAATGCATAAATAACTGCTTGTGTTCTGTCGCTCACTTCCAGCTTAGATAGAATGTTGCTGACATGTGTTTTTGCGGTTTTCAATGCAATAAAAAGGGTATCTGCTATGTCTTGATTAGTTTTTCCTTCCGCCATGAGTAGCAGCACCTCGAGTTCTCGGTCTGTTAAGTCTTCATGTAGTTCAATGGTGGAACCTTGGCGCATGCGTTTCATCATTTTATTCGTCACTTCTGGCTCTAATACCGCATCACCATTTAATGTTTTGCGAATAGCTTCTGCGATGTGAGTGGCTTTTGAAGTTTTTAATAAATAACTTATAGCCCCTGCTTCGAGGGCAGGATAAACTTTGTCGTCATCGATAAAACTTGTCACAATCATGACTTTAGCTTCCGGCCACTTTTGCACAATTTCACGCGTAGCTTCTGCACCATTCATAATGGGCATGACCATGTCCATTAAAATAATATCTGGTTTGTGTGTAAGCGCCATTTCAACAGCTTCTTGCCCATTCGTTGCTTCCGCTACGACTTCCATATCAGGTTGAGCTTGCAAATAAGCGGACACTCCGATACGCACCATTTCATGATCATCCGCGAGTAATATTCGAATCATTTTCTAGCTCCTCTCTACTTCTCTCAATCGGCAACTTCACTTCAACGATTGTTCCTTGTGATGGAACAGATACTACTTTGCAAGTAGCACCTATTTCAACCGCTCTTTCCTTGACATTATCTAAGCCGTAAGAACCTGTTTTCCCGTCTGAGACATCAAAGCCAATACCATTATCCTGTACACGGAAAATAGCGAGATTGTCTCGTTCTACGAATAATATGTCAACTTCTGTAGCTTTTGCATGTCGTAATGTGTTCGATAATGTTTCCTGTGCAATGCGGAATAAATGATCCTCGGCCCCTTTTGGTAAGGAAACTTCTTCTAATCGGTACCGAATTGTAAAGAATACTTTCTGCTGCAGTTCCACAAGCAACTCTTCCATCCCTTGCTTCAACGTCTTATCATGTAGAGCAGCTGGACGTAAATGGAGTAGCAAAGCACGCATTTCTAACTGAGCTTGTTGTACAATTTTTTCTGTTTGAAGCAAGGTTTTAGGGGCTTCTCCATGCTGCGACTCCTCTATTTCTACCATAGTAGATAAGAGCATAGATGCGGCGAACAGTTGCTGTGAAACCGAATCATGCAGCTCTCTTGCCAAGCGTTGCCTCTCTTGTACGATTCGTTCCTGAATAAGCTTATCTTGTGCTTCTGCTTTTTCATTCGTAATACGTTGCAATGTCTTTCGCTGGGTCAAAATGAGCTGCTCTAATTGATCGGTTGTGACATGTAGTCGCTTGGAATAAGCGTATTTTTTCTTGCTCGGAATAAATGTTTCTGCTTCTAATAATGGCCTTAAGCTTGTTTCAATTTTCTTTTCTTGCTCGCGTACTTTTAGCAGTGTGTTTGTGGAAAAAGAAAAACTTATAAATGCAATTACAATAATAATCCAAACACCTAATGGGATTTGTGCAAATGTAGTCTCTAATAATGACCACCACGCTGAGTCATTTGGCCAACCCCAAAGTGCATATAAAAGCATCGCAGCAAGGGCTGACAAAATGAGGAAAAAAGAAAATCCTTGCCCAAAAAATATCTTCATTTACGAATCACCTCGATATCCCCAATCCATGTGGACACAGTGATAACTAGCTCCGATGCGAAATCAACATCATCTAAATACCCATCTTTTAACACGACCGATTGATTCCATAAACGTTGGATTCCACGACCAAAAATATTCGCTTCTCCGATAATCGTTGCATAATGAATTCTGACAGGTACTTCGTATGGAACATAGATCGTTACTTTTCCAAGTGATTGACGAATGGAAATAAAGGAAGTGCCCTTAGGTAAAACGGTCTCCGTTACATCAATCACATGCTCCCCATAGAAACTTTGCACGTGGACATCTTGCCATTCATAAGCATTAAACGGAGTAGTTTGTGCAGAAAATAGCTTGTTTTGGATAATGCTATTTGGAGTTTCTTTATAAACTGTGTCAAATGGTCTAATCATTTGACGAATTGGCTCGTTCTTCCAAAGTTTAAAAAGTACGTATATCATAATAGCAATAAGTAAAAGGCGTAGACTCCACATGGAGAAAATAGCTATAAGAATAAAAATGAACCCAGTCCAGAATAAAAAACGTGCACGTCTTCGTAAACTAAAATAAATTAAACCAATGCCAAGAAGGACTAATACAATGCTTCCATTTCCAAAAACTGTAGCCTCTATGAACATAAGAAAAACAAAACAAATGAGAAAAAACGCAAGCTTGTTTGTTTGGTTTTCTTTCATAATAGGTATTCCTCCTTCCCAGCGAGTATGTATATTATATAAAACGTAAGGAGAAGACAAATGCCTTCTCCTCTTTAACTATAGTTTACACAATTTCTGCCTTAGGTTGTGCATTTTTTTCTAACATTTCTAAACGTTGTTCCATAGAAGTGACTTCATGTTCTTTTTCTATTTTTTGTCCAAGACGTTCAATGTATTGCTCCATTTCTTGGAACGTGCCAAAGTTCTTTTCTTTTTGTTCGGGTTGCAGAATGCGATCCATTTGGTGATGTGCACGTGTAACATTTTCTTTACCCATTAATTGCAATTGGCGTACTTTCATATCTTTAATTTTATGTTTCATCTCTTCGTATTTACGTTCTAGACCGAAAAGCTCTTCTGTCGTTTGGAGAATACTATTTTGTAATACTGTTGTCCTTTCGCTGTATGCATCTACTTCTGCTTGGGCAAATGCTGTTAAATCGTCTTCTCCACTAGCGGTAGCAAGTTCGACTTGCTTTTTGCGTTTTTCAACCATTTGCATCGTTTCACCAAGTTCTTTTTCAAGCTCTTGTTTTAATTTTCCTTGGCGTTCTAACCATTTACCTGTCTGTTCTGTTTGTTTCTCGGCTTCTCTAATGTACTGATTGAGCATCGCGATAGGGTTTTTCTCTTCTTTCTTATCGAATAGCTTGTGTAAGTCTGCCTCTACTGAATATTTTAATCTTTTAAATAGTGATGTCATGTTATATTCCTCCTTATTTTGAAAGTTCATTCCATTGTTTTTCGAAATTTACAAATGGGTCATCGGATTTAACAATTGGTGACGTAAAACTTACTGATTGGTTGTTCCATTTTTTCACTACATACCAAACACCAACGATTGCTAGTATTCCAAAGAAACCAGGTATGTTTGCAACTGCTGTGAATAAACCGATAATACCTGCAATTGCCCAAAAGATTTTTAAAAATGTAGAATCGCTTTTCAAGTAAAAATGTACCCCCGCGAAAACGACCAACGCAGATACCGCAAGACCTATTAGATTTCCTATACTTGCAATTGCTACTATTCCTGCGATAATACCAAGTACTAATAAACCAAATTTTTTCATGTGAGTGTTCCTCCTCTCGTTTGTATACATAGCTTAACAATTCCACCAACTTATCCAAACGGGCTAGAACATGATTTTCACCTCAGTCTTGAGGCTTAGAGAGAGGTAGTCCCATAAAATCTGTTATACTAAATAAAAAATACAAAAATTGGAGAACTGAAAATGAAAAAAAATGGTGCTGCTACATTGGCAATCCTCTTATATTCAACAATTGTATTTTACTTTGGATGGACAGTAGTCACCTGGCTAAAAGTATTCTTTCCTATAAATTACTGGCCCTTTGGTATTGTATGGGGGCTTATTGCATATGGATTTATCATTGGAAGAATCAATCATAGTCTGAGGTTTTTTAGTATAGTGGGATCTTATTGGATGATTATTATGGAGTACGGGCTAATCCTTTTTCCTTTAGCCACTTTAATAACGTGGATTTTCCCAAGTGAGTTAAAAGTAATAGGTTGGATTGTTATTATCTTAATTACGCTTATTTTTTTAATAGGAACGTATAATGCTTATACGCCAGTAGTCCGTGAAATTTCAATTAGAATGGCTAAACGGGATTCAAATCTTACCCTATTAAAAGTAGTTGTAGCATCTGATTTTCATCTTGGTTTATTATCCAATAAAACACACTTAAAAAGATTTGTGAAAAAAGCAAACGAAGAACAACCAGATTTAATATTACTAGTAGGCGATTTAGTGGATGATGATCCAATTTGGTTTGTTAAAAATGGCATGTCCGAAGTGATGAAGCAACTGACTTCTACGTATGGTGTATATGGGGTACTCGGAAATCATGAATACTATGGCAAAAAAATTCCACTTTTAGTGGAAGAGATGGAAGCATCTAATGTCCGCATGTTATTAGATGAAACTATTTTAGTGGAGGATTCGTTTTATTTAACGGGTAGGGAAGACTTGACGAATAAAGAAAGAAAGCAGCTTTCCGAATTAGCACCAAACCAACGTAACCTTCCTTGGTTTGTGATGGATCATACGCCATCAAATTTGCTTATTCCTGAAAAAGAAGGAGTAGATTTTCACGTGTCTGGTCATACGCACAGAGGACAAATGTGGCCAAATCATTTATTCACACGGAAGTTATTCGAGCTGGATTATGGGTATAAACAAAAAGGTAGCCTGCATGCCATCGTCTCATCTGGATTTGGATTTTGGGGTCCACCAATTCGTTTAGGTAGTCAATCGGAACTATGGTCTGTTCATATTAAACTAGAGGACGTGAAAGTATAATGGAAGCATGGATTTCGGACTGGCTCAGTCAGTTTGGTTATCTAGGCGTATTTTTGTTAATATTAATAGAAAATATTTTTCCACCAATTCCTTCAGAAGTTATTTTGACGCTAGGTGGATTTATGACGACAACTACGACAATGACCAGGTTAGGGATTGTTATTGCTTCAACTGCTGGTTCTGTTGGTGGAGCAGCTATTTTATATTGGATCGGCTCACTATTAGATGTAAATCGTTTGGAGAAAATTGTGCAAAAGTACGGTAAGCTTTTGCGACTAACGACGAAAGATATTCAAAAAGCAAATAAGTGGTTTGAAAAATATGGTGTTTGGGCTGTATTTTTTGGAAGATTAGTTCCACTTGTTAGAAGTCTAATTTCGATTCCTGCGGGGATGTCGAAAATGAGCTTTAGCTTATTTCTTTTATTTACAACATTAGGGACTCTAATCTGGAATACGGTGCTAGTTTCGGTGGGAGCAGCGGTTGGAGAAAATTGGAACGAAATAGTAGGGTATATGGATATTTACTCCAATTTAGTGTATATTATTTTAGCGATAGTTGGTATTATATTTTTAGTGTGGTATGTCAAAAAACGTGACTAAGGAGATCTTATGGAATTTTTAGAGTTAATAAAGGCATTAATATTAGGATTTGTAGAAGGTATGACAGAATTTGCACCTGTTTCATCCACGGGTCATATGATAATAGTGGATGATATGTGGCTAAAAACAGAAACATTTTTAGGAATGTATTCAGCAAATACATTTAAAGTTGTCATACAGTTAGGATCAATTTTAGCGGTAGTTGTGGTTATGTGGAAACGATTGTTTAGTTTAGTAGGACTATATAAAATAGAAACTGAGCAGTCGAGCAAGCAGTTCAATTTGTTACATGTAATCGTCGGAATGCTTCCTGCAGTTATTTTAGGATTTGCTTTTAAAAACTTTATTGATGATTATTTATTTCACGTAGAATACGTAATTATTAGTCTTGTGGCCGGAGCAATTTTAATGATTGTTGCGGATAAGTTTGGACCGAAAAAACCTTCCATTGTTAGTTTGGATCAAATTTCGTATGGGCAAGCGTTTAAAGTGGGCTTAGTACAATGTCTCTCTTTATGGCCAGGGTTCTCTCGCTCAGGAGCAACCATTTCCGGTGGGGTACTATTCGGGATGAGTCATAAAACAGCTGCAGATTTCACATTCATTATGGCTGTTCCTATTATGGCTGGAGCAAGTTTAGTTTCTGTATTGAAAAACTGGGAACAAATTAATATGAATGATATTGGATTTTATGCAGTAGGATTTATTAGTGCATTTGTATTCGCCCTTATCTCCATCAAGTTTTTCTTAAAACTGGTATCTAGAATCAAATTAGTGCCATTTGCGATCTATCGGATCGTGTTGGCTGTAGTGCTAGCAATCATCATATATATGTAAAAAAAGAGTGGGCAGGCATTTTTTATGTCTGCCTTTTGTATGTAGACTTTGTTCCTATGTACAACACCAAACACAATATGTTAGATTATATTAGTACATGAAACACAATATATAGTATGTGAACGATGAATTGGTACCTTTATGGTTTAAAAGGGAATTCGGTAAAAGCCGAAGCTGTCCCCGCAACTGTAAGTGTGGACAACTGTCGAAATAACCACTTCGAGCAATCGGGGGAAGGTCGACAGAAGGATGAAACACGAGCCAGTAGACCTGCCTCTCCATCGGTGAAGCAACACTTTCTTCGGGGGTTGAGAGGTGGGGGCGAAGGACTCTTTCTCAACAGATTGAAATGTCTTCTTGTTTCCTACTTTTTAAATGTGAGCGATGACTCAGCCGAAGAGGCTTGAGTCATCGCTTTTTTGTTTTTCAGGTGTGTGCACCACGCAATTGGTGTTGAGTACCGCATAACTTGTGTCGACCACCACATAACTGGGGTGAGAGCCACATAACCTGTGTCGACCACCACATAACCAAGTACAATCACCACATACATAAAGAGGAGGAGTTTACATGACAATAATTTCAAATACAACAAAACAAGAGGTATTACATAATCTATTAAAAGAATTTGGAGAGGATAATATTGCTCCACTTATCAAATCACATGAAAGATGGATGAAAAAGTTCCCAGAGGGGTCTACATCTGCTTGGTCCAAGTCAATGTCACTTGAAGCATTAAGCTTTTTAGATGAAACAGAAACTTATTGGACATTTGTTGCAGCTCGTATTCATTTAGCTGATTTATATGAAAAAGTAGCAGTACATAGAAAAACAACACCAGAAGCAGTTTACAGTAAGTTTGCAAGTAATGTACAAGCATTAGTTGCAAAAGGTTTGTATGACAAACGTATTAAAGAAGCATATTCTTTGGAGGAGCTACAACAATTAGCGGAAATAATTGAGCCAGAACGAGATTTTTTATTCACATATATTGGATTAAAAACATTACTCGATCGTTATGTAGCAAAAGACTTCGATAAATCGATTGTGGAACTTCCACAAGAACGTTGGCTAATCATTGCAATGACACTTATGAAAGATGAGAAAGAAAACCGTCTTGTTAAAATTAAGGAATCTTACTGGGCAATGAGTAATTTGTATATGACAGTTGCAACCCCTACACTTTCAAATGCAGGGAAGCCTCATGGACAATTGTCTAGTTGTTTCATAGACACGGTAAATGACAGTCTTCAAGGAATTTATGATAGTAATACAGACGTCGCGACACTATCAAAATTTGGTGGTGGCATCGGTGTGTATATGGGGAAAGTTCGAAGTCGTGGATCTTATATCCGAGGATTCGTTGGCGCTTCAAGTGGCGTACTTCCTTGGATTAAACAATTAAATAACACAGCAGTAAGCGTGGATCAGCTTGGTCAGCGTCAGGGGGCAATCGCTGTTTATCTAGATGTTTGGCATAAAGATATTTTCACTTTCCTAGATTTACGTTTGAATAACGGGGATGAACGTCTTCGTGCACATGATATTTTTACAGGTGTATGCTTACCAGATTTATTTATGGAAAAAGTGAATGAACGGGAAGAATGGCATTTATTTGATCCACATGAAGTTCGTCAATTAAAAGGCTATTCATTAGAGGATTTTTATGATGAAAAACGGGGAGAAGGCTCCTTCCGAGAGAAATATGAAGAGTGTGTATATGATAGCCGCTTATCTCGTGAAACTGTTCCGGCAATTGACTTGATGAAACGAATTATGCGTTCTCAACTAGAAACGGGTGTGCCATATATGTTTTACCGCGACGAAGTAAATCGTAGTAATCCAAACAAGCATGCTGGCATGGTGTACAGCAGTAATCTATGTACTGAAATATTCCAAAACCAAAGTGCTACTTCATTTGAATCAATTCAATTAGAAGATGACGTCATTGTGACTAAACGTAAAGCGGGCGATTTTGTTGTTTGTAACTTGTCATCTATCAATCTTGGACGAGCAGTTCCTGAAGATGTGTTGGAACGCTTAATTAAAATACAAGTACGCATGCTCGATAATGTGATTGATTTGAACATGATTCCTATTCCACAAGCGGAACGTACGAACGCTAGATATCGTGGGATTGGACTAGGGACATTTGGTTGGCATCATTTGCTTGCATTAAATAGTATCCGATGGGAAACGGACGAAGCAGTGGAGTTCGCAGACAAATTATATGAAAGAGTTGCCTACTTAACAATTCAAGCTTCCGTAGAGCTTGCGAAAGAGAAAGGGGCATATCCTTTATTTGAAGGGTCGGATTGGCAAACAGGAGCTTATTTTGAAAAACGTCAATACAAGAGCGAAGCGTGGAATGAACTGCGTGAGCAAGTTGCCGAAAGTGGAATCCGTAACGGCTACTTAATGGCAGTTGCACCTAATTCATCAACATCTATACTAGCTGGAAGTACTGCGAGTATCGATCCAATTTTCCAAAAATCATATTCGGAAGAGAAGAAGGATTACAAAATCCCAGTATCTGTGCCAGATCTTAATTCGGAAACGACTTGGTTTTATAAATCCGCCTATTTCATTGATCAACACTGGACTCTAAAACAAAATGCCGCTCGTCAACGTCATATTGACCAAGGTGTTTCATTAAATTTATACGTACAAAATACAATTAAAGCAAAAGAATTACTAGATTTACACTTAGATGCTTGGAACAGCGGACTGAAGACGACCTACTACGTTCGTTCTACTTCGGTTGAATTAGTTGATTGTGATTCTTGTTCGAGCTAAGGAGGAAATTTACATGCAGTTAGAAAAAAGAAAATTAATGGATAAAGAAGCACCGAATCGTTCAACAGGAATTGTTAACGGCCAAAGCTCAAATATATTAAACTGGGACGATGTACGTTTTAGTTGGGCATATCCAAAATATAAAAAAATGCTCGGAAACTTCTGGACGCCTTTTGAGATAAATATGAGTAATGATATTAAACAGTTCTCTCAGTTAAATGAAGCAGAGCGAGATGCATTTTTGAAAATAATTGGATTGCTTGCACTTTTAGATAGTGTACAGACAGACTTTGCTGGAAAAGTGGCCGACTTTTTAACCGATTCTAGTTTGAATGCACTTATGATCATTTTGGCACAGCAAGAAGTGATTCATAATCACTCCTATTCCTATGTGTTATCTAGTCTAGTATCAAAAGATGAGCAAAATCGTGTGTTTGATTTTTGGCGCACGGAGCCCGTTTTGCAAAAACGAAACGACTTTGTGTTAAAAGGATATGAAGAATTTGCAGAACAGCCAAACGTGGACAGCATGCTGCGCTCAATTGTTTATGACGTAATTTTAGAAGGACTATTTTTCTACTCAGGATTTGCCTTTTTCTATCATCTTGCAAGACATCAAAAAATGGTAGCGACAAGTACAATGATTAACTATATTAATCGGGACGAACAGTTACACGTCGATTTATTCGTAAAGATTTACCAAGAATTGTTGGAGGAATATCCGGAATACAATACACCTGAACGAGGTAAAGAAGTAGAAGCCATTTTCCGAGAAGCAGCACAGCTTGAAGTTGACTGGGCGCGTGAAGTTATTGGAGAGAAAATAGATGGTCTTGATGTAGAAGATGTCGAAGAATACATCTACTTTTACGCAAATGTGCGTTGCAACCAGCTTGGCTATGATCGACCATTCCCAGAGTATCGCAAAAATCCAATGAAATGGATCAAAGCCTACGAAGAAGTAGACTTAGGAAAAACCGACTTCTTCGAGCAAAAGTCCCGCCAATACGTAAAAGTGAATGTACAAGATAACGGATTCGATGATCTATAAAATCTTATTTTTGGGAATAGTTAGCTTAGGGAGACGGAATTGTTTACGAGAGCAACCACATCGGTAGTGAAAGCAATTAATAATATCGCGGAAGCAACCAATTTCACTAGTTGAGCAACCAAAGGAAGAATAGCCCCTTTTGTCATCGTCATATAACAAAAGTGTCGCATCCTTTCATTTAAATGAAAGGATGCTTTTATATGATTAGATCCATTCTAATATTTCTATCCGGTTGCCAAACGGGTCATGTACATAAATTCTATTTGCTCCGGGTAAATCGGTATCTACTATGAAGCTAACTTCATTGTTTGTTAAATGCATTTTCAGTGCATCTAGATTATCAACTTCAAATGCAGGATGCGCTTTTTTAGCGGGGGTAAATGGTTCTTCAATACCTATATGAATTTGGTAATTATTGAATTGAAACCATACACCACCTTTTTTTCTTAACGTCTCTGGCTTTTCTACTTCTTGAAAACCTAATATTTCACCAAAAAACTTCTTTGCTTCTGACTCCGAACCTTTAGGAGCAGCAAGTTGAACATGGTCGATTGATTTAAAAATAAATGCCATCGGGAATCCCCCTCCTTATTCCTTAATAGTTTAAGCTTATCGTAAAGAAGGACATTTGGAAATTTTATTGTAATTATGATTTAACATTAGAAATACTTATGATCTCTTTTAATCGGTCGAAAAAGAGGTACAATCGGTTGAATTAGTCCAAACATCGGTCGAATAATAGGCACAATCGGTCGAATTAGTCCAAACATCGGTCGAATAATAGGTATAATCGGTCGTATCCCATAAACAATCGATCGAAAAAGGTTTCTTAAATTAATACCGTGTAATTTACACCTAAATTTCAGTAGTAGTAGTCCAATAAATGGCAAAGGGAGACCAATTCAGCGGTAAGAGCAACTAATTCACTAGTGAGAGCAACCATCTCACCCACGAGAGCAACCAATTCCCCAATGAAAGCAACCAAATGGCATCCGCCTCTTTATAAGGCGGATGCCATTCACATTTTCAACACTATTTTATTCACCGTATTCTGGTTTCGCGCAGTAGATGTCATTCCAAGCTTCTTCTCAAAAAAATTATTCGTAAATTTGGTCTTATGATAACTTTTCGATAGATTAATAATGATATTTTTACGATTCCACACAACAAATTCATCCTCAACTAATTCACCGAGTAATGCATCTTGTTCATCCGAAATCTCATGCGCCAAAAACATAATATATACTTGATCTTTCAAGAAGATTGGATGTTGTTGAATCTCTTCCAACTCTTCTCTAGACCGAATAATAACCGGTATTTCAAAACCATATTTTTCAAGAAGCGCGGTCTCAATCGCAGACATATCATAAGCTGCATTATCAAAAATAACATTCCCCGTCTGAATATAAGTCTGCACATTTTCATAGCCCATATCTTCAAAAAGCGCCTTCAATGACTTCATATCTACTTTATTCCTCGCGCCTAAATTAATTCCACGAAGTAAAGCAACAAATGACATCCTCATCACTCCTCAGTTAATATCCTATTTCTATATTAACGAAGCCACAACTGATTCGTACAGCTTAAAACTAATACGAATAAAAATAAAACTATCATAACCACGTCCACTTTTCCGACAGAAATCACCAGGAAATAACTACTTCGCCGCTCTCCAGTAAACCCCCTTGCCTCCATCGCAAAGGCCGCACGCTCTGCTTTTCTAACAGCTCCGGCAAGCATGGGAATTAATACTCGACGAATGCCAAGAAGCCGCTGTAAGAAATTTTTATTGCTAGTTACTCCTCTTAAACGATGTGCTTGCTGAATATGAACAAATTCATCTTTTAATACAGGTAAAAATTGATAGCCAACCATCACGCCATATGCGATTTTTGGTGATAGTTTTAATTGTTGCATTAAGCTTAAAATGAATGTAACTGGATTTGTTGTCAATGCAAATAATAGAGACAAACTGGAAAATGCTAATACTCGAAAGCTCAAAGATAATGCATAATCCATTTGTATTTTAGTAATTTCTACTGTTCCAAACGACCAAATAACCGATCCTAGGTGATCTTTCGCGAATACAATAGTTGTCCAAAAGTAACCGAAAGCTGTAATAAAAAATGGAAGCATGAATAACAACCATTTCTTCCATTTAACCTGGCTACACAATAGCTGCAACAAAATTACACCAACCCAAAAAACAAGTGGCGTCCATGGATCAAAAAAGAAAGCCATTGTAAACATACAAACTGTAATCAATAAAAACTTTACCGAAGGATTCATCTTATGCAAAGCATTTTTCATCACATAACAATCCTTTCGGAGAAATTAAATGGTGGTCATGCAGCAGTTGTTCATTACTCCACACAGTATCAGCCTCAAACTTTCCAGACAAATGCCCATCATCCATTAATAAAATCGAATCGGCAATACCATATGCAAATTCCATATCATGGGTAACGATTAAAAACGTTGTTCCTTCACGAGCTCGATCATCAATTAATCGAAATAATTCAAGCAAAGCTATAGCATCCTGACCAGAAGTGGGTTCATCCATTAAAATAACGTCTCTCCCATCACAAAGCATTGCTGCAATGGCTACTCGACGCTTTTGACCGTGACTCACTGCAAAAGGGTGTGCGTCTGCTATAGGCAAGAGTTTTAGCCGAGTCATTATCTCATTGACATCACTTCCACCGCCATAAGCTACTTCATCCCGTACATTTTTCGTAAGAAATAAAAACTCGGGTGATTGCGGAACGTATCCTAGAAACTCAGGTTGAACAGTCCCGCTTGAAGGTATTAACCGACATAATGCTTTCAACAAAGTAGTTTTTCCACTACCGTTTGGACCAGCAAGAACAGTAACTTCTCCACGGTTTAAAGCAAAAGTGGTTTCATTTACAAAAGGCTTTGCTATTATTTTATTTACGACAAGTGAAGTTTCAACTTGTTTAGTACTTGTCCTTTTAACTGAAGAAACAGCATTGTCATTTGGAGCTAAAGGGATGCTTCTATCGAAAAAGTCCCCCCATAAATCCAATCGGTGTTCAATAGCAACAATCGTCATCCCCTGTTTTTTCTGCAACTGATCCAACCATTTGACATAGTTTTTTGCGGTAAATGGATCTAAATGAGAGATTGGTTCATCTAACAGCAAAATTTGAGGATCCATAATTAGTGCACAAGCAGTAGCAATCCGTTGTTTTTGACCACCGGAAAGATGTTGAATAACGGCATGTCGAAAATCACTTAAGTCTGTTAAAGCGAGCACTTTGTAAATCTTTTCGTCCATTTCATCTCGTGGAACTTGTAAATTTTCTAATGTAAAAGCAAGCTCTTCTTCTACCGTTTGCATACAAAACTGAGAATCAGGATCTTGGAAGACGGTTGCCACTCGGTGATTTATTTCCCCGGGAATGAATTTTGCACTATCTCGTCCAAATAAATTTATTGTCCCGGTCAAAACACCATCACAATTTTCAGGGTACAAACGATTACACAAATATAGCAGCGTAGTTTTTCCACAACCACTCGGACCAGTAATAACTACACGTTCGCCATTCCGAACAGAAAATGAAAAATCGCTCAATATCCATTTCTCCTCATCTGGATAACGAAAACTTACCCGTTCAAACTGAATGACATCATGCACGCACATCACCTTTTTTAGGACGTGAAATAGCATATCCTCGAAGGGAGCCAGTAACGAGCAGTCTATCAGACAGTGTCTTACCACCAACACCAGCAATCATTGCCCCGCTCAACATGCGAATCCCGAGCATTAATGCAATATATCCAGTGCTATACACCGAAAATCCGCCTAAAAAATAGCCGTACACGAAACTAAATACAGAAGACCCGACACCAGCAAGCATCAGCACCCACAAATCAAATCGCTTATAGCGCGTTGCCGCAAATACAGCTTCCGCACCTAAACCCTGAATGAGACCTGATAAAATTAATCTAGGACCAACCGCATTACCTAACAAAACCTCAATCGCAGCCGCAATTGTTTCCGAAACCACCGCCGCACCTGGCTTGCGAATAATATACATACAAATAATCGAAACGATAAACCAAATACCAAAAATCCATTCATAGGCAATTGGCCCGATAAATCCTGCCCAAATATTACCGACATGAAGGAACAATAAGTAGACAATCCCAAACACGACTGAAAATAAAGACATTAGAACAATTTCTTTTAATTTCCACGATTTCAACATATTAAAGACCTCCGTGCGAAGGGCTATTTATACTCATCGAAACGGTCATCACTAAATGCTTATGTTCCTCAGAACGTGCATGTGTAAATGTCTCTTCATAAAACTTGAACACATCGTGAATATCCCCATGAATACCACTTGCATAATGCATCGATTCATTGAAAACACCTCGTTCTTTTGCACGCTCAACTTCCCTATAAATAACATTCATATAATTTGGGTTATTCATCGGATAAAGTGCAAATTGAGATGACACATATTGCTTAGTCGTTTCTTTATTTGCAACTTCATCGCCTTTATCTAAATAGACATCTCCAGCTGAATCTCCAGGACAACCAGCAGAGAAGGTACCGGATAATGCAATATGAACACCGGTCTTAGCGGCATGTAGTGTAATTGCTTTTGCTACATTGAAAACATGCACCTGTTTCCCTCGAATCACGGTCGATACATCATCTGTATGCATCCAAACGTTCGAAGTGTCTGTTTCTTGAAGAGCTCCTTTAATAACTGAAATAAAATCATTGGTCATCGGATGCAAGGAAAAACGAAATCCGACAATTGGGCTTAAACCACATTGCATAATAATACCTCCTAAAATTTTTCATAAAAAAAGACTACATCCGTGAAGATGCAGCCACTTATCCAATAAAAAAATTCGGAAAGTCACCGCACTTCCTCACGCAGGTATTATCCTGATCGAGTAATAAGGGATCGGAGCTAAAAAGCTCTCATCACAGCCAAAGTGGGCACCCCTAGTGCAGAAAACGGTATGTAGTTTGTCAAACTGTTATAAAAACAATCTGATTTTTATGTGCCCTCAGTATACCCTATCAATTAAACCGTGTAAATGTAGTTGCAAAAATAGGTTCTTTCGTCCATGCTTGAGATATCAGAATATTTGGAGGTTGCAATTTTGGAAAAAATATTAATTACACGCAAGTTGCCAGATGAAGTAGTGAACCTATTAAAGGAGAAGTTTGAAGTAAAGATGTGGCACAGTGATGATGTGCAAATGTCTTATGAGGAATTACAATCGGAGGCAAAAGATGTTCATGCAATTTGGACAATGCTTTCTGATAAAGTGGATCGAGCACTAATTGAAAGTTTACCAAATCTAAAAGTTATTAGTAATCTAGGGGTTGGATATAATAATATCGATGTAGCGGCAGCAAAAGAGAATGGAATAATTGTGACGAATACCCCAGGAGTTTTAACAGAGACTACTGCAGATTTAGCATTCTCTTTACTTCTAGCAACTGCTCGTCGTGTTATGGAGGCCGAACGTGATCTTCGTGCAGGCCAGTGGAAGTCACGGTCACCAATGCAATATACAGGGATGGATGTATTTGGTGCAACCCTTGGTATCATTGGAATGGGGCGCATTGGTGAAGCAGTGGCAAGGAGGGCAAAAGGTTTTGATATGAACGTTCTTTATCATAATCGAACACGAAAAGTGGATGCTGAAATAGAGTTCGGATTTACTTATGCTGAGCTCGACACACTACTAGTGGAATCAGACTTTATCGTTCTGTTGACACCATTAACTCCTGAAACGAAGGGATTAATCGGTGAACGAGAGTTGAATCTAATGAAAAATACAGCAACTATTATTAACGTAGCTCGCGGTGGGGTCATTGACGAACAAGCCCTATACAATGCCTTAACGACGAATAAAATCTGGGCAGCTGGACTAGATGTATTCGAAGTTGAACCTGTGCCACTAGATCATCCGCTATTAACGTTACCAAACGTAACTGTCCTACCACATATCGGCAGTGCTACTATTCGCACCAGACTTGCGATGATGCAAATGAACGCCGAAGATATTCTAGCAGTTTTGGAAGAAAGAGAACCAAAAAATAGAGTAGTATAATATTGAGAAAATGCCCTAGTTGTCAAATAAAAGACAACATAGGGCTTTTTTGATGCTCAAATATGGATTAGCGGTATATCATTTGAACTAGCTTTATAACTATAGATTTCTGACTCAAAGAACGAAAAACTCAAGGCTTATTATCTATTAAATGATTAATTATATCAAAATAGGGTATAGAAGAAAGAAAAGGCCGTGCGTCTTTTATAAAAAGAGAAAAGGGGTAGAAGTTTAAATGAGAAAAATAGTGTTGTTTTTTTCTTTGTGCACGCTTTTAATGCTTTCTGCGTGTGGTAATGATTCAAGTAGTGAAAGTATAAAGGTTATTAAATTTGCCGATGCCGGATGGGATAGCATTCGTGTACATAATAGTATTGCGCAGTTAATAGTGGAAAAAGGTTTTGGTTATGATACTGAGGTCACAAGTGGAACGACTGCTGCTACTATACAAGCACTTGAACAAGGGGATATTAATGTCTATATGGAAATATGGTCGGATAATATTAAAGATGTTTACGATAAAGCGATTGATAGCGGAAAAGTTATTAAAGTATCTACAAACTTTGATGATAATTCACAAGGATTATATGTTCCAACTTACGTGATTAAGGGAGACCCTGAAAGAGGAATTAAACCAGTAGCCCCAGATTTGAAAACAGTAGAAGACTTAGCGAAGTATCCAGAGATTTTTCAGGATCCTGAAGATAAAAGCAAGGGGCGCATTGTCGGGGCACCATCTAGTTGGATTCTAAGTGAATATTTGGATACGAAACTCAAAACATACGGGCTAGATAAACAATATAATTACTTAGCACCAGGATCTGATTCTGCAATTGTTGCGGATTTAGCGGGTGCATATAAAAAAGGTAAACCTTGGGTCGGGTATTATTGGTCCCCAACTTGGGTTACTGCGAGTTATGATTTAACACTGCTTGAAGACAATCCTTATGATAAAAAAGTGTGGGATGAAAATAAAGGAACGGAATTTCCTCCAAATGATGTCGTCATTGCTGTGAATAAAGACTTACCAACACAAGCAAAAGATGTTGTAGATTTTTTAAGTAAATATCAAACTAGCAGTGAGTTAACAGAAAGCGCTCTAAATTACATGAATGAAACTGGAGCTGAACCAGAGGAAGCCGCACATTGGTGGATGGAAGAACATGAAGACGTTTGGACAGCTTGGGTGTCTGATGAAGTTGCTCAAAAAGTAAAAGCAGCTTTGAAGTAATAGGTCATGTTTACAAAAAATCTAGCCGAGAAATGTGAGGTGTCAGAGGCTGTGTAATCTAACAGTCTGAGACTTATGAAAGAATTTCCTAATATACGTTTACCAATAGGAAGTAGTGTGGAAAAATTTATTGATTTTTTAGCTGTAAACCTTGATGGTTTTTTTGATTTTATATTTGTTATTGCGTCCTCAATGATTAAAGGTTTGGAGACAGGTCTTCTTGCCATCCCTTGGTGGTTACTTATTATTGTTATATTCTCATTAGGATGGTATTTTACTTCTTTATACGGTGGACTCCTATTTGCTCTTTTTATGTTTCTAATTGGTACTTTTAATTTATGGTCACAGACGATGACCACTATATCGATTGTATTAATATCTGTTATTCTTTCTCTTGTTATTGGTATTCCTGCAGGAATTTTGACGGCGTTTAGCAAAACCATGTCAAAAATTATGCGCCCGATTTTAGATGCTATGCAAACAATGCCAAGTTTTGTGTACTTAATTCCTGTAATTTTCTTCTTTCCATTAGGGAATGTTCCAGCAGTAATTGCAACGATTATTTATGCTTTGCCACCTGTTATTCGATTGACAGAGCTCGGAATACGTAATGTTGACCAAGAGGTTATAGAATCTGCCCAATCGTTTGGTTCTTCTAGAAAACAAATGCTTATGAAGGTGGAGCTTCCACAAGCATTGCCAACCATTATGGCAGGTGTAAACCA
Source organism: Psychrobacillus syltrankelensis (assembly GCF_055454035.1). Taxonomy (NCBI): domain Bacteria; kingdom Bacillati; phylum Bacillota; class Bacilli; order Caryophanales; family Bacillaceae; genus Psychrobacillus; species Psychrobacillus syltrankelensis. Next base: position 2,331,486 of record NZ_CM144227.1, on the reverse strand, counting down.
GACTACAATGATGGCACTAGCGATGGCTGTTGTTGGATCGATGGTGGGGGCTCAAGGACTGGGGGAACGAGTACTATTTGCGATCAACCGAATTGATATTGCACTAGGTTTTGAAGCGGGAGTTAGTATTGTATTTTTAGCTATCATTATTGACCGAATTACAGGTGGAATCGCGAAGCGCATTCAGAAGCAAGGGAGGGATATTGAATGACAGTAAAACTAAAAATTGAAAATGTATCCAAGATATTTGGCCCTAGACCTAAAAAAGTAATTCCAATGATTCAAAGTGGTGTATCTAAAGAAGAGATTCTTGCAAAAACCAACCATACTGTAGGAGTCTATGATGCATCTATGGAGATTATGGAAGGAGAGACCTTCGTTATTATGGGGCTATCTGGAAGTGGTAAATCTACCCTAATCCGTTGCCTTAATTTATTGAATCGCCCAACATCAGGCGCTATTTATGTCGATGGAGAAAACGTCGTTGGTTATAATAAAAACCAACTAAAATATTATCGTCAGAAAAAAATTGCAATGGTATTTCAGCACTTTGGTCTATTTAGTCACCGAACGGTTTTAGAAAACATTGAGTATGGTTTAGAAGTGCGAGGTATGACCAAAATTGAAAGGCAAAAAATCGCACAAAAGCATTTAGAAACAGTAGGATTAAAAGGATACGAAAATCAATATCCTGATGAGCTTTCTGGAGGGATGCGACAACGTGTTGGTATAGCCAGAGCGCTTGCAAACGATCCAGATATATTATTGATGGATGAGCCTTTCAGTGCGCTAGATCCGTTAATACGAAGAGAGATGCAGTTAGAGCTCCTCGATATACAAAATAGGCTGCAAAAAACAATTATTTTTATTACGCATGATGTGAATGAAGCATTTAAAATTGGTGATCGTGTAGCAGTTATGAAAAATGGAAAAGTAGAGCAAATTGGTACACCAGAAGAGATTTTAGATAAACCAGCCAGTAATTACATTTCAGAGTTCATCCGAGACATCGATCGTTCTAAAATATTGCAGGCTGAAAATATTATGATGAAACCCCATGGCTTAGTTTCACTTAAAGATGGACTGAATGTAGCTGCAAAAGTAATGCGTGAAAATGGAATATCCAGTGCATTTGTAGCTGACCGAAAGCGGAAATTGCAAGGAATTATCACGATTGATCAAGCGATTGATGGGCTTAAGCAGAAAAAGACGTTACTAGAAGTGATGTCTACAGACGTGAAAACGGTTCGACCGGACGAATATGTACAAGATATTATTCCATATGTAATCGATTCAAAATATCCAATTGTTGTTACAGATGAGGACTTAACTATTAAGGGAATTATTCTTCGTGTTCATGTATTAGCAAGTTTGATAAGTGATAATACAGAAGGACAAATAGCAGATAATGATATAGGGAATTTAAAACAATAAAATAAATATTCAAGTCAAAAAAATACAAAAATTACGAGTTTCATAATAATGGCTTTTAGTTAAAAAATAGTTAATAAAAAAAGCCTATTGACCCGGATACTAATATAAAAATTGTTATAGTTACGATAACTGAGTGACTTTTTATTCACTAAATAAAAATAATATTAAAAAGGACTTTCGCAAATAATGCGAAAGTCCTTTTTAATTTAGGTGAACTTACCTTAAAATTTAATGGTTATATGATATAATTTTAGTATATTTCCCTATTAAAGGTAGTGATAAATTGCTTAATCATCCATTGCAAATTAATTTAATAGAAATACAAGCAGAATATTCTTTTCCTGCTGTTATCCTTTCTATTATTCTTGCATGTATTACTTCTTATACTGCATTACTGATGAATAATCGTGTTCAAAATAATAGTTTTATACATCGGAACTTTTGGTATGTGTTTGCTTCAATTACAATGGGATTTGGTATATGGTCTATGAGTCTTGTTGGGACGTTTGCTTTTTCCTTACCTATCGCCGTATATTACCATCATATATCTACTATTGTTTCAATTATACCGGCAATAGTCGCCTCTTTTCTTGCTTTTTACTTAGCAAATCAACCAAAAAAATCAATTTGGTATACATTTACCTTTAGTGTAATAATCGGAATCGGAATTTCAATATGTCACTTTGTAAGTATGATAGGAATGAGAACCGACGCAATTCATAGGTACAATCATAGCTTATTTGCTTTGTCCGTATTGATTTCCGTATTGATCCCTTTTCTAGCTAGTATTTCATTTTTTAAATTAAGAAGTTATTTAGAAGGTCGTCTACTTCATGTATTGATGGCAATTTCCTTAGGTGTGGCTATTTCCGGTACTTATTATACTAATATGGTCTCAACTAAATATTATCTTCCTAATAATTATTCACCTCGTCCTGGGAATTTTCAAATAATTAATATGGACTTATTTGTGGTGATTGTAACAATTGGTATGGTATTTCTTTTGATTTTTCTTCTATTATCAAGCATTATGGATAAGTATATAGAATATCGAGCGAGTTATTATGATGCTCTAACTAAATTGCCTAATCGCCGTTTGTTTGAGCAAAAAATAAAAAAAACGGAGTTCCCACAAAGTTTAGCTATTTGGCATTTACATGACTTGGAACTTGTAAATCGTGAGTTTGATTATCACTTTGGTGACAAGGTAATTCAACTTTTGTCCTTACGATTAAAAACACTTGTACCTTCCATGACAGAGCTTTATCGAATTGATGGACATCGCTTCGCATTTTTAACACACCATATAGATGGTGTAAATTATTTATCGACTGCGATGGAGAATGTAGCGGAATATCTGAGCAGACCTCTTATAATTGATAACTGTGAAATTAATATTCCAGCCGTTTGTGCTATATCAAGAGCAAACAATTTGAAAGAATCGATGGATATATTTACAAAAGCACAAGCTGTGTTAAATTACTCATCTATCGAATACAATTATGAAATTATCCATTATAATTCGACTATACATACGTATGCATTTGGACTTGAAATCGTAGAGGATATTGGACAGGCGATGGAGGAAGAAGAACTCTTTCTTGTATACCAACCAAAAGTAAACATCATTACCAATAAAATCATTGGAGTTGAAACATTGCTACGGTGGAAACATCCAACATACGGATTTCTATCACCAGGAGTATTTATTCCTATACTAGAAGAAAATAATCGAATGATTGAAGTTACCAATTGGGTTATTGAAAAAGTTTGTCACCAAATATCTATGTGGAGAAAAGAAGGAATTTCATTTCGCCAAGTGGCTATCAATATTCCAGGACAATATGTCACATCCAATCATTTGTTAGATGTTTTAAAGTCTAAACTGAATAAATATAAACTCGAACCTAATTTGTTGGAACTAGAAATTACAGAAACGAGCTTTGTTAAAAATATTGAGGAAGCAATGAGAGCAGTTAGTACTTTCCGTCAAGAAGGTTTTTCGGTGGCACTAGATGATTTCGGAACGGGAGTATCGTCGTTATCCTATTTAAAAAAAATGCCTATTTCTACATTGAAAATAGACAAGTCTTTTATAGATGATGTTCCACAATCTGAAAAGGATTCGTCTATTATTCAAGCAATTATAGCATTAGGGGAATCTCTAGATTTAGCTATTGTATTTGAAGGAGTCGAAACGAAGAGACAAGTCGACTTTTTAGCAACAACTTGTGAAAATCCAATTATTCAAGGATACTATTTTGCCAAGCCGATGAAAGCAGATGAACTAGTAGAGTGGAATAACGCATTTGAACACACAGCTAAAACTCTAGCCTAAAGATAATCGCCTATCCACTATGGAGAGGCGGTTTTTTAAGATATATTGCACATGGTTTGGGTAATTAAAGACAAGTCCCTCCTTATGCGGATACAATTTCGGATGCTACGCAATTCTTTATTATTGCGCATATGAATCGGAATGTTGCGAGTAGCTCATCCGATATTGCGAAAATTGCTCTTAATGTTGCGAGTCATGGACAAAATGTTGTGTGTAACTTTACTAATCGATACAATCTATTTTCTTGTAGCCCCACGATCGCTTAAACGCTTTTATTAGTGAACAGTCAGATTTACTTCTTAAATCTCTGTTCATGACTAAGCAACCATTCTTTCCTCCATAGGCCACCTGCATAACCAGTTAATTTACCATTTGAACCAATAATACGGTGACAAGGAATTACAATACTTAGCTTATTTTTACCATTTGCACTTCCTACAGCGCGAATTGCTTTTTCATTTCCAATAGCGACGGCAATGTCCTTATAGGATCCAGTTTCCGCATAAGGAATCGTTGTCAATGCATTCCAAACAGTTTTCTGAAATTCGGTACCTACATTAATATAGGGGAATGAAAATTCCTGACGTAAACCACTAAAATAGTCATCCATTTCATGATAGCAATTCTGAAGTACATCAGGAGTATCCTTAGTCAACTGATGAGTAACTACTTCTTGATCGGCAAACATAATGGAACTTATTGCTTCTTCCGTACCGACAATCTCTAACACTCCAATAGGGGTTGGATAATCAACTTGAAAAAGTTTGCTCATGTGAAAACCTCCGTCTTCGTAAATTCTTTAGTTTTAATTATAAACTAAAAGATTCTTTAATGCGGAATTACAAAAAAAGACAACAGGTTTTGGGAATGGAAAAAATGACCGGCGGACCTCGCATGAAGCGTAGGATGGCATTGAAAAACTAGCGTGTATTCTTTTTAGAAAATCGTTGTAAATATGGAGAGGAAGCTGTTTCAATGATTTTCCTACTTTTAATTTTATAAAAAAGACTGCAGGCAAACTCAATTTTTTCGAGTTTGCCTGCAGTCTGAGAGTTGGAGTTCAATAGAACTAATTATTCTACGATTAATTTACCAGCCATTTTATCATGTCCTACACCACAAAGAAGAGAGCAGTAATAATCAAATTCTCCAGCTTTATCTACTACGAATTCAGTTGTTTCTCCACCTTTGATATCTACATTATATTCATCAATACCAATACCATGGGCACCAGCGTCATTTACAAGTGTAAGTTTTACAGTGTCGCCAACATGAGCTTTAATTTCTTTGACATCAAATTCAAAGTTTTTTGCATTTACAGTAGCTTCTACTACGTTACCAGTAGGTTTTACAGTAGCTTCTTCAGAAGTAGTTGTGTTGTCAGTTGTAGTACCTTCAGTTGTTTTATCTTCGCTAGATTTATCTGATCCACAAGCAGCTAGAGCAAATACTAGTAGGGATAAGATTACTAGACTAAATAGTTTGTTTTTCATTATGTTATACCTCCATTTGTTATAAAATACTATTTAACTATAGATATATATTTTAAAAAATTCAACTAAAAGGTTTCGTGTTATAATATTCAATGTAAAGAATTAATGTAAGTAAACTTTTAACTTTAAAATTTTGTTCTTAAGTGGTAATATTGCTTATTGGAGTAATAAAAAAACAATAGGAGGTTATTTGAATTGAACAAAATATTAAAATACGGTTCAGCGTTATTAGCTGCTTCCCTTATGCTTGCTGCATGTTCTGATGACAATGCGTCAAAAACAGATAAAGAAAAGAACAACGATAAAAAATCAGAAGATGTTAGCTATAAGAACTTCTCGAACTTTGGATATGATCTTCAACTTACAAGACATGTACCTTTCGAAGGAATCACAAAGGATAATGTAAAGGATTTAGGTGTTGTTTGGAGTAAACAGTTTAAAGAATTGAACAAAGATATTCCAAATGGTAACCAAAACTTTCCAATCATTGTAGACGGAATAGCATATGTATCTACTAGTTCCAACTATGTATTTGCTTTTGATGCTTTAACAGGTGATGTAATTTGGGAATGGACTCCTCCAGCAGAAGTACTAGAAACAATTAAACGCACAGGTATGCCATCATCTAACCGTGGTGTTGCTGTTGCAGATGGTAAAGTATTTATGATTACTGCGGATGTTGGTTTAGTTTCTATTGACCAAAAAACTGGGAAAACGGTTGACTTCGTTCATGTGAGTGATTTCTTCCCAGAAATAACAACTGATAATGGATACTATGAAACTACTGCACCTGTTTATTTTGACGGAAAAATCTTAGTCGGTAGCTCAGGTGGAGATAACGGTGTACGTGGATTCGAAATGGCTTTTAAATCTAGTGATTTAACACCAGCTTGGGATGAACCTTTCTGGACAGTACCTCCAAAAGGAGAAGACTGGTTATCTGATGGTCTTTTTGGCGGAGGCGGAGCAGTTTGGATGCCACCAAGTGTTGATCCAGATACTGGTTTAATGTACATTTCTGCTGGTAATCCAGCGCCTGACTTCTACGGAGCAAAACGTCCTGGTGAAAATCCACATACAAACTCAGTAATCGCTATTAAAGCGGATACAGGTAAAATGGTATGGGCGCAACAACAACAATCTCATGACCTTTGGGATTACGACACTGCGGATAGCCCGTCTATCTTTAATGCAAAAATAGATGGAAAAGAACGCAAACTTGTTGCTGTAGGAACAAAAGGCTCAGAATGGTTTGCTTATGATGCAGCTACTGGTGAACCTGTTTACAAAAACGTAGCTTTCGGTAAAATCGATCATCCAGAACCAACAGAAGAAGGAGTTCTTGTATACCCTGGTGTTTTAGGTGGACAAAACTATGCTCCAGATACATTTGATCCTAAGTTAAACTTAGTGCTTATTCCTTCTATTGAAGAGCCAAGCATTATGAAATCAGCTAAAAATGAAGAAGAAGCAGTAACAAATGATTTGTCTGAATTCTTCGGTGCAAAAGCAATGGGTACATCATATGTTCCAGATGCTAACATAAAAGGATTTGGTAGAATTTCTGCTATTGACTTAAATACCGGAAAAATTGCTTACCAAGTTGAAACTGAACAACCAATGCGTGGTGGATTAACTAGTACAACAACTGGTCTAACTTTCTACGGTGAATTAAGTGGTAAAATTAATGCTATTGATACTGCGACAGGTGAAAATGTTTGGGCTTTCCAAACTACAGGTGAATCTATTTCAGCAGCACCTTCTATTTTCGAAGTCGACGGTAAATCATACATTATGATTACTTCAGCGGGATCTAAGCCACAAATCTTCGTATTCGCTCTAGGTGGAGATAAAACTCAAGGTGAAGCTGGCAAAGGTGCAAACGCAAATCCTCACTCCAAATAAGAGTTGAAAAAAAGAAAAAGAAAAAGAAAAAGAAAAAGAGCAGTGGGGGATTCCTTCTGCTCTTTTTTTACGATAAGGAGTATTAATATGAAAAAAGTTTTCATGATATTCTTCTCGATGCTACTAGTATTAGTAATTTCTGCATGTAGTAAGGAAGCTGGCGAAGCAACATTACAACTAAGTGATAATCAATTGACGGTACTTTCATGGAATACAGATCACTCGCATTACAAGGAAGTAAATGGGAAGCTGTTAGTTGGAGAGACACCGATAGTAGGTGCAGTTGTTCAAGTCTCCAACAAACGAACAATAGATACAGATAAAAACGGAGAATTCACGTTTAATGTAGATAGAAGTAAGTTGGATCTAAAAAGTATTAAAGTTGTATCAGTCGATAAAGCTACTATAGATGGTAAGTCAATTGGAGAAAAAACTGCGAAGAATTTATTAGCATTAAAAGAAGAGTTAAGTGTAAATTTCCCAATAACAATTGATAAAGTAGTTGCTTCTGAAGAAAATCCAGAAAACGTAGAAGTACATGCACATGCAGAGATGGCGGAAGGTCAACAATATCCATCATTTGGACCAGCAAAATATCGTGTTAGTGGTACTATTAAAGATGCTAATGGTAATCCTGTAAAAGGTGCAACTATTAACTTAAGAAGAGATGGAGTAGAAGGTTTCTCTATGTCCAACCCAAGTGATGCAAATGGAGTGTACTACTTAGATTACGTTCCAGAAGATGATGAAAACCATTATTTTTATGTGCATTACAATGACATAAAATATACATTGCCGGAATATAAAGCATTCTTGTTTCCAGAAGATTTAAGTGTAAATGTAGATGTTACCCTACCGGCAGAAGGAACAATCATTAATGATGCTCCTCCTACTTTAGTGACAAAAACTGCTCCAGGTGCTGTTTATAAAGGAACTTTAATCGGTGTTAATGTACCTGAAGGAGTAAAGTATTCTGTTTCTATTCCTAAAAAAGACGGAACCTTTATTGTGACTTTACCAAAAGTGGAATGGGAAAAATCACCGACATTCTTCCAAACAGAATTTAATAAGTTTATGTTAGAAAAAGTAGTTACTGGTGATACACTTTCATCTGAATTGATCAAGATTAACGCAGATGAACCAAACAATATCGTGCCAAAAGATAAATAATACAAGAAGAGAACTAGGCTAAGAAACCATTTTTCATAGGGTTTCTTAGCCTAGTTTTTATTAAAAGAAGGTATATTATTGCCATGCGAAACCAGTGTTCATCGTACTTTAAAGAATAAGATAATACCGCGGATTTCCGTTTCAGGTGGACGCGTTCCGCGGGGTGAGCGATGAGCCATCACCGCCGCTTTCGCGTTCGTTGTGAGGGCTCATCTTCTCACTCATCCCGCTGGAGTCGCCACCTTTCACTCCAATCAATTAAGTAAGTAGTACCTAATAAGAAGATTTAGCCCAGCTATCGCTAAGAGGAGGATAGAAATAGTTTAAGTAAACGTAATTATGTCATCCTGTAATTGTTGTTGAATAAGAAAGGAAATATGCTTTGTCGAAATAATGTACTGGCACTTTCTTTTGCTAATCCATATGGCAAGCGGAACTAGAGAAAAAATAGATAGTATCTAAAGATAAAGAAGTGAAGAGCTTCCGAAATGATATCTTCGGAAGCTGTTAAAAGAGTAGGGGAGTATTTTTTCTCTAATTAGCCAAACCAAACGCATCATGTCGGCCCCAAAATTCCAAGAGGGCGACGGACAAACATCCATCTCAAGATTACCAAAAAAAGTGTAGCCAATGTTTTGTCCCAAAGCACTCTAGAAATATAGAAGACAAGATGCAATTAAAAGGCACTTGCGCTTTTCTTATGTCATCAAAAAGTAAAAAACAGACCATTTCTGTCGATTAGTGTTATTCTATAATCGACCGAAGTGGTCTATATTTGTTGTTACTGGAATAAACTTAAAACGGTAAGGGGGAAATGGGTATTACAAAGCGATTTGAAAACTTGGATAAAAACAAACAAAAAAGAATTATTGACGCAGCTTTAAGTGAATTTAAGGAAAAAGGTTATGAGCAAGCTTCAACCAATCAAATTGTGAAGGAAGCTGGAATTGGAAAAGGAATGCTTTTCTATTACTTCAAAACTAAACTGGACCTCTATTTGTATTTGATAGAATATTGTCTTGAAATGGTGGAAAAAGAGTATTTTGAAGCAATAGATGATAAAGAACCTGATTTACTGGAACGAATGAAGCAAATCGTAGTGGTCAAAATGGATTTTCTTTCGAAAAATCCGGAAGCAATTAACTTTATAAGCACTATTGTTTTGAATGATCAAATCGATGCGGATTTAAAATCTCGTATAGCGGTCTTGTACCAAAAGGGATACGCTAAGATTTATGGCAATATAGATTATACATTTTTTAAAGAGAGCATAGACGTTCAAAAATCGTTTAATTTAATCCGTTGGTCGATTGAAGGCTATGAAAATGAGATTAAGAGGCAATTGAGAGAGCAAGATTTAAGTGCAGTAAACTATGATTCTTATGCGGAAGAGTTTTTGGATTATATAAAAGTAATGCGAACCATATTTTATAAATAATGGGAGGGTCAAAATCATGTCAGTCATTCAAACGAATAACTTAACGAAAAGGTTTGGGGAATTTACTGCGTTAGATGATGTGAGTTTAGATGTGAACGAAGGAGAAATATATGGCTTCATTGGTCCGAATGGGGCGGGTAAATCTACAACGATTCGTTTGTTGCTCGGTATGATTAAAGCAACAAAGGGTGGAGCAACTATTTTTGGCAAAGATGCTTGGAACGATGCCGTGGATATTCATAAACAGATTGCATATGTACCAGGTGATGTAAACTTATGGCCGAACTTAACGGGCGGAGAAGTAATTGATTTGTTCATGAAGTTACGAGGAGCAGTAAATAAAAATCGACGAGAAGAAATGATAGAAAAGTTTAAATTAGACCCTTCCAAAAAATGCAGAACTTACTCTAAAGGAAATCGACAAAAGGTTGCATTAATAGCAGCATTCACATCGGATGCGGACTTATATATTTTAGATGAGCCAACATCAGGTCTCGATCCACTAATGGAAAGGGTATTCCAAGAATGTGTAATGGATGCCAAAAAAGAAGGGAAAAGTATTCTCCTATCCAGTCATATTCTATCCGAAGTAGAAAAATTATGTGATCAAGTAGGGATCATTCGGCAAGGTAAAATGATTGAAACAGGTACATTAAGTGAATTAAGACATTTAACCCGAACCAATTTACTCGTCGAAGCAAAGCTACCAATTATCGGTTTAAGTGAATTAAAAGGTGTTTATTCAATAGAAGAAAACAATCAAGCACTTTCATTCCAAGTAGATTCAGAACAATTAGATACAGTGATTAGACACATTAGTCAGTTTGGAGTTGTAAGATTAGAAAGTGCACCCCCTACTTTAGAAGACTTATTTATGCGCCATTATGAGGGAGTGGGAGGCGTAGTCTGATGTCAAAGCAGCTGTTTAAGTATACAGGAATACTTGCAAGCTTCATATTACGACAAAATCGTTTGCGGATTCCTATTTGGATTATTGTTTTATTATTAATAACACTCAGCACGGCCACTGCCTTCAAGGACTTATACCAAACTCCTGAGGATAGACAGGCAATCGCACAAACAATGTTGAACCCTGCAATGAAAGCGATGGTCGGTCATAGTAATGGGCTAGATAACTATACAAACGGTGCGATGATGGCTCATCAGATGTTGCTTTTCACTGCTATAGCCGTTGCTATCATGAGTATTTTATTAGTAGCAAGACATACCCGTGCAGAGGAAGAGGATGGACAGTTAGAATTAATCCGCTCTCTACCTATTGGACGATTGTCGAATTTAAGTGCCACTGTCTTAGTTGTTAGCGGAACGAATATTTTGTTAGCACTCATAATGGGATTTGGATTGTTCGCACTAGGAATTGAAAGTATGGATTTAGAAGGGTCCATGTTATACGGAGCCACTTTAGGGGCAACGGGAATAATCTTTACAGGGATTACTGCTATATTTGCCCAACTATCGGAGAATTTTCGCGGGACAATAGGGTTAAGTTTTGCCGTACTTATAATGTCGTATTTAATTCGAGCAATAGGAGATGTTAGTAATGAAACACTTTCTTGGTTTTCACCATTAGGAATTGGATTAAAATCGGAAGTCTATGTTTACAATTACTGGTCACCAGTAATATTACTAATAGGTTTAGCATTAGTTTTACTAGTTTTTGCACTGTACCTGAATTCTAACAGAGACTTAGAAGCAGGATTTCTACCATCTAGACCAGGAAAAATTCATGCAACTCTCTTTTTGAGAAGCCCATTTGGCCTTGCATTAAGAATTCAACGTACAGGATTAGTTGCTTGGGCTATTGGAATGCTCATTTTAGGAGCTTCGTATGGATCTGTTTTAGGTGATTTAGAATCATTTTTCAAAGACGTGGAAATGATGCAAGCTTTAATAAGACCGGTCGAAGGATTTTCATTAATAGAACAATTCATCCCGATGCTAATGACGGTAATGGCGATGCTCTGTACAATTCCTACACTCATGATAATCTTTAAATTGAAAAGTGAGGAAAAGAAGAATCATACGGAGCATTTACTTAGTCGTGCGATATCTCGCTCAAAGATAATGGGAAGTTATTTTGTGATTTCGATTGGTAGTAGCTTTGTGATGCTGTATTTGGCGGTAGTTGGGTTATGGTCTGCAAGTGCAGCAGTGATGGACGATGCTATTTCCTTTACTACACTGTTTAAAGCAGGGATGATTTACTTGCCTGCAATTTGGACGATGATCGGTTTGGCTATATTATTGGTAGGATTTCTTCCACAATTCACAAGTTTTACGTGGTTGTATTTAGTTTATTCATTCATAGTTGTATATCTAGGAGGGTTACTTCAGTTTCCTAACTGGATGAGCAATCTTTCACCGTATGGTCATATTCCAAAATTACCAGTGCATGAAATGGACTATATGCCGGTTACAGTATTGTTAATCATAGCAATTGTTTTAACAATAGCAGGATTCATCTCATATAATAGGAGAGATATTTTAGGTTAATAGAATTATAATTTTATTTTCATAATTTAATAGACTAAAATGTGGTGTTATCAAGTGGTGGTCTTTTTGGTAATGCCTTCTTTTACCTAAAAGTAGAACCAACGAAGGTAATATCAAAGGCTATGTCGAAAGAAGGGATATACCATGAATGAACAGGGGGACTGACTTTCTTGTGGAATGGCGATATTGTTGAAATAATCACCATTATTTTAGCGTGGTTTGTCGTTGGAATTATTGCTTTTCGTTTTTATAAAAAGCATTCGGAAAAGCCTAAGTTATGGAAAGTAATTATTGTCATCTTGGTAGGTCTCTTTTCTTTTTCAGTTAATTGGAATGTTTTTAATAAAATGATACAGGTTGCAGTTCTACCACTTGGTGTATGGATTTTATATGGTTTTTTAAAAAGAAAAAAAGAGAGATGGGAGAAGTATCGACCTTTTGCTTGGTTGGGCTTTTTTGCTAATTTTATTTTATTGTCATCTACTTTAGTTGCTATACCATTAAATCTTTTAATATTCCCTGAAAATAAACCAGAAACCTATATTTCAAATGTAGAAAATGCCTCAATTATTAATATTCATCCATCTGCAAAGGAACGCCAACTAGTGAAAGAAAACTTACTAAAGCGCATTCATAGTTTAAAGCAAGAAGCGTTCTATAGTGACGATTGGTATTATGAAACTTATATGGATACCGAGCCGAATAAAAGAAAAGAACGATTTCCATATATGCTTATCAATACGTTACCTAAATGGGGGAGCGGTCTCAGAGCTATCGTCTATGTAGAAGGCGATGGAAAAGGGCTTTTAATCGTAACGCCAAAAAAGCAATTTTATTTTCACTCCGATCAATCACTATTAGAGGAGGGAAAGTAAATGACGAAGAAAAAGTTTCTAAGTTTAATAGGAATTGTCTTGATTTCATTGACTACATTCACCGTTTATTGGTTTTATTTTTCGAAGCCAGAGCCTTTTTTAACAAATGAACAGTTGGTGAAGGAAATGAATCGTTTTAGCCCAGGTACTGATGCGAGTGTCATTCAAGATAATGTCTACTTTGACGAGCGGCATGTATATGTCCCCTTTGTTTCGGTAGATAACAAATACGGTCTTAGTTTTTGGGAATGGCAACATCATAAATGGCAAGCTGTATTTATTTCTACAAATGGTGACATGCGAATATGGAAGATAAATAGTCAAGATCCTTCCACCTATCATTTACTATGGAATTTTCCTTCTCTAGATCAAGTGAGCTATATGAAGTTGTACCTAATTAAGAAGAGAGGATACCATATCATAGGGGATAGTCATTATTATGAACCTGGGGTACAGATGGAGAAAGAAATTCCTTTTTCAGGAAATACTTCTGGCAGTATGCAAATTCCACATGAATGGATTTCCGTAATACATTCATTAAATAATATTTCGGTTAATCAATCTAATATATTTTCTAATTTTCTTAATTATCGACGGGATATTTATTTTGGTTGGAATGCATATGATAAATTGGATAGCATAACCTCTCTAGGAGGTTCTTCAAATGGAGGTTCCAGCAGGTATGGCGATTTGGAGGTTGATTATGTCATGTTTATAGATGAATCGGAACTTGAATACCCATAGTTAAAACTTAAACATATAAAATATCCTTTTTAGGGATATTTTTTTGACAAAACACTAACCACTGGTTATAATATAACCGGTGGTTAGTAATTCTTAAGAAATGGGTGCATTCAATTATGACAAATAAACAAGAGCAACGTTCAGAAGAAACGAAAAAACAAATATTGCAATCTGCAGGGAAGTTATTCGCTATAAAGGGATATGACTCAGTCACGATACGAGAAATTGCTAAGGATGCGGGATGTTCACATACAACGATTTATCTGTATTTCAAAGATAAGGAAGCCTTGCTCCACCAGCTTTCTATGCCCTCTTTGAAAGAACTTCACGACCAATTACATCAAATTTCAAATAGGAATACATTAGCAGCAGAAGACAAACTAAAAAAAATTAGTCTTGAATATATTCACTTTTGTTTAAAGCATCGTAATATGTACGAAATTTTTTTCAATGCTAAATCTTCAAGAGTGGATGACGTAGAGCAAGAACTAGAGATCAATAAACTTCGGATTGAAATTTTTGAACTAATGAAGTTAATCATGCAGGAATGCCTCTCTATTCTAAACAATGAACAATTATTGGCTTATTCCCGTATTTATTATTTCAATTTGAATGGGATATTAAGTACTTATTCGTATCAGCATGAACCACTTGACGTTTTAATGGAGAGATTGACCCCTACATTTGATCTCTCGTTTGAAATACTTTTATTAGGCTTTAAAGAAAAATTAAATAAGGGGAAATGAAGATGAAAGCAAAACAGATTTCTGAACATATATGGAGCTTAAAAACGTGGATGATTATCCCAATTCATGTATGGGTTGTTGTGGAAGAAGACGGGATCATTTTAGTTGATGCTGGAATGCCAATGATGGCAAAAGGGATCATGAAATTCATGAAACAACTAAACGCTGGTCCTCTAAAACAAATTCTTCTCACGCATGGACATTCTGATCATGTTGGATCGGTGAAAGCAATATTGACTGAAAATGAAGTGCCTGTTTACGCACACCGCATAGAGATTCCTTATTTGGAAGGGAAAACTCTCTATCCAAAACGAAAGAAATTAGAAAATAACTTGCCTAAACAACTAACTCAACCTCTTTTAGAAGAGGAGTCCGGAAACTTGAAATCAGTAGGCGGACTGAAACCTTTTTTTACACCAGGCCATTCCCCTGGTCATGTTGTGTACTACCATGAGAAAGATCAAGTGCTCTTAGCGGGGGATCTGTTTAAGTCGAAAAATGGTAAACTCCAACCACCCATGTTTACACCTAATATGGAGGAAGCATTAAAAAGCAGTGATATCGTTGGATTATTGAAACCAAAACATTTAGAAGTTTGTCATGGAAATACTGTGTTTAATCCCGCAGATCAATTAGAAGACTATGTTCGAACTGTCGAGAGAAAACTCGGCGGGAAGTAATTTGAAACTTCTACATCATGTCTTTACCCATGTTTCGTCCGAAGCACTCTGGAAACGGTGAAGACAAGATGGACTTTAAGGACGCTTGAGATTTTCTTAAGAGATATGAAAGTATATAAATTTTTGGCCATTAACAGGTTGATTTTCGCTGCAGGGCGGACGCTTTCCGCCGGGTGAGCGATGAGCCTTCACCGTCGCTACGCGTACGATGTGAAGTCTCATTTTGCTCACTTGATCCGGCAGGAGTCGCCGCCTTCCGCTTCAATCAATAGCAAATTAAATGGATAATTGCTATTGCTAGTTTATCCATAAACATTTATCTATATAAAATGATTAATCGGAAGCGGAGTACTAGTCGATTGGAGCGCAGGCGGCGACTTCTGCGGGAATAGCATGAGCTGAAGGCCCCGCAGGAACGTAGTGACGAGGAGACTGAAGCCATGCCCGCGAAAAGCGTCCGCCGTAGCGGAAATCGAGGTATTTCAGCTTACTATTTTTAAAAGGACCGGGCGGTTTTTTGCCCGGTTTTTCTTATGGGGCTAAGTCAACTAGCAATTATTTCTCATTTAAGATTCTCATATGAAACGAAGCTGGCTCATAAATAGTTTACTAGTGTTGAATATTCTTTAGGGGGTCAGTAAAAATGTTTGCAGGACATTTTGGAATTTCGGCTGCAGTAAAAAGTAAAACGCCTGAGACGCCACTATGGTCACTCATAGTTGGCGCACAATTGCTTGATATTGTGTTTGTTATATTTAATTTGGCTGGTTTAGAGTCCATAAAACCAATAGGTAAAGGTGGATATGGAAATGTTGTTATTAATGCTTTGTACTCGCATTCTTTAGTAGGTGCACTTATTCTTTCCATATTAGCGGCGCTACTCGCTAAAAGGTTTTGGGGGAAAAAATCGGGAATTATTATAGGAGCTGTAGTATTCAGCCATTGGATTCTTGATCTAATAGTTCATCGACCTGATATGCCGATTTTACCTGGTAATATCGGTAATATGCCGCTTCTGGGATTAGGATTATGGGAAACCATTCCTGGAAGCATTCTAGTCGAGTCATTATTAATCGCCGTAGGTTGTTTTTTATATTTTCAAAATGTCATAAAAAAAGCAGGGTCTGCACATAAACGAAAAGGTATTATAGCTGGTTTATCAATGACTGTTTTTCTTATTCTTTCATTGTATATCGGCATCTTCCTGTAACTAATAAATTTCTTCTCCAAGTAAGGCATACTAACTTGTAACAATAGAAAGGAAATATTAATAGTATACAACAAAAGATAGGCAGAATTATTAGCTTGTACCAATTAGGAGTGTGTGTATGCCAGCTATTACGGGGAAACAGTATATTGATCGAATCGACCAATTGAAAACAGATATTTGGATAGAAGGTAAGCCTGTGACAGGTAAAATTTCAGAACACGCTGCGTTTAAAGGGATTATGAAAAGTCAGGCATCATTGTACGACATGCAACATGATACAGTTTTAAAAGATGTCATGACGTATCCTTCACCATTAACATCTGAGCCTATAGGTATGTCCTATGTACAGCCCAAAACAAAAGAGGATTTAGTAAAAAAGAGAGTAATGGTACAGCATTGGGCTAAATCGAACCATGGTCTTATGGGAAGAAGTCCAGACTATATGAACACGGCGTTAATGGCCTTTGCATCATCTGCTAATCTTTTGAATGACAAAAAGAACTGCTTTCCTGACAACTTACGATCTTTCTATGAATATGCACGAGAACAAGATTTATCTATGACACATACATTTATTGATCCCCAAGTCAATCGATCACCTATTTATATCGAGGAATCAGAAGAACCCATTGCTGCTAAAGTGATGGATAGAAACGAAGAAGGAATCATTGTAAAGGGTGCACGGTTGCTTGCAACACAAGGTGGAATAACGGATGAAATACTTGTAATATCTTCCGGAGGTGTAATAGAGGAAGAAAAAGGGTTTGGTTTCTCCATACCTAGTAATACGAAAGGGCTTAAGTTCATATGTAGAGAATCCTTTGTTGGTGGAGATTCAACCTTTAACTATCCTTTAAGTTCACGATATGAGGAAATGGATACGATAGTAGTATTTGACAATGTATTGGTTCCTTGGGAGCGCGTGTTTTATTATGACAATGTAGCAGTGTCAAATAATTTTATGAAAACTAGTTCGTTTCAAGCCTTTTCCTTACATCAAGTTGTTTCAAGACAAATTGTAAAAACTGAATTTGTATTAGGGGTTGTCCAATCGATTATTGAAACGATAAATATAAAGCAATACCAACAAGTTCAGGAAAGGGTTTCCGAAATTATTATCGCTTTAGAAACGATGAAGGCATTGGTGATAAAGTCTGAAGTAGAAGCGGAAATAGATAAATGGGGTTTAATGCAACCAGACTTTACAACACTACAAGTAGCTATCAATGTTTTTCCGCGAGTCTATCCACGGTTTACTGAAATTATTCAGATTTTGGGGGCAAGTGGATTAATGTCTATCCCAACCGAAAATTCATTTCAATCATCCATTAGAAACGATTTAGATCAATACTTACAATCGAAAGCCGATAATGCTGAGGATCGCGTTAAAATCTTCCGTTTAGCATGGGATCTAACAATGAGTTCTTTCGGTACACGGCAGACTTTATACGAACGCTTTTTCTTTGGCGATCCTATTAGACTTTCCAGCGAGCTATACCTCGGATACAACAAGGCTCCATATGTGCAGAGAGTGAAGGATATGTTGAAATGAATATAATACACAGAGCCCTTTGGATGATGCAATTAGAGTTCCTAAGGGCTCGAATATTTATGATAAAAAAGTTCACTTGATTATCCAGTAATAACTCTCTCTTTCGGATATTGATACTTTGTTTTCTTCGTCTGACCACCAATAATAAACAAGAAAGAAGTTAAGCCGATTCTTCCTACAAACATTAAAACCATAAGAATACACTTCGAATAAATGCTAAGGTCGTGAGTAATCCCCATAGACAAGCCTACAGTACCAAATGCGGAGCAAACTTCTAATACAATTTCAATAAGATGGGGCTTTGTATCAAAAACACTAATTGCGACAACGGATATAAAGCACATAATAATAGCTAACATTGTGATGGCAAGTGATTTCAATATATCCTCTTCGTGAAGCTCTCGATTAAAAATTTTGATATTACGATTTCCTTTAGCAAAATGATAAATAAATAATATATTCAAAGCAAATGTCGTCGTACGAATTCCTCCCCCGACAGAGGTTGGAGACCCACCGATAAACATGAAAATACTGATAACCAACAGTGTTGGCATAGTAAACTCAGTAATATCCATTGTAGTTAACCCAGCACTTCTCGTTGTTGCTGCTTGGAAAAAGGCGTAAAAGAAACTTTTATGCCAAGTTAGACCTTTAAAATAATGTTGACATTCAAATATGAGGATAAGAATTGTTCCAATAACGAGAAGAATCCCATATGTTAGTGTCGACAATTTTGTAAATAATGAAAAACGGAAAGGGTTTGTATGATCCGTCTTTCTCCGAAATAAGTATTCCTTCACTTCAATTAATACTGGGAATCCGATAGCACCAAGAATTATTAGAATGATTGTTATTATTTGCACAAAATAGTCACCAGCATAAGGAGCGAGTGATTCTCCCGTAATATCCATTCCAGCGTTTGTTGTTGCAGTTACGGATGCAAACAAACCATGGAGTAAAGCATCCTTCCAGGTCGAATAATAATTGAAGAAATGCAATCCTAGGATAAGCCCACCTAAAATCTCAATAAGAAAAATGATTTTAAGAATTTCTTTAACCATTTGTACTAACCCCGATAATTCGAATTGATTATGATCAACCATAATTAGACGGCGTTCGCGTAAACCAACTTTTTTTCTTAAAAGTATCCAAAAAAATGTATTGATCGCCATAATTCCAAGTCCTGCAAATTGCAAAACAATCATAATAACAAAATAGCCGAATACACTATATGTCTCCGAAATATTAAATACAGTCAAACCTGTGTCACTTACCACAGTAACGGCAGTGAAGACCGTATCAATAAAAGATACGTGAACCCCAGGTTTAAAAACGGCCGGGAGACTAAATAATAGTATGGATATTGTTACTGCCAGCAGATAATAGCCTGTAATAACTTGGGCAGGTGATAGATTTTCTAGCCTATTTCTTACTTTTCCCCACATAATTACAGATCCCTTCAATTTTTTCATATCCCTTATCATAAAGAAAATCTGGTATATTTGAAAGAAATTTTTTTGTTCTTTTTGGAATTTGAATATTGGGTTATTGCTCTTCTAGAACTCAATAAAGTATGAAAGATAATATTTCCCTTTAATAATCCTTATAAATAGCTATTACTAATCCCGACTGTTGATAAATTCTTGACAAGCGTTTTTAAGAAAAGTGAAGAGATACCAATCGGAATTGACTTTGTCTACACCCTAAAATAGTTATCACTATTCGAGTCTATTTATTCTACTATTAAATTTTATGTAATATCTGTAATATATATAGTAAGAATAAATATGAGAAAAGTATAAAAATAGAATATAGGTAATAATTTTTAACTTCAATTTATAATGTTAATTTTTGCCTATGATTGGAGATCATTAATATGTTTAAGGAGCAGTCAAGATATTCTAGGCTTGCAAATATAACAAAAATTATAAATACAAAGTTAGAACTACGTGAAGTGCTGCATCGTGTAACAATGGCTATTTCTGAGGAGATTGTTAAATGTAGCTCTGTTGGAATTTTCTTACCCCAACCAGATGGAACATTCATGGCATCTGCAGGAAAACCAGAGATTATGAATGGTATAAGGCTCGATTCGCAGGTAATTGATCCCAAAATAGACGCATTAGCTAGAGAAGTGATTGAGACCCAAAAAACCATTTACATCCCTGATACATCAAAGGATAGTCGGCCGGATCCAGGACCAATCAAAGCCTTCAAAATTAAATCCATACTAGCTCTACCTATTTCGTTTGAACAAGAGTTATTTGGTTTAGTTTTTTTATTTAATTATGCAACTCCTATGAACTTAGCAGATTCAGAAATTCAAAGTGTAGAGGCTTATGTGAATATGGCTGCAGTAGCAATTCGAAATGCAAACAATTTAGCGCAAAAGGAAAACCTTATTGCTGAAAAGCAATTGTTACTTAATGTTACACGAGACTTATCGAAGTGTTCCTCGATAGAGGAAAGCCTCGATAAATGTTTCTTCTATTTAGGAAAGATATTAAATAGCGATTATATTTCTGCCCATTTACTAGATCCATTTGATAAAACAACCATTAGATTAACAAAGTTAAGTAAAGACTGCGATTGGACAGAAGCAGATTGGATGGAAACTCTAAATAACATAAGCATTGATGAAAGCTATGAAGAAATGATCCAAATGGTCATTAAAACGAAAAATATAAATCATCGTTCTAATACAGATATGAACGATCTACTTATAATTCCATTGGTATCAATGGGAGAAGTGTTAGGTGTAATAGTAATTGTCAAATTAGAGGGAAAAGCTATCAATTATGATGAGTCTCAAATTCAACTCGCACAATCAATTATTGATGCCACAGCCCCTACGTTTTCCAATTTGTTATACATGGACCAACTCGAAAGCATGGTAGTAGGACGAACTAGGGAACTTGCTGCTGCGAATGAAAAAGTGACAAGTGTTATAGAAGGAATAACGGATGGATTCTTTGCTTTGAATAAGGAATGGGAATTTATTTACATAAATAAATATCAATATTTACCTCAAGGAAAAACGGTAAAAGAGGTATTAGGTAAAAATGTATGGGAAATATTCCCGAAAAATGTAGGCACGGGCTTTTATAAAGAGCTTCATCGTGCGATGTCAGAGCGGATTACAGTTCATTTCGAAATGCTTTCACCTTATGACGGTTATTGGCACGAAGTAGTTGCATACCCTTATGACGAAGGTATCTGTTGTTTGTTTAAAAATATAAATGAGAAAAAGAAATACGAGAAGGAATTGAGAAGGTTATCCAACTTAGATTTAATCGGTCAAATGGCAGCCGGTATTAGCCATGAGATTAGGAATCCAATGACAACGGTAAAAGGATTCTTACAATTACTAAGAAAAGAAGTAGAATTTGAGAAACATACGAATTACTTTAATCTAATGATAGAAGAACTGGACCGTGCAAATTCCATCATTACTGAATTTCTCTCCATGGGCAATACAAGAATATCCGATTTACAGATGTTAGATCTAAACTCAATTATCCATGATATTAAACCAATTATAGAGATTGATACATTCAATCAAAACAAACTTATTCAATTCGATACGAAAGACATTCCGGAATTACTTTTAAATCGTAATGAGATAAGGCAATTAATAATAAACCTATACCGAAATGGCTTAGAAGCAATGGGCATAGGAAAAAGACTAACAATTAGCACATATATGGAGGCAGAAAAATATGTAGTTCTTACAGTGAAAGATCAAGGAGAAGGAATTAGTCCCGAAGTATTAGAGAAATTGGGCACTCCATTCTACACAACTAAAGATAATGGCACTGGCTTAGGGTTAGGTATATGCTATGCCATTGCTGCACGTCATAATGCAGAAATCGACATTCAAACTGGATCCGAAGGCACTACTTTTTTAGTGAAGTTTAAAATTTGAAAGTTATTGATCTCATATTTTTCTTAATAAAAATCAGACTCCATCTGTTTTAATTGTTTTTATTAATGGCGGTAAGTTTGTTTTAACGAAGTGCTTGGATGAACTACTTAGAAGCTACGATTAGGAATTTGGCAATGGCATACTAACCAATGAATCTCGTATCAGTGGGGCAGATCCACATAAGTTTTAGGATTAATAAAAGTGAACCGTATCACAAGTAAGTTACTTCTAAAATTTATTAGAAGTAACTCTTTTTTTGTGTATAATTTAATATAAAAGAGGGGTTTTTTGGAGTTTCATAAAAAAGTAATGCTTTTTTAGCATTCGATGCCAGGAACCCAAATACCTCTGGATAGTTTTCGTGCCTGACACCGAACACTGTAGCTTTCTCATCTTTGAAAGGAGAGTATTGAATGCTTTATCTGAATCCAGATGATTTTTTGTTGAAACCAGCATTAGCCACCATTCATTGTGAGCCGAATTGGAAGTGGAAGAAAAGAGATACCCCCATGCCTAACTTTGATTTATTTTATGTTTGGAGTGGTGAGGGTACTGTGTTTTTAAACAATAAGCCACATCATGTAGGGAAGGGTCATTGTTTTTTGTTTAGGCCAGGCGATGAAATAGAAGCAACACATAACCCGCAAGATCCCCTCGTATTAACTTATATTCATTTTGATATAGCTGAAACACCTCGATTGATCCCATCCGCACATCGAATTCTTGACAATACGATTGGCTTTGAATCACTGTTAACTCAATACATTCGTTTGTTTTTAGTCAAAACATATGGAGCAGAAATTGAGGGAAAGTTAATCTTGAAGCAATTAATTATTCATTTATTAAGAGAAGAACAGGAAAAGGAAGAGAAGCTGGGTGATACAAGCAATAGCTTATTGGAAAAGATTTTAGAAATAGCTAATTATATCCAGCAACACCCAGGAGAACCACATACGATTGAAAGTTTATCTACACGTGCAAATCTTTCCCAGCGGTATTTTTCCAAAAAATTTAAACAAATTATCGGGCATACAGTTAAATCGTATATCGTCTATTCTCGCATAAAACGTGCGGAACATTTACTACATATTAGCGGGATGACGGTAACGGAAACTGCATATGCCCTTGGCTATAATGATTTGCACTTTTTTAGTAGACAATTTAAGCAATATACTGGTAAAAACCCCTCAGAAGTAAGGTGAAAAATTTCATATTTCTAGAACAGGTTGCTACGGGATTTGATAAAGATCCCGTAGCAACTTTTTTTGAAGTCAAAAAGTGCAAATATTTC
Organism: Psychrobacillus syltrankelensis; assembly: GCF_055454035.1. Taxonomy (NCBI): domain Bacteria; kingdom Bacillati; phylum Bacillota; class Bacilli; order Caryophanales; family Bacillaceae; genus Psychrobacillus; species Psychrobacillus syltrankelensis. The sequence goes on along the minus strand of NZ_CM144227.1, from coordinate 2,308,171 downwards.
ACCAATAACTCTAAATAAATTTGCTTCTAAAAGTATTAACATGAAATAAACAAAGAAATAAAGAAGGAAAAAATACGGGGGAATCAGTATGGTAACAATGGATTATATACAACATCTATTTGCAGACCGAATAGGTGGAGCGGAATTTGGTATGAAGAATGAAATTTATAAATTTGAAAAAATAAAAAATGCAAAGAGGGAAGTATTGCAAAGAAATCCTGGGAAGACATTAATCGATCTTGGTGTCGGTGAACCGGATGACATGGCGCATGATATGGTCGTTAGAAAATTGGCAGAAGAAGCAAAAAAAACAGAAAATCGCTTTTATGCTGATAACGGAATACGAGAATTTAAGCAAGCTGCAGCGACTTATATGAAGGTAGTATTTGGGGTAGATGATCTTGATCCAGAAGCAGAGATTAATCACGTTATTGGTTCAAAATCAGCATTAGCCATGATTCCAACAGCATTTATCAATCCAGGTGATATAACAATAATGCCATCACCAAATTATCCAATTTTAGGTACACATACAAAATATCTAGGGGGAGAAGTTGTACATTTACCCCTTTTGGAAGAAAATTTATTTCTTCCAGAATTGGATTCATTGTCTGATACTGTATTGAAAAAGTCTAAATTACTCTACTTAAACTATCCAAACAATCCAACAGGTGCTGTAGCGAATCGAGAATTTTTCGATGAAATAGTACGTTTCGCTAAAAAACATGAGCTTATTGTTATCCATGATGCCGCCTATGCTGCACTTGTATTTGATGGTGAAAAACCGCTTAGTTTCTTATCAGTTCCAGGGGCGAAAGAGGTTGGCATAGAGCTGCATTCTTTATCCAAGTCTTTCAATATGACAGGGTGGCGCATCGGTTTTATCGCAGGTAACTCCAAACTTGTTTCTGCAATCGCGACTGTGAAGGATAATTGTGATTCTGGCCAATTTATTCCGATTCAAAAAGCTGCGTCCTATGCTTTATCACAACTTGACATAACGAAACAAATAGCTGAGAAATATTCAAGACGCCATGATCTTTTATTGGCTATTTTGAGGGAGTGTGGATTTGATGCCAAAAAACCAAAAGGCTCTTTTTTCTTATATGCAAAAATTCCAATTGCAGTAGAAAAAGGTCCAGCATTTCATTCAGCAGAGGAATTTAGCCAGTATTTAATTAGTGAGCATTTAATTTCAACAGTTCCATGGGATGACGCCGGCCCATATGTACGATTTTCAGTGACCTTTCAGGCGGATGGGGCGGAGGAGGAACTGCAAATCTTAGAAGATATAAGAACAAGGCTGTGTACTTCCAAATTTATCTTTTAAAGGGGGCTGAAGAGATGAACTTTACTAAAATGCATGGATTGGGCAATAATTATGTCATTTTTAATCAATTGGGCAATCCGAATAATGTACTGGAAGAACAGATGTATCCAGAGCTTTCAAGAAAAGTTTCCGATGTGAATTTTGGAATTGGCTCCGATGGGATTATTCTCATCTGTCCGTCGCAGATGGCTGATTATAAAATGCGAATTTTTAATGAAGATGGTTCAGAGGCTAAGAATTGCGGAAATGGCCTGCGCTGTGTTGCAAAGTTTTTATTTGATTATGCGTATGCAACGAAACCTCGCTTTACGATTGAAACATTGGGGGGGGTGGTCAGCGTTGAGGTGGAATTGGATAAAATGAAATCTGTTCAATACGTTAACGTGGATATGGGTGAACCAAAACTATTGAAAGGAATGATTCCTATGGGAGGTGATCCATTCGTTCCCGCAATGAACGAACCACATACCTTTGGAGGAGAGGTGTATTATCTGAGCTGCGTCTCGATGGGCAATCCGCATGCGATCATCTTTGTGGATGAGGTGAATGCCGTTCCATTAGAGAAAATAGGACCTGTCATAGAACATGACAGCCTATTCCCGGATCGGGTAAACGTAGGAATTGTTCAAATTAGAGGGCGTCAGGAAATTGATTACCGAGTTTGGGAAAGAGGATCGGGAATAACAATGGCTTGTGGTACAGGTGCTTGTGCTGCAGTTGTTGCTGCTACTATGAATCAATTGCTTGATCGAAATGAGGCAGTAACTGTGCATCTTCCTGGAGGAGATTTGACAGTAACTTGGGATGAACAAGGTCATGTTTGGAAAAGAGGAGAAGCCTCCTATATTTGCCATGGTGAATTAATTTTCAATAATTCGATTTCTGCTTAAAAAAGTTATAAAAAACAACGAGGAGAGTGGAAGGGTATGAACAGAGAAAGAATACTAGAAATGGTAAAGGAACAAAATGTGCTTTACATTCGGTTACAATTTACTGATTTATTTGGAACAATAAAAAATGTCGAAATTCCTGCAAGTCAGTTAACGAAAGCGTTAGATAATAAAATGATGTTTGATGGCTCATCTATTGAGGGCTTTGTGCGAATTGAAGAATCGGATATGTTATTATATCCTGACCTAGATACGTTCGTTATTTTTCCTTGGACTGCAGAAAAGGGAAAGGTAGCCCGATTCATCTGTGATATTTATCATCCTGATGGAACTCCATTTGCTGGAGATCCTCGTTTGAACCTAAAAAGAGTGTTACAAGAAATGGAGGAGCTAGGGTTTACCAATTTCAACCTTGGTCCTGAGCCAGAATTTTTCTTATTCAAATTGGACGACAAAGGTGAACCAACACTTGAATTGAATGATCAGGGTGGCTATTTCGACCTTGCGCCAACCGATCTAGGGGAAAACTGTAGACGTGATATTGTATTGGAATTAGAAGAATTGGGCTTTGAAATTGAGGCATCTCACCATGAGGTTGCCCCAGGTCAACACGAAATCGATTTTAAATATCAGGATGCTGTAAAAGCTTGCGATGATATTCAAACCTTTAAACTTGTTGTCAAAACAATTGCTCGTAAACATGGGTTGTTGGCAACTTTTATGCCAAAGCCATTGTTCGGTATAAATGGTTCAGGTATGCACTGTAACCTAAGTTTGTTTAAAGGAGGAGAGAATACTTTTTATGATCCAAATGGGGTATTGGAATTAAGTGATACCGCAAGAAGCTTTTTGGCAGGAATATTAAAACATGCACCAAGTTTCACAGCCGTTACAAATCCGACTGTTAATTCTTATAAAAGGTTAGTTCCAGGGTATGAGGCACCGTGTTATGTAGCGTGGTCGGCAAGAAACAGAAGCCCGCTTATTCGTATTCCAGCTTCACGTGGCTTGAGCACTCGTGTAGAAGTTCGTAGTGTTGACCCTGCAGCGAATCCTTATCTAGCAATGGCTGTCCTACTAGCTGCAGGATTAGATGGAATAAAAAATAACGTAACAGCTCCTGAACCAGTAGACCGAAATATTTATGTAATGTCTAAAGAGCAACGTAAGGAACATGGCATTATTGATTTGCCAGCCTCGTTGGCGCAGGCTCTCGAATTACTAAAGACAAATGTAGTCATCACGAATGCTTTAGGAAGCCATTTGTTTGAACATTTTGTAGAAGCAAAAGAAATCGAATGGGATATGTTTAGAACGACTGTACATCCTTGGGAACGTGAGCAATATATGAAACAGTATTAAGTGGGGTCACATCCTAGGGAAAATACTCAAAGGAAAGAGTGATGTCGAGTGTGCGGAATAGTAGGTTGGGTAGATTGGCGTAATGATTTGACGCAACATGAATCCGTCGTGAAAAAAATGGTAGAAACCTTGTCTAAGCGAGGTCCAGATGCTTTAAATGTATGGAGTTCACAGCAAACTTCATTCGGACATACACGTCTCACCGTTGTCGATCCTGTTGGTGGTACTCAGCCAATGGAAAAGGAAAAAAACGGGTGTTCTTATAGGATTATATATAATGGAGAACTTTATAATACGGAAGATATTCGGAAGGAATTATTGAAAAGAGGATATTCATTTCTTTCTTACTCTGATACAGAAGTGCTACTCACAGCATATATCGAGTGGGGTGAAAAGTGTGTAGAACATTTGAATGGAATTTTTGCCTTCGCTATTTGGGATGAATGCAAGGAACAGGTTTATATCGCAAGAGATCGTCTAGGTGTGAAACCTCTTTTTTATCATATAGAAAATGAATCGCTTTTATTTGGTTCAGAAATCAAGGCAATTCTGGCTCACCCAAAGATAAAGGCTGAAATAGATCGGGAGGGGCTCAAAGAAATATTCGGCTTAGGTCCATCTCGAACTCCCGGTCATGGTGTCTTTCGAGGCATTCACGAACTTCGCCCAGCACATGCACTCATCTTTAATCGAAACGGGTTTAAACAATGGCGTTATTGGAATGTAAATAGTCAAAAACACCATCATTCTCTTGATGAAACAGTAGAACAAGTTTCTTTTCTTGTAAAAGATGCCGTCCAACGTCAGTTAGTTGCCGATGTACCTGTTTGTACCTTTTTGTCAGGTGGAGTCGATTCGAGTGCCATTAGTGCCATTGCTGCTGATTATTTTATTAAGCAAGGACGGGGTCAGCTTCACACATATTCAATTGATTATGAACAAAATAGTCAATATTTTAAAGCGAATTCTTTTCAGTCAGATGAAGATGCATCATGGATTACCAAAATGGAGCAATATTTAAAAACAAACCATCATGCAGCTGTTATTGACAATGAGAAATTAGTAGAATTTCTGGATAAATCTGTATTAATGAGAGATTTGCCTGGTATGGCTGATGTGGATGCGTCCCTACTATGGTTTTGTGAACAAATTAAACGGGATTATACAGTTGCTTTATCAGGTGAATGTGCGGATGAAATTTTCGGTGGCTATCCATGGTTCTATCGTGGTGACATTTTACATGCGAATGGATTTCCCTGGATAAGATCACAAGAGGAAAGACAGAAGCTACTACTTCCGCATTGGCAAAAGAAGCTCAATTTAAAAGAATATGTAATGGAGAGGTACAATGAAACGATTGCTGAAGTTCCTCCATTAGAAGGGGAATCAACCGTTGAAGCACGCCGTAGGGAAATGTTTTATTTAAATATGATTTGGTTTATGCCTACATTATTGGAAAGAAAAGATCGAATGAGTATGGGGGCTAGCTTAGAAGTACGCGTCCCATTTGCGGATCATCGACTTGTTGAATATGCATGGAACATCCCTTGGGAAATGAAAATGTTGAATGGAAGAGAGAAGGGAATACTGCGAAAGGCTTTAGAAGGAGTTCTTCCGAATGACGTTCTTTATCGTAAAAAGAGCCCATATCCGAAAACCCATCATCCTGAATATTTGAAACTAGTGAAGACTAAGTTAAAAAACATCCTCGACAATCAATCATCTCCAATATTAGAAATCTTATCAAAGCAAAAGGTTCAAGATATCATCGATTCAGATGGCTCCTCTTTCAAAACTCCTTGGTTTGGGCAGCTTATGACTGGTCCACAACTGATTGCGAATATCTCTCAAATTAACACATGGCTCGATCGATACAATATTAACATTATAGACAACTAAAATGTTCCGAAGAAGAGGTGTATGACGTTTAATATAAGTTAAAGATTAAAACCGAACTAGTTAAGGTAAAACCGTTTCAGATTTTTGAATAAAAGTAACAGCACCTTCTGATTTGATGGAAAGGTGCTGTTTTGTTATTTGAATGCCTAGATGAACATTTGTTGCATGAATCGTTGTTTTTGCTCAAGCAGGATTTTCTTATGCAATTGAAGAAAAGAATGACCAATACAAAGGATGACTGGTTTCCTCCACTTGCGCTTTTGCTTACTTTAATATTCACCTTTAATTACAAAATACGAGCCTCGAATTGTTCCAGCTAGTTTAGACTTCTGTCTAGCAAACTTAAACTTCTCCGCTAACTCCTTCGGTACTTCCATCCCTTCAGAAAGCTTAAAACCAACAGCCCGTTTCTTTGCGTCATCTATCGTATACATCGCGTTAACCTCAAGACCATCCTCATAAAAGACGTAGGCAAATCTGATATCTTCCAATTGAAAAAGTGACGTTTCTAAAGGTTTGGCCGCAAACTCAATCTCACGTTCTTTCAAAACTCGGTTCACATAATCAAGTGTCTCTTGGCTTTCACTAGCTGGTACAACCGTAAATTCATGATTGTATTTGTTCATTAAGTAACGGGCTTCATTAGCACGTAAACCAGCAAGCGCTTCTGCTACAGGTGAAGACTCTAAACCAACCGTAGACACATTTTTAAAATCAACGATATAGGACAATTCTATCTCTCCTTTTATCTCTTTATTTCCTAACAACAGGAATCCACATTTCACCATATACTAAGCCGTCTCGTTGCCCCATCTCAACCGTAGTATTTGGCCCACCAACATAGGCAAAATCCTTTAATTCTGGCAAGACTTGACCAAAGGCAATGCCAGCAAGCTTATTACTCAACTCATCAGCTGTATTCCCTTCCCCTTTAACAACGATGTATTCCCCCTTAGGAAATTGGATTACTCTTGTTGCTTCTGGTATCGTTGCATCCGTCATGACACCAGCATAATGCATCATCTTGTTATTCACTGCTTCGTTCACGGCGAAAATATATTCATTTGTAGCTATGGCTTTTAAAGTGTCAAGCGTTCCATCTTGTTGAACGGTCGACCAAAAATCTGCCTTTTCTTTGGTTATCCCAGCATAGTCTGTGTAATTACTCTTAAGTTCAGTTCCAATGCCTAAAACGGTAAAACTGTCTTTTTCTTCTAGTGTATAATCTGCCATATTCAAAACCTTCCTTTTTTTAAAATTAATCAAATGATATGTTTTTTCACTTGATGAGTTTATAATAACCTTAAATCATGTCAAAAAGTGATACTGTTTAGGGGGTCCCGATGAAAAAAGTTGAAAGGATTAATATCATCATGCGGTATATCAACAACCGCGCACACTTTACAATTTCTGAAATCATGCGAGAATTTAATATCTCTCGTTCGACAGCTATTAGAGATATTCGAGAAGTTGAAGCCATGGGAATGCCACTTGTTGCTGAAGTTGGAAGGGATGGGGGTTATTTTGTCATGAACAACTCTGTCTTACCCACTGTCCGCTTTACCGATAATGAGATTAAAGCTCTTTTTATTGCCTTTATGGCAACAAGAAATCAACAACTCCCTTATCTAAAGAGTCGTCAGTCTTTAGCTGAAAAATTACTTGGCCTCATCTCAGAAAACCAGCAAGAAGACCTTGTTCTTTTAAATCAAATCTTGCTATTTGAAGGGACAAACCCTAATAATCCCGACCTACTGGATCTGTCAGACCTGCCCCATCCTATGTTAGAAAAACTCATCCAAATCCTTCTTTTGGATAGCTATTTATTGATTACCATCAAAGAAGAAGAGGTAATAAATTCTTATCCAATTTATCTCTTGCACCTATATCACGAAAAAGGCAATTGGCTGATTGAGGGCTTCGACATAAAGGATGAAAAGAGGAGGATTCTCCCTGTCGACAATCTTACCGATGTCAACTCATACCCTGCGAATAAAAGATTAAGTAAGAAAAAGATCTTAGAAAAACTACGTAAGCGGGAAGAAGAAATTAATCTTGTTCTTGAACTTGGTCCAAAGGCGATTGCCCAGTTCAAAAAATATCATCCATTAAAAGTATCTATTTCCTATACGAATCCTTACCAAACAACAGCCATTCTAAAGACTTTTGTCCATGTTAATAATCCCGAAGAATTGACCGAATTAACAAATTGGCTACTTTTCTTAGGTGGGGATATCAAGGTCAGGGAAGTGCCAAAAGAAGTCTTAGAAGGTTTACAAGAGAGATTATACTTATTCTGCCCATAAGCAGTGCTTGTTAAAACTCAAATAATTTCGAGTTTGGTTGTTGCCATTTACCCTTTATAATCGCACACCCAGAAAAGATAAATTGTATATTATCCCGTATTACGACAGAGTTTTATGCTAACATGGAAAGACTAAGTTTACAAAAATGGAAAGGATGTACATATGAAAATAAATCAATTAATTGCGAACAATATTAACAAATTAGATGCAGCACTACCAGTAGATAAATCGTTAGGGATTGCTGGTTTGTCTGGATCTGGTAAAACAACGTTTTGTCAAACAATTGGTGAAGAATCAAAGAAGCGTCTCGTTTCCTTATTGCCAAAGGCTGAATATCAGTATTTATTTCCTAATATTATGGAAACCAATTTCAGTGCCATCAATATGGAAGAAATGCCACTTGTACTTTTTCTAGGTAGATCATCAATTTCTTCTAATCCACGTTCTACAATTGGTACACATACTGGCGTTTTTACAGAGATTCGTGCAACACTTGCTGAAAAACATAATCTTTCTCCAGAAGTTTTTTCATTTAATAATCCATTAGGATGGTGTCCAGATTGTAAGGGTCGCGGAACTACTAAAAATGTCGAATGTAAAAAGTGTAAAGGAAAGCGCTATAGTCAAGAAGCTGAACAATATAAGATTGAAGTATTTGATAAAGCACAGAGTATTTCCGATATTAATGACTTAAGCATCGAAACTATTTTTTCACTAGCAGAAGTATTAAATATTAGTGAAGGTAAACAACTGATTCTAAAAAATATAATCAATATGAATATCGGTTATTTAACATTAAATCGCATTATGGGTACATTGTCAGGTGGAGAATTAACACGACTTTACTTGGCAGAATTTATGTCTTCAAGTGAAAATACGGTTATTATCATTGATGAAATCTCCGTGGGTCTTGATCACCAAACTCTATTGAAAATTTTAGGAGAGATTAAGCAATTGGGGTATAAGAATCAAATTTGGCTTATTGATCATTCGGACACGGTGCTCGACATAACGGATGAGCAATTGTTCTTTGGACCAGGTAGTGGTAAATACGGCGGGAAAATTGTTGAAGAGTCCCCACGGCCAAAACCAATTAGTTGGGAACGAAATCAGGTAACTCCAAATGAATATTATCAATTTCATGATCTTTACTGTCGTAATATTCAAATGGACGAAATTCAGATTCCCAAAAATAGACTAGTAACTTTTACGGGTGAGTCTGGATGTGGGAAATCTACACTTGTCAATGAGTGTATAGCCGAAGATTTTAAAAAGCGATATCCTAAAGACAAATTGGTAATGGTTGGACAAGATCGAAACCAATCGATTACCAGTCGGTCAACCGTTGCGACTTTTCTTGATGTTAAAAAGAAGCTAACAAAATATAGCGAAGATATTGATGATATTTTTCAGCGCTCTATTGAAGATATAATTGAAGAACTGCCAAATGAAGACATCGCTCATAAACGATTAAGCTTATTAATCAAACTTGGACTTGGTTATTTGACGTTGGAAAGAAAAACACAGTCTTTATCGACTGGTGAATTTCAATGTGTTCATTTAGTTTCTGAGCTGTTTGCTAATTCAAGAAACCCACATACGCTTTTCATTTTTGACGAGCCTTCAAAGGGTTTATCACAAAATATTTTAAATCAATTCATTGATAGTGTTAGAGTAATTCTGCAAGATGAAACTGTCTCAATGATAATGATTGAACATAATTCCTATATGCTAGAAAACTCTGATTTTATTGTGGATTTTGGTAAAAGACAGTTTGCACCTGTGAAGAATTTGGATGTTGTCAGTCATGATGATTATTATCGCGGGCAAAACAATTCGGATAGAGTTGTTCCATTACAAATTTCTTCAACGGTCAATCAACAAAATGGAATTAACTACTTAAAAGAAAATCAGATTACCTATTTTAAAAATGCAGAAAACGTCTATAAGGGTGGTATCTTAAAAAGCTTATCATCAATGGCTCGTTTGATTTATGGTGAATACGAATCTGAAAAGCTTGCACCAGTCATAGCCATAGATCTGGAACGGCACTTGTATAGTCAGTATACTTTTCTCTATGAAATTGGTGGCTTGATCAATCATATTGTAGCAGCTCATCCAACCAATAAAGATACGAATAGCTTCGATTTCTATTATCAAGACAATCATTGTCCATGCTGCTCGGGCCGCCGGGTGATTGAAAAATTTGATTTTGATACTGTTATTCAGGACAAAACCGTGCCATTCTGGGATGGCTTACTGCATCCAGAAGTAATGGAGGTTTTAAAGTACTATCAATATCCAAAATTACAATTCATCTTTGATGAGATTAAGAATGAGCTTGGTCAGGATATAAGTAAAAGTTATAATGACATGACAGAAGAAGAAAAGCATACATTTTTTTACGGTTATTGGGAAAAGTCATTCTATGATAAAGCAGGTAAGACCCAGAGAACGTGGCAAGGTTTTAATAATATACTTGGGATGTATATGTCGATTTCGAAATCGATTATTAAAGAGCATATGAAAGAATCAAAAGAAATGATAACCTGTCCAATTTGTCAAGGAACCGTGCTCAATCATCATAAAAAGTTGAAATTTGGCAACACGGATATTCGTGAGATAATCGGGCTACCTTTGGATCAAGTCATAAAAACCGTTGGGAAATTACAAGTACTTGAAAAAGTGAAAGAAATCGTCGGCATTGATATGGCTTTGACGGAAGATGTCTCCCTATTGCCAAGGGAAACACAAGTCGCTCTGAAAATGCTTGAACTTGAGCTAGCGAGCTTTGCTCATTATGAAGTAGTTTTACAAAATGCCCTGCCATTCTGGGGTAGTATTAGTGACAATATCGAGGCAATCAGCATTAACAATCAGATTACCATCTGTGATTTTGACAATATTACTGAAACGAGAGAAACCATAATTGATAAGTATTTCACAAATGGAAAATACAAAAAACTAACATATGTTTATGAAGCATTTGGCTACAAAAAACTAGTTACCCAAATAAATAAAATTAGAAAAAGCCATCCCTGTCCATTCTGCCTAGGAAAGAAAGTTATATCAGAAGATAATCTGCATGATGGCGTATTTAAATTAACAATTCCATGTGTTAGTTGTGATGCAACTGGCATCAATGTTGAAGGGCGTAGGGAAGTTGTCGAGGGCATAGATGTGCAAACATGGTTAACTGGAAAAGTTAGTGATGTTCTTGCTGGATTAAATCTTGATGCTGTTGCGCATATTCCAATTTTTAATCGTATTCGTGAGTTGAATAAACAAGATATGATGGCGGTTTATCAATATCTTGATAAAAATAATTAAAGATAGAGAGATATTCTAGTTTATGGAAAAATAGATAAAAGACCGAACAAATAGACAAATTTGTTCGGTCCTTTTTTGTGGGTAATTTTTTCATTCATTATAAAAAGTGGTTGGGTAAAGAACACCTCGAGATAACTGTAACCTCTTGAATTATGAGATAGAAGGATACTTGTTCTTCTTAAGATATCATAGGAATTATACCCTTCCCTCTTATGCATGTTTCTTTTGTTTTTGGTCTAAATGATGACTAAAGAAAGTTAGCAGACTTGCACAGACTGCAACTATCCCACCAACCCATGTTACATTCATTAAATTGCCTTGATGGTATACAATTCCACCTAATGCTGAACCAAAAGCGATACCTACGTTGCTTGCCACAGGCATAAGTGAAGCAGCAAGTCCGGTTGCTTTTGGCTGATAAATTCCGGCAAGGTCTATTAAATATAGCTGAGTAGATGTTGTTAACATGATGGCCATTAACGACATCATGCCGAGGTTTGCAAGACCTAAAATAAAATGGTTTGTAGTCCAAAATAAACTCGTTAGAACTACTGACTGTATGAGAAAAACAAACCGAAGGCGACCGATTGCATTGTGGCTGGCAATTTTCCCGGCGAGGATGTTGCTGAAAATCGAGATAAATCCATAACCAAATAAGATTAAACTAATTGATTGATTTGGTGCTTCCATTCCCTTCAAGATAGGAACAAGGTACGTAAAGACGGTATAGGTTGCGCCGAATCCGAGAGCAGGAATGAAAAAAGCCATCAAAATTCTTGGTTTGGTCAATAAAGAAAACTGATCCCGTATCGAACTGCGTATTTGACTGAGCTTATTAGGCAAGACGAAAAAGGATGTCAAAAACGCCAATCCTCCTAAGAAAGTAGTTAACATGAAAGTGGCATTCCAGCCATACCATCCAGCGATGACAGTACCAATTGGCACTCCAATGACATTTGCAAGTGTGAAGCCACCGAAAACGAATGAAATAGCAAGTCCACGTTTGCCGATCGGCATGGTTTCACTTGCTACAATCATGGCAAGAGAGATTAATACTCCTGTTACAATGGCCGTTATAATCCGAAGCACAAGGAGCATGATATAGCTCGATGAAATTACGCACAAAGCATTCAGAATCATGAAAACTCCTATTAAAAACAACATCCATTTCCGCTTAGGAAAATGACTTGTTACTGACATCACAAGTGGAGTGAAGATGGCAAACGTAATCGCAAACGCAGAAACTAGTGTACCTGCTTTTGCATTTGTTATATGAAGGCTTGTAGAAATATCAGTTAAGATTCCCACTATAACAAATTCGCTTGTTCCGAGAACAAATGTTAATAAAGTAAGTGTTAAGATGAGCAACCAATGTCGCTTGGATAATTTTGTAGAGTGCATAAATACCTCTTTTCTTAGATGAATGCAAATGTGTCACAGGGGTAGAAAAACAACCTAAACATCATACCACAAAATATTTTTGCGAGAAAAACCATTTCTTATCAAAATAGACTGATGTTAATGGATTGCCCGGATTGAATAGTCACAACGTTAGCAGAGTTTGAGGACAAAAGGTAGGGTGTAGTCGTAATTATTGTCGGCATAGGAGCTAGTACCTTCAAAATGAATATTGGACCCGCTTCAAAAAATGCCTGTGTTGTGAATTATGGTTTAACAAATACGGATGTGCTCATTCTTGATATGGATCTATAAATCAGATTTATTAGCTGGAAATGAAGTTTTTAGAGGGGTCTGATCACCTTTAAGGATGAAATAGAAAGGGCAATTGCTTTTTGGAGTAACATTAACTATATCCTAAACATTTTACATACCAATAAATTAGATGAAATTGCAAAGACCAATGAAACCCTCATTTAGAGAAGTCGCGGTAGCCGTATATGTAAAGGTGGATCTTGTGATATCTGCCTATTTAAGTGTATTAGATTAAATTCAATATATATATGTAAGAAGTGTATTATATTTTTAATATCTTATTCAAAAGTCTAATTTACTGAAAAATACAAACATATAATATTTTAAAGTTTAACCCTGACAGGTGGTGAATCGATATGCTATTTAATCAGCCAGATCCTAGAAGGAGACCTTACCCGCCAGTCTATAGACAAGGGGGAAGACCTCCAAATAGAATGAGAAGGCAAGACAATGCTTTCTTCCATCCTAACCATTTTAATAGACAGGAGCAATCCTACTTTAACCCTTATCAACAACAACAACCTCCAAGAGCGTCAAACCATCTTAGTAACATTATGGGCCATGTGGGCACAATAACAAATGGGGTTAATATGATGAGGCAATTTGGATCAATTTTAAGTCTATTTAGATAGTTTATCTCCACAGAAAATCTAAAAATGCACATCAAAGTTATATTCATTGATGTGCATTTTTAGTTAAGAAAAACTGTAGTCAATTATTAGGTGGGAGTTTTTTGGTTATTATTTCAGTAAAAATATTTTCTTCGGAATCCGTTGATTGTTCGGTTTTTGTAGACAGTTGGCCAGTTTGAATTAATTGAATAAGATTTTGAATATCCTCTTTGGTTGCAGGCTGCTTTTCTTTTTTTAACGTATAACCTAATTGTCCATTTACCTCCAGTGTTGCATACTCTAAGTCACTAATGGTCGTTATACCTAATTGTCGTAGATGCGTTTCTAATTTATCGACCGTTAGTCTAAGCTTTTTTAAATTTTTTTCATTTATTTCCCCATTTTCAATGACAATTATGGCTTTACCAGAAATTATAGATTCCAATCCATTAAACTTTAATTCAATGAATTCAATTAAGATAAGAGATAGAATTAATATGGAACTGATTCCAATAGTCGACAATATCCCTTTACTTTTTACTGGATGAATCAGCAATGTACCGAGCATAATCATGATAATTGTATGGGGGACAGTCATTTGAGAGATTGACCTTCTTCCACCAATCTTTAACAAGATCAATCCAACTATAAGAATTAGGACTGTCTTCCAAATCAAATTGAAATCCATAAACAATCACCTTTTTTTTAATAGTATTAGAAACTTTCTTCTTGTTTATACCAATTTTAAAAGACAAAGATAAAAGGGAAACCTAGAGATATATTAGTACAGCTAGTTCAAGATTTTTCCTAATTCACACTATCATTACTATCTGAATAAGATATCTAATTGGAAATACCTTATAGCAGGGAGTACGATATTGTGAAAATATGGATTGTTGCACTAGTCTTTTTATGTTCAATAGGACTGGCAGGTTGTCTTGAAAAATCAGTCAATGATGAGTTAATACCAAATGTTGATGAACAAGAACAACCTATAGAGGAACCGAAAAATCCGGTTACTCATACCGACGAAACTGAAAAGGAATCGAAGCCTTTAGTTGTAAATATTGTGGATCCAAATACGCTAGAAATAATTAAAACTATTTCACCACAAGAATTAGGATATGAAACAGATTTCGAAACATATAAAAAGGAAATTGAAAAATTAGCTTATGAGTTAGCAAGAGGTACAAAAACAGAAGTTGGTTATGACAAAAGAATGGTTCTTGATAAAAAGGATGAAGACGGTCAGGTTATTAAAGGAAGCCCAAGGATAATTTTAAAAGAAAGTGAATTGGTGAATAGAATTATTGATGCATCAATTACTGGCAATGATGTTGAAATTCCTTTGTATGTGACAGAAAGTAATTATAATGTTGAAGACATGCCTCGTTTAGAAGAAGTAATAATTGCCTCTTATACAACTTATTTTAATCCCTCGGATGTAAACAGAAACAAAAATATAGAGATTTCAGCGAAAGCTATTAATAATGTAATTGTTGGAAGTGGAGATTATTTCTCTTTTAATGAGCTGACAGGTCCGAGAGACGAAGTAAATGGCTACCAACCGGCACCAGAAATAATTAATAAGAAACTCGTTATGGGTATAGGGGGAGGGGTTTGCCAAACGTCCTCCACACTATTTAATGTAGTAGATCAATTATCGGTAACATATGTAGAAAGACATCATCACTCTTTAGATATAGGTTACGTCCCAAAAGGAAGAGATGCGACCGTTTCATATGGTGCATTAGATTTCAGATTTCAAAATACAAGTAAAGCACCTTTTTTAATAAAAGCAATCTATGGTAAAAGTTTTCTTACAATAGAAGTAAGAACTTCGAAGGAATATGAAGATATTTTAGAGTAATTATAAAAGAAAAATCGAGGTCGGAAAAAGATACTCGCTTTCCGCGGACGAACCATCGAGCCTCCTGGACCAACACGACGTTGGTCATGAAGGCGTTGCCTCAGGACGAGGCGCCATTAGCCTTCCTTCCTATTTAACGCTACGTGCGGGGTCTTGCTGGTCCGTTCTTCCGCAGGAGACTCGCATCTTTTTCCTCTATCTATTAATCAAGGAGTGTTCTGAAATAATTTCAAAAAATCTACAGAATGAGTAGGAAAAATAAAAGAAAATCAAAAGGTTTAAATAATCTTGTTATCGCGATACCTTTTGACTCTTCAATCTAAGCATATCAAATATAAAGTTGATGTGTTTTTTATATTGCGCATAACTTAATAGTTTCCTGCTGAAAAAGTATATCTAAATGTAGTTGTCTGTCCAAACGTGCTAAGATATAACCAACTAAAACGATACAGAGGTAAGCGAAGTGATCGAGAAAGGATTAAATAATGAATTTTTCGATGAATGAAACGAAAATTAAGCAATTATGCGGAGTCACTGCTTTTAAGAAAGGGAAGACCTATTATCTTGCAGAAAAAGTAAATTTTCATTCCTATCAAGCAGATGATCCAGTGGTTAAGGCTAGTGTGAAAGCAGTTGATGATTTTGAAGTCATGTTGAAAACAGGACAAGATGGGAAAATCGTAGCTACATGCACTTGTCCACCAATAGGTTTTGTACATACATACTGTCAACATATTGCAGCTGTAATGCTAGCTATCGAAGAGAAGCAAAGGATGGAAAATCATTTAGCTGCGAGAATGCTGGATTTATTTGAAAATAGACCTATGCAACCTTCCGGAAAGCAATTACATTTTGACAATAGACAGACGCTACATGTGGAATTTACATGCCGTCCAGTCTTTCAAGGTGACGGTGAGTACGCAATCGGGATACAGATGAGGGCTGGTACACATGCATTACAACCCATCTCACAACTTGCAAAGTTTCTTGATGCAGTAGAGAGAAGAGAACCGTTTGAATATTCTCGAGGCTTGCTGTATGTACCGGAGCTTTACAGCTTTCCAAGAGAAACGGATAGTGTCCTTCAATTTCTAATAAAAAGCCAGCGAGTGAAAAGTAAAGTAGTCTTGCAAGATGGATTATTACTCATTTCCGCTTCCGATTGGGAGCAGCTCCTTCCTCTATTAACAAAAGCACCAGAGGTAAGATTTATGCAAGGTGGAGGGCTTTATGAAGGAATGCGTTTAGGTACAAAGCTATCTTTAAGTTTTGAATTTGATGAGAGAAATACGACCGACTATCAAATGCATGTAAATGGGCTAGAGGGAATAACTGTTTTAAAGGCATATAGCTATGCACTTTTGCACGGAGAATTGTACAAGCTTCCTCCAGAAGAATGCAACCGACTTGCAGAGCTCAAGGAAATGCTGGACCAGACCGGAAAACATGTGCTTGTCATCTCGGAAAGTCAAATAGATCACTTTATGGAGAAAGTTGTACCTGGCTTGACGAAGCTAGGTCATGTGGATATAGCGGAATCTATTTCCAAAAGAATGGGGGAAACTCCGCTTCGGATTAAGATGTTCTTAGACAGAGTAAAGCACCGATTACTTGTAGGTTTGGAATTCCATTATGGGCATCTTATTATCAATCCATGTGAAGAAACCGAGGAGACATTCTCGCACTATCCTGGAATTAGACGTCAGCGTAAGAAGGAACTGCAAATTATACAATTGCTCGAAGAAAATTCTTTTACTCAAACGGATGGTGGATTTTTCTTATACGACGAGGAAGCAGAATATCACTTTTTATATCATATATTGGGAAACATGGAAAAATGGGTTCAAGTATATGCCTCGACAGCCGTTAAAATGCGTGTCCAAAAAGCATATTTAGGTCCAAGGATTAAAGTGGAAGTGAAGGAACGAACGGAGTGGCTAGAGTTCCGATTTGACTTGAAAGGAATTTCGGAAAAAGAAATCCAAAATCTAATGGTTTCTATAGAAGAAAAAAGAAAATTTTATCGAATTCCAAATGGCAATTTGGTATCTTTGGAAACTCCAGAATTTTTGGCATTAGCGAATTTCATGCAAGATATGGGGCTATCTAGCGATAATATTAAGGAAGAAATTCGAGTTCCTTTAATCCAAGGGATGCAGCTCATCAATTCTTTGGAGCAAGGTTATTTAGTCGATCCGGGTGAAAAATTTGCAAAGCTAATGAAAAATTTAAATGATCCCGAAAAATTGGATGCAACTATACCTCCGACTCTAACAACTGTTCTTCGTGATTACCAAAAGGTTGGTTTTAAATGGTTTAAGTTACTAGCGAAATATAAATTCGGAGGAATTCTAGCGGATGATATGGGGCTCGGTAAAACGTTGCAAAGTATCGCATTCATCGAATCGGTGCTACCAGAAGTTCGGGTACGTAAATTACCAGTATTGATCGTCTCACCTTCTTCACTCATTTATAACTGGAAAAACGAACTAGAAAAATTCACTCCCCATATAAATGCACAAATCATTGACGGCAACAAAGAGGAAAGAAATACCCATTGGAAAGCATCTCTCGGAGCGGATGTCATCATCACTTCTTATCCGACATTGAGAATGGATACTGAACTTTACTCCAAGAAGTCCTTTCATACACTGTTCTTGGATGAAGCCCAGGCTTTCAAAAACCCAATGACCAAAACTGCAAGGTCAGTGAAAATGATTCAAGCAGAATATCGATTTGCACTGACTGGAACTCCGATAGAGAATTCCCTAGACGAACTGTGGTCCATTTTCCACGTTGTGTTTCCCGGACTCTTGCCAAATAGAAGAGCCTTTAGCGAATTAAGACGGGAAGAAATAGCGAAACGTGTACGACCATTTATATTACGTCGATTGAAAAAGGACGTTCTGAAAGAATTACCGAATAAAATTGAAACGATTCAATTTTCGGAGTTACAAGTAGAGCAGAAAAGCCTTTACGCTGCTTATTTAGCGGAATTAAAAGAGGATACATTGAAGCATTTAAAGAAAGGCGATTTAAAAAGGAATCGTATAAAAATTTTAGCTGGTTTAACGAGACTCCGACAATTATGCTGTCATCCAGGGCTATTTGTTGAGGGATACAAGGGAAGCTCTGCAAAGTATGAGCAATTAATGGAAATCCTAGAAGAATGCCGTTTGTCAGGAAGAAGAGTGCTCGTCTTTTCACAATTCACCCAAATGCTCGGTATTATACGAAGACAACTTATTCGCCAGGGAACATCTTACTTTTACTTAGACGGTCAAACACCACCAGCCGATCGAGTAGAATTATGCAATCGCTTCAACAATGGCGAAGGAGATTTATTTCTCATCTCACTAAAAGCGGGAGGTACTGGTTTGAATTTAACAGGAGCGGATACAGTAATCCTCTACGATCTTTGGTGGAATCCAGCAGTTGAGCAACAAGCAGCAGACCGTGCCCACCGAATGGGACAGGAAAACGAAGTCCACGTCATTCGCCTAGTAGCAAAGGGTACAATTGAAGAGAAAATAAATGAATTACAACAGAAAAAGAAAAGTCTTATTGATGAAGTTATTCATTCGGGTCAGGATGTATTGACTGGTATGAGTGAGGAGGATATTCGGGAGATTTTGATGATTGAGTGATTTAATACTGGTACTAACTATAGAGTCATTTAGAGTATCAATGTATGCATTGCAATTAGGAGAAAAACTCCGGTCAAAATTGAAACTGCTTCATGCATTGGGCAATGGGCATTAATCCATGATGTTGGGAATATCATATGATATATTTTAATGAAAATTTCCATGAAGGTGGTTATACCCTGATGCAGAGGATAAAGTTTATGTTTAAGCAATTCTTAAAAGAGCCTTTGTGGTTTAAAATACTAATCTTTACAACCTTACTTGTCTCAATTATTTTTAGCAGTTCAGTATTCTCAGATAATGCTTACTTTCAAAGCTGTTCCAAATTAGCTGCTGCTATCTTTTTTTGTGCTTATGGTATTAAATTCAGAAAGAGTCTTAAAACCTCACTCATTTTATTTATATTAGCAGGTGTATGTATTTTTTTATCGATTTGGGCATTATATTAGATTTGATTATCCTAGCTTAGTAGGAAAGGCATTATTTCAAAATGAAAATTACAACTCCTCTCTACGAGAAACAAGAGAGGAGTTGTTTTTGTATAAATATCTAGAAGACATAGAAATACAGAGGTATAAATTTACAGGAAATTATCTCTTCGATGCTCGGTATCCAGCAGCCAGTGCTGCAGCTTTACTACAAAACATTGCCTCTGGTTCTGTAATATCATAAAATTGCCCTCCAGGGACATGGAAAATTTTTTCTCCACTGGAGCTAATATTTCCTTTTATATTACAGGAACCTGAAGTAGTTGGTTTTTTTTCTTGTTTCGGTTGGGGTTGTGATTTTGGAGTCTCAGCTGTTGCTGATTTTTTCTCTTCTGTATGATAACCATCTTCCTGAGCGTAGTTTTCGATACTCCAAATACCGATACCTTGTTTTTGTGCTTTTTGTTGTAGTTCTCTAAATTGGTCAATGTACTTCACATCAGGTTGGAAAACTGCTACACGAGCAAGCCCTTTTTCAATTAATGTTTTATTGAAAAGTTTTCCGTCTATCCACACATACCGAAGCAATCGTCCATATTTGTCGCGATCGGAGACATCTTTTTCAAGTTCTATTTCTTCCCCAGTTAAAGCATCTTTTGTAAAAGAACTTGCTTCCGGTCCGAATGGTTGGACACCTAGTTTAGGATGTTTTGTCTCTGGTGTATCAACAAGAATCATACGTACAGTCTCTTCTTTACCATTCACTTTTACTTTAATGGTATCTCCGTCAATGAAGCGAGTGACAACTGCAGAAGTTAAAGCTGTACTTATCGGACTACTCGGCTCCTCTTTTTTTTCTACTAACTTGGTTTTAGAGGAAATAGGAAGAATATTTTCTTTAATAGTATCTTTATCCACCTGTTTTGATGGTGCAACGGTTTCGTTTGTATCTTCCTCTTTGGTTATAGTTGAACCATCAACATCATCTGGAATTTGAGCCTGATTAATTTTAGCGTCAGGTAAGAATATGAGACTAATAATAAAAAATACTAAAAGAAGCGTACCATAAACCTTTCCAATTCTTTTTCTGTTTTTAATAGATGAAAAAGGTAAAACATACTTCGGTTTTATTAAACCGATTACTAAACCAAGAAGTGTTAATGATTCTAATGTTATTGCCAAACTAGCCAATTTTTCGTCCATTTTTTCAGATGTAAATTCGTTAGTAATGATAAATAAGATGGCGACATACATGGCGATTGCAGTAATCATCTTCCACGTCTTCCATGAACGAAATCCTAATATTTTTCTATACAATGGTCGCGAAACAACTTGGATATTTAAATCAGTGTTGTTTGTGATTATTTGTTGTGCTTCTTTGCCATTTGAAGTGAATGAAATCGACAAAGACCCGTTATTATTACCTGAAAAACCAAATGTGGACTTAATGAAATAGTGATCGATTATGACCTGGTTCCATTCTACCCAGCTGTGGTTTTCCAGTTGCTTGACTTTGTTTTCATATGTCTCCTTATACTCGTATAAAGTGATCCCTGTTTTATCTAATGCAGCAAACAGATTAACTGTTTTTCCTTTTATAGCTGCCTTGCAGACTAGTAATAACTTTTTGTTATTGTACCTATATATAGTAACTATTCTCTCTCTTGCTAAATCCTCTGTCGAAGGTTTTTCCTCTTTTTTTGTACCCATAAGTAACTCCTATTGTTTATAGAATTTCTGTTTTTTTCCTTAATAACCAATAGAATTATAGCATGCAAATCACATGGTTTTAAATTCCATTTTTTAGCATTTCGGATATGTGGAAAAGGAGGATATTCGGGATATCGTGAAATATGAGTTTAAATAGAATACAATACGTATTGGTCAGAATAAATTTCTCAACCTTTGGACCTATTATTTTCTTCACTTCAGTTTGAACATAGTTATTGTATAATGGATAAATTGTGAGAAATGAAAACTAATTATTTTTAAAGAGAAGTAGGTGCACTTTGGATTCACTGAAAGAGGTTATTTATTATGTTGTGCAAATAGGCGAGCACTACTACAAACATACAGATGGTATAGCTTCCTTCACAGAAGATGAGGAAATGGCGTATGCTTTTACGAATCTAGCTGATGCGAAGCAAAAGGCAATAGAGATGGAAGGTACTGTACAAGAAAGAGAAGTTAGTTACAAGGAACTGCAAGAATTATCAGAGCAACATAAGGAAGAATATATGAAGTTGCCAAAGGAGGAAAGGGAAATAATTGAAACGTTTTGTCAGTACTTATTAGATATAACAGACGATAAAGGTAAAGTTCTAATATGAATTCAAATTACATAACGATCAACTTTTCGACATTTGGATATTTGGACATACGACTAAATTAAGTCGTATGTATAAAATCGCAAAGAGGCAAAAACGATTAATATATATTGTGGCAATTAGAACGTAGGTGAATTAGGAAACTAGCTTTTATAATCTTAGGAATAACTGATTATATAACTCACTCTGGAAGTATAGCTGAAAGAATTATTTGGAGACTAAAGAACCGATACCAACGTATTTAGCATTACTTGCAAATAAGTTTTATTTATCATTCTGGATGAGCCCATTCGTCAAACTTGTTTTCGCAATAATCATCTTTGTCATAATCAATAACGTTTGCTAAAACTTCACCGGCTGAGCTGATAAGAACATAGTGTTCAAAACCTACTATTGGCTACTACTCACTTTACTTGTTCATTGGCCATGTGCAATTAAGTATTTTGACATTATTATCCTAGTTTATAAAGCTTTAAAGCTAACTTTTGAAAGCATCAATCCATTTAAAAATGTGAGAATTAATTACGGTTTATGTTTTTAGAATATTTAATATTATTTGATTTTGAGATACAATTAAAATAAATAATAAAAGGTAAATTTGACTAGGAGTGAATGGATAATGTATGCAATTGAGATAAAGCACGAAGGGTTAAATAAGTATAGAGTAATTAAAGGTTCCGACTATTTTGTTGTTAATCAAAAAGCTGAAATGCAAAAAAAAAATTGGGATGAAATGTGGGATAAGAAACAAGAGTTACATGCACAAAAAGTTTCGAGAGAAAAAGCAGCGCTGGAAAAGGAGCAAAAGAAAGCATTGGCAATACAGCTATCAGATGAGGCTTTTGAACGACTTGTGATAATTGAAAATACACTGTCACATACACTTGACGTAGATGACAGAATTAATTGGGACAAACTTAAAGATGATACTACTTTTGATAAAAGAAAACCGCAAAAACCAAAAGCATTAGAATTTCCAGGAGAACCCAAAGAAAGTGATGATATATATAAGCCTAATCTAGGATTATTTGATATGCTTTTTCCTTCTAAAAAACAAAAGAAAATTGATGAAGTAAGTAAATTGTTTAAAAAAAATTACAATGAGTGGTTAAATAAAAAAGAGGAGATAACTAAAACTAACGAAGAAGATCAAAATAAATATGAACAGCTTTTGGGAGAGTGGGAAAAAGAGGAGAAGAGTTTTTTTCAACAACAGAAGAAAAACAATGAAGCAGTTGAAAACCAAAAAGTAAGTTATGCAAATGGAATTCCTTCATCAATCATTGAGTATTGTGATATGGTGTTGTCAAATTCTGTTTATCCAGAAGGCTTTCCTCAAGAATATGAACTAGATTACAATCCATTGACAAAAACACTAATTGTAGAGTATTCATTACCCTCTCCTGAACATATCCCAACATTAAAAGAAGTGAAATATATACAAACCAAAGATGAATTCAAAGAAATTTATCTATCTGAATCTGTTTTTAATAGAATGTATGATAATTTACTTTATCAAATAACTTTACGTACAATTCATGAATTATTTGAAGCAGATGATATTAAGGCAATTCAGTCGATTGTTTTAAATGGATGGGTTAGATCTATAGATAAAGCAACAGGGAGAGAAGTAAATGCCTGTATATTATCAATTCAAACAATAAAAGAAGAATTTGAAGATATAAAACTTTCCCATGTAGACCCTAAAAAGTGTTTTAAAAGTTTAAAAGGGATAGGTAGTAGCAAATTGCATAGTCTTTCTCCAATAGCTCCGATCCTAAAAATCGACCGAGAAGATGGACGTTTTGTATCTTCGTATGATGTAGCTGACTCACTTGATGAAACCGATAACTTAGCAGCAATGGATTGGCAGGATTTTGAGCACCTAATTAGAGAACTCTTTGAAAAAGAATTTAATCAATCAGGGAGTGAAGTGAAAATAACAAGGGCAAGCAAAGATGGCGGGGTTGATGCTATTGCTTTTGATTCTGATCCAATAAGGGGTGGCAAGATTGTTATCCAGGCAAAGAGATACACAAATGTAGTTGGAGTTTCAGCTGTTCGAGATTTATACGGAACTGTTCTCAATGAAGGTGCTACTAAAGGAATCTTGGTATCAACTGCTGACTATGGACCAGATGCATATAGCTTCGCAAAAGATAAACCACTTACATTACTAAACGGCAGCAATCTCCTACACCTGTTAGAGAAACACGGACATAAAGCCAAAATTGACCTTAAGGAAGCCAAAAAAATACTTTCAGAAGGTTAATAAATAGTATTAAAAGAAAGTATATTTAATGCTTGAAGGTAAATCAATTGTATATTGCAAAAAAGAACTGCAGAGAATTGCAAAGGGAACGTACATAGTATTGCAAAGTATTATACAAAGGTCAATTTGATTTTACATGGAGCCTCTGCGGGCACAATTCATGAGCCTAGAAGCCAGAAAACCAAAGAATCTAGCTCTAGCTAAAACAGGCTATTATACCCACCTCTCCACGTGAAATCTTGCTCTAAACACTATGTATTTTTCTTTGCAATTCTCAGCATCGTTATCTCGCATTTTTATGTACCATTATTATGCATTACACAGCAGTGATATAGAAATTAGTATTTCTATATGTGGTTTTATTAAATAACTATATTTAAGTGATTTGGATTCAACTTAACATAAAAATCGAATTTAGATACATTAAGCTGAACCGTATCATTAAGAATGATAGTTTGAAAAGAAAAAGATGACCTTAAGAATATATACTTAAGAGTCATCTTTTTGAACTATTCTTCTACCAAATAATGATAGATATCATATTGTACTGGTTGTTCGAGTACCATATTCATTGTCACTACAGGGATTATCTTTCCATTTTTATCGTACATCTCTTCTTCTTTAGGACTGCTTTCTGCAATAGAAGTTGTCCCCATATAGTAAAAGTCGAATCCTTCACCGTCATCTTTTTTTGTGAATAGGTGAATACTTAGCCCAGTTTGTTTAGCGGATAAAATAGCTTTTACTTCATTGGATTCTAGCGTTAGTTTACTTCTTGTGAACCAACGGAATATATCTGCCGATAAAAATTCATCTCCATAATTTACACTGGAGTCTACTTCATCTTTTTTATGATAGGTCACGAAAATTGGACAAGTGCCATGCTTCACTCGATAACCATATATGGTGGAGGAATCATCCTTTGCCCAATTTAATAGGCGGCAAACATCTCTTCGTGAATATTTTTTATAAAGAGTAAGTTGACGACTAGGATCATATTGTATGTTTTTAATTCGTGCACAAGCTACGATATCTTTAAAAAAAGATTTATAGAATGGATCAAGCAAGCTTGTTTGAATTTCTTCATTAAATCGATAATTGCCATTATGTAACTCGATGATAGGTTTGAAACCAAATATCTTCTGATCATTAGTAATATGGAACTTTAATGCAAATATATTTTCAACGGATTCAATTGTTTCATTGTCCGCAAATGTGCCAAACTCTTTTAGTTTTACAATGTACTTGTCCTTTTCAATAGAGTCATTTTGAAGTAGCTCCTCTACTAATAGAACTTCATGGATTCTTTTCCCATTTAAAAATTCTTTTGAAAGCATCGTTAAAATACCTTTTTCGTAGTCTGTAATTATTGGCATTTCTTCTTTCATTTTCAAAAGAAATTCATAATAGTTATCTGAATAGCTAATAATTACCTCAGGATCTAAGGAATTTTGTTCGATGAAATCATGCATCGTTGGTATTTTGCCAAGGCGATTTTTCACTTCCATGTAAGAATCCTTTAATATTTTTAAAGTTGATAGATTAGTGTTGTTAATAGCATCAAAAATGCGTTTCTTCGCAATTTCCTCAAAGTTAATAGTTGAAATTCCTTGGATATAATCTGTGTTTACGGTGTTGCGACGTACGTTATCTTTATTCATGGACTGATCGCCAGAAAGAGCAATTGGAATTAAGTAGTTGTTTTTATAGTTACCAATGAAATCAATAATTGTCACGTAATCTTTCGTATCGTGTTTTCGCAGGCCGCGACCAAGTTGTTGAATGAATATAATGCTTGATTGTGTTTGGCGCAGCATCACAATTTGATTTAAAAATGGAATATCAATACCTTCATTGAAGATATCCACTGTTAAAATATATTCTAATTCGTACTGTTTTAATTTACTAATAGCATCTTCGCGTTCCGCCTGAGAATTATCACCTGTAAGAGCAGTGGTTTTAATTCCTTGAGCATTTAAAGCTGCAGAAAGTTCGTGGGCCTCTTCCTTCGAACTACAGAACATTAATCCTCGAACGTGCTTTCCGGAATATCCATAGTAATTTATTTTTTCCAGAATATGATGTACACGTTCATTTGACACGAGACGTTGCAAAGTTGAAGCGTCATCAATTATTTCGCCATCCTTTTCAAAGTCGGTCACACCAAAGTAGTGGAATGGGCAAAGCATTTCTTCTTCAAGAGCAGCTTGCAGTCGAATTTCGTAAGCAATATTGTAATCAAAGAGTTCAAAAATATTAAAACTATCCGTACGTTCTGGAGTAGCCGTCATACCAAGCAAAAATTCGGGTTCAAAATAGTTAATAATATATAGATAAGAATCTGCACCTGCACGATGTACTTCATCTATTAATATGTAGTCAAATTCATCCTTTGCAAATTGTTGTAAGTGTCTGTTTGAAGATAAGGTTTGAACAGTTGCAAATAAATACTTAGCATGTACTTCTTTTGAGTTACCTGAAAGAATACCAAAATCATCTTCATGTCCACCTAATATTTTTCGGTAATCTTGAAGTGCCTTCTTTAAAATTTGTTCTCGGTGAACAACAAAAAGCATTTTTTTAGGAGCAAAGTTTCGCACATCAAATGCTGACAAATACGTTTTTCCTGTACCTGTAGCTGAGATTATGAGACCTTTTTCTGCCCCTGTTGCTCGAAGTGTTTTTAATTGTTCGAGAGCTGCCGTTTGCATTTTATTTGGTTGAATAGCTAGGCTATCTGCTAACGGATTTGTTAAATATTCTGCGTTGACCTGAAATACATTAGAAGCTGCTTGTTTAATGAATGGTTGTTGCTCGTAACTAAGATTGTAATTGTTAATCCAATCTGTGGTTAAAGGAAAAGCTTCATTCCAAGCCTCTTCAAATTGGTTTTTAAAGTGATGGATGATTTCGCCATCTTCTAAAGAAGTTAGAAAGACATTCCACTCGTAATTAGCTTTTAATGCACTATCCGTTAAATTAGAGCTTCCAACGATTAATGAATAATAGTCTTTATGCTCAAATATGTAGCCTTTTGAGTGAAATCCTTTCACACCAGTTAAACGGACTTCAACGTTTTTAAATTTTAATAATTCTTTAAACATTTTCGGTTGATTAAAGTTTAAAAAAGTAGATGTTAAAATACGACCTTTAATTCCTTTTAACTGTAGGTCATAGAGCATTGTTTTTAATGTAGCTAAACCACCTTCTGTAATAAAGGCAACTGAAAAAATGAAGGTTTCACATGTTTTCATTTCTTGAAGAAGTGTTGATAAAACATTCTCATGTGATTTATTTGATAGTAGCTTTGGTTTAAAATGTCCCGATACGGGATTAGTCTGATCTATAAAACCCTTATATAAAGAATTCTTCATTTTGCTAACCAGTTGTTCCATTTAAATCACTTCATTTCATTCAAATTTTCCAAACAACTACTTTTCTTTAGAAATCTTTTCAACAGTTGGAATATCTGCTGGTGCGAAATTAAGTTTATGTAAGTTTTCGAGCTTTACCCACTTCATATCAGCATGCTCTAAAGCAATCGGTGTACCTTGTAATAGTTTTGCTTTGTATGTTTCTAGTCTAACGATTACTTTGTCATATTCATAAGTGGTATCTTCTACTTTTTCACCAACTTCAATCAAACAATCAAATTCCTCCGCTATTTCACGTTTTAATGCTTGCTGAGGTGTTTCACCAACTTCAATTTTGCCACCAGGAAACTCCCAATAGTTTGCTAAAGACATTTCTGGCCCTCTTAGTGCACAGAAAATTTCTTTGTTTTCATTTGCAATTATTGCTCCAACGACATGGACTGACTTTTTCATTTTACTCACCCTATAAAATATTTGATGATTCTATCATAAAGGATTTACTCTAAAATTAGCATCTTTAATTTTTGTATTATTTAAATGAAGGTGATTACAAATGTATTGTAGAAGATAACACAATAAGAAAACTTGAAGACAGTAGGGACATTAAGTTGTATTTCGATGAAACTAATAATACCCACTAAATTAAAACTAAGTTAATTAATTCGATAAAACCAAAAATGAATAAAAATAGGAATAAATTTTTGAATCGATAGAATCACAGGGTATAGATGGACTCGATGAAATGAAAATAGGTGTTATTGTTCGTACTGTCCTTAGGAAGATGCTTGAAGATGGCAAGGTAACAAAAGAAGAAATTGAGAAAATGCAAACTAATACACATTCAAAAGAAACCTTTGATATTCAATATCAACTTCTGCAGAGGGCAGCATTAACTCGAGGAATAAGCCCTAGAAGATATTATTCAGTTCCACTTAAAATATATGGGGAAGAATATTTTCTTTGTTCTGAGTGGTATGAGGTACCAGTAAATAATGACAGACCATATTTAATGAAGTGGCTGGCATTGCATATCTAAAGAAAAGTTTCTTATTATAAGATATTAGAAGATAGGTAGGAGATTGCATTGATTAGCGAAATAAAAGGGAAGATATCCCAATCGGGTAGTAATTTATCAGATCGATTAGAAGACAAGTTAACTGGTGATTTCTTTGGTGCTATAAGGTATCTCCCGTTTGAAGAAGGATTAAAAGGTGTGTTGTTGCAAACACAATTTGGTAATGCAAAAGAAACAGTAGAGTGGAATAAGATGTTGTCATCAAAGTGTGGCTATGAAGTCAATTATAAGTTTTGGCCTCAGCATACTAAAGGAGAAATTGATTTATTAATAGATTTTGATGATGTCCTTATTGGAATCGAAGTGAAATATACGAGTGGAATTTCTTCTGAAGATGAATTTATGGAAAATGAACCAATAAATTATGAGGAGAGTGTCCATCAGCTCTCGAAGTATTCACATATGCTTGAAGAATTATCGCTCAATAGGAAAGCCTATCTTATTTTTGTATCGCCTTATGTTATTCAAAAGCAAGTGCAACAAGAACTTGATATTAGATACAAGATTTCTCCAAATGTTTCTATTGGTTTTGCAAATTGGGAAGATTTGCACACTGCACTTAACTTAATGAAGCAAACTGCAATATCAAAGGCTCAGCAATTAATTCTCAATGATGTTGAGCAGTTATTAAAAGTGAAACGACTTGTTCGTTTTAGTGGTTTTAAAAATAAAATATTCTATCAAAAAATTGAGTATGATCCCTATGTCTATCAAAATGAGAGTACTATTATTGGTTCAACTTGGAATTGGTCAAAAAATCATTTAGTAGAGGAGCAGCCTTATGTCTTCAATAGCAAATAATGGAGAAAGCGTGTTTCAAGCAACGAATATTTTAATGGAAACCTATGAGAATTTAAGTATTTTATTTAGTGAATTAGATAGGGTTGGTGAAGAATTAGGATATGTAACGATCACTCCAAGATTTATGAGATATAAATCTGATAGTGATTTTAGTGGCTGGTTTATTAAAAATTTTATTAAACTGTATGTAAAATCTACTACACCTCCTACCGGCATCGATGATATTCGGGAATTGAACTGGTATGGAGTAATGGTCGATTTAACTGGAGATGATACGCAAAGTATTCCGGTTTTGTCCATCGTGAGATATAAGTATGATCAGACGTATTGGAATCGACTACCTGCAGTATCTGACCATTGGGCTTTTTGGGATCCTTTTGTTAATGATGATTTTGATGTTCAACATAAAGAAAATACATGGAGATCTACTTCAAATGGACTTGCAAAGAAAAAGCACTATGGATTTGAAAAGGCTGTGGCTATCGATATGCCACTATTCGATGTTAAATCCCCTGAAGATATTAGACGTAAGATATTTGAGGGTTTCGATCAATTAGATTTATAATCCTTTCGTTTAAATCGAAAATAGTGTTTGGTACCAGGAGTCTAAACGATTTGTAACACGTATATTTCTCGCAGTTGTTTTTAAAATACTTAATAATACTAAATGGTAAAACTGACATACGACATAATTTTAGATAAGTGACATTTTCGCGTAATTTGCATTTATTTTCAGTTATGTCGTATGTTGTTTTTGTTGTATCGAGAAGAAGCAAGTCGCACTTTTTCATCATTTTTTTGGATCGCACATAAAGAATTCAGTATCGCAATTGATAGGTATCATAGTGTTTGATGCCAGAAAACTAAGCGATTCTTATTATTAAAATGTATGGGTTCCTGGAACTGGTCGATATTCCTGTTGCATTCTCCATTCGGATAAAAAAATAGGTAGTTTCTAACTTGGTGTTACATCACAAACTACTAATCAGTATTGCTGCCATTGTCAAAATCTGTTTTTTAATTTTACAACATTATTGATAATATCTAACTCCACTAACTTGGATATAACTAAATCTAAATTGTGGATTAATTTTTCTGCAAGTATTGCTAAGTCATCAAACTTAAATTTTGGTTTTCCTTTGACGCTATATTTAAAGTCTCCCTCTACACCAAATATTTGTTTGTCCTTTTCAGTTACTTTTTCTCTATGGATAAAAACTGTCATTTCGTCAATACCAACAAGATATCTATGGGTTGATGTATTTCTAAAGTGTTTTAATATTTCTTTTTCTTCATTACTAATACCAACGAATATGTGGATAAAAATTTCATTTAGTATTTTAATATCTTTATTAGACAACCAGCCTAAAGAATCTCTTTTGTTACTATCAGACAATAGATTTTTTATAGTGTGAAAATAAACCTGTTTTTCATTTTTGATTAGCTGGCCTTTGCTTAATTCGTTAATCATAACTCCTATATAGTCTAGTATTGAATAAAAATAAGGTATTACATTTCTGAAGTGGTAATTTTTTATATCATATTTCCAATAATTACTCCATTCAATTTCTCCCTTGTCTCTTAGTTCTCTTTCAACCAAATTAGCGGACATAGAGTAGTAATGAGATTTTACTAACTCTTGAAAAGCACAAAAGATTGAATACATATGACTTTGGCATAACATAAATGCAATATCAGTATTAATACTGTCAATTTCAATTACATATTTATCTGTTTTCAAATCAGAGTTTAGCAGCATTACGTTATATTCTTTAAACCATTTCAATCTTCTAAATGTTGCTCCAACAAACTGTAATCCAAAAGCTCCACCTCCAAATATTTTCCATTCAAATATTTAATCTCAGTGTAGGGTATTTTTAATAGCTACTCAATAGAAAACATATTGAAGTATCACAAAAAATGTATTCATGCTATTTTGTGTTTTTGCTATTTTTTCACCTCCGCTCACACAATCAGCTTAATTAGCTTCATAGGTCCCATTCTATCGAAAATTAGTACGACGAAATCTAAAGTCACGCCTTTAACAATAGAATAATGATGTAATATGCTAACATTAGTAAAGGGTATTAGATATTTGCGCATGGAGGATTACAAGTGATTGAAGTAATAACGGTAGTAAATATGATAGTGGAAGTAAAAAATGCGAAAGACTATGAAAAAAAAGTAGAGAAGATTTTGCGGTCAAAGACTAGAATGATCCAACATATAGAGTCAATTAGTATGTCTGAGCCAAATGAAAAGCTGATTGTTAGTGCATTGGTGAAGTATAGAGTGCTAATAGAAGAAAGGATGGAAAACAAATTTTTAGATGATTATGTGGGTCTTGTCCTCCCAATGTTTTATAATCGTTTTAAAGCAATGCCAGTAAGCAATCAAATTTATAAAATATCAAGGATAAAAAAAGAATATGGTGCACGGCGTTAAAATTAGTGCATAATGCCAGGAACCGAAGCAATTCTGGTTATTATTGTATGGGCTCCTGACATACAACAACATGGGTATGATACAGCATCATCCATGGCTGTATTTGATATGTGAATACAAGGATTCTAACACTCTGATAGAAAAAGAGTAAAAATAATGCAAAGAAATAGGCAACTTTCGTTCAATTTTGAACGAAAGTTGCCTATTCTTGTTTGAGAAACAATTAAAACGAATGAACGTAAGTTTTTCATCGCCCTCGCATAATATCTTGTCCATCTGTCGGCAGTTATCTAGCCTCGGAATCACAGGGTTTTGCTATCTAGTTCTTGTCTCGCGAACTATATGCCTTACTAATCAAAGTATAAAAGTCTTGAAAAATCGGGTTACTTAAGTTCTTTGTTAGTGCAATGAGTTTGACTGGAACGTTTGAAGAATACGTTTCCAAAATAGTAACAGCTCCTGATTCGATTTCTTTTTTTATTCTGCCAGTCCCTATAACTCCAAGATATGGACTTTTGAGAACTCCATTTTTAATCGTTTCATCACTATTACAGTGAATAATATTTGGAAAATGCGTTCCATTTTTTAATATTTCAAATTTAATTAAGGGAACACTAAGATCAACCAAAACAGGAAATTTCGTTAGGTAATCTTCTATTTTAGAAGGGTTATTAGCCACTTCACTCGACGAAAATAGCACCAAATTGATATTATCAAGGCATTTATGAGAAATGTTGGAGTTTAAAGGTCTTCCATGAATAATAGCAAAATCAACCTCATTAAGAATTAACTTTTTCAGTGCATCATCACTACTATTGATTGTATGAACCTCTATCAAAACATTTTTGTTCTTTTTTTGAAAATTTACTATTTGTGGTAGGAAAAAGTGGTCACAAAATTCATCTAACCCACAAACACGAATGATTTGTTTTTCCCCTTTAGATTCCTCCATTTTCCTTTGTAGAGTAAACAGTTCATTTAAAATATTTTTTGCGTGCTCATATAGAATTTCACCAGCTGTAGTTAATTTTTTTCGATTCTCTACTTTCTCAAAAAGAGGTAGGCCAATCTCATCTTCTAAATGTTGTAGATGTTTTGAAACAGTAGGCTGCGAGTAATTAAGACGCATAGCTGCTTGTATTAGATTTTGTTCTTCTACTACGATTTGAAATGTCTGAAGGTGTCTAATCTCCACTAAATAACAACCTTTCCTGTTTATTTTGAAAGCTTTATATTAAATAAAATGATTATATACCAATAATCGAATTGTTTTAATATAATTAAAAACTAAAATATTTAAAATAATAATACTAAGTATTCCTTTTTGGAATTTCAGTGACCAGTAATAAAGATAAAATGAAAGCGTTGACAAGTTTAAATATTTCCAAAATTTAATTTAAGTTGAAAGGATGATTACAACTCAGATTGTTTAAAGAGTTAATTTATAGTAGGACATTTTGCTTTTTTACATTAACTATAAAGGAGTGTTAAGTATGAGTACTTCCAAACCATTAAAGATAGAAGAAAGCACTGAAAAGAAAAAAAAGAAAAAAGGCGGATTAAGTGCCTATGTTCTAATGTTTTTAATTATTGCCACTATTACTGTGCTAACCTATGTGATACCTGCTGGACAATATGAGAGACATGAGGAAAATGGCAGAACTATAATTGACCCTACAAAATTTGAATACGTAGAAAAAACGCCTGTAGGATTACTGGACATGTTTAATTCTTTTCACCAAGGTATGGTAAACGGCGCTCCGATTATCCTATTTGTATTACTATTTGGCGGTGCACTTGGGATTATGCAAGCTACAGGATCCATTGATGCTTTAATTAGATTTACTGTGCAAAAATTTGGTGCAAGAAAAAAATTGATTATTCCGGTTATGGTGTTACTTTTTTCATTACTTGGTACCCTCATTGGATCGGCTGAGGACTCCTTGGTCTATATTGCTATCATTGCTCCGATGGCGATTGCATTAGGCTTTGATGCGTTAACTGGCATTGCAATTGTATTTCTTGGGATGCTAGGCGCTGGATTTACATCAGGAATTACGAATCCTTTTACAATTGGAGTTGCTCAAACAGTAGCTGAACTTCCTATGTACTCAGGAATTGGCTTACGTATTGGGATTTACGTTGTTTTTTATATTTTGTCTGTAGTCTACATTTGGAGACATGTGAATAAGATAGAAAAAAATCCGGAATTAGCGGTGTACGGGAAGTTTAACCGAAACGAAAGCATTAAGTTTGAAAACAATTACAAGTTGAGTAAAAGGCATGCGATTTCTCTTTTAGTCTTTTTAGGCTGCTTTATTGCCCTTATCTATGGTGTTATTAGTCTTGAATGGTATATCAGTGAAATCGTAGGAGTTTTCTTACTAGGTGCTATAGTTATGGCGCTTATTGGAAAACTTTCTGGAAATGAAATAACAGATGCATTTTTAAAAGGTTGTTCTGAAATGATTCCAGGAGCCATGATTATTGGTGTTGCAAATACAATTCTAGTTGTTCTTAAATCCGGCCAATTATTAGACACCATATTACATACTTCCTCTGGTTTACTTGACGGCCTACCGCCTAGCGTAACAGCCATAGGGATTGCAGTTGTCAATTTCTTCATCCATTTCCTTGTTCCATCTGGAAGCGGACATGCATCCTTAGTTATGCCTATTATGGCACCGTTAGCAGATTTAGTCGGTGTAACGAGACAAACAGCTGCGTTTGCTACTGTAATGGGAGGCGGAGTTTCTAATTTAATTATTCCTACTGGTGGCGTGCTACTCGCAGGTCTTGGTATGATAGATATTCCTTATTCCAAATGGGCAAAATGGATATTGCCATATGTTATTATTCAGGTTGTAGTAGTTATAATCTTTTTAATCATTGCTCAAGCTATTAATTATGGACCTTTTTAATAAAAAGAATTTTGTAGAAGTGAGAGACTTAAGCTAAATAAAGTTAAAAATATTTATCTAAAGAGGTGAATGAGTTGGATTATCGTGATGCACTATCCAAAATTATTGAAGAAAAACGCCATAAATTGATTTCTGTAAGTGATCAAATTTGGGGTTATGCTGAAACAGGCTTCGAAGAGTTTCAATCAGCAGAATTATTATGTAAAACTTTAGAAGAAGAAGGTTTTACTGTTGAAAAAGGAGTAGGAAATATCGATACAGCCTTTATCGGAAGCTTTGGAACAGGGAAACCGATTATTGCCATATTAGGTGAATTTGATGCCTTGACTGGTCTAAGCCAAGTTGGAGGAGAAACTGAGTATAATCCAGTAGTTACAAATGGCAATGGGCATGGCTGTGGACATAACTTACTTGGTACAGGTGCATTAGCAGCTGCAATTGCAATCCGTCATTACTTAGAAGAAAACAATCTAGAAGGAACGGTCCGTTACTACGGGTGTCCCGGAGAAGAAATTGGCAGCGGAAAAACCTTCATGGTAAGAGAGGGGCTATTTGATGATGTAGATTTTGCCGTATGCTGGCATCCATGGTCTCGAAATGCCGTTTGGTCGATGTCATCTCTTGCATGTTATGAAGTTTCCTATAGATTCAGAGGAAAAAGTGCTCATGCTGCTGCTAGTCCACATCTTGGAAGAAGCGCGCTTGATGCAGTTGAACTAATGAATGTGGGTGTAAACTATTTACGGGAACATATTATTCCTGAAGCAAGGGTTCATTACGCTATAACCAATTCAGGCGGATTTTCACCAAATGTCGTTCAAGAAAAGGCAGATGTATTATATTTTATCCGTGCGCCACGTGTATCTCAAACAGAAGAAATCTATCAACGCATTTGTGATATTGCAAGAGGTGCTGCTCTAATGACCGGAACACAATTAGAAATAGACTTTGCTTCTGCTGCCGCTGATATTTTGCCAAATAATACATTAGAAAAAGTCATGCATGATAACTTTGTTGCCTTAGGCGTTCCTCAGTATGATGAAAAAGAAATACAATTTGCGAAGGCAATTCGGTCAACTCTATCTGAGGCAGATAAAAGGGAAGATATTAAGGCCAATAAAGAACTAGAAGGAAAAGATTTAGCGGATGTGATTGATCCATTTATTCCATCCAATGGGGTATTGCCAGGAACAACGGATGTTGGCGATGTGAGCTGGATTGTCCCTACCGTACAATGTTTGGTAGCGTGTGAACCAGTCGGAACTCCGCTTCATACTTGGCAGGTGGTTTCAACTGGAAAAACCTCAATTGCTCATAAGGGAATGCTTCATGCTGGTAAAGTCATGGCAGCAACTGCAATTGAAGCCCTGTATAACCCTGATATCCTTGAAAAAGCGAAGTTAGAATTAATTGAGCAGCGAAATGGTGAAGACTATGTGTCACCCATTCCGCCTGAAATTAAAAAGTATAAACTTCAGACAATGTAAATAGAAAAAGGCAGCCAAATCCTGTTGCATTATGCATACACCACTTGATGTTAAGTGGTGTCAGACTGTTGACAAACGCTTTCATTCTTCGTTGCTTGCCCGTCGTTGTAAGCTCATGAACTTAAGTTCTATTCGCTTCTGCCTCGGGCTGGCGCGCCTCGACTGACAAGCGTTTTCAATCAGTCTGAAGTAACACCTTCAAATTATAAAATTCTTTGCAACCTGACACCACTTGATGATAAGTGGTGTATTTTTGTTGGTTTACTCTACTATTTCTATCATTAGTTCATATTTTTATTTATATATCTTCCTAATGAGTTAATTTCATAAAATAGAATTTAATTATTAAAACAAAAACAATACTTAACTTATTGATTGGAGCGACAGGCGGCGACTCCGGCGGGATGAGTGAGACAGATGAGCCATTACAAACGACGCGAATGCGGCGGTAATGGCTCATCGCTCACCCCGCGGAAAGCGTCCGCCTATAGCAGAAATCAAGCTGAATTAAAGCAGTTTTATTTGAGAAATGTTAGTTCCTTTGTATACGGATTAAACATTAACTCAATTTTTTTTGAATCTTTAATTGCAGTCATACGGTAGACTTCTGTAGTGTTTGTGCCAGGTTCTATTTCAAAAGTGGTTGTAAAATGACTATCTATAACTTTCACTTTGTATTTTTGCTCTACTATTGCTTTCGCTTCTGCATAGGTATAGCTCGGTTTGACGAATTCATATAACAAAGTGATACTCCCAAATACAATTATGAACCAAACAATCATTTTAAAGAGTACCTCTTTATCTTTTTTATCACCAAAAACCATAAACAAAATATAGCAACACGTTATAATAAAGAATGATAGAGTTATTGGTAAAAAGTAGGTGAGGGAATTTATGCGTACGTATTCTTTCGTATCATAAAAAAAGTAGAACAGACAGATGCTCGTCACTATTAAGTATATAATCAATGCAAATATGCTTTTCTTCTCGATTATATTTCCCTCTTTTCTAAACTAATTTTTCTTTAATACCATGAATACTCTTCATTTTCTCCAATGTCTAACCAATCTTGAATAACTTTAGAGTTGCTGAAAAGGGCAGTTGATAATATATATTTAAGACCATTTTCAAAAGGTAAATATCGAATACCTCCAAAAAAATCTCCAGTCAATTTGTCTTCCAAACGATCAGATAGATTGCTACCTGATTGAGATATCTTATTATTTATTTCTCTAACAAATACTCCCCTCCATTTAAATAATATATAATTTACTCTTCAGAATATTATATCGTTAAAAAATGATAAATGAGTTAATTTCATAAAATAGCATTTAATTATTAAAACAAAAACAATACTTAACATATTGATTGGAGCGACAGGCGGCGCTCCAGCGGTGATGGCTCATCGCTCACCCCGCGGAAAGCGTCCGCTTATAGCGGAAATCAAGCTGAATTATGAAGAAAGGAATTTATCCATACAGAATGTCTATTAGATTTTAAGCTTCAAAGAGAGTATATTAGAAATATTATTAGGCATCTAGTTCAAACCGAACACCACGAAAATAGAATGGAGGAATATATATGTATAGCTTCAAGAATGATTACAGTGAAGGAGCGCATCCTAGAATCTTACAGGCTTTAATAGATTCAAACTTTGTACAAGAAGAAGGCTATGGCGGTGATCGCTTTACTCAAAAAGCAATCGAGCTTTTGAAGGAGAAATTAGGGAGACAGGACGTTGATATACACCTACTATCAGGCGGAACCCAAACAAATTTAACAGCAATTTCCGCTTTTCTTCGACCACATGAAGCGGCAATCGCTGCTAGTACAGGTCATATTCTTACACATGAAACAGGGGCAATTGAAGCTACTGGACATAAAGTCATATCGGTAGAAACAAAAAATGGAAAACTGAGTCCCTCACTAGTAAAAGAAGCTCTGGACTTACATACAGATGAACATATGGTA
This sequence comes from Psychrobacillus syltrankelensis, assembly GCF_055454035.1. NCBI lineage: Bacteria > Bacillati > Bacillota > Bacilli > Caryophanales > Bacillaceae > Psychrobacillus > Psychrobacillus syltrankelensis. Next base: position 2,270,112 of record NZ_CM144227.1, on the reverse strand, counting down.
AAACCAAAGTTGGTTTACCTATCAAATTCGACAGAAATCGGCTCTATCTACAAAAAGAGTGAACTGACAGATTTAAGAGATTTTTGTAAAGAGCATAAACTTATTTTATATATGGATGGAGCAAGACTTGGGTCAGCGCTGTGCTCTGATGATAATGACTTAATGCTAAGTGACATTCCCGCACTTGTGGATGCTTTCTATATTGGTGGGACCAAGAATGGTGCCCTTTTAGGAGAGGCGTTAGTCATTTGCTGTAATTCTTTAAAAGAAGACTTTCGTTTTCATTTGAAACAAAAAGGGGCTCTTCTCGCAAAAGGGAGACTGTTAGGTATTCAATTTTATGAGCTGTTCCGGGATGATTTGTTTTTTGAATTGGCTCAGCATGCGAATAAGATGGCAGCCATCCTTAGAGAAGCATGTAACAATGTCCATTTTTCATTTTTGACTCATTCTCCGTCCAATCAAATCTTTCCGATATTACCGAACGCACTTATTGCAGAGCTTCAAAAAAATTACTCGTTTATTGTATGGGAAAAAATTGATTCCACACACTCTGCAATTCGATTAGTAACATCATGGGCAACTAAAGAGGAAGAGGTCAGAGCTTTTGTTGAGGAAATAAAGAAGAATGTATAGATAGAAAGGTTTGACCTTTAACTCCTCTTTATACTTACTAGAAGGAAAAGGTGCCAGTCAAAGTATTATTTAAGCATATAGATAGGTAGCTCAAGGGTGGTTGGCTAACTCCCGATGGAATTAAAGGAGCCAATCCCCCTTTAAGGGAACCTGCTCCTGCGAAAATAATTTTGCTATTATATTGGCCATTTGATGCTCAAACATCAAGTGGTCTTTTTTATTGTACTCAGATGTTACTTATCAATTCCGAATTGTATTAGAACCCGGAATCTTATGTGCGGCTTTGGAGCATTTTGGTTTTAGGGAAGAATCCTTTCCGAATTCCTTCGAACTAGTGTATCAAGATGAGATGACCTACTCGAAAAGGATGGAATGTCATTTATACAAAAATGGTGACAAACACCGAAAATATCTTATAATTTCGTGTATTCCACTTACTATTAATAACTTAATTCTCAAGACGATAGAAATCTTGTGACAACACTAAATAGTTAGGAATGGTTATATGCGCAAACATTTTATCATTTGTATAATATTGATCTTAGCATCAGTACTATCTGCATGTTCTAATGATAATGAAAACCCAGAAACCCCCAAAATTAAGATAGGAATAATGCTTTCCGAAGCGGGATTAGGAGATCAGTCTTTTTCTGATCTAGGATTTGCTGGACTTGAAAAAGCTAGAGACGAATTAAATATTTCTTTCGATTACCGAGAAATTAAAGATACTAAAACCTATGAAGAAGGACTTGAACAGCTTGTAGCGGAAAAAAATGATCTAATAATTGGGCTAGGTTTTGCTATACAAGAGGCACTAGAAGCGGTTGCAAAAAAATATCCAAATAGTACTTTCTTGTTAATCGATGCTAAGTCAGAATTACCAAACGTTATTAATGTAACGTTCAAGGAAGACGAGGCATCCTATTTAATAGGAGCAATAGCAGGCATGAAAACTAGTAGTAATGTCGTTGGATTCGTTGGTGGAATGGAAAACCCGATTATTAAAAAGTTTGAAACTGGTTTTATAAAAGGTGTAAAAGAAGTTAATCCAGAAGCGCAAGTACTTTCAAAGTATGCAGGAAGCTTCGGTGACGAAAAAATAGGTGAAAGTATAGCGAAAGAGATGATTTTATCTAAAGCAGATTTTATCTATCCAGCTGCAGGATATACTGGAGTAGGTGTCATACTAGAATCGCAACGAGCTGGAACATATTCATTTGGTGTAGATAGCGATCAGTTTTATTTAGCCGAAAAAGCAGTAGTTTCTTCTATGTTAAAACAAGTTGATGTTGCTATATTCAATGCCGTAAAAGAATGGGCTGAAACAGGAAAAATTTCAAAAAAGGATTATGAATTAGGCATAAAAGAAGCTGGTGTAGATATAGCTCCTATACGCATTATTGAACTTTCGTCAGCGGAAAAAAACACACTCAAAAAGCTAAAAGAAGATATTACAAATGGATCTATTACTGTAAATGAGTAGGAAGTGAGATGATAAACAAGTGAAACTTAAACAAAAGATATTAATGATTTCTATTACCCCTTTATTGTTATCTGCCTGTATTATTGGCTACAACATTATTCAGTTATCAGCTTTAAAATCTTCAACTGAAGAGATTGTCCAAACTTTAGTTACAGTAGAAGAACTAAATAGTTCATCAAAAAGCCTTCAAAAGTCTTTAAATGCTTACTCATTAAATCTTTCGGAAAGCAATAAAAACGACATCGAGGTGGATTTAGCATCTATTAAGTCTATTTATGATCAATTATCGCCTGATTTAACAGGTAATGATCAAAAGGAATTATCTAAACGAATCTCACATAAATACGAAGAAATACTTAATGAATCTAACAGTGCAATTACAGCTCAAAATCAATCCGAAATTAAGCGTCAGTCTCTGCGAACTAAAGGCTTAACTAATGATGTTATTGAGATGAAAAGGAGTATCACGGCACAATATGCGACTATGCAAGCAGATTTACAAACGAAGATAAATGGAATTGTATCCATCTCCATTATTTTAGTTGTACTACTTTTAGTAGGAAGTATTATACTCGTTTTCTTCTTCACAAATCGGATTGTTCAACCAATCAGAAGAATTACAAAAAATGCAGAAGAAATTGCAAATGGAAACTTAGCGGTAAGTCATGTAAAAGTAGATACGCGCGATGAAGTGGCTGCCTTACAAGATGCCTTTGGACAGATGACTATTAATTTAAGAGACGTTATTACACATGTTTCTGATAGCTCCAATCAAGTTGCGGCTTCAGCTGAAGAGTTGATGGCAAGTGCAGATGAAACGATGAAGGGGACTGAATTGATTTCTACCTCCATTCTATTAGTATCAGAAGGAGCAGAACAACAAACTTCTATGTCGGAAAAGTCAGCACAATCAGCAGAAGAAAGCTCAAACGCTATCTCTCAAATAGCGGAAAAAGCAGAATTAGCATTGCAGCTAACCCTTTCGACAAACGAAAAGACTCAACAAGGTTCAAACTTTGTTAAAGATACTGTAGAGCAGATGAATTTAATAAATGAATCAGTAGAGTATACTGACCATGCACTTGTCACTCTAAACGACCGTACGAAAGAAATAGTTCATGTATTAAAGTTAATAACAGACGTTGCAGAACAAACAAATTTACTTGCATTAAATGCAGCAATAGAAGCTGCAAGAGCTGGGGAAGCAGGAAAAGGATTTGCAGTTGTAGCAGATGAGGTAAGAAAGCTTGCAGAACAAACAAGACATTCTGTTACAGGTATTACAAGTATAGCTACAGAAATTGAAAGTGACACGAAAAAAACGGTTGCATCGATCAATGACGTAAAGGATCGTGTTCGCTCTGGACTAAATATTGCTCATGACACGCAAATCACATTTAATGATATTCTCGTAGCCGTAGAACAAGTAAAAGAGCAAGTAGGCAATATTTCAACTATTTCAAATGATATTAAAGTTAAAGTGAACCAAGTATCTGCTCATGCAAAAGAAATGTCCACTGTTGCTAAGGTAACTTCAGATAGCTCCAATTCAGTAGGTGCCGCATCCGAAGAACAATTAGCATCAATGGAGGAAGTTACCGCGGCGGCTGTGTCCTTAGCTAATCTAGCGGAAGAATTACAACATAGAGTTTCCCGATTTACTGTTTAACTTCAAATAATAATAATCATAAAGCATGTCACCAAATAACCTTTTCTGGTTAAATGATGAACATGCTTTTTTGTTTAATACTTACTATGTTATTAGTAGTATAGTTGTTTTTTATTAGAATCTAGTACTCTTCATCGAGATGAATTAATACGAATGTGCCTAGAAATGCAAAATGCATTACAAACGGAGGAAAAAAACTTGCGAACCTTGGGGAGGGATAGAGTCGATTCCGTGTGCAACAAACAAGAAAGTCATAAAATTAAAATGATAAAATAGTAGTGTCATGTAAAAGGAGGAAGTGTTGATTAGTATGAGTGAATTTGCAAAAACGCCTAAAGCCCCTTATTATGCGGTAATATTTTCGTCGAGAATGAAAGAGTCGGCTGGGTACGAGGTAATGGCAGAAAAAATGGTGGAGTTGGGATCAGCTCAAAAAGGGTTTTTAGGTATTGAAAGTGCAAGAGATTCGGAAATGGGAATTACCGTTTCATATTGGGATTCATTGGACGCTATAAAAGCATGGAAAGACCATGCTGAACATGCAGTGGCACAACAATTAGGTTATGAAAAGTGGTATTCAGGATTCGCACTTAGAATAAGTAAAGTAGAAAGAGACAAGTTTTTTTAGAAATGTCCCTGTGTGAAACACAATTCTCATTAGTGTCTGACACAGGGAAAACCAATTCACTTTGATATTTCAAACAGATGAAACTTCAATCCATATGGATCTGCAATCATTACGCTTTTTTCTTCAAACTTCTTCGTGATGACACATCTATTTTCTAATAGAAGATTCTTTGCTTTTTCAAAATCCTCTACAGCAAATTCAAAGAATGTATTGTTTTCCGAGCTTTCTTCAATGAAGAAGTTTGTACCACTCATTGAAAACTTCGTCTCATTCTCCAAACTTCGTTCCTTTTTCATTCCTAAAATATTCTCATAGAATTCAACGGCATTAGGATAATCATTAACACCTACTGCAATATTATTTGTTAATTGGAATAGGGAGTGACTGTTTAAATTCTGTTTAGCAACAACATCATTTGAACCGGATGGAAGTAAGTCAAACAATGGCCAAGTCAAACAAAAATCGTCGCCAGGTCCAAATGGTGCTTGTGCAATTAAATAAATGTTACCCTCGTTATCTTTACGGAAAGTGGACACTCCAGGATGGTGATGCTTCTCATTTTGGAAGCCCATATCTTCTGTAAAAGTACTCTCTTTAGTTGAAATCATAGGAAACTGCCATTTACGACTTGCTGAAAAATCCTCTTGCACTTCAGGTGTATCTGGAGAAGCTAAAACGAAGCCAGCTTTAGCAATTAAATGATGAAACACACCATTAATGCCATCCGCCCACATCGTGCAATAAGAACAACCTTTTCCCATGTTATGAACGACAATTAATTCATTCTTGTCACCAAACAACTCACGTATGGTAGTTTGTTGATGAGTGGATGTAGTGAATTCGTAATTATGAACAACTCTTTCTGGTACGGACATTCTTAGCTCCGAAAGTTTTTTCTTCTTCTCAAGAATTTCATTTTGAAGTGCTTCAATTTGGTTTTTTAAAGCAGACGATGACATATGAGTTCAGCTCCTTTTCGAATACTATACATATTCCATAATACATATCCTTTATCCTTCATAAAACATTCTCCTGTGGTAGAAATATATTAGAGAAAAATAGAGTTTGATTCATTCAAGAACAACTGAAAGATTGTGTTTTATATGTTTGCTTCTTGTATATTTTATAGTAAGTTTCTTAATGGTATAGGATGGTCAATGGGGATTTAAATTTGAAGTTCTCGCAAAGGAAAGAGTGGGGTATAGTTGGAGTAAAATGAATAAGTAGATATCACTACCTGACAGAAGTAGTAATATCTACTTTTCTAAGTTTCCAAGTTTTATTATTAATCTATAATCTCTCCTATGCGACAACCGTTTGTAATAATAGCTTCAATAACTCATCTAATGTTTCTGGTAATTGTTCTGGTAAACCTATTGGACTTTTCATTTCTATTCCTCCTTGAATCTCGTATTCTATTAACAATATAGTCAATCTATTTCGAGTTTATACATAAATTTAGAAGATAATATTAAAAAAATTGATAATTTCTTAAAATAAGAGATTATCATCTGAATTACTTTAATCTAGAGGCCTCTTAATTCTCATATCTGGATTTACTATAGATTCCTTTTATAGTTTCTCTTCACTACATAAATATCTATTTGACGTTTTAACTAGTCTTTTATATTATAGTTAAGTACCCGAACTTAATCGGGAGAGGTTCATAGCTCATACCCTCTATAAAAAACTATGGATACATGACTATTCGCCATGTCCATATTTGGACGTGGCTTTTTTTGTTTTTATCCTATAAGTTTGTAATAGAATGTTTGTAGATACCTCTTTTGAAAAGTGTTGGGAAACTTTTTAATGGGAGGTTTTTTTATGTCTGGAAGAAGTCATGAAGAAGGTTTAAAGGATTTAACATTGTTAGGTAATCAAGGTACGCAGTATTCATTCGATTATGCGCCAGAGGTATTGGAGTCGGTAGATAGTCTTCATTCTAATCGTGATTATTTCGTGAAATTTAATTGTCCAGAATTCACTAGTTTATGCCCGATTACACAACAGCCTGATTTTGCAACGATGTATATTTCGTACATACCGGATAAAAAAATTGTAGAAAGTAAATCTCTAAAATTATATTTATTTAGTTTTAGGAACCATGGTGATTTTCATGAAGATTGCGTCAACATCATCATGGACGATTTAATTAAGCTACTTGATCCAAGGTACATAGAGGTTTGGGGGAAATTCACACCACGTGGAGGGATTTCCATTGATCCATGGTGCAACTATGGTAAACCGGGTACCAAATACGAAGAGATGGCAAATTTTCGTTTGATGAACCATGATCTTTACCCAGAAAAAATAGACAATCGATAAACGAGGAATTAAATAGTCCACGTTGCGAAGGAAGAGGTTTTTAGCTACCCTCTTTAAAAAACTAAGAAGAGAAAAGTATTCTTTTTTAAGTTGCTTTTTTCTCGTTATAAGGGAGTCTTTACAGATGAAGCAGGAAAAAGCAATTATTGTGTTTAGTGGTGGTCAGGACAGCACGACTTGTCTGTTCTGGGCAAAAGAACGTTTTAAAGAGGTAGAGGCAGTGACTTTTGATTATGGTCAAAGGCATAGCCTTGAAATTGAATGTGCGAAAGAGATAGCAAGGGAACTCGGTATCAAGCATCATATTCTTGATATGTCGCTTCTGAATCAGCTTGCACCAAACGCATTGACAAGAGAAGACATAAAAGTAGAAGACGGTGAAGAAGGTGATCTTCCATCGACTTTTGTTCCAGGAAGAAATCTGCTCTTTCTTTCATTTGCTGGAGTTTTAGCAAGCCAAATAGGGGCAAAGCATATCGTGACTGGAGTTTGTGAAACGGATTTTAGTGGATATCCGGATTGCCGTGATGTTTTTATTAAATCCTTGAACGTAACGTTAAATTTATCTATGGACGATACCTTTGTGATTGATACACCGCTAATGTGGCTGAACAAAGCACAGACATGGGAACTTGCCAATCAGCTCGGGGCGCTTGAGTTTGTTCGAGAGAAAACGTTGACTTGCTATAACGGTGTAATTGCAGATGGATGTGGTGAGTGCCCGGCCTGTAAACTGCGCCAAAAAGGGCTTGATGAGTATTTAAGCTTCAAGAAGGAGTCCTAAGGCATGTCTGATTTTAGAATTGTCGATAAGCTCCAAAAAATAGAGGAAGATATTCAAAGAAGTCAATTGAGCTATCATTCCAAACGTGTTCTCGTGAGTAAGGAATTTACCTTTGATGCTGCCCATCATTTACATAACTATGAGGGGAAATGTAAAAACCTTCATGGCCATACGTATCGTGCCGTTTTAGGTTTGAGTGGATACACGGATGAACGTGGCTTGATGATTGATTTTGGCGATATAAAAGAAATATGGAAACAAAAAATAGAGATATATTTGGATCATCGTTATTTAAATGAAACCCTTCCTCCGATGAATACGACAGCAGAGAACATCGTTGTCTGGATCTACGAAAAGTTGGTGGAAGTCCTGCTGGATTATCCACGAAATAATGGGGCGCGTGTAGAATTTATCAGACTATACGAAACTCCGACTAGTTATGCTGAAGCAAGACGGGAGTGGATGGAAGTTGAGTAAGGTACCCGTAATGGAGATTTTTGGACCGACGATTCAAGGAGAGGGAATGGTTGTGGGTCAGAAGACAATGTTTGTGCGGACTGCCGGTTGTGACTATTCCTGTTCCTGGTGTGATTCATCGTTTACATGGGATGGCAGCGGCAAGCATCTGATTGTCCAAATGACAGCAGAAGAAATTTGGTCTGAGTTGAAACGTCTAGGAGGCAATGGTTTTTCATTTGTCACGATTTCGGGTGGAAATCCGGTACTTCTTCGAAATTTGGAAGCACTAATTAAGATTTTAAAAGATAACAATATTAAAATCGGAGTTGAGACACAGGGAAGCAAATGGCAGGAATGGCTGTTTGATATCGATGAACTGACGATTTCACCTAAGCCTCCCAGTTCCGGAATGACTACGGATTTCTCTATGCTCTCTGATATCTTTGAAAAACTTAAAAATCGAGATAGAGAGCAGCATATATCCCTCAAAGTAGTAATTTTTAATCAAGAGGATTATGAATATGCCAAACAAGTTCACCACCAATATCCGATGATTCCTTTTTATCTCCAGGTCGGTAATGATGATATCACGGCGACTGACAATCCACAGCTGATCGGCCATTTATTAGAAAAATATGAAGAGCTGATAGACTGGGTAATTGCGGATGATGAATTAAGAGATGTCAAAGTACTTCCACAGCTACATGCCCTTGTTTGGGGAAATAAAAGAGGGGTTTAGTGGTCTGCAACAAAACTGATTTAAATTTACTTGAGGAGTAACAACATGAGATTATTATTTTATGTAATATCTATTATCACCGCTAATGTGGTAACTGCAGCATTTGCACCATTACAGTTTGGAATGTTTATTGTTCCTATGGGAACTCTACTGATTGGAGCGACCTTCATTTTCCGGGATCTGGTGCAAAATAAATATGGCAGAGCAAAGACGTATTTGTTTATTTTTACAGCATTAATCTTATCAGCATTGGCTTCATACATACTGGGAGATACACTATTGATAGTGGCTGCATCTGCACTTTCATTTGTTGTCTCTGAAACAGCTGATACAGAGATCTATACACGTTTAAAACTACCAATGTCTTGGCGTGTGTTTTACAGTGGAATCGTAGGAGGATTTCTTGATTCTGTCATTTTCGTAATAATTGGCTTGAGTCCGCTCGGAGCCAATATACTACCCTGGGAAGCCGTGCCTGCAGCTATTTTTGGTCAAATTATTGTGAAGACTATTATTCAAATGTTCGGTGCACTGATTTTGAATCAAGTTCATGTAAGTAAGGAAAAACGTCTTATTTCAGAATAATTCTACTAAAAAGGCCTATTTAGATTTTTGAATAGGTCTTTTTTATATGGAATACGATAGTTTTTAACATTAAAGACAGATCGGTATATAAATTTCCTCAAAAACATAACCCGGGGGCTTATGAACCATAGGAGGCTAAACAGTGTGATTGACTTTTAGTAACTCCAGTAAATATTAGTATGTAATAACCTGGGTAGGAAATAGCTTTTCTATCCAACTTCGTAATTTACCTCAAATGATTACAGTTCCCTTCATTTTTATAGCCAACTCAAAGAAAAATTGAATAATAAACTTACTCATATTATTTAGGAATATAAACTATCTGAGTATTATAAAGAGTGAGTTATTTGTATGTTAAACTAATTTTACAACTGTTTTTGAATTTCTTGAAATTTGGGGGGGACTTGTTATGTTGTTCATTAGCAAAGATGAAGTAAATGATTTATTATCGATGAAATCTTGTATCCAAGTGATGGAATTGGCTTTGATTGATTTAGCTAACGGGGAAGCAGTCCAAGTGTTACGTTCGGTTTTTCCAATAGGGGATGGAAATGTATTAGGGCAAATGCCAGGCTATTTAAAAAGAAATGAAACAATTGGCACAAAAGTAATCACTGTATTTCCTAATAATCACAAGGAAGGTTTGCCCTCACATCAAGGAGTTGTATTGCTATTTGATGCAAAGGATGGAACATTAATGGCGGTTGTAGATGGTTCGGAAATAACTGCGATTAGAACCGCTGCTGTTAGTGCACTTGCAACTGATCAATTAGCCAGAGAGAAAGCGGAAATATTATGTATTTTGGGAGCAGGAACGCAAGCAAGAACACATTTGGAAGCTATGTTAGCAGTTAGGCCTATTAAACTAGTGAAAGTATGGAGTAATAATCCCAAGACAGCAACTTTATTTAAGGAAGAAATGGAACTGAAATTTAATATAACCATAACCGTATGTAGTAATGCGAAAGATGCAGCATTTGATGCGGATATCATCTGTACCGTCACTTCTTCCAAGCAACCAGTTTTAAAGGGAGCTTGGGTTAAAGAAGGTGCTCATGTGAATGCAATCGGAGCGTGCCAACCAACTGATAGGGAATTAGATTCGGAACTTGTCAAAAAATCCAAGTTTTACGTCGACAGTGTAGATTCTGCGCAAAATGAGTCAGGTGATTATTTGATTCCATTAAAAGAAGGGGTCATAGAGCACAATCATATTGTGGGGGAAATAGGTGAACTATTAATCACTAAAAGTACAGGCAGGGTATCGGAAACAGATATTACGATTTACAAATCGCTAGGATTAGCAATTGAGGATATTGCAGCAGCTAATTTTATATATGAACAGATAGTGGGGAGATTCAATGATTAATTTTCAAAAAGGGCTATTCGATTTCCAATTAACAAAAAAAGAGGAAGAAAGAGCAAAGAAGCTACATAACGATAGTATTATTATTGATTTGTTATTTCAAGGACCATTATCACCGCTAGCAATTTCAGAAGAGATTTCAGTGGAATTAAAAAAGAGTTGCGAACCGTTTCAAGATGACCCTATGGCTTATAGTGCGATGCCTCGAAAAATTATTGCAAAAATGTCAGCAAATAATGAAATTCCAGCATTTAAAGAAGAGTGGTACCAATCGGGAATCACCGCTGCAAATAGACAATTAAGTTTATCAGATCATGAAAGTATTATTTCAAGTATGGCAGAAGTACAAATGCAATTCGATAAACTACCTTGGTTAATGAAAGCTCTATTTGCTGATGATATTAAGCGAGCGAAAGAAAATAATGTTAAGGCGGGAATTGTGACAGCTCAGGAAACGGAAGGCCTTGGCACAAATCTTGAACTACTTGATGCAATGCACGATTTTGGATTGAGGGTGCTTCAACTAACATATAATACACAAAATTATATTGGTGCCGGTTGTGCGGAACAATCGAATGCGGGGCTTACCAATTTTGGAGTTAAATTTGTTGCGCGCCTTAATGAACTTGGTATTGTCGTAGATACAGGACATTGTGGAAAGCAAACAACATTAGATGCGTGTAACTATTCAACTAAACCAGTAATCTCATCACATACAGGAGTAGAAAGTATTTTTAACCATATGAGATGTAAAAGTGATGAAGAAATAGTGGCAATCGCGAAAACAGGTGGAGTAATTGGAGTATTTGCGATGCCGTGGTTTGTGCACGATGATCCAAATGCTACGACAATTAACCATGTATTGGATCATATTGACTACATCGTTAACTTGGTAGGCATTGATCACGTTGGTATTGGAACTGATTGGCCGATGAGTGATGTAACTTGGTCGTTAGTTTACTTTAAAGAAAAGATTGCTCCTCTTTTAGGATTTAAAAAAGGAGATGGTCCATCAACAGAAACGGTTGCAGGCTTGGAAAAGTATAGTTATTTTATTAATTTCACTAGGGGTTTAGTGAGAAGAGGTTATAAGGATGAAGATATTCAAAAGATAATCGGTGGAAATTGGTTACGAGTTTTCGAAGAGGTATGGGGGAATAGGCATGAGTAATTATTTAAATGAAACGATATTCAATTATTATTGTGCGGGTGTCTATGAAGGTAAAATTAAATTCTGTGACAACAAAATAATGCATTCGAAAGTTAATAAACGCCAGAGAACACAAATGCAAGAAAATATATTGGCGGAAGATTTTCAAGCGAATTTACCGATTCTTCAAATTCATTCCAATTTAGAGTTTTACGCAAAAGCTGATTGGTCAGGTGATGAAGTTCTTCTTGAAAATAAGGATTACTACAAGAAGCATATTTCTTATGATGCGACGATTGAAGACAAAGCAGCAACATCCCAAGTATGGGCTTTTCGAAACAATACAGCTGTCGACGTTGTAACTGTTAATGGAGAAGTGATTGCTTTTGTTTGCCCAAATCGAAACGGTATGGAAATACTCGTGAAAGCTGGTTACGAAGCACTAACACCTTTAGTAGTGTACAACGACCCAAATCTATCAAAACCCGCATATGGTATTAATGATTTAGGCACTTATTTAATTCCGATGAGAGACGGAGTGAAACTGGCTACGGATGTTTATCTTCCAGAGGGAATAGACGATTTAACGAAAGTGCCGACCATTTTAATCAGAACTTGTTATGATCGAAATCAAAAGAAAGAACAATTAATGCGCTGGGTCAATAAAGGCTATGCTGTGGTAAATCAAGATGTTCGCGGTCGTGCGGATTCTGAAGGAAATTTAGTACCGTTTTATTATGAACGTGACGATGGCAGCGATACGATTGATTGGATTATCAAACAGGATTGGTCAGATGGAAATGTTGGGATGTGGGGAGCGTCTTACTTAGGTTATGTTGTAACAGCAGCAGCGACAAGTGGACATCCCAACTTGAAAGCAGTTGTTAATGAAGTAAATGTAGGTTCACCTTTTACCGACACAGTAAGAAGAGGTGGAACCGTGTGTTCTTGGCCGTTGCTCAGTTGGACGTTAGCTCAATCAGTAGGTACTAGAACTGATTTTAGTATATTTGCCGGGGAAGCAGTTAGCGTGGAGGAAGCAGTTGACGCAAGACCAATAAAAGAAATTCCTCAACAAATTATTGGGAAGAACTCAGAGCCATGGGATCTTTGGAGTGAGCATCCGGAGTATGACGACTTTTGGCGAAATTGTACGTATTCTGAAAGAGGGGATCAAGTAAAGGTCCCAATGTTTGTGATTTCTGGATGGTACGATGGGGATGGTCCCGGCGTATCAGAGACTTGGAGGATGTTAACGAAGCACGATGTACCGAACCGGAAAATAGTTCTTGGTCCTTGGGAGCATAATCCAAATAGAGCAAGAGATCTCAAAAATCTACATTTCGGCAATAATTCCGTAGTCTACGATTACGATGTGAATGTGCTCCGGTGGTTTGATCGATATTTAAAGGGAATAGAAAATGGTATCGATAAAGAACCAAGAGCGACATACTATGTTGTTGGCGATAATGAATGGAGAAAGTCAGATGACTGGTCTCCAAAAGAATCTACTACGATGAATTTCTACTTGGCTAGTAATGGCAATGCCAATTCAAGCAATGGAGACGGCTGTTTACAAAATAATACTGCAGAATCTGCCATAATGGATCATTTTACTTATAATCCAAAAGAGCCGTTTGAGTTTAGTGGAGACAGAGAGCCTGACATATTAAATAAACATGAAATTCGAAATGATATACTTGTTTATACAAGTGATGTTCTGAAAGAAAATGTCGTAGTAGCAGGTGAACTTTCCGCCGAAATTTACGCCGCGAGCTCAGGAGTGGACACAGATTGGGTAGTGAATTTAAGTGAAGTCGATGAAACGGGAAACTCGATTCATCTCTCTAACTATATTGTGCGGGCAAAGTATCGAGATGGCTACGATAATCCAAAACTACTGGAACCAGGAGTAGTTGAAAAATATAATATTTACATGCAGCCAATTGCTTATACCTTTAAAAAAGGAAATAAGATTAGATTCTCAATCACATCTTCCAGCAAATTTGTAGCATTCCCTAATTCGAACACCGGAGAAAATCCTTATGAAGATCCAAAGGAAACGGTTGTTAAACAAAGTGTATACCATACAAAAAAGTATCCAAGCCATGTAAAATTACCGGTTTTATCTAATGAATGGCATCCCCTAATTTTTATGTAAAGGGAATTGATGTTTACTGAGCTTTTGCACCATTAGTCGTATGAATTCTAACTATAAAAAGTAACCCATCCAAGTTGCATTTGGATGGGTTAATCCTATTTGTTAGTAGATTTTCCTTGAGGGAACCCACTATTATATTTAACTGTTTGGTGGATTAACATCAAGCGGTCTTTATTATTGATCAGATGTTACTTCTAGAATCGGACAGTGCCTAAAATAAAGTCAGATCAACAATTAAATCTCTCCCAAAACACCTTTAACTAATTCAATAAATTTAACTCTTACTTTACTAGCAACTTCAATAACTTCGTCGTGATTTAATGGCTGATCTAATATTCCACATGCCATATTCGTTAAGCAAGAAATACCTAGTACTTTCATACTTGCATGAGTCGCAACAATAGCTTCTGGTACTGTCGACATACCAACAGCATCCGCTCCTAATGTACGGATCATACGGATTTCAGCGGGAGACTCATAGGCAGGTCCACTCCACCATGCATATACGCCTTGTTGCAATTGTATGTTTTGTTCGGTCGCTACTTTAGTTGCAATATTACGCAGATCCTTGTTATACACTTGTGATAAATCTGGGAAACGAGTTCCTAATTCATCATTATTTGGCCCCATTAATGGATTAGTTCCAACTAGATTAAGGTGATCCGTAATTAACATCAAATCTCCAGGGGTAAAGCTTGTATTAACCGCTCCACATGCATTAGTAATAATCAAATTCTCTATACCTAGTGCTTTCATTACACGTATTGGAAAGGTTACTTCATCTAAAGTATACCCTTCATAATAATGAAAACGACCTTTCATAGCCGCTACGATCTTTCCATTTAATTCTCCAATAACAAGTTCGTTCGCATGTCCAATAGCTTCTGACTTTGCGAAGTGAGGAATTGTGCTATAAGGGATTTGGACAGGGTTCTTAATCTCATCTGCGAGTGTTCCTAAACCAGAACCAAGAATTAGTCCAATCACAGGTTGATAATCTGTCTTGCTCATAATAAAATCTTTCGCTTCTAAAATATCTTGAATGTTGTGCATAAATAATTCCTCCTTGAAACATAAAAAAACAGGTTAACAACAAAATTTTACGGGAGAGAAGGGGTATTGTAAAGAAAACTATATAAATGTCTCTTTTATAGCAACGATTAGTAACACTTTCTATAAAGCCTATGTATAGTTGTAACAAATTGAGAGGTGGAGAGCATTATGGAAAAATCAAATGTAATAGACTTTTTCTCCAGACAGACCTATGAAAATCTTATTAAGAGAAACTCTAGCAACATCGACGACTGGACGGCTAAATACGGTGTCTATTTAGGTTGCTTAACGGAAAAAGACACAAAGATATTTCGAAATTTAATAGCTGTATTAGAATTTAAAAAGGAACAAATTAATCATTTAACAATGGAATGGGAAACTCTCTACAGCGAACAACAATCGTTTCTCCAATATTGCATAGAATTCTTAAAAGTACCCAAAGCAGAAAGTATAAACTTGGAGAAAGATTTATTGTCAGTTGGCGAGAATGGGCATACTTGGATTATTTATGATTCCGAGGCGATTAAAAAAGAGCAATAACCTACTTTTAAAAGAATAGGAAAGTATCTAATCTCTAATTACCCAAACCTAATGCATCATGTCTCTAAATATTCCAAGTGGGCGACGGACAAACATTCGTCGCATGATTACCGAAAAAGAGGATCTGGAAGTGATAGTCGCTTCCGGATCCTCCATAAAAGGTGTAGCCAATGTTTAGTCCAAAGCACTCGAGAAGTGGTGTTGACAAGATGCACTTAAAGGACGCTAGCATTTTTCTTATAAAATTATTCTAAATATCCTTAAACCCCAAATCTCTGTCTATATCCGCACTTTCTACACATTTCTTCCACAGCTTCTCTTCGCGTAAACCCGTCGTAGAGGGCGTTTGCTCGTTCGCCTTCTACAATTTCAGAGAAAGAGGTTTTATTGATATTCCCGAGATTGATCACACCTTCACCGTCTAAACAACAAGGGACAACGGTTCCATCCACAAGAATGGCTGCTTGACTGCGAAGGGCATGACAAAATCCTTTTCCATCATCCTCTGGTGCAAGTAAACTTGGCCATTGGAATTCATGATCCTGGTTGATATAGATTCGCTCTGCAATTTTAATCCCACTGCCTGGCACTACTTTTTCTTCAATCTTGTAATCCAGGTCAAATTCTTTTTCCAAGATTTCCAATGTCTCTTGGTTTCTTCTTTTATCTTCATTCGTTGCATTTTCTCGTTGAAGATTCCATAAACGGAAGGATATTATAACACCTTGTTCCGCAGCTTCTTTGGCAAAATCCAGAATGGTAGTTAGGTATTGTTCTCGATTTGTCGATCCTTCATGACCGTCAAAACTATGAAGGGAGAAGTTCATTTGGCGAAGCGCTGGTTTCCCCAATAACTTATGTCTGTTTTTTGTGATGAGTGTACCGTTTGTCGTTATATTTACCTTGAATCCTTTAGCGTGGCTAGCATCCAGCAATTGATCAATTCGAGGATGGAGAAGAGGCTCCCCTTTAACATGAAGATAAATATACTTCGTATGAGGTTTGATCTGATCTAATATGTTATTAAATGCATCTAATTTAATGATATTCGCCTTTCTACTTGTGGGAGGGCAGAAACTACAAGCAAGATTACAGACACTTGTAATTTCGATATACATTTTTTTGAATGTTTTCAAGGTTTATTCACCGTTCCAGTTCTGATTTATTAAAATGACTACACTCATTTTAACAGAATTACATACTTCAAGAGGATATTATTTTAGGTTTTTGATGTGAAAGAATAAATACATGGAAAAACCTGCCTTCGAAAGAAGTCAGGCTTACTCATTTGCTATTAAAATTCGATTTCGTCTGGATCGGGGCCAATGCGTTCATTTGTTGCAATTGCATCTATAGCGGCTTGATCTTCCGAAGAAAGTTCGAAGTCAAATACGTTTAAGTTCTCTTGAATACGACTTGATGTCACTGATTTTGGTAAGGCAACATGACCCGATTGTAAATGCCAGCGAAGTAAGATTTGGGAAGGTGTTTTTTCATATTTATTCGCCAAGTCGTGGAATAAGCCGATCTCCATAAATTTCCCTTGCATTAATGGGCTCCAAGCTTCTACATGAATACCTTCGCCTTTTAAGTATGCTACGAAGTCTTTTTGAGGCAACTGAGGGTGCAACTCGATTTGGTTGACCATTGGCGTCATTAAACCGGCTTCCTTCAATTGTTCCAAATGATGTTGCTTGAAGTTAGAAACACCAATTGCTTTCACTTTACCTTCTACATATAACTCCACTAGTGCACGGTACGCTTCTACAATACCATCCACTGGCCAGTGTAATAAGCAAAGGTCAAGGTAATCGGTATTTAAACGGTCTAATGATTCTTGGAATGCCTCTTTCGTACGCCCAGCACGGATGTCGTCATTCCAAATTTTAGACGTCAAGAATATATCCTCACGCGCTACACCAGAAGCGGCGATACCTTTTGCGACACCTTCCTCGTTCTTATAAACGGCTGCAGTATCAATATGTCGATAACCTACACGAAGAGCTTCTTCAACTGCACCCGGCGCTTCTGTGTCGTTATCAACTCGCCAAACTCCAAAACCAATTTGTGGTATTTTAATGCCGTTACTAAGTGTAATGAAATCCATAGATATTTCTCCTCCCTTTTACTTTATTTTACCATCTGCCAGTTTGATAAACCAATAAGTTGTACCTACTGATAATATGCCTTTAGAAATCGTTCGAAACTGTTTAATTGTCTTTTTTAAAAAACAAAACTTAGATTGTAAGAGGTAAGAGAAGAAGTGGGGAAGTTCTAATTGAAAAGAGAAAAAATTTGGAAGAATAACAAACGAGAAGGGGAGACAAAAAAAGAGATCGAGAATCCTTATAGATTCTCAATCTCTTTATAAATATGACCCCTACGGGATTCGAACCCGTGTTACCGCCGTGAAAGGGCGGTGTCTTAACCGCTTGACCAAGGGGCCTTACATCTGGCGGAGAAGGAGGGATTTGAACCCTCGCGCCGGTTACCCGACCTACACCCTTAGCAGGGGCGCCTCTTCAGCCGCTTGAGTACTTCCCCGTATAAAATTAGCTTTAGCCCATTGAAGGAACTAAAGCTAAATAATTGTTTAAGCGGGTGAAGAGAATCGAACTCTCATCATCAGCTTGGAAGGCTGAGGTTTTACCACTAAACTACACCCGCATAAAAATGGTGGCTCAGGACGGAATCGAACCGCCGACACAAGGATTTTCAGTCCTTTGCTCTACCGACTGAGCTACTGAGCCTCTTCGATTTACGCTAAGCGGCACATCTCTTCGTCAGCTGCACTCGTTCATTTAGTCACGTACTTTAGTACGCTCCTGCATTCACTCAATTGCTTCCTTGATCTGTTTGCTTATCCTAAATCTCTATTCGATTTACGCTAAACGTCGAATCTCTTTGTCAGCTTCATTCGTTCAATCAGTCACGTATTTTTGTACGCTCCTTCCTTCACTCAATCGCTTCCTCGACCTTCTCGCTTATCTCAAATCTCTAAAAAATGGCGGTCCCGACCGGGATCGAACCGGCGATCTCCTGCGTGACAGGCAGGCATGTTAACCGCTACACCACGGGACCATTTGGTTGCGGGGACAGGATTTGAACCTGTGACCTTCGGGTTATGAGCCCGACGAGCTACCGAACTGCTCCACCCCGCGACAATAATATACTTGCTAACAAAATCTACTACGCTTGAAGAAAGTAGGACACCTGCTTCGGCTGCGCCTGCATCGGTGTTAATCGTCATCTACGTTTGACGATTTGCTCCACCCCGCGAAAATAACAAACTTTATAAAATTAATAATAACACAAACTAACATAAAAAAAGTAGTTTTGTATATATAATTTTTGAAAATGGAGGAGGAAGAGGGATTCGAACCCCCGCGCGGTATGACCCGCCTGTCGGTTTTCAAGACCGATCCCTTCAGCCAGACTTGGGTATTCCTCCACGATATTGTTTAGCTACTAAATAATTATTAGCGACAAGATATATTATAAGCTGTTTTGCATAAAAAAGGCAATACTTTTTTTGAAAATAGTATAAAAAGGATAAACACGAAAAATTTCATTATCTAATTGATTGTATTCTTAACCAAAAAAATATATACCTCCAATTCTATTGGAGGTACTGATAAAACTCTAAATTAGTTTTTTTGATAGTAACTGAATCAATTTCATAAATAGCATTAAAATACTAAAACACGAACAATACTGAACTTATTGATTGGAGCGACAGGCGGTGACTCCAGCGGGATGAGTGAGACAGATGAGACATCGCAAACGACGCGAATGCGGCGGTGACGGCTCATCGCTCACCCCGCGGAAAGCGTCCGCCGATAGCGGAAATCATGCTGTTTTATGAAGCGGATATTATACGTGTTCATGCATTTCACTTTAAAATCGTTCGTGTTTTATCTCTAGATTTGAATTGTGAAATTGATTCAACTACTTGTTGAATTATACCTCGTATAAATTTTCTTATCTGATACATTTTAAGAGGCAAGAAATGTGTTCGTTAATGCTAAGAAATTTAAATGTTTAGTCGTTTATGATTTCATCATACCCAATCAAATTATCTACATGGCTCGCTATCATCGCAATAATTGTATTAACCTCTTCCTTTTTAAATGAAAAAGTGCTTTCATCTTCAAAAAGTTCCTTATCTTCTACCCAAATTCGGCTGACCCTACGGAGTACTCCATCTCCGTTTGCACTGTCTTTTCCAAATTGATAGGTTACCTCTATCTTATCTTCTATGTGAAAAGCTGTAACCTCGGGGGTTTCCCATTCTACTTCTATTTCTTCAAGCGTGACTTCCTCATCAAGAACTTCATATTCATTGCTATTTTCATCTACATAAAATACTTCATCCATAAATTCATGAAACATTTCATGAACAGCTTCAACTACATCGGTAATATCCTCCAAAATTATTCTTGTAGGCTGTTGGAGAGTAACATCGAAGCTTTCTACATAAAACTCTTCATTATAGGGATCGAATAGAAGTGTGCAAAAGTAATCTCTTTCATCTTCTTCGGTACCGACAAAAAATTCTATTCGCGGATGTTTTGACCCGCGATTGATATTCATATGGCCAACTTGGTCATACTTTTCACAAATAGATTCCAAATTTTCCTGTAGCTCTCCCGTTACTCTGTTAAACCATTCCATGGTCATGTCATTACCGCCTTTTTTCTTTTTTTCTTTTTTCCTCATTTAGGTTGTCCTATTTTGGTACGTTTATAACATGCTATTTATTTAAATTTTTCAGAAAAGGATAGATTTTATTAGATTGGGGAAGATATATTTTGTGTGACTTATTAAAAAGAAGGAGGAATAAAAGTGCCAAGAAACAATCCAAAACCAGATGATCGATCAGATAATGTTGAAAAGCTACAAGAAATGGTGAAAAATACAATTGGAAACATGGAAGCTGCTGAAGAAACCATGGATTTCCTTGATGGTAATGAAAAAGAGGTACTGAGACAAAAAAATGAACGCCGTAAAAAGAGTTTGGAAGGTTTTAGACAAGAAATTTTAGATGAAGCTGCAGCACGCAAAAATGGCTATTCTGGCGATCATTAATATATTTGGAAAAGATTTAGAAAGAATGTGAATTTTCATGCCATCAACCTAGCGTTGATGGCATTTTTTCAAATTATTTAAACCAAACGCATCATGTTCTCACAAATTAGGGGAGGGAACGGTCAAATATTCGGCAAAAAAATGAGGAGTTGAAATTGACCTTGTTACTTTCAACTCCTCCCAAAATCCACCGGTAATAGTGTAGCCACGAGTAACCGCAGGTGCAAATGTTTCCTCCAAAGCACTCCGGAATTATCGAAAACATGATGCACTTTAAGAACGCTCAGAATGTAGTACATGCCTTTCTTTTTTAAAATAATCATAGCGAGTTTATTTCGGGACAAACTATAAAAAAGAAAGTGGCATGAGGTGATAATTATGATAATTGAAAAGTCGACTGATTGGAAAGAGGGATTCATAAAAAGATTGGAAAATCTGGAGCCTTGGCAAAATTGGACCCTGTACAATATGAGCTACGACGTGATGAAAACTAACTTGGTTACAAACTTCACAGGTCTTCAATCTCCGAAATATTTACCCAATTTAACTCCTCTAATCCATCAATTGGAAGCGGCTGAAACGGTAATTGAAAGGATGAACGGAAAGGCAATTCTTGCAGATGAAGTTGGTCTTGGTAAAACCATTGAAGCTGGTTTGATATTGAAGGAATACCTCATTCGTGGACTTGTGAAAAAAGCGTTAATATTGGCTCCTGCGTCACTTATCAATCAATGGGTAGAAGAAATGAATTATAAATTTTACATTCCAGCAATTCCTTATAAAAAAAATACTCCAATAGATTATTACGATATAGTTGTCATGAGCATGGATACGGCGAAAAAAAGCCCACATAAGGAACTTATTTATGCGCAGGAATACGACATGATTATCATAGATGAAGCACATAAACTAAAAAATCATAAAACAAAAATTTACGAGTTTGTTCAAAGCTTGAAGAAGAAGTTTTGTTTGTTGTTAACTGCCACTCCGATTCAAAACGATGTATTCGAGTTATTTTATCTCATATCTTTATTAAAACCAGGGCATCTAGGGAATTATGAGACGTTCCAATCCGCTTTCTCTGCAAGTAAACACAATTTAGAGCATGATGATTATTTAAAAGAATTGGTTAATCAAGTCATGGTAAGAAATAGAAGGCAAGACACCAAAGTTGAATGGACAAATCGTCGTGTTCAAATTATTCCAATAGAATTTACTGAAAAAGAAAGAGAAGTTTATGATCTATTATTAAATCTAAAAAATGTTTCACCCATTTTTTCAGGTGCCTTCTCCATGATTACGCTGCAAAAGGAAATGTGTAGCAGTAAAGAAGCCACATATTTGACTTTAAACAAAATGCGACAAAACTGTGTTGAACCAATTGAAATTGAATACGTGGAAGGGATTATTCAAAGGTTGATGGCACTTGAAATAAATTCGAAAGCGGAAAAAGTATATGAAATTATTTCTCATGCAAATGATAAGGTCATTATTTTTACTGAATATAAAGCGAGTCAAGCTTATTTACAGTGGTACTTAAATTCAAAGGGTATTTCAAGCGTTCTTTTTAACGGACAATTTAACAAAAGTAAACGAGATTGGATGAAGTATTTATTTAAAGAACAAGCACAAGTATTAATAGCAACAGAAGCTGGAGGGGAAGGGATTAACCTTCAATTTTGTCACCATGTTATAAATTATGATTTACCATGGAACCCGATGAAGTTAGAACAACGTATCGGACGTGTTCACCGTTTAGGTCAAGAACATGACGTTCATATATACAATTTAGCAATTGATAACACAATCGAAAAAGACATATTGGATTTGCTTTACGTGAAAATTGATGTTTTTGAAAAAGTAGTTGGTGAGTTAGACGATATTTTATCAGCATTCAAAAAAACTATTTGAGGAGGATAAACATGTACCCACAACAAGTTCACGGCTATTTACAAAAGTTCTTTGAAGAAAATAAATGCCATATTTTAAACAATAATGAGCACTACATGACCATCCAACTAACAATTGATATGGATAAAAAAATTATGAATCGCCCTTATTATTGGCAGTATTTAGAAAGTACAAATGGCGTTCCTAGCCCAGCACAATTAACTTTAATCACCGATCAAAATAAAATAAAGGAAGATATTAAGGGGGAAGTCGTGCACTTTGGTTCCCCTCGTCTTAGTCAACTGTTTTTGGTGACTAAAGAGTTAGGTTCCTTTGTCCAAATGTTTGAGAAGGTAGGAGAGCTTGAAACTAAAGTTATTTTAACCCCTTGGCTGGGGGTGAATTACAAAGTTTCGTATTATAGCGACCAAACGAAAGAAATGGTTTATTCTTTAGGGATAAATTTAATAAGAGGGGAGATTATAGACGGATTCCATGAATCGTTGAGTCAAGTGGAGTTTGATGCAATAATGACCGGAGATGCATTTCACTTACCTTTTATTATTAAGCCAGTCCGCGGACTAGAGCGACTATATGAAGCAATTGAAAATATCATACAAAAAGATGATCATTCTTGGGCAGAAGAGGCAAAAAGTAGATGGAAAAAGGATATGGAAGTACTAGAGCACTTTTATGAAGGTATTGAAAATAAGCCAGAATGTTATGAATTGGAGAAAATGGCATTAGAAGAACAATACAAACCAAAAATTAAAATTGAAATTATTAACGGTGGATTATTTTATATGCGATAGATGAGAAACTTCTATTTAGCAAAGAAGATTTACTTCGATGCATTATCGAGCTCACCTCTAATATGGAGAATAGAAAAGATTACTTGTCGGATAGGACCCAAGACAGGTCATACGGTCATTGAAACATCATGTTGCAATGACTGTATGTTCTGCAATGTAGTTAACGCTTCTTTTGAACCAAAATTATTGCGTATTTTTGGTAATAGTCTATTCAATAGGATTGCTGCTATAGCAGCTGTTGCTACAGGTGAATTTTGGTAACGAGTATAGAAAGTCTTTAGGTATTAATGTTAAAGCTAATGTTAAAATCATTGGCACTGCGATGACATACATTTCTTTTTCGCCAATTTTTTCGTTTTTTATTACTTTCAGACCGCTAATCGCTATCACACCACAAACGATTACGAAAACACCACCAATAACAGCAGATGGAACCGCAGAGATTAAAGCAGATAATTTACTTGAAAAACCAAATAATACAATCCATGCACCTGCAGCGATAAAAACACTGTTCCGGATTGCGCCCATTGCGGGGCATGAACATGCAACTCAACAAAACCTGGTAAGAAATATTGACCATCAGCTAAACGATGGAAATTTTCTTTTCCTTGATAAGTATCTAGCAAGTCTTGATAGTCTGTATCCTCTGGAGCAACTACTTTTTCAATCATTCCGTTGTTATTAATACAGAAAAGATGATTATTAAGGAATTCTACTTCTTTTGATGATTTACTAGTAAAAGCAGTTCCTTGAAAAATTCGCGTATATTCCTTCATATATTCCACCTTAATGTTCGTTTTTGAAATTTTATTGGCTATTATAGATCAAAAAAATGTCTAGTATATATAAAAAGCGTATAATTTTTGATTATTTTTTATAATGTTTGTGTTTTGTGATATTTTTAGAAAATACTAGATTTTTTGATTACAATACAAGTTTAATTATTGTAATTTTTAGATTTCTTATTTAACTTTTACTAAATTTTAGGTATAATTTGTAGTGATTTACAGGTGAGGTAGACTTTCGGTAACGTGTGTTGACTGAAGAATATAAAAGAGGAATTGGAGTGAAGCAATTGGAATTAGTAATTATTAGACATGGGCAGTCGGAAGCAGATGTATTAGGGGTACATGAAGGAAGAGCAGATTTCCCCTTAACGGAGCTTGGGGAGCATCAAGCAAAACTGCTGACTAATTATGTGACAACCCATTTTCCACCAGACGTTATTATAACTAGCCCTTTAAGGAGAGCGAAGAGTACAGCTTCCATACTAAAAGAAGGCATCGGATGTGAATTAATTGTAGAAAATGACCTTATGGAATTTAATAATGGTGTACTTGCGGGGCTTTCTAGAGAAGAGGCAGCTATTAAATATCCATTACCCCAGTATGGAAGACCGGTTCATTTACCAATTGAAGACGGAGAGTCGGAATTGGAATTTCGTTTTCGAGCGGAAAGGGTTTTTCATACAATTATTTATGACTATAAAGAATATGAAAGAGTGGCTATTATTTCTCATGGAGGACTAATCTCGCATTTATTAAAAGCGTTTCTTCGACATCCTAATTCTAGTGATTTTGCATATGCAACAGGTGATACGGGTATTCATTTATTGGAGATTAAAGAGAATGTGAGAGTTATAAGGTTTCTAAATAGACAGGAACACTTAAACTAAAAAGGGGTGAAATGTTTGATCCTACATACAAGTATTCTAGGAAAGGGAGAATCAGTTGTATTCTTGCATACGGGTTTACAAACAGGGTTAACTGATTTCGAATTCCAGCGAGAGTATTTCAGTAAGAACTATGAAGTTTTTTCACCAGATTTAAGAGGACATGGTCAATCTAAAACGAATGATATTCAAAACTTCTTTGAGGATTGTGCAATAGATTTATTGGAAACAATAAATCATCATAACCTAAAAACCATTCATTTAGTGGGATGTTCTTTAGGTGCATTAGTTGCTATTAAATTTGCCAGGATGTATCCAGAGCGAATGAAAACATTATCTATTTCTGGAATTATGCCAGTGAGACCAAGTAATTGGTTGGAGATTCATGAACATGAAGTGGAATCACAGACGAATGTACTTGTTAGTCAAGAAGCGACTAGTTATTTCGATCAATTACATACATCAGATTGGAAACAATTTTTATACATGGGAAGAGATGAAGGATGGTATCCGTTTGATGATGTAAACGATCTAAAAGAGTTTAATTTTCCAGTTCTTTTTATAGTTGGAGAAGGGAATCAAAACGAAACTGTTGGTGCGACGTTACTTCCAAGATTAAATAAAAACGTACATGTTGCCATTATTCCATTTGCGGCCCACTTAGTACATATAAATCAACCAAAAATATACACAGATGTGCTGGAAGAGTTTATAAAACAATCTGAATAACATCGGAGTTAGGTTTAAAGATGGATTAATGCCTATCAATGCCCTTTAAAAAGGAGCAATTTCAATTGTTTTTTTACTAATTGACAATCTTTTCTCGTATAGGCTTTTTTCGGTACTCTTAGCTATACCTTTAGGGGACCTTCCACATTATTTATTCATATAATGTGGTTTCAAGGTCTCCGTCTTCATGATATATTGCGAGAATACCGTTATGATCATTGACATATGGCTTCGCTTTTTGGAGAATGTTTTCTTTTGTATCTTCCGTGAAAATGGCGCGTTCACCACCAGATTTGATGAGCGCCCATTCGTTCTTCCTCGAGATGACTTCGTATTTGGGACGATCGTTATTCTCCCCATTAATTGCTTTTCTTGCTTGGGCTGTGGCTATGGAAATTGCTCGACCTTCCCCATAATTCTCTCGTAACAAAGCATTTGCAATTTCAATGGCTTTTTCTCTTACCGCTGGTTCTAGGTTTTTCATAGAGTCAGGATAATCATTTTTACTCCATGGCATTGCTATCTCCTCCTTAGAAACCGTTTTCCCGTTTCTCTATATATTAAACATTGGGATTAATTTTGCTTTATTAGTCTTAAATTAATGGAAATATTACAATTGTATCATTGTGTCGAATTTTGTCTTTTAATTGATATATCCTTCTAATGTTTCTGCAATAGTGTTGTCATCTTCGGATGGTAAACTAAGTTTTGTTAGTGAAAAGGAGGAAATTCATCTTATGAAAAAACACATTATTGCACTAACGGCAATTGCAGCACTATCAGTAGGAGCGACAGGACAAGCATCCGCAGCAAGCGTTCACACGGTAGAAAAAGGGGATACACTTTGGGCTATTTCTAAAGAAATGAATGTAAGTGTACAAGATTTACAAGATTGGAACAATCTCGATACAACGGTTATATATCCATCTCAACAGTTAAAGGTAGAGGAATCTGCAGATACATATAAAGTTGTCTTAGGTGATACACTTTCGGAAATTGCGAAAGAACATAATTTATCTGTCGGTGATTTAATGAATAACAATCAGCTTACAAGTGATTTAATATTTCCTGGAGATGAATTAGTGCTTGAAGGAACAAAAACTAAGATAATTCAGCCTAAAAAAAATGTATTGTCCGTACCTACGACTCATCAATCCGATACAACTAAACCAGCAGCAAAACCAACTGTAAAACCAGTGGCAAAAACAGTAGTACCATCTGAGTCTACAGCAAAAGAGATAACTGTTTCTTCAACAGCGTATACAGCATCTTGTGTAGGATGTTCGGGAGTAACATCAACAGGCATAGATTTACATGCAAATCCGAACCAAAAAGTCATTTCTGTGGATCCAACAGTTATACCACTTGGTTCCCGAGTTTGGGTTGAAGGATATGGAGAGGCAATTGCTGGTGATACAGGTGGATCGATTAAAGGAAATAAAATTGATATTTATATGCAGTCTAAACAAGACGCACTTAATTGGGGACGCAAAACGGTAAAAGTAAGAGTTATAAATTAAGATTAAATTAAAAAGATTATCCTATATAACATGCTCTAAAAACAATAATCACTTGTTTTAGAGCATGTTTTTTTGTGTAGTAAAATGCTGGGACATATGTCCTTTCCAAGACGTATGGATCTATCTTTAAATAGAGATAACAAGTCGAATGGGGGAAATGAAATTTGAGAGGGATATTCTTCGCGTTATTAGGCGGTGCATTTATAACCTTACAAGGTGTAGCTAATGCCCGAATTAGCCAAGATATTGGTACGTGGCAGACGGCGACTATTACACAACTTACAGGATTTATATTAGCTTTAATCATTGTGCTATTCGTACGAGATGGCAAATGGCAAATGTTTAAACAAGTAAAACCGTTATATTTAACTGGTGGTGCTCTGGCTGCTGTTATTATATTTAGTAATATTACAGCAATTCATCAAATTGGAGTTACACTTACTATATCGGCAGTTCTAATTGCCCAACTAAGTTTGACGTTTATCATTGATATTAATGGATGGTTTGGCGTAGCGAAGCAGCAGATGAAGTTACCTCAGTTTATTGGTATGGCTATGATGGTAGCTGGTGTTGTAATTTTAGGGATGTAATGTAAGGCGGGGGAGGAAAAATTCATGAAACTAATTGAAGATCGAGAGCAACTCCAAAACTATTTGCAAGTTCATAAGATTGAATCCGTATTTAACGAGGCATTATTAGCCCATTTGTCGTTGTATAGTTTTGATGAAGGAGAAATCATTTGTGAACAAGGGGATCTCCAAAATCATCTGTACATACTCGTGAAAGGGAAAATAAAAATTTTTATGAACTCTTCGGAAGGACATAAGCTAATTATTGCTTTTAAATCTCCCCTCGAAATAGTTGGAGATATTGAATTCATACAAAATATTGAATTGATAAATACAGTTGAAGCTGTTACGCCAGTTTATATGATTGGAATTCACTACGATTGGTTAAATAAATACGGAATGAATTATCCTCCGCTCATGCAGTTTTTACTTAAAATCATTACAAGAAAATTTCGGATTAAGGATAATTCTTTTAGTTTTAACATGATGTATCCAGTAGAAGTACGTTTAGCCAGTTATTTAATGTCTATATCCTTTGACGAATCAAATACAAATTTTAAGGGACGGCTCAGTATTAAGAATTTAAAAGATGCAGCTGGTCTAATTGGAACAAGTTATAGACATCTTAATCGGGTTATTAATCAGTTATGTGCTGAGGGGTTAATTGAGCGTAATAAAGAATATATCAACGTAATAGATCGCAAAGGGTTAAGTATCCTTGCTAATGATAATATTTATGAATGAAGAGGAGTTGAGAGTATGTTTGTAGGGTTAGCAATAGCAATTATTGGAGGTTTTTTCTTGAGCCTGCAAAATATTTTTAATAGTAAAGTCAATGAACAAACAGGTCCTTGGAGTGCAACAACACTTATATTAGGAATGGGATTTTTGGCTTCCTTCCTAATTGGTATCATCTTGGAAGGTGAACGGATGTTTATATTGGATAATATGAAAAGTTGGTACTGGTTTAGTGGGATTATCGGAGTAGGTGTCGTTAGTTGTTTGATTCAGAGTATCAAATTGCTAGGCCCAACATACGCTATTTCTATTGTACTTACATCACAGCTTTGCTTTGCGTTACTATTTGATTCTCTAGGTTGGTTAGGTCTTGAGAAAATGCCCTTTACGTTCCAGCAGTTATTTGGAGTGTTAGTTATTATCGGTGGAATCATCGTTTTTAAACTAGGCGGTAAAGAGCTAGTGTCAAAGAAAAATGCTAAGTTTGTTGCGACAACTTCCCTCGACAAAAAGCATAGAATGTAAATATGCACAATACGGAAGGGGTAAACCGATGTACTATGTTCATCAACCGTCATTTCCAACATTACGAGTGATAACAGTTTCTGGAATCGGGAAAGTTACTGTACAAGCCACCTATGTTCAACTTCAAATAGAAGTGAATACAGAAGGAACGAATGTGAGAGAAGCTCAGAAGGAAAATGCAAACATCATGAATCACGTAATCCAGTCCATTTTGACGCTTAATATTCCGAAAGAGGATATTCAAACAGCAGCATTTAATGTATATCCGCACTATGACTATATTGAAGGGAAACAAGTCTTTAGGGGATATGAAGTTACGAATGCAATAACTGTAAAAATAAGAGATGCCGAGGAAATAGGAACTGTCATTGATACAGCAGTACAAAATGGTGCAAATCGCATTTCAGGAATTCAGTTTAAAATTGAAAACGCAGATACATCCTATCAACAAGCTCTCCGTTTAGCGCTTCAAAATGCTCAAACAAAAGCAAAAACAATAGCTGAGACAATGAAATTACCAGTGCATTCACAACCGATAGAAATTGTAGAAGAGAATGAAGCAGGTCCTGTATTATATAAATCAGTTGCCATGGCTGAAACCTCAACTACGCCAATTGAACAAGGACAAATGACGATTACCGCTACTGTTCGAGTTAAGTTTCAATACTAGTTAAATAATAGGAAGTCCTTATATATGTATATAACTTAGATTTTCTTTGTAAGAATAGTCACAGGTGTTTTTAAAAAAGAGCAGGGTGTTCATATTAATGGAACAACCTGCTTTCCTTGTTTCCTTTGAATAGCTTCAATTATCCGTACTTTCAATGGATTCCTCCGGCTGATATGACACATCTTCAAAATGATTAACTGGTTTTACAGAAATATTAACTAAATCATCTTTTTGATTATTAAATAGTTCCAAAATTTTATGGAAGAAATCTTGCTGTTCCTCTTTTTGTAGCTTTATGTTGTTCAATATTGTTTCGTTCATTTTCTCCAACGAGTCATATTTTTCTAACGAATATTTAATATTTTTGTTTTGAGTAATGGAAGAATTATTAAGATAATTCTTTTGTCTAACAATCCTTCGATGCATGATATCTAGTACTTCCCTTTGTTTCCTCAATTGTTCAATTATCATTTTATGAGAATTTGAAAGCTTCCCTAAATCGAAGTTATTTTTCTTAGTGGTCTGAGCATTTTCGATCAAAATATTTCTAAGGTTTAAATAATTAATCCTCAGAGTTCTTTTTTGTGCATTTAACGCTATTTCTTGCTCCTGCACCTTGCCTAAAATTGTTTGACACAAGTCGCTTAGTTGAGAAAAGTATTCCATATAATGTACGTTTAGTGATTTTTGTTCCTCTAAAAGTTCTATATATGGATTAGACACGAAATGACTTCGATTGTTATTCTTTGCAAAGGCTGTGGAAAATAAATGTACCTCCGATTCTTTCATTATTAACATACTCCTTTTTATCACAGATGGTAGTCATTCTATATTTTATGAACTTATTCGCTAATTGTGAGGAAATATATAGAATCATTATTTGGTTTTGTTCAAAGATAAGAAACTACCATTTGCTCACGTTCAAAAATGCCACCATCTACCATGATAAAATCTAATTTCCGCTTTAAGTTGGAGTTGTGCGCAAGGCCAGGATCTTGATTTGCTTTCTTATTTCCTAGGAGTCGCCGCTTTCTGCTTTAATAGTGTAGCCAATGTTTCGTCCAAAGCACTCAGGAATTAGTGAAGACAAGATGCACTTAAAGGACGCTTGCGCTTTTCTAAAGTTCATAGGTGAAAGTCGAAAAACAGCAAGTTTTTTTATTTTCTCTGTGAAAATAATATTAAATAGAAAGTTAAGATGTTAAGATTGGTACATAATCTTTATTTTTTGACAATTCATGTTTAAAGCGATAGAAATGGGGGGTCGTGAATGGTAAAAGAACAAACGAGATACTCACGTCTCGCTAATATAACCAAATTAATAAATACGAAACTGGAACTACGTGAAGTATTGGAACAGGTAGTCACAGCCATATCTGAGGAAATCGTACAATGTGATTCTGTAGGGATTTATTTGCCCCAGGCAGACGGGAGATTTAGAGGATATGTTGGGAAGCCAGAGATCATCAATGGAATGACATTAGATATGCACGTAATTGAGACTGAATTTGATCTTCTTGCTAAAGAAGTAATTGATACTCAAAAAACAATTTATATACCAGATACATCCAAGGATAATCGACCTGATCCTAGAGCAGTGGAAGGATTTAAAATTAAATCATTATTAGTTCTTCCTATTTCTTATGAAAATGAATTATTTGGTCTAGTTTTTTTGTTTGACTATGGAATTCCAATGAATTTAACAGAAGCAGAAATTCAAACCGTAGAAGCATATGTGAATATGGCTGGTGTTGCTATACAAAATGCAACAAATATGACACGTAAGGAGAATCTAATCGCAGAAAAGCAATTATTATTAGACCTTACACGTGAACTGTCTATGTGCTCTACGATGGAAGAGGTTTTAGACAAATGCTTTTTCTATGTTGGGAAAGTGTTGAAGAACTATAACATTGGTGTTCACCTCCTAGATCCTTTAGTTGAAAAAACTATTAAGCCAGCAAGTTTAAGTAGGGATAGTGATTGGACGGAGGAAGATTGGAAGAATACGCATAATAGGTTTCGTATTGAACCTGCAAATGATCCTGTATTTCAAGAAGTTATAAAGACAAAAAAACCTTTGCTTATTCCAAATGTATTGGAGGATGAAAGACCCAATCATGAAGCATGTCAATACTTTGGCATAAGAGGAATGTTCATGCTGCCATTAGTAGCAATGGGAGAGGTTTTAGGAGCATTGGCTATCGTAGAACTAGAAGAAAATGAACTAGTTTTTCCAGAATCAGATATTATGCTTGCGCAATCTATAGCGGATGCTACAGCTTCCACACTTTCGAACTTACTCTATATGGAAAAGCAAGAAGTAATAATAGAAGAGAGAACTTCAGAAATTTTTGATAAACATAAAGAGCTTGAACGTGTTGTTACTGAATTAGAACAACTTAGTCGAGAGAAAGAATTAATATTGAATTCAGCTGGAGATGGAATTTTTGGTATTGATCTCGAAGGTAAAATTACATTTTGTAATCCCGCCAGCGAATCTATATTGGGATATGAAACAGGGGAGCTAATAGGTAAACCTTGCCATATTATATTTAAGAGACATAAAACCCAACATCTATTATCACCATACTCAGAAGGAAATCAAAAGTTTTTTAAAAAAGATGGTTCTAGTCTAAGTGTAGAGTATGTTATTTCTTTAATAAAAGAAGGAAACACAGTGCACGGAGAAGTTGTAACTTTTAAAGATATAACCGAACGCAAGCAAATGGAGGAAGAAATAAAATATCTTGCTTACTTTGACAGTTTAACAAATCTACCTAATAGAATTCGATTAAATGAAACTCTAAAACAAGCACTACTGGATGCACAGACAAATAATAAAAAGGTTGCAGTATTGTATTTAGATTTAGATCGTTTCAAATTAATTAATGATAGTTTAGGACATAGTTACGGAGACCTTCTATTACGAGGTGTATCAGATCGATTAAGGGCTAGTATTCCAAAAGGAGCTACCGTATCACGACAAGGTGGCGATGAATTTACAATTGTCTTACCAAATATTAATAGTAAGAAAGACGTCCTTAAAGCAGTAAAACAAGTTACTGATTCCTTTTTCAAGCCGTTTACTTTAAAAGATAATGAAGTATATATTAAAACGAGTATTGGTATTAGTTTGTTTCCTGATAATGGAGATAATGCAGAAGATTTGATAAAGAATGCAGATGCCGCTATGTATAAATCAAAAGAGAGATCAGGCACTTATTTTCATTTTTTTGAGAACGAAATGAATAATCGAACGCTAGAAAGTATTAAGTTAGAAAATG
Source organism: Psychrobacillus syltrankelensis (assembly GCF_055454035.1). NCBI lineage: Bacteria > Bacillati > Bacillota > Bacilli > Caryophanales > Bacillaceae > Psychrobacillus > Psychrobacillus syltrankelensis. The sequence continues at coordinate 2,237,031 of NZ_CM144227.1, read as the reverse complement.
CATTATATAAAGCATTAGATAAGGATGAGCTGGTTATCTATTATCAGCCTCAAATTGATAGTAAAAAGAATGCAATTATTGGAGCGGAAGCATTGTTAAGATGGAATCATCCAACAGAAGGTATGATTTCACCTGTAGATTTTATACCAATTGCTGAAGAAACCGGGTTAATCGTTCCTATTGGAAAATGGGTTTTAATCCATGCATGTAAACAGTTGAAAGAATGGCATATGCAAGGGCATTCGTATATGAGTATGTCCGTTAACTTGTCAGGACGTCAGTTTGAAGAGGATAACTTAGTTTCAATGATTAAAAATATATTAGTAGAATTAGATCTTACACCAAAATGTTTACATATAGAACTAACAGAAAACCAAATTATTAAAAATACAGAAGTAACTATAAAAAAAATGAAGCAATTGAAAGATCTAGGGGTGAAAATAGCCATTGACGATTTTGGTACAGGATATTCTTCATTAGGTTATTTGAAAAACTTTCCAATTGATGCACTGAAAATTGATAAATCTTTTATTCAAGATTTAGAAAAAGATGATGATGACGCCGCTATTACGAATACCATTATTTCTTTGGCTCAAAATTTGAATTTAAATGTGATTGCGGAAGGCGTCGAGACAAAAGAACAATTAAAATTTCTATTATCAAAAGACTGTTCTATCATGCAAGGTTATTACTTTAGTAAGCCAATAGATGCCCATGAGCTTGCTAAGAAATATTTACACAAATACTAGTAAATCGTTAGATAACTGGAGGGAAATTTAATGAAGGCTGTTCGTTCTGTTTTAGAGTATTTAAAAGGTATTGGAGTAAAACATGTTTTTGGTATTCCAGCAGGTTCTGTAAATGCATTTTTTAATGAACTTTATGACATGCCCGAGATCACACCAATTGTTACAAAACATGAAGGAGCAGCATCCTATATGGCAGCTTCTTATGCTAAATATACTAACCAGATTAGTGTATGTATAGGAAGTAGTGGACCTGGTGGAACAAATTTAGTGACAGGAGCAGCTAATGCAATGCGTGAGCATTTGCCTATCCTATTTTTCACGGGTGGCGTTCCTGTAAGCACAATGGGTTTAAATGCTTCTCAAGAACTAGATGCAGATCCGATATTTAAATCAGTTACGAAGTATAGTGTAACGGTGACAGATTCAAAAGATTTACTAAATGAAGTGGTGAAGGCAACTGAAATTGCGATGTCTGGAGTACCAGGACCTGTGCATATTGCAATGCCGATAGATGTTCAACACGGAGATGGTGGACAGGCTGAAATACCTTCATTCATAAACAAAGAAGAGATAATTCCTAATTTGAATGTCATTAAGGAAGTAGCTAAAAATCTAGTGGAAAAAGAAAGCGGCTATATTCTTGTAGGGCAAGGAGCTAGGAATTCTGTTGAGCAGTTAATCGAGTTAGCAGAAATACTGGATTGGCCTATTATTACAACACCACAAGCTAAAGGGCTAATTCCGACCGAACATCCTCTTCTAGCAGGAGTATTCGGTTTTGCAGCACATGAAAATGCATCTAGTTTAATAAGTGAAGGCGATGCTAAATCATTATTAATTGTCGGATCAAGCTTAGGCGAAACAGCAACAAGTAACTATAATGAGCATCTTACGAAAGGTCGTTTTACTGTACAAATGGACTTTGATAAGACTGTGTTCAATCGAAAATATCCAATTGATATCCCAGTTTTAGGAGATATTCAATTGAGCTTAAATTATTTAATAGAAGAATTAAGAACATATGAATTCTCTAGGAAAATTACACCACAAAAGAAAGTGGAAGATAATAACAGGAATACCGAAGAATATAACACGAAAAACATATTATTCAAATTACAAGAATATTTACCCAAGTCCACTAGATACTCAATTGATATTGGAGAATTCATGGCTTATGTTATTCATCATATGGATGTTCTAGAGTCCAATACATTTGATATTAATGTACATTTTGGAGCAATGGGTAGTGGAATTGGATCAGCAATAGGTTCGAAACTTGCCGAACCGGAACGTCCTTCCGTAGCTATTACAGGAGATGGTTGCTTCTTCATGCATGGGATGGAAATACTAACTGCCAAAGAATATAATATCCCTGTATTATTTGTGGTAATGAATAATGCACGTCTAGGAATGGTATATCACGGACATTCTTTGCAATATAATCGTACACATCCATCTTTTGAACAAGAACCGATCGATATTGCAGCAATGGCTACAGCTATGAATATTCCGAGTTTTAGAATCAATCGAATGGAAGATCTATCTCAAGAAGTTGTTAGTAACTTAATGAATTACAATGGACCTTCTATTTTAGAAGTGGCTTTAATTGATAACAACGTACCTCCAATGGGTGACCGAGTAAAGTTCTTGTCATCTTTCGGAAAATAATATGAATGAAAAATCCCCTTTTCGTCTAATAGAAAAGGGGATTTTACCTTATGTACCTTGTCTCTACACATTTCCGGAGGGCAACGGACAAACATCCACCACAAGAGTACCGAAAAAAATGGATCGTGAAGTGACGCAGGCACTTCACGATCCACAAAAATTCCAACGGTAATAATGTAGTTGAAGTTTTGTCCAAAGCACTCTGAAAAAAGTTAAGACATGATGCACTTAAAGGACGCTTGCGGGTTTCTTAAAAGATAAGTATATAAAATTGGACTACTGAAAATCCTGTATTCATAGTGTTTAGTAGCACAGTTTTTTTCTTAACACTGATTTGCGCTATCTCACACAAAGTTAACTCTTTATATGTAGAAATGGTTGCTTTCAAGATAAAATTGGTTGCTTTCGTCTCGAGATTGGTTGCTGTCACTGTAGAATCTGTAGCTTTCACCTTACAATTAGTCGCTCTATGACAGTTTTTAACTTTTCCCTTCTTTATAAATAGGCAGTATCTATTGATAAAGAAGCGCTGAGCGGACGAAATTGCATCTTCGTCCGCTTTTAAAAGTATAGGAAAGCCTTTATTCTCTCATTAACCAAAATAAATGCACTATTTCTTTGCAAATTCCAAGTGGGCGACGGATAAACATCCACTACAAGATTACCGAGCCAAATTATAGCGGTAATGATGTAGCCAATGTTTCATCCAAAGTACTAAACGGTGAAGACAAAATGCACTTAAAGGACGCTTGCGGGTTTCTTATTTATAGATGAGAATAATGTTTTTGAATTACTCCGACGATAAAACCGATTGTTTGTTTTTTAAATTCATTGGAGACTGATTCATTATTGGGATTTAAGTAATAGGAACCTTTTATATTATCATCGTAGTCGAATCCAAGGCTAGCTAATGAATCTTTTAAATCTTTTGGTAGCACGGATGATCCAGTTTGTTTTGCAAAATATTCCGAAGGTATTACCTTTACATCCACATCATTTTTTCCAGTATGGATAATAAATAAATCTTTTTCATTTTGAACAATCCACTGCCCTTTGGAATACAAGGAAATTCTAAGTTTTGATAATGAATCAATTCCTTCTAAATTTATACCGAAAATGTGATTTAGCATATTACGTATTTCCATACTACTCATCTCATGTTCGTATTGATCCATGTACCTTTCCATTGCAGTTTCAGGTGTTAAGTTTACAAAGCTTTTATTTATAATGGGAACTCCTTTTAAGGGAATTCCGAAAAAAAGATCTACAGCCTTACAAATATCCAAAACTGTAATTTGTTTTCCTAAAGAGTTAAGGTGGTTATCCATTTGTTCTATTTTTGAAAGCGATTCTGATGTTAACATAAAAAATAATACCCCCTTTTAAATTTTAGAAAATTTTTCTTGTTTAATATAATTGTACCATAAAGGGTTTTGTAAAAACTAATAATTTTGAAAACGGATATAGGAAAGTAAATAAGTAAGAAAATCGTTTATAGGCTCTGTTTCCGCAGCGGTATGGGACTGGAATAAGCTGCGGTAAACAACTGGGGAAAGTTAGCTATAAATGAAAAGTGAGATATTCAACTAATGAGTAGTTGAATATCTCACACTTTTGTTAATTGCAAATATCAGAGTACTTTTTGGGTATTTAAAAATTCACTTACTAAGAGATAAGATTGTGCAAACTTGAACGCCAACTGCCATTCGCCAATCCCTTTTAAATGGTAGTCAGTGACCAGTTTAAGTTTCTGAGCTCTGGCTCTTGAATCTTCAAACCATACAATATGTTTCTTTCCTGTTTCATCTCGATATTGATAAAAAGGTTGTTGGGATTCTTTAGAATATTGAATTGGAACTTGATGTTTCATGGCTGTTTCTATAGCCAAAGAAACTGAAACGGCATGTGCATCTATGACGGTACTATCACGCATCTTCCAATCATAACCATAACGTTGGACTCCGAGAATTATTTTATTTGCTTTCATATGTTTAAGAGCATATTCGATTGTTTGTCTTACCTGTTTTATGGGGGCGATAGGTCCTGGCAGACTTGTTGCTTCGTGAAAATCATAGGCCATAATAAAGACAATATCAACAGCGGCGCCAATTCCTCCATAATCATAAGCCTTCAAATAAGGGAGTTTATCATTAATTTTAGCTGGTATAGCGACAGTGGTATAGTATCCTTCCGGCTTCAGTTTTTCTCTTAATGAACGCAGAAAACTAGTATATAAATCTCTTTGTCCTTCTTGTAACAATTCGAAATCGATGTTTACACCAGCATAGTTTTTGTTCTTGATTAGATTGTAGATATTATTAATTAATCGTGCTTTTGTTTCAGGTGAACTTAAAACACGATTTGCTATGTCGGTACTAAACCCTGTTGATGTTAGATTAGTAATAACTGCAAGTGGTGCTACTTTATTCTCTCTTGCTACTCGAATAAGTTGTCGATCATCCAAAGAGCTTAAACTTCCATCTGCAAGGACATGGTACTCAAATACTCCGAAAAAAGTATTTATAGGGGCGTCTCTCTGTATGATTTCTTTGTTTTTAGTAGGTGTTGAGGGCAGTATGTAACTAAGATTTACTGCTCCATATTTAGGTCTTGGTGGTAAATACAACTTCGTACCAACCATTAATGTATCTGAATGTAGACCGTTTATGAGACGTAACGTTTCGACAGAAGTGAAACTCATTTGGGCAATAGAATAGAGCGAATCACCTGGTTGAACTGTATACATATTTGTTGGAATAAGCAGATCCTGTCCTGGTACCAAGCTATCTGTACTTAATCCATTCATTATACGAATGCTATCCATTGTTATTTGAAATTTTGCTGCAATCGAGAATAAGGAATCCCCCTTTATTACAACATAAATAAACATAGAACTCCCTCTTTCCCCATTAGTTATTCACTTATACATATGTAATTCTTAATAGCTTCATAACCAATTTTTCGATAAAATCCAAATAAAAACGATAGAAGATGGATGAATGGACACACGAGGTGACAAAAGTGGATTTTGTTCTCCGGTAATTGAATTTAATATTAAACAGGAACATGAAACTCTAACGAACGTCTAAGTGTTTGGTTATGTGGAGGGAGTTTTCAAACTAACATAAATTTGGTTCGCTCCCCACCTACAATTAATTGTAAAAAAGAACGTACTATACTAGTATATCTATATTCAAGTTTTTAATAGGAGTAATGAAAATGAACAGTCAATTGTTTTTACAGTTTAATACTATATTCATTAGTATATTAATAGAATCATTGCCTTTTATCATGTTAGCAGTGATTGTATCTGCTTTAATACAAGTCTTTGTAACAGATGAAATGCTAGCTAAAGTGATTCCAAAAAATAAATTTCTTTCTGTGCTATCAGCAAGTGCGCTCGGAGCAGTTTTCCCTGCTTGTGAATGTGGGATAATACCTATTGCAAGGAGATTAATGGCGAAGGGAGTTCCTCTCCATGCGGCAATCGCGTTTATGTTGACAGGACCCGTCATAAACCCTGTTGTGCTGTTCTCTACATATGTTGCCTTTGGTAACAGTTGGAAAATGGTGCTGTATAGAGGTGGTTTATCGTTTATCGTGGCTTTAGTTGTGGGTGTAATTCTCTCTTATCAGTTTAAGGAGTCGCAATTAAAACATATGTTAACATACCAAGTTCCGCAGCAAAATATCCCAATGAAAAGAAAAGTGTTAGGTTCTTTGAAGCATATGGTGGATGAGTTTTTCACAGTAGGAAAATATTTAATAGTAGGTGCTTTAATAGCGGCGGCTGTACAAACCTATATGAAGACATCAGTCTTAACTTCCATAGGACACGGTGAATATTCTTCTTCACTTGTGATGATGGGATTAGCATACATTATGTCCTTATGTTCTTCTGCCGATGCTTTTGTAGCAGCTTCTTTTAGAAGTACATTTTCGACAGGAGCATTAGTTGCTTTCTTGGTTTTCGGTGCTAAGTTTGATATTAAAAATACATTAATGATGCTAGGTGTATTCAAAACAAAGTTCGTTTTTTTCTTATTCATTTATACAGCCGTTTTGGTATTCCTAGGATCAATAATTATTACGAACTTATAAGAAAGGAGGACTTTAATAATGCTTCGTTGTTGGATTTTACTCGGATTTTCATTTCTTTTTTTACATTTACATGCAACTGGAAATATATCGAAATATATTAATCTAAAATATTCAACCTTTTCTTTCGTCGCTATTTTCATCTTCTTTTTCTTTATGCTCATTCAAATGTATTTCACTTTGAAAGAGGGTAAAGATGAAGAAGATTTTGATCCTATATGTGATTGTGGTATAGATCATTCTAAAGAAGGAAAGAGATGGAAATCATGGATTAGCTACCCGATTTTTCTTTTTCCTATTTTGACCGCATTATTTCTTCCAATTGCAACGTTAGATTCAAATATTGTTGCAGCAAAGGGGTTTAACTTTGAGGTGTATAACGGTAAGGACGAATACGGAGTCCATCAATTTCTTGAACCCGATAGTAGCGTGTTCTATGGTCAAGGAGGATATGATGAGATAAATGAAGAGGCGCTTGGTAAGTATACAAACAAAGACAGTATCATTTTAAAGGATGAAGATTTTCTATATGGCATGGAAACAATCTACAAAAACCCAGGTTACTTTACGGATAAAACAATTGGTTTCAGAGGCTTTACTTATGTAGATAAGGAAACAGGAGATGTCTTTTTATTTCGATTTGGAATTATACATTGCGTTGCGGATTCCGGAGTATTCGGAATGCTGTTAGAACTTCCGAAAGGTACAACGTTCCAAAACGATGATTGGATTGACGTGCAAGGTAAGATGGATACTATATACTACCAACCGTTTAAAAAAACAATTCCTATTTTAAAAATGGATAGGGTAGAGAAAATAAAAGAACCTGAAGAACCTTACGTATATAGAAGCTATTAATTAGTAGTTAGGTATTGATGGGAGAGATTTTTATGGAACTAGTATTCCTGTATACCTGAAAGAAGTATTGTTCGAGAAACGTTTTCAATCAATCTCGATAGGGGAGCAACCGGATGTAACTCATCATCACTCCACTTTACAAGCAATTAAATTAGAGGATTTACCACACTTCAACAAAAAACGTTTTGAAAATGGATTAATTAGCTTCCTAGCGGTATTCTTCGTGGAAAAGGTTTTATTGAATTCGAAAACTCTCGACAACTGTATGGGGTTAGATGATGAACAGATAAATGCACATTGTAAACAATTGCTACAGTCAAAATAATACGTTTTTTTTTATCGAAGTGGAAACTGAAAAAAATAGGTGGTATCTACGGATAAATAAGTGATAGCTTCCGAAATTGTATCTTCGGAAGCTTTTAAAAGAGTAGGAAAATATATTTTCTTTAATTATCCAAACCAAACGCATCATGTGCTAACAAATTCTTAGAGGGCGACGGCCAAACATCCGCTACAAGATTACCGAAAAAAGTGAATGGAGAAGTGACGAAGTCACTTCTCCATTCACAAAAATTCCCTCGGTAATAGTGTAGCTAATGTTTCGTCCAAAGCACTCTGGAATTGGTGAAGATCAGATGCACTTAAAGGGCAATTGCGCTTTTCTTAGATTATAGTTAACCCCATATATAAAGCTGTAACCCAAATGATAATTGCAGAAATTTTGTTTAATATTCCAAGAAACTTACCAGAGGTATCTATTTTTTTCATCATCCTACCAGCAAGACATAATCCGTGAAACCAGCTCCAGGACACAATTATGCATGTGACAGTAAATACAATTTTTTCTGTCCCTATGTAAACAAGTGAACTTGAACCGATGACGCCAATTGTATCTAAAATGGCATGAGGGTTTAGCAATGACACAGACAAAGCAAATAAGATTTGCTTTTTAATAGACATTTGGACAGTTTGCGAATCCGTTGATGTAGTGGATTTGGTAAACCAAGTGACAATCCCCATATAAATTAAAAAAACAACACCGATTCCAATTAAAGTAATACGCAACCAATCATATTGCATAACAATAACAGACACACCTAAAATCGCTAAAAGTATTAACAATGTATCACAGATAGAAGCCGTTATGGATGCCGGTAATGCTTTTTTAAAGGATGGTTGAATAGCTCCTTGAGTAAAAACAAATAGATTCTGAACGCCTAATGGTAATATCAACCCTAAGGCTAGTAATAAACCATGTATAAAAGGTTCCATACAAAAAAACCTCTTTCAATTTATTTAGTAAAAATGATCTTCGAAAGGGAAAAATGCATTAAATGTCGAATTAGCAATTATAAGTGTTTTTTAATGAGTTACCTTCTTATATTATCATTCTGTGCTTTTGGTTTGGTAACTTATTATTATATTGGATACTTAAAAATCTAATATTCTAACATACTTTTTTGTTTGTCAAATAAACTAGTAAGAGGCGGGAGGGATAAAGTGACTCAAGAAATGAAATATGAAGAAATAGAAAAATTAAATCCGTTTTTTTCTATTTGGCTTTCTACAAGAAAAACGGTGCGCTATGTGTTGAATCACAAAAGTTTAAAATATTCTCTTACATTAGCTGCAATTGCTGGAATTCCGAATGGTATAAGTGCAGCTGGCGAATGGAGTAAGAATTATGATATTTCGTTGTGGCTACTATTAATAGGTATCATTGTGCTTGGCCCAATACTTGGTTTAGTCGGTTTAGGATTTACGACTGTTATTTACACATGGGTAGGAAAATGGCTAGGTGGATATGGAACATATAAAGAGATGGCTCAAACGATGGGTATTGTTGTAATTCCAAGCATTTGGTTGACACCGTACTGGATTTTATCATTTATTTTTGTTCGAAATAATCTATTTGTCATGAATCCGTGGGAATTTAATTCAGGGTCTATTATTTGGGTTTTAATTTCCATATTAATAACTATAACTACCTCTATATGGATGATTGTCATTCAAAGCAAAGCAATAGGAGAAGTGCATCAGTTCTCAAGTGGGAAAGGATTTGCAACATTAATCATTCCTTCTATTACAATAGGAATCGTTGTATTTATCGTTGTGTTAATTATTGGATTTTCTATAATTTCAACGACTACTTACTAAAAATATAGAAGTTTGATTTTATTTTGCTTTTAATTGCTAGCTTTTTTACAAGATTTTTATACTAAGAACAGTGATTACAAGCAAGAGAGAAGTATGTTCTTACCGAAATACTTTGAAATAAAAAAATGAGAAGAAATGAAAGAAGTTATCCACAATCCGGGTTTGCTACTTTATACTCGACTCATCAGGAAACCCATATACAACGCATTTACCGCTTTTGTTAAATCATGGTGGAACTGAATTGGTCGGTCACCTTTCCAAAGTAAATAAACAATGGATAGATATTATTGGCAACAGGTACTGGTTGTTTTCCAAGGACCTATTGTTACATCTCTCCTTCTTGGTATGAAACCAAAGATGCAGTACCTATTTGGGTGTCGTTGGCTAAGTTAAGTCAAAACCACGCGTGGAACGTGTTGTAGAAGCGCTTGAAAAGACGGGCAAATCCGAAGAACAGCAGATTGGTATGCATATGAAATCTATTATGTCACAGTAAAAGATATAATTACTATCTCTACTGTAACTTAGACAAAAAATCGCTCCTCGGCATATTATTTATGCCAAGGAGCGATTTTATAGGAGAATATCATATTGGTAATAGTGAAGGCCATGTGTCCTTTAAAGATGAAGTATGATCTTTGCCAATGTAAAGTAAATAATAAGACCCGTTCCATCAACAAAAGTTGTAATAAAAGGTCCAGATACAACGGCTGGATCGATTTTTAATTTATGCAGCACCATCGGTAAAATAGCAGCCACTACTGATGCCCAAATAACAATAAATAAGGCAGATAAGGCAACAACTGAACCTATGTTCATGCTAACTCCTAGAATGAAAGCACGTACTATCGCAACAGATGCCATTGTAATACCTAAGAAAAATCCTGTTGATACTTCCTTTTTAAAAACTTTGAACATATCCTGGAACTGTACTTCTCCAACAGCCAAAGCTCGCACTAGTGTTGTTACTGTTTGTGAGCCTGTATTTCCACCAGTTCCAATAAGAAGTGGTATAAAAAAAGATAAAGCAATTTGCTCAGACAATGTGTCCTCATAGTGCTTCAATACGCTGCTTGTATATGCTTCCGCAACGAACAAGATTAATAACCACCCAATTCTTTTTCTAAAAAGAGTTCCTACAGAATTCTTAAAATAAGGCTCGTTTAATGGTTGACTTCCGCCTAACTTTTGAATGTCCTCTGTTGCTTCTTCATGAATAACATCGATTAGATCATCAACAGTAATAATTCCAATCATCCTATTGTCTAGGGCTACAACAGGAATAGCTACAAAATTGTATTTCGATAGAACAGCAGCTGCTTCTTGTTGATGCATATCAACGGAAACCGAAATGGTCTCTCCTTGCAATATTTCCTCTAACTTTGTTCCTGGTTTGGCTAAAATAATTTCTTTTAGAGATACAACACCAGTTAACTCTCCTCGACTTCCTAACACGTAAATATAAGAAGTTATCTCCGCATCATGTCCTACTTTTCGAACGTGGTACAAAGTTTGGTCAACAGTCCAGTTAATGCGAGCTGCAATATAATCGACTGTTGCTAATCTTCCTGCAGTATCTGGTTCATAATTCATAAGGGTATTAATTTTCTCTCTATAGTTATCGGGCAAAAATGCCATCATTTTTTTTGCTTGATGAGGATGAATTGATAATAGCAAGTTTACAACCGAATCACTGGACATTTCTAATAATAATGATGAAGCAAAACCGTCTTTCATACGATGTAAAATTTTATATTGCAATTCTGGCTCCAGATATTCAAGAATTTCTGTCCCTATTGGAATAGGAATTGTAATAATAAATATTAATTGTTCGTCAAGTTCCAGTTCACTTAATATTTCTGCAATATCAAAAGGCTGAAATCTTGATACATACTCTATTAAAAAGTCTTTATTTTGATCATTTAAAATATCTTTCATTTCCTGAATCATGTTTTGGTTCATGTCCCTTACCTCCGTTCGCTCTAAAGTAAAACGGGAAAGGACAGGAATTTTCAGTGACTGGATAGCCGAAGACTGAAAGTTATTCCTTTCCCGGTTTTACTTAATTTAGTTAAGTTATTCGAACTCGGTTCTTCGTCCATCTTCATCACCTCCATAAATGTTTATCACTTATATATATTCGTTAAACAAAAGAAAAGCCTTTATTTCTCAACAAGAAGAAATAAAGGCTTGATTTGCATATCAAAAAAACAGTATAAGCTGCTCAATACAAAAAAATAATACAGCACAGCAATATATTGTGTTCACCAGTTTCCCTCGTTGAGTTTTAGCACTGTATAGCATAGGTACTTATTACCAGCTACGTTAAAAAAGACCTTAATCCGATCTTTCTTGTTGACCCATTGGCGTCTTTCGACATTTTTGGGCAGAAGCGTTTCTCTATACAGGAGCCTCACCTAACAGAATACTTAAAGCGATATTTAACTAGATTGAATATATGCTACTTTATTGAAAATGTCAAACAACGTTTTTGATTTCAAAAAGTACCTTTATATTTATCACTGAAAGCATTGAAAATTGAAAACGAAACTTATCTACCAAGTCCATATGAACATACAATAAAATGGTTAAAAACAAAATAAAGAACTAATTATGCTATAAATCCCCTTTATTTCTTGTAATCTGTTTCCTATGGGGTGATACTAAAAATATAAGGATTTAAATCAAAATATTTATTAGGGAGTAATGTACAAAATGTCTGGAATTACAGAATTTTTTCAAAAAAAGGAAGTTAAAAGAGTTATTATTTTGGGTTTAATTGTATTACTCCTGTTTAGCGTGAAAAGTATGATAAATTTAATTTTACTTACGTTTATTTTTACGTTTTTAATGAATCAACTCGTAGAATTTGTGGCGAAACGTGTAAGGTTGAAACGAGTACTACTTGTTACTTTGATGTATACATTGATTGTTGGCTTGCTAGTATTAGGACTTGTGAAATATTTACCTATTATCACAATAGAAGTAAGTCAACTTGTGAAACGAGTTACAGCCTTCTATACAAAGCCACATGATAGCGTTTTGATTAACTATATAGTTACTTTTATTTCGGCCAATAAGATTACCGCCTATTTAGAAAATGGTTTTTCTTTTCTGCTGAAATCTTTTACAGATATCAGTAAAATTAGCGTTCAAGTGCTGATAGCGCTGATATTAAGTTTATTTTTTTTATTGGAAAAGCCACGTTTAAAAGAATTCACTGCCAAGTTTAAGGATAGCAAGATTGCCCCTTTTTATAATGAGATTGAATTTTTTTGCAAGAAATTTACCCGTACGTTTGGAAAGGTAATCGAGGCTCAGTTTATTATCGCAATTATCAACGGCATTTTGTCTTTAATTGCAATGATAATTTTAGGGTTCCCTCAAATATTTGGATTGTCAATTATGGTCTTCTTTTTAGGGCTTATTCCGGTTGCCGGGGTGATTATTTCACTAATTCCTCTTTGTTTAGTGGCTTATACTATTGGAGGATTCATAAAAGTTATTTATGTGATTATAGCGATTGCAATTATTCATGCTATTGAAGCATATTTTTTGAATCCTAAACTGATGTCTTCAAAAACAGATTTGCCGGTCTTTTATACTTTCGTAGTGCTCCTTTTTTCGCAAAACTACTTTGGTGTATGGGGATTAATTGTTGGAATACCAGTGTTTGTTTTTTTACTAGATGTACTGGAGGTGACAAATAAGGAGATCGTAAATCCTGTTACTACACCTAAAATAAATAAGGATTAATTGTATTTAATTTTCGTTTTGTTTCTATTTAGAGATACCTTAGAAAGGATGATTGGATATGAATAAATACGATTCAGTGAAGCTAACTTCTCTAAGTTCAAAAGGAGGTTGCGGTTGTAAAATTGGGCCAGCAGATTTGGAGGAAGTACTACGTTCTTTACCGACTTCCATTTCTGATCCCAACTTGTTAGTTGGGCTGGATACGAGTGACGATGCAGGTGTTTACCGACTAAATGATACAACAGCAATTGTTCAGACTGTTGACTTTTTCACTCCAATTGTTGATAATCCGTATGATTTTGGGCAGATTGCAGCTACCAATGCTATAAGTGATGTATACGCAATGGGCGGAACGCCGATAACTGCACTTAATATCGTTGCATTTCCGATTTCGACGTTAGATAAAGGGATTCTAGGAGAAATACTACGTGGTGCTGGAGACAAACTTAAAGAAGCGGGTGTAACCTTAGTAGGTGGGCACTCTATTGATGACAAGGAACCGAAATTTGGCCTTGCAGTAACCGGCATTGTACATCCAGATAAAATTAGAACGAATGCAGGTGCACAAGTAGGGGACCAACTAATTTTAACAAAGCCGATTGGCGTTGGTATTTGCACAACCGCGCTTAAAAATAATTTGTTGTCTGAAGAAGAAATTACTCAGGTGACAAAGGTTATGACCACACTTAATAAGACGGCCGCAGAAGTAATGTCGGGTTATGATGTTCATGCAGTCACTGATATAACCGGCTTCGGACTACTTGGACATGCTTCGGAAATGGCTAAAGGGAGTAGAGTTGGCTTAAGAATTTTTTATAATCAAGTGCCAATTTTGCCGCGAGTGAAAGAACTGGCGGCACTTGGTTCTGTACCTGGTGGAACGAAAAATAACTTTATGCATTTAGCAGAGGTTGTCAGTTATTCTGAATCATTTGATCAAATAGATCGCTGGATTTTATGCGATGCAGTTACATCAGGTGGTCTTTTGATTTCAATTGCTAGCGATGAAGCAAATTTTCTCGTTAAAGAACTTCAAGGAAAAGGTGTCCATGCACAAATCATAGGTGAAGTAATAGACAATAATTTAGGATGTATTATAGTAGAGTGAAAAAATGGTTTAGGTAGGTGACAGTGTTGTTTCATGAAATTCCATTAACTGATATATTAGCTTTTCCCAAAAAAGAAAATCATCTAATAGTTGATGTGCGCTCACCTAAGGAATTTAATGAATCTACCATTCCTGGAAGTATTAATATTCCTGTTTTTAACGATGAAGAACGTGCAGAAGTAGGAACAATTTACAAGCAAGTAGGAGCGAAAGAGGCAAGTGAAAGAGGACTATCTATTTTTTCTCAGAAGTTACCAGCTTTTATTGCAGAGTTTAAAGGAATAGAAGACCCTTTTACTGTCTTTTGTTGGCGTGGAGGAATGCGTAGCAAAACAGCAGCCACTGTACTAGATTTAATGGGATTTCGTGTAAACCGCTTAACTGGGGGTATTCGTACCTACCGCCAATGGGTCGCGCATGAATTAGAGAAGGAAGAATTTACGCCAAAACTAATTGTATTAAATGGATACACAGGATCGGGTAAAACGACAATTTTAAAACAATTATCTCAAAATGGATTTCCAGTTATTAATCTAGAGGAAATGGCTGGACATAGAGGATCTATCTTCGGTCAAATTGGTCTCAATCCAAGCAACCAGACAAAATTTGACTCTCTGCTTCTTACTGAAGTATTACGTTATAGAGATGAACCCTACGTCTTTATAGAAGGGGAAAGTAAACGAATTGGCAACGTCAGTATACCGCAATTTCTATATGATAAAAAGGAACAAGGATTGCAATTATTTATTAATCTTCCTATTGAGGTAAGGGTTCAAAATATATTAGAAGACTATCGACCATGGGAATCTCCAGAGAAATTTAAAGAAGCTTTTCAGTTAATAAAAAAACGTATTCACACACCAGTAGCCAAACAAATTGAGAGTAATTTGGATAACGAGGATTTTTCTCTTGCAACTCAGCTTTTACTCGAGTACTACTATGATTCAAAATATGAACATTCAGGAAGTCACTTTCTAGAACAGCAAAAACGAATAATCGATGCGTTAGATGTAGAGGACGCTTTTCAAAAAATACTATATGAGATGAAGTTTTTAAAAGTTTAGATTAAATAATATAGTAATAAAGGAAGGGTGATTACATGTCAAAGCCATATTACATGATTATTAATGGAGAAGATATTGGAAAAGATCTATCTGTTTTAGAAGTGATTAATCCTGCAACAGGGGAAATACTTGCGACTGTACCAAAAGGAGGAACCAAAGAAGCAGTGAAAGCTGTTGAAGCGGCATATGAAGCCTATGGGGAATGGTCTGTTTTGTCTGCTTATGAACGAAGTGAGTTAATACAAAATTGGCATATTTTGATTAAGAAACATACGGAAGACCTTGCCAAAACGATGACAGAGGAGCAAGGGAAACCTCTGGCAGAAGCTCGTGGGGAAATCAATTATGCAAATGGTTTTATATCCTGGTATGCAGAAGAGGGTAAGCGAATTTATGGAGAAATAATTCCTGCTACTCAACAAAATAAACGACTTTTTGTGCATAAACAACCAGTAGGAGTTGTTGCAGTGATAACGCCTTGGAACTTTCCGGCAGCGATGATTACTAGAAAAGTAGGACCAGCACTAGCTGCAGGGTGTACTGTAGTAATTAAACCAGCGGGGCAAACACCTCTCACTGCTATTAAACTAGTGCAACTCGCAAAAGAAGCGGGAATTCCCGATGGAGTCATAAATGTAATTACAGGAGATTCTAAAGCTATAGGAGATACTTGGCTTGAAGATACGCGTGTTCGAAAGCTGACATTTACAGGTTCCACTGAAGTAGGGAAGTTACTTATGAAGGGTGCAGCAGATACAGTTAAAAAAGTATCTCTTGAACTTGGAGGGCATGCTCCATCGATTATCATGGAAGATTGTAACTTAGAGAAAGCTGCAGAAAATGTGCTTGCTGCTAAGTTCCGAAATGCTGGTCAAACATGTGTATGTATTAATCGAGTGTATGTTCAGGAATCTATTGCAGATAAATTTACTGAATTACTTACGGAAAAGGCGAAACAGTTGAAAATAGGAAATGGCCTGGAAGCAGGAGTGGCAATAGGGCCGCTAATTGATGAATCCGCCGTTCGGAAAGCGCAAGAGCATGTAGAGGATGCAACATCAAAAGGAGCAGAAGTAATATTGGGTGGAAAAAGAAAAGACGGTCTATTCTTTGAACCAACCATTTTGACGAATGTAACGGATGATATGCTATGCATGCAAGAAGAAACATTTGGTCCAGTTATTCCAATTAGTACATTCAAGGATGAAGAAGAAGCAATAATTCGTGCAAACAATTCTATATACGGACTTGCCGCATATGTTTTTACAGAAAATATATCAAGAGGAATTCGTATTACAGAAAAATTAGAGTACGGTATTATTGGATTAAATGACGGTCTTCCATCAACTCCGCAAGCACCGTTTGGAGGGTTTAAGCAAAGTGGTCTTGGGCGAGAAGGTGGCCACCATGGGATGGATGAATATTTAGAAATAAAATACGTTTCCCTTGGTCTATAGGTAAGTAAATACACCGCTCACAGATGAACTATCTGTTTGCGGTGTATTTTCTTAAGCGATTAAGTAAGATTGATCGATTTTGCCGAGAGATTGATCGATTCGACCAAGAGATTGATCGATTTTAGCGAGAGATTGATCGATTAATCCACATGATTGATCGATTTACCATATTCACTTAATTTTATTAGTCCACAGCAAAGTATTTAGCATCTAGATGGGCAAAAGTAAACTGGAGAAACGCATGCTTCTGTCTCCATCATGAAATTGTTGACTTGCATTCAAACTATTTAGAATAGTTGAATCGCAAGTCTTTTTTTCATGTTATGATAAACAAAAAGAGAGAAAAGTAAGGTGATTATTCATGAAATTTTATGTAGGGTCAGGTTTTCAAAATAAAGACCAGGTGAGAGAAGTAGCGAGGAAGCTTCAGGTCATAGGGTGGAACCAAACGTATGACTGGACACAAAATGAACGAGCAAATAACCTTGAAGATTTAATGCTAATTGGAACACTTGAAAAAGAGGCGATAAAAGACGCTGATTATACCATTATTTTATTACCTGGTGGTAAAGGAAGTCATATTGAATTAGGAATGGCTATCGCATTGGAGAAACAAATATTTCTTTACTCACCACATGGAGAAGCGATGGATATGGAAACGACAAGTACGTTCTATCACTTACCACAAGTGAACATTTGTACAGGAACAATTGACGAACTTATTTCAGCAATACAGGAAAATAGCCAATTGGAGGTAAATAATAGATGAGACAAATCATTGGTATGGGCGGCGGTGGCTTTTCGATGGAGCCTGAAAATCCTTTATTAGATCGGTATATTTTGAAGCAATCAAAAAGTGAAAGACCAAAAATCTGCTTTATAGGTACGGCTAGTGGCGATGCAGAAGGATATATTGAGCGTTTTTATAATTTCTTTCAAAAGGAAGGTTGTGAGCCAGTACATCTATCGTTATTTAAACCGCATACTCGGGATATTAAGGGATTTTTAATGGAACAAGACATCTTATATGTAGGTGGGGGAAACACGAAGAACTTGATGTCGCTTTGGAAGGAATGGGAACTGGATAAAGCTATTCGAGCAGCTTATGAAAACGGAACAATTTTGTCAGGCCTCAGTGCGGGTTCACTTTGTTGGTTTGAAGAAGGTGTGACAGATTCCTATGGTGATGGGATTGAGCCTATTAAGTGTCTTGGGTTATTAGAGGGGAGTCATTGTCCACATTATAATGGAGAGGGAAATTATCGCCCTGCTTATAAACGTCTTATTCAAGAGGAAGTTATAGGAGCTGGATATGCTGCAGATGATGGAGTTGCTCTACATTTTATCGATGAAAAATTACATACAGTGGTAAGTTCTCGTCCACAAGTAAGTGGATATCGTGTGGATAAAGGACAAGAAGTAAAGTTATCCACAACATATTTAGGTTCAAATGTTTATTAACAGTGTGTAGAGAAAAGCGTATAATTACGTGAGCAATTTTGGAATACTGAAGAATTGAACCTAGAAGTGAGAAAACAATAAGTATTTATGCAAGAGAGGAATCAAGAAATTTCGAAGTTCCGTTTATAAATGAGTTAATTTCATAAATAGCATTTATTTATTAAAACACGAACAATGATTATTTTATGATTGGAGCGACAGGCGGTGACTCCAGCGGGAGGCCAACAGGATGTTGGTCACGAAGGCGTTGCCACACGATGTGGCGCTCTTAGCCTTTGTTCCTCTGTGAGACAGATGAGACATCGCAAACGACGCGAATGCGGCGGTGATGGCTCATCGCTCACCCCGCGGAAAGCGTCCGCCGATAGCGGAAATCATGCTGATTTATGAAGAGTATATGATACATATTCTTACATTTCATTTTAATATTGTTCGTGTTTTATGCTCTAACTTTGAATTATGAAATTGATACAAATAGCATTTAATTATTAAAAAAAGAACAATTATTAATTTATTGATTGAGCAACAGGCGGCGACTCCAGCGGTATGAGTGAGACAGATGAGAAATCACAAACGACGCGAATGCTGCGGTGATGGCTCATCGCTCACAACGCGGAAAGCGTCCGCCGATAGTGGGAATCATGCAGATTTATGAAGAGTTTATTATACATATTCTCACATTTCGCTTTAATATTGTTCGTGTTTTATGCTCTAACTTTGGTTGGAGTAAAAGTAACATCTACTCCAGTCACTTTTTATATTCTTAAGACGAAAAGGGTATAATGAAAATTACTAAAACATTCATTTACTTATATAAAGAGGCGATCTAGTGAAGGAGTATATTCAAAAAGGAACAAATGAATTTAAAAAAGTAAATTTTGCATTATTTGCTGCTGGGTTTATTACATTTGCTAATTTATATCTCACACAGCCGGTATTGCCTGAGTTTGCGAGAGAATTTCATATTTCCCCTACTGTAGCAAGTTTATCGTTATCCCTCACGACTTTTGCGCTAGCTATAAGCCTTGTAATATTTGGATCTCTTTCCGAAGCATGGGGGCGCAAAAGACTGATGACTATTTCAATTTTTTCTGCTTCCGTATTAACGCTATTCATTGCTTTTTCTCCTAGTTTTGAAGTTATTCTTGTTTTGCGGGTTATGCAGGGAGTCACGTTTGCCGGGCTCCCTGCTATTGCAATGGCTTATTTAGGGGAAGAAGTAGAGCCAAAGAGTCTTGGGATTGCAATGGGACTTTATATTAGTGGAAACTCTGTAGGTGGACTCGCTGGCCGCATTATTATGGGAACGATGACGGATTTATTTAGTTGGAAAGTCGGTATGATTTTTCTTGGTATATTAAGTCTAACGATTAGCATTTATTTTGTAATCGCATTGCCAAGATCCCGTCATTTTGAGCCAAGAACTTTACAAATACGTGCTCTAACCAGCTCGCTTCTTGCCCATTTAAAAGATTCAGGTATGCTTAGTCTGTACGTTATTGGTTTTACGTTAATGGCGAGTTTTGTTTCATTATATAACTACATTAGTTTTAAATTGCTCGGACCTCCTTACTCCCTTAGTACGACGATTGTCGGCTGGATTTTTATAATTTATTTAGTAGGGACATTCAGCTCAGCGTGGCTAGGTAGCCTCGCTGATCGATATGGAAGACAAAAGATGTTGCTTGTTGGAATCGGCATTATGTATGTTGGTGCACTTATTACGCTTAATATTAGTTTAGTTATTAAAATTATTGGTATTATAGTTTTTACATTTGGATTTTTCGGAGCTCACTCCATTTCAAGTGGGTGGGTAAGCAAAAGAGCGCAGCATGATAAAGCGCAAGCTTCATCGCTTTATTTGTTTTTTTATTACTTTGGCTCCAGTATCGGTGGGACTGCCGGTGGTGTTTTCTGGTCAAAATTTGGTTGGAACGGTGTTATTGGATTAATATCTTTCTTTCTATTGGGAGCAGTTACTCTTGCTCTTTGTCTAAAAGGATTTCCAAAAATGAATGAAGATCAACGATAAAATGTCGTATTCTCTAACGGGTTGAGTTTTTTTCATATGAAGAAATCAATTATCTATTGGGCTTGGTTGCTCTCACGGGAATCTAGTTGTTTTCGAAGTAAAATTGGTTGCGCTCGTGATAAATTGGTTGCTTGGAGATGCTAGTTGGTCTCCCTTAGCCATTTGTTGGAAACGGAATCCATTTCTTTTGATAGCTCGCTTGCTTAGGGACATAAAACTGTCTCTATTCACCATTTAATGGAATTTGCGAAATAAAAAAGGGACTTATAAAAAGTCCCAAGCCATGTATTAATTCTCTTTCAAAAATACAACCAAATCTTGAAGATTCTCCGATGTTACCCCATGACCGTCTTCATATGTTTTGAACACCACATTTGCGCCATGTGCCTCAAAGTAATTTTTGCTTTCCAATCCTAATTGAGATGGAATCACGTAGTCATATTCTCCATGTGAAATAAAAATATTTAAATGCTCGACAGGATGCTTACTATATTCAGCTTTCACAAAGTCAGGTAAATAACCACTTAACGCTACAACTCCACTAATTACACTACCCATCGTTAATGCTAAAGTTTGTGCTAAAATCGCACCTTGACTAAAGCCGAGTACGTATAAATGGTCCGGATTAAGCTTGTATTCTTCAATTGCCTCATATATAAAAGATTGAATATAGGTGACCACTTTATCAAATACGTCACGATCTGGTTTATCATCCGCATCAGTTGTGAAAAAAGCATAACCGGGTTTAAAAACAATAGGTCCACGTAAACTAAAAATATGGTGGGTTTTCTCGAATTCTTTAACGAGTTGTGGCAAATCATCTTCATTGCTTCCCATACCATGTAATAAAAAGATGGCAGGTGGTCGCTCTCCCTCCATTTGCGGCGCTGTATGCTTATATGTAAAAGGTGATTTCATTTATACTCTTCCTTTCAGAATTTATGTAAGTTCATTTTATCATAAGTAATAGAGATGCCTGATAAAAGGAAAGTTTTTGGATACCCTAACAAAAATGGATGTGTTAGGAGATTGAAGTTGTGAAAGAATTCAAGGTGACTTATTTCTACGATGAAAATTATTATATTAGAAGGTTTATCTTTGTGGAATCTCAAGAAAAAGCAGAAGAGCTAATTCAAAGTGAACGAGATAGTTATATTTCATTTCGAGATAGTAGAGAAATTTATCATGAATTAAATACAAGAGATGTTCGAGTAATTCAAATATCCGAATACCATAGAATTATTAAAAGCAAAAAAGGTACCAACGACTAATGTACGCTGGTACCTTTAATTATGGATGTTGAATTCTTTTTTTGATTAATATATTTTCTCTTTTTCCATAAATATTTACAAGTATTACACTTGAAATAGCAACAACCCCTCCGACAATGGAGATAGGTGCAGGTAACTCATGAAGCCATATCCAAGATACGATAATGGCGACAACTGGTTCAATGTATAACATGTTGGATACTGTACTCGCATTCCCAAGCGAAAGAGCTGACGCCCATGTAATATAAGCGATAGCAGTTGGGAAAATACCTAAATAAATTGCTGAGAAGCTTGCTTCTAACGATGCTTGTTGAATTTCTTGCAGAAGACCTGGCATAAAAATGAGAAATGGTAACGTACCAGCCCATGTAAAATATGCAGTTAACTCAATTGGATTGTATTTTTTCAATAAAGGCTTTTGAAACACAAAAAATATAGCTGTTGAAAATGCCGCAAGAAGAACTAAAAATACACCTTTTGAAATTCCAGAAGATGAATTACCGGTTCCTAGAGCAATCATCAAAATACCGATAAATCCCAAACTTAAACCAACCCAACCTATTGTGCCTAAGCGTTCTTTTAGTACGATTACGGCAATGATTGTCGTAAATATTGGGGCTGAACCAATTAGCATTCCAGTTGTTCCTGCAGAAACAGTAAGTTGCCCAAAAGTAATACTTATATGATAAACACTAATTCCAATCCATCCAATTAGTAAAATCTTTAATATATCTTCCTTTTTCGGCAAAGAAATTTTTCCGCCTGGTAACAAAGCTGTCACTCCAAATAGGAAGGATGCGATAATAAAACGAACTAATACTAAATGACCTGCAGAATATCCACCATGTAAACCTGAACTAATAGCGGTAAAAGTGGATCCCCAAATGACTACGGTTATAGATGCTAAAATTAATGCTTTCAAATTCAATATTCCCACCATACTTTCTACTACTTTGAAACATAATAAAAACAACTAATCTTACAACAAAAATTAGTAGAATACAATATATTGATAAAATCATACTCAGATTCCAGCTATCAAATAGAGATATTGAACGTAGAAAGAAATTGACTTTAGTAATCTTAACAATTTTATTTATTGACAATATACCCACGTGGGTATATTATGTTCCTTGTAAGTTCACTTTCAAGTCCATAACCTTTTTGAAAGGAGGTCATCCAAGATGTATGATGCAAAAACAATTAACCGTGTCAAACGTATAGAAGGGCAATTACGAGGGATTTTACGTATGATGGAAGAGGGGAAAGATTGTAAGGAAGTGGTTACACAGCTCTCGGCAGTTCGTTCTGCTGCGGACCGTACTATTGGTGTGATTGTGAGTAATAATCTTTTAGAGTGCGTACAAAACGCAGAAGGTAATTCAGAGAAGGTGAATTCAGCTATCCAAGAAGCAATGAATTTGGTTGTAAAGAGCCGCTAATACGGCTTTTCTATTTAGAAAAAATAATACCTGTACAGGTATTTTGGAAGAGGGAATTTAATTGGAATGATTTTTATCGTAGTAATCGTAGCTTTCTTCGTTTGGAAGATGATGCCTTCAAAAGGTGTTAAAACGATTACGACAACAGAATTAAAAAATATATTGAGCGATCAAGATAAAGTATTTGTAGATGTAAGAACTCCCGCTGAATATAAATCCCGAAATATTAGACAGTTTAAAAACATACCACTAGGTTCTTCCTTTAGTAAATTACCGAAGGACAAAGAAATCGTTGTTATTTGTCAAAGTGGGATGCGCAGTAACAATGCTTGCAAACAGTTAAAAAAATTAGGTTTTGAACATGTAACAAATGTCCGTGGTGGCATGAGTGCATGGAATTAAAAGGAGGACAAAGAAGATGAAAGAAATTACAGCAAAAGAAGTAGAACAAAAGCTAGCAAATGGAGATGCTTTTCAAATAATTGATGTACGTGAAGTGGATGAAGTAGCTGCCGGTAAAATCCCTGGTATAACACATATCCCGCTAGGTTTATTAGAATTTCGAATGAATGAATTGTCTAAAACCAAACCTTATATTATGGTATGTCGTTCAGGCGGTAGAAGCGGAAGAGCTACACAATTTTTAGCAGATCAAGGTTTTGATGTAACGAATATGACTGGTGGTATGCTTGCGTGGGAAGGCAAAGTCCACTAAAAAATTTTTCGGTTAAATAATACCCTAGATGGTATAAAAGGAGAATGAAAATGAGTTTAAAAACAGATTTTACGTTAGATGCAAAGGGCCTCGCTTGTCCGATGCCGATTGTGAAAACCAAAAAAGCAATGAACAATCTGATAGATGGACAAATTTTAGAAGTAGAAGCGAAAGATAAAGGATCTAAAGCTGATCTTGAAGCATGGTCTGAATCAGTAGGTCATCAATATATTGGGACAACTGAAGAAGGAGATGTATTAAAGCATTATATCCGTAAATGTTCTAATGATGAAATTGTTGAAAATCTATATGAACAAATCATTCAACTAGAAGAATTGTCAACAAAAGCTATAGAAGGCGGCATTATTTTAGATGTACGCGAAGCAGCAGAATATGCTTTTGGACATATTGAAGGGGCTAAGTCTATTCCAATGGGTGAGCTGGAAGTTCGAATGAACGAATTAGAAAAAGATCAAGCAACCTATGTAATTTGCCGAACAGGAAAACGCAGTGATTTAGCAGCGCAAAAGCTAACGAGTAGCGGTTTTACAAAAGTATGGAACGTGATACCTGGCATGACACAATGGACAGGTGAAGTTAAAAAATCAATCTAAACTTGGAGGAATAAACAATGACAAACAAAGTAGCAATTATCGCAAGTAATGGTGGCCTTTTTGACGCGTATAAAGTATTTAATATCGCAACAGCAGCAGCAGCAACCGATAAAGAAGTAACTATCTTTTTCACATTCGAAGGATTAAATCTAATTCATAAACAAGGGATTCATGCACTTCCGATGCCTGAAGGACGCGAGGCGATTGCAGAAGGATTTGCTAAAGCTAATGTTCCAAGTATTCCAGAATTAGTAGAGATGGCGCAAGAATTAGGTGTGAAGTTTATTGGTTGTCAAATGACGATGGATGTAATGGGCTTAACTAAGGAAGATTTCGTTGATGGAATTGAAGTTGGTGGAGCAGTTACATTTTTAGAATTTGCAAAAGATGCATCGCCAACACTGACGTTCTAACCAATTTAGAGGGGAATCATTCCCCTCTAAAAAAACCGAAAAAATAATACCTGTGGGGGTAAAATAAAGTGAGTTTAAATAAATGGACAGCAGAACAAGTTGCAAAGAAAGTGATTAATAATGAAGAATTATTCATTTTAGATGTGCGAAACGTGGATGCTTTTGCAGAGTGGAAGATTGAAGGACATAAATTTGAGTATTTAAATATTCCTTACTTTGAACTTTTGGATGGGGTAGAGGAGATTCTTCTGCAAATTCCAGTAGAGAAACCTTTACTAGTGGTCTGTGCAAAAGAAGGATCATCCATCATGGTAGCAGAAATGTTGTCCGAAGCGGGACTAGAAGCTGCATATCTTCAAGGAGGAATGAAATCTTGGAGTGAATATTTAGAACCAGCGAAAATAAGTGATCTTGAAAATGGCGGGGAGCTTTATCAATTTGTTCGTTTAGGTAAAGGTTGTCTTTCGTATATGGTCATTTCCAATGGGGAAGCAGTAGTTATTGATGCCACACGCATGGTTGATGTATATACTAAATTTGCAGCAAGTAAACAAGTGGAGATTACACAAGTATTTGATACACATTTACATGCAGACCATATTTCAGGTGGTCGTCGTATTGCGGTACAAACAGGTGCAACATACTATTTACCTCCAAAAGATGCGGAGGAAGTTGTGTTTGATTACACACCTTTGATAGATGGAACAGTAGTAAAAATTGGGAACACAACGATTGCAATCCAAGCGTTGTATTCACCAGGTCATACTATTGGCTCAACGTCTTTTATCGTAGATGAGAAATTTTTATTAACAGGTGACATTTTGTTTATTGATTCGATTGGACGTCCTGACCTAGCAGGTCTTGCAGAGGACTGGGTTGGGGATCTTCGTGAAACACTTTACGGTAAATATCGTGAGCTCTCAAAAGAGTTAATCGTTTTACCTGCACACTTTATGATGATTGATGAATTAAATGAGGATGGAACAGTAGCGAAACGATTAGGTGATTTGTTCGCTGAAAATCATGGTTTAAATATAGATGATGAAGGAGAATTCCGTAGTATTGTAACAGACAATTTACCACCTCAACCAAATGCATATCAAGAAATTCGTCAAGTGAATATGGGGAAATTAGCACCATCAATAGAAGTACAAACAGAAATGGAAATAGGGCCAAATCGTTGTGCAGTACGGTAATTGTCAAAAATCTAAGATGAAGGAGAGTAAAATATGAAAATAACTAAAGCAATAGATGCTACAGGATTAGCTTGTCCAATGCCAATCGTTCATACGAAAAAGGCGATGGATAGAATTAAATCTGGTGAAGTATTAGAGGTTCAAGTTACAGATAAAGGTGCATTAGCTGACATACCAGCTTGGGCTGCTTCAGGTGGTCATACTATTTTGAAACATACTGAAGAAGATGAAGTTATAACATTTTGGATTCAAAAAGCATAAAAATTGAGAGAGTATATGAAATGGATGCTAGGACTAGAAAATCGTTGAAATAGGTGACACTTCCGCAGAAAGGGAGCAGTTTCAATGATTTTCTGCCCATTTCCCTAGATAGGAGCTTAAAATTATGGATATAGCATGGATTATCACCATCTTTTTACTTGGCTTTGTAGGCTCATTTATATCGGGTTTGCTTGGTATTGGTGGAGCAATTATTAATTTCCCGATGCTGTTGTACGTTCCTCCATTGTTAGGATTTACTGCTTTCACTGCACATGAAGTTTCTGGTATTAGTGCACTTCAAGTATTATTTGCATCCGTTTCTGGTGTATGGGCATACCGAAAAGGCAATTATTTAAATAAATCCCTTATTATTTATATGGGAGCAGCTATTTTAACAGGTAGCTTTGTAGGTAGCTTCAGCTCACATGCTTTATCGGAAGCTAGTGTGAATATCGTTTATGGTGTGCTTGCCCTTATCGCTGCCATTATGATGTTTGTCCCTAAGAAGAAAGTTGATGATGTTCCGATAGAACAAGTGACGTTTAATAAACTGCTTGCTGCGATTTTGGCGTTTATTGTCGGTATTGGCTCAGGAATTGTAGGAGCTGGAGGTGGCTTCTTATTAGTACCAATTATGCTAGTTGTATTAAGAATTCCAACAAGGATGACGATTGCAACAAGTCTAGCGGTTACCTTTTTTTCTTCCATTGGTGCTACGATTGGAAAGGTAACTACGGGGCAAGTTGAATATTTGCCAGCTGTAATTTTAATTATCGCAAGTTTAATTGCAGCCCCGCTTGGAGTGAAAATGAATAAACACTTGAATACAAAAATACTTCAAATGATTTTAGCGGTGCTTATTTTGTTCACAGCAATAAAAATTTGGATGGATATTCTATAATAGTGGCAACTTGAAGTAGTCAGTGCTTCAGGTTGCTATTTTAAATTGAAAGGGGTGGAGAGAGAATTTGGGTGCAACGGAATGGTACAGAATATTCTCGTTGACGATTCCTTCAACTTGGCTTGCTTTTATTTTAGCGGCAGTAATAACAGGAATAGTCATTTATATTAATTTTAATAAAGAAACTTCTAGTCAATTAGTCGATCTTGTTTTTATGTTTATTTTAGTATGGAAATTAAGCGTTGTATTTACTGAATTCTCAAGTATCATCAAACATCCGTGGATGATTCTTTACTTTTCGGGGGGGAGAACGGGTGTATATATAGGGGTCATGGGGATTATTCTCAATTTATTTTATCGTCAAATAAAACATAAATCGTTACCTTCGAATGGAGCATTAGCTTTAGCTTATATAAGTTTTTATAGTAGTTTTGCAGTACTCATTGTTTTATTAAATCAATCTTCCATTCTAGACACTGTCCTCGTATTAATTGTTGCTATACTAATGGCCTTATTTATGTTGAATTATAGCGGAACAATCCATTTAGTTTTATCTTTTTTACTTGTTTATTGCATTTTGCATTTAATACTTCGTGAAACTATTTTTAGTACGACTATGATTACAGCTTTCATATTTGGAGCTGTTCTCATTTTATTTAGAAGGGGATTTGATTATAAATCAGCAGTGGAATTAATGAAAAAATAGGAACGGTTAATTAAATAATAAGAATAGAGCGTTCTAAATTGTATCGAGGATACTGAAAAAGTCCATATATTTTGACTGTGATAGATGGAGCTTCCAATAAGCGAGGAAATCGATGAAACGGCTCACTTTCCTTTACAGGGAGATTGCCATAGCCACCTCACTTCCTACTAGCAAGTAATCTAGTTGCACTAAAAAGATATAGATAGTAACAACTTATAAAGAAGCGAAGCTGCGTCCGAAATTGTATCTTCGGACGCCTTTAAAAGAGTAGGAAAGAATTTTATCTCTCATTATCCAAACAAAATGCACCATGTCCATACAAATTCCAAGAGAGCGACGGACAAACATCCGCCTTAAGATAACCGAAAATAGAGGAGTTGGAAGTGACACAGTTACTTCCAACTCCTCTAAATTTAACGGTAATAGTGTAGTGGATGTTTAGTCCAAAAGTACTCAAGAATGCAAAGGACAAGATGCACTTAAAACGCTGGAGGTTTTCTTATGTTAGGCGTTATTAATTGGCAAATCGCTTTAACATGCATATTTTATAGAGATTAGAGTATTTAGATGAATGGATGGATACTGGAATGAAAACAATCGTCTTTATAGGAAGTAATGAGTTTGGGACAAGTAGAGAAGCTCTTACTATTGCAAAAGAAATGGGATACTGGGTTGTTTTATTAACAGATAAAAGAAAGTTCATTACGTTTAACCTCGAATTATCAGAAGTAAATCAGATTATTTTGATGGAAAAACTAATGGATGAAAAAGAAGTAATTGACCAGATAGAAAAGTTAAAGATAGATGGAAAACAAATTTGTGCATGTGTTAGTTTTGTAGATCCATTTGTTTCGTATGCTGCTAAAATAGCTAATCACTTATGTTTGGCACAGATTTCCGTAGATTCATTATACTTAATGGAAGATAAAATCAAGGTTAGAGAAAAGTTAACAAATCTCCCTATTACCCCTTCTTATACAATTTTTAAAAATGACGATTCCCTAAATGAATTCGTAAAAAAGTATAAAACATTTTCCCCTTTAATTATAAAGCCTCCTAATTCAAATGGATCAAAGGATGTATTGTTTGTTGATACCATGGATATGTTTGAGGATGCCATCATGCTTATACAAAAAAAACATCCAAAAAGCTCCATATTAATAGAAGAATTTTTAATAGGACCACAGTATCTAATTGAAATTATTGTTTACAACAATGAAGTTAGAATCGTTGGGATAGTGGAGCAGGAAGTTATGTACAATGGAAGATTTATTGTGAATGGTTATAAGTTTCCTGCAAAAGTAAATGCAAAAAACTATGAAAAACTATATGTTTCTATTTTAAGTATCATTGAACAAATAGGACTTACTAATGGCTCTTGTCATATAGAGATGAAACTCGTTCAAGGTGAATGGAAACTAATTGAAATTAATCCTCGAATGTCAGGAGGCGCAATGAATCGAATCATTGAAGAAGGAACGGGAATTAACCTAGTAAAAGAAATATTAAAAATGTATCTAGGAGAGGAGCCTACGTTTACACAAACAAGACAATTCCATGTGTATGCTAGATATCTAACGATAGGGTCAAGAGGCAGACTACTCAAAGTCACCGGTAAAGAGCTAGCGTTAATGCATGATGGGGTCAAATACGTTTATATTAAGCCTCTAAAAGGTAAAATCCTAACCAGTCCATATTCTATGGGAAATCGTTATGCTTGCATCATTGCTGCATCGGAATCAGAGGAGCAGGCAGAGGCTATAGCATTGGCGGCAGCAAAAGAAATAAAATTTTATTTAGTACCAGCTTAAAACTATGGGTGAAGTGGTCAAGTCTTTAACCCGTACTAAGTTCATCAATCTTAATATGATAAGAACAAAGGAGTAAGGAGGGAGTTGAAAAGTAAATTGGGTGGCAACAAAGAAAGTAAACACATCTTATGTGATGCACTTATAGAATTAAAATCATTTCAGGACTTATTAAAAAATTCACATTCGAAATACTTTGGTAATTTACTTGAAAAAATAATTGGCAGTGATACAATCCCTTTCTTCTTAGTAACGAAAAAAGGAGTCCATTTAAGTCAATTAGATACAGGTGGGGATCTTGAAACAAAGTATTTTCGAATCGAGTCTATTGATAGTAAAAATTGCCGCATAACAATTACGTTACTACGACCTTTAGATGTTGAAGGGAATTATACAAAATCAATTTACGATGTGGTTAGACTGGAAAAAACAACTGCAAGAAAAGTAATAGATTTATCTTTGATAGGTGCAATTCAACCTTTAGACACGGAGTTATTAAAAAGAAAAATAATTATCGAACCTAAATGGTAAGGAGCATCACCCAAATTATTCATAGAGTTTTACAGAATAAGTATTAAAATTTTTTTTACCATGAACGGGTTGATTTCCGTTTCAGTTGGACGCGTTCCGCCCGATGAGCCATCACTGTTCTTTCGTGTCGCGTGATAACTCATCTGTCTCACTTATAAGCCCAATGAAAGGTCAAACTTAGAAGATTTAATTACTACCAAATCGGACTAATATCCCCACAAACACTCTAAAAAGTGATGAAAATATTGCTTTTCATTTTTACTTTTTTAAAAATGTGACTTTTTCAGTGCCCTCTCACTCACCCAACCGGAGTCACTACTTAAACTACAATCCACAAGTGTAAACAAGAGAGATAAAATGATTGATCGAAATTAAACTGATGCTTTTTTATTTATCCATATGGCAAGTTGGCAAGTGGAAACAAAAAAATAGGTAGTATCTAAAGGTATTGAAGGGAAGAGTTTCCTAAATGGTATCTTCGGAAAAAAGAGTAGAAAAGGTATTATTTCACTCATTATCCGAACCAAACGTATCATGTCTTCGCAAATTCCAAGTAGGCGACGGATATACATCCGCCACATGATAACCGAGAAAATGGCTCTAGAAGTGACACATTCACTTCTAGAGCCAAATTAAAGCGTTAATAGTGAGCTAATGCTTAGTTCAAAGCACTCTGGAAACGATGAAGACAAGATGTATTTAAAGGTCCCCCCTCGCTAAAGAAACAAATCGTCTAAGATGTAGACATTCCCTAAGAATTACTTGAAATTTTATAAAACTGAACATTTGTCCATATTCAAAACTAAATGAATGAATTTAATACTTATATAATTGTTTAAATATTAAAGGAGATTATTAAATGACAATAATAGGAATGTTACATCATCGTAGAGATCCCACAACTGTCATCAAGTCTTATGCATATGCAGCTGTTGCTAAGGCAGAAGGGGTCGACTTTTTTTATTTTTCACCAGGAACAGTTAATTTCGTCAATCGAACTATTAGAGGCAAAGTTTATGAAAATGGAAGTTGGAAAGAGAAGGTTATGCCCTTTCCGGATGTTATCTATAATGCAGGAAGTCCTGAAAAATTAGCAAAATCAAAAGCTACGTTGGATAAATTAAAAAAGGAAATTCCCTTTACAACAAATTCAATAGGAAACAAATGGAACATTAATGAACGACTGAAGGAGGGAAAGGAGTTTTCAAACTTTTTAATACCTTCTGAAGTTGTGCAGAATGTGGAGGCATTCTATAAATTTATATTCTCTTTTCAGAAAGTTGTACTTAAGCCAATCGATGGTAGAAAAGGAAAAGGAATTTTCTTTATTTCTAAAATCAAAGAAGGTTATGAAGTCAAGGAGAATGCCGATAGTGAATATTACTCAAAACAACAGTTAGATGAGTTTTTAAAAGAAAAGCTATCATCAGGAACTTTTATCATTCAGCCCTATATACAATCCATTACTAAATCGGGTCAAGTTTATGACTTTAGGTTACATGTACAAAAAAATGGGGAAGGAAAATGGGTGATCACCACTATTTATCCGAGAATTGCTCCAAACGGTTCAATTATTCCAAATATTAATAACGGTGGTTTCACGATTTATTTAGATCCATTTTTAGAACAAGAATTTAAAGGAGAAGCATTTGATATTAGACGGATGCTGGAACATTTTTCTTTGTCACTTGCAAATCATTTAGATAAATTACAAATGGTAAAATATGGAGAGGTCATTGACGAAATTGGTATAGATGTGGGTTTAGATGAGAATTTAAAAATATGGATTTATGAAGTAAATTGGCGCCCTGGGTGTCCTCCAGCTTTTTATTTGGAACTAGATGTAGTAATCCATTCTATTCAATATGCAAAGTATATAGCAGAAAACCAAAGAAAAATTAAAAATGCCATTAGTACTATGAAAAAGGGGATAAATACGGAAAAAGGAAATATACCGATTATTGCAATAACAGGAAGTGCTGGTAAAACGACCTCAAAAGCATTCCTAGCATCGATATTATCGAAGAAATGGAACGTTTTTGAGTCTAAAGACTATTGGAATACAACAGAGCACACGAAAAAACATGCAGCAGAAATTAATGATACTCATGAAGCAGTAGTATTAGAGTATGGGATGGCTTATCCTGGAGTCATTACGGAACATTGTAGTATCATAAAACCAACTATTAGTATTGTGACAAATATCGGACTTGCGCACGTCGGAAACTTTGATAGTGATATAAAAGGAGTGGCGCATGCAAAATCAGAATTAATTCATGGAATGGATCAAAAAGGGATTCTTATCATAAATAAAGATGATGATAATTCGAAATATTTGGAGACTCAGAATTTCAAAGGGAAAATAATGACTGTGGGTATAAAATCACCAGCTAACTATAGAGCATATGGTGTTCAGTATGTAGAAAACGGAATGAGTTTCAAGATGAAACTCCAAGGACAAGAAATTACTTTGTTTATTCCTATTTTAGGCGAACATCATGTATATAATGCTTTAAATGCAATTGCTGTAGCTGATTACTTAGGATTCACACCAATGGAAATTAAAGCCGGACTTATATTTAGAAAACCACCAAGACGATTAACTATTTATAATTGCAGCGATAATATTACAGTAATTGATGATACCGTTCACTCCCATCCTCAAGGCGTAAGGGCTGCATTAGACGTCCTATCCAACATAGGGAAACATCGAAAAATAGCAATTGTTGGCCAAATGAGAGAATTAGGGGATTTGAGAGAACAGGAATATCGTAAAGTAGGAGAATACGTTTATGAAAAAGGTATTGATCTATTAATCACATATGGATATAGAACAGAAGAAATTGGTAATCAAGCAAAAATAAAAGGGTTTCCTGCTAAAAATGTCTATCATTTCATCAAGAAAGAAGAATTACATGAATTATTGAAAGAGATTGTGAAGAAAGACGACACAATTTTAGTTAAAGGGGCAAGTAAAACAAATATGTTTGATACAGTCC
This sequence comes from Psychrobacillus syltrankelensis, assembly GCF_055454035.1. Lineage (NCBI taxonomy): Bacteria > Bacillati > Bacillota > Bacilli > Caryophanales > Bacillaceae > Psychrobacillus > Psychrobacillus syltrankelensis. Next base: position 2,203,766 of record NZ_CM144227.1, on the reverse strand, counting down.
AGTTTTTAGACCAGACTTTTAAAGAGTAATTATGTAAAGCCCGAATAACAAGCCCTTTTAGGGTTTTATTCGGGTTTATTTTATTTAAAAGAAAAAATAAAAAAAGAGCACCAACAAGGTGTTCTTAGTTTTTTTCATCTTTTATGTGGAACTTAATCTCCCCAGCCGCATTATTAGCACAGGCTTTGGCCTCTTCCAAACTGCTCCCGACTGCAATGACATAAGCATATCTATGTCCCATAGATAAAGGAGGGATTAAAGTGGATCCTTTTTTAGGTTTTACATATACTTCGACAACTCCTGGTGAATTTTTCGACCTTTTTTTTCCAGTTACTTTTTCTAATATACCCTTCTTTGTGGCTATAACGTATTTGGTAAAAACATATTTTTTATGTCTAGGTAAAATTTCTGGCTTCTCTCCTAAAAATAATTTTAATGTTTCTAGTACTAAATTAAATCCAAATGCTGCTTGAATCATTTTATTCATGGCACCTCCGGAAATCCTTGGGTTGATCTCAATGAGTTTCCACCCTTTTTTACTTAGTCGGATTTCAAGATGCAACGCCCCGTTCGTAATTTCAAACGCTGTGATAATCGAATGTAGGACTTCTTCAATTTCAGATTGGATTGTGGGAGGAATATCCGCAAGCACACCATATCCTGTAATAATGAATCTCTTACCTTTTGTAATTTCTTGTTCAATAATTGCAACAATATACGGCTTGTTATTATAAACTAGTGCCTCAACTAAATATTGATCTCCGTCTATAAATTCTTCAACCATAATTGTTTCGTCCGGATTCTTATTCCGAAGATCTTCAATGTGTTTTTCTAGTTGTTCTTTTCCTCTAGCTAAAAGAACGTCCTTGGATCCTGTTGATAATGGAGACTTTACAATAATTGGGAAATGGAATTGCTCGCATATCTTCTCAGTAGGAATAGATTCGTTCGATTTAATGGACAAAAACTTAGGTGTATATTTTTTATCTTTTAGAAATGTTCTTGTCTCCTCTTTGTCTTCCATTATTTCAATCGCCTTTGAGGAGGTAATATTATCGCAGAATTCATCGCAAAGAACGGATGCAATGTGGACAAACGGATCTACAAAACTGACAATATTTTTTATAAGAACACCTTGTAACAGTAACTTGGAAACTTCTTCTCTCATATCTTCCAAATTATGTGTATTTATAAAAATCATCTTATGAACTTCTGTGTATGCTTCCCTTTGTTGAATTTGTTTCTCTTTATTAGTAAAGAGAATGGTATAGTAACCCAAACGTTCGGCGGCTTTAATGGCTTCTCTGCTGGATCCAGATTTATTCGTACTAATAAAAATAATTGCTTTCAATCGGTTCACTCCTTAATGTTAATCAAATAAATACGACTCCTTCTATATGTATGACAGGCTTTGGCTTTGACATGGTTATGTATCACGAGGCTGCTCCTAATTCTTTCTAAAATCTCTACACTTTTATAAGTGCTATAAAAGTTAAATTTAATATTATTTTATCCAATCAACTTTTTGCTAAAAAGCATATTATAAACTATGAGAGGAGTGTGATTATTACAATGAAACCACACACAGTCGGAGAGATTAGAGCAATTATTTCCGGAGACTTAATACAAGGTTCGGATGAAATAATAATTCATTATGGAGCTTACCGATTAAAACAAATAAAGAACAGTAATACGATCCTTTTTACAAACAAAAGAATTACTGATTGGAAAAGTTTAAAAAAATTTTTTCCTTTAGTTCTTGCAACCGATAGGAGTTTTAGTCAAGGAGAATTACCAGAAAATCTAACCGTCATCAAAGTAGAGAATTTAGAAGAAGCATATTGGAAATTTGTTCATTATTATCGCAGTCAGTTTAAAATCCCGATCGTTGCGATTACAGGTACTTCTGGAAAAACAACCACAAAAGAAATGATTAAACATATTCTTTCCTCAAATAAAAAAGTTGCTTCCACAAATCTTACTAATAATTCCCGAACAGCCTGTTTACAATATCTACTGAGTATAGAAGAAGACACGGAAGCTGCTATTTTTGAAACAGCCGTAGGTTCTCCGGGAGACGTATTAAATGCAGGTGAGTATTTTAAACCGACAATAGGAATAATTACGAACATCGGAGCACATCACCTCAACTATTGTAAAACTCTAGAAGGTTATATCCAGGCAAAAGGTGAAATGGTAAAAATCATTGATCCTATGGGCGTACTTATTATAAATGCAGAAGATATTAATACACGGCAAATTGATACTACTAAATTTCTGGGTAAAATCATCAAAGTTGGTACTCATAGTTCTTGCGATTTTAGAGCTTGTAATATTCAATATAGCCAAGGTGGCATGAATTTTAGTGTTCAGCATGAACAGGATAATTATCAGGTTTTCGTACCAGGACTTGGAGAACATCAAGTGTACAATGCTCTTGCAGCAGTTGCTGCTGTCTATGAAATGGGAGTTACAATACCAGAGGCAGCAATTCAGTTAAAGACATTTAAAAAATTTAGTAAGCAGCTTCAAGTAATTGAAGGTATAAACGAATCTATCATTTTAGATGATACATGGAGCCTTACAACGACTTCATTGGAAGCCGCTTTAAAGGTACTAAATGAGATTGGAAAAGAAAAGAAAAAAATAGCGATAATTGGCACCATTACAGATTTAGGTTCATGGGGATACATTATTCATGAACAGGCAGGTGAATTAATACAACAGATTGGCGTAGATGTTCTTATAACGATAGGCGAGCATGCGAGTATCATGGCGAACCATGCGGTTAAAATGGGATTAAGTTCTCCTGTTTATACATTTAAAAATACAATTCTCGTCTATGATCTATTAAATGAAATAGTAGATTCCAATACAATAATTTTAATAAAAGGCGATATGTACAGCAAACACATAACCGAATTAGCTTCAAAGTTGCGAAAGAAGAAGTAATTTCTATTACAAAAAAGGAGAATATGTTCCATTGGAATAAAAAATATTTTTTTTACGAATCAAATGGACAAACAATGTGACACAATACTAAGTTTCGTAATACTTTATAGAAATCTAATGAAAAGGTGGTATATAAATGGGTACTATATGTCCTTGTGGAGTATCTGTAAATGCTTTCACTGAAAATAATTTGACGGTGAGACAGGAACGGTTCAAGGCAATCTAACCAAGTTGAAAGAAGTGTGTATTACGACACTTGCAGCTTCAACTCTTTCCTTACAATTTATAAAGGGATAGAAACCTTCAAATATAAATAACTTCACTTTTATAGCAAACGCGATAACTTCAGTTGTTTGCAAAAGGGAAGGCCAGAATTGTGTAGTGACAATTACAGGTACTGGGCTTATCAATGGTGTTCAATTTCTATTTGAAGCAGTCTTTAAAGATCAAGTTGCTTCAGCGGCAAATGACAATGTACAAAGCTTTGTAATAACTGGTTCCTTGTTCAAAACGACATCTCCTGTCGCACAAATTTCCATTAATGCTTTTAGATGTCAGTCACTGTGACAGCAACGAAACTCTCGGTAGTAACAACCGAAATCTTTTAATAAAACTCAAAAAGTAACCAAAGAGAGTTTGTTTTACTGAATAATATATAAAATGAATATTTAAAGGAGGTGTATAGATTGAAGTACAGTAGAGGTAGGCATAGTCAATATAAAATATTGCAGGAAGAAATAAAAATAAGTAATTATCTAGTTGAAACAGTGCTCTTCTCGAAGAAATCATTATTCTGCTTTTTAGAAAAATATAAAGCTATAGTAATAAAACCATCTTTTGGTCCTGGTGAATTTATCATTTCTTTCGAAAATAATAAATATAAAATTAGAACGCTAAAGAAAATAATTACGGTTATTACTGAGGAAGAAGTTTATGAGTATATAAATAGTTATGAAATACACCAACAATATTATGTAATCCAACCACGAAAACCTGCCTCTAGCCAATCCCCTATACCATATCGATCCATCGTTACAGTTCATCGAAAGACTTCTTTAGCCAAGTGGCGCATAGTTTCAATATCATATGATGAAGACTTCTCTGTTTTTAGTCAGTTTTATCATAGGTATTATTTAAAGAAATTTAGGAGTACATCCATTATTGCAGCAAAAAAACTTGGAGAATCATTCCCAAATTACAATACGATTGTAATTGAAATTTTGTTCGACTCTAAAATGGGCTTATGGATTTCTGATACAATCCTTCATTCGCCAATAAGTAAGTGGGACCAATATCAAACACTTAGAGCAAATAAGACAATTTTACCTTTTTTGCCAATGACGAACTTACTCACGGAAGTAACCTTTAGAGATTATTTGAATAGATTTAATGAAATTATTGTGAAGCCCTGTAATGGGCAGCATGGATTAGGAATTGTACAAATTACTAGGAAAAATCCTTCCAATTATGAAATTCATTCAGGAATAAGGAATATAACTAAAACAAATCCATATGAAACCTATAGTTATATTGAAGATATCTTTCTCTCTAAGAAGGATTATATTGTGCAACAAAAAGTACAATTGGCTACGATAGATAAGTGCCCAATGGACGTAAGGGTAATTACGCGTAAGATTGAATCCAAATGGATTGTTACTGACAAAATAGTCAAAGTAGCTGGGGAAAATTTTATCGTTACGAACGCAGCTCAGAAACTATTACCTTTAGAAAATGCCATTCAGGATTCAACTATCTCTAATATAAATAACGAAAAGATTGAAGCCAAAATAGATAAAATTTGTCTATTGGCGGCCAACCAGCTTGAGAAATGCAATGCAGAACTAACAATAATAGGCTTCGATATAGGTATAACAAATAAAGGAAAAGTATGGATTATTGAAGGAAATTATGTCCCAGATCTAACTATGTTCAAAGAACAAAAAGAAAAAAATAATGATTGAGAAACTTAAAAATAGAAAAAATTAATCTCTTCTCTTGTGCAAAGTAATTAACTAGAGAAATATAAAAACAAATGAGGTGAATATAATGAAACAATTAGGAAAATGGGAGCAATATTTGTTGTTGAGCAAAGATCCCTACACAAAACAGAGTATTCCTCAGACGAAAAAATACAATCTAATCAATCTTTTGAACTTTATAAGTTCTTATGATTACGCATATGTAAAGCATGAGAGAACCGGGCAAGGTAGAGCAATTTTTAAAGTTTACAAAGAAAAAGGGGACTCTTACTGTTTTAACGGTTATTCCATACAAGGTGAACCAATCGCAAAATGCGTTACAAAAATTGAAGATTTTCACAAAATGCTACATCCATTTGAGAGGCTTGGTAGACAAGAGAATTATATTGTTCAAGAAGGTATTCAAAGTTTTACTCCAAATGGACGCCCTCATAGCATTCGAGTTCATGTTCAACTTCTAAAAGGAAAATGGGTTATTGGTGGCATGTATGCAAATATCGGGTCACAGCTAGCTACTGATAATGGTATTCTGAATTACCATCGAGACAGTACAATAATAACAATTGATGAATTATTATCGTTACATTGCCAAATGGATAAGAAGAAAAAGAAAGAAATCCTCGGATGCATAGAAAAAGTATCTATTTCAGCTGCTAAAGTTATAGCTTCACAATATCCTAATAGGGAATATGGCATCGACTTAGGGTTAAATACAGAAAAAAAACCAATTTTATTCGAAGTGAATACAACGCCAGGTATCAGCGCATTTGCTGGCCTTGAAAATAAAGCCATTTGGAAAAGAATTGTTAAAAATAGGAAATTACAAAATGGTGAATAACTTATCATTTTGTTTTCTTTGTATAATCGGAAGGAAGGAGGAGTAATAATGAAATCACTATGGGTGAAAGATATTCGAAATCTTCTTCAAGGTGAATTAATTAGTGGTTCTGAACAATGGGATGTGAGGGAGGCAATTTATTATAAACGGCATGATTTTACAAAGCGAAACACGTTACTGTTTGTTAGCAGAAGTGACGAAGTTAACTGGAATGAAATAAATCACAAGGGACCTTCTCTTGTAATTTCGGATAAACCTTCTTCTGAGCTTAAAAATGCTCTATCAGATACTACAGTCATAAAAGTGAAAAGTCTAGTGCAAGCATATTGGAAATTCATGGATTATTATCGAAATTTGTTTCAAATACCAGTTGTTGCAATAACGGGAACTTGTGGTAAAACAACTACAAAAGAGATAATAAAACATATCTTAAGCAAAGATTGGAATGTGCAAGCATCCTTCAGTAGTAAAAATGAGCCTCGTCAATCATTTCCATACTTGATGGGAATCAATGAAAAAACAAATGCTGCAGTGTTTGAACTCGGATTAGGTAATACTGGTAATATTAAGCACCAGTGTATGATCTATCAGCCAACCATCGGAATCATCACTAATATTGGTGTTCATCATTTAGATGGGTGTGGAAATCTAGAAGGTTATATAAAAGCAAAATCAGAAATAGTCGATGGTATAACAAAAGATGGAACATTAATCATAAATGCAGATGATGCGAATACTAAAAAAGTTCCTTTGCACTCATTTAAAGGAAAAATCATCTATATCGGTAAGACTTCAAAATCTGATTTTATGGCATCCGATATTCAATTCACTGAAAATGGCATGAAGTTTCATATTAATTATTTAAATAAAGAGTATAAAGCCTTTATACCTGGATATGGAGAACATCAAGTATACAATGCACTTGCTGCAATCGCTGCAGTAAATGAAATGGGGATGGATATTTCTAGAGCCATCTCACGTCTAGCAACATTTAAAAATATGGGTAGACACTTAGAATTTTCTACTGGAAAAGGTGGAAGTACTATTATTGATGATACGTGGACAAATAATCCAACTTCTGTTGAGGCTGCGTTAAAGGTACTAGATTCAATTGGTGCAAGTAAAAACGTCATTCTAGTTCTAGGAGATATTAATAGATTAGGAAACTTTGAAAAAAAATATCATGCTGAAATCGGTAGTCTGATTGCAAAAAGAAATATTCATACTTTGATTACAATCGGAAGTAAGGCAGAAGAAATAGCAAAGACAGCAATAAAAGATGGAACGAAAGCGGATGTTCATATGTTTAAAGATGTAAATGGTGTAATGGAAATTCTAAAACCAAAGCTAGACAACCAAGCAGTTTTACTTATTAAGGGACCCATGTCCAGCCGCTCCATGATTGACTTTGCAAATAAGTTAAAAGAAAATAGTTGATACATGAAAAAGAAGCATTCTCGTAACATACGAGGAATGCTTCTTTTTAAGTGACTAAATTCTAGGAAACTTTAATAAAACACTAACTTACAAAACACGTTTTGCAGTCATATAGTGTTGGTTATAATAATCAACAAATAAAACTCTGGATAGAACTCCACTTGAATTTGGAATGATGATTCGGTAATCGCCAGCATAAATTGCTACCATCGATGGTGTTTTTGATCCTTTGACACTATTAAAAAAGATCAGATCACCCTTCTTTAAATTTGCGCGCGAAACAGTTGTCCCCTTGTTCATTAGATCTTTCAAATTGGATGTGCCTAAATTTACCCCATTTGTTTTATACACGTAGTCGACAAAACCAGTTGCAGTAAAATTTAATGACGATGCATTATTGACACTACCCATTTTAACTTTATTAATTAAACTATATGCTTTCGTAACAACCTTATCCCCTTTAGTTGCTGGATTAGAAGGGAGTAGAGTTGGTAATACTCTACGTGCTGTAACATAATTGTCTGTGTAATAAGGTTTGCTATTTAAATCTGAGATGACAATATTTTGTTTAGAGTCAGCCATGTGTATTACTTTATTGTCTCCAATGTACATAGCAACATGATCTGGATCTGTGCCCGTTGTTTTGCTTCTAAAGAAGACTAAATCCCCTTTTTGTAGTTGACTTCTAGGTACATAAGAACCTTGTTTCATCATATAATCTTCATTGTATGTCCCAAGATCTACTCCATTTTTCTCGAAAATGTACATAAGAAAACTTGCGCATGAAAATTTGTAAGGGTAAGTTGGCTTGTACACTGAATTGCTGTAAGTAGACTTTCCTATTAAACTTTTCCCAGTTTGTATTAATTGATTTGCCTTTGTTTCTACTGCTTGTTGATTATTTTGTATATTAATTGTTGCAGCAGAGGCTTTTATGGGATGAATAGCTGAAGGAGTAACCCCTAGCGCACTAAAACCGATAACGACTGATAATGTAGTTGCAACGAAACGTTTTTTCATCGAGTACCTCCAATAAGTTTTTTTATTTGTTACTTGCACCGATTTTAGCATGTAAAAGTAGAAGAACTCGGAGGAAAGTTATTCCACTGAACAACCTAAGATGACCTAAGTCCTTGGCGTTATTAGGTTCAAAGATGTAATTTACAGTTTGATTACAAATATTACAGCTTACCTATGAATAAAAATGACAAAATAGGTCATGCTAATCTCATTGAGATAAAAGGAGGATTTTTCATTGAGTAAAATACTACAAATTTCTATTACTTTGCTTCTAATTAGTTCACTAGTGGGGTGTGGAACACACAAGACTGCAAATAATACCCCTACTACAGAAACACCCGTTGGTTCATCTAATACTACAGCCCCAAGCACTAATGAAACAACTACAACCACTAATGAAGCAACGACTACGGGTGTAAATCCAAATAACACGGACAAGTTGGAATTGGCGGATGACGTTGCTACCAAAATTACAGAAATGAAAGAAGTGGAAAGTGCAAATGTTATTGTAACTAACAAAAATGCCTATGTTGCTGTGACACTTAAAAAAGGCGTTAATGATAGTGAGGCGTTGAATACTAAGATTGCGGATCAAGCTAGGGCTACAAATGCTAATTTTAACAATGTATATGTGTCAACAAACCCAGACCTTGCAAAACAATTTAAAGATTATGGACAAAAAATTAGAGCACATGAACCAGTAGCAGGGTTTTTTAAAGAGTTCTCCGATACAATAAAAAGAGTATTCCCTGACGCTCATTAATTATGTTTCCCAATGTGGAAGCAATTACCGTTGATAAATAGCTAAAATGGGTATATTATATTCACATAGGCTGCATTGTACGTATGGATATTAAGTTTTAACCTTTATGCTGTAACAGGGAGTTTTATATAGAAGTTGGAATGACATGCTTCATTCTCTTTTGACAATGAGGACAAGCAGGATAACTTTTGCGAACACCCACTTTGAGGAGTGGTGGTTTAAAACTTTCTTATTAGAGTACGGCAAAGGCGGCTTACCTAAAACTAATAATAAACGACCGGTTTCCATTGGAAGCCGGTCTTTTTGCTGTTAGAAGGTTGATTTCCGCTGCAGAAGGAATAATGCAATTCGTCTTGAGTTCTTGCTAATCAACGGTGCAAGTAAGAAAGAAATTATGCTTCTTAGAAATAATAAACTAGTACTTTCCATTGTTTATCTAGAGGGCAAGCGGAACCTAAAAATATAGATAGCATCTATAGGTAAAGAAGGCTTAAGCGGACGAAATTGCATCTTCGTCCGCTTTTAAAAGAATGGGAAGGGATTTATTTTCTCATTAACCAGACCTAATGCACCATTACTCTAAATATTTCAAGAGGGCGACGGACAAACATCCGCTACAAGATTACCGAAAAAGAGGATCTGAAGTGACGCAGTCACTTCAGATCCTCCATAAGATTCTTCGTTAATAGTGTAGCCAATGTTAAGTCCAAAGCACTCGGGAATTGTTGCTGACCAGGTGCACTTAAAGGACGCTTGTGCTTTTCTTATGGAAACATTAGAAGTCTTGCAAACTTAACTAAAATATGCATTTGTTTTATTAATAAAAGCATGAATTGATGGGGATACATAACGATTTTTTAAGAAAGTCAAATACACAATTCGATCTACCCCGTTTGAATCAATAGATCGTTTAACTATAGATTTATCTTGAGTTCCCTGTAGATAATTTTCGGGTATTAAAGTAATACCAATGTTTTCCCGTACCAAACTTAAAGCCGTTTCGAATCGCTCAATCTCATATTTTATGTTAGGTTTAATTCCTTCCATCTCAAATGCCTTTAGAACATCTTGCCTCGTTTGGAACCCCTCATTACTAATAATGAACGGTTCTTCAGTCAAATCATTCAATGTTATTGATTCGCGATTTACGAGTGGGTGGTCAACATGTAGTAGCAAAACGAGCTTTTCATGATACAAAGGAATCGTTGTTATATCATTTTCTTGAATGTACTGGTTTGTAATAATCATATGTGTTTCATAGTTTCTTAAAGAGTTTTTAACGTCGCTCCCACTTAAAACCTCCGTCAATTTTATACAAACTTCGGGAAATTCCTGAATGTATTGAAGAATTACTTTTGGAATCCAATGTTTTACCGACTCGATCATTCCAATTTGTAACTCTCCGTTTCCAATATGTTTTACTTCAACCATTTCTTTTTTTACAATATCCATTTCCAATAAGAGATGTACTGCTCTTTTATATAATATCTGTCCTGCTTCTGTTATCCCTATTTTTCTTGTGTTGCGTTCAAGAATTTGAAAACCTAATTCGCTTTCCAAACTTTTTATTGCATTACTTAGCGATGGCTGAGAAATGTGAAGTATTTGAGCTGCTTTAGAAAAACTCATTTGATCGACAATCGTTACAAAATATGAAAGTTGTTTTAGATCCAAAAATATTACCTCATATCATTTATAGTTTAAAACTATGGTTTTATATTAATTATATATTAGAAATTATAAATATGTTCCTATATAATTTAGAAAATATAAATTCTAATAGTTCAGAAAGGATGAGTAGCTTGATAAACGAAGTTAAAGATGGTATTTGGTCGGGACGTACTGATCATCTTATAAATAGATCGAGTTTTCGATATCACCAAATAGTACAGTTACCCAAAATAGAGGATTACAAGACTAATGGAGAAACATGTGTCATTATTGGTTTTGAAAGTGAAGAAGGTGTCCGTAGAAATAAAGGAAATATAGGTGCGGCAAAAGCTCCTAATGCTCTCCGTTCAGAATTGGCTAAATTACCATGGAAATTGCCTGAAGATAAGCATCTTGCAGATATTGGAACGGTTGCATGCAACGATGAAAATTTAGAAAAAGCACAAGAACAGCTGGGAGAAGTTGTAACTAAAGTTTTGAGTGAAAAAATGACTCCTATTATTCTTGGTGGCGGACATGAAACCGCTTACGGACATTATGTTGGTGTGCGAAATTATATTGGCCAAGAAGCAAAGTTAGGGATTATTAATATAGATGCCCATTTTGACTTGCGTTCATACGATGAGCAAACTTCTTCTGGCACGATGTTTAAACAAATACTAGATCAGGATGAAAATAGTAGCTATTTCATAGTTGGCATTCAACGTTACGGAAATACACAAGAATTATTTGATCGTGCAGATGAATTGGGAGCTACTTATATTCTGGAAGAAAGTATGCATAAAAGTGAAATGGATAATGTGAACGCAAGAATCAATGATTTTATTAGCCAACAAGATTATATAATGATTACTTTATGCACAGATGTGCTTAATGCTGCTTTTGCGCCAGGTGTAAGCGCTTCATCTCCATTTGGATTAGATCCAAGTGTTGTACGATCCATTATCCGAAATGTAACTACGAATAAAAAGACACTATCCTTCGACATCTCTGAAGTTAATCCTTCCATGGATGAAAATAACCGTACTGTAAAGCTTGGTGCATATCTAATAAACGAAGCAATTACATCATTTTTAGGGAGGAATATTAAATGACACTAGCTCTTGATCAAGTAACTACAATATTTCTGTCTATCGCACTATTAGTACTAGGGACATACTTAGTGAAAAAAATTGGTTTTTTAAATAAATTTTGTATTCCTGCTCCTGTTGTAGGCGGGCTATTATTTGCAGTATTCGCTACAATCGCAAAATCGTTGGGGTGGTTACAAATAACACTAGATACATCTTTGCAAGGAATATTTATGCTTACGTTTTTCACGACAATTGGTTTAGGTGCTAGTTTTAAATTAGTTAAATTAGGTGGGAAACTACTCGTAATCTATTGGTTAGCTTGCGGATTTTTAGCTCTAGCACAAAATGCAATTGGTGTATCAATGGCCTATTTATTCGACTTGCATCCACTAATTGGTATGATGGCTGGTGCCGTTTCTATGGAAGGTGGTCACGGAGCAGCAACTGCTTTTGGTCAAACTGTTGAAGACCTTGGAATAAATTCAGCTCTTTCCATCGGGGTCGCTGCTGCAACATTCGGTCTGGTAGCAGGTGGACTTATAGGTGGACCTGTTGTGAAATTTCTTATTTCTAAATATGATTTGAAACCTACAGAAACTGATGAGGGTGTAGTTAATCCTTTGGAAAATGAAAAACCAATCCAAACAAATACATTCTTTACACAATTACTACTTATAACTTTCTGTATGGCACTCGGAACTTATTTAGGGAGTCTATTCTCTGCGGCAACAGGATTTGTTCTTCCGGGATATGTTGGGGCAATGTTTGTTGCGGTGATCGTCCGAAACATTGTAGATAAAATAAACCCTAAAATAGTAGATATGCAAAGCATTGGATTAGTTGGGGATATTACTTTAGGTATTTTTCTATCGATGGCTTTAATGAGTATTAAACTTTGGGAAGTTGCTAATTTAGCACTACCACTTCTTGCAATTGTTTTTGTTCAAGTTATTTTCATTATTCTATTTGGCATTTTTGTTTTATTCCGTTTGTTGGGTAAAAATTATGACGCTGCAGTAATGGTGGCTGGTTTTACGGGTCATGGTTTAGGTGCAACACCAAATGCAATGGCTAACATGGCAGCTGTAACCGATAGATTTGGTCCATCTAAAAAGGCATATTTAGTAGTTCCGATAGTAGGAGCGTTCCTTATCGATGTGTTTGCGATGCCAATCATTATAACTACGATTAATTTGTTTCAATAATTAACAAAAGCGAAGAGCTAACGAAGCTCTTCGCTTATTTTTATTTTAGACCTATATTTGCTTTGACATCTACTTCCGCATACTTTTTCTGATCAGCACGAGCGCCGATGAGAGAACCTACCCATCCTCCTATGAACCCAGCTGGTACAGAAATGATCGCAGGATTTGTTAATGGGAATATTGCTTCTCCTGTAAATAGCATTGCTCCATTGGTAGACCATAAATTTGGGCTTAATACTACTAGTACAAGCGCGGTAACAAGACCACCAATAATTGCTGTTAAAGCTCCAGTTGTATTGAAATTTTTCCAATAAATTGTATAAATTATAACTGGTAAATTCGCGCTTGCAGCAATACAGAAAGCAAGAGAAACTAAAAATGCTACGTTCATACTTTGTGCACCTAATGCTAAGATTATGGAAAATATAGATACAGCGACAGCAGCAACACGAGCAGCTCTCATTTGTTCTTTATCTGTTACTTTTCCTTTTTTGAAGATTTGTCCATAAAGATCGTGCGCAAATGCAGATGCTCCAGATAATACTAGTCCCGCAACTACAGCAAGGATGGTTGCGAAAGCAACAGCTGACACGAACGACATGAGAATGTCACCACCTAGTGCTTGCGCAAGAAGGGGAGCGGCCATGTTTCCAGCTGGATTAGCTGCAATAATTGTTTCAGGTTTTACAAATGCTGCTGCACCAAAACCTAAGAAAATAGTCAAAACGTAGAAAATTCCTACAATCCATGTTGCATAAACAACCGAGCTACGTGCCGTTTTTGCATCTTTCACGGTAAAGAATCGCATTAATATATGTGGCAATCCAGCAGTACCTAACACTAAAGCGATCATTATCGATAAAGTGTCTAAACCATTCGTGTATTTAACACCAGGATGTAAATAAGCTTCACCGTGTGCTGTTGCACCCTTCATTTCTGTGAACATACCCAAGATATTGAAGTTGAATTTCCATAAAACTAAGAAAGAGATAATGACTGTTCCAATCATTAATAGTACAGCTTTAATAATTTGTACCCAACTAGTTGCTGCCATACCACCCCATAAAACATAGATGGTCATCATAACTCCAACAATTAATACAGCAATCCAATAATCGATACCTAATAATAATTGTATAAGTGCACCAGCGCCAACAAGTTGCGCAATCATGTAGAACAAAACAATTGTTATTGTACTAATAGCTGCTGCTCCACGAATTTTCTTTTGATTGAATCGAGCGGTAATCATATCTGCTAATGTATAGCGACCTAAGTTTCGTAAAGGTTCTGCCACAATATATAACACAACCAAGTAAGCTACTAAATAACCAATACTATAGAAGAAACCATCAAATCCGAAAAGTGCAATTGCACCAGCAATTCCTAAAAATGAAGCTGCAGATAGGTAATCACCAGCAATAGCAATACCGTTTTGCCAACCAGACAAACCACCACCAGCAGTGTAAAACTCACTTGCAGAGTTTGTTCGTTTAGAAGCTATATAAGTTACAAATAAAGTCAATGCCACAATTCCTACAAAGAACGATAAACCTATTCCACTCATTCGTAGCCACCAGCCTTTTCCTTCTCAACAATTTGGTTGGCTTCTTTATCAAAGCCATTTGCTTTGCTAACGTAAATCATACATAGCACCCAAGTCATAACGAAAAGAGAAATTGCATAAATCCAAACCCATGCCACGTCACCGAATGCATTGTTATTCAATACAGTAGTGTATGAGGTCAATATGGGGAGGGAAATATAGCATAATAAAAAGAATATGGAGATAGGTAAAATAAATCTATTCTTTTTTCTTTTTAATTCTTTGAACTCGGGACTTTGTGCAATAGCACTGTAATTTATCCCGGTAGTTGAATTTGGATAAATGTTTACTTCTTCATCCTTTGAAAGAGTTTTTAGGTCCCGAGGACTAGCTGTGTTGAAAACGCTTTCTAAATTATTAGCCATTTTCCATTCCTCCATTACAAATTGTATCAGTATTTGGAATATTCTGTTCCTGACTGTATGTTAATCATATGAAACTATGGATGAAATATCAATATTAAATTAACTAAATATTCATATTTTATGGAAATTAATTTATTTCATAAAAGCGAGAAAGACGAGACCTGGTGGAAGCGAAGTGACGAGGAGCTCTGCCTCGCTCTCGGAACGCGTGAGCCTGTCACGGATTTTGAGCATTTGGAATTGATTAAAATATATTAAAATTTATGTGGAAAACTTCTACATTCAAGATTTACTTGAAAAATGCTACCATAGATAAGTTGAACAAAATATAAAATTAAGGAGAGGCATGTCTATGAGAAAAGAATTAAGCCATTTAGAAACGATGCGTTGCAATCTAATCATTACAAATAAGGCTCGCAAAGGAATTCTAGAGTGGTCCAAAGATGAGCATGCCTTTTTTAAAATAGAAGAATCATTTCATATATATATAGAAAAGCGTCCGGTTAATTCTCATGGGAATATATCTCTTTCCCTTTACTTTGATAATGAAAAGAATGAGAGACTAACAGAAAAGTTAAGCGGTAAGGTTGCGGTAATGGAATGCGTTCTACAAAACGATGGGTTGCTTGCAACGGGCTTTTACATAAGAGGTTCAAAGGTTCCAGTTCAGACAAATAGACGTCTACCGGTAAATTTGAAATTCATAACTGCGCGGAATAATGGGGCAGGTTTTCCTATCCAGTTACATACAAAGATTCGTGAATTACCTATTGCAGAGGAACGATCTGAATATGTAAAGAAACGTATCTCTAGTTGGGAAGGGTATTTGAAGATTCAAGAGCGTAATGCGGATATTGCAGACATTACAACTGCTTACTCAAAAATAATCTTAAATGAAGACTTTAATCGAATGACACTTGTGGGGTGCAATTTAAATGGAAACGAGTGGAATAAGATAAAGAGTCTTAGTGTAACCTTGAAGGGTTTTCAAAATGACATTGGTGATGTTTTAAAAGTTGATCGGAATAAGAGAATTGTGGAAATCGAGCTTAAACCAAGGTTTCGGGAAATGGCGAGAAGAAATCAGTTCAGCCCCCAATCGAAAGAAGCGGTGTTTAGTAACTTTGCTACACTTAGCCAAATTAGAAGACTTCGAAAAGGGTTTGAAGATCTTCAAAATGGCCTGGCAGCAAATGCTAATCTCGAGAAGATTCTATTTGAGGATCGACCTACTATACGTTTAACCAATAACCGTGAAGAATTAGAATTCCATAATCAGTTAAATGAGTTCCAACAAGAAGCTGTAATAGGGGCTATGTCCGCTAAAGATTTATATGTTATTCAAGGTCCTCCTGGTACTGGGAAGACAACTGTAATTTCAGAAATATGCCAACAGAATGCAAAAGCAGGATTACGTACCTTAGTAGCTTCCCAATCTAATTTAGCTGTAGATAATGCCCTCAGTAGATTACTTTCGAATAAAGACATACGTATTTTAAGGTTCGGTCGAACAGAGAGTATAGAAGAAGAAGGAAAGAAATTCATAGAAGAAAATGTAGGACAATATTGGAAAAATCAAACGTTAAGTGAATTACATGGTGAAATAGAATCTCAATCCACTCAATCAAAGCAGCTTGAAGATGAAAGAGTTAACTGTGAAGAATTATTGCAGTCACTTCAAAAAGAACTAATTTCATTAGAAGAAAAAGTGAAGCAAAAAGAAGCAGCAAAGCTTGAATACGTTTCAAGAATGGAAGAGATAAAAAACCTTAAAAAAAGTTTAGTTCTTCTGAAAAAAGAACGAGAAGAGCTTGAAAATACACAAAAGACTGTAGAAAAAACTTTCGAAGAGACAACGATGGAAATTAGCAAGATGGAACATTTCATCAGCTCTAATCCTCCCAGAACAGAATTAATAGAAAAAATGAATCAATTAGCTTTAGAAATTGAAACGAATAGGGTTCAGTTATTTTATCAGCAAACTATAGAGGAAATTAGAGCTTTAGAATCTATAGTAGATGTAACAAGACAAGAATATCAAGCAGTTCAAATGAAAATAAATTGCTTAGAACAGTTTTATAATGAAATTCCTTCCATTCGCAAATTAGATTCTTTGAAAAGTATTATGAACCAAAAAGAAATAGCTCCATCTCCTATGTTAGAACGACAAATAACAGAGTTGGACCGATTAATAGAAACAATTCGTTCTTTTAAGGATTGGGATGAACTAAATAAACGACTTTTATCAGCTATTGGATACATGGAAGGTTTATTAAAAAAGAATCATATACCTTTAGAAAATGTAAAAAATAATGTGAGTAGTCAAGGGGTCATTTTTGATTCTTCTTATTCAGTGAAAGAAATACATCAATTCATCGATAGTATGAAACGATTACTAACTTCTGGAGAAATAAACATAGAAAAATTAGAAGTATATTTGGAAGGTTTGAATGTAAGAAAGAAATTTGTTTGGAAGCAAGGGATTATTTTGAATAATGCAAAGTCAGAATCTACTAAAAAGTTTCAAACGATTAAAGTTGAACTGGCAGAGCAAATCAAGAAAACCTTTTTACAGTTGGAACGAGACAAAAATGAACTAAAAGATAATGGCGGTACCCAAAAAGAAAAGCTTGATTTGTTAGTAGAGAGAAGCGTTGAGATTCAGAGACAAATAGGAGCGGTAGAGAATATTCCACCACTACATAGTCTACAATTGGAAATACAGCAAAAAGAAAATACAAATAATTGCTTAAAAAAAACAGAAGAAACGATTAAACAATATGTAAACAGACTAGCGTTTAAAAAAGATGAGGCGGAAATAACTGCTCAACAAATGGAGACGAATATAAAGGCACTTCAAGAAAAAGAACAGGAAAGCAAAAGATTAAATACAGAAGGTCTAGAGCAGGAAAGACAAGTTAAATTACTAGAAGAAATATTAGAGCAGAACCTGGAAGAAGAACATGAAAAAACATCAATTGAATTAAAAGTTACCTCAAAAAAGCTAGAGTCTCTTAAACGCGAAATAGACCTGTTACCGATTACGCATTCTCTTCAAAAAGAATGGTTTTTCTTATTAAAAGAGGCAAACGATCATGATTTGGATGAAATTCGAAAACTTTATGTGAGACATGCTAACGTAATTGGGACAACTTGTGTGGCATCCGCTAGAAAAGAGTTTATGGACAATTATCCTACTTTCGATGTCGTCATTATTGATGAAGTATCGAAAGCCACGCCACCTGAATTACTTTTGCCAATGTTAAAAGGGAAGAAGATTATTTTAGTAGGAGATCATCATCAGCTTCCTCCTCTAGTTGGAGAAGATACGCTCGATGAAACACTCAAAGCAATTTTAGAAGAGAGTGATAGTTTCGAGGAAAAAGATGAATTGAAAAAGCTATTAAAAGAATCTTTATTTGAACGTCTATTTAAAAATCTACCACAAAGCAATAAAACTATGCTGGCCATTCAATATCGAATGCATGAAAGTATTATGGAAACAATTACACCGTTTTATGAGGAAGAAAATTATCGCCTGCAATGTGGTTTAGTAGATTCTGATTCTGTGCGTGACCATTTACTAGATTCTACTTATGTAAAAAGAGGTGATCATCTTCTATGGATCGATATGCCGAACGAACCCTCTTATTTTGAAGAAAAAGTCAAAGACGGAAAAAGTCGTTTTAACCAAGCAGAACTAAATACAATTCGTGAAGTATTAATTGACTTAGATAAAGCAACAGAAACTGCTAAAAATGAAGGAAGAATGAAACAGGAAGAAAGAAAAAGCATAGGAGTTATTAGTTTTTATGGTGAACAAGTAAAGAGAATTGATAGATTGATTCAACAAGAACTGAACTTGCAGCATTTAACTTTCAGAACTGGAACTGTTGATAAGTTCCAAGGAATGGAGATGGATGTCATCTTGTTGAGTATGGTTCGGAATAACAAGGACAGCAATGGGGATATTGGATTTGCAAATGATTATCGGCGTTTAAATGTAGCTCTTTCTCGAGCAAGGGAGTTGTTAGTTCTTGTAGGAAGTTCCCACATGTTTACAGAGCGTACAAAAAGAAAAGACTCAAGAGAAATGTATTCTAGATTGCTAAATATTGTAAAAAATAAAAACGGTTTACGAACTAATAAAGTCTGTTTAGGGGTATAACAAAATGCGTAATTTGGAAAATCGATTAAAAAAAGAACTACAACAAAACATCAAGGCGAAAATCATGCATTCCGCTACATGGAGTATACCTATTCACTCTGTGGAGGTAGAATTTACAACGGTGAAAAGGATGAAAATGGATGTGCTGATGAAAATGATGCTAATTGCTTTTCAAAAAATGGAAATTGCAAAAGCAGAGAAACTAAGTGAACTATTACTAGTGGAGCAGCTCTTTATTCAAGATTTAATAGAGATCATGTTGAAAACACGACTAATCGAAAAAAGTGAGAACGTATATAGATTAACCGATAAAGGATTCCAACAATTAAAAGATGGAGTATTTGAAGAAGAGCAAGAAGCAGAAACACAGAATGTGCTATACAGTTCTTGCCATGAAACATTTTTGAAAGGCGAATTAAAGGATGCTCCCGAGGAACAGTACGATATTTATCGTTACGTAAAAGAAGGTTATTTAGATGAAGAACCAACTTTTGAAAACGAGTCTATCATTCATGTTCTGCAAGCAGACGATTTGGAAAAGGGAGACGTCCAAACAGTTATTTCAGAAATTGTCTCGACAACCGATTTGTTTATAGAAGATGTGCCTTGTATAGAATTTATACTCTATAACAAAGATGAAGACATCATCTACGCTAGAGTATGGAATACCTTGTTAGATCGATGGGACGAAAAACTGGAAAACCAATTAAATGAAAAGGAACGTCTAGAATGGCGAAAAACTTATTTAGTTAGTTAGCTATTCAACTTACCTAAATGGCAGAGTGAGACCAATTACAGGTAACCGAGACCGATTTCTATTAATTTCAAAAGTAGATGTGCAAACACTGCAAATCACACCAGACTGTTGACAAACTCTAAAAAAAGAGTTGTCTCCAGGCTTTTTTTATAGGATAGATCAAGTTTTCCTAGCACCGAACCGCTTAGATAAACACTATGAAATAACTATTTGAGGTTAGAACAAGCAATTTACAAAAAGAAAAAGTTAGTAGTTGAAGAAGGAAAAATGTTGTAGGTACAGAATAGTAAGGTAATAATATATATAAACTTTGGATTACAATAAAGGGGATGAATTAATGACGACTAGATTTAGTGAAGTTCAAGAGGTTTTGGAAAATTACAAGTCTGCCATTTACGAGAAGGATGTTGAGAGATTTTTATCATCCTACGCGCCTGATACACATATTTACGATTGCTGGGAAAACTGGGAAAGCATCGGTATATCCAAATGGAGGGGAATGGTGAATGAATGGTTTACAGAATTAGATGAGGAAGGAGTTTTACTCCAAATAGATTTTATAGACTTAGATGTGGAGGAAAGTTCAAATATGGCTTTTGTTCACGGTGGTGTTAAGTTTGCCGCTCAAAACAAATCAGGGGAAGTAATTCGTCAGATGACAAATAGATTCACGTTTTGTTTAAAAAAAGTAAATGAGTCTTGGTCCATCGTTCATGAACATTCATCATTACCTATAAATATAGAAACTGGAAAGGGTATTTTTAACCTAAAGTAAGAATGATCCCATCCTGCTTCACTAACAAGAGCGTTGGTCTAAGAAGAAGTGAACCCAATATTTTGTAGTAACTGTAATACAATGCTGTTAAAAAATATTTCAATAGCCTTACAAAAAAAGAACTAAAAAAGGAGAAATAACGATGCCAAAACAATTTTGGATTAACTTGCCAGTGAAAGACATCAATAAATCAAAAGAATTTTACAGAAAAGTTGGATTTTCTGTTAATGAACAACATGGCAATGGCGATCAAGCACAGTTAATCATCGGGGATAGTAACGCTACTGTCATGCTTTTTCCAGAGTCTACTTTCAAAAGCTTTACTAGTCATGCAATTGTTGATACAAATCAAGCTACGGAAGTATTACTATCCGTTGATGCTGACAGTAGAGAAGAAGTAGACATAATGGCAAAGAACGCAGTAGAAGCTGGTGGTACAATGTTTGGAAAGCCTTCAGAGATACAAGGATGGATGTATGGATGTGGTTTTACTGATTTGGATGGTCATCGGTGGAATGTGTTGTATATGGATATGAGCAAGATGCCGAAAGAATGAAATAGGATAACAGGTTCTTAAGTTTCAAAAGGGTTGCTACGGCGATCCTTTTTTGTTACGGAAAAGTATTCTTGGTATAAATCCTTTTCTTATTCAACTAACCTAGTGGTTGATCAAGAAGGAATAACATTCCTTTTGGTTGAACTTATAGAATTAACATAACGTTCAATATATCAAAAGATTGAGCGTAGTATTTTGACTTTAAAGGAATTATCGAACCTTTATTTAGTAAGCAAAAATTAACTTCCGTTACTCTTCCTTATTTAGATTTAAGAAATTACTAATTATCTTTACATATTCATTTTTAGGATATTTCTTATATAAATCGCTTGATAATCGAATCGGGTCACCAAAAAAGTATCGCTCATATTGGGTTTGTCTTGCTCCGAATGAACTCATTGTTAGATCCCATGCTAAACGAAATATTCTTACACGTTCCTCTGCGTTCTTAGTTGCTCCTTGAAGATAGAAATCTAAGTCATTTCTAATAATAGATTGAAATGCTTTTTCGGTTGGCAATGTAATCATTCCACTAGCTCCGATTAACTGGATAATTTCAGTGAAACGAGGATATATTTTAGGGAAGATGTTACCGGCAACTTGAAGCGGGAAAATTTCTGGCCGTATATATCCCCATTCATCTAATTTTGCGTTATTCTCCGATTTTTCTAACAAGGCTTTCATTGTTTCTAGACCAATTATAATTTCCGACATCTTTTCTTGAATATGTTGATACTCACTAATATTAATCGTTCGATAAGAAGCTCAGCGATACCTAAGACGAACTCTGTTTTTACAATTTGTCTATTCAATACTTGGTGCTTAGTAAAGGGATGGAAAGAGCTTTGAATTGGGAAAGTTTCTGCCACTTCCGCATTGTTGTAATAAAATACCCTATTCCAAGGTACTAATACATTGTCAAAGACAACGATAGAATCCATTTCTTCGAAACGCGAGCTTAATGGATGATTAAAAGAGGATTGTCCTCCTATGAATGTGTCCCTACAAATAAACTTTATTCCTTTTGTATTAGAAGGAATCGAAAAAGCAAAAGCTTCATTTTCGTTAAATAGAAATTTACCAACGCTAAATACTAATACTTCATCTGTTAACCTAACCCCCCTTGAGTAGCGAGAAGACGGGCGCCTTTAATTATGATTCCTTCTTCATTTTTACCGATAACTCTTGCTGCAATTGGCTCATCGTTATCTTCAAAATAGATATAAGAACGATTCACTTGTGGAGAAATAAAGGTATGAGTAAACGATAGGTCATTTTCCCTTGCCAATTCATAAAATGCTTGCAGGTTATTTGGAAAACATTTATCTTTATTTTTTAAAAAGGGCGCTGTAGAGGCAAAGCTCATTAAAACCGTATTCAAATAATCTGGACTTCTTCCCATGATGCCACCCGAATACCTAGCCCAATGTTCACTCATCTTTCTTCTTCTTCTCAAGTCAACTTTCGTTTTTGGTTGCAAATAGGAAAGGCCGATAAGTTCTCCGGATGCTGGGGAAATAAAAGTCATCTCATCTTTTAGTTTTGGGTCATGTTGCAAATCATAAAGAGCCGCTTTTGACTGAATAAGTCCCTTGAAGGCAGGGTGTTCAGAGAGCAACCCCTCAATTTTTTCACCGTCGTACCAAATTTCATTATTCAGTTGATTTAATCGGTTAATATAATCTTTTCCATTAATAGCCCCCATGTTTCACTCCCCAATTTCAATTGATATTTATTTATAAATATTCAATTAAGCTGTTCAAAAGTTAAGTAGGTCAATATTTATTACTCCTGTCTAAAATAATCTTTGAAACTAGAGCATGCTAATATTCCTGCTTTAACAGAGCGGTTAGTTTAATAAGGAAAGAGTGTTAGGATGGAACTTTTGCTACAATTAATAGAAAATAACCCAATAATTTAGTTGGAATATTATGAGGAACTGTGCAGTAGAAAGGAGGATTTCATGTATAGAATAAATTTATTATATTTAATACTCTTCATATTATTAACAGGTTGTTCCAGACAGGAAACAGTTAAGCTACTGGTGAAGGGCAATATTGGAAAGCGGGGAACTCTACAATAGAGTAGGAATTGAATATACAGGAGATGAGGAACTTATCTATGTCACTTATAAGATAATTACTGACCTCGGCGGGCAGGGCGGGGAACGCTATCCTCAAGAAAACCAAACCGCTATATCGTTTGGGATGGGTGCAACTAACCATCCTCCAACTAAAGACGAAGTAGTTACTGAGTTAAATCATACTTATATTGAAATTCAATGGCAGACTGAAACTGGGGAATATGAAGAAAAAATTGACTTGAAAGTCTATTAATTTTGAGAGAAATTTGATAAGAGAAGAGAAAAAATACATGAGTGGGAGTTTATAGTTACGGATAAGAGAGAAATAAGTGAAATGAGTTTCTACTATATAATGCGAGTTTTTGGAAACGATTATCTTACATTTTTTTAGTAATTTCGATAAAAGACTTGCTATAATGTTTTTTGGGTGTTATAGTAATAACCTGTCATTCGAATTACTTTCTTTTTAAAAAAGAAACAAAAAAATAGTTGACATCGATAACGAGGTTTGTTATGATAATAAAGTCGCTAAAACGACATGACAAAAAACACTACATGAACATTGAAAACTGAACATGCAAAACGTTAAGACATACAGCTTGAAAGACTAACTTGTTAGTTTGATAGCAAAACAAAAATGACATCATTTAATGATGATGCCAGCAAGTAAGTACATCGACTAAAAGCGCCACATCCGTGTGGCGACGTCGATGCCAGCACTTCGTGTGCAAGTGAGCTTTTTAAGTTCTCTATTATGGAGAGTTTGATCCTGGCTCAGGACGAACGCTGGCGGCATGCCTAATACATGCAAGTCGAGCGAATGATGAAGAAGCTTGCTTCTTCTGATTTAGCGGCGGACGGGTGAGTAACACGTGGGCAACCTGCCCTGTAGATTGGGATAACTCCGGGAAACCGGGGCTAATACCGAATAATCCATTTCCTCACATGTGGAAATGTTAAAAGACGGTCTCGGCTGTCACTACAGGATGGGCCCGCGGCGCATTAGCTAGTTGGTGAGGTAACGGCTCACCAAGGCGACGATGCGTAGCCGACCTGAGAGGGTGATCGGCCACACTGGGACTGAGACACGGCCCAGACTCCTACGGGAGGCAGCAGTAGGGAATCTTCCACAATGGACGAAAGTCTGATGGAGCAATGCCGCGTGAGTGAAGAAGGTTTTCGGATCGTAAAACTCTGTTGTGAGGGAAGAACAAGTACGAGAGTAACTGCTCGTACCTTGACGGTACCTCATTAGAAAGCCACGGCTAACTACGTGCCAGCAGCCGCGGTAATACGTAGGTGGCAAGCGTTGTCCGGAATTATTGGGCGTAAAGCGCGCGCAGGCGGTCCTTTAAGTCTGATGTGAAATCCCACGGCTCAACCGTGGAAGGTCATTGGAAACTGGGGGACTTGAGTACAGAAGAGGAAAGCGGAATTCCAAGTGTAGCGGTGAAATGCGTAGAGATTTGGAGGAACACCAGTGGCGAAGGCGGCTTTCTGGTCTGTAACTGACGCTGAGGCGCGAAAGCGTGGGGAGCAAACAGGATTAGATACCCTGGTAGTCCACGCCGTAAACGATGAGTGCTAAGTGTTAGGGGGTTTCCGCCCCTTAGTGCTGCAGCTAACGCATTAAGCACTCCGCCTGGGGAGTACGGTCGCAAGACTGAAACTCAAAGGAATTGACGGGGCCCGCACAAGCGGTGGAGCATGTGGTTTAATTCGAAGCAACGCGAAGAACCTTACCAGGTCTTGACATCCCGCTGACCGTTCTAGAGATAGATCTTTCCCTTCGGGGACAGCGGTGACAGGTGGTGCATGGTTGTCGTCAGCTCGTGTCGTGAGATGTTGGGTTAAGTCCCGCAACGAGCGCAACCCTTGATCTTAGTTGCCAGCATTCAGTTGGGCACTCTAAGGTGACTGCCGGTGATAAACCGGAGGAAGGTGGGGATGACGTCAAATCATCATGCCCCTTATGACCTGGGCTACACACGTGCTACAATGGACGGTACAGAGGGTCGCAACCCCGCGAGGGTGAGCTAATCCCATAAAACCGTTCTCAGTTCGGATTGTAGGCTGCAACTCGCCTACATGAAGCCGGAATCGCTAGTAATCGTGGATCAGCATGCCACGGTGAATACGTTCCCGGGCCTTGTACACACCGCCCGTCACACCACGAGAGTTTGTAACACCCGAAGTCGGTGGGGTAACCCTTACGGGAGCCAGCCGCCGAAGGTGGGACAGATGATTGGGGTGAAGTCGTAACAAGGTAGCCGTATCGGAAGGTGCGGCTGGATCACCTCCTTTCTAAGGATAATATCGGAATACAGATTTTTATCTGTATCTTAACGTTTTGCAGTTCAGTTTTGAATGTTCATTTTATATGAAGATTCAACTCTTGTTCTTTGAAAACTGGATAAAACGACATTGAAAGAAACAAATTCAAGAAATTCAATTTGTAATCACATTTGTGATTATTTTTTGTGTAGTACTTTTAACTACTATAGGAAGTCCGTGTTTTCACGGAGGACCAAATTAGGTTAAGTTAATAAGGGCGCACGGTGAATGCCTTGGCACTAGGAGCCGAAGAAGGACGGCACTAACACCGATATGCTTCGGGGAGCTGTAAGTGAGCTTTGATCCGGAGATTTCCGAATGGGGAAACCCACTGTTCGTAATGGAGCAGTACATTTGCGTGAATACATAGCGCATCTGTGGCAAACCCAGGGAACTGAAACATCTAAGTACCTGGAGGAAGAGAAAGAAAAATCGATTCCCTGAGTAGCGGCGAGCGAAACGGGAAGAGCCCAAACCAAGAGGCTTGCCTCTTGGGGTTGTAGGACACTCTATATAGAGTTACAAAGGAATGAGCTAGACGAAGCGATCTGGAAAGGTCCGCAGGATAGGGTAAAAGCCCCGTAGTCAAAAGTTCATTCTCTCTTGAGTGTATCCTGAGTACGGCGGAACACGTGAAATTCCGTCGGAATCTGGGAGGACCATCTCCCAAGGCTAAATACTACCTAGTGACCGATAGTGAACCAGTACCGTGAGGGAAAGGTGAAAAGCACCCCGGAAGGGGAGTGAAATAGATCCTGAAACCGTGTGCCTACAAGTAGTCAGAGCCCGTTAATGGGTGATGGCGTGCCTTTTGTAGAATGAACCGGCGAGTTACGATTACATGCAAGGTTAAGTTGAGAAGACGGAGCCGCAGCGAAAGCGAGTCTGAATAGGGCGAATGAGTATGTGGTCGTAGACCCGAAACCAGGTGATCTACCCATGTCCAGGATGAAGGTAAGGTAACACTTACTGGAGGTCCGAACCCACGCACGTTGAAAAGTGCGGGGATGAGGTGTGGGTAGCGGAGAAATTCCAATCGAACCTGGAGATAGCTGGTTCTCTCCGAAATAGCTTTAGGGCTAGCCTCAAACGTTAGAATCTTGGAGGTAGAGCACTGTTTGGACTAGGGGCCCATCCCGGGTTACCGAATTCAGACAAACTCCGAATGCCAATGATTTATGTTTGGGAGTCAGACTGCGAGTGATAAGATCCGTAGTCAAGAGGGAAACAGCCCAGACCACCAGCTAAGGTCCCAAAGTATTTGTTAAGTGGAAAAGGATGTGGCGTTGCTTAGACAACCAGGATGTTGGCTTAGAAGCAGCCATCATTTAAAGAGTGCGTAATAGCTCACTGGTCGAGTGACGCTGCGCCGAAAATGTATCGGGGCTAAACAAATCACCGAAGCTGTGGATTGATACCTATGGTATCAGTGGTAGGAGAGCGTTCTAAGGGCGTTGAAGTCAGACCGGAAGGACTGGTGGAGCGCTTAGAAGTGAGAATGCCGGTATGAGTAGCGAAAGATGGGTGAGAATCCCATCCACCGTATGACTAAGGTTTCCTGAGGAAGGCTCGTCCGCTCAGGGTTAGTCGGGACCTAAGTCGAGGCCGATAGGCGTAGACGATGGACAACAGGTTGATATTCCTGTACCACCAAACCACCGTTTGAGTAATGGGGGACGCAGAAGGATAGGGTAAGCGTGCTGTTGGTTATGCACGTCCAAGCAGTAAGGTGTGAGTGTAGGCAAATCCGCACTCTGTAACATTGAGCTGTGATGGCGAGGACTTAGTCCGAAGTTCCTGATTTCACACTGCCAAGAAAAGCCTCTAGCGAGGTGATAGGTGCCCGTACCGCAAACCGACACAGGTAGTCGAGGAGAGAATCCTAAGGTGAGCGAGAGAACTCTCGTTAAGGAACTCGGCAAAATGACCCCGTAACTTCGGGAGAAGGGGTGCTCTTTTGGGTGTATAGCCTAGAAGAGCCGCAGTGAATAGGCCCAGGCGACTGTTTAGCAAAAACACAGGTCTCTGCAAAACCGTAAGGTGAAGTATAGGGGCTGACGCCTGCCCGGTGCTGGAAGGTTAAGAGGAGTGCTTAGCGCAAGCGAAGGTGCGAATTGAAGCCCCAGTAAACGGCGGCCGTAACTATAACGGTCCTAAGGTAGCGAAATTCCTTGTCGGGTAAGTTCCGACCCGCACGAAAGGCGTAACGATCTGGGCACTGTCTCAACGAGAGACTCGGTGAAATTATAGTACCTGTGAAGATGCAGGTTACCCGCGACAGGACGGAAAGACCCCGTGGAGCTTTACTATAGCTTGATATTGAATTTTGGTGCAACTTGTACAGGATAGGCAGGAGCCTTAGAGCCCGGAGCGCCAGCTTCGGAGGAGGCGTCGGTGGGATACTGCCCTGGTTGTATTGAAATTCTAACCCATACCCGTAACCCGGGTAGGAGACAGTGTCAGGCGGGTAGTTTGACTGGGGCGGTCGCCTCCTAAAGTGTAACGGAGGCGCCCAAAGGTTCC
The DNA here is from genome assembly GCF_055454035.1 of Psychrobacillus syltrankelensis. NCBI lineage: Bacteria > Bacillati > Bacillota > Bacilli > Caryophanales > Bacillaceae > Psychrobacillus > Psychrobacillus syltrankelensis. The sequence continues at coordinate 2,175,664 of NZ_CM144227.1, read as the reverse complement.
CTCAGAATGGTTGGAAATCATTCGAAGAGTGTAAAGGCAGAAGGGAGCTTGACTGCGAGACCTACAAGTCGAGCAGGGTCGAAAGACGGGCTTAGTGATCCGGTGGTTCCGCATGGAAGGGCCATCGCTCAACGGATAAAAGCTACCCCGGGGATAACAGGCTTATCTCCCCCAAGAGTCCACATCGACGGGGAGGTTTGGCACCTCGATGTCGGCTCATCGCATCCTGGGGCTGTAGTCGGTCCCAAGGGTTGGGCTGTTCGCCCATTAAAGCGGTACGCGAGCTGGGTTCAGAACGTCGTGAGACAGTTCGGTCCCTATCCGTCGTGGGCGTAGGAAATTTGAGAGGAGCTGTCCTTAGTACGAGAGGACCGGGATGGACACACCGCTGGTGTACCAGTTGTTCTGCCAAGAGCATCGCTGGGTAGCTATGTGTGGACGGGATAAGTGCTGAAAGCATCTAAGCACGAAGCCCCCCTCAAGATGAGATTTCCCATTACGCAAGTAAGTAAGATCCCTCAAAGACGATGAGGTAGATAGGTTCGGGGTGGAAGCGTGGCGACACGTGCAGCTGACGAATACTAATCGATCGAGGACTTAACCAAATATGAATTTGAATTCATCAATGTCTTTTATCCAGTTTTGAGTGAACAAGCACTCTAGTAGAAGGGTTTCAAGACACGATTAATTCGAGGAAACGATTGAGAGAGGAAAGGAGCGTACTCAAGTACGTGACTGACCGAACGAATGAAGTTGACGAAGAAGTACGATGTGTATTGAAAGCCGAACAGTCTAGTGATGATGGCGAAGAGGTCACACTCGTTCCCATACCGAACACGGAAGTTAAGCTCTTCAGCGCCGATGGTAGTTGGGGGTTTCCCCCTGTGAGAGTAGGACGTCGCTAGGCACTATAAAAAGTCGTTACCGAGTTATCGGTAGCGGCTTTTTTGTTGTTTAGGAAATTAAGTTCTACGTCAATGCTCCGGTGAAGAAAAATCCGCTGTACCTTAAACAACTTTAGTTAATTCTTTAAATATAATGATTCTTCATACTCTCTGACAAGTTTATAAAAAGTTGTTTATTTGCTCAACTTTTCTTGAATTTCCCCGGTGAAAGCTTGTTAGATCATCGGTAATAGAAACCTAAAATGACCGCTAAAAGAGCTGCTTGCGGTCATTTACATAGCTTTAATTGGTACCTTTTTACTGTTTGTAATATTCGTCAATCGGTATAAATAAACCTACTCTACCAAACGTATCATGATCCAATGTAGCAAAAATTATTCCTATGACTTTCCCACTTGTATTCAACACGGGGCTGCCACTATTTCCACGATAAACTGGGGCTTTCATCATAACGACAGGCTCTTCCCAATCGCTTAACTGGATATAATCTATAATTTTTCCTTCATTTGCGATACCCGTGAAGCTTAGTGGATTGCCTATAAAGTTAACGGTATCTCCTTCTTCAAAAATCGTTTGTTCGGCTAAATTTAAATAAGGCAAATCTTCACCATTTATATCTAATACCGCAAGATCAACGGAAGGATATGTGTCTACCACTTTAGCCTTGTAACGACGATCATCTGGAAAACCAACTGTCACGGTCTTATGTCCTTCTACGACATGATAATTTGTTAAGATTTTTCCTTCACTTGAAATGGAAAAGCCGGTTCCTTTGCTGTCATCTGTTAAAACAACGACAACGGCCTTTTTATAACTTGTAATATCTTCCTGAGATGATAATTTAGCAGAAGTCTTTAAGAATTCTATGGCTGGAATTGAATATATTGAAAAGATAGCCGCAAATGTATTAACGAACAGTATGGTAGCCATAAAATAGAATATCCATTTTGGAAATGGTCGTTTAGATTTGCTTCTCGTTTTTTCTTGAGCGTCTTTAAGAAGTGCTTCTCGTTGAGCTTCTAACACAAACTCTAAAAACTCTTCATCTATTTCTTCATCAATATTTTCGTAATTCCATTTATCCTTATGCTGTTTTTCATTTAGATCCATTCGCACACATCCTAACTGTAAAACACATTCTCTACATGTATTATACACAATTGGATAGGTACTGGGTTTTGGTATTATTTTAATGATGTAGGCTTGGGCACAGAAATTGTGCCCAAACCTGATAAAGTTTAATTTAGTATGATTTTTCTTCTTCACTTTTCTCTCTTTGGTTTGGAGTCATCTTTCCTCGTTTTGGTTTTAAATTACCTAACTCAGCTAATTCGAGAGAAATCTCTTCTTTCTTACTACTTGGATTTTTAGCCATAGAGCCTCTATTATTGCTAGCTCCCTGATGATTATCTCTTGTCAAAATATAACCTCCCATCTAAACTATTTTGGTGCCTTTTTAACATGGTTCGAAAATAATTATTAATGTATGCAAACTATAAAAAAACTACATTATCTCTAAACGACCATTTTCAAGCGTTAAATTCTTCTTAAAACAGTCCACTGGAAATATAAAAGTCCATGGCATACTAGTTTTAGGTTGAATAAAAAGAGTGGGAAGTGTGAAAGTATTTTCCGCAATGATCTCACTGTTTTCTACATATGCCAATCTTTTTTTATTAAAAATAATAATTTTTTCAGTAAAATTATGGATTAGCACTGTAATTAATAATTCTTTTTTATGATTTAAAGCTTGTCTAATTGGAACAAGCAGAACATTAGAAAAATCCACTCTATTTGTTTCAAGAAAAATCTTCTTAATTTCTTCTCTATCTTTACTAGATAAGGTTTTATCCCATGACGGTTCAAAATCAAGCTTTTGCAAAGTTAAACCTCCTTCAGAATATAAAAAGTCATCTCAAATTACATGTATTGTAATGTTTCGTAGTCCCTTTGTTAAAGGTAATAAACCAAAAAAGTATGGGAAGAAAGCTTATTTTGCAATTTATGTGTAGTCCTTCTTTTCAAAGCATATGCTATTTTTAAAGGGGTGTACAATGATAGAATATGTGAATATGATAAAGACCTTTTTACCTCATGAAGCAATTATACTGGAATTGCAGCATCCTCAAAAGAGACCGGCCATATTGGTAACAGATATGGACGGAGATAATATAGAAGAATTAATTGGAGCATATACATATAAAGAACAAAACTATTTATTGGGTTTAAAAATAATGAATAATCAATGGCACCCTTTCATTCATATAAGAGGAAATGGATACGGTGTAACAGATTTAATGGCAGTACTAATCTTTATCCAATTGACTTTGCAGGGAAAGGAACTTACGAACTTATAGCTTTTCAAGAAATCGCTGGAAGATACCATGCAGATGGATTAGGATACGTAGAAAATGTACTAAAGTGGAACGGCCATGAGTTTGTATCTGATAGACAAAATATATCCATCTTTGGGGAGGATTTACCGCCAGGAAAATAAAAGAAGTTGCTACAAAGTCATAGACAATGCAGCAATTTTTTTTTGAGATAAGAAACTACCATGGTGCACTTTTCACAAAACCACCATCTATCATGAAAAAAGCTAATTTCCGCTACAGGCAGGGCTTTACAGTGGAGGAAGCGGCATACTTCAATGCGCACGGCCTGATCTTAATTTCGCAAGGAGTCGCCACCTTTCGTTCAAATCAAGCTATTCCCGCAGAATTCGACACCTCCTCTGCTTCAATTCAACAAGTACTCTGCTGGAGATTGATAAATTGGTGAAAAGGAATACAACTGTTCAACAGGAAATAGCTTACGAAGCAAATGTTTTCTGTACCGAAATCGAAGCGGCAGGTGCATGAGTGGAAGGCCCCACAGGAAGGCTAAAGACGCCTCTTCCAAGAGGCAACGCCTTCAAGACCAACATTCTGTTGGCCTAGGAGACTGAACTGAAGCCATGCTCGTGAAAAGCGTCCGCCAGCGGAAATCAACGGTATTTCTGAGTTACTCCTCTTAAAAGGACCGAGCATCTTTTTACCTGTTTATTTATAATTATCCTCACACGCTTGATGCAAGGTCTTGGATCTTTTTTCTAAATTTTAATAAAGGTGCAATACGATAGTGTCAAAAAACCTCCGAATGAAGATAAAAGAATTCTTTTGAAAGAGTTTGAATTATCCATTACTTTTGCGTGTGCAAAGAAAAATACATATAAATATAAAGAGTATTTGACAATTTTGTGAACAAGATGAATAATATATAAAAAGGAGGATGGTCTAAGTGGAAAAATATAAGAATATGTTAAATGCTACAAGATTTGCAGGCGCCACATTACTATCTGTAGGAATAGCTATCTTCTTGTACGGAGTTTTTGTAAGCGATTATAAGGCTGTTGTAGGCGTGGGTATTGGAACGGTAATGGGAGCTGTTTTTATTTTCTTAATTGGTTTATTTCTAATTGCTTCAGAAGAAATGGTGACAAACTCCAGAAAATGAAAAAAGAGAGCGCCTAAAAAGACGCCCTCTTTTAGTGTTCCTGTTTACATATCCCAAACCATTGCCATTAATGTTCCGAAAATGGTAACTAGCGCAATAAGTAAACCGTAATATACGTTTGCATAGATAGATTTTTTATCATTCGTCTCACCCGCATGCATAAATACAACCAGCTGAAGACCGGCCTGTATAAATGCTGTTAGGAGAAGAACTGTCATACCTACTGCAAATGACATATTAGTAAAGTAAACTAAAAGTGCCACTGCAGTAAGAACTAACGAAGCGACAAAGCCCATTACTTGTTTAAAAGGGAATAATTCTTTCATATTTACATCATTCCTTTCAAGTAGATGAAGCTAAAGATGAAAATCCAAACTACATCTAAGAAATGCCAATAAAGTGAGAAGATAAATGACTTATTGGCTGTTTCAGGAGTTAAACCACGTTTTTTAATCTGTAATAGGATAAATAATCCCCAGAAGAAACCAAATGTTACGTGCAATCCATGTGTTCCTAGTGTAGTTAGTAAGATAGCAGTAAATCCGCTAGTTTGTAGTGTTGCACCTACATGAACGTAGTGAATAAACTCAGAGACTTCGAAGCTTAAAAATCCTGCACCAAGAAGAAGTGTGATTAAAAAGAATGCCATCGTCGCTTTTTTGTTGCCGATACGCATGGCATGAATTCCAAGGCCGATCGTAAAACTACTAGTTAATAGTAAGATTGTTTCCATTAATACAGGTGTAATTTCAAAGATTTCAGCTCCAGTAGGACCATTGCCTGTTCGATGAACCATTGTAAAATAGGTTGCGAAAAGTGTTGCAAAGAGCATTATTTCCGCACCTAGGAAAATCCAAAAGCCTAAGACTTTTAAGCTATTTTCTTCCGTACTATATTCCAGTGGAAGCGAGTTATCTACCTTCATTTTTTAGCACCTCGCAATTTTGTTTCGGTTTCTTCAATTTCTTCTACGGAGATGTATCGTCCGTGATCTTTCTCAAATGATCGGTAAGCTAGACAAGCTAATAGTCCGATTAACGAAATAATGACAATTGGCCAGATGCTGAATACCATTGCAAATCCAAAGACAAAGAAGAAACAGCCCATAATGAATGGTAATCCACTATTATTTGGCATATGAATTTTTTCTAGTTTACCTGGAAATAATTCATGACCATTTTTCTTAGAATCCCAAAATGCTTGAGTAGAATTAACTTTTGGTGTAATCGCAAAGTTATACTCTGGTACTGGTGTATGCGTTGCCCATTCAAGTGAGCGTGCATCCCAAGGGTCATTACTAATATTTCTTGAAGCATAGCGCGTACTATAGTAAATATTGTATACAAGTAAAACAAAACCTACCGCCATCAAGCCCGCACCAACAAATGCAACCATATTCAACGGACCAAATCCTGTTGATTCGGAATACGTATACATACGACGTGCTTGACCATCTAAACCAGTAATATACATTGGTATAAATGCTAAGACAAAGCCGATGGAAAGTAACCAAACTGTCCATTTACCGATTTTTTCATTCAACATAAAGCCAAACAATTTTGGCCAATAGTAAGTGAGACCTGCGAGCATTGCATACACTACCCCCGGAATGATTACATTGTGGAAGTGAGCTACTAAAAACATCGTATTATGATATTGATAGTCAGCTGCAGACATTGCAAGCATAACTCCTGTAACTCCACCTAATGTGAACAAAGGAATGAAGAGTACAGAGTAAAGCATTGGGGTAGTAAATACAATTTTTCCTTTCCAAAGCGTAAATAGCCAGTTAAATATCTTAACTCCGGTAGGAACGGCAATGGCCATTGTGGTAATCGAGAAAATACTATTTGATACTGGACCTTGACCCATTGTAAAGAAATGGTGAGCCCATACAAAAAATGATAATAGAGAGATAATAACCATTGATGCAACCATAGATTTATAACCATATAAATTACGGCGTGCAAAAGTGGATATAATTTCACTATAAAGACCAAATGCAGGCAAAATTAAGATATACACTTCAGGATGACCCCAAACCCAGAACAAGTTAGCCCACATCATATCCATACCACCGTTAGTGGTTGTAAAGAAGTTTGTTCCGAATAGTCGATCCATCGTTCCCATTGCAAGTGCTACTGTTAATACAGGGAAAGCGAAAACAATTATGACATTGGCGATAAACGCAGACCATGTGAACATTGGCATTTTCATTAAAGACATACCAGGTGCTCTCATTTTTAGAATCGTCGTCATAAAGTTAATACCAGTCATTAATGTACCGAGACCGGCTATTTGTATTGCAATCATATAATAGTTGGTTCCTACAGATGTACTGAACTCATTTCCTGCTAGCGGGAAATAAGATGTCCATCCCGCGTCAGGTGAACCCCCTATAATGAAGGATAGATTGAATAATCCCATCCCCATAAAGAATAACCAAAAGCTAATTGCATTTAAGCGTGGAAACGCTACGTCACGAGCCCCGATTTGTAATGGAACTAGGAAATTAAAGAAGAACATTATAAACGGCATTGCCATAAACAGGATCATAACAACCCCGTGTGTCGTAAAAATTTCGTTATAATGTTCAGAATCTAGCAGGGTGTTATCAGGTAATGCTAGTTGAGCGCGCATCATGATAGCATCTACGCCGCCTCGGAATAGCATTAACAGAGCAGATAACAAATACATAATACCAATTCGTTTATGGTCAACAGTTGTTAACCATTCTCTCCAAAGGTACCCCCATTTTTTAAAATAGGTAATTCCTATAACTATTGCAACCATAGTAAGTCCAATGCCGACCATGGATGCGTATATTAAAAAGCTTGGATGTGGTACTGCAAATTGTTTAAAGAAATCCATACTTTTGAAACTCCTTTCGGGAAATATAGTGCTACTCATAAAAATGAGCTAAAGCCAAACTTGTAAACTAGGATTTAGTGGTGAGAATGTTCGGATTTCTCACTATAAATACTTGATTCGTTGTGTTCATTATGTGATTCTTGATCATGTGAATCGGACATATCGGACATATCGGACATATCAGACATGCCATGGTTGTGTTCTGGGGCAGGTGAGAATTCTAAGTGAGTTCCATTATATGTGGAACGCCCCAAATGACCAGGTTTTAATAATTCATCAAATTTTTCTTTTGTCAGTGGTTTAGCTGTTTCGTGCACTTCTTTTACCCAGTCGTCAAAGTCAGCTTGGGACATTGATGTAACCTGGAAAGTATTTTTTGCAAATCCTTCACCACTGAAGTTCGCATTACGTCCATCAAATTCGCCTTCCACGTCAGCTGCTAAGTGTAAAGTAGTAACCATGTCTGACATTGCATATTTTTGACCACCAAGTTGTGGAATCCAGAAGCTAGTGATTGGTCCATATGAGTAAAGTTTAAATTCAATAGGACGGTTCGCTGGAATATATAGATAGTTAACAGTCTCGATATTCTCTTCTGGATAACTAAAGTGCCACTTCCAATTGGAAGATGAAGCATAAACAACTAATGGTTTTTGATCCGCATATTTTATTGGAGTTGCCTCTACTTCATAGTTACTTCTAACAGAAACGATGGACAGAAAAATAACGATAATAATTGGAATTCCAACACAAATTGCTTCCACAATATGATTTCCTTCAATATGTGGTGGTTCATAATCTTCACTTTGTTTAGAAGCACGATATTTAATTAGAATAAATATTAATATCGCGAAAACAACAATTACGATACCAGACATCATCCAAATAGATAGCATAATGTCATCTGCTTGTGCTTGTGCCTGTGGACCTTTCGGATCTAATACTAATAATGGTTCACAACCAGTTAGCACTGTGGCTATAGTGAGAATCATTGTAAATATAGCCCATTTCATTTTTAATCTCATAGTTGTACCCCTCTCGAATTATTTTAATAAAGTTGTATTTAATAGAAAGCCAAATGATTTATAATCTGCCTCTATCTTATTCCCACATCTTTTTAAAAACCATGGAAAGAAACTGCTTTCACAAAAAGTTCATGAAGATATGTACAAAAGTTCAACGTTTGTTAACCAAATTGTAAATAAGTTTGAAAGATTGACATGAAAATAGTTAAAAATATATTAGATGGAATTATTTGGATTTTTAAAAAGAGGTGTATTTCGAAACCATATGGTGGATATCTCTAGAAAGTTTGAAGTTGCTATCTAGTGGAGATACTTTTAGCAGTATCCTTAAGGAAGAAGGAAAACTATGTATAACAAACAGTGGATAATGACGCAAGAATGGAATAATATCTTATTTCTCCATTGGCCAGTTTCTCCGGACGATTTGCTTGAACATATTCCCTCGGAACTAGAATTGGACCTTTATAATGGAAGTGCATGGATTGGGTTAGTATTTTTCAAAGTAAAAGGGAATCGGCCAAGACTCACTCCTCCTATACTCGGATTTAGTTCTTTTTTAGAGCTTAACTTTCGTACGTACGTCACATTTCAAGGGAGAGTCGGAGTATACTTCTTTAGTTTAGATGCGAATAATCCCTTGATTGTTAAATTGACAAGAATGGGAGGATTTTTACCTTTTCGCTATGCGGAGATAAGTTTAAGGCGAGACAAGAATACATTTACAGTTCATAGTAGATATAGAGACGGAGAATCAGTTCCGGAAGTACTTGAAGTACTTGTTACATCATTTAAACCCATACCTGGTACGATTGAAAGTAATCCCTTCGAGCGGTGGCTGACGGAGCGGTACTATTTGTGGACTAAAACGAAAGATCATTTGTTTCGTGTCTATATTAGTCATTCACCTTGGATTTTGCAAAACGTTACCTGCACAATATTTAAGAATTCAATGGCATCGTTTTTAAACAGTAATTACAAAGTGAATGGTCCGATCGCTCACTATTCTAACATGAAGAAAGCAAGATTTTTTCCGCCAGTAAAGGAAAATAGGGAGAACAATTAAAAGGTTCCAGAACAAATTAATCTTGTTCTGGAACCTTTTAAGTTTTTAGATGAATTTATTTATCCTGAAACATCTGTGAATCAGATAATTTCTCTTTACTCATTAAGATTATAAAAACAAACGCAACTGCAAGAGGAACGAGTGTCCATAAAAATGTAGTAGTAAGAGAGTCAGATAAAACTTCTGTAATTCTATTTAAAACGTCTGCAGGAATTTTAGCACGTAATTCAGGAGATAAAATTGCACGACTATTTCCGCCAACAACATTCTGTTTAAATGACTCTGGTAATCCTGAAATAAAACTATTTCTTTGTATTACGCCAAAAATAGTAATTCCAAGTGTCATTCCTAAAGCGCGTAAGAAACTACTCGTTGAACTGGCGCTACCTCTTTGTTGAGGAAGAGCTTTTTGAATAGCAGACATACCAAGAATCGAAAAGGAAGGACCAACACCAAGTCCTACTATCATCATATAGATAGTTAACATCCAACGAGGGGTGGAAGGCTCTAAAGTTCCAAGTAAAATTGCCCCAGCTCCAAGGAGAATACTCGAAATGATCATAATAGATCGATAGCTAAACTTATTAGCCAAAGCACCACCTGTGGCTGCTCCTACACTAGATGTTACCATCATCGGTAACAGTAATAAGCCTGAGTTCGTAGCACTTCCACCTGTTACACCTTGAATATAGAGCGGTATATAAATAGTAGAAACCATAAATACGCCACCATAGAACATTCCGGTTAAAACACTAGTAGTATATAAACGTTCTTTAAATAAATCAAATGGTAAAATGGGATCTTTCGCGTATTTTTCTATGATTAAAAATGCAACAAAACAAACAGCGGATATAGCAAATAACGAAATAATTTGCCACGAGCTCCAGCTATACGTATCTCCTCCTAATTCAAGTGCGAACATAAGAGATACAGAAAAGCTTACAAGGAATATGGCACCAGCCCAGTCAATAATTTGACGAGTATGTGTTTTAGACTCATTGTAAAATAAAGTGATAAGACCTAAAGCAAGGAGACCTATAGGGATGTTAATGTAAAAAATCCAACGCCAATGAATATGATCTGTAATAAATGAGCCTAATAAAGGCCCTGCTATACTGGATAACCCGAACACCGCTCCAAATAACCCACTCATCTTTCCTCGTGACTCACTAGGGACAACATCCCAAATTATAGTGAAAGCAATTGGCATTAGTGCACTACCACCAATTCCTTGAATAGCACGGAAAATACACAATTGAACCATAGATTGGGCAGTCCCACACAGTATCGAGCCGATTAAAAATAACATTATTCCGAAGATAAAAAATTTCTTTCGACCGTACATATCGGATAGTTTTCCGAATATCGGCATTCCTGCCATCTCTGCAACTAGGTAAGCGGATGTAACCCATACATATTTGTCCATACCACCTAAATCGCCAATAATTGAACCCATACTTGTAGCGACAATGGTGTTATCCAAAGAAGCCATAAATATTCCTAACAATAGTGCCGCCATAACAGGCTTTACCTTTGTTTCATTCTTCATACTTTACTCTCCACCCCTTTACGGTACTAAATTCCTATTTTGTAGTTTACCACCGTTAAATAGCTGAGTAAAGAAAGTAAGGAGAAAAGCCGATAAAATAAATGTAAAGAAAAGGAAGAGGCATTAACTTATTTTAACCGATAATACCTAAGAAAGACGGTGTCTATATGATGAATTTCGAATCCTTTCCTATTTTGGAAACGAAGAATCTTATATTAAGAAGAATAGAGCAAAATGATGCGCATGATTTGTATGCCATGAGAAAAGATTCCAAAATGCATACATTTACCGATACAAAAGTAGATGGAAATATTGATGATACCATTGCCTATATGAAAAAGATGGATCAAGGTATCAATGAAAAGAAATGGATAGTTTGGGCACTTGAACATAAACAATTAAAAAAGGTGATGGGAACTATAAGCATTTGGAACCTAAACAAGGAAGAAAAAAGTGGGGAACTAGGTTATGGAATTAATCCTGAATATCAAGGTCGAGGGTTGATGAGAGAATCATTATTAAGTGTAATTGAATATGGTTTTAAACTTATGAACTTAGAGAAGATACAAGCTTATACGGAGGAGAATAATAGGCCATCTATCTCTCTATTAGAGAAGTGCAATTTTGTGGAAATAGGTAGAGTGAATGAACAAGGTTATACTAACAATAAGGAATTTTGTATGATAGTTTATCAATTAATGCGTTAAGAAGAAGGGAACGTAATACTGACTACTAGCGTTGGAATCTAGTCATATATACCGAATGATCAAGAGCTAATCATTCACATTTAACAAACATCAACCACTTGAAAGAGTGAGTTTTACTTAGTATATCAGCCTATCAAGAGGTATATAGTAAGCTTGTAGATCCAATTATTGTGTAAATTCTTGAAATAAGAAGTTATGGACCTGATGAACATTAGCTAACTTAACATAGATAAAAAAATGTAGGTTCTTCTATACGAAGTGCCTACATGGGGTTTCAAGAAATTGATTTTGGTCTCCTTTTTCATCAGAACTTATGAGGGAATTGCATGATAATCCCTTCTGATATCATATCTGACATTTCTAAGGCTTCCGCTTCAATCTTATCGAAAACCTCAATATCTTCTTTATAGTTTTTCTGAATCATACAAACAGCTTCTAATTTTGTTAGGTCCAAATGGGTATAAAACATTTTTCTAACATCTTCTATTCCTAAGTAAGGGTTAATATTGCTTAAAAATGTAGAAATTTCATCCGCATTTTTATACCAGGCCTTTTCTTTTTCATCCGCCTGCTTAGTATCTCCTTTAACGGCAGCTGTTACTAATTCTGCTGCTAACACTAGATGCTCCTTTATTAAAGCAGCGTATTGATCTGCAATTTTATCGCCATAATATGGGCGGATACAATTTCCCAAATCGGTTGCGTTTCTTAAGAGTCGTTCCTGAACAAATTGTAAATCAGGCAAGTGGAACACAATGCTTGTAATCGTCATTCTCGTCCAGTTGACATGCTCCATCCAAAGAAGTCGATTCATACTTATAAAATCTACGCTGGCCTTGCTTATATAGTAGTTATTATAAGAGTATGGCATTTTTTGTAACAAGTATCTAACTGGAGCGGTATATTGAGAGTATGGAATCCTATAACCAATTACATGAGGAGATTGGGAATATATATTTGAGTAAGGATACACTTTTTTATTCACTCCTACTATTTTATCTAATTTCCCTGGCATAAATGGGGTATAAGATAGAATACTCAGAGTCAATCAAAATTGTGATTAAAATGCATATGAAACTTACCGATTATACTTATTTAACAGAATAAGAAAGCATATAAGGCCACAAACAGGTTGATTTCCACTGCAGGTGGACGTTTTACAGGGGGCAATCCGACTCCCTCGCGTGCTCAGTCCAGGGTCTTGATTTGCTTGTTAATCCCCTAGGATTCGTCGCCTTCCACTCCAATCAACTAAAGGTAAACTTCTATGTAGGAATACGCTGGTGAAAAATAAGAAGCATACATCAAATAAAGAATTAAAATAACTCCCGAAATTGTATCTTCGGGAGTTTCCTGTATGAGTAAGAAAGAATCTTTTCTTTCATTATCCAAAAAGGGTTTAAACTTATTCCTAAACTTGGAGGAGAGCGATGGACAGACGATAGCCATAAGATTACCGAAAAGAGAGGCAGGTCGTGACGGCAGTCACGACCTGCCTCTCTTTTCGGTAATGATGTAGCTCAAGACTATCCAAAGCCCTCCGGAAAGGATTGGGAATAGGTTTTGTATTTAAATGGAGATTGCACTATTCTTAAATAATTGGATGTTTCATCATTTAATATGTATAATTGCTCGTATATTAATCGGAATATTTTGTCTACTAAAAGGAGGAATTACAATGGGACTATTTGATGGATTAATGGGAAATGCCTCAGAGTTAGAATTAGATAAAGTGGAGAAAGAATTGGTGGAACTGCTGGCTACTAGTGAAAAGGTAGAGCATGCATATAAACTTATTCGGGATTTAATTGTTTTCACGGATAAAAGATTACTATTAATTGATAAACAAGGAATGAGTGGCAAGAAAGTGGAGTATCATTCCATACCTTATAAAAGTATTGTTCACTTCTCTATTGAAACTGCAGGAACATTTGATCTTGACGCAGAGTTAAAAGTCTGGCTTTCAGGAAGCCCAACCCCCGTGCAAAAGAAGTTCAATAAATCACTGAACATATACAAAGTACAAAGTGTACTGGCACAGTATGTGTTGAAGTAACTAAAAACATTCTCCACAATACTATGTGGAAAAATGGATCATGAAGTAACTCAGTCACTTCATGATTCAAAATTCCAGGTAATAGTGTAGACAAGGGACGCTTAAAAAGCGTGTTACTCTCAATGAAATAAGCCTGATTCTCTTGATTTATTTAGCAAATCTCTTGTTTTTCGATTCACTTTTTCTTTTAGGAAAATGCCAAATAATATAAATACAATTCCAGTTAATAAGAGAAATAAAATATCTTGTATGACTCGCTGCGCAACCATACCACCTACTGCTTCTCGCATTAAGCTAACGGCATAAGTGAAAGGTAAGAATGGATTAATCAATTGAAAAAACTTAGGTAATAATACTACTGGGTAAGTCCCGCCAGATCCTGCAATCTGCAAAACGAGCATAACTATTGCAAAAGCTTTTCCCACATCTCCAAATACTGAGACAAGTGTGTATACAATGGACATAAAAACAAAGCTAATTAGGAATCCGAACAGCACAAACCAGTATGGATTTTTGATGACCACGCCTAATAGGACAATATCTCCGACAGTCACAATCAATGCTTGAAGAATACCAATCGCTGAAAATGTTAGTAGCCGTCCAAAATACATTTCACGTTTGCTTATAATTTTCAGATTAACATCTGTAGCAAGTAGTGAAATAAGGAGTAAACAACCAACCCAAATAGCAAGTACTGTGTAGAAAGGGGTCATTCCTGTGCCATAGTTTGCAATAGGAAAAAGCTTTTTTTCATTTAAAACGATAGGTTCCTCAAAAAAACTACGTTCTGCTTCTGGATTATTTCGAAGTAACCGTACAATTTCATTAATATCAGTTTCTCCCTGAACTTTCCTTATTCTCTCCGCTAACTTATTCACTTCATCACTTATATATGGATACTGTGAAATCACATGGTTTAAAGTTTTTTCCCCGTCTTTTAAATGGGCATCTGTACTTCCTAAAATTCGTTCTACTTGGGGTAAAGTGGCCTGGATATTTGTAAGAAGACCTTTTGCGTTTAGTAATGTATTTTTCGCATAATTTATTTCTATTAGAATGGTTGGCTCAATGGTCTTTTTGTATTCTTGTATGAAAGCATCTAATTGGATAGAGGTGTTCTCTGCTATTTCTTGTAAGTCAAGCAAGGTATTTGGTGGTAGTTGCTCTTTAGTTTTTAAAAGTTCATTTAGTGCACCTGTATTCGTTTGCATTTCTTTTAAGAATGCTTTTAAATCAGCTGTTTTATGGATTGCATCTGTCAGTTTTTCTTGTTGTTCTTTTGGTATAGAGGTTTGGGTTTCTGGATAGTTTATATTATTTAACCAATTGAGGTCTTCTTCTATGGAATTGATGGTTTGAATAGAGATCCTCATCTTATTGTCGAGATTCTTCTGTAGGTTGTCCAACTCTGCAAAATTTGGTTTGACAGTTTGGACTGCCTGAAGAAATTCATTCGTATTTTTTGCTATGTTTGATATTTTCTCTAAATCATTTTCTATTACTGGAGCAATACTGTTTAAACGTTTTTGTGCTTTGGATAATAAGGTTAGGGAACTTTCAATCGTTTTAATACCCTCAGCTGTGACTTCATTAACTTGTGGCATAAAAGATTGTGCTGTTTTGATAATGGTTTGGGAGGATGCCAAATCATTTTGAGCGCTTGTAAGCAATTCATGTATATGAGGTAATTTTTTTTGTACTTCCAGCACATAATTTTCAAATTTTCTTATATCGGGCAAGTCTTTCCCAATTTCAATTCCTAAATTATTGAAGAGAGTAAAAATGATACCATTGATTGTTGAGATGAATTGACTACTAACTTTCTCTACAATCACACTTGCACCTTTTTCAGTTATTTTCGGAGCAATGGAGTTAATTTTTTCATTCACATAGTATTCAATATTTGCTTTTTCGGGATTATCAGATGCGACAGAGGCTAGTTTTTCTGAAAAATTGGAAGGAATAATTAGGACTGCGAAATAATCGCCGTATTCTACTTTTTCAATAGCTATTTTTCGAGAGGTGAAGGACCATTTCATGTCGTGATTACTTCTCAATGTGTTCACTAGTTCATTTCCTACGTTTAATTTTTCTCCGCGAACTGTTGCCCCTATGTCCTCATTTACAATAGCAACTGGGAGTTGATCAGTATGAGAATAAGGATCCCAGGAAGCATAAATATTAAGCCATGCATATAGGGAAGGTAAAAAAACTAAACCACCGATAAGTATAGCGGCTACCCAGTTCCTACAAATGTTTTGAAGGTCAGTCCTAAAGATACTCAAACTGTTTTTAATATCGGTTCACCTCCGAGAAAGAAAGATTGATATTGAATAATTATTTCACAGTATACCCCAACAAATAGGTACTAATCGAAAAAGGTTGAATACCCAAATATTACCGTATATAATTAAAAGAGGAATTTTTTGAATTGTGTAAAATTTACTTATCTAATGAAAGTATAAGAAGAGGTATTTTATATGATAGAGTTTGAATTGTTACTGAAAGAATTGAAGAAGGAAAAGATTAATGCTTTTCTTGTAAATCAACACGGTAAAAATGTTTTTGAATACTATAAAAATAATAAGCAACGGGATAAATTGCATAAGATTAATTCTTGTACAAAAAGCGTGCTTTCTATTCTTATAGGGATTGCATTGGAAAAACAATATTTAGAATCTATTCATCTGCCTGTCCATTCTTTTTTTTCGGAGATTTTTAAGTGGCAGTCAGACAAGCGAAAGATGGATCTGAGTCTTTATCATCTTATAACGATGACTGATGGGTTAGATTTTCCTGAATTTGGAGAGTGGAAATGTTTTTCTCCTATGATTTTTCATCCTAATATAATGTAATTTGTGTTAGATCGTCCATTGATACACCCCGTTGGAACTCATATGAACTATAATTCAGGTAGTTCCCATATTTTGTCTGCTGTTTTGCAACGAGCGACAAATATGAAAACAGAAGAATTTGCAAATGAATATTTGTTTAAACCGTTAGGCATTCATGCATTTCATTGGTACACAGATAATATGAGGATTAACAAAGGAGCTGATGGACTCGTCCTAAAAGCGGAAGATATGATGAAAAAGGTCGATTAATGTTACAAAAAGGAATCTATAACAATAAAAGAATTATTTCGGAAGACTGGATAAATGAGTCCACAACACCCAATTTGAAGACTTATGAGTCAATTGGGCATTATGGGATGCATTGGTGGGTTAATAAGTTAGACAAAGCCCAAGAGTTTTCCGTGAAAAATACATATTATTTTGCTCTAGGTTTTGGAGGACAGTATATTATTGTTTTTCCAAGAAAAGAAATGGTCATAATTATCACGAGTGAAATATATGAAAATAGTTTACTACCTTTAAAAATAATACAAAATTTTATAGAAATTATATAGATTATTTGGAGTAGTTGAGTAGAAAGGTGGTTTTGGTGTGTATAGAAGATATGATACAAGGCATATTTTTATGGCAATAGGAGCTTGTATAGCTTTATTGTCACCCGTTTTTTTGATAATAGTACCTTTAGCAGTTGTTTATACACTATATGATAAGAGAGGAATTTGGCTTTCTTATGTTCCTGGGGAGAATTATGTGGCATTTGGTGTTGGGGTGTTTTTCCTAGTTCTTGGATGTGGGTTGCTATGGTTATATGATGTGCGAAAGTGGACAGTTAGTGTTGGAATTCTTTGTTTTATTCTTTGTAGCTTAACTTTTTACATTGCTTCGTTATCGTATGTAACTTTATCAGACGATGAAATTTCTTATCGAACACTTTTTTCTAGGGAAAATCAGGTATATGATTGGAAAGAGCTCGATAAGTTACTTTATTATGAGAAGTTACCAGAGGATAAAGAAACATCGTATTATGAATTTCTATTTAAAGATGGGGAAATGCTAACGATGAAACAAAATAGTTTTGTTAAGAATATTCAAGGAAGTTTAAATTCTAAAGTAAGGGGATTGAGCATACCTCTTGTTTATGTGGAAGAATAAATGAAGGATGGAAAATACCCCAGGAGTTGTATGAACTAATGGGGTATTTTGTATTTTTTTATAAATTAAATATAACCATTAATTTTTGATTTCTCTTCAGCTTTTACTTCTCTCTGTAAAACGTCAATGCTATCCTTACGACGTTCGTTTTTCTCTTTGATTGCAGATAGTTCTTTTCCTTCTGCAAAATTCATTGCTTCTTCAGCTGCTTCCATATTATTAATTGTTTTTTTTAGTCTTTCTTTATTGTTCGCTAAATCATTTGGTCTTTGGCTAGTATTTGGCACTTTGTTTCCTCCTTCATAAAAAGTCTTGCAAGAAGTATTATTCCCAGAACTATAAAAACTATTAAGGGAAATTTGAATGAATAAAAACGAGGTGATATTGCCATAGTAAAGACGAACAATTGATTTTAAGGAGGAATTCCAATGGTAGATCATACTCAAATGAGCTGGAAAGAAGATAATGTTATTTCCAGGTTGCACAATTCCGTGGATAATGTAACATTTGCTGTAGGGCAAGCTCTAACGAACCCAACAGAACAGTTTATTCAAAATGCACAGGACATGATTGAACACGCAGAAAGATCGGTCCAAATGGCCATCCAAACAAGAGGAGATTTGGACCCTATCATGTCACTTCAGCAACAGCTAAAGGAAGATAAAGAAAGATTAAATATGGTCCATTAAATTCATCTATAGATTTCATACAAAGACTCATTAATAACGAAATGGGTCTTGGTACATAGTTTAATAAACTTCCATTTCATTTAAAGTAGTATTTAAATCTGTTTCTGCTATTTTTTCGGTTGTCTCATCAATTAAGTGTTGAATAAATTCTTCTTCATCAAAATATTCTGGATCTACTTCATACCTATCTAGCGCAATATAGACATTTTCTCTAATGTTTGTTCTAGTTTCTACTAAATCTTTAAAGAAGAAAGCCCATCTTGATTCTTCAAATAATGTTCCATTTATATGAATTATAAAAGATGAAATCATCGAGGAAGGCACTGAGTACGTATTTTTTATACAGATAATTGTTTCATCATTATTTGCTTTGAAAATCATTTCTTTATATCCAATATCAAAATACTGTTTAAATTCTACTTTATTCAAAGTCATCCCTCCATACCGAATCTATTTCTTCTTAGTATATAAATAGAATGAAAAGTTTATACACAACAAAAAAGAGTGTCAGTGATAAGTCTAGAAAAAGACACTCGTTTCCGCGGACGAACCATCGAACCTCCTGGCCCAATTGTACTTGAAGGCGTTGTTCAGTCCGCTTTCCAGCAGGAGTTTAGCGGACGCTATTCTGACCAATATAAGATAAAGAAGAGAAAATTTACATTTCAAAATCTACTTTTTCATTGTCCGACCTCTTGTGTTTCGCTTTCCAACCTAACAAAAACAAACTGATCCCAATTCATATTCGAATTTGGGCTCATTTGTATGTTTTATTAAAATCATAACTGAACAGATCTTCTTGTCGGAATACTTCTCATGTGTCGAACTAGATAACTAAAGTAGCTTGATAGATACTTAATTAACCCTCGCATTTTTTAAAAACTAACCGAATATGTTTAGATGTACTGAAATTATGCTATAGGAAGGGCGAGTTTTGTGAATGGTACACTATCAGATGAAATTAAACGAATTATATGCATCTTGCAGAAGGACCAATCTGAGATAGGAACTTGGGATTATCCTTTTGAAACAGGTATTACAACGGATGCCTATATGATTATTTTATTGCGTTCATTAACTATTGATGATGAAGAATTAATAACGGAACTAGTAGATCGGATTTTAAGCGAACAGCAAGATAGTGGGGCTTGGAAGCTGTTTTATGATGAAGAAGATGACGGTAATGTAGCTGCCACGATTGAAGCTTATTACGCCCTTCTATATTCCGGCTATTGTTCTCAAGATGATGTACGAATACAAAAAGCAAGGCAGTTTATTTTATCAAATGGGGGAATAGAAAAAAGTAATTTGCTAACAAAAGTTATGCTGGCAGTAACTGGACAATTTTCATGGGCAAAAATTTTTACTATCCCGACAGAATTTGTTCTACTACCACACGTATTTCCAATGAATTTTTTCGACCTGTCTGTCTTTGGTAGAGCGAATATCGCTCCACTCATGATTCTCGCTGATAAGAAATACATAATTAAAACAAATAAAAGCCCAAACATTTCAGATTTATATATTATGAACCACAACCCGTGGGATAACGATTATTTATTTAGTACACTCTCAAATGAATGGAGACCTTTTCTTTTATCCATTGAAAAGAGAATTGGGGATCTAATTGGTTTGTCAAAGCCAATTAAGGAACTTGCGATAGAAAAGACAAAACAGTATATGCTGGATCGAATTGAACCAGATGGCACTTTATACAGTTACTTTAGCTCGACATTTCTGCTAATTTTCTCGTTGCTTTCCCTTGGATATAAGAAAGATCATCCAACAATCATTCATGCGGTAAATGGATTAAAATCTATGAAATGCAAAATTGACGGGAAGACTCATATGCAATTTACAACAGCAACGGTTTGGAATACTTCCTTAATTAGTTATGCCATGCAAGAAGCAGGTGTTTCCGAATTAGATCCCGTTATTAAAAAAGCAAACCATTTTTTATTAACACGACAGCATGATAAATATGGGGACTGGGTCATACATAATCCAGATAGTCTTCCAGGGGGATGGGGTTTCTCAATTGTAAATACTCTGAACCCAGATATTGATGATACTACGGCATCCTTAAGGTCAATAAGCAAAACTGTTAATAAAAAAACCAAGTTCCAAACATCTTGGGCAAGAGGAATCCAATGGTTATTTACAATGCAAAATGATGATGGAGGATGGCCATCATTCGAAAAAGGGGTGAATAGTAGCATTTTGTCTATGATTCCAATTGAAGATGCTGAATATTTACTCGCAGATCCATCAAGTGCAGATTTAACAGGAAGAACATTGGAGTTTTTCGGGAATTTCACTAACTTAAAGAAGAGTCACGACTCTATAAAGTTAGGAGTAAATTGGTTATTCAATCATCAAGAACCGAATGGATCGTGGTATGGCCGATGGGGCATATGTTATATTTACGGTGCTTGGGCTGCTATAACCGGGCTTGATGCATCAGGAATATCATCGGACCATCCTTCTATTCTAAAATCAGTCAAATGGCTTCGTGATATTCAAAATCCGGATGGCGGATGGGGAGAGTCTTGTAATAGCGATAAAATGAAAACGTACGTTCCATTAGGAAACAGTACGTTAACTCATACAGCCTGGGCAGTGGATGCGCTTATTGCTGCTGAAAATGAACTAACACCAGAAATAATATCTGGCATCAAATATATTTTAGAAAATAATGATAAGGATGACTGGACAACATCTTATCCAAAAGGACAGGGAATGGCTGGAAGTTTCTATATTCATTATCATAGTTATCGATATATTTTCCCTCTACTTGCTCTTGCGCATTATCAAAAAAAATTTCCGAATGAAAGCCTCTTCACTCTCAAGAACGAATAGGTATGAACGGTGACATACCATTCTATGGTTCAAACGGTATATATTAAAGACTTCTAAATGTGATAGTATTCCAACCCCAGAGGAGAATGTATCAAGTTGGGTTGGACGAATTGATTAATTACAGCAGAAATGAAGAATGTCGAAGTTCATGTGCGTCTCTCAAATTCCAAAACAAATAAGTTAGGACCAAGTGTTCTAACAAACCTAACCGTTGATTTATTTGAAGAACCGGCTGCCTTATTTGGGCAGCTTTTTCTTTATACTTCAGAACTGGATATCCATGAATAACAATAGAAGCTTCTATCATACTATTCAAAAAGTGGAGGAATATTATGAAAAGCTTTTTGATAAAATTGACGCCAATATTATTAATAATATTAGTTTCAATGGCTATGGTGACCGATGCCATTACAGGAGAAAAGGTTGTTGGACAATTACCGGAAGCTGATCTTACATTACATGCTTCTGAAAAAAAAGATGGTGATTTAACAACTGATTTAACAAACTTTAAACTCAAAGTGAAAGGAAATACCTACTTTTTTCCAAGATGGTTGAATGTAACTAATCCAACATATTACCCAGGACTCTATTACAGTGATATTAATAATGATGGCAAAAAAGAAATAATTATTGTTTTAACAACAGATACAGGAAGTGGAATAGTAATACAAGAAGTTCATGTGTTTCATGAAAATAATGGAGATTTATTAGAGATACTTGTCGATAACCCGATGGCTATTCTTAATAAGAATGTAAAAACTAAAGCAAGCAAAACAGAAGCGACCATTACTATTGGTAACAATACAACCAAAATTAACGTTGAGGAGCTAGGAATTGTTCCATCACACCTATTTGAAAATGTAGCTTTTGGAAGTATTTTTAAGTTTAAAGTTATTGAAAATAAATTAGTAGCTATAGTAGATGCTTCAATAGCACCTGCTGGGGGATCTTTAGGTGAAATTCATATTACTTATATGTTCAAAGATAATATGTATCAAGCTGAAAAGATTAATTTTATTCCTAGATGGAAAGTAGAATTTAGAGCTACTGAGTAGTAATTTTTCATATTCATTCACTTAATCTGATTTAAGGATCTAGTGAATGGAAATGAACGATTTTAAGTACTAAAGGGTGCGTTGATCCAAGAAGGATAAACGCACTTTTTTGAACCTTTTTGACTAACGCGGCAGGAGGGGGATTATATGTTTCAAACAATTTTATTTATTATCGTAGTCATTGCATTCTATACTATTTCGATTTGGACAAAAAAGGCTATTCGTTTATGGTTTCAACCAGCATGTTTAGAGGAACCTAAAGTAGATGAGGCATTTGTAAGGCGCTCTCTTATAACAAGAGGTAAGGTAAATTCTTCACGTTGGTTTTTATCGTAATAATTGTTATGACATTATTTATATAAATAGGAGCGAGTGCACAACAAGAGCAGCAGCAGCAGCTTCTTTCACTAACGAGGCATTACTTGAAATTACTTGAAGGTCATGGAGCTGCATAGGTGGCTCTTTTTCTTTATTAAACTAATGCGGAAGGTTAGTTGATTAAGAAAAGATTTTTAAAAAAGAGTGAATTTCAATAATTAAAACAAAAGAAAAAAATTCCAATCTACAGTAGTTGCAACATTTAAAATATTTGCATATACTTTAATTAACCAATGGTTAAATAATGGAGGAGACAATGTTGCCACGCAAACCAACATCCCACGAACTTACTAGAGAAATGATTATAAATGAAGCACGAAATCAATTTATCGGAAAGGGATTTCATCAAGTAACTATGCGGAGTATCGCTAAAGAACTCGGTTGTAGTCATGGGGCAATCTATTATCATTTTAAAAATAAAGCAGAATTATTTTATGTTATTGTAGAGGAATATTTTTTGGAATTGAATAACGTTTTAGAGGATACTGTTAATGGCCATGAGGATAATTCAACTAAACTTTATAATATTTTTCTTCGTTTTATTGAATTTGGTTTAAACCACCAAAGTCAGTATGAAGTCATGTTTATGATAAGAAACACTGAAGTAGATGGGTTATCTCAGGAAACTGCCAATCGTAGCTACCAAAATTTTGCTCAGTCTGTTCAATCTTTATCTAGCAAGAAATTGTTGATAAAAGATATTTATTCTGCATTTATAGCCTTACATGGCTTTGTCTCTCATTATCGGGGATATGTATTTAGTTTTGAGGAAGCAAAAGAGGCTGCTCATGTACACGTAGATTTTATACTCAAAGCTCTAACTTAAGTATCAAAGCTCTAAGTCAATATTTTGATTTAGAGCAAAAAAAATTTGTTTTTATTGACCATTGGTTAATTAAAGGGAGGGAATTTAAGGGTGAAAAAAGCATTAGTAGTAGGGGCATCAGGTGGTATGGGCTATGCATTAGTTTGTGAATTAGTTTCTAGGAATGTGCATGTTATTGCCTTCTCTAGAAGTAAGGAAAAGTTAGAATCGCTATTTAAAACTCACTCCAATGTGACAATCTTTCCGGGGGATGCATTAAACGAAAGTGAGATGCTGGAGGCAGCAAGAGGGGTGGAGGTGATATTTCATGCAGTCAGTTTTCCTTATCAAGAATGGCATAAAATGCATCCTACCTGTCTAGAAATAATGATAAAGGTTGCAAAAAATTATCAGGCAAAAATTGCTCTTGTAGATAACATTTACGCTTACGGAAGGCAATCTGAGCCGATTGTGACAGAAAAGTCGAGAAAGGAGCCACACACTAAAAAGGGGAAAATTCGCCTAGCAATGGAAAATAAATTGAAGGAAAGTGATGTTCCTGCGTTAGTAGTTCATATGCCTGATTTATATGGACCAAATGCAGAAAATACAATGCTCCACGAAACTCTAAAAAACGTAATACAGAATAAAAAAGCAAATTTTGTTGGTAACACTAAAATAAATAGGGAGTTTCTCTATACGTTTGACGGTGCAAAAGCTATGGTTGAATTAGCTCAACGACCGGATACATTTAATCAGAACTGGAATATTCCATCAACTCACCCTATTACAGGTGAAGAGCTGATTACCATTATACGTGATATAACTGGGTACAAAAAAGGGGTACGGAAGGTTTCAAAAATAATGATTCGCTTCATGGGAGTCTTTTCACCTTTTATGAAGGAAGTGGTTGAAATGATGTATTTAACAGAAAATCCAGTCCAATTAAGTGGAGAGAAGTATGAAAAAGAAATTAACTATTTACCTCGTACTTCATATAGAAAAGGAATACAAGAAACAATTTCTTGGATGAAGAAAAGGCAATAATAGCATTGTCTTTCTTTTGAATTCATGGAAGATTTATAATTTCAAATAATTAGTTTGTAAGGATTTTGTGAAATTGTGAACCTAAACTAACGAGGGGCTTTTAATTGAACAAGACCATCAAATTGTGATGGTCTTGTTTTCTTCATATTAACATTATTGTTTAACAGAGCTTAGTATTTAAATCGCTGTTTTTGTTGAAAATTGACTGTTATAAAGATCAGCATAGAATCCGTTTTCTTCAAGGAGTTCCGAATGTGTTCCTTGTTCAATTACTTTTCCTTGGTTCATCACTAGTATTAAGTCTGCATCTCTAATAGTAGAAAGTCGATGAGCGATGACGAAGCTTGTTCGTCCTTCCATCAAACGATTCATCGCTTGTTGGATTAGCAATTCCGTTCGTGTATCTACACTAGATGTAGCTTCATCTAAAATCATAATAGGTGGATTTGCAAGAATAGCTCTAGCAATTGTGATAAGTTGTTTTTGTCCTTGTGAAATATTGGATGCTTCTTCATTTAAGACGGTATCATATCCTTCTGGTAAAGTACGGATAAAATGATCTGCGCGTGCTGTTTTAGCTGCATCAAATATTTCTTTATCTGTTGCTCCATCTTTTCCGAATGCGATATTATCTTTAATAGTCCCGTTAAAGAGCCATGTATCTTGAAGAACCATACCAAATGTTGTTCGTAGATCCGTGCGTGACATTTTTCGAGTGTCGTGACCATCTATAGTGATCTTACCACCATTTAGTTCGTAAAATCTCATCAATAAATTGATTAACGTAGTTTTCCCAGCGCCAGTTGGTCCTACAATAGCCACCGTTTGACCTGGTAACACATTAATATTCATATTTTCGATTAATAAGTCATTTTCATAACCAAAGTCAACCTGCTCAAAAGTCACGGCACCTTTTGCTCTTGCTAAATGTTCTGTCGTAACTTCTTCTACTTCTTCCTGCTCATCAAGTAATTCAAAGACTCGTTCTGCTGCGGCTACTGTAGATTGTATAATGTTAGCAATATTAGCTGTTTGCATAACTGGTTGAGTAAATTGGCGAGTATATGTTATAAATGCTTGAATGTCACCGATAAGAATGGCACTTTGAGTAACTAATATTCCTCCGACCACGCTTATCACGACATAACTTAAGTTTCCAATGAAAGACATCATTGGCATTATAATACCTGATATAAATTGTGCTCTTCGTCCAGCATCGTACAGCTTCTCATTCACGTCATCAAATTCAGCAACCGCTTTTTTCTCATGTCCAAAAACTTTAACCACTTGATGTCCGGTATACATTTCTTCGATGTGTCCGTTTAACTGTCCAAGCGTTCTTTGTTGGTCAGCAAAATGTTTTTGTGATCTCTTCAATATTGGTTGGATCACAAACATGGATAATGGCAAACTCACAATAGAGATTAAAGTAAGTATTGGGCTAATCGTGAGCATCATTACAATAATACCGACAATGGTAACAACGGAAGTGATAAACTGCGTCAAACTTTGTTGAAGTGTACTTCCAATCGTATCAATATCATTGGTTACACGGCTTAACGTTTCACCGTTTGGTCGACCATCATAATATTTAAGCGGTAGTTTTTCGAGTTTATTGTTTACTTCTTCACGTAAATCATAAACCGTTTTCTGCGCAACACTCGACATTATATATTGTTGAATATAGCTAAATAAACTACTTATAACATATAAAGCTACTAATAGAAGTAGAAGTTTCCCAATTGTAGTAAAGTCGATTGCAGCACCAGGAACTTTGGTCATTTTTGCGTATGCACCTTTAAATAATTCGGTAATCGCATTCCCCATTATTTTGGGTCCTACAATAGAAAAAATCGTACTTAAAATAGCGGCGATAAAAACAGCAATTAATTGATTACGACGGGGCATTAAATAAGTAAGAAGACGTTTTAATGTCCCTTTAAAATTTTTAGCCTTCTGACCACCCATCATTAAGTTCCCACCGCCAGGTCCACCATGTCCCATTGGACTTCCGCCTTGAGGACGCGAATTCTTATGCTTACTCATGCGATTTCCTCCTCTGAGAGCTGTGATTCAACGATTTCTCGATATACCCGATTGTTTTCAAGAAGTTCTTTATGAGTCCCTATTCCTGCAATTTCACCTTTATCAAGTACGATGATTTGATCGGCGTCAACAACAGTACTTACACGTTGTGCAACAATTACAACCGTCGAATTTTTTGTTTCGTCTTTCAATGCTGCTCTTAATTTGGCATCTGTTTTAAAATCGAGTGCTGAAAAGCTATCATCGAAAATGTAAATATCAGGCTTTCGGACAAGAGCTCTTGCAATAGATAAGCGTTGTTTTTGTCCTCCAGATACATTCGAACCACCTTGTGCAATGACAGAATCAAATCCTTCGTCCATTCTACTAATAAAGTCTTCCGCCTGAGCAATTCGAGCTGCATGTTCGATTTCTTCCTGTGTAGCATCTTGCTTTCCAAAACGAATATTTTCTTTAATTGTTCCAGAAAACAGAAGAGCTTTTTGTGGAACAAAACCAATTTTCGATCGTATTTCGTCTTGCGAAGATTCACGAACATCGACACCATTTACACGAATTGTCCCGCTTGCCACATCGTAAAAACGGGGAATCAAGTTGACAAGTGTAGTTTTACCAGCACCAGTACCCCCAATGATTGCCGTAATTTCCCCAGACTTGGCTTGAAAGTTTATATTCGACAAAGCAGGTTCTTCTGCTCCTGGATAGCTAAATGATACATGATCAAATTCAAGCGTTCCTCGTTCTTTATTTGCTTTTTTAGACCCTTCGTTTAAAGAAGTCGGTATTTTGTTTAGTACTTCATTAATACGGTTTGCAGATACTGCGGCACGAGGGACCATAACGAACATCATAGATGCCATTACAAGTGCGAACATTATTTGCATAACGTATTGTATATATGCCATTAAATCGCCGATTTGCATGGCAGCACTATCAATGCGAATTCCACCAAACCAAATTACAGCAACAACTGTTAAATTCATCACAAGCATCATGACCGGCATTAAAAATGCCATCACTTTGTTTACTTTAATGGATACATCCGTCAATTCCTTGTTAGCAACTTGAAGACGTGATTTTTCTTGTTTTTCTCGATTGAACGCTCGAATTACTCGAATACCAGTTAAGTTTTCTCGTAATACAAGATTTAAACGATCTAGTCGTTTTTGAACAATCTTGAAGAGTGGTACACCTTTATAAAGTATTAATAAAACAGCACCTATTAATATAGGCATAGTTAGTACAAGCGTGAGAGACAATTTGGCATCTTTGGAAACAGCCATAATTAGTCCTCCAACAAACATGATTGGCGCACTTATTACCATTCGTAACATCATAATAACTACTTGCTGAACTTGGGTAATATCATTCGTAGTTCTTGTTATAAGAGATGCTGTTCCGAACTCATCAAAGTCTTGCAAAGAAAATTGCTCTACATGTTTAAATACTTTACGTCGAATATCCCTTCCAAGGCCCATTGCTGCTTTGGACGAATAAAAACTTGCAACAACCGATGCGATTGCTCCAAATGCGGCAACTAAAAGCATTAAGCCGCCTATTTTCCAAATATAAGGTGTATCACCAACGACAACGCCATTATCTATAATATCTGCCATTAAAGTCGGTAAATAAAGATCTGACATGGATTGGATAAAAACTAAACCAAAAACTGCAATAATAATCCACTTATAGAAGGTAAGATGTTTTAAAAGCTTAATCATTCTGAGTGTTCCCCTTTGTACTAGTTTCTTTTTCTAAAGAATCGGCAATATGGAGAAGGGTTGCTTGAATTTCTTCAAATTGTTTTTCCGTAAGTGTATTTAAAACGGAATCAATTACTTGGTGAATGGTCCCTTTTTTTTGAGCAATCGTTTCATATAAAATTTTCCCTTTTTCACTAAGTATTAGTTGCATTTCTCGTCTGTTATCAGGAACAGGATCACGCTCAATCCATCCAGCTTGAACCAAACCATCAACTGATTGACTCAAAGTACTTTTTGGTATTTGTACAATCTCTCCTAATTTTTTTTGTGTTATTTCCTTATTCGGTGCGATTGTCATAAGCAGGGAATATTGTGGAACAGTTAAGCCATGTTCTAAAGCAGTTTTATGTACAAACTGCATCAATTCCCTATTTACACGTCGAAACAAATGTAAAAAATCCGATGATTTAGCACTGTATTTCCTATTTATATTTACTTTTCTCACCTCGTCCTATTTAAAATAGTTCCAAATGGAACAGTTCAATTACGGTGTTTTAAATTTACTCTTTCTTGGAAGTAGAGTCAAGCAAGAAGATAGAGATTTAGCTAGAGGGAGTCTCTTTATATGAATATTTTGTCCAGTGGAATTAGAAGCGTAGGGTACATTAATGTCACTAACTATCTAAAACTATGTACATTACCGGAAAGAGGAGAGGCAAGTGATGATTCACTTGCCTCTCCGGTTAATTTTCAATGTAATAATGTTTCAGGATGTGCAGACCAAATGCACAAAATTTCTTAAATCATTTTTAAAAGTGCTTCTCTTCCTATCATTCCTTTTGTAATTCCTCGTTCCTCCGCTTCATAGGTGACTGACTCTAGTGGTGCATCTAAAAGTTGCTGAATGGTCTTAACGCCAACAGCTCTACCTGCAATTACTTTACGATCTTTTAATTTTTCGTTTAGAAGTGCTACGTCTAGTGCTCCGCACATAATGTAGCCTGTATCATTAGATACAGTAAGCAAGTTTGTTTTAGGTAACTCAACCGAAACGGCAACAAAAGTATGGTCATCAATAAAAATAGGTTGCATCTGAATCATTTTACAACTCCACTCCTTTTCTTTTCCCTACAATTTATGTAAGTAGAAGGAAATACGTGTTAAATTGATTTTTTACTATAGAAAAGGGGAAGATAAGGAAGAGTATATTTTTTAGTGAGGTGGTTTTATGAATAAATTGTTTGCCATTCTCGTTTTTGTAGGAGTTCCTTTAGTTATTGCTGGAGCATTTTTAAATTGGTCGGACATGATCATGTTCTTGCTCTGTTGTGCAAGTATTATTGGACTTTCAGGATATATAGGACGAGCTACGGAAAGCCTTGCAATTGTTAGTGGTCCGAGAGTTGGCGGATTGTTAAATGCAACTTTTGGAAATGCAGTTGAACTTATTATTTCCATTTTCACATTGAAGGCAGGAATGATTGGGATTGTTCTTGCTTCACTTACTGGTTCTGTTTTAGGTAACTTATTGCTTGTGTTAGGGCTTTCTTTTTTTGCGGGAGGAATTAAGTTTAAACGTCAAAAGTTTAGTGTCCATGCTGCAAGATACAATTCTGGCTTACTTATATTCGCTATTATCGTGGCGTTCGTTATTCCGGAAGTATTTTCAATGACAATGACACCTCAAGACACATTAAGTTTAAGTGTTGGAATTGCAATCGTTTTAATCGCTCTTTACCTTGCGGGCCTCTTTTTTAAATTAGTTACGCATCGTGGAATATTTTCTTCTTCTGATCAACCGAAAATAGAAACGGAAGTACCAGAATGGACAAAAGGTAAATCTATTTTAATTCTTCTGCTAGCTACAGTAGTAGTTGCTTTTGTCTCTGAGCAATTGGTTCATACGTTTGAAATGCTTGGTGCAAAGTTTGGTTGGACTGAGCTATTCATTGGAGTTATTATCGTGGCGATTGTTGGGAATGCAGCAGAACATGTTTCCGCAATTACAATGGCGGTCAAAGACAAAATGGATATATCAGTAGAGATTGCGGTAGGCTCTACGTTGCAAGTTGCGATGTTCGTTGCTCCAGTTCTAGTTATTATTTCATTGTTTATGCCACAATCGATGGCGCTCGTATTCACTTTACCTGAATTGGTTGCAATGATAACTGCTGCTCTTCTTGTAATTAATTTATCAAATGATGGTGAATCTAACTGGTTTGAAGGACTGACGCTTTTTGCTGCATACTTAATAATGGGAATAGGATTTTATCTTTTTTAAAAGAATAAGGGAATCAATTTCATAATTTAAATTTAGTACATAAAACACGAACAATATTATGTGAAATGTATGAATATGTATAATATATTGTTCACAAATCAGCATGATTTCCGCTATAGGCGGACGCTTTCCGCGGGGTGAGCGATGAGCCATCACCGCCGCATTCGCGTCGTTTGTAATGGCTCATCTGTCTCCGAGGAACGAATGCTAAGAGCGCCACATCGTGTGGCAACGCCTTCGTGACCAACATCCTGTTGGCCTCCGTCTGGAGTCGCCGCCTGTTGCTCCAATCAATAAATTAAGTATTGTTCATGTTTTAATAATTAAATGCTATTTAAGAAATTAACTCGAGTATATAAATTTTTCTATAATGAACAGGTTGATTTCCGCTGAAGGTGGACGCTTGTAAGTCGGGCAAGCATCAAGCCGCTACCTTTGCTCCTGCGCAAAGCTCGTCGCAGAAAAGACTTTGCTCCTGCGCAAAGCTCGTCGCAGAAAAGATTTTGCTCCTGCGCAAGCTCGTCGAAAAAAATAATTTCGCTAAGCTCCGTCTAGGGTTTTGATTTGCTTGCTAATCCCCTAGGAGTAGCTACCTTCGCTCCAATAAACAGTGGAAATTGAGGGGAAATAGGTAGATTAGATTGATAAAGAACATGGTAGCGTCCGAAATTGTATCTTCGGATATAGGAAAGTATTTAAATCCAATACACCATGTCCATTCATTTGCAAGAGAGCGACGGACAAATATCCGCCACAAGATGACCGAAAATAGAGGAGTTGGAAGTGATGCAGTCACTTCCAACTCCTCTAAATCTAACAGTAATAATGTATTAGATGTTTAGTATAAAGCACGTTTCTGCTTCTAAAATCAAACACATTGAAAGGATACGATTCGATTCAAGTCTATTCCCCAAGGAATCCATGTATTACCATTCCATCTAAATCCTGAAGTAACATAGGGGTCAATGTAAGTGGGGTGAAACCAAAATGAATTACGGTTTACCAGTTGAATATAGGTATCATGATATAAACAGTTTTTGAAGGCTTCTGGTTCAACAGCAAAATTTCCCGACTTACCATTAGTAGGTATATTAGAAGGTGGAGGACTAGTTGGTGCACCGCCTTGTTCTGTATTTTGGGATTCAACCTGGCTTAGTGGAAAGTGTGGCTGTCCAAAAGGAAGATTAGAATTATCGGGATTATACGGTAAGGAAAATGGGTGATTTGTCAATATGAGCACCTCCTTTTATTTCACACTCCAAATAGTATATGTAAAACATGCCTTATTGTTTGGTCAATAAAAATTATTAAATTCAATTCGCCTCATTTGTAATTAGAATGTAATCCCTTTAGACTTAAAGAGATAGAGATGAAAGGAGATACAAGATGGAGTTTTTTTTAACCATATTACTTTTGTTAACAATCATTGGGCTCTCTAATTTCATTAATCATTTTATGCCATACATACCTGCACCGATTATTCAAATTGCACTAGCAGTTTTGCTTGCTGGACTTCCATTAGGAATTCACATACCTATAGATCCGGAGTTATTTTTCATTTTATTTATTGCTCCTTTATTATTTTATGATGGAAAAAATGTTTCGAGGCATGATTTATGGAAATTAAAAAAACCGATACTAATGCTTGCTCTCGGTTTAGTGTTCTTAACTGTATTTGTTATTGGATACTTAATTCATTGGCTTATACCGTCAATTCCCTTATCAGCAGCTTTTGCGCTGGCGGCAATCTTATCGCCAACGGATGTTGTCGCAGTTGGAGCCATTTCTAGTCGAGTAAAAATGCCGAAAACAATTATGCATGTACTCGAAGGCGAAGGTCTTATGAATGATGCATCAGGTTTAGTTGCGTTTAAATTTGCTGTGGCAGCTACTGTGACTGGTGTTTTTTCATTTGCTGAGGCAAGTTGGAGCTTTTTAGTTATCGCAATTGGGGGATTTGTGGGGGGAGCATTTCTAGCTTATCTTTTTATTCGACTGAAGATTTTTATTAGACGTCTAGGAATGGAAGATGTAACACTTCATATGCTCATTCAGCTTCTTACCCCATTTGTTATCTTTTACATTACCGAACATTTTCATCTTTCTGGGATATTATCTGTAGTAGCTGCAGGAATTGTTCATGCGATTTACCGAGATCGTGAACAATCTCCTTCCATGCAGCTTCAAGTTGTTTCCAGAAGTACCTGGACTATTCTTATTTATATTTTAAATGGTTTAGTATTTGTGTTATTAGGATTACAAATTCCTAATGTCATGAATGAAATATTTGAAAGTCCTTTGTTTAATAATTTTGAAGTGATCAAGTTAATCTTGATTATTACTGCTGCTCTTTTATTCCTTAGATTCATATGGGTATATGTATCATGGTGGGGAGGATGGTTGAATAAACAGCAACTTCCAAAACCTACGCTGAGATTCATTTCCATTCTGACTATTTCTGGAGTTCGGGGAGCAGTTACATTAGCCGGTGCCTTTACTATCCCGTACTTCTTAGCTAATGGGAATCCATTCCCTGATCGAGCACTTATTATTTTTATTGCAGCTGGAGTTATATTGGTCACATTAGTAGTTGCAAGTGTATTCTTGCCTCTACTTGCTGTAGCTGAAAAAGGGAATACAGAAGCTTTGAAAGAAGAAATGGTACGGGTTGCAAAACTTCGTACGGTTGATGCTGCCATTAAAGCTATTAGCGAATTAATGAATGATGAAAATCGAGTGGCGGCAGTATCGGTTATTGCTTCGTACAACCAAATACGCAATCGGCTTAAATATATAAATAATGCAGACTCAGAGCGTTTGAAAGTAATAGAAACAAACATACGAATGAAGGCACTTTCGGAGGAAGCTAACTATATCGAAAAATTAAAAGAATCTGGTCAAATTGACAAGGATATTAGTTATTTGATGGATGAGCATATTCATCGGATGAGTATTGCTGTAACAAATCGAATGCAGTATAGAGGCTTATTCTTTTGGACAATAGCAAGAAGAAGTTTGCATAATTTAGCACAATTTTACGTACCAAAGAACAAAAAAAAGTATAAACATCACTTAGAAATAAATAAAAAAATAATCCAATATAAAGTTGATATGGCCAAAGCCGCCATCCAATATTTAAGAAGCAATATGACCTCAGAAAATGAGGAAGTTTCGTTACTGCTTATCGGAGAATATAATGAAATGATTACGATTTTTAAGTTAGCTGAAAAAGCCTCTGAGACTAAGCAGCATGCTCAAATGAAAAGAGATTTACAGGATAAAGCTTTTCAGGCTGAACGAGATGAAGTTCAAATCCTTTTCGAAAATGGTGAGATCACAACGGATGTTACAAGGACACTTCGTAAACAGATTAATATTAGAGAAGCATATTGGATGGAAAAAACTAGTTTACAGAAACATTAAATAAACTTATCTGGGTTTTATACTCAGATAAGTTCTTTTTTTAGATAAGAAAGCAAATCTTGTTTAAAGATGCTAGAGTACTGATGCTACTGTTTTTTGTCTTTTGTAATGCTCCTTCACGTATTTCTAATACCTCATTTGGGAAAAGACATTACTCCATACCAACTTCGGATAAATAGGTTTAAAAATTGGTTTAATATTTCTAAGTTCCAACTTAATCAGTTAATTCCATAAATAGAATCTAATTATTAAAACACGAATAATTTATTGATTGAAGCGACAGGCGGCGACTCCGGCGGGATGAGTGAGACAGATGAGCCATTACAAACGACGCGAATGCGGCGGTAATGGCTCATCGCTCACCCCGCGGAAAGCGTCCGCCTATAGCGGAAATCATGCTAATGTAATAAAGAGTATATTTTTCATACATTTTGCTTTAATTATTCTCTAAATTTGAACAATACTTAATTTATTGATTGAAGCGACAGGCGGCGACTCCGGCGGGATTAGTGAGACAGATGAGCCATTACAAACGACGCGAATGCGGCGGTAATGACTCATCGCTCACCCCGCGGAAAGCGTCCGCCTAAAGCGGAAATCATGCTGATTTAAAGTCATAAATTTCACTTTAATTATGCTCTAAATTAGAATAATAAACATGATTCAATTACTTAAAAAATGATTACCCATAAATAGCATTTAATTATTAAAACACGAATAATACTTAATTTATTGATTGAAGCGACAGGCGGCGACTCCGGCGGGATGAGTGAGACAGATGAGCCATTACAAACGACGCGAATGCAGCGGCAATGACTCATCGCTCACCCCGCGGAAAGCGTCCGCCTATAGCGGAAATCATGCTGATTTAAAGTCATAAATTTCAATTTAATTATGCTCTAAATTTGAATAATAAACATGATTCAATTACTTAAAAAATGATTACCCATAAATAGCATTTAATTATTAAAACACGAATAATACTTAATTTATTGATTGAAGCGACAGGCGGCGACTCCGGCGGGATGAGTGAGACAGATGAGCCATTACAAACGACGCGAATGCGGCGGTAATGGCTCATCGCTCACCCCGCGGAAAGCGTCCGCCTATAGCGGAAATCATGCTGATTTATAAAGAGGATTTTATACATAATCATACATTTCACTTTAATAATGCTCTAAATTTAAATTATAAAATTGATTTTCTATAGATAAACATGCTGCTAAAGCAATAATTTAAAAATATACAAGAAAAGTTCCCAATTTTGGATTGGTTGATTTTTTATTTTTAAAAAAAGTCTATCCATTTCATTCGGGGGAATGCTAAAAATGTACGAAAAAAAGGAGGTTATAGGATGAAAATAAACGATGAACTTACAGTTTTAAAGGAGTATACCTCTAGCGACAGATCCGTATTAAGTGTGTATTTAAACACGAACCCAGGTGATTCAGAGCAGTTAAACGGTGGTTGGAAAATCCATTTAAAAAGCGGATTAAAGCGCATAGGAGAGTATTTAGAAGCTTCTGATGAAAATGAAATCGAAGCATTCAATAGTATGAAGAAAAAAGTTATGAATGAACTAGAAGAAAAAAATCAAACAGAACTTCGTAAAGGAGTCGTTATTTTTGCAAGTGCCAATGACGAATTGTGGTCTGTTCATTATGTGCAGGTTCCAGTAAAGACAAACTTCTATTGGGAAGATCATCCGGTAACTGAACAATTTGAGTACATGTATAAAGCATATCCAGAAGCAGGCATTATCATGCCAAGCTTTGGAGAAGTACGCATATTGGATACAGCATTAGGCTTTGTAAGAGATGACATAACTTTCAAATACGATCCGATGTCCGAGGTTTGGGGTGAAAAGAAAAAAGTGGATGCAAAAGGTAAACGTACAGTAGTTGATAGTAAAAGCGATGTTTTGGATCCACGGTACAAAGTGAATAAAAGTAGTTTCTTTAAAGGGATGAGTACAACCATTGAACAATTAAAGAAAAAGCGTGGTTGGAGAGAACTGCATGTGGCAGGAGAGGCAGAAATGGCAAACGCGTTTGCTGAGAGTTTAAGGGATCTTCCTTCTAGTTGTATTTACAAAAATCTAAATAAAAGTAAACCTAATGAAGTAGTTCATCAAGTGTTAGAAAAATAAATTGTATATAATGCTGAGTGAGATAATTCTTGCTCAGCGCATTTTTGAAGCAAAATTCAAAGTACCTACCTTACTTTTTAATCATTGTCAAACTTCACCTATGATTATTTTGTATAAACCGTTTAAAATGGTGCATTCTAATTTCACAAGGAGGTGAGAGACATGCCGAATAACAATCAACTTTTAGTACCAGGAGTTCAACAAGCACTTGACCAAATGAAATATGAAATTGCTCAAGAATTCGGTGTTCAACTTGGAGCAGACGCTACAGCGCGTGCTAACGGTTCCGTTGGCGGAGAAATTACAAAGCGTTTAGTAGCTCAAGCCCAATCACAAATGAGTGGATATCAAAATAACCAACAACAATAATATATCCGGCCGGTGGCAAATGCCACCGGTTATTTAATTGTAGATAATTACGTTCGTCTCATTACGTTTTCTAATTTTCAATAAAAAAAACCGAGGTTTTTTCCTCGGTTAAATACTTTAAATTAATAAACTGCTGCGATAATACCTTCTTCATCGTCTAATAAAAGCTCGACTCCTGTGGAAATCGGATCTATATTCAAGAATTCCTCCATACTAAGGCGAAGGGCTTTAATTAAGTTTAATGTGTTTAATTCCTCTTTTTGTCCGTTTATATAGGCTTCTGCCGTAAAACCATTGTCATCATCATAAAGTAGTTCTACCTCAACGTTTTCTGGCTCTGTTTGCTTTAAACGTGATATATAGACACAAACTGCATTAATTATGTTTTGTTCAGGAATGATTAGCTTCTCCATGAGTTAGCTTCCTCTTTTTTCTTTTTATTATCAAAGATATTAAATATCTTTCGAATGATAATAAAAATAAAAATAATCGCTGCTGCATTGATAGCAAATCCAAGAAGTGAACCTAAAGCACCCATACTTCCAAACATGCTTCCAAATAATAAACCGGCAATTCCACCTACAAATAATCCTCTCATTAGACCACCGGAAGTGAAGCCACCTTTACTAGTTGTTGTTTTATTTGTGGATGATTCAGTATCCTGTTGTTTCTTCTTTTGGATATTCGAATTGTTGATAGTGTTATTTTTATTCGTGTTAAAACTTCTCTTTCCGGACTTATAAGATTTAGCCTCTGCAGTCGTTGAATGATCGTTAAAAACAAAACTTCCAACTGATGAAA
This sequence comes from Psychrobacillus syltrankelensis, assembly GCF_055454035.1. NCBI lineage: Bacteria > Bacillati > Bacillota > Bacilli > Caryophanales > Bacillaceae > Psychrobacillus > Psychrobacillus syltrankelensis. The sequence goes on along the minus strand of NZ_CM144227.1, from coordinate 2,138,381 downwards.
ATATAAGTGTTGCTGTAAGTAAAGCTGCTACTAATTTTTTCACTTTATATACCCTCCATTATGTAATATGAGATGAGATTAAATAAGAGATTGCTCTCCTACATAAAGTATATACGAAACAACGTTAAAATAGTTTCGCTTAGTATTCGTATATTCTCGTTTTTCATATACTTATGGCTAAAAGTTGTCTAATAATATTTATTGTAGAATATATTGTTCAAGAGCAAGAGAGCGTCGGTGAATTTCATCTTCTAGTAACGTAATAAATTCTGGAGAAAGGTTTAATTCTTTCGCTGTGACATAGGATTCAATTAACAATTCATCTGACATTTTACTCATCTGTAATTCACCTCCCGCTTTCTCAAAAGTATTTTTATTTTTTGAAGCAAATTTAACAAATTGATAGTTTATTAACCTAATCTTAATCTATCAAATAGTTACGTTTGGAACAACCGTTCGTTTATCCACAGTGTTTAGTGGATAACATGTGATTAACTTGTTTATAAAATAGCTAAATGGCTATAGGTCACTTGGGATAATGTGCATAAAGTTATCCACAAGAGAGAGATATTGCAAAAATTGTCGAAACATTTTTTGAAAACATATACAAAAAAAGTGGATTCTGATTTATAAAAGAATTTTCAGCAATCAAAAGAAGAATTTCTACACAGGTGTAAGTATGTTATAGAAATTTTTATCTCACTAAAAAACTAATCTCACAAATTATTTAGTAAAGTTACATAGTTATCAACAAAAGCAGTGGATAATGTGTGAATAAAGTATATTTATTGAAGGCAATTCTTTATTTAACGGCTTCCTTTATGTGCATAACTTTATCCACAAGTAGAAAGTAAGTGAAATCTGTCGAAAGTGTGATTATTTTCATTTATGAATATATACATTGGTACTAGTAGGAACGAAAGAAGAAAGCTCAAGAACATCATGGTTATACATTCTAATACAACCGTGTGAAACTTTTTTTCCAATAGAAGCTGGATTGTTGGTACCATGTATCCCGTAATGTGGTTTGGAAAGACCCATCCACAATGCACCAAAAGGTCCGCCTGGGTTTAATTCTTTGTTAATGATGATATAATTCCCTATCGGAGTAGGAGTCAAAACTTTTCCAATTGATATTGGATAAGTCTTTAAGAGTACACTGGCATTATACAGTCTTAGTTTAAAAGTATTTACCGAAATATCTATCCAAAGGGTCACAATAACATCTCCTAATAATTTTCTTGTCATATTTATATGGAAAAACTTAAGCACTTGCCAGTTGTCTTTCAAAAAGAAAAAAAACAGGTGCTAGAATTCAGAAAAACTTGTATGTTTGTGGGGTATAGGACAATCACGTAGTCTCATATTCTTTAAAAACGACTAAGGGAGCGATGTGATTGGCAAATAAGAAATGTAAACATTGTAAAAAAAACGGATCAGGAACATGCAAATGTGGTAAATAAAAAACCGCCGAATTGGCGGTTTTTTCTGTGAAAAAATGAAGTCACTGCGGAGGGGGGTTATGCGGTTATTAGCGGCAATGGAACATTTATTATGAGGCAAAAAAATTATTACAGAGGTGTTACTGGTGCCAGGCACTAGTAACACCTCTGTAATAAAAAGAGTTGTCCTCTTGCCGATGGGGACAAGTTGGACAACTCTATATTATGCGTGTATCCCTCTTTTAATAGCAGTTTCTTCTTTTAGATAAGTATTTAATTTCTCGACGTCTATACTAAAGACACGGTCTTCAGTAATAGATGGTATGAATTTCCTCATATTATGCCACTTCTCAGATAGGGCAGGTGACATTAAATCGATTCCGCGATATTCTACACCTTGCATAGCACAGAGTGCTTCGATTGCAATTACGCGACGTGCATTTTGAAGAATTTGATTGGCATGTCTTGCTCCAATTGTTCCCATACTTACATGGTCTTCTTGATTAGCAGAAGAAGGTATTGAATCAACAGATGCTGGATGTGCAAGTGTTTTATTTTCTGATACTAAGCTTGCTGCTGCATACTGTAAAATCATTGCCCCCGATTGTAGCCCTGGTTGTGGGCTCAAAAATGGTGGAAGACCTTCGTTTAATTGTGGATTGACTAATCGCTCGATTCTTCGCTCAGAAACGTTTGCTAGTTCGGCTATTCCAATTTTTAAGAAGTCCATTGCGAATGCAATTGGTTGGCCATGGAAGTTTCCGCCAGATATTACAAGCTCACCATCTTCAACAATGAGAGGGTTATCGGTTGCGGCGTTCATTTCAATTTCTAGCTTTTCTTTAACGTAGGCTAACACCTGCCAGCTAGCCCCGTGAATTTGCGGAATACAACGTAATGAATAAGCATCTTGTACCCGTTTCTCGCCTTGTTTCGTAATAAGTTTACTTCCCTCAAGCCAACCAAGTATGCGTTTCGCCACTTCCACTTGCTCTGGATAACCTCGAGCTTCATGAATAGCGGGATGAAATGCGTCCGTAATTCCATGTAAAGCTTCCATTGTCATAGAGGCAATCCACTCACTTTGATATGCAAGTGTTTCTGATTCTAACCAATTTACTACACCCTGAGCGGTCATTGCTTGTGTACCGTTAATAAGAGCGAGACCTTCTTTTGCTTCTAGAACAATCGGCTCTAACTTATGTTTCTCCCATACTTCTTGAGAAGAAATATGTTTTTCTCCTTCCCAAACAAGACCTTCACCGATAAGAACTAGTGCTAAATGGGAGAGAGGAGCTAAGTCGCCTGATGCTCCTAATGATCCTTGTTGTGGAATCACTGGATGAATTCGGTTATTAACCATGTATGCAAGTCTTTCAAGTACCTCAAGACGAATACCAGAAAATCCTTTTAACAATGCATTCAATCGAAGAACAACCATGGCACGTGACACGGTTTCTTCAAAAGGTTGACCGATACCACATGCATGAGAACGAATAAGATGAAGTTGAAGTGCATGAACATCCGATTCCTCAATACTAACATCACTAAACTTTCCGAATCCTGTATTAATACCATAAACTGTACGTTGTTCTCTAACTATCTTTTCAACTGCTTTACGACTTTTTTCAACAGCATCCACTGCTTTGTCTTCCAGCATTACTTCTTCGTTTTGATATAAAATGGCGCGCATATCTTCAAGCGTAAGTCCATGTCCTTTTAAACAAATCATTTCTATTCACGTTCTTTCTATTTTGAATTAATTAAATTATTGAAATCCATCTGCCATTGAAGTTGTAAATATTTCATCTTATCCAATTACTTTAATGCCTTTTTTCCAAACAGTGTTTACATGATTTACACCAAACAAATATTGCAGTTCCTGATAATTTTTTACGTTCCACAAAACAATATCCGCTTGTTTTCCAACTTCTAACGATCCAACCTTATCCTCCATTTGAATCGCGCATGCTGCGTTATAAGTTGCGGCACATAGGCTTTCGGCGGGAGTTAATCGCATGGAAATACAAGCCAAATTCATGACAAGCGGCATCGATGTCGTTGGAGAAGAGCCAGGATTACAATCCGTAGAAATAGCGACAGGAACACCTGCATCAATCATGGCACGCCCTTTAGCGGCAGACTCTCTTAAATACAGTGCTGTTGCAGGCAATAAACAAGCTATAACGCCTTGTTCAGCCATCGCTCGTATTCCATCTTCTGATGCTTTCAACAAATGCTCTGCTGAAATGGCGCCAACTTTCGCAGCAAGCTCTGCTCCTTGGTATGGTTCAATTTCATCGGCATGTATTTTCGGAATAAGTCCATATAGTTTTCCTGCCTCTAAAATACGTTCTGATTGTTCAGGAGTGAAAACTCCTACTTCGCAGAAAACATCATTAAATTGAGCAAGTTTTTCCTTAGCAACGATAGGGAGCATTTCGTTAATAATCAAATCAACGTATTCATCCTCACGATTTTTAAATTCTGTTGGAACAGCGTGAGCACCCATAAACGTAGGAACGATATCTATTGGATGTTCGGCTTGTAGCCTTTTCATCACACGAAGTTGTTTGAGTTCCGTTTCGAGATCCAATCCGTATCCACTTTTGCCTTCTACGGTTGTTACGCCATGTGCCAAAAACGAATCCAATCGTTTTGCAGTTTGCTCAACGAGTTCATTTTCAGTAGCCTCGCGTGTCATCCTAGTTGTTGCATGAATTCCACCACCGGCATTCATGATATCCATATATGTAGAACCTTCTAGACGCATTTCAAACTCGCGCTCGCGACTTCCACCAAATGCCACATGTGTATGTGGATCCACTAAACCTGGTGTTACGAGATGACCTGAAGCATCGACAATTTGAGCTCCATCTATACGGTCAAAATAATTAGCTTGGAGTTCATCTGTCGTTCCAACCGCTTGGATGATACCATTTTCAATCCAGATACTACCATCCTCAATAATTGATAATTCACTCATGGCTTCCTTTACCCGTGGACCAAGAGATTCATTTGCAAGTGTCACCAGTTGGGAAGCATGTTTAATCCAAATAGGTTTTGTCATTGCTCCTCAGTCCTCCTGTTTCATCATCGGAATGTGGATACCCTTGTCACGCGCTGTTTTTTCTGCAAGTTCATAACCAGCGTCGAAGTGGCGCACAACTCCCATTCCAGGATCGGAAGTAAGCACGCGTTCCAATCTTGCTTCTGCTTCTTTCGTACCGTCTGCTACGATTACCATTCCTGCATGAAGGGAGTATCCCATTCCAACCCCACCACCATGGTGAACAGAAACCCATGTTGCGCCACCGACTGCGTTTATCATCGCATTTAAAATCGGCCAGTCAGCTACTGCATCAGACCCATCCTTCATTGCTTCTGTTTCGCGGTTAGGAGAAGCAACTGATCCAGAATCAAGATGATCACGACCAATTACGATTGGTGCACTTAATTCACCGGAAGCGACCATATCATTAATAATTTTTCCGAAACGTGCACGCTCGCCATAACCCAACCAACATATACGAGAAGGAAGACCTTGAAATTGAATTTTTTCACGTGCCATTTTAATCCAGTTGCATAAATGTGTGTTATAGCTGAACTCTCGTAAAATAACTTCGTCTGTTTTATAAATATCTTCTGGATCACCCGATAGTGCTACCCAACGGAATGGACCTTTACCTTCACAGAACTGAGGGCGAATATAAGCTGGAACAAATCCAGGGAAGTCGAATGCTCGGTCAAATCCTTCATCTTTAGCTACTTGACGAATATTATTACCATAGTCAAATGTCACTGCACCTTTATCCATCATGTCAACCATTGCACGAACATGTGTGGTCATTGACGCCTTAGAGCGTTTAACATATTCTAGCGGGTCGTTATTGCGTAAATCAGCAGCTTCTTCCAATGACATTTGTGAAGGGATATAACCATTTAACGGGTCATGTGCAGAAGTTTGATCTGTTAGAACATCTGGAATAAAACCACGTGTAATCATTTCTGGTAATATATCAGATGCATTCCCAACTAGTCCAATAGATAGTGGTTTGCCGTCTTTCTTTGCTTCTTCCGCTAATTGAATCGCCTCGTCTAAAGAATGTGTTTTCACATCTGTATAACGAGTTTCAATGCGACGATCAATACGTGTCTCGTCCACATCAATGCCGATACAAACTCCGCCATTCATAGTTACTGCAAGTGGTTGAGCAGCTCCCATACCACCAAGACCAGCTGTAAGTGTAATCGTGTGTTTTAAAGAACCATTAAAGTGTTGCTTCGCCAGTTCTGCGAAAGTTTCATATGTTCCTTGAACAATTCCTTGTGAGCCAATATAAATCCAACTACCAGCAGTCATTTGTCCATACATCATTAATCCTTTTTTATCGAGCTCGTGAAAATGATCCCAAGTTGCAAAAGCAGGAACTAGGTTCGAGTTTGCAATAAGTACACGAGGTGCATCTACATGAGATTTAAAAACCGCAACCGGTTTACCGGATTGCACAAGTAATGTCTCATCATTTTCTAATTCTTTTAGTGAGCCAACAATTGCGTCAAAAGCATCCCAGTTCCGCGCAGCCTTTCCAATTCCTCCGTACACGACTAGTTCATCTGGGTGTTCCGCTACTTCCGCATCTAAGTTGTTCATGAGCATTCTAAGTGCTGCTTCTTGAAGCCAGCCTTTCGTATTTAATTCTTTCCCACGGTATCGAATAACTTTCTCGCTTGCTTTCCCCATGTAAAACCCCTCCTTAAATTCTACTTCTATTCTAACTGAATTATAAAAATATTTAAGTGTTTTTGTGAAAAAAGTAAAAATTTCTCATATGCTAACTTGACAACTCATTAGCCTAGTAGAGTAATAACATATGAACTTTCTGATTTTTGTAACTATTATTTTGTTCAATCGTCTATTTATTCAAAGACAGGAGGCAATTGGAAATGAAGAAACCTATTTTCTATTTACTTCTTTTCAGTTTATTAGGATTAGTAACAGCTTGTAGTGAAAATAAAGAAATAGGAAAGGAATACAAAACAGAGGAAGCGAGCGACTCTTTAGGCTACTCGGTTGAAGAATCGAAAAGTACGGCAGATATAACAGAACAGGAAAGCGTAGAAACTTCCTCTGAGAGAATGATTATTCATAAAGCGATATTAAGTACGAACGTGAAAAATCTAGCGAATGCACAAAACAACATTGAACAGAAAGTGAAGAAATATGGCGGCTATATTGTGGAGTCGAATGTGTACCAGGTAGATGATAAGACGAGTAGGAGCAATATGATTGTACGAATTCCAGAAAAGCATTTTGAAACAATTTTATCAGATGCAGAAGAAGTAGCGTCCAAAGTTTTAGAACGGAATGTAACTGGGCAAGACGTCACGGAGCAATATGTCGATTTAACATCTCGTATCAAATCGAAACGAGTAGTTGAAGAACGTTTGCTTGAGTTCATGAAAAAAGCAGAAAAAACCGAGGATCTATTAAAAATTTCATCTGATCTTGCATCAGTTCAAGAAGAGATAGAAGTTATAGTTGGTAAGATAAAATACCTTGAAAATCAGACTTCCTTTTCTACTGTAGAGATAACTATGTATGAAAATCGTGTAATTATTCCTGAAATAGACAATAAAGATTTAAATACATGGGACAAAACAAAGAAACAATTTGTGACAAGTACTAATGCGCTTTTAGCTGCTGGCTCTGGAATTATTGTGTTTCTTGTCGGAAATTTACCAGTACTCCTATTATTAGTTGTTATCGGGCTTGCGGTATATTGGTTTATTAAAAGAAGAAGACGAAGTGTAAATAAAAAAGAGGGGCTCTGAACTTGTTCAGACCCCTTTTTTACAGAATAAGAAATTATATAAATTATTATGCCAAGAACAGGTTGATTTCCTCTTCAGGCGGACACTTTCCAGGGGGCAAGCATCAAGCCGCTTCCTTCGCTACGCTCCGTCCAGGGTCTTGATTTGCTTGCTAATCCCCTTGGAGTCGCCGCCTTCCGCTCCAATCAACAGTGCAAATAAGAAAGATAATATGCTTCGTCGAAATAATGAACTGGTACTTTTTTTGTTTATCAATAGTGCAAGTGGAAATAGAGAAAAATAGGTTGCATCCACGGATAAAGAAGCTGATATGGCTTTTTTTTACGATGCAAACATCTGAAGCTATTTCCTTTTGAACAGTTGTTATTTCTTCTGACAAAATCTCTCCATCACCAGTAGTACTTAAGTAGATTGAAGCGGAGGCGGCGACTTCTGCGGGAATAGCAGATGTTTTCTGCACCGAAAGCGAAGCGGCAGGTACATGAGCGGAAGGCCCCACAGGAACGCAGTGACGAGGAGACTGAAGCCATGCCCGCGAAAAGCGTCCGCCATAGCGGAGATCAACGGTATTTCTAAGTTACTCTTCTAAAAAGGCCGGGCGTCTTTTTGCCCGGTTTTCTTAAAAGCTTTTCATAAAACTAATTAGAGTCATTATTCTCTTCATCGAGATGTTGGTCTACATCGGGCTTCATATTGTCATCTACATTTGGATCATCTTTACCATCGCCGCATCCTGCCAATAAACCTACCGAAAGAACTGCTGCTGCTCCGATTTTCCACCATTTTTCTTCTACTAATGTTTTCATTGTCATTTTAATTTCATCCAATTTTGTTAAAATTTACATTTCTTCTTACTTAAGTTATACTTACCCCAAATGTAGACATAAATAAACATTTAACCTATTAGAAAATTAAAATAAATAAAACTAGGAGATTGCATGCGTTTCCGAGCAGTAATAGGTATCATAAATTCTCTCCTTTCATACTATGTATAAACAACGCCCCTGAATGGAGGGAAAAGATGGATATTTTGAACAAGGTCAAAAGCTACCGTGAAGAAGAGAATAAACTGAAATGGGAAGGCACGTTCGAGGAGTATTTAGCCATTGTGAAGGATAGACCAGAAGTTGCCCAAACGGCACATTCGCGCGTTTATAATATGATTAATAGTTCTGGGTTAACGGAGAGAGATGGGCTAAAAATGTACCATTTCTTTGGAAATGAAATATTTGGACTGGAAATGGCGATTGAACGATTAGTGCAAGAATATTTTCATCCAGCTGCCAAAAGACTGGACGTTCGCAAGCGAATTCTTTTATTAATGGGACCTGTAAGCGGAGGGAAATCATCCATTGTTACGTTGTTAAAACGCGGTCTTGAGCAATACTCGCGTACTGATGAAGGAGCGGTTTATGCTATAAAAGGTTGTCCGATGCATGAGGATCCTTTGCACTTAATTCCACATCATTTACGAAATGATTTTACAGAGGAGTATGGAATTCGAATCGAAGGTAGTTTATCTCCACTTAATTCGATGCGACTTGAAAAAGAATACGATGGCCGAATAGAACATGTAATGATTGAACGTATCTTTTTTTCAGAAGACAAACGAGTAGGAATCGGAACTTTTACACCATCTGATCCAAAGTCACAAGATATTGCGGATCTAACAGGTAGTATCGATTTTTCAACTATTGCTGAATTTGGATCAGAATCGGATCCACGAGCGTATCGCTTTGATGGAGAACTAAATAAAGCGAATCGTGGGATAATGGAATTTCAGGAAATGCTCAAATTAGATGAAAAATTTCTTTGGCATTTATTATCTCTAACTCAGGAGGGGAATTTTAAAGCAGGAAGATTTGCACTAATTAGTGCTGATGAACTGATTGTTGCACATACAAACGAAACAGAGTATCGTTCCTTTATTTCCAATAAAAAGAACGAGGCATTACACTCGCGAATTATTGTCATGCCAATTCCTTACAACCTGAAAGTGAGTCAAGAGGAACGGATATATGAAAAAATGATTAAGGAAAGTGATATGACTCATGTTCATATTGCACCGCATGCACTAAGAGCCGCTGCAATCTTCTCCATCCTAACAAGATTAGAAGTACCTAAAAAACAAGGCATTGATATTGTGAAGAAGATGAGATTGTATGACGGTGAGAATGTAGAAGGATTTAACGAAATTGATGTAGCAGAATTAAAGAAAGAATCCTTAAACGAAGGAATGAATGGGATTGATCCCCGATATGTAATCAATAGAATTTCATCCGCTATTATTCGTAAAGACGTACCATCCATTAATGCATTGGATGTTTTACGTGCACTCAAGGAAGGACTTGATCAACACGCATCTATTTCTCAAGAGGATCGCGAAAAATATATGAATTATATAGCGATTGCTAGAAAAGAATACGATGAAATTGCGAAAAAAGAAGTTCAAAAAGCTTTTGTTTATTCTTACGAAGAGTCAGCAATATCATTAATGAATAACTATTTGGATAATGTTGAGGCATATTGTAACAAAAATAAAATGAGAGACCCACTTACAGGGGAAGAAATGAATCCAGATGAAAAATTAATGAGATCGATTGAAGAACAAATAGGAATTTCAGAAAATGCTAAGAAAGCATTTAGAGAGGAAATTCTTATTCGGCTTTCAGCGTACGCTAGAAAAGGAAAGCGATTTGAATATAATTCTCATGAACGATTACGTGAAGCGATACAAAAGAAACTTTTCGCTGATTTAAAAGACGTTGTTAAAATTACGACTTCTTCCAAAACACCGGATGAAGCACATCTTAAAAAAGTGAATGAGGTAGTTGCTAGATTAATAGATGAACACGGATATAATTCCACTTCAGCTAATGAATTATTGCGTTACGTTGGTAGCCTTTTAAATAGATAAATATTTAAAACAAGACTAATTATTTTTCATCCGTTTTGTCAGACTGTAGACAGACTCGAAAAAATCGAGTTTGCCTACAGTCATTTTTTTATCAAATGAGTTAATTTCATAAATAGCATTTAATTATTAAAACACGAACAATACTCAATTTATTGATTGGAGCGACAGGCGGCGACTCCAGCGGGATGAGTGAGACAGATGAGCCATTACAAACGACGCGGATGCGGCGGTAATGCTCATCGCTCACCCCGCGGAAAGCGTCCGCCTATAGCGGAAATCATGCTGATTTATGAAGAGTATATTATACATATTCATACTTTTGACTTCAATATTGTTCGTTATTATGCTCTAAATTTGAATTATGAAATTGATTCAAATAGATGTAAAAAAATCGAGTTTGGAAAAGACACTCGTTTTTCCGAGGACGAACCTCCCTTTACCTTCCTTCAAGCTACGTGAAGGATCTCGCATCATTTTTATAAAAGAGGGTAGTGCGATGATATCAAAAATCTAAAGAATAAGCAGAAAAAAATCAAAATATTGGATGGATTTTCGACATTGCCGAAACTTTTTGTCTTCAAAATTGCAAAGACTAATTATTTTTCATGGGTCTGTTTTTCTGTATAGATTGGCAATAACTTTGTCTTACTGGCATATGATAAAAAATAGGTAGGTGTTGATGAAAATGAATGAAAACCATGAAAATCATTATGTCATCTCACAGGAAAATTGGTCTTTGCACAGAAAAGGTTATCAAGATCAGCAGCGTCATATGGATAAAGTAAAAGAAGCGATAAAAGAGAATTTGCCAGATTTGATCAGTGAAGAAAGCATTATAATGTCGAATGGACGACAAGTAATTAAAATACCTATCCGTTCATTAGATGAATATAAAATTCGTTATAACTACGATAAAACAAAACATGTTGGTCAAGGGGATGGCGATAGTCAAGTAGGAGATGTTCTAGCACGGAATTCAGGTGAAGGTCAAAGTGGTCCCGGGAAGGGTAAGCAGGCTGGGGATCAGGCAGGGACAGATTATTATGAAGCAGAAGTAACTATAGCTGAATTAGAAAATATTCTTTTCAAAGAAATGGAATTACCAAATTTACAACAAAAGGAACAAGCTGAAATTATAACCGATAAAGTAGAATTTAATGATATTCGGAAAAAAGGACTAATGGGAAATATTGATAAAAAGAGAACAATTATTACAGCAATTAAACGAAATGCAATGAAAGGTAAAGCGGAAATTTCACCACTCCATAACGATGACTTGCGTTTCAAAACGTGGGACGAAGTGACGAAACCTGAATCAAAAGCAGTTGTACTCGCCATGATGGACACTAGTGGTTCTATGGGAGCGTTTGAAAAGTATTGTGCAAGAAGTTTCTTTTTCTGGATGACTAGATTTTTACGATCCAAATATGAGAAGGTGGATATTGAATTCATTGCCCATCATACAGAAGCAAAAGTTGTAACAGAAGAGGCATTTTTTTCGAAAGGTGAAAGCGGTGGAACTATTTGTTCGTCTGCTTATCAAAAAGCATTAGAACTTATCGATGGAAAGTACAATCCTGCACGTTTCAATATTTATCCTGTTCACTTTTCAGATGGAGAAAATATGACAAGCGATAATGAGAAATGCATAAAGCTTGTTAATGAATTAATGGAAGTTTCCAGCATGTTTGGATATGGGGAAGTTAATGCTCATAGTAGATATTCTACTCTAATGAACACGTATAACAAATTAAATAATCCTAAGTTTCGTTATTATGTATTAAAAGAAAATAGAGACGTATATGAAGCATTGAAAAGCCTTTTTAGAGTGCCAAATTAAATGGAGGGGAATCATTTAATGGAGACGAAGCTTCATCATGCAATCGCTGAAATTACCGAAATTGCATCTGCCTTCGGACTTGATTACTATCCAATGCGTTATGAAATTTGCCCCGCTGATATTATTTATACTTTTGGTGCATATGGCATGCCGACACGCTTCACGCACTGGAGTTTCGGGAAGCAATTTCACAAAATGAAGGTACAGTATGACTTTGGCCTAAGTCAAATATATGAGCTCGTTATTAATTCAAATCCATGTTATGCATTTTTACTGGATACAAACAGTCTTATTCAAAATAAGCTTATTATTGCACATGTGCTTGCTCACTGTGACTTTTTTAAAAATAATGTACGCTTTTCAAATACAAGAAGAGATATGGTTGAAAGTATGACCGCAACTGCAGAAAGAATTGCGGATTATGAAATGATACATGGAAAAGAAGAGGTCGAAACCTTTTTAGATGCAGTACTCGCTATTCAAGAGCATATTGATCCTTCCATTATTAAACCTAAACTTGACTATGATATAGAAGAAGTGGTGGAAGCACTACGTAAAACACCATATGATGATTTATGGAGTGTGGATCAAGTAACAAAGGAAAAGAAATTAGTTGTCCCTAAGAAAAAGAAGTTCCCCCCAAGTCCTGAAAAAGACTTATTGTTATTCATTCAAGAATACAGTCGAGAGCTGGAAGACTGGCAACGTGATATTTTAACAATGATGCGAGAAGAAATGTTGTATTTTTGGCCGCAATTAGAGACAAAGATTATGAATGAAGGTTGGGCATCATATTGGCATCAACGTATTTTGAGAGAAATGAATTTAACCTCTGATGAAACGGTAGAGTTCGCAAAATTAAACGCAAATGTTGTTCAGCCTTCTCAGACAAGTATCAATCCATATTATTTAGGATTAAAGATTTTTGAGGACATCGAGAGAAGATATGATCAGCCGACGGAAGAGCTAAAAAAACTAGGAGTAAAGCCTAACTCGGGTAGGGAGAAAATGTTTGAAGTGAGAGAAATTGAATCAGATATATCTTTTTTACGAAACTATTTAACAAAAGATTTGGTGAAGATTGAGGATCTATATTTGTTTGAAAAAAAGAATGGAAACTATCAAATAACCGATAAAGATTATGAGAATGTACGTGATCAACTCGTTTCTATGAGGGTTAATGGAAGTTTTCCATATATAGTTGTGGAAGATGGCGACTATTCTCGAAACGGAGAACTTTATTTAAAACATGGCTATGAGGGGACCGAACTCGATACGCGCTATCTAGAAAATGTGCTACCTTATATTTATCAACTATGGGGACGTCCAGTGCATTTAGAGACCATTATAGATGGCAAATTAACTCTCTATTCATTTGATGGGAAAAAGATTACTAAAGGTATTATGTAACTACCAAACATCCTAAACTGTCCCTGTGACACAAACAATTCAGAATTGTTTGTATCACAGGGACTTAGTTTTTCCTATCCAAAACGCCATTGTTCCATTTTTCCAACATTTTACATTTTGATATAAATCGTTTAGATTGATTGAAAGGAAAATAAAAGAAGAAAGGAGAAAGAAATAACTGTGACAAAAAAAAGAAACTTTCAACCAAATGCTTACTACCATGTAATCATGAGATGGAACAACAGACAAAATATTTTAAATGCAAAAACAGATATGATTGAACTTATGCGTGCATTTCTACATGTTCATAGTAGATTCCCTTTCCGTATTTTAGCTTTTTGTTTTATGACAAATCACTATCATATTCTGATAAAAACAGAAGGAACATCGCTTAGTAAAATTATGGGGCTAATCAATAAAAGATACAGCACCTCCTACTCAAAGCGATATAACCATATTGGTCGAATTTATCAGAAACGATTTTTTGCCAAAAAAGTCAACTCTCCCCGTGGTTTATTGAATGTTAGCAGCTACATCCACAGAAATCCTATCGACACTAAAAAAACTATGATCAACCACTTAGAACAATACCCATACAGCTCATTTCCGTATTATTGGGACGATTCAAAACCCGCTCCTCCTTTTTTAGATAGAGGGGTACTTAAAAATCTTTTGCCCTCATTCTACGAGCCAACGAATTCTAGCTACTGCCGATATTGCCTAGAGCATAAACAAGAAGTGAAGGATGATTCTAACTCCGAAATCATCCCTGTGAAGTAAACAATTCCGCTTGTATCACAGGGAAGGGACACTATTCAAGACCCAACAAAGTCCCCACCATCCACATGAATCGTTTGTCCAGTCATATAACTGGAATCCGGAGATGCTAAAAATACATAAGCAGGAGCGTTTTCCGCGGGTTGACCACGTCTGCCTACAGGAGTATTATCCCCGTGTTCTTTTACTTTTTGTTTATCGAATGTTGCAGGGATAAGTGGAGTCCATATAGGACCCGGTGCAACAGCGTTCACTCGAATTCCTTTTTCCGCTAGATTTAGAGCGAGGGATCGAGTAAAAGTAGTAATGGCACCTTTTGTTGCTGAATAGTCAATAAGCTCAGGCGAACCGTTATATGCAGTAACAGAAGAAGTGTTTACAATGGTATCCCCCTTTTTCATATGAGGCAATGCGGCTTGAGTTAAGTAAAACATAGAATAAATATTTGTCGAAAACGTTTCCTGTAACTGATCAGGTGTAATTTTCAAAAAATCCTTTGTCGGAAACTGTTTACCTGCATTATTTACTAATATATTTATTTGCCCAAATGATTCAATGACTTGGTCCACTACATTTTGACAATTTTCATCGTCGCTTATGTCTGTTTTTATTTTCAATGCCTTAACTCCATAATTTTCTATTAGTTTCACTGTTTTTTCTGCATCTTTGTCTTCATTTTCATCCAAATAAACAAAGGCGACATTTGCCCCTTCTTTAGCAAAAGCAATTGAAACAGCTCGGCCAATCCCACTATCTCCACCTGTAATAAGTGCTACTTTTCCATTTAATTTTCCTGATCCTTTATAGTTTTTGTCGTCAAAAATAGGAGCGGGATTCATCTCTTCTTCGATACCAGGTTGTTGATTTTGCGTCTGACCAGAAACCTCTAGGTGTATTTTTTCATATTTATCTGTTGACATAGTGATCCTCCTTTAAATATTCATTAATGATATAGTTCCCTTCCTAATCAAAAACAAACTTATGAAAAAGTTTTTGTCGGAACTTTTAGTTTCGTTTTTCTTTTAAAAGAAAAGGGTATATCAGTTTGAATGTACTTAAAATGAGAACGGAGAATTTACATGAAACCGATTATTGGTATAACAGTAGAAGTTAAAGAGGATGGAAGCTATTTTATGCCTTCTGTTTATGGAAAAGCGATTACTCAGGCAGGTGGAATTCCGGTCTTAATTCCACTTATACCAGAGCAAGATATTGATGCGTTATGTAAACAAATTGATGGATTATTTGTTACGGGGGGAGAAGATATCGATCCATCTTATTACGATACAGAGCCACATATACAACTCGGAAGAATAACACCAAAGCTAGATAAAATGGAGTTTATGCTCGTACAAAAAATACTAGAGATGGATAAACCATATTTAGGTGTTTGCCGTGGTCTACATATGCTAAATGTGGCGACTGGCGGATCACTTTTTCAGTCCATACATTCCCAGCGTAAAGAGGCTGTCATGCAACACTTACAAAATGCAGAACGTGTACATAGATCACATCCTGTTAAGGTAGAAAAAGAAAGTCGCTTATTTGAATTACTAAAAGAAGATGAGTTTAAAGTAAACTCGTTTCATCACCAAGCTGTGAATGAAGTAGGGAAAGATCTACTAGTAGCTGCAACAGCAACAGATGGAATAATTGAATGTCTCGAAAGCACGAAACACTCATTTGTATTTGGCTTTCAATGGCATCCGGAAGAGTTTGCAATAGATGGTGACAGTGCCTCTAAACGTATATTTAAAGCATATATAGAAGCTGCTTTGAAGAGAAAAGAGTAAAGAATTTTAGCTCCAAAACTATTCTAAATTGCTCTTGTACGATACAATTAGATTTATTGTAATTATTAGAAAAATGGCGGGGGACAGAGGGAATGAGCGAAGCAAATACTTTATTACAAGCATTTAAACAAACAACATATCAAATATCGGGTCATGGGAAAAGAAATATTCAGATACTAAAAGATGCTTTACAAGAGGTTGAAGGACAGATTGAAAGTGATGTATATGGTAACGGAAAGATTATCGACGATTTCCAAGCGAAGATTGCATCTTATTTAGGAAAAGAAACAGCTGTCTTTTTCCCAAGTGGAACAATGGCTCAGCAAATCGCATTACGCATTTGGTGTGATGAGAAAGGTATAAAGAAAGTTGCATATCATCCATTATGTCATTTAGAGATTCATGAGGAAGATGGATTAAAACAATTACATCAGATCGAGCCTGTATTGTTAGCAGAACAAAATAGATTAATAGAATTAGATGATGTGTTGAATATGAAAGATGAAGTGGCATGTTTGTTGCTCGAATTGCCTCAACGTGAGATTGGAGGACAGTTGCCAGATTACGAAACGCTTGAAGAAATATCCAATTTCTGTCGTAATAGAGGAATAAAGCTGCACTTAGATGGTGCACGACTACCTGAAATTCTTCCATTTTATCAAAAGTCCGCAGCCGAAGTATGCAGTCTTTTTGATAGTGTATATTTATCTTTTTACAAAGGGATTGGTGGAATTGCAGGAGCGATTCTAGCTGGCGATAAATCCTTTACCGAAGAATCGAAAGTGTGGAAAAGACGCCATGGTGGGGATTTAATCAGCTTATATCCTTATATTTTAAGTTCAGATTATTATTTTGATAAAAGAATACCAAAAATGAGACAATACTTCGAAGACGCGAAGGAGCTTGCTAAACTTTTCAATTCATGTCATGCAGTTTCAACAATGCCACTAGAACCAGTTTCTAATATGTTTCATGTCCATTTTCATATACCAAAAGAGCAATTGGAGTCTATTCTAGTTAAAATATATGATTCAACAGGAGTTGGCTTAACTAGTTATTTAAGAGAATCAATAGAGGGAACATGTAGTTACGAAGTAAGTGTAGGTGATCAATATGCGACTCTCCCAAAAGAAAAAGTGAAACAAGTATTTCAATTACTAAATGAAAAGATTAAGAGTTTAAAGTAATATACTGGACAGTCATATGCAATGGAAAAAGCGTATACAATATTAAATCTAACAGCAGACAATCTTCATTCAGATTATAATTATTAGTTATTCCTAGGTTCGAGAGTACAAAAGAAAAGCCAATTAGTATTTCAAAACAACGATGAATAAAAACTATCTAATTGCACAACTTATTCTCCATGGAGGTGAAAGCTCATGGTGAAAGATAAAAATAAGAAAAATTCACTGGATCGTGAGGAATATGGATTTGGATATGATCTTAGCCCTGATGATCTAGAGGTAAAGGGTCAAAATAACAAAGCAAAGAAAAACAATGATAATGAAAATAAAGATAAACCCACGAATCAAAATAATCAATCTCGATTAAATCAATAGAATCTTATACCCATCGAGCATTATCCTATTAGTAAATTAAAAACAAAAGGTTTCAAGGATGTAAAATCTTCCAGAAACCTTTTGTTTTTTACTGCTCATTCTGTAGATTTTTAATGCCAACTCAAAAAAGAGTTTATCGACCTAAAATTTACTTTTTAAAATGATAAGGTACTGTTGTTACAATTACATCTTTTCTGTAAAGAAGAATTGTTCTTATAAGTAAACTTGACTGGTTATGAAGAATATTGTGCCAACCTTTTTTTGGTATAAATTGGGGTATTAAAACGGTTACTGTATAGTTAGATTCATACGCTTTATTCTCCACTTTACTGATAAATTTAGCCAATGGGTAATTAATGCTTCTGTACTGTGAATATAAAGTTACTAGCCTAATATCAGGTTGCCATTTACTCCATTTCTCTACTAGCCTTTTCTCTTCCTCACGATCAAAAGAAACATTAACGGCAATAATTTGTTTTGGGTTTAATGACTTGGCATAATTCAATGAGTTCTCGACTACGTAAGTAATCCCTGCGATAGGAACAATAATTACATTTCCTTCAATAGGTTTTATGGAACAATTATTAGTTATGCTCAATTGTTCACCAACGGAATTATAGTGATTTTTTATTTTGTGAAAAATAAAAATCAATACAGGTACGAATATTAACACTGCCCATACTTGCCCAAACTTAGTAATAAAGAAAATCATCATAACTGTAAAACTAATAATTGCCCCAATAAAGTTAATCAATAATTTTCCAATCCAGTTCTTTGGCTTTTCGCGAAACCATTTCACAAGCATTCCCGTTTGAGATAAGGTGAATGGAATAAATACACCTACTGCATAAAGTGGAATGAGTTGTTCGGTCTGACCTTTAAAAATAATAATGAGAAGAATAGAAGTGATCCCAAGCGTAATAATTCCATTAGAATATCCCAATCGGTCTCCTCTCATTTTAAACATGCTTGGAATATATTGATCCTTAGAAAGGTTAAAAGCTAATAGAGGAAAAGCTGAATACCCTGTATTAGCAGCGAGCACAAGAATTAATGCTGTTGTTCCCTGTATAAAATAATACATAAAATTTCTTCCAAAAGTTACAGAAGCAATTTGTGAAACCACAGTTTCCTCCACTTTAGGTGAAATACCATAATAATAAGCCAAAAAGACTATGCCGACTAACATGACTGCGAGTAGAGAGCCCATAAAGGCTAGGGTTTTTGCAGCATTGTTTGGAGCAGGGTGATTAAAGTTAGGGATTGCATTAGAAATTGCTTCAACTCCTGTTAAAGCGGAGCTACCCGATGCAAAGGCTCTAAGTAACAAGAATAAGCTAATACCCGCAACTGGAGTTCCTAAGGGAGCATGCAACTCAGGAGAGACATTTCCAGTTATTATATGGTAAAATCCAACTCCAATTAATATAAACAATGCCAATACAAATAAATAGACTGGGTAGGCAAGAATCGAAGCGGACTCGGTTAAACCTCTTAAATTTAATATTGTAATGAGCACAACGAGCACACTTGCGATAACAACATTATGCTCATGTAAGC
Organism: Psychrobacillus syltrankelensis; assembly: GCF_055454035.1. Taxonomy (NCBI): domain Bacteria; kingdom Bacillati; phylum Bacillota; class Bacilli; order Caryophanales; family Bacillaceae; genus Psychrobacillus; species Psychrobacillus syltrankelensis. The sequence goes on along the minus strand of NZ_CM144227.1, from coordinate 2,119,245 downwards.
TTGGAATTGCAGAAGTAATGGCATCTGTGCCCGCTGAGACACTAACCGCCACAGTCAAGATGTAATCGACCAATAAAGATCCACCTGCAACCAATCCTGCATTCTCACCAAGGTTTTCCTTCGAAACAATGTAAGCACCTCCACCATGTGGATAGGCAAATATGATTTGTCTATAAGACAAAATTAGCGCGAATAGTAAGATAAGCACTCCTGCGGCTATTGGGATAGAATACCAAAAGGCAATTGTACTCACTGTCATTAAAACAAGTAAAATCTGTTCTGGACCGTATGCAACGGACGAAAGTGCATCCGAAGACAGTATGGCTAAAGCCTTTGTTTTATTAAGCTTTTGTTCACCTAGTTCTGAGGATTTTAATGGACGACCTATTAAAAACCTTTTGACAGCTGATAACATTCTTTCTCTCCCTTTCTTTTTACACTTACGAGGTTAGCTGTCGGATTTGGGACAAAAGATTATCCCTACCTACGATTGTAGGATTCACCCCATGTGATACATAAATACATTCAAATCACATATGATTGGTTTCCCCGTTCCATAAGGATTAAGCGATGTAGCAAATTAAAACTGAGCCCAATAATACTCCTGTAATTTCAACTTGTAAATAACAAAATTAAAAATCTAGGATTAGTTGAATATTCCGTTTAAGCTCCCAAAGTTAATGGGCTTTTTGACTATAATTATTAGTTTGTCGACTTATGTTCTAATTACCTTTCTTCCTTCTTAAAGTGTAATAGAGACAGAAAAAAGGGAGAGGTTTATATGTTAATAGATGGGGTGTTTTCGGGAGGTGGATTAAAAGGTTACGCGTTAGTAGGTGCGTATCAAGTGTTGGAAGAAAAGGGATATCGATTTAAGCGTGTTGCCGGTACCAGTGCAGGTGCCATTCTTGCAGCCTTCATTGCGGCCGGATTTTCAAGTAAGGAAATAAAAGAAATGCTAGATGAATTAGATGCTATGACTTTTCTCGATCAACGTAAATCCATACTTCCGATTCCATTCATGAAGTGGATCAGTCTTTATTGGCGACTAGGATTATACCAAGGTAAAGTTCTAGAAAACTGGTTCTTAGAAAAATTGGCATTAAAAGGGGTATATTCTTTTTCAGATTTACAGCCAGGAGCTTTGAAGGTCGTAGCTTCAGATTTAACGAATGGCAAGATGATTGTTCTTCCTGATGACCTTGGAAAGTATGGAATTTCAGAAGCAAGCTTTCCGATAGCTCGAGCTTTACGAATGAGCTGTAGTATACCATTTTTCTTTGAACCCGTTAGATTGAAAGTTGGATCTGGTGATACGATTGTTGTTGACGGTGGAGTATTGAGTAATTTTCCAATGTGGATGTTTGATAATGGAAACAAAGAGCGGCCAGTCCTTGGTTTCAAGTTAAGTGCAAGTTCCGAGGATCTTCCAGGGTTCCAAATAGATAACGGATTACAGTTATTTGAAGCACTTTTTTCGACAATGAAGAATGCACATGATGAAAGATATATTTCTAGAAGACATGAAAAAAATATAATTTTTATTCCAGTGGACGACTATGGTGCTACGCAATTTGATTTAAATCAAGAGGAAAAAAATGCATTACTTCAAAAAGGAAGAGAGTGCGCCATTCAATTTTTAAAAACATGGTAAGTTTTCAAAGAGCAAATGTTTATTTTGCCTTAGCAAAGGAATAATAAGAAAGAGGGTTACAAAAGGAGAGAAATAAAAATGGCGATAACAGCAAAAGAGTTAGCACTTAAAATTTTGAATGATAACATGATCGGAACGATGGCAACGATTCAGCAAAATAAACCGCATTCACGATATATGACCTTCTTTAATGAAGATTTCATCATGTATACAGCAACAAGTAAAAAGACGCATAAAGTAGAAGAAGTTGAACAAAATCCGAACACCCATATTCTTTTAGGCTATGATGGTAAAGGATTGGGTGACTCTTTTTTGGAAATTGAGGGCATAGTGGAAGAATCAGATGAGGAAAGTTTAAAAGAAAAAGTATGGAATAAAGCGTTAAAGGGGTGGTTTACAGGACCAGATGACCCTGATCTAATCATTTTGAAAATAACCCCAACACAAATTCGAGTGATGAACACAAGTGGCGGAGAACCTCAAGTTGTAGAAATCTAATACGGGATATTTTTTACTGATTAGGACATATCCAACAACATTCTTTCTTCATTGTATAACTTAATTTACTTTTCATGTAGTGTATTGCGCACATAAACACACCTCACTGGCTTCAGTCACCAGTGAGGTGTGTTTTAATGGTATGAAAATAATCAACTTTTCCTGGTGTTTTGTAATACTTTCTATTGAATCGTAAAAGGATTTGCTCTTATCTCTTATAAGTTAACTTGATAGATGGAGAAATGGTTGCTGTTAGTATAGAATCTGTAGCTTTCACTTTGTAATTAGTTGCTCTATGACAGTTTTTAACTTTTTTTAAAAAAGTGAATTGCTTCCTAATCTCCTAAGAGTCAACGACGGCCGTTCCAATCCACAGTCCAAAAAAGGAAAGAATTTGCTTCGTCTAATTAATCAACTGGCATTTTCCTTTGTTTCTACTATGGCAAGTGGAAGCAGAGAAAAAGTAGGTTGCATCTCCTAATAAAGAAGTGAAGAGCTCCCGATTGTATCTTCGGAAGCTTTTAGAAGAGTAGGGGAGTATTTTTTCTCTAATTAGCCATACCAAACGCATTATGTCCTCATAAATACCAAGAGGGCGACGTACAAACATCAGCCACAAGATTACCGAAAAAAGTGTATTCCAAAGCACTCTGGAAGTAGTAAGACAAGATACACTTAAAGGGCGCTTGCGTTTTTCTTATTACCCTAACTCAATTTTCATAGACTAACTACAGGTTCCATTACAGTTAATGTATTGTTATATGTATTTAAATTTAGTGTTGCACCTAACGGGATAGTAGCTTTATATTTCCCGTGTGCAGTTGCAAGATTAGTCATTAAAGGTTTTCCTAAAGGAACTAAGAACTCATTTATTAAATCCTCATAAGTTTTTCCATAAGCATCCACGCATTTTGTACAATCCCCCATGATGATGCCAACACAATCATCGAACTTCTTAGCTAAAAAAAGATGTTGTAAATATCTGTAAATGGTGTTGGTAGGTTCATGAGTCTCTTCTAATACCAAAATTTTTCCCGCTGTATTGATTTCATAAGACGTTCCTAAAGTACCTATAAAAGATGTTAAATTACCGCCAACAATGGGACCTGTAACGTTTCCTGGTACTTTACTTACTAATTGGATCTCAGGAGGATTTCTAATTGCCCAAGGAGCACTTAATGTTGATGTGGCAGCGAAAAATTGGTTAAAATTATAGGCCGGAGTTTTTAAATTAAAGTCAAGGAGTAGGAGACTCTGGAAAGAGATTAAAGAAGCGTATTCGTACAAGACATTTTGTAGCACTGTAATATCACTATAACCTGAGATGATTTTTGGATTGCGCGCAATGATTGAAAAATCTAGAAAAGGCAATATGTCTGCTACCCCAACACCTCCCCTAGTAGGTAAGATCCATTTTACGTCCTTATTCATGAACATTCTCATTAAATCGGAGGCCCTCTGTCGAGCTGTTCCTGCAAGAAATCCATTCGATGAATATACATAATCTCCTAGTATCACATTAAAACCCATATTTCGAAGAGTCGTAATTCCTTCGTTTATGACACTTGCACCTAATGGGCTTCCTAAAGTGACAATTCCAACAGTATCCCCTGCTTTCAATTGACCTGGTTTCGTCGCCAAATTTTGTTGCTCCTCCCTATTAAAACGTACTCATATACTTCATTTTACTCCTTCGAGTTGAAAGGCATGACCAAATAAAAAATATAATAAAAATAGTTCGGAATATTATGGTAATGTTATATTTAGTAAGGCATTTTTGCCGAGATGGGGAAGGGGTGACTTTATTTTGTTAGAACTTCTATTACAAAATAAACTGCAAATGAGAGGGCTTGTTTCTTAACAAGTTTATTCCTCTCTAAGCAACGGGAGGAAAAGAAAAAATGATGGAATTGAGTACGATGAAGGCGGGCTTCTCTTCTTTAAAGGTAGCAGAAAGTCTTCTACAGAATTGGGAACATGATGAAGGAACCCTTACGTTTTGGCGAGCTAGTTCAAACTTTATTTGTGCTTTCGAAAGACAAGGAGAAAAGTACTTTTTGCGTTTTAGTTTCGAAAAAGAAAATAATTTAGAACAAATTAAGGCAGAACTTAACTTTATGGAATACTTGAAAAGCAATAGTTATCCTTGTGTATCTCCTGTCGCTTCTCTAAATAATAATTTTATTGAAACTGTTGAGACTTTGGAAGGTGTTTATTTTGGAGTAGTTTTCAGTAAAGCTAATGGAATTCAATTAGATGATGAGGAAGACTTACTTGACTCTCAAATAGAGCGATGGGGCCGATCATTAGCCATCCTTCATAACTTGTCTATGAATTATGAACCTAGTAATAATAAGAGGAATAGTTGGCAGGATACATTATTATTTATTGAAAATGTGCTTGACCATCATCCACAAGAAAAAGACGCTTTTAATGAGTTTCATTTCATCTCGAACTTTTTTCGAACACTTCCATTTTCTCAAAATACGTATGGTTTAATCCATTATGATTTTCAATTGGACAATCTATTTTATGATGAAAAGAATTCGACTTTTGAGGTCATCGATTTTGACGATTCTATGTACCATTGGTTTGCTCAAGACGTGGTGACGGCTTTAATGGATGAATTGGAAAGCGAAGATCCAATATCCAAAAGGAGAGTTCAAGCTTTTTTAGAAGGATATCGATCTGCAAATGATTTGAATGAAGAACTTGTAAGTCAATTTCCTATGTTTATTAAATTCGCAAAACTATATCAATTTGCCAGACTATTACGGGCAACTGAGAAAAGAAGTGCGGAGGATTATCCAGCATGGCTGAGAAATCTTCGGGAAAAGATAATAATTAAAACGGATGAAATTAGAAAAAATTTTGGAAATTTTGAATAATAAATAGTAAGGATTTTTTCTGTTTAAAAATAAAAATCGTACTGGTAGAGGATTCATCTACCAGTGCGGTTTTTTTTATAAGATAAGGAACGAGCGGAACCAAAGCAAAAATAGATAGTATCCATTGATAAAGAAGGCTTTAGCGGACGAAATTGTATCTTCGTATAAGCATAGGAAAGTATCTAATCTCTCATTAACCAAACCTAAGGCGCCGTGTCTCTAGATATTCTAAGAGGGTGACGGACAAACATCCGCTACAAGATTACCGAAAAAAGTGTAGTTGAGGTTTAGTCTAAAGCACTCGAGAAATAGAAAAGACCAGGTGCTTAAAGTACGTTTGCGTTTTTCTTAAAGATTAAGAAAGTATATGATATAGCGTGTTCATGTTTTTTTTGTTTCACAGGATTGTATAACGCTGAATTGAGCCATCTCACATAAAGTTAACTCTTTACATAGAGAAATGGTTGCTCTCACGAGAAGATTGGTTGCTTTCTTCAAGGGTTTTGTTGCTATCAGAGTAGAATCTGTAGCCTTCACCTTACAATTATCGCTCTATGACAGTTTTTAACTTTTTAGTTGAACATGTAAACTTAATCGTACCAGTAATCCTGTGAAATTTGAAAAAAATAGGCAGTATTCATTGATAAAGAAGGCTTTAGCAGACGAAATTGCATCTTCGTCTGCTTTTAAAAGAATAGGAAAGAATTTATTCTCTCATTAACCAAGTCTAGTGTACCATGTCTCTACATATTTCAAGAGGGCGACGGACAAACACCCGCCACAAGATTACTGAAAAAATGGATCGTGAAGTGACGCAGTCACTTCACGATCCACAAAAATTCCCACGGTAATAGTGTAGTCAATGTTTCGTCCAAAGCACTCCGGAAATAGTAAAAACAAGATGCACTTAAAGGACGCTAGAGTTTTCTGAGTTATCGTATTAAAAACAAAAGAAACATCATATGAAAAGACTTATAAGCATATGCACGTAAACAAGTGTATATTTGGCAACAATGAAGAAGACATGATAGCGTTTTCATTTAATTGAATATAAAATGTAAACGCTTTACTATTACATTAACAAGCGATTATTTTACATTCAAAAAAGGGGGATTGTAAGGTGACAAATGAGCAGAGGGAAAGTTCAGGGTTTAAAGTAAAAGTACAACGGGTTGGTAGTTTTCTAAGTGGGATGATTATGCCGAATATCGGTGCATTCATCGCATGGGGTCTTATAACGGCATTATTTATACCAACCGGCTGGATTCCAAATGATAGTTTAGCGGAATTAGTTGGACCAATGATTACATATTTACTACCTATCTTAATCGGGTTTACAGGAGGACGTCTAATTCATGGTTTACGAGGTGGAGTAGTTGGTGCAACCGTAACGATGGGGGTAATCGTTGGGGCCGGTATACCAATGTTCCTTGGCGCGATGATTGTTGGACCATTAGGTGGTATAGCAATAAAATGGTTCGATAATTTAATTGAAGGAAAAATTAAACCAGGCTTTGAAATGCTAGTGAATAACTTTTCAGCAGGAATTATTGGTGGAGGACTAACATTAGTTGCCTACAAGTTGATAGGGCCTGCTGTTAATGCACTTACGGACTGGCTTGCATCAGGTGTTCAATTCATTGTTGATGCAAATCTATTACCATTAGCAAGTATTTTCATAGAACCAGCCAAAGTGTTGTTCTTAAATAATGCGATTAATCATGGTATTTTAGGACCATTAGGAATTGATCAAGCCGCAAGCGCGGGTAAATCTATTCTATTTTTACTAGAAGCAAATCCAGGGCCAGGACTTGGAATTCTACTTGCTTACATGATTTTTGGAAAAGGAATAGCGAAGCAAACCGCACCTGGAGCAGTAATTATTCATTTCTTAGGCGGAATTCATGAGATTTACTTCCCTTACATTTTAATGAGACCACTATTATTAGTTGCGGCAATCGCAGGGGGAGCATCTGGAGTATTTACACTACAACTATTTGGAGCAGGTTTAACAGCTGCACCATCACCAGGTAGTATTATATCAATTATGCTATTAACGCCGAAGGGGAATTATTTAGGAGTAATACTTGGAGTACTAGTTGCAACGGCAGTGTCGTTCATTGTTGCTTCTATTATTCTAAAATCTTCTAAAGATACAGGTGAAGATGATTTAGCGAAAGCGACAGAAAAAACTTCTGCTTTAAAAGGAAAAGAAAGTAGAGCAGCTGAGTTTATTCAACCTACAAAAGGTCTAGACTCAGTACATGACGATTCACTATCAGCTGTAAAGCATATAATATTTGCATGTGATGCAGGCATGGGGTCAAGTGCAATGGGAGCTTCCATATTAAAAAATAAAATGAAACAAGCAGGTCTAGATATTTCTGTAACAAATACTTCTATTAGTAACCTTCCAAAGGATGCAGAGGTTATTATTACTCATAAAGACTTGACGAACCGTGCAAAAGAAAAATCACCACATGCGAAACATATTTCGGTAGAGAACTTTTTAAATAGCCCGAAATATGATGAGCTAATTAACCAATTAAAAAAATAATGGAAACTTACGGAACTCGGCCTATTTCAAACGAAACATAGGCTGAGTTTTGCCAATGATTTTGGAACGTTATGAATGAGGTGTTTAACATGTATATTTCAGCACGTGAAAAAATGATTATTGAAACATTAATCGTAGAACTGGATGAAGTAACGATTAAAGAGCTATCAAGGAAAATTGATGTGAGTTCTCGTACAATTCATCGTGATTTGAACAAAATAGAAGAGCTCTTAAATTCCTATCAGCTTAAATTGATAAGAAAATCAGGGGTTGGAGTTCAAATTATTGGACAGGAAAAAGGTAAACTCGAATTAATAAAACAGCTTGAAGAGTTTACTTTTAGGGAATACACATTAGATGAAAGGCAAACGATGATTCTATCCATGTTGTATGAATCATCTGAACCTGTTAAACTTTTTACGCTTTCAAAAGATCTTGGGGTTTCTATCTCAACCGTAAGTGCAGATTTGATGAAACTGGAAGAGCAATTAAAGCCTTTCCAACTTTCCATTTTGAAAAAAAGAGGATATGGTGTTGAGCTATCTGGAACAGAGGAAGCGAAGCGTAGGGCAATCAGTTATGCGATTGCAAAGACATTAAAGGAAGAGGGCTTATTTTCCCTTATAAAAGAACAAATTCATCAACAATCAGGAAAACATGATGATCCCATTTCTGAACGACTAATGCATCTTGTCGACCGTAAAAAATTAGTGAAGATAGAAAACGTGATGAAGGACTTAGATCCGAATCTATCGTTTTCTATGACAGACAACTCTTACGTTGGACTTATAGTACATCTTGCATTAGCGATTGAACGTATTTTGCAAGGAGAAAACATTCAAATAGAAGAAATGTATTTAAAACAAATAGCACTTGAACCGGAATATCCAATTGCCAAGAAAATTATTGATAAGCTAATGGACAGTTTTCAAGTTGATATACCTGAAGCGGAAGTAGGTTATATAACGATGCATCTTCAAGGTGCAAAGCTCCGTCAACAAGATGGTATTTTACATGAAGCCTCTAACTTAGAAACCTATATGCAAGCGAAGAAATTAGTTCAGCTGATGGAAAAAGCTACAGGTTATCAGTTAATGAATAATGAATCCCTTTTAGAAGGGCTTGTTACTCACCTAAAGCCAGCAATTTATCGGATTCGTCAAAACATGGGTATATTTAATCCACTATTAAAAAATATTCAAAAAGATTACGAAGAGTTGTTTGAACAAGTGAAAGTTGCAACTGAAAAAGTCTTTCCAACTATAGTAATTCCTGATGAAGAAATTGGATACTTAGTCATGCATTTTGGATCTGCGCTGCTTGGCTTGTTGGGAAAAGGAGATTTAAAAGCTTATATTATTTGTTCTAGTGGTATCGGAACCTCTAAATTACTTGCATCTAGGTTACAGCGAGAGATACCTGAAATTGCAGAAGTTATCAATGTTTCTATTTTTGAGTTAAATGAACTTTCTTTATCGGAAAGAGATTTGGTAATATCAACGATTTATTTACAAGCGTTTCCTAGGGAGTATATGATGGTTAGCCCTTTTATGACAAGAGATGAAATTACTCAAGTACAATTATACGCAAGAAGGCAAATGTTAATAAAAAAGCCAGTTCCCGCTATGAAAGAAAGCTACTCTACTGTTGAAGTGTTAAAGAAAAAAATGGAGAAGATTCATCAATTCTCAGGAACGATAGCGGAAGTTTTAACAAACTTTCATCTCACTTCTCCAAAAAATCAAATCTCAACAAAAGAATGTATTGTAGATGCATGTAATTTGTTAGCAGAACAACAGATAATTCAAGAAGCTCCTGTAGTGGTGGAAGCATTATTTGCACGAGAAGCGCTTGGTGGTATTGGTATCCCAGAAACAAAGCTTGCTTTATATCACACTCGTATCGAACAAGTTTGCAGACCATCTTTTACAATCCATAAACTGGAACAGCCTGTCATCGTGAAAGGGATGGATGGAAGTGAGATGGAAGTGCACACATTATTACTATTGCTATCACCACAACCTTTTCATGAACCAGGTTTGGAAGTACTTAGCCTAATTAGTACAATTATTATTGAAAATGAACAGAGTATTAAACTATTTGAAGCCGAAGATGGATTGCGAATACAAGCTTATTTAGCCGAAAAGTTCGAGCATTTTATCGATGGAAATTTAAAATAATGGAGGCGTTATGATTATGGTATTGCCAATTTTATCAGAGGAAAACATCATGTTAAATCATCAACTTACAACAAAGGAAGAGGCAATCCAGTTAGCAGGACAAATGCTAGTAGACCGTGGATACGTTAATCCAGAATATAAAGAAAAAATGTTAGAGCGAGAAGAAATAACTTCAACGTATATGGGAAACTTTGTCGCTATTCCACATGGTACGGATGAAGCTAAAAAAGACGTAAAAGAATCTGGAATTGTCATTATTCAAATTCCAGATGGGGTGGATTTTGGTGATGGGAATATCGTTAAATTAGTTTTTGGTATTGCTGGTAAAGGTGACGACCACTTGGAGATTCTATCAAATATTGCAATCGCTGTATCCGAAATAGAAAATGTCGAAAAAATTGTTCATGCTACTTCACAAGAAGAAGTGCTTTCATTTTTTGAAGGAGTGAACTAAGATGAATGCTGTTCATTTTGGGGCTGGGAATATTGGAAGAGGTTTTATTGGATGTTTATTGTATGAGTCTGGATATAACACTTGTTTTGTAGATGTAAATAGAGAGATTGTTGACTTACTGAACGAAAAGAATCAATATACCGTTCAACTTGCAGAGAAGAATCACGAAGAGTTACTTGTAAAAAATGTACATGCAATAAACAGCCTAAGGGATCCTGAACTTGTCGTAGAAGCAATTGCTAATGCTGACCTTGTAACCGCAGCAGTTGGTCCAAACATACTTCCGCTTATTGCAGGATTAATAGCAAACGGACTAAAAAAACGACTTACACTATCCAAAGAGCCACTAACCATTATCGCTTGTGAAAACATGATTGGTGGTAGTTCTTTTTTAAAAGAAAAAGTATATGAACAGCTAAGTGAAGAGGAGAAATCTCTATTTGATGTACATTTTAGTTTCCCAAATGCAGCAGTAGATCGAATTGTTCCAAACCAAACAAACATAGATAAATTAGCCGTTACGGTAGAACCTTTTTATGAGTGGGTTGTAGATGAATCAGAAATAAAAGGTGAAAATCCACCTGTGAAAGGTATAACATTTGTACAGGATTTACAACCCTTTATAGAACGGAAGTTATTTACTGTAAATACAGGGCATGCTGTTGTTGCATATTTTGGTTATCTAGCCGGTATAAGAAGTATGCACGAGGCACTTGAGAATGTAGAGATTAGAAAACTGACTGAAAATGTATTAAGAGAAACAAGCAAGTATCTTACTACAAAATATTCATTTGATGAACAAGCACATGAAAAATACGTTCAAAAAATAATTGGTCGCTTTGCAAATCCATTTATATCGGATGATACTACAAGGGTAGCACGTTCACCAATGCGCAAGCTTAAAAGTAATGATCGGCTTGTACGTCCAGCAACACAATATGTTGATATGTTTAGAGAAATACCTGTTTATTTAGCAAGGGGTATTGCCTCTGCATTACATTATGATTATCAGGAAGACCCAGAAGCAAAAGAAATTCAAGAGACGATTCAACAAAAAGGAATAGAGTTTGCAATAGAAACGTTTACAGGATTAAAAGCTGGTACAGATTTATTTGAAGCAGTGTACGAACAATATAAACAAATCGCTAAGAAATAAAAAAACTATCTTCGAGTTAGATTATAAGGGAGACGATTATTTTGAAAACAAATACGTATATGGTAGTAGCTGAATCTGGGATCCATGCAAGACCTGCAACGGGACTCGTGAAAGTTGCAACGAAATTTTCTTCTGATATCTTTATCGAATATAAAGAGAAAAAAGTAAACTTAAAATCTATTTTAGGAGTCATGTCTCTTGGTATTCCTAGAGGTGGTTCCATTTCAATAATAACTGAAGGAATAGACGAAGAGGATGCGCTCAATAATATTGATGAATTTCTTAAAAACGAAGGAATTATAGAATCATGAATGATCTAATAGTAGGAATTGCTGCCTCAAGTGGCATAGCAATAGGTAAAGCATTTTTGCTAGTTGAACCAAAATTGACTGTCATTAAAAGGTCAATTACCAACAGCGCAGATGAAATAACAAGGTTTCACTTAGCATTAACGGAAGCTGAACAAGAATTGAAAGAAATACGAAAACATGCTGCTAATGATCTAGGAGCAGAAAATGCCTCAATTTTTGACGCACATATCCTTGTATTAAATGACCCGGAACTTCTAAGTTCTGTAGAAAATAAAATACAAGTAGAAGCGATAAATGCAGAAGCTGCTTTGCAAGAAACAGCAGATACTTTAATCGAAATGTTTCAACAGCTAGATAATGAATATATGCGGGAACGAGCAGCTGATATACAAGATGTAACAAAGCGAGTAATAGCAAAGCTTTTAGGAGTTAATATTCCTAACGTTGCAATGATAGACGAAGAAGTAATAATTATTTCGGAGGACTTAGCTCCTTCGGAAACGGCACAATTGAACAAGCAATTTGCTAAAGGTTTTACAACAGATATGGGAGGACGTACTTCCCATTCTGCAATTATGGCCCGTACGCTAGAGATTCCTGCAGTTGTTGGAACATCAAAAGCAACATCAACAATTAGGAACGGGGATATTATTATTGTTGATGGAGACAATGGAGAGGTTTTAATTAATCCTTCTAAAGATGTGATTTCATTTTATGAGGAAAAACGCAGTCAGCTAGAAGACCAAAAGAAAAAATTGGCGTTTCTGAAAAATGAACAAACTATCACATTGGATGGTAAACGGGTTGAAATAGCTGCAAACATTGGAACACCACGTGACGTCGAAAGTGTCATTGAAAATGGAGGGGAAGGGGTAGGTCTCTACCGAACTGAATTTCTTTATATGGAAAGAGAATCCATTCCTTCTGAGGAAGAACAGTTCCGAGCTTATAAACAAGTGTTAGAAAGTATGGGGAACAAACCTGTTGTCGTACGAACTTTAGACATTGGTGGAGATAAACAACTTCCATATTTAAATCTTCCAGAAGAGATGAATCCATTTCTAGGATATCGAGCGATACGACTGTGTTTAGCTGAACAAGACCTATTTCGTACCCAACTACGTGCCTTATTAAAAGCGAGTAGTTTTGGAAATTTGAAAATAATGTTTCCAATGGTTGCAACTTTAGAAGAATTCCGAGAAGCAAAACATCTATTGCTAGAAGAAAAACAATCTATGCAGGAGCAAGGATTTGCTGTGGCAGATAATATAGAGATTGGTATTATGGTAGAAATTCCTTCGACCGCAGTACTTGCAGATCAATTTGCACAAGAAGTTGACTTTTTCAGTATCGGGACGAATGATTTAATACAATATACAATGGCTGCTGATAGAATGAACGAACGAGTTTCATATTTATACCAACCATATAATCCTGCTATTTTACGATTAGTTAAAATGGTTATAGATGCAGCACATGCAAAAGGAAAGTGGGTAGGTATGTGCGGTGAAATGGCGGGCGATGCAATTGCAATTCCATTATTAGTTGGGCTAGGGTTAGATGAGTTTTCCATGAGTGTTCCATCCATGCTAAAAGCTAGAAGTCAAATTAATCAATTAAAACAAAGTGAAATGAAAAAACTTGTTGAGAGAGCATTAAATATGCAGACATCCGAACAAGTTAGGAAATACGTTATACAAGAGTTAAATATGAAATTAGATTAATAGAGAAGTAAAAAGAATCCCACTGAAATGTAGTCCAGTGGGATTTAATATTTATTTGCGTTTTTTCTTCGTTCCATTTTCCCCAAGTTCAGCAAACTCTCTTGAAAATTCTTCTTGAACTTCATTTGGTTTGATTTTTTGATTTTTCGGTGTTTGAGGAAGTGAATCTTTGTTTTTGCTTTTACCTTGCTTATTATCTCTACCCATGTGAATCCTCCTTTCGCATATTTTTAATATGTCGCAAAAACTAGATTTTACTCATAAAAAAGCACCGAGATTAATCCTCAGTGCGATTGTGTTTATATTAATTTTACTCACAAATTTTTAAGTAACATAAATTTGTGAGTCTATGAGCAAGCTCGATAAGCAACTTGGCACAATAATACAAAAGTGTAATTGAGTTAATTTCATAAATAGCATGTAATTATTAAAACACGAACAATGATTATTTGTTGATTGGAGCGACAGGCGGCGACTCCGGACGGAGGCCAACAGGATGTGGGTCACGAAGGCGTTGCCACACGATGTGGCGCTCTTAGCCTTCGTTCCTCTAAAGACAGATGAGACATCGCAAACGACGCGAATGCGGGGGTGATGGCTCATCGCTCACCCCGCGGAAAGCGTCCGCCGATAGCGGAAATCATGCTGATCTATGAAGAGTATATGATACATGTTTAACATTTCACTTAAATATTGTTCGTGTTTTATGCTCTAATTTTAAACTATGAAATTGATTCAATTCATTACAAACTCTCTTTTAAATTCATCCGCATCTTTTTGTTCAGGCATTATTAGTGAGGAATTAAAAGTGAATTTAAAGGTAGTGCCAACTCCAACTTCGCTTTCTACATGTATCGTTCCATTCATGGCACGTACAATGCTATACACAACCATCATACCAAGCCCTGTACCTTTTTTTCCTTTTGTAGAGTAGTATGGCTCTCCTAAATGTTTCAATTGTTCAGAAGTCATACCATCTCCAGTATCCTTTATAAGAATACTAACATTTGTTGGAGCACACTCCATTTCAACAGTTAATATACCTCCTTCAGGCATTGCTTCTATCGCGTTTTTTATAATATTTACTAAAAATTGATGGAACTTTTGCCTATCACCATTAATAATAATGTCATTTGAAAAGATTGAAACTATTTGAACAGAATTTCGATTTGCATTAGGTTGTAATAGTTCAATCGCTTGCTGTAGTTCTTCATGAACAATAAGAGATTCAGTTAATAGGGTTTCTTGCTTGGAAAAAGTTAAGTAATCTTGAATCACCTTTTCAGCTGATTTGAGTTCTTTTTTTATAATAGAAAGATATTGAACACGGTTTTCTACTGATATGTTTTCTAGTTGCAAGAGTTGAACAAAACCAATAGCAGCTGTTAGTGGGTTGCGGATCTCATGAGAAATAGCTGCACCCATTTGTTCAACTGCCTCTAGCCTTTTGGTATTTAATAGTTGATGGCGTAGCTGAATAGTTTTGGTAATTTCCTCGATAAAATATGTAATCATACCAACCCCTAATGGCTGGATAACTAGAAACGCAAAATACAAGTCATAAGAAGGATAAGGTAAATGAATAAATTCCAAGATTGTTTGTATAAAACTAAAAAAAAATGTTATTGCCACTGAAAATAGGATTCGAAGATTCGAAGATTGGTTTAAAAATGATGGAGATAGTCGCCATAACGTAAAAGAAATAACCCCATAAAGTGTCGCCGTCACCCAAAAACCTGTGTCGAAACCATAGAATCCCCTTATGCAAATGGTAAGTAATCCCAACAAAGGGCCTAATCCCATATAGAGTCCGCTAACGATTATTGGAATGTTCTTTAAATCGAATAAGAAACCTTCGTGTATAGGGTAACTAAAGGCATAACTGATAAAGAAACTAACGACAAAATACAAGGTTGCTACTACTTGAATAGATCCAATATTATTTAATCTTTCAGCCCATAGTAAACTTAAAAAAAGTAACACTACTAACAAAGATAGGTTGAAAAAAAAGTGCATAGTTAATTCCAAAGGATTACCTCTTTTCATCAACAAAATTGACTTAATTTGGGCTAGCCTTATATGCTGCCAGCTTAAAAACTGCACTAAAAATCTCAGTAAGAGATAAATTATTTATCTTCATCTCAAAAACCTATGTGATCTTTTTTACTTTAAATGAGGTTTAATTGGCTTAAAGGAAAATTGAATAACAGTCTCATTTCCAATTTTATTTTTAACATCAATTGTACCTTTCATCGTCCGAACTATTTTAAATGCGACAGTGATTGCATGGCTCGTACTTTGTAGTTGTTTTATGTTCTTCCTGTTTCCTGTATTTTGTATGGAAATAATAATGTTTGTACCGATATCTACTGTTTCTATTAGTAATCCACCACCGTTTGGCATACATTCTATAAAATATTTAATTATATTAATAAAACATTGGTGAAATTTTGAATAGTCACCTTCAATTAACTTTGTCGGGATTAAATTCATGGATATTTTTACTGAATTATAGTTAGCTAAAGGCTGCAATAAATTTATAACATGAGTTAGTTCTTCCTGTATATTTAATGCTTCTATGGTTGAAGTTTTCGGTTTGGAGTAAGTTAAATAATCTTGTATAATTCTTTCGGCAGCATCCAGTTCATTTTTTAAAATGGAGAGGTACTGATTCCTTTTTTGATGATCAAGAGAATCTTTATCAAGAAGTTCTACAAACCCAATAGCAGTTGTTAAAGGGTTCCTAATTTCGTGTGATATAGCAGCTCCCATTTGTTCAATAGCATCTAGTTTTTCAGCTCTAACCAGCTCTTGTTGCATCAGAATATTTTTTTCGGCCATTTCAATTATATAAGCAATCATGGCAACTCCAAGTGAGGGTATAATAATATGAGCAACTATCAAATCTAGCGTATGTCCAGAAGAGGTTAGGAATAACACAGCACCTAAAATACCAGCATTTATTAATAGAGTAATTCCTGTAGAAAACAGAATGCGGTATGTAGCAGGAAGCTTTAAAAACCAAGGAGATACGAGCCAAAAAATAATACTTAGACTTGGATAAATAATAAGTCCTAAAAAGAACCCAAAATTAATTCCATAGAATGCTCGACAAGCGATGAGTAAAAGAGCAAGTAAAGGACTTAGCCTCAGATAAAGACTGCCTATCAAAAAAGGAACAATTCGTAAATCTAACACTATTTCATCATTTAGATGATACGGAAATAAGAAACACAGTATTATAGAAGCTACAAAATAAAATTGAGCAGTTCGCCGGTGTAAACGGATGCTATCAAATCTCTTAAATAACGAAAAACAAAGGAAAAATAAAATGATTAATAAGGTTAGATTAAATAGAAAATGCTTTGTTATAAATCCCAAGTTTATACCTCTTCTACTAATGTTTATAAATTAATAGTAACTATAGTAGGAGAAATACACAATCTTTTTTTAAGTAATTATTTTGAATATTCTATTATAAAAAGCGATAAAAAACACCCCGTCTTATTTTTAAATAAGAGGGGTGTTTTTGGATTAATCGACTTTATTGAAAAAAGAAATTAGCTGTTTTGTAGTAGGGGATTGAATTCTATACATTAACTCTCGATCTGCATTATTTTCTATTCGTGGAATAATGGACTCAATAACATTAAATTTCCAAAAAGAAGGTTTGCTCTTTGTGCTTTTTTCTGTTTCAGAAGTCATCATTTTTTTTTGGAAAGGATGTAGCTTTGCCATTAGGAACTTATCTTTTACACGAATAAGTAAATACCCTTCATCTTCTTCGTGATTATATTTTTTTATAAGAGACTCTCCTAGTTCAAATGTGTTGGATTTGTTTTGAACAGATGGTGATATAACAAAAATATTCCCTTTACGAAATACCGAAGTATTGGATACTTGACGGAGACCTAAATCATTTATAAGAAAATCTAGGTTCACTTGTGATGCTGCGCTAGCGACTGACATATGAATACCTCCTTTACGTTTACACGGACTCATACTATAAGTATACCCTAACTTGTATTTAATATCTTCAATTTTGGCAATATTTTCTTAATAATTAAGTGGAATCTAACCATGGTAAGTGTAGATTTTAAAAGATTTGATAGAGAAAACATATAACATTCGCATGTAACCTATCCTGTTTCTATTTTTTTATGTTGATGGATATCTTGTTTTTAATGAGTTTGTCTCTACAGAGATATTTTATAACAGATTAATCTATAGCTATTTTAATTTGTGCTATGTATAATTTATTTAATATTTGTGTTGTATAACAGATGCTAGAGCTTAATGCAGCAATCGAAGCGGCAAGAGTTTTAACAGTGTCCAACATTTAGAAAAGCTAGCAGAAGATTTAATGATTGATTTTATAGAAAAACCAGGTTCTGACAATAGAATCTGGTTTTTTACTGCATTGACATCATTAGCAGAAAGAGTGGATGTATTTTATCTTCTTAAAACTTTTCTTTAAGTTTTATGTCTAATAGATAGAGGCAATTGAAATGGGGTGAAATATTGAACGAAAAGAAACTGGTACAAAAAGCAATTAAGGGCGATGAAAGTGCATTTTTAGAATTAATTCATTCATATGAGGAAGTATTGTACCGAACAGCTATATCTTATTTAAAAAATGAGGGAGAGGCACTAGAGGGTGTCCAAGAGGTGACATATAGGGCATATCGAAGTATAAAAACAGTTAAGGAGCCTGCTTATTTTAAAACATGGCTGATTCGGATTATGATGAACTATTGCCAGGATGTCATTAAGAAAAGTAAAAGAGAAGTGTTGGAGGAAAGAATAATTGGCATGCAAGAAGTAAATGAAGATTTCACTTTTTTAGAAGTGGAGGAAGCTCTTCTAAATCTAACTGATTACGAAAGAGAATTATTGCACTTGAAGTATTTTGAAGATATCAAAATAAAAGATATTGCCGTTATGTGGAATACACCAGAAGGAACAATCAAAACGAGGCTACATAAGGCATTACGCGCATTTAGGAACAACTTTGAAGAGAAAGGGGAGGTTAAACGTGTTTGAGGAGGAAGAAAAGAAATTAGAGCAAAGAAAAAAAACGATCGATAAAGTAGATGTGCCAATGGACAAAATCCATATTGCGGTTCAAAGTGGATTCGAAAAAGCGAAAAAAGAACGAACTTTAAAAAGAATGAAAATAATAAAACGGAGTTCGTGGTCAATAGTGATTGCTGCTATTCTTCTCATCTCATTTATCACATCGATCAGTGTTTCCCCCGCTTTCGCTAATAAAGTTGCATCGATACCTGGATTGGATCGGGTTGTTGCGCTCATACAGCAAGATAGGGGCTTAACTGCGGCGATAGAAAATGACTTTTATCAACCAATAAATAAGTCACAAGAAAAGAACGGTATTACGGTAACCCTCGATGGTGTAATTGCAGATGATAAAGGAATGGTTATTTTTTACTCCGTACATTCAAAAGAAATTGATTTGAGCTCTCTAGAATTAAAGTATCTTCAATTATCATCAGGAATTAGCCCTCGATATAGTGTAAATTTAAATAATTACATTTTGAATTTGACTCCAAAAGAAGGAACAGACTTTTATAGTTCAGTGGAGACTATAGAAAGAGTAGCATTCTCAAAGGATCCTTCTTGGGGTTTAGGAATAAAAAACGGGGATAAGATTGAACATTTTAAAATTCCGTTTTCCTACAAAATAATGAATGTGGAAGATAAAAATATAGTTGTGGATAAAGACGTAATAATAGATGGCCAACTTATAAAGGTAAAATATTTATTTGTAGATCCAGTAAGAACTACGGTTGTGTTAGAGGAAGATCCAAATAATTCAATGAAACTTCTTTCGAGAGCATTTGATAATTTAAAACTTGTTGACGAAATGGGTAGATCTTGGTCAGCTATGCCTGGAAATTCTTTTAAAATATTACCGAAGGGAAACCAGTGGGAAGTTCCTCTTATGGAGAGTTTTTATTTCCATAATCCAAAGGAATTAACATTAACTTTTGGAAAAGTTGCAGCAATGGAAAAAGAGGACGCTTATATTTTAATAGATACGGAAACAAAGGAAATTTTGAAACAACCTTCTGAATCGATTTTCTCTGACCTACAGGTGAAGGATGGGAAAGTTAGTTTTTCGATACGAAGTAATGATGATTTGACATTTTTCCCAAAATTCTCAGATGCAGATGGAAAAGAATTTTTAATATTCGAACGTGGACTTAGACCATATCTTAAGAGTTATGTAATAGGCTCATTGACTAAAATTTCTAATATGGAAAAGAAACTTGAATTCGAACTTCCATTCGAATCTTTTACAAATCCACTACGATTCGATCTAGATATATACCCTTCCCGAATTGAAGAGGATGTAGAGGTAAAAATAATACCAGAAGATTCTCTGAAAAGGAGAATCTGGAAGTCGGACAGTCATTTCTAAATCCTCCATAAGAGTCAGTGATAATAATGATTTAGGGCTTAACTGATTCAGTGTGAATATGATTATAGCTGGTGGACTTATAGAAAAATAGATAGTATCCATTCATAAAGAAGCGCTAAGCGGACGAAATTCCATCTTCGTCCGCTTTTAAAAGAATAGGAAAGGATTTATTCTCTAATTATCCAAAACAAATGCAATATACCTTTACAAATTTCAAGAAGGCGACGGGCAAACATTCACCATAAGATTACCGAAAAAAATGGCTCGTGAAGTGACACAGTCACTTCACGAGCCAAATTCTTACAGTAATAGTGTAGCCAATGTTTCGTCCAAAGCACCCTGGAAATAGTAAAGACAAAATGCACTTAAAAGAAACTTGCGTTTTTCTTAATACATATTCACAATGCCGACCTGATCTATTTTAAATTCCATATATCCGGTTGGTTGAACAGTGAAATACATCTTATTTTCACCACTCATAAGAGGCCCATAATAATTATTTTCAAGCTCCACATTAATAGATGCGATATATTCTACTTGGGAACCACTTCTTCCGACTTCTGTTAACTTAATGAATTCGACTTTTTTAATGCCTTTTTTAAATTCAGTTACATTAAAAGAAGAGTAGGGAAAAAACTGATTTTGTGCAACCTTTGAGTCAACAAGTAAGTAATTGAAAAGAATTGAAATTGGATTTATATTTCCTGGAATATCCAAATCCCAATATGGCTCCTTGCTAACTCGCCAACCAGTTTTTTCAACATATTGATATTCAACAATATACATTTGCTTTTCTTTCATCTCTCCGAAAGGAACAGTTACTCGATAAAATGTTGTATTTTTATCGGTCTTAATGAACTCTGCAGATGCTTTTGTCCATTCCTCTAAAGAACCACCATCCGCTTCAATCTGTGCAAGCTTTCCATTGTATTCAATAATTCCTCGATCTTTTATAAACTGATCAGCTGCAGACTGTGTCATCGATTGTGTTAAGTAGTTATTTAATTTATTTTTTGTATCAATTTTACTTGATAAGTAACGATACGTATTTCCGTTGAAAAAGAACGTTTTGTATTCGCCAGGTCCATATTCCCCACCGGCTTGCACATAGCTTGAAGCTACTTTAAATTTTGTGGCCATTTCGACAGCTAATTTTGAAGAAATTGTCGTAGCTGTATTTTTCTCTTGTTTAGGCTCTTTACTAATTTTCCATCCTATATTGTTTAAATATTGATATTCAACGATGAAATCTTGCTTTTCATTAGTATTCCACACAGGAATGGTTAATCGATAATAAATAGAGTTCTTTTCGGTTTTCACATATTTAGCTGTTGCCTTTTCCCATTGTAATAGGGAGCCACCATCTGCTTCTACTTGAGCTAATTTGCCTTTATACTCAATAATTCCTCTACTTTTAATAAATTGCTCTGCTTCTGAAGGGACTAAAACCTTTTCTAAGTAGCTTTTTAACTTTTTTTTCGTATCGATTGAGCTAGATAAGTAGCGGTATGTTTTATTATTATAAGAAAATGTTCTATATTCATCTTTTTTATAGTCTCCACCACGCTGTATATAATTGGATACTTTATTAAATTCTACAGCTAGATTTAGAGCTTGTTTTGGTGTTAATTCCTTTTTTTGTTTTGAGGTTTGTTCAACTTTCGATTGTTCTTTCGCTAAAACTACTGCATTTTGCGAAAAGGGGAGGCCCAACATGATAATAGTCAAACCTGTTATCAAAAACCTTTTACTACTTCCAACCATCCAATAATCCCTCCATAAATTGTTTTAATTACTAATATTTTATTAGACGTCGTTAATTACATTGACGTTACAACTAAAAAAATCTTTTTTCCTTCCCTTATAAATAGTAAACACAGGTAAGAATTATTCATTAAAAGAGATAAAGTGCCAATCCTACGTCGTTCAAGACTTCTTCTTATACTACTGCTACACTATAAGACAAAAAAATAGAGGGGAACTTTAATAATAATTCAGGCTTTACTTTATAATTTCTGGAAAATAATTAAAAAACGATACTACTGCGGGGGAAAGTGAGTTATTTCAAAGATTTTCTGATTTATTGGATGAAGGTAATGGGCAATAAAAAAACTGCAGCTACCCGTATTTCTACAAGTATTACTGCAGTTAGTAGATATTCTTCTATGTTTTACATATCAGATAAATCTAATGAGTCCAGGTATTTCCAGTCACCAGCTTCATCTTTTTCCAAAAGGAAAATAGTCGTATATTTAAGAGTATGTTTTTCATCGATAATTGCTTTTTGATTTTGTGTAACTAGAGCAATACCGTCTATAATATAATGAACTTCTAAGTTTAAAGTCTCGTATTTTACATCGTAATCTTTGAAAGCAGACCCTATCATTTCCTTAAGTGAATCATAATCAGGGTATTCCTTGTTATATAGATTAAATGTTGCATCTAGATCTTTAGCGTTTACATATTCGTCCGATTTTTTAAAGAACTCAACAATTTCTTTTTCTTGCGCAAGGAAGTGTGAATCCTTTCTAATACTTTGTTGGTATTTATCGTATAAATCATCTATGATTGCTTCGTCGTCTATTGTATCTAGTAAATCAAAGAAATTTGAAACATAGGCTTCAACAGTTTTTTGGTTTGCTTTTTTAGTAATCAAATCGTCCAATTTATCTAAATGCATCTTCGCTGTGATTACATATTTGGAAGATTGAAGAGCCTTTTCGCCAGGGGTCTTATATTTAGTTAATATTGCATCTCGTGTTGATTTCCCGTAAACACGGTAAAGTAATGTTGCTTGTTTTCGAATCTCGCTAGATAATTCGTGATAACTTTTTTCTGTTAAATCGGAAGTTGGATTCTTTCCATATAGGGTATTAAATTGGGTTGCTTTATCCACAATTTTTTTCCCAGAAGTGATTGCATCAATATAGCCCATTGCGCGCTGATAATGAATGCCTACATTATCTTCCAATCGTTTTTCTAATTTTACTTTATCTTTAGCGCTCAGCTTAGCAATTTCTTGCTGTGCTTTTAAATAAGAATTCTTTGTTGCGTTAAATACTTTCATATCGGGATTTTTTATTTCTTTCGTCAGTTCATACGAAATTTGCCATTTCAAGGCACCAGCATTTTGTTCAGCTATTTTTACGAGCGATTCTGCTTGTGAAATAGAGGCTGCTTCCACGATAGATGGAGTAAAAATACTAGCTCCTACTATTCCGGATACCAGCAATATAGTCAATAATTTTTTCATACGGATTCCCCTAAAATTCATTAGTCCTACAATAATTTATTAAGTAAGCCTTATTAAGAATATTGTATTTTTTTGTTTAAAGATAGTAATAATAACTGGACTAATATACATATTTTGTTTTTAAATTTTACAAAATTAAACCACTTTTCCATCATATATTACGTTATTTGTTTAGCTAGTGGATATTTTATCCCATTCTTATTCATTTTTTGCTGTGCTGCTTCTTTTAAATCAATATTTAACACATTTGCAAGTTGTAGAAGGTAAATAAATACGTCAGCTGCTTCGTCAACTATTGCTTGTTTATCCTTTTCAATAGCTTCCTCAGCTGAAACCCATTGAAAGTGCTCTAATAGTTCACTTGCTTCTAAAGATACAGAAATAGCAAGACTACGAGCGTCGTGATTTCTTCCCCAGCCTCGATCACTATTGAATTTAAGTATTTCTTCTGTTAGTTCTTTCATAAAATTCTCCTCACTTTGCTAAAAAAGTATAAGTAGACATTGATTTAATATTGCCTTGGTTGCTTGCAGCTTCTAATAAATGAATCTCCGATTGAATTAAAGCTTTAAATTTTGTAGGTAAATGTTCTGCGCACTCAAGCTCATTTTTATAATCAGCTAATACATATTCCATTTCCCATTGTCCATCTTGTAGTTGAGAAGAGTCAATGGTATTTTCAGCTACTATTTGCCATCCAGCACTTTCTGCAAATGTTTTTATATCCATTGGCGTGAAGAGTGTTCGAATATTGGATAAGCTACTTTCTTTAAAACACTCATATTGCGCTTGAATCAGAACTGACAAGAAGTGAGGAAGTTGTTCTTTTGTCTGGACTCTAGTGTCCCATTCGGCAAAGCATAATGAACTTCCCCATTTTTTTATCTTCCTCAATATATCATGGAGTTCTTCAGGTGACTTCAAGTACCAAGAGCAATGAGACAGGACGACAAAATCAAAATACTTTTCGGGAAAATCCACTTCAGAGGAGAGAACATTTACATTAAAATCTACTTTTACACGATTACCCAAAGATGAGTTTTTCAAAAAGTTAATAGAATCCCCTATAGTAACAGGACTCCCGTAATCCGGGGAAGCTATATCTATCCCGTGTACAAAACCCTCATCTCCTACTATATATGCCAATACGGCCGTTGTATCGCCTTGACCACAACCGATTTCGAGTACTTTACTTCCAACACTTATACCCCAAAAATCGACTAACTTTAGCCGATGTTCTGTTTGTACTCTTTGAATAGTAGAATCATATTCATTTGGCGGCATGCACTTAACAATCTCTTCAATAATTCGAGTAGTCATTCCTTCACCCCTTATAAAATTATTTTACACTGAGCAAAGGATCTTTTACATAAGTTGTTTGAAAACTATAATAAATTATTCTGAAAAAGAAAGAGAATTACTTGATTTTGTCCGAAGCGAAATAGAAACACCGATAACAATAACAAAAGCACCAACCAGTTGTAATGGTTGAATTGTAATTCCTAGCAACAGAAGTCCGAAAATCATTGCAACAAATGGCTCAAGGTTTAATAAAAGTGCTGCTTTTGAAGCTCCGACTTTTTGAATAGAGCTATTCCATAAGAACGTGCATAATCCATGCATAATAATCGCAGTTATGATGAGTAATAGCCAATAGGACAATGGAACAGACCAGACAAGGTAGGTTTTATTCCAAGGTACAAATGGAAGTATACCAATTAGTCCAAAAATATTGCTGAATAAGGTAATGGTAGAAGGATGTATCGATTTAGATAAATGTTGAACAAAAACTAAGAAAACTGAAAAGGATAGCATTGTTATACTTATTAATAGCTCACCTCTACCAAAGCTCGGAATAAGTAATGATCCTTTTGTTATAACTAACCAAACTCCAAGCAAAGCGATTAATGAGCCAATCCAAAATGGAAAAGTCTTTCTTTCCTTAAAGTAATAAGAGGAGAGTAATGCGGTAACTATTGGCGATAAAGCGAGGATTAGTGCTGCTGTGACAGGTTCAGTATATTGTAGGCTTGCGTAAAAGCTCCATTGGTTCAACGATACACCTACTAAACCGGCTACACCTAACCATATGTAATTGTGTAAAGTTAATTCCCGAAAGTTAATATTTCTATAGGTCATGAAAAACAAGAAAATGAGGATAAATATCAGTCTAAAAAATGCAATTATGCTTGGATCAAATATAGCAACTAAAATTGATCCAAAGACAAAGTTGCTACCCCAAGCTATGACACAGAGTATAAGTATTAAATAAGTAAACAATTGCTTCTTCATATTTATGTTTATATCTTCCTTTCAATAAATAAAAATTAAAAGAGAAAGAGGAATAAACCCTTTCTCTTTTCACTCTAAATTAGTTCACCTTTAACCATTATTATACGTTTTTTCGGTTTTCTAGCAACCACTTCAGCGGACGAAGCTGCATCAAAGAATACAAAACTTGCATCATCTTGAACTTCTGGCCAAACTTTTTTCCGTCCTCATTTAAAGCAACTACTCCACCAGTTACCCATTTAAGTGCATTTCTCAATGATTTCTCATCAATTTTCCGTGTCAGCTCGCAATAGCGAGTGACTTTTTCTAATACATCACCAGTTCCATATGGGCTCCATGAGTCATAAAAACCGTCACAACCGAAGTGAACTTTTACTCCATGGGCATCTAACAGATCAATTGGTGGAATTACTCGATTGATATCAAAGCATTCCGTGCATATCGATAATTTCATGCTCTAGATTATAGTTGGTAAAAGAAGTAAAATTATAAAATGAACATAATTATGGTTACAGCTTATCAATCATTTGAAATGCTCAATCTTTCTTGCGAATAGGTGTCAATGACTACTTAACAAAACAGCCGTTGGAGCAGCCATCTTATTTGATTTGTTATTTAAAATACCGTTTATAGTTTCTCTATTTTTCATCTTGTGTTGCTTTGTAATAGCAAGGCTAGGTGGTATGAAATGGATACAAAGATTTGAAGGTATTTTTTGCTGCAATCATGTTTATTCCATTGTACTTTTTCATAAAAGAAGGAGCTTTCAAAGTTTACAATGGTATTCGACTATATCATCTCTACTTATTGTTTGCTAAAAACCATGATCTCGATGACTGATCAGCAAATGAGGAAAGAATCGTATATATTCTCGGGTTTGTTATTGATCTTTCTTTTAATTGTGACACATTTTGCGAGATTTAGTTTGCTTGATTTCCTTTTTTTCTACGGGCATCTTTATGCTGCTTCTATTCCTGTCATGTTAATCATCATTTTTTCAAAGCGTAAAATTTCCAGATTATTGCCTTATTCGATTATAGCTGGTTGGTTGATTAGTGTGTCGCTATTTAGTGGTTTAACATCATTGCAAACGATTTGGATAAGATTTCTATTATATTTCAAAAGTAGTTCTTCCATTGAAAGAGGGCTTTAAAGCCTGTAGCGCTAAATCCTATTGCAGATGGAAATAGATGTAACATTATGTTGGAATAAGCAATGATTATTGAGGCACATACACTAAAAAAGTGTGCAACATATTCGTTTGTAAATTTGAGGAGGGTTCTATTAATGGAAGGAAAGGTTTTGTTTATTACTGGGGCAGCACGAGGTATCGGATTTGATATTGCAAAGGCATTTTCTAATGCAGGAGCACAAGTAGTGATATCCGACTTGTCTCAAGAAGTGATTGATAAAGCAATTGTTAAAATAAACGGAAATGTTAAAGGAATTGTATGTGATGTAACGAGAGAAGCGGACATTCAAAGAGCGATTAAGTTCACTGTAGAAACTTTTGGAAGAATAGACATTCTCGTGAATAATGCAGGTATGCAGCATGTATCGATGATTGAAGATTTTCCTACAGAGAAGTTTGAGTTATTAGTGAAAATCATGCTTACTGCACCTTTTATTGCCATCAAATATGCATTTCCTTATATGAAGAGCCAAGGTTTTGGAAGAATTATTAATATGGCTTCAATTAATGGAGTTATTGGATTTGCTGGCAAGGCAGCTTACAATTCAGCTAAACATGGTGTCATAGGATTAACTAAGGTAGCTGCTTTGGAATCTGCAAATGATGGTATTACAGTAAATGCAATTTGTCCAGGTTATGTAGACACAGCACTCGTACGAAATCAATTTGAGGATTTAGCAAAAACTCGTAATATTCAAGTGGAACAAGTATTGGAAGAGGTTTTATACCCGCTAGTACCGCAAAAGCGATTACTCGATATTTCGGAGATTACTGATTTGGCTCTATACATGGCAAGTGATTCTGCAAGAGGTATGACTGGACAAGCGATTATTTTGGACGGCGGTTATACAGCTCAATAATAAAATGTAAAATGCGCAGTTGTCGAGATAAAGCGACTTCAGCGCATTTTTTAATGGATTGGGTGGAAGCCTAACTATAGATTTAGTTGGAAAAATGTGCGGTTTAGTTGAAATTTAGTAGCTCTTAGTTGAAAAGTTAAAGTTTATAGTTGGAATAAAGAAAAGCCAAATTATGAAGTATGCACCAAGTCGTTCGGTCCTTAAAAGTCTGATTTATATATGGTAGACTAAAACGATATCTTTATTATTAAAAGGACGTGTTTAAATGGTAGGACGAAATGATCCTTGTCCATGCGGTAGTGGAAAAAAATTTAAGAAATGTTGTGAATTCAAAGAGGTAATTACAATAGAAGAAGTTCAATCAGAAGAGTTGGAACGTATATTGCAAACTTTCTATGATGAGTATCCTGAAAGAGTAGACCTATCTGATTATCTGGACTTAGTGAAAATATGGAGTAAACCTTTAAAACAATACTTAGATCAAGAAATGGTTGAAGCAATTGTAATGGATGAATTCTTTTTTCATCATAAAAAAGAGATTTGGGAAGGCTATTTAGAAAAACAACGCAAGAAATTAGTTCGCCCTTCTACTCTAAATGTATTAGAACAATGGAATGAACCACGTGTTTTTATCGGTGAAGTCGTTGACGTAGAAGATACATATATGACAGTAAAGCATATTTTGACTGATGAGATTATTCAACTTAGACGTGAAAGTGAAAAGCCAATCCCTGTTGGTATGCATGTGTATTGTTTCATATTACCTGATGGAACATTTATAGAAAAACATTATTTAGCTATTTCTAGCTTAGTATTTTTCCCAACTGACCATAAAGAATTGTTTGCTAATTTTGCAAAACGATTTAAGTCACAAAATGAGCAATCAGTTGAAGAATTTGTAAAGGAAAACGGGATAGATTTTTGGCGCATACTTGGGGAAAATGGCTATGAAGGTGGGGAGTATACTTTCTTTGAAGCTGGTGTTCTTCAAGTTGCTATGGATTTCTTAGTAAAACATAATCGTACCTATAATGACTTAATAGAAATAGTGGAAGACTACCTATTCGAACAACAACCAAATGCACGGAAGGAAGTTGCAATAGCTGCTGGGGCAGTTCGCTTTGGGCAAGAAAAAGGTCTTTTTGAACCACTTGAATTGACAGTGAAAGAAATTGCAGAGAATTTTAATGTATCCACTTCATCTTTAAATAAATATTACAATGAACTAATTATGTACTATGACCGTACGAAAGTTGTTTTATAAAATAATTAACGCCAAGGTGAAAACTTCTCCTTGGCGTTTTTGTATGAATTATATTTGCAGTTCATGCAATACTTTAATTTAGACTACTTAATTCTTTTTTTGTGTGAAGTGCTCAGATGAATATTCCTCTTTCATCCCTCTTATTGGGGTATTGACAAAATTATCAAATTGCTTAGACAGTTTTTCCCGTGCTTCTTTGTTTCGCATTAAGTATGCTGCGCCTAGCCCAAGAGCTGTTAATGCTAGCTTGTTTTTCATCATTGATCGCTCCTTTCTTATTGTTATGTATGTTACCCTGTTTGTTGTAAAATAAACTTCAAATGAAACAATACAACTAGATTAATGATAAAATAAACTTAATTGGAAATGATATGATAGAAACGAGTTGATAAACAATGAGACAATTTTGGAAGCTTCCGTGGTTTTCCCGACTAATTAAAATAATTCTTCCATTTTTAATACTAGTTGTATTCTACTTTGAATCAAATCAAGCATTAAAAAATTTAAACTTTTCCCTTTTAAAAAATAATTTTAATAAGTTATCTTTAAATCACATTTTTATTATTGTTTTTGCAGGAATATTTGCGGTGTTACCAATGGTTCTATATGACTTTGTTTTGCGAAGACATTTAAAGATGAATGTACCAATAAAAAAGACAATAGTATATTCTTGGACGGCTAACACTGTATCTAACTTCATAGGTTTTGGTGGAATCGCAGGAATGATGATTCGAACTTTTTTTTATGGCCAACACGGCTATGAGAAAAAAGCACTTGTAAAAGGAATAGGATTAATTACTCTCTTTTACTTATCTGGTATGTCCATATTAAGCTGGCTACCATTACTTGGAATTATTCATACACCTATTTTTATTCAAATTAAATGGATACACATTGCCCTTGTAGGAATTGCTTTATATTTTCCAATCCTACTAATTAGTATAAAACGGAAGAAGGATACTTTAGCGCCGGAACGTATTAGTAAACAGAGCATTATTTCTTTAGCTGTTATTTCTCTTATGGAGTGGAGTTTTGCTTTTCTACTGATTTATCTTATCTCTGAATTTCTAGGGGTTTCAGTATCGGTTACTAGTATGTTTGCAACTTTTATTGTGGCATCCTTCGCGGGTATTATAAGTATGTTGCCGGGTGGAATAGGTTCCTTTGATCTCATGTATTTGCTTGGAATGGAAGGACTTGGTGTTCCGACGGAAACAACTCTTTTGATATTGCTTTTATATAGAATTAGTTATTTTATCATTCCTGCTTTACTTGGAGCAGTTACATTATTACTTTATTTCTGGGGAGAACTAAATCAAAAGTTAAATCGAATACCAACAATTATTTTGCAAAATATTAGCCATTGGTTTGTTACTATTTTTGTTTTATTGGCTGGAATTCTTTTATTATTATCTGCAGCAGTTCCCGCAGCACTTGAAAGAGTAAAGTTGGCAAACGAAATTTTAGCTTTACCTGTGATGAATTTCTCTCATAAGTTTACGGTTGGTTTAGGGATTTCTCTCTTAATGTTAACTAGAGGAATTCAATATCGAGTGAAATGGGCGTACGATTTAACCCTAGTTGCTTTAGTAGTTGCAGCAGTTTTTTCTTTATCCAAATGGTTTGACTACGAAGATGCAACATTTGTATTAGTTGTTTTCCTCATACTTCTTATGTCTAAGAAACGTTTCTATAGAGAAAATTTTGTACCTACTTGGGGAAAATCAATTGTAGATATTATTGGAATTACAATTATTTTAGGGATATTCTTGTTTATTGGGTATGTTAACTTACCGTCATCAATTATTACAATTCCAGTAAAATTGCAGCCATACGTCATAACAGATTCAACGGATTTATTTACTAGTGCGATTATAGGGATCATTCTTGCAATCCTTTACATGTCCTTAGGATACTTACTTAATAAACCACGGCATTTTCCTTTTGAAAAATCTACAACATATGAAAGTGAAATTAAAGAACATCTCGAAAAATATGGTGGTACCGTGCTATCGCATTTAATTTTTCTTCATGATAAGTATATATATTGGAATAAATCTAAAACCGTGATGCTTACTTTTCAGAAATATTCTGATAAACTTATCGTTTTAGGTGATCTAATAGGGGAGAAAAAAGATATTCTTCGGACAATGGAAGAATTTTATGATCGTGCTAACTTATATGGCTATACACCGGTTTATTATCAAGTTACTTCTAAAATGTTCCCTTATCTTCATGAAAATGGTTATGAGTTTTTTAAACTTGGAGAAGAAGCTTTTGTTAATCTTCCTAACTTTGAGTTGGCTGGAAAGAAAATGAAAAATTTGCGTGCCAATAAAAATAAACTGGAGAGGGAAGGGTATCAACTTAAAGTAATTCAACCCCCGCATTCAGATGAGTTTATTGCCAGTTTAAAACCAATTTCAGATGAGTGGTTGGATGGGCGAAAAGAAAAAGGATTTTCTCTAGGATGGTTTAATCCCTCCTATCTAAAATCTATTCCAATTGCTTTAGTAACTGATATTGAAGGGAAAACCATAGCTTTTTGTAATATAATGCCTGCATACGATGGCGGAAAAATGGTTTCCGTTGATTTGATGAGATATGGAAAGAATGCTCCAAATGCCACAATGGATTATTTGTTTATCAAATTATTTGAATGGTACAAAGAAGAGAATTATTCCAAGTTTAATTTAGGAATGGCTCCTTTAGCGAACGTAGGTTTATCTAAATATTCTTTCTTAACTGAGAAAATTGCTTATCAGATTTTCTTATACGGTCAGGTAGTCTACCACTTTAAAGGGTTAAAGATGTTTAAAGAAAAATATGCAAATCATTGGGAACCTAAATATTTGGCACTTCGAAAAAAGTCATCCTTGCCAATAACGATGGCACAAGTCTCTTTGCTCATAGCACGTTCAGGACCTGTCCAAAGAAAAAAATGGTGGTCTATGTTTACAAGATTTTATTAACTAATTGTTGCAAAGAGGTTTAACGTCTAGGAAAGAGGTTAAATAAAGGATAACAATAGGAAAAGGAGCGATAATTATGATGGATAAGTCGTCGGAAGATCGCGAGCGTCAAGACATAAAAGGACGAATATTGGATAATCCTGATTTGGTAAAAACGGAAAAGGAAAGTATTTTTGATAAAGATGAAGAGATGCAAACTGTCGATCCAATTCCTGTAGAAGAGTTAAATGAAAAAGTAAAAGATGAAGAACATAAGCGTGAAACAAAATCAACTTCGTCAAGTGAAGAACGTTATCCCGATTAATCATATCGTTTACGAAACTATTTTTATGGATATACCTTAGTTAGCAATAAAACAACACAACGAGGGGATATCATGAAAATGAAAAAATACTCGATATATGGATGTACTTTATTAGTTATCGCATTATTACTGGGCGCTTGTGGAGATAAAGAAAAAGTGAAAAGTGCGTCAATAGCAGACGAAAAGAGTGAATTTGGTTTTCGATCTTTCGATCTAGATGTAGATACAGCAGATCATAAAGATGCAATTGAAGCTTCTATGGAGATAAAAGGTTCGACAATAGAGGCTGAATATGTGAATCGAATTGAACCAAAGAAGTTAAAGGGCGATAAAGCATACGAAGAGATGAAACCAATGTTAAAAAAAATAGAATTATCAAAAGATATGAGCAAAGACGATGTCTTAAAGAAGGTATCCAAAGCATTTGATGTGGAAGATTACACAAAATTCGACTTAGAGGTTGAATTTTCAGATGGAAAACACAAAGTATATAAAGATAAAAAAAAGAAATAAGTCAGCCAAGTCGTGTTTAAATTACATGACTTGGCTTTTTTGTTATGAAATTAATTGATGTAGGAACAACAATAGTGTATGATGCATAGTATAAAGTATAGTGTACGTCATATAGTATAAATTGCGAGGTGGAAAATGACAAAATTATTAAATTCACTAGTAACAGAGTTAAGACGTGGGACGTTGACTTTAGCGGTACTCAGCCAGTTGCGTACTCCACAATACGGCTATTCACTTGTTCAATTGTTGGAAAAATCTGAAGTTAAAATTGATCAAAGTACTTTATATCCGTTGCTTCGAAGATTAGAAAAACAAGAGCTAGTGGTAAGCAACTGGGATACAACCGAAAGCAGACCTCGGAAGTATTATGTATTGAGCGAATATGGAATTAAAATTTTCGAGCAGTTGAAAGCTGAATGGGAAAAAACGTCAAAAGAACTTTATACATTAATGAAAGGAGATGAAGGCGATGCACCTAATTGATATTTATATCCACGAAGTAACTCGTAGACTTCCTGAAAAGAATAGAAAGGATATTGCACTTGAGTTACAGTCGACAATTGAGGATATGCTACCAGAAAATTATTCGGAGGAAGATGTGAGAGAAGCACTTGTTAATCTTGGCAGCCCAGTTACTCTTGCGGGCGGCTATTTAGATAGACCAATGCATTTGATAGGACCACGTTATTTCGAGGTATATGTAACTTTATTGAAAATGATATTACCGATTGCAGCTACTATTGCTCTCATAGTTTCGTTTTCGGAGAGTGTATTCACGTATAACGCAAATGAAACAGAGATCAATATAATTCTTGCTACTATTGGCAAAGGTATACTTGAAATTCTAAGTACTTCGGTACAGACATTCTTTTGGATTACTCTTGTCTTTGCAATCTTGGAACGTACCGATACTTCAAAAGATGAATTGCCATTAAAAAAGTGGACACCAGACGACTTGAAAAATATTTCTCCTATTTTGAAAGAGAAAAAAATATCTAAATCTAGTATATTCGGAAGTTTATTGGAAATAGGAATCTTTACAGCTGTTTATTTTAATGCAGTACGGTTACTCGGTGTATATGAAAATATTCACGGTAAATTACAAATGACATTACCTTCCTTCAATCAAGAAGTTTTACAATCTTATTGGTTTATAGTCGTCGTAGCAATCGGTGTAGAAGTTACTTTAGTATGCTATAAATTCATTGCAGGTCAATGGACTATGAGAATAGCAATATTTAACTTAATTAGACATGTAATATCTTCTATCGTTTTAATTGTTTTATTGGGTAATTCTAGTTTGATAAATCTAGATTTTATAGCTTATTTGGAAGGCATGTTTAATACTTCTTTTGAAATGAGAAATTCATTTACAGTAGGACTTATTTTCCTATTCATAGCATTTGCGTTTATTGATGTAATTAAAGGTTTTAGAAAAGCGAATATTAGTAGTTAAGAGGAGATGCGGATGCAACTCTTCTGGCGCATATTTCATGAAAGCTACCGTGAAAATAATTTCTGCATTCAACCGGTATTAATGGTACCTTCGGAAGCTTTTAAAAAAATGGAAAGTATTTTTTCTCTAATTATCCAAACCAAACGCATCATGTCCTCACAAATTCCAAGAGGGGCCACGGACAAACATCAGTCACAAGGTTAACGAAAAATGGATCATGAAGTGACCCAGTTCACGATCCAAAACTGGTAATAGTGTAGCCAATGTTTCGTCCAAAGCACTTAGGAATTAGTGAAGATAAGATGCCCTTAAATGGCGCTTATTTCTTAAATCTATTTATTACAAAAATATTAAAAAATGATATAAAGGGTTTTCAGCGTTCTTACAAGGGTAAACAGTAAATAAGACAGAAAAGAGGAGGAATCACCATGAACATTGAATCAAATCGACGAATTGAGTTAGCTCGTACAGAGGAAGAGATGTATGAAAAATTGGAACTCCTGCAAGAGCAAGGATACGCGGAAAGCGATATTCATGTTATATCTAAGGAAAATGCACACTTACACACACTTAATCGTCATTCAGATGTCTCTACCCATGAAGCTGGGTCTTTTATGGATACATTTAAATCCTGGTTTACTGGCGAAGATGCAGTTACAGAAGGTTTACGGAAATTAGATTTAAATGATCAGGAAACAGAACGATATTCAAAAGAAGTTTCAAATGGAAGTATCGTTCTATACACAGATGTTTTAACTCATTCGGATAATAATTTTGGAAAGAAGCAAAATGATATTGAATATACGAATACTGTTGGAACAGATGTTATCCAATCTCGATTTTCTGGAGAGGAAGAACTGCTGAGTGACTATTCAAAAGAACAAGGATTTACTCCTTCTACTAATGAATTTGTCAATGAAACAGATGGGAGATTGGATGAACCACAAGATCGTTTTGTTCGAGGAGAGACATTTGCCACGGATCCTTACCTAGCAAAAGAGGAAAACCATATTGGATTTTCTACGCAAGAAGATAAGATTGTAAAAGAACATCGACCGACAATCGATGAAAGTATTACCGAGGAAGATAAAAAATATGGTGCGCAGTCTCCAGGTATAGATCCTAACTTAGGGCCAGCTGCATTTGGAAGTGAAGTTTTGGAGGAAGAAAGCCAAACTTCGGAGCAATACGAGGAAAAACGAGAAAGAGAAAGACAACTGGATGATATCAATCCTATGAATAGACTGTATTAAACTTACTGATATAATGGACAACCCCCTTGTAGCATTAAAAAGCTGCAAGGGGTTTTGAGTGTTTGATAGAATATGAGATAATCTAAGTCTAAGTAATTGAAGAGGAGGAGCACAAATGGACTTTATTGCAATTGATTTTGAAACAGCCAATAGTTTACGGACGAGTGTATGCTCCATTGGAATTGTGCAAGTAAAAGACGGAAAGATTAAAGAAGAGATACATACGTTGATTAATCCATTAAGTGAGTTTCATTACTACAATACAAAAATTCATGGTATTACAGAAGATATGGTTATGAGTGCTCCAACATTTGAAGAATTTTGGCCAGATTTTAAAGGGTTCGTCGAAAATCAAACAATCATTGCACATAATGCTAGTTTCGATATTAGCGTTTTACGTGCATCATTAACCAACTTTCATGAACCTTACCCTAATTTCCAATTTGGTTGTTCTTATCAAATCGCAAAGAAAGTTTGGACAAATTTGTATAATCACAAACTTTCTACTGTGGCGAATTATTTAGGCATTAGCCTAAGGCATCATGATGCTCTGGAAGATGCTCGAGCAGCGGCTTTAATAACATTAGGGGCTATGCAGAAAACGAGAACAAATTCTGTACAAGAACTATTAAACCTACACAAACTAAAAATAGGTAGCCCAAATCCTACGAAAAAACAACTTACCCACTCAAAACAAAATAAAGAAGATACATCTATGCAATTTCTAGAAACCGAAGTGAAAATGACGAATACAAAGCATCCATTTTACGGAGCTAATATTGTGTTCACGGGGAGAATGGTTTCAATGACTAGGATTCAAGCAGCTCAACTAGCGGTTAATTGTGGAGCCCAATGTAAGGGTAATGTTGATAGTACTACAAACGTTTTAGTAGTTGGAGACAATGATTTAGTAAAGTATGTACAGGGTATAAAAAGTACAAAAATGAAGAAAGTAGAAGAAATGATTAGTCATGGATTACCAATTGAAATCGTCGGAGAACAAGACTTTTTAAGATTAGTTCGATACAATTCCTAATATTTTAGTTAAATAAAGTTAAAGACTTCCTATTCTTATGAGACGAATAGGAAGTCTTCTTTTCTAACGAGAGCAAATGTTTCGTCCAGAGCACTCGGGAATAAATGGTGTCTCGCGTTTTTTCTGTTAAGATACATGATATTTACAGGTAGACAATTAAAATGCTACATTTCACTTGGTGCTTTAATTCCTAAAAGTCGTAAAGCTTCTTCTAATACTATAGCTACAGACTGTACAAGCGCAATGCGATATGACAATTCACTTGTACTGTTTACTATGTGAACATTTCCGTAGAAAGAGTTAAATAATTGCGCTAAATCTATTGAGTACTTTGCAACTATCGAAGGATCGTACTCATCTGTAGCTCGTCTAACGATGCTAGGGAATTGTTGAAGTGATTTAATTATTTTCCATTCAAAATCATTTACCGCAGTAACATCTATGATATTGACATCTTGAACTTTTCTTAAAATAGAACATGCTCTTGCATAAGTATATTGAACATAAGGTGCTGTTTCTCCTTCTGTTTGGAGCATTTTCTTCAAATCAAAATCAATGTTATGCTTTCGATGTTGTTTTAAATCACTAAAAATAATGGCACCGACCCCTACTTTTTAGCAACTTCTTTTTTATTTATTAAAGAGGGGTTCTTATCTTCTATTATTGTCTCCGCTAGTTTAATTGCTTCATTCAACACTTCTTCTAATAAGACAATCTTGCCTTTCCTAGTTGATAATTTTTTACCATCTTTTAATATTAATCCGAAAGGAATGTGTTGAAGAGTTTCCGACCATTCATATCCCATTCTATTCAATACACTCTTTAACTGAACGAAGTGCAAGCTCTGTTCATTTCCTACAATATATAAAGATTTTTTAAAATGATAATTTTTTTTGCGATGAATTGCAGCAGTAATATCTCTTGTTGCATATAGTGTTGCGCCATCCGACTTTTTTATTAAACATGGCGGAATGTTCTCACCGACATCAACTACCAGTGCACCATCCGACTCTATTAACAGGTTTTTATTTAATAAATCTTCAACAATAGGATCCATTTTGTCATTGAAATATGCCTCTCCTTGAAAGGAGTCAAATGTTACGCCAAGTAGGTCATAAATTTTATGGAATTCATGTAAGGATTCTGTTCGAAACCATTCCCAAAGCTCCAACGCGTCTTCCTCACCATCTTCTAATGATTTAAAAGCTGCTCTACCTTGGTCATTTAAAGAATCATCCTTATCCGCTTCCTCATGAAAGCGAATATAAAGTGCTAATAATGTTTGGATGGGAGCATCTTGAACTTTCGTTTTGTCTCCCCATAATCGATAAGCTACAAGTAATTTTCCGAACTGAGTACCCCAGTCTCCAAGGTGATTGATTTTAACGGGTTGGTATCCACTTTTTTCTAGAAGTAATGCAATAGAGTTTCCAATTACTGTGGATCTCAAATGGCCCATAGAAAATGGCTTTGCAATGTTTGGAGAGGACATATCAATTGTTACAACATCGCCTGCTCCTAAATTTGTAGAACCGTATTGTTTTCCTGCTTTGCGAATTGTATTTATGATGGTATCAGTAAATGATGTTCTTTTGAAGAAAATATTTACGTATCCATTCGTCGCTTGTACTTTTTCGATGTTCTCATCATAAATTTGAGATGCCAGTTCTTGTGCAATTAACAATGGTGACTTTTTTTGTTTTTTAGCAAACGAAAAGCAAGGTAAAGAGTAATCTCCTAAATGATCATATACAGGTACTTCGATCATATGCTCCTCGATTAACTCAGTGGTGAAATTTTGAAGAATACTTATTACTTTCTGTTTCATCTGAACGCCTCCTAAAAATAAAAAAGCTTTCGTCTCAAAAAAATGAGACGAAAGCTTGCACTTCCGCGGTACCACTCAAATTGCCTATTTTTTAGGCCACTTTCTCCATAACGGTGAGTCACCGGCTATATGAAAAGTATTAATAAATACATCTCATATAAAGCATCTCTAAAGTGCGGTTCACAACTTCTTCCTAACTAGGCTCTCACCATCCCTAGCTCGCTTAATAACCCGATGTTGTTACTCTCTTTATCTAAGATATTGTACTTGAATTTATCAAATAGAAATACAATTGTCAATAAATTTAGTTAATTTCAGTGCCTAAAAACTGTTTTTTTACAAAAGAGAGTGGTAAACTGCATTTTAACTCTATTTTCATTAAAATTTCAGTTTTGTCTTTTATAATGAACTTATATCTTTTTTGCTCTGTAAAATTAGGTTGTTGTTTTGTAGAAGCATCTATTTTTTACAGCTGAGAAAGGCTATTGGCACAGCGCCTATATGCATTATCGTTTAACAGAGCCATATCTTTTAAAAGGAGCTTGATTTTATGCCTTTACATCCTTTAATTGTTCATTTTCCAATTGCTCTTCTCGTTCTAGGCGGCATCATTGAAATTGTGAATGTAATTCTAAAAAGCGATTTTTGGAACAAGGTTGGTACATTTTTAATTATAATCGGAGTGATTACTGGAGTTTTCAGTTTACTTACAGGAGATGGAGCAGAAGGATTTGCGTTTGAACATTGGGGAAGGTCCCTACACGATACCGTCGAGTTGCATTCATTACTAGCAAATATTTCAGTTATTACTTTTGGGTTGTTAGCAGTAATAAAAATTTTATTTAAACATCCAAATACAAAATTTCACATTTTTAAAAACATGGCTGTGAGAAATGGGTTAATAACCGTTCTAATTGTGGTATTAAGTATTGTAGGTATAACTACATTAGCTACTACAGGTCATCTAGGCGGAAAAATTGTTTATGAAAATCAAACGATAACAAATAAAACTACAAAGTAAAATATGATGAGACTTCCATTAGTTACTAAATATTAGGAAGTCTTTTTCTATTACTTTTTCAAGTTTGGTATAAATTTTTTCTAGAGTGAGAAGCTATTCATAATGATGAATGAAAAGAGGAGTTTTATGGATAATTCTTTTACTTATGGAGATGATTATAAGTTTATTCCTGCTACTTCGATTGCAAGTGGTATGGGAATCGAAATACTGCCGGATGTATATAGTTACACAATACAAATTGTCAACATTTGTTTGGTAGGGCATCCTGATTCTAATGAATTCGTTTTAGTTGATGCTGGCATGCCTCACTCTAGTGATGAAATAATATCAGTAATTGAAGAACGCTTTGGTCGAAATAAAAAACCTAGTGCGATTATTTTAACACATGGTCACTTTGATCATGTTGGTGCAATTATTGAATTAGTAAAGAAGTGGAATATACAAGTTTATGCACATAATTTAGAATTACCTTTTTTAACTGGCGCAAAAAGTTATCCTGAACCTGATCCAACAGTTGAAGGGGGCTTTGTCGCTAAAATCTCTTCTATGTTTCCGAATGACCCAATAAATTTAGGTAATTATGTACAAGCCTTACCATCTGATGGTTCGATTCCTCATATGTCTGGCTTTAGATGGATTCATACTCCAGGTCACTCACCAGGGCATGTTTCACTTTTTAGAGAAGAAGATAAAGTACTAATTGCAGGGGATGCATTTGTTACAGTAAAACAAGAATATTTATATAAAGTGTTAACGCAAGAGCAAGAAATAAGCGGACCTCCGAGATATCTTACAACAGACTGGGAGGCAGCAAAGGTTTCAGTGAAAACACTAGAAAAACTACATCCAACAGTAGCAATTACAGGGCATGGTTTACCAATGTCTGGAGATTTGTTATCGGATAGTTTGCATAAATTAGCAAATGAGTTTGATCGTATCGCCAAGCCTAGTTTTGGGAAATACGTGAAAGAAAATAACTAACCATTAAGGATTCCATTCTTATAAAAGGAATGGAATCCTTTCTTTTAATTTTCAGAATATAAAGATACAATATAGATTAGTAGAGTTATGAAAATGAAAGGGGTATGTTTATGACATTTTCTATTGTTGGATTTGATCCACAAACAAAAGAATTAGGGGTAGCGGTAGCATCAAAATTTTTAAGTGTTGGAGCGGTTGTGCCATTTGCAAAAGCGGGAGTAGGGGCAATAGCGACTCAATCATGGGCAAATTTGGATTATGGGAAAAATGGACTGCAAATGTTGGAAAAAGGAATGTCCCCCGAGGATGTTCTCAAAGAACTTGTTGAAAATGATGATAAGTCTGGTTCAAGGCAAGTAGGAATTGTTGATGCAAGTGGGCAGAGTATTACGTTCACTGGCGAGGATTGTTTTGACTGGGCCGGTGGCTTTGCAGGAGAGAACTTTGCTGCTCAAGGAAATATATTAGTAGATCAACATACTGTGGAGGCTATGAAAACAACGTTTAAACAAACAGAAGGATCTTTAGCGGAACGTTTACTAGCTGCACTACATGCAGGAGATATTGCCGGTGGTGATAGCAGAGGAAAACAGTCTGCCGCATTATTGATCGTAAAAGAGAACGGTAGCTATGGTGGATATAATGATCGTTATATAGACTTGAGAGTGGACGATCACGAAGAACCGGTGCAAGAATTAGCCAGACTGCTAAAATTGCACCAGCTATATTTTGAGACAACATTGTCGGAAGATATAGTGGCAATAGAAGGTGAGCTAGCAATAGAACTTCAGAACCTATTATATGAAAACGGTCATTTGAATCGTGAGTTAACAGAACATGATGATTTGTTAGATGCAGTTCAATCATACCACCTTATTGAAAACTTTGATGAACGAGTACAAACAAGAGGTTTTATTGATACAAAAGTAGTGGAGTATATGCGAATAAAATAAATGTATTAAAAACAAGATCTGACATCTAAAAACGGTCAGATCTTGTTTCATGTAGTAATTGGGTTTGTCTTATTTTAGATTCTTAAACTTCCATTTCTTTGATTTTGAATCATAATATGCACCTTCAACCGACTGTTTTTTGCCTTCTGTAACGATAACGAAATAATCTTTAAAAGTTGATGTTATCTGTTTATTGTTTCCATCAAGAAAAGCAATATCCTCTAGTTTTAGGTCGTCTTTTATTTTGTCCTTATTTTTTTCTTTTAATAATCCAGGTGGAACATGATAATTTAGGTGGAGTGTAAATTCACCATGTGTAGCAAGGGTATCAAAGTTTTCAGCGGTAATCGTGAATGAACCATTCATTAGTTTAATTACTACATCTTTATTTACCTTATCAATTTTACTTACAGCATCTTCTGTGAAACGAATATAAACGTTTCCAGCATCATGTAGTACAGCTCCATCTACCGTAATTACAGCTTTAGAGGTATCCACTGCATCAGAAGTTATGATTACTTCGCCAGCTTTTGCTGATTGCACAGAAACTTCGATAGAAGCTTTACTGTCTCCATAAGTTGCAGTTATTACGGTTTTTCCATCTGCTTTAGCTGTAATAATGCCTTTTTCTACTGAAAGGATTTTTGTATCAAATCCACTATAAGTTGCTTCGGATGTCACGTCTTTAATGGAAGTAGAGCCATCGTGTTTTGTTGTTGTTTCAGTTAGCTTAATAGTTTCAGATTGACCTGCTTCTAATACCAACGATGTTTTATTAGTAGAAAGTGTATACGTATTAGGTTTGTTAAACTCCACTTGAATCAGAACTGGATCATGGTCAGATGCACGACCGTGAATGTCCATATAGTTTGCGTTGATATGAATCATGTCTACTTTCGTATGATCTGCTAAGTTATTTGTTACCAAAATATGATCTAACACTTGGTTGTTTCCTTGATAGTAATAAGAGAAACGTTCCCCCGCAGGTACTTTTTCTACCATATTAGTTAAAATTCCACCTTTTAAAGCGGCAAGTGTTGGGGTGAATTCATAATCATTCATATCTCCAGCAACAATTATTTTAAGATTAGGATCTTTTGCTTGTCCTTTTTTAATAAAGTTGTTGATCATAGTTGCTAGTTCAATACGCTGCGCTTCCGAACCTAAAAACGGAGGTTGATGTTTTCCAAATAAAGGCTGGTCTCCACCCTTAGAGTTTAGATGTGCTCCGATTACAACTACTTTTTCCCCTTGGAAATCAAATTGGGCTGCAAGCGGTTTACGTGTGTTTGATTGTGGTAAATCAAGAATGCGTCCAGGATTTAAAGTTAAATTACCTTCTTCGTCCCAAGCCACTTTGTCTGTGGAACTTCCTTTTGTTCCTTCTACTAATGTAACGCGTTGTGGATTATATAAGTATCCCACTCGAATGTTCCCACCAGGTTGTCCACCGTCTTGGTTATACTCAGGAGCAATATCTGTCCATTTGTAGACTGGTCCACCAGCAGCGGTAATTGCCGCAATTAAGCGCTCATAACTAGCGGATGCATCTGTTTTTCCAGACTCTATAGGACCGTCATTATCTTGAACTTCTACTAATGTAATAATGTCCGGAGATTTCATGTTATCCACAAAAGATTTCGCGATTTTCTCTACTTTTTCATCAGGAGTATTTTCTTTGTTTGTAGAGAAATTTTCAATATTGTATGAAGCTACTGTTAGTTTATCATCGGTAGGTTTAATATCAGTTACAACTATTGGC
This sequence comes from Psychrobacillus syltrankelensis, assembly GCF_055454035.1. Taxonomy (NCBI): domain Bacteria; kingdom Bacillati; phylum Bacillota; class Bacilli; order Caryophanales; family Bacillaceae; genus Psychrobacillus; species Psychrobacillus syltrankelensis. Next base: position 2,076,441 of record NZ_CM144227.1, on the reverse strand, counting down.
TTTTCGATACGAGTGATTGGAGGAAGTGACGCTTCATTCGTCCATAATTTGAAGTTTCCGAAACTAAAGCCCATTACTCCCACAATATTTCCAGTAAAATAATCGCCAGATTTTGCATCGTATTTGTCATTGCCAATATCTATCGTAACTCTTTCTGGGTTGTAATCATTTGGAGAAATATTAATTCCTCCTAGAACATTGAATGTTGTCTTTGGAGAGTTTTCCGCTACTACAACAATCTCGCCATGCCCTTGTGGTCCAACGACCTTAGCATTTGGTACGGCAATTCTCATTAATTCAACGGACTCCCAGAAATCAATACCATCTTCATGTGGATCAAATGATGTTAAACCGTCATTGTCAATAATTTCAGTTGGTGGGAAAATATCTTGTCCAATTACTAATGGAGCAGGTAGTTCTGCGATTCCAGTCTTTACAGCAGAGGTTGCACGAATTCGTGTGATTGGAAGGTCATTTTCTTTCATATCTGAATACCCTGCGTAATACCATTCTTCCACCGTACCTGCTACAGTAACTAAGTCACCAACTTTGAATCCGTTAGCGGCTTTATTGACAATTATCGCTTCAGAAGTTGTATTGTCATTATCCGGATGGATATCTTGGATAACAAAGTTTGCCGAATTGTAAAGGTGAGTTACAACTCCCGTTATATTCTGAACAGTTGCTCCTTCGTACTCTGAGAAGTGTCCTCGTCCTTGAATGTCTCTTATTACCAAGTCATGTGATTTAAGCACGCTATAAGTGAATGAGAAAACTTCTGAAGTGGTATCACTTACTGCAATTGCTTTAATCGTTGTATCTTTTATTAAGTTTATTGGTGCTGTGTATTTAGTACTTGTTGGTGTCGGAGTTGAACCATCCAGTGTGTAAAAGATTTTAGCATTTTCAATTGGTGTAATTAATTTGATTTGTGTTCCTTCAGATACTGTTCCAGGTAAGATATCAGTATAAACTGCAGGTTTGTTTACTAAGTCAAAGCTTTCGAGTCCAAGAGTTTTTACTTGGTATGTTGTGTTGAACTTAGAAGAGATACCAGATACATTAACTGAATCACCTTCTTTATAAAGTTTTGCAAAGGTAACGAAATCTAGTCCATTTCGGTTGTCGTTCCGAATAATAACCGATTCACCGTTTTCATGAGTTGCAGTGAATTCAAATGTTCCGAAGTCATTTGTTTTGATTAGGTTTGTTATTTTTACATTGTTTAATTGAATTCGTTCACCTTGCGTCTCTTCATTTACTCCTGCAGGCGTGATTACTTGTATTTTAGGGAGTTCATTTCCTGAAGAAATTTTAGTAATTTTAGTTGGCTGAATTTGAAGCTCCCCGCCGTATGGACTTACTTTTCCTTCAAGCTCAACTATATCTCCAGGAGCTACATCTGCGTTAGATGTAAATGCATAAATCCCAGCTGTATTGTCTTGGAGGTAAAATGCTTTCCCTCCCCAGAATCCAGTGCCAGTTGTTACAGTCCCTTTAATTTTTATTAATTTATTTGGATCTGATACTTCACGAGCTGCAGCGATATTATCCATTACTTCAGATTCAGAAGCAGGAGGTGGTGTTTCACCTTCAGAAATGATTGTAAATGCACTAGCATTTTTTAAGCCTGGCACCGAGAAATAAGCAGAAAGTGCACCAGTGATTGCCACTTTACTTTTAAATAAATTAGGATTATCCACCAAATTTAAACCTGTTCGAACAGAACCAGTTGGCAATTGTACAGGTAAAATTTTTGACGGATCGGTTTCATTAGGAGAATCAGCAAGACCGATATTTGTATTTACTGTAAAAGGTGCTTCTTGATCGTAGGAAGTTCCAGAGCTTGCTGTACCCACAATGAATCCTTTAACTGTTGAGGTACCAGAATTATTCGCAATTGCCTCGGCAACCGTTATAGGCTCAGCAGCTTGTACATTTGATACAGTAACAAAAGGTAAAAATACTGACATTACTAATAATAAAGATAGAGCTATCTTACAGATTGCATGTTTCCAATTCTTGGTCATTTAATACACTCCTCGATTTATGTTTTATATTGCCTGTCGATTATAGCAAAAGAAAATTACCGTTTTAATAAGGAATTGTAAAATTTTTAAAATTTAAATAAAAACAGGTAAGAAGTAGTTGGTCTTCACTTTTCTGCTATGAAAAAATAATTACAGTGGAATGAATACAAAGAATGCAAATGAAATTATTAATCTTTAAAAAATTAAATAAGACAAGGTAATTGGTCATGTAATAGTTCTTTAGGCTTGTATGGCATAAACCTCAATTTTCATCACAACGTATTACAACCATATTACGGGTGCCTGGCACCCGTAATGTGGTTGTAATGTTTGTGTTATAATATGGAAAAATGTATGTTTGGAGGATTATGATGAAACTAAAAATTTTGCATACGAACGATGTACATAGTAACTTTGAAAACTTCTCTAGAGTTGCAACACTCATTAGGCAATTTAAGGACGAGCACACGTTAATACTAGATGGTGGAGATTTTGCTGATTTTAAAAGTATTGAGTTGCAAGGAACACGGGGTATTGCTGCAATTGAATTATTAGAAGCTGTTGGTTATGATGCTCTTACTATTGGAAACAATGAAATGTTCAATGGGGTAGATACACTTGAACATATGGCTAGTAATAGTTCTTTTCCTTTCATTAGCAACAATCTATTTAAAAAAGACAAAACACAGATTAATGGTGTGTTCAAAAGCGTAATATTGAATAAAAATGGACTTCGGATATTAATCACTGGATCTTCTCCTAATATGGGTGAGTTTAATGACGGTATTGGAATTCACATGACGGATTATAAAGAATCCATTGTGGAAGAAATAAAAAGAAATGCAGGGAATTATGATATTTGTATTCTTTTAAGTCACGTTGGAACATTTGCTGATGAACCTATCGCATTGGAAATTCCCGAAATTGATATTATTATTTCAGCACATGATCATAAACTTTTTAGCGAAGCAAAAGTAATTAATAAAATAATCATGAACAGTGCTGGAAATTACGGGGAACATTTAGGGATTCTTGAACTTGAAATTAAAGAAGGTGAAGTAAAACTGCTCCATTCAGAAACAATTTCATCAAAGGATGCGGAAAAAGACGAGCACATATTAGAATTACTAAAAACAAATAAAGAAAAAGCAATTGAAGTACTTAGCCAACCAATCTATTCACTCAAGCAGCCTTTATGGCATGATGTTATCGAAGAAAATCCATTAACTAATTTAATTGCAGATGGTTTAAAGGATATGCTGAATTGCGATATAGGACTTATCAATAGTGGAATTTGTAATGCAGGAATATTTCAAGAAATGACTAAGAAAAAATTGATTGAAGTATGCCCATCACCTTTAAATCCTACTTCTTTTGAAATCAAAGGCAAATACATAAAGGTAGCGATTGAACAATCCTTAGATTCTCAGATTTGCTTGGCAGATGGAAGAGGACCGGGCTTCAGAGGGAAATTTGTTGGTCGATTGCATATAGCAGGAGCAGAAGTTGTTCATGATGGAAAACATATACGAGCAATTTATGTGAATGAAAATCTGTTAGAAGATGAAACATGGTATACAGTGGCAAGCTCCGATTATTTACAAAGAGGCTCAGGATATGAAAGTCTTGCAAACAATCGAAATGAAAAATATCTAGCAGAAGAAATAAAAGATGTTATTCGTCTATATGCTAATAAAAAAGATTTTTTTGAAAAAGCATATGTGAATAGATGGAAAGAATCATCTATAGAGGGAGTGGTTCAATGAAAGAACATGAACCGCAAAAAATTAGACAAAGAGGAATTATAATAGGGCGTCTACCAGTTGGAGAAAAGAATTGTATTACCGATGTTGAAGGTGTCAAAGTAGGACATGTTACATTAGACCATCCTTTAGAAGATGGAGAATATGTATGCACTGGTGTAACGGCAATTTTACCACATGGCGGTAATTTGTTTCAGCAAAAAGTAGTTGGTGCAAGTTATGTATTAAATGGATTTGGTAAAACAACTGGGCTTGTACAAGTGGATGAATTAGGTTTAATTGAATCGCCAATTATGCTAACAAATACATTTGCAATTCCTGCAGTCACGCAAGGCACATTGGAGTATATGTTAGAGCAAAACGTAGAGATTGGTGAATCTACTGGAACGGTCAATTTAGTTGTAGGAGAATGTAATGACAGTAGATTAAACTCGATTCGTAAACTGGTCATTAAACCTGAGCATGCGATTGAATGTATTCAAAAGGCTTCCACAAATCCCTCCTCAGAAGGTGCGGTTGGAGCAGGAAAAGGGATGATTTGTTTTGGTTACAAAGGTGGAATTGGTTCCGCTTCGCGTCTAGTTCAGGATAGGGATGTAACTTATACATTAGGTTGCTTAGTTCTAAGTAATTTTGGAAGAAAAGAAGACTTCTTAACCGCACTTTATAAAATGAAAGAAAAGTCAAACGTCCCAACTTTTCCAAAGCCAGCAGATGGATCCATTATGATTGTTCTCGCGACGAATGCGCCCCTTAGTAGTAGACAGTTAAAGCGGTTGGCAAAGAGGTGTGGAATCGGGCTAGGAAGAACAGGAAGTCATTTTAGTAATGGCAGCGGAGATATAGTCATTGCTTTTTCTACAGCACAATTTGTTTCGCATTTTTCAGAGGGAAGTGTTGAAACAAGGCAGCAACTAAGGGATGATCATCCGATTATGAATGATCTTTTTCTAGGAGCAGTGGAAGCTACAGAGGAAGCAATTTTAAATTCCTTGTCACAAGCAATAACAACTATAGGACGCATGGGCAATATCGCATATGCTTATCCGTTTGAATGAAAAAGCGGAACTGACTTATAAATCCCTTGAATAAAACGCAAGAAGAAATTTTCTTCTTGCGTTCTTCCATTGGTTGCTTTAAAAGGAAAATCTGTTGCTCTTCCAAATTATTTAGTTGCTCTCATGACCTACTTGGTTGCTGTTACACTATATTTAATCTCTCTTAGCCATTTATTTGAAAGTAAATTGAAACTTATGCTTTAAACTCTAACTTTAATTTACCCTCTACAAATGAAAGACTAGCATTAAATGTTTGCCCATTTTCTGCAACGAATCCTTTTATTTCATTTGTTTTTCCTTTTGTACAAAGAAGCTTAATCTGACTAGGAGTGATTTTCTTTTTCAAAAAGAAACCATTAAAGGTTTGTGTACAACCTTTTTTATAATTAGTGCATCCATAAAAACCTTTTCGGGCAACGATTGAACCCTCCTTACATTTTGGGCAAGGTACAATTGGTTCCTGCTTATATGAGGAATACTTAGAGTTAGAAGTTTTAGTAGGGATAAGTTTTATATCAATATTTTTCAATTTTAATTGATTCGGAACTTCTTGTAATAAGCTATGAATGAATTTAGCAATGCTCCCCAAAAAACGTTCTTGTGATCCTTCTCCATTACCGATCTTTCGCAAATACGTTTCCCATTTTGCTGTCATAGAGGGGCTTGCTAGAAGATTCCCTTCAATTGCTTGGCAAAGGACTCGTCCTTTATCAGTAATTGATACAATATTTTTCGTTACATTAATATAGCTATGTCGTTTAATTGTTTCAATAATTCCACTTCTCGTTGCTTCTGTTCCAAGACCTTCTACTTCTTTTAAAATTTCCGTCTCCTCTTTGTCCTCCACAAGTTTTCCACAAGTTTTCATCATGGCAATTAGTTGTCCTTCTGTATAAGGTTTAGGAGGAATAGTCTTACCTTCTTTTATTGCAATATCACTCGCTACCTTTTCCTGTTCACATAAAGAAGGCAACGTTGGTTCTTCTTTCTCGTTTTCTTTAGAGGAACGAACGAACAATGCTTTCCAACCTTTATCCCGCTCCGTTTTTCCTGTTGTAAAGAAGGGTAATCCATTTACATCCGTAGTCACTTTTGTTTCTGTATATAAATAGTCGTTATGAAACATTGCGAGCGTTGTGCAGACGATTTCCTCGTATAAGTTTCTTTCCATACTGGACAATTTAGCAATTACGGCTTGTGACGGAATCTTTTTCGTCGGTATGATGGCGTAATGCTCTTGTACTTTTGAACTGTCCACATATCGCTTCTTTGGAGTGAGCGAACTGATAGGAAACGACTGTCCGATAAGCAGCTGATAGTCTGTCACTTTGGCAGCAAGATAAGAGAACTCACTAGGTGTAATGTAACGTGAATCCGTCCGAGGGTACGTAACAAGTTTCTTTTCGTAGAGAACCTGCATTGTTTTCAAGACATTTGCTGGACTAATTTTCCATAACCGATTTGCTGTTGCTTGCAATGTTGATAGGGAATGGAGTTGCGGTGGTGGTATGCGCTTATCCTGTTTCTCTATGGAAGTAATAATTCCTGGCGAATTTGGTTGAATAGCATGTTTAGAAAGAAGTTCTTCAATAATTTCTTTTTTCGGTTCCTTTGCCTTTGCTTTCCCCTTATACGTTCCTTTTTCTGCATTAAATGTAGCCTCGATTTCATAAAATGGCTCCGAAACAAAGTTCTCAATCTCCATTTGCCGTTGATAAATCAAATAAATAGTTGGTGATTGTACTCGCCCAATCGGAAAAACATCTTTAATTCCTTGTGATTGCAATAAAAGAGAATAAAGGCGAGAACCATTCATTCCGACTAACCAATCACTTATTTGACGAGCCTTTGCTTCCTCATATAGTAGAAGGTCTTTACGATTATCTTGTAAATTAGCAAATCCTTTTCGTACTTCGTCTACTTCAAGTGAATTAATCCATAATCGTTTAATTTTTTGACCTCTTGCTCCAGACTGATTGTATATACTATAGAAAATATTAGAACCTTCGCGATCCACGTCGCATGCGTTTATAACCGTATCAGTTGATTTCATTAGCCTTTTCACAATAGTGAACTGTTTGAATTTTCCCTTGGTAACTTGGAATTCATATCGGTCTGGCAAAATAGGTAAACTATTAAGGGACCATTTATCCCACTTCGGGTCGTATGCTTTAGGTTCTTTTAACTCAACAAGATGGCCGATTCCCCAAGTTATATAAGCACCTTCGGGGAAAGTTGGACATGGATTAATTTCCAAGTATCCTTCATATTTCTTGACTGAAAAAGCATCTGCATATGCCTTTGCTTGGCTTGGCTTTTCAGCTAGTATTACTGGTTTCAAGAAATTTCACCTCTTTTGTGATAATAAAACATTCGTTCTTATTATCATGCAATACTTCTTAATATTTATCAAATAATAAATGTGAGAGCATTTTTAAGCTTGTTGCAAAAATTGTAGCAAACGCAAATAAAAATCCCATTCCCTTTAGAGATTGGGAATGGGATCTAATATAAATCATTTATGAGCAATAATAACTAATTTGCCCTTATCTAGTTCTTTTTCAGCCTCGGCAGCTTCTTCTTTTGATAAACCAGTTGCTTCCATTTTGCTTCTTAGTTCATCACCACGAGATGTAAATAAATTTTTCATGGAATCAAGGAAGCCTTGTTCTTTAATACCAACGTCTTTCGTATCTAAAGCGTCGTTAATATCGTCGGATCTTTCTTTGAAATGGGCGAAAATATGAATGTTGTCTCGTGAATATCCCTGTGTCTCAAGTTTCTCTATTTCTTGTTTTGCTTGTACGGCATTTTCTACAGTTAATTTGAGTGTCATTAAAATTCCTCCATTTTTCTTTTTTGTGTTCTAACTATCTTTACCCGCCTTGTGAAGATTTAAACAAAATGATGGTAGGAGAATTCAAAAGTGTGAAAGAATATAATGATTTTGATATGCTTAAAAGAAAAAAGATTGGAAGTTGAATAAATGGAAAATAAAATGGAACAAATAGCAAGATTTAAAGCAGCACTGGGCAATTATCCCACAGGTGTTACTGTTGTAACTGCTTTTAATAAAGACGGAAAACCAATGGGATTGACGGTTAATTCCTTCGCATCGGTTTCGCTAGAACCTTTGCTCATCTTATGGTCTATTGACAAAAGAGTATATTCTTATAATGATTTTTTAAAAGTAGATAAATTCACCGTTAATATTTTGTCGGCTGATCAAGGAGATTTATGTACGTTATTTTCAAGTAAGGTAGAGGATCGATTCAGTCAATGCGATTGGAAGGAATCGTCATTGAATTTGCCTGTGCTCACGAATTCACTTGCAGCTTTGCAATGTAAAGTGTTTAAACAAATTGAAGCTGGGGATCATACAATTTTGATTGGTGAAGTTCTAGATATTCAAAATGAAGATAAAGATCCTCTGTTATATCATAGAAGAAATATTGGTGCCATCCCCGAAGAATTTTATAATTAATATATCAAAAAAGGATATCCACATGAGATATCCTTTTTGCATTTAAATTATTGTAAATCGATTTAGCGAGGCATTGGGTATCCATGATACCCAGGATATCCGTGATATCCCGGATAGCCGCCTTGTTGCCAGTGATGACCATGGTGCCCAGGATATCCATAATGACCATAAGTCATATTTTGGACTGGGTACCCATGATAACCTTGTTGATAGTATGGTTGTTGATACATCGGATATCCTTGTTGTCCGTAAGGCATAGGATATCCCTGTTGCATTTGTCCTCCTTGAAATGGTTGAACCATTCTTCTTCACTCCTTTTTTATCATTCCAAGTAGCATATGTAAAAGAGGGCAGATGGACTGGGATAAAAAAAGAAAATGAGAAATTCCTCATTAAACTTTCATGAATTTCTTAAAAAAGCTTCGGTAACTTTTCATAAGCACCTGTCAAAATAGAGATTGTAAGAAAGCTTCACAATAATTTTTAGGAGGAATACAGATGAAAAAGAAAATGATTATCCCTGCTTTAGCAGCAACACTGATTGGAGGAGCAGTTGCAGGTAATAGCCTATTTTCTACTGCTTTTGCGAGTGGAAAAGCACCAGTAACGAACCAAGTGGAAGATCAAAAAGACGATGACAATATTACTGAACTTCAAGCAAAAGCAAAATTAACTTTAGATGAGGCACAAGTAATCGCACTAAACAAAGTGGCAGGTACTGTAAAAGACTCTGAGTTAGAAGATGAAGACGGCGTAGTAGTTTATAGCTTTGAAATTAAAACAGCCGCTGGTGACGTAAATGATGTAAAAGTTAATGCAGAAAATGGCAACATTGTTAAAGTCGAAAATGATGCAAAAGACGAAGAAAATGGTACTGAAGAAGGAAATGATGGTGAAGAAAATGACGATAATATCGCAGATCTTCAAGCTAAAGCAAAACTGACTTCAGATGAGGCACAAGTAATTGCATTAAAAGAAGTACCTGGAACTGTTAATAAATCTGAACTAGAAGATGAAGATGGTGTAGTAGTTTATGGATTTGAAGTAAAAACAGCTTCTGGTGATGTGAAAGACGTGAAAGTGGATGCTGCTTCAGGAAAAATTGTAAAAGTGGAAGCGGATAATGAAGACGAAGGTCAAGAAGATAACGAATAATCTTATTTATTTAGGAAAGGGTGGGTTGGACCCATCCTTTCCTTTTCTTCTTTAATTACTAATTAGAAGGAGGTACAACATGATTCAAACGAAGGATTTAACAATGGAATACCCAAATGGGTTCACCGCGGTTAATCGATTAAGTTTACATGTAAAAGAAGGAGATATTTATGGTTTTTTAGGACCAAATGGTGCTGGTAAAACAACAACTATTCGTATGCTAGATGGTCTATTAAAGCCAACATCGGGGGAAGTTCTAATTCAAGGGAAAAGTGTTATTCGGAATGAACGGGAAATTAGAAAAATGATAGGTGTATTACCGGAGTCACATGGATACTATAACTGGATGACAGGAGCAGAGTATTTACTATTCTTTGCACAACTGTATGGAGTGGATAAAAGTAAACAAAAAGAGCGAGTAGAAACAGTACTTCATCAAGTTGGTATGACAAGTAAAGCAAATATTCCTATTGGACAATATTCTCGAGGGATGCGACAACGAATTGGTATTGCAAAGACCATTATTCATGAGCCCGTTCTTATTTTTTTAGACGAACCTACACTTGGTTTAGATCCTCAAGGACAAAAAGATATTCAAATGATTTTACATGATTTAAACAAAAAACATGGAGTTACGATATTCATCACTTCTCATTTACTCAAAGAAATCTCCGAAATATGTAATCGTGTGGCTATTGTAAAAGAAGGGAATCTAATAGAAGAAGATTATTTAGATTCACTTTTGAACAAATATGGACCATTGAAAGCAGACACTACGGAACCAATTACTTTGGAAGAGGTATTCTTTTACCTTACAGAACAGGAAGATAAGGAGATGCATCTATGATAACGGCGCTTATCCGGAAAGAAATAAAAGAAAATGTCTTTTCTAAAAAAAGCTTATGGATATATTTTGCTGTGACTATTTTGTTTAGTGGTCTTGCATTAAGTTTTGTCTCTGTGAAAGAACTAAGTTTACTTGCTCAAGTAGAAGTAAATATGACTTTCATGAAAGTAGTTTTAGGTATTAGTATTTTAGTAACAATCATTATTGGATCGAATATGTATGCAGGTGAAAGAGAAAGAGAGACGCTTGAAAGTCTCTTATTATCCCCATTGTCTAAAGCGCAAATTACTTTTGGAAAATTAGTCGGTTTGCTCTTATTTTGGTTCATTATTTCTTTACTATCTCTTCCATACTTTTATGCACTAGCTATGGGTACAGATATATTTTTGAAAGCAATTATCTTTCTCTATTTCATTTGTTTTCCATTAGTCATTGGATTTTCAGCATTATCTCTAGGCTTTTCTGCAATTCTCTCATCTACTAAGAGTTCTACACTTTTAGCGTTTGTCTTATTTTTAGTTACGGCAATTCCAATGTTCTTATCAACAACGATGAAAAAAAGTGGATTTGCGCATATCGTTGACACAATTAGTCCATTATCACGATCCATGCTTACGTTAAAGGATTACTTTGTAAATCGCCTCGGCTTCATGGTATTGATGGTAGATCTACTACCGGTAATCATCTTCTTAGTAATAAGTATTGCGATATTGTTGTTTGCAAACAATAAAATCACGCTCAAAGGAGGAGAATAGAATGAAAAAAATATGCATTTCTTTGGCATTCCTCTTCTCTTTTTTAGTAATGCAAACAAGTGGAGTCGTATCTGCATCAGATACAGTTGATATTAAAATCCTTTCACCCGATGCAGTGGAAAATTATCCAGGTCTTGAAACGACAGTGCAAGTCGAAATTACCAATCTGTCGAACAAAGAACTGAAGAATGCGATGGCTTACATTACAATGGCAGATATTGGGAAACATATGACAGTAAATTTAGAGGACTACGGTGCAGATGTACCCGTTTTACTGGATACTTTAAAGCCACAGCAATCTGTAAAAGCTGAATTACCAATTCGTTTTGTGTATACAAGTAAATATAAGTTGTATGTAACGGTAAGTAGTGACGATGATCAACAAATACATTCTAGTAAGTCAATACCCGTGCATATTTTAGGAAATACGAAAATTGATCCACTTATTGTGCAAATTGTATCGATCGCGATGCCAGCAATATTGCTCCTCTTATTATTTTTCGCAAGAACAAGAAAAAAAAAATAAAGAAATTTGTCTGTTCTACCATTGTTCGATAACATGTAGATAACCTAATTCGTGGGAGGGTTCACATTGAAAAAAGTATTAATTATTGAAGATGAGGAAAGTATTACAGAGTTTCTAGAGCTCGAACTTAAACACGAAGGCTTTGATGTAACGGTTATACATGATGGTAGAGATGGATTAGAAGCTGCATTAATTCAACATTTTGATCTTATTCTTTTAGATTTAATGCTTCCTCACTTAAATGGAATAGAAGTTTGTAGAAGAATTCGAGTGGCGAAAGAAACACCGATTATCATGCTTACTGCAAGAGATAGCGTAATGGACCGTGTCATGGGTTTAGATGTTGGAGCAGACGATTATATGTCAAAGCCTTTTTCCATTGAAGAACTATTAGCAAGGATGCGAGTAATTTTTCGCCGAAATGAACGGCATGAAGAAGATGTAGTGAAATATTTGAAATTCAAGGAAATTGAAGTCGATACTATTTCACGAACAGTTATGAAAGGTAATGAAGAGATTCCATTGACAAAGAGAGAATATGAACTTCTTTTAATATTTTTAAAAAATGTAAATCGTGTCCTTCCGCGTGAACTAATTCTCGAGAAAATATGGGGATATGAAACAGAGGTAGAAACGAATGTGGTAGATGTGTATGTAAGATATTTGCGAAACAAAATTAATATAGATGATAACAACTATATCCACTCTATCCGTGGAGTAGGTTATGTGATGAAATGATGAAAAAGTTAAAGCTAAAGTGGAAGATTGTTTTATGGGCAACTGCGCTTATGATTGGTTTGTTTGTTTCTTATAATATATTGCAGTACTTTGTTATAAACAGTTGGATGATTCATTATGAAGAGCAATCTATCGAAAAAAAGATGACTACTATTCAAAACTACTATTCCAATCAGAAACTATCTATCCAGCTTATTAAGGAAAATGAAACGTTTGTTAAATCCATTAATGAGAAGTCAGAGACAATTCGAATTTTGGATAAAGACGGGAATAGCATTGTGGCGGTGAGTGAAGAAGAATTATTGCAAATACCTTCACATTTAGTCCAAAATGAACAGTTTGAGTTGATCAAATCGGGTGATGACCGTCTGCTTATTTACCGAGAACCATTAGTTGGTACGAGTTTCGTAGGGACAATTGAAATTGTACGAAACATGGAGATTTTCGATGGTCTTTTAAGTCAATTTGGATTTGTAATGTTTTTGTCAGGGATTGGTGCAGTTTTCTTAAGTTTAATAGGAGCACTTTTTCTTTCCAAACAAATAGTTAGTCCAATTCAGGATATTTCCAAAACACTTGCAAGAATTAAAAAATTCGGTTTAGAAGAAAGAGTAAAGGTTCAACCTACACAAGACGAAATTTCTGAATTAGCGATCCACTTTAATGAGCTAATGGATCAATTAGAAACTTCTTTCAACCAGCAAAAACAATTTGTGGAAGATGCTTCTCATGAATTAAGAACCCCTTTATCTGTATTGAATGGAAACTTAATGATGTTGAACAGGTGGGGAAAAGAAGAGGTGGAAGTGTTAAATAAATCATTAGCGTCTTCCTTGAAAGAAGTGGATCGCATGGATAAATTGGTGAAAGATTTATTAGAGCTATCTAGACTCGATTCTGAGAAAACAATAAATACTGAGATTCCTTTGATTAATCCAAAAAAGGTTATTGAAAAAGTTGTAAATGACTTTGAAATTACACACTCTGAGTTCGGTTTTTCTTTTCAATTATATGATGACACCCCTCTAGCAATAAAAGAGGGACACTTAGAACAACTGCTTACAATATTAATCGATAACGCGATAAAGTATTCAAAGGATGATAAAAGAGTGAACATAAATTATCGTCAGCGGAAATTGAGTGTTCAAGATTTTGGAATCGGAATTTCAGAAGAGAATGTTCCCAAAGTTACAGATCGATTTTATCGAGTGGAAAAGTCGCGCAATCGGAAAAAAGGTGGATATGGTATTGGGCTCTCTATTGCTCAAAAGTTAATGGATTCTTATAAAGGTAGTTTAGTGATTGAAAGTCAGTTAGGTCAAGGTACCTCTGTTACCCTTACATTTCCAAAACTACATCAAAAAACGAACTACTAGAAGATTAAACTTTTAGTAGTTCGTTTTATTTTATTCGCCAACATAAAAAAGCTTAAACAAGATTTCTCTTTGTGGAACCTTTAAAGTATCAAACTTTTTAAGGAAAGCATTTTTGTCGTAGGAAGCATGATAAATATTAATTTTTGGTTTTATTTGCGAGAAGTCAATAATTGCATAAGGAGCAGTATTTTCTTTAGACACTCCTAGTGCACCAGGATTTAAGTAAGTTTGGTGTTCGTTGGAAAATAAATGCTCTGGATGATGATGCCCAAAACAAATAATATCAGCTGGATAATTAGCGTACATTTTCTCCATATTCTCTAAGGATGGTTCCATTATACTGTAAAAAGGTTCATCCTTTATATGGGCATCGCGCTTAGCTAATTCTATATGATAATGAATTCCCATAATACGAGTACCATTTATTTGTTTTTCTACCATTCGTGGTAGTTGTTTTAGATTCTTAAAATTGTCTGTGGATAATCGTTCAGCAATCCATTTGTGATGTTCACGAGTATGTTTATAACTATCAGGATGACCTTCTCCTGTAATGAGCGATAAAATAGCTTCATCATGATTGCCCGTAATCATACGAATATCTGGACGTGCAAACAGTAAATTGAGCACTTCGTTTGTATCTGGACCCATCGCAATCATGTCCCCAAGACACCACACCTCTTCAATATCATGAAGCTTATCAATTTCATGAAGAACTGCTTTTAATGCTATTTCGTTGCCGTGAACGTCTGTGATGATAGCAAGTTTCATATGTTTCCACTCCTAAAAGTTGCAGCTAATCTGCGGTATCCATGTTTTTAATAGATTTCTTTTTCTTTTTAAGTAAATAATATAGTACGATCGCGACCACTATAATTATCCAAATAACGTATTCATTCCAGTCGGCAAAAAATATACCAGCGGGAATTAAAGACAACACAAAAAAATAAAGAAAGTTTCCAATTGTAGTTGCAAGCAAATAGGGAAGAATTCGGATGGTACTTAGCCCAGCTAAAATGTTGACCAAACTTGTTGGGACAAAGGGGAAGATCCTCGCTTGGAATACATAAGCAAAACCATTAGCATCTAATTTTTCGAGTAACTTAGGATGAAACTTTTCTTTAATTGTTTCTTGAAAAATATAGCGTACACAACAATAGACAATGATAGAGGCAAGAATGCTTGTAAGCCAGCTCCATAAAAACCCATTGATAAAACCAAACAACGATATATTAAGTGTAATAACAAGTATTAACGGAAATATGGTAATAGAATTTTGAATTAACATAACTAAAAATAAAAAGAATAGTGCATACCCCATGTTTTTCTTTAAAAAAATTTGAACTGCATCTAAATCTCCGTTGAAAAGTAATTTAATTAGGTCTTTATTTAATAAGATAAACAGAACGAAAAGTAATAATCCAACCCATATTAACCATTGCTTCTTTGTGAGATTGTTTATAATTTTTTTCATGCGTCACCTGTACTTTCCATTTATACTATTATATATCAAGGCTGTTTATTCAATCCTATAAAATTGCATATGAAAGGAAAAAACGAAATGAAATTGAAAAGAACAATTATTGAAAAATTAAACTTGATAAAATTTTGGAAAGTGATTTGACGAATTAATATTAGATAATTCCAAGAGAATAAATCTGATCTTGTCATTATATTTGTATTTAATCTAGAGGATTATTTTAAAATTCAAATTTAGAGCATGAAACGTTCTTCACAAATTAACATGATTTCCGCTATAGGCGTACGCTACGGGTGGAGCGATGAGCCATCACCGTCGTATAAGTCTCATCTGTATCACTCATCCCGCTTGAGTCGCCGCCTGTCGCTCCAAACAATAAATCAATCAATTAGGAATTATTTAATATTAAATGCTATTTATGAAATTTATTCAAATATAAAATTAACTGTGAAAAATGGTTATCTACATTGCTTATCCAAAAGTATATTGAGCGAGAAGATATGATCGGCTTGGGAAAATTAAAGTAGGTACTCCGAGAAGTCAATGTGTAGATGATTGCATAAATATTGTTGAAGATATTATAAAGTATTTGGAACAGAATGAGAAATTACTTTTCCTAACTCCAGGTACACGATGTGTAAGACGAAGATACACACAAGAATGAAGACTACTTGAGGTGCATTAATTCTTGGATAGAGCAAGGACTTGTATAGAAGAAAAGAGGGAAAATAATGGAATATAGAGGATCAAGTGTTTATGACCAATCGGAGTTCTTTGCAAATTATATGAAAAGAAGGAGCAGGGAAGACAGTCCTAATAACGCTATTGAAGGACCAATTATGTATGAACTTATTGGAAACTTTCAAGAACAGTACGTTCTAGATTTAGGTTGTGGTGATGCCACTTTTGGGAAGGAATTATTGGTGAAAGGTGCAAAGTATTACCACGGTGTAGAAGGTTCGAAACAAATGGTGGATGCAGCAAAAAAGCATCTCTCGGGTATGAATGGAACAATACATTTAAACACAATGGAGACTTTTCATTTTCCAAAAAATAAATTTGATATTGTAACCTCACGTTTTGCAATCCATTACGTAGAGGATGTCCAAAAATTATTTACGAATGTGTATAATGCATTAAAAGAAAATGGTAAGTTCGTTTTTAGTGTTCAACACCCGCTTACAACTTCTAGTTTTGTTAGTAAACAATCAGGGGAAAGACGTGAAAACTGGGTAGTGGATGATTATTTTATCGAAGGAGAACGAAACGAACCATGGATAGATGAAGTGGTTGTCAAGCACCATCGTACAATAGAACACTATTTTAGTGCTCTAAAAATGGTGGGATTCCAAGTAGTAGAATTACGGGAAGGTACCCCAAAACGTGAACATTTTAGCAGTGAAGAGGAATTCAAAAGAAGACAAAGAATTCCCGTTGTCCTGGCTTTTTCTTGTGTGAAATAGAGAAATTGCTATGATTTTAACAATCATTTCATCAGACTGTAGGCAAACTCTATAAAATGAGTTGTCTACAGTCTTTTTAAAACAGGACATCACTTTTTTACATCTATTTGAGATTGTTGAATGAATGAGGATAAAAATACTCAAACTGTATTGAAAAGGAGTGTTTTCATTGAGTTTAATGGAAGAATCTATAAAAAAGTATGCTCAACCTTTCAAAACAAAACAAGATTTAACAACCTTAATAGAAGCTATTGGTGATGCTAAAATTGTCCTTTTGGGGGAAGCGAGTCACGGCACATCTGAGTTTTACAAAGTTCGTGCAGAATTATCAAAACGTTTAATAGAAGAAAAGGAATTTACGCTTATTGGTGTGGAGGGAGATTGGCCTTCGACGCAGCATATAAATAGATATATTAAAGGCTACACGGATGAACAAACCAACGCGGAAGAAGTGCTAAAAGCATTTAAGCGGTGGCCGACTTGGATGTGGGCAAATGAAGAAATAGCAGAATTTATTACATGGTTAAAGATGCATAATGGACAAAATGAGACGAAAGAGAAAGTTGGATTCTATGGAATCGATGTATATAGTTTGTGGGAATCCTTAGATGAAGTGATTACATATTTAAGTAATACAAATCCAAAAGGAATTGAATTGGAGTATGCTAAAAAAGCATTCTCTTGTTTTGAACCATATAACCGTCATCCCGAAACTTATGCCATTTCTTCAATTAACATTTCTGAAGCATGTGTAGATGAGGTGTCAAAACTACTGACTACCATTCGTACTAAAGAGGAAAATTATAGTGACATAAAAGAGGCAGACTTAAATTTAAAAATAAATGCTCTGGTTGCTAGGAATGCGGAAGAATATTATCGCGCAATGGTTCGAAGTGATGAGTTGTCCTGGAATATTCGAGATGAGCATATGGTAGAGGCGATTAATGAAATAATGGACTACCATGGGAAAAAAACGAAAATAATCATTTGGGAACATAATACGCATATAGGAGATGCTTCAGCAACCGATATGGCTGCTTCAGGTATGGTGAATGTCGGGCAAATTCTTCGATCGCAAAATAAAATTGAAGATGTTTTTGCTGTTGGATTTGGAACGCATAGAGGTACTGTTATCGCGGCGAATGAATGGGATGCTCCATATAAACAGATGGATGTACCCCCTGCGAAAAAAGACTCTTGGGAAGATGCATTATATGCTGCTGGGGCATTTGATAAGCTATTGATTTTTAATGAAAAAAATCGTTCAATGTTTAATGAGTTGATTGGTCATCGCGCAATTGGGGTCGTATATCATCCTGATTATGAAGCATATGGCAATTATGTACCCTCTAAAATAGCGTCGCGATACGATGCTTTTATTTATATCGATCAAACAAAAGCGCTTTCACCTTTAGGAACAGACGAATAAAAATGTAAAGGCTGCTCAAATTATGTTGGAGCAGCCTTAATTGTTAATAAATCATTTGAACAACTAAACGTTTTATTGTTTCCTTCATCCTATTCTGAATGGCTTCTTTTTCTAGTAAAAAGTAAGAGGATTTCAAGAAATTCTTAAATGCTAGTTGAGCATAATACGGTTGTAAATCACCATTTGAAGCAGCACGATTATCTGCAAGTAACTGTTCTAATTGTTTTAGCCAAGATACTATGAAATCTTCACTGAGGTGATATTTAGTTAGTGTTACAAATGCACGAGCCAACCGTTCTTCTTCATCATCTTGATAGCCATGAGCAATGGTAAGAAAACGTTCGATATGGTGCAAAATCTTTACGGCATCATCTTCGGTTGCATTTGGATGTTTAATAATGGAATCTAATAAGTCAGCGCCATGTGCAACAGCATGAGCCCATCCCTTTTTCTCTACATATCCCCGTAAGTCTGATTCTTTTCCCATATATTCATGAGTTGCATCAATAACTTTTCGTACTAAATCTTTACTAATTATTTGTTTAGTAGAATCGTATTCTAATATTGCGGCATAAAAAAGTGTAGTAAACGACCGAGTGAATACAGAATCACTCATGGAAGTATTTAAATCTAATTTTAATAAGTTGTTCTCTAGTAGTGTGTTTATTATGTATTCCAATTGCTCTTCACTGAGATGATCTCCTGTTACTAATGTCCAAAAAGCGCTGTAAATAAGTTTATCCCTCAATATTGGGTCTGTAGAACCGATATTTATCATCATTTCATTCAAAACTTCCGATGAAACAATTTTCAAGTCTCCTGAAATAATGCTTTGTAGAATGTCTTTGAAATTGGACATATTTTTCTCCCTTAAAATGAATTTATTGGTATTAATGATGAAAGAAAAATTAAGAAAGGTCAACTAAAATTTGGGTTATAAATTGTAAATTTGTCTAAAGTGACAGTATTATCTAATAATTTCGTGTTAAACTAGTATTAATTAATTTTGTAATATGGGAGGTATAAAGTGAAATTTTGGCGCAAATTTTTAGTAATTATAGTTACTATTTTTATGGTAAGTGGAGCACTGTTTATACCTGTAACAGTTGATTCTAGCGTTGAAGCTGCTGCTTCCTATTCGAACTTAAAAAATACGATAAATAATATTATGATGGATAGTAGAATGAGGAATGCCTCTACCAGTGTGACTATTCGAAAAGCCTCTACTGGGGAAGTAGTGTATCAGCATTATGCAGATAAAGAGATTACTCCAGCATCCTCACTAAAATTATTAACTGGAGCAGCTGCCTTAGATACGCTAGGTGAAAATTATCGTTTTTCTACATCTGTTTTAACAAATGGGAAAGTGAAAAATGGAACATTAAATGGTAATTTGTATCTAAGAGGTCAAGGGGACCCAACTCTTTTGAAATCACAGTTCGATAATTTTGCAGAAGGATTAGTGAAGCAAGGAGTAAAACGTGTATCAGGAAATTTAGTCGGGGATGATACATGGTTTGACTCGGTTCGTTTGTCTGCTGGTATTTTAGCAGAGGATGAGCCTTACTATTACGCTGCACCGATATCTGCATTGACACTTTCACCAAATGATGATTTTGATGCTGGCTCTGTTATCGTTGAAGCGATACCTTCAGTAAATGGAAAAGCTACGAAGGTAACGTTAACTCCTATAACCAGTGTATTACAAGTAGTCAATAATTCTAAAACAGTTCCCAAAGGCAACAAAAACACGTTGAAAATAACTCGGCAAGTTGGAACGAATAAGGTTGTTGTATCAGGGAATTCACCGATAGGAACTTTGGGCACAAAAGAATGGATTTCTGTAACTAATCCAACTCTCTATGCACTCGATGTTTTTAAAAAATCATTAACGGAAAAAGGAATTACGTTTGCCACTTCCTCGAAAGTTGTTCAAGGTAAAACTCCAGAAAAGGCGCATGTACTATTGTCTAGAAAATCTATGCCGCTAAAAGAATTAATTATTCCTTTTATGAAGTTAAGTAACAATACTCATGCGGAAATGTTAGCAAAAGAGATGGGTAAAGTTAAATACGGAGAAGGGAGTTGGGATGCAGGCCTTAAAGTGATGCGGGATTATGCAGATGCTATAGGGCTAGATAGCGATTATTGGAATTTTGAAGATGCATCAGGAATGTCCTATTCCAACAAAACTACTTCAAATCAATTATCTCAACTACTATATGTTGTCCGTTTTGAACCTTGGTATAACACGTATATGAAAAGCCTTCCAATAGCTGGTGAATCTGATCGATTTATAGGAGGAACACTAAGAAATAGATTGAAAATGGCTCCAGCAAAAGGGAATATTATAGCTAAAACAGGTAGTTTAGAAAATATAAAATCACTTGCCGGTTATGCAAAAACAAAAGATGGAGAAACGCTTATTTTTACGATATTAACGGAAAATGCAAAAACGAGCACTATTCCAGTCATCGACCAAATCGCAACAGCCATCACAAATTTCAAGTAATATTACAGGAGTGTTTCGGGTGCCAGGCACCCGTAACACTTTTGTAATTTTTAGCTTGTTAAGGATAGTTTAAGTATTTGTTTGCATGTACTATACTTAAGTAATTAGTGAGGTGAGCGCAGTGGGAAGGGAAAGAAAGTTTACAGACGAGGAATTATTCAATGCAACCAAAGCAATGATTGTTAATGAAGGGTATGAATCTTTTACCTTCAGTCGTTTGGCTGCCATTCTAAATGTATCGAGAGGTAGCATATATAAATATTACGAAAATAAAGATGAATTAATTTCTGAGTTTTTAATGTACGAGATGAATCGTTTCCTAACTGAAATTAATGCACTCAATAAAGAAGGTGATTTTCAAACTCAATTTGATTTATTGATTGATTTCATTTTCCAACATAATAATATTCATCAAGTAATGGAGATAATAAATCAAATTCCATCCAACACGACAAAAAGAGTAGAAGGAAACAAATTGAAATTAGGCGAATACCATGTGGATATGTATAAGCAATTCCAAGGTTTAATCGATTTGGGTAGAGAAGAAAAAAAGATTAAAAGTCATTTACCTACAGCAATTATATTAGGAATGATATTTCAAACAATTGCTATACCCAACCATTTCGGTATTCCAAAGGAGGAATGGATTGCTTCTATAAAAGAAATATTATGTCATGGAATGTTCCAGATTGAGTAATTGACATAACTGTCACTTTTGAACATAATATAAGAGACAGTTATGTTTTTTTGTTCAAAGTGACAATAGTGTCACTTAAAAAATAAGGAGAGTGAATTATGCAGAAGATTATTCGCCTTGTAACAGATTTTGTAACTTCCAAAAAAGGAATGTGGATTACACTAGGGGTATGGGTAGCCATTACTATATTGTTAGCGCTGTTTGCACCTAGCGCAAGTGAATACAAAGTATCAGGTGTTGCTTCCTTACCAGCAGATGCCCAATCTGTCATTGCTCAACAGAAGATAGATGAACACTTTAAAGATGCAGAAAATATTCCAGGTATTCTCGTTCTTCAATCGGACAACAGAGAAATAAATACAGAACTCCTTGGTGAGGCTTTAGATAAAGTGAGAGATGCTAATATTCAGGGATTAAAAGAGATGATACCTTTTAGTAGTCTTCCACCGCAAGCTCTTGCTGGCTTTTTCTCAGAAGATAAAAAGACAGCCGTGATTCCGCTAAGTTTTGATCCTTCCTTAGATACAAAAGATCTAGAAGCAGGTATAGAGAAGGTAAAAACAATTGTCCAAGATCAAACAAAAATGACTATTTATATGACGGGTCCAGCGGGAATTGCTGTAGATACATTAAATTTATTTTCAAGAGCAGATATTGTATTGCTGTTATCTACAGTTGGAATTGTGTTGATTTTATTAATCGTAATTTATCGTTCTCCGCTATTAGCATTAATTCCGTTGTTAGCAACGGCATTTGTATATGAAGTAGTCAACCAAATTCTTGGTCTGTTTGGAAAAGGTGGATTAGAATTAGCGACTCAGTCTACATCCATCATGTCTATTTTATTATTTGCTGCAACTATTGATTATTCGTTATTTGTTTTTTCTCGATATCGGGAAGAACTGAAGAACTATGAAAGTAAATATGATGCAATGAAGTGGGCGATGCGTGAAACAGGAATACCTGTATTTTATGCAGGCGGAACCGTACTTGCAGCGATGCTCGTCCTGTTTTTTTCAAAGTTTGGTGATTATCGAAACTTTGCTCCAATATTCGGCACGACCATGTTTGTTGTTATGATTGCATCGATTACGTTAGTACCTGCATTGTTTACACTTTTCGGCAGAAAATCATTTTGGCCAAAAGTTCCGAAATTTGGAGATATAGAAATAAAAACAAATACGCTGTGGAGTAAAATTGGTACATTTGTTGTTAATAAACCTATTGTTGCAGCACTATCAATATTAGTCATTCTAGTACTATCTGCTTTCAATATGTTCAATATGAAATATGAATTTGATACAATCAAATCTTTCCCAAGCGACATGCCTTCTCGAGTAGGATATGAAGTCATTGAAGCGAAGTTTGAAAAAGGGGATTTAGCTCCAACGACGATTCTATTTGAATCAACGAATGAAATAACACCTGAGGAACAAGAGAATTTAATGGAAAAGCTTTCTAAACAAGCTTTAGTAAATAGAGTTCGTGTAGCAGGAATTTCAGAAGACGTTCATGCTATTCAATATCAATTAACTTTTGAAGAAAATCCTTATTCGGTTGAATCCATGAATGCATTAGAGAATATAGTTGAGAACGCGGAAAACATTATGCAAGAAAGTAATATAAAAGGAAAACTTTACTTTGCAGGTGAAACAGCGACGAAAGTGGATGATCGATCGGTAAATGATCGTGATTTAATCGTGATAGTTTTGTTGGAAACAATATTAATTTTTATTATGCTAATTTTTTTAACGAAGTCTCTTAAAATGCCAATATACATGATGGGAACGATTTTACTATCTTTCTTAGCAGCAGTTGGACTTGGCATGTTCTTAACTAATTTATTATTTGACATCGATACGATAAGTAATCGAGTACCACTGTATTCATTTGTTTTCTTAGTAGCACTTGGAATTGATTATAATATTATATTAATCTCTAGATTTTTGGAGGAGCGTAAAAAGCACACTGTAAAAGAAGCGGTTCAAATTGCGGTTGCTAATACGGGTGGGGTTATTTCGTCAGCAGGTATTTTACTTGCAGCAACCTTTGCAGTACTTATGACACAACCAATCCAATTACTGTTTGTGTTTGGATTCATCGTAGCGGTAGGGATTATCCTAGATACATTCTTAATTCGAGGGATACTACTACCTTCCTTAATCGTCCTATTTGAAAAAGATAAAAAGTAAGAAATAGCATGGTACCAGGGTAAAAACCCAGTACCATGCTATTTTGTTACAGAAGTGTTACGGGTGCCTGGCACCCGTAACTTATTTTAAGAGAATATATATGAATTGGAATGCGATGACCAGGGTAATTTCTGCTGCAGGCGGACGCTTGCAAGTGGGGCAAGCTTATCTATAGGACAAGCGGAACCAGAGAAAAAATAGGTAGTATATACCAATAAAGTAGCGAGTCGCGAACGAAATTGTATCTTCGTTCGCATTTAAAAGAGTAGGACAGGATATTATCTTTCATTATCTATACCGAACGCACCATGTCCTCACAAATTCCAAGAGAGCGACGGACAAACATTCGCCAAAAGATGACTGAAAATGAGATTTGGATGGGACGTAGTTACTTCCAAATCCTCAAAATCCACCGGTAATAGTGTAGCCAATGTTACGTCCAAAGTACTCTGGAATTAGAGAAGACAAGAAACACTTAAAGGACGCTTGCGCTATTCTTATGTGTAACTAGTTAAAGTTAAAAAAATATTTTATTTTGATAACTCAAAAAATATATAATATATGCCGATAATAAACTGTAGATATTTATTTGATGAGTTATTGTGGGGAATTTTTAGAGAGAAGGGTTAGTATGATGAGGAGAAAATCATTAAGTACAAAGATGTCATTAATACTTATTATTGTCATGTTATGTTTGTTTGTAGCAGTTTCCGCATTGTTTACTTTTAGCACACTTAGAACGGTTGAAGACTCAATTAGAAGTCAAGCGGTAACAACTGCAGATTATTTGGCTAGCAAAGTAGATGGAGATAATTATAAGAGGTTTATGGATGAACCAGTGGAAAGTGATACATATTGGGAGTTAAGAAATCAGTTTGTTAATGCATTGGATAGCACAGGTGTACTTTATCTATATACGTTAAAAGCAGATGCAAATTCGGTTGAAATAATGATCGATGGTTATCCAAAAGGAGCAGAAGGTGCAGCAACTATTGGACAAAAAACGACAGGAACAACATTTGAAGATGTGAGTTCCGTTTTAAAAGGTAATTCGGTTAGTACAAAAGTTATTAATGATCCTGAGTTTGGGAGATACTTATCTGCGTTTTCTCCAATTAGAGATAGTAAAGGAGATATTGTAGGAATTTTGGCGGTTGATATCGACGCTGAAAACGTCGCAGGAATTCAGAGCAATCTTCTTAAAACTACTATCCCGCTTGTTGCGGTAATATTTCTTGTCATTATTCTTGTTCTTACAACCATATTTTATATATATACAAAACGAACATTGGCTCCTCTGACTGTTGTGAGTGATGCTTTGGGAGACTTTGCAGAAGGGAAATGGAGTTTAGCTGCCAAAAAAGTTAGTGGAATTAAGTTTCGCTCAGAAAATGAAATATCTGCATTGGCAAAATCGTTTATTGCTTCTCATGAGCAATTGAGCTCGGTCATGAATGTGATGAATACTCATTCTTCACAAGTTTTATTATCATCAACTCAACTCTTTGAGACCATTGAAAAAACAATGGATACTAATCGTATAATTAATAAAAGTATGGCAGAATTGGCGGCAGGAAGTGCAAAGTCATTACATCATAGTGAAGAATCCGTTACTGCACTAGAACAGATGTCCATAGGAATTCAAAAAATTGCTGACTCTGGAAATGAAATGTCTAATACATCCAATGACGTAACCATCTTTATTAGAGATGGTCATGAAGAATCGAAGAAAGTCGTGGAGCAAATCAAAGATGTTCAAAAAATGGTCCATCAAACTGGAGGAAAAGTGGAGGAGCTAGGTAGCCAATCCAAACAAATTCAGGAAATAACAAATGTTATGACGGGCATAGCTGAACAAACCAATTTACTTGCACTAAATGCTGCAATTGAAGCAGCGCGTGCAGGTGAGTCAGGAAAAGGGTTTGCAGTAGTAGCAGATGAAGTAAAGAAATTAGCTGAACAATCCAGGAATTCAGCAGAAGAAATTAGAACACTTATTGATAACTTTGAACAGATTACTAATGATGTTAGTCATGTGATGATTGCAACATCTACCAAAGTTACAGAAGGAACAGAAGCAGTCCAAAAAATTGGAGAAATGCTTGAGCATGTTGTAAGTACAATTAGTCAAATAAATTTAGAGATTCAAGATACCTCTGCTATTACGGAAGAAATGTCAGCGGGTTCTGAGGAAATTCTTGCGGCATTTGAAAATATTAAAGGGTTTGCGAGTGATGCTACTAATCAAACAATGGAAGTAGCAAGCTCAACAGAAGATCAAACAATTGCAATGGGTTCATTGGAAGAAATGAGTGGCGACCTTCAAAAAGTAGCACACTCCTTAAGTGAATTAATTCATCGTTTTAAATAGGTATCCATCTTTTTATATAGTTAGCGTTAAAAAATAGTAGTTTAGACCAGCTAATGGTTTATTCTACTATTTTTTATGTTCATATTATTTATTTCTAAAAGTTCGGATACTGTTACAAATTTGTATCCTTGCTTTTTAAGTTCTGGAAGAATCTCTTCTAGTGCTTTAACTGTTTGTGAACGATCGCCGCCTGCATCATGAAATAATACGATATCACCTGGTTTAGCCCCAGATAATACTTTTGATACGATTTTTTTAACTCCTGGTGTTTTCCAATCTTCTGTATCTTGATGCCACGACCACATTATTACTTTGTATCCATTTTGTACTGCAGTATTAATAATGCGATCATTATATGTTCCCCCTACAGGGCGGTAATATAACGGATAAGTACCGGTAATATCGTGGATTATTTCATTAGTCTTTTTTAATTCCTCTTTGAGCTCTTCAGGTGTAATTTTATAAGGGTGGGTATAAGTGTGGTTAGCTAATTCGTGGCCGCCATGGCCTATTTGAAGAATGAGGTCTGGATAGGTTAATGCTCTCTCACCGATGACAAAGAACGTAGCTTTTGCCTCGTATTCTTCAAGTAAATCCAGTATTTGCCTAGTGTAGACGGAATGTGGCCCATCATCGAATGTAAGAGCAATGACTTTTTCCTCCGTTTTAATACCCCAAAGAACATATCCCTTCTTTTCGTAATAAGGTCTCCCTCTATCCATTGCAGAAGAAGCGTAGGCTATACAAAAAAATATGATAAGAAATACTCCAATTTTTATACTTAAAGACTTCATGAATGACTGATTCCCCCTGGCCTTACTATTTTGGCGGAAGGCTTTTTTTTACTTTTTAACTTAGAAGTTATTGTTCACTGATGAGCAATAAAATATACAAATACTATTTTTAAAAAAGTTTTTTTAAGGATAAAATTATTTTAAGCTCGTATCGTACTTATAGTTTTAAATGGAGTAATTATGTACCAAAAAATAAAGAACGCTCGGTATAGGGAATAATCACCTTACCAAGCGTTTTTTATTACAATAGTGTTACTGGTGCCAGGCACCAGTAACACTATTGTAATGTTTATGCGATTTTTTTATGGATTATTTTTTGGGGTTCGTTTAGAAGATTTTTTTGCGGTCCCTTTCGTCTTTTAGTAGCTCGACTGCTTCGCGGAATCGGAGGGAGTGAATATTTTCTCTTTCTCTTAAAAATCTTAATGCATCGTTTATACCAGGGTCATCTGAGATGTCTATTAACCATTGATAGGTTGCACGTGCTTTTTCTTCAGCTGCTATATCCTCGTAAAGATCGGCGATCGGATCTCCTTTTGACTGAATATATGTGGTGGTAAAAGGAACACCACTAGCATTTTCATAGAAGAGGGAATGACCATGGTTGACAAAATGGGCTCCTAAACCTGCTTTTTGTAATTGTTCTGGTGTAGCATCTTTTGTTAACTTATAAATCATTGTAGCGAGCATTTCTAGATGAGAGAATTCTTCTGTCGATATGTCTGTAAGAAGGCCAATTACTTTATCAGGAACAGTGTAGCGTTGATTCATATATCGTAGGGCAGCAGCTAGTTCTCCGTCCGCACCACCGTATTGTTCCATAATGTATCTCGCGAGCATCGGATTACAAGTGGTTACTTCTACCGGATAGAGCAGTTTTTTTTCATAAACCCACATTGCATTTCTCCTTTCTCATAGTTGCCATGGCCATGGCGATTGATTCCAGCGCCAGCCTACATCTATTGCTTGTTTGGAGGGGGCAGACATTAATGATAAAGGTCCAAATTTGCTTTCATAATGTTTTCGTACCCTTGCAGCCTCTTTTATTGCTTCTCTCCATTGTTCCAAAGCATCTAAATCATCTTGGTGAGTATCTGTGTATAAAGTTAACTCAACTACTACAAAGTCCATTTGTTGTACTTTTTTTAACAAGTCTAATCTTTCTTCATATGCATTCATGAAATTCCTTCCTCTCGGAAAAATCCATCCACAAATTGTGGCCAAAGAGAACCTTGCCATAGTGCTTCTTCAGGAGAATTTTGCGGTAGGCCTGGAGCTTGAAAATTTGTAAAGAGTTGAGGTGGTAAAACAAAAGGCTTCACTAGAATAGGTGGGCAAGGGTCCAATGGTGATACAAAAGGTTTATAACTTCCTCGATACAATGATGGATCCAATTGAAATCACTCCTTCAGACTATCCTATGAAGGATGGGCACAAATGAGACCAAGTGGACAGACTGGAATAATATAAATTGAAATAAAAAAATGTTAGCTGATAAATAAAGCCCAATACAATTCAAATGTATAATACAATCGCCTATTCCATTTCACAAATTTAAAGGTGGATGCATATATATTTTAGTGAGAGAAAAGGAGGGGTTTTACTGGAAAAAACATTTCAGGAATCCGCATTGTATGAACTTCATTTTTGGTTACAAGTGTTAGGAGATCACGGAAGATTTATTCATGATTCATTAGCTCCTAGTGAAACGGAAAAGATTGAAGCTGCAAGTTCTTTTACTAATCTTTTTGATCAATTATTAATGACTTCAAAACAGCCATTAAATACAGATGAACTTATCTTGCTAGTCCAGCGGGCAAAAATAGCAAGTGAAGAAATTCGTGTGTTTAAATTGTATCTTATAAAAGATCATTTAATTGGAGATATTAAAATATCCTTACCACCATCCTTTATCAGTCATATGGTGAACGAAGTGGAAGAGGCTATCCGAGTGTTTACCTACTTAGAGCAAGGGCAAGAAGTTCCAGTAATACACCCTTTACATCATGATTTGCTTTGGCTGCTAGATGCGGCGGGCCATGCGGGTGCTATTGATGCAGATTTAGACAGAGTAGAAAAAAAACTGAAAGACAAAGGACAGCAATTTATGAAAGACTGGGAAGATTTCTATTTAAAAGCAGTTGAACTAGCGGGTTTTTTACGTGCGAATGTAGAGAGATTTCCAGCATTAGATAAATTCCATGAAGATATTGAATTGGAAATGGTGATTTTTAAAGTATTTTTAAAGGAATTGGAAGAAATGAGAATTAAAAAGGAAGCGTTAGGGACCTTTACCCCTTTAATGGCTGATCATATGGCAAGAGAGGAAACGTATTATTTACAAAAAATAAGGTAAATGATTATAACCTTCAATTAAACCTTACTACAATTAATTCAGGTATTTAAAATATATTTTAAATGTGAAGCATAGTGGCTAGCTAATAATCATGAATACATCAAAGACGAAATGCGGAAGAGGTTACTAACTGGATGGACTTTGCAGCAAAACGCAAATGCACTTGATTTACTTAAAACCCGAAGTTGCAAATAAAGTAGCTGGTATTGTAGGATGCGGTAGCCTAGTTGGTACTAAAGCACATGAAAATCTACGTTTAATCTTCGGAGAGCTTTCGGTGGCGGACGTACGAACTGCTTTAACATTCTCCCTTATGACTGATTTTGAAAATATGAGCGTTTTCTAACCAGCTGAATATCATGCAGCAAATGCAAAGGCTATGCTTAAAGCTTGGGGCGGAGCATTAAAACAACAATCAGTTAATAAAATTTAAATATAATTATAAGAATATGCCAAGGTGAATTTTTGTTCATCTAGGCATTTTTTTGCATTGATTTTAGAGGGAGATGTTTTTCTTGAAGAAGGAAAATCAAGGTTAGAAGAAGAATTAGGTCAGTAAATGACCTGTCCAGAGAGGATAATTACTTAGTGGTGGATATATAATCGAACAGCGGTAGGACGTAGAAAAGGAATATTTGCAAATTATAATTGCTGATATAAACACATATGAAGTAAATGAAGCATTTGCAAAAGTACCGCTTGCCTGGGCTAAGAGAAATAGGAGCTGATCCGGAAAAGCTGAATCCAGATGGGGGAGCAATTGCACTTGGTCATCCACTGGGTGCAACCGGAAGGAAATTACTAGTTACGATGATGATTAGACTAGAACTTACAGGAGGTCGATATGGACTACTTGCTATATGTGAAGTAATGGGTATGGCGTGCGCTACTATAATTGAACGAATAGAATAGGAGTGATATACATTGGGAAGGTATAGATTTGAAACAGATGAGCATGAGATGTTTCGAGATTCGCTTCGGAAATTTCTTCAAAAAGAAGCAGTGCCATATTATCATACATGGGAAAAAGAAAGGATCATTCCTATTTCTTTTTGGAAGAAGCTTGCGGATATGGGATTCCTTTGTCCTCAGGTAGAAGAGAAGTATGGCGGTTTGGGTTTAGATTTTAGTTTTAATGTTATTATTTCTGAAGAATTAGAAAGAGTAGGTACTAGTTTAGTTGGGGTTAGCTTGCACAATGATATTGTCGTACCGTATATTGAATCGTTTTGCTCAAAAGAACAGAAGCATAGGTGGCTCCCAAATTGTGTGACTGGCCATACCATCACAGCAATTGCGATGACGGAACCAGGTACCGGTTCTGATTTAGCCAATATTAAAGCGACCGCTATCCGCGATGGTGATTATTATGTGGTGAATGGCCAAAAGACATTCATTACAAATGGTATTAATGGAAATCTATTTCTCGTTGTCGTAAAAACGGATTCGAGTATAAAACCAAAGCATAAAGGAATTAGTTTAATAATGGTTGAGGAAGGTACACCTGGTTTTACTAAGGGAAGAAAGCTCGACAAAGTTGGACTCCATGCTCAAGACACAGCAGAATTATATTTTGAAGATTGTCGTGTTCATGCTTCAAATTTAATAGGGGAAGAAGGACATGGCTTCGGTTATTTAATGGAAAAGTTGCAACAAGAAAGACTAGTTGTTGCTCTTGCAGCGCAAATTGCATCAGAGGATATGCTTGAAACAACAATAGAATATGCAAAATCTCGTAAAGCTTTTGGGAAGTCCATATCAACTTTTCAAAATACACAATTTAAAATTGCGGAAATGGCGACAAAAGTAGAGCTTGGAAAATCATTTCTTGAGTCACTTATTGAAGACCATCTTAGTGGGAAGGATGTTGTCACGAAAGTGTCGATGGCAAAGTATTGGCTGACAGAAACTGCTCGTGAAGTTTCCATAGAGTGTATGCAATTACATGGTGGATACGGTTATATGGAAGAGTACAAAATTGCCAGAAGATATAGAGACATTCCCGTCGCATCCATATATGCTGGAACAAATGAAATTATGAAAGTGATTATTGCGAAAAATTTAGGATTGTAAGTGAATAAATAGAGTAAGACCTCTTTTCGTTGTCTAAAAGACATGGAAAAGGGGTCTTTTTGTTACAAAATCGAAACTACGATTAATTTTTTGAATTTATATCGTATTATACGATATAATGAAAACATAAAGGAGAGTGCACTATGAATGAACAATTAATAGGTAAACTAAATCATTATTGGACAGATATTTATTTTAATTTACATTACCCACATGAGGATAAAATAACCCATCAAGCTGTACGAATACTTCAGCTTATTGAAAAAAAACAATACGTTGGAGTGAATGAAGTGGCTTCCTATTTACATATTTCACATAACACTGCATCGGAACATATGAAAAGATTATTGGCTAAAAAATATATCTTTAAAGAAAAGAATCCAGAGGACCAAAGAAAAGTGATTATATGTTTAACGGAATCGGGAAAAAACATATTACATAGGAATACGAGTCTAGATGAAAATAAACTGAAAACAGTGTTAGATCAATTATCAGATCAAGAAATAGTAATCGTAGAAAAGGCATTAGAATTATTAAGTGAGGGTGCGAAGAAATGTATGTATTAATGAAGATAGCAATTTCAGCTATTATTATAGGAATTGTGACAGAAGTTGCGAGAAGATTTCCGTCTTATGGTGGAGTTATTGCTGCACTTCCTTTAGTAAGTCTACTCAGTATTATATGGTTATTTGTCCAAGGAGAAAAAACGGTGGTGTTAAGCAAATTTGCATTAGGGGTACTTTGGGGATTTCCAGCTACAGCTGTAATGTTACTAGTCATTTATTTCGCATTACAAAATTCTGTTCATCTATTTGTATCGATTATATTAGGGACTTGTGGATGGTTAATTTTTTTATTTGCACAAGATTATGCGGTTACCTATGTTAGGAATTTCTTTTAGAGAAAAAAGTAAAGGCGGGCTCACGTCTATTTTAACTAGAGCCTACCTTTCTATGTGAGTGTTAGTTTCCATCGTGTTTCCATGTTGTTGGATTACCAGACTTAGGGCAATTAGGGAATAATGCTCCCGCTTCTAATTCTATTACATCTCCATCTTTATCCTTATATTTTCCGGATTCGGGTACCTTTTCGCCGGAATTATGATGATGTCCTTCTGCATGTTTCCAATAAGTAGCCACTTCCGATTCAGGACAAGAAGGGAATTTATCACCCTCATATAATTTTTTCGTAATTCCAGCTTCGCAAGTATATTCTCCATTTTCTTTTACTACATCGTCTGTTGAGTGTTCATACTGTCGATTTGTCATTATGTAGTCCTCCTTTGATTGTTACTCACTATCCTTATTTCCCCTTGAAGAACAAAACAAAACAAAACAAAACAAAACAAAACATTTAAAAAATTTAAAAGAAAATTTCAACACTAAAACACTTGATGATCGAAACTGACGAGAAGTAGTTCTATGTTAAATAAGTTTAATATTCAGAAAAATAGGATAATAGAAGTAATAAAATAAAATTTATAGATGGACAGGAGGTGAAAAAGTGAAGAAAGGTTTTATTGCATGTATAGTTAGTACTATTTTTTTGGTGGCGCTTCCTTTTCAAGTGAAGGGAGAAGAGAAGGATCGTAATCGGGGATTGTTAGGTGAGACTATTATTCAACTTGTTAGTGCAACAGAAGAAGTTGTTGATACTGTTAAAACGAATATAAATCAAACTATTCCCTCACAATCTAGTTTAAATCCTGTAACAGAAGTTGAAGAGCAAAATATTCCATTTATCGAGCACGTGGTTTCAGAAGTGAGCAATACAACGGATACCACCGTTAACAACTTAGTCAATGTAGTAGAGGAGTCAGTAGAAAACCTACCTAAAGTACCTATTGTAACTTCTGAATTGAAAGTAACTGTAAAAAGAGTGGGAAAAGTAACTACGGAGGTACAAAAAACAGTTAATACGGGAGGCAAAGCTGTAATTGATATAGCAGAAAAAGTAAAAGAGAAGAAACTAGACAATACTCTTTCTGAAGAAATAAATATCACGAAACTTCCTTTAACACCGACTCCAACGAAACAATCGAACAATGTATATTTAGTTGAATCAGAGCCTACTTTCTCACATATAAAGAATCCCGATGGGGAGAATAATAAGGCATCAAAAGTGACTGAAGCTCATTTTGAAAATACAGAATCACCTGAGATAGAGAGAAAACTGGAAAAGTTGACCAAGAAAAACGCAGTAAATTCAGAAGTTAATATTTCCAATGATGCGGTAAAGACCAATGAGATAATAAATACTTTCATAAAATTAGTAGAAGCAAAAAAAATGATAAATGTTGCTAATACAACATTTCCAGTAGGACCGGATCAAACGGCAGTAGTTACAAGTAGTGCAGTTACTCCTGGAAGTTCCAATGTAACATTAAGTGGAGTGTCTTTTCTTTTGGGAGGCGACATGCCGATTGTATTGTTGACTTCTCATGAAATGTTAAAAGAATTGGCAAGAAAGAAATGGTATCACAAAAATAGCTATGCAATTATCCAGTGGATTCATACACCACTGAGGAAACCACCAGAAGCACTCCTTTTTCATATGTGATTAAAATCATAAGAAAAAGGAGAGAAAATAATGAAAACTATTAGCAAAAATGTTACTTGTACCGTTCTTGGTTTTTTGACAATGCTATTTCTAGCACCATCTTTTGTAACGGCAGAAGGTAATGGTTCCCATCTTCCATTACAAATTGAAGTGAATCTATTGGATAATAATCCAGATAAGGCTGATATTGTGGACGTTGAAGTGAACAATTTACTTGGAATAGAAAGTATTAATATTAAAATTCCAAATGAAGGGGAAAAGAAGGAAGCACTAGTAACTGCATCTGTGATTGATGAAGAAATTGGTGATACGGAAGTAAGCGTACTTTCACAATCTGAAACTAAGACTGCAAGTGAAAAAGCGTTAGTTGATATGGTTACAGAAGATTCGTTAATAGTTGATGAAGTCAATGTAGATATGATGAACCAGCAAGAAACATTGACAGACACAGAAAAAATTAGTAAAGAAGCTGTTGTAGAAATCGAGCTTGAAAATTTAGCAATAGTCAAAGATGTAGAGATCGGAGTACTAAAACAGGAACAGGTTCAAGAAGGGACAACTTCTTCTCATGAGGACCAGGGAGTACATGCAAAAATCACTGATTTACCTGTTCTTGGTACTTTACATGTGGGAATTCTTGAAAGCGAAAAGAAAGAAGCAAATGAGGAATATGTTGATAATTCGAAACTCCTCACTATAGGACTTGAGAATGCATTTTCTACCAAGAATGCTATCTTAGACGGTTTGGAACTTAATGTTCTAGAGAACAACAATATGAAAAATGATGCTTTCGAAAAACATAAATCATCTGTTGTTGGTGCAGAACTAGCGGATCAAGTGTTAGGTAATACAGCTATAAATGTTTTATTGTCAGAATCCATTAAAGAAGGATATTTTACAAAATATGATAGCGGTGTTATCGAATTAGTAAGTAATGAATTACCGGTACTAAATGAAGTTCATCTTGGCATATTAGATCGTCACAGTCAGAGTAGTGAGAAGGCAAAATCCTTTTCGAAAGGTGTTCTCCAATTAGACGTTATTTCTGATGTAATAGGTAGGCTTGATGCGGATGTATTGACTAATAAAGGTTACACAGATAGCGGAGGTACTACTGAAAAAGACAAAACGATTTCTCTAGGACTAGATAATGTATTGGGGAGCGTGGGTATAAATATTCTTCCACGAGAATCATACTTAACCGCCCCACCAATAATAAACCCAAGTACTCCAAACAATGATCCCGATGAAAGCACGGATGAAACTTCAGAAGGAAATAACAATGAAGGGCCAGTGGCGGTTGATGACAATAAAGAAGGGAGCACCGAAGGGAATCAAGGAACAGATGATATGAATGACTCTACCAATGATGGAAAAACTGGAACTTTCGACGAAACTACTAACGAAGTAGGCGCTACGGAAGAAGAAAATAGTTTAGTTGGTTTCAGTGCTAACTCAAATGGTCTATCTGGAAATAATTCATTAAGTAATACTGGAATTTTCACCGGATCTTCATTACCGAAAACAGGTGGATTTCTCAATAGTATAATGCTGTTACTATTAGCGGTATGTCTACTTGTGGGTGGAGTAACTATACGTAAATTTGCGTAAAGGGGGCCTACTTAAATGAAAAAATACGTAGGCAATTCGCTGATTGGAATAGGGTTGCTCATTTTCTTTATCGTAAGTTATGGAGTAATAGGAAATGAGCAAAATCAAAAAGAATTAATGGACTCCTTTACATCCATTAAAACAGAAGCAGCTAGTGAAAAAATGTATGTCGGAGCAAACTCAGTCGAAGTGGAACAACTGAAAAAATCAAGCACTGAAGTTGTAGGTATCTTAAAGATTCCCTCTATCCAATTGGAATCACCAGTTCTAGAAGGTGCAACTCCTGAAAATTTAAATCGAGCATTAGGTATGATTGCAGGACTCGATGAACCAGGGAAACTAAATGGAAGTGCCGCTATCGCAGGCCATCAATCTCATATTTTCGGCCAATTTTTTAATCGGTTAAACGAGCTTCAAATAGGGGATCGCTTTGAATTGGAGAAAAGAACTACTACTTTGCAATTTGAAGTATTTAATATTCAAATAGTAAAACCAGAGAATGTAGATATTTTAGAAAGACAAAAGGGAATTTCTTTGCTCTCTTTAGTCACATGCTATCCAAAAAGGTCCAATAAGTTTCGTCTCGTCATACAAGCGAAAAAAGTGGAGAATTAATTGGAATTTTGGAAATCGAAAAGAAAAAGTGTGCACTCTTTCATGAGGAGCACACTTTTTATTGATATTAGTTTCGGGTAGGATAGAATTGGTCTCCGATGCAAAGTTTGGTCTCGCTCCATCATTTAACAACTTTTAATATATAACAATTCCAAAACTATTTATTGCTCTCATTGAAATACACTTATCCCTTAACATCATTCCTAATTTATGGCATATTATAGCCAATTTCTTTTCCATTAATAGATTTCAGAATGCTAATGCTGGCTTAGGAAAGTTTGTTTCTCTGCTATTGTAAGAGCTTGGTCGAAATCAGCAATCAAATCATCCACATTCTCTAATCCGACGGAGAATCGAAGTAGTCCATCAGTAATTCCCCGTTTTTCACGTTCTTTTTTCGGCATTGCTGCATGTGACATTTGGGCAGGGTGGGATAGGATGGATTCAACACCACCAAGACTTACAGCAAAAACAGGTATTTTTACGCTTTCTACAAATGCTTTGGCAACTGCCCGATTAGGTAATCGGAACGAAAGAACAGCTCCGGGGCTTTTCGCTTGCTTCACATGAATTTCGCAACCAGGATGTGTAGATAAACCGGGATAAAAAACTTCTTCTACTAAGGAATGTTGCGTTAAATAGGTAGCAATTTTCTGTGCAGATTCTGAGGATTTTTCAAGTCGTACGCCTAACGTTTTGATACCTTGAATTAATGAAAAGGAATCTTGAGCACCTAAAACTGCTCCGAACGAGTTTTGAATGTAGGCTAATCGTTTTCCTAGTTCTTCATCTTTCGTTACAGCAAGACCTGCGATAATATCACTATGTCCTGATAAAAACTTGGTAGCACTATGTAGTACTACATCTACACCAATATTAAGTGGACGTTGATAAAGTGGAGTCATGAAAGTGTTGTCCAAAAAAGTAAGACAATCATTCGCTTTAGCAAGCGCTACAATGCTGGCGATATCAGTAATTCCAAGACATGGATTTGATGGTGTTTCAATATAAATCAATTTAGTATTTGAACGAATGGCATTTGAAACGGATTTTACATCTGTAAAATCAGCAAAAGTATGTTCAATTCCAAAACGGGGCAATACTTCTGTTACAAATCGAAAAGTTCCATCATATACATCTTCTGTAATGACAATATGATCACCTGATGATAAAAGCATGAAAGCAGAAGAAATTGCTGCAATGCCGGAAGCAAATGCTAATCCGCGAGTTCCGTCTTCAAGTTCTGCAATAGTTCGTTCTAAAGCATCTCTTGTTGGATTACCAGAACGGCTATAATCATATGGTCCAAATTCGTCAAAATTTCCTTGATGGAAAGTAGAAGATAAGTAAATAGGAACATTGACTGCACCAATTTTACTCGCTGACCAACCTCTCGTGGAAGCTGTTATTAAACTAGTCTCTAGCTGTTCGTTAGAATAGATCATTATTCACTCACATCACTTTCTAGTTCATTAAATACTTGTCTCAAGTCTGCAATTAAGTCCTCGACTTCTTCAACACCAACTGAGAAACGTAAAAGGCTATTATCTACACCACGGGCTATGCGCTCTTCTTCCGGTATATCTGCATGCGTTTGAGTAGAGGGATATGTAATGAAACTTTCCACTCCACCAAGACTTTCTGCGAAAACAATTAATTGGAGTTTTTCAAGGAAAGGCCCTACCCACTCGCTTTTTTGTAATCGAAATGAAAGCATACCGCCTTTTCCGGGATATAATACATTCTTTACTGCAGATTCGTTTTGCAAAAATTCTACTATCTTTTTCGCATTTATATCGTGCTGGTTCATTCGTAAATGAAGTGTCTTTAATCCTCTGATTAGTAGCCATGAATCGAATGGGGAAAGCACTGCGCCAGATGCATTATGATTTGCATATAATTTTTCACTTAATTCTGTCCCTTTTGCTATAACAAGACCAGCAAGCACGTCATTATGACCTCCAATATATTTGGTTCCACTATGAATGACGATATGTGCACCAAGCTCAATAGGGCGTTGAAAGTAAGGAGTTAAAAAAGTATTATCCACAATTAATAGTAATCGATGCTCTTTAGCTAATTCCGCATATTTCTGAATATCGATCTCCTGCATTAAAGGATTTGTCGGTGTTTCAATAAAGATTGCTTTTGTGTTCTTGGTAATAAGTGATTTTACTTCATCTACGGATGAAAATTTCGCATATGTAGTATGAATATTGTAAGAAACTGAGTACTGATTAAATAGTCGGTACGTTCCCCCGTAAAGGTCTTCTGGAGCAATCAATTCGTCACCAGATCGGAAAAGAGATAATACTAATTGAATTGCAGCCATACCAGAGCTACAGGCAAAACCTGCATCTCCACTTTCTAATTTAGCGATACCTTCTTCTAAAATAGCGCGGGTAGGATTTTTAGTACGAGTGTAATCATATCCTGTTGATTGGCCAATACCACCATGGATGTAAGCAGTTGACAAATAAATTGGCGGGTTAACGGCACCTGTTATCGAATCGCTGTGGTTTCCTAATTGAGCTAATTGGGTTTCTAAACTATTTTTTGACATACAGATTCATCCTCTTCTATTAAAATAATTACGCAAGCGTACAGGGACTGAAACTTCCCAAATAAAAAGAGGATTCTCTAATAAGAAGAGAATCCTCAAAAAAATACTGAAGTTAGTCTTCTTATCTTCAAGACGATGACCGTCTTTTGGAATTAGCACCACACCACTTTTGGCTGGTTGCTGAGACATCCTCGGGCCAATCCCTCCGTCTCTCTTGATAAGAAATAAAATATTAAATTTTCTAAATGTTAAATTTAAAATAGTTTATCACGGGATGGATAATAACACAAGGTGACAAATTAATAAGTATTTTTGTTCAAAGTATTAACTCATTCTGTGAGCAAAATAGAAAAGGACGGAAAGGGGATAAGTCAAGATAGATGGTTGTCCTTTGGTAAGGCTTGAAATATAAAAAAAGGCATGTGCGGTAAATGTCCCGAACATGCCGCGGATTTATTAGTCAACATTTAGCTAATGGAGCATCGGAAGGAAGAATGCAATTGCTCCAAGTACTATAGAAATCCAAGCAAGGAATTTTTGTGGGGAAGTTAAACCAACTAATCCTAAGACAACCGCACCAGCACCAAGTATCATAGGATAATAAAAGAACCCCACAATTGCTAATACAATTCCAATCCAACCAATCCACATACCTAAAGAAGCTTTCATTACTAACACCTCCTTTCCTATACTTAAGAACAATATTTTCATAGAAAAATGTTCTTCCACTAGTATATGAAGAGGAGGTCGATTCTTTATAAACAATTTGCGGAATAAAGTAGAATAAAAGAGTTTTTTACAGAAAACAAAAAAAATTAAGACCATGAACAGATTTGCTGAGTAATATATCTCAAGACTATCCAAGGCACTCCGGAAATGATTGAAAATAGGTTTTGTACTTAAAGGACGTTTGGGCTTTTCTTAAGAAGTAAATAAAAAGTGGCACTAAACAACTATTTATTTTCCTCCTAAAAGGTCAAATAATCCACCAGCGATACTTCCTTCATCCTTTGAGCCTCTACCTAGTGTTTGAGGAGCAGCTGCAAAAACACGGCTCGCTAAGCGGCTAAATGGTAACGATTGAATCCATACAGTACCTGGTCCACGAAGAGTAGCGAAAAACAAACCTTCTCCTCCAAAAAGAGCAGTTTTCACTCCTTTTACCATTTCGATATTGTAATTTACGTCAGAAGTCATCGCTACTAAACAACCAGTGTCTACCCTTAAAACTTCACCAGGCTGTAGTTCTTTTTTATGAATAGTTCCCCCCGCATGAATAAAAGCAAGACCGTCGCCTTCAAGTTTTTGCATGATAAATCCTTCTCCACCAAAAAAACCAGTACCTAACTTACGTTGAAATTCGATTCCAACAGAAACACCTTTTGCTGCAGCTAAAAAAGCTTCTTTTTGACAAATAACCTTACCGCGATATTCACTTAAATCTATAGGAATTATTTTTCCGGGATAAGGAGAGGCAAAATAAGCATGTTTTTTTCCATTACCGGCATTCGTAAATGTAGTCATAAATAAACTTTCGCCTGTTAACATACGTTTGCCTGCACCCATTAATTTTCCCATTAGTCCAGTATCAAATGAACTTGAGCCGTCACCAAAAATGGCTTCCATAGTAATGTCATCTTCCATCATCATTAAGCTACCTGCTTCAGCAACTACAGTTTCTCCTGGGTCTAATTCAATCTCTACAAACTGCATATCATCTCCATGTAATTTGAAATCAATTTCATGATTATTCATGTATATTTTCCTCCCTAATTAATATTTATTTAATAATACGAGAAAAGTAATAAAAAGTTTCAAATTGAAAATTCAAATTTTTCTATTTTTAAAAAGGGTTTTATTAAATAAATAGAGAATGTAGTTAAAAAGGAAGCATTTTCACCTATATAGAAAAGAGGTAGGGAAATGAAGTTAACTAATTTTATCGATGGTAATTGGCAAGAAGTTGGGGAAGTAAATTACACAGCTGTTGTAAATCCTGCAAATGGTCAACATTTGGCGGAAGTTCGGATGTCAACTAAAAACGATGTAGATCAAGCGGTTGCTGCTGCAGTGAAAGCGCAAAAGAAATGGGCACTAGTACCGGCACCAAAACGGGCAGATTACTTATATGAAATTGGTAGATTGATGAAAGAAAAGAAGGAACACTTAGCGCAAGTGTTAACAAAAGAAATGGGTAAAGTCATTGAAGAAGGCCGTGGAGAGGTGCAAGAAGGAATTGACATGGCATTTTACATGGCAGGAGAAGGACGTCGTTTATTCGGAGAAACAACACCTTCAGAGCTTGCCGATAAATTTGCAATGAGTGTTCGTGCACCTATTGGAGTGGTTGGTTTAATCACTCCTTGGAATTTTCCTGTTGCGATTGCTACATGGAAGTCATTCCCGGCTATAGTTGCAGGAAATACATTCATTTGGAAGCCGGCAACTGAAACACCAATGATGGCATATGAAATGGCGAAAATCTTTCAAGAAGCAGGATTGCCAGCTGGGGTTGCAAACGTTGTATTTGGCTCTGGTTCCGATGTTGGAACAGCTATGATAGAGCATCCCGACGTAAAAGTTATTTCTTTCACCGGTTCAACAGAAACAGGTCGTAAAGTTGCGGAGCTTGGCGGTCGACATCTAAAGAAGGTATCTCTTGAAATGGGTGGGAAAAATGCTGTGATTGTAATGGACGATGCAGATTTGTCTCTTGCAGTTGAAGGGATTTTATGGAGTGCATTTGGAACAGCTGGTCAGCGTTGTACCGCATGTAGTCGTGTAATCGTGCATAAAGATGTAAAGAAAGAGTTAGAGAATTTACTTCTAACTCAAATGGAACAACTAACAATTGGAGATGGTCTGGACGAAACGGTAAAGATAGGTCCAGTAATTAATAAAAATGCATTAGAAAAAATTCATTCTTACACAAAGATTGGGCAAGATGAAGGAGCAAAATTACTTGTTGGTGGAGAAATATTAGAGGAAGGGAAGCTTGCAGAAGGGAATTATTATGCTCCAACTCTATTTACAGATGTAACGCCAAATATGCGTATAGCACAGGAAGAGATTTTTGGGCCAGTAGTTTCACTAATAGAGGTAAGTTCTCTAGAGGAAGCAATAGAGGTGAATAACGGTGTGAAATTCGGTCTTTCAAGTTCTATTTTTTCAAGGGACGTAAATAAAATTTTCCGAGCTCAA
The DNA here is from genome assembly GCF_055454035.1 of Psychrobacillus syltrankelensis. Classification (NCBI taxonomy): domain Bacteria; kingdom Bacillati; phylum Bacillota; class Bacilli; order Caryophanales; family Bacillaceae; genus Psychrobacillus; species Psychrobacillus syltrankelensis. The sequence continues at coordinate 2,034,796 of NZ_CM144227.1, read as the reverse complement.
AGGGATTTGGACACAGGAATTGTTTATGTTAATGCAGGTACAACAGGAGCAGAAATTCATTTACCTTTCGGAGGGACGAAAGGGACTGGAAATGGACACCGTGATAGTGGAGTAGCAGCTCTAGATGTATATACCGAGTGGAAGAGCATTTATGTAGACTTCAGTGGAAAACTGCAACGTGCACAAATAGACACAGAATAATAGGGGGATGACAACATGAAGGTTGCTGTATTAGGAGCAGGATTAATGGGGAAAGAAGCAGCTCGTGATTTAGTATTAAGCCCAAATGTGGAAAAAGTTTTATTATGTGATTTAGATGTGGGACAAGCTAATTTGTTTAAAGAGAGGTTACAAAATTCCAAGGTGGAAGTTTTAAGATTAGATGCAAATGATGATGAGAATATACTACAAATAATGCAAAAAGTAGATGTTGTTATTAATGCTTTGTTTTATACGTTTAATGAAAAGGTTGCTAGGCTTGCAGTGGAAGCTGGCGTGCATTCCATCGATTTAGGGGGGCATATAGGCGGAGCAACAGATGCAGTGCTCTCACTCGATAAAAGAGCAAAGGATAAAGGTGTTACCCTTATTCCAGATTTAGGAGTGGCACCTGGAATGATTAATATTCTCGCAGGTTACGGCGCAAGTAAATTAGATAACGTTTCTGGTATTCATTTATATGTAGGTGGAATTCCCGCTGTTCCGGAGGGAATATTTGGATATAATATCGTCTTCTCATTAGAAGGAGTGTTTGACCATTATACCGATCCTTCCCATGTTATACGAGATGGGAAATTACAAGAAGTGAAATCTTTATCAGAAATTGAACCTATTTATTTTGAAGAGTATGGTGAATTAGAGGCATTTCATACCGCTGGCGGTACATCTACCTTAACAAAATCTTTTCCGAATATTGATACGCTGGAGTACAAAACCATTCGTTATAAAGGGCACGCAGAAAAGTTTAAATTGCTTGTCGATTTAGGACTAACAAATAAAAATACAATAGTAAATGTAAATGGAAACATGGTTAAAGCCCGCGATGTAATAAAAGAAGTATTGACACCTCAATTATTACTTGGTGATAAAGAAGACGTAGTTTTATTGAGAGTAATCGTAACTGGTACTAAAGACGGTGAAAATACAACGTATAATTACGAATTGGCCACAAAAAAAGACAAACTTTCGGGTACAACAGCAATGGCAAGAGCAACAGCCAACACCATTTCAGTTGTAGCACAAATGATTGGCAATAATGTCATCTCCAAACGAGGGGTATTCCCACCAGAACTTATAGTTCCTGGAGAATTATATATCAAAGAAATGGCCGCTCGAGGAGTAAATATTATGGAGTCAGTTATGAGAGGTGTTAACGTATGAACTTTGAATTTACAGAGGAACAGAAACTTCTTCGTAAAACAGTTCGGCAGTTTGTAGATAATGAAATTATTCCGCATATAGCAAAATGGGAAGAACAAGGCGCATTTGATAAGGGTATTTGGAAGCAATTAGCCGACCTTGGTTTGATGGGTGTTTGTGTACCTGAAAAATACGGCGGAAGTGGTATGGACTATAATGCCCTTGCGATTGTATGTGAGGAGCTCGAAAGAGGAGACACTGCTTTTCGTACGGCTGTTTCTGTGCATACCGGACTAAATTCAATGACTCTTATGCAATGGGGAACAGAAGAACAAAAACAAAAATATTTAATACCCCAAGCAAAGGGAGAGAAGATAGGAGCTTTTGGCTTAACGGAACCAGGAGCAGGATCCGATGTGGCTGCTATGTCGACAGTGGCCCTGCTTGATGGAGAAGAATATGTGATTACTGGGCAAAAAACTTGGATTTCACTATGTGATGCTGCTGATCATTTCCTTGTGTTTGCTTATACAGACAAATCGAAAAAACATCACGGTATCAGTGCATTCATTGTAGATCGTACAATGGAGGGCTTCTCTTCAAAAGCAATAAAAGGGAAGTATGGCATTAAATCAGGAAATACGGGTGAAATATTTTTTGAAAATATGCGAGTGCCAAAAGAAAACCTTCTTGGAAAAGAAGGCGAGGGTTTTAAAATTGCTATGTCTGCTCTAGACAATGGTCGATTCACTGTAGCAGCTGGGGCAGTAGGTCTTTCATTAGCTTGCTTAGAGGCAAGTGTGAAGTACTGTCATGAACGAGAAACATTCGGTAAGGAAATTGGTAAACACCAACTTGTGCAGCAAATGATTGCAAAGATGGAAGCTGGTCTTCAAATGAGCCGATTACTCGTTTACCGAGTCGGTGAATTGAAAAATAAAGGAGTTCGCAATACACGAGAAACGTCTCTAGCAAAATGGCAGGCTTGTGACTTTGCCAACAAGGCTGCTGATGATGCAGTACAAATACACGGTGCTTATGGCTATTCAGACGAATATCCAGTAGCAAGATACTTGCGCAATTCCAAAGCTCCAGTGATTTACGAAGGAACAAGAGAAATCCATACAATTATGCAAGCGGAATATGTTCTTGGCTATCGAGAAGATAAAACACTCTCTCATATGCTACCGAAATGGCCATTTGAAGAATAAGAAAAAGGTTTTCCTAGAGTATGAACTCAGGAAAACCTTTTCTTGTTTAGCTTTTAAAGTTAGGTGAAAAGAGAGCTTAAATTTTTTATTTAAAAAAACATTACAAGATAGTTAGAAAACTGAAAATTCTTAATCATATAAATAAATACTGGAAGCAGTGAAACCAATTGGAGAAATTTAAGTCTAATGGATTAACAAAGAAATAGAGAGGGTGATCACCATGAAAAAGAGCGGTATTTGGCTAATTACTATAGTTTTAATTATCGGTTTTGTAAGTGTATTGGTTTCAACAAAAACGATAGTAAGTGCACAAGAAGTGATAATGACACATCAACCATTAGTAGTAAAGTTATCTTCGGCTGTTAGTAAAAATGCGTGGGAAAAAGGGGATATGTATGTAACTAATCAACAAGGAACGAAAGTAAATGTAAAGCATAGTATTTCGAAAGACGGTAAATCTGTAGTGGTAACAGGACTTGAAGAAGGATCGTACATCCTACATGTAAAAAATCAATTTGGTAAAACAAAGTTTCCTATTAAAGTGTTTAAAGAGATTCAATCCGTCAAATCGAAAGAAGAGTTAACTGCATATTTTCAGTTAGTGAAAAAAGTACAAGGGGATAGAGTCGGATTTGTCTCAGAAGACATAATGACTTTAAGTGAAAGAGTCTCTTCAAATGCTAAAAGTAGTGATTATTCTACGACAAACAACCAAGTGGAAGGTGTCGATGAAGCGGATAGTGTAAAAACAGATGGATCCCGTATATTTACTATTAATGAAAACAATGTAGCGATAATTAATGTGGAAGATTCAAAGAATATGAAAGAAGAGAGTAAAATAAAATTTGGGGATGACTTTTATCCTACTCAGCTTTTATTGTCAGATCGAACATTGATTATTATGGGGCAAAAAAATATATATCAGTCGTTAGATTTGAAAAGTACTCAAGACATGGCGAGGATAGCGCTACCTCCTAGGAATCAGATGACAACTGTGTACTTATATGACATTTCAAATCCCAAATCACCAAAACTGTTAAGAGAGATTGGAACAGAAGGCTATATGAACGGTGCAAGATTAACGGATAATACACTCTACTATGTTACATCTGTTTATCCAAGGTATTGGATGATGGAAGAGAAGAGTGACTCGGAGCTACGTCCGTTCATCTATGACTCTAAAATAGATAAAGAGCCTAGACCTATGAATTACAATAGTATCTCTATTCTTCCAAACACTTTAGAAGGGAGCTACAGTATTGTTTCCGCAATAGATTTAACGAATCCAGCTGGAAATAAAGTAAATACTAAAGGTTTCTTAGGTGGAAGTGAACAATTATACATGTCTAAAGATAATTTATATTTAACTTCTACTTTATACGAAAATGCTACACCGACTGCGAAAAAATTTATTTGGAACCCTGGAAAAATGGATACAAAAGTATTTAAATTTGAGTTAAATAATACAAACATTCAATTTGTAGCATCAAGTAGAGTAACGGGTACGATATTAAATCAGTTTTCAATGGATGAGCATAATGGTTATTTCCGTTTAGTTACAACAAAAGGGAACACCTGGGACGAAAAAGAACCTTCTGAAAACAATCTTTTTATCCTAGATGATGGAATGAAAACTGTAGGTTCTTTAACAGGTCTTGCAAAAAAAGAAAGAGTATATTCTGCAAGATTTATGGGTGATAAAGTATATATGGTTACATTCAAACAAACGGATCCATTATTTGTCATAGATGTAGTGAATCCAACGGCTCCCAAAGTATTAGGAGAATTAAAAGTTCCTGGTTTTAGTAACTATTTACATCCGTTAGATGAAAACCATCTAATCGGATTTGGATATGAAACGAAAACGGTACCACAAGTAGATAGCAAGGAACCGCTTATTATGACAGAAGGCATGAAAATCTCGTTGTTTGATGTAACTGACCTTAAAAATCCAAAGGAATTGGATGCAAAAGTAATTGGTGGTCAAGGAACTTACTCACCTATTCAGTATGATCACCATGCATTATTCCAACATGAAGAAAAAAATCTTTATGGTTTTCCCGTTTCGATATATGAAAAGGGTGCCGGACAAGAATATTCTCAATTTAAACAAGAAGGTTCATTAATTTATGAAATTACTCCTGAAAAGGGAATTGCTTTAAAAGGTAATTTATTAAAATCTAAAAATCCAGCTCAGTTATATGAAGATTGGGAAACTAGCATTCAGCGTATGATTTATGTTGGGGATTCTCTTTACACAATATCCATGAAAGAAATAACAAGTTACAACTTACGTAACTTCGAAAAAATAGGAAAACTGACGTATTAGTAAAAAGGATGAGATCAACCTTTAAGTTGACCTCATCCTTTTTTAATAGAATGGTAATAGTGTAGGTCAGTGTTTCGTCTAAAGCACCCTGGAAATAGTAAAGACAAGATGCACTTAAATTTACTGGCTGACTTATTTTTTCAACTCAGAAACAGTCACAAACGTATAACCCTCACCTTGTAGATAAGCAAGCACATCGTCCAAGCCATCTGCCGTTGAAGCGTGGATATCATGCATTAAAACAATCGAACCATCTTTTACATGTGTTTTCACATGTTCTAGCAAGTGTTTGGCATCCTTATATTTCCAATCTAATGTGTCTACATCCCACAGAATGACAGGAAGGGAAGACTGGCTACGAACAGTTTTGTTAACAGCTCCATACGGGGGTCGGAACACAGTAGGTTTACTGCCAGATGCTTTTTCTATTGCATTGCTTGTATTATTAATCTCAGATGCTATTTTTCCGACAGTAGCTTTTGTTAAATCGGAGTGTGTCCATGTATGATTTCCCAATTCATGACCGGCATCTTTTATTTCTTTCACTACCTCAGGGTAAAATGAAACTCTACTCCCTAGCATAAAAAATGTAGCTTTTGCATTATACTTTTTTAAGGTTTCTAAAATTTTTCTTGTTGTTTCTGGATTAGGCCCATCATCAAATGTTAAGGCTACTACTTTACCAGGTGAAGGTGTTTTTGTTACTTCATCTTTTGGTGTTTCCGTTTCAACAGAAGTTTGTTTTTCAGGAGCATTATTAGTAGGTGTTGAATTCCCCTTAACGACTGGAAGTTTATATTCATCAGTTAATATATCATCTAAATCAGAGAGTGGGATGGAAATTGTTGATGCCCCAGCAGCTCCTGATGCTATTGCATATTCACTATAATAAAAATCAAGTGAATCCGTATTTAATACAAAGTTATTAAAATTCTCCCATTTTGGAGCTGTTTTTTCATCAAATTGTTCTAATAGTAAATAGGGACTTAATTGTTTATCGGAAGTTATTGCCTTCCTCACTTTACTGGAAAGCTTCTCTAGCGATTGCTCGTTTTTTGCAAGAAGATCCTCTATCGTTAGCATGTGACCTGATTGATTATGTAAGTGAATAATCTTTGTTTCGGATCTCCCGTTTGTTCCTCCCGTGTATATTCTTGAATGGATGACAAATGAGTAATAACCAGTAGTGTTTTGGAAAACTTCAAATGATATATTTAGCTCACCTTTAGTATGCTTTTTTGTTTCGCTTAAATAATTTGTATCTTCCAAATATAGTGTTTTTAAATTTTGGGTATATCCCTTCACAATTTTGTTGAAACTTGGAACATCACTTTGGGGATATTGAATTGCAAAAGGTGTATTTATATCGTTAGATGTTTCCGTGATGATACGAATCCCTGGATAGACCGAATCGCTTTCGCTTACTTCTTCCTGTGCCTTAGGGGAATGGCTAGCTGAAACTTTACTTTCTTTCTCAGAAGAGGTAGGTACCAAAAGAAGGAATGCTGTTAAACTACTTAATAAGATGATAGAAACAATAAACATAATGTCGATCCAGTGACTTCTTTTTCTGGATCTTGGATTTGTGGACATGGTAATTCTCCTTCTTTAAAACAAGAAAATATAACCAGGAGCCTGGAACTCCTGTTACTCGGCGTAAAAACCTCCTAAAGCTCGTTTCGAACTGGGGAAAATAGGGCCTGGTGTTTTTCTTATTATATTATATAAGATTAGACGGATGAATGTATGAAAAAGTTTTAGTTTATATTGTTTTTATTTCTAGCGTTCGATAAGATTATCGTACACAGAGGAAGGAAGGTGTTCCAACTGACGCCAAACTATGATTTAGCAGTAGAATGCTGCTTACTCGCAGGTCGATTAATGATGGAAAGTGGAGCGGAAACATACCGTGCAGAAGATACAATGGATCGTATGGCTCAATCACAGAAGTTGACGGAATCGCAAAGCTTTGTAACGCCTACTGGAATTATTTTCAGTGGAAATAGAGCACTTCCTACCAGATTAGTAAGGGTTAACAATAGAACCACAGATTTAGGGAAGATTGCACTTGTAAATGCAGTTTCAAGAAAGTTGGCTAATGATGAAATATCATTAGAGTCTGCATATATAGAGTTAAATAAAATTGATGAAGAACATAAAATGTACCCATTTTGGATTCAAATTATTGCTGCTTCAATTGCCTCAGGGGCTTTTCTAATATTGTTTGGTGCTAAGCTGTTAGATATTCCAACTGCTATGATTGCGGGGGGGATTGGCTATGCAATAGCCGATAAGTTAGAGTTAAGAACAAAAGTAAAGTTTTTCGCGGAATTTTTAGCCGCTTTAGTTATTAGTAGTATTGCGACATTCTCTGTGGCATATGGAATTGGCAATGAAGTAGACAAAATAATTATTGGATCTGTCATGCCGCTTGTTCCGGGTCTTCTTATTACAAATGCTGTGCGGGACTTGATGGCAGGGCATTTTGTATCAGGGTTATCAAAAGGAGCGGAAGCATTTCTTACAGCATCTGCGATAGGCGCAGGAGTTGCAATTATTTTATCATTGTAAGGAGGAAACTTATGTCATATCTATTTCAAGGAATATTAAGCTTTATTGCTGCAACGGCGTTTGGAATAGTTTTCAATGCTCCGAAAAACTCCCTTTTTTATTGTGGCCTTGTTGGAATGACAGGGTGGCTAATCTATTCTTTTACAGATCACTTATCAAATGATCCTGTCAAATCGTCTTTTGCTGGAGCGTTTACAATTGCATTTGTTGCTCATTTAATGGCAAAACGGATTAAAATGCCAATGATTATTTTTAGTGTAGCCGGAATTATTCCTTTAGTTCCAGGCGGGGTTGCATATAATGCAATGCGTCATATTGTGGAAGAAGATTATGGATTAGCTATTCAATATGCATCGCGAGCATTAATGATATCAGGAGCTATAGCAATTGGCTTAGTATTTGCTGAAATAATTATGAAGTTACTATTAATGGCGATAAAAAGGCCGAAATTAAAACCGTGAAAAACTTAAATGTTTTTCACGGTTTTTGTTTCTTTATTTAATAGGAATTCAATTTCATTTGCTGAAACAGGTTTGCTCACATAATAACCTTGAATCGAATCACAACCCATTTGCTTTAATACCGTGTATTGTTCTTCTGTTTCAACTCCCTCTGCCACTACTCCAATATTCAAGGAGTGTCCAAATTGTATTAAACCTTTAACTAGACTTTGTAACTTTTCTTGTTGCAACAGGGAGTTAATAAACGATTTGTCTACTTTTAATTGGCTGATCGGCAAAAGTTGTAAATATCTTAAAGATGCATAGCCAGTGCCAAAATCATCGAGCACAAATGATACACCATCCGTCTGTAACGTTTGCATTTGTTGGATAATTGACTTCTCTGCTTCTGCTTCTAATGCGAATTTTTCTGTAATTTCTATTATTAAAGTATCTGGCGAACAATTATATTTCTGTAACATTTTACGTACTGTTTTAACCATATTTTTATCTCGAAATTCTCGTATAGATGAGTTGAAGCTAACCTTAATAGGAAAGCCTTTGCTTTGCCAGACAGATGCCTGCTCACAACACTTTTCTAGCATAAAATTACCTATCTCATTAATCAATCCAGTTTCTTCGGCTATCGGAATTAGCTCTTCTGGAGAAATTACACCTAGTACTTCATCTTCCCAACGAACGAGAGCCTCAACAGAAGTGATTTTGCCTGTCTGTACATCTTTTTGTGGTAAGTACATTACATGAAGATCCTGATGATTTAAAGCTTCTAATAATCGTTTTTCAATCTGTATCGTTCGACTGAGTCTATTTTGATCAGATTGAGAAAGACTTACAATAGAGCCACCACCACCTTGCTTAACCTTCTGAACAGTGGCATTTGAAGCCTTTATTAAGTGAATATAGGATTGTTGGTCTTCTGGATACTTAGTAATTGCTCCACTAATTGTAATTGGAACGATTTTATTGTTTAAATAAATTGGATGTTGCTTTAAATAATTTGTAAACCCTTGAATATACCAATCACTTAAAGGAGTCAGAAGGGCAAATTCATCCCTACCAACTCGAGCAATGGTTGTCTCTTCAAAATAAACTTTTAATCTTTTAGTAAATTCAATTAATAATTCGGCTTCCGTTTGATCATTGAATATCTCTTTCAATGTATAAAACTGATCGATTGTAATAAAAACAAAAGAAAAGTTCCTTTTTTCTGAAATATATTCTTGTACGACGCCTTCTAAGCGGTGTCTGCTCATAAGTCCTGTTTCCATATCTACATAAGCTATTTGTTCTAAACGGGACTGAAATAATTTCTTTTCCGTAATTTCCTCTTCCAATAATAAATAATAAAGCGCATTATTTTTCTTGTCAGTTATAGGAATGGCGAGTAGATTTACCCAGTAGTTTGTTCCGTCTTTTGTAATTTTCTCCACTGCACCATGGAATCTTTCGCCTCTAGTAAGGGCTTTCATAATATTGTCAGCTACTATTGTACTCTCAGGTGTATTCGGAAATAGTTGCCAGAAAGATTTTCCTAAAATTCTTTTAGGGGTCCAGTTACTTTTCTTTAAAAAATGTGAATTTGCATGTGTAATTAAACCTTCTTTATCTAAATAAAGAATCATAAATGATTCGGATAGATTTTTTTTCAATAACTGCAACTCTAAAAATGAGGTTGCTTCTGAATTAGAAATATAATCTGTTTCAATAACAAATAAAACATAACGGTCATGCTCGAAAGTAAATGACTTTGCTAAAACAGAAGCCATGGATTGTTCACCGTTTGAATGATTAAGTAGTACGGAATCATATCGAATAGGCTCCACGTTATGTAATTGGTTTTCTAAAATGGAAGAAAAATGGCCTTGTAGACTATTATCAAACAAAGGGGGATGCTCTGATTTTGCATCATCAAAGGTATATCCGAAATGTTTTTCAGCTTCCCTACTCCACCAGACTATTTCCCCTTCTTTATTTGTTAAAAAGGTAGGATAAGGTAAATGGCTGAAAATAGTGCTGCATGAATCTAGTAATGCTTCAATAGAATGCATCTCTATGACCCCTTTCATTATTATTCTACTAATTATATAGAATAGAGAGAATTTAGTCATTACAATAGAACAATATATTCACTTTTTTTATGTTAATAGTTATAAATATCTACTATTTTTAGTGTTAACAAGGTCTTTTTTACGTTGAATTACATACTAATTAAGTTAAAATTAGAATAATGAGAATGAGGTGAATATTAAGTGGAACGCTGGAAAGGTATTATACTAATAATAGTAGGTGCCATGCTTTGGGGTGCGTCAGGTCCCATGATGGAATGGGTATTAAGCAATAGTGGGTTATCGGTCCCATTTTTTTTGACAATCCGTTTAACAATCGCTGGTATATCCATATTAATATTTCTAAAGTTGAGTGGAAAGAAGATTTTTACTATTTGGAAAGAACCAAGTTGGTGGAAGCAATTAATAGTCTTTGGGGTTTTTGGTATGCTAGGAGCACAATATACATTTGTAGCCACAATTGAGGCAAGTAATGCTTCCATTGCGACGTTATTACAATTTGTAGGGCCAATCTATATTATTTTGTATGTATCATGGAAAAGTAAGATGTTCCCACCTAAGTATCAAGTAATCGGGATTATTGGTACACTTATTGGCCTGTTTTTTTTATTGACTAATGCTAGAATAGACGAGTTATTAATAAGTTCTAAAGCATTGCTATGGGGTTTGGGTGTTGGTATAACGTTTGCTATTTATACAGTGTATCCAGCTAAACTTATGAAAGAATGGGGAGTACTAATTGTTGTTGGATGGGGAATGTTAGTCGGTGGTGTAGTTCTAGCAATAGTTACCCAGTCTTGGCGAACAGATGAATGGAGTTACTTGGCAGAGTTCCCAGTGAATTTGATGATTGGTTTCATTATCCTAATCGGTACAATTGCATTTGTGCTCTTTTTATCAAGTATGAAATACATAACAGCAGTAGAAACTAGTGTTCTTTCCAGTATGGAGCCTTTAACAGCAATGATTATTTCTGTGATTTGGTTTGGACAAATACTTGGAGTATGGCAATATTTTGGGGTAATTGTTATGCTAGCTTTTGTAACATGGCTTTCCATTGCCGGAGAGATTAAGTGGAAAAAGATAATTTTTGTGAAAAAAATAAGTTAATAGTAGTTTGAATGATTATTGATGAATTAATAAATAACGAGAAAAGGTTTCGTGAATGTCAAAATTCCCGAAACCTTTTTATGCCATTAACAGGTTGATTTCCGCTGCAGGTGGGCGCTTTCCAAGGGGCAAGCATCAAGCTGCTTCCTTCGCTTTGCTCAGTCCAGGGTCTTGATTTGCTTGCTAATCCCTTAGGAGTCGCCGCCTTCCGCTCCAATCAACAGTGCAATAAGAAAGGGAAGATGCTTTCTCGAAATAAGGAACTAGTATTTCCTTTGTAATAATCAATAGGGCAAGTGGAAGTAGAGAAAAAATAGATTGCATCCACGGATAAAGAAGCGGAGATGGCTTTTTTCTACGCTGCAAACATCGGAAGCTAATTCCTTTTGAACAGTTGTTTTATCTCTTCTGGCCACTAACCATCTTCAATAGTATACAAGTAGATTGAAGCGGATGGCCTCGCAGGAACGCACAAAGGAACAAAGGCTAAGAACGCCACCTCGTGTGGCAACGCCTTTGTGACCAACATAGTGTTGGCCTGAGGAGACTGAAGCCTTGCCCGCGAAAAGCGTCCGCCTTAGCGGAAAGCAACGACATTCATATGTTACTCTTCTTGAAAGGACTGGGAGTCTTTTTGCCCGGTTTTTCTTAAAGATTGTATTTGAAATATCGTGTTCATTGTGTTTTTAGTTTCACAGGATTTCTAACGCTAATTTGTGCCATCTCACATAAAGTTAACTCTTTACATAGAGAAATGGTTGCTCTCACGATAAAATTGGTTGCTTTCTTCAAGGCATTTGTTGCTTTCAGTGTAGAATCTGGTAGCTTTCATCTTACATTTAGTCGCTCTATGACAGTTTTTAACTTTTTAGTGGAGCATGTAAACTTAATAATACCAGTAATCCTGTGTAATTTGAGAAAAATAGACAGGATCCAATGATAAAGAAGTCTTGAGCGGACGAAATTGTATCTTCGTCCGCTTTTAAAAGAATAGGAAAGGAATTATTCTATCATTATCCAAACCTATTGCACCTTGTCTCCACGCTTTTCAAGATTGTCTATATCTGAGATGACCTAAACAATGGGTCATCTTTTTCTATAAGTTTTCGGATAATTATGGCATAATAGGTTTAACAATAATTAATTCGAGTCACGAAGAATCTAGGGGTGTTATAAACGTGAAAACAGTTTTTGCTTATTTATCACCATATAAGCGGCTAGTCATTATAGCATTATTATTTATGCTTATTGAACTTTCTGTAGAGCTAATTCAGCCATTATTAATAGCAACAATTATCGATGATGGAATTTTGGCGAAGAACCAGCAAACGATTATTTTTTGGGGAAGTATTATGCTAGGCTGTTCCGTGATGGCATTTTTAGCAGGGGTTATTAATACATATATCGCTTCGCATGTTGTACAAAGCTATGGATATGACATACGCCAAGTACTTTTTAAAAAAATTCAATCGTTTACGATGGCAACTTTTCTAAAGTTTCCATCCGCAAGTTTAATAACAAGATTAACAAATGATGTAACAATAACACAAAACTTATTTTTCATGGGCCTTCGCATTATGTTACGAGCTCCGTTAGTAGTTGTTGGAAGTATTATCATGTCCTTTTTTGTAAATGCATATTTAGCATTGTTTTTAGTAATTGGTGCACCTTTTTTAGTCATATTTCTATACTTTATGAGTAGAAAAGGGATGAAGCTTTTCGCTAAAGTACAAAAAAGTGTAGACCGAGTAACTCGAAAAGTTCAAGAAAACTTGCAAGCGGTTCGCTTAATAAAAGCGTATTTACGTGGCAACTTTGAGTCGAGCAGATTTGCCGGAGTCGCGGATGTACTGAAAATGGATAATGTGAAGGCATTTAGAATTATGGAGTTAATATTACCTGTCCTTCTATTTGTAATGAACGTAAGTTTATTGGCAGTACTTTGGTTTGGTGCTAAGGAAATACAAGCTGGAGGAGCACAAATGGGGCAACTTGTGGCAATTGTTAATTACGCAATGCGTATGACAGGTGCTTTTTCAATGTTTTCCTTTATTATCGTCTTTTTCTCTCGAGCAAAAGCTTCTGCTGAGCGTATGGAGGAAGTATTGATAGTTGAAGAGGGGATAGAAGAAATAAATACAAATACAGCAGGTATTATTCCTAGAGTAGGTGAAATTGAGTTTCAACATGTTTCATTTCAATATCCATCAACAGATGCGCCTGTTTTAAAAGATATATCCTTTACTGTTAAACCTGGTTCGAAACTCGCTATAATGGGTGCGACAGGTTCTGGGAAATCTACACTGCTTAACTTAATCCCACGATTCTTTGATGCAACGGAAGGTAACATTTTTATAGACGGGGTTGAAGTAAAGGATTGGCCATTAAAAGAACTTAGACAAGTGATAGGACTTGTGCCACAACAATCCATCCTTTTTACAGGTAGTATTGAAGAAAATTTAGGTTGGGGTGACTCAACTGCAACGGAAGAATTATTAAAAGAAGCTGCTAAGCAGGCACAAATACACAATTCTATTGAGCAATTCCCAGATCAATATGATACTAGGGTTGGCCAAAAAGGTGTTAATTTATCGGGTGGACAAAAGCAAAGACTATCAATTGCGCGAGCATTAGTCCGTAAGCCGGAGATTTTATTGTTAGATGATAGTACAAGTGCGCTAGATGTTTCTACAGAAAATGCATTGTGGGAAGCGTTAGAAAATGAAAAAGCAACGATGCTTGTCATTACACAAAAAATTAGAACTGCTAAGGGAGCGGACCAAATTCTTTTACTGGAAGAAGGGCAAGTTTCCGCTTATGGCACACACGATGAGTTGATGGAGAGCTCTTATTTGTATAGAGAAATCGCAGAATCACAGCAGGAGGGTGACCATCATGTTGAACTTCATTCGTAAACCTTTTGGATATGAACCTATTGTAACAAAGAACGACTTAAAGAAAAGTACTAAGAAGAAAGTGGAAAAAGCCTCTGACTGGAAAGGGGTACTTGCACGTATTTGGAAATTAGTAGACGAGCAACGACTTTTATTAATCATTGTTCTATTATTAGTAGTTGTAAGTTCTGCGTTATCCTTACTTGGTCCTTATATGATTGGAATAATAATTGACAATTATATTACGAAAGAACAATTTGCAGGGCTGTTGAATATGATCGAAATACTAGTAGTGGTATATGTTTTTTTGTCGGTTTCAATGTATTTACAAAGTTATTGGATGATAGGGATATCGCAACAGACAATTTATCGCTTGAGAACTGGTCTATTTAACAAACTTCAAAAATTACCGGTAGCTTTCTTTGATAAAAGACAGCACGGCGAACTAATGAGTAGGATGACTAATGATATTGAAAACGTCAGCCAAACGTTGAATTCATCATTTATACAAGTATTTTCAAGTATATTAACGTTAGTTGGGACCACTGTAGTGATGCTTCTTTTAAGTCCATTATTGACAGCTATCACGCTTATAATTGTTCCATTTATGTATTTTGCAATGCGTTGGATTACAAGACGAACGTCGAAATTGTTTAAGGAGCAGCAGCAAGCGGTAGGTGAACTAAATGGCATGATTGAAGAAACGATCTCTGGTCAAAGAATTGTTAAAGCATTCTCCCAAGAGAGTCGTATGTTGGAAGAGTTTTCCGTAAAAAGCGAACGGCTAAAAAGAACGGGATTTTGGGCACTTATTTACTCGGGTTTTATTCCCAAAGTAATGAACATGCTAAATAATGTAAGTTTTACCTTTGTCGCAGCTGGAGGAGGTGTGTTGGCGTATTATGGTAAGGTGTCCATTGGGGAAATTGTGATATTCACAGAGTATGCCCGTCAATTTACTCGACCTCTAAATGACTTAGCCAACCAATTTAATACTGTACTCTCAGCAATCGCAGGAGCAGAGCGTGTTTTTGCAATTATGGATGAAACAATAGAATTAGATGAAGCAGTGGATAACAAAGACTATAAACTTAAAGGGAATGTCACGTTTGAGGATGTAACATTTAAATACAATCAAGAAGAGGAGAGTCCAACAATTCAGCATGTTTCCTTCCATGTAGAAGCAGGGAAGACAGCTGCACTAGTCGGTGCAACTGGTGCAGGAAAAACAACTATAATGCAACTACTTGCCCGTTTTTATGAAGTAAACGAAGGGCGTATACTAATTGATGGTATTCCAATGGATAATATGCCGAGAAATACATTAAGAAGTCAAACAGCGTTCGTATTACAGGATCCTTTTCTCTTTGAAATGACTGTTAGAGAGAATATTCGTTATGGGAAATTAAATGCAACAGATGACGAAGTGTTATATGCTGCGAAAGAAGCAAATGCTCATGACTTTATTATGAAGCTACCTAACGGATATGATACAGTATTAACAGCTGACGGAGGAGAAATTAGCCAAGGTCAAAAACAGTTATTATCGATTGCTCGGGCACTAGTAGCAGATCCTGCAATTCTTTTGTTAGATGAGGCAACGTCTAGTATTGATACAGTCACAGAACTGAAAATTCAGGAAGCACTCGAACGATTAATGGAAGGTAGAACGAGCTTTGTAATTGCCCATCGATTAAATACCGTTCGTAAAGCGGATATTGTTTTTGTCATGGAGAATGGAAAACTTATTGAATCGGGTTCACAAGAAGCTTTATTAAAACAAAAAGGTCGATATTTTAAAATGATGACGAATGCAAGGATTTAAGGAGGACTTATGCATATTTCTTATATGACGGTTTCAATTCCATTAGACGTAGTTACGATGGATGAAATAAACGGATTAATGCAAGAAACATTTTTAGAAGACAAAGCAAATTACACATCACTACTAAGTATCGATGAACTTTCCGAATATTATTTAAAAGGATTTTGTGTATTAGCATACGAGGATGAAACAGATAAACTAGTTGGAGTGTTAACTGCTATTGATCGAATTGCTACATTAGATTTCGAATGGAGTTCGGTTGTATTACCAAAGGTTCGAAAGCAAGGTATTGGTGAACAGCTAGTGAAGGAGCTTGAGAAAAATTTAAAGCTTAGAGGAGCGGAATCAGATCTAGCGATGGTATATGAAAATTCGGAAGCGGGTCAACAGTTATTAAAGAAATTTGGTTATATACATGACTTTTCAGAAATAACAATGTATGCAAATGCAGAGGCAAATGAAACTTTTGCTAAGGAAGAAATCATCCCATATAATGGACAGGATACAGAGTTGATTGAGGTGCTGGTAAGCGCATTTGGAGACACAGAAGAGGAAGCAAGTGAGATGATTGCTTTTAATACAGAAACTCCCAATCGAAGGCTAATACTCGTTAAGGTAGACAGCGAAGTTGTAGGTACCGTAGCTATCGTGGATGATTCCGATAAATTATGGGTGACGGGACTAGCAGTGCATAAGAAAGCTCGAGGTCGTGGAATAGCAACTAGTCTATTAAATTGGTCGAAAAATGAAGCACATCATTTAGGCAAGACGGATGTTTATCTAGATGTGGAAACAGACAATGAAAATGCATTATCTGTTTATAAAAAAGCAGGATTTAGGAAGATCAATCATACGAATTTCTATAGAAAAGGATGACCAGTTGTGGTCATCCTTTTCACTATTTTATAGAATGCATGAACAGGTTGATTTCCACTTTAGGAGAACGCTTATCGGGCAAGCATCATACCGCTTTCCTTGCTCCTGCGCAAGCTCGTCGCAGAAAAAACAATGCTCCTGCGCAAGCTCGTCGCAGATCATTCTAATAGGCTAAATGAATCTATGAAGAAGTTGAATAAAAAAAATTTAAAGGATTTTACAAGTTTAAAGCGAAATAAAAATAGATTATGTATTTAAAGGAGTTAAATGGAATGAGTCATCCACTTTTGATGGGAATGGAAGGTATATTTATACCAATTAGTGACCCTAAATTTTCAGCCTATTGGTATGAACAAAAACTTGGTTTTAAACTAATTTATATTGAAAATGAAGCTGCTGTTATGAAAATTCGGATATTTCTCAAACGGTAGTATGCCTTGTCAGAAGTATAAACCATCAACCAATGATATTCCCTGAGAATAACCTGAGAATAACTTTGATGTAGGGAAATATTTTAACTTCATTTCTAATGATATTGAAGAAACCCACAGATTGTTACTTGAACGAGATGTGCAAGTAGATTCTATTAGTGGGGATGGAACAACTAATTTTTTTACTTTTTATGATCCAGACGGAAATCCATTAGGTGTATGCCAGTCGTAAATTTTTTATTCCCATTAAAAAGGTAGCGGGTTTTAATAAGGTAATGGTAGTGGAGAATATGTTTACTATCTGATAGAGGAGAGGAATAGCGTGAAAGAACAACTATTAAGAATAGGTACTATTTATATACCAGTAACTAATGTGGAACTATCTTCTGGCTGGTATGTGAGTAAACTAGGTGCAGAGGTTAGCTATAAAGATGAAGATAAAGCAATACTAAATTTTGCAAACCAAAGCATATTTCTTGTGAAATCAAAAGAAAATCAAAGATCTAATTTCTATGATAGTTACGGGGAAGAACGTTTTTCTATGACTTTTGAGGTTAATGGGTTAAATGCTTTAAAAGCTATTCACCAAGATTTTAAAGAAAAAGAAATAAAAGTTGGTGAAATTGAAAACAGAGGTCACACGGGGAGAAACTTTGTTTTTTTTGATTTAGATGCTAATAAATTTGATGTGTGGAGTGAACTAAGTCCAATATTTAAGGAAAGATATTTTATAAAAGATTAGAGAAACTATCATCGCGTTAACGCTCTTATTATGGATTTATTTTAACTAATGAATTGGTAGGGAAGTTCAGGAAAAAAAAGCGAGGATATCCATTTTCAATGTCAAACGATCTCGCGCAAAGCACTCTGGAAACGGTGAAGACAAGTTGTCCTTTCGTTTTTCTCAGCACCAATGGATTTCGGCACAACACTAGTGCGCTTAGAAGGTAGTTTGTTATAGGATATTTGTGATGTATTTGATGGGCAAATAAAAAGAAGGAAGTGCTAAAACGATGAATTTAGAAATGGTTATGCATGAGCTTGAAGCCCTTGGCAAGGAACGAACTAAAAAAATATACATATCCAATGGTGCACAAGAACCACTTTTTGGCGTGGCTACAGGCGCTATGAAACCAATCGCAAAGAAAATAAAAATAAGTCAACGTTTAGCTGAAGAGCTATATGCCACAGGGAACTACGATGCAATGTACTTTGCAGGCATTATTGCAGACCCAAAAGCCATGACTGAGTCGGATTATAATCGTTGGATGGATGCGGCGTATTTTTATATGTTGTCCGATTTTGTAGTGTCCGTAACTTTATCTGAGTCAGATATTGCCCAAGAAGTTGCTGACAAATGGATTGCAAGTGGTGAAGAGTTGAGAATGTCAGCTGGCTGGAGTTGCTACTGCTGGCTTTTAGGAAATCGACTAGACGTTGAATTTTCAGAAAGCAAAATTTCCATTATGCTTGATAATGTGAAAAATAAGATTCACAATTCTCCAGAACGGACGAAATCGGCTATGAATAATTTTTTATACACCGTCGGTATTTCATATTTGCCGCTCCATGAAAAGGCAGTAGAGACCGCAAAGGCAATAGGTACAGTAGAAGTCAAACGGGACATGAAAAAAAGCAGTTTCCTAAATGCTTACGAAAGTATTCAAAAATTTGATAAAGGAAAGCTTGGTTTTAAACGCAAGTATGTAAGATGTTAAAACTAGCCTCGCATCGCGAAACGAGGGCTGCCGCTTCATTTTATCGGTGTCAGTCCCCTTTCGTATTAGTTTTCATTGATTCTAATTTTACAAAACGAAATATTTCTAACAAAATCACATTTAAGCTGACCCAGACTCCTCCAAAAACGTAACCAGCTACTACATCACTTGGGAAATGATTATTAAAATAAATTTGACTGAGTCCTACTAAAAATGAGACTCCAATTACCAAAAGAAACGCGCCTGTCTTAATCCATGTTATGTGAATATATCGAGCGAAAAGAAAAGATGTAAAGCCAAAAAAAGTCACTGTCATGAGTGTTTGTTCACTTGGAAATGACTCAGGTAATAGACTTGGACCAACACGAAGGAAAAAGTTAGATAATATTTCTGTTAGAAATGAACCACCAAGTAAAACGAAAAGATAAAAGGATGCATCCAACAAACGATTTTCTTTTTGGATCATGATGAAAATAAATGTTATGAGAGAAATGGTGAAAAGCAGATAAATAGAATCTAAATAGGAAAATCTTATCATCCAAGCCTTCCAGCTTTCATCGAAAATAGAATGTACGATAAAGGTAGTTATATTGTCAAACTCAGCAAATTCATTTGCTAAGAAATCTTGAATTAAGCTTACCATCAAGAAGAAAAGCGTTAGAAACAAGATAAATGAGAAAAGGAGTAAAAAACGAACTTTCCTTAATGATCGAAAAGTTTCAATCAACTTGTTAAGTAGTATAGAGATTGAAACGTACAGTTTTTCTTGATACTTATTAAATAAATAGTACATAAGGGTCAGTAAAACTAAGATAATTCCAATGATCACTAAATACTTTGAAATTGTTTTATGGTACAGTTCCCACTTGGGACCAAGAATCTTTCCTAGTGAAATAAAGGTTGATACCCATAAAAAAGCACCTATATAAGCATATAAGGCATATGTTCGAAAAGGCATACGTGTAATGCCGGAGAAATAACCAGTAATATGACGAATACCAGGGATGAAGAATGCAATTACGAGTAGTTTCACTCCAAAGCGTTCAAACCATACTGACGTCTTCTTTAACTTTTCGGGGCCGAAATGTATTTTATGGCCATGCTTTTCAAAAAAGCTAGGCCCTAATTTCATACCAATCCAATAAGAAATTGTCATTCCCAATGAAGTGCCAATCCCAGCTGTTAGAATGCTTACCACCAAACTAAAATGCCCCTGAAAAACCATCATTCCAGCATAAGTCATCAGAACTTCTCCAGGTAAAGGTAAAGCAAGTAGTTCAAGGAAGAGTGAAATGCCAAGCACATAGTATCCGTATTGTTCCATTAAACTTTGTATGAAGTGTGCCATGTCGCCCTCCAGGATTGTATGTTAATTCGATTGAAAGAAGGTTATCTAATAATTATCATGATAATTTGAGTTATTTAATAAATTCATTATAAGGCAATAATCTTTTTTTTAACAATTGAAGAGATTTGAAATAATAATCGTTCATTTATTTATTCTCTATTACCCGCTTTATCTCGTATTCGTTTTAGATTTACAAACACTAAACATAACTCCCATATCCATTTCATAAACTTCTTTTAAGATGAATGGGAAGAGACCATTCAATCGAAAAGGAGAGATACTATTGGGTTTAAATGAACACCATGTAACAATGAGAGTTTCGAAAAAACGGTTGAATTTTTTACCTTTTACTTACGTAAGAAAGAAAGTACAAACGAGTTTGCAATGGATTATATTAAAAAAAGCACGACCACCTAAGTTGAAATATATTCCTATTCCACCTAGAAAGTAATTAGTCTTATATCATTTCTATATTTGTATGAGGTTTTTTATTTGTTCTACCAGTATATAATGATTTAAAGAGTAAATTGGTGGGGAGGTTTTCAAGTGAAAATATACGCTCATAGAGGTTCGGCAGGGACGCATCCAGAAAATACAATTGCTTCTTTTAGAGAGGTAGCATCACTTCCTGTGCATGGTGTAGAGTTTGATGTTCATCAATCGAAAGATGGAGAACTTGTAGTTATTCATGATGAATCCATTGATCGTACTTCGAATGGACATGGTTATGTTAAGGATAAGACGCTTGCAGAATTAAAAGGCTATGATTTTGGTGGATGGTTTTCTACTAAGTTTAAAGGGGAAAAAATTCCTACCTTAAGAGAAGTACTTTACGTTTTTAAAGATACACATCACCATTTGAACATAGAATTGAAATCAGATGTTTTTCCGTATGTGGGAATGGAAGATACAGTTTATCAAATGTTAAAGGATTATAGATTAGAAAGCAGAGTCGTTATTTCATCTTTTAATCATGAAATGGTGAGGAACTTTAAAATGCTTGCGCCTCATATTGAAACAGCTATTTTATTTATGGAAGTCATGATAAAACCTGATGAGTATGCAACTATAGTTGGAGCAGATGCATTACATGCGTTTTTTCCAACAGCTTTTAGAGCAATGGGGAAAGAAGTTATAGATAGTGGAAGACAATTTCGTGTATTTACTGTGAATGACGAAATCTATGCAAATAAGCTACAAGAAATTGGTGTCAACGCTATTTTTACAGATTTTCCTGAAAGAATGTACCAGTTTTTGTGCTAAAAAAATCAGTATCTCTAGAAATGAAACAGACGATTAAAAAGAGGGTATCTCACTCGTCGTTAATCAAAAGACGATAGAGATATCCTTTTTTTTTAAAAGAAAGCATATAAATTTTAATGCCATGAACAATTTGATTTCCGATACAGGCGGACGTTTGAGAGTCAGACATATATAGTTTTTCCTTATTAGAAGCGGAGGGCAGCAATTTCTTAGGGATTAGCAAGTAAATCAATACACTATCCCCGCTCTCAAAGAAGGAATCGGCTTGATGCATACATCCAAATTCTTTAAAAACCACAGGTAATAGTGTAGGGCATGTTTCGTCCAAAGCACTAAAGAATTAGTGAAGCCAAGATGCACTAAAAGTATGCTTGCGCTGTTCTTATTTTCTCAATAATAAGTACATAAAGTAAGGAGCTCCAATTAAAGCAACCATAACTCCGGCTGGAATTCCATTTGGCTCAACAATATTTCGACCAATCATATCTGCAAAAAGTAATAACCAACCGCCAATTAATATAGCAATTGGCATAAACAATTGATGTCTTGGACCGACTAGTGACTTCGCGATATGCGGAGCCATTAATCCGATAAAAGCAATACCTCCCGTAACGGAAACCGCAGATGCTGCAAGTGCAACAGCGGCAAGCAAGAGAACAATTCGTTCCTTCTCAATGGATACTCCAACTCCAACAGCTACAGGTTCACTTAATCCTAGAAGATTTAACCTATTTGCTTTATAAAAAGTGAAAGGGATAAGAACGATTAGCCATGGTAAAAGTGCTAATATAAATGGCCAATCAGACCCCCAAATGTTACCTGCTAACCATTTTGCGATAAAATCTACTTTTTGACGCTCTGCTGATGAAATAAGTACAATCATCAAACCCGATAATGCCATAGAAAAACCAATACCGACAAGTATTAAGCGGACTGGCTGCAAGCCTACTTTTCGGTTATAAGATAGTATGTAAATAAAAAATGCAGTGAGTATGGCTCCGATAAATGCCACAACAGGAAGCATATATACAAAAGAACCTGGCTGTATAGGGAAAAATAAGAAAAATAGAGCTATTGCAACTCCAGCTCCAGCGTTTATTCCAATAATACCTGGGTCAGCCAAATCATTGCGTGTAATGCCTTGTAAGATTGCTCCAGATAGAGCCAATGCCATTCCTGCAAGAATTGTAATAACAATCCGTGGTAAGCGAACCGAAAATAAAACAAATTCTTCTTTAAACGTCCCATTACCTAATATGGTTGGTAAAAGTCGATTAAATGATAAAGAAGAGTAACCAATTCCAGCGCTAATTAATGCAGTTAACACAATTAGGGCAAGTAAAATTAGTAGGAGAATTCGTTGTTTTTTTAATAGCTGAGATTGGATCATTGGAATACACTTCCTCCTTTGCGCACAATGAGAAGGAAGAAAGGTAGTCCCATTATTGCTATGATCGCTGCAACGGGAGTTTCATAAGGAATGTTTATAGTACGGCCAAGTGTGTCAGCGATCAACATCATAATAGCGCCTACTACAACTGACATCGGAATGATAAATCGATAATCAGTTCCGACCACAGCCCGGACGATATGAGGTACCATTAATCCAACGAAAGCCATATTACCGACTATTGCTACAGATGCTCCAGCTAGTAATATAACTACAATAAAAAGAATCATTTTAATTTGAGCAGTTTTCTGACCAAGTCCAACAGCAACCTCTTCATTTAGACTCAAAATAGTAAGTTGTCTAGAGAGTAACAGAGCAACTAATATACCAATACCAATAAAAGGACTGATAATCTCTAACTGTTTCCAAGAGGTACCTATTAAACCACCTGCCGTCCACATGGAGACATCTTTTGAAACTTTAAAATAAATTCCAACACCATCTGCAATTGCATATAAAAAAGCAGAAACAGCGGCTCCAGCAAGTACAATTCGTAATGGAGAGAAGCCTCCTTTTTTCGCAGCGCTAATGCTGAATACCATAACAGCGCCTACAGCAGCTCCAATGAAGCACGCAATTGTAATGCCTAAATAGTTTGAAACAGGCAGAAGTGCAATCGTTATAGCAAGTGCAGCATTTGCTCCAGAAGTAAGTCCGAGTAAGCCTGGATCTGCCAAAGGATTGCGCGTTATTCCTTGCATAATAGCTCCAGATACAGCAAGTGCGGCTCCAACGATAATCGCTGCAACTTCTCGAGGTAGACGAATTTCACGAAGAATATTGATTTGATCATTTTTCAAATTTGAAAACATTGCATGCCATAAATCCTGGGTCGATGTTTGAGCTGCCCCAAATATCATAGCGACGATAAACATAGCGAATAGAAAAGCCAAACCGACAATGAACTTTATACTGAAATGAGCAGAAGATTTCATATTACGTTCCTTTCTCAATAATTAAGGAGGAATTCTTAGCTCGAATTCCTCCTTAATCATTACTTACTTAAAAAGTGATTTTTGAAGAAATCAAGTTGGTAGTCTAATGAAATTGGATCATTAAAATAAAATTCCTTCGCATTTGCTTCAAATACTTGATTATTCTTAACTGCTGGAATATTTTTGTAAACATCTGTATCTTGGAAAGAGTTATCTTGATCGGATGATTTACTGAAAATAACATAATCACCAGCAAATTGAGGTAAAACTTCTAATGATAATGCATAATATCCATCTTTTAATGCCATCTCTTTGACTTTCTCAGGCATTGCTAATCCCATAGCTTGATAAAGTACTTCAGTTCCGCGTCCCCAGTTATCTCCAAATACATATAATTGTTTGTCAAAGTTTTCGATTACTGAAACAGTAGCATCTTTGCCGATAACCGCTTTAATCTCTTCACCAGCAGATTTAGTACGTTCTTTAAAGTCATTAATCCAATCCTGTGCTTCTTTTTCTTTGTTTAAAAGTTTTCCTATTTCTAAATGCTGTGTTAAATAATCTAATTTTCCATAAGTGAATGTAACTGTTGGTGCAATTTCTTTTAATTTATCTAAGTTTTGTGCAGTAGAAAGACCGATGATTAAATCCGGGTCTAGTTCAATAATTTTTTCTAAGTTCTCTTCTGATACTTCTTCGACACCAGATAAATAGCTATCGTATCGTGGATTTTGTTTAGACCATGAATCTACGCCAACCATTTTTACCCCAAGAGCTGCTACGTTACCAGCAAAAGATGATACGACAACTACACGCTTAGGATTTGCGGGCACGTCTATAGGACCTTCTTCAGACTGATAAGTAATTGTCGTTGGTTCTTCTTTTTCTTCCGATGCTTTCGATTCTGTTTTGGTATCAGTAGAATCATTACCACAAGCTCCTAAAATTAGTACAAACAAAAATAATATAGGTAGTAATAATTTTTTCATCTTGTTATTCTCCTTTGAGTAAATTGTATGTAATGCACATTGGTTTATTTGTTCTTGGATCTTCACCGATTTCAGCATCTATATGGAACACATCTTGTAATACTTCTTGCGTAATAACTTCGTGACAGTTCCCGGCTTTAACAATTTCTCCGGCTTTTAATGCAATGATATAATCCGCAAAGCGCGCCGCTTGATTGAGATCATGCAAAACCATAACAATAGTACGTTTTTCGTCTTGGTTAAGCTTCTGAAGCAATTCTAGTACTTCTAGTTGATGAGCCATATCTAAATAAGTAGTTGGTTCATCTAAAAAAATTATTTCAGTTTCTTGAGCGAGAGCCATGGCAATCCAAACTCGTTGACGTTGTCCTCCGGATAGGGCATCGACAGGGGAATATTTAAACTCGCTTGTACCAGTTACTTGGAGTGCCCATTCAATTACTTCAAAATCCTTTTTTGTAAGCCGTCCGAAGCCTGTTTGATAAGGAAATCGTCCGTAGGAAACAAGTTCACCAACAGTAAGTCCACTTGCACTTTCAGGTGTTTGAGGTAAAATAGCCATCTTTTTTGCAAGTTGTTTCGTATTTTCCATTGCAACATTTTTTCCATCAAGTACGACAGAACCAGACTGATGAGCAATGATTCGTGTAATTGCTTTAAGCAAAGTAGATTTACCACAACCATTTGGTCCAATAATCGTAGTAATTTTTTGATCAGGTATTTCAACAGATAATTCTTTTACAATTAACCTATCACCATAGCCAATAGACAAATCATCTGTATAAAGACGAACCATACACTATACCTCCAATCTATTAGTTGCGTTAATAATTGATAACGATTATCATTATCATATGTTACTATATTTAATAAAATGCAAGGTGTCAACAATTACTTTTTTTGGTGGGAGACTGAAGGAAATGAAAAATTTATTTGATGTGACAATAATAGGTGGAGGACCAGCAGGACTTTATTCTGCTTTTTATAGTGGTTTAAGAGAAATGAAAACAAAAATTATTGAATATCAAACACAATTGGGCGGAAAAATTCACGTATATCCAGAGAAAATGATTTGGGATGTTGGTGGACAAACACCAATTTCAGGAGAAAGATTAATGGGCCAATTAATACAACAAGGACTCACATTTGATCCGGAAGTAGTGTTAAATGAGAAAGTGGAATCCATTGCTAAAGATGAGAATGGAAATTTTGTTTTACATACAGTTTCAGGACAGAAGCATTATTCTAAAACCATTATAATAGCTGTAGGCAGTGGAATATTAAAGCCAACAAAGCTTGAAATAGAAGGAGCAGAACGATTCGAAGTTGGGAATTTAAATTATACAGTAAAATCTTTGCAACACTTCAAAGATAAAACAGTTATTATTTCAGGTGGAGGAAATGCCGCGATCGACTGGGCAAATGAATTAGAACCAATTGCTAAAAAAGTATTTGTGACATACAGAAAAGATGCCCTGAATGGTCATGAAGCTCAAATAACTCAACTGGTTGAAAGTTCTATAACTTGTTACTTCAATACAACTATTTCCAAACTAATAGCAAGTGAGAATCATGACGTTATTCAACAAGTTGTATTAACTAATCATGAAACAGGGGAAATATCCTATTTAGATATAGATGAAGTGGTCATCAATCATGGATATGAGCAAGATGCAAATCTTTTAACGAATAGTAAAATAGATATCCAAATTGCTGAAAACTTTTATGTAGCTGGCACGAGTTTGAGTGAATCTTCCGTCGAGGGAGTATACGCTGCAGGTGACATTTTACAACATCCAGGAAAGCTGTATTTAATTGCAGGCACTTTCCATGATGCTGCAAATGCGGTGAATCAAGCAAAACAATATATTCAACCAGATGCAGATAATACTGCAATGGTTTCGTCTCATAATGAAGTTTTTAAGGAAAGAAATAGACAATTAATCAAACAACTTATTCAATAAAAAAAAGCTGAGTTAAATCGCTCAGCTTTTTACCACTTAGCTTTATGTTCCTCAATACACCCAAGCAATTGATGAATATGAAGGGATGGACCATTTTCTAACTGGATTTTTCCGCTATAATATCCTACCATTTGATGGACGTTTGAAGTGACAAGCTTTACATTTGTTTTTGCAATTCTGTGGAAAAATGGAGTGAAAGTTAAATTCACTTCATTTGAAAACTTAGTTTTTATTGTCCAAGGTTGCATGAAATCATTTGAATTATAGGTAAATAATAAATCTTCGTGAATTTTAGTTAGCTTACCATCGATGAAAATTCCGTTTTCCGTCATCCCAGTTCCATCTGTCCATTTCCCTCCAAAGTTCAGTCCAATTCGTTTGGAACCGACACGTTGGGAAGCAAAACCCCAATTCCATAAAGCTTCACGTGGCCAAACACCTCTGCCATAATCGAGCACAGAGAAATTATCCTCTGCTTGAAAAGAATAACGAGCATCTCCAATTTTTACGAAACCGGTAGTAGGCAATAGATGATGCTTCGCTGTAAATTGAAACTGTGTCCGACTCCATGGAATGACAACATTTAGTGATTCATCATCCAAAGGGTGTGAAATATGTAAATCAGCATGTAAAAAATCCCCATCGAAGTTAGGTATGGTAACCGTCATATGAGTTTCATTTTGTATATATAAAAGCTGAATTGACATTTCTTTTGAATGTAACTGAACACTTTCCAAAATCTGAGTAGGCATTTTCACTTTATTTCCTAAAGGAATTGTTACCGTCTTTTCAACGTAACGTTGCGTTTCATAATTTAAAAAATATACAAAGCAAACTGCTGCATAATCTAAGTGACTAATCGTTGCAGAAAAAAGGATTTCATCTCCAAACACACACCAATAATTCCACTTTTTCTTCCGCATATAGTGTCCTTTTAAATTGCTTTCAATGATTGGCTTCTTCGCATATCCAATCGCTTTTGGATTTAAATTGCCTTTTTCATCACAAAGGAAAGTAGGTAATGTAATTTCTTTCTCTGCATGTTGTGGCATTAGCCATCTTCCTTTCCAAACTAATTAGAAAAATAAACTTTTCTACTCAGTTTCTTTCTAAACTACATAACTTTTCTTGTTAAATTTTTGTTTTGAAAAATAAAATAGGATTCATTGAATCAATACTAGCATATATTTTAAACGAAATCATATAAACAGAAGAGAAGGAGGTGGATAATTGGCAACATATAACCGTGCCGCAGCAGTAGCCTATGCACAAAAATGGTGGAATAGTAATAATCCTAAGTTTCCGATATTCGATGTGGATTGTACAAATTATATTTCCCAATGTTTATTTGCAGGTGGTGCTCCCATGAGAGGGCAACCAAACAGGGGAAAAGGTTGGTGGCTTGGAAATCACTCGTGGAGCTATAGCTGGAGCACTCCACACGGATTACGATGGTATTTGGCAAAGTCAACAAAGGGTTTACAAGCGACCCAAGTGGATTCTCCTTCGAAATTAATACCGGGAGATCTTATTTTTTATGATTTTGAAGGAGATGGTAGATACGATCACTCGACGATTGTAACCAGTATCAAAGATGGTATGCCCTATGTAAATGCACATACAAATAATAGTAGAGACAGGTATTGGAACTACGAAGATTCTTATGCACATACACCAAAAACAAGTTATATTTTCTTTCATGTAAAAGACAACTTCTAACCGAACGAAAAGTGTAACCAAACGATGGATGTTTAGTTACACTTTTTTATATATTGCTCATATACATGGGAATGTTGCGAGAAGTTCAGTTGATATTACGAATAGGCTCCACGATTTTCCTTTATTTCATTCGCAGCAAGATTACCGAAAAAATAGATCGCGAAGTCACTTCACGATCCATACTTCTAATGGTAGTAGTGTAACCAATATTTCGTCCAAAGCACTCAGGAATTAGGGAAGCCAAGGTGGACTCAAAAGACGCTTTCGCGTTACTAATTATTTTACATACCACAATACTGCTAAAGTTTCTTCACCTGCATGAACTGCTAAAGCGGTGCTAATTTCCCCAATTGATACCTGAAGATTGGGAGATTGGTGCTGAAGATCATTTTTTAAAGCAATCGCTTGTTCTATTGCATTGGCGTGCATAATGTATACTAGATCTACACCCTCTGATTGTTCAGATTCAATTACTTTATTGATAAGATATTGTATAGCTTTTTTATGGGATCTAACTTTATCCAGTTCTTTTAATTCACCTTTGTTGTTGATTTGGATAATGGGCTTTATTTTTAACAAACTACCAAGATAAAACTGGGCACTACTAAGTCTGCCACCTTTATAAAGCTGGGTTAGGTTACCAATTAAAATGTAATTACGAAATTTAGTTGCTTCTTTTCTTAAAGTGAATGCAATTTCTTCAAAAGACAGTCCTTGTTCTTCCAAAAGCAAACCTTTTTCTACTAAACCTGTAATTCCTGCAGATAATGATAGAGAATCGATACACTCCACTTGAACTTGTGCGATCTCAGCACCATTCATAGAAGAAGATATAGTTCCGCTTAAACTCTTGGTAACATGGATAGCAATAATTGATTCATATTCTTTGCTAAGCTTTGTATAAAGTTCTGCAAATTCACCAGAAGATGGTTGGGAAGTTTTTGCATTTTCAGTACCATTTCGAATTCGTTCATACAGTTGTTCAGAAGTTAAATCAACTCCGTCTATAAACTGTTGTTGACCAAAAGATATATAGAGGGGAATAATATACACATCAGGATGCTCTTGAAGCAAAGTATTTACATATGCGCTACTATCTACTACCCAAGCTATTTTTTTCTTAGACATAAAAACACCCTATTCAATAAATTAGTTAATTAATTATAGCATAATATCTGTCATATCCTTAATAACCATTGTAAAATTACTATATTATAGATAATAATTATGGCTGTCTTTTCCACCACCGAGTATTCCAAGATTCCGCTAAATCATATCGATGCCGTATGAGAATGAATATAACTGCTATGGAAAGTGGCCATGCATGATATAATGATGGATTTACTAAACATATGAGTGCGTAAGAAAGAAAAGCTAAAAACATGCTCAATGTGGCACTTCTAATAATTAGTAGTAAAAGGGCAAAAAATAACGCCAATATAGCAAATAACAGAGAATTATAAGCTAATGCTACTCCAACAAAAGTTGCAATTCCTTTACCACCCTTAAATCTTAGCCAAAAAGGAAAAAGATGACCTAATATAACTAATAATCCGCCAATTGCAACTATAACTAAGGAAAAGTGATAATAAAAGCCGAAATATATAATTAGAATTCCTTTTAGTGCATCGCCTAAAAAAGTTAGAAAAAAAGCCGTTTTTCCAAGAACTGCACCAGCATTTCTTGCACCTAAATTTCCACTACGCATCGTTCGTAAATCAGTTTTTTTCCATTTGCCTACCCACCAAGCGGTAAGGAAGTTACCAATCATATAGCTAATAAACCAATAAAAATACATTACATCACCCCAAATAATTTGTTTGTGAAAGTAGAGAGAGGTTACTAAGTTTGAAAACAAGAGTTTTACTATTATTTTTACTAATATTATTTATATTAGCATCCTGTAATCCACAAACTGCTGCACATCCAACGGCCAAAAATGGAGAGTTAATATTAAGTAGAGAAGACTTCACTAGTACGGAGTTAATTCAACTAAATGGAGAATGGAAGTTCTTTTGGAAAGAATTGTTAACTGAAAAAGAGATCCAGGATAGGACTAGCCAAAACACACAAGCAACAGTGACAGTACCATCCAATTGGGAAGACACAGTAGGAACCTCCATTGGTTACGGAACTTATTATTTAAAGGTCATAATACCAGAAGAGAAAGTGGGCAATACTTTAGCAATTGCAACGACAAACCAGGATACATCATACACTCTTTTAATAGATGGAGCTAGGGTAGCTTCTAATGGTTATGTTGGCACAAGTCTTCAAACAAGTGAACCTAATTATTCAAATCGTTTAGTATACTTTACACCGAGGAATAAAGTAATAAATATTGTTTTACATATTTCAAATTTTATAAATCCGATAGGTGGTGCAACGAAGCCAATTTATTTTGGAACTTCAGAACAAGTTACAAGAACATATGAAAATACTTTAGCTTATACAATGTTCATTATAGGTTCCATATTGGTTATGGGAATTTATGAATTATTTATTTTCTTTTTTAGAAGGAAAGACAAAGTATTCCTTTATTTTGGTTTGATAAGTATTTTCATTTCTTTATATTCCATACTAAAACCACCGTATTATTTTAACCATTTTGTCGCTAAGATTCCTTGGATTTGTGCGAATCGCTTTGAAATTATTTGTATTTACATCCTTTTCATTCTATATTTATTTTTTGTGCGAACAATGTATCCTAAAGAAATGAAAAAAACACCAGTTTTTATAGGTATAATCATTTCTTTTATTGCTATGACCGTCACAATGTTAGCGGAGCCAATCTTTTATCAGCCACTTTTAAATTACTTTTTTATACTGATTACTATCCTTATGTTTTACATCTTATATGTGCTAATTTTAGCATATAAAAGAAAAAGGCCTACTATTTTTGTGAATTTATTAGCGAATTTAATATTTTTTAGTTCTGTAATAAATGATGTATTACTCTATCTAAATTGGATTCATTCCATTCCTTTTACAACAATTGGATTCTTTTTATATGTACTAATACAGTCAATCAATCTAAGTAAAGAATATGCTCGCAAATTCGAAGAAGCGGAGAATTTGTCCATTGATTTACAACAACTAAACGAATCGTTAGATGACAGAATTAAAGAAAGAACAGAGGAATTAAAACAAAAGAATGACGAGTTGAAAAAGTTGACCCTAGTAGATGGTTTGACGGGGATCTATAATAGAAGATATTTTAATGAATATGTGGGGAAATACTTCAAGGAAGCATTTTCTTCCAATCAGCATTTGTCTCTACTAATGATCGATGTAGATAATTTTAAAATTTATAACGACAACAAAGGACATATTGCAGGAGATGAATTATTAATCCACTACTCTCAGCTAGTGAAAGAAATGTGCAGTGGTTACACATTTGTAGCAAGATATGGGGGAGAGGAATTTGCGGTCGTTTTACCAAGTGTTTCATTACAAGAAGCTACACATTTTGCAGAAAACCTACGATTATTAATAGAGGAACAAAAGATTTCAAGTGCGTTTGACGATAATTATGTCACAATTAGTGTTGGTGTTTCATCGACGGAACATCATTCATTTAAACAAAAAGAAGAATTAATTGAGCGAGCGGACAAAGCACTTTATGAATCAAAGAAAAACGGAAAAAACCGTGTAACTGTGCTATGAAAAAAGCAAGACTGTTATTGCACTAAATTAATTGGTATGATGTTAATAATCATTCACGTTTATTAAAAGGGAGTTTTTCAAAAAATGATAGGTCAATCATTAACTGTTCGCGATGCGATTATTCAACGACGTTCCATAAAGCAATTTAACGGTCAACCAGTAGAAAGAGAAACATTATTAGCTATCTTAGAAGACGCAATATGGGCACCAAATCATCAGTTAAGACAGCCATGGCGCTTTGTTATTGCTTGTGGAAAAGAGCAAGTAGAATTATATGACGTGTTAAAAGAATTTGCGATTCCAAAATGGAAAGAGCTTCCAGAAGACGATTTAGAAAAACAAATGAAAAAATTTACAACACCTGGTGGATATGTATTTGTAATCGTTCCTGAAGACCCACGTCAGAAGGAGAGACTAGAGGATTATGCTGCAGCCAGTATGCTAGTACAAAATGTACAATTGCTCGCTTGGGACCGAGGAATCGGGTCTTGTTGGAAAACACCAGGATTTTTAGATAATCCAAAATTCCGAGAAGCACTTGGTATTAAACCAGGAGAGCGCATCATTAGCATGTTTCAAGTCGGATACTTCGATGAAATGCCTAAACCAAAACCACGTAAAAGTGTGGAAGAATTAATTACGATATTTGAAAAGCAACAATAAGTAAATGGAAATGGCTATCTCGCATAGAGATAGCCATTTATTTTTTAACTACTAAAAAAAGAAGTGGAGCTATCAACCGAGACTAGTTTGAGTCCCCGCAACCAAATGGCACCTACCCAAGACCAGTTTAAGTAGTACCGCAATTATTTCTCCCTATAATAAGACTTATAGATAACTCTAATTATGTAACTAAAAAACCACATGGATCTTAGAAATCCATGTGGTTTAATAAGCATTATTTTTTTAGATCTTCTTTTGAAAGTTCTGCAAGCTCGTAATAGTAGTCTCCGATTACACGTAAGCCTTGATCGAAGTTTTCTAAATGGAAATGCTCGTTTGGTGCATGGAAGTTTTCAGTCGATAAGCCGAATCCCATTAGCACTACTGGTAAGCCTAGAATTTCGTCGAAAGCTGCAACGATAGGGATGGAGCCACCACCGCGTGTATATGCTGTTGGTACATTGTATACTTTTTCGTAGCTACGACCAGCCGCCTGAATTGCTGGATGATCGAATGGTGTGATAAATGGTTTTCCTTTATCAAATTCAGTTAAAGTCACTGTGACACCAGCTGGTTTATTCTTTTCAATATGTGCTCTAAGTTTAGCAACAATTTCATCTGGATCTTGGTCTGGTACTAAACGACACGTGATTTTAGCTCCAGCTTCACTTGGTAAAACTGTTTTAATCCCTTCCCCGGAAAATCCACCGAATACACCGTTAATTTCTAAAGTTGGACGAACCCAAACGCGTTCTAAATGAGAATAGCCTTTTTCTCCGAATAATTCGTCCACGCCAATCTCTTTTTTCAGTTCTTCTTCATCGAAACCTAGTGCTTTGTATGCTTCTCTTTCTTCTTCTAATAAAGGACGGACATTTTCATAAAAACCTTCTACTTCGATAGTGCCTTCTGCATCACGGAAAGAATCCAAAATGGATACAAGTGCATGAATCGAGTTTTGAACCCCACCACCATACAAACCAGAGTGAAGATCGCTTTTTGCGCCTTTAACATCAATTTGCACGCCACAAAGACCGCGTAATCCGTAACAAACTGCTGGTTGACCAGGTCCTTGCATTCCAGTATCCGAAATGACGATTACATCTGCGGCTAGTTTTTCTTTATTATTTTCTATATATTCTTCTAAATTAGGACTACCTACTTCTTCTTCGCCTTCAATTAAAAGCTTTACGTTAACTGGAAGAGTTCCTTCTGTTTGAAGAAGAGCCTCAATCGCTTTTACATGCATGAATACTTGCCCTTTATCATCGCTAGCTCCACGAGCATACAATTTATTGTCTCTTACTTGTGGTTCAAAAGGTTCGGTTTCCCATAGGTTTAATGGATCCACTGGTTGTACATCGTAATGACCATAAATCAGCATCGTTGGTTTTCCTTCTGCATGTAACCAATCGGCATATACAACAGGATGTCCACTTGTTCTATCAACGATTACATTTTCTAAACCAGCTTTCGTTAAAGAATCTGCTAACCATTCTGCTCCTTTTTTCATGTCTTCCTTATGTTCTGATAAAGAAGAAATACTTGGAATGCGTAAGAATTGTTTCAACTCTTCTAAATGTGCGTCTCTTTTTTCAGTAAAATATTTATCTAATGTAGAAAATTGGCTCACTAGAATCCCTCTTTTCATAAAATTTCGTGAATAGAAATAGTATAGCATAAGATTTGTGACAACTAAAATCACAGTATGCTATAGTAATAAAAAGAAATATTGTTCGACTTTATCATTTTAGGAGGATACAAAATTGTACACAGAGTTTGTACTACTAGGTTTTGCACTACTTGTTTCGTTTTTTTTATCGGGTAGTGAAACAGCATTAATGACAGTTAATAGGACGAAGGTCCGGTTGCGAGCAGAACAAGGAGATAGGGATGCTGAAAAATTACTTGTTCTTTTATTAAAGCCGGACCGTATGACAATTACTATTCTGGTAGGAAATACAGTAGCGAACATAGCGATGACAGTGCTTTTAATCCTTATTTCAGAACATTATCAATGGGATATAGTTTGGTCTGTAGTGACATTGACTGTCGTCATAATATTATTTGCTGAAGTGCTTCCGAAAACAATTGCTGCAACTTTTTCGGAAACAATTGTTTATAAGGTGGCACCATTAATAAGACTGTTTGTGAAGTTGTTTAAACCACTAGCTTTTTTAATAGCTGAACTGATTAATATGATGATTCGAATCGGATCCAAAGGTGCTGTTAAAGAAACGACCATATCAAAAGAAGAACTTTTAAATATGGTAGATATAGCCTCAACAAATGGGACGTTTGAAGAAGAGGAGTCCGAGCGAATAAAGGGAATTCTTGACTTTCCAAACAAAGATGTATCTGATGTGCTTTCTACGCATCGTACAGAAATGGTTGCAATTCCTTTGGAAGCTACTTATGAAGAAGTCCGTGATACGATACTGGAGCATTTTTATACGAGATATCCTGTTTATGAAGAAGATATGGATACAATAGTAGGGATGTTTTATTCCAAAAAACTTATTGAGTGGTCGATGTATCCATCCAAAAAGTTGGAGGAAATTATTGATAAGGATCCGTTGTTTGTAGTGCAGACATTAAGTGTTGAAAGAGTATTTAAACTAATGCTAACGCATAAAAAACATATGGCGATAGTCTTAGATGAATACGGTGGAACACTTGGAATAGTTACGCATGAAGACTTAATTGAAGAAATGATTGGACAAGAAATAGAAGACGAAACGGATGATGATGAAGAAATTTTAGTTCATGAAATAACTGAAAATCGATTAGTCTGTGCTGGACGTATAGAAATTGAAGAAATTAATCAATTATTTGATATTAACATTCTAAACGAAAATGACACAATTGGTGGATTTGTTCTAGATCAACTAGGCCATGTACCTGAAGAGACCGAGCAGTTTTCATACGAAAACTTACTTATCGAAGTAAATGAAATGGATCGAAACCGTATTACAAAATTAACGATCATAAAAAAAGAAATCATACTTCCCGAAACGCAAGAGAGTTTATAGCTCCTTGCGTTTTTTTATGACCACATGTAAAGAAATAGTGCGTCTTTATAGATGGATTGAAGCGAAGGGGCGGCGACTCCAGCCGGATGAGGGAGACAGATGAGCCATCGCATGCGAACGCGTAGGGTCGGCGATGGATCATCGCTCCCCCGGCGGAAAGCGTCCGCCCTGCAGCGAAAATCCCAGCGGCAACTAGTACGCACTATTCCTATAAAGTGTAAACCGCATGAGGAGGAAAGTTGTGGTACTTATCAGATGCTACTTGGTAATGTTTTACTTACACGTTTGTAATATAGTTGAAAGAGAATCCGATGGAGTGAAAGGTTGTTATTTGGCATTATATAGGTAACAAGAGAAGATGAGCGGAGGAAAAAATATGCAAGTAAATATAGAAGGCGTATACGAGGAATACAACCGTTACATATATTTTTTATGTTTGAAATTAACTAAAAATCAAATAGATGCAGAAGATTTAATGCAAGAAGTATGGATGAAAGTGGTAAGATACGAATCTTATATGAAAGAAGTAGATCATGTAAAAGCCTGGCTAACTACTATTTGTATGAATACATTTCGTGATCGTTACCGCAAACAAGCAAGACGAAGTAAATACATTGCAAATCAGCCAGAACAACTAGACGTTTCTATTCTAGATTTAATAGCTGCAGATGTTTTATCAGTTGAAGAGCAACTGGTAAAAGAAGATGTTGGCGAGATTGTTCGCTCTAAAGTTGCAGAGTTAGATGGCATCTATCAAAAAACAGTTTTGTATTTCTATGTACATCAATATTCTTTAATTGAAATAGCGGAAGTGATGAAAGTTTCTATCGGTACCGTTAAGTCTCGATTATTTAGAGCGAAACAACGATTGAAAGAATTAATTATGAATGATGAACTTGCGAAGGATTCATTAGTTTTAGTGTAATAGGAAAAGGGCTTCCCGACATTTTAATGTTGGGAAGCTCTTTTTGTTTTTAAAAAGTATAATAGTTAATTTGGTCTCTTTAATAGTTAAATTGGTTGCTGTTAGGTATGAATTGGTCTCTTTTACAGAAGGATTGGTTGCTGTTGAGTATAAAATGGTCTCGCATTGCCTTTTACTGTAAGGAAAAGTTCTGAATAGATTAAAAAAGACCCCAAGTCTCTATAACTTGAGGTCGGTTGACACACTTATTCTTCTATTACTTCCTTGCCAGTAGAGAACCATTCTTCAACGTTCCACACTTTTGTTACTAAGCCTTCGTAGAATTCGGGCTCATGGCTTACAAGGACGATTGTACCTTTAAATTCTTTCATCGCGCGTTTTAATTCTTCTTTTGCATGAATGTCTAGATGGTTCGTAGGTTCATCAAAAATTAACCAGTTACTTTCTTCCATCATCAATTTACATAATCGCACTTTAGCTTGTTCTCCACCACTTAAACTAGAGAGAGGACGGGAGATGTGTTCACTTTTCAAACCAGTGCGAGCAAGTGCGCCACGAACTTGGTTTTGTTCCATGCTAGGGTAAGTTTCCCAAATAGATTCGATTGGTGTTATATTCCCGGCTATTACTTCTTGTTCAAAATAAGAAGGGAATAAGAAATCTCCGCGTGTTACTTTTCCACCTAGAGCTGGAATTTTGCCTAACATCGTCTTAAGTAAAGTAGATTTACCAATCCCGTTCATTCCAACAAGTGCAATTTTTTCACCGCGTTCAATGGTGAACGTTAATGGCGGAAGCAGTGGGTTATCATAACCGATTTGTAAATGATCTGCTTCCACAACATAGCGGCCAGAACTACGAGATTCTTTAAAACTAAATTCTGGTTTCGCAGCTGTTTCTGGACGGTCAATACGCTCAATACGGTCTAGTTGTTTTTGACGAGATTTTGCTCGTCCTGTTGTGGAATAACGTGCTTTATTTTTAGCAATGAAGTCCTCTTGCTTCTTAATAAAATCTTGTTGCTTTTCATATGCATCAATATGCTGTCTTTTATTCAACTCGGCTAGTTCTAAAAATTTATCATAGGATGCAGTATAACGAGTCAACTTCGAGAATTCAAGGTGGAAGATGACATCTACAATGCCGTTCATAAATTCCGTATCATGCGAGATTAATAAAAACGCATGTGGATAGTTTTTTAGATAGTTAGATAGCCAATTCACATGTTCTTCATCTAAATAGTTTGTAGGCTCATCTAGTAATAATACTTTTGGTTTTTCTAATAAAAGCTTGGCAAGAAGAACCTTCGTACGTTGACCACCAGAAAGTGCTTCAACTGGACGCTCTAAACCAATTGCATCTAATCCTAGCCCACGTGCAACCTCTTCTACTTTCATATCCAATGAATAAAAATCACCAGCATCCAAAGCATCTTGAATTTCTGCCATTTCTTCAAGTAGAACTTCTAATTCTTCTGGAGTTGCATCTGCCATTTTTGCTATGATTTCATTCAACTCTTCTTCTTTTTTGTAAAGAGGTAAAAAAGCATCTCGAAGTGTGTCAAACATCGATCGACCTTGTTGAAGACGAGTATGTTGATCTAAATATCCATAATGTGTACCGGGTAACCATTCAACACGACCCTCATCATAAATAATTTCACCTGTTAAAATGTTCATCAAAGTTGATTTACCAACTCCATTTGCACCAACAAGTCCAACATGCTCTCCTTCCACTAAGCGAAATGAAACCTCTTTAAAAAGAGTGCGATCTCCAAATGTATGTCCTAAATTTTCTACGTTTAATAAGCTCATCTATTATTTCCTCCAAAAAAGAAAGCTCGGCAGAATACAAATCTGCGAGCTTTCAGACTGTTGATAAACGCTTTCTTTCTTCGTTGCAAGTAGTACCTGACTGCGAAGCGTTTTCAAAACAGTCTTAGGTATCACTTTCGAAATATAAGTAGTCTTCAATCTTTAAGCGATAAATTTACAAATCCGCGAGTTGTTTGTTTAGTTCTGCAAGGTTTTCTTCCATTTTAGCTAGTCTACGTTCGGCATTCTCTAATTGAGCAGGATATCCGTTAGATTCTAATTTTTCCATATCACCCTGTAATCGGATATAGTCCATTTTCAATTCAGCAATTTCCATTTGCAGTTGGTTTTTAGTCATGAAAAGTCACCTTCAGCTTTTTGAATAATTGTAGCATAAAAAGTTTCCTAACGTACGATTTCTTCTTCCTCTTTTTTATTGGCAATTGTTTGTTCAATAAGATTTACCACATCTTCTAAGTTAGAACTAAATTGAAAGTGTTTTTGTTTTTGAATATAAGCGTTTCTTCTATTATCATGCAAAATGATTTCCATCACAGCATTTTGTAGATAGGACTGCTTTATCTTGCGCCCTAGTCCTAAATTCGCAAAGCCATTTTCTTCTTGAGGAAATGCAAAATTTATTTCTTCCTCATGTGCACAAAGAACAATGCAAGGAATTTTTTGTTGTGCAACTAATAGAGGGGTGTAAGCACCGGAAGTTATGACGATATCACTATTGTATATATAAGATTCAGGTTCTTTAGTGGAAATAACTTTAATGGATTTTCGAGTAAGTGCGAACCTTTTAAGCTCGTTTATATCATGTTTATAATAATTATCAACGACCACGCTAATTTGTAAGGGAATATGCAATTGCACAAGATGTCTTAACGTTCGGTAAGTTAAGTTTTCAGGATCTTCATGAGGAAAGGCCACAACAATATGCGGTGGATTCTGCAACATGTTATTATTTTTACTAATCGTTTTATTTGCTGGGATATACCCAGTAGGTCCATATACATAATTATCTTTAGATAGGTCCTGTGGATTTTCGTATAATGCTTGAAAAACAATATCAGCTAATGCGCTGCCATCACCATGATCATCAAAATGAATAAGCGGGCAATTAAATGTTTTTAAATGCCGTATTAAATCTTTTTCGGAATTCCCATTATCGTGAATAATGCAATCTGGGTTAAATAGTTTTAGTTTTTCAAAAAGTTGCCCATTGTTTCTGTATATATTGGCTGTGATATTTTGTGTTTCTAAGTATTCGATAAGGCTTATATTCGAACTAGGCACAAAAACCTTACAGTCTGAAACTTTTAAAGCTGGGAGTAGCATTTTTGCTCTATCAGCAGGATATAATCCACGGTGTGAAAATGTATTTAAAAGATAAGCTAGTTTCAAGTTGCATCTTCCTTTCCTGACATATTCTATTTATTGTATGGAAAGGGACAGGTGCTTATGACTACTAGAATAGCGGAAGAGATAGATATAAAGTGAGGAGGTTCTATATAGATGGGAAAAAGAACGGCTATTGTTATTGGTGCAACGGGTTTTACTGGGAGTTTTTTAGTGAAGCAGCTATGTGAAAGTAATGAATATGTCTCTGTTTCTGTAATTGCTAGAAATAATATTTCCTATAAACATCCAAAACTCGAAGTGAAAATAAAAGACTTTGACACGCTGGAAGAAAAGGATTTAGATATTGCAGATGATCTTTTTTGTTGTTTGGGTACTACAATGAAGAAAGCAAGGACCAAAGAAAATTTTGAAAAGGTCGATTTAATTTATCCACTACAAATTGCTTCATTAGCCAAAAAAAGAGGGATACACCATATACTCGTCATTTCCGCTGCTGGTTCCAGTAAGAAATCTCCGTTTTTTTATAGTCGGATAAAAGGACAGATGGAGCAGCAATTAATTGATTTAAACCTTCCAAAACTTTCAATTTTTCGACCAACATTACTTACTGGGGGTAGAAAGGAATTTCGATTAGGTGAACGTATTGCAGAAGGGGTATATCAATTATTAAATCCTATTTTATTCGGATCTCTAAAAAGATTTCGTTCTATTGAAGGAAAACAATTATCTTATGCAATGTACCATTTTGCAGTTTATGTAAATAAAAACAAAGTAACAATATATAAATCGTTAGATATTTTAAATGCAAAGCCCTTTATTGAAGAGGATGAGCAACCCATCGCACGTGAAGAATTGTTTAATTGGGATAAGCGAAAAGATATATTCGTAGAAAATGAAAAAATAGACAATTGAAGTTATTTACAGCTAATAAAAAGAATGCATATTCTGCATTAATCAGTTAAAAAGTTTGTTAATATATAGAAAAAATGAAGAATGAGTTCTCCGTCGAAAGGATGAACTTTTAAAAAATGAAACTTGAAGTCTAAAATAATTCTATTTATTTGATACAATTAGGGACGGATAAAGGAGGTTTAAATGATGAAGATTCTACTTATAGATGGAACGATTATCGGCACAAAAACAGGTGTCATTTTAGAACAGGTGAAAGACTATATAGAAACGTTAAATATGAATTATACGTTGGAAATTGTAAGTTTGGCGAATTATGAACATCAATTTGTAGATGGAAGACCGTTTGATGATTACAATGATGATATTAAACTGCTAGTAAGTAAATTCGAGCAGGCAGATGGTTATATTATCGCCACACCTATTTTCCAAGGATCTATTCCAGGAGTATTGAAAAATATGTTTGATTTTTTACATCCGAAAACAATGCGATATAAACCGGTATCTATCGTGGCGAATGGTGGGACATATCAACATCACTTAGTAATAGAAAATCAGCTCAAGCCAATTTTGGACTATTTCCGATGCCTTGTTACACCAAACTATGTATACACCCATACGAGCCATTTTGATGGAAACAACATCATTGTGGATGAAGATGTGCATAAGCGTCTTCGCGAACTAGCTCGTGTTTTCGTTCAATATGCAGAAATGAGCAAAACGCTTTGCAAAGAGCCAATTGATACGCACTAATTTAGAGGATGTCCCCAAAATGCTGGAGACATCTTTTTTTATTTTAAAATAAATGAACTTTTTCGTATTTCGAATGTCTAATGTATAACAGTAAGCGAAATGGGGTGATGTGGTGGAGGAAGTTGAAATCACAATTAAAGCAATAAAAAGGGATGAACAGGCTTTTATACAATTAATGCAACTATATAAAGAAGATTTATATAGAACAGCTTTTGCATTTTTAAAAAATGATCATGATGCAGTTGAAGCAATGCAAGAAGTAACATATAGAGCTTTTCAAAAAATACATACCGTAAAAGAGCCCAAATATATAAAAACCTGGCTTATTCGAATAATGATGAATTACTGCCAAGATCAGTTGAAAAAGAAGAAGCGATTTATTTCGAATGAAGTTCTGCAAGAGGCGGGCTATTCAATGGATTCTAATATGGAGTTGGAAGAAGCTATAGCATCTCTGACTAGTGAAGAGCAACAGTTAATATTTCTGAAATACTTCCAAGGTACGAAGATTCAAGATATCGCTGAAATAAAGAAAATTCCAGAAGGAACCGTCAAATCGAGGCTCCATACGGCACTGAAGTCATTGAGAAATTTCCTGGCAGAGAAAGGAGATGTAGATCATGTTTGAAAAAGAAGAAGAGTTGTTAAATGAATCAAGAAAGCAATTAGAGCAAATCGAGATTCCTGACCAACAAATAACGAATGCAATCCAACAAGGCTTGCTCCAAGCTAAGAATAAAAAAAGAAAGCGAAAATATACGCTTTGGACTTTTTCAGTTGCTGCTATCCTCATGCTCACCCTAGTGACATCTATTCGTGTATCACCTGCATTTGCAAGTGCGATTGCCTCCATACCAGGCATGGAAAGATTTGTTGATCTTATTAAGTTCGATAAAGGAATAGAAGCTATCATTGAAAATGATTATTACGAGCCCATAGGTGTGAGCCAAGTGAAAGATAATATAACTTTCACCATAGATGGAATTATTTTAGATGAAACGGGAATGGAAATTTTTTATACATTGGAAGCACCGTTTTCAATTGAAAACATTCGATATGGAAAAATTGATGTATTAAATGGAAACAGAAATCTAAGTGAAGATTCATCCTATTCATTTGGATATAGTGGTGAAAAAACAAAACGAATAGAGGAACGTTTTAGTTTTACATTTGGAGATGCCGTGGAATTTACTTCGAAGCAATTTGAATTAAAACTTCAATTAGAGAATGAAAAGAAAACGACTTTCGATATTCCATTTACTATTAAAAATGATATTAAAAAAGGGAAAGTCTATTCAGTAAACCAAGAAGTAGAGATGGATGGTCA
The DNA here is from genome assembly GCF_055454035.1 of Psychrobacillus syltrankelensis. Taxonomy (NCBI): domain Bacteria; kingdom Bacillati; phylum Bacillota; class Bacilli; order Caryophanales; family Bacillaceae; genus Psychrobacillus; species Psychrobacillus syltrankelensis. The sequence continues at coordinate 1,991,820 of NZ_CM144227.1, read as the reverse complement.
AAAGATGTTGGTGAAAGAAATTACCGTTTATCCGCTACGAGTGGCTGTAGCGTTAGTATTTGATGAACAAAACGAGATGGAGATTTTACAATTTGAAGATATGCGCATAGAAGATGAAAACGGTGAAATATGGAGTTCTATTCAAAATGGAACTACTGGTTTTGGTGGAGTAGAAAATAAAGAAAGAACTTACTTTCTACAAAGTAATTATTTTAACCAACCGAAAAAGTTATTTTTTAAGTTTGATAAAGTGCAGGCGCTACCTAAAGAGGAGAGCTACTTACTAATTGATATGGAGAAAAAAGAAATATTGAATAAACCGGCAGACGGGAAATTAGAAGTTATGAACATTAGCAACAATTCGGTTGAAGTAAAAATCCCGCAAATAAAAGAAAATCACATGTATGAGCTTTTTACAGATGCTAAAAATGCAAATGGAGAAAGAATCGATACGCCATCACAAAGTATGCATGGAGATGGGGATGGAGAATATAATTACACAACTATTAACTTGGATTCTAAAAACATTATAAATCCAATTAAACTGTATTTCTCTGCATACCCCAATTACTTAAACGGCTCTGTTTCTGTTCAAATTAAATAAAGTAGCGTATTTGTTTTCCACTAAATGGCTAAGGGAGATCAAATGGAGTGATAAAGCAACCAATGCACAATCGAGAGCAACCAGTTTATAAATGAAAACAACCAATTCATTCACTAGAGCAACCAATTTGCATAAAGGAGCAATCAATTCTGCGATAGGCTTCCGTAGGAGTGCCTTAAATCAATAAAAGCCCATTACTAAAGTAAAAAAGACTCAAAAAGTTGTTATAAACAACTATTGAGTCTTTTTATTTGGTAGTAAGGTCTAGTGATGGTCAAAAAATCACAAACGCAACCAAATAGAGGTCAAAAAAAACAATCCCTAATGAGTAGTAAAAAATGCTATTGTAGAAATAACTAATCTATTGAGGGGCATTTAGAATGAGACAATTTGCGATTCGCTTTAGTGCATTTACGTTTTTATGGTTGTTTTTCATCTTTTTTGCATATAATGAATCTTCTTCTTTACCATTGATTATTTCACTTTTTGCAACATCGTTAACCGTGCATTTTTTTATTCCAGTTGTAAAAAAGCCGCTTGTTCTTTATTTGTTAGGTCAGTTGATCCTTTTTTCTACGCTGTATTGGACTTCTAGTTTTGAATATATAGTACCTCTAATTGCACTAAGTCTACTAGAAGGTGCATTTTATTTGCAGGAACGACAATTGTGGTTGCTTGTTAGTGTATTATTCGTTTTTGTACTTACGAGTTTAATATACACACATACATCTTATGCAATTAGTGCGTTATTTGTTTTGTTCGGCATTGCCTGTTTATTCCTCAATCGCTATATTAATGAGAAAAATGAGAAGCGTGATCTATATGAAGAACTACTTGGAGAGTATCGTAGTTTAAAACGTACCTCTTTACAGCAGGAAGAAGTTGTCCGATTAGAAGAACGAACGCGTGTTGCAAGAGATATTCATGATTCTGTTGGACATAAACTAACTGCACTTTTAATGCAGTTAGAAATGGATTCGATGACAGGAAACTATGCCAATGTTGTCGAATTAAAAAAGCTAGCAAAAGATAGTTTAGAAGAAACAAGGCATGCTGTTCATCAGTTAAAGCAAGAAGAAATAACAGGTATACAATCAGTGCTCCTACTTATTCGTAAGCTAGAATCCGAAAGTCATCTACTCGTTCGCTTTATTACAGAAAAGGGCGCTCTATCTATCCCACTTACCAATACACAAAGTATTACATTATACCGTGTGCTTCAAGAGGCACTAACAAATGCGATGAAACATGGTGCGTCACGGGAAGTGGAAGTGACGCTTAGACAAACATCTACAGGGTCATTACAATTTTTAGTAAACAATAAAATATCCAGTAGTATTCCAATTGTATTAGGATTTGGATTAACGAATATGAAAGCAAGAGTAGAAGAACTAGGAGGAGAACTACGAATTTTACGAACAGAGGAACACTTCCAAATTGAAGGATCATTTCCTGTAAAGGAGAATTGAGGATGCCAAAAAAGGTTTTAATAGTAGAGGATCAAGCGATTGTAAGACAAGGCTTGCGTATGATGATAGATCTAGACGAGGACTTTTCGGTTGTTGCAGAAGCAAGTAATGGAAAAGAAGCAATTTTCGCACTTGAACGAAATGCGGTTGATATTGTATTACTTGATATTCGAATGCCTGAGATGAACGGAGTAGAGGCAACCAAACGAATAAAGGAGCGCTGGCCTCAAGTTAAAATTTTGATACTAACCACCTTTGATGATGACGAATATGCAATTGAAACGTTAAAAGATGGTGCGAGTGGCTTTATGTTAAAAACGGCAGAACCCACGAAGCTTATAGCAGCCATTCATAGTATTTCAAATGGCGGTCTTGTGTTAAATGAAGAAGTTGCAGCTAAAATGATGCCTCGTCTCTTGAAAAAAAACAATGAACCAATAGTCAAGCATACTTTAACAGGTAGAGAAATTGATATTTTAAAACTAGTAGGAGAAGGTAGGACGAATAAAGAAATAGCCGAGGTACTGTTTCTATCCATTGGTACAGTAAAAAATCACATTACGCATATTTTACAACAGCTCGAACTTCGTGATCGTACCCAGCTTGCGATTTACGCAGTGAAAAATAGCTTCGTTTAATAGGAGTTGTCCCAAAATTGTCTTTGGGGCAACTCCTTTTTTATGACGAGAGGTCAGATTTAAGCACTTTCAATTGGGCATAAGTAAATTTGGAAACTTATCTTGCGATTCTCAGAGACAATCTTGCGATTTGGAATGTGTACTTTGCGATTTGAATGATGGATCTTGCGATTCGTAGCAACTACCTTGCGATTAGAGGCTCCTACCTTGCGATTCGCACATTTTTTGTAATAAGTCAATTCAAGTTGTGAGTAATTAGCAAAATGTTGCGAGTAGCTCATCCTATATTGCGAATACGGCCGATAATGTTGCGCGTAACTAATATGTTGTGTGTTACATAACTATTTGCGACCAATTAAGAAGCCCATTTTAAATTTAGTGACGGAGGTCATGTGTAGAAATGACTTCAGATAGATGGGAGTTATCGTAAATTATCATATAGTAATGGGGAAGGGAGCGATCGATATGTTAGAAGCTGTAGAGTTATCTAAAATGTATAAAAAAGTAAAAGCGGTTGATAATCTTAGTCTCTATGTTGAGAGAGGGGAGATTGTAGGGTTGCTTGGCCCAAATGGTGCAGGGAAATCTACGGCAATTGCAATGATTTCTACACTCATACCATCTTCAAGTGGAGATGTGAGAATTGATAATAAAAGTGCGTTGCAACACCCAAATGATTTGCGAAAAATACTTGGGGTGGTTCCACAAGAAATCGCCTTATATGAAGAGTTAACAGCACGTGAAAATCTAAAGTTTTTTGGTCGCATTCATAAAATGCCGAAAGCCCAACTAAATGCACGAATTGAAGAAGTACTTGAGCAAATTGGCTTACAGGATCAACCTAAAAAGCTTGTGAAGCATTATTCTGGAGGCATGAAACGGCGTCTTAATATTGGTGCTGCATTATTACACGAACCTCAATTTCTAATAATGGATGAACCGACAGTCGGAATAGATCCACAATCTAGAAATTATATATTGGAAACTGTGAAGCTGTTGAATAAAGAAAAGAAAATGTCTATTTTATATACGAGTCATTATATGGAAGAAGTCGAATATCTGTGTGACCGCATTTATATTATGGACTCGGGTCATGTCATCGCTTCTGGAAGTAAAGAGGAGATAAAAAATATTTTATCCTCTGAAAAAACGATTCGAATAAAGCTTGAGCGTGCTGTACCGGAATTTGTTGAAGGGTTAAAACTTGAAACTGTTATTTCACAACTTCAGGAAAAGGGTGAGACGATTTCTGTGACCGTTGCGAAAGACGTGAATTTATTTCCTAAATTATTATCTTTATCTGAGCAAACTGGAGCAGTATTAGTAAGCGTGGATGTGGATGCACCAAGTTTAGAGGATGTGTTCCTTCATTTAACCGGAAAAGCACTACGAAACTAAGAGGGGAGCGAGTGAAAATGTTTAATGCTTTTATGAAAAAGCAGTTTCTCTTGTTTCTTCGTTCGCCACAAGAGTTGCTTATTTTATTATTAATGCCATTTGTTCTTATTAGTATTTTAGGATTTGCACTTGGTTCAATAATGGATGGTGAAGACGGACCTCCTCTAAGTTTGAAAGTAGGGATTGTTGAGCATACGAGTGAACAGCAAGAGTTAAGAGATATTGAAAAGCAGTTTGGAGAAATACCAAATATTAATTCTTTATTACCACTTCATATATTAAAAGAACAATTATTTAACAGTGAAGAAGTAAAATCGTTTGTCACATTGGATGTAATTAGTCCAGATAAATTAGAGGAATCCAAAAAAGATGATGTTTATGCTGCTATCATTGAAGTGCCAGAGCATTTTACCTTGAATACAATCAAAGCAATTTTTCTAGAAAATCAAAAGAAACCCGAACTAATACTGTATTCGAACGAAACAAAAAGTTTATCAGCTAGTGTAGTACAAAGCTTAATTGATTCATTTCAACAACAGTATTCGAGAATGGTGCTTCTTGGGAAAAATAATTTATTAGTAGAACCGGTAAATGTGGATATTATTTCTGATATTCAAACAATCGATAACCACAAACCTGTTGATGCAAGTGCGTATTACACAATTGGCATGAGTGTTATGTTCGTACTGTTCGCTGCAGTTAAAGCATCTACAGTGGCCTTTGGTGAAAAGCAATTATATTTATTTGACCGAATTTTGCTTGCAAATGTATCACGCTGGACTTATTTATTAAGTGTTTTTGCATCGACAGTGGTGTTAGTAATTGCACAGCTATTGATTTTATTTGGTGGTGCATACTTAGTTTACGGGGTAAAGTTCCCGACACTTTCAGTATTTTTGTTAATAACGTTCATGCTTAGCTTAGTTATCGGTGCTATTGCTACTTTGTTAACTTCTATTAACTATCGCGTAGGTTCGTTGAATGCTTCTAGATTATTTCAATCTATGTTTGCTTCGATGCTTGCATTTTTAGGAGGAAGTTTTTTTCAAGTGAGTGGTTTCTCAGACTTCTTTAATATCGCTGGAAATCTAACACCAAATGGAGCTGCGATGTCTGCCTATTTAAAATTAATGCAAGGGGATAGTTTGAAAGAAATAAGTAGTCATTTATATGTACTAGCAATCTTAGCTATTGTTTTATTAAGCATTTCTATATCGCTATTTCCAAAAAAGGGGGGAGTAGCATGATTGGTATTATCTTAGCAAAATTACAATTGTTTTTTAGGAAACCAGCAACATTTATTATTATGACTGCTATTAGTATAATTTTTGCCTATACTGTCGGACTCGGTGGACAAGGAAAGATTGAAATTCCAGTGTATACAACACTTACTAACACAGAGGAACTATTAGGACATCTTAATGAATCAGAAAGTTTTTCGTTTGTAAAAAGTACAAAAGAAGATGCAGAAAATGAAGTAAGAGGAGGTCGAGCTGTTGCAGCAGTGGAGCTATTAGAAAAAGGGTTTACAATCATTCACTCCTCGGATGAAACGAATATACCACTGATTGAAAACGAACTTAGACTTGTATACGCAAAAAAACTACAGGATGAAAGTGTATTAGCACAAACAGATAAACCAGCTAAAGTAGAAGCACTGTTAAAGCAAGCGGAAGAAAGCCCATTCTTTAATGTGAAGCAGTCTAACTTTAAAAATGACAAGGAAAAAATTTATGATGGCAGGTTGCATAGCATTTTTGGTTTTTCACTCTTTTTCGTTATTTATACAATAGGAGGTAATGTATACCCTATTATGGAGGAGAAACAAAATCGTATTTGGGATCGACTAATATTATCTTCAGTTTACAAATGGGAAATGTATGCAGGAAATTTACTATTCAGTTTTATAATTGGGTATGCACAAATATTCATTATCTTTTGTACATTTCGTTATGTCGTAGGAGTGGATTTTTATGGGGGCTTTACGAAGACACTCATCGTTTTAATTCCATACGTTATTGCCATTGTAGCACTTTGCATTTTACTGGCATCATTAGCAGGAACACCAAGAAAGTATATGTCCTATTTGACAATCATAGCAACACCACTTGCAATGCTTGGCGGGGCTTATTGGCCATTAGATATTGTAACTTCAAAAGTAATGCTATTTTTTGCAAAAATCACACCTGTAAATTATGGCATGCAACTATTAAATGGATCAACAGTGAATGGCTATTCATATGGTGAGCTACTTGAACCAATGAGCATCCTTCTCTTGATGGCAGTTATCATGATGGGAATTGGTATAAATGTTATAGAGAAAAGAAATACGTAAAAAGAGGGTGATTGAAAGCGAAAAAAAGCGGCTTTCAAATCACCCTTTTCTAGCATTACCACAGAGTTTGAGCGTTTTGTCATAGTTGACTATCTTCCTTATAGACTGCAATTAGTAAGACGGCATCGTCTTCCCCGATGTTTTTAACAAAATGGGGGACACAGGCATTCCAGCTAAATGAGTCTCCCGCGTGAGCGATTACGGAGTCTTCTCCTTGTTCTGCAAGAACGGTGCCCTTAAGTACGATATGGCATTCTTCTCCTTCGTGCGCAATAGCTTCTCCAGTTGATGCGCCAGGAAGCAATTCAACATGCATCATTCGTAATCCACTTTGAGAAGTAAGATGTTCTATTTTAATATCATTAAATGTTGTATACACTCGCTCGGACTTCCTTACTACTTTCATATGTTGTTTTTTTTCAAGAAGTAAATAAGGCAACGGAACGTCCAAATAGACCGCAATTGTTTGTAGCGTATTGAGAGAAGGGGAAGTATTATCGTTTTCGATGTTACTAATGAATCCTTTTGATAGCCCTATTTGTTCGCTCATTTGCGCAATAGTTATTTTCTTTCGTTTGCGTATATCTCTGATTTTCGAGCCGATTTCCACGTTTATCTCTCCCTAAATTGTATTTTGTAAATATTATCGTAACACAAATATATTGACGTTATCTATAAAATGATGTTACCTTATAAGAAACATATATTTCTATTAGAAAACTTTTTTATTGAAAGAAGAATACAATGGGTAATTTTTTTGAACTTTTAGTTTACTTATATGAATAAAATATTTCTAAGAGAATATTGTTTTGAGAAATTCTATAACAATGAAAGAAGGAAAGAGTAATGGATAAATTAGGAATCAGTACATTATTATTAAGACTTGTGTTAGGAATTAGCTTTTTTGTACACGGACTTGCAAAATTTCAAGGCGGTATAGATAATACTGTAGGATGGTTTGATAGTATTGGGATTCTAGGTTTCTTTGCATATGTAGTTGCTACATTGGAATTAGTAGGCGGCATTGCACTTATTTTAGGTATTGGAACTCGAGTATTTTCTGCATTATTTATCGTATTAATGATTGGTGCGATTGTAACAGTAAAATTTGCTGTCGGATTTTTAGGTACAGCTGATATGGCTGGTTATGAGCTTGATCTAGCATTCTTAGTAATTGCTCTATTTTTGATGATAAACGGAAGCAAGTTTTTGTCAGTTGACGAAACAATTTTTAAATAAACAAGCGAATGATGTAGTAAATAAAAAAGAGCCTTCATGTCAAAAAAAATGACGTGAAGACTCTTTTTTTTCTTGATAAATCTACAGTCTCAAATTCTTCAAAGCTTTTGCTAATGAATTATTCTCAGGGCCCTTCTTGTTTATTTTGAGTTATATCTACCACCTGAATTTTTTTTGGTATTCGTTGAAAGTAGATAGTTTTTCTCGGGACAACATTTTCTAGGACAAACAGCTTTTGGACGCTATTTAACTGGGCAAGTGTCTATAAATCAATTTTCCAATAAAAATGGCAATTTATCGGACGGAGAATAGAAACCGCAATTCTTTGAAGGAAAACGCAAACAAATTGAAGCACTACTAGTAAGAGAAAAGATAATCTAAACGTGAATACTCTTTACCAAAACCAGCTGCTTGCATATGTTCAATCCATTCATATAAAACTTTCGTGTCTTCTACACGAAAGGCAGCATGGTGTACTGTATGCTATATTTAGCATATGGATTTACGAAAGGATGTTATGTATGGCAAAAAACTTAGTATTAGCAGAAAAACCATCTGTTGCACGCGATATTGCGCGTGTACTTAAATGTGATAAAAAAGGAAATGGGTATTTAGAAGGCAAAGATTATGTTGTTACTTGGGCTCTAGGGCATCTTGTAACATTAGCTGATCCAGAAAGTTATGATATTAAATATAAAACGTGGAATTTAGAAGATTTACCGATGTTACCAGACAACCTAAAACTAACAGTTATTAAACAAACGGGTAAGCAATATAACGCTGTGAAATCCCAACTTACTCGTGGCGATATTAATGAAATTATTATCGCAACGGATGCTGGTCGTGAGGGTGAGTTAGTCGCTCGCTGGATTATTGCTAAAGCTAAAATAAATAAGCCGATTAAACGCTTATGGATTTCATCTGTAACAGATAAAGCGATTAAAGATGGTTTTGCCAACTTAAAGCCAGGAAAAGCGTATGAAAACCTTTACGCATCTGCAGTAGCTCGTTCCGAGGCAGATTGGTATATAGGTCTGAATGCCAGTCGTGCACTATCTACAAAATTCAACGCACAGTTAAATTGTGGAAGAGTTCAGACTCCGGTAGTGGCGATTATTGCCAAGCGTGAAGATGAAATTAAGCAATTCAAAGCGCAAACTTACTATGGAATTGAAGCGCAAACAGAAGATAATTTAAAGCTTACTTGGCAAGATGCAAAAGGAAATGGTCGTAACTTCGAAAAAGAAAAAATAGATGCAATCGTGAAAAATCTTGGTAAAGGAAACGCTACAGTAACGGAAATTGAGAAAAAGCCGAAGAAGTCATTTGCTCCTGGTCTATATGATTTAACCGAGTTACAACGTGATGCCAATAAAATCTTTAGTTATTCTGCAAAGGAAACATTGAACATCATGCAAAAACTGTATGAGCAACACAAAGTATTAACATATCCTCGTACAGATTCACGCTTCATCTCATCAGACATTGTTAGCACTCTACCTGAGCGTTTAAAAGCTTGTGGGGTAGGTGAATATCGACTATTAGCAAATAAAGTCTTAAATAAGCCGATTAAAGTTTCTAAATCATTTGTAGATGACAGTAAGGTTTCCGATCACCATGCTATTATACCGACTGAGGGTTATGTAAATTTCTCTGCCTTCAACGATAAAGAACGCAAAATTTATGATTTAGTTGTAAAACGTTTCCTATCTGTTCTATTCCCAGCATTTGAATATGAGCAATTAACGTTGCGTGCGAAAATTGGTGATGAGAACTTTGTAGCTAGAGGAAAAACGATTTTAGCGAATGGTTGGAAAGAGGTATATCAAAATCACTTTGAAGATGATGATACAACGGATGATTTAAAAGAACAGATTTTACCTCGAATCGAAAAAGGTGATTCATTAAAAATGAAACTAATCGCTCAAACGTCTGGCCAAACAAAGCCACCTGCGCGCTTTAATGAAGCAACTTTACTAACTGCAATGGAAAATCCTACAAAGTATATGGAAACGCAAAATAAACAGCTCGCAGACACTTTAAAATCTACTGGTGGATTAGGTACGGTAGCAACTCGTGCTGACATCATCGATAAGCTATTCAACTCATTTTTAATTGAGAAGCGTGGCAAAGACATTCATATCACATCTAAAGGTCGCCAGTTGCTTGATTTAGTACCCGAAGAACTAAAATCCCCCACACTTACTGGGGAATGGGAACAAAAGCTTGAAGCGATTGCAAAAGGCAAATTGAAAAAAGAGGTTTTCATTGCAGAGATGAAGAAGTATACGAAAGAAATCGTTTCTGAAATTAAAAGCAGTAATAAGAAATATAAACACGACAACATATCCACTAAATCTTGCCCAGACTGTGGAAAACCAATGCTTGAAGTAAACGGGAAAAAAGGAAAAATGCTTGTGTGCCAAGATCGTGAATGTGGTCACCGTAAAAATGTGGCGCGTGTAACGAATGCTCGCTGCCCGCAATGTAAAAAGAAGCTAGAACTGCGTGGTGAAGGGGAAGGTCAAATCTTTACTTGTAAATGTGGCTATCGGGAGAAACTATCAGCATTTGAAGCAAGACGTAAAAAAGAGTCAGGTGGTAAAGTAGATAAACGTAGTGTTCAAAAATATATAAAACAGCAAGAAAAAGAAGCTGAACCAATTAATAATGCATTTGCAGATTTATTGAAAAACTTCAACTTAGAAGAATAGATAATTTTAAAATTAGATATAAAGTGGATTTTTAATGTTTTTTTCATTATCAATAAATTAATACTATATTTTATAATTTGAAAATCGGAGGTGTTTTGAATGAATACTGAGAAAATTTATAAAAAACAACTGATGAAATATAGAAATCCATATGACGCTATACTATCAATGAAAAGTAACATGTCAGTAGATAATTTATCAAATTTGTATTTTAGTCTTAAGAAAATCCGAAATCTTAGTATTTATTTAGAAGGCAGAGTATTCCCTTCTAAATATGAAGATTTGAATTGGTCAATAAAAAATCATTTTTTTGATTTGGAAAAGGAAATGGTTTGGTTATCTTGCATTATTAAGTATTACTCAAAAGAAATTAACCTTTTTATAAAACTAAGAGAGCAATATAATAATTTGATATTTAATTCTCAATGGCAAGAGGCAATCACTGTTTTAGAAGATATAGAAAAGGAACTGGGTTTATCTATATGGTTAATAGAAAACAAAATGAAAATATATCAAAAATTAGGTGGCTTAACTGCTCAAAAAAAGTATGTTCAAGAAATACTAGGTAACGATAGTATATCAGAAATAATTAAGGTTATTTTCAGTTTTAAAAGCATGGAGATAGAGGAATCTGTTTCTACTGAAAAATTTGAATTAGAATTAAAACAATATCTAGATGATTTATTTGAAGGGAATCCTGATGCGGTAGGAAAAAGTTATCTTTCAAATAAATTGAGCTTTTTAGATAAGAACCATACTAATGAACTCTTTAAATTGAACATGGATAAGTTTTTACCTTTAATAGATAGATATATAGAATTCATAAAAATTATCTTCTCAACTGTTGAAAAAGAAGAACTTAATATAGAAGTCTTGAAAATTATCCTAAATAATATGGAGAAAATAGAAGATATAGAATTTAAAAAACTTTTTAGAAATTTAATAAATTTAAGGCCGAGTTCTACAGATATTGAAGCATTAAAAATTTTGGATGATTATTCATTAGGTAAATATGAAAAAGTTAAATTAAAATGTGAAGAATTTTTTCTCTATAATTCTTCATACGTAGAACTTTATGAAATCTATGTTAAATCATGCATTTATTTAAATGTTGATATTAGTTTAGATTCTAAAACTTTACAAGGATCTATATTATCCAATCTATATAAATTCCATGTCAATAAATCAAACACTTCTCTTAAAATTCAACCCTTGTTAAAAATTTGCTATGAATATTCTACAGAATATTGGACATGGAAATTGTTTTTAATTACTTTACAATCAATAGATTTTACAGAAACCGTATTAAATTATCAGCTCAGTAGAATAGGCGCCAGACTTTCATTGTTAGTTAAGCCTCATATACTATCAAAAGTTTATACAAAAGGTGATGCTTTAAACCTTTTAAACTCGCTTAAACATGATTTTGAAACTTCCCCTACTCTAGCATTACATAAGGTCTTTATTAATAATGAACTAGAAGGAATAAAACGACTTAATCTTCCAAAAGAACGAGAATTTAAATTTTTAGGTATGATTAATTTTAGTAATAATAACTATTCAGATGCCACAAGATATTATGAGTCACTAATACAAGAAACTGAAAGTACTAACCGATTTGAATTAAATTCTTTATTAGTGAAATGTTATATTAATACTCTTACTTTTAATAAAGCGATAAAAATTATTGCAGAGCATTATTTAAATAATATCCATATTATTTCTGATGATGCATTTAAAAATATTATTAATTTATTAGACTCTCACAGTTACAGAAAAGAGAAGATTGATGTACCTATTATGTATTATTATTATTCTAAAAATATTAGTAATGATAAAGATTACTTACTTACGGATATTTATGAAGATTTCCTATACGAACATAACTTTCTTAAACCTACTCAACTTTATGAGATTAAAGATAAATTTGATTCCAAAAAGTTCATCTTCTTTTTAAAAAATATTTGTTCAATCGAAATAATGTCAAAATCAGTAGAATTTGTTAATCATTCGGAAGTTGAAAAAGAAAGAATTCAAATTTGTACTATGCTAAAAGAACTTGATTCATCTAATGAAAATCAATACGATGAAGAAATTCAAGAGATTACTAAAAAAATGACCTTAAAAAAGGTAACTAGAGTAGTTGATAGCAATAAGATATATGTAGATGAATTTGGAATAAAGAAGACCTTAATGAAAATATTATCAGAGGATTTTTCTAGATTTGTAAATTTAGATAATTTAAATAGTGTAGATAACAAGGCAACTATCATTTATCTATCAGGATTTAATGAATCGAAAAAAGTTGCAATAGTTGTAAATGAAAAATGGGGATTATTTATTTCCTTAATTACAAATATTAGAGATGAATTTGTATACAGCAAACAATATGGTCTGAATGGTTATTTAAGTGTAGGTATTCGTCATGGATCCTTGGTTGGACAGTTAAGACGAGAGTTAGAGAAAGCTAAAATTATCACACAAATAGATTCTGAATCGAATACTTATAATGAAAATACTTATTGGTTGGAAAAAATTGGGTGTGAAGATAAAGATAAAAATGCAATACAAGAAAAACTAGATATATTTTCTCAAAGTTATGATTCTAAAATTTTTGAATTAAAGGACGAATACATTCAGATTAAAACAGAAGAAAATCTAAACTCAAAAGGTTTATTTGACTATTGTTTAAATGAATCTATATTAAGAACGTTGTATATGGAAGTCGTACAATCAAAAGATCTGACATTAGAGAGCTTTATAGATTATGTAATAGGTCACTTATGGGATATTACAGAAAGAAATCTAAATATAATTCGATCTTATTTAGAAAGTAAATTTAAGGCAGAAATTAATTCCTATTTCGAAGAACTGTTGTATAACTTAGATTTTTTCGCGAGTCAGTTTAATTTAGAAGATTTAAATAGTAAAATTAAAGACGTAAAAATACGAACTAATAGAGATATTGATATTATGATTTCTTGGTTTACAAGAAATAAGAATTTAGAAACAGAGAGTTTCAATTTACATCTTCCTATTGATATAGCTTTTCAAGCATCAAAAAATATGAATAGTAATATTTTGAAAAGCAATATTCAAAGTAATGATGTAGCGTTAACTTTCAAAGGGAGGTATTTAAATTCATTTGTACACCTATTCACAATTCTTTTTGATAATGCTATGAAACGTAGTGGATTAACGGAAATTAATATTATAGTGGAATCCAGTGTTGAAGACGGGTATTTGATGCTAAAAGTCGTTAATGAACTTGATTTTGAAAAAATTGATTTGAAAACAAGAATGAAGAATATTCATGAAGCAAAAGAAAAATTAACAATAGAAAATCAGGATTTAATAAGTACAGAAGGAGGATCTGGTTTACCAAAACTTTCTAAGTTAATAAAAATTGATCTTGAAAGTTCAGGTGAAATGGATTTTAATATTTACGACAAAAAATTCCAGGTAGATATTAAACTTGAATTAGAGAGGTTATTAATATGAAAATTCTATTAATTGAAGATGATGAAAAGAAAGCAGAACAAATTATTACTTTTTTGCGGGAAAATTTCATTCATGTAAGTACAGATATAGAAACTTCTTATAACCATGGATTGAGAACTATTCTTCAGAAAAAGTATGACTTATTATTGTTAGATATGAGTTTACCCACATTTGAAATCACTATTGACGAATTAGGCGGTAAACCAATGTCATTTGCTGGTGAGGAAATATTAAGACAGTTATCGAGAAGAAAAATAGAAATACCAACTATTGTAATAACACAGTATGAAAGATTTGAAAAAGGATTGTCTTTGAATCAACTCAAAAATTCTATAAAAGAAAAAAATTATTCAAACTACATTGATACAATTTATTACAACACAACTAATAATTCTTGGAAAAAAGAACTTATAGATTTATTAAAAAATAATATAGGACTAGACTATCAGAGTGATTAAGATATTAATAATAGACGATAAGCCAGAAAAAATAGGGAAAATTCGAGAGTGTTTAGATAGAGCAAGTATTGTGGTAAATGACATAGAAATAGTATCGGATATTGTAGAAGGTAAGAGGAAATTGAGGGCACAAAAATATGATATTTTAATCCTAGATGTACAGTTGCCTGAAAGATTAGGAGATCCTCCTTTAACAGATGGAGGGTTGCAAATCTTAAATTTATTAAGTAACCCAAATAGGTATCAAACACCTAATTACATTATTGGTCTCTCGGAATTCGATAATCTTATAGAAGATTATCATGAATTATTTGAAGAACAATTACACACCCTCATTAAATTTGATATTAAATCTGATGCCTGGGAAAAAAAATTAACAAACAAAGTAAATTATTTAATGGCATCTAAAATTAACTCATTTAATTCAAATTTTCATTATGATGTCGGAATTGTTTGTGCTTTAGAAAAAATAGAGCTAGAAAATATTTTGAAATTAGGTGGAAGATGGGTTGATTTCAATATTGCTAATGACAATTTGATATATAAACTAGGAAGTGTTAAAAACCAAGAAGGTTATATAGTGAAAATTGTTGCTGTTAGTTGTGAACAGATGGGAATGAGTGCTACTGCAGTAGCAACTACCAAGTTAATAAATCATTTTAGACCGAAGTATATTTTTATGTCAGGAATCGCGGGTGCAATTGAAGACAGTTTAAATTTCGGAGACATTATAGTGGGGGATCCTTGTTGGGATTATGGTGATGGTAAATTTGCTGAGGAAAATGGAGAAACCATTTTTAAGGATAGTCCATATCAATTAAGAGCACCTATAAACTTATTAAATTATACAAATAGGATTAAGACAAATGAATCATTTTTAGAAGAAGTAGTTTCTAACTATACTTCAAAAAGATTTGAAAACAAATTATCAATTCATATCGGACCCTTAGTTTCTGGTTCAGCGGTTATTGCAACAGATGCTAAGAAAAAAGAAATTAAAACACAACATAGAAAAATTATTGCTGTCGATATGGAGGTATTTGGATTTATGTATGCTGCTAAGCATTCATTATCACCTCAACCAGAGCCTTTGGCTGTAAAATCTATTAGTGATAAGGCTGATCAATCAAAAGATGACCATGCTAGTGACTTTGCAGCTTATACGAGTGCTAAATTTATTTTCAAATTAATTACAGACTATCTTGAATTCGAATAGAGGGTTAACATGAAAACTCCGGATATTATAGCTATATGGGCTTTATCGACTTCTGTACTGCTTAACCTTTTTACATTGATAAACGCTTATAAAATAAATAGGCATACTTCTTATATAGGTTCAGTTACTCAAGAAAGAATACAATCTCTTGAAGAACTGAAAATTAATTCAGCTAAAATAATCTCATCCATAAAACAATATATATTATTGAATGAGATGGATAGGGAAGAATTTTATAGTATAGGCTATTTAACACAAAAAATAATATATCAATTAAATAAAAATAGTTCAAATGAGAGAGAAGTGATAGATCTTTTAGAAATCTGTAATATATTAGTGTCGGTACTTTACATATGGGAAATAGATAATTCAGATAAAATTAAAACTACAAAAGATGTATTCATAAATAATAAGAAAATTCTATATAACGATTTTATAGTACAATATAATTCAGTATTAAATTGGGATAATTATATTAATGATGAATTTATATCTTCTCGTTGTAAAGATCTTTTAATTTTAAAAATATTCAAACTAGATTTATCTTTACAGAATCATATAAAGAGAGAATGGGATAAAGCTAAAAAGGAAACAAATTAATATTATTTTTCTGAAAAAGTAAAAGTATGAAGTAAATCACACATACTTTTACTTTCTTTTTATTTTCATAAATTTTACTTTTTAACCTAAATAATATGGGCGAAATTCGTACACCAGAGATAAAATCTAGCTTAACCAATTTCGCCCAAGCTATTGACAGGATACAAATTAAAACGTCCGCATAATAACTGAGCATTGAATTTACTTGTTAGTGCTCGTGTCGCATTTAATCCGATATACCAATCACCTTCCGAACGCGCAACTGCCGCATGATATAGGTTTTCGTATGCCTTACCAGGTTTCAAATTTTGAAATCCTTCTTTAATTGCCTTGTGTGTAACAGATGAAATCCAAAGACGTTTAATCGGCTTGTTAACTTTAGCTTTTTCAATAATCCATCTAGCTATTAATTCACCCTCGCGACCAGCGTCAGTTGCAATAATAATATCACTAACATCAGTACGGACTATTTGGCTTTTGACCGCATTGTACTGCTTACTCGTTTGTTTAATGACAACTAACTTTAAGTCATTTGGAAGCATAGGTAAATCTTCTAGATTCCATGTTTTATATTTCGTATCGTACACTTCGGGATCTGCGAGTGTAACAAGATGCCCAAGTGCCCAAGTGCCCAAGTGCCCAAGTGACGATATATTTATCTCCCTCTAAAAATCCATTCCCTTTTTTATTGCAATTCAATACCCGTGCGATATCACGAGCTACGGAAGGTTTTTCTGCGATTCCTACACTTTTCTTCATGTTAATACATCCTTTCCACGGTAACCATTGAGTTTAAATATAGCATAAAACGTAGCGATTGATGGAAAAGCATAGACTAACGTTAAGATATTAGATGTTACAGATTAGATAATACAATTAACAATTGTATACTGGAAAACTATCACACTGCAATGAGTAGAAAATGTGGATGTGAAAGGAATCGAAATTACATATTTTGTCATAAGCAAAAGCACTTTGAAAAAACATCAGAAGTAGAATAAATGTGAGGTATAAGTTACAACCAATTTAATGGATTTGTTTAATGAGTTTGCATTGGATCGATTATAGACAAAAAAGTCCCTTTTCAAGGTCTAATATGTTTCATTTCGCTATTCACATGTTCGCGAACTATCAATAACTCAATTACATCTTGAGGGGTATAAGAATACGAAGAATCGTCAAGAATAAGTTCATTGAATTGTCGTACTATTTCATTAAGGGCTTCAACATAAAAATTATTTATGGTTAATTCAAATTTAATCATACTTTTCACCTTCTTTTTAAGTATAGTATGAGCAAACTTGGATAGATTTATTCAAGTAATAGTCTGATAGAAATAAATGGAAATAAAAACCAGCAAGTAGACAGCGATTTGTCTGTTGGAATAAAAAACCAACCCCTAATGAGCGCTATATGGAACACCGAACATTTTACTGATATCTTCATTTATGGACATTCCCAGAGCTTGACTAGATGCGACTAAACCTCGGGCAGCATTCATCACAAGAAACATCAAAATGAAAGATTATCTGTCTTTTTTTTAAAAAACTACACAAATAAAATTGTTCAGAATAGAAATAGAGCATCTGGATTGGGGGAGTGTTATGGAAGTAATTATAAACTACGTGGACTTGTGTAGAAAGATAGATAGTATTGAAACACAATTAGAGCAAGTTGAAATTGCATTATTCGGAAAAAAATTTCAAGGTACAGATACAGATGATTTCGGGGTATTAGGGAATATGAATATAAACCAGATATATTACGATAAAAAGTGTAGATTGGAGAATTTGCTTGAATTTCATCAAGATATTAAGAAAGAAAGTGAGGCAAAAATCAATCAACTGCAAGGATTAAATTATCAAATTACTAGGATGAAATACATGGAAAATAAATCCTATAAGCAGATTGCGGATGAATTGGGAAAGTCGTATGGTTATATTCAGAGTGTGCCTACTCGGTTTTTAAAAGAGACACAAGGCAGTTAGTACCGTTATATGCAGTGAAGTTAACCACTGGATAAATGGTTGGATTTTGTTGTTAACATTGAGAATGAGGAAATGAAAAGGTAAAAGAATTTTATGTTAAAACCTTCCATGAATTTAGCATTATATGAGTAATAAGTGGAATAATGCTATTATATTTATTTAAAAAGACTTTTTATCAATGAATTAGGGAAGCATTTTAAACTATAAACAATGATAATTTTAAACCGATAAAATTATTATTAATAGGATAAGGAGTTTTTTATGGATATAAGTGAATTGGTGAAAAAAATTAACAAAAGTATGGATGGTTTAGATCTCGTTACAGCTAGAAGATTGATTGAAAATAATATCGAATTAATTAGTGAGAATAGACATCATCTTAGAACTAATGCTAGGTCATTGTTTGAATTACTAAACAATAATTCCGAATCAGCAATAAACACTTTGACTCGCCAAGAAATGAATGTCATATTTTCTCTAAATTCCTATGCTTCAAAATTTGATATTCGCAGTTTAAAGTTATCCATCAAAAATAATTCTGATCTTTTGGTAAGGAAAGATATAAAACATTATTTGAATGAAGATGCGAAAACTTTATTAATCGGTTTGAATGTTATGGAATAAGTTTTTTATGATAATATTTTTAGGACGTTCATAATAGGACGTTCTTTTTCTTTTATTAAAGGATTAATAATTAGTGGATGGTGACTATACTCGAGGGTTGTGTAGCTCCGGTTTAATCAAACAAGTTCCTCTTTCTTGTTTATTTATAGTGACGTATTTAACTTCCTAAAACACTTACTTCTACTTAATAGTGTGAATTTCGCTTCAATTGTATAGGCAATAATGCAAATGTAAGTTTATGAGAAAAAGAAAATGAATATATTTATAGGAAGTCAATTAAGTTAAAATTCATAGAATCGTTGTAATTACTGTTTGAATTAAGTTTAAATACTTCCCTTCGAAAAATAAATACACTACAATGAGTAATGTGAGGTGATAAAATAGTGTTGATTCGAAAATTTAAGATTAATGAAAGTGGGTTAAACCGCTTTTTTGGACCTCTTGAGGCTAAGATTATGGACATTTTATGGAACGATGTTGAAATGACCATTAAAGATGTTCAGCAAGTTCTTGATCGGGAAAAAATGACGAACTTCAACACAGTTATGACTGTCATGAATCGATTAGTAGAGAAGGGAATTCTTCAAAAGAGGGTAGAAGGAAGATCATCTTTATATCAACCGATTCAAACGAGAGTTGAGTTTTTAAATACGCAGTCAAAAGAGATGACAAACGAGTTAATGGATGAATTCGGAAACGTTGTCGTAAGTCATATGCTAGATGCATTGGAAGACGTAGATGATGAGCTTGTTGCTAAACTTGAACATAAAATTAAAGAATTGAAAAAGGAATTATAATATATGTCTAAACGTCAATCTTCTCTTATGTTTTCAGTATCACTTATCATTTCCGGTACAATTTTTATTCAAATGGCTTTATACGCAATTGCAATGTTGGCTGGCTGGAATATCAAGTTTAATCTAGTTCAAGTATGTCACAGCACGTTAAAATCAATTGGATTGTCCTCACTTGAATATGTTCTTGATGCGCTAGTAATTTATACGTTACTATTTTCGTTTTGGAAAATGGGTTCGCAGTTAGTTCATGCTTCTCGAATGCAAAGAAGATTTCAGCAATATAGAGAGAAAATGTTGACTATCGAAATGAATGAAGACTATAAAGGTGGAAAAGAGGACATTATTGTTATTTCTTATCCAGGACCAATTGCTATTACCATGGGGTTTATTCGACCTAAAATTGTTATTTCAACTGGTTTGATAAATCTTTTAAATGAAGAGGAATTAAAAGCGGTCATATCTCATGAGAAATACCATAAAGAAAATCGCGATCCGCTAAAAATCTTTTTGCTATCACTTTTCGCGTCTACGATGGGCTACATTCCCATACTGAAATGGTTTAATCAGAAATATAGAATCATTCAGGAAGTATTGGCGGATGAATTTGCGATTGAAAAACAGAAGACTTCAGTGTATTTGGGCAGTGCCCTTTTGAAAATGTTAAAGGTAGGGAAACAAGAAAAAATGCCTTTTATGTATGTGTCTTTTGCCGATACGTCTGTAAATTACAGGATTGAATATATGTTAAACCCGGTAAAGAATATCCAATTAAAGATTCCAGTGGAGGTAGTGTTCATATCTTTAACCATTTTTAGTTTAATCTGTGCATTTTTTATTTACGCATTAGCGTAAATTTTTTATCAATCACACTACATAGTGTAGTTCTAATTAGGAGTGTTTATTTTGTCAAAGAAAATATTTTGGATTATCGGTATAGTAGCAGTTTGTTTAATAGGGATTATTGTACTAACAGATGTGAAAGAAAAGGGAGTTAATATTGAATACGAAGGACAACCGTATCTAGGGGAAAAGTCAGCACCAGTTGAAATTGTTGAATTTGGTGATTATAAATGTCCACACTGTGAAGAGTTTAATAATAGTCTCTTACCCATCATTAATAAAGAATTAGTGGAAACAGGTAAAGCCAAATTTTACTTCATGAACTATTCATTTATTGCTGCCGATTCAACAACAGCTGCACAATTTGCGGAAACAGTTTACAAGGAACTTGGCAATGAAAAGTTCTGGGAATTCCATCATCTACTTTTCGCAAATCAAACTACAGAATCTGGCCAAGAAAATGTAATGACAGAAGAATTTTTAAAAGCAGTTTTAGAGAATGTAGCAAGCCCAGAAGAAACGGAAAAAGTAATGCTAGCTTTCAGTAAAAATGAAGGAAAAGAAGCTTGGGACAAAGATATGGCTACGGCAAAAAATCTAGGAGTCTCTTCCACGCCAGCAATTTTTATTGGCGGAAAAGAATTCAAGGGAAGAACAATGGATGATTTTATAAAAATGGTGGAAGAGGCTGCTGCCAGTGGTAAATAAACCTCTTCTTTTAGCGTGGATAGCAGCTATATTAGCGATGGCAGGAAGTTTGTTTTTTAGTGAGCGTATGGGTTTTATTCCTTGTACACTTTGCTGGTATCAACGAATTTTGATGTATCCACTAGTCTTTTTCTTAGGCATTGCTTTTTATCGAAATGATCGAGAAATTTATAAGTATGTGTTGCCGATTTCAGTCATTGGACTAGTTGTTTCAAGTTATCATTATGCGTTGCAAAAAATCCCTTCCATGCAAGAATTCAGTGCATGTACGAGTGGAGTTCCATGCTCAGGGCAATATATTAACTGGTTCGGTTTTGTAACAATCCCTTTTTTAGCGCTAATAGCTTTTACCATCATCACAATTATGATGCTAATGCTTATGAAGCGTAAATAATATTTATTTTTTGGCCTTCCTTAAATTGCTAGGGAGGCTTTTTTTTTATAGATAGAAAGTATATGGAATGTCGTCCTGCAAAACCAGTGTTCGTAGTACTTGGAATACCGGGATTTCCGTTTCAGGTGGTCGCGTTCCGCGAGGTGAGCGATAAGCCGTCACCGCCGCATTCGCGTCGTTTGTGATGGCTCATCTGTCTCTAGAGGAACGAAGGCTAAGAGCGCCACATCGTGTGGCAACGCCTTCGTGACCAACATCCTGTTGGCCTCCGTCCGGAGTCGCCACCTTTCACTACAATCCATTAAGTGAGTAGTACCTTATTAAGAGATGATATTGCTAAGTTGGTAGGATTAAATGTATATATTTAATTTAGCAATTATCCTATAAATCTAGTTGATTGGAGCGTAGCGAAAAAAATTTTTTGCACCATACAAATATAGATAGGTTTTAAAGGTAAGGAAGGGGAGAGCTTCCGAAATTGTATCTTCGGAAGCTTTTAAATGAGTAGGGGAGCATTTTTTCTTTCATTATCAAAACCAAACGCATTATGTCCACACAAATTCCAAGAGGGCGACGGATAAACATCTGCCACAAGATTACCGAAAAAAGTGGATCGTGAAGTGACGCAGTCACTTCACGATCCACAAAAAATTGAACGTTAATAGTGTAGCAGAAATTTCGTCCAAAGCACCCAGGAATAGGTGAAAACAAGATGTTCTAAACGTATTTCTTATAAACTTTTTCATTTCAATTGCATACCCTATTAAGGTATAGTATATTAAGTGTAAGGATTGGAGGTTGCTTTGTTGGACAATATAAAAGAAGAGGGTACAATCGAATTGGATATATCTTGTCGAAAAAGTCATCATCCTGATAAAGTAAAAAAAGATTTAACAAATCGATTAAATCGTATAGAAGGTCAGATTCGAGGAATTAAAGGAATGGTAGACAAAGATGTCTATTGTGACGATATTATTACCCAACTCTCTGCCACTCAATCTGCTTTAAACAGTGTAGCGAAAGTCCTTTTGCAAGGACATTTAAAAGGCTGTGTAGTAGATCGACTTGCAGAAGGCGATGATGAAGTGCTAGACGAATTATTAGTAACTATACAAAAACTAATGAGAAAATAATCGGAGGAATGAAAATGGCAAATCAAGTTACACTACAAGTACAAGGAATGTCATGTGGTCATTGTGTAAATGCAGTAGAAAGTAATGTAGGAAAATTAGAAGGCGTGGATCAAGTAAAAGTACACTTAGAGTCCGGAAAAGTGGAAGTATCATTTGACGAGGAAAAAGTAACGGTTGAGAAAATTAAAGAAACGATTGATGATCAAGGATATGAAGTGGAATAAATGAGTGCTGTGAAGGCACTCTTTTTCTTACAATATTATATACCCCGTAGCGGTATATAAGAAGAGGTGATAATAAAATGGACAATGAATTAAAGGAATCAAGTCTCCATATTACGGGAATGACTTGTGCCGCATGTGCAACAAGAATTGAAAAAGGTTTAAATAAAATAGATGGGGTAGAAGAAGCAAATGTAAACTTGGCTCTTGAAAAGTCTTTAATAAAATACGATCCGAAAATGGTAAGTGATAAAGACTTCGAAAAGAAAATAATAGACCTTGGATATGGCATTGTCAAAGAGAAAAAAGAGTTTGCTATTACGGGAATGACTTGTGCTGCCTGTGCAACAAGAATTGAAAAAGGTTTATATAAATTAGAAGGAATATCCAACGTCAATGTTAACTTAGCGCTCGAAAATGCAACAGTCGAATATAATCCAGCCCAAACTTCCGTTGCAGATATTATTGGACGGGTCGAGAAGTTAGGTTACAAGGCACTTAGCAAGGAAAACAACAAGGATGCGGTAGATTACCGTGAGCAAGCAATACACAATCAAAAAAGAAAATTTATCGTCTCTGCAATTTTGTCGCTTCCTTTACTATGGACGATGGTTGGGCATTTCTCGTTTACATCATTTATTTATATACCAGAATTACTTATGAATCCATGGGTCCAAATGGCTCTCGCAACTCCTATCCAATTTGTCATTGGAAAACAGTTCTATGTAAGTGCCTATAAAGCACTCCGAAATAAAAGTGCCAATATGGATGTGTTAGTAGTAATCGGTACCTCCGCAGCCTATTTTTATAGTGTCTATCAAGCCATAATAACGATTGGTGAGAATCATATGGTAAACCTGTACTTTGAAACGAGTGCAGTGTTGATTACCCTAATTATATTAGGAAAATTGTTTGAAGCAAAAGCAAAGGGACGGTCTTCCGAAGCCATTAAAAAGCTTATGGGATTACAAGCTAAAACAGCATTAGTCCTCAGAAATGACACCGAAATAGAAATTCCATTAGAAGAAGTTGTCACTGGAGATACTATTTTGGTGAAGCCGGGTGAAAAAATCCCGGTTGATGGTGAAGTGATCGAAGGAAGCAGTTCGTTTGATGAATCAATGCTTACAGGAGAAAGTATTCCAGTTGATAAAACAGTAGGCGATACTTTGTTTGGTTCAACGATCAATAAGAATGGTTTTATTAAAATGAAAGCAACGAAAATTGGAAGAGATACTGCACTTTCTCAAATTATTAAAATTGTAGAAGATGCACAAGGCTCAAAAGCTCCTATACAAAGACTTGCAGACAAAATATCAGGCATATTCGTACCAATTGTAATTGGTATTGCCAGTATCACCTTTCTAATATGGATCATTTGGGTAAATCCAGGAGAGATTACCCCGGCATTAGAAGCTTTGATTGCTGTTCTTGTTATCGCTTGTCCATGTGCATTGGGATTGGCAACACCTACTTCAATCATGGCCGGGTCCGGGCGTGCGGCTGAGTTTGGGATACTCTTTAAAGGTGGCGAACATCTTGAAACAACTCACCATCTTGATACAGTTATTGTAGATAAAACAGGAACTGTTACAAACGGTAAGCCGGTATTAACGGATATAATTACGGCAAAAGGTGTAGAAGAAGAGGAATTTCTATCTTTAATCGGTTCAGCTGAAAAACAATCAGAGCATCCATTAGCCGAAGCAATTGTTCAAGGAATTCTGGAACGAGGGATACAACTCCAAGGCATTGGAGCTTTTGTTGCCATTCCAGGATACGGAGTTAAAGCGACCATTAATCGAAGAGAAATCCTAGTTGGAACCAGAAAACTACTGATGAATCAGTATGATGTAGATATTTCCGATGTATTAAATGTGTTGGAGGATTTAGAGAATAGTGGGAAAACGGCCATGTTAGCTAGTATTGACGGTCAATACGCAGGCATCATAGCCGTAGCAGATACGATTAAAGAAACATCTAAAAAAGCAATTAAACGACTAAAAGAGATGGACATTCAAGTCATTATGATGACTGGCGACAATTGGCGCACCGCTACTGCGATAGGTAAAGAGGTAGGAATTGACCTCGTTGTTGCAGAAGTACTTCCGGAAGGGAAAGCGGAAGAGGTTAAGAAACTTCAAGCTACTGGTAAAAAGGTAGCGATGGTAGGTGACGGAATTAATGACGCACCTGCGCTTGCAGTCGCTGATATAGGTATGGCAATTGGAACAGGAACGGATGTAGCTATGGAAGCTGCTGATATTACATTAATTCGAGGAGATTTAAATAGTATTGCGGATGCAATCATTATGAGTCATAAAACAATAAAAAATATTAAGCAAAATATCTTCTGGGCCTTTGCCTATAACGCTTTAGGCATTCCAATTGCTGCTTTTGGGTTACTAGCACCTTGGGTAGCAGGAGCAGCTATGGCATTTAGCTCTGTATCGGTTGTGTTAAATGCTTTACGTTTACAGAGAGTAAAAATGGATAAACAAGTATAGAAGATGTCTAAGTTAAAATATCTTCATAGGTGGGAATACATTAACTAGGAGGATAAAGATGAACAAGATTATAGCTGTAGTAATTGTTTCTCTACTTTCAATACTTGTGTTATCTGCATGTTCGAATGACAAAGAGGGGGCAAAAGTGGGGGAGCATTCCTACATGAACCATTCTAGTTCAGGAGATATTCCAGAAGGGATGAAAGTGGCCGGAAATCCTACTTATAAAGTAGGAAGTAAGGCTATTATTGAAGCAGACCATATGAAGGGAATGAAAGGTGCTGAAGCGACCATTGTAGGATCCTATGATAGTACAGCTTATGTTATTTCCTATACGCCGACAACAGGTGGGGATATGGTGGAAAATCATAAATGGGTTACTCAAGAAGAAATAAAAGATGCAGGTGACAAAACATTAGAACCAGGTACTGAAGTCACGATAGAGGCAGATCATATGCAAGGTATGAAAGGTGCTACAGGAGAAATAATTTCAGCTGAAAAAACTACTGTGTATATGATCGATTACACCCCGACTAACGGTGGAGAAGAAGTGAAAAATCATAAGTGGGTAACAGAGGATGAGCTATCGCCCGTTAACCCATAATAAATATCTCTAAAGAAAACTGCACCTTGAATAGCATATCAAGGTGCAGTTTTAATGTGTGATTTTTTGTATTCCATATTCTTAGTGTTTAGGAAGTAGTAGTTTCAACTTATTTAACTGATTGTAAAGGCGAAACAATAACTGTACAAGTGGTTCCAGTTTCGCTGAAAAATACAAAACGATACCGCTTGTGGCACATGAAATTAACGCACTCCCTATCACGTCCAATGGATAATGTACGCCAACATATATACGTGAAAGCCCAACAACTATCGCCCATATTAAAATTGGATATTTAAACCGCTCATTTCGCATAATAAATATCCATGCGATCGCAAAAACTAAAACTGCGTGATCACTTACAAAAGAGGAATCTACAGTATGTGGTACTAATTGCTGAACATGATGTGTAACAAAGGGACGTGCGTGGTAATAAAACAAATGAATAATCGCATTTACAACTAATGCAATGGCAGAAGAAAAAATAGCATAAATAGCTGTATACCTTTTTTCGATGCCTTGTTGCTTGTTTCCTATATACCAAAGATACAAAATGATGGCTACTGCTATATAAGGTAAACTATCCGATAACGTTATCATTATATTATCTAATAATTTTGAGTGTCCAGCCCATCCATTTATTTGTTGAAATATATGATAGTTCATAGTATTTCTCCTTTCACAACTAACAATCACGTAATTGAAACCAAAACAATATGATTTCTACTATAAAGAATAAACATTGAATCTGAAAATAAGATGAAAATTAGCTTCGTTTAGAATTTTTGTCCTTATTTAGATCCTTTGACCTAGAAGTAGTATATCCATTTTCATGACTATTGTGAGTTTGATTATTCTGATAAAGTGGTAAGATATTATAAAGGGAAATTCTGTGGAATGAGGTGGTTGGTATGACGTTAATAAAGGCTACTGGGAATGGTATTTCTAATCAGATTGCTAGTTTGGATGAAAGAAAAAGAGCGATGCAACGGAAAGACGCTGGCGAAGCATATCGAAAGCATGCAAAATATTTTCAGCCGAAAGTCCCTACTCTATCTGAATTAGAAAATCTCTTATTAGGCAACAAAGAACGAGAGGAAGAAACGCCTGAAGTAAGTGCTGCTATAAAAGAATTTCAGCAATTAGAAGGTGCGAACAGTAGACCTATGAAAGGGCCTAGCACACCAGTGCAAACAATTGGGGGACCAACACCTGAAAAAACGATTGAGCTTTTAGAAAAAGTGAGAAGTTCAGCATTAGCTCCAGTGGAACCAACTCCGCAAGATTTACGTGTTGCTGCTAGTGCTACTGCTAAAATCCAGCAAACTCAGTCGCAAATTACGTTAAATCAAGAAGCTAATCGGCAAATTAAAGTAGAAGTTAATAAACAAAAAGAAGATGAAGCAGCTGTTTTTAATCGCTCCATTCAATCGGATTTTCAATCTTCAAAAGTGTTAAAAGAGGAGTTGGAGAACTTACAGAAAAAAAGATTAAAAGAACAAGCGATTGCGAAATACTCATATCAAGTACATTTGAAGCGCTATGGTTTTACAAGTCAACAGCCTAGCTTCTTTCGAATAGCGTAGGAGAAACAATGAAAAAGCAAAAAACAAATGCTGTTAGAATATTAGAGCAGCAAAAAATACCCTTTGATTTAATTGAATACGAGTTGACGGGTGACCAAGTAGACGGGGTAACTGTAGCGAACAAAATAGGTCACCCTGTTTTTGTTGTGTATAAAACATTACTTGTTACAGCTGGACCGAACAAATTCTTCGTATGCATTATCCCGGTAGATAAGGAATTAGATTTAAAAGCAGTCGCAAAAGTGGTCGGAGAGAAAAAAGTAGAATTGCTTTCACTAAAAGACTTACTCCCAACTACTGGCTACATCCGCGGAGGATGCTCTCCGATAGGAATGAAAAAGTTATTTCCGACGATAGTAGATACAAACTCACAAAACCTTGATTATATAATTGTGAGTGGAGGGAAAATAGGACTTCAAGTAAAGCTTGCTGTTCCAGAGTTACTCAAGATGACAAATGGTAAACTTGCTGAAATTATTAAGCCTAAAAATGAATAGCTTTTTAACTCTAAGAAGTTATAATTGAATGAATAGTATTTATTCCATTCCAACCATGTTGAGAATGGTTTTTTTACGGAAACAGAAAGTAGGATTTTTATGAAAAAGGAATTTGTTTGGCGTTGGATATTTTTTGTGAGTGGAGTCATCTTAATGGCATTAGGTATTTCAATGACGATCAAAGGGCAAAGATTTGGAATTGGACCTTGGGATGTTTTTCATGTAGGTTTGTTTAAACATTTGGGGTTGTCCATTGGAACATGGGCTATTTTAACGGGAATATTTATTGTAGTAGTCACGATGATTGGAACGAAAAAGTTTCCACAGCTAGGTACTTGGCTCAACATACTTTTCATTGGCTCGTTTATTGATATGTTTAACTGGCTCTTGCCTGACGTAAACAGCTATATAGGACAACTAATCATCTTCATACTAGGTGTAGTTGTAACAGGAATTGGTGTTGGTGTATATGTTTCACCAAACGTTGGAGCAGGGCCTCGCGATTCACTTATGTTATTAATCATGAAAAAAACGGGATGGAGCATAAAAATAGTACGTACATCTCTAGAAGTTGTAGTTGCCCTCCTTGGTTGGGCACTTGGAGGACCGGTCGGCTTGGGAACGGTTATTATTGCAATATTATTAGGTCAGCTAGTTCACTATACATTGCCGATGTCTCAAAAGATTTTATTTCAAATTTGCGGCTACACATTGCCATACATAAAAAAAAGTGCTGAAAATCAGGAATGATTTTCAGCGCTTTTTTTCATATTATCTAGTCATTTTGCATATATTATTCATTGAATGAAAGATAGAAAGGATGAAGATTTGAACGGAACAATTACGCACTATATGGGTAAATCATATACGGGACAAGGTGTAAAAAGTTTCTATAAAGAAATCATTCAAGAAGCAAAAAAAGTTTACTTTTTCAAGGGACCTACTTCCTTCCGACTAACAGATACATTAAAAGAAATAGGATATGCAGGAATTCGTAGAGGGAAAAACATGGAATGGTTTTATGATCCCCTTCATGAAGAAGTATTAGAGGGCATATATATTAAAGACACTAAAACACTCTACATCCAAACGGATGCAGTAGATCCCACTTATTACGGTGCGGGACACGAGTGGGTTCCATATTACGATGCATATGATGAAAGTAAACTTAGAGAAATTGGTCCCCTTATTCGTGATAAGCAAATTGTGAATGATGTTTGGCTAACAAAGGGACTTCAAGCACTTACTCGTGCAAAAGTTATACATGATGAATGGGAGCAACTAATCCAACCAACTGTGAATTGGGAAGGAATAAATGCGCTACTGGAACATTTAAACAAGAAAGCTATTGGTAATGTGGCACTTCAAAAAAATCCTAAAGTAACACATCGACTAATGGGATCGCTTACTCCACTCGGAGCAAAAGATACCTTGGATTCGATCTCTAAAAACTTGAAATCTAGACTATTTATTAAAGGATTACCAGGGAGCGGAAAGTCTTCATTTATGAAGAAGTTTGGTGAAGAAGCTAAATTGCATGGTTTAGATGTTCGTTTAATTTGGTGTGGACTGGATGCAAATAGCGTGGACGGTGTTGTCGTTCCTGAATTGCAATTATGCATTGTCGACGCAACAAGTCCACATGTATACGAACCAGAACGAGATGGGGATGAAATAGTTGATTTCTTTCCTTATATAGATCAATCGCTTTTGGACGAAGAAAAAATAAAAGAAGTGCAACAAAAGTATTCTTCAGAAATGGAGATTGCGCAAGACTATCTCTGTACGTATGCAGGCGATTTAAAAATGATTAAAATGATGTACGATTCAGCAATAGATGAAAATAAATGGAGTTCGTTGCATAATAGAATGGTAGAAACGATAGGGTGAATTGCTGCAAATAGGCTACTTTTCATCTAAAGTATATTACTGTAATAAAGATTGATCATTTATAATAAAGTTAGATAAAAACGGCTCATTGATTACATAATCATGAGCTGTTTTTGTCATTCTTTCTAAATAAAGGCTAGGCTGGTGCAACCGATCAAATAGGATTAATCTCGCATAAGTGGTTCAACTAACAGAGGCATTAGTTGAAGATAGCTAATAAAAATGAAAACTAGTTACTAAATCATCAGAACGATAAAGCATTTGATCAATTATTGTTCAAATGCTTTCTTTTAGTAAAATTTTTCATCTTGAAGTAAAAGAGGCGTCGAATAAAAAGAATTACCGCTTTTTTGTAGAAGTTATCGTACTTAAGAGGTAGGTTAGTTGAATAAAATATATTTACCAAATATACACAAGGAACATACATTCGTGTTAATATACTCCTATGGAAACTTAAATAGGAGGATTATTATGGAATTGCAGAATATAAACATTAAAGAACGTATGAAACATTATAATGTGACAGGTTTAAGCGTTACATTAATAGAAAATGGTCAAATCAAAAATACAGTAAATTACGGTTTGCTAGAGGTAGGAACCACTAAAAATGTAAAAAGAAATACTATTTTTAGTGCTTGTTCAATCAGTAAATTCCTAACAGGAATGCTAGTTATGAAATTAACGGAACAAGGTATTCTTGATTTAGATGAGGATGTAAACAAAAGGCTTGTATCGTGGAAAGTACCTGATAATGAATTAACTAAAAATAAAAGAGTTACATTACGAAACTTACTTAGTCATCAATCTGGAATTATAGACCCCGAAAATAGTTTCTCTAATCTTAACTCGGCGTTAGGTATGCCCACAATAGTTGAACTATTAAATGGGAAAACACCTTATTGTAAATATCCAATTGAAGTGAAATATGAACCTGAGAGTCAATTTCACTATTCAGATGCAGGTTTTTGCATCATTCAGCAACTAATAGAAGATATTACTGAAATATCGTTTAGGCAAGTTATGACCGAACAAATATTTGGACCATTAAAAATGGAAAACAGTACATTAGATACGATAATCTCAGAAACAAAAAGAGATTATTTTTCTTGTGGGCATAACAAATACGGCGAATTAGTAGCAGGAAAATATCCTATATATCCATACCCAGCTGCTTCTGGGTTATGGACAACTTCTTTAGATATAGCCCAATTGGTCATTGAATTAATGAATGCATTAAAAGGAGATAGTAAGATTGGAATTTCCACAAGTTTAGCAAAAGAAATGATAACACCACAGAGAGGAAAGGCGTGGACTGGGCTTGGTGTATTTATAGAGGGATCGGAAAAAGAAATTGAAATTACATCTCTAGGTTGGGGAGTAGGCTTTCAATGTATGTTGACGGCTTTTCCAAATTTAGAGAAAGGAGCGGTCATAATGACAAATGCGGAGTTGGGTGTTCATCAAATGGAGGGAATTATCGGAGAAATATATAAATCGCTTATGTTTTAAAAAACGTTATTTTTGTTAATGGGGTGAGAAAAATGCAGATAGCGTTAGCCGATACAACATACGCACCTCAAGTGGTGTCTATCTTCAAAAACAATTTAAATTGTAATAACAGCGGAGTTTATTCTGAAGAGTTTTTGTGCCCTCTCGGAATTAAAGCAGCTATAAGAAGAAAACAAATGATGGTGGCGATAGTCGATGGACAAGTAGTAGGAGCTTTTCGATTTTACAGAAAAAAAACATCCAATAGCATATCACTATATCAATTTGCTATAAAGGAGGACTATCGCGGTCGGGGGTTGTTAAAAAAGATGTTAAAAACTATAAATGACTTACCAATCCTTGCGTTATGTCCGTTCGAATCAAAATTTAATGAATACTTTTACAAGTCAGGTTGGCATCTACAAGAACAAGATGCAGAATTTAAAATCTGGGCTTTTAACGATTAAAAATATTGGAAAATTGATAACATTAAAATAAAAAAGTTATTAACCAAGTTCATTGAACTGGGCTATTTATTTACATATTTATTTATATCAACAAGTCTTCATGGATAATGGATCTAAATTTTTGGGAAAACAGGTATAATAAAAAATTTCCTAGAGTTGGACGTCTATTCAACTCCTTTTCCATTTTATTTTTTCAAATTGTGCATCCTAAGTAGCCTCACCTTCGCCTAAAAGGTAGAAACAAAAAAGGGGGTTTTCCTCATGGACCAGGAAACACTGAAGACACGAATCCGGAACGGCGAGGACGAAGCTTTCGCTCAACTAGTCAATCCCTTGATTGAAAAGGGGTATAGGACTAGTTTCAGTATCCTCAAGTCGAAGGAACAGGCAGAAGAGGTTGTCCAAAATGCGTTGATTGAGGCATATCGGAACATTATGAGTGGAAAGGATATCACCTATTTCAACACCTGGTTTTATAAATTGGTCTCCCACCGCTCAATCGATGCTTGGAGAAAGAATGACCGCCTGAAGGAATCACCACTTGAAATCGATGTGGTGACAGACAAACATGGCGTAATGGAAAGCATACTAAAAGAGGAAACCGAAAACGAGATTAAAAAGGGCATATCATCCCTTGATAACAGTGACTACCAAACCGTCCTCATCCTCTACTATTACCAAGAGCAAGCAATCCAAGAAATATCAGACTTGCTGGGACTGAAAAGTTCGACGGTCAAATCCCACCTTCGTAGGGCGAGGAATGCTCTAAAAAAAAGGTTGATCGAAAATCAGTTTATAGGGGTGAAATCACAATGAAGATCGATGAATCGTTGAAGAAAGAAATCGAAGAAGAGATGGAAAAAATCCAGGCACCATCTTCCATGTACGAATTTGTCAAAAATATTAAGGAAGAATCGGAAAAGAGAGCGGATTTTGAAGAATCGACAGGAAGAAAAAGAGGTTGGAGGAAATCCCAGTTTGCGGTTGCAGCGGTTATCAGTCTTGGGATCCTAACGGGTTCCGCATTCCTGAATCCAACTATGGCGGAAATGGCATCGAAAATCCCTTATATTGGACAAATATTCCATAAACCGATACATGAAGTAATTAGGGAAGCGTTGGTGAAAGAAGGGTATAAAACAGATGGAATCGGTATGGGCATGTGGGGAGGTAAACCAATGTTTCACATATACCTGAAAGGAACGGAAGAATACGTCAAACAAGAAGAGGACAAAGTTTTGACTATTTTGACTGAAACTTTGGAAAAAAAGGGGTATGATAACTACGAGTTAGTAGTGGTGTCTGAAACGAAAGAGGAATCTCCTGTACAAAAGGAGATATATAAACAAAGGGAGGAACTAGGCGAGAAGTTGATGTCGGACTTGCAGGGAGCAGGCTATCCGATTATGAATGTTGACGCACGTAGCCCTGTAGTCGAAGTGTATATCCCGATAGCTGATGAAGCTAAGAAGGTAGAAATCTACAAGGCCGCGATTGAACTTTTGAAAGCAAATGACACACCGAAACAGGTACAGGTTATAACTCGAGACGTTTCGGAAGAAGAACTTAAGATTCAGTGGATGCCCGTCATGAGGAGCATTGAAGAAGAGTTTTTCCTGAAAAAAGGGTATCAGGTAGCAGACATTAGATATTCCTATAAGCCTGAAAAAGTGTCTATTACCCTCATAACTAAAATGAAATCAACGGATTCAGAGACTAAAGAGACGGTAAACAGGATCCGAAAAGAAATTACTGAGTTCCTGGATAGTGAAGAAGTAAAAACAAAGATAGAGAATCCGAAATATGAGCTAATTATCCAAGACAAGAACGGCAATGATTTTCCGTTTTAAAGACCAAGCAAATTATAATTACACCCGCTAATTATTGGTGTCCCATAATCATTGGTCTTAGTCCTGCCATTATTCGGAACTCTTTCAATTTCTTATCCAATCGGTGGTATGTGGTTAATTAAAGGTATTCGCATTCTGCGATCTTATGGTATTTGTTCCTCTTGAACTTATGTTAAATGTGTATAGAATTAGCCGAGGAACAAATAGGGGATTGGCACGGTCAATATTTTGACTGGCGTAAAAGAAATAACATTAAAGCTTCACCTGCAAGTGGTGGTGAGTTATTATGACTTTTCACGTCTATCCTGGAATTGAGGACAGTACAAATTTCGTATCGCACTCGCTCCTAGCTTGCGGTGCAGTTACCTATGATACAAATGAAACAGGAATTTCTTCTACTGGTTGGTACTATAGAAATTTAAGTAATCGTTCCTTATCATGGTCAATATAACAAATCTTAATGATTTCTTGGTGAATAATAAAATAGTCCAGCTGGTTCTTCTATTACTAATAGAACTTTTGATTTTTACTTCCAATCACCCTTATGAATTGGAAGGTATTCTGCAATTCTATCTAAGTGGAAGTTATAATAATTAGAGACATCCCACGAGTGTTACTGTGCGAAGTGCTGTAGGTAGCTATAACAATAAACAAAAATCGGAGATGATATTCCCAGATGACTCAAAAAGGTTATAAAGCTTTCCGACTATTACAACTAATTATTAAGATAAATGGTACACCATTACAATCTTTGGATTATAGTGGTGTATTTTAACATTAAAAAATTTTAAGTTGAACACTCACAGGTACATTATGGAAATCTGTGCATAAAATTGGTGACGAATTGTGTTAATATAAGCATTAAATTAAATTGTATCTTCAAAATATTTATTCATATTTGAATTGGAGGGAAAACAATGAAGTTTGCTTATCTGTTAGTAGGCTTATTTACACTGAGTTCCTGTGATAATACTAATGTTCACGAAAAAAAATCTCCTGTATTCTCGAGTAGTACAGATAGTGTTATAAATACAGAAAATATGCCCAAAATGAAACAGGATGTATTACAAGATTCCCCCGAATATGTAGCTAAGATTGAAGGGGAACTATCTGTTCATGATTCTGAAACGGCCTATGAAATGTCTGTGAGAGCGTTGACTGGCTATTATAAAGCAGTCTGGAACGGCTCAGATATTGATTTGGATACATTTATCGAGAACGAACGCCTTAAACAGTATACAAAAAAGAAAATTCAATCCCAATATGATACGAATGTAAAGACCAATATTACAGATAAGGTACAAAGTATTGAGGTTGGGGCTTGGGAAGTGGAGTATACAGATGATGTGGATGGAGGTTTCCTCTATTTAAAATTACCCGTGCAAATTAATATGACTGTCGGTAGTTATGGCGAAGTAACTGAATTTCTTGTACGTAATGTAAACGGAAAGTTAGTCATTGCTGATTGGTATACTGGCACAAAAGATAGTTATGATTTCATGGTGCGTGGTGAAAATATAACTATTGACAATCCTGATATTTGGAATGATGTTGAATGGGTAAAGGAGCTAGATAGTACAACAGATTGAATGTTGACTCAAGTGAGGAAACAGGTTTTTATTGTATAAATTATCGTTATAAAATATATCCTTCTTATAAGTTATCATTGCAAATAATGGTAGAAAAAATGGATATTCAGAAACGCTATCTGTTCACTACTGATTAAAGAGGTAAGAGGAATAATAGTTAATCTTAATTTATTGGCAAGGCTAAACACCTCGAAATTCCAACTATCCAGAAATTCTCTCATGCAAAACAATGCTGCTGACTACTGTCTGCGGTTTTTTTTGTCTTTTCGGCTGAGCATGGTAAGATAGAAGGGAATATTTCGCTTGAAAGGAAGATGACCTTGTCAAACGTATTAAACAATTTTTTAACAGAAAACCTAAATGAATTGAAAGACCAAGGCTTATATAACGAAATTGACCCCGTAGAAGGACCAAATGGAGCGAAGATAAATGTCCGCGGCTCGGAACTTATTAATCTATCGTCTAATAACTATTTAGGGCTTGCTACAAATCCAGAACTTAAACGCATTGCTAAAGAAGCAGTGGACAAGTATGGAGTTGGGGCAGGAGCAGTTCGTACAATTAATGGAACACTAGATCTTCATGTAAAATTAGAAGCAAAACTTGCCGAGTTCAAAGGAACAGAAGCAGCTATCTCTTATCAATCTGGCTTCAACTGTAATATGGCGGCAATTTCAGCCGTAATGGATAAAAACGATGCAATTCTTTCGGATCAATTAAACCACGCATCCATTATCGATGGTTGCCGACTATCTAAAGCAAAAATTATTCCTTTCAATCACTCTGATATGGATGATTTACGAGCAAAAGCAAAAGAAGCAACTGAATCTGGCAAATACAATAAAGTAATGGTAATTACAGATGGTGTTTTCTCGATGGACGGAGATATTGCAAAACTGCCAGAAATCGTAGAAATAGCTAAAGAATTTGACCTAATCACATATGTGGATGATGCACATGGTTCAGGCGTTACTGGTAAAGGTAAAGGGACTGTGAAGCACTTCGGTTTAGAAAAAGAAATCGACTTCCAAATCGGTACGCTTTCTAAAGCAATCGGAGTTGTAGGTGGATACGTTGCAGGGAAAAAAGATTTAATCGACTGGTTAAAAGTACGTTCTCGTCCGTTTTTATTCTCTACAGCATTACCACCTGGAGATGTCGCAGCAATTACTGCAGCAGTTCAAATGATCATTGATTCTACGGAATTACATGACAAACTGTGGGAAAACGGTGATTACTTGAAAGCTGGACTATCTAAACTCGGCTTCAACATCG
Organism: Psychrobacillus syltrankelensis; assembly: GCF_055454035.1. Lineage (NCBI taxonomy): Bacteria > Bacillati > Bacillota > Bacilli > Caryophanales > Bacillaceae > Psychrobacillus > Psychrobacillus syltrankelensis. Next base: position 1,955,190 of record NZ_CM144227.1, on the reverse strand, counting down.
GCGCATCCGAAACACCAATCACACCATGTATCATAGGAGAAGAAAAACTAACACAACAATTCTCCAAACGACTATTTGAAGAAGGCGTCTACGCAAAATCTATCGTCTTCCCAACCGTACCAAAAGGCACAGGCCGCGTTCGCAATATGCCAACAGCTGCTCATACAAAAGAAATGCTAGATGAAGCATTGGCTATTTATGAGAAGGTTGGTAAAGAGCTTGGGGTTATTTCATAATTAAACAAAAGAAAAAAGCAGCCAAACCGGCTGCTTTTTTATTACTTAATATTTCTCTCCATATGCTCAAAAGAATGAAGGAGGCTAAACTTCTGAATCCCTCGAGCTTGTTCAATACTCGTATCTGCCTCTTTACGGAAGGAAACAACATCTCCTTGTTCTTTAGCAATAATTGCTTCAATCGCATATGGCATCCAACCAGTCGGCAAATTTTCTTTTAGTTTCCTTGCTTCCTCATAATTCCCTTTTAATGCTTCTGCGTAAGTCATGTAATAGGTACGTAGGGGTTCCTTGCTTATTTGTTTCGCTAGTTGTTCTACCTTTGAAACGTTATTTTCATAAAATGCAAGATTGGTTTTATACACTTCTTGCAAGTAGCGGTTCTTATGTTTATTTAATATGGCTTGAATCGCCTCGATGATTTTTTCTGGATCACCCGTCTTTATAGCAAGAGGATAGGCAAAAATAGGTTTTCGTTTGTTTTCCTCTAAGTATCGTTCAATTCGCTTTAAATTATTGGATTTATATACGGTGTAATACTGTGGTAGAAATAAGATGAATAGGTATAACACAAGTATACTGATATAGATAAGCCAAATTGGCAATTTATACATAAGCATAACAATTGTTAGAGCTATTCCAATTAGAATAATTAATGTATTGCGAAGTAATTTCATCATGGACCTCTTTTTTTCTTTTCATTATACCAAATCCTAACTAAAATGGGTTGTTGTATTCCACCACCGAACATCGTATAATAAACTTTATTAAAACGTCTTTAAATCAACGTTTTTCCGATATAGTATGTTCTCTCCAAAAACACATTTGTTTTCGAAAGGAAGAAAATTATATGAAAAAGATTATGGTCACCGGTGCTTTAGGACAAATTGGTTCGGAATTAATTACAAAACTTCGTAAAGAATACGGTGCTGAAAATGTACTGGCAACGGATATAAGAAATATTTCATCAGGAGTGTCAGAAAGCGGTCCTTTTGAACTTTTGGATGTGACTGATGGAGAGAAAATGTATCAAGTTGCCAAAGATTTTGGTGCAGATACGATGATGCATATGGCTGCTCTTTTATCAGCTACTGCAGAAGCGAAGCCTTTACTTGCTTGGAATTTAAATATGGGCGGTCTTGTGAATGCACTCGAAGCTTCTCGTGAATTAAACATGCAATTTTTTACACCAAGTTCAATTGGAGCATTTGGGCCATCCACACCTAAAAAGAATACTCCGCAAGATACACTTCAACGCCCGACAACTATGTATGGAGTTAATAAGGTTTCTGGCGAGCTTCTTTGTGATTACTATTTTCAAAAATTTGGATTAGATACTCGTGGTGTGCGTTTTCCTGGATTGATATCTAATGAGACATTACCTGGTGGGGGAACGACGGATTATGCGGTCGATATTTATTACAAAGCTTTAGCGGAAGGGAAGTACACTTCATATATTGCGGAAGGAACCTATATGGATATGATGTATATGCCAGATGCCCTTCAAGCGATTGTAGACTTAATGGAAGCAGACGCATCTAAATTGATTCACCGAAATGCATTTAATGTTACGGCAATGAGCTTTGAGCCAGAGGAAATCGCTGCTTCTATAAAAAAAGTAATTCCAACATTTACGATGGATTATGATGTGGATCCAGTTCGCCAAGCAATTGCAAATAGCTGGCCAGACTCAATTGATGCTACAGCTGCTAAAGAAGAGTGGGGCTTCACTTATAAATATGATCTAGATACAATGACAAAAGATATGCTTGAAAAATTAGCAGCAAAAAAAGCAGCGGACACCTTGTAAAAGGGTTCGCTGCTTTTTTACACGAACCACTGTGTTAGCCGCAATTTGGGGAATAATTGAGACACAGTGGCACTGGAGCCTATTTTAAGAGAAAGTATATGAATCTTGGCTGCTAGGAATCCTGTAATAGTAAGGCTTCATAAGAATAGGTGGTACTAGAGAAAAATAGAAAGTATCCATTGGTAAAGAAGCGCTGAGCGGACGAAATTGCATCTTCGTCCGCTTTTAAAAGAATAGATAAGGATTTATTCTCTCATTATCCAAAACTTATGTACCTTGTCTCTACGCATTTCAAGAGGGCGACGGGCAAACATCCGCCACAAGATTACCGAAAAAAAGGATCTGGAAGTGACGCAGTCACTTCCAGATCCTTCATAAAATTCTTCGTTAATAGTGTAGCCAATGTTTAGTCCAAAGCACTCGGGAACTGGTGATGACCAGGTGAACTTAAATTAAAGGACGCTTACGTTTTTGTTATTCGAATTAGAATAGCAAATGCGCAACTATCGCAATTATTGGGAAGGAAATTAGCGTACGCAATAAGAAAATAACAAGTAGATCTTTAAAGTTCACTGGTATTTTCGAACCGAGTAGCAATCCACCGACTTCCGACATATAGATTAACTGAGTAACCGACATTGTCGCGATAAAGAAACGAGTCATCTCCGAGTCAATCGAACCGCCTAAAATAGAAGGTAAGAACATATCCGCAAATCCAACAACCATCGTTTGAGCAGCTGCTGAAGCTTCCGGAATGCCAAATAGCATTAACAACGGTTCAAATGGTTTACCTAATATAGCAAAGATCGATGTATATTGAGCTAACATTAAAGCAATTGTTCCGAAAGCTAAAACAACTGGTGCTACGCCGATATACATATCAATAACATTTTTAAAACCATCTGAAAAGAACTTAGAAACAGAACGATTACGTTCCGCCGTATTTAATGCATTTTCAAGTCCATGTGTAAACGCATTATAGCTTTCAGGATACTTTTCAGCGTCCAAATCTAGTGGACGTCCGTCAATATGCGTTTCTGATTTACCTGCAAGGGGATAAATTCTTGGCATGATAAAAGCAAGAACAACCCCACAAAGTAAAACAGTCAAATAATAAGGAATGAAATAATTAGCAAGTCCAACTTGCTCAATTACGACAATACAAAAAGTAATAGAAACAACCGAAAAAGTAGAACCAATAATAGCCGCTTCTTTTTTTGTATAATATCCTTCTTCGTATTGTCTACTTGTAAGCAGAACCCCTATAGTACCGTCACCAACCCATGAAGTCAGTGCATCAACTGCAGAACGCCCAGGTAGTTTGAATAATGGACGCATGATTTTAACCATCATCGTACCGAAAAATTCAAGCAATCCGAAGTTTAATAACAAAGGTAGCAATAAGCCAGCGAATAAGAAAATAGTAAAAAGGAAAGAAACTAATCCATCTGGACTTAATAACATTCCGCCTGTATTCTCATTCCAAACTACTTCAGGCCCAAGTTGGAAGATTATTAATATAGCAAATACTGCTCCAACTACACGCGTAACCGTCCAAAATAACGTCACTTTAAATAGATTATTTACAAACGTATTTTCTTTCGGTTTGAATAAAAATAGGACAGAACCAATTGCAGCAACTAACATGGTTAATAGTGCTATCCAATGTACAATAGGTTCTAACCAACCAGATAATATACTCCCTAACAACGCAATTGGAATTTTAAATCCGTTCGAAGTCGGAAGGGGAATCATAAACAAAATAACACCTGCTATAGATGGTAGCAGAAATAAAATCCATGTAGATAAGGAAAACTTTTTCAAAGCAAAGAACCAACTTTCTATAAATGAATAATTATACATATGTTTAAAGTATTTATACATATTAATTCATTTATATAAGAAAGTCCATAGCATTACAGGATGTTCTATTATTCGAAATCTTTGCTGAAGTCGTATGTGTAGAATCGTTCAAAATTAAGCCAGTTCTCTGCTTCCGGTTCGCCATCCGCTAAACGTTTGTCCATTTCCTGTAACATCCAAGCTGTTTGTGAAATATGTGCTCTCATCGAACCCATTTTTTCTTCACTGGAATCTTTAATATTATGAATAATATCTGGATCACCGAGATCTGCTTTCGAATTGTTAGAAAACGCAAGAGCATAAATAGTCGGACGGTTTTCTTCTGGCATACGACGGATTGCCCGAATCATCGCGCGACCAGTTGCATCATGATCGGGATGCACTGCATAGTTTGGATAGAATGTAATAACAAGAGAAGGATTTGTATCTTCTATTAAGTTTTCCATCATACCAACCATTTTTTCATCATCTTCAAATTCAATCGTTTTATCACGAAGTCCCATCATTCGAAGATCTGTAACACCCATAGATTTGGCAGATGCTAGAAGCTCTTGTTTTCGAACTTGAGGAAGTGTCTCACGAGTTGCAAAAGGAGGATTCCCTAGGTTTCTTCCCATTTCTCCTAAAGTTAAGCATGCATATGTTACAGGAATTCCTTGTTTTATATAAGTAGCAATCGTGCCAGAAACTCCGAAAGCCTCGTCATCTGGGTGAGGGAACACAACTAATACATGTCGTTCCATTGGTAAAGTCATTAAATTTTCCTCCTTAATAAGTGAATGGTGTTCTACTAATTTCAAGAGCAACCGCAAGTTTTCCGCTTTGATCGTGGCCTGCCATTAGTAATCGACCATGCTCGTCTAATTCAAAATGAGTAATTCCTTGTGCGTAAACCCAACCATGAGGCAATTTTAAACCAACACGATGTGGAGCTTCACCAGCCACTTTACCAAGTTCATACCGAATTAGTACATTACGAATAAAGGCACCAGCATTGAACACATTTTCATTAAAATGGGTTGCATAAGCACCGTTCGTTGTTTCTAAATGTATATAAACTTCTTCGTTTGCAAAATTATTCAAAAGCTCTTGTAACTGTTCAACATTAACAAGTTCCATCTCTATATCCTCCTAGCATACTGTCTATTATTAGTATAATGAAAAAAAGTTCTTGAAGCGAATGATTGAACTACTAACCTTAAAAACAAAAAAACGCAAAGCCAAGAGAGACTTTGCGAGTGAATTCTTAAACTGTAGTTGAAGTTACTGTTGGTGCTCCAAATTTTCCTTTTGCTCCGTGTAGAACTGGTCCAACGTATTGATTTAGCTTCCAACCATGTGCAATTGCAGCAGAGACGAATTCTTTTGCTTCAAATACAGCATCTGATACTGTTAAACCATTTGCTAAGTTAGCAGTAACGGCAGCAGCAAAAGTACATCCTGCACCATGGTTATAAGTTGTATCTGTTTTTTCTGTTTCAAGCAACGTATGGGTTTGTCCATCGTAGAATAAATCTACTGCTTTATCATGCGCTAGTTGTTTTCCGCCTTTAATCACAACATTTTTTGCGCCAAGTGCATGAATCTTTTCCGCAGCAGCTTTCATGTCTTCGACTGTTTTTAATATTCCGAGACCTGAAAGTTGTCCAGCTTCGAAAAGGTTAGGAGTTACGACTTGTGCACGTGGAAGTAAATATTTGATCATTGCGTCCACAGTACCTGGATTAAGTACTTCATCCTCTCCCTTACAAACCATAACTGGGTCAATTACAACATTGCTCACGCCTGATTCTTCGATAATATTACCAGCAGTTTCGATAATTTCTTCCGTACTTAACATACCCGTTTTAATTGCATCTACATTTGTAGATAACGCTGTTTTTGCTTGACGGTTAATCTCTTCTACTGGAAGAGAAAATACATTATGGCTCCACCCATTGTCTGGATCCATTGTCGCAACAACCGTTAAAACATTCATACCGTAAGTTCCATGTTCTTGGAAAGTCTTTAAATCTGCTTGTATTCCAGCTCCACCAGAAGTATCTGATCCAGCAATTGTTAATGTTTTTTTAATAGACATGTCAAAATATCTCCTTTTTTGCAACCTATAATATAACTCATTGTATCAGATTGAGGTAAATTTTTGAATTACGGAAGCTTTGGAGCAATCCATAATTTAAACAAAACAAATAATAAAATAAACGCAATGAAAATAGTAATAATGGAACCAATAATAATGCCATTTGTAAATAAAGAAAATGCTAAAAAGAGAAGAAAGCCTATTAATAGAATAGTTCCTAACGTGAAACAGCCAATGCCTAAAGTCTTAGCTTTATCTGGAATCTCGTTAGAAGTTGTAGCTGCTTTCTCTATCGTTTTCAACTTTTCGCGATAATGTAAATCTGCCATTTGTACATCCCCTTTTTTTCATCGTACCATGTAACGAATAGTTGTTAATAGAGAAACTTTTCGTTACTGTTAACGTAGTAGAATGATAGGGAAAGAGGGATGACATGCGTAATGACGATAAAATTCGTGAAATGGAAAAATTACTAGAAGAATTAAAAGCGCATAATGAAACAGCCGCTACAATAGCAGAAACTCCTTTCAAAAGAGGATTTAGTTTTTGGAAAGTACGTAGCATTTTATTTAAACTTGGAACTAAATCTTTATTTGCGATTGCACTTATTGTTCTGTTACTCCTAGCAGCCTTACCATTTGCTGCATTTTGGGCAATAAAAGGAAGTACATTTACGGAACATCAAGGGTCATTTATTGAGCAAGTACAAGCTTTGAATGAGTTATCAACAGCTCAAGCATTTACAAAAGTAATTATTGAACGACAAGATAATGCATTATTTGGAAAAGAAATTGTCGTTGATTTACCGGGAACGAAGAGACAACTTTTAGTTGTAGTGCCTGGTTCCGTGAGGGCGGGAGTCGATTTTTCGCAAGTGACTGAGTCTGATATAAAAGTAGACGAGAAGAATAAAACAGCGAAGCTAACATTGCCTAAGGCACAATTTTTAGGTGGTCCAGAGATTTTATTCGATAAAGTAGAAGTATTTTCATATGAAGGATTATTTCGTGAAAAAGCGGATATTAAAGAAGCATATGACCTAGCGGAAACTGCCAAAGAAATGATGATCGAGGAGACTACTGGGCAAGGGTTATTGCAAATAGCAGAAGCAAACGCAGCGAAATCCGTGAAAGAAATGTTCCAATTAGTAGACTATGACGTACAGGTACAATTTAAGGAGTGATGCATAGTGTTGAGTTGGGAAGAGATTCTAGAAGAAGAACGAGGAAAAGCATATTTTATGAAGTTAAAAGCTTTTTTAGATAAAGAATATGCAGAACATACCATTTATCCAGAACGAACTAATATTGGCAATGCCTTTCGTTCTACACCTTTCGATAAAGTGAAAGTGGTGATTCTTGGTCAAGATCCATATCACGGGGAAGGACAAGCGCATGGCATGAGCTTCTCTGTTAAGCCAGGAGTACCAATCCCTCCTAGCTTACGTAATATGTTCAAAGAACTTTCGGACGATTTGGGTTGTCCAATTCCTACAAGTGGATATTTGGAACGATGGGCAGAGCAGGGTGTTTTATTGTTAAATACGGTTTTAACTGTTCGGAAAAGTGAGGCCAATTCCCATAAAGGAATGGGCTGGGAAACGTTTACGGATACAGTAATTAAAAAATTGTCAGAACGGGAAAGTCCCATTATTTTTGTTTTATGGGGAAAACCTGCACAAGCGAAAAAGAAGTTAATCAATACAAGTAAACATGCAATTATAGAAGCCCCACATCCGAGCCCTTTAAGTGCACATAGAGGATTTTTAGGAAGTAAGCCATATTCTAAAATAAATGTACAACTACATGCATGGGGAGAGGCACCAATCGATTTTTGTCTGTAATTATGCTACTATATGGAATGGAAAGTGGGGGAGTCCAATGGCTGTAAATTGTTTTAAATGCCGACACTTTTTTACTACATGGGATGCCAGTAATCCTCGTGGTTGTAAGGCATATGAATTTAAAACAAAAGAGCTTCCATCCACAATAGTAAAACGTACTTCTGGCATGGACTGTTTAAAATTCGAACCAAAGCAAGTGGAGGGGCTTAAAAGATGATTTCAAATGAACAAATTTTAAATCAAATAGAAAAACAAATACATAAAGCGAAAATGGAAACGAATGGACAGGCTACACGGGAGGTATTTGCTGCCATCCGTGCATTATGTGATGTAGTACTGGATTCTGCTGCTACATCAGTCAGTCCTATCCAGTCAACACCTGTAGTCCCAGCACAACCAATCACAATAAAAGAAAACGACGCAAACGGAGAATCATTATTTGATTTTTAATCAGCTGACGTAGAAAGTGGGAGAGTTTAGTGAAATTTTTTATTATCGCAGGCGCAATTAATGGGTTTTTATCTGTAGCACTAGGCGCATTTGGTGCACACGCTTTAAAAGAACGACTATCTGAAAAGTATTTAGCCATTTGGGAAACGGCAGTTCAATATCAAATGTTTCATGCACTTGCATTGATTGCAATCGGCATTTTAATGAGTAATAAATTACTAGGACATGTAACTTCCTTGAATACAGCAGGATATTTAATCCTAGTCGGAATCGTTTTATTCTCTGGAAGCCTGTACGTATTAAGCTTGACAGGAATCGGAATTTTAGGTGCTATCACTCCAATCGGAGGCGTAGCGTTTTTAGTAGGATGGATCTTACTAATCGTTGCAGCAGCAAAATTTGCTAACTAATAGTTGGGTAGGCCAAATCTTTAAAAGGTTTGGTCTTTTTTTGAATGGAATTATTTTTTTCGAGACCAAATGTTATGACTCTGTGTAAGACACAGCTAAACTGCCTGTAATTATTATCAATTACTGGCAGAGCGAGACTAATTGCAACGTGAGAGCAACCAATTTACATGCATGAGCAACCAAATAGGGGCAAAGAGCGATCAATTCCTGCGCAAGAGCGACCATTTCTCATAACAAAGAGTTAACTCTTCTGGTGGAGACACAATAAAGTAGTAATTTGCCTGTAATTATTATCTATTAATAGTTAGTAACTGGCAGAGAGAGACCAGCTGCAACGTGAGCGCAACCAATTCACATGCAAGAGCAACCAATTTGCATCTAACCGCAACCGATTCTTACGTAAGAGCGACCATTTCTCATAACAAAGAGTTAACTCTGTGTGAGACATTATTTATAGCAAAGCTTCAGCTAATTTGCCTGTAATTATTATCTAGTAACAGTTGGTAACTGGCAGAGCGTGACCAGTTGCAACGTGAGAGCAACCAATCCACATACAAGAGCACCAATTTGCATCTAACCGCAACCAATTTTGGGTCAAGAGCGACCATATCTCATAATAAGGAGTTATCTTCAGGGAGAAACAATAAAGTAGCAAGGATTAAAGTGTCGAAGTATCCAGTGAAGGATACGGATGTGATTAGGGGCTACAAGGTCACGGAGGAAAACGTTCAAACCGTGAAGGACATGGATTCGGCCCTTGCCTATAAACGATTGATTACCTAGGGTGGATTGCTGAAGGAAATTCATAAGGAATTGAAACTAGGAAATCCGGAAGATGGCGATTTGATACATATTGACAGAGAATCGGATGAGGTGCCAATGGGGCGGCCGATGTGATGGCTTACTGGCATGTAGATTTAAAAAACTATGTGATTCAAAATAAAAAAAAGAGTGGCACGGGTTCGGTTGATGGGGAGAAAAACGCTATTAACATCTGAATACACTATTAATCAGCACATATTTCAATAACAAATTGACAATATAAATGGCAAGTAAAAAAACGCTCAGATATGAGCGTTTTTTTTGATGTATATTTTGCTATCCTTATTCAATGACCTTTTTTTCAAAAATGAGTTTTATATCAGTTGTGCCACCAGTGGTTGATGATAGTGGTGCAAAGGTATGTAAACGCCATTCTTCCTGTGCATACTTTTTTATAATCTCCTCTGGATTTTCTTTAGGATTACCATTCCAGTCAATCTTAATATTAACAAATTCATATTTAAACATATTAATACCCCCTTGGTCTCATCTTAGTTTCCCTTCAATTTTAGCAAAAAATTTCAAATTTCCTTCAAAAAAGAAGTTTAGTTTCCCTAATTCGCACCAGTTTTAGCATTTGTTTTAACAATACCGCATAAATTATGTGGTGTCTACACTTAGTATGTGAATTAATATGTTAATCAGAGTGTCAAATATATTGAAGTATGATATGACAACAAAAAAAGGAGCCACCAATACATTTGTAAATTGCGTCCCCAATTATGTTGTTATGTACTTTTTTCTTCACAACAAACGAACCAGTTAATTTATAACGAGCAAGTCGTTCCTTATGGAAGGTAAGTGGGATACTCTTCTTTAATTTGCTTGTAATTATTATCAATTAACAGTTAGTAACTGGCAAAGCGAGACCAGTTGCAACGTGAGAGCAACCAATTCAGATACAAGAGCAACCAATCTGGATCTAACAGCAATCAATTCCTTCACAAGAGCGACCATTTCTCAAAACAATGAGTTATCTTCAGGTGAGACACTATAAGAGTAGCAAATTGCCTGTAATTATTATCTATTAACAGTTAGTAACTGGCAAAGCGAGACCAGTTGCAACGTGAGAGGAACCAATTCAGATACAAGAGCAACCAATCTGGATCTAACAGCAATCAATTCCTTCACAAGAGCGACCATTTCTCAAAACAATGAGTTATCTTCAGGTGAGACACTATAAGAGTAGCAAATTGCCTGTAATTATTATCTATTAACAGTTAGTAACTGGCAAAGCGAGACCAGTTGCAACATGAGAGCAACCAATTCAGATACAAGAGCAACCAATTTGCACCTAACCGCAACCAATTCCTGCATAAGAGCGACCATTTCTCATAACAACGAGTTATCTTCAGGTGAGACACTATAAAGTAACACAAGCTCATTAATTTGCCTGTAATTATTATCTATTAACAGTTAGTAATTGGCAAAGCGAGACCAGTTGCAACATGAAAGCAACCAATTCGCATGTGAGAGCGACTAAATAGGGGCAAAGAGCAACCAATTCTGCCTCAAGAGCAACCAATTCACTCTAATCGATAATAACTTTTCAAAATAAGAGATTCATTCGCATAGGAAAGAAACTAATTCATAAAAGGCTTATCCGCAATGTCGGATAAGCCTCTTTTCTCATAAGTTATAATTAATTTCTTCATCAAATGTTGCATAGTCAAAGTAAATCATTAGCATTAAGTATCTTTTGCCGTTTGGATCACTAATAATAACGTGATCTCGGCCAGCAGCTTCAACATAACCTGTAATTACTTTGGAGTTATGCTCTTTGCTGTGCTCGAAAGTAAAATAGAATGTGCCAAGCTTTCCTTTATTCATTCTCAAAATGTTTTCGATATAGGATTCTTCCTGACGTCTTCTAGTAGCGGGTAGTTGAACGTTTGGTGGGGTCATTTGTTGCTGCTGCTGTTGTGGATAGCTTCCGGGGTGCCAATAATATTGAACCATTCATACATCCTTTCTAAATTAAATGCTAGGGCAATCCTCAGCTGAAGGGGAGTAGAAGCAGTGTGCTTTAAAACGTCCAGTGTTCCATTGGTTAAACCACTGAGCAGGGCAATTGCCACCTGGGTCAAAAAACCATAAAGATCGCTCTCCAGGATGAAAACGTTCTCCGTTAATCACACGCGTTGCAAGTTTTTTATCACTCTCCCGTGCACGCTGATAAAAATACGATTTTGTTGTTGCTTCAAAACCACCGGGACTTTGAAAAACCATATCTTCCAAATTGCGGACATTTTTGAAGTCTAAGCAGTCAGCACGAACTCGGTTTACTCCAACATTTCCGACCAGTAGCATTCCTAGATTTCCTTCACCTTCCGCTTCTGCACGCATTAATCTTGCAAGTAAATCCAATTGCTTCGCCGTAGAACGGACTACTGCCAATACATCACCTCCTACAATACACTATGCAAAGAATTGGAACATAATACCCAAAAGCAATCATGAAAAATAAAAAAGACTGCATTAAATGCAGTCCGTTACTATTAAATATTAAAAAACTCTCCGCGCTTTTCACCAGCAAGGATTGTCCCGATAAAGAAGGAACCAAATTCAGCATAGCGCGCGCTTACTTCATCAAAACGCATTTCATAAACTAATTTTTTAAACTGAAGAACATCATCTGAGAATAAAGTTACGCCCCATTCGAAATCGTCGAAGCCAACTGAACCAGAAATGATTTGTTTTACTTTACCTGCATAACCGCGACCAATTTTTCCATGGCTTGCCATAAGTGCACGACGATCTTCCATTGAAAGCATATACCAGTTATCTTCACCATTGCGACGTTTATCCATTGGATAGAAGCAAATGTATTGTGAACGTTGAAGTTCTGGATATAAACGAGCACGTACATGTGGATTTTGGTACGGATCTTCGTTGGATTCACCTGCTAAGTAGTTAGATAATTCAACTACGGAAACATAAGAATAAGCAGGGATGGTGAAGTCAGCAATCGTTAGTTTATTAAATTTAGCTTCTATTTCTTGAAGTTCATCAATTGTTGGGCGCAATGTCATTAACATGAAGTCTGCTTTTTGGCCAACGATTGTGTAAAATGCATGGGCACCTGTTTTAGCATCATCTGCGTGTTGTAATTCATCTAAAAATGCGATAAATTCATCTGTTGCTTGTTTTCGAAGTTCTGGATCTATTTGTTTCCATGATGTCCAGTCCATTTGGCGGAAATCATGTAAAACGTACCAACCATCTAGTGTTATTGCTGCTTCATTCATTGAGTAAGACACTCCTTTTAATTAAAAATTTCGCATTTTTAGTGTATCATACAACCACCACTTTTTCCCGTTTCGCATGTATTTCACATGACAATCTGTGACAAACTCGTGTATGCTTAAAAATAACGAGAACTTCAATAGGAGGGGCACATTTGGCTGATTTATTTCAAGAAATAAAACATAAGTTAAGCGGAGCCAATATATCCATTGTATTACCCGAAGGAACAGACGAGCGAATTTTAATAGCAGCTGAAAAACTACAAGATGAAAGAATTATTAAACCTATCGTAATTAGTTCTTCTAAGAATATTCCCAAAAATTTTACTGTTATCGACCCCGAAACATATGAAGAAATGGATGAGCTCGTGTCGGCATTTGTAGAGCGTCGCAAAGGGAAAATCACAGAGCTTGAAGCAAGAGAGCTTTTGAAAGACGTCAATTATTTCGGAACGATGCTTGTCTATACTGGAAAAGCAAACGGTTTAGTAAGTGGAGCAGCACATACTACTGCCGAAACAGTAAGACCTGCACTTCAAATCATCAAAACAAAACCAGGCATTACGAAAACGAGCGGCGCATTTATAATGGTAAAAAATGATCTTCGTTATGTATTTGCCGATTGTGCCATTACAATTGCTCCGACAAGTGAAGACTTGGCAGAAATAGCTGTAGAAAGTGCGAAAACTGCAGCTGCCTTTGGAATAAAACCAGTAGTTGCCATGTTATCCTTTTCTACAAAAGGATCAGCACACTCAGAGGAAACGGAAAAAGTGGTGAACGCGACTAAACTAGCAAAAGAATTAGCACCATCTATTACAATCGAAGGTGAATTACAATTTGATGCAAGCATTGTTCCTGCAATCGCTGCAAGTAAAGCACCAAATGGAGAAGTAAAAGGTGATGCAAATGTCTTTGTATTTCCTTCATTAGATGCAGGGAATATTGGATACAAGATTGCGCAGCGTTTAGGTGGATTCGAAGCAATCGGACCCATCTTACAAGGTTTGAACGCACCAATTAATGATTTGTCACGTGGTTGTACAGCAGAGGATGTATACAAACTAGTTTATATTACTGCAGCGCAAGCATTAGAATAGGGAGTTAAATAAATGTCTCAAATAGAATCTTTATTACAACAAGAAAGTTGGCGGTTTTGGGATCAATCGCTTAGTGGGAAAAGCCGATCTGCATTGGAATCGTTCGCTTCAGATGACTTACTTTGTCATTTAGTTGGACAAGGGCAAACCCCAGCTACGATTAGAACTTGGGTACACACGAATACGGTTGTATTGGGAATACAAGATCACCGACTACCGTTTGTCGAAGATGCACAGGAATTCCTGCGTACTCAAGGGTTTGCTCCTATTGTGCGCAATTCGGGAGGTCTTGCAGTAGTTTTAGATGATGGAGTGCTCAATGTTTCGATTGTTCTATCGGAAAATAAGCAATCTATTGATATTTCTACTGGTTATGAAGTAATGCTAGAATTTGTTAGGATTTTATTTCCAGAAGCCAATGGGAAAATAGAAGCTTATGAAATTGTAGGATCGTACTGTCCAGGTTCATATGATTTAAGTATTGGTGGAAAAAAATTTGCTGGAATTTCGCAACGAAGACTTCGACAAGGTATTGCGGTCCAAGTTTATTTATGCATTGAAGGTAGTGGAAGCGAGCGAGCAGATTTGATTCGCCAATTTTATGAAATAGGAGTTCAAGGAGAAGACACAAAGTTTAGTTATCCGGTAATTAACCCAGAAGTGATGGCCTCTTTAAATGAATTGCTTGATACAAATTTTACAGTCGAAGATATTGTCATACGAATCCAACAAATATTACAACATCTGTCTACAAAAGTAGTGTCTCAATCTGTTACACAAGATGAAATGGAACTCTACCAGTTTTATATGCAACGGGTAGTAGATCGCAATAAAAAGATGCTCCAGAAATAAGAAAAATGCAAGCGCATATGGCCTGACAGGCTGTATGCTTGCACTTGGTCTAGATAGAAAGAAAATTTGTTTCTTTCATAACCTCCAGTTGAAATCCTTATCCATAACAAAATTCAGCAGGGTTTAATTCCTGCTGAATTTTGTTAAATAGTTGGTGGTTCTTTTGATACTAAGTTGCCGTTTTTCTCCATTTGAAATACGGGTACAGTTGGAATCTCTTCATCATTTAAAGTAACTAATCGTCTTGCACGATTCATAATTTGGACGAATTGCTCGTAATCTTGTTTAATTGCCGCATTTTCTTTTTCTAGTTTTGCAAGTTCGCTTTCTAGTTTACGAATTTTTTCATTAGAAATAGTAGCCAAATGGCGATACCTCGAAATATCCGAATCGCTATGCTGTAATCGAACGAGATATGCGATAATAATATCTATTGATAATGCAGAAACAGGAATAGAGGCTGTGCGTTCGCCGCTTTCAGCTGGTTTTGCTAAATAGATACCATTTCCTCTTCGTCTATAATCTTTACCTAATATCCGAAGCTTTTCTTTTCGTTCTTTTTTTGCTTCTTTTAATTCTGCTTCATATTGATGGCGAACGACAGCATTCCAGCGAAATCCACATGCAGCAGCTGTTCGATTTAATTCATCTCCAGCCTCTTCAAATGCATTTAACTGTGTGCTTCCTTCGCGGACGTGTCTTAGCACCATTTCTGCTAACATTTCATCGTTTTCATCCATCCAAGCATCTTGTCTTATTTTTACCATTTTTGTCCTCCTACCATGTTCATAGTTTCGTTGTTCTATTAACATAATGGACAACTTACTGCTCTTTTATTCACTTAAATTACACTTGATAGCAATATAAGCTTTAAGATACAATGACCTGTAGACTATTACTATTAACATGTTTCAGTGGAAGTCTCTTAATAAAAGTTGAGGGATGGTATCCAATTGTCAAAGTTAGTGCTTTCAGTCTATCGGATCTTAAGCACAATTCAGAGTTTGGATACAATTATGCTGAGGCATTATTAATGAAGGGGTTGTAGAAATATGGGAAACCATTTTCGAGTTTGCGATGAATGCCAGGCCGTTAATTTAAAATCACTAATACCAAAGCTAAAGGCGATAGATCCAGAAGCAGAAATTGAAATAAAAGAATGTCAATCTTACTGTGGACCAGGGCGAAAAAAGACGTTCGCATTTATTAATAATCGACCTGTGGCGGCTCTTTCAGAAGACGAATTAATGGAAAAAGTCCGGGCCAAACTAGAAAGGTAGAGAGTCCGTTTATCCGAGCTTTCATCTCCCGTGCGACGAACAGCCGACAGTGTAATCAGAACTTTTGCCGCCTTTCAAAGAGCGGCTTTTTTCTTTATAATAGAAAGAATAATAATGGAGGTGGCTAAATGAGCTATGCAACGCAAAAGCTTGCAGAAGAGAAAGTATTTAAAGACCCAGTTCACCGATATATTCATGTTCGAGATCAAGTTATCTGGGATGTTATAGGAGCGAAGGAATTTCAACGGCTTCGCCGGATTAAACAACTGGGAACTACATATCTAGTTTTTCATGGTGCAGAACATAGCCGTTTCAATCACTCTCTTGGAGTATATGAAATTGTTCGTCGAATAGTGGATGATAGTTTTAACGGGCGCCCAGAATGGGATGCTTCTGAGAGACTAGTAGCATTATGTGCGGCTCTTTTACATGACTTAGGACACGGTCCATTTTCACATGCTTTTGAAAACGTTTTTGGGCTAGACCATGAAAAATTTACTGGTGCTATATTGCTTGGAGATACCGAAGTAAATGAAATATTAAAAAGAGTAAGCGAAGACTTTCCACAAAAAGTAGCGGATGTTGTTGCAAAAACTTACTCAAACAAACAAGTTGTAAGCTTAATATCCAGTCAAATTGATGCGGATCGAATGGATTATTTACAGCGGGATGCTTATTTTACAGGCGTTAGCTATGGTCATTTTGATATGGAACGAATTTTGAGAGTTATGCGTCCTCGTGAAGATCAAGTCGTTATTAAATCAAGCGGAATGCATGCGGTAGAAGACTATATTATGAGCAGGTATCAAATGTATTGGCAAGTGTATTTCCATCCAGTTTCTCGAAGTGCTGAAGTGATATTAACGAAAATCCTACATCGTGCAAAAGCATTAAGTGAAATGGGTTATGATTTTGAACAACAACCTACTCATTTTAAATCTTTTTTTGATGGAAGTTTTTCTTTGAAAGAGTATCTTGCATTAGATGAAGGTGTTTTAATGACCTATTTTCAGCTATGGATGAACGAAAAAGATCCAATATTAGCTGATTTATGTGATCGGTTTGTAAATCGTAAACTCTTTCAATATATAGAATTTGATTTAGCGAAGGATTATACGAAGATGAAAGAGCTTGAATTATTATTTAAAAAAGCGGGTATAGATCCAGAATATTATTTGGTTTTTGATTCGTCTTCTGATTTACCTTATGACTTTTATCGACCTGGAGAAGAAGGGGAGCGAATTCCAATCCATTTACTTATGCCTTCAGGAGAGATTCGAGAACTTTCACGTGAATCAGAAATAGTAGAAGCAATTTCGGGGAAACGACGAACGGATCATAAGTTATACTTCCCGGAAGACTTTTTAACAGAAGATGGAAAGAAAAAAGCATTGAAAAAACAAATCTTAGAGTTGTTAAAGTAAAGGTGGGTTTGCGTTGCTAGAAGAACATGCAAAAATTGTACAATTTATCGGAGCAGCAGACGGAATAACTGGACGAAAGAAACTACAAAAAATGGTTTACATTGCAAAAAAACTACAATACCCCTACAAAGAAAAGTATGAATTTCATGTATATGGTCCTTACTCAGAAGAGCTAACTTTACGAGTGGAAGAACTATGTAACATGGGCTTTTTATATGAAGA
Organism: Psychrobacillus syltrankelensis; assembly: GCF_055454035.1. Taxonomy (NCBI): domain Bacteria; kingdom Bacillati; phylum Bacillota; class Bacilli; order Caryophanales; family Bacillaceae; genus Psychrobacillus; species Psychrobacillus syltrankelensis. The sequence goes on along the minus strand of NZ_CM144227.1, from coordinate 1,937,553 downwards.
AAGACAAGACAAAGGTTCTTACGTACAATATAAATATCAAATGACGGATGCTGGTGAGCATTTTACGCAAATGGCCCAAGTAGAAGAAATAAACCCAGCATTAAATTCTTGTATTAATCAAATGAAAGCCAAAAGCTCAAGATTTCTAGAACTTGTTTCCACGTTACTCTACTTTGACAGTATGCCAAAAGAGGAACAAATCGAAAAGCTTCATGTAGTAAAAGGAAAACTAAATTTTTCAGAAGATGAAATAGAAGAAGCATTTACATTTGTAATGAATCTTATGAATGAGCGAGCTATCCAGTAGGATTGCACTTCGATGCGGCATACTTGCCCTCTTAGTACGAGAAAAAGTACGAAAGGGACGAATCATTGCAACAATCGGTCGAATGTTTCTAACAATCGGTCGAAAAAGGACAATAATCGGTCGAATAAGCATTAAAATCGGTCGAAAAAGCACAATAATCGGTCGAATAAGTACAACAATCGATGGTATGAGCGTCACTATAAGTTAATATAAATAAAAAATCGCCTACCTTATAAGAGGGAGGCGATTTTAATTATTTATCACTAAAGCGTTTACCACCAACAGCGTAATGGTTTTTAGACATTTCTTCGATGAAAACAACAACGTTTTCTGCAGGTGCATTTGCTGTTTCAACTACAGCAGCTGTCACTTTCTCTACAAGAGCTTTTTTTTGCTCTTCGGTACGACCTTCGAGCATTTTTACTGTTACATATGGCATTTCATTTCCTCCTTTAGTGAACTTTTCTGTATACTAGTATCATAACAGAACGGAGGGAACTTTCGAATGGGTAATGAAGAAAAACCAAAACAAAAAATAGGCTTCACTATTATAAAAAACGATCCGACAGACGGACATAAAGGATTTGGTATTGGTTCTCTTTCGCTAGAGAATGTATCACCAGTAATAATAGACGTTGAAGAAGGTGTAGCAAGAGTAGAGATTGGTGCAATGCATGCGAGAAGTGATACAGAACGCGGTATTAAATTTACGACTAATCGAGAAGATTCAGAAGGTGGAAAACCGTACTGGCTAGTGTGGGTGACAATTGACCAAAAACAAGAAGGTCCATATTATGCAGGAGTCACGGCATGCGAAATGGTTATAAATCGTGAAAAACGTCGAGGCTATAAAATGCTCGCGGATCATGTAAATCGAATGGATAAATCTATGAAAAGGCAAATTCTTGTGGACTTTATGGATGATCGTTCTAAGAATATACTAAGTGATTTTTTACAAACTCATAATAAAGATATGTGGAATCGAAGCGATGAAAAATTACATGACGACTTAAAAATCTAGTATTATTTAATTCTGACCAAATAGTTACAAATGTCTATAATGGTTTTATAAGGTTGAATAAATGCCAAAAAAAAAGTACAATCTAGTTAAAGCTTACTTCACAGTAATGCTAGGACACTTAGTGAAAGTGTTCATGCTTGGGCATGTAGACATCGTGACAACCCAATCCGATTCAGCAAGTTCAATGCAAATACTTCACTAGGAAAAAGCTTTCTATTACCTAAATTAGGTATTAGAAAGCTTTTTATTTTTGGTGAAAATTCATATTTGGCAGTTGGTATCGGCTAGACACGAATTGATCTCGCCTAGCCCCAAAATGGTTTCGAAGTGCCATTTACTGGATGACGCAAGCGTGTTTTCTCCAAATCGAACTTATTTCCATCTTTTTTTATTCTCCAAAAAAGGAGAAGGGAAAGATGGACCAACTGTTGTCATCTTTTTTGCTATCTTCAAAGGTTTGTTGTTTCAAATTTGGATCTGTACATAATTTTGTTGGAATGTCTTTTTCCTTTAAGTAGATGAGTCGCTGTTTCTTACAAGCTGACGTTGCGATTCCACCGGTTTCGATATCAACAATAACTCCACGTACACCAGGAGGAGAAATAAACGGCTCCACTGGTAATCCTTGATGAGCCTTTTCCATAAATTCTATCCAAACTTGCTTCGTTACTTGCTTAGCTTCTGCATCGCTCACTTGTTTACCTTGGTCATAGCCATTCCATACCCCTGCGGTTAATTGGGGAGAGAATCCAATAATATATTGATCCGTATTTGTTGTACCAGATTTAGCTGCGTATGGTCGTGATTGTTTAGAACGAATGCTACTTCCGGTTGCTGGAGAATAATCATTAAAAGTAGGGTCAAACATTCCAGTCAGCAAATGTGACAATAAGAATGCATCCTGTTCCAACAATACTTTCTTCTCTTTCGTTTTTTCATTTTCAATGTCGTATATTACTTTGCCTTTATTAGTTGTAATTTTCGTTATATAAGTAGGTTCTTTTTGAATTCCTTTATCAGAAATTGTGTTATACGCTTTCGTCATATCAATAAGAGACACTTCAGATGTTCCAAGTGCAGTTGACGGAGTATCTTTAATTTCCATATCGATATTAAATCGCTGTATTAATTGTTGAAATGGTTTAAATCCTATTTTTTCAAACGTTTTTACTGCATAAATATTATCAGAAATAGCAAGTGCTTGAGCAAGAGAAATCGGATGTTCAGCAAATTCACCATTTACATTTTTCGGTTCGTATTCCCGTCGTCCATTATCATAGGTGAAAACGGTTTGTTCGCTCTTCATGTACGTCAACGGTGAAAATCCGTTTTCAAGTGCAGTAGCATATAGTAATGGCTTGATCGTGGAACCGGGTTGTCTTTTTGCTTGAGTTACTCGGTTAAACGGACTTTCTGCAAAACTGCGACCACCAACCATAGCAGTTACATATCCAGTTTTAGGCTCCATGCTTACAAACCCAATTTGAAGCTCACCTTTGGGCATCCATTTTTCAATTACTTCTTCAGCCGCTTGTTGATGTTGTCTATTTAAAGTCGTTTCAATAGTCCAACCACCTTCTTCAATGCGATGTCCTTTTCTCCTTACGATTTCGCTTGCTTCTTTCCAAACTTCTTCTAAAAAGTAAGGAGCAGTTTTCTTGGTTACAACAGAATCATTCGCTTTTAATACGTATCTTTCTTCTTTAGCTCTTTCACGTTGAACTGTTGTTATAAATTGTTGATCTTCCATTAGTTTTAAAATAAGTCTTTGTCGGTCCTCAGCTTTTTTTTCATTTACCAAAGGGGAGTAATGGGAAGGCCCTTTTGGAATTGCCATTAATAATGCGGCTTCTGAAAGTGTTACATTTTTTGCACTTTTTCCGAAATAAAATCTACTTGCTGCTTCTACACCGTACATTCCATGTCCAAAGTAGACGGTATTTAAATAACCCTCTAATAAATCTTCCTTATCGTAAAAAATTTCTAATCGGTACGCAAATAATGCCTCGTTTATTTTACGATTCCACGATTTTTCGTGCGTTAAAAATAAATTTCGTGCATATTGTTGTGTAATTGTGCTAGCCCCTTCGACTTTTTTGCCTGCTTTTACATCTTTTAAAACAGCAGAAGCAATTCGGGAATAATCAAATCCGTGATGCTTATAAAAATCCTTATCTTCCACTGCAATTGCGGCTTGTGATAGAAAAGGGGAAATTTCATCCAATGCAACCCAATAACGTCTCTGTTCTTCAAATCGATCTCCAATTACATTTCCTTGATTATCTAAAAATACAGAGGAAATAGGTACCTGGATAATAGGTGCTCCAACGATTTGCGCATAAATACGAAGAGTCACAAATGCACCGGATATTGCACAAATAGCAGCAATACTAAGTAGAAAAAAACTTTTCATGCGTTTTGATCGTTTGACTTTTTTTCGGTGTTGTACACGACGCATAAAAATCTACTCCGTTCTTTTTGATGTTTTCATTAGTATGAGAACAATAGATTCAAATTAAACAGAAGAAGAAAAAAGTATTGCACTTTTGTCAAAAACCTCTATACTTTCTTTGTATTTATTTTTTTAAAAAGTACACAAACTATATAGTTAGAGGAGATAGATAAATGGCTGGGTTTTGGTTTACAGAAAAGCAAACCGAGAATTTTGGCATCACAATGAAGGTGAAACGTACACTTCATACGGAGCAAACGGATTTTCAACTATTAGAAATGGCAGAAACCGAAGAGTGGGGGAACATGCTCTTTTTAGACGGTATGGTTATGACGTCACAAAAAGATGAGTTTGTGTACCATGAAATGGTTGCACATGTTCCTTTGTTTACACATCCTAATCCAGAGAACGTATTAGTTGTAGGAGGCGGGGATGGTGGAGTAATCCGTGAAATTATGAAGCATCCTAAAGTGAAAAAAGCAACTCTAGTTGATATAGATGGAAAAGTAATCGAGTACTCAAAAATATATTTACCAGAAATCGCTTGCGAGCTAGAAAATCCACGCGTGGAAGTTCAAGTTGGCGACGGTTTCATGCATATTGCTGAATCAGAGAATGAATACGATGTAATTATGGTAGATTCAACTGAGCCAGTAGGACCTGCAGTGAATTTATTTACAAAAGGTTTCTACGCAGGAATCTCTAAAGCGCTTAAAGAAGATGGATTATTCGTTGCTCAATCGGACAACCCTTGGTTTAAAGCTGATTTAATCCGACAAGTACAAAAAGACGTGAAAGAAATTTTCCCAATTACAAATATGTACTTGGCGAATATTCCAACGTACCCAAGTGGACTTTGGTGTTTCACGATTGGTTCGAAAAAATACGATCCACTTCAAGTACCGGATGAGCAATTCTTTGATATAGAAACGAAGTATTATACAAAAGAGCTTCACAAAGCAGCATTTGTTTTACCAAAATTTGTGAAAAACCTTGCAGGAGAGTAAGCCGATGAGATTTGATGAAGCTTATTCAGGAAATGTATTTATAAAAAGTAAGCAAAATTACGAAGAAGCGAAAGCAGTTATTTACGGCATGCCAATGGACTGGACGGTAAGCTATCGTCCAGGTTCACGATTTGGCCCGCAACGTATTCGTGAAGTATCTATTGGTTTAGAAGAATATAGCCCTTATTTAGACCGTGAATTAGATGATGTGAACTATTTTGATGCTGGAGATATTCCACTTCCATTCGGAAACGCATCAAAAAGTTTGGATCTAATTGCAGGTTTTATCCGCCAACTTATGCAAGATGGGAAAATTCCTGTTGGTATGGGTGGCGAGCACTTAGTATCATGGCCAGTTATGAAAACAGTAGCAGAAAATTACAAAGACCTTGCGATTATTCATATGGATGCACACACCGATCTACGAGAGGAATATGAGGGAGAACCGCTTTCCCACTCTACTCCAATACGTAAGATTGCTGAATACATCGGTCCAAAAAATGTCTACTCATTTGGAATTCGTTCTGGAATGAAAGAAGAGTTTGACTGGGCAAAAGAAAATGGCATGCAAATTGCCAAATTCGAAGTACTGGAACCTTTGAAAGAAGTGCTACCAACGCTTGCTGGTCGTCCTGTCTATGTCACAATTGACATTGACGTTTTAGACCCTGCACACGCACCTGGAACAGGAACAGTTGACTGCGGCGGAATCACCAGCCGCGAACTACTAGCTTCCATCCATGCAATTGCAAATTCAGGCGTAAACGTAGTTGGCTTCGACCTAGTTGAAGTTGCCCCAATCTACGATTCATCGGAGCAAACCGCAAACACTGCTAGTAAACTACTACGAGAAATGATTTTAGGTTGGGTGAAATAGAAAATAATCTACCATTGTTTCTGCGACGAGCTTTGCGCAGGAGCAAAATCTTTTCTGCGACGAGCTTTGCGCAGGAGCAAACCGCAAACACCGCAAGTAAGCTACTACGAGAAATGATTTTAGGTTGGGTGAAATAGAAAATAATCTACAATTGTTTCTGCGACGAGCTTTGCGCAGGAGCAAAATCTTTTCTGCGACGAGCTTTGCGCAGGAGCAAACCGCAAACACTGCTAGTAAACTACTACGAGAAATGATTTTAGGTTGGGTGAAATAGAAAGCTATTTTTATTTATCTGGGACGAGCAAACTGCAAATAATGCTAGTAAGCTATTACTAGAAAAGATTGATATAAAAAACGTGATGTCCTTTACGAAGGCATCACGTTTTTTAGTCTCGTTTTTTGAAAATTGGTTAAATCGTTACTCATTAATTGAAACTAGTAGTCTTCTCATATCAGGTAAATTCTTTATTGTGAGATTTGGTCTCGATAAGCCACTACATGGAAACATCATCTTTGATCAATATGGACTACTTTATTTCTTCCTGATGATTTTGCGATATAAAGAGCATCATCCGCCAGTTTATATAGTTCAATGACCGCTTTTCCGTTTTCTGGATAAGAACTAATTCCGCTAGATATTGTAATAGTTAACTGTTCGCCAGTGGAAACATGAAAAGTATTATTCTCAATTGCTTGTCTAATCGTTTCCGCTATTTCTATACTTTTTGGTGATTCTATATTTGGAAGTAGGACTGAAAACTCTTCTCCACCATTTCGAGAAACAATCCCTTTACAAGAGTTTGTAGCATCTTTTACTCGAAGGGCTAATTCTTTTAATACTTCATCACCTATTGGGTGTCCGTATGTGTCATTTACTTTTTTGAAATAATCAATATCTAGTAAAATAAGAGAAAATCTATCATTTGTATTTAATAGATTCTGTGCATGTTCTTGAAACTTTCGATTATTATTTAACCCTGTTAAATAGTCTGTCACAGACATCTCTTCAATTTTGTGAATTTTATCGAATAAACTACTTAGGTGAATCAAAATTAAAAATACAATGGAAAATGAAACAAAGGAGAACAGTATAAAACCTACGAGAGGTAAAACTCCTGATAATGACCAGTCATTTAAATAACAAATCACTACAGAGGATTGAATTATAGAATAAGTAAAATAATAAGAGGCATTTCTAAACGTCATCGGCTTCTTCGAAATGCAATAACCAATGACAAGGCAAACAATTATTGTGTTGCCTCCTGCTATAAGTGTATGTATAGAAAATCCGTGAAAAAACATTCTAAACAAACCGATAATTATTCCACTAATTATTGTGGCTAAAGGACCGCCTAAAACTCCTGATAAAGAGATGACAGCCATTCTTCCATCAACTATTACATGATCGGATATTCTTACAGACGTTAACATTAACAAGCATCCAGTTAACCCACTTAGTACACCAAGTAAATATGGATGGTATTTTGGTGATGGAATAAAAACATCTAATTTGTTTTGAAAAGGAATAAAGGTAAGAATTGCAAAAGTAAATAAAATACAAAAATTTATAATGAAACCTATTAACATTGTTTTCACCTTCTTTACATATCTTGGGTATATTATAACCTCTTCCAAATAATTAGTGAATTTCTTTTTGATTAGTTGTTATTAGTAAGCTTTTGGCCTTATAATAAAAAGGTTATAGAAAAAATGTTCTAAAGGATGAAAGTAATGTCCCAACCACAAAAAAAACGGGTAAATATTCGTTTATTATCAACAATTCATCATCCCAAAGTCAAAAAGGAAACTTTGGATATTAAAACGACCGGAGAACTAATCTTAAAAGGGAATCAGCCTTATTTAGTTTACGAAGAAGTGCAGGATGAAAAAAATGTTCGAACAACCGTGAAACTTAGCGGAAAATCAGCTCTAATAATGCGAAGTGGTGGAGTTAAAATGCGGTTGCCATTTGAAAAAGGCAAGCTTCAAACAGGAAGCTATGACACCGTTTATGGCACATTAATGATCACAACAAACACGAAGCAGTTACATTTTGAAGATGGTCTTTTTCAAGTGGAATATGAGCTATTAATAAATGATGAAGTGACAGGTACATATACATTGGAACTAATTTATACGGAGGCGAAATAAATGAACGCGGTAGAAAAAGTACAACAATCCATTAAAATGGCATTGCAAGATGCGATTATAAAAGCAGCACTTGTAACAGAAGAACAACTTCCTACAATCCATTTAGAAACACCGAAAGACAAGTCGAATGGTGATTATGCAACGAATATTGCGATGCAATTAACAAAGCTTGCAAAAAGAAATCCTCGCCAAGTTGCGGAAGCAATTGTAGAGAATATCGATATGACCGGAACAATGATGGAGAAAATCGACATCGCCGGTCCTGGATTTATGAACATTACCGTTCGAAAAGATTATTTACAAGAAGTAGTGAAGGCCGTATTAATGGAGAAAGAAAAATACGGACGTACTACAGCGGGTGCTGGGGAAAAAGTTCAAGTCGAGTTCGTTTCAGCAAATCCAACTGGTGACTTACATTTAGGGCATGCGCGCGGAGCTTCTGTTGGGGATTCTTTGTGCAATGTATTAGATTTTGCTGGTTACGACGTGGCTCGTGAATATTATATTAATGACGCTGGTAATCAAATCCATAATCTTGCTGTTTCTATTGAAGCTCGTTATTTTGAAGCTTTAGGCTTAGATAAAGAAATGCCGGAAGATGGATACCGTGGGCAAGATATAATTGATATTGCTGGTGCTCTTGTAAAAGAACATGGGGATAAATTTGTACAAATGTCAGACGAGGAACGCTATAAAGCATTCCGTGCACACGGTTTGAAAGTAGAGCTAGCTAAATTACAAAAAGATTTAGCAGATTTCCGTGTTGGCTTTGACAACTGGTTCTCTGAAACTTCTTTATACGAAGACGGTAAAATTGAAGTGGCTCTCAACAAATTAAAAGCAAATGGTCACATCTTTGTAGAAGAAGGAGCAACTTGGTTCCGTTCTACTACTTTTGGAGATGACAAAGACCGTGTATTGATAAAAAGTGATGGTTCCTTCACTTATTTATTGCCAGACATCGCATACCATGAAGATAAATTAGTTCGTGGTTTCGACCAACTGATCAATATTTGGGGTGCAGATCACCACGGGTATATCCCACGTATGAAGGCTGCAATTGAAGCGCTTGGATATGAGCGTGAAAAACTAGAAGTATCTGTTATTCAAATGGTTCAGCTGTATAAAGACGGCGAAAAAATGAAAATGAGTAAACGTACAGGGAAAGCAGTTACAATGCGTGAGCTAGTGGAAGAAGTTGGACTGGATGCAGTTCGTTATTTCTTCGGCATGCGTTCAGGCGATTCACATATGGATTTCGATCTAGACTTAGCAGTTTCTCAATCAAATGAAAACCCAGTGTATTATGCACAGTATGCACATGCACGTATTTGTTCCATTTTACGTTCAGCAGAAACTCAAGAGATGAAGGCTTCTACAGATTCACTTGATTTATTGCAAAGTGAAAAAGAATTAGACTTATTGAAAAAAATCGGTGACTTCCCACAAGTTGTAGCGGATGCTGCAAAACTCCGTGCACCTCACCGTGTTGCAACATATATCCAAGAACTAGCTGCAACATTCCACAGTTTTTATAATGCAGATAAAGTACTAAATGCGGAAAACATCGCTTTATCAGAAGCTCGTCTTGCTCTTGTAACATCAGCGCGCCAAACAATTGCAAATGCACTTCGTTTAATAGGCGTAGCTGCTCCGGAGAAAATGTAATCTCCTGTGGAATGAGGGAACATGTTATTTCTGCGACGAGCTTGCGCAGGAGCAAACGCACTCCGCTTATTCGGAGTTGCTGCTTCGGAGAAAATGTAATCTCCAACACTTCGACTTCGGTCGGAGTGTTTTTTGGTGAATTAATAGTGAATCGGTCGAATAGTGAGCATAATCGGTCGAATCCCACCATTAATCGGTCGAATCCCACCAATAATCGGTCGAATATAATAAAATCGGCACAGAATCCAAAGAAAAATCAATATCGACAACAAATCGATTTCATGTATAATGAAAACGATGCATCATGAATATTTTGAACATAAAGGTGCTTGCTAGTTTACTAGTTAATCAGATTGTAGACAATTCATATTTCGAAGGTGTTACTTCAGACTGAATGAAAACGCTTGTCAGTCGAGGCACGCCAGTACGAGGCGGAAGCGAATTGAACTTAAGTTCATGAGCTTACAACGATGTACCAGTAACGAAGAATGAAAGCGTTTGTCAACAGTCTGACAAGTTAAAAGGGAAGCTGGTTCAAACCCAGCGCGGTCCCGCCACTGTATGTGATAGAACTCTATCACGAGTCAGAAAACCTGCCTTTATGTGTTACACTTTTGTACCTACGAGGATAGGTTCGTGTAAGTCAGCTTGTTATTATACATAAACTAGCAGATTTATACCTATTTTATCTCTCGTTCATTGGACGAGGGATTTTTATTTGCACAAAAAATGGAGGAATGACAGATGAAGAAGATGTGGCAATTATGGATGGCATCCGCATTAGCAGTATTATTGCTAGTAGGATGTGGGGCAAAAGAAGCAACACCGGATAATAAAGATAATGCACAACAAGAAACGGCAATAGATGAAGCAACTTTCCCACTAACAATAACTGATTCAGTTGGCAATGAAATCACTTTAGAAAAAGCTCCAGAAACCATTGTTTCTATGATGCCAAGTAATACAGAAATATTATTTGCACTTGGATTGAATGATGAAATTGTTGGAGTAAACGACTATGATGACTACCCGGCGGAAGCGCTTGAAAAAGAGAAAATCGGTGGTACGGAATTCAACGTAGAAAAAATTATATCGATGAATCCTGATATCGTATTTGCACATGCTTCCATGTTAGGCACAGGTGAAGCTGGTCTACAACAACTTCGCGATGCAGGTGTGAAAGTATTCGTTGTGAAAAATGCAGCAGACTTCAATGAAACATACACAACAATTGAGCAAATTGGCCGTGCAACTGGGAAATTAGCCGAAGCACAAAAAATGGTAGAAGGTATGAAAGTAAAAGTAGAAGAAGTGAAAGAAAAAATAGCAAAAGTAAAAACAAAGAAAACAGTTTTCGTCGAAACATCAGATGTTCCGGATATTTACACTCCTGGTAAAGGAACTTTCATGCAAGAAATTTTAAATATGGTAAACGCTGATAATATTGCGTCAGACCAAGAAGGTTGGTTTAAAATCGAGCCAGAAGAAATTGTTAGCCGTAATCCAGATGTGATCCTAGTAATGTATAGCTATGTAGATGGAATAGTTGATAGTGTTAAAGCTCGTCCTGGATTTGGTACGATTAATGCAGTGAAAAATAATGAAGTCGTGCAAGTGGATGAAAACTTAACAAGTCGTACAGGTCCACGTCTTGCGGATGGACTAGAAGAAGTAGCGAAAGCAATCTATCCAGAGGCGTTTAGTGAGTAAAGCCATGATCGGCTACATCTTGTCAATTGCTACTTTAATTGTAGCGATTTGGCTAGGTGTATCGGTCGGATCCGTTAAGGTACCGATCAGCACATTATGGGATACGGGAGCAGACGAAATTGCTACTAATATAGTTTGGAAAATTCGCATGCCACGGGTTGTACTTGCAGGGCTAGTTGGTGCATCACTAGCAATTGCAGGTGCTGCTTTTCAAGCGTTATTTAAAAATCCGCTTGCCGATCCTTATACGTTAGGAGTGTCGTCCGGTGCCTCAGTAGGCGCCGTGGCTACGCTCTTTTTCGGTATTTCGGTGCCTTTTTTAGGTATATATACGTTACCAGTTTTTAGTATGATAGGCGCATTAGTTACGATGCTCCTTGTTATTTCATTTGCCAAACTAGTTGATCGTGCAATGAAAATGGAAACCATTATTTTAACAGGAATCATTTTCAGTTCCTTTCTAGGTTCAGTAATATCTCTCATGATTGCACTTACGGGAGAAGAGCTACGCCAAATTATTGGCTGGCTTCTTGGAAGTGTATCGATGCGTGGTTGGAGTTTTGTTCAAATGGCATTACCTTTTATTATCATTGGCTCATTTTTATTATGGCTGAATAGAAGAGAGTTAAATGCGATGCTATTTGGGGAAGAACGAGCGAGGTATTTAGGAGTCAATGTGAAAAAACGAAAAATGATGATACTAATTGGCGGATCGATGCTTACTGGAACAGCCGTGGCGGTATCCGGAACGATTGGATTTGTAGGTCTAGTTGTTCCGCATATGACAAGACTATTATTTGGTTCGGATAATAGAAATGTATTACCACTAAGTTTTATCAACGGAGCGGCACTGCTCATCGTTTGTGATTTAGTATCACGCACAATTATTTCCCCAACGGAGCTACCGATTGGTGTTATAACAGCTTTCATTGGGGCACCTGTTTTTGCATTTATTTTCTTTAGACAACGAAGAAAAGGAGGCGTTTGATATGTTGAAAATAGAAAAACTATCTGGTGGTTACGATCACAAATTAGTAGTTAAAAACGTCTCCTTTGAAGTAGGAAAAGGCGAAATGCTTGGAATTTTAGGTCCAAACGGAAGTGGGAAATCCACTTTATTGAAGGTGATGAGTGGTATTCTACCGATGGAGTCAGGTGAAGTTTTCATTGAGGGTAAATCTTTAACAGCCTATTCTTCCAAGGAATTAGCTAGAAAAATGGCGGTACTCCCACAATTACATAGTCATGCATTTTCACATACAGTGAGAGATACGGTCTCACTTGGACGATATCCTCATCAAAGTGGTTGGTTTTCTTCATGGTCCAAAGAAGATGAAGCCGCCGTTGTGGAGGCAATGAATTTAACGGCAATGGAGAAATACGAACATCAACTTTTAGACATGTTATCTGGGGGAGAACAGCAACGTGTATTTGTTGCACAAGCACTTGCACAGCAAGCACCTATTTTATTGTTGGATGAACCAACAAATCACCTGGATATAGCACACCAAAAGCAATTGCTTGATACAATTAAAACACAGGCAATCGAAAAAGGAATTACGATTGTTAGCGTATTTCATGACATAAATCTTGCTTCTATTTACTGTGATCGACTGTTATTAATGGATCATGGAGAAATAAAAGTAATTGGAGCACCACATGAAGTAGTAACGAAAAGTCAAATTGAAACAGTTTATGAAGCTCGTGTCAGTACAAATCCACATCCTGAATGTCCTAAACCACAAATTACGATTCTTCCAGATGTGAAAGAAAAGAAGAATGATAAACTAATTACAACTCAAAACTTTCGGATTACAGGAGATCTTGTTGTATTCCAAGGGGAAACTCAGCTAAAAACTTGGTCATCAGCGGTAATCAATGCAGGTAGTGGTTGGTATAAAAACTTCGTAAACAGAAGAGTTGAAGCCAATTATGCCTGTAATAATGTCCAAGAAGAAATGTTAGAATACCTTTCGAATAATGGATTTTCTGAAGCTGATACAGTTGGAATGATGACTGCAGTTAATACAAAGGACGCGGTAATAAAAGAATACGATACACCTTTTGGTAGCATCGTCATCATGGTAACTGCAGGCGTTGGAAATGCAGTAGACGTATCAAGAGCACATGAAGTAGAAATGTTACCGGCAATTGGGACGATTAATACATGGATTATTGTGAACGGAGAGCTTTCGGATGAGGCATTTATTCAATCTGTTATAACGGCAACAGAAGCCAAAACAAAAGCGCTATCTTTCGAACAAGTTAAAGATCCACGTACTAGTACAATTGCTACAGGTACATCCACGGATAGCATATTAGTAGCAGCAACTCAACAAGGACTGCCTATTCCATACGCTGGTCCTATTACGGAAATTGGTAAAAAAATTGGACTAGGCGTTTACGAGTGCACGGTAGAAGCTATTCAAATTTATAAAAAAGCCAAAGGATGGGTGTAAATAATGGGTCCGCATATTTTTGCTATAGCAATTGGTCTTCTATTAGACAGAATCATCGGGGACCCACCAAACTGGCCGCATCCTGTCCGCTGGATTGGTTCACTAATTTCGAAGCTAACTGCCTTGTTAAATCGAGGTAGTGCACGAAAAGCGAAAGGATTTGTCCTTGTTGTTATTGTCGTTGGAATAACTTTCTTTATTACAATTGCAATCCTAATAGGTGCTTATTCCATTCATATGTGGGTTGGAATTGCAGTTGAGAGTATTTTCATCGCATCGGGACTTGCACAAAAAAGCTTAAAAGAAGCGGCAATGGATGTATATAAACCTTTAATGGCAAAAGATTTACCAGCAGCTAGACAAAAACTATCATGGATTGTCGGTCGTGATACTGAGAAGCTAGATGAAAAAGAAATTACAAGAGGTGTCGTTGAAACTGTATCTGAAAATATTAGTGATGGAATAACATCTCCACTTTTTTATGCATTTCTTTTTGCTGGTGCACCCGGCCTCTGGGTATATAAAGCGATCAATACGCTCGATTCTATGGTCGGCTACAAAAATGATAATTACAAGGATTTCGGTTTTGCCGCTGCAAAATTGGATGATATCGCAAACTACATTCCAAGTCGTTTAACCGGCTATCTCATTATGCTTTGGGGGAAAAAAGAAAGTACGTTACCTTTTGGAGAGCGAATGAAAGGCTGGTGGCTAGATGCAAAAAAGCATCCTAGTCCAAACAGCGGCTACTTAGAAGCTGCAACAGCTTATCAATTAGGAATACAACTAGGTGGAGTAAATACATATAAAGGTGTCGTTTCAAATCGAGCACTAATGGGGATTGGTGAGGTAACATTAACTCCGCGCCATATATTAAGTACAATATCGCATTTGAATACTGCCGTTTTTCTATTTTGGCTATGGATGATGGTCATTGGAGGAATTTTATTTGTCATTACCTAATCACGGAGCAAATGCTCATCTTTTATATGAAAGTCTAGATATGAGGATACCTGAAAAAGTGATTGATTTCAGTGAAAATGTCAATCCACTAGGACCACCTGCATTTGTGAAAGAACAGTGGGAATCTTATAGTGAATTAATCACCAAATATCCAGATCCTATTGGTGAACCATTTCTATCAGCGGTTGCAACATATCATGACGTACAGGTAGAAAATATCATAGTCGGAAACGGCGCAGCGGAAATATTTGCATGTCTTGCGAGACGTTACGAAAACAAAAGAGCTATTTTGATTCATCCCACTTTTTCAGAGTATGCTTCGACCCTAGCCCCTTATCATGTATATATAAAAGAAATCATTGCAACACAAGATTTACCAATAGATGAAGTACTTGATGAAATAGAGTTTGCAGAAGTAATTTATATTTGCAGACCGAATAATCCGACTGGCTATTTGGTTTCTTTAGAAGATATTATCCAAATTGCCAAATACGCGAAAAGATATAAATGTGAAGTCATTCTAGACGAAGCATTTCTTGATTTTATAGATGAAAAAGAATCATTTATTCCATATTTGAAGGAATTTACGAACGTTATTGTAGTTCGTTCGATGACGAAAATGTATGTGATTCCAGGCTTACGACTTGGTTACGCGGTAGCAAGTGAAGAAATTGTTAGAGAAACTCGTTATAGAATGCCACACTGGAATAGCAATGCGATTGCAACAACGATTGGTGCAGCATGTTTACAAGAAGAGGAATATCGTTTACAGGCAATTTCATTTGCAAAGAAAATGCGGGAGCAATTCACTGAATTTCTTGAAAATTGGAACTGTGTATTCCTACCATCTAGTACGAACTTTCTATGTTTTCAACTACCTGATCCAACTCAATCCAAAAGATTCTTTTTGTTTTTATTAGAAAAAGGCTGTGTACTGCGTCATACAGAGAATTTTAAAGGGCTTGATGGAAAATGGTTTCGAGTTGGAATGAAACAAAACTCGCAAATGATGCACTTGCAAAAGGAGATGACCACATGGTTCGAGGAAAACTTGTCTTCATAACAGGTGGTGTGCGAAGTGGAAAAAGTAGCTTCGCCGAACATTATTTAATGAATGAGCAAGCAAAACGAAATGTGTATGTCGCTTCTGGAGTTGCAGTAGATGGCGAAATGAAGGAACGAATTGCAAAACACCAAATCGACCGTGAAAATTATCCGGTTGAATGGGTGACGATAGAGCAACCTTGCAACTTCGAACAAATTATTCCACATATCCAAGAAGGAGATGGAATCCTTTGGGATTGTGTTACGACATGGCTTGCCAATGAGCTTTATGATAATGATATGGAAAAAGTTGAAAGGGTTCTATTTGAAGCAATTGATTGTTTAATTCACAAAGCAAAAGTAATCGTCATTGTTTCAAATGAAGTGCTAGATGAACCTTTATCTAAATATGAAAGTGTCGTTCTCTATCAAAAATGGATTGGACAAATTCACCAACAACTTGTGGCAAAAGCAGATCTAGCATTTGAAATGGAATATGGAATAAGTCATCAGTGGAAATGAGGAATAGTTGTGAAAGGATTAATGGTCCAAGGTACCGCTTCTAGTGTAGGGAAAAGTTTAATATGTACCGCTATTTGTCGACTTCTTGCGAATGAAGGTAAGCATGTAGCGCCTTTTAAATCACAAAACATGTCCAGTTTAAGTATTCATACAGAAGAGGGTTTTGAAATAAGCGTTTCCCAATCATTGCAAGCAAGGGCTGCAAAAACTCCTTATCTACCTGAGATGAACCCAATATTATTGAAACCATCAGGCGACATGGAAACAGACATATTTATTCTTGGCAAAAAAGAAAACAAAATGAATGGGATGCTCTACCGGGAGCAGTATTTTGAAGCAGGTCAAAAGCTTATTAAAAAAAGTTTACATGCACTATCCAATTCCTTTGAATACTTGATTTTAGAAGGTGCAGGGAGTCCTGTCGAAATGAATTTAAGAGACCGTGAACTAGTCAATATGCGCGTTGCTGATTTAGCAGATGTTCCTGTTTTATTAGTCGCCAATATTGAATATGGTGGAGTGTTTGCATCTATTGTTGGAACACTTGCATTATTACCTGAAGAGCATAGAGCACGTGTGAAAGGAATCATTATTAATAAGTTTCAAGGAGACGTTTCGTTGTTCCAAGATGGAATTGACTTCATCGAAGCATACACAGGAATTGAAGTACTAGGGGTCGTTCCTTACTTTCCGAATGAACTAGAGGAAGAAGATGGTATTGCCAAAAGTGATAAGTTTGCTTCTGACGATCAAATAAATGACTGGGCAAATCATTTTAAAAAGTATGTAAGATGGGATAAAATTGTTGCTACTTTAGAAGGAGATGAGTAATTGAATAGCTTGTTGTTAGCTCTTCAGTTTTTTACCATCGTTCCTGTGCATAAAAATTTACCAATGGAAAATCGGCAAATATCAGGAATGTATAGTTTGTTTCCTTGGATAGGTGCAGGTATCGGGGTAACCGCTTGTTTAGGACTCTATTTCGAATGGAGTACCCTAATGACGGGGTTTTCTATTGTGTTTTTAGGGATCTTGTTATCTGGAGGTCTCCATATGGACGGTTTTATTGATACATCTGATGCATTTTTCTCTTATAAAGACCGAATAAAGCGATATGAAATATTAGATGATCCACGCGTTGGTGCCTTTGGAGTAATGGCAGTTGTGTTATTGGTCGTAGGGAAAGTGATTATTGTATCCGAAGTATTGGCAGCACAATCGTTTCATTGGATCTTTGTCCTACTTATACCTTTTTTCTCAAGGGCAACACTTACGATGGTATTCGTGTTAACGAGAAGTGCTAAAGTGAGCGGGCTTGCCTACTTTTTTAAACAGAAGATGAATACAAATATGCTCATACTTGCGACCTCATGTAACTATTTTGTTGGTCTTTTCTTCATAGGATGGTTTTCTGATTGGTTAATTGCGATAACATTTGCAGCAGTTTTACTCGTATTTATTTGCTTATTTCGACACTGGGCAGTGAAGAATTTCGGTGGTATTACGGGGGATTTGCTCGGTGCTAGTGTGGAAGTTTCGGAGGTAGTGCTATGGCTGACACTTTTACTATTACTCTCATAAGACATTTGCCGACGAATGGGAACAGGGAGAAAAAATATATTGGCTGGACTGATGAGTCGATTATTTCTGAAATACAAACGAAAAAATTAGATCGTGAACTTACACAAGTTATTGGTAGCGACCTGATACGCTGTAAACAAACCGCAGAACAGTTATTCCAAGGGATTCCCTATCTTGCAAATGCAAATTTTAGAGAGTGCTCTTTTGGTGATTGGGAAGAAAAGACATATAATGAATTAAAAGTGGAAAAGATTTATAAGAGATGGCTAGAGAACCCTGGACAAGTGGCTCCACCAAATGGGGAGTCACTTGAAAGTATGGAAAAGCGTGTGTTACAAGGATTTTATAATGTGGTAAAGGAATTTGAAGAACCTGTTATTTTGACACATGGGGGACCGATTCGTATTTTATTAACAAAGTTTGCAAGCGCTGACAAGAGTTTTTGGGAGTGGGAAGTGCCCCATGGTTGCTGTTATGAGCTGCAATGGGCAACTAAAAAAGACATACTGGAGGGAAAGCCGTGCATGTCATTTTCGGTGGAGCATTTAATGGTAAACGAGCATATGTAGAGACGCTAGTGCACGGTCAAAGTGTCCAGTGGGTTGATGCCGGAGAGGATGTCCCGGTTTTATTGCCAGCTACCGAAGTGCTAGTAGTTTTTGGAGTAGAAAATCTGTTAGAACCTAATTTGAATAAGTGGATTGAACAGATAGAACAGTGGGATGAACAACTGGAAGTGTTGGTCATTGCGACAGAAATTGGACGCGGTATAGTTCCAATGGAAGCAAGTTTACGTCAGTTACGAGATGAAGTCGGCCGATTTTATCAACAACTTTTTTCAAAAGCGGAACGTGTAACACGAATTTGGTACGGAATTTCACAAACAATAAAGGGAGATGATCGAAATGAAAATTTACACAAAAACAGGTGACAAAGGGCAAACAGGATTAATCGGAGGAAGAACAGACAAAGATGATATTCGCGTAGAAACATACGGCACAATCGACGAAGTGAATTCGTTCATAGGAAAAGCAGTGACAGAATTAGATCCAGCAATTTTCGCAGACGTTTTAGAGGACTTAGAAACGATTCAACACGAATTATTTGATTGTGGTGGCGACCTAGCAAATGTATCGAATCGACGTGTGTATAAAATGACCGACGAACCGATTGAAGCAATGGAAAAACGAATTGATGTACTCGTTGAGGAAGGTCCGGTTTTAGAAAGATTCATTTTACCTGGTGGTACGCCAGCTGCAGCAACACTTCATATTGCACGAACAATTACAAGACGTGCAGAACGTCAAATGGTGACCTTGATGAAAACGGAAGAGGATGTGCCAGCAGTAGTGCAGCGCTATTTGAATCGCCTATCCGATTATTTATTTGCAGCAGCACGTGTAGCCAATGCACGTGAAAATGTTTCGGATGTAGAATATTTGCGTAGTGCAAAAGTTTTTAAAAACGTAGGAAGCGTAAAAAAAGAGGGGAAGTAAGTGCAATGAAGCTTCGTCTACTAACACTCGCAGCAATGTTTGCAGCATTATGTGCCATTGGTGCATTCGTGAAGATTCCTGTAGGTATTGGAAGCGCGGCACTTGATACGATTCCAGCACTTGTATCAGCTGCATTTTTGCCTCCTGTTTACGCAGGAGCAGCTTCCATGATCGGTCATTTATCTTCATCCCTTTATGCAGGATTTCCTTTAGGACCACTTCATATATTAATTGCTGGTGAAATGTTTTTGATTTTATTTGTGTTCACGAAACTTCATAGATCAGGATTACGGGTATGGAAATGGATATTTTTTGTATTTGCAAATAGTGTGCTTGCAACACTTCCGTTTTATTGGATTATTTCGCCAGGATTTTTTGTTACTGTACTACCCGGAATTACAATTGCTACCATTTTGAATGCTGGAATCGCGATAGTAGTATTTCCATTAGTTGAGCGAGTAATGGAGCGTGTGAAAACCCATGCGTAACGCAGTATTATTGCAAAATGGCCTAATATTAACTACCGATAATTCTGCTGGAATCGGTGAAAAAGAAGCAGATATTGTTCGTGTGGATGATGAGATTGTAGCTTATTTTGCAGCAAGAGTAACACTAGTTGAACAATGGGCTGCCGGAGCACATCCGATCTCAATAATCATGCATAACTTTTCGGGTAATAAAAGCTGGAATAAATATTTAGCCGGTATCGAGAAATTGTTTGTCGAAATCGGGCAACCCTGCCCAGTTGTTACCGGAAGCACCGAATCAAACATGGAAATGCTGCAATCTGCGATGGCAGTCACAATGATTGGTGAAAAGCGAACAACGAGCAGTGAAGAATCTTCATGGTGTATATATGGCAAACCATGCGTCGGCCAAGAAGTACTAATGGATGCAGAGAAAATTGCAGACATAAAAATGATTTGGGATGGAATAGTTAGTGGTCTAGTGCAGCATGTATGGCCAATCGGTTCCACAGGAATAGAAGCAGAATGCAAACGACTTGGATTAACCTTCCAATTAAACGGTTGGGACATTTCGAAATCTGCAGGTCCGGCAACATCTGTATTACTAGGAATTTCTCCTAATAGAGTGGTAGAAGCAAAAGTGCATTTTGGAAAGTATTTTGAAGAAATTAATTGATTTTTAAGAGCTAACTCACAAAGAGTTAGCTCCAGACTGTTGACAAACGCTCGCATTCTTCGTTGCTTGCACTTCGTTGTAAGCTCATGAACTTTAGTTCTATTCGCTTCCGCCTCGTGCTGGCGCGCCTCGACTGACAAGCGTTTTCAAGACAGTCTGAAGAGATACCATTCATTCAAAAATAACTTTGTCTATAACCTGGAGCTAACTCACAAAGAGTTAGCTCTTTATTGTAAGAATTGGTTGCTGTGGAAATCGAAATGGTTGCTCATAGGAATGAATTGGTCGCTGATATGAGCAAATTAGTCGCTTATATGATGAAAATGATCTCCCTTAACCGTATAGTAACTTTTAATGTAAAATAATTCCAAAAGGCTATTTGTCAATTGAAAAATAGTGTGCTATCTCACTTAGAGGTAACTCTTTATTACGAGAATTGGTTGCTTTGGAAATTGAAATGGTTGCTCATAGGAATGAATTGGTCGCTGATATGAGCAAATTAATCGCTTATATGGTGAAAATGGTCTCCCTTAACCGTATAGTAACTTTTAATGTAAAATAATTCCAAATAACTAAAAATAGTGAGCTATCTCACTTCAAGTTAACTCTTAATTGTGAGAAATGGTCTCGAAGTGCCGTATTACAACAAATAAAGTTAAATAATCCCAAGCTATTTTATTTGAATAATAATTTTTGATAACAGACGCAGCTCTCTAATACTGAATAAAACTCCTCGCTTTTCCTCCAAAACGAAGAAATTTTCTGATTTTCCTATTCCCAAAGAAACCTCTTGCCATTATAATCAATCTCGAACACCTTTAAATAAGTTAATGTTGACTGAATGCTCATTCAGTTTTAATATTAAATTACTTCTTTAACATTCTATTAACCAAATGGTATTCTATCGGTAACACGTCATTTTACAACTCAAAGGGGGAGAAATAAGATGAGTACTTTATTAATCGCAAACTGGGTGCTGTTTATAGCAGTTACTTTGTACGCAATCGGTTTGTTCGCATATTTATTGAAAACGAGGTATGCATATATCAAACTGGGGAAGAAAGTTGAATTTGAAGACAATGTGAAGGAAAGACTTCGCAAAATTTGGGTGTATGTTTTCGGACAAAAGAAGCTATTAAAAGATAAGAAAAGTGGAGCAATCCATGTTATGTTCTTCTATGGCTTTTTATTAGTTCAATTCGGGGCAATTGATTTTATATGGAAAGGATTAGCTCCTGGCTCACATTTACCACTGGGACCAGTATATTCTGCTTTTACTTTTTTCCAAGAAATCGTCACATTTGTTATTTTAATAGCAGTAGTATGGGCTTTCTATAGACGCTATATCGAAAAATTAGTTCGTTTAAAACGTGGATGGAAAAATGGTCTTGTTTTGATTTTCATCGGGGGGTTAATGGTTTCTGTTTTAGTTGGTAATGGCATGGGGATGATTTGGCATGGCCATGATGCAGCTTGGACTGAGCCAATCGCATCTTCTATCTCAACAATATTTGGTTTTATTCCACCAACTGCAGCAACTGTCGTTTTCTATTTAATGTGGTGGGTCCATCTTCTGTTCCTACTAACATTCTTAGTATACGTACCACAATCAAAGCATTTCCATTTAATAACTGGTCCTGCAAACGTTTACTTCCACCGGTTAGACAATGTTGGGAAATTACGTCCAATCAATTTTGAAGAGGAAGAAGACGAAGAAGCCGACGAAGAAGAAATGCCTTCTTTTGGTGTAGGTCGCATTCAAGATTTTACCCAAGCACAAATGATCGACTTCTACGCATGTGTAGAATGTGGACGTTGTACAAATATGTGTCCAGCAACGGGAACAGGCAAAATGCTTTCTCCGATGGACTTAATCGTAAAGCTTCGAGATCATTTAACACTTACTGGAGCAGTTGAAACAAAGACAAAACCTTGGGTACCAGCATTTGCTTTCCAAGGAACAAAAGGAAACCAACTTGCGATGGCTGCAGGAGCAGAAGCTGCAGTAATCGAAGATATTTATAGCCCATCACTAATTGGTGATGTGATTACAGAAGAAGAAATTTGGGCTTGTACAACTTGCCGTAACTGTGAAGACCAATGTCCAGTTATGAATGAACATGTAGACAAAATAATAGACCTTCGCCGTTACTTAGTTATGACAGAAGGAAAGATGGATCCAGATGCACAACGCGCAATGACGAATATTGAGCGCCAAGGAAATCCATGGGGCTTGAATCGTAAAGAAAAAGAAAACTGGAGAGATGCACGTCCAGACATTCACATTCCGACAGTGAAAGAAGTATCGAAAGCTGGAGAAGAATTTGAATACTTATTCTGGGTTGGTTCAATGGGATCGTTCGATAACCGATCACAAAAGATCGCTTTATCGTTTGCCCATTTAATGAACGAGGCTGGAGTGAAATTTGCTATTCTTGGTAATAAAGAAAAGAACTCTGGAGACACACCACGTCGTTTAGGAAACGAGTTTTTATTCCAAGAGCTAGCAACAAATAATATTTCTGAATTTGAAAAAGCTGGGGTAACCAAAATAGTAACAATTGATCCACATGCATATAATATCTTTAAAAATGAATACAGCGATTTCGGATGGAGTGGAGAAGTAGTTCACCATACAGAAATGCTTTATGACTTAGTGCAAGCTGGTCGTTTGAAAGCCCAATACGCAGTAGAAGAAACAATTACATTCCATGATTCTTGTTACTTAGGGCGATACAATGATGTCTATGACGCACCACGTGAAGTGTTAAAATCTATTCCTGGGGTGAAATTAGTAGAAATGGATCGTAACCGCGAAACAGGAATGTGCTGTGGAGCAGGTGGCGGTATGATGTGGATGGAAGAGCATGTCGGAAATCGTGTAAACGTAGCTCGTACAGAACAAGCGCTGGAAGTGAATCCAACCATTATTTCTTCTGGATGTCCTTACTGTTTAACGATGTTATCGGATGGTACGAAAGCGAAGGAAGTTGAAGAAACTGTTGGTACTTATGACATTGCAGAGCTTCTAGAAAAATCAGTTTTCGGAGAGTTCATTCCACCAGTTGAAGAGGAAGAAGTAGAACCAATCGTTCAATAAATAGACATATTATATTGCAATTAATGTGATAGTTTCGTAAACTAGTGTTAATAGTAAGGGAGTGTAAAAGCTCCCTTTTTTCTAACAATTTAATCGAGCGAGCGTTCAGTCAGTAACGTTTTTTATTTTATTTTTGTTGAAAGCGCATACAAATCAGACAAAGGGGTGGCTAGTTTGACAAAGACAGTTATTTTGGATGGTGCACGTACAGCTTTTGGGAAATTCGGAGGGGCACTTAGTAGTTTAACTGCATCTGATTTAGGTGGAGTAGCGATTAAAGAGGCGTTGACTCGTGCTGGAATAGATGTAGAACAAGTGGATGAAGTCATTATGGGAACTGTATTACAAGCAGGTCAAGGGCAAATTCCTTCTAGACAGGCTGCTACAAAAGCAGGAATTCCTTGGTCAGTTAAAACCGAAACGATTAACAAAGTGTGTGCTTCTGGTATGCGAAGTGTTACTTTAGCTGATCAATTAATTCGTCTTGGTGATGAAGAAATCATTGTTGCTGGTGGAATGGAATCGATGTCGAATGCTCCATATTATTTACCAAAAGGTAGATTCGGACTTCGTATGGGAGATGCGCAAATGGTGGACGGAATGATATACGACGGACTTTCTTGTTCATTCCATCCAAAGCACGTGCATATGGGGACATACGGAAACACTACTGCCGAATCATTCGAACTATCTCGCGAGAAGCAAGATGAGTGGTCTTTTAGAAGTCATGATCTCGCACTAAAAGCAATGGACAAAGGCATTTTTGCAGAGGAAATTATCTCTGTGGAAATTCCACAACGAAAAGGGGACGCTTTCATCGTAAACCAAGATGAAGCACCTCGCCGCGACACTTCCATCGAATCACTTGCGAAACTAAAACCCGCATTTGGTAGTGAAGGAACGATCACTGCAGGAAATGCTCCTGGTATTAATGACGGAGCTTGTGCGATGGTTTTAACAAATGAAGAAAAAGCAAAAGAGCTTGGGAAAGAGCCACTGGCATACGTGCTAGGTCACGCCGAAATAGCAATTGAACCGGAAAACTTCCCTCAAACACCAGGTATAGTAATCAATAAATTACTTGATAAAACAGGGAAAACACTAGCTGAAATTGATTTATTTGAAATAAATGAAGCATTTGCCGCTGTTGCATTAGTAAGCAGTCAAATTGCAGGTATCGATGAGGAAAAAGTGAACGTAAACGGCGGTGCAGTAGCGCTTGGTCATCCAATTGGAGCATCTGGTGCGCGTATTATATTAACACTTGCTTATGAACTGAAACGCCGCGGTGGTGGTATTGGAGTAGCAGCAATTTGTTCGGGAGGCGGGCAAGGTGATGCTATTATGATCGAAGTTCCAAAAACAGGGGGAAGTAACGCATGACGATTCAAAAAGTAATGGTAATCGGAGCGGGTCAAATGGGATCTGGAATTGCACAAGTTTGTGCACAAGCAGGATTTGAAGTGAAATTAAATGACCGTGAACAACAATATTACGATCGCGGCATTCAAACAATTACAAAAAACTTGTCACGTAACGTCGAAAAAGGTCGCATGACAGAAGATGAAAAACAAGCAGTTCTCCAAAATATTACAAAATCACTTTCCATCGAAGACGCAAATGATGTGGATTTAGTAATTGAAGCGGCCGTCGAAAATATGGATATCAAGCAATCAATTTTTAAACAATTAGACGAAATAACGCCAAAACATACTATCTTGGCAACGAACACTTCTTCTTTACCAATCACGGAAATCGCAGCGGTAACGAATCGGCCTGAGCAAGTAATCGGTATGCATTTTATGAATCCCGTTCCTGTAATGAAACTTGTAGAAATTATCCGCGGATTAGCAACTTCTGACGAGGTATATACAGCAATTGAAGAAATGACGATTAAACTAAGTAAAACACCAGTGGAAGTAAATGACTTCCCAGGTTTCGTTTCCAATCGTATTTTAATGCCAATGATAAACGAAGCAATCTACACTCTTTATGAAGGTGTTGCTTCAAAAGAAGCAATCGACGATGTGATGAAAATGGGTATGAATCACCCAATGGGACCACTTCAATTAGCCGATTTTATTGGTTTAGATACTTGTTTGTATATTATGGAAATTTTACATGAAGGTTTTGGGGACAGTAAATATCGTCCGTGCCCACTGCTTAGAAAATACGTAAAAGCTGGTTGGTTAGGCAAGAAATCAGGTCGAGGCTTTTACAGCTACGAATAAAGTGAAACCTCAATCAGTGGGGAAAAGGGGTTTTTAAGATGGAATTGAAATTCACGGAAGAACAATTAATGATGCGTAATATGGTGCGAGATTTTGCGAAAACAGAAATCGAGCCTTTTATTGAACGAATGGAACAAGGGGAATTCCCTCGTGAAATAATAAAAAAAATGGGTGAATTAGGGTTAATGGGGATAACAGTTCCTGAACAATATGGCGGTGCAGAAATGGACTTCACAAGCTACGTAATCGCAATAAACGAGCTGTCAAAAGTGAGTGCAGTCGTTGGAGTAATTCTTTCTGTTCACACATCTGTTGGAACGAACCCAATCCTTTACTTCGGCAATGAAGAGCAAAAAAATAAATATATTCCGAAGCTTGCAACTGGTGAATACTTAGGAGCATTTTGTTTAACAGAGGCATCTGCAGGATCAGATGCGGGTGCACTGAAAACGAAAGCAGTTAAAAAAGATGACCATTATGTACTAAATGGTTCTAAAGTATTTATTACAAATGGTGGCGAAGCAGATGTGAACATCGTGTTCGCTTCAACGGATCCGTCTCAAGGTTCAAGAGGAATAACTGCTTTTATCGTGGAGAAGGATACACCTGGTTTTATAGTTGGAAAAGATGAAAAGAAAATGGGATTGCACGGTTCCAGAACTGTGCAAATCACTTTTGAAGATATGAAAATTCCAGTAGAAAATAGACTCGGTGAAGAAGGCGAAGGATTTAAAATTGCAATGGCAAATTTAAATACTGGTCGAATCGGAATCGCAACGCAAGCACTAGGAATTGCAGAAGTAGCTTTTGAAGCAGCAGTAGAATATGCAAAAGAACGAGTGCAATTTGGTAAACCAATTGCAGCAAACCAAGGAGTAGGCTTCAAGCTTGCAGATATGGGAACTGCAGTAGAAGCGGCTAGACTTCTTGTATATCGTGCAGCGAGCCTTCGCGAAAAAGGACTTCCTTGTGGAAAAGAAGCTTCGATGGCGAAACTATTTGCATCGAAAACGGCGGTGGATGTAGCAATTGAAGCTGTTCAAGTATTTGGAGGATATGGTTACACAGAAGATTATCCTGTCGAACGTTACTTCCGTGACGCAAAAATAACGGAAATTTACGAAGGAACAAGTGAAATACAAAATATCGTAATTAGTAAGCATCTTACAAATTAAATGTATTCCTAATAAATGGCTTAACGAGAGCAACCGACCTCGATGCGAGAGCAATCAGCGTCGATCCGAGAGCAACCAACGTCAATGCGAGAGCAACAAATCTCGATCCAAGAGCAATCAACGTATACCAGAGCAAATCGCATCGATGCGAGAGCAACCAACGTCAATACGAGAGCAACCAACGTCGATCCGAGAGCAACCAACGACGATCCGAGAGCAAGCAAACGTATACGAGAGCAAATTGCTTCGATGCGAGAGCAATCAGCGTCGATCCGAGAGCAACCAACGTATACAAGAGCAAATCGCTTCGATCCGAGAGCAACCACTGTCGTAACGAGAGCAACCAATCTCGATGCGAGAGCGATCAACCTAGATACAAGAGCAACCAACGACAATACGAGAGTAACCAAACTAAAACACTAAAAGGCGGGATAATAATGAATTTTCAACTATCAGAAGAGCATGAAATGATTCGAAAAATGGTACGTGACTTTGCAGAAAACGAAGTAGGACCAACAGCTGCAGAGCGTGATGAAGAGGAACGCTTTGACCGCGAAATTTTCGACAAAATGGCGGAACTAGGTTTAACGGGTATTCCTTGGCCAGAAGAATATGGCGGAATCGGTTCTGATTATCTTGCTTACTGCATCGCAGTAGAAGAGTTGTCTCGTGTTTGTGCATCAACAGGTGTGACGCTTTCTGCACATACTTCACTCGCTGGATGGCCGATTTTTAAATACGGCAATGAAGAGCAAAAGCAAAAATACCTTCGTCCAATGGCAGAGGGAACTAAAATCGGTGGATACGGTTTAACAGAAGCTGGTTCAGGCTCTGACGCTGGCGGCATGAAAACAACTGCTAAATTAGATGGCGATCATTATGTACTAAATGGTTCTAAAATCTTCATCACAAATGGTGGTATTGCAGATATCTATGTAGTATTTGCAGTGACGGATCCAGACTCAAAACATAAGGGAACAAGCGCATTTATCATTGAAGCAGACTTCCCTGGATTCTCCGTAGGGAAAAAAGAAAAGAAATTGGGAATTCGTTCTTCTCCAACAACTGAAATTATTTTTGATAATTGCCGTGTACCAAAAGAAAATCTTCTTGGAGAAGAAGGGGAGGGCTTCATCATCGCAATGAAAACATTAGATGGTGGACGTAACGGAATTGCTGCTCAAGCGGTCGGGATATCACAAGGCGCACTAGATGCTGCAGTTGGATATGCTAAAGAACGTGTTCAATTTGGTAAACCAATTGTTGCAAATCAAGGCGTATCTTTCAAACTTGCTGATATGGCAACATCTACAGAAGCATCTCGTTTACTTACGTATCAAGCTGCATGGCTAGAATCCAATGGTCTTCCTTACGGAAAAGAATCTGCAATGGCGAAGCTAATGGCTGGCGATACAGCAATGAAAGTGACGACAGAAGCAGTGCAAGTATTCGGAGGATATGGGTATACAAAAGATTACCCTGTAGAACGTTTTATGCGTGATGCAAAAATTACGCAAATATACGAGGGCACACAAGAAATTCAACGTCTAGTTATTTCTCGTATGCTTACAAAGTAGTAGATGACGATGGATAAAAAGCATGAAGTGAAGACATCTGTAAAAGATGAAAGTCTCATCGAAAAAAGACGTCACCAAATGATTCGTGCAGCAGTTACATTATTTAAAGAAAAAGGATTTCACCGCGCTACAACGAGAGAAATAGCTAAAGAAGCTGGTTTCAGTATTGGTACACTCTACGAATATATTCGCACAAAGGAAGATGTGCTCTATTTAGTTTGCGATAGTATTTACAATGAAGTACATGACAAACTATCTCAAATTACGTCACAAAATGACACTATAGAAGATTTAAAAACAGCGATCCGACACTATTATCGGGTAATTGACGACATGCAGGATGAGTTTGTTGTTATGTATCAAGAATCCAAATCTTTACCAAAAGATGCGCTGGAATATGTATTAAAAAAAGAATTAGAAATGGTAGATATCTTCCATGAGATTCTTACTGGATGCATACAATCTGGTGAACTTGAACTTACAGAAGCACAAGCAAACCTTTATGCACATACACTTGTCGTTCAAGGACAAATGTGGGCATTTAGAAGATGGGCTTTACGTAAAGAATATACAATTGAGCAATTTACAGAATTACAAATAGAATTTGTCTTAAGTGGGATGGGCAAGTAAATTTTTATTCAAAAGTCTATGTTAAATATAATTGTTGATTTTGAACCATTTAATTGATTGTTGTGGAGGCACGACAGTATAGGTTAACATAGCCATTCAAAAAGGGGGAACAACATGTCAACTGTAGAAGTTTATCGTCCAAAAAATCATGTTCGTTTTGTCACTGCATCGAGTCTATTTGACGGACATGATGCATCGATTAATATTATGCGCCGTATTCTACAAGCAAGTGGAGCAGAAGTTATTCACTTAGGGCATAACCGATCGGTAGAAGAAGTAGTGAATGCTGCTATTCAAGAAGATGTGCAAGGAATCGCAATTTCCTCCTACCAAGGAGGACATGTTGAGTATTTTAAATATATGAAGGATTTACTCGTAGAGCGCGGAGCACCTCATATTCGCATATACGGAGGCGGAGGCGGAGTAATTATCCCGAAAGAAATAAAAGAACTACAAGACTACGGGATTTCAGGTATTTTCTCGCCTGAAGATGGTCGTAAACTTGGCCTTCAAGGTATGATCAATCATATGTTAGTTGAATGTGATGTGCCAACAAAAGCTTCTGGAGCGAAAGATGAAATTTCAACCGTTTCGACGGAAGCCCCAGAGGTGCTTGCTCATTTAATCACAATTGCAGAAGAAGCACATCAAACGCAAGATGCTGAAGTAAAAGTAATGATTGAGCAAGCAAGGAAATTGTCAAAAGGTACCCCTGTTCTAGGTATAACAGGGACTGGCGGAGCGGGGAAAAGTTCATTAACAGATGAATTAATACGCCGTTTCCTACATGAATTGCCTGACAAAAAAATTGCCGTTTTATCGATTGACCCAACGAAACAAAAAACGGGTGGAGCATTACTCGGTGACAGAATCCGTATGAATGCAATCTTTAACAAGCGTGTATTTATGCGTAGTTTAGCAACACGCGGATCTCGCACGGAATTATCGGGTGCAATTGCCGATGTTCTAGATGTTGTAAAAGTAGCAGGTTTCGATTTAATCGTTGTTGAAACTAGTGGTATCGGGCAAGGGGACGCGGAAATTACAAATGTATCGGATGTTTCGATGTATGTAATGACAAGTGAGTTCGGAGCACCATCTCAATTAGAAAAAATCGATATGATTGATTATGCAGATTTAATTGTTATCAATAAATTCGAACGTAAAGGCTCAGAAGATGCACTTCGACAAGTGCAAAAGCAATATCAACGTAGTCGTGAATTATGGCATGATGATTTAGATACAATGCCAGTTTACGGAACTATTGCTAGCCAATTTAATGATAAAGGAACAAATTCTTTATTTGCAGCTTTAGTAGGAGTGTTGAATGAAAAGACCGGTTCTGACTGGGAAACTTCCTACGAACATTTTGTAAAAACACAAAAGCAAAACGTCATCATTCCAAATGACCGTCGCTATTATCTTCGTGAAATAACAGATACTGTACGTGGATATCATAAAAAATCAGATGAACAAGTTGCTTTTGCGAGAAGATTGTTCCAATTAGAAGGTGCAATTGAGACAGTAAAAGAAAAAGCTGCGGATGATGCTTTAGTTCAATCATTGGAGTCATTAGCAAATGGAGTTCGTGATGAATTAACAGCGGAATCAAAGCGGATATTGGAAAACTGGGCAACTTTAAAAGAAGCGTATGCTGGAGATGAATTTATCACGAAGATTCGTGATAAAGAAATTCGCACAATATTACGTACAGAAAGCTTGTCAGGGTTAAAGATTCCAAAAGTGGTGCTTCCAAAATTCGTGGATTATGGTGAAATTTTAAGATGGGTATATAAAGAAAATGTTCCGGGTTCATTCCCATATACGGCGGGAGTTTTCCCATTCAAACGTGAAGGGGAAGATCCGAAGCGACAGTTCGCAGGAGAAGGAACACCTGAACGAACAAATCGTCGTTTCCACTATCTGTCCAAAGATGATGATGCAAAACGACTTTCTACAGCGTTTGACTCTGTAACACTTTACGGTGAAGATCCAGATCATCGCCCAGATATTTACGGAAAAGTCGGTGAATCTGGCGTAAGTATTTGTACATTAGAAGATATGAAAAAGTTATATGATGGCTTTGATTTATGTGCGCCATCTACCTCTGTTTCGATGACAATTAATGGTCCAGCGCCAATAATTTTAGCAATGTTTATGAATACAGCCATAGATCAGCAAGTTCGTATTCAAGAAGAAAAACTTGGGCGTACATTAACTCTAGAAGAATTTACAGAAGTAAAAACTGCTACGTTACAAGTTGTTCGTGGTACAGTTCAAGCAGATATTTTAAAAGAAGATCAAGGTCAAAATACATGTATTTTCTCCACAGAATTTGCTTTACGTATGATGGGTGACATTCAGCAATACTTTATTGACCAAAAAGTTCGTAACTATTATTCGGTATCGATTTCTGGTTATCATATAGCGGAAGCGGGAGCTAATCCAATATCTCAACTGGCGTTTACACTTTCAAATGGTTTCACTTACGTGGAGTATTACTTAAGTCGCGGTATGAATATCGATGATTTTGCACCAAACTTATCGTTCTTCTTCTCGAATGGTTTGGATCCAGAGTACACAGTAATTGGCCGAGTTGCACGTCGCATTTGGGCTGTTGTAATGCGCGATAAATATGGTGCGAACGAACGAAGTCAAAAACTGAAATACCATATTCAAACATCAGGTAGAAGCCTACACGCGCAAGAAATAGATTTTAATGATATTCGCACAACGCTTCAAGCTTTAATGGCATTGCAAGACAACTGTAACTCGCTTCATACAAATGCATATGACGAAGCAATCACAACGCCGACAGAAGAATCCGTTCGACGTGCAATGGCAATTCAAATGATCATTACAAAAGAACATGGTTTATCGAAAAATGAAAATCCACTACAAGGAGCTTTTATTGTCGAAGAAATGACGGATCTTGTCGAAGAAGCAGTTCTTTCCGAATTCGATCGTATAAATGACCGTGGTGGAGTGCTTGGTGCAATGGAAACACAATACCAACGTGGAAAAATTCAAGAAGAATCCATGTACTATGAAATGAAAAAACACACTGGCGAACTTCCGATAATCGGTGTGAACACATACTTGAATCCAAATCCTGCTACCGCAGAGGATATTGATAATATGGAACTTGCTCGTGCAACGAAAGAAGAAAAAGAAACACAAATTACAAATCTTCAAAACTTCCAACAAAAACATGCGAACGAAGCAGAGGAAGCACTCGCTCGTCTAAAACAAGTAGCGGTTACTGGTGGAAATATATTTGAAGAGCTAATGACAACCGTTCAGAAGGCGAGTCTTGGACAAATCACCAACGCACTTTACGAGGTCGGCGGGCAGTACCGACGAAATATGTAAAAAAAAAATAGTGTTCCGATGTATTATCGGGGCACTTTTTCTTGTTTTTTTGTATAATGATACTAACCTTATTTAGTAGATGTTAGAGACTCAATTTGATTTAAGTAGTAAAGGAGAAATGACATGAGAAAAGTAATTCACATAATGGTCATTATCATACTCCTACTACTTACTGTTTTCCTATATAATAAACAACTGGGATCCATTCCTTTACTTTTACTTTCATTTTATTTATTTTTGTTAGCAACTTCAAAAAATTCATTTTTCAAAAAGAATAAATGAATGTAGCATATAACATACTTGTTTGTATATAATGGGAAGTATGCAAAACGGACATTGAAAGGACGTGCACGATTTGAAATTTCGTGAAATGACAACAGCTCAATTAAAAGAAGAATCGTTAATAGATTTAGGATTTGCTATTTTAGAGGATAAGAAAAATTCTTTAACACTAACTGAACTATTTGACGAAATCCAAAAACTTAATGGTTTTACTGATGAAGAGATGGCAAACCGTAAGCCTCAATTCTATACAGATATGAACATCGATGGCCGTTTTTTAGCTACAGCTGAAAATCAATGGGGTTTGAGAGAATGGTACCCTGTAGAACAAATAGAAGAAGAAACTGCTCCAACCGTAAAGGTTCGTAAAAAGAAAGCTAAAGCAGTGGAAGATGATGAGTTAGATGACATAGATGAAGATGAAATTATCTTTGAAGAAGAGTTCGA
This sequence comes from Psychrobacillus syltrankelensis, assembly GCF_055454035.1. NCBI lineage: Bacteria > Bacillati > Bacillota > Bacilli > Caryophanales > Bacillaceae > Psychrobacillus > Psychrobacillus syltrankelensis. The sequence continues at coordinate 1,904,338 of NZ_CM144227.1, read as the reverse complement.
TGAGTTTGTCGAAGAGGAAGATGAAGATGATGACGACGACGTTGCAATTGATTTCGTAGGAGAAATTGATGAAGTGATCGAAGAGGATTTAATCGATGAAGACGAAGATGAATTTGAAATCATTGAAGACGAAGATTTGGACGACGAAGATTTAGAAGATGAGGAATAATTCTTGACTTCTACTTCTATACGCTATAAGATTCAATTGGGCTCTTTTTAAAGAGACATTACTCATGTGCATATGCGCTCCCCTGCAAAAAAGCAGGCGGAGCGCTTTTTGTTGTTGTAATTAAACACATAGGAGGAATAAACAATGACTAAATTTATTTTTGTTACTGGTGGAGTAGTATCTTCATTAGGAAAAGGTATCACGGCGGCGTCACTTGGACGTCTATTGAAAAACAGAGGTTTGAATGTAACGATTCAAAAATTTGACCCATACATTAACTTAGACCCAGGAACAATGAGTCCTTATCAACATGGGGAAGTTTTTGTAACAGATGATGGTGCAGAAACGGATTTAGATTTAGGTCATTACGAGCGTTTTATTGATATTAATTTAAATAAATACTCGAATATCACAACAGGGAAAGTATATTCTTCTGTTTTAAGAAAAGAGCGTCGCGGGGATTACAATGGAGGAACAGTACAAGTAATTCCACATATTACAAATGAAATTAAAGAGCGTTTATTCTTAGCTGCAAAAGAAACACATGCAGATATCGTTATTACTGAAATCGGTGGTACAGTTGGAGATATAGAGTCTCTTCCATTCTTAGAAACAATTCGTCAAATGAAACGTGATGTAGGTAGCAAAAATGTTATGTACGTACATTGTACTTTAGTTCCATTTATCAAAGCTGCTGGTGAAATGAAGACAAAACCTACACAACATAGCGTGAAAGAATTACGTAGCCTTGGTATACAACCAAATGTAATTGTCTGTCGTTCAGAAATGCCAATTCCTCAAGATATGAAAGACAAAATTGCGTTATTCTGTGATATTAAACCAGAGGAAGTAATTGAATGTATCGATGCAGATTCACTATATGAAATTCCATTAATGCTTCAAGAACAACATTTAGACCAAATTGTTGTGGATCATTTCGAACTTGATACAAAAGAAGCGGATATGACTGACTGGCAAGCACTTGTGGATCAAGTGAAATCATTATCGAAAAAAGTTCGTATTGGTTTAGTTGGTAAATACGTAGAACTTCAAGATGCATATATATCTGTAGTAGAGGCGATGAAACATGCTGGTTACAAATTTGATGCAGATATTGAAGTTAAATGGGTTAATGCAGAAGAAGTAAACGAAGGAAATGTCGCGGAAATTCTTTCAGATGTAGATGGAATTCTTGTTCCTGGTGGATTTGGAGATCGCGGAGTAGAAGGTAAAATTGCAGCTACTAAATTTGCACGTGAAAACAATGTACCATTCTTAGGTATTTGTCTTGGAATGCAACTTGCAACTGTTGAGTTTGCACGCTCTATTCTAGAACTACAAGGAGCTCACTCTACAGAGTTAGATGCTAAAACTCCACATGCAATAATCGATTTGCTGCCTGAACAAAAAGATGTTGAAGATCTAGGTGGTACACTTCGCCTTGGATTATATCCATGCAAACTAACTCATGGCTCTAAAGCACACGAAGCATATGGAGAAGAACTTGTATACGAACGTCACCGTCATCGTTACGAATTCAACAACGAATACCGTGAACAATTTGAAGCAGCTGGATTCGTATTCTCTGGTACAAGCCCAGATGGTCGCCTAATCGAAATCATCGAGCTACCAGATCATCCATTCTTCGTAGCATCTCAGTTCCATCCGGAATTTGTGTCACGTCCACAACGTCCACAACCATTATTCCGTGAATTCATCAAAGCAGCCGTAGAAAAATAAACTATATAAAGCAGTTCGACTCGTCGAACTGCTTTTTTTATGGAAGTAACTGGCAAAGAGCAACTAAATGAACTTGGAGAGCAACCAATTATGTGGTAAGAGCGACCAATTCTTCAGTGGGAGCGACCAATTTAATGAGAAGAGCAACCAAATCTCAGAACTAAGAGTTGACTTAAAGTGAGACAGTGCGTTTCTATAAATTAAATATTCAAACTGTAGCAAGCGTTTTGAATTTTTATCCATAATCAGTTAGAAATTAGCAGAGCGATGCAAAAACAAATATTCCTAATACAGGGATTACTCCATGAGTAATAGTTGAATCTACTTTGTTCCTCAGGGATTAAATGGCAAAGAGCGACCAAATGAACTTGGAGAGCAACCAGTTATGTGGTAGGAGCGACCAATTCTTCAGTGGGAGCGACCAATTCAATGAGAAGAGCGACCAAATCTCAGAACTAAGAGTTAACTCAAGGTGAGACAGAGCTTTTTTACAATAAAATATTCAAACTGGGGCAAGCGTTTTGAATTATTATCCATAATCAGTTAGAAATTAGCAGAGCGAGACCAACAATAGAAACCCAAAACAAAAAAGCCCCAAGAAATAACAAATTTCTTGGGGCTTTTCCTATGTTTATTCACCAATAAGTATTTCGTCAAGCTTCATTTTTACAGCTTCATATACAAACATTGCGCTTAAGGCATAGGGTAGTACAATTCGACTTCCATCTTCAGTAGGAAGGAGACCTTTGGAGAGTTTCAAGGAAATATATGTATAGGCTAGATTAGCAAGTTGGTTCTCGTCATCTGCGACTTCTGCGGCTGTAACGCTAAATGGGATGAATTCATCACTTAATTTTTTTGCGAGAGCTAAAGCTTCTTTATTTTCACAAGATCTTGTAATAATCCAAACTCGATCTACACTTGTAAGTTTAGTATTTTTTGTCCATTCTTGCATGCTGGGAAATGGTTCTACAGCATTTTTTGCATTTATTTTAATACTTTCCATTTCGTCGAAAGTGGCGAAGTAAATGGAACCTTGTCGTGCAGCGGCTTGTGCAAGAAGTCTAGATGTTTCTTCTATATTTTCTTCTTCGGAAGTAGCAATTCTTTGAAGAAGTCCGGAAAGTTGGGTTGTTAACATTTTCATGGAATTATCACCTCGTAGTTATTATAAGGTAGGAGAGGAGATACGTAAAACGGGAAGTATTTTGAATTTATAGAAGGGAAAAGAAAATTCATAGCGAATAGTATAGAGGGGGAAATTTAATTAAAGGGGTTTGTGCATCATGAAACAAATTTTAATTGTTGATGATCAACTAGGAATACGAATGCTCTTAAAGGAAGTTTTTTCACAAGAAGGATACGAAGTGAGTTTAGCCTCAAATGGTCTAGAAGCTTTGGATATTGCTGAAAAACAAGCAATAGACGGTGTTTTATTGGACATGAAAATTCCTGGAATGGATGGAATAAAGATTCTCACTTTATTAAAGGAAAAGTATCCAAGCTTACCCGTTATAATGATGACGGCTTATGGAGAGTTGAATATGATTCAAGAAGCAATGGGACTAGGTGCATCGCTTTATTTTACAAAACCTTTTGATATTTTTGAAGTACGGGACGCAATAAATAATTTGTTAAAAAAGTAGTCCATAAGCAGGCAGTGGAAAACATCGCCTGTTTTTGTTATGATGAAAAAGAAAAGTGGGAAATGCCACATGCAGAAATGAGGATTTTCTCATTCACTGGATAAAATAGATATAATAAGCAAATAAATGAGAATAAAATCAAACAGAGGAGGTCCATTTGAATGGCTTTAGTATCAATGAAAGAAATGCTTATAAAAGGTAAAAAAGAAGGATACGCTGTAGGGCAGTTCAATATTAATAATCTAGAATTTACACAAGCTATTTTACAAGCGGCAGAAGAAGAAAAGTCACCAGTTATTTTAGGTGTCTCAGAAGGTGCTGCAAAATATATGGGCGGCTTTACTACAGTTGTACATATGGTAAAAGGACTAATGGAAGACTACAAAACGTCGGTTCCAGTGGCTATTCATTTAGATCACGGTTCTAGCTTTGAAAAATGTAAAGAGGCAATAGAAGCTGGTTTCACATCTGTGATGATCGATGCTTCCCATCATCCATTTGAAGAAAACGTAGAAATTACTTCTAAAGTTGTGGAATATGCGCACGCTCAAAATGTATCAGTTGAAGCAGAGCTTGGGACAGTTGGCGGCCAAGAAGATGATGTAATCGCAGATGGTGTTATTTATGCGAATCCAACAGAATGCGCTGAACTAGTAAAACGTACTGCAATTGATTGTTTAGCACCAGCATTAGGATCAGTACATGGTCCATATAAAGGTGAACCAAATTTAGGATTTAAAGAAATGGAAGAAATCTCAAAACTAGCAGACCTTCCGCTTGTACTGCATGGTGGTACAGGAGTACCAACACATGATATTGAGCGTTCTATATCTTTAGGAACTGCCAAAATCAATGTAAATACAGAAAATCAAATAGCTGCTACAAAAGCAATTCGTGCATATTTAGATGAAAATCCAACTCAATATGATCCACGTAAATATTTAATACCGGCACGCGATGCTATCAAAACTACGGTTATCGGGAAAATGCGTGAATTTGGAAGCTCAAACAAAGCATAATTCAGCAATGTAAATAGATAGAAGGAGAAGCCATCATTATTAACAGGATCTTTTCCTTAGGTTTTAGACAATACTTATACGCACTACAGTCTGACTTGAAAACAAAACGCTTGTCAGTCGAAGTGCAACGAAAAATGAAAGTGTTTGTCAACAGTCTGAGGAGAAGTGCTCTGTTTTAAAATCAGATGCTTCTCCTATTTTTCAATCAACAGGAGGATATTAATTATATGAAGTTTTTTATAGATACAGCCAATTTCGAGGAAATTAAAGAAGCACACGCTTGGGGAATTTTATCTGGCGTAACAACAAATCCATCACTAGTAGCGAAAGAAAATATTTCTTTCCATGATCGTCTTCGCGAAATTACAGCATTAATAGATGGTTCTGTAAGTGCAGAAGTAATCGCGTTAGATGCAGAAGGTATGATTAAAGAAGGTAGAGAACTTGCTGCAATTGCTCCGAATATAACGGTTAAGCTACCAATGACACCTGAAGGTCTAAAAGCATGTTCTGTTTTCCGTTCAGAAGGAATAAAAACTAATGTAACACTTATTTTTAGTGCAAACCAAGCACTATTAGCAGCAAGAGCTGGAGCAACATATGTATCTCCATTTCTTGGTCGCTTAGATGATATAGGACATGACGGAATGGAACTAATTGCGAAAATTGCTCAAATATTTGAAATACACAATATCGATACAGAAATTATTGCAGCTTCGATTAGACATCCACAGCATATTACAGATGCCGCGTTAAATGGTGCTCATATTTCTACAACTCCATTCAAAGTATTAAAACAATTATTTCATCACCCATTGACAGACAAAGGGATTGAAGGATTTCTAGCGGATTGGAACAATCGTAAAAGCGAGTAACAAGACGAAGGAGAAACGTATGGAAGTTTATAAAATAAAAGGTGCAAATCGTTTACATGGAACGATTAAGGTAAGTGGAGCAAAAAATAGTGCGGTAGCACTTATTCCGGCTTCCTTACTAGCTAACTCCCCAGTTACTATAGAAGGTTTACCAGAAATTTTAGATGTATTGACATTAAAAGAAATACTTGAAGAAGTAGGGGCAAAAATTACATTTGAAGATGGAACAATGACAATCGATCCGACGAATGTAGTGGATATGCCTCTACCGAATGGTAATATAAAAAAACTACGTGCATCATATTATCTAATGGGTGCGCTTCTTGGGAAATTTAAAAAAGCAGCTATAGGATTACCAGGAGGTTGCCATCTTGGACCACGTCCAATTGATCAACATATTAAAGGTTTTGAAGCTCTGGGTGCATCGGTATCCAATGAGCATGGAGCAATTTATTTACGTGCAGATGAATTAGTAGGTTCAAAGATTTATTTAGACGTTGTAAGTGTAGGAGCAACCATTAATATAATGCTTGCTGCCGTACTTGCAAAAGGAAGAACGATCATTGAAAATGCTGCAAAAGAGCCAGAAATCATTGATGTCGCAACTCTTTTATCTAATATGGGAGCAAATATTAAAGGTGCTGGTACGAATGTAATTCGAATTGAAGGTGTGGAAGAATTGCATGGGACGAAGCATACCATCATCCCGGATCGTATTGAAGCAGGTACATTCATGATTATGGCAGCAGTTGCCGGAGACGGAGTCACCGTTGATAATGTCATTCCTTTTCATGTAGAGGCGTTAACGGCAAAGCTACGTGAAATGGGCGTTAAAGTAGAAGAATATGAAGAAAAAATATTTATACCTAAGTCAGATAAATTACAAGCGGTAGATGTTAAAACACTCGTGTATCCAGGGTTTCCAACTGATTTACAGCAACCATTTTCAGTGCTAATGACACAGGCCACAGGTACATCAGTTATTACAGATTCCATTTATTCAGCTAGATTTAAACAAATTGATGAACTCCGTCGTATGAGTGCCAATGGACGGGTAGATGGTAGAACTGCAATAATCACTGGACCGGCCAAACTAGAAGCTGCCACGGTTCGCGCAAGTGATTTACGTGCAGGAGCAGCGTTAGTTCTTGCTGGTTTAATAGCAGACGGAGAAACAGAAATTCAAGATATATTTCATATAGAACGTGGCTATAGTTCAATTATTGAAAAGCTCCGAGGATTAGGAGCAGACATTAGACGAGTGGAAATAAAGGAAATAGAAATAAACAACGAATAAATTGAATGCATTCGGAACAATTAAGAGAGTATAACTCTTCAACAAATTAACTGTCTAGACTCTAGGAACCTTGCACTTTTCTTATTTAGAAAATATGCTACAATGTAACAGGAAGAAAGACAGGACGGATTTATTAACCGTAAACCGTAAACGGGAGGCACATATTAGATGGAACGTAGTTTATCAATGGAATTAGTCCGAGTAACAGAAGCCGCAGCTATCGCATCAGCTCGTTGGATGGGACGCGGATTAAAAAATGAAGCAGACGACGCAGCAACTACTGCTATGCGCACAGTTTTTGACACAATCCCAATGGAAGGTGTCGTAGTAATTGGGGAAGGTGAAATGGACGAAGCACCGATGTTATATATCGGAGAGAAGCTCGGACAAGGAACTGGAGGTCCTCAAGTAGATGTGGCAGTGGATCCTTTAGAAGGTACGAATATCGTGGCTTCAGGGGGATGGAATGCACTTGCAGTTCTTGCAATTGCAGATCGCGGAAATTTACTTCATGCTCCAGATATGTATATGGAAAAATTAGCAGTCGGTCCTGAAGCAATAGGTCAAGTGGATATTAACGCACCAGTTATTGATAATTTGAGAGCGGTTGCCCGTGCGAAAAATAAAGACATTGAGGATGTAGTGGCTACTATTTTAGGTCGTCCAAGACACCAAAAAATTATCGATGAAATTAGAGCTGCTGGAGCTCGCATCAAGTTAATTACAGATGGTGATGTTGCCGGAGCTATTAATACAGCCTTCGATAATACTGGTGTAGATATTCTTTTTGGAATGGGTGGGGCGCCTGAAGGGGTTATCTCTGCAGTTGGATTAAAATGCTTAGGCGGGGAAATTCAAGGGAAACTTATTCCTCAGGACGAAGCAGAGCTAGCACGTTGTATCAAAATGGGTCTGGATGTAAATAAGATTTTACGTATGGAAGACTTGGTTAAAGGTGACGACGCGATCTTTGCAGCTACTGGTGTAACGGACGGAGAACTTCTTCGTGGAGTACAATTTAAAGGAGCTTTTGGCTCTACTCATTCAATCGTTATGCGTGCAAAATCAGGTACAATCCGATTTGTTGAAGGAAGACATAGCTTAAAGAAAAAACCGAATTTAGTTCTATAAAACTAAACTTCTCTAATGTATACCCGGCTTAGTCGGTCGGGTATCCTCTTTATAAACTTCAATCCTATTAAACCTTTTTCAGCAGAAGTCGCCACCTTTTATAAAAGCGAGATGTTGCTAACAACTCATAAACTTGATTGGTCAGCTTACCATTGAAATAGGTTACAGCCTTTGGTGAGAGTTATTGTACAAGCTCGTGTGCAGTTTTTTGGGGCGACGAGTGAAATCAGATACACCAAAGTATATATCCCCAAAAATACGAAACAACAAAATATAATAAAGAGTGGTGCTATGCCAATGACACAAACAACAATTAATGAGTTAGAAAATATGACTTTAAAAGAGCTATATACCCTTGCACGCAAATATAAAGTTGCGACTTATAGTAAACTTTCGAAAAAAGAACTTATTTTTGCAATTTTAAAATCACGTGCTGAACAAGAAGGGTTCTTCTTTATGGAAGGCGTATTAGAAATTATCCAACAAGAAGGTTTTGGTTTCTTACGCCCTATTAACTATTCTCCAAGTTCTGAAGATATCTATATTTCTGCTTCCCAAATTAGAAGATTTGATTTGCGAAATGGAGACAAAGTAACTGGAAAAGTACGTCCTCCTAAAGAAAGTGAACGCTACTATGGTCTTTTACATGTAGAATTAGTTAATGGGGAAGATCCAGAAATCGCAAAAGAACGTGTACACTTTCCAGGACTGACAGCATTATATCCAGACCGCCAAATTAAGCTTGAAACTAGTCCAGAAAAATTATCGACTCGCATTATGGATTTAGTAGCTCCAGTTGGTTATGGTCAACGTGGACTAATTGTTGCTCCTCCAAAAGCAGGGAAAACTTTATTAATTAAAGAAATTGCAAATGCAATTACAACAAATCATCCAAACGCAGAACTAATTGTTTTATTAATAGACGAGCGTCCTGAAGAAGTAACTGACATTGAACGTTCCGTTAAAGCAGATGTGGTAAGTTCTACATTTGATGAAGTACCTGAAAACCATGTAAAGGTGGCGGAGCTTGTTTTAGAAAGAGCAATGCGTTTAGTTGAACATAAACGTGACGTTATTATCTTAATGGACTCTATTACTCGACTTGCTCGAGCATATAATTTAGTAATACCTCCAAGTGGTCGTACGCTATCAGGTGGTATTGATCCAGCGGCATTCCACCGTCCAAAAAGATTTTTTGGGGCTGCGCGTAACATCGAAGAAGGCGGTAGTTTAACAATTCTTGCTACGGCATTAGTTGATACGGGTTCCCGTATGGATGAGGTAATTTATGAAGAGTTCAAAGGAACGGGTAACTTAGAACTTCATTTAGATAGAAGTCTTGCAGAACGTAGAATTTTCCCAGCAATCGATATCCGTCGTTCCGGTACTCGAAAAGAAGAACTTCTAATTCAAAAAGATCAGTTGGATAAACTTTGGGCTATTCGCAAAACTTTCTCCGATTCTGGCGATTTTGCTGAGCGTTTCTTGAAAAAACTTCGTCAGTCAAAAACAAACGAAGGATTTTTTGAACAACTAGCAGTTGAAATGAAAGCACATCGTAGTGGTAAAGTGACTCTATAAACTAAAACTAACAACTTGCATTTAAAATGTATAGATGCTATTATATATGTTGTAAGTTTACAATTTTCTGCTACATATACGATTGGCAAACAATCGGATCGTGTAAGGTATCAGTTTCATAAACAACTCTGTTCCAGATGGTTCAGGGCGAGAGGAGAGATAGAGATGAAAGCAGGAATTCATCCCGATTACAAAGAAGCAACAGTATCATGTTCATGTGGTAACTCATTCACAACTGGTTCTGTAAAAAACGACATCAAAGTCGAGTTCTGTAACGAATGTCACCCATTCTATACTGGACGTCAAAAATTCGCAGCTGCGGATGGCCGTGTTGATCGCTTCAACAAAAAATACGGTATTAAAGAAGAAATTAAAAACTAATTACCAAGTACCTGCAAAGCACATTGTGTTTTGCAGGTATTTTTATTTGTTTGGAACATTTGCATACATAATAATGTAAATATTTTTTTATATATCGAGGTCCACTCCCTTATGTTATAAATAGATATAGGAAATAGATTAGTAGAAGAAATTGAATTACAAGGAGAATTAGAATGGCGCAATTATTTTATAAGCACGGTGCAATGAATAGTGGCAAATCTATTGAAATTCTAAAAGTAGCTCATAATTACGAGGAACAAGATAAGCCAGTTCTCATATTTACACCAGGCATTGATACAAGAGATGAAATTGGATATATTTCAAGTAGAATAGGATTAAAGAGAAAAGCTACAGCAATCTATGACGATACAAATTTATATGAGTTGGTAAAAGATCATTCACCAAAACCATATTGCGTATTAATTGATGAGGTGCAATTTTTAAAAAAAGAGCATGTCTTACAACTAACAAAAATTGTAGATGAACTAGATATTCCTGTTATGGGATTCGGACTAAAAAACGATTTCCAAAATGAACTTTTTGAAGGAAGTCGCTATATGTTAATATACGCAGATAAAATTGAGGAAATGAAAACAATTTGCTGGTTCTGCCATAAGAAAGCTATTATGAATCTCCGTGTAGACGAAAATGGCAAACCAATATACACTGGCGAACAAATTCAAATCGGTGGCAACGACTCCTACTATCCAGTATGCCGTAAATGCCATGCCAATCCACCTTTATAAATACAAAGCAAAAACCACTTATTCTATATGAATAAAGTGGTTTTTTGAAAGAAAGCTATAAGTTTTTATGCCGTGAACAGGTTAATTTCTGCTGCAGGCGGACGCTTTCTTGGGGACAAGCATCAAGCCGCTTCCTGTGCACCTGCGCAAAGCTCGTCGCAGAAATTAATTTAGCTACGCTCCGTCCAAGGTCTTGATTTGCTTGCTAATCCCCTAGGATTCGCTGCCTTCCGCCAGGTACACTTATAGGACGATTGCGTTTTTCTTAAAAGATAAGAAAGTATGTGGATTATCGTCCTGCGAAACCAGTGTTCATAGTACTTTAAAGAATTAGATAATACAGCGGATTTCCGTTTCAGGTGGGCGCGTTCCGCGGGGTGAGCGATGAACCATCACCGCCGCTACGCGTTCGTTGTGATGGCTCATCTGTCTCACTCATCCCGCTGGAGTCGCCACCTTTCACTACAATCTATTAGGTAAGTAGACTTAACAAGAAGATTTAGCCCAGCTATCTCTAAGAAAATAGAATTAGTTTATGTAAACGTAGTGATAATGCCATCCTGTAATCGTTATTGAATAAGGGATGCTATTGCTTTTTAAAATTTTGGTGGAATTTTGTACATCCGGATAGTCCCCTAACTAATGTTCATAGGATTTAAATGACATCTATCTAACTAAGAAATTATAAATCGTACAATACATACTAGTTGATTGGAGCGTAGGCGGCGACTTCTGCGGGAATAGCATGAGCGGAAGGCCCCACAGGAACGGAGTGACGAGGAGACTGAAGCCATGCCCGCGAAAAGCGTCCGCCATAGCGGAAATCAACCATTTCTAAGTTACTCTTCTTAAAAGGACCGGGCGTCTTTTTACCCGGTTTTTCTTATTTGATTTGTGAATTTGGTTTCTTGTCGGGTGAATTGGTCTCAAACTGCTATTATATGTAAAATTACGCTGATTTGATGTGCAAGAAAACACTTTTTCAATTGGATTTGCTAATTGTTCTCGCTTTGGAGCAATTTAGTCTCGAATCGAGGTAAAATGGTCTTGCACTCCTTTTGGATGTAAGCAACAGCCTGCTTTGCAAAGAATATTACGGAAAAAGTAGCGAGGATGACACTTTTTCTTTATAATAGGAATGATATAGACTTAAACGAACGAGGTGAGCTCGATGTTTGATCGATTACAATCGGTAGAAGATCGTTATAATAATTTAAATGAATTGCTTAGTGATCCAGATGTGGTGAACGATACAAAAAAACTAAGAGATTATTCAAAAGAGCAATCAGATTTGCAGCCAACAGTAGATGCGTATCGTGAATACAAGGATGCAAAAAGTCAATATAATGACGCAAAACTGATGTTAGAGGAAAAGCTCGATGCGGATATGCGTGATATGGTAAAAGAAGAAGTAAATGATTTGGAAAGCCAAATTACAGAACTGGAAGAGCGTCTTAGAGTGTTATTAATTCCAAAAGATCCGAATGATGATAAAAACGTTATTATGGAGATTCGCGGAGCAGCTGGTGGAGACGAAGCGGCATTATTTGCAGGTAATTTATTCCGTATGTATAGTAGATATGCAGAAACTCAAGGCTGGAAAATTGATATTATGGAATCCTCTCCAACAGGGCTTGGTGGATTCAAAGAAATTATTTTCATGATTAATGGAACTAATGCTTATTCTAGAATGAAATATGAAAATGGTGCCCATCGTGTACAACGCGTACCGGAAACAGAGTCTGGTGGCCGTATTCATACATCTACCGCAACAGTTGCTGTTCTTCCGGAAGCGGAGGAAGTGGATGTCGATATCCATGAAAAAGATGTTCGTGTAGATACATTTGCATCTTCTGGAGCGGGTGGTCAATCTGTTAATACGACTATGTCTGCTGTTCGTATGACGCATTTACCAACAGGCATTACAGTTTCTATGCAAGATGAAAAATCGCAAATTAAAAACAGAGAAAAAGCTATGAAAATTCTACGTGCTCGTGTTGCAGATAAATTCCGTCAAGAAGCTCAAGCCAAATATGATGCCGTTCGTAAATCTGCTGTAGGTACTGGTGACCGATCGGAGCGGATTCGAACATATAATTATCCACAAAATCGGGTGACGGATCACCGCATCGGGTTAACTATTCAAAAGCTCGACCAGATCTTAGAAGGAAAGCTAAATGAAATAGTGGATGCATTAATATTAGAGGACCAAGCAGAAAAATTAGAAAGAATGAATGATACTAATGTGTAAAACAACTTATGAGGCCCTAACCCGGGCTTCTTCTTTTTTAGAAGAGAATAATCGAGAAAAAGAAGTGGCTCGTTATTTGTTGCAACATGTTTTGAAAAAAAACTATTCACAATTAATGTTCGCAATGTACGACGAATTATCCACAGAAGAATTTCATACGTTTTGGTCATATGTTGAAGAACATGCTACCGGGCGACCTTTTCAATATATTATCGGACAGGAAACCTTTTACGGTCGGGATTTCTTTGTAAATGAAAACGTATTGATTCCTCGTCCAGAAACAGAAGAATTAATAGAAGAAGTAAAAAATCGTGTAAAAACCCTTTTCGATGCAAATAAAATCTTGCAAGTCGCTGATATAGGTACTGGAAGCGGAGCGATTGCGGTCACGATAAAAAAAGAAATCCCTAATGCAGAAGTTACTGCAACCGATATATCCGAGCAAGCACTTGAAGTGGCATTGGAAAATGCACAGCTATTGGATGCAGAAATCCATTTCAAGAAAGGCGATTTACTAGCTCCAATTTCACTTCAAAAATGGGATGTTGTATTATCTAACCCGCCTTACATTGGTTTGCGCGAAGCAGAAACACTTTCAGATACAGTAATTGATTATGAGCCACATCTAGCCTTATTTGCAGAAGAAGATGGATTGCAATTGTATCGAAAAATGGCAGAGCAGCTACCTTCTATGATGAACGTACCTAGTTTCATAGGTTTTGAAATTGGTTATGAACAAGGAGTAGCGGTGCAAAATATGCTCCAAACTGCATTTCCTAAGGCCTTGGTAGAAGTAGTCCAAGATATTAATAAAAAAAATCGTTTTGTTTTTTGCACAATTACTGAATAAGTTATGAATCTATTGGTAACAATGTTCCTAAGGAGGAATGTTATATGTTACCAGATTATGAGATAAAGAGAGCACCAAGAATTAGCAAGCAAATAGACGCAATTATTTTCTTCGTGTGGATGTTACTTCTTATTCAGTTTTGTTTATTTATATTATTTCAGCCTACCGATCAAGCGGATGGTTTGCGCTTTCGATTAATTGCAAATAGCAATACAATAGAAGATCAACAAATAAAACACGAAGTGAAAAATAGTATTGAGCCTCTTTTAGTCCAATATCAAAATAATCCACAAATTTATACAAAACTTGAACAAGCTGTGGATAAGTTGTCAGAAAAATACGAAAAAGATATTAGTCTTTCCTCAGGCTTAGCATTATTTCCACCCAAAGCATGGAATCAAGGGATAACTGCACAAAATTATGTGGAGTCTGTTGTTATAACAATCGGTAGTGGTCGTGGTGATAACTGGTGGTGTGCGTTGTTTCCGAAAGTATGCTACAAAGAAGAAGTAGTGGAAGAGAAGCCAAAGTTTTGGGTTTGGGAATGGCTGAAAAAGAAGTTTTCCACATAATTATCCACAAAAACAATATAGTTATCAACAAAAATGTGGATAAATACCGTAGAAAGGAGAAAATAATAGATGAAAACACAAATTGTAAGTGTGGATAACTTATCCACAAAAACGGAAGGTTATGCACAAGCTGTGAGTTTGTTAAAAGCAGGAGAAACTGTCGCTTTTCCAACAGAAACAGTATATGGATTAGGTGCAGATGCGACAAATGAAAAAGCAGTGAGCAAAATCTTTGAAGCAAAAGGCAGACCTCAGGATAATCCACTTATTGTGCACATCGGAGAAAAAGTGGAAATAGAAGCTTTTACAATGAATATTCCACAAATAGCAAAGGATTGCATGGATGCTTTTTGGCCAGGTCCACTCACACTTGTCCTCCCTCTGAAGCCAAATACACTAGCAAAGAATGTATCCGCTGGACTAGATTCTGTAGGGGTTAGGATGCCTGAACATCCGGTGGCACTTGAATTACTGAGACGTTTAAAACTTCCAGTTGCTGCTCCGAGTGCAAATAGAAGTGGAAAACCAAGTCCTACGAAAGCTGCTCACGTATTCCATGACTTAAATGGGAAAATACCTTTTATAGTAGACGGTGGTGCGACAGGAATCGGTCTAGAGTCGACAGTATTAGATGTCACATCCAAAGTGCCGACGATTCTTCGTCCAGGTGGAATTACAAAAGAGATGCTTGAAAAAGTAATCGGACAAGTAAATGAATCCATGCCGACAGATCAAGTAGAGGCACCTCGAGCACCAGGAATGAAATATGCACATTATGCCCCGAATGCACCTGTATACTTGATTTACAATTCCAAAGAAACTGTACAAAATGCAATAGAAAAAATACATAAAAATCTTCAAAAGGTAGCATTAATTGCAAGAGAGCAATTTGGTAATTGCGAGGCGGATTACTTTTTTTCTTTAGGAAAAGAGAATCAGCTGGAAGATGCAGCACATCTATTATATGAAGCATTAAGAAGTTGTGATGAAACGGATGCAGATTTAGTCCTTGTTCCTGTCTTCTCAAAAGAAGGAGTTGGAGCAGCTATTATGAATCGATTAGAAAAAGCTGCAAACGGCAACTGGTTTGATAAGTAATTTCGTTTCTCTGGGTTATTCGACCGATTTTATTCTGAATTCAACCGATTCCTTGTTATATTCGACCGTTTCTAGTAGAATGCGACCGATTATCAGTATTTTTCGACCGATTCACTTATTTTATCCATACCAAGATAAGTATACAACGTTAGCAGTGTATTCTCCCCTATCTAATTGCATATAGTTAATTATGCAAAAGGACGGGGGAGATTTTTTTGTGGCGTGAAATTTTAGCTGGTGTTTTAATGTCAGTAGATGTACTTATATTGTTTTCGCTTGTTCCTTATCGAAAACAAGTCTTTACGATTGCTGCGTGGGTAGCGTCATTACATATGCTTTTTCCTTTAATTGGATACTATGCTGGTATCGTCGTGCAGAATTATTTGCAACATGCAAGTCCTTATTTATCCGGGGTACTTTTATCGCTAGTAGGATTACAAATGATTATTACACAATCTCCTAAACAAGTGCCGCTATTATCTCCTTATCTTCTCGCAATAGTTGCTAGTATTGATACCTTTTCAGTAAGTATTTCGTTTGGTATGCTTAAAGTAGAAAAGCTTATTTTTATTTTAAGTTCAGGGATCTTTTCTTTTTTAGGAGTATTTATTGCACAAAAATTCATTATTAAGCACACATTTATGGACCGAGCTATCATTATGAGATTAGCAGGACTCGTTATTTTAATAATGGGAGTTTTAACTTTACGAAATATTTAACAATATTTAAAACATTTATAGGACTAAATATTATATACTAGAGATGGGGAAATAGAACGATGAATATTTTATTTGTTTGTACGGGAAATACATGTCGAAGCCCAATAGCTGAGGCGTTATTAAAGTCTCGTGATTTAGAAAATGTGGAAGTTCGTTCAGCAGGTATTTATGCATTGGACGGTGGAAGCATGTCTAAAAATGGGCAGTTAGTATTAGAGAATGCATCGATACCGATTACTCATTCTTCGACTTCGATAAATAAGCAAATAGTAGATTGGGCAGATCTCATATTAACGATGACAGATTCCCACAAACAATCAATCCTTCAAATATTCCCGCATACCAAGACTAAATTGTATATGTACACGGAGTTTGTAACACCCCAAAATGTACAAGATGTATCTGATCCATATGGCGGGGATGTGCGTACATATGAAAACACGTTTCAAGAACTAAATGCACTAACAGAAGAATTAGTGAAAAGACTTCGGGGGGATTAAGTATGAAAGAGAAAAAGAAAAAGTATGCATTTGGAATACAAAAGAAGATTGTATTATTTGTCACTATTTTAGCTATCATTACATACTCAACAAGTGCCGTTTTTATCAACTTTG
The DNA here is from genome assembly GCF_055454035.1 of Psychrobacillus syltrankelensis. Taxonomy (NCBI): domain Bacteria; kingdom Bacillati; phylum Bacillota; class Bacilli; order Caryophanales; family Bacillaceae; genus Psychrobacillus; species Psychrobacillus syltrankelensis. Next base: position 1,887,649 of record NZ_CM144227.1, on the reverse strand, counting down.
TACAACCACTAATATTTGATGGTGCTACAAAATCACTTAATTTTGAAATAGCAATGTATGCTTTAGGAATTATTTGGTCCGCTATATTAGCTTATTTTTTCAGTGGAGTAATTATCAAGCCCTTATTTAATTTAGAAAAAGTTGCAACACTTGCTTCAGAAGGAAAAATCGGTGTGGACGTAGTTGTACCAAAGTCTAAAGATGAAATCCAATCTGTTGCAGTTGCTTTTCAATCCATGTTAGTGAACTTAAGAGAAATGGTCCAAAGCATTGAAGAAAATTTTGAGAAAACAAACAATACTGTACAACAATTGTCAGAAGAATCGTCTGTCGCATCTGAACAAGCGGAAGCAATTGCTCATACTATTGCACAAATTTCGCAAGGGGCAGAACAATCAGCGGTAGCGGTACAAGACACTGCTGAATCTGTGGAAGATGTAAGAGTACTTGCTTCTAAAGTAAATAAACGTGCGGAAGAATCTTCTGTCCAATCAAAAGAAATGATTGTTGGTCTAGCGCAAACTACAGAAGTTATTGAATCACTTGTAAATGGGATACGAAAAATTGCCTCAGGAAGTGAGTCGGCACTCGGAAATGTACAACAATTAGAAGAAAACGCTGGAAAAGTAGAAAGTATTATTCAGTTGGTGGGGGATATTGCAGCTCAAACGAATTTGCTTGCACTAAATGCATCCATTGAAGCTGCTCGTGCAGGAGAGCACGGAAAAGGTTTTGCAGTTGTTGCAGAAGAAGTTCGTAAACTAGCCGATGAAAGTGCAAAAGCTGTTCAAGGTATTTCCGAATTAATCCTTGCTATTCAAACCGATGTGCAAACAGTTGTACAACAAATGACGAACCAAGTTAGCTTTGCGGTAGGAGAAGCAAAACGAGTATCCGAAACAAACGAAGCAATTGAAGGTATGTCCAATAAAATCCATGATATGGCAGGGTCAGTTGTGGAGATATCAACACTAATAGAACAACAATTATCTAATATTGAAAGTACGGCTCGTCAATCACAAGAAGTAGCTGCAATAGCAGAAGAAACATCTGCAGGTGCTGAAGAAGTAAGAAGCGCTACAGATGAGCAAGCACGCTCCATCGAACAAATTGACCATTTATCTGAAGGGTTGAAACAACAATCAGAAGACTTGTTCAAGGTTATTTGTCAATTCGATCGAACTTCAAAATAACGATGTGTGAAGTGAGAAAATAGTCAATATACGAACTATAAATTTAAAATGTAAGATATAGTTCGTGTTATGTACAGTTTTAACTAAAAACATGAAGGGAAATTAGAGTTTTGACAGAAATTCGTCAATTGTTTTGTAAAGAATGCAATTCACTGTATGTGAATTGTGTTTTTTTATTCTGAAAAATGGTATGATGAATTAGAATTTAAACAGAAATGAGGGAACGAGTTGAAAATAGCCATTTCTTCCGATCACGGTGGTAATAACCTACGTAAAGAAATTATTCAACAGCTAGAAGAGCTTGGATTATCCTATGAGGATTTCGGTCCAACTAATGATGATTCAGTCGATTATCCCGACTTTGCGTTTCCAGTTGCAGATGGTGTTGCGAGTGGGAAATTTGATCGCGGAATATTGATTTGTGGTACTGGTATTGGAATGTCAATTGCAGCAAATAAAGTAAAAGGTATTCGTTGTGCATTAGTACATGATGTATTTTCTGCAAAAGCAACGAGATCACATAATGATTCTAATGTCCTTGCGATGGGCGAAAGAGTAATAGGTCCGGGACTTGCAAGAGAAATTGTTGCTACATGGCTTGGTCAAGACTTTGAAGGCGGACGTCATGAGCGACGTGTTGAAAAGATTACGGAACTAGAAAACGCTTAAAGAGGTGATTTCATATGGAAGCAAAAAATTTGTGGAAACAACAAATAGAACAGCTTCTACTAGAAGTGGAACAGCAAGCAATTTTAAAAGAAAATGATTTATTTGTCATTGGTTGTTCTACTTCTGAAATTATCGGCGAGAAAATTGGTACTGCTGGTGGTTTAGAGGTAGCTGAAGTTTTATTTGAACCATTACAAGCATTTGCAAATCGAAATAAAGTTCATTTAGCATTTCAAGGCTGTGAACATATAAATCGAGCAATTACAATGGAAAGAAAAACACAACTTTTCTTTAGATTACCGGAAGTTTCAGTTATTCCTGTTGTCCGCGCAGGTGGCTCTATGTCTGCCTATGCGTACACTCAATTTCAAGACCCTGTAGTTGTCGAGCATGTGCAAGCACAGGCTGGCATTGATATAGGACAAACCCTTATTGGTATGCAGTTGCAACCAGTTGCTGTGCCGATTCGCGTGTCCATAAAACAAATTGGGGAAGCAGTCGTTACGATTGCGAAAACACGTCCGAAGCTAATTGGTGGAGAACGTGCATTTTACGGATAATATTGGAGGAGGAACTAAGAGTGGAGAAAATTTTATCACAAGATCCAGCGGTTTATGAAGCTATGCTGGCGGAGAAAAAGCGTCAACAAGCAAATATTGAGTTAATCGCTTCAGAGAACTTCGTATCCGAAGCAGTTATGGAAGCACAAGGTTCAGTACTTACAAATAAATATGCAGAAGGCTACCCAGGTAAACGCTACTATGGTGGTTGTGAGTATGTAGATGTAGTAGAAAACATTGCTCGTGATCGTTTGAAAGAAATTTTTGGTGCTGAACATGCAAACGTCCAACCACATTCAGGTTCACAAGCTAATATGGCAGTATATATGACTGCTTTGCAACCTGGTGACACAATTTTAGGTATGAATTTGTCACATGGTGGACATTTAACGCATGGTTCTCCAGTAAACTTCAGTGGAATCCAATATAACTTCATTGATTATGGAGTGAATAAAGAAACAGAAACAATCGATTATGAAAATGTTCGTGCAATTGCATTAGAACATAAACCTAAGATGATTGTAGCTGGAGCAAGTGCGTATTCACGTACAATTGACTTCGCTAAATTCCGTGAAATTGCAGATGAAGTAGGAGCTTACCTATTTGTAGATATGGCACATATCGCAGGTCTAGTCGCAGCAGGTCTTCATCCAAATCCAGTACCGCATGCACATTTCGTTACTTCGACAACACATAAAACTTTGCGTGGACCTCGTGGAGGATTAATCTTAACAACTGAAGAATTCGCGAAGAAAATTGATAAAACGATTTTCCCAGGAATTCAAGGTGGCCCACTAATGCACGTAATCGCTGCAAAAGCAGTGGCATTTGGTGAAGCACAACAACCGGATTTTAAAGATTACCAAGCACAAGTAATTGCAAACGCTAAAGTACTAGCAGATAGTTTAACAGCAGAAGGTATTCGTATCGTTTCTGGTGGTACTGACAATCACGTTATGCTGTTGGATGTTTCAGCTTTAGGTTTAACAGGTAAAGTAGCAGAGCATGTCCTTGACGAAGTAGGTATTACTGTCAACAAAAATACTATTCCTTTTGATACTGCAAGTCCATTTATTACATCTGGAGTTCGTATTGGTACACCAGCTGTTACATCACGTGGATTTAAAGAAGAAGAAATGAAAGAAATCGCTTCTATTATTGCAAAGCTTTTGAAAAACCATGAAGATGAAGCAATCTTAAAAGAATCAAAAGAAAAAGTTGCAGCATTAACATCTAATTTTCCATTGTATAATTAAGAGATTAGTAATAAAGGCAGTCGGGATGAGCACATTCCAACTGCCTTTTTCTCTGCAGTAGTATACTCATTTTATACTGCCTTTCTGTCCAGATAAAATTATTTCTGACCGGATAGATAAACTTTGTGATCGGATAAATGAATTTCTGTCCGTATAAAATTTTTTCTGTCCATATAAAAAGTTTTCTGACCATAAAGCTTCTTCTCACCATTTAATACCATTCTTTCTTTCGTAATACAGATTAAATTTCAAATGAATTTATAAAAAGACTATTGGGCAACATGTGAGGAGTATGAAATAAAGCTAATGCAGACAGTCAAGGACAATATTTTTACAAACCTATGACGACAGCAAATAGACGAAATAGTAAGAACGAAGGATTGCTAGTATGTGACCCGTGTTTTTTGTTATAATTAATAGAATTGCAACTAAAACAAGAAGGAGAAATGCCATATGACAAAAATATTTGTATTTGATCATCCCCTAATTCAACATAAACTTACATATATCCGTGATGTAAACACAGGAACAAAGGAATTTCGGGAACTTGTAGACGAGGTTGCAACGTTAATGGCTTTTGAGATTACACGTGATCTACCTTTAGAAGAAACAGAAGTAGAAACTCCAGTCCAAAAAACAAAATCCAAGGTGTTGGCAGGTAAAAAATTAGGTGTCGTACCTATATTACGTGCTGGAATTGGCATGATTGATGGAATATTAAAGCTTATTCCCGCTGCAAAAGTTGGTCATATTGGTCTTTATCGTGATCCAGAAACATTACAACCAGTTGAATATTATGTGAAACTTCCTGCAGATGTAGCTGAAAGAGAATTCATCTTAGTGGATCCAATGCTTGCTACTGGGGGTTCTGCAATAGAAGCAGTGAACTCGCTTAAAAAACGAGGTGCAATACATATTAAGTTTATGTGTTTAATTGCAGCTCCAGAAGGTGTAGAGGCATTACAAAAAGCTCATCCAGATGTGGATATTTATATAGCTGCATTAGATGAAAAACTAAATGATCATGGCTATATTGTTCCTGGTTTAGGAGATGCTGGGGACCGATTGTTTGGAACTAAATAAAAAAATAGTAATTTCCTACTTTAAATTTGTCGATAAAATGTCAAATAGTCAGTATTTGTGAAGAATTTCACTACTTCTAATTGACATCAAATTGCCCCTATTGTATGCTTACAAAGGATATAAAATGATAGGGGTTTCATGCTTGAAATACTTGTCGTATCAACTTTCTACTAGATTCACAGTTTTTACTATAAAAGAAAAAACTTGAGGATTCTTTTATGCGTCCAAATAGACGTCCTTTACAAGGGATAGCAATGTATTCTGCGATTCTCTCACAGCTTGTAGGTTCTATTTTAATAGGTATATTCACAGGAATGTGGGTAGACAGTATCTTTGGAACCACTCCATTATTTCTAGTAATATTTCTTCTTACTGGCCTAGCGGTTGGTGTGATTGCCATTATTACTACCATTCGAAAATACGATTCAGGAGACTAAAGACCCATGCAGGAAATGCAACGTATCTATACGAAGCAAAGAAAGTACATATTTTTTTTGCTCGCAGCATGTGCGCTAGGTTGGGGATTCACCCCATATTCGACAATTTTTGCGGGCTTAGCACTAGGTTCTTTATTTGGTCTGTATAATTTCTGGATTCTAGTTCGTAGAATGGAGAAATTTGATCGTGTGTTAACAGATGGAAAAGGACGAGCAGGTCTTGGTACGACATTTCGCTTCGCATCTGGCGTAGCAGCCGTTGCAATAGCCTTAGCCCTTCCAGAGTATATCCATCTAGTAAGCACTGTTATTGGATTAATGATTCCCTATGTTCTACTTATCGTAGAACGGATTTTGTATTTTGCAAGACACCAACTATGAGATTGTGAAAGAGAGGTGAAACAATCGTGGAACATAAAAATCCAGATTTTGTGTTTCTAGGGATGCATGGTAACTTGTCAAACATATTGATGTTAGCAGTTACAACACTCATCGTATTTTTGATCGCATTTTTTGCGACAAGAAACTTGAAACTGAAACCAACTGGTATGCAGAACTTCATGGAGTGGATTATGGACTTCGTGAAAGGCATTATTAAAAGTAACTTCGATTGGAAAACAGGTGGCCGGTTTCATGTGCTTGGAATAACATTAATTATGTTTATTGCAGTAGCAAACGTATTAGGTCTTCCATTCTCCATATCGTATGATGGTGTGCTTTGGTGGAAATCTCCAACTGCAGATCCTACGGTAACGATGACACTTGCAGTAATGATTCTACTATTAACGCACTATTACGGTATCAAAATGAAAGGTATTAAAGAATACGGAAAAGACTTCTTAAAGCCGCTTCCATTCCTATTACCTTTAAAAATTATTGAAGAGTTCGCAAATACGTTGACACTCGGTCTTCGTCTTTACGGAAACATTTATGCAGGGGAAGTTCTATTAGGACTACTTGCAGGATTAGCAATATCTGGGCCATTTGGTTTTATTGGGGCAATTATCCCAGCAATGGCATGGCAAGGTTTCTCGCTATTTATCGGCGGAATCCAAGCGTTCATTTTCGTTATGTTAACAATGGTTTATATGTCACATAAAGTGTCAGCAGACCATTAATATAACTGTTTAGATTTCTAAACAGAAATAAATAAAAACAAACAACATTCCAAGGAGGAAATTACACAATGGTAGGTTCAGTTGGTCTTTTAGCAGCAGCTATAGCAATCGGTTTAGGCGCACTTGGTGCAGGTATTGGTAATGGTTTAATCGTTTCAAAAACAGTAGAAGGTATCGCTCGTCAACCAGAAGCACGTGGAGCTTTACAAACAGTTATGTTCATCGGGGTAGCATTAGTTGAGGCGATTCCAATTATCGCAGCAGTTATCGCATTCATCGTATTAAACAAATAATAAACATAGACAAGTCTATAATGGCGGAGCATTCCGCCATTCTCTTTATGAACTAGAAAACAATGAACACAATTTATTTTAATAGAAGCAATATCTCTTAATAGCGTTTGAAAGGAGTGAAACAATCGTGTCTTTTGATTACCTTGTACTTGGCGCTAGCCATTTTAACACTTTGGATATCTTTGCTACATTATTTTTCTTCGTTCTACTTTTATTCTTATTGAAGAAAGTAGCATGGGGTCCACTGATGGGTATTATGATTCAACGTGAAGAGTTAATCGCAAGCGAAATCGAAGCTGCTGAAAATAGCCGCCAAGAATCAGCGCGTTTACTTGAAGAACAGCGTGACTTATTAAAAGAAGCACGTACGGAAGCATTAGCGATTGTAGAAAATGCGAAGAAACAAGGCGAAGTATCTCGTGAAGAAATTATTACGACTGCTCGTTCTGAAGCTGCGCGTTTGAAAGAATCTGCTATCCGTGAAATTGATACAGAAAAAGAAAGAGCGATTGCAGCGGTACGAGAAGAAGTCGTTTCACTTTCAGTACTTGCAGCGTCCAAAGTTCTTGAAAAAGAAGTTTCGGAAGAAGATAATCGTGCGCTAATCGAGGCAACGATTGCGAAGGCAGGCGAAGTTAAGTGAGTAATTCAACTGTAGCAAAGCGTTACGCAATCGCATTATTCGAATTAGCACAACAAAAAAACGAGCTTCGTTCTGTTGAAGAAGATTTACGTGAGCTTAAAATTGTCTGGAATAGTAATAAAGAATTGAAGAATCTATTCACTTCTCCAAAGCTTTCCCTAGACAAGAAAAAAGAGCTTATTCGTCAAATTTTTACAAATGCTAATCCAATCGTGATTAATACACTTCTAGTGCTTATTGATAAGAAAAGATTAGGCGAAGTTGGTAACATTATCAATGAATTTATGACTCTTTCCAATGAAGCACAAGGTGTTGCAGAAGCGAAAGTATATTCAACTCGTGATTTAACAGAAGAAGAACGAGTGAACATTTCAACCGTGTTTGCAAAAAATGTTGGAAAACATTCTTTACGTATAGAAAACATTGTAGATCCATCTATTATTGGTGGAATACGTGTTCAAATCGGAAACCGCATTTACGATAGCAGTCTAAGCACTAAGTTAGATCGTTTAAAACGTAATTTGATCGGTTAATATTATGAATTTAGAGAGGTGACATACATGAGCATCAAAGCTGAAGAAATCAGTGTCTTGATTAAACAGCAGATTGAGAATTATGAATCTGAGATGAAAGTTAGCGATGTTGGTACAGTTATCAAAATTGGTGACGGTATCGCCCTTGCTCATGGCCTCGACAACGTCATGGCTGGAGAACTTTTAGAATTCTCAACTGGTGTATTAGGTATGGCACAAAACTTGGAAACGAACAACGTTGGTATCGTTATCCTTGGACCATACACAGACATCAAAGAAGGCGATGAAGTACGTCGAACTGGCCGTATTATGGAAGTTCCTGTTGGTAAAGAATTGATTGGCCGCGTAGTCAATCCACTTGGCCAACCAGTTGATGGACTAGGTCCTATCGCAACTACAAAATCTCGTCCAATTGAAAGTCCTGCACAAGGGGTTATGGCTCGTAAATCGGTTCATGAGCCACTTCAAACAGGTATTAAAGCAATTGACGCGCTTGTACCAATCGGACGCGGACAACGTGAGTTAATCATCGGTGACCGTCAAACAGGTAAAACAACTGTTGCGATTGATACTATTCTTAACCAAGCAGACCAAGATATGATTTGTGTTTACGTAGCAATCGGTCAAAAAGAATCGACTGTTCGTAATGTTGTTGAAACACTTCGTAAAAAAGGTGCTCTAGACTACACAATCGTTGTTACTGCATCTGCATCTCAACCAGCTCCATTATTATACTTAGCTCCTTATGCGGGTGTAACAATGGCAGAAGAATTTATGTTCGAAGGCAAGCATGTGTTAATCGTTTATGATGATTTATCTAAACAAGCTGCTGCATACCGTGAACTTTCATTACTACTTAAACGTCCTCCAGGTCGTGAAGCATATCCAGGGGATGTATTCTACTTACACAGCCGTCTACTTGAGCGCGCTGCGAAGTTAAATGAAACATTAGGTGCAGGTTCAATCACTGCATTACCATTCGTTGAAACACAAGCGGGAGACATCTCTGCTTACATTCCAACAAACGTAATCTCGATTACAGATGGTCAAATTTTCTTACAATCTGATTTATTCTTCTCTGGTGTACGTCCTGCGATTAACGCTGGTTTATCCGTATCCCGTGTAGGTGGATCAGCTCAAATTAAAGCAATGAAGAGTGTTGCGGGTACGCTACGTCTTGACTTAGCTGCATACCGTGAACTAGAAGCATTCTCTCAATTTGGATCAGATCTTGACGCTGCAACTCAAGCAAAACTTAACCGCGGTGTTCGTACTGTAGAAGTATTAAAACAAGACTTGAATTCTCCTATTAAAGTAGAAAAACAAGTTATGATTTTATATGCTTTAACACGTGGCCATTTAGATGATATCCCAGTTAAAGATATCAGTCGCTTTGAAGCAGAGTTATATAGCTGGTTAGATACAAACCACACAAACGTTTTAGATCATATTCGCACGACTAAAGCTCTTCCTTCAGATGAAGACTTAACAAATGCAATTTCTGCATTCAAAAAGACTTTCGCTAAATCTGAATAATTCTTTTGTCTAAGTGAAAAAAACGATAAGGTGGTGAAATACCAGTGGCATCATTACGCGACATTAAAAGTAAAATTACGTCAACAAAGAAAACAAGTCAAATTACCAAAGCTATGCAAATGGTTTCTGCTTCTAAATTGAATCGTGCGGAGGAAAATGCGAAAGCATACGTTCCTTACATGTCTAAAATTCAAGAAGTAGTAGGCGCAATTGCAACAGGAACTAGCGACGGAGCACATCCAATGTTAACTTCTCGTCCTGTGAAAAAGACGGCATATCTTGTTATTACTGCAGATCGTGGCTTAGCTGGTGCGTATAATAGTAATATTATCCGTGCAGCATCTAATGCAATAGCGGAGCGACATTCTTCAAAAGATGAGTATGTGATCTTAGCAATTGGTCGTATGGGACGTGACTTCTTCGCAAAACGTGGTTCTAATGTAATCGGAGAAGTAATAGGTTTACCAGATCAACCTGCTTTTTCTGATATTAAAGAAATAGCGCGCAGAGCTGTTGGTATGTTCACAGATGGTACATATGATGAACTTTATATGTACTATAACCACTTTGTCAGTGCCATCTCTAGTGAAGTAACAGAGAAAAAGGTACTGCCACTTACGGATATTGCAGTAGAAACAGGCACAACTGCTTCTTATGAATTCGATCCTTCAGCTGAAGCGATTCTAGAAGTGTTACTTCCGCAATATGCGGAAAGCCTAATTTTTGGTGCATTACTCGATGGTAAAGCAAGTGAACATGCTATGCGTATGTCCGCGATGAAATCTGCAACAGACAACGCAACTGACTTAATTGGTAACTTAACATTAGTTTATAACCGAGCACGACAAGCGGCAATTACACAAGAAATTACGGAAATTGTTGGCGGTGCAGCGGCTCTAGAATAGTAAATGAAAGAAAAGTAAGACAGGAGGGAACAGTAGTGAACAAAGGACAAGTACTACAAGTAATGGGTCCAGTTGTTGACGTTAAGTTTGACAACGGCCAATTACCAGCTATTTATAATGCATTAACTGTAGCGATTGAACGTCCAAATGAAGCGCCTACTACGTTAACGTTAGAAGTAGCTTTACACTTAGGAGATGACTCTGTTCGTACTATTGCTATGGCATCAACTGATGGTCTTAAGCGTGGTACAGAGGTATTTGATGCTGGTGCAGCAATTTCTGTTCCAGTTGGTGACGTAACATTAGGACGTGTATTCAACGTACTAGGCGAAGTTATCGACTTAGGAGAAGAGGTTCCAGCGGGTGAGCGTCGTGATCCAATTCACCGTCAAGCTCCAACATTTGAAAACCTTTCAACAGAAGTTGAAATTCTTGAAACAGGTATTAAAGTAGTAGACCTTTTAGCTCCATACATTAAAGGTGGTAAAATCGGTCTATTCGGTGGTGCCGGTGTAGGGAAAACGGTTCTTATCCAAGAACTTATTAACAATATTGCGCAAGAACACGGTGGTATTTCGGTATTCGCTGGTGTTGGTGAGCGTACACGTGAAGGAAACGACTTATTCCACGAGATGAGCGATTCTGGCGTTATTAAGAAAACAGCAATGGTATTCGGTCAAATGAATGAGCCACCTGGTGCACGTATGCGTGTTGCTTTAACTGGTCTTACAATGGCTGAATATTTCCGTGATGAACAGGGTGCAGACGTACTTTTATTCATCGATAATATTTTCCGTTTCACTCAAGCAGGTTCTGAGGTTTCAGCACTTTTAGGTCGTATGCCTTCTGCTGCTGGTTACCAACCAACTCTTGCTACAGAAATGGGTCAATTACAAGAGCGTATCACGTCAACAAACACTGGTTCAGTTACATCTATCCAAGCGATTTATGTACCAGCCGATGACTATACGGATCCAGCTCCAGCAACAACATTCGCTCACTTAGATGCGACAACAAACTTAGAGCGTAAATTATCTGAGATGGGTATTTACCCAGCTGTGGATCCTTTAGCTTCTTCTTCTCGTGCGCTTTCACCAGAAATCGTAGGGCAAGAGCATTATGATGTAGCACGCCAAGTGCAATATACATTACAACGCTACAGAGAGCTTCAAGATATCATTGCAATCTTAGGTATGGATGAATTAGGCGATGATGACAAGTTAACGGTTAACCGTGCTCGTCGTATTCAGTTCTACCTATCTCAAAATTTCCATGTTGCAGAACAATTTACAGGTCAAAAAGGTTCATATGTTCCAGTTAAAGAAACAGTTCAAGGATTTAAACAAATTCTTGAAGGAAAATTTGATCACCTTCCAGAAGATGCTTTCCGTTTAGTTGGACGCATTGAAGAAGTTATTGAAAAAGCGAAAAGCATGGGCGTAGAAGTATAATAAATCGGACCAGGAGGTAAAAATATGAAGACACTTACAGTCAATATTGTCACTCCCGACGGCCCGGTATACGATTCTGAAGTCGACATGATCATCGCCAAAACAGCATCCGGTGAAATCGGTATTTTACCTGGTCATATTCCAACGGTTGCGCCACTTGTTATTGGTGCCGTTAAACTGAAAAAAGATGGAAAATCCGAGTACGTAGCAATTAATGGAGGATTTGTGGAAGTTCGTCCTGAAAAGGTTTCTATCCTTACACAATCAGCCGAAATTGCTTCAAATATCGATGTAGCTCGTGCAAAAGAATCGATGAAACGTGCAGAAGAACGTCTTCAAAGTAAGCAAGATTCAACAGACTTTAGTCGTGCTGAACTTGCCTTGAAGCGTGCGATGAATCGTATCAACGTTTATGAGGGTAACATTTAATCTTATTCAGTTATTAATTAATGAATAAGATTTAAGACCTCTGGTGAATGCCACAGATTTTGTAAGGGAGTTAATCGTGTCTGCACGATACAAAATCTAGTCTCTTAGCCAAGGTAATTTGATTTATATGAAAAACAAACGGGCAGAACTAGTTCTGTCCGTTTTTATCATATTAAGAGCAACATCGATGAAACGCTGGAAAGTCTTCACATCAAGATCCAAAAGTTGGGAAGAGAAAACGTAGCAGTAGAAGATTCAAAAAAGAAGTTTATTAGAGGTTTGAAGGAGGATAAAAGTGGGTTTATTAAATGGAGAGCAGGCAATTATTGCGATTTTAGCCAATGTATTTTTTATAGGTATATCGTTTTATGCACTTCAAGCGCTTATGGTTGAAAAAGTTATCAAAAAAAACCATGTGTTTCAAGCTCAGTTATTTTATATCTTAGCTAGTATAGCAATAGGATCGACTGTAGCTAATTTTTTCTTAAATGTAACAGCTTGGTCTAATCAATTCCAGTTTTTATTTCAATAAGCGATTCTATATGCTCATGCAAATATTGGAGAGGTTTGTATGAGCATGTAGAATCTCCTCAAATTTCCTGGGAAATATTTTGTCAAATATGTTTATGTGAGGCTTACGAGGGTAATTTAAGATTATCTACACGAAAAGACAGGGTATAACGTATACTATAGCATTAGAAAAATTACGAAATAGTCGATGAAAATAGTGTTTTAGATGCTTGTATATACGCGAAATTCGTTGTATGATGTATATTGTTTTGAATTCCTAATAATGACATCATACATATTTCATTTATATAAAAGCAAATGAGGATAATGAACGCGGAGGGAAAGAAGTGGATAAAATCGTTGTTAAAGGCGGTCAAACTTTAAGAGGCAATGTTCGAGTTGAAGGTGCGAAAAATGCGGTACTACCAGTACTAGCAGCAGCTTTACTTGCATCCAAGGGAGTAAATGTAATAAAAGATGTGCCAACACTTGCAGACGTTTTGACAATAAATGAAGTACTAAAAAGCTTAAATACAAAAGTTAAATATAATCCAGAGAACAATGAAGTTATAATTGACTCTCAAGAAAGACTCTCAAGTGAAGCACAATTTGAGTATGTGCGGAAAATGCGTGCATCAATACTGGTAATGGGTCCCATTTTAGCGAGAAATGGCTTTGCACGCGTGGCACTTCCTGGCGGGTGTGCTATTGGCTCTCGTCCAATCGATCAGCATTTAAAAGGTTTTGAAGCAATGGGTGCCGAAATTTCATTTGGGCATGGCTTTGTGGAAGCTAAAACAAGCGGTCGATTACAAGGTGCTAAAATTTATTTAGACGTGCCAAGTGTTGGAGCTACAGAAAATATTATGACTGCAGCGGCGCTTGCAGAAGGTATTACTACAATCGAGAATGCTGCAAAAGAACCGGAAATTGTCGATTTAGCAAACTTCATCAATGAAATGGGTGGAAAAGTTAAAGGTGCTGGAACTGACACAATTCGCATTGAAGGAGTAACTGAACTTCACGGTACGGAACATCATATCATCCCAGATCGTATTGAAGCTGGAACATTTATGGTTGCAGCAGCAATTACAAAAGGTGATGTGCTTATTGAAAATGCGGTCCCGGAACATATGACGGCTCTCATCTCAAAAATGCAAGAAATGGGCATTGAAGTAACTGAAGAAAATCAAGGACTTCGTGTACGCTCTATAGGTAAACTTAAATCTGTAGATATTAAAACGATGCCTCATCCTGGTTTCCCGACAGATATGCAATCTCAAATGATGGCATTAATGATGACTGCTCATGGAACAGGTATCATCACGGAAACAGTATTTGAAAACCGTTTTATGCATGTAGAAGAATTCCGTCGCATGAACGGTAATATGAAAATTGAAGGACGTTCTGTTATTATGGAATCACCTTCTAATCTACAAGGCGCAGAAGTTGCAGCAACCGATTTACGCGCAGCAGCAGCACTAATCATCGCTGGCCTTGTTGCAGAAGGAATAACTCGAGTAACCGAACTATATCATTTAGATCGCGGCTACGTCGATTTCGACAAAAAACTTGCAGCACTTGGTGCAGATATTGAACGTATCGGTAGCGAGAGCCCAGAGAAAGCAATTCAACTTGTATAATATATGTAAAGCACTGTGCATCCATACATGCATGGTGCTTTTTTTCGATAAAATATTGGTTTAACGGCAATTGGTTGCTTTCGTTGTCGAAATGATTGCTTTCACCTAACATTATTATGTCGCTTTGCAAGTAAGAATAGTTGCTTTAGTTATTGAAATGGTTTCCCTTGCCTTTTATTTCCTCTAAAGACTTTAGTTTAATGGTGTATTTTCTGTTTCTAGACTCCCCAGATTTCATTAGTAAAGGACTTTTTAATATTTTTGTTGCTTCATGTTTATTGTTAAGATTTAAGAATTGTTGACATTCTTGATTTGAAATTATGTTTTTAAATACTAGGAAGTAATCTACAAGCGCAGTTTCATGTGCATCTCTATGAGTAACTCTGCATTTTGGACAATACCAACTTCGAATGACTTTTTTCATACCCATTAATCCACAATTTATGCATTCTACTCCTTTTCGAATTGAATCAGGATTTATACCATAGTATTCGGTTAATGGAAATGGATGAAAATCGGTATTTGCATTTAGGAGATAATTTTTTAAGGTACCCAGTTGGATCTCGTTGATATAGGGAGTAATAGCTTGAATATTTCTTATATAAGGTTTAATTCCTCGTCGGGAAAGGACGGTTTTATTAGCTGGGGGGACTTTAATATAGCTTGTTGGAAAAGCAAAGACAACAGCACTGTAGATCGGTAAATTAATACCAATTGCTCGGAAAAGTAAATTCAGTTGGTAAACATATTCTTCTAATTGAAGAACTGGGCTTTCATAAGAGTGAGTTACATTTGTATCAAGTTTTCTTAGCAATTGTTGGTCCGTAAATGTAATCTCTCCTTTAATATTCTTTACTTCCAAAACTAATGCATAGTACGGGGTAACTAATAAAATATCTACTTGAAAAAGTGATTCCGCATATAAAGAGAGATTATGAAAAACAAAGAACTTGTAGGGCAATTTCAATTGCTCCATCATTTTCATCACCACTTCTTCTCCAATTTCACCAGCTAGATTTTGATAGTACTCCTCTTTAATCATTGAATATTTTGGATGATTTCTCGACAATCGTTTATGGAGAGAATGTAGTGCTTTTACGTATAGGGAAGCTGAATATTTTTTTACTATCATTATGTCACCTCACACAAAGAGTATCATATTTTACGAGAAGATAAAAATCACGAGAATTCCATTTTCGAAGGGTGTTTTTCCTTAAATGCAGTTTGGAAATCTCATTATCAACAGTAAAAAGGCATCAAAATTCCATTTTGGTATTTTCACAAATAAATTGGTTGCTCAAAGAATTTATTAGTTGCTTTCATAGGAATTTGATTGCTTATGATGGTGTATTAGTTGCTTTCATTAGAGAATTGGTCTCCCTTATCCACATTACGTTATTTTATGGATAATATTTCCTAGAAAAAACCTCGCAAAGCTCATCGCAACACTCGTTCATTTTCCCACAACCTTCTGCATATAGTACCTCTATGAAACAAAACATTATCTTATTATTAATTTGCATTAGTCTCTTGTTTTTACCGTTTTTACTAATCAAAGAAAAGCATGAAGCGAAACCCGCACCTAAGTTGGAACTAGATTATGAAATTGAATGTCCAATACTAATCGAAGTGAAAGGGGAACTTAAAAAAATTCCTCTCGAAACGTATGTTTTAGGAGTTGTTGCTGCAGAAATGCCGATTTCTTTTCATGAGGAAGCATTAAAGGCGCAATCGATAGCTGCGAGGACGTATGTTTTGCGAGAGACGAATTTCGGAGAACACGCTATTTCCAAAACGGTGCAAAAGCAAGTGTATGCAAGCGAAGAGGAGCGCAAAAAAAGGTGGGGTGCATCCTTCGATGAGTATGAATCTAAACTTCAAAACATTGTCTCATCCACAGAAGGAGAAATAATTGTATATAAGGATCAGCTAATTACGGCAATGTTCTTTTCGTCGAGTAATGGGCAAACGGAAAGCGCGGAAAGTTACAGCGGTAATGCTATTCCTTATTTAGTTTCTGTCCCAAGCAAAGAAGAAGAACTTTATGCACCGAATGTTAAAAAGAAGTATGAATTCACAAAGAAAGAATGGGCAAATGCTTTTGGAATGAAGTGGTCGGATAATATACCGAATACATTTCAAGTGATCAAGACGGATTCAAACCGTATTAAATCAATTCAAATTGGCGGCAAAACTTGGTCAGGCAGAGAGGTACGAGCATTGCTTGAGCTACCATCTACTGATTTCACTGTTACATTTCAGAGTGATAAAGTTGTAGTAGAAACGGTTGGATATGGGCATGGTGTTGGTATGAGTCAATATGGAGCAGAGGTGTTGGCACATGATTCTGTGAAAGCTCATGACATTTTACTACATTATTATAAAGGAACAGAAATAAAAACTTTCTCAACATGTTTAAAATCTCCTACAAATGCAAAGAATAGCAATTGAGGTGATGAAAATGAGAGAAGAACAATCGAACAAGCCTTCTCAGAAGAATAAAAATCCGAAAAAGCCGTGGTTTTGGCCACTAATTTATGCGGGATTTTCGGTAGCATTCGTTGGAATGATTTGGGGTTACAATGTGTTTGTAAACACGGACACAGCGGGGGAATGGTCTAAAGCTGGAGATCCAGATAAAGTAACCATTGAAACCAATGCCCAAGCAGAATCCATGAAATATCCTTTCAAAGAGACTCTGCGTGATAGTATCGAAGTTGTACAGCACTATTATGACATGGATGCCGATGAAGCGACACGTGAAAAATCATTACTAGTGTTCAATCAAACGTACGTAACTAGTACTGGTGTTTCTTTATCTATGAATGGCGAACCATTTGAAGTACTAGCTGCAATGAGCGGAAAAGTAGAAGAGGTAAATTTAGATCCGTTTGAAGGGGATGAAATTATACTCTCCCATGCAAATGGTATGCAAACAAAATATCGTTCTGTCACTGGCATTCTAGTAAAAGTCGGAGATGTAGTAGAGCAAGGACAAGCACTAGCAACATCTACTGAAAATGAATGGAACCCTACTGCAGGTGTTCACTTACAATTTGAAGTTTTAGAAGACGGCGTTCCAATCAATCCAGAATCAAAACTAGCGTTTTAATTTAATCTAGCTATCTTTTTACGATTCATAAACACACAATTCAGCTGGGATTCAAATGCTTATTGTAGAAAATGACATTCATAAATCCCCATACGTATGCATAAAGTGATGAAAAGTGTTCCTTTACTAACGAAAGGAAGAGTTAGTGCACGAAACGATACGTCATAGATGCATACGTCTTGGTGAAATGGTAATCGAAACTAAGAAAACTGTCCGTGCCATCGCGAGCACAACCGGTCATTCAAAAAGCACAGTTCATAAAGATTTGACGGAAAGACTCCATTTAGTAGATCCGCAATTAGCTAAAGAAGTAAAAGAAATTCTTGCGTATCATAAATCGGTCAGGCATTTGCGAGGTGGAGAAGCCACGAAACGAAAATGGAAAACTAAAAAGGAAGATGGGAAAGGTCGTGATTTGTAACGAATCACGGCTTTTTTCTGTTTCTTAGTACCACTAATTAATCGTGACAGGTCTCTAATATCCATTAAATACCATTCCTGCGTATATAAAGGGTACTTAATTTTTGTTATCAACTGAACTTTGGAAAAGATTCTAGTACAAAGGTATTGGTCACTCTTAAATACATACAAACCATTAAGAACCTTGATAAATAGCGGTTAATATGTCAATAAAAAAAGTGTATTTATTCCAAAACTATGATAAAATTATAAGTTAGAGACACATCGAAATATACATATAAAATGGTTTTAACAGGGAAGGAGAAACACTGTTAATGTTTGCTAAGGATATAGGAATCGACTTAGGTACTGCGAACGTATTAATTCATGTAAAAGGAAAAGGGATTGTTTTAAATGAACCATCCGTTGTTGCGATAGATAAAAATACAAATAAAGTGCTTGCGGTAGGTGAGGAAGCACGACAAATGGTAGGTAGGACTCCTGGTAATATTGTTGCAATCCGTCCACTAAAAGATGGAGTAATTGCAGACTTCGATGTAACGGAAGCAATGCTTAAGCACTTTATAAATAAACTAAATGTAAAAGGTTTTTTATCCAAACCTCGTATATTAATTTGCTGTCCTACAAACATTACAAGTGTAGAACAAAAAGCAATTCGAGAAGCAGCTGAAAAATCCGGTGGTAAAAAAGTGTATTTGGAAGAGGAACCTAAAGTAGCTGCAATTGGCGCTGGAATGGATATTTTTCAACCAAGCGGTAATATGGTTGTCGATATCGGAGGAGGCACAACAGATGTAGCCGTACTTTCTATGGGAGATATCGTTACTTCTGAATCTATTAAAATTGCTGGAGATGTTTTTGACAATGACATCCTTCAATATATTAAAAGAGAGTACAAGCTTTTAATTGGTGAACGAACAGCTGAAAATATTAAAATTGAAATTGGAACTGTTTTTCCTAATAGTCGACATGAAGAAATGGATATTCGTGGACGAGATATGGTTACAGGTCTTCCTCGCACAATTACAATACATTCGGAAGAAATTGAAAAAGCATTACGTGAATCTGTATCAGTTATTGTACAAGCCGCAAAAAATGTTTTAGAAAAAACACCTCCAGAATTATCTGCGGATATTATTGATCGTGGAGTTATTATTACGGGTGGTGGAGCTCTTTTACATGGTATGGATCACCTTCTTGTGGAAGAATTGAAAGTACCGGTATTTGTAGCGGAAAATCCAATGGATTGTGTTGCGGTTGGAACAGGTTTAATGTTAGATAATATTGATAAAATCTCAAGAAGATAATAAAATCGTTTGACTGTAATAAAGTTCTCCAGCGTCAAGCTAGATAAGCAAAGCTGGAAAGTAAAAAGAGTGGGGGTTTCCAAATGTTTCGTGGTTTTTATACAGTTGCATCCGGAATGATTGCGCAACAGCGTAGAACGGAATTACTTACAAATAATATGGCAAATGCAAATACGCCTGGATATAAAGCAGATCAATCGGTAATTAGATCGTTTCCAGAAATGTTTTTATCAAAACTTGGACCATCTAGTATACCGACTGAAGCGCCTATTAAAGGTAAATATGCAACAGGTGTCGGAGCTGTTGGAACTGGCATTTATATGCAGGAAACCATTCCGCTATTACAACAAGGACAACTTCAAGGTACCGATTTAAATACAGATATAGCGTTAATTGATGGTGAACTTCCTAAAGACGTGCAAACTGGCCAAACTGGCGCTATTTTTTATCGTTTACAGCATCCAGTTGAAGGGGAAGCTTACACGCGTAATGGAAGCTTCACATTGGATCCTGGAGGCTTTTTAACGAACGCTCAAGGGTTATTTGTACTCGATTCGAACGGACAGCGTATACAGCTACAAAATGATGATTTCCGTGTTGCAGACGATGGCCAGATTTATGTTAATGATCAAGCAGTTGCACGAATCGGTGTTTCATTTGCTGCGCAACCAGAAAAATTATTGAAACAAGATAATGGATTATTTAAAACTGTTGATGGGTCAAATTTGCCTTCTGCTTACAATTCAGCAAACGTCAGTTTTTCGATGCAACAAGGATATATCGAGCGTTCGAATGTCGATTCTGCTAGAACTATGACTGATTTGCTAACAGCTTACAGAGCTTTTGAAGCAAATCAAAAAATACTGCAAGCATATGACCAAAGCATGCAAAAAGCGGTAAA
Organism: Psychrobacillus syltrankelensis; assembly: GCF_055454035.1. NCBI lineage: Bacteria > Bacillati > Bacillota > Bacilli > Caryophanales > Bacillaceae > Psychrobacillus > Psychrobacillus syltrankelensis. The sequence goes on along the minus strand of NZ_CM144227.1, from coordinate 1,867,650 downwards.
CGAAGTAGGACGCGTGAACTAATAAAAGATATAGTTCTTAATCGACTAGAAGCATTTTTAATATAGAAAAGAGGTCATCTTGATTGTTACGCACAATGATTACTGCTACTAATACAATGACGCAGCTTCAAAGTCAGTTAGATATAATAGGGAATAATCTTGCTAACTCCAATACACATGGCTATAAAGCGAAGGATGTTAAGTTTCAAGAGCTACTTTATCAACAATTTAATAATGACAAATTGGATAAGGTAGAACGTCAATCTCCTATAGGTATTCGATATGGAGTAGGAGCTTCACTAGCACAAGCGACAATGAATTGGAAACAAGGAAGCTTACAATCTACTGGTCGAGATTTAGATTTTGCTTTCCAAGAACCAAAACAATATTTTAACGTGTTAATGCCAGATGGTGAAAACGGGCAACAAACAGCGTACACACGTCAAGGTGCTTTTTATGTCTCACCGATGGAAAACGGTAACTTAATGCTTGTAACTGGCGATGGCTATCCAGTGGCTGATGCAACGGGACAAGCAATAACTATACCAGATAACGTTTCAAGCTTTGCTGTAAATGAAACAGGAATACTAACTGCAAACTATCCAGATGGTTCCACTGTAAAAAGAGAATTAGCAGTTTCCGTTTTACAAAAACCACAGTTAATGGTACAACTTTCTGAGACTTATATTAAGTTGCCTAATAATCTGGCGGAGTTAGGTGTAAATGCACAAGATGTTGTCACGAACCTTCAAGGTGCCAATCGCAATCAAATCTCCGTTACGAATCAAGTATTGGAATTATCTAATGTAGATATTTCAAAAGAAATGACCGAGTTAATGAATGCACAGCGTTCATATCAATTTAATGCAAGGTCAATAACGTTAGCAGACCAAATGATGGGTCTTATTAATGGAATAAGATAATTTTCCTATTAAGGAGTTAAGTATATGACAGAAGAAATTAAAATTTCTGGCAGACGACAACGAAAATTGGAACATGCAAAAACAGCTGAATCGAAAAAGACCTATTGGGTGCAAATCCGCATGTTTCCTATTTGGTTGCGTATACTAATAGTTATTGCACTATTTTTAGGCGCAGCTACAGCTGGTCTTATGGTCGGATACGGGATACTAGGAAATGGTACAGCAAAAGATGCGCTCAAATGGGAAACTTATCAGCATATATTAGATATTAAAGACGGTAAATAGGAAATATCGGAGGGGAAAACCATGTTAACAACAGAACAAGTTCAAGCAATTTTACCTCATCGTTATCCATTTTTAATGATTGATCGTATTCTTGAAGTGGAAGAAGGAAAACGAGCAGTAGGATTAAAAAATGTAACGATTAATGAAGATTTTTTTAATGGGCATTTCCCTGGATATCCAGTTATGCCAGGAGTTCTAATAGTAGAAGCGTTGGCACAGGTTGGAGCAGTAGCAGTGCTACAAATACCAGCAAATAAAGGGAGACTAGCTTTCTTTACTGGTATTGATAATTGCCGATTTAAACGTCAAGTGAAACCGGGCGATCAATTAAAACTAGAAGTAGAACTAGTTAAATTACGTGGCGCAATGGGTAAAGGACATGGTATTGCAACTGTAGACGGTGAACTTGTTTGTGAAGCAGACATTCTTTTTGCATTAGGTCCAGTTGTTGAACAAGAACAATAATAGTATTCCTCTATAAGATGGAGGATATGCTTCTTTTATTTTTCAAATGAAAAAACAGGCATTATTGCCATGGGATATTTCTTTCCTTTCCTGGACAACCTATCGTAAGTCACATACAAGTGATGAAGATACCCAAGAAAGGAGGAATTTTTTTATGTGGAAAAAAGCCGTTCCTGCAGTGGCAATGTGTTCTTTATTATTAGTCGGATGTAATACTAACAAACCAGCTCCTACCAAAAATGAAACGCCTATGCAAGACGTTCGCCAAGGTGTTGACCGAATCAATCCAAACGTCAATCCAAATCTAACTACACCAGAAAACTATACACCTACGCCTGGAATTAACAATAATGGTACAGACGGTTATAGAGGTGTAAATGGCAACAATAGAATAGATAATGTAGGACCTAATGGAAATGAAGTTGTTCCTGATGGAAATGTTATGAACGGAACAACTGGTACAACTGGTACAAATGGAACTGGAGTAAAAGGCCAAACGAAATAGAAGGCATTTTAATGAAAAGGCTGACTCAAAGAAGATTTTCTTTTGAGTCAGCCTTTTTTATGTTTCCTCTTTTTTTAAGGAAGGTCTAGTTTTCATATCATGTTCAAACTTGGACAAAAGTTCTTCTCCACTTAAACCATCTTCAATTAATTCTGCAAGTAAAGACTCAGCATATTTTTTTCTTACTCGCTTTAATGTTCCTTTTAGTAAGACAGAAATATGTTCACCTATTTCCTTCACGGAGTATGTTAAAACATCAAAATGAGCGGGTTCGTTTTCTGGATAAGAAATCACAACTTTAGCATGTATTATTTCATTTGTCGTTTGAAAATTATTAAAAAGTTCCTCATATTTTTTATCAATAAAAAGCTCCAATATCCAGGAACGACTCGTGTTTTCTTGGTTAATCACAATTCCATCCTCAATGGAAATTGGACATATCTCTTGATCACGAATTAAATCAATTGACATCATCTTAAACGTTTTCATCTACATTCTCCTTCAAAAGGATTTAATTAAATGTATTATAACATGAATCAATTTCATAAATAGCGATTTTGATCAATATGCCGAACATTCAAACTGTGAAATATTGTTTTTATTGATTTTATTTTTTGAGTGAAAGGCGGCAATTCCAGCGGGAAAAGCGGAAAAGACAATTGACGAGGGCTAGCCACGCTAGCGCAACGAGGTGTCACCTAAAAAAGATTAGAGAACAATAAATTTTTTGCGTTTATACGTGGACATTTGGATTATAAAATTGATTTCAGAATTTAGTAAGTGTCGATTCATAGGGAAAAATAGAAATTAAAATTTATTTGAGAATGTGCCAAATTTCAATTTTCAATTTTGTAAGAAGCAGAGTTCTACAGGACTTGCTAAAATTTTCAAAGCAAACAATTTCATTTTCATGAATAAAAAGCACTTAAAATCACTTTTCCGACTTTTGCTAACAATTCTTAATACCATTATGATGAGTGTAATTACAAATAGAGGAGGTGAAATAGTGAACACAGTTTCGTTAATCGGACGAATGACTAAAGCTCCACAACTAAAATATTTAACTGAAGGTAGATTACAAACTAGTTTTGTAGTCGCAGTTAATAAGGGATACAAAACGGATGAGGCGGACTTTGTGCTTTGCACGATTTGGGGAAAGCTCGCAGAAACGACCGTCAAGTATTGTGGGAAAGGCTCGCTTGTTGGGATTACAGGTAGGCTTAATACTCGGTCATATGAGAAGGGAGAAGGAACAAGAGTATTCGTAACAGAGGTAGTTGTGGAGGACATCCGATTTTTGGCAACAAAGAAACGTGACGAACTAGAAAACAATCAAGAACAGAAGAAAGTAGAAACAGATTTCGAATTTCCATCAACACACTCAAATCAACTTCCAGTATAAATACTTAGTAGACCGCACTAAAAACCGCTGATTTACAAGAGGAAAACCTGACCGAAGAAGCACGGTCAGGTTTTTAAATAGTTATATTTGATGGTGCTAAATTTAAAACTAATGGCAGAACGATTTACTCAAAAGCAAGAGCAACATGCGCGGAGTAATTCAGTGCACTGCGAGAGCACTCCACATCGATGCGAGAGCGATTTTTACCGATACGAGAGCAACACGCCGTTGCGAGAGCACTACGCACCGATGCGAGAGCACTCCACATCGATGCGAGAGCGATTCTTACCGATACGAGAACAAGACGCCGTTGCGAGAGCACTACGCATCGATGCGAGAGCGATTCTTACCGATACGAGAGCAAGACGCCGCTGCGAGAGCACTGCGCACCGATGCGAGAGCGATTCTTACCGATACGAGAGCAACACGCCACTCCGAGAGCAACACGCCACTCCGAGAGCGCTACCTGCCAAGCTTAATTCCCAAATCGCCAACCTAATAATTCAACTCATATCGTCAGCGTCAATAAATCCTTTAAATCTGCATCCGACATTTCAGTAATCCATTGACTAGAATGGATTAATTCTTCAGACAATGATTGCTTTTCAATAAGCAGTTTATCTATTTTTTCTTCGATTGTACCAATTGTTATAAACTTATGAACATGAACAAAATTAGTTTGCCCAATTCGGTAAGCGCGGTCTGTCGCTTGATTCTCAACGGCAGGATTCCACCAACGATCGGCATGCAAAACATGACTTGCAGCAGTTAAATTTAACCCGGTGCCTCCAGCTTTTAGTGACAAAAGGAAGACAGGAAATTCATTTGCTTGAAAAGCTTCGACTAAATGATCGCGCTGGTTTTTCGGCATACTACCTGTTAAAAATGGTGCATCGATATCATATAGCTCTGTTAAACAATGCTGCAATAAGTGTCCCATTCCAATATATTGCGTAAAGATGAGACATTGCTCTCCGCGTGCTGCGATTTCACCAGCGAGCGTAACAATACGTGCAAATTTCTCAGAACGCTCCATCATATCATCAGCATCATCAAACGGTTCCTTCAAATAGAGGGCTGGATGATTGCAAAGCTGTTTTAGCTTACTTAGCATTTTTAAAATGAGCCCTTTTTTCTCAAAACCAGAAAGGGTGTCGATCTTACTAACCGTTTCTTGTATAAGTGATTCATACAAGGCAGCTTGTTCGGTTGTTAAAGCACAATATTCTCGTTGCTCCAGTTTTTCAGGCAGGTTAAGCAGTAACTCAGGATCCTGTTTCGTTCTTCTCAGCAAGAACGGTTGAATCTTCACACGTAGTTTATGTTTGGTTGTATCAGAATCATCGCGTTCAATTGGTACAATATAATTTTCTTGAAACTTGCGAAATGATCCTAAATATCCTTTATGAATAAAATCAAAAATGGACCATAATTCAGATAATCTATTTTCAACAGGTGTACCAGTTAAGGCAATATGATGAGCGCCTGTTAACTTGCGGATGGCACGAGACTGTTTTGTATGCATATTTTTAATATTTTGTGCTTCATCCAGAGTAATACTTGACCATTCAACCTCTTGAAGAGCCTCGATATCTTGCATCGCGGTGCCGAAAGTAGTAATAACAATGTCAGAGGTAAGGTCAATCTCTTTAGTGCGGGCAGATCCATAATGTGTTTGCACCTTCAAAGAGGGAGCAAATTTTGCTAACTCTTTTTGCCAGTTCCCAAGAACGGAAGTGGGGCAAATAATTAAAGATGGAGTAAGCCTTTCTTCCTTTTCATGAACATGCAATAAATAGGAAATTAATTGAACAGTTTTTCCAAGACCCATATCATCAGCTAAGCAAGCACCAAACTGTTCGTTTCTCATGAAAACGAGCCATTCGAGTCCAAGCTGTTGATAAGGTCGAAGGGATGTTAATAAATTCGGAGAAACCGGGACTTCAGGAAATCCTTTTTTTTCGGATAATTGCTCCATTAGGGATTGAAGCGACTTCTGTAACTCGAATTGGAATAAAGGATCTTCATCTGACTGTTCATCATCGTCTAAAGCTAGTGCAATTTCTTCTGGAATTTCTCGGAATAGAAGCTCCTTTACAGTCCAGTTTTCGTCTTCAGATTTCTTCATTAATTCTCTGATTTCATGCATCCAAGCAGCATCTATGCGGAACCATTCATTTCCTGCTTGAATATATGAACGGTTTTCATTGACCAGTTGCTGGAAATCTTCTGAAGAAATCTCTTGTCCATTTAAGGAGAAGCTCCAGTCAAACTTCAATATTTCGTTTAGGCCAGCTGCGGTTTTATACGTATTTGCAGATTTGGCAATAGTTTTGACACGTAGCTTCGTCTCTTTAACAGCCTTTAACCAAGCAGGAAGTACAACTTCGAATCCTAATGCTTGTAATTTCACTAAATCATCCCGAAGAAAGATCCGTACTTCCTCATCCGTCATTGTTGAAGAGAAAAAAGTGTTGGTGTTCAGTTGTTCAATGGAAGAAATGAGTGAGAATATTTTTGTTTGTATTTCCTCAATATAGGAGCTGAATTCACGCCACTTGTCAGGTAGCGCTTCATTAATTGGGGAAGTCTTTTTACGAAAAGCAGGTGTCCAGTAAACACTACTTTTCTTACCGCGAACCACAGTTTCTAACAACCATGTATCATCAAGTGCTTCTGGCTCTGACAATCTTAATGCGACCAATAAACTAGGATGAGTTGCTTGTGATTTAATTGGCCACCCGCCTTGTTCGAAAAAAGGAATAAGTGCTGGAACATCTTCCAACGTTAATCCAGCTTGATAAAGCTTTTGTTTGACTGCATTTGCAACAAGTGCTTTTTCTTTTTCTTCTATAGGAGCATCCACTTCAATTATATCTCCATTTAATTTTAGCTTGCTCCACAAATTAGGAGATAACCATGTGTTGGCAGCTTTCTTAAACGTCTGAAGCCAATTTTCAGAATCAGTATTTGCTCCAGTGAATGAAACAAAAGGATGTGGTTTTCCAGAGAATAACTCCATTATTTCGACAGGAGTAGCAAGCAGTGCGTTTTCTTCAATTTGTGCGAGCAACCCGAAGAAGCTTTCACGATGATTGATATATAAGGAAGGAACCCACTGTTCAGCCGGGTTTCCTAAAGATATTAAGCGAAAGTTCCCGGCTTCTGTAACATTAATTTTTAATGGTAGTTCTTTATTAATAGACAAAGGTTGAGTCATAATGGCAAGTTTCCTTTCTCTATTTCTTGTTGTAATGCACGAAGTCGGCGATATTTGTCTCGAATCGTCTCAACATAATTATTCCAAAAATCCGTATCATTCGTCTTTTTGGCTACTTGTTTCATTTTCTTCCAAATTCTTATTGCTTGTTTGTAGCTATAGCGATTTTTTTCCAAAACATATCGCATGGCATAATGATGATAGAGAGGTAATAATACTTCCGGAGCTTCTTCTTTTACAATAGAAAGGCCGCACGCTTCGGCATATTCAAGGGATGAATTTGCTGATTGATGGAGAGCCACCCAGTCTTGGTACCGTTTTTCTTTAATTAATAAGTTCGAGTAGGATTGTATGCCATACAATCCAAATGACTGGTATAGTTTCTCCCGTTCTTCGGTTTTTAATTGAATGGAGTCGAAAAGTAATTCTAAGCGGCGAATAAGCATCACTCTTGATGGATTTTGGGCTACTTCATTTAAATAAGAAGGAATATGCGGCAATAACTTGCGTGCAAGTTCGATACCCAATTCCTTGTTGGAGGAGTGAAGTGCCTTTTCGCAAACTTCTACCCATTCCAAAAGTTGCTCTGTTTTCATTTGGTCAGCAGCTTTTAACAAATCGTCAATTCTAGACAGGGTAATATAAAAATAAGGAAGTACCATATTTAAAGGAGTTTCATCTTCCATTTTTTCGAGCGTTTGTAAATAAGTAACCTCTTTTTCTCGAGTTGCTTTATCTGTCACAAGCGCATCCCAAAAAGACAAATACACATGCTTGCGATAGCTGATCAGAGACTCCATTTCAAAATAGAATTCTCTCACGCGATTCATCATTTCTTCGTAAAAAGTATCTGCAGCAAATAAACGTGGTTTCGAAGCTAGTTGTGCCAATGAATCATCTAATTCTTCTATATATTCGTTAAGAAAATGAAATACCCGATTGCGCATATTAGACTCAGCAAATGGTTCTAAATAGGGCCAAATTTTCATTAACATGGCAAGATCTACATACACATCGAAAATAGGTTGCCACTCTCGTTCAAAGGGTCGTGACTTACGAATTTGCGTTTTTAAATCATGCACCGCGAACTCCAAAAGATAAAAGCTATTCGGTGGATAATTCGAAATAAATTTTCTGAAAAAGTTTTCAACAAGGATATCCCAACTTCTAGGACTACGCTCATCTCTCAATAACTTTAACTGAGTCTGATCCGCCGTAGAACGCCAATCGGATATCCAAGTAGACAACGAATCATTCTGTTGATATAAATAAAAAATTGCCGCAACGATATGGCGACACGGTTTATGCATTGGACATGGGCAGTTATATGTGTCCGTCAAAGGATAATAAGTTACTTCTATATTACTGACGTCTCTCACAATAAAATCTACTCGATGATCTTGCGGATAATAATTCGTAATCGACACAACGCCATTGCGTACAAAAAACGCCGCACGACGAATAAGCTCCTCATCTTCCAAAATTGCAGGATGGAACTTCTTTTCAATCGTCTGCATCGACAGATCAATATACTTTTTATAATGGGCGGCTAGTTTTTGGTATGAAGTAAGGGTCAAACGAATCTCTCCTAAGAAAAAAGGCTTTCCTTCCATTATACGTATAATGGTTCATTAATAAAAGGGATAGCTCGTAACCTTCGAAAAAACATATGTGCCGTCATCTGATACAACCGCACCCATGCTAGAAGATAGACCCTATACGAGAGCGTCACCGGTCAATGCGAGAGGGTAAAACCCCTGAACGAGAGAGTCACTGCCCGATGCGAGAAGGTAGACGCCTGAACGAGAGCAAAACCGGTCAATGCGAGAGAGTAGACGCCTGAACGAGAGCCTCACTGTCCGATACGAGAGAGTAGACGCCCGAACGAGAGCATCACTGTCCGATACGAGAAGATATTCACCTAATGCGCGAGCATAACCGGTCAATGCGAGAGGGTAGACGCCCGAACGAGAGCGTCACTGTCCGATGCGAGAGAGTAGACACCCGAACGAGAGCATAACCGCTTAATGCGAGAGGGTAGACGCCCGAACGAGAGCGTCACTGTCCAATGCGAAAGAGTAGACGCCTGAACGAGAGCATCACTGTCCGATGCGAGAAGATATTCACCTAATACGCGAGCACCGCCAGCTATATTACAATAAAAAAAAGCCTCTGCCAGAGAATTTCTGCAAAATTATCTGGTAGAAACATTAGCGAAAGCTTTAATTATTAAATAATTTCATTTATCAACTTTTTCACTTCTTTTATATCAAGGGAATTTAAATAATGTAAAAAGTAACGGAATTCCTTTAAATTATATAGGTCTGACTTGAGCTCATTTTGCAACTCCGTAATATAGCGGCTTTTATTTTCTCTAGCTTCTAGACCTGGGTTACTGCTTTTATGACGTGTATCTTCAAGCATATCCATAAACTTTTCCTTTGGAATCGCATAAACTCTTCTAATTTCCGGTAATAGCTGAACGGGAATTTCTAGTTTACCCAATTCATATTTGGATAGAACAGAATGGTCAATGCCTAAACGATATGCTGCTTCCGTCTGTGTTATTTCCAATTGCTCTCTATATTCTCGTATTTGTTCATTAAAAGGCATATGTTTACCTCCTTATCAATGAAACAAGAATATCTAAATAATGAAACGGATTTATTAATATCGCCATGATGGCGATATATAAGTAAAATGTCGTCTTTTGTTGTATATAATAAATATACATCCTGTTACATAGGAGTAAATATTAGGCATAAATTGAAAAGAAGGGAAGTGGACGAGGTAGATAAAATAGAGTTTTATATACCTTCATTGTTAGATTTTCTAGATCATAGTAAGGATAAGTGGTTAGAAGAAGTTAGAATAGTTGGTGTTAAAACAAACAATGTTAAATATTTTATTGGCCAAAATACTAAAAAAATGACACGCATAGAAAAAATAGTTGCAGAAGATTTTACTATTTATGACCTTAAACTCGATTTTCATAATCAAACACTCTCTTTTTATTTAGATAGTGTTGTAATGCCTTCCCACTCTATAATTCTTCAAAAAGTTTTTCAAACTTTTGCAGTAAGATACAACGCTAGAAAAATTGGTTTTTTTCTATATGCACCAGGAAGAAATCGCCCTCAACCAGTAAAGGTATTTTCATAATATAAAACACAAAAGCGAATACATATAGTGTTCGCTTTTCCTATATTTGCACTACACGAAATTCTCCAAATATGATAGAATATATGTAATTAGAAAATTCTAAAAATAGGAGGGGATATTATGTTACTAGTACAATTAATGAAACCATTTTATATAAAGAAAGAAGATGGAAGGATAAATTTAGTCTTTGCCTATCAATACTTCTCAATAAAAAAAGATGATGAAATATTTCATTTTGTTCCAGTTGAAGGAAAAGAAATTATTGTTAATGCAAAGACAATGCAAGTAGAAAACTTATCGGAGGTATTTGTTTTCCAAAAAGGAAATCGATTCATACGACTTCCACTGTACCAACTATTACTTGTTTCAGATATTCATACACATCTACTATCAATCATTGAAAATACTGATGAAAAAAAATCTACCTCATTTCCAATTGAGGGCATGGAAGAAATTATACAACAGTTAGAGAAGGAAAACTTTGAACGAATGGTAGACTATTCATTAATTCAAAGAAATGAAGCACTCTTCCAAGAACTACAAGAATATAAAAAACCCTAACGGAGGCTGTCACTTTTGAAAATAATTGATAAATAAAAAACACCTAACGAAAATTAAACTTCGATAGGTGTTTTTATGTGTGGAAAAAATTATAAGGAAGTAAAAAAATAGAAAAATAATACAAATATACTCGAACCAAGTACTCCAAATAAAATGTCCCCCCAATTTAAACCTATAAATTTGTCGTTTTTCAAGTCCTTTGCCCCCTAATCTTGTAAATTTCCCGGGAAATATAACGGATTTTGAATATATCAGTACAAAGTAAAAAATTTTTAATAGTTTACCCAAAAACTATTAAACCTAAACCTATAAAATTAAATACCACGATTAAATCCTTATATGACAGAATTGTTACTGGTGCCAGGCACCAGTAACAATTCTGTCTTAATCCATTTTGGTTAATAAAAAGCTTGAGTGGTCGATATAAATGAAAAGGTTTTAAAGGGGGATGATTGAATGCTGGGGAAGTGGAACTCTACGGGGTTATCCATTATTCGAAATATGAATGCTCAGTGGGCAATAGCAAATAAGTCCATGGAACGTATCTCGTCTGGTTATCGTATTAATCGTGCGGCAGATGATCCTGCTGGTCTTGCAATATCGGAAAAAATGCGGGCACAAATCCGTGGATTAGGACAGGCAGCAAGAAATATACAAGATGGTATTTCACTTCTTCAAACGGCGGAAGGTGCGTTAAATGAAACGCATTCGATTTTACAACGCATGCGAGAACTTAGTGTAGAGGCAGCGAATGATACCTTAACAGATAATGATCGTAAACAGCTAGCTCTAGAATTTGATGAAATAAAAAAAGAAGTAACTAGAATTTCAAAAGATACAGAATTTAATACAAAAACTTTACTAGACGGTTCGCAAAGTACTTTGAAGATTCAAGCAGGAGCAAATGCGGGACAGCAAATTGAACTTACGATTGGAAATATGAGTGCAGATGCAATAGGTATCAAAGATTTGTCTATTTTGACTAGAGATGATGCAGATAATGCAATTGGAGAATTAGATAAAGCAATCAATAAAGTATCAAGTGAACGGTCACGAATGGGTGCATATACCAACCGACTGGAACATGCATACAATAATACAGTGAATATGGAAGAAAACTTAACCGCTGCGGAATCTCGAATTCGTGATGCGGACATTGCAAAAGAAATGATGGCTTTAACTAAGGCAAATATTTTAATGCAAGCAGGTCAATATGTCTTAAGTCTGCATATGCAACAAGCTCAATCCATTTTACAATTATTAAAGTAAGCGACATTTCATTTAATAAGAAATACTTTCATATTTCATTTAACAATCGTGAAAAGCCTAACACTCGCGATTGTTTTTATTTGGTCCTCAACCTAGAATTTATTACAAAACAGTTACTGGTGCCTGGCACCAGTAACTGTTTTGTAATATTGATGGAAGAAAAAGTCTGCAGGAGGGGAATTTTTCTAGTATTATAGGTTTATATGTTTTAAAAGGGGGAATTGGTATGAAGAGGTTTTCCGGTTTAGCAATTATCATGATGATTTTTTGTATTTTGGTTGCACCTATTTCTGCGCTTGGAGCACCGCTGGATGAAGTTAAGGCGATTGTGGGAAAGGATTATAAAGGTGACATTCCAACTAACCTAAATAGTCTGACTTCGATTGATGGTATAATTGGGCAATTGGATCCGTATTCTACTTATTTTACGAAAGAGCAATTTGAATCCTACACGAATTCGATCAATAATACGACAACTGGGATTGGAGTTGTTATTGAAGAGCATGAAAAGGGTATCCAGATTGTCAATACGTTTGAAGGTGGAGCAGCAATTGGCGCAGGAATTATGCCAGGGGACATTATTTTAGAAGTGGACGGCGTCTCGACCGAAAAAATGTCTATTCAACGTGCTTCATCACTTATAACAGGAAAAGAAGGAACAGTAGTTCAAGTAGTAGTATGGAAGACTAGTACGAATAAAAAAGAAACATATAAGCTAACCCGCAAAAAGTTTCAAGTTCCTGTTGTGACAAAGCAACTTCTTTTCGGGAATGTCGGTTATATCGGAATTAATTCCTTTTCAGATGATGGAGCTACACTAGTGCAAGAGGCAAAAAAAGCACTTCAAAAGCAGGGAGCTACTTCTTTTATTCTTGATCTAACGAACAACGGTGGTGGATATGTACATACTGCAGAGGAACTGATAGGTTTATTTCCAAATAGCCCGGACGCTTATTATCTTCAAACAAGAGGGCAGTCAGGACTTGTCAAATCAGTACCACATACATCTTTATTTCCCAAAAATACAAAAGTCCTTGTAAATGGTTTTAGTGCGAGTGCATCTGAAATGACTGCAGCAGCGCTTGTTGACCAAAAGTCGGCTAAACTTTACGGGCAAAGAACATACGGTAAAGGATCGATGCAGACATTTTATAATTTGTCGGATGGATCTTATTTAAAGTTGACCGTGGCAAACTTCACAGGACCAAAAGGAACGGTTATTAATAAAACAGGTGTCAATCCAAACGTAGTGACAGACGAAGGTAAGGAACTCGCAAAAGCTCATTTAGACACAATTTTAGAATCAAATAAAACATACAAAAAGCTACCGGCACTATCCAATGTGTCGACAAAAAAAGAATTTACAGTTACGTTTTCTGATTCCGTAAAAGACAATAAACAACTTAAAAATATAGAGTTAGTAAAACTAGGCGGAACGGACAGTGTTTCCGTATCCATCAAACAACAATCACCAAAGGAGTTTGTTGTAACACCAAATGCACCATTAGAAAAAGGAGCAGCATACTTACTACTCATCCATCCAAAATTTCAATTGAAAAATGGAAATCCGATGAAAAATGGTGCTTATGTGGAAGTAACTGTTCAACCATAGAGGGGGAACAATGGAATGTTTTTTGAATTTCGATTTTGGAGAAATCTTTTTAACCAAAATGAATTGATTGAGTCGCTAAATAATACACCGATGCGTCATTTTGAAAGACGTGTTTGGTTTGTTGCATTTTTTGGGATATTGCTCTACGCACTTCAAGATATATGGGGTATGAATACGGAAGCACTTACATCCATTTTTGTGAATGGCTATGGAGATACGTATACGATAGCAAGAACAGCTTCTTTATTGGGAGTTATCATTTTGGCAATCCTATTCATGGCGTTTCATTTTTTCGGAATCGCCTTTTTACTACACAAAATTACTGCGGTTGAATTGTCCAAAGTAGCCGTTTTACAATTGTTTGTTGTGGCCTTATTGTTAATGGAAAAAGCACTTGTCTTTTTCATTTTTGCAATTGTCGGATATACAACAGACTTTTCGTTATTGTCATTTGGTCCATTAGCAGCAACATTTTTAGACAATAAATTCATCATTTATTTCTTTAATCACTTAACACTTATAACAGCGCTGATCATCGCAATTCAGTTTCATTTTTTACGATCATTTTCGACAATGTCAGCTCGTAATCTATTCATAATTTTATTGGCAATCCATATTGGTCTTGCATTAATCACGGCAGGAATTAGCGTACTCCCATTGGAAACTTGGTTTGAAGGGGGGAAACCAGCATGAATAAAGGTTTTACAATTGGTATTGCAATTGTCGTGTCAACATTCATCGCTACAAATGCCATTCTTTTATTTTCAAATAAAAGCCAAATTTCCCGAAGCTATTATGTAAATGAGTACGACCGAGTACATGAAAATACTTACCAAAAAGAGCTTGAAAAAGAAGCAGTTATAGTTCCTACAAACGAAACCACTTCGACAATCAAAGCAACAGAAGTGGCTGATTTCCTTGTTACTCCGGGAGACACGGTCCAACAAGGAGCAGAGTTAGCCAAATTAAAAACAGAGACAGCCGACAAGCAACGTTCTCTTTGGGAATCCGAACAACAAGCATACACGCAAGAACAAGCGCAATTGCAACAAACTCTGGGCTCACTTCAGTCAGATCGAGCAGGGTCCAGCTCAACGACCAATGGAAACGGAGTTGGAACTGGAAACACAGCCAATGATAACATCAATGTACAAGTAGACGTCAATATCTCACCGGATGGCAACTTCGCACAAGCCATTGCTCAAACCGAGCAAAAAATCGCCGAAGTTGATCGGAAACTACAAATTGTCAGCACACAGCTTAGCCAAGAAACAGGTGATCTCTCTTTACTAAGCCCGGTTGATGGAAACGTAGCAAGCATTGAAGAGAGAGGAGACCAATATTTCATTACGATTTATTCGAATGAAAAATCAGTCCTCACATTCGCAAATGAAACAGAATGGCATGACCTAGATGAGGGACAAAAAGTGTTAAATTATACTCCGCATCAGGATGGGATAGTGGAAGGGGCAATTTCTGCAAAATCAGAAGTTCCCGCAAACCCATCCACTTGGCTAAAAGCGTACGAACAATTTGACAATAAAGCCAAAGATCCTTTATACGAAGTACGAATTCAATTAAATGATCAGCTAGAAACATTGCCATACGCCGCCAACATAAACTCTATCATCATTACGAATGAAGCTGAAAATGCAGTCCGATTAAACTCTACTTGGCTTCTAAATAGAACCAAACAAAATGCCGAGGTATATACATTAACAAGTGATGGCCTCATCGTACGCACACCTGTAAATGTACCGTTCGACTTAGAACAAACTGCCATCCTATCTGAAGGATTAAAAAATGGAATGATTGCACTAAATGCGGAACCCAAAGTAGAAGCATCGGGCGCTTTCCTACCATTCCCTTTGGAACTCCCAACATGGAGCAGCATTAAATCAGTAGGATGGAAAAACTATCTAAAATACCTAACCTATAAATAACCAATATACAGCTTTTGCACTTGTGCAAAAGCTGTTTTTCAATAGATTGTAAAGTACAAATATCTGCTACTGGTGCCCACTCCTTCAAATCCTTAGGTGCTCTCTAGATATTTAAGGTGCTTATGCCTCGCATTTAGGTGCTTATGGCGCCCACTTAGGTGCTCTTGAGATATTAAGGTGCTTATGCCTCCCGGATATGCGCTTATGGCTATGGTTTAGGTGCTTATGGAGCCCACTTAGGTGCTCTTGAGATATTAAGGTGCTTATGCCTCCCGGATCTGCGCTTATGGCTGAGGTTTAGGTGCTTATGGAGCCCACTTAGATGCTTGGAGATATTAAGGTAGTTATGCCTCCCGGATATGTGCTTATGGCTGAGGTTTATGTGCTGATGTCGCCCACTTAGGTGCTCTCGAGATATTAAGGTAGTTATGATTACAAATATGTGCCTATGTAGCCACAATTTGTACTTCTAAGGAACTTATAGCATCTACTTAAGGAGTCACATGATAGAGGTATTTTGGATTTATTCCATATTCACCAAACTTCTATTAACATACTAATTTAACTTAGTTATACTAAAGTGAAGCATTTATAAAAGGTAGGAGTGGATGGAGTTGGATCCTAGATTTAAAATTGCTCATCGGGAGGCGCTGATTGGAGTAGTGCTTGCGGTTGTCCATTTTTTGTGGTGGTTTGGTTTTGCTTATGGACTTGGCTCGAGACCCGTTGAGGAATATACATATATTCTTGGCTTTCCGGATTGGTTTTTTTATAGTTGTATTGTTGGATTTATTCTTGTAGCAATTACGGTAATGATTCTAGCGAAATATTTCTTAAAAGATGTTTCGTTTGAAGAAGAGGAGGATGAACTGTGAATATTGGTGTTATTATTCCTCTCATTATTTTTCTTGCCATTATTTTTTTCATCGGTTATTGGTCTAGTAAGAAGTTGGAGTCTTCGACAGGGGGATTTCTCCAAGAGTATTTCTTAGGTGGGCGGGAGCTAGGTGGTTTTGTTCTTGCTATGACGATGGTTGCTACTTATGGTAGTGCATCGAGCTTTTTAGGTGGACCGGGAACTGCATATACAATGGGCTTTGGATGGGTTTTACTTGCCATGACACAAGTCGTGACTGGTTATTTTGTATTGCTTATTTTAGGGAAAAAGTTTGCGATTTTAGCCAGGAAATATAATGCTATCACGTTAATTGATTTCCTTAAAGTACGATATAACAGTACGGTAGTTGTGTTGCTAGCAGCAGTAAGTATGATTATCTTTTTATTTTCCGCAATGACGGCACAATGGGTTGGTGGTGGTCGTTTAATAGAGTCGTTGACTGGTATGAAATATACAACCGCTTTATTTATTTTTGCTGTATCAGTACTTGTGTATGTTGTAATCGGTGGCTTCCGCGCAGTAGCTGTGACAGACGCTGTGCAAGGAGGAGTTATGGTCGTTGGTACGCTCATCCTATTAATCGCAGTTATCATCGCTGGCGGCGGCGTGCCGAATATTATGCAAGATCTACTTGCGGAAAATCCAAATCTTGTGACGCCATACGGCAATGAAGGAAATTTATCCGCTGCGTATGTGTCATCCTTTTGGATACTCGTAGGAGTTGGTGTTGTTGGGCTACCGCAAATGGCGGTGCGTGCCATGTCCTATAAAAACACCCGATCGATGCACCGTGCACTAGTGATCGGAACAATTGTCACTGGTTTTATTATGCTGAATATGCATCTAATCGGAATTTTCGCTCGCCCGATTTTACCTGGTGTGGAAGTGGCAGATACAGTAATTCCGCTTGTTGCCCTCAAGGTGCTACCTGCATGGCTTGCGGGGATTGTCTTGGCAGCGCCACTTGCGGCAATAATGTCGACGGTCGATTCACTTCTTATATTAGTTAGTTCTTCTATTGTAAAGGACGTTTATATTAATTATTTTAATACCGAAGCAAGCGAGAAAAAGGTGAAAAATTTAAGTTTTGGAGTGACAACACTTTTAGGGACGATAGTATTTTTATTTGCATTGAATCCTCCTGACTTACTTATTTTCTTAAATCTTTTTGCTTTCGGTGGACTTGAAGCTGCTTTTATTTGGCCAGTTGTTTTAGGGCTCTACTGGTCTTATGGCAATAAATACGGAGCGATACCATCGATGCTCACGGGAATTATCTCATATATTGCACTGCATTTTTATAATCAAGCAAATGGCAATCTATTCGGAGTGCATACTGTAGTGGTACCAGTAATATTATCATTAGTGGTATATGTAGTATTCAGTTTATTAATCAAAAAAACGAAATATATATTTTAATAAGGAGGTCCTCAGATGAAACAATGGAAAATTTACATAATGCTCGTCTTCGTCATGTTCGCCTGGGGAGCAAACCTACCGATACTCAAGTATTTGGTAACTGTAGTTCCTCCTGTTACGTTAACAGCGTTTCGAGTACTTACTGCAGGACTGGTAGTTCTTGCTATTTTGTGGCAAATGAAACTACTTCGAATGCCTACAAAACGGGAATGGAAATATGTCTTAATCGGGGCACTTACAAATGTAGTGCTCCATCATTATTTTCTAAATATAGGACTTTCCATCACAAGTGGGACACATGGAGGGCTAATATTAGGAACTGGTCCGATGTTGACAGCGATTTCCGGGGCAATTATTTTAAAATACTTTCCGTCGCGAGTTCAGTGGATGGGACTTGTGCTAGGACTTGCTGGAGTGAGTGTTTCTATATTAGTTGGTGGCGGTGAATCTAATGGGGCAAACATTGGTGACTTCTTCGTCTTTCTCGCAATTATTGCTCAAGTGCTTAGTTATATGGTTGTAAGCAAAGCTGCGAAAACGCTTGATCCAAGATTGCTTACGGCGTATATGATGCTAGTGGGCTCCGTTGTTCTAATGGTCATAAGCTTAGTGCAAGAGCCAGGAGGTATAACTGCTTTTTCTGAAACAACGCCATTTTTCTGGTACTTATTTTTAGCATCTGCCATTATTTCGACAGCCATTGGGCATCTTATTTATAATTATGCAGTTGGGAAAGCTGGCCCAACTAAATCGGCTATATTTATGAACCTAAATCCATTATTTTCTCTTATTCTTACTGCTATCTTCCTAGGAGAAATACTAAACATTCGACATATCCTCGGCCTTTTCTTAATAATAGCCGGCGTCCTATTAGGTTCCGGAGCTGCCGAAGATATATGGAATAAACGAAAAAAGCATATTTCATCTTAAGGTTATAAAAACAATAGATGAATAGTAAGATAAACGAATGCAAAATTCAAAAGCTGAATTTTACATTCGTTTTTCTATGTTATGGGTAAATATACTTCCCAATTTAGTATCCTTCTAAACACTAGCCCGTATTCCCTCGAATTAAACACCAGAACATTGCACCTGCGCAAGCTCGTCGCAGCACAAAACCATTGCACCTGCGCAAGCTCGTCGCAGCACAAAACCATTGCTCCTGCGCAAGCTCGTCGCAGCACAAAACCATTGCTCCTGCGCAAGCTCGTCGCAGCACAAAACCATTGCTCCTGCGCAAGCTCGTCGCAGAAAAACCATTGCTCTTGCGCAAGCTCGTCGCAGAAAAACCATTGCACCTGCGCAAGCACGTCGCAGAAAAACCCTTGCACCTGCGCAAGCACGTCGCAGAAAAACCCTTGCTCCTGCGCAAGCACGTCGCAGAAAAACCCTTGCTCCTGCGCAAGCACGTCGCAGAAAAACCAATGCACCTGCGCAAGCACGTCGCAGAAAAACCATTGGACCTGCGCAAGCACGTCGCAGAAAAACCATTGCTCCTGTGCAAGCACGTCGCAGAAAAGACCTTGCACCTGCGTAAGCACGCAGAAAAATAAGTGCTCCTGCTCTTTTGTTAAAAGTATGACTATGTTAGATGAAATTATGGATTTTGAAACATTTACTTGAATTGTAGGGGAAGGCGGCGACTCCAACGGAAAAAGCAATTTCAAGTCATAGAAGAAAATAATGGATTGATGGAACGAACGATGAAAGGGGTGATAAATTGATTGCAAAAGGAAACTTATCATCCAATTGGAATAAAAAATATTGCATAACAATTGCGCTAATTAGCATTTATGCATTCTTAGTATTTTCACTGCATACTAATGCGATGAGTATGGAAAAAAGCATTTATTACGTATCGGTAGATGGCAATGATTTAAATGATGGAAGTTTATCGGCTCCCTGGAAAACTATTCAAAAAGCTGCTGATACACTAAAACCGGGAGAATCCGTGTATGTCCGGAACGGCATTTATTCAGAATTTGTACGTATTACTAATTCCGGATCTAAAGAAGAGGGATATATTTCCTTTCAATCGTTTCCAGGCGAAAATCCAATTATAGATGGAAATAAGCTGGCGTTAACAAAAGGTGATATTGCATTATTTTATTTAGAAAATGTAAGTTACATAAAGATTGATGGATTCGAAGTAAGAAATCTAAGTACAAACGATTCTGATAAGTATCCTGCTGGGATACTAGTAAGTGAAGGCGGAAACCATATTCAATTATTAAATAACAATGTCCATCATATAAAAAATGGCACTAAAAAAGGAAACGCACACGGCATTCTTTTTTATGGTAATTCTTCACAACAAATAAGTGATATCACGATTGAAAAGAATGAAATACATCATTTAATACTAGGTAACAGTGAAGCACTTACACTTAGTGGAAATATTGATGGATTTACTATTTCACATAACAAAATCCATCATAACAATAATATTGGAATTGACGTAGCTGGGTTTTACGGTGCCTGTGAATCTAAATGTCGGGATCAAGTTAGGAACGGAACAATATCAAATAATGAAGTTTACAATAATAGCTCGGGAAAAAATTCAGCTTATGAAGGCAGCCATGCAGCAGCAGGTATATACGCGGATGGTTCAACAAAGATAACAATTGAAAGGAATTTAATCTATAACAATGACTTTGGAATTGAGTTGGCAAGCGAAAATTATGGTAAACAAACAAGTTATATCACTGTAAAGAATAATACTATTTTCAACAACAATGGTGCGGGAGTAATTAGCGGTGGAGCAAGCGATACAAATGGAGGAGCCTATAAAAATCTAATAACAAGTAATATTCTTATCTTTAATGATCAATTAGAGGAAGGTTATGGAGAAATAACCCTTCAATCAAATACAACAGAAAATCTATTTATAAATAACATCATTTACAGTAACAATGATGTAATTCAAATAAATGATTTAAAAGAAAATAGCAATTTATTTATAAACAATCGTATTTATTCATTTACAAAAGAGCCTTCTATAATCCAAAAAATGATAACCAAAATAAAGAGTTTGTTCGATGATCAAAAAAGTGAATGAAATAGAAAGGAAAATCGGATGAGAGTATTAATTACTGGTGGTTACGGTTTTATTGGTTCTCATGTAGCGGATAAGTATTACAAAGAAGGATATGAAGTTTTTATTATCGATGATATTTCTACTGGGAAAAAAGAAAATGTTTCGATTAAACATAAAAATTATGAGCTATCAGTGGATGATCCAAAATGCGAAGAAATTTTCAAGTCTTATCGATTTGATGTAGTTGTTCATTTAGCAGCGCAAGTTAGTGTTGCAAAATCAATCATAAATCCTAGAGAAGATTTAGAAACAAATGTTGTTGGCCTTGTTAATATCCTAACCCTTTCTCATAAGTATCAGGCAAAAAAGTTTATATTTGCTTCCTCCGCAGCGGTTTACGGGTTAAATGATCATCTCCCATTGAAAGAGGGGGAAGGGTGCAAACCTATCTCACCCTATGGAATAAGTAAATGGATGGGGGAGGAATACTGCCGAAAATGGAAGGAAATACATGATTTTAATAGTGTTTGTTTTCGTTTTTCGAATGTATATGGCCCGAGACAAAATAATGAAGGAGAAGGTGGTGTAATTTCCATCTTTCTCAATAATATTATTAACAACAAACCAATTGAACTCTATGGTGACGGAGAGCAAACACGAGATTTCATATACGTAGAAGATGTAGCGGATGCTATTTTTAGAACTTCAAACTCTAACATTGAGGGAATCTTTAATTTATCTACAAATAAAGAAAACAGTATTAATAATCTGTTATCCATGATGAAAAATATCCATGGAGAATTCGAGACAAAGACCTTCCTTGCTAGAGATGGTGATATTAACAAATCAGTATTAAGTAATCAAAAAGTGAAGGACGAATTAGATTGGAGTCCGATATACGATATGGAAACAGGACTAGAGCATACGTATAAGTGGGCGTTGGAGAAGCAAGCAGTGAAAGAAAAGACTAAAACGAATATTACATCTACGAAGAAGACTCCTACAATCTATAAAAATATCCAACCTTATCTTGAAAATGTAATAGCATTTTTATTTATTACTTGGCTTATATTAACTAACCAGGTGAGTTTTTTAACTTCAGTTGATGTTGAAATTTTTTACATCGTTGTTATAGGAGTTATTTACGGAAGCAGACAATCCATTATAGCGGTAGGATTATCTGTTGGTTTACTTTTAGTAGAAAAACTAATGGAGGGTAGAGAAATTGTTTCCTTATTATACGATACTTCTTTCTTTTTCCACATTGCCCTCTTTCTATTTGTAGGATTGGTAGTAGGTTATTCTACGCAACGAAAAAATAATATGCTAAATGAACAAAAGATAAAAATGGAAGAGCTAGATAACCAGTATACCTTTTTGAATGGAGTATTAAAGGAAGTTAGAGAAGTAAAAAAAGAGCTACAACTGCGTTTACTAAACAGCGGAGATAGTTATGGGAAAATCCATTCTATACTAAAAGAATTAGAGGCTTTAGAACCTGAAAAAGTGTTTACTAATACAGTAAAAGTTGTACAAACAATCATGAATGTAAAAGATGTTTCCATTTATGCTTTCAATAAAGATAATTCGTTTTTAAAACTGATAGTTCATGCAAGTGATTCAGAAATACCAAGAATGGAATCTTTAAAAGTAGATGAAGTTGATTATGTTCAAAATATATTAAAAACCGGAAAAGTATTTGTTAACAAACAACTACATTCAAATGCCCCATTGATGGCAGCACCAATTTATTATAATGAAAAAATTTCAGCAATTATTACGATAAATGGGCTCGATTTTGATAGTTTTTCACTATATCATGAAAACCTTTTTAAAGTGACTGCAGAATTAGTAGAGTCAGCTTTAGTAAGAGCATTCAGTTATATTGAAGCAACTGAAAACAATCGATATATTCCTAACACTCATATTTTGAATAATAGTGTATTTGAGGAAATTTTATCTTATAAGAGGGAAAGAAAAGAAAAGTATAATACTCCTTTCTTACTTTTAGAAGTATTTATGGATGGAAAATCATATACAGAGTTCTCAAAAGAGATTAAGATTCTTATTCGAGAAATGGACTATAAAGGTCAAAGTAAAAACAACAATATCCATGTGCTATTGTCCAATACAAACTTAAAAAATGGGAAAGTT
This sequence comes from Psychrobacillus syltrankelensis, assembly GCF_055454035.1. Taxonomy (NCBI): domain Bacteria; kingdom Bacillati; phylum Bacillota; class Bacilli; order Caryophanales; family Bacillaceae; genus Psychrobacillus; species Psychrobacillus syltrankelensis. Next base: position 1,844,795 of record NZ_CM144227.1, on the reverse strand, counting down.
GTTTTATCTAGATTTGAGAAACGAGGGATTAGATTCCAGTTAATAGAAGGAGATTTATAAAATGATATACATTTATATACTGTATATTATTTTATCTGCAATTTTACTTTTATTCCTCTCAGACAGGAATTTAAAAGAATGGTTGTTAAAAATGACGATCGTAACCTTTTTACCTATATTTGGATGGTTCATGCCTGTTATATGGCTCAAAAAGTTTATTGCTAATAGAGGAGATTTATTTGAGGCTTATATAAACACACAAGACGAGGATATTCTTTTAGAGCTATTAACAATGCAAGAAAAGGTAGAAAAAGAAAAAGAGCTTAACATTGTTCCGATTGAAGATGCTCTAGTAGTGAGCGATTTATCAACACGAAGAAAAGTAATGATTGATGTATTAAAAGAAGACACAATGCAATACATGGAAGTTATTAAAACAGCAGTTCTAAATGAAGACACAGAAACCTCTCACTATGCGGTAACTGCGGTGATGGAAATAAAGAGGAAATTATCTATATCATTACAACAACTCTCTGTTAAATTCGATCAAAATAAAAGTGATACTCACTTGTCTCAAGCTTATGCCCAGGTATTAAAGGAATATATGAGAAGCGGTTTTTTGGACAATCAAACACTAAGAAAATATAAATATATATATATTCAAGTTTTGAATCAACTCATTCGAAACGGTGAGGGAGTTGAGGAAACTTTTGGAGAAAAAATAAATACAGAAATAGAATTAAAAGAATATCTCGATGCAGAAGCTACATGCTTAGAATATTTAAGACAATATCCAGATTCGGAAAATTCTTATATTAATTTATTGAAGTTATATTACACAACAAAATCGACTATAAAAATGCAAAGTATACTGGATGAATTAAAAAAATCGACCATTACATTTTCCAATCGAGCACTAACTATTGTTAGGTATTGGTCGGGAGGATCTAATTATGAAATTAAAGAATAATTTCTCTAAAGAAATTTATATTATTATCCTTTTTGTATTACTCTTCGGTATATTGCTGCAGTTTTCACGTTCACAATTCGTATTGAAATTTCAGCATAACAAAAACTTAATCGAACAAAGAGATGAATTATTAGCAGACATTTCGCATGAGAACGATATAAAAATGAGTGGAAGCAACTACTGTGTTTTGTACAATGCTTTGGATGAATTTAGTAATGAAGTAAAAGACAATGCGGTTCAAACCCTTCAATATATGAAGAAAAGATCAACAGAAGTAAATGTTAATGTGAAAAAGGTTGATTTTGAGAAGTGTAATGTAATTATTCTAGCTACAGATAGTATAAAGAATATTGGAAGTTTTGAGGAAATTGAACAATATGTTTCTAAAGGCGGATATATCTTTTTTACTATTGCGTTAGACATAGATACAAATTACCAAATATTATATCGAAAATTTGGCATTTCCTCTTTTGGCAAATTGACGGATGCGAAAGGAATTCATTTGGTTAAGAATGTGTTGATTGGTGAAAAAGAACTTCTTATAGATGATGAATTTATCCACAATACTGCAGTAAGCGTCGCCCTGGATGAAGGTGTAGAGTTACTAGCTGAGGATGCAGATAACACACCTTTATTATGGAAAAAAGAATACGGAAAAGGTGCATTTATGACTTTTAACGGAACGATGCTAGAAGAAAAGATAAATCGTGGTTTTTTTGCAGGGGCATTAAGTTTATTGGAACCAAATTTTATATATCCCATTTTTAATTTCAAAGTATTTTTTATCGACGATTTCCCGGCACCAATCGTAAAAGGAACTATTCCAATCATTTATGAGAATTATAAGCTTGATACGCCATCTTTTTTTCAAGAAATATGGTGGCCAAATATGCTGAAAACTTCGAAGAACTTTGACATGAATTATACTGGAGCAATTATTGAATCATACAACAATCGAATAGAGCCTTCTTTTAGTAATCCTGAAGATAAAGATAGTCATTATCTAATTTCATATGGTCGTGAGCTTATTAAAAGTGGTGGAGAGTTAGGCTTCCATGGCTACAATCACCAATCATTTGTTCTTGACCAAGAAATATCTACCCAATTTGGTTATCGAGAGTGGAAAAACGAGGAAGACATGTCCGAATCGATAGAGGAGTTACTTTCTTATACGAAGAGCGCATTTCCAGGATACAAAGTTACCTCATATGTGCCGCCTTCCAATGTTCTATCGAAAGAAGGTAGAGAAGCGATGAAAAAGATATGGCCAGACTTAACTGTCATCTCCTCACTATATGGGGAGGATGAAAATGCCGTAGCTTATGTACAAGAATTCGAAATAGCTAAAGATGGGATTATTGAAATGCCTCGAATCACTTCTGGTTATTTTGAAATAGAGTACAATCGGTGGGCGGAAGCAAATACTATGACAGGATTAGGGGTTTTTTCTCATTTTGTCCATCCTGATGATGTAATAAGTGAGGACCGAAGTAATAATATGAGCTGGGAACAAAATTATACTTTATTCAATAAATATATGTCTCGCGTGCAAACGACATATCCATGGGTACGTGCGATGACTGCTACAGAAGCTGCTCTAGATATGGCAACAAACCTTCAGTCACAAGTGAGTTGGAAAACCGATGGAGATGGTATGGAAGGGGCTATAACCAATTACAAATCGGAAACTTTTTATATTTTGCGTACAGAAAGAAAAATTGGAAGACTCCTCAATTGTTCTGTTAAGAAAATCGATGAAAATACTTACCTTGTAACAGCAAACCAATCTAGATTCAAAATAGATTTCGAGGGGGCATAAAATGAGAATTTGCTTGATAGCGGAAGGGTCCTATCCATATGTCACAGGGGGCGTATCAAGCTGGATTCATAGTCTTATTACAGAGATGCAAGAACATGAATTCATAGTGTATGCAATTGGAGCTGAGACAAAACAAAAAGGAATATTTCGTTATGAGCTACCTTCCAATTTAATTGAAGTGAAAGAAATGTTTCTAGATGAATATTTGTTTGAAGAGAAACGGTGGGGAAAGAGATACGATCTTACTTCAAAAGAAAGAGATAATCTCGTATCGCTTGTAAGTGGAAGTAATGATGTAAATTGGAACGAATTATTTGATTTAATCAGAAGTGAAAAATTTGAAAATGTTGGTGAGTTTTTGTCTAGCAAAGATTACTTTGATCTTGTGGAGTATCTAGGGAAAAACGAATATAGTCAAGTTCCTTTTACGGAATTATTCTGGACAGTTAATTCCATGATATTACCACTGTTTTTAACCATTCGTCATGATGTTCCAAAAGCAGATGTATATCATTCCGTTTCTACAGGATATGCAGGAGTAGTAGGAACGCTTGCTAAGCATTTACACAACAAGCCTCTTTTACTAACGGAACATGGTATTTATTCTCGTGAAAGAGAAGAAGAAATTATTAAGGCAGATTGGGTCAAAGGATATTTTAAAGATTTATGGATTAACTATTTTTACACTCTGTCGAATTCCATCTATGAAGCTGCCGATCAAGTGATTACTTTGTTTAATAGAAACAAAGAAATAGAAGTGGAATTAGGGTGTGCAGAAGAAAAAATTATTATTATTCCAAACGGGGTAGATGTTTTTAATTATAACAATCTTTTGAAGTCTCCGGATGATGGCATTATCAGAATAGGAGCCATTGTCCGAGTTGTCCCAATTAAAGACATTAAAACCATGATCCAAAGTTTTGAGTTAGTAGAAAAAGAAGTACTAAATGTAGAGTTGTATATTATAGGGCCAACTGAAGAAGATGATATTTACTATAAAGAATGTCTGCAGTTAATAGAAGGTTTAGGTGTTCAACATATTACCTTTACAGGAATGGTACAGGTAAAAGATTATTTAGGTCAAATGGACATTCTAATGTTAACAAGTATTAGTGAAGGACAGCCTCTTGCAATTTTAGAAGGACTTGCAAGTTCAAAGCCTTTTGTGTCTACAAATGTCGGTGGTTGCAAAGAATTAATCAATGGTAAACCGGAAGATGAATACGGAATAGCAGGGTTTATTGCTCCAGTCATGCATTATGAAGAAATAGCAAAGTACGTAATTCAGTTATGTAAAGACAAAGAATTAAGGAGAAAAATGGGCGAAAATGGATATAACCGAGTGAAAAATGATTATAAACGTAGTGAATTTATCGCAAGTTATCGGAAATTGTATCAATTGTTAGGAGGGTAAAAGAGTATGGCAGGTATAGGTTTTGAACTTCGAAAATTATATAGAGAAGAGGGTATTGTTCAAAATATTAAAGCTTATGCGTATTCTTCCATGACTACGATTGGTCCATTGGTTTTATGTATATTTTTAGTGTTTATTCAACAAAAAATGATGTTATCAAATGGAAGTCGATTTTTAGATAATGAATTATTCATATCAACTATGACATACTGTTTCATTTTTTCTATCATTTTGACTTCTGGACTTTCAATGATATTAACAAGATTCATTGCGGACATGATTTACCAAAAAAAATATAAAGAAATTATCACTTCTTTTTACGGTGCTTTAATTATTGTTCTTCCGATTGGAGGTATTATTACCGGACTTTTCCTATATGGAGTGGAAGAAAATTTAGGCTACAAAATCGCCGCTTATTTGTTTTTTATAGAACTTGTAATTATTTGGATTCAAAGTGTTTATTTATCCGCACTGAAAGATTATAAAAGGATTGTCCGAGGCTTTTCTATTGGAGTAATGGCTTCTATTTTTGTCAGTTATCTGTTATTTAATTTAACTACGTTTAACCAAACGACAATCGCTTTAATAGGTATGGATATAGGTTTTGCTATTATTGTGGCTATGTCGATGTACCATTTTGAACAGGTATTTCCTCGAAATACAGAGAGGAATTACTTTTCTTTTGTACACTACTTTCGAAAATATCCATCTGTCTTTTTTAGTGGCCTATTTATATACGCAACTGTGTATGTTCATAACTTTGTCTATTGGTTCTTCTCAAACGATAGATTATTAGTATCGGAGAGATTCCGACTGATGCCTTTCTACGATTTACCAGTATTTTATGCATATATTTCTGTTGTACCTTCACTAGTTATTTTTGTCGTAATAGTAGAAACGGATTTTTACGAACGATTTCTAATTTATTATAAGAATGTATTAGATGGTGGTACATATAAAAGCATGAATATTGCAAAGCAAAAAATGCAAAGTGTATTGTTAGAACGCATCAGTTTCTTAGTAGAAGTACAGCTTCTATTTACTGCATTATCGATTGCAATAGGGATAAATTATTTACCGAAGATCGGATTTTCGATGGAGCAAATGGATTTATTTATTCTATTATGTCTAGGTTATTTTTTCTTTATTATTACGTTTGTATTAATTCATGGGCTCATGTATTTTGATGACCGAAAAGGTGTTTTAATGATTAGTTCATTGTTTTTTGGTTTAAATGGAGTTTTGTCTTTTATAACGATGAAGCTAGAGATAAATGGTTTAGGAATGTTCATTGCTTCATTCGCTATACTTCTAATAACGATTGCAAGAATGTTGTATATTCTTTCTAATATTGATTATTATACGTTTTGTTCTCAACCATTAAGTAAGGAAAGAAAACTGAAAAAAATAAAACTCCCTTTTTCTAAATCTTTTACAACAATGGCAATAGTTTTGACTTCTAGCATCATTCTATCTGGCTGTATAAACAAAGAAGAACAGGAAGTTATCGATCATATAGAACCTAAAATTGTGGTGGAGAATTCTACTAGTAATGATAAATTAGTAGAAGATAAAAGACTGTACGAAAAAGACGAGGATGATTCTATAAAGTCACTGTATATCACCATTTTACCAAATGCGTCTAAAGATAAAGTAGATTGGTACGGATTAAATCGAATAATGGATCGGTATAGCAATGAAAAACTAGACATCATTTTTTCGGAAGGTACAGAAGATGGAACTGGTCCAAAAGAAGGAATGTTTGGATACGGTGATTTGGATGCAAACGCCAAAATTAGTTTAAGGGGAAACACTTCCCGCAATGCTCCTCAGAAATCATACAAAATAAAATTATTTGATAATGCAGGCTTATGGCAAAATCAACGAGTCATTAATTTAAATAAACATATCGGTGATTTAAGTAGAATTAGAAATAAATTAAGTTTTGATTTGATGGAAAAAATACCTAATTTAACAAGCCTGCGCACTCAATTTGTGCACTTATATGTAAAAGACCTGACAGCTGGAAGTAAAACAACTTACGAAGATTACGGGTTATATACACAAGTAGAACAACCTAACGAAATGTTTTTAAAAAATCACTGGTTAGATCCTAGTGGAAATCTGTACAAAGTTACCTTTTTTGAATATGATCGTTATCCAGATCAAATAAAATCTCAAACAAATCCAACTTACGATAAAGAGAAATTTGAAACTATTTTGGAGATAAAAGGAAGAGAAGAACACGACAAATTAATAGCAATGTTGGATGACGTAAATAATATGGATATTCCAATTGAAGAAGTGATGGAAAAACATTTTGACTTAGACAATTTTTTGACTTGGACCGCCTTGAATATATTAATGGACAACATGGATACGGACGCTAGCAATTTCTATTTGTACTCTCCGCTAAACTCGGAAAAATGGTTTATTCTACCATGGGACTATGACGGGGGTTGGGAGCTTCAAAGGGAAGAACTTTCAATAAGACCTTATCAAGCTGGAATAAGTAACTACTGGGGAAGTATTTTGCATAATCGATATTTCCGCAATAAAAAAAATGTTCAACAACTGATTGATAAAGTGGAAGAACTCTCTCGAGTTATTAATGCAGAAACCGTAGAACATCAGTTAAATAAATACGCGGATGTCGTGAAACCTTTTCTCTTTAGAGAACCTGATATAAAATATTTACCTAGTTTGAATACTTCGTTTGAAAGCGAATTACAACAGATAAAGGATACGCCTAAAAGAGCGAAGCAAAGATTTTATGAAGACCTTGAGAAGCCAAAGCCTTTTTATATGGACGATGTCAATGAAAATGAAACAGAACTTTTGTTTTCTTGGCAAATTTCATATGACCTTCAAGAGGATGACCTCTTTTACACTGTGACGGTGGCTCGTGATCCTTTATTTACAGATATTTTGGTAGAGAAAAAAGATATACGTGAAAATGAATTCACAATGAAAAAACCTCCACAAGGGAAGTATTTCTGGAAAGTCACTGTAGAAGACATAAATGGAAATAAACAAACCTCATATGAGATGTATATGGATGAAGAAGGAACATTCACTTTTGGAATTAAAGATTTTGAGGTGGAGTAAGATGAATTTTCATGAGAAAAAATTCAGACATGAAATGAAATACTATGTGAATGTATTTGACTATCTTGCGCTGCGTCAAAAAATTTCATCCTTCCTTACGCTAGATAAAAATTCGATTAATGCAGATGGATATGGCATACGTAGTTTGTATTTTGATGGTATCCAACATCATTCTCTGTATGATAAAAATAATGGAGTTTTTCAAAGAGAAAAATATCGAATCCGTATTTATAACGGAAGTGATCAAGTAATTAGTTTAGAGAGAAAAAGTAAATATGGAGATTTTATTTGCAAAGAATCAGCCCCTCTTACTTATCTAGAATATAGAGCCATATTAGATGGAGACGCAGATGTGATGGCAAATAAGACTCACCCTCTATTGGTCGATTTTTATGCAGCATTAAAATACAGAGGTTTTCTCCCAAAAGTAATAGTGGATTATATTAGGGAAGCGTACATTTACGAGCATGGAAATGTTCGTATAACGTTTGATAAACGATTAGCCGCTGGAGTAAACGGAATTGATTTGTTTAACGCAAATTTGATATATGAAGAAATGCTACTTCCAGAACAAACAATATTGGAAGTAAAATTCGACCAATTTCTGCCGGATAGTATTCGCCAAATTGTCCAACCAGAAAAAATAGTGCGTTCCGCTATTTCGAAGTACATCATCTGTAGAGAACTAAACATTAAGTACTTTAAACAATAGCTCTTACTTTTTAGTTAGGAGAGAAATAATGGATAAAACAGTTGGTTTCCAGGATATCATCAAAAAAAGTGTGCTCCACCTTGAAGTATTTCGAAGTGTGTCTTATCTAGATATATTTTTAGGATTGAGTTGTTCCTTCGCAATCGGGATGTTCATCTATTGGATTTATAAAAGATACTTTCGCGGAGTTGTCTATAGCTATAATTATAATGTGTCCTTTGTATTGATGACCATGATCACAACCCTTATCATTATGACAATTAGTACAAATATCATCCTATCACTAGGAATGGTAGGTGCACTCAGTATTGTCCGATTTAGAACAGCTGTAAAAGATCCCCTTGATATAGTTTACATGTTTTGGGCAATTGCAGTTGGGATTGCAACAGGTGCTAAAATATATCCATTAGCATTAATCGGTTCTTTAGTAATTGGCGCAACCTTAGCATGGCTTTCAAAAAAGAAAACAAAACATCAAGCTTACCTACTGATCATTCGACATACAGATGAAGCAACATATGATCTAAGAGTTCAACTAAGAAAACTAGAGGCAAAACTGAAATCGAAATCAATAAGAAATAATTACATCGAACAAACCGTCGAAATAAACTTAAGAGACGACAATACTGCATTCATGAAAACCATCGATGACATAAACGGAGTAATAGAATGCTCGCTTGTCAACTACACAGGTGACTACGCACAATAATCGATTGCCTATATTACAGAAATGTTACCGGTGCCTGGCACCGGTAACATTCATTGTGAACGAGAGGAATCCCTCTGCCAACGAGAGCAATCCCTCCGCTAACGAGAGGAATCCGCTTGAACGAGAGCAATCACCTTCTGAACGAGAGGAATCGCATTATGAACGAGAGTAATCCCTTGTCAACGAGAGCAACCGCCTCTGAACGAGAGCAACCGCCTCTGAACGAGAGCAATCCCTCTGCCAACGAGAGCAATCCGCTTGAACGAGAGTAATCACCTCCCGAACGAGAGGAATCGCATTATGAACGAGAGGAATCCCTTGTCAACGAGAGCAATCCCTCTGCCAACGAGAGCAACCGCCTCTGAACGAGAGCAATCACCTCGCGAACGAGAGCTTTCCCACCTCAAACGAGAGCACCCACCTCATGAGCGAGAGCATTCCCACCCCGAACGAGAGCACCCACCCCCCAGCCAAGTGCAACCCTCTTGCAAACAAGAACAACGACAAAAAGACCCCCCCTACAAACACTCATCCTACAACCCATTCATAACTTTTTTAAAAACTTTTCCCACGACCCCCATAAACTCCACCCAACAAAACGAATAATATAGTGTCCGGAAAAATTGAGGGCAAAATCTAATTCGAGGTGATTTGATGAAGTGGAAGAAAACAGGAGCAGCATTACTTGTTACTACTTTAACTGTAACAAGTGCCGGATATGCGTTCGCAAATAATCAGTTATTTGATACGGTTGATTTAAGTAAATTGAGTCAAAAACCTGCAACCAGTCCAGTAGTTACAACAGTTTCTCAGAAACCAGTTACTCCTTCTAAGACAACTGTAGAAGCGAAGACGACCAATCAAACAAACAATCTACAAGAAAATGGGCTACCTAAGATTCCAGCAGATTACCCATACGACAATTTAAAGGGCTTATACAAAGCATATGAAAATGTACAAAATCCAAAAACAAAAGAAGAGATCAAGCTTAAAATCCAGAATCTAATTGCAAAGTACGAAGCGGCAAAAGAATACAAGAATGATGAAGCCAAAGAACAAGCGAAAAAACTGGAAGAATTAAAAAAAGAAGCTATTAAAAAACAGCATGAAGTAAAAAAAGAAGTGCATAAAGAACAAAAAGAAACAGAGAAAAAATTACGTAAAGCGGAACAAGAACTACGGAAAGAACAGAAAGAAAAGGAAAAAGAATTACACAAATCTGAAAAGCACCAGCACAAACATCACGAAAAGAATAAGCACAAAAACAATAATGACAAAAATTAATCATGTGTAAAATATAACCGCTTTTCATTCTTAATTTAGCCAGGTACAATTAAAGGCTAAGGAAAAAATGAAAACGGGAGGGTATGTATGCTTTTGTCCATTATTCAAGGAATTCTCAAAACAAAACAAAACACAAAACAAAAAACAAAACAAAAACAAATAACGACAGAACTTGCTCAAAAGGCAAAAGCTGGTAATCAGGAGGTTTTAAATGACCTCCTTTTTGCCTTTACCCCATTTATGAAAAAAACTGCTTCATTTGTTTGTAAAAGACCCATTGATCAACATGATGAGGAATTTAGTGTGGCCATGAACGGATTTCACGAAGCTATAATGAGCTTTAATCCAAAAGAAACAGCTTCCTTGCAAACCTATGCACATTTAATAATAAAGAGACGCATCATTGACTATATTCGAAAAGAATCCGCACGAAAAGAAAAGGTTTTACTCATACATACGTTGAAAGAAGATGCTTCAACTGAGCATCAACAATTATTCGACGAGCAAGCAATTCATACTTATACCATAGAACAACAAGCAGAAGCCAGAAGAGAAGAGATAATCCGCTACACCCATTTAATGCGGAAGTTTGGTTTATCTTTTGAAGAGCTAACAAAAGCAGCACCAAAACATGCGGATGCTAGAAGAACAGCATTTCAAACTGCACAGATTATAGCAGAAACAGAAGAATTCTATGATTACTTAATAAATAATAAACGACTACCATTGAAAGAAATCGAAGAAATCGTCGAGGTATCTCGAAAAACACTTGAACGGCAAAGAAAATATATAATTGCCGTTGTCCTATTATTAAAAAGTGACTTCGTTTATATAAAAGAATATGTCAAAGGGGAAATCGTATGATGCGCGTATATAAAGGCATTGTTTGCGAAAAGAAAAATAAATATAGCGTTTTCATTACGAAAGAAGGCGAATTTCTCCGCGGAACTCCTATAGGAACGAATCCCGAAATAGGAGAAGAAGCGCACTTTCACTTATTTGAGGCTACCACCCAACGTAGAAAGTGGTTAAAACCCTCCATATTAGGACCAGTTCTTGTAGCAGCAATCCTTTTCATATTTGTCGTCGTATCATTCATACCTAATCCAGAAAAAGCTTTGGCCTTTGTTCAACTAAACGGAAGAAGCGCAGTAGAGTTAGGGGTAAATAAAAACGGTCTAGTAGTGACCCTACGTTCATTAACTGAAACTCCAATTGAGTTAGATGATTGGGAAGGACATCCATTTGACTTCGTGCTTGAAAAAGCGATAAAGCAAATGAGCCCAGTTTCCAAACAACTAGCGATAACGACTGTATACGAAAATAAAAAACATTCAGTCGATATGAGAGAAATGATTGAAAATGCAGTAGAAGAAATTAATAATGAGCATAAGGAAAAAGTTCTCCTAATAAAAGAAAGTACCGTGGAAGAACGAAACGAAGCCAACAAACAAAACACCTCTATTCAAAAGCTCAAACATAAAGAACATCAAATAAATACCGAAAGAAAAAAACTCGACACCTATATAAAAGATTCAAATAAAAATAATAATAATCCAAAAGAAAATAACAAGGATAAATACACACCATCCAAAGAAAAGAAAGAAAATAAAAATGAATCCAATGAAAAAACAAAAGAACAACAATTAAAAGAACAAGCAAAAATGAAAGAACAATTAGAAAAACAAAAAGAGAAACAAACAAAAGAACAAGAAAAACAACAAGAAAATCTTATAAAAGATAAAGAAAAAGCAGAGAAAGAAAAGGAAAAAGAAAGAGAGAAAGAGAGAGAAAAAGCAGAAAAAGAACAAAAGAAAGAACAAAAGAAAGAACAAAAGAAAGAACAAAAGAAACAAGAAGAGCAACAAAAAGAGAAACAAAAAGAGAAACACAAAGAAAAAGAGAAGGAAGAAAAACATCAAGATCAGGACAACCAAGGCGAAGATGACTAAATAAAATAACACCAACCATCAAAGAGCAACCCTCAAAAGTTCGCTCTTTTTTTGTTACAGAATTATTACTGGTGCCTGGCACCAGTAATAATTCTGTAACAAAAGCGCTGGAGGCATTTGTTCGGAACTTCTTTTCAATTAAATAAAAAACAAAAATAAATAAAAATACAGTTGACTTTATAAATATGCAATTATATAATAATCTCTAACTTAACGAAGAGGTGAATGGGATGAAAGTTGGAATTATCGGTGCAACAGGTTATGGAGGTCTGGAACTAATTAGATTGCTGCATAACCATCCTGAAGTCAAAAATATTGATCTATTCACTTCTTCCGATGTAGGAAACATCTTTTCGAATAAATATACACATTTACTGAATATCCATGACGTGCCACTTCTTAAAATTGATCAAGAAAAACTTGCAGATAACGATGTGATTTTCACAAGTACACCTTCTGGAATTTCAAGCGAGTTGCTCCCATCTTTAATAGGAATCGGCCCGAAGCTCATCGATTTGTCAGGAGATTTCCGTCTCAAAGACCCAGCTCAATATGAACTTTGGTACAAAAAAACATCAGCTCCCGCACAAGTAATCGACAAAAGCGTCTACGGTTTAACAGAATGGAACGCAGAAGCGATCAAAAAGGCAGACATAATTGCAAACCCTGGGTGTTATCCAACTGCAGCCTTACTCTCACTACTCCCGCTCATCAAAGAAAACTTAATCGACGTAACAGAACTCATTATCGATGCAAAAAGCGGAATCTCAGGCTCAGGAAACAAACCAACACAAATGACGCATTTCTGCGAAACGAATGAAAATACAGCCATTTACAAATTACATCAACACCAACATATACCGGAAATCGAGCAAGCAATCGAAACCTTTGCAAACCAATCAACACCGATTACGTTCACGACACATCTTGTGCCGATGACAAGAGGGATTCTCACAACGAGCTATGCCCCAGTTAACGAAGGCATAACAGAAAAAGATCTAACAGATGCGCTACAAGAAACATACGCAAATCAACCATTTGTAAGGATTATCAAACAAACCGACAAATTCGGAACAAACCAAGTATACGGATCAAACTTCTGCGACATTCATGTCAAAGTAGATCCGCGCACAAACCGCGCGACCATTGTCTCTGTCATTGACAATTTAGTCAAAGGCGCAGCTGGCCAAGCAATTCAGAACATGAACGTCCAATTCAATCTAAATCAAACAACAGGTCTCACGCTCGTCCCTTTATTTATATAAATCTAGGAGGAATAAAACATGCCGATAACCACTATGACAATGAAACGAATTTCATATAAAAACATCGCATCACCAAAAGGTTTCAAAGCAACCGGTATTCACTGTGGTCTAAAACATAAGAAAAAGGACTTAGCACTACTAGTCAGTGAAGTGCCAGCAAGCGTTGCAGGTGTTTTCACAACAAATGCCATCAAAGCTGCGCCACTTCTAGTCACAAAAGACGTCGTGTACCAGACCGGAAAAATGCAAGCAATCATCATCAATTCTGGAAATGCCAATGCATGCACCGGAAAACAAGGGATGACAGATGCCTACACAATGCAAAAACTAACCGCGGAAAAACTAGGAATCGAACGCAATCTAGTCGGCGTTGCTTCAACTGGTGTCATAGGAGAAATCATGAAAATGGAGCCACTGAAAAAAGGTATCCAGCAATTAGAGCCTATCGATGAACTTGAAGGCGCCATTGGATTCTCTCAAGCTATTATGACGACAGATACAGTAACAAAAAATACTTCCTATCAAACGATAATAGACGGAAAAGAAGTCATCATTGCAGGAACTGCGAAAGGCTCTGGAATGATCGAACCAAACATGGCAACGATGCTTGGGTTTATAACAACAGATGCCAACATCGAATCAAACCATTTGCAAACTGCCCTAAAATCCATTACTGATGTAACATTTAACGCAATCACAGTTGATGGAGACACATCCACCAACGATATGGTAATCGTTATGGCAAATGGCTTGGCTGAAAATAAATCACTAACTCCTGATCACCCAGACTGGGAAAATTTTATTCAAACTCTACACGCTGTATCACAAGACTTAGCGAAAATGATAGCAAAAGATGGGGAAGGTGCAACAAAACTGATTGAAGTCGAGGTAAAAGGAGCAATTTCAGACACGGAAGCTCGTAAAATCGCGAAAACAGTGGTCGGCTCACCACTTGTGAAAACTGCTATGTTTGGAAATGACGCAAACTGGGGCAGAATCATCGCAGCGGTTGGTTATAGCGGAGCAACCCTTAACCCATACGCAATCACCATTCTTATCGGTTCCACAAAAGTTGTAGAAAATGGGGAACCAGTCTCTTTCTCAGAGGAAGACTTGATAATTTATTTGAAACAACCAGAAATTAAAATCTTTGTTGATATTCATCAAGGTAACGGTCAAGGAACTGCATGGGGGTGCGATTTGACATATGACTACGTCCAAATCAACGCAACATATCGCTCCTAAACGTACCGTCATCAAGCTCGGAGGAAGCATGCTCGAACGTCTGAATGAAAACCTCTTTACTAATTTAAAGAAACTTCAAGCTGCTGGCACTGAACTCATCATTGTCCACGGCGGAGGACCAGCAATAAATAAAGAACTAGCCAAAAACAACATAACTTCGACCACAGTAAACGGCATGCGTGTCACTTCAGAAAAAGCAGTTGGAATCGTCCAGTCGACACTTGTCGGTCAAGTGAATCCCACTCTTGTTCACCATCTGAATAAAAGCGGCATTGTAGCAATCGGACTAAATGGGAGCGACGGCAATTTATTACCATGTACTTTATTAAATAAAGAAACATACGGCTTCGTTGGGGAAATAAAAACCGTAAATATTTCTATACTTGAAATGCTTTTGGCAAATGGCATTACGCCAGTCATCTCGAGTATCGGCTGCACTGAAGAAGGTACGCCACTCAACATTAACGCCGACACTGTAGCAAGCAAAATTACTTTAGCAATAAAAGCCGAAAGTCTAATGCTAGTAACAGATACACCTGGTATCCGAATCGGTGGGGAAGTGCAACTAGTCGTAACTCCTACCAAAATAGACGACTGGGTCTTCTCAGGAGAAATCTACGGAGGTATGATACCAAAAGTAAATGCAGCGCTAGATTGCTTAGTAGCAGGCATTCCATCAGTTCAAATTGTTGGTGAGCAACTAGAAGGAACGACTATTTTACAACAGGAGGTATCTGTGTGAGCTCTTTATTCCCAAATTACACTCGTCGTCCGGTTCATTTAGTAGAAGGAAAGGGCACAATTGTCACAGATGACTCCGGAAAAAGATATCTTGATTTCACAAGTGGAATAGCCGTACTCAGCCTTGGTCATGCACATCCTGCAATTGTCGAAGCAATCCAACGACAAAGCGAAAAACTATGGCACACATCGAATTTATTCGAAAGCCCGGAACAAGAGCAGTTTGCGTCATCACTAATAAAAGACACGCATTATGCACACGCATTTTTCTGTAATAGTGGAGCAGAAGCGAATGAAGCAGCAATCAAACTAGCGCGCAAACACACTGGCAAGCACGTTATCATCACTTTCGAGAAGTCTTTTCACGGAAGAACATTTGGCGCAATGTCCGCAACAGGACAAGAAAAAGTGCGCCAAGGTTTCGGTCCACTACTCGATACCTTCCGGAAGGTTCCATTCAATAATATCGAGCAACTTGAGGCAGTAATCGACGAGAGTGTAGCAGCAATCATGCTCGAGGTCATCCAAGGAGAAGGTGGCGTCAACCAAATAACTCCAGAATTCGCACAAGCCATTGCGGATATATGCAAATTAAAAGGAATCCTCCTAATCGTTGACGAAGTCCAAACAGGCATCGGCCGCACTGGAACCCGATACGCATACGAGCAAACCGTCCTGCGACCTGACATCATGACGCTCGCAAAAGGACTAGGTGGAGGCTTTCCGATTGGAGCAATGCTTGGCACATGTGAATTGCACGACACATTTGGCCCAGGTACACATGGCGCAACATTCGGAGGAAATCCATTGGCAGTCGCCGTCTCACAAACTGTACTGGACAATGTATTCACTACCGAATTTCTATCCGCAGTCAATGAAAAATCAAGTTACTTAATGGCTAAACTAAAAGAAACATTACCAGCATATCCAATCGTCGGATCTGGCTTGTTGCTCGGCATCGTCTGTCCAGACGAAGTCGCACCATACATAACTAAAGCAGAGCAAGCCGGCCTACTACTAGTAGCGGCAGGACCAAACGTCATCCGACTCTTGCCACCATTAACAGTCACAAACAAAGAAATCGACCAAGCCATCAACATTATTACAACTATATTACCTAATGTTTCCGGTGCCAGGCACCCGTAACATTATATAGAAGAAACCCAATTGAATTAAAGCGCTCAGCGAACCGCTATTCAAAACCAAGGACCCGCCATTATGGCAGGTCCTTTTATTACTGGTGCCAGGCACCTGTAATAATTCATCCAAAATATGTAATTCTACTATGCAACAAACTACCTATTAAGTCTAAAATATCCCGTTGCATTCACATCCAATTATGGTACACTTTAGAAAAATTCACTTCACATCGCATTCTACTTATCAACGAAATGGGGAAAGAGCTTGCTGACTTGGAACAAAGAAATCATCATTCACGCACCGATTAACAAAGTATGGAACCTCTTTGAACTCGATCAAATTCAACGAATCATGCCAAACGTAATCGAACATAAACCGATAGAAATAAAAGAAGGTGTTGTCGGTTCAACATATGAGCAAACCTATAAAGAAGGGAAAAGAACCGAAACGTATATCGTGACAGATACCGAATATGAAAATACTGAACAAAAGAAACATAAAAAAGTTGAGTTCACATTAGCTAAAGCGTTTAAAATTCAAACAGCATTCACCTTAATCCAACTTGATGATAAATCCACGAAATTTATTTATACTGGCCAGAATGAAGGACTAAATCTTATGGGAAAAACATTTATTAAACTAGGTTCAAAAAAGAGGAATGATAAAGTAGTTGATGACTTCGTCGAATTAGTTCGCACGGAAGCAATGAAAGATTCATAATTTAGGAGGATTTACATGACAATCGACTGGAATAACTTAAATTACGTAGCAATAATTATTGGTGGATTCTTATATATGATCTACGGCACAATCTATTACTCGATTTTATTATCAAATAAAAAAGGGCAACAAACGAAAGGCCCGTTAAAGTATATTTATTCCGTCATCATTGCATTCATCAGTTCTTTTTTTGTAGCAATCCTCATCAACGCAGCTGGAGCAGACACACTTCTTCAAGGTGCACTCATTGGATTCATACTAGGAGTTACTATAAAAATGGTATATATAAAAAATATGTTATTCGGCTTGATCTCCAAGAAATCAACGTTTATCGCAATATGTGATCACGTTGTTATCTTTACACTGCTTGGAGCATTACACGGCTGGTTATCTTAACAAATTAAAGGCCCCTTGAGTCAATCAAAGGGCCATTTAAAACTCATAAAAAATAAAAAAAATATCAACAATATCCAACAATTCACCTACAACTCCGCTAGCAGATTAACTCTATCCCAAGTAAAACATCAAGTACAAAATTGTCCGTAATAAACAACAACTTCATTTATATACTCAGAATGTAACCAAAAATCATTTTTGGTGATTAGGATTCCGCTGACTTGATATGCTAACCTATAGATGAGGTGATAAAAATTGATAGCAAAACCATTTAAACCAAATCTACAAACGGAAGCATTAAAATACCTGGAAAATAGGTTACCACAGAATCATGCCAAATATAGGCATATCCAAATCGAAGTGAAGAAAAAAAATGCAGGAGATTTAGGGGAAGAAGTAGTTATGCGTGAACTGGAAAAACTAATGCTTCCATACAAATTTCAGATCTATCACAACCTCTCTTTACAAGTCGAAAGATTGTTTCAGCTAGACATCCTAATAATCACACCGTTCTATGCACTAATCCTAGAAGTAAAAAACTTTAGAGACACAGTTGAAATTAAATCCAATCCATGTCAAATGATTCAAACACTGAGCACTGGCGAAGTCATCCCATGTCCGAGCCCTGAACCCCAACTACAGGAATACATCTACCAGCTAAGCAAATTCTTCAAGCAATCAAATATAAAAATTCCTGTTCTAGGAGCAATCGTATTTGCTTTTGCAAATACCCACATAAAAAACTCTTCCAATCAAACAACAATACTCTTGAAAAACGAACTACTCCCATATATACGAACAATAAAAACACAAAACTCCCCTATCGAGGAGGCACAACTTGAGCGAATTAAAGAAGCCATTCTTCTAAAAAATAGAGATTACCGACCTTTTCCACTCAGTATTTATTATTCTATTAATCCAAAGGACCTCATAACAGGTGTATCATGTGAAAAATGCGCTTATATAGGAATGAAAAAAATAAAAAGACGATGGCTCTGCCCGATATGCCAAACTACAAGCTTGGATGCACACGAAAAAACAATCAAAGAATACTTTCTCATAGCCAATAAAACAATTTCAAACAAAGACTGTCGTGAATTCCTACATCTAAATAACAATCATGAAGCAACAAGAATTCTCAAAAAAGCAAATCTGCCAAAAATCGGTCAATCGCACAACACAAAATATCAAATGATCTTTCCACAATAAAACCCTTCGACCACAATCGAAGGGCTGTTTTATTCTATACAATTTCTAATCAGTTCTAGCCCAAACCGAGAGCTCTCTGCTTAAATCCGCGAGCACTTCACTCCGATCCGAGAGCATTTCACTCGAATACGAGAGCAAACACAACTAATCCGAGAGCAACCCTCCGATCCGAGAGTGTTTCACTCGAATACGAGAGCAAACCCAACTAATCCGAGAGCAACCCTCCGATCCGAGAGCATTTCACTCGGATACGAGAGCAAACCCAACTAATCCGAGAGCAACCCTCCAGTCCGAGAGCGTCACTCGAATACGAGAGCAATTCCAACTAATCCAAGAGCAACCCTCCGATCCGAGAGCGTTTCACTCGGATACGAGAGCACTCCCAAGCAATCCGAGAGCATTCCACCTAGATACGAGAGCAACCACATCATCCGAGAGCGCAACCCTCCGATCCGAGAGCATTTCACTCGGATACGAGAGCAATTCCAACTAATCCGAGAGCAACCCGCCAATCCGAGAGCGTTTCACTCGGATACGAGAGCACTCCCAAGCAATCCGAGAGCATTCCACCTAGATACGAGAGCAACCACATCATCCGAGAGCGCAACCCTCCGATCCGAGAGCAATTCCAACTAATCCGAGAGCAACCCTCCGATCCTAGAGCATTTCACTCGGATACGAGAGCAATTCCAACTAATCCGAGAGCAACCCTCCGATCCGAGAGCATTTCACTCGAATACGAGAGCAATCCCGACCAATCCGAGAGCATTCCATCTAGATACGAGAGCGACCCCATCATCCGAGAGCACTCCACGCCGATCCGAGAGCATTCCATATAGATACGAGAGCGACCCCATCATCCGAGAGCACTCCACTCCGATCCAAGAGCACAACCAGTCAACCCGAGCGGACACCTCACAACCAACCCCTAAAAACTATGCGTCATCGCCCAAATCGCCACAGCTTCCACCTTACCAGTATTCATAAACCGGTGCGGCAGCGAGCTGTCAAAGTAAATACTATCTCCCTCATAAATCATATGCATCTCACCCTCGACCTCAATACGCATGCTACCACTTAGCATAATGCCGCACTCTTCGCCAGCGTGATACATAAAAGGAGTTTCCAATTTCTCGCCGGGCTCGACGACCATCTTAAAAAAGCTCATCTGCTTCCCGGTACTCGGAGACAATAATTGATAACTAACATTTGGCCGAACGCGCTTGATTAACTTTTCCTCACCGGACCGACAAATCGTTACGGCATTTGTCTCTTCAGTTTCGAAAAATGAAAACACGGGAACTTTTAAACTGTGGCTTAACTTCCAAAGTGTTTCTAGTGATGGGGACACCTGGCCACGCTCTATTTGAGAAATCATACTTTGACTGACTCCGGTAAGTTTTGCAAGTTCATCTGATGTTAAACTTTGCATCCTACGTAAATATCTTATCCGCTTGCCAACTTCTTCTTTAGGAAATTCCAAACAAACACCCCTTTTGAATAAAAATGCAATTAGCAGAATAATTAAACATGTAAATTTTTGCTTACTCGATAATAATATAATCATATATCAGTAATGTCTACCATTTAATTCTAAATTTAATTAAATAGAACTAATAATAAAAATATTAAGTACAATAATTTTTTATGTAGACACGTGAATAATAATAACTTATACTTTTAATAATTCAGTAGTTCAATAGGGGAACTGAAGAATATAAAAATGGGGGTAAGTGTACATGAAAATGAAAAAATGGTTAGCAGCACTTTTAATGATTTCCTTTCTAGTCATCGCTGGATGTAGCAATGATTCTGGTGGTGTATCAACAGAAAATTCGACATTACAAAAAGTATTAAAAAATAAGAAATTAGTTATCGGGATGTCTTCAGGATATTTCCCATTTGATATGAAAGATCCTAAAGGCGATTTCGTAGGATATGACGTTGACACGGCGAATGCATTAGCGGCAGCTTTAGGAAAAGACATTAAAGTAGAATTTAAACAATTCACATTTGATGGTTTAGTTCCTGCACTTAGAACAGGGGAAGTAGACATGATTTTTGCTGGAATGACGATTCGTGGAGACCGCGCATTAGCTGTGAGCTTCTCAGATCCATACTTTCAAACAGGTCAAGCTGTAATGGTACCTGGAAAAGATACTACGACAAAAACATGGCAAGACCTTGATGTTAAAGGCAAAAAAATCGCAGTAGGTATCGGAACGACTGGTGCATTACTTGCGAAAGATGTATTCAAAAACGCACAAATTTTAGACTTTGAAGAATTCCCATCGGCAGCAGCTGCAATGGCACAAGGGGAAGCAGACGGGGTAGTATACGATGAGCCTGCAATTGCAGTTTGGAAACTGAAAAATGGCGATTCAGTTAGAGAGATTGAAGATTTAATTTCTACTGAAAACCTAGGGATTGCGCTTCAAAAAAATGACTTCGATACAATTCAATGGGTGAATTCATTCCTAAACAGCTACCTTGGAAGCCCCGGAGAACTTGCATCACGCGCAAAATGGTTCGAAACTTCCGACTGGTTAAAAGAAGTTATAGAAGAATAATACACTCTAGGGGGAATCAGCTATGTACAACTATGACTGGAGTGTCATACCGAGAAACATGGACGTCTTCATTGATGGAGCGCTTAAAACCCTGGAAATCTCAGTAATTGCAATCCTTTTTGCGATTCCGATTGGGATTCTCTTTGGACTCGGACGTATATCGAAAAACAAAATTATTTTATTTATTTCATCCACGTATGTAGAAATAATTCGCGGGGTACCACTGCTCGTTCTCTTAATGTGGATATTCTATGTAATGGGTCAAGTTTTCAGGTTAGGTTCATATTGGGGCTCCATCGTGGGGCTCGCGATATTTGCCGGTGCCTTTATCGCAGAAATTGTCCGTACAGGGATTCAAGCAGTACCAAAAGGACAGATGGAAGCAGCGCGATCGCTTGGAATGTCTCATACAAAGGCAATGACACATATTATTTTGCCGCAAGCATTTAGACGAGTATTACCGCCGCTTGCATCACAATTTATTATGCTTATAAAAGATTCATCACTCGTATCTATAATAGCCGCAACAGACTTAACGCTAAACGCCAAAAATTTAGTGGCAACATCGTTCGCTTCTATAGAAGTATGGACATTTGTTGCATTAATTTATTTCATCATGACATTCAGCTTATCGTTAATCATTCGATTCTTCGAAAAACGATTACTGAAAAGCGAAGCATAACGGCAAGGAGGGTGTACCTAAATGATATCTATTAAAAATGTCAATAAAAGCTTCGGTGCCCACCACGTCCTAACCGACGTTTCGCTCGAAGTACCAAAATCGAATGTCGTTGCATTAATTGGACCAAGTGGAGCTGGGAAATCCACGCTCATCCGTACAATCAATGCACTAGAGCCAATCGATAACGGAGAGATCATCGTCGATGGTATCTCCATACACAATAAAAAAACGGACATCAACGTAGCCCGCACGAACATCGGCTTCGTATTCCAAAGTTTCAACCTATTTCCGTTCTTAACGGCACTAGAAAACGTAACAATGGCACCAATGAAAGTAAAAGGGCTAAGCAAAGAAGCAGCTGAAAAAAGAGGGAAAGAACTTCTCGCATCCCTTGGACTAGGTGACAAGTTCGATGCTTACCCTAGCCGACTTTCCGGTGGACAACAACAACGTGTAGCAATCGCACGTGCACTTGCAATGGATCCAACCGTTATGCTATTTGACGAACCAACATCCGCACTCGACCCAGAAATGGTAACCGAAGTGCTTGATGCCATCCGCAAACTAGCAAAAGACGGTATGACCATGGTCGTAGTAACACATGAAATGGGCTTCGCCAAAGAAATCTGCGACGAAATCGTATTCATGGCAGAAGGAAAAATAGTCGAACGCGCAGCACCAGACAAATTCTTCACAAACCCTGACACACAACGCGCCCAAGACTTCCTATCCAAAGTTTTAAACCACTAGAGCAATCTAGTGGTTTTTTCTTTTTGGGTTCCAATCAAACACCATAACTGCCACATAACCAATGGTCTGTAGCACATAACCAGTGGTGAATACCACATAACTGATGGTGAGCACCACATAACACTAGCGAATACTACATAACTGATGGCGAGCACCACAAAACCACTAGTCGAATACCACATAACTGATGGCGAGTACCACATAACCACTAGTGAATACCACATAACTGATGGCGAGTACCACATAACCAAGCTGACCACACATAACCACCATCACATATCCCGCATCAAACCAAATACAGCTATTGCTTTCCATCTAACTCTTTGATACCTTATATCCATACCTATAGAAAGGAGCAACTACCATAGAAATCATCAGACCAGTACCCGACAACTATTACGCATTAACCCGACTAAAAGCACGCTTATCACAACATCACGAAAAATATTCATCTATCCTTGAAAAACTAGACCAAATAAGTGCTGGCTACTACGGGGAAATGCGCACTGATCGATTTATTGAAGAAGTACAATTCCCGCAACAAGTACTCATCATCCCAGACCTACACTTCCGCCTACATGCCAAAAGATACATCCAAATTGACACCCTGATTCTTACTAAATCCTATATCCTAATAACGGAAATCAAAAACATAACGGGCACCCTTCAATTTAAAGAATACCCAAACAAACTATTGCGAATCGTTGACAATCAAGAAGAAAAGCCTTTTGATTGCCCTCTAACCCAACTAGACCGAAATTGCGATGGAATCAGTAAAATTCTTTCAAAATTAAATCTGGAACTTCCTATTCACCAAGCCCTCGTGTTTCCATCCCAAAACACGATAATCGAAAATGCCCCCCAAAATCGAAATATCTTTTTCGTCAAACAATTTCCTTTATTCATCCAAAGGTTAAACAAATTACGACTAGTCCTAAACGACCATCAATTCTTCCACCTATCAAACAAACTAATGAGTATAAATAAAAACTTCACTCCAAAACCACTGTGTGAAACATTGAAAATAAATCCAAAAAACTTGAAAAAGGGTGTCCTTTGCAAACATTGTAATGCAACACTTCAAAGGATATCTCTTCGAACTTGGATATGTAATACATGCAAAAGTATCGACACCAACCCAATTCCAAGAAATATTGAAGACCTATTTTTACTGATCAAACCAAACATTTCAATAAAAGACTGTATGCACTATCTGCAAATAAATTCAAGATACACAATATACAACAACTTACAAAAGATGAACCTAGAAAAAAACGGACATAAAAAATCCACCAACTACACAAAAATAAACAAACCAACTACACAAAAATAAACAAACCAACTTCAAAAAAATAGCAGAGGAAGCCAATCTACAAATTGGCTTCCTCTTTTCTAAAGCATATGAATGCCACATAAACCATGTCGGTCACCACATAACCCACCACGAGTGCCGCATAATTCCTAGTGAGTGCCACATATACCAATCGATTACCACATAACCAACCTGATTGCCACATAATCCAATCGATTACCACATAACCTAACCCGATTCCACATATACCAAGCGATTACCACATAACCCAACCGGATTGCCACATAACCCAACCCGATTGCCACATAATCCAATCGATTACCACATAACCTAACCCGAGTACCACATAACTCACGGTGAGCACCACATAACCAACCCTAACCACCACACTTCCAAACAAAAAACCTCAGAACCAATCGATTCTGAGGTCACATATTCTATCTACTCCAAGTAAACACCAACGCCAGGCCCAAATGGAATACCGAAAAAGATAAATACTAACAACTGGACAATCCATATAGCTAAGAAACTCATACTATAAGGAATCATTAATGCCATTAATGTACCCAATCCTGCTTTTGGATCATATTCCTTCATGAAGGAAAGGATAACGACCAAATATGGATTCATCGGGGTAATGATGTTTGTTGATGAATCGGCAATGCGGTATGCAACTTGTATGAAACCTGGGTTATACCCTAGGAATGCGAACATTGGTATGAAAATTGGTGCTTCTAGAGCCCATTTTGCGGAACCGCTGAAAATAATTAGATTTAATAAGGCTGTAAAGATGATATAGCCGAGAACGACAGGTATTCCGGTTAACCCGATACCTTCTAGGAAATTGGCACCACTAACAGCAACCCATACCCCTAAGTTGGACCAATTAAAATAACTGATAAATTGGGAAGCGGCAAAGATTAACACGATATAACTAGACATATCTTTCATTGCATCAGACATGAACTTTGGAATATCACGAGTAGTCTTAATCTTTCCGGTTGTTTTACCAAATGTAATGCCGACAACTATAAAAAAGAAAAGAATAATTGGAATAATTCCATTTAAGAATGGAGATGGAATAATTCCGCCTTCTTCATTACGTAAAGCGGAGTTCGGTAAAAATAATCCAATGGCGATGATAGCGATGTAAATCCCGCCGGCGATAATAGAATTGCGAAGAGCTCGACCTTCGTGTTCGCTTGGCTCTGCCATTTTTTTATTTAGTTTCAATGTAAACTTTCCGAGACGCGGCTCGACGATGCGGTCGGTTATAAATGCTCCGACGATTGCTAAAATAAATACGGAAGTTGCCATAAAGTAATAGTTATCTACTGGTGTGACAACGAGATTTGGATCGAATGTTTTAATCGCTTCCGTTGAAATACCTGCAAGAAGCCCGTCTGTCCCGTTGATGATTAAGTTTGCGGTAAACCCTGCTCCTACTCCTGCGAAACCAGCTGCTAGACCTGCAAGTGGGTGGCGTCCGATTGTATAAAAAACCATAGCGGCAAGAGGAGGGATAATAACGAAAGCGGCATCCGAAGCGATATTCCCCATGATACCAACGAATACGACGGAGAAAGAAATTAATTTCTTTGGTGCTTTCATAATTGTTCGTTTAATCGTTGCTTCTAGTAGACCAACTCTTTCTGCAAGTCCAATCCCAATCATCATGGATAAGACTAATCCTAATGGTGCGAAACCGGTAAAGTTTGTAAGCATTGAAGTTAATATGTATTCTAATCCGTCCCCTGAGATTAAACTTTTAATAGGTAATTCTTCGCCTGATTTTGGATGTACCACAGATACATCGAACAGACTTACTATGGAAGATAACACAACAACGAAGATTGCTAGATACACAAACAGCATAAATGGATCGGGTAATTTATTTCCTAAACGTTCTACTGACCCCAGAAAACCCTTTGATCTACGTGATTCTTCTTTTACTTCAGACATTTCTTCTCCCCCTTTGTAGGTTGACACAATTTTTAGAATTCTTTATTATTGTATTTGATAGTTGTGCTTTTCCGCAATACATTTTTTAAAAATAATTAAAAAACGTTATAAATCAACACTTAAAAGTACATATTTTATTTATTTAAGGAAACGTAATTATTTTTTACCTTTAATGAAAGAGGGGATTAGATGAAAAAAGAAGAGCTGGATTACATAAAGGAGTTTAGAAGGAGTATTCATGAAAATCCGGAGTTAAGCGGAGAAGAATGGGAAACATCGAAATGTATCCAAAATGCTTTGGCGGAAGCGGGCATTCCATTTCAGACAGGTTTTGCAAAAACAGGAGTACTTGGAATTATTGAAGGAAAACACGAAGGGGCGACTGTCGCACTTAGAGCGGATATAGATGCACTTCCTATTTTTGAAAAAACGGATATTTCCTTTCGTTCCAAAACAGATGGCGTGATGCATGCTTGCGGCCATGATGCACATACGGCAATGCTACTAGGGGCAGGTATTCAGATTGCTAGTATGAGAGATAAAATTGCTGGAAAAGTCTTATTAGTATTTCAACCAGCCGAAGAGCAATCGCCGTTAGGAGGTGCCCAGCCAATGTTAGACGACGGTATTTTTGCGGAGCATAAACCGGATGTTATTTTTGGACAACATGTATGGCCAGCTCTTCCAGTGGGACAAATAGGAGTTTGTGATAATGAAATGATGGGTGCGTCAGACACAATTAGAATAACTGTTGTTGGAGCTGGTGGACATGCAAGCATGCCGCATGAAGCAAAAGATGCCATTGTTATTGCGACGGAACTGATATCCTCTATACAAACGATTATAAGTAGAAACACAGATCCGCTCGATTCAGCAGTTGTGACAATTGGAACAATCCAAGGGGGATATCGCTATAATGTAATTGCGGATGAAGTTAAGCTGGAAGGTACAGTAAGAACATACCGAAAAGAAGTAAAAGAGAAAGTGAAGAAAAGGTTAGAAGAACTAACGAAAGGTTTCGCTATCGCATATAACGTTGAGATTCAAATGGACTATCAGGATGGATATGATGCAACGGTCAACACCCCCGAATGGGCTAGCCTTATTCGCACTCAAGCTAGAAAAACAATCGGAGAGGATGCAACGCCAACTGTGAACCCATCGCTTGGAGGAGAAGATTTCTCTCGCTTCTTGAAAGTGGTTCCTGGTGCTTTTTATTGGCTAGGTTGCGGAGCAGAAGATGTTACAAAACGTAGACCTTTACACGATGCGAATTTCTATTTCGATGAGAGAGCCCTACTAATCGGAGTAAATCTCCTAGTAGATGTGACACTTCAAGCTCTGGAGCAATTGAAAGGAGAATAAAACCGCATGGATCACATAGTAAAGGGCCTTGAAGAAAAACTCAGCCAATGGCGAAGACAGCTCCACCAGTTCCCGGAGGAAGGATTTATGGAATTTCGAACTACCGAACTAATAAAACAAGAATTGACCAATCTTTCTTGTACTGTCTATTTCGGGCAAGATGCCATGAATCCTAAGGTGCGAAAAGGCGTTCCTTCACAAGATGAACTGTCAAAGGCTTTGCAACAAGCATTCGTTCAAGACGAAGAACTTCTGGGGAAAATGCAAGGTGGACTAACTGGAGCGGTTGCCGTATTTGATACGGGAAGAAAAGGTCCTCATACACTCCTCCGTGTAGATATAGACGCTCTTCCGATTGAAGAGGGTATTCTTGGTCATTATCCTTATGAACAAAATTTTGCTTCAGTAAATAAGGGAGTCATGCATGCTTGTGGACATGATGGACATGCAGCTATAGGGCTTGGTGTTGCTCATGCAATCGATAAAACACTAATAAATCTAAAAGGGAAAATTACCATAATATTTCAACCCGCAGAGGAAGGTGGCCGCGGGGCTGAGGCTTTCGTTGATAAAGGGTGGCTTGATGATGTGGACTATTTTTTAAGTGGTCATATCGGAATTGATGAATCGCCTGTTGGTACAGTTGCGTTAACGACAACTCAATTCCTTTCGACAACAAAAATGGATGCAGTATTCACAGGGGAATCTGTACATGCTGGAAAGGCACCGGAGGAAGGAAGAAATGCCTTGCTGAGTGCGGCAGCTGCTGCTGTTCATTTGAATGGGATTACGAGACACTCTGCTGGTGCAACCCGTATAAATGTAGGGACGTTAAAAGCGGGTGCAGGACGCAATGTAGTTGCAGACCTAGCAGAAATGAAACTGGAAACACGAGGCGCAACATCTGAACTGAATAAATATATGGAAGAGGAAGCAAGGCGTATTTTACAAGCATCTGCACTTCTCTTTAATACCTCTGTCGATGTACAAATAACTGGAACTGCAGAAAGCGCAAACTGCGATGAAGAGTGGATAGCATGGGGGAAAAAAGCGTTAGCAGATAATATATATGTGAAAACGATCCAAGATACTGCAGTACTAGGAGCTTCAGAAGATGCAACCGCTTATATAAATGAGATGAAGAGAAAGGGTGCAAAATCGACATATCTTATTTTCTCTTCTCCACTTAAAGCACCCCATCATCACCCTTTATTTGATTTTAATGAAGAAGTACTTCCTATAGCTGTATCGACTTTTATGCACCTTATCGGTTATCATCATAATACGAATATTAAATGATAAGGATGAGAGGCAATGAGAGCTTGTATTGGTGTGATTGGTCCTGCAGATTCCATTGAACGAATATTAGAAATGGGTGCTGATTTTAAAGATATTGAGTTTATTGCATACCCATATATGCATGTCCAAGAAGTAGAAAAAATTATAGCGGACAATAAAAATCAGGTAGACCAATGGTACTTTTCAGGACAATCCCCTTATTATTATGCCTATCAAAATGGATGGATTCGATCCGATGAAGCTGCCTATGCACAGTTACATGGCTCTGGATTTTTAGGGGCATTATTAGAAGGAATCTTTTCAAAAGGAGAAATCATTCACAGGGCGAGTATAGACACGCTGGCAATAGAGGATCTGAAACGTAGTCAGTCATTTTATCATCTGAATAATATACACTTTGAAACCTTTCCGTATGAAGGATATTTACCTGCCGAAAAATTAATTGATTTCCATATCGAACAGCTTGAAAAAAATAAAGTAGAAGCAGCTTTTACATGTATATTGTCTGTGTATAACGAGATTCGCCGAAGAGGCTATCCTGTCTACCGAGTAATTCCATCAGATGTTTCGATTCGAATGATTATAGAATTATTAGAAGAACGGATTTACACAGCCAAATATAAACAATCTCAAATAGCACTCTTAGGGATAGAAGCGATATTAACACATGATGCAATTCGAAACCTTCCATATACATACCGTTTAAAAAGGAAGGAATTGCATTTACATGACTTACTATTAAGTGTAGCGGAAGATGTTCAAGGTTCATTGCGTCCGCTAGGGGATGGATTATTTTTCATCTATTCCACATTCGGAGAAATTGAAGATTATTTGAAAGCAGGAAAACTACGAAAACTCATGCATCTATCCAAAAACCAAACCGGAATTGAAATTCGGCTAGGAGTCGGATACGGAGCATCCATGTTAGAAGCAGAAAAACATGTGTTGCAAGCATTTGAACACGCCCGACAAGCGGATTTTCCACAATTAGTCGTGATGAACGAAGAAAAAGAACTAATCATTCTCGACACAGACGAATCTGCAACGACCTATGAAGCAAATAATTTTGGAGCGGATTGGCACGAACTATTTAACGGTGCATCCATCACACCGACAATGGCTGTAAAAATACTATCGTTCTCCCAGCACTACAATAAGCCGACTTTCACATCCCAAGACGTAGCCACATGGATGAAAAGCACCGAGCGAAACGGCAGAAGAATCGTCACCGAATTAGAAAGGCTAGGACTTATAGCTATAGTAAATGAACAACAATCCGGAAGCCGCGGCCGCCCAAGAAAAGTA
Organism: Psychrobacillus syltrankelensis; assembly: GCF_055454035.1. Taxonomy (NCBI): domain Bacteria; kingdom Bacillati; phylum Bacillota; class Bacilli; order Caryophanales; family Bacillaceae; genus Psychrobacillus; species Psychrobacillus syltrankelensis. The sequence goes on along the minus strand of NZ_CM144227.1, from coordinate 1,814,866 downwards.
TACGCCTTCAAAAACATTCAACAATAAAAGGAAGCCAACCTAACCGGCTTCCTTTTTAATATCAGCTCATAGGAAAAATAAAACCATCGACCACCACATAAGTCGTAGTGAGTGCCACATAAACCCCTTTGACCACCACATAAATAGAAGTGAGCGCCACATAAACACCCTCGAATGCCACATAAACCCAAGCGACCACCACATAATTTGAAAATACTTCTATATAAATAGAAGAAACCGATAGATAGATGAAAATTACAATATCATTACAACAAATCCAATTTAGTAATCAAAACTTAATAGGATAAAAAGGTTTAATAAAATACAGGTTAGGATAAATGACCTAACTCCTATAACTTTACTACTCTTTTAAAAACACTCTCGTGAAAAGGAAAGAACTAACCGATAGCCTCTATTTTTGTAGTATGTAAACTTTAGAGAAACGAGAGATTAGATGATTTCTACAAATTAAAAAAGCAGCCGAAAATGAATTTCAGCTGCACGTTCCATGTCTATATGATTGGTCTTACTATTGGTTAAGGAGCCTGAAAGTGAAAATAGGCAGAGAACAGAAAAATACCGCCACGATCTCGAGCTCCATTTTAAATGCTAGTACTTCGTAGCGTGCTAACTCTATACTCTCAATCCTTGGCTTTACTAAAATCCCCATAAAATAAGAAAAGAAGCATCCGATATTCAGATGCTTCTTTTCTTGAGCGATAAAACGAAGGAAGTAGAAGGCTGCACACTAATGAATGTACAAACAAGTTTACGGCGTTACACATCTATAAGTAACCTTCTATACTGTACATCATAACACAAAATTCTAAAAATGCACGCATTTAATTTTTAGAAACATAAAAAAATTTTTTACTATTAAATAAATGGAAAATGATAAGTAAAAATCTATTAAAATAAAAATAGTAAGAATTATTCATAAAAAAAGCTAGCGCAAATGGATAAATTACTGTAATATGGAATATGTAATGGTGTCCTTGGTGCTTTCATAACATCATCCTCAAAATAAACTGGTAATCTTTTTAGGATATTGGTTGATTTTAGCATATGAGTTTTGTATACTCATATATTAGTTAGGGTGACGATATTGGACGCTATCAGGCGACCGGTGTTACACACTAAAAAAAATTGCAACACACAAGCGAAGGGAGATCACAAGTTTATGAAGAAAAAAGCTATCAAAATTGCAGCTTCAACTGCAGTAGCAGCTTCAGCATTCGTTGCAGCAGCACCAGCACACCAAGCTGACGCAGCAACAAATGTAAACCAATTAGTAACAGATGCACAAAACGCAGGTACAGTATTAAAATGGGCTATCTCAGTAGAAGGTACTGCTGATTACAAAACTCAACCAATGGCTCAATACAATGCTGCGAAAAAAGCAATCGCTGCAGCAGAAGCAGCAACTGCAAAACTTTCAGCTTCTGAAAAATTGAGCGCAGATGCTAAACTTGTAGATGCAAAATTACAAGTTAAACGTGCTCAAGCATACATCGATGCAATCACTTCAAGTGTAAAAATTAAAGAATTAACTGCTGGCTTAGATTCAGCTATTAAATCTGACGACATCGAAAAAGTAGAAACAGCATACCACAAAGCAACTGCTGAATACCGTAAACAAGCGGCTCTTTTAGACCGCGTTTATGGACAATCAACTCGTGACGGTATCCGTAACGAAGTGAAACCAGCTATCGAAAAATTAGTAGCTTCAGTTAAAAACGAAGTAACTGTTAACATGCTTGCAAAAGCAGCAGCTGCTGACGTTAAAGCAGGTAAAACTGTAGACGCTTCTAAAAAGATCGCTGAAGCACAAGCAATCCTTGATGCTAACGTTCTTAAATGGGAAACTTCTTTACAAAAATCAGTTTCTGATGTAGTAACTTCATTACCACTTGCTGTTTCTTCGGTAAGTTATGTAGACAACAAAACTATTGTACTTACTTTAACTAAACCAGTAGTTGCGGTTTCAGGTTCTGAATTTGTTCTAGATAACGCAGCTGTTGTAACTAAAGCTGAACTTGGTTCTGACAAAAAGACTGTAACTTTAACAACTACAACATTAGATGCTTCAACTAAATATTCTGTAACTTATAATGGTTCTACAGTTACGTTTGAAACACCTGCAACTGGCGCTGGAAATATCGGTGTAGATGCAACTGCACTACATGCAGAAGTAGGTCAAACACTTGCTGTTTCATCTTCATTCAAAACAGCACAAGGTACAACTCATAGTGGAGCTGTAAAAATTACATTAACTAATGACACTGATTATGTGTTAGCAACTGTAAATGGAGCAGCTGCAACTGCTGCTGATGACATCTATTATCCAGTTAACGGGCAATTAGTAGTAACTGTTAAAGCGAAAACTGCAGCTGCTGCAACTGGAGGTAAAGTGAAATTTGAATATTTAACTGGAGCAGCTGGAACCGCTATTGAAACAAAAACTTCAGGTTCTTTGAATTTTTATACAGTACCGCCAGTTGCAACATTACTTAACGATGCATCTGGAACTGTTAAGTATGTTGACTTAGCTAACAACTATTTTGTAAATAATAAAAATGAAAAGTTTATTTTGAAAGCAACTGGAAATGTATATCAAGATACTAATAATGCTGTTATTACTTTAGATGCTTTAAAAGCTAAATTATCTAAAGGTGACGTTGTTGTAGGATCTTATAATAAAGATGGTGGTTCAGTTCTTCAATTAGCACTTGATAAAGTTGCTGGATATGATTTCACAGTGGATCAAGAGTATTTAGGTGATACTAAAGCTTTCCGTGTTGAAGGTAATACTGTTACTTTATCGGGTACAGGTGAAGCTGGTAAAGTAGTTTCAATTTATAATACTTCTAATACTTCTTCAAAACGTCCAGTGGCATATACTACTGTAAAATCAAATGGTGTTTGGACAGTAGGAGTAAATGTAGATCCGACAACAGCTGTTACTTTCGCAGCGCGTCAAGCGGCAGTTGTAAATGAAGTTGCACCTGACTATGATGTTACTCTTGCTGGATTAAGTGACGAGTTAATAGTTGTTGCAGGTAAATTTAATGCTACTGCAACTGCATCAGTAGTAGGTGATGAATCTTCTATTTCTGGTAAAACAGTTAACTTTAATGCTACTAAATCAGAAGATGAAGATAATGTTAAAATTGCATCAAAAGCACAAATCACATTAATTGATGGTGATTTAACAAAAGCAACATATGTAGACGGAGTAAACCATACTTCTATTGTTGAAACTGCAACTGGTTTTAGCGTATACTTTGGTTCTCCAACATCTATCTCTGGTGGAGATGGAAAATTAACTGGTCCATTAACAGTTAATAATATCACTGGTATTACTAATGAATATGGATTAAAAGTTAACGTTACAAATCAAATTGTTAAATATTAATTTTAATTATATATTCTAACTGTGAGCTATCTCTAGGTTTATCTTAGAGATAGCTTTTCTTTGTGGTGAGAGTATTTATAAATTTTTCAACCTTAATACAACATTTTGGGTATTCCTTGGCTGTTATTCTCTATAATTGATATGTAAATTTAGTTGCAACTTATGGAGTATTAATAGTGAGGAGTAAGTGGTAAATTTAATCGTTTCAAAAGTGAAATGGATGAATAATCTCTCTGCTTTAGAAACTGATCAGCAACGTATAGTGTAAGGTTTAGGTAGATATATAAGGAAACAATGAGTTGATAGTTTAATAATAGAGTATCATTTGGATAATCTACTACACGAAAGTAACTTTTTAATATAAAGATTATTAATATGAGTTAGTAAAATTAGAGCCACAAATTTCAAGGGATATACCTCATTAGAAGATGGTACTGCTTTTGTTATGGTGGTACAATGGTATTACAGAATTATTTTTGAAGGGATGTTCCAATGTTTAAATCAAATAAAGTATCTAAACCAAAATTATTAAAAACTACATTAGAATTTAGTGACTTGTGGAGTCTTAATGAACAAGAACGCTACGTTTTTCAATCTGCCCACAATAAATTAAAAGGGTTAATTCCAAATCAATTGAGTATCCACGGAGTGAATCTCCACAAAACAAACGAAGGATTAATCATTACAGCAATCATTCGTCAATCATTGAAAATGAATTTAGCAATAGGTGATATTCGTTTAAAAATTCGTGACAGGGAAGGAAAAGATCTGGCAAAGAAGGATTTTAATTTGGAACATTATGGTGAATTAGCTTCTCTTAGAGCCCGTCCTTGGATGTTTGAGTTTGAAAATGAGTTTTTACTCGTAGCCTATGATGAAATAACTGATCAAATGGAATTTGAAGTAGTTTTTGAATATCAAGAAGATTCTATATCACTTCTCTCTTTACAATAAGATGAAAAGTGGACTCAAGAATTAACACTAGATCAAAAAGAATCATTAAAGAAGCCACTAGATTGATTAGATTCCATAGCACCTAATGATGTGTCAATTACCTTATTTAATTACAAAGATAAAGAGACCTTGGTCACACTTGAAGTATTAATACATAATTCTTTCAATAAGGAAGCCATTCTTAATAATCTACCTATACAATTGTTTTATAAAGCAGAAGATATAGGCGCACAATATGAATTCTCGTTAGAACTATTTAATCAAACCATGCTCGCCTAATAAATTTGTATTTTCAAAAAGAAATATTTAAAAAGAAAATCCAGATAGGTCAAACTGGAAAAAATACTTTAGGCAGCTTTGAGGACCTGAGTTCGGTATACTACCGGACTTAGATCTTTTAACTTTGACTTCATTAGCTTCTGATTTTAATACTGAATATATGTTTGTAAATTCATTTCGAAATGCTTCATACTTTCAAACTCTTGTAATTAAAGCAGCTCAGACTTTAATAAGCTAATGAAACTTTTGATGACGCATTATCTAAACAGTTTACCTTTTTTGACAATGCTCTTGATATTGTGTTTTGGAAGCGTGTTTCATTCTTTTTTCATTTGGTAATGCCAACCTTGATCTGAGTGGAATGACTTCATCCTCGGATTGTATAGGAAATGATTTCTCCATTGCTCAGCTCGAGTAGAAGGGATAAATATCGCTTTTCTCCAAAGAGGAATTCCGTCACATCCGTTCTCCATTTCTCATTCATTTTTTCTGCTTTGAAATCACGATTTTATAGATTTGTCGCAGTTTTACCCGCGTTTCCACGATAAGAACGGTATTTCTTCATGTGCACGAGACTTTAAAGCCCTTTTCGTTAATGAAGCGATTTATTGTTTTTGGATTATAATTACTTTCGCTTTGATTTTCACTGTTCTTGAACTAAGGCATTCAACTTTCTTATGTAGGAGTTCTCCACCGGAAATGTTCATTTTCAGCTTGTAATGCCTCAATTGATACTTCAACTAATGGTGTTTTCTTTTTTCATGGACGCATGACTCTTTTTATTCGATTCTATGGCATTGATTCCTCCTGTTTCATACTTTCTATGCCACTCTCGTACTAATTGAGGAGATGAAATATTAATAATAGAAGCTGTTTCGGCAGAGAAAGTACCCGTTTTGTTCATATAATTAAGTACATTAGTTAAACTACTGAGAATAACTTGTATAGGATTTTATAACCGCTTCTGCCTCATGATGTTGATAAAGGATGACCTAACCAATAATAATATATTCGCTTATTATTAGGTCTTGTGCGATGTCAACTGAACTTTCATTTTCCTCTAATAATGTAGAACAATATTGATTTCTTCTTCTGTTGTAAATCTTGCCATAAAAAACAACCATTTATGTAGTGTAAAACATTTACAGAACAGTTCAAATTATTCTCAAACGGTTTTATTAATGGTATAAAGCCTGTGGGATCATCTTAATCTATCTAGCACAAGAATCTAGATACTCTGTGGGAAACACTTCTATAGAGTCATATAGACTTAGGAAGATATTTCAAATTTGAACAGACAGTAGAAGATAAAATTATGAGAAGTCTGTACTATATGAAAAAAATAGACCATAAGTTCAAGTCCATATTATTCTAATTCTACTAACAAAACTAATTAATTATGAAACTTTTTTTGATACTAGTCGTACTAATATATAGTAAAGGAATAATTTAGAAAAAAGGAATATTGATATGGAGTGTAGAATACGTAATTAGAAGAATAGAAATGTACATACACATATTTTCTGGTAATAATTTTGTGTTCATATAAAATAAAAAATGTAAGTTGATAACAAAGGGGAGTAAAAATATGATGAAGAAGTCAATTAAAATTGGCGTTGCCTCAGCAGTTGCCGCATCGGCATTTGTGGCAGTTGCACCAGGTAAACAAGTGGATGCGGCGGCAAATATAGAGCAATTGATGGCGAATGTACAAAATGCAAGTAACGTATTAAAATGGGCAATTTCAGTAGAAGGGTCCGCTGATGGGGTAACTCAACCTTGGAACCAGTACAATGATGCAAAAACAGCAATTGCAAATGCGGAAGCAGCAATCATGAAATTGAGTTTTTCAGAGCAAATGGTGTATGATGCAAGGTTAGCAGATCCTAAAACTCAATTGAAACGTGCACAAGGGTATCTGGATGCGATTACTGCTAGTACAAAGATAAATGAAAAAACGAGTGCACTTTCAATTGCAGTTAGTGAAAATAATTTAGACAAAGTGGAAAAAGCGTATCACGAAATGACGGCCGAATTCCGTAAACAAACGATTTTACTAGATCGAGTGTACGGGCAGTCCACTCGTGATAAAATTCGTAATGCAGTAAAAGGTCCTGCGGAGAAGTTAATTAAAGAGTTAAAAAATGATGTGACAGTTCATATGTTAACGAAAGCTGCGATAGAGGATATAAGAGTATCTAGAACTACGGAAGCTACTTGGAAAATTAATGAAGCACAAGCAATTCTGAATGGAAACAATTTGAATTGGAAAAGTACTTTACAAAAGAATGTAAATACTGCTACTAATTCTTTGCCGGTTCAAGTTGCATCTATATCCAGAGTAGATAACACAACTGTATCTGTAAAATTGAATAGAGCAGTTTCGTCTATTCAAGCTAATGAGTTTGCATTTGATAACGCTTTATCCGTAACAAATGCATCATTAAGTAAAGATGGATTAACAGTAACACTTACAACCTCTACACAAACACCTGGCATGAAATATGCGGTGAAATATAAAGGAAGTTCAGTTAGCTTTACAGTTCCAGGCAGCATTGTTCCTATTCAAATAGGAAACATGACTACTCAACATAGAGAAACATCAGAAGTACTTGCGTTATCGGCTACTTTCTATGGTTCTTATGGCTATAATAATATAAGAGTTGATATTCCAGCTGGAGTAAAACTATTAACGATAAATGGGATAGAGAACGTAATCGTAGGAGCAAAAAGTGTAAATGTAATGCCTGATAAAAATGGGGTAGTTACGATTACTTTTACTGCGAATAACGAAAACACTGCTGCGATTGATAAGGTTATTACATTTAACAGACTAGAGAATAATAAAGTAGTAGACACACAAACATCAGGAACGATAAACTTTTACGCACCTGCAAAAGCAGGAACTATATCCAATAAGAAAGTATATTATGTAGATTCGTATAATAATTACTTCGTTACTGCAGATGGATTGAAGTATATATTAAAGGGTTATAGCGATACGTACAAAAATGAGGGAATTGCGGTAACCTTTGATTCATTCAAATATGCTTTAAACATCGAAGATACGGTCAATGGAACCTATCAACCGACATCCAGCTCATCATTCAATATCGCTATAAACTATTATTTTTACAATTTAGCACTAGACAACGAGTTTGCGTATAAATCTGGAACTACTGCTTACCGAATGATCGGTAATTCGATCAAATTATCAGGATATGGACAACCGGGAGACGAACTATTCTTTTTCAAAAATTCAAGTACTTACCTTGGAAAAGTAAGAATGAATGCTACAACAGGTGCTTGGGAGTTTAATACAAATACAAAAGTGGACCCAATTGACCTAACAACTTTCTACATTATGCAGCAGGCAGCAGGCAAGACCACTCCTGCACTTAACACATCAACTGCAACAGCATTTCGAGTAGTAGAAGGACCATTTGCCCTTTCCACTATTAGTGAAGACGTATCGAAAAAAGAAGTAACCTTCACAGTCGCTCCGGTAAAACGTGCAAATGGAACGACAGTAGCTCAAGATCAAGTTGTATTATCGAAATCACCATCCATCACGGTAAAAGGTACAGATGGGAAAGCGATTAAATTTACACATGGTGTAGACGGAGTAACTTTCACTACTGTAACAAACGGATTTAAAATCAAGTTTCCTACAAAAGTAGACGATAAAACTCCCGACACAGACCCGGATGCAGGAGATGTTGAAACATTACCAACCGCACCAACTTCACTAGAAGTTATTGCAATTGAGGGCGTTACAAATGCGTATGGTCTCGTTTTGTCATTACCTACAGGGCTTAAAATTACAGGATATTAAAATAGAACGGGCAGAAGCTGTTAAAGGATAATTCCTTTAACGGTTTTTTGTTGACTTTATATTTGTTGTATCCTAATGCAATCATCGTTTCTTTAAGATATGTGTATAGCATTTTGGACTAATTCTGTATTGGGATAACTCCAGTTTCCTCACTTTCCAATCAAACAATTCAGTAAAAATGAAAGTGAGATATTTGAGGAAAACCGCTCACATTAGTATAGCGTTTACTGTAATTCATGAATCGGCAATATTAGTGTTTCTCATATTTATAATTCTGTGGCTTAATGCAATAAGAAATTCATAGCAATGATGGGCTCCATAGGGGTCTGAACATGACTGTAAATTCGTGATTCAGATTAGCGGATACTAATTTAATAATGTGTAAAAGCCGTTAAAGGGTAATTTACCTTTAACGGCTTTACATATTGTAGGGTATTTTTTGTATGTATATTTCTTTCTATAGAGGAATACTTTGGTTTCGTTGGATATAGCTTCACCATGTTAAAATTATTTAATGAAGAATATGGTTCTCATTTGTTAAGTAAAAAAGAGAGTTATCGCTGAAAGGAAGATCTAAAGTTATGAGAAAAAAAGCTATCAAAATTGCATGTTCAATTGCTATTGCTGCTATCATTGCAGCACCAACGCAAAACGCCGAAGCGGCAACAAATATAAACCAACTAGTTATCGACGCACAGAATGCTGGTACTATATTAAAATGGGCTATTTCAGTAGAAGGATCTGCTGATTTTAAAACGCGTCCTTATAATCAGTACAACATTGCTAAGAAAACGCTTCAAACAGTGGAAACTGCATCAACTAGTCTTACAACCTCTGAACAACTCAGTGTACAAGCTAAGCTGGTTGAACCAAAAATACATATAAAACGTGCGCAAGCTTACATCGATGCGATTACCTCAAGTGAAAAGATTACAGATTTAACAAAAAATCTAGATCAAGCTATTAAATCAGCAGACCTAGAGAAAGTAGAAAATGCGTACCACATAGCAACTGCGGAATACCGTAAACAAGTAAAACTATTAGATCGCGTCTATGGACAATCCACTCGTGATGGTGTTCGAAATGCAGTGAAACCAGCTATGGAAAAGTTAATTGATCAAGTTAAATATGATGTTACTGTGAAAATGTATATAGAAAATGCTTTATCTTTTATAAAGGATAATAAGCTAGCAGAAGCAGGGGGTGAATTAGAAAAAGCAGAATATTACATAACTTTTAACAAGGAAAATTTTACTTTCCTAAGTCAATTGGAGAAAAGTTATAATGATGTAATGAAATCTTTACCATTGCAACCACTTACCGTGTCGTCTGATGGACAAAACACAGTTAAAGTTCATTTTTCAAAAGAATATTCCATCCCTTTAGTTGGCTTAGAGGCCGGTCAATTTAAAATTTCTGGAGAAACCGTACAAGCGTCTAAATTATCAGAAGACAAAAAAACAGTTATTTTAACAACTTCTGATCTGGATTCTTCGACAAAATACACAGTCACTTGGAAAGACTATAAGTTAAATTTTGAAACAGATGCGGTTGCTGATACTTCAGGCATTGCACTATATGATACAGATGTTTCTTACTTGGAAACTACAAATAATCGTGTATATCGTGCTAATTTGACTAATTCGGACGGCACTCCATACGTAGGTCGTGTAAAGATTAACTTAATGGAGGCAAGCCCTGCTACTGAAACGTCTTTTACCACAGCTGTGATTACTTCCGCAAATGGCTCTGTAGGCAATGTAGGACAAGAAATTACAGTATTCACAGATCTATATGGTAACTTAACGTTTATTATTGCACCAGCTAACGCTACTTCAGTAACCTATGTTCAACCAATAATTCAAAAATTGGATGGAAATCAAAAGAGTAAAAAAGCACCTCTAACTCATTTTTTCCAATTACAGAACGTTAGCGGTTTTTATAATTTTAATAGTATAAGCACCAATATATTCAAAGAGAATAACTATATCTATATGAATGGTTTCAAATACAAATGGGATAATAATGATCTATTTTTCATTCGTGGACAACAAGTGACACAAGAAGTATTTAAAGGAGCACTTTCTAGTGGTGACTCTATTACAATTGGTTATGAAATAAAAGAAGAAAATATTTCTACTTGGAACATCACATCTGATGTAACAGAGGCAGAAAAATTAGAAATTACAAACCCAGCACACTCCCCTGTAACATACGATGGCTCCAGTTATATCATAAGCGGAACTGCTGAAGCAGGCTATACTGTTCATGTTTATCGAAACGGTGTGTTTATTGGTACAACTAAAGTAGATGACAATGGGGATTGGACTCTTGGATCGATAAGCTTGATACAAGATATAGCGAATATATTTGAAGCGTATCAATATGCTCCTGGTAAAGACGGACAAAACGGCGAAGGATCTGAAAATCCAAATAATCCAGCTACCGCTATCATTAACGAAGGCACGTTTGCTTCAACTGAAATTATTTTAAATGATAGAGACAATAATGGATTGACTATATTTGATACACTAGATTTCTCGTTCATTAATCCATCTTATAGACATGAATTAAAAAAAGATTTAACCGGTACAATTACAATAAATGACGGTTACGGCAGAACTGCTGTAGTAAAAGTCGAATATGTAGATAGTCATACACTTAAAGTTGTTGATTTTATATCTATAGAGGCTGGCTTTGCTCATAATTCTGCTTCGCTTATCATTGTTGCTACGACTGGTTTAGTAAACCAAGATAGACTAGAATACAATATAGCTGAATCACAATCTAAAGGAACAGTTATATTAAAATATGCTAAGTAACAGCATGTGTTGTGTAACAATATTTCAATAAGTGTTTCAGAACATAATTGTCTTAAGAATTAAACCAAAATCCACTCAGGAGTTTGATACCTTGAGTGGATTTATTTAATTATATGATTGGGAATTAACATACAATCAACTCTTCAATCAGATGAGTCAGAAAAAACTTTAATCCAGTCTGATTCTAGTAAGTGAAAATACTAAATAGTTATTAGGCATTCCAATATTGGTATATCTATATACAGATGTTTGCATTTACGCAATTTGTAGAATTTGGTTTTAATAAGTTTCGTTAAAAATAAAGTTATCACATCAGAATTCCTTTGTAAGAAAAAATTCTAATTTCATTGTGAGGACAGTACTCCTATTTGATTTTAAATATCCAAGATAACTAATGGATAAGTAATAAAAATAACGACAAAATTTAGTCAAAGTGAATGCCTTTTTTTGATGCAATATTAAATATTACGACAAAAAAGTGGATAGATTGATGGTAAAATACACATTAATTCATTCTAAAAAAGATCGAAAAAGCAATATTCTGACTTTAATTATTAGAATGTTGTGAATTGTCGTTCTAATTGTGTTGATAAAGGATATTTTTGGTTATAAAGTAAGGTAAGTAAACAATGCTTTAGTCATGATAATTACTTGGAGGTGAGTCATGAAAACGAAAAAGATGAAAAAGAGGGTTGTAGTAGTGTTGATAGCGGTATCTTTCCTAACTAATTCAAATGTAAGTTTCGCTAAAAGTTACTTAACAGAAACGATTGATAGAGCGAAAGCTGACATGAATGAAGCAGCAAATGCCTATGTTAAACCGGCAGAGAGTGGAAGAATAGTTTCAAGTCAAGAACTCTACCAGGTGTTGAAATCGGCGAAGGAAAACTACCAAAATGCTAGAAGCCTGGTAATAAAATCAGATAGGTCAAACAAGGAAGCGATACTAAAAGAGTTAGAAACTTTGTATAATGAAAAATTAACAAAAGGACTCATACCTTATATTGATGCTTTCAATTATGTGGATAAATACCTAAACCCTATCATGGACGAGATAAAACAAGCTGAATCTAAACAGGATTGGTCGGAACTTGAAAAAGCATACCATCAATTAACCGTACAACTTAATACCCGCACTAATATTCTTTACAGATTTACAGGTAAAGCTACAAGGGATTTACTAATAGAACAGTATAAAAAACCAGCAAACTTGAAACTAGATCAATTAAATGTTCCTGTAACAATTTATTCGAAAGTAAAAGAAGCCGAGACTCTATTGTATATAGGTAGTACGAAAGAAGCAAATAAAACATTAAAAACTATAATACCGTTAGTAGAGAAGTTACCTACCGAAAGTTCCTTTCCTATGATTAGGGGGTTAAAAAAGGAAGTGGAGAGTGCCAGTAAAGCTGTTGGATTAGTCATCTTGTCTCCTACTTCTGTATCACCTAGTGAGAACGATGATGGAACCTCTTCTAATAATGCAGCTGCAAGAACGGTGACTACAATGATAAATGCTCTTCCATTAGCATCAAAAGTAAATGTCAGTGATGGAGTAGCCATCTACGCGGCACGAGCAGCATATGAAAAGTTAACAAACGTTCAAAAAGCAATGGTCGATATTACTAGATTAACAGAAGCAGAAAAAGTCTTCGAAGTAGTTAAAAATAAAGTAATAAATGAACAAGCAGCAAAAGTTGTGATATTTTTAATAGAATCCCTTCCGGCAACAGTTGATATAAAAGTTCCACATGCAGCACCAATAAAAGAGGCACGTGCAGCGTATGAAGCGCTGACAGGCGTGCAAAAAGCGTTGGTAGTAAATATTACTGCATTAGAAAAAGCAGAGCAAGCTCTAGTGAACTGTGTCAGGTAAATTCTAGACTATTCTAATAGTAATCCTCGATTCAAGTAAGTAAAAAGTAGTAAGCGGCCGAAATGAAAACTTCGATTGCTTTCTACTTTTTTTCTATTTGATGTATGAGGATATTATCTGAGAAATCGTTAGTAATTTTCCTTTTGCTGTTAAAAAATTTACTGATTCTGTGTGAGTATGATTAGAGATGGTGGTACTGTAGAAAAATAGAAAGCATCCATTGATATAAGTGCTGAGACCAAGATGCACTGGATGAAGCCAAAATCCAAGCCATTGCGCGGTTAACAGATTATAAAGAAACTGTTAAAGAAGATTATAGTACAACGAAATGGCTACTATCCTATCATTCAGAAAAACTAGTTGCATTTACACAAATTGTAGAATTTCCTATTTTTTAATTAGTTTACGTTGAATATATGTAAAATGTTTAAAAGTTATTACATCTGAATTCCTTCGTATGAAAAAATTCAAGCTTCACTGCAAGGTTTATGAACCCTATTTTGTTTAAATATCCAAACTGACTAATGGAACAGTAGAAAAAAATTCCGACAAAATTTAGTCTAGCTGAATGACTTTTTTTGATGGAATATTAATGATTACGACAAATAAATGGATAGAAAGTTTGCAATCCTACATTTAATTTTAACCCAAAAAAGATATGAAGTGAGATATTATGACTTATTGTTATTACAATGTTATGAATTGTCGGATAAATATTATTGATAAAAGATAATCATGGTTATAAAGTTAGGGGGGTATGGTAATGCTTTAGTCATGATAATTACTTTATTAATAAAGTAATTATCAAAATTTCATTGGAGGCGAGTCATGAAAAAGAAAAACTTGAAAAAGTCCGTTGTAGCAGTAGTGATAACGACATCTTTACTAACTTATTCAAATGTTAGTTTCGCAAATAGTTCAATCCAAGAAACGATTGATAGAGCGAAAATTGACATGAAGAATGCAACATATGCTTATGTAAAACCAGCAGAGAACGGAAGAGTTATTTCAAGTCAAGAACTATATCAAGTATTGAATTTGGCGAAAGAAAACTACCAAAATGCAAGAAGCTTGGTAATAAAATCAGATTTATCAAATAAAGAATCAGTACTGAAAGAGTTAGATACATTGTATAATGATAGATTAACAAAAGGACTCATTCCTTATATTGATGCATTCAATTATGTAGATAAATACCTGAATCCTATCATGGTCAAGATAAAACAAGCGGAATCTGAGAAAGACTGGTCGGAACTTGAAAAAGCATATCATAAATTATCCGTACAACTTAATACCCGCACCGATATTCTATACCGGTTTACAGGAAAAGCTTCCAGAGATTTATTGATAGAACAGTATAAAAACCCAGCCAACTTGAAACGAGATCAATTAATTGTTCCTGTCACGATTTATATGAAAGTAAAAGAAGCAGAAACTTTATTAGCTTTAGGCCAAGCAGAAAAAGCGAGAAAAATATTAGAAACTATATTTCCTCTATTAGAGAAGTTACCTTCATCCAATGCTTTTCCTATGGTTGTGGAGCTAATGAAAGAAGTGGACAGTGTAAGTAAAGAGGCTGGATTAGTCCTCTCAATTCCCACTCCTCCTCCATCACCGACAAGTGGTGGAAATAGTAAAAACAACACCGATGCTGATGATAGAGCTTCTGCAAATAGAACAGCCGCAAGAGCGGTGACTGCATTGATAAATGCTCTTTTAACACCACCAAATCTCAATGATGAAAAAGCAATCAAGGCGGCACGAACAGCGTATGAAAAGTTATCAACCGCTCAAAAAGCAATGGTGGATATTACTAGATTAACGGATGCAGAGAAAGCTTTTGAAGTAAAATCTTTGATAAAAGCCCTTCCAGCAGCAGTCGATGTAAAAGTTACACATGAAGCACAAATAGTAGAGGCACGTGCAGCATACGAAGGATTGACAGACGTTCAACAAGTTTTGGTAGGAGATATTACTGCATTAGAAGAAGCAGAGCAAGCTCTTGTAATTACAAAGGAAAAAGAAGCTAACGAACAAGCAATAGAAGTGGTAAAGTCATTGATTGCAGCACTTCCAGTGAATGTAAAAGTTGAAGATGAAGCTCAAATTCAAGCTACTCGAACAGCTTACGAGGGATTGGGGGAAGATCAACAAGCAATGGTGGATACTACTGCATTAGTAAAAGCAGAACGAGCTCTTGTAATTGCAAAAGAAAATGAAGCTAACAAAAAAGCATCAGAAGTGGTAAAGGCATTGATTGTAGCTCTTCCAGTGTTTGTAACAGTTGAAGATAAAGCGCAAATCGAAGCAGCCAGAGCAGCATACAAAGAATTGACGGCCGTTCAAAAAGCAATGGTGGATATTACTGCATTAATAAGGGCGGAGAAAGCCCTTGAAATTGCGAAAGTAGAAGCCGCTGCAGAGGATAAGAAAAAAGCTCAAGATGTAACAAAATTAATTGACGGAATCAATAAAAATAATACTGCAGTTAAGTATAAAAAAGCTCTCGATGATGCACAAACAGCTTATAAAAATTTGACAGAAACGCAGCAATTATTAGTAACAAACTTCGAAAAACTAGAAACTGAACTAGCGGATTTCGCAGACGTAGAAACGGAAGCATCCAAATTAACCGCGGGAGCAATCGGCGTATTAGTCGATGGTGATAATTTGGTAAAAAGAGCAACAGCACTTCTCGATGCTGGATATACAGTCACAATCTCGGCTTCGTCACCTGGAATGCTTAAAGGAAATCTAATTGTTCAACCGGGCGTTGGTGAAGAAGCGATTAATGGACCGGTAAAATTTCAAGTAAAAAGTGCCAATGGTACAAAAATCGAACATTCAGTCGATCTAACCGTAGAACCAAAAGATTCAAGTAAACTAGCAATTGACGCAGTAAAATCTTTGATCGCCGCTCTTCCAGCAGCAAATAAGGTAACATTAAAGCATGAAACTCAAATCCTGGCAGCTCGAGCAGCATATGAAGCGCTATCGGAAGATCAACAAGCAATGGTGGTGAATATTACTGCATTAACAAATGCAGAGGAAGCCCTTGAAGTATTGAAAGTAGCCTCGGATGATAAGGAAAAAGCTCAAGAAGTAGTAAAATTAATAACAGCAATCAAAAAGAATAATAGTGATTATATAGAAACTCTTGAAGCTGCACGAATAGCTTATGAGAAATTGACAGAAACACAAACAGCATTAGTAACAAACTCTGAAAAACTAAAGAATGAATTAGCAGATTTCAGAGCAATAAAAGCGGAGGCATCGAAAGTGTCGGCAAAAGCAATCGGCGTCTTAGTCGACGGTGACAATTTGGTCAACAAAGCTACAAACCTTCTCGAAGCCGGATATACAGTAACTATCCTGACTTCGCCACCAGGAATGCTTAAAGGAAAACAAATTAATCAACCAAAAGCCGGCGAGCAACCAATCTCTGGAGATGTAGAATTTCAAATAAAAAGCGCTAATGGCACGAAAATCGTACAAACAGTCTATCTTACCGTTGAACCAAAAGAAAGTAAAAAAAACTAGAAGCTGATAATAAAATCTTTTGATTGCCGAACTCCCAGCAACTCATACGGCTTATAAAGGAATGCCGAAATCTCAAAAAATTACTGCATGAGATTAAACAAAAAGAGCTATTCAACTTTTTGTATAAACTGGCAACCATAGGTACTCCAACGAAGACTAGACCCTATTCTAATGACTTTCTAGAAAGCTGTTCCAGCAAATTATTTGCTGGAGCAGCTTTTTGGTTTATAAAAAGAAGTAATTTAGGTTTTGAAAGTATTCAACTATTGGTGAATCAGAAATAACGATGTGGAAGAGGAAAAACACAACCGCAAAAAAGAGTATGTATAACATCAAGCCATAGAGAGGATCAACATCAGTGGATTTCTTTGTGATTAAAAAAACTATTATATAAGGCGGGAGGATAAAAATAGCAAAAATCAGGCATATAGTTAAAATGATATTCCCATACCTATAAAAATTACCAAAAATAAGAAATAAGGAAACAGTTACTCCTATAAGGAGCGGAGATAATTGTCCACCATAGAAGCCGACAATTTCTTTCAATGTGTGCTGTGGCCCAAAAACATAGTTAGCGATAAAAATTGAAATTACAGGGATTCCGATTAAAACTAATGTTAGCAAAAACGATTTCATAAAAAATGATACGAAGCTTGGCTCAATGGATATGTTTAAACTTTTCGTTAGTAAAAACAAAGATGTAGTAAAAAGTACTATAAATAAAATAATACTAGTTAGTCCATTTGATAACTCCATTTCGCCCCGATTAAACGCAAGGGAAGGCTTTCTTAATTGTTTCGAAAAATAAGTACGGTATTCACTGAACCATTGTTTCATATTTTGCATATGGACATTAGGCTCAACCTCTCGTCTCGTTATAGTAACTTCTTTCGCAAGCATGCTTTCCGAATCCAAGATAGGCTCTGCTAATTTATTTCCACATGTACTACAAAACTTGCCAGTAATTTGAATGTTCCCACAATCCGAACAGTGCACCCAATATTCCTCCTTTACTAAAATCATATGAAGCGAATAAATTTAATATTCTGCAAAGAAAGTAACAGACACCTGCTTAAGTTGTCTCATTATCGTTTTAAAAATCTCGGAAGAACATCAACGGAGTAACTCAGAAACTCCATACTCGCAATATTTTAAAGCATTTCCAACTCAACACCAGATTTCTCCCAAGGCAAGCGGTTAACCGTTCTTACTAAAATATATCCGCACAAAATGACACCTTATCTCGCCTGAAATATAAGGTTTCATATTATGACAAGAAAAAATTTTCGCCAAGTGAAAATTACCTTTTTTGACGTTTTTTTTTATTCATAACAAATAACGTGTTGGATTGATAGGGAAATAACGATTATTGAAAAACAAAATGGCTTTGGACAGTAATAATTCGACAGCAATTACTGTTGAATAGTTTGACTAATCTGAATTGTCGGATGAAATTTATTGATAAACTAGAATTCAAATATTAATGTAGAGTACGTGGTATTACCTCTAATCACGGTAATTCACCATATAAATCTCTTGCAGTATCGAAAATTGATTTTTACTTTAAATTCACAGGAGGCGACTAATAAAATGAAAAAGTTAAAAGAGTAAATAATAGGTTCTGTTTTAATAAGATTATTTAGAACGACTTGTTTTGGACTTTGGAAAAGAATGTCTAATAAGTAAATTAGAAACTACTTTACAGGTTTCTTAAAAAAGATTAATAGACGAATAAATAGTCATATCTTTTATTTCAAAACGTCATAGAAGCATGGACTAGCACATACATTAGGACAGTATCACATTATGCATATGTTAATCCATAGGAAGGATGCGGTCTCTATTAAACAACATTAGCAAAGAGGGTAGTAAAACTCATAGTTTCATAAAGTGAAATTATCTGTACTAAAGGGGGAAATATATTGAAGAAAAAATTAGTTAATCGGTTATTTAGTGTGTTCATGGTATTAGCTATGGTCTTCTCGTTGATAATTCCGACGACGACTGCATCTGCAAATGTAGTACCAAAACCATTCAAACAAAATATTCCAAGCGAAAGTACGATGCAACAAAAAGCAGCAATTACGGAGCAACTGGACTTGTTGGATGGCGGTCCAAAACTACACAAAGAATTACAAAACCTTTCCGGCAATCAAGAAGTTGCAGTAATCATTCATTTATCTGAAAAACCGGTTGCCCTTGAAAAAGGAATAAACGAGTTAAAAGGAAAAGCGTTCTCAAGCGCTCAGGAAAATCAAGTAAGAACGAAAGTAAAAGCACAACAAGCATCTGTAAAAAAAGAATTAAGTGTAAAAAATATTAATATTAAACAAGGATATACATTTGATACAGTATTGAACGGTTTTGCAGCGGTTGTCAAAGCTGATGATCTAGAAAAACTTCTTACTGTTCATGGAGTTACATTAGTGGAACCTGATGTAACAGTTTATGCGTTGGAAGAACCAAAAAAATCTAAACCAATTAATACAACAACGCCAAGTAAAGATGCGCAATTAGATGCAAAGATGAATACTAGCATTTCATTCCTAGGAATAGAAAAGCTTTGGAACGAAGGAATTCAAGGACAAGGCATTAAAGTTGCAGTACTTGATACTGGAATCGATGCAAATCATCCAGAATTTGCTGGAATTTATAAAGGTGGAAAGAACTTTATCCCGAATTCATCCACTTATACAAGAACTCGTGCAGATAATGATGCATCGGAAACTTCACCAGTGGAACGCCCAGCTGGAACACCTGAATTTAATGATAAAGGTAGTGCGTTCTACACTTCTCATGGTACTCATGTAGCAGGTACAATTGCTGCGATTGGTGCGAATGAATACGGCATTAAAGGTATTGCGCCTAAAGTAGATCTTTATATGTACCGAGTACTCGGAGCATATGGAAGTGGGTCTAACTCAGGGATTATAAAAGCAATTGACACTGCTGTAATTGAAAAGATGGATGTTATTAACCTATCACTAGGTGGGGAGAATAACTCAGAAACGGATAGCGGATCTTTCGCAATCAATAACGCTATGATGGCTGGGACAATCGCTGTTGTAGCAACAGGTAATTCAGGTCCAAACAGAGGAACGATAGGAACTCCGTCTACTTCTCGTTTAGGAATTGCAGTTGGTAACACAACGAACCCAGAAACGATGTACAACGGAGAAGTAAATGTCACAGTTGGTGCCTTCAATCTAACTAAACAGATCCAATTGATGGGAACTACTTTTGGGAAAGATTTAGCAACACAGCTTCAAGGTGAATTCGACTTAGTCGCAATTCCTGGAAACGGTGAAGCGAAGGATTATCAAGGAATCGATGTAAAAGGTAAAGTTGCACTGATCTCTCGGGGTAGTATTGCATTTGTAGATAAAATTGCGTATGCAAAAGCAAATGGAGCAGTAGCAACAATTATCCATAACTTTGCTGGTGGTACGAATGCTCCAAATGCATCAGGAACTTTCCTAGGTGATTCATTTGAATTCATCCCAACGTATGATATGTCTCAAACAGATGGCGATGCAATTCGTACAGCATTAAAAGGTGGAGCGGGAACTGTTAAGTTTGGGAAGTTTGCCTCTACTAAAACAACTGGGGATGAGGTAAACAGTTCTAGTTCACGTGGGCCATCCACACCGAACTTCGATATCAAACCAGATGTAAGTGCACCTGGTACGAATATTATGTCAACAATTCCAATGTACAAAGCAGATTTTCCAAATGCTGTTTATGATAAAGCATATGACCGCAAGACTGGAACTTCAATGGCAACACCACACATTGCGGGAATCGCAGCACTTGTCAAACAAGCAAATCCAACTTGGAATGCATTCGATGTTAAAGTAGCGCTTTCGAATACAGCGAAAATTCTTGATAAAGCAAAATTTGATGTGTTCGCACAAGGTGCTGGACGTGTGGATGCATATGCAGCGGCACATCCAAGTGTACTTGCTTATGCGCTTGACAAGGCTGTTCTTGATGGAACTGGAGCAATTGTTGATAATATAAAAGGAACTGTTACATTCGGTCCACAGCCACTAACACAAAATATTTCTGTGACGAAACAAATTCTTGTAAAAGATAAGAAGGGTACCGGTGGAGATTATAATGTGACAGTGGATGTTACCAAGTCCTTTGGTAATGCCAAAGTGACGGTTGACAAACCAACATTCACGTTGGCTGGCGAACAACTGTTAAATGTAACATTGACTGCTTCAAAAGCTACAGCTCCAGCTGGGTCAGAAATTATAGGATATATCCGTATTAACGGTGGAGGTTCCGAAGTTTCATTGCCATTTGCAGCTGACTTAAGTAGTGTAGTTAAAATAGATATTAAGGATATGAAAATAACAGAAACTGACCTCTCCTTTAACGGAGACGGTGTGAAAGATTCGGCTGTGCTTTCATTCACGCTGACCGGCAATGTAGGAACAAACTATATCGAAATTTGGGATATCATGAATCCTGATGGTGGAGAGTACGGCGATGGCTACATTGGGTACTTACATGCTGCTTCTTCACTTGCAAAAGGTTCCTATACGCTAACTGTTGCTGGGCAGTACAAACCATGGGGCAGTGCGCCTGCAACAACGATTCCAGATGGTTTATATACGATTGACTTTTCTGCAAGTTCAGCTACTGGAGCTCTTGGTGCCTACGTTGGACCGATTGTCGTTAAAACAACGAAACCAGAAATTAAAGGCTCAGTTACAAATCAAGTGGCTACAGGGCAAGTGACTGACAAATATATTGATTATAATAAAGAATTATATTTGTATGATATGGATTATGATTTGAATGAAAAACTACACGCGACCTATATTGCGACGATTAACGGGGTAACAAAGGAAGCAGTGAAATTCAATCTGGAACAAGATGGATCATTCTCATTCCCGATAACTGCTGATACAAATGCTGTAACCGTTATCGTGAAAGATGAGGCAGGCAATGTTGGAGAATCATTAATTTATGAAAAGAAAGAGCCAGAAGCAGTAGTAACTCTTTCTGTAAACCCAACGAAACTTGATTTAACTACTGGCGGAACAGCTCAACTTGCTGTTACAGAAACTTCAACACCAGCAACAGGGCAAGCTACGAACAAAGACGTAACTGCAAAAGCTACGTACGTGGTAGCAGACGAATCAGTTGCAAAGGTTACTAATGGATTAGTAACTGCAGTAGGAAAGGGATCCACAACGATTACCATTTCTCACGGTAATAATAATGTGACTGTAAATGTGAGCGTAAAAGATCCGGTAGTTATCGTACCAGGAGTGGCACTAACTGCGAACAAAACAGATATTGTTTTGGAACCAGGAAAAGAAGCACAACTTACTATTAAAGAAGTAACAACAACGTCAGATGGAAAAACAACTGAAAAAGACGTAACAAAAGCTGCTACTTATAAAGTTGCGGATGGTAAAGTTGCTTCGGTAACGAATGGTTTAGTTACAGCAAAAAATGAAGGAAGCACTACAATTGCCGTGAAATATGGTAAAAATGAATTAACTGTAAATGTGACGGTTAAAGCACAAGTCGTGACACTGACTTCAAACAAAACACAAATTGATCTAGAACCAGGTAAAGAAGCAAAACTGGTTATTAAAGAAGTAACAACAGCAGCAGATGGAACAACAAAACAGACAGACGTCACAAAAGCTGCAACGTATAAAGTAGCAGATAATAAAGTGGTATCCGTATCTGAGGGCGTAATAACAGCAAAAGCTGTAGGAAGTACAACAATTACTGTAAAACACAATAAAAATGAATTAACTGTAAATGTAACTGTTTCAGAACCAGGGGTGACATTAACTACAAACAAAACAGACATTGTTCTCGAACCAGGAAAAGAATCAAAATTGACGATTAAAGAAGTAACAACAGGGGCAGACGGAAAAGAAAAACAAACAGATGTTACCAAATTTGCGACATATACAGTTGCAGATAGTAAGGTTGCTTCCGTAACTGGTGGTTTAGTGGTAGCGAAAGCGGCTGGAACTACAACGATCACAGTTAAATACGGTAAAAATGAATTGACGGTCAACGTGACGGTTATCGGTCCTAAAGTGACACTGACAACAAATAAAACTGACATTGTTCTTGAACCAGAAAAAGAATCCAAACTAACGATTAAACAAGTAACTATCGGAGCAGATGGAAAAGAAAAACAAGTAGACGTCACAAATTTTGCAACGTACACAGTAGCAAATAGCAAAGTGGCTTCCGTCACTAGCACCGGTATCGTAAGAGCAGAATCGGTAGGCAGTACAACAATCACTGTAAAATACGGGAATAATGAGTTGACTGTTAATGTGAAGGTTGCAGAACCAGTAGTGACACTATCAGTAAACAAAACACAAGTTGATTTGGAACCTGGAAAAGAACTACAACTGACAGTGAAAGAGTTAACAATATCGTTGGATGGAAAAACAACCGAAAAAAATGTGACAAAAGCAGCTACTTATACAGTAGAAAACGGTAAAGTTGCATCTGTAACGGATGGTTTAATAAGAGCAAAAGCAGTAGGAGCAACAAAAATTACAGTTAAACATGGTAAAAATGAATTAACTGTCAATGTGAACGTGACAGAACCGGTAGTGACACTGGTTGCTAACGAAACAAAAATTGACTTGGAAGTAGGAAAAGAAGCACAACTGATATTTAAAGAAGTAACCACAACGGCGGATGGAAAAACAACAGAAAAAGACGTTACAACATCAGCAACGTATAAAGTAGCAGATGGTAAAGTGGCTTCCGTAGCAAATGGCTTAGTAAAAGCAAAAGCAGAAGGTAGCACAACAATCACTGTTAAATACGGTAAAAATGAAGTAACTGTCAATGTAAACGTTAAAGCACCAGTTGTGACATTGGTTGCCGACCAAACACAACTTGAGTTGAAACCAGGAAAAGAAGTACAACTGATCTTTACCGAAGTAACAACAATGCCAGATGGAACAAAAATAGAAAGAGATGTTACAACAGCTGCAAAATATACTGTAGCAAATAGTAAGGTAGCTTCTGTAACTAACGGTTTAGTAAGAGCAAAAGCAGAAGGAACTACAACAATCACTGTTAAATACGGTAAAAACGAAGTGACAATTGTTGTAAACGTTGGAAACCCTTTAGTAGTGGGAGAAACTCTAGAAGTTAACTAATTTCTATTCACTTTGATAAAGTGGCTGAAAAAGCTCAACAACTGAGTAAAGGTACCAGATTCTAAAACAATCCAGAATTCATTGAGGAACTGGTATCTTGCATTAGAAAACCTATAAAACTCGTACTAAAAAAGTATTCAAGTTATCTTTTATTACAGGAGTGTTACTGGTGCCAGGCACCGATAACACTCCTGTAACAATTGTTTGACTAAGGATTCATCATATCGTACAGTACAGCATTCGATTGATTGAGGAATCTGCAATTGAGAGTGTTGTTGCATTCAACTTTGTGATTAGTAAAGAAAGGACTGGATCTAAAGCATATGTAATTATCAATGTACTACAAACTCAACTCTCTACTAGCGTTAAAGATTGTCATTAATATTGCCAAAAGGGGGAAACTACTTGAAGAAAAAAAAGCTTAATAAGTTTTTTAACGCTTTCTTGACGTTAATTATGGTATTCACGATGCTATCTCCAATGAGCGTATTCGCAAACACTGGAGACAAGCTAAATATTCAAAATGCTACTAATGAAAGCAAAATACAAGCAGAAAAAGCTATTAATGAACAATTAGCTTTAAGAAATGCACAAGCCACGTTACATGAAGATTTACAAGATTTAACGGGGGAAGAAGAAGTAGCTGTAATTATTCATTTATCTGAAAATCCAGTAGCACTTGAAAAAGGAATTAAAGAGTTAAGTGGAAAAAAATTCACAGCATCAGATGCAACATCTGCGGAACGAAAAGTAAAAACACAGCAAGTTTTAGTTGAAAAAGAAATGAAAGTGAAAAATATTTCCTTTAGAGAAGGCTACACTTTCCATACAGTTTTAAATGGTTTTGGTGCGAAAGTGAAAGCAAGTGATTTAAAAAAGATTCTGTCCATCCAAGGTGTCACTTTAGTAGAGCCAGACGAATTAAGATATGCACTTGATAACACAGATGGAATTGTAAATGTTGGTGTAGAGAACGGAAGTATTGAGGAAGAAAACTCCGAAGCGGCAAATGGAAATATTGGTGAAGCAAATAATACCAGCATTTCCCACTTAGGTATAGAAAAAGTATGGTCAAGAGGATTCAAAGGGAAAGGGATTAAAGTTGGAGTAGTCGATACAGGGATTGATTACAATCATCCTGAATTCGTTGGTGTATATAAAGGCGGCAAAAACTTTGTACCTCATGATGGAGGGGACTATGCCCGTCCTAGAGATGACAATGACCCTTATGAAACAGCTCCATTGGACCGGGATCCAAATAATCCAAATACACCAGTCACACAAGCTGGTAGTACATTTGCCACTTCTCACGGTACACACGTATCAGGAACAATTGCAGGAATTGGTGCAAATGAGTTCAGAATTAGTGGTCTTGCTCCAGAAGTGGAATTACATGTATACCGCGTTTTAGGTGCATATGGAAGTGGGTATACTTCGTGGGTTATTAGAGGAATTGAGGCAGCAGTTGAAGAAGGAATGGATGTTATTAATTTATCCCTAGGCGGACCTTCCATGAGTTCAGTTACAGCTGATGCATTCGCAATTAACAATGCGATGTTAGCAGGTACTGTAGCGGCTGTGGCTACAGGGAACTCAGGATCTGCTCGTGGATCTATCGGAAGCCCAGCAACAGCTGCACTCGGCATTGCAGTAGGGAACTCGACAAATCCTACAATTACGGAAAAAGGAGCAACACTAGCAGTAAAAGCAGAGTCATATGACAAATCATATACTCTCAATTATATGGCATATAAATTTGGTGACAAACCAGGTGAACAACTTACTGGTGAGTATGATCTTGTTGCCATACCTAATTTTGGTACAGTAAAGGATTATGAAGGTCTTGACGTTAAGGGGAAAGTAGTACTGGTTTCAAGGGGGACACCAACATTCCCTGTACAAATTGATGCTGCAAAAAAAGCGGGTGCAGTTGCAGTTATTATTCATAATAATGCAGGTACTGGATTAATAAATTCTAATCAGGGTTCTGGATTTGCCTTTATTACGACATTTGATATGTCCTTCCCTGAAGGCACGTTACTAAGAGCTGCGCTTGCTTCAAAACCAGGAAAAATTTCATTTAGCAATTTTACGAATACGGTAAGTGGGGGAGACACGTTGAGTTCTTCAAGCTCACGTGGACCTACAAATCCAGATTTTGATATAAAACCAGATGTAGTGGCACCAGGTACGAATATAATGTCCACGATACCTATGTATGGAAAAGACATTCCAGGAGCAGATTATAGCGGAGCATTTGCAAGAAAAACAGGTACTTCAATGGCTACGCCACATATTGCAGCTATTAGTGCGTTAATTCTTCAAGCAAATCCAACTTGGACGCCATTCGATGTGAAAGTAGCCTTATCAAATACTGCAAAATTATTAAGTCCATTAACTACCTATGATGTGTTTGCACAAGGTCCTGGGCGAGTCCAACCTTATGAAGCTGCATTCCCAACAGTTCTTGCTTATGCGCTGGATAGTAATATAATTCAGAGAAAAGTAATAGAACACGAAAAAGGGACAGTAAGATTTGGGAAATTAAGTGAGATATCTGAAAAAGACATTTCGGTAACAAAACAAATTCGTGTAGAAGATGTTGCAAAACTTGGTGGGGACTATACGGTTACTGTGCAAGTTACAAAAGCCTTCACTGGGGCAACGGTTACTGTTAATAAACCAACATTCTCATTGAATGGCTCAGAAATGATCGACGTAACATTGAGTGCACCAAAAACAACAGTAACTGCGGCAGCTGAAATTCTTGGTTATATTTATATTAGAGGAAATGGAAAAGAAGTTTCATTACCATTTGCAGCAGAATTCACGCCAAATAACGTAAAAGCTGTTGGTGTATCCAATGTTAAAGTATCGAATTATGACTTATCACTTAATAGTGAAAGTACAAAAAAATCATCGACCGTATCAGGGGTATTAGGAGGAACTGGGACCACTAGATATGGAGAAATCTCCGTGGAACTATCAGACCTACTAAACAATGGGGATGAAATTGGAACAGTCTTCGCTAAAGTAGGTTCTTTTTCAAGTGGACCAATCTCTTACCCGATTAATGGAACATATACAAATGGTAATGGTGAAATTGTAAATATGGCTGACGGAGCTTATTCGCTTGCCATTTATGCATCAAATACTAGTGGTAGTACTTGGTATGGCGATGCTGATCCGGAGCCATTATTCGTGAAAAGTACATTAGCAACAATCGATGCAGCGGAATCACTTGAA
Source organism: Psychrobacillus syltrankelensis (assembly GCF_055454035.1). Lineage (NCBI taxonomy): Bacteria > Bacillati > Bacillota > Bacilli > Caryophanales > Bacillaceae > Psychrobacillus > Psychrobacillus syltrankelensis. Next base: position 1,787,733 of record NZ_CM144227.1, on the reverse strand, counting down.
ACCTTTAAATCTGAGTATCAGTTTAAGGGAACAATTAAGGATGATTACATTAAATTTATCAAGGATCTAGTTACTATTGGATATAAATTTGATGTAAATGAAAAACTCTCAGTATCGTACGAAGCACTTAATGCAAAAGGCGAAAAAATTGGTGAAGGCCCAGTGAAACTCCAACAAGAAGGTACGTTCTCACTCGACCTTACTAACTTAACACTAGGTAAAAACATAGTTACAATCTATGTTAATGATGCAGCTGGAAATAAAGCCGAGCACTCGTTTGAAGTAGCTTACTCTGAACCTGTTCTAACGCTTTCTGTAAACCCAACGGAACTTGATTTAACTACTGGTGGAACAGCTCAACTTGCTGTAACAGAAACTTCAACACCAGCAACAGGAGAAGCTACGAACAAAGACGTAACTGCAGAAGCTACGTACGTGGTAGCAGACGAATCAGTTGCAAAAGTTAAGAACGGACTTGTAACTGCAGTAGGAAAGGGATCCACAACGATTACCATTTCCCACGGTAATAATAATGTGACTGTAAAAGTGAACGTAAAAGATCCAGTAGTTATCGTACCTGGAGTGACGCTAATTGCGAACAAAACAGATATTGTTTTGGAACCAGGAAAAGAAACACAACTTACTATTAAAGAAGTAACAACAACTTCAGATGGAAAAATAACTGAAAAAGACGTAACAAAAGCTGCAACGTATAAAGTAGCAGATAATAAAGTTGTTTCGGTAACGAATGGTTTAATAAAAGCAAAAAATGAAGGAAGTACAACAATCAATGTCAAATATGGTAAAAATGAATTAACTGTAAATGTGACGGTTAAAGCACCAGTAGTGACATTGACTTCAAACAAAACACAAGTAGTTTTAGCACCAGGAAAAGAAGCACAACTGAAGATTACAGAAGTAACAACAGATGCAAATGGAAATCCAAAGTCGACAGACGTAACAAAAGGCTCAACGTATAAAGTGGCGGATGGAAAAGTAGTTTTCGTGAAAGATGGTCTCATTACAGCAAAAGCTCCGGGAAGTACAGATATTACGGTGAAACATGGCAAAAATGAATTAACCGTGCATGTCGATGTATCAGAACCAGGAGTGAAACTAACGACAGATAAAACAGATATCGTGCTAGAACCAGGAAAAGAATCAAAATTGACGATTAAAGAAGTAACAACAGGGGCAGATGGAAAAGAAAAACAAACAGATGTTACCAAATTTGCGACATATACAGTTGCAGATAGTAAGGTAGCTTCCGTAACTGGTGGTTTAGTGGTAGCGAAAGCTGCTGGAATTACAACGATCACGATAAAATACGGTAAAAATGAATTAACTGTCAACGTGACGGTGATCGATCCTAAAGTGACACTGACAACAAACAAAACGGACATTGTTCTTGAACCAGAAAAAGAATCCAAACTAACGATTAAACAAGTAACTATCGGAGCAGATGGAAAAGAAAAACAAGTAGACGTCACAAATTTTGCAACGTACACAGTAGCAAATAGCAAAGTAGCTTCCGTGACTAGCACTGGTATCGTAAGAGCAGAATCGGTAGGCAGTACAACAATCACTGTTAAATACGGGAATAATGAGTTGACTGTTAATGTGAAGGTTGCAGAACCAGTAGTTACACTATCTGTAAACAAAACACAAGTTGACTTGGAACCTGGAAAAGAATTACAACTGACGGTGAGCGAGTTAACAATATCGTTGGATGGAAAAACAACCGAAAAAAATGTGACAAAAGCCGCTACTTATACAGTAGAAAATGGTAAAGTTGCATCTGTAACAGATGGTTTAATAAGAGCAAAAGCAGTGGGAACAACAAAAATTACAGTTAAACATGGTAAAAATGAATTAACTGTCAATGTGAACGTTGCAGAACCGGTAGTGACACTGGATGCAAACGTAACACAACTTGATCTGGAAATAGGAAAAGAAGCACAACTAAAATTAAAAGAAGTAACAACAACAGCGGATGGAAAAGTAATCGAAAAAGATGTAACAACTGCTGCAACATATAAAGTAGCAGACAGTAAAGTGGTTACAGCAACAAATGGGTTAGTAAAAGCAAAAGCTGCTGGAAGCACAACCATTAAGGTGAATTATGGTAAAAATGAATTAACTATTAACGTGACGGTTGCAGCACCAGAAATCACGATGGTTGCCGACCAAATGCAACTCGAGTTGAAACCTGGAAAAGAAGTACAGCTAAGCATGAAAGAAGTAACAACAATGCCAGATGGAACAACAACAGAAAGAGATGTTACAACAGCTGCAAAATATACAGTAGCAAATGGTAAAGTAGCTTCTGTAAGTAACGGTTTAGTAAGAGCAAAAGCAGAAGGAAGTACAACGATCACTGTTAAATACGGTAAAAATGAAGTGACAATTAATGTGAATGTTGGAAACCCGTTAATAGTTGGAGGAAGTCCAGTCAATAACTGATTAGTGAAGTGTCCCTGTGACAGAAATAATTCTGACATTTAACTACAATTTGAAAGAGAGCATTCCGTTTTTGTTACGGGTGCTCTCTTTTTTTAGTATATATATAATAGGTTAGAGGGTGACGATAATGTATGAAAAAGCATTAGTCTACTAAGTTTTTAAATTTCAAATAGATTATATGTTAGTTCACCGGAAACTCTCGAACATACGAACGATGAATATACAATTCCTCGTAAGAAGAGGAGTCAGAGAGGACTTTGATCCATTCGGATTCTGGTAAGTTGTCATCTAAAATTGTTATAGGCATTCCACTATTAGTATATCTATATGCAGCTGCATACTCAGTCCCAGGACCAGTGCGAACGATTAGACCGCTTGTCGTTGTAATACCAAGTTTATATTGGTTTATAGAATCTTTGCCACCCATCATTTGATCGATGCGATACATATGGCCAGCTGCTTTTGCTCCCCAATATGGATCGGATGCGTATTTTAGGTTTATACCTATTGCTTTATTTCCAAAGACGGCACCATTCGCATAGCCTGCGTTTGCAGGGAGGTAGTTTTTGTTCAAAAAAGCAGTGACTAGTTCATTAATATTTTGTTCTACTGTATCGAAATATTTGGCTAATGGGTTGTTATCTGTTACATATAATCCGAAAAGGTTATTGTATTGTTGTGCTCTATCGCTCATTCCATAGACACTTTCATGCTGGGCAAGAGCAAGGATAAACAAGGCATTGATTTGCTGTGTTTCTTCTATTTGCTTTAAATAAGTTCCAAGACCAATAAGTTTACTTTTTTGAGTTGCTTGTTGGTACAGAACATTAGTTGGATTCTCTATCTCTAGTTTTTGAAGCATGGACATTATATACGCATCGATTTCTTCAGCTGTATAATTAGTTTTGCTTCGAGCAGATAAATATTGGAAGTATGGATAACTTGTCCCCACTTCTTGACCATTTGCGTTTGTAAAATGAGTTCCGTCAACACTGTAATATTTTTGACCGGAAGTCATGAAAATAGGTGCAGACCCAACTTGATAGGATGAATACGATCCAGTGTTAAAAGAATAAATCGAATGTACAAGTTGACCATTTGTAGTGGAATAATAAGATCTTCCTGCTACTGCATTCCACGGTATTAGATTACTATTCTCTTGTTTTATGTACATAGTATTACCAGCTACATTCACTTCTACGTACGCATCTGTCGAGTCTATATAAAGCAGTTCCGAATTAGAAGGTACATATGTAATTACTTTAGTTAGAAACTTGTCAGAATAAATATTTGTTAACACATTAGTAGAAGTAGCTTTTGTTACAACCAAACCACCTGGCATTTTAATAAGACTATCTTTATACTGTATAGCTTGATCAGCCTTCAAATTGGTAATCGCTTCTCCGTATGTAGCGTAAGACTTTATAATGTTAGTAGATCCATTTGACTGAATGTTCACCACGTCAAAAGTACCCGGTGATTCAATTGTGAATTTCTTGGAGTTATATGATGAAATAGGATTTCCATCTTTATCTTTAATATTGTTCGTAATATGTAGAGTATAGGTTGCTGAATTGATATAACCTTCAAGTGGCGGTGCAACAAGTACACGTTTTCGATCTGTCGAAAGTGTTACTTCTCCATTTTTCTTTTCTCCAAACTGATCGACAACAAAAATGGAGTTAGAATCGATACTAGCAGGATCTACTTCTTTATTGAATGTAATTGTCCAAGTTTTGTTCGGCTTTACATTTAATGAGGGCGCTAATTCCTCTGCGCTTGCCATCATTGGTAATACCAACATTAAAAGTATCGCAAAAAAACATGGAATTATAGATTTATATTTGTGTTCTTTTTGAACCAATTAATTTTCCTCCTTTAAACCGATTTTCCACTATTATACTATAAGTCTAGTATCTAAAGTTCTACTAAATGAGAGTATTTTTAAAGATACTAGGAGATATCTAATGGAAGTCTGAAATCCCCTTACGAAATGAAGGGGACTTCACTAAAGTTATATAAGGTAGATCATCTCGCAAACAAAGGCAAATCAAATGCAATATCTACTCCTACTCACTTACTCTGCAATATATTATCCCGTAATTTAATCAACATTCGTTCCCGTCTTTTCTTTATGCCTGGAATCGTAATTCCTGCTCGAGTTGCAGCTTGTTGTAAAGAGATTCCCTCGACGAAGATCCATAATATTAAATCTCGTTCGTTTTCCGTGAGTTTTTCCAATGCAACAGCTAAATCTTCATTTTCTATACTCTTTACTAATGTTTGCTCGACGAGAACTGTTAATGTTTCTTCCTCCACTGGATGAATCGTTTCTTCAACACGTTTTTCCTTTTTTAACTCGTCCAGAATTGCACCATATATACATCGGTATGCATATGGTGCGAATTCTCCTTTCTCCGAATCGAATTTTATCCATGCTTGCCATAAAGCAATTCTCCCAGCTTGTCTATATAATTCATGATTTTTATAGATATTTAGCTTTCGGATACAGGCAGAAATCATTGGTTCAAATTGTATTAAACTCTCTTCGAATGTAGTCACTGTACTTTCCTTTGGAGTCGTGCACGATTCAATTATTCCTAGGTAGCCTCAGCTTAATTGGTCTTAATCTATTAATCCAATACTCGAAAAGTAGGTTTATAATGTCCAAACAACCAGTTCGTTCAGACAGAACTAATTGTTTAATAATGGTAGTAATTACTAATGCATAAAATTAATTCACATAATTACATATTTTCAGTAAATTAAAACTATACAAATATATGAAAGTTTGGTAGAATATATCCATATTGATGAAAAGGGGGATTTATTTTTGAAAAACTGTGATTCTAATTTAATAAACAAACATACTTTGATGCTTGAATCAGTTTTTACAGGTGAGTTTAAGTCAAAAATTATTACAACCCATGGAATTTTCTTTTCCAAAATGTCTGTGCCACAATTGATGGGAAATGCTTGCATCCTATTTGCTTCTACAATAGAAGGGCGTATGGAAGCAACGAAAAAATTAATGAATTATTTAGTTAAAACTCCTGTTCTTATTGATCCAAATGAGTTTGGAGCCTTTCCAACTAAGTCCTATAAAAGCGTCGAATGTGTTTGGATTTTTAACCACCAGTTTGAAATTGAGCCAACAGGAAAAGGCAAGTCCCAAGTGACATTTAGAAATGGAATGACCTTTCCGGTTAATGTCTCCAAAATCGTACTACTAAAACAACAGCAAAGACTAAACAACGCAATCTATACCTACCGTCTTATTCATCGAAATTTAGACCATACGTAGAAAAGAATAATCCCAGATAGGGTGAGACTACTGCACAACTAAATTATATAGAGGATATTAGCAGCTGAAAGGTTTGTTTCAGTTGCTTTTTTTACTTGATGGAGTTTTCTAAAATAATAAAAAGCCTTCAAGCAATAATTTACTTGAAGGCTTATATATAATTCACTCAAAAATGGAGGGGGTATTCAACTTAAGAGTGATGTAACACAAATTAGGAATGCGCACTCTACTATTTGTTGGTCCAAAGGAGAGCTATTGCACTCGTGCAAAACCAAAGCCAGATGCATAGTCATCTCCAGTGGATGCTCCAATCCCACCTTTAATATCTACTGCTTTTGCACGTTTTTGTATCTCGGCACGAACTTGAGTGTTTGTCCAAGATGGATTTTGAGCCCAAATCTTTGCTGCTAAACCTGCAACGTGAGGAGTTGCCATGGATGTACCACTAATCGTATTGTAGCCACCATTATTCCAAGTAGAATAAATGCCTGCACCAGGAGCAGAGACTTCCACATCTCCTTGTTGGATAATATAATCACCAGCGGTTGCAGCATACCCTCGAGAAGAGAAGTCGGCAACGCGGTACGTTCCGTTTTGCTGTACATTTTCAAGAGCTGCTACTGCGATGACATTGACAAGCGCTCCTGGGTAGCCAATGGACCCTTGAGAAGGACCTGAATTTCCAGCAGCTGCCACGATTAATACTCCTTTACCATAAGCGTAGGTTACTGCACTTGAAATTAGAGAGTCGTTACCCGCAGAACCTAGAGACATATTAATCACAGTTTTTGTTCCAGTAGCTACTGCTTGATCCGCTACATGTCTTATACCTGCAGCGATATCATCTGAGTAACCTGAACCGTTGTCACCTAAGATTTTATATGCCCAAAGATTCGCCTCTGGTGCCACTCCATAAATACCTGCTTTGTCACTACCACCATCCGCTAAAGCAGAACCAGCTACATGTGTGCCATGTCCATTTCCATCCGAACAGCTTCCGTTAATGATAGAAGGAGTTCTCGTAAAATCTTTACATTGCTTTACTCGATTGACTAAATCATAGTGGGTGGTGTTTGCACCAGTGTCAAGGACAGCAATGTTAATACCTTTTCCACCGGAAGTAGTAGTTTGATTGCTATTATTATAGATTGCTTTAATTCCCCAAGGTGTTTGTTGTGTAGGATATTCACCAGCAGCTGTTTCAAATTCTGTCGAGCGAGTATCTGTGTCTAACGTAACTTCTTGCACTTTAGTAACGGTAATATTTTTATTTTTTTGCAAAGCTTCAAATTGCTTTTCATTCATTTCTGTAGAGAACCCATTCTCTGTTAGTTCCCAACGTACCTTATATGAACCTTTTAAACTAGTTTTCATCGTTTTGTTGTTAGCTTCTACATAGACTCGGAAAGTTTCCAAATCATTTGCAGAATTCATGGTGTCATCATTAGGAGAGGCGGCGTTTGCAACAAAGCTTCCTTGAACTGGTACGGTTAATGCTACTGCGAGTAGTGCACTTAACAAAATCATCTTCAATTTGCTCATTGTCCTTGCTCCTTTTTATTTGTATTTTTTGGTACACTTATAAACTATCACATAAAAATAGTTTTGTTTATTGGGAAAATTTAAACTATTATATAATTAATAAGATAATCTTATAGGAGGTGAGATTGTGCAAATAGGTTCGTTGATAAAGTACCACCGATTAAAACAAGAAATGACTCAGAGTACGCTAGCTATGGGGATTTGTTCGGTTCCTCATCTAAGTAAAATAGAAAATAATAGTAAAGAAGCAAATCGGGAAACGATACGATTATTGCTCGAAAGATTAACGATAAGTTTGCAAGATGTAGAAAACAGTGCACGAAACATTCGACATTTATTAACTGAATTTTTAGCTCATATTCAATATTGCGAGGAAGAAAAGGTAACAGAGGCATTCTTACAATTAGAAAATTATAAAGAAATAGTTATATTTACGGACTATATGTATCTATATGAATTATACAAGTTAAGATATTATCTGTTTATTAAGGATGTAGATATTGCAGAAAAACAGTTAAAGTGGTTGCAATTCCAAAAACAGAATTTTTCCCAACATGAAAAGTATTTACTTTCTTATTTTAGTGGGTTAATTTTAGTTTTAAGAGGGAGGTATGATGAAGCGGATGAAATACTGTCTCTCATCATAGAAGAGAATATGGGACTTGGTTCTTTTGAAGGGGAGATATATTATCACTTAGCAGTTGTGAAAGGGTATTTAGATCAGTCGAGTCAGGCTATACTTTACGGCAAAAAAGCACTGCAATTTTTTAAAGAACAATATAACTTCAAAAGAATTATTTATACGCTCATGTCACTAGCGATCAATTATTCACGTTCAAAAGTTTATAATGAAGCTCTTGAAACGTATAATCATCTTTTACGAATCACAGAAATGTTTCCTCATAGTAATTTACTTTCTCAGGTATATCACAATATAGGTGACCTACACCATAATATGGGTAATTATTCGATCGCACTTGCTTATTTTAAAAAAAGTTCGTCTATTATGCCTACAAACAATGAAAACTACCTGCTTTGTTTATATAATGTTTCCCAAACGGAGTTTAGATTAGAGCGATGGTCAGAAAGCAAAGATAGTTTTGAACTTTTAAAAGAGGAAGCATTTTTAATGAAAGTTATACATTATCAATTATACGCAAAATTTTATTTATTTTTATTAAATGACCAAAAAGAAAAAGCCATGATATTTTTAGAAGAAAAGTTATTGCCTTTCACCTCGAAGAGAGGCGAGTTAAAAGAAGCTCATCTTCACTTTTCAAATATCTTAGCTGATTACTATAAACAAGAAGGGAAATTTGAAAAGGCTGTGCAATTCATTATGTAAAGGAGGTGTAAAATAATGAAAAAAGCAATTCTTCTTATACTAATCATGTCTGTGGCCCTAGCTACAAATATGAACGCTGAGAAAGTAGAAACAGCAATAGATTCTCATGCAGAATATGAAGCGAATTTCTTTCCAATCCATCCACCTGTAGTTTAATTTTGAAGTTATCTTTTCTCTGTTAAGACTGGCTAGTTGTCATTATTTTAAAATAAATAAATCAAAAGCAGTTATAGAAAAAGTAAGAGAGATCGATACGAGGGTCTCTCATTTTTATTATTTCATTAAAGAATTATTTCTTAAAAACAGCGATATTTAATTGGACTGAGTAGCCCCGATTCTATCCTCGGAACTAAAGAATGAATTCAGATGGATATAACTTTTTTTATATATATGAGCAAAACCGTTATAGAATGTCTCTATAACGGTTTTACTTGTGTTTATAAAGTTTGTGGAATCATTTCAATCATCCAAGAACTGAAGTCCGGATTTTCTTTCATGAACACTTCTTTTGGGAAAGACAAGCTAATCGGACGCGCTTGTTTTGTATCAATTTGAAATTCTCCAATTGGAAAACCAAGTTTACATACCATATCTCCAGCTGCATCAAACAATTGAATTGGCAGGTTTTCAATTGTTAATGATTGGGAAAATGCATTACGAATGATGATATAAATTTGGACTGCGTCTTCTGTTTCATGGAAATGGAATCCGACTACCGAGATTTCATTCTCTTTTAGTGGTTCTAATGAAGAAACTAAACTATGTACATAGCCTTTTTGATCATCTGTAAGTCCATTTGACCAGTTTTCATCTAAATACAATTCAAAATCTTTTACTACCTTTTCGTAATACTCGAATACCATTTCAAAATCCATTTCATTTGTTATCTCTTCATAAGGAACAAGTAGATCCTCTGCTTCAAATAGAAAATTCCAAGGTCTAGCAGTACATGGTTCTAACTCGCCAAACAACTCCATATCAAATTGTTTTTTCGCTAGTTCTTTCCCTTCTTTATCTTTCACAACTAGTACTACTTGTTCTAGACGTAATTTCTTAGCTAAAGAGTGTCTTATAATAGCTGTTACAACGATTCCAGAATCAACTGTATATAGTTTTACCCCATGAACATGAAGTTGGTTAGCTTCCAAGTTTTCTAATTGTTGATGAAAATATTGAAATATATATTTCTCTTGTGCAGGTATTTCCCAATCAGCAGAAAAGGCTATTTCCGTTTTAAAAGTTTTAGGAGAATTTGTCATTATTTAATTCCTTTCCATTTAAATAGTATTCTTCCATTATATCATAATAAAATGCTTAGCTCCCCTTATAGGTAGTTAATAGATTAATAGATAGTGGAAGAAAGCTTATTGTTGTAAAATAGAAGAATATTCAAAAGGAGGAAAATTAATTATGATGAAAAAAACCGTTCGAATAGCATTCGTAATAATTTTACTTGTTTCAGTTATGACACTTAATACAAACCAAGCAAGCGCGATGACAAAAGTGATGTGGGGTAAAACAGAATTAAAGGTTGGTCAAATTGGTAAAGCAACGATTCTTAAGAGCGCAACTTTATGGAAACTAGAAAAAGATAACTCTTTGACAAAAATCCGTGAACTTAAAAAAGGGGAAGAATACCGAGTATATAGCTATAAAAGCAATAATGGTGGATTGTATGGAGTAGGGGGAGGAGCTTTCGTTCAAAAAAATGCTTCCGTTAAGTATGAAACTCCTTCTAAGAGTAAGTTGAATTTATTAAAACAATCAAATGGCGGTAACGTGGAGATTCCAAAAGAACCAGAAGCTCCTTTAGAAGTAATCTCTGTGGAATAGTGCTGTGAATGGAACTGATTAGTCAATTGAAATGAGGGGAAAGAGATGGAAAATGTTCTCGTATTAGGTGGGACTCAATTTTTTGGTAAAAAGCTTGTGTATAAGCTTTTGGAAAATGGGAAGCACGTAACAATAGCTACTCGGGGCCTTAATAAAGATCCATTTGGTGAAAAAGTGGAGCGACTGATCATAGATCGAGAGAAAAAATCATCATTAGAAGAAGCATTTTCTAATAGGAAATGGGATATCGTATACGATCAATCCTGTCAGTCTCCACAAGAAGCGCTCGATACAGTATCTGCTCTAAAAGGGAAGGTTAAGCGTTATATATTTACATCTACTCAAGCAGTTTATGAGTACGGTACTAAATGGAGAGAAGAAGATTTTATCCCTGAAGATTTTACTTTTGACTATAAAAGTAGAAAACAATATGCTGGCTACGAGGGGTATCAAGAAGCAAAACGTGCTGCTGAAGCAGTATTATTTAATCAAAGTGATTTCGATGTTGTAGCAGTGAGGTTTCCAATTGTTATTGGAACTGACGATTTCACGGAAAGATTAAAATTTCATGTAGATAAAGTGCTAAACAATGAAACGCTAGGGATAAAAAATCCGAAAGCAAGTTATAGTTTTATTCTTTCAGATGAAGCAGCAGACTTTCTATATAAACTGAGTCAATCCTCCTTTACTGGACCGATTAATCCTGGATGTGCAGAGAATATTTCATTGGGAGACCTTATAAGAAAAATAGAAAATCGTGTAGGGAAATCGGCCAATATTGTGCATGATGCACCAGTAGCAAACAATTCACCGTATGCACTTCCTGGTTCGTGGTCTATTAATACCGAAAAAGCGAATCGACTCGGCTATCAATTTTCAGATTTACACACAATATTGGATGAGCTGATTGATTATTATATTAGGATCCATAAATCATAGTTGCTGAAAAAGAATAACCGCTCTATAAAGGAGCGGTTAACTTATTATCTTTTAGGATATGACCCATATTTTTTCTCACTAATTTGTCCATCTTGACACGTAAATACAATTACAATAATAGGACCAACTAGAGGAATTATATTAAGTAAAAACCACCCTCCACTTCGGGAGATATCATGTAAATTACGCACGGTAACTCCTAGAGATGGGAGTAATATTTATAAATAGCATGTTAGAAGTTCCTTCATTTGAGAAATCGAATGTGGGTCTTTTTTGTTTAGAAAAAGACGTTTAAGAATGATAATTAAATCTTCTTCAGGACAATAATAGGTAAAATCCTCAATTAGTACCAGTTTTTTGTCTGATACTACTAGATTAATATAAAAAATTTTAGACTCATCCTTCATTTGAGAAAACGAAAAAATAATTTTTTTAGTTGAGAAAAGTTACTATTCAAACTTTTATTACTGAAAGTGTCTGAAATTTAATTGAGTATTTAGGGAAAAAATCCTCATTTTAATAATTGGTTCTAATTAACTACTTATTATGATGCATTTTATACTTTTTTATCGAATGATGTATAAAACTGTCGACAAAAAGTTGAATTGTATAAATCTTGATAGTACTATGAAATTGTTGAAATATATTGATAATTTCTCAACGACTAATTCTAATCTTTAGAGGAGGAGTATTATGGGAAGAAGGTTTTGGAAACAATCAGCAGCAGCGGTGTTGTTAACAACTTCAGTTTTATCATTTTCATCAGTAACTTACGGGAACACAACTGTAGATCAATCTTTTAACTCCATGAAAGCAGAGTTAAACAGAGGGACGACGAACTATGTGTATCCAGCACTAAGAGGGCAACTAGTATCAAGCAATATTTTATATCCATCGTTAAATAGTGCAAAGAGAAACTACGAATTAACTAGAAAAGTTATAAATTCATCTTCAATTTCTACTGCACAAAAGGAATCGAAGTTGCAAGAGATTGATAATTTGTATAACGAAAAGATTGTAAAAGGCTTAATCCCTTATATTGATGCTTATAACTATGCAACCAAATATTTAGTACCAATCATGAGTGAAATCAATGCAGCTCAAGAAAGAAATGATTTTGCAACTGTTGAAAAGGGATATCATCAATTATCTTATCAACTGAAAGGTAGATCAGCAATTTTATATCGTTTTTCTGGTAAAGCAGCTCGTGATTTATTGTTAGATCATTACAAAAAAACCGCAGATGCCAAACGTGATGAATTAATGGTTCCTGTAACAATTTATATGGAGATCAATAAAATCAATAATTTATTGGCTAATGGGAAAATAGCAGAAGCTAAAGCAGCTTACGCAGAAATTGATGCTTTATTGCACCGACTACCAGACGCTTCTTCTAACAAATTTGTTGCTGCACTATTAAATGAAGTAGCAAAAGTGAGAGAAGCAATTAACGGATCACTAACTCCACAAGAGGTATTGGATTCGAAAGTAGCAGGTTTAGTAACTTTTCTAAATCAAAGTCCAAATTTTACAATGTCAACAATAGCATCTAACTCTTTAATTGTAACTATCCAGGAAGATGAGAGTATATTAGACTTTTTAAATAAAGGATTCTATTCAGCATTTACTAGTCAGCTAGGAGTGACAAAAGTGAATGGGAAAGATCCAATATCATTGGAGACTATAGCGTATATTCAATCATTGTTTCCAACAGGTGCTAAATCATTAAGTGATTTGAAAGGTCAATCAATAATTTTACCATTAACGGTAAACAATGGTGCTGAAATAGATGTTAACTTTTCTATATCTTTTCAATAATAATTAGTTTTTAGCCCTCTCACCAATTTTAGTGGGAGGGTTTTTCTGTAAATATTTACAGAATTACATTTTTGTTCCGATTTTATTTATAAAATGGGTTTATAAATGAATATTAAGGGAATTACAAAAATGTGTTTATTAATAAAACAAAGGGGAACTGTATGAAAAAACTGAAAATTTTTCTTAGCGTTGCATTAGTGCTTTTTCTTGGGGGAGGAAGCTATCTACTCTATTTATTTAAGTTTAAAGAATACGAAGTGGCGGATGAAGAAGTTACAAAAATTATAGGAGAGTCTTATAAAGTAGAACTCCCTAATGGTCTTAATCTTCTTATAGATGAAAATGGGGAGATTATAGAAAGTGAGAGCGATAAGGAAAGTACATCCAATGTTACCGTGGCTGAAGAAACCTCTGAAACAGAATCCGCTTTAGCATCTGAAAAAGGGTCTTCTACACCATCTTCCAGCAATCCAAATATTAATGAAAGTACGACCAAGGCTACTAATGACAAGCCGACAGTATCTACTATAAAAGAGAGATATAAACCTGCATTTGAAAGTTTAGAAGATCAAGCAGATTCTAAATTAGATTCGCTCACTCGTCGTGCGTTCAATGAATATCAAGAAAAGAAAGAGAGTACAGAAGGAGTGAACTTTGCTTACTTCTACAAAAAGTATGTAGCTGCAGCCAATGAACTTGAGTTAAGTACAGACAAAATCTTCTATGGAGTTATGAACGTAGTAGAAAAAGATCTAATTGCAAATGGTTTTGATAAATCATATGCTCAAAGCTTTAAAGAGGATTATGAAGCTCGGAAAAAAGCGCGACGGGATAGCTTACTAAGCAAGGCGTTAGATAGACGTTAAAAATTCCGCTCGGGCAGTAAGTCCTAGCGGTTTTTTGTATAATTCGACAATATATATCATTTTTCGCAAATTTAACCATAAAAAATATTTTGTTAACTAAATATATGCTATAGTAAAAAAAATTTGAAAGACTTGTAAAGGAGATACAAGTAAATGGAAGAGACTATTAGCTTACAAGAGTTACTAAAAACGTTCAAAAAAAGATTTACTTTGATAGTTATATCATTGGTTACTGGAATAATCATAGCAGGTGTAATTAGTTTCTTCTTTCTAACACCCATCTACCAAGCGTCGACACAAATACTTGTAAATCAACAGAAGATCGAACAACAACCATTTACTTCGCAGGATATACAAGCAAATCTACAACTCATCAATACATACAATATTATTATCAAAAGCCCTGCTATCTTATCAAAGGTTATCGAAATATTAGACTTAAAAACTACTCCAACTGCTCTTACGAGTCAAATTAACGTCACTAGTGCGCAAAATTCTCAGGTCGTCAACATAAGTGTACAAGATCCTGAGTCCTATAAAGCAGTCGATATAGCAAATACCACTGCTGAAGTATTTCAAGAAGAAATAAAAATGTTAATGAATGTGGATAATGTCAATATTCTTTCTCCTGCTATAAATGGAAAGAACCCGACTCCAGTTAAACCAGATCCAATTCTAAATATGGTAATAGGTGCTATTTTGGGATTGATGATAGGTATAGGTATTGCATTTTTAATGGAATATTTTGATACTACCGTAAAAACAGAGCGAGATATTGAGGAGTTACTTGCTCTACCTATACTAGGATTGGTTAGCCCTATTTCAGAAAATGATATGCCTCAGCCGAGTGATCTTATTCAAAACAGGAGAGAGAAGAGGTGATTAGCTATGTTTAAAAAGAAACAAAAAGTAAAACAAACAGCAGCTCGTAAATTAATAACGACTGAAAATCCAAAGTCAATAGTATCCGAACAATTTCGAACAGTTCGAACAAATATTACTTTCTCCATGCCGGATAAAGATTTAAAAACATTGCTTTTTACTTCCTCTGCACCTGGAGAAGGGAAGTCAACTTCAGCTGCAAATGTAGCAATTGTATTTGCCCAGGAGGGGAAAAAGGTTTTACTAATTGATGCTGATATGCGGAAACCCACTATGCATCATACTTTTCATATGTCTAATGCAATGGGATTATCCAACTTATTAACAAGAAAGTGGGAAGTCAAGAATGTTTTAATATCCACTTCAATAGATGGACTAGACTTGATAACGAGTGGTCCAATTCCTCCAAATCCAGCGGAATTGATTAGCTCAAAAATGATGGATTTGTTGACCGATCAATTAACGAAGGATTATGATCTTATCATTTTTGATGCTCCACCCCTATTATCAGTAACTGACTCCCAAATTCTATCAAACAAATGTGATGGCACTATTTTAGTTATTAATTCGGGGGCAACAGAAAAAGTAAGTGTGCAAAAAGCAAAAGAAGCTTTAATTAAGTCAAAAGCAAACATTCTTGGGGTTCTTTTAAATAATTTTAAACTGGAAAAGGATCACTATTACTATCATTACTATGGGGTAGAGTAAGGGGAATATCATATATTTCTACTTTTTAAATATTTAATAAAGAGGAGTAATAATTAAATGATTGATATTCATAGTCATATTTTATTCGATGCAGATGATGGTCCAATGAGTAAAGAAGAGTCAATTCAGATGCTTGAATATGCAGTGAATGAAGGAATAACAGAAATAGTATCCACATCTCATGTTTTGCATCCTCAATACAATGCAAATGCAAAAATAGTAAAAGATAGACTAACCATTTTACAAGAAAAAATTGAAAGTGAGAAAATTCCTTTAAAGATTCATTTAGGTCATGAAGTTCGGTTGCGGATAGATTTGGTAGATCTAATAAAAAATAATGAAGTGTATACACTAGCAAACTCTAGATATGTTTTGTTAGAGCTTCCTTTCCAAGAAGTACCAAACTATACAGTAAATATTATACAGGATTTGTTAGAAGAGGGGTTCATTCCTGTCATTGCTCATCCTGAAAGAAATAAAGGAATTGCGGACAAACCTGCTCGTTTAACAAAATTGATAACCCATGGAGCCATAGCTCAAATAACAGCAGGAAGCATTGCTGGACACTTTGGAAAAAACATTCAAAAGCTTTCCTTACAATTAGTCGATGCTAATTTGGTGCACGTATATGGCTCGGATGCTCATAACCTGAAGAATCGTCCTTTTTTGTTTGATGATGGATTGACCTATCTGGAGAAAAATAAAAGATTAGAGAATGTAGATATATTTCTTGAAAATAACGCAAGGATTGTGGAAAACAAAGAAATAATCCTTTTGGAACCTGAAAATTTAAAATTAAATAAATGGTGGAATTTATTTAATTAATGAACGACAACAGTTTTTGATTAAAATTTTTCAAGGACGGGGGAAATCCAATGACCTTTAAAAAAAGGATGTCGATGTTAGTTCTTGTCGATTCATGTATTGTCCTATGCTCCTTATATATAGGATATTTTCTAGTACATCCAACCGATTATCCACTTACAAGTTTTCTTCTATTAAATAGCTCACTAGCTATGCTAGTTGCTCATCACTTGTTTGCAATGTACTTTGGTTTATATAGAAAAGTATGGGAATATGCATCTATCTTAGAATTAGTATCCATATTCAAAGCGATAACTTTGTCTATTATTGTCGTGGCAGTTATGCAGCAAATAACTACTGGTGGAATATTATACCGAGCACTTGCTATTACATGGATGCTCCATATTTTGTTAATTGGGGGATCAAGGCTATCATGGAGAGTTTTTCAAGGTACTTTTTTAACCAATAACAAGGAACAGGAAGAGAGAAAACGTACGCTTATTATAGGTGCAGGATCAGCTGGTACAATGATTGCCCGCCAATTGTTGAAAAACAAGGAATCTCCTTTAAAACCACTTGCATTTTTGGATGATGATTTTAAAAAAATAGGATTAGATATTTTTAATATAAGAGTAATGGGAGGGACGGACATAATTTCTGATGTGGTAAGTGAAATGGATATTGAACATATCATTATAGCCATTCCTTCATTAGAAAGACCGAAAAGTTCATATCTTATGCAACAATGTCTAGACACTAAAGTTCGGACACAAACCATGCCTCTCATTGAAGACTTACTGACTGGAAAAGTATGTGTCAATGAAATGCGTGATGTGAAAATTGAAGATTTACTCGGCCGTGACGAGGTAGAACTAGATTTAGAATCTATAACTGCTAGCCTGAGAAACAAAAAGATTCTTATAACTGGAGCTGGAGGATCGATTGGCTCAGAAATTTGCAGACAAGTAGCGAGGTTTAAACCAAAACAAATTATTCTACTTGGTCACGGTGAAAATTCAATTTATACCATTGATATGGAACTGAAACAGCATGTGTCATCTAATACAAAAGTTATTCCTATAATTGCAGATATCCAAGATAGAGAGCGCATTTTCGAGATAATTTCTAAGTTTAAACCAGACGTATTATACCATGCTGCAGCTCATAAGCATGTTCCTTTAATGGAATATAATCCTATGGAAGCAGTAAAGAATAATATTTTTGGTACAAAAAATCTTGCAGAAGCAGCAGATAAATATAAAGTTGGACATTTTGTGATGATATCGACGGATAAAGCAGTTAACCCAACGAATATTATGGGCGCAACAAAGCGATTTGCTGAAATGGTGGTTCAGAATATTGCAAAAGAAAGTAAAACTAAATTTGCAGCAGTGAGATTTGGAAATGTTCTTGGCTCTAGAGGGAGCGTTGTTCCGCTATTTCAGAAACAAATTGCAGCAGGGGGTCCCGTAACAGTCACTGACCCAAAAATGACTAGGTTTTTTATGACTATACCAGAGGCGTCAAGATTAGTAGTCCAAGCAGGTACACTTGCAAATGGAGGAGAAGTATTCGTTCTAGATATGGGGGATCCTGTAAAAATAATAGACCTTGCAAAAAGTCTAATTAGATTATCTGGCTTTAGAGTTGATGAAATTGATATTAAATATTCTGGTATTCGACCCGGAGAAAAGTTATATGAAGAATTGTTAAACGAAGATGAGATACAAAGTAAGTTCGTACATCCAAAAATCCATATAGGTAGTGCAACTCCAATCGCGAAAATGGAAATGGAATACATTATGCAAAAACTTCCAGAAATGACGGAGGAAGAATTGAAAGAAACTTTGATTGGTATTGCCAATCAAAAAAACGTGGAACACTTACTACCTCACAAAAAGAAAAGTCACAAATTAATTCCGATTAAAGTTAATCAATATTCCATGACTACAAGATTATGATATCCAAATAATTTTAATTTTTGTCTTGTGATAGTTAAGGAAGGATGAAAAGTACATGGTGGAAAGAATTTTTTTGTCCTCACCACATATGAGCGATGAGGGTTTTGAGTTGCAATATATTAAGGAAGCATTTGATACGAATTGGATTGCTCCACTTGGCCGAAACGTAGACGAGTTTGAAAGGGAGCTTGCCAAAAAAGTAGGTTCAAAGGCAGCTACGGCTCTGTCATCTGGTACAGCAGCAATACATTTGGCTCTTAGAGCGGCAGGTGTGGAAAAAGGAGACATAGTCTTTTGTCCATCCCTCACTTTTTCTGCTACAGCAAATCCAATTATATACCAAAATGCCACTCCAGTTTTTATAGATAGTGATGAAGAGACATGGAATATGTGTCCGAATGCATTAGAGAAAGCCTTCATAAAGTTTCCAAATGTGAAGGCAGTCATTGTTGTGCATTTATATGGATTGTCAGCCAAAATGGATAGAATCGTAGAGCTTTGTAAAAAACATAATGTGACCTTAATAGAGGATGCAGCTGAAAGTTTAGGAACCTATTACAAAGGAAAGCATACGGGCACTTTCGGAGAATATGGTATTTTTTCATTCAATGGCAATAAGATAATTACGACGTCAGGTGGTGGGATGCTTGTATCTAACAATGAAGAAAGATTGGAAAAAGTAAAGTTTTGGGCAACACAATCGAGAGATCAAGCAAAACATTATCAGCATAGTGAATTAGGATTTAATTATCGAATGAGCAATGTTGTTGCCGGCATTGGCAGAGGGCAGCTTAAGGTATTAGAGAAAAGGATACAGAAAAAGAAATACATATTTGATTATTATAAACGGGAATTAGAGCGCCTAGATGGTGTTCAATTCATGCCCATCAATAGTTGGGACGAACCTAACTATTGGTTAAGCTGTATGACATTGAAAGGCACTGTGAGACCACTCGATATTATGGAAGCTCTTGAAAAAGTGAATATTGAATCAAGACCACTATGGAAACCTATGCACATGCAACCATTCTTTCAGCAATATGATTTTATCGGAGAAGGTGTATCAGAGAAACTCTTCAAGAATGGTATATGTTTGCCATCGGATACAAAGATGAGTACAAGTGATTTGGAGAGAGTTGTAAAGAATATTAGGAAGCTGTGGTGAGTAAGATGAAACTCTCTAGGCACGGAATGTATAAAAGGTTTTTGAAGAGACCACTCGATATTGTATTATCTCTGATTGCAATTATTATTTTTAGTCCAGTTTTTTTTGTAGTTGCTGTTCTTGTTCGATTTAAACTGGGTAGTCCTGTGTTGTTTAAGCAAAATAGACCTGGGCTGGACGAGAAAATTTTTACTATGTATAAGTTTCGCACGATGACAGATGAAAGAGATGAAAGAGGCAATTTACTTAAAGATAATTATAGATTGACGAAATTTGGAAAGTTTCTACGTGCTACGTCTCTCGATGAGATTCCGGAACTTTTTAATATTTTCAAAGGAGATATGTCTTTTATAGGCCCAAGACCATTATTGGTTCAATACTTACCTTTATATAATGAGCAGCAAAGAAAGCGTCATAATGTACGACCTGGGCTATCCGGTCTTGCACAGGTGAATGGCAGGAACTCACTAGACTGGGAGAAAAAATTTGAATTGGATGTACACTATGTGGAACATATCACCTTTTGGGGGGATATGAAAATCATCTTCTTAACTTTAAAAAAGGTGTTTATAAAAGAAGGTATTAATTTTAATAATGTTGCAAAAAGCAACAGATTTCAAGGTACGGACAATAACCGAGGTTAAAAATAAATTTCAATGGAGGGAGACTAATGAAAAAGCTCTTTATCATTGGCAGTGGAGGATTTAGTAAACAAGTTATTGAAATCGTGGAGCAGCTTAAGAATAAATGCGAAAAATACAAATTGGTTGGCTTAATTGACGACAATGAAAATCTTTTAGGAACGGAAGTATTAGGATACAAAGTGATCGGAACAACTGATTACTTATTAAATTGTTCAAAAAAGGAAAAAGTGTACGGTGTTATTGCTATAGCAAACGGTGAGATCCGAAAGCAAATTGCTCAAAAACTAAATTGTGTCCAATGGTTAAATCTTATACATCCTGATGCCTTAATAAGTGAATATGTAAAGTTTGGAAAAGGAAATATTATTTGCGCAGGTGTAATTATTAATCCAGAGTGCCATCTTGGCGACCATTGCCATATCAATATTGGCACAACAATTGGGCATGATGTCAATATGATGGATTTTGTCACGGTTATGCCGGGAAGTAGAATTTCAGGAAATGTTACATTAAAATCCCACTCAATGATAGGGACAGGCTCCACGATTATACAAGGTTTAATAATTGAAGAGAATGTTAAATTAGGAGCTGGAGCTGTTGTAACAAAAAATACAATAGAAAATGGCTTATATTTGGGAGTTCCAGCGAAGCAAAATTAAAATTAGATAAATTCTTTAATACTAAGACTGAGAGATGCTTGAAATAATCAGAATGGGAATTGGCAATCTCCGAAGATACTACACGTCAAAATCATTTAATGGGGGGGATGAAGAAGGTGCAGAAAAAAACAGTTTGGATTTTAAATCATTATGCTCATGGGACGTTTCATGAAAAGGGAGGCCGTCACTATTGGTTCGCAAAATATCTTCTAAAAGATGAATTTCAACCTACCATTTTTTGTGCCAGTACAAGACATAACAGCGAGGATGTAATTAATGTAACTAATGGTAAATACAAGATTAAATCGACTGATGGCATTCCTTACGTTTTTGTAAAAACATCAAATTACAGGAAGAACGGTATTCAGAGAGTTAAAAATATGTGGGAATTTTATAGAAATCTTTTTCCTTCTACAAAAGATTATTCAAAACTCTATGGTAAGCCTGATATCATACTAGCTTCTAGTGTTCACCCACTTACTCTTGTTGCAGGGATAAAAATAGCAAAAAAGTTTGCTATACCTTGTATTTGCGAGGTAAGAGATTTATGGCCAGAAACTATAGTTCAGTATGGCGCATTGAAGAAAAATAGTTTATTAGCGAAGATTTTATATTCTGGAGAAAAATGGATTTATAAAAAAGCGGATAAACTTATTTTTACTATTCCTGGAGGGAAGGATTATGTGTCAGGCATTGGTTTAAATTCGTCAAAAGTGAAATATATAAACAATGGTGTTGACCTAGTTAAGTATAAAAAAAATGAACGAGAAATTATATACCACGATGAGGATTTGGATGATACTTCAACATTCAAGGTCCTATATACAGGTTCCATGGGTACAGCCAATGAGTTATCTTACCTTATTAAAGCAGCCGAGTATTTGAAGAACAAAGGGATAAGTGATATTCAATTTATCTTGTTTGGAGATGGATATCAAAGAAAAGAATTGGAAGAATACGTTGTTAGAAAGGGATTGTCTAATGTAATTTTCAAAGGAAAAGTTAATAAGCAATTTATTCCTAATATATTAAGTAAATCGAATCTTAATGTCTTTACAGGAAAGCACATCCCTTTATATAAATATGGTTTAAGTTTAAATAAGATGTTTGACTATATGGCTTCTGGTAAACCTACTTTATCGAATATTGAATGTGAATATGATATTTTGTCTCTTTATAATTGTGGATTGACCGTAAAAGGAGGATCTGCAGAGGCTTTATTAGATGGTATTTTAACATTCTATTTTATGGATCAAGATGAATATTATCAGTACTGTAAGAATGCCCGGTTTGCTATTGAGGAATTTGATTTTAAAACTTTAACTAACAAGCTAGAAAAAATTATTTTAGAAGATTAAATTCGGAGGAGATTCTTTTTCGATAAAATACATACTTTTAATCTTCGATAAATGAGAGAAAGCGGTGGAAAGAGTTATGAAATTATTACATATAAATTCATACTATGGTGGCGGGATGTTATATAAAAATTTATACGATAAACAAATAGAAAATAATCTACATATTGACGTATATGTTCCTACTCTCACAACTTCTGATTTTTCTAGCTTACAAATGGGAGATTATACAACAGTAAGAAAAAACCATTATAAATATGATAGGTATTTTTTTTACATTAAGCATAAAAAAATCTATAAAGATCTCCTTAAAAATTATAAAATAGATAATTTTTCTATTGTTCACGCCCACTCCTTATTTTCTAATGGATATATCGCATTAAAAGCTAAAAAAAATTTTGGTATACCTTATATTGTTGCAGTGAGGAATACAGATGTAAATCAATTCTTTAAAAAAATGGTTTTCTTAAGAAAGTTAGGAGTGGAGGTATTAAAAGAAGCGGAAAGTATCATTTTTTTATCGGAGTCTTACAAAAAATATGTTGTCGAAAAATACGTTCCAGATAAATTTAAAAGAACAATACTCGATAAATCAGTAGTAATTCCAAATGGAATAGATAAATTTTGGTTTCAAAACAAAGGAACTCCAGCAAATCGTTTTATTAAAGAAGTATTGAAATTAGTTTATGTTGGGGAAATAAGTAGAAATAAAAATGTTTTAACAACAGTCAGGGCAATAGAGTTGCTTCGACAACGAGGGTACGACGTGAAATTGACAGTAGTAGGAAGGGTAACCGAACAATCTATTTATGAGGAAATAGTAAATCTCTTTTTTGTAAATTATATTGAACCTCAACCTAAAGAGAAGCTATTAGAAATATATCGTTCGAATCATATCTTTGTAATGCCCTCCATTACCGAAACCTTTGGACTCGTCTATGCAGAGGCGATGAGTCAGGGCTTGCCCGTAATTTATTCAAAGGGTCAGGGGTTTGATTGTCAATTTGAAGAAGGGGTGGTTGGGTATCATGTGGACTCCTTGAACCCCAATGAAATAGCAGAAAGAGTAATAGATATTGTGAATAATTATGAAGTAATATCAAACAATTGCTTGAATAATGTTGAAAAATTTAATTGGGATAGACTATCGAAACAATATAGTTCTATATATTCGAAATCGATGACTAGACTTCCCCAAAGATGAGAGGAAAATCATGACTATAAATAAATCAGACGATAAAAAAATAAGCATAGCTATCATGGCATCTTTTGTGATCCTTACTATACAATATTTTCTTCTGATTTATTTTAAATTAATAGATACTGCTGGTGCATCCAAGATTCAGCTACTTTCGAAAATTTTGGTTGGAGTAATTTTTTTATATGCGCTACCTGTAGTTTTAAAAAGAAGTAAGTTGAAGTTTTTTTGTGCATATTTTATAGCAGTCCTTATTTTTGTATCCAATTATGTGATATTTGACGAGAACCACTTGTACTTAAAGGAGCTAATCTTTCCGTTTTTCTTTATGTGTCTACCTGCTTTTGTATACACATTGAGTTTGGATGATTGGAATGTCTTCAAGCAAGTGATGAAAAAGGCAAGTTTTATCGTTTTTATATTTGGAACCGTTCTTGGAGTACTTATTATTTTTGGAAAAGCAACAGCTGGTACATACAGTATGGCTTTATCCTACTATATGTTGCTTCCGGCAATCATTTTTTTAGATGTACTAATAGATAAATATTCTCTCCGATCGCTTTTATTTTCGGTTATTTCCATTTTAGTCATCTTGGCGCTAGGTTCTAGAGGTGCATTATTATGCATTGTGTTTTTTATTCTATTAAAGGTGATAAGGTTTAATTTTAAGTTAACCTATTCAAAGGTTTTTTATAATCTTCTGGTTTTAGTAAGCATTGTCTTTTTAAGTTTGAATTTAGATAAACTACTGAATCTAATTTATGAAATATTATTTAAATATGGTATTAATAGCAGAAGTATCATGCTGTTTCTAAGTGGGGAAGTTCATTTAAGTGGAAGAGATTTTATATATGAAAGTCTTCTTAACTCTACACTGGATAATCCTATTCTAGGTCTTGGTCTTGGAGCAGATCGTCAAATTATCGGAAGAGATGGTGGTTATGCTCATAACTTTTTTTTAGAGATATTGGTTAACTTTGGTGTATTTTTCGGAGGTTTAATCATTATTATCTTTTTAATATTAGGTTTAAAGAGCCTGCTAGTAAAAAACATAGATACATACAATATGATTATCATTTGGCTTAGTCTAGGATTTATTCATTTGATGGTAAGTAGCTCTTACTTAACGGATATTAAATTTTGGATATTACTAGGATTCCTAATGAAATTAAATGTCATAAAGAAGAGAGCTAACATAGTTTTAGAAAATGGTGATAGATTGTGAGACATATATGAAAACAAAAAAATTTCTTTTAGATTCCTTGCTGAACATTATTTCGGCAGCATTACCGTTATTTGTTCTCCAGCTTGTATCTTTTCCTCTAATTGCTAGAGAATTAGGGGGAGAGGAATATGGAGTTATAGTTACCATCGTCAGTTTGTTTACAGTGATAAGTTTTCCTATTGGGAACGTGCTGAATAATGTTCGTTTATTAAAAGATAAGGATTATAAAATCTCTAAGGTTAATGGGGACTTTAATCTAATTTTAGTAGGTTCATCCTTGCTTAGTGTTATTTTAATAATAATAATTTCAGTTTATGTGGATCATACCATAAATTTATGGAACCTTCTTTTCATAAGTTTAATCACAATCTGTTCTTTATGGAAAGAGTATTTAGTGGTAAGTTTCCGTTTAGTTTTAAATTATAAAGGGATACTTCTAAATAATTTATATATGAGTCTTGGATATATAATTGGTTCTCTACTATTTTATTTTATTGGATACTGGCAAATTATTTATTTGATAGGTTTATTGTTTAGTTTGATTTACATTTTCCGCCACACAGAGCTCCATAAAGAACCATACAAGATTACCGCTTTATTTAAAGAAACAGTTTCTAAAGGTTCCATACTTTATATAGCCAGTCTTTTAAAAAATCTTCTTGGATATATAGATAAATTACTTTTACTACCATTATTAGGACCCTCTAGCGTAGCGATTTACTATACTTCTACTATTTTAGGGAAAATTATATCAATGATGATTACTCCTATTAACTCGGTTATATTAAGTTATTTAGTTAATGTGGAGAGCATTAGAATAAGAAATGTCTTAAAAATACTAGGGGTTGCTTCCATAGTAGGATTTCTAGGATACATTATGACTATTTTCTTAAGTCCTTTTTTCTTCGACTTTTTTTATAGAGAATGGGCTGAACAGTCGTTAGAACTGATTAAGATTACAACTGCAACAGCTATTTTAAGTGTAATTTCAACAGTACTACAGCCATTTAACCTTCGATTTAATAAGCTTAGCTGGCAAATTTATATGGGTGTTCTACATTTAATAGTTTATGTAGCAGCAGCATATTACTTCTACACTCGTTCTGGATTAATAGGATTCTGTTTTGGAATTCTTCTTTCTGCTGTATTTAAATTATGCATGCAGTTATTTATTTTTTTACTCAGCTATAAGCGAATAGATAAATCATATTCTAACAGTTAAAACTTGAACAAGAAGGATGATGCTTTCAAAATATGCACATCAATGTAAATGAGTTATAGCCCAAAAGGGAGGTTATCGGATGATTGAACTTCGAAATGTAAGAAAGTATTATCGGTCAGGAACTGAGAAGAAAGAAATTTTACGTGGAGTGAATTTTCATGTGGAGCAAGGTGAGTATGTTGCTATAATGGGAAAATCCGGTTCTGGTAAAAGCACGATATTAAATTTACTTGGTACGCTTGATGTTTTGGATTCAGGTGAATATGAACTTACGGGAAAATCAGTACATAAAATGAGTCGTGGGAGACGAGCGAGACTACGTAATGAAGAAATCGGCTTTGTATTTCAGCATTTTCAACTGATTCCCAATTTATCCGTATACCAGAATGTATTACTCCCTTTAACGTATGGACGGAAGCATTTGGGAAGTAAAAAAAAGCGTGTCCTTGCACTATTGGATGAGGTAGGACTTTTAAATAAGAAAACCCAAAAACCGGATAGATTGTCTGGAGGAGAAAAGCAGCGGGTTGCGATAGCAAGGGCATTAATCAATGAGCCAGGGCTTATACTTGCAGACGAACCTACAGGGAGTTTAGATGAGGAGACTACTGAAAGTATCCTGAATTTGTTTGAACGTGTTCATAAAAAAGGGGCAACTATTATAGTTATTACACACGACAAGGAAGTAGCAAAGAGAGCAGACCGTATTGTGCTATTGCAGAATGGGGTGCTCATATGAAGCTTGTGAATTCGTTTAAACTAGCATGCTTTGGGTTATGGTCCAACCGTTTTCGAGTTTTATCTGCAATGATTGGTGTCGTAATAGGGATGTTTGCGGTGATTGTTCTGACTGCCATTGCTATCGGGGTAAAAGATACCTTACTGAAGCAAATGGGCAATTTAGGTGCTGAACAGATTTTAGTACTTCCTGGACGGGTACTTGACACCGCAAATGGTCAAAAGGATCTACTGAGTGGACTAACAAGTGTACCTAGTACGTTAACTTACGAGGACGCACAGTCACTTGCAAAAGTGCAGAATGTTCAATCTGTGACACCACAATTAGAAACGGTTAGTGTAGTTCATTATGAGAAAAGAAAGACACAGTCGGCTTTAGTCGGAACAACTGTTAAATATCCGCACATTCAGCACGCTGAAATTTCCGAAGGACGTTTTTTTACATCTGAAGAACAAGCTGCGGGAGCAAAAGTAATTGTTCTTGGTAATAATATTCACGAAGCATTGCTTGATGAAAAGGATATGCCAACAGTTGAAGGTATTGAACCTACTGAAGTGATACAAAAAAGGCCACTATGGAAACGTATACTTGAAAAATTAGTAGGAGATAAGGTTTTTGCAGAACAAACATCTTTAGTTGGAAAGACAGTGACGATTAATGAAGAGACGTTCGAGGTCATTGGTGTCTTGGCGCCAAATGCTGCTCTTGGCTCCAGTACAGATAATAATGTGGTGATGCCGATTGAAACGGCAATTGCAACTACTGATATGAAAAACTTAACGAAAATGATTGTAGAGGCTATTAGCCTAGAGTCGGTAGATGAAGTAGACGGGGCGGTATTTGAAGCCTTAAGGGCACAACATTCTGATATCGATTTTAGCGTAGTTAAACAAGATCAAATGTTAGGTGCGTTAGGGAAGGTAACAACTATTTTACAGTTGATGCTTTTTGGAATAACGTTTACCGCATTGCTAATCAGTGGGACAGGTATTATGAATGTGATGTTAATGTCTGTTCGTGAAAGAACACGTGAAATAGGGATTAGAAAAGCGCTAGGAGCAAAAACGTCAGAAATAATGGGACAGTTTTTCTTTGAAACCTTACTTCTTTGCTTCATTGGTGGTTCGGTAGGAATTGGTCTTGGTTATGGTTTTATCGAAGTATGGAACAACAATATTGATATATTTGCTCTAGTACTTCCGATGTGGGCAGTAAAGCTGGCTTTATATACTTCGATTGGAATCGGCAGCTTGTTTGGTATATATCCAGCTTTGAAAGCAGCTAGTATGAATCCAAGCAAAGCTCTTAGATTTGAATGATGGAAGAGAGTTGCTTTTTACTTGTAATTGTTCCTTTATAGAAAGTGGCCACTCAAAATATTAGGCTACCAGATACCCATGGTGTTATGGTAGCCTTTTGTTTTTCTAAAACTTGCTATTATCTCTTTTCATCCGTTTCAAAATCGAACTTCTTTACATAGTTACATCCTTCACAAGCTACACCAATTTGTATCTCTGAATTAGGGTGTTGATAGTAGATTAAATCATATCCACATATTTCACATTCCATATGATGAAAAACTTTACGTGGACCAAGAATTTTGTCAAGCAGTAAGCTAAAATCTGGTTGCATTAATCAACATCCCTTTTGGTTTATATTTTCACAATAGTAAATGTACTAATAAAAAAGAGTGAAGTTTGACAAAGGTGAAAAAAAGTTAAAATTTCGGAATACATTTAGATAGAACTGTTCCAAAGTAACCAATGTTTTGTCTAGCTGGTTCTATGTTCCATGAACTTTTATCCTTGGCAAAATCATAATGAAAATTAAATTGATTTTTTAGTCCTTCTATATTTGACCATTTTTCATTATTCTTATGTATATCTACTATTTTGTCCCAAGCATCCGTTCTTTTTACTGCAGCTATATTGGCATCTCCAGCAGAGATAAGGTTATGGCTTATACGTAAAGCTCAAAGAGTCAATTCCACCTCTCTTTATCCATTCACTAATATAAAAGTAAGTTGAAAATGAGGAAGTTGTTATTTCTACTTCGAGTGTAGGTGGTTTTGTAAGTTTAGTAGTGTCTACTTTCAATTCTAAAGTATTACTAGCTTTAACATTTGAGAAAATGTTTATATTTTCTTTTTTTATCAACTTGTATAAATATTGCCTACATTATAAGTTTTTCTTTTGCATCTTGATAAAGTGCAATATAAAACCCATCTTGAAATTCAAATGTTATCTCAATAATTGTAGAATCTTTTAAAGTTGGGCTAAGTGTTATGTACTGAAATAAGCTAGTATCAACATTAATTAGTTTATATTTAATAGGTAAATTTAGGTTATTTTTGCTTTAGGATAATGTGATTTTTGGAGATCCAATACCTATTTTAGTTCTTCTTCATTAGTTAGAAATAAATTCTTTTCAAGGGCAATTGCTAAGGGAGTATGACTAAAATTTAATAATATCACAAAAATAAAGAATGTGATAAAGTACCTGTTAATAAAAATAATAATAATTTTAAACAGATATAAAATTTTTTAGTGCACTCTAGAAAGAGGAAGTTTTAACGAAGTTCTATACTATTGAATAATTCTACCTTATAAAATTTTCCTATAGTCATTTTTTGATTGTTAGATTAAAAAAGTAGAGAGGGAACTTCAAGTAATCCTCTCTACTACTTAATTTCACCACTGTTCTAACGAGCAGTAAATTTATTATCTTTTAGGATTTGACCCATATTTATTCTCACTACTCTGTCCATCTTGACACGTAAATACAATTACAATAATAGGACCAACTAGAGGAATAAAATTAAGTAAAAACCACCAACCACTTCGCCCGGTATCATGTAATCTTCGAACGGTAACCGCTATAGCTGGAAGTAAAGTAGCTAATGTATAAAGTGTTAATAAAAAAGATAAACCTGCGATTGACTCCACGATTGCAAAAACGACGGAAAAGATTATATCGAAAAGAATAAACATCCAGTATTCCTTACGTCTTGCTCTTCCTTGAAATCCTACATAATTCTTTAATACTTTCAAATACCAATACAAACAAAATCCCCCTGCAAATTCTAAGATGTTAATAGTAGTTTATTACTATTACATTTTTAGTATAGCATTTGGTTATTAGGTTTTTTAGAGGTAAATGTTTCCTGAATATTTGTCGAATTTTATTACAAGATTGTTACTGGTGCCAGGCACCAGTAACAATCTTGTAATAAACTATTCCGTCTCTATTTTATATATCTTCTAGCGACTGCGTAATTTGTTTTATATACTCCTGCTGAAATAGATTCTATTTTTGTCTTGTCGGATGCGTTTGGTGCAAATACCATTTTTCCGTAACTGTTATATAATCCCACGTGATATACTTTCCCTTTTCCTCTGTTCCCAGCAAAAAATAACTAAATCACCCAGCTGTAAATTGTCATTAGTAACTATTGTTCCTTTAGTAACTAATAGAAAGAGTCGCGGGGAAGTAGGATTAAGTGATTTTTAGAAACGGAATAAATCACGACGGACCAGTCATAACCAAATGAAGAAGTGCACACCCATAAGTAAGGAAGGCAAAGGAACATTTTGACAGTATCTACTATATCTTTCTGCGTAGTCTTATATGTTTTGCATCTTTTTTAAGTATGTATTTAATACCATTTTCCGGGGATTTTCCATGTGTTTAAAACTAACAAAATACCAACTTGCTAATATTACCTCGTTGTTACAACTATATTACTAGTGCCAGGCACCAGTAATACCTAAGGTACCAGTAATATGTCAGGAAAGAGTAATATTTTAGTTATGATTCAATGTCAAATCTTCCAAAAATTAAGTATTTAATAGGTAGTTGTGTGGCATTTTATCCGTATGAGAGTTGATTAGTTTCCAATTAAACGGTATTATAAAAATGTTGAAATATATTGGAAAATTCTCAACAACTAACCAAATATTAAAGGAGGAATAACATGAGCAAACGTTTTATCAAGCAAACAGCGGCAGCAGTATTATTAACAACTTCGGTATTATCATTCTCACCAGTTGCTCTTGGTGCGTCTACGTCGGTGGATCAATCGGTTAGCAATGTGAAGACGGAACTTAGTAAAGTCTCGACCCACTATGTGTATCCATCACTTGAAGGGAAACTTGTACCGAGTAGCGCATTATACGCTACTTTGAATAGTGCAAAGAAAAACTATCAGTCTACTAGAAGTGCTGTAGTTTCTTCTAAACTTTCTGCTGCACAAAAAGAAGTAAAGTTGAAAGAAATAGACACTCTTTACAACGAACAAGTTTCAGGAGGATTAGTGCCATATATTGATGCGTATAACTATGCAACAGAATATTTAGTGCCAATTATGAATGAACTTAAAGCTGCGGAGGCAAAAAATGACTTTGCTGCAGTGGAAACAGCTTATCACAAATTGTCTTTCCAACTAAAAGATAGAACATCAATTCTTTATCGTTTCTCTGGTAAAGCAGCTCGTGATCTATTATTAGATCAATATAAAAAACCTGCGGATGCAAAACTTAATGAGTTGAAGGTTCCAGTAACAATTTACATGAAAGCAGTACAGATTAATGATTTATTAGCTGCTGGTAAAAAAGAAGAAGCAAAAAAAGCATATGCGGATATCGATGCTTTATTAGTTCGTCTTCCAAATGCTTCAACAAACAAATTTGTTGCTGCTTTAAAAGAAGAAGTGGCTAAAGTGAAAA
The DNA here is from genome assembly GCF_055454035.1 of Psychrobacillus syltrankelensis. Lineage (NCBI taxonomy): Bacteria > Bacillati > Bacillota > Bacilli > Caryophanales > Bacillaceae > Psychrobacillus > Psychrobacillus syltrankelensis. The sequence continues at coordinate 1,756,337 of NZ_CM144227.1, read as the reverse complement.
AAGCGGTTGATGGTCTTTCACCACAGCAAGCACTAGACTTACAAGTTTCTAGTTTAGTAACTACTCTAAATGCAAGCCAAGGTGACAAAGTTACTGCTTCAACTGTTGCTTCGAATTCTTTAGTTGTTACGATTAAAGAAGATGAATCAATTGCAGAGTTCATGGGTAAAGGATTCTACCAAACATTTACGAAACAACTAAAAGTGACGAAAGTAAATGGTTTTGATCCGACATCAGCAGAGGCTGTTGAATTTTTAGCGAAAGCTTTCCCTACAGGAGCAGAAAAACTATCTGATTTAAAAGGGAAAACACTTACAATTCCTTTAACAGTAAACAATGGCTCCGCATTTGATGTAACATTTACAGTCTCATTTAATTAAATAATAATTCATAAAAATCCCTTCACATCGACAAAATGTGAAGGGATTTTCTTCTTAATCTGACTTTTTTATCTATTCTTCTCTTATTCTTCATGCTAAACTATTTATATGAAGCTATATAAAGGGGAATTCTATGAAGAAATTTAAACTATTTTTAATAGCAGCAACCGTCATTATACTTGGTTCGGGAAGTTACATACTGTATACGTTTAAGTTTAAACAATACGATGTGGCAGACGAAGAAGTGACTGAAATTGTGGCTGATCCTTACAAGGTGGAACTACCAGGCGGGGTTACTCTTTTAATAGATGATCAAGGAAAAGTTGTGGAAAAAAGTACAACTTTAACTGTCGGCACGGTAAGTACTTCATCCAACACCAAAACAGAGGTTGTCCCAACAAGCGGAACTACTTCCAATTCGACTGATTCTACCAATAGTACAACGGGAAATAAAAATACGAAAAAACCGACTGTTGCATCGATCAAAGATAAATACCGACCTGCCTTAGAAGGACTTCAATCACAGGCGGATTCCAAAATTAATGCCCTCATCGGACGAGCAGTCACTGAGTATACAGGCAAGAAGGAAAAGGGAGAAGGAATAGATTTCGGTTATTTCTACAGTAAATACATGTCTGCTGCAAACAATTTAGAAGCAAGTACAGATACTATTTTCCAAGCTGTATTAAAAGCAGTAGAAAAGGACCTTACTAACAATGGCTATGATAAATCTTACGCGAAGAGTTTCAAAGATGAATACGAAGCAACTAAAAAAGCTCGACGAGATAGCATATTGAGTAAGGCGCTGGGGAGTAAATAGCACGGCGTCCCTGCTTCAGTCGCAATTTTGGCTTATAACTCCGCTGTATGGGTTTATGGAAACGGTATGGGCTTATGCCATCAATTTGAATGAAAGGCATTGCTGTGTCTGCCACAATTTTGGGGACAAATGAGTCTTACAGAGAGATGCAGCTCAGGGCTCTGTACAGAGCTCGACATACGAAATCCCCTCGGCAAGTAATCGCACTGGCTGAGGGGATTTCGTTATTGTACGGTAAAATATGTAATGAGAGAGGATGCCCAGACTTTGGCTCCTTCGTTATTAGGACTGTTATTTTCTGTTAATAAAACATTCAGTGCAGAATCGGTAGTGTCTGGCCATGCACTCCAATGATTTATATAAGGATATCCTTTACTAATCGCAAATTTCTCCAATGCACGAATTTGCACTAAATAGAAATTCGCATGGTAAATAGGATAGGAAGGTTGGAGGATCACTACAGCATCCGGTACCTCTTCTAAAACTTTCTGTTCAAATAATTTGATATGTTTGTGTTCATCTTCAATTTTCACTTTACCGTTATTATTTAGTGTAAAAGGCTCGAACAGAACGAGGTCATATCCTTTTGACCAGTCAATTTCATTCATTTTCTCTTCTATAAATCCACTTGAAGTAACATCAAACGGTGCGACCGTCGTTTCTATAAAACCACCATATGTATGAGCTAACGCATCGGCCAGTAAAGTCGAATAACTAGGTGAACCATCGTCCATTGCGGAAGAACCGGCGATCAATAACTGAATTTTTTCCGATGCATCGAATCGGTTAAGGATGATATTTTGAACTTGTTCATCTGCATTTTTAGTGGCTTCTTCGACGTTATTTCTAGTTAAGGTTATTTGTTCATTTTTAGGCGCTGATTCATTATCATTACTTTCCACAATTTTAGTGTGGGAAGACTGATTAGTTTTCACTCCTGTTTCAACGGAATCTAGCCTATCCTTCCATGAAATATAACTGGAAAGAAGCGATAAAATACAGACGACCGTAACTAGAGGAACAATAATACGGCTATATTTCACAATATATCCTCCTTAGTACCAAATTAGTTAATATTACAAATCTTGTGGTTATATTATACTTCTCTATGGTAGAATAGTATAGATAAAGACTTAAAACGACATTATGTGATTTACTATGACAAAAATAGAAGAATTGAATTAGAAGGAGTATCATTTGAATGGAAGAGACAATAAGCCTCCAAGATTTATTTAGAACATTGAAAAAAAGGTTAACACTAATCATTTTGACGATGATTATCGCCATTACTATTAGTGGAGTTATTAGCTTTCTTTTTTTAACTCCCATTTACCAGGCTTCTACTCAGATTTTAGTCAATCAAGAAAAAGTAGATATTACTACATTAAACTCCCAAGATATACAGACAAACTTGCAACTTATCAATACATATAATGTTATTATCAAGAGTCCTGTTATTTTAACAAAAGTAATTGAGCAATTAGACCTTGATACAACTCCATCTTTACTAACTAATCAGATTACTGTAAAGAATGAACAAAATTCACAAGTTGTAAATATTACAGTACAAGATGCTAATCCGAATATTGCAGTGGATATTGCAAATACGACAGCATCTGTTTTTCAAAAAGAAATTAAAAGTTTAATGAAGATAGATAATGTAAGTATATTAACACCTGCATTTTTAGGAGAAAATCCAACTCCGGTGAAACCAGATCCTATGCTGAATATGGCCATCGCAGCAGTTATCGGACTTATGCTTGGGGTGGGGATTGCCTTCTTATTAGAATACTTAGATACAACGGTGAAAAATGAACAAGACGTGGAAGAACTATTAAATCTACCGATACTAGGCTTGATAAGTCCTATTTCGGATAAAGATATCCAAAACACAAAAGTTCAAGTTACAAAAAGAAGAAAGAGGTAATAATATGGCTAGAAAAAAAAGAAATAAACATATTATCCAAACTGCAGCACGTAAACTTGTGACTAGTGCAAATGCACGCTCCATTGTAACAGAACAATTTAAAACTTTGCGAACGAATATTAATTTTTCGATGCCCGATAAAGAACTAAAAACTTTTCTTTTTACTTCCACCTCTCCTGGAGAAGGGAAGTCAACAGTCGCAGCAAATGCAGCAGTAGTGTTTGCTCAAGAAGGTAAACGTGTTCTATTAGTGGATGCGGATATGCGCAAACCAACTGTACACTATACATTTCACCTCACCAATACGCTCGGTTTATCGAATCTATTAACAAGGCAAGAGACATTGACCAATATTGTTAAGATGAGTGAAATAGAGAATCTTGAAATTATCACTTGTGGTCCTATTCCACCAAATCCAGCGGAACTCATAGGTTCTCAAACAATGGACCGCGTAATGGAAGAGATGAAAGAACAGTTCGATGTCATTATTTTTGATGCCCCTCCAGTTTTATCTGTAGCGGACGCTCAAATACTTTCCAATAAGTGTGATGGTACTATATTAGTTCTAAATGCGAGTGAAACAGAGAAGTCGGGAGTAGTTAAGTCAAAAGAAGCATTAGTCTCATCAAAAGCGAACATTTTAGGAGTAGTCCTTAACAATTTTGAACTAAGTAAGGATCATTACTACTATCAATATTATGGCAATGTAGAATAAGTGGGTGAATGTACCTGTTTATTCTTTTTTTTAATTATACTATAGGAAATAGAGGTAAAAAATATGATTGATATACATGCGCATATTCTCCCGGACGTGGATGATGGTCCGAAGTCTTTAATGGCTGCGATGGATTTGATAGAGAAAGCGGTAAAAGAAGGAATAACAGATATAATCGCTACACCACATGCTTATAATCCTCAATATGATGTGCCGAAAAATAGTGTACTAGAAAAGATAGATTTACTAAATGAGGAAATAAAAAAACAAAATCTTGCTATTAAGATTCATCCAGGACAAGAAATAAGAATACAAGCTTCTACTGTTGAAAAGTTGAAGACCGGGGAAGTCCTAACGCTGGCTAATTCTAAATATGTGTTGCTGGAATTACCGTCTTCTTCGGTTCCAGCATATACTGTTCCGATCATTCAAGGAATTTTGAGCTTAGACAAAGTTCCAATTATCGCCCATCCTGAAAGAAATAAGGCTATTGCAGAAAAACCAAGTAGACTGCTGAAGCTCATAAACCACGGGGCACTTGCTCAGATTACAGCAGGAAGTGTAGCAGGGCATTTTGGAAAGGCAGTTCAAAAACTTTCGCTTCAACTAATAGATGCGAACTTAGTACATACATACGGTTCCGACGTCCATAACGCAAAAACCCGTCCATTTCTATTTGATAAAGGATTAACGTATTTAGAAAAGCATAAGCGATCGGATGTAGTCGACATTTTCCTTGAAAATAATGCAAGAATCATTGAAAACATAGAAGTTATCATTTTAGAGCCGAAAGAACTAAAAAGGCCCAAGTGGTGGGAAATTTTCTCATAAATTGAAGTTGTTTTAATAGAAATATACCGATAGAGGGTCAAATAATATTTGGAATGCTTCCAATAATATGCGAAAGTAATATATTTTATATGTAAAAAGAACTAATTAAATGACATTTTTAAAGTAATGCATAAACAAATTCAACCAAATTGATTCCAAAGTGCTATAATATTTATGGGAACTTTTATACAAATTTGTATAAAGAATGGGTGGGTGCTTTATGTCATTAAGGAAAAGAATGTCGATGTTAGTATTCGTCGATTCTTGCATTGTTCTACTTTCTATTTATATCGGTTACTTTTTGCTACATCCAGTTAAAAATCCATTTACAGATACTTTTTTACTCATTAGTTCACTAACTATATTCATAGCGCACCATGGTTTTGCAATGCGGTATGGGCTTTATCGTAAGGTTTGGGAATATGCATCGATAAAAGAACTAGTTTCCATTTTTAAAGCGGTGGCATTTTCGATTTTAACCGTTGCAATAGTGCAATTTATCGTAAAGGGACATATTCTTTACCGAGCCTTATCCATCACATGGATGCTTCATATTTTACTTATCGGAGGCTCCAGATTATCTTGGAGGGTGTTCCGTGACTCATATATATCAGGAGTTAAGATTAATGAGAGAAGAAAGCGAACACTCATTATAGGAGCAGGATCAGCAGGTACGATGATCGCTCGTCAATTATTGAAAAATATGGAGTCTCCATTACTGCCAATTGCTTTTTTAGATGATGACCCAAAGAAAAAAGGTTTGGAAATATTCAATATGCGCGTATTAGGCGGTACAGATATAATTGCAGATGCTGTAAACGACTTAGAGGTCGAGCATATTATTATAGCTATCCCATCACTTGATAAGTCAACAAGTGCCATGTTGATGCAGCTATGCCTTGATACGGAAGTTCATACACAAATCATGCCACTCATCGAGGATTTATTGACGGGCAAAGTATCTATCAATGAAATAAGAGACGTGAGAATCGAAGACTTACTAGGTCGCGAAGAAGTCGAACTAGACTTGAAATCCATCTCTTCGAAGTTAACAAATAAAAAAATACTCATTACCGGAGCTGGCGGCTCGATAGGATCTGAAATTTGTAGGCAAGTAGCTAGGTTCGACCCAAGTGAAATTATTCTCCTTGGTCACGGTGAAAATTCTATATATACAATAGACATGGAATTACGTCAAAAAGTTTCAGCCCACACAAAAATAATTCCAATCATCGCGGATATTCAAGACCGCAATCGTATTTTTGATGTCGTAGCTGAATACAAACCAGATGTGATGTATCATGCAGCTGCTCATAAGCATGTTCCATTAATGGAATACAATCCAATGGAAGCAGTTAAAAACAACATTTTCGGCACGAAAAACGTCGCGGAAGCATCAGATATGTTTGGTGTTGAATATTTCGTAATGGTTTCTTCCGATAAAGCAGTTAATCCCCCGAATATAATGGGGGCAACGAAACGCTTTGCTGAAATGATTGTTCAGAATATTGCGAAAGAGAGTACTACAAAGTTTGCGGCGGTACGTTTTGGAAATGTACTAGGTTCTCGTGGAAGTGTTGTTCCGTTGTTTAAGAAACAAATTGCAGCGGGTGGACCAATTACGGTGACAGATCCAGAAATGACTCGCTATTTCATGACCATTCCAGAAGCATCCAGGCTAGTCATTCAAGCTGGAACGATGGCAAGTGGCGGTGAGATATTCGTACTCGACATGGGTGAGCCAGTGAAAATAGTTGACCTAGCTAAAAATCTTATTAAACTATCAGGCTATAGTGAAGAGGAAATTGGTGTTCAATTTTCCGGAATTCGCCCAGGTGAGAAGTTGTATGAAGAGCTATTAGATGAAAAAGAAATCCAAAGTAAATATATATTTCCGAAGATTCATGTCGGGCGGGCTACTCCTATTAGCTATAGCGAGTTGACGTATGTACTAGATAAGTTGCTCGATATGCCTATGAGAGACATGAAAGAGTTATTGATTGGGTTAGCAAATAGAAAGAATGTCAAAGTTTTATTGGCAGACCAATTAAATGCTTTACGTTAATCTTTTTGGAGGGAGTGTATGAGTTGAAAAAAGTACGGAAAGCTATTATACCAGCAGCGGGACTCGGAACACGTTTCCTTCCTGCGACAAAAGCGATGCCAAAAGAAATGTTACCGATCGTGGATAGACCTACCATTGAATATATTGTGGAGGAAGCAATTGCATCTGGTATAGAAGATATTATTATTGTTACGGGTAAAGGAAAACGTGCAATAGAAGATCATTTTGATCGAAATTTGGAATTGGAAGAAAATTTGATAGGAAAAGGGAAATTTGATTTACTAGAAAAAGTAAATCAATCCTCTAAGGTTGAAATTCACTATATACGACAAAAAGAACCTAAAGGATTAGGACATGCAGTATGGTGTGCACGTAATTTTATCGGTGATGAACCATTTGCTTTATTACTAGGTGATGATATCGTTCAAGCTGAAAAACCTTGTCTTAAACAATTGATAGAACAATATGATGAAACTGGAGCATCCGTGATTGGTGTGCAAACAGTTGCGGATGAAAATACGCATCGATACGGAATTATTGATCCAAGTTCAAAAGAGGGTAGACGTTATCAAGTAAGTAATTTTGTAGAAAAACCTGCACAAGGTACAGCTCCTTCTAATTTGGCAATTATGGGACGTTATATTTTAACACCCGAGATTTTTGAGTTTCTTGAAAAGCAGGAAACTGGAGCTGGTGGAGAGATTCAGTTGACGGATGCGATTCAGAAGTTGAATGAGATTCAGAATGTGTTTGCGTTTGATTTTGAAGGTAAGCGATATGATGTTGGGGAGAAGTTGGGGTTTATTACGACTACTATTGAGATGGCTTTACAGGATGATGGGTTGAGGGATGATTTGTTGGAGTATTTGGATGCGTTGATGACGAGTCGGTTGGTGGTTTAGGGGTATTGGTATTGAAAAAATTTGAAGCCCATTTGGTTGGGCTTAGTGTTTTTTGGTTAAGAAATAATGTTTAGTAGGTTATTAGTTGATTGGATAGATGGTTGAAGGTTTGGAATCTAATTAAGTTGTAAGTTACTAAAGTAATCAAGGAGTGTAATGGAAATGTACATGTACATGGAATTTAAAAGATTGATCGATATCATTCTTTCCTTATTTGGGCTTATTATTTTATCACCAGTATTCTTAATAGTAATTATAGCGATTAAATTTGAATCCAAAGGTCCTGTGCTTTTTAAACAAAAAAGAATAGGAATTCATAAAACACATTTTAATATATTAAAGTTCCGAACTATGAGAATAGATACGCCTAAGGATATTCCAACGCATTTATTGACCGCCCCGGAACAGTATATAACAAAAATAGGTAAGTTCTTGAGAAAAACTAGTTTAGATGAACTACCACAAATATGGAATATCTTTGTGGGACAGATGAGTATTATCGGTCCAAGACCATCGCTTTGGAATCAGTATGATTTAATAGAAGAAAGAGATAAATATGGTGCTAATGATGTGCCACCTGGACTTACTGGATGGGCTCAGATTAATGGTAGAGATGAACTTCCAATTGGGGTTAAGGCTAGGTTGGATGGGGAATATGTTGATAAGATTAGTTTTTGGATGGATGTTAAATGCTTTTTTGGAACGATTGTTAGTGTTGTTAAGAGTGATGGAGTTGTTGAAGGTGGGACTGGAACTATGAAGGAAGTTGTGGGTACCAAGGAGAGTATTTCAAAGTGAAGAAAATACTAATAACAGGAGCTAACAGCTATATAGGCACAAGCCTAGAGAGATGGCTGGGGAATTTTCCTGATCGATATTTAATAGATTCTATTAGTTTAAGGAATGATTCCTGGAAGGGGAAAGACTTTTCGAAGTATGACGTTGTGTTTCATGTTGCTGGAATAGCTCATATAAAGGAAACGAAAGAAAACTCGGGACATTACTACAAAGTGAATCGTGACTTGGCTTATGAAGTAGCTCAAAAGGCAAAAATTGAGGGTTCTAAGCAGTTCATATTTTTAAGTTCAATGAGTGTGTATGGAGTAGAAAACGGAGTTATTAGCAAAGATACTCCAATTAAGCCTAAAAGTAATTATGGTAAGTCAAAGATTCAAGCAGAAGAGTTAGTTAGTACGTTGGGAAATGATTCATTTAAAGTAGCAATCCTTCGTCCACCAATGATTTATGGTAAGGGTTGTAAAGGGAATTATCCTAGACTAGCAAATCTTGCTCTAAATACACGAGTTTTTCCTAATATAGAGAATAGAAGAAGTATGATTTACATTGATAATCTATCTGAGTTTATTAAGTCTCTTATAGATGATTGTAGTAGCGGGTTATTCTTCCCACAGAATAGTGAGTATGTAAAAACAAGTGAGATGGTCAGGCAGATTGCAGAAGCGCATGGGAAAGAGATTAAGATGATAAAATTATTTAATCCCTTATTAAGATTACTGAAAATTGGTACAGTTAATAAGGTGTTTGGTGACTTAGTGTATGAAAAATATATGTCTGAACAAAGGTTCTCATATAACGTATGCGATTTTGAGTCTTCGATTCCTTTGACAGAAGGGAGACGTAAATATGAAATATATAAATAAGAATGAGACTTTAGTAAGTATTATAATGCCTGCATATAACTGTGAAAGATATATTGAAGCAGCAATTAAATCAGTGATTGAACAGACATATCAATTATGGGAGCTTATTATAATAGATGATGGGTCATTGGATAATACATTAAATATAATAGAAGAACTTTCAAACAAAGATAATCGAATTAAACTTTATATAAATGAAAATAATCAAGGTGTATCTGCCACAAGAAACAGAGGAATCGAACTAGCTGATGGAGACTGGATTGCCTTTTTAGACAGTGATGATCTATGGGCGAAAACTAAACTACAAAAACAGTTGGAGTTCGTAAACGAGTCAGCTGCTGAGTTTCTATTCACAGGTTCATCTTATATTAATGAGAAAGGAAAATGTTATCAAGGAATATTTGAAGTCCCTGAAAGAATAAATTACTTGGAGTTGAGAACACATAATGTTATATCTTGCTCATCTGTACTTATAAAAAAGAGGTTTTTTGAAAATATTAAAATGGAAAAAGATGATATGCATGAAGATTATGCTGTTTGGCTTAGAATATTAAGAACTGGTGTGTTTGCATACGGGATTAATGAACCTCTTCTTGTATACAGAATCTCAAGGGAGTCAAAATCAGGAAATAAAGTAAAGACCATTAGAATGACGTATAAAGTATTTAGGTTTATAGGTGTTAATCCACTTGCCTCAGCTTATTTTATGTGTAGACATATTATTGGGTCAATAAGAAAATATAGAAAAATTATGCAATAAACATGTAGTTTATAAAGTATTTTAAATAACTTACAATCTTAGTAAGTTATTGTTTGGAAAGAATCTGTGAGACTCTTTCTACAGATTATAGGATTAAATAAGAAAAAATCCCTAAAATAGAGTTTCTTGTTTGATTAGTAAAATAAAACTTGCTGTATTTCAACGGAGGATAACATGGATTTTGTCACTAAGAAGAAAATAGAAGAGAATAGTTTAGATAAACCACTTAGAATCCTTCATTTAGTTTCCTCATTAGACAAAGGTTCTGGAGTAATGGGTGTTATTATGAATTATTACAGAAATATTGACAGAGAGAAAGTTCAATTTGACTTTATTTTCTTTATTGATAAAGAGATTACTTATCATGATGAAATTAGTAAATTAGGAGGGGTGATTTATCGAATATCCTCTCCAAAAAACAATCTTAAATTTATTAAAGAGTTTTCTGGTTTTTTCTTTGATAATGAGTACAGAATCTTACACCTTCATGAAGTTTATCTTAATTCTATTATAAAGCCAATTGCAAGAAACTGTGGTATTAGTAATATTATTTCTCATAGTCATACAACAAGGTATTCTGATAAGAAATTAAATGCTATACGTAACAGAATACTATGTCTTTCATTAAACAAAAATGTAGATTACCAAATGGCTTGTTCTAAGGCTGCAGGGTCATTTTTATATGGTAATAAGGCTGTTTTGGAAAACAAAGTATACATCCTTAATAATGCTATTGATTGTGATAAGTTCAGTTATTCATTATCAATTCGAGATGAAAAACGCAATGAATTACAATTAGGTAACAAATTAGTAATAGGGCATATAGGTAGGTTTAACGAACAAAAAAATCATATATTCCTCATAAAAGTATTTGCTCAAATATATAAAAAACAAAAGAATGCTGTATTGATTTTAGTTGGAGATGGCCCTTTAAAGGAGAAAGTGCAAGTCTTAGTAGAAAAGCACGGTTTGAAAGAAAATGTATTATTTCTTGGATTACGTGATGATGTTCATCAAATAATCCAAGCGATAGATTTTTTTATACTACCATCATTGTATGAAGGGTTACCTGTAATAGGTGTAGAGGCTCAGGCTGCAGGAATACCTTGTATTATTAGTAACACAGTTACTAAGGAAATTGACATAACTAACGTTACTTTCATTAGTTTAAGAAAGAAACCTGAGTATTGGGCCGAAAAAGTATTAAGCACTATTAACAAAGAAAGAAAAAATACCTTAGATGTTCTAACGGAAGCAGGTTTTAATATAAAAGTGGAGGTAAAGAGATTAGAAGAGTTTTATTTGAAAATATAGTAAAGGGCAATAGTTCTAGAAAATATCACTAGTTTTGACTATCTAGTTTTTTTCAGTAATATATAAGGAAAAAGAGAGATGCTCTTATTAATATGTAAGTTACAGCATTAATATTTACGGAAAGGGGCATCTCTCATGAACAAGAATACCACTTTCCACTCATTGATTCAAAAATTTCTTTCGGCAGCTGAGTTACAAGCGATATTTAAGTAATTAATTTCGAAAATGTAACCCGAAATGCAATGCTTCTCTGCTTATTTCTTATTTAACAATCGCTTAGATGAATAAGTAAAAAAGTATGCATAACTCCTCAGATGTTGGACCATGGATTAATTCGTATATTATATCTTTCGTTGCCAGCCAAGCATATAAAAGGTCTCTATTATACCATTATGAAAAATATTTTTGAAGTTATCGTCGGGAATATACATTTACTATGGAAATGGGAAGTTTATCAAGGCCTACGAGTAAGATAAGGTTGAAAGTTAATTTTACAAATGAGAAGGCTTTGTCTCTCCAAGTAATGGAGACAATAGGACTCCACTTTGATGGTCCTAATGGTAAAAAACTTAAAGACAACCGTATAATCTAGTCTGTGACAGTGTGTATTTTTAAAAATTGAAAAGATGGATATCTAGATAAGAAATAGGCAAGGCTTTGTTTTTAGTTTAAAAGTAAACAACCAATTAAATCATAAAAGATTGCTCAGTGGCGGTTGTTTCAAAATTTCAATGTTACCATTTACATTACTTGTACATTGGGTATATCACAAAAACAAACTAAAAAGCTTTATTCTATCGATTAAATTACTAATTAAGATGGCAATGAGATTAGTGTCGTAACAAGTTTACTGAAACATAACGGATGAAAAAATAGGGGACATGCTTAAGTCACGGTGGGCAATTAAAACATTTTCCGGTTGGTCAAAAAAAACTTAAAAGTGCCTGTACTATTTGGCGCTACAGAAAATCCTTTTACAATAAGCTACTTTGGTAAAACTCCTATGTTTTACTAAAGTAGCTTCATGTTCAAAGTAAGATACAACCGAACTGTAAGTTCTTATCATTCGCGAATTTTCATCGAACCTTTCTTGGTGATAACCTGCCAATTGAATGGTGAATCTGACTGAAAGAAGTACTTAATGGGTAGGTACTAATCTACAATATTGAGTAATCCTAATTCTGGTTATTTAATACGTAGATAAAATATATTTCCTTAAGTTAACTGGTGATAAATATGGTAGTAAATTTAAAATTCGAAGTATAGCTATAATTTTTCCAGGAAATGGAATTTATTGATTAAATTTAGACGTTCAGGGAGAGTTAATAAATGAAATTATTATATGTATATTTGGGGAAAACGTCAGTAGGTGATTCATCTGGTGTACTAAAAAAAATAAAATATCAAGTTTTTGAGTTTCAGAAAAATTTAGACAACGTATATATTTTAGCTTTAGATGAACAAAGGAGTCCTACAATATATAAACTTGTTGATAAAAAAATGGTATGTCTTATGAATATAGAATGTAAAACTAGTAATCTTTTTAAAACGGTGAATACCTTTATAAAGCTTGCAACAGTATTTGTTGAAAAAGAAAAAATTTCAGCACTATATATTAGATATGAACGACCAAACCAATGGATATACAAATTAATAAAAGCTATTGATAAAAAATGTGGATTTAGAGTTAAATATATTGTTGAGGTACCCACATTCCCTATTCCTACTTTCAGGCTTCATAATATTAAATTAACTATTTACCATTTAATTGATAAAATTTATAGAAAAAAGTTCATTAGTAAAGTAGACCATTTTTTTGTTATAGGATCGGTGCAAAAATTTTGGACATCTAATTTTACAGAAATAACAAATGGTATAAATGTAAGCGATATTCAATTGGTAAAACAAGTCTCCTCTCGAGATAACGTTTTGAATATTTTGGGAGTAGCGAGATTGGAAAGATGGCATGGTTACGATAGAGTAATAGAGGGCTTATACGAATACTATCAAACGAATACTTCAAATACCTTAGTTTTTTTTCATGTAATTGGTGAAGGACCAAAATATCATAGTTTACAAAGACTAGTAAAGCGTTATGGACTTGAAAATTATGTGAAATTCCACGGGTTGTTAGAAGGTCATGATATGGACGAAGTTTATAGTATTTGCAATGTTGCTGTCTCGGTTTTGGGAATGCATAGGGTTAACAGTTTAAATGCGTCTCCATTAAAAACTAGGGAATATTGTAGCAAAGGGATACCTTTTTTACTTTCTTATAACGATAGTGACTTACCTAAAGATTTCAAGTATAGTATGAAAATACCAAGTAATGATGAATCAGTACAGATTAGTGATGTTATTAGTTTCTATAATAACCTTGTAAATACTGAACCAGATTTTTCATTCTTAATGAGGAAGTATGCTGAAAAAAATATGAGTTGGGAAAGTAAGGTCATTTCAGTTTTAGATAAACTTAAATTCAAGATATAGGGAATGGTATAATATGGCCTTATTTATTTATGTAATTTTATTAGTTTATGGACTTATAAGCTTAATCATTATAGGAAGACGTTTTCAAAAGTACTCATTATTATTCATATTTTTTACTGCATTCTATATATTAATAATAATTCCTTCGTATTTTGTCTATTACACATCTTATTATAATTATGATTTATTAAATTACTTTATATCTTTATTGATAATTTTATTAGTAATGTCGATAGGAAGTATTTTTATTAAACCAAGAATCATCAATTTTAATAAGTCGGGAAGTCATATCAATTCCTTAACTCTTATTAATACAAAAAGATTAAACATTATTTCTATAGTATTTATTATTTTAACTATATTCTGTGCAGTTTTTTATATTATATTAGCAATTACATCAAGTGGGTATGGAACTCTTCCAATACTGTATTCTTTTCAGAATTCTGGAGCAGAACTAGTAAGTTTTAGAAAAACTTTTTGGAGAAGTAGTTTAAATGGTATTCCTCTTGGCTCTCTAATTAGATTTCTTTCCAAATATGGAATGTTAGTTATCACATGTATATACATTATTAAGAAAAAGAAGTTTCTAGCTACAATGCTAGGGATCTTAACATTTATATGTTTCACATTAGAAGGAACAAAATCCAGTGCCATTGAGTTATTTATTCCAGTTATTATATTTATATTAATTTCAGGTAAATTAAATAAGAAAAAGGTAGCTTTAATAGTAATCTTTGGAGTTCTAATTCTTGGTTTGACACTTGGCTTTGCATACTCTGAAACTAATGATTTATATCTTGCTTTTAAAGAAAATCTTATAGAAAGAATTTTCTATGTTCCTACATATGTTGCAATGAAACATTATATCATTACTGAAAATAATTTTTTACATGGTGCAACAATGGAGATTATTGCGAATATTAAGGGGGGGTATCCCAATATTTTACCATTGTATGCTTTAGATTATGATAATTATATCTATAAGTTGATGTTTTTTGAAAGTAATGGTTATTATCCGCAATACGGCGGTGCGAATGCTCCTTTTTTTGTGAATGGGTGGAATGATTTTGGTTACATTGGCGTTTTGTTTATATCTATCCTACTCTTTCTTGGTATTCAAATAGTAGAAAAAATTTTCCTTGAGGATAAAAATAACACCCTTTATTATGGTATTTTAGTATTTTGGATATACAGTATAGTTACTTCATTTAATGTGGTGGCGTGGTTATTTGGCATTGAAAAAATTGCAGGATTAATATTAATAAAGTTATTATTATTTGGAATTAACAAGGAATTGAGATTCAAAAGGATTGAACTCACTTTACTTATTGTAGGTATACTGTATTATGTAGGATCTTCGATATCTTACATTCTTATCTAGGTGTAAGGTTATTTCAATTATACCGCTCCTAAGTCAAGCGGTTAAATAGGCAGCTATAAGTACAAAAATAAAGTGTGTAAAAGTTAGAAAACTCTAATAAATAAATATAAAGCGGTAAAAGAATGCGTGGTATTATTATTTAGAAAAAAGACTAAAGCAACTTTGCCAATGAAGAGGTCTCATGATTAGCCAAAGTTTGGGCCCCACCTTGACAACCGCGGGAAGAAACGAAATATGCTATGGAAATGATTCAAGATTGGTTACGAACATAGAAATACAGAGTGAATCCTTGTGATCTATTTCGATAATCGAAACCGATGAATGCCGAAACATTTCAAATATTACTGAAAAATAGTCATCCAAGGCTCCTATTACAGTACAACGGTAAATATTTGACGTTTACATACGCTTTTCTTGGTGATAAGTATGGGCCGCATGTTCTAGCCTCCATTCTTTATAACTTGGCCAACAAGTGTAACAAGTTAGATAAGAAGGAAGATGGAAATGTAATGAATTTGAAACTCCATTTGAAAGAAAATATTACAGAATTTACGCAACGGTTTGCAATTTGTAAGAGTGTCCTAAAGTGGGGAGTATACCCAAATAAAATAGATGGCGGATATTTCTGTGTACTATTACAAATGAAAGGAAGCCTATAATTGAGTTGGAATAAAATTAGGGGTGGAAGAAAACCTTTTTTGAAGAATATATTAACTTTATTGGCAGGTACTACAATTGCCCAAGCTATACCAATTGCTGTTTCACCAATATTGACTAGAATGTATACACCGGAAGATTTCGGTTTGTTAGCGTTATACTTATCTATAACTGCTATTATATCAGTCGCTGTAACTGCAAGGTATGAACTTGCTATCATGTTGCCTGAGGACGATAAGCAGGCTAAAAATTTATTGTTCTTATCTATAATAATTGCAGCTTGTATAAGCATAGTTTTATTTATTGTTATTTTAATATTCGGAAGAACAATAGCAGATTTATTAGGCAATAGTCAAATTTATCAGTGGCTTTATTTTATTCCCGTTTCATTATTTTTTACGGGAATTTATCAAGCTTTTAATTTTTGGTCAAACCGAAAACAGAAATATCAGAGATTAGCGACAAATAGAGTAGCGCAAACTATAACAACAAATGGAGTAAATGTTGGATTAGGAGTAGTAAAGGATGGAGCATTTGGATTAATAATAGGGAATATTATTTCACAGTTTTTATCTTCAATACAATTAAGTATAAAAAGTATCAGAGAAGATAAACTTTCTATTTCAGATATATCAATTAAAGAAATGAAATTTGTTGCTAAGAGATATGATCAATTTCCAAAAGTATCGGTCTGGTCTGCTATGTTAAATACTGCATCTGTACATATGCCGGTTTTTGTAATATCAGCATTTTTTTCCAGCACTATCGTAGGATGGTACTCTTTATCGCATCGTGTATTAAATATTCCAATTACAACTTTAGGAAATGCTGTATCGCAAGTATTCTTTCAAGCTTCATCAAGTTTACAACACAAGGATAAAGATATCTTAGGTAAGATGACTTACAAATCGTATAAAAGTCTACTTTGGATAGGCTTAATCCCACTTTCTGTTTTATTTGCTTTTGGTGATGTAATTTTTAGTTTTGTTTTTGGACAAGAATGGATAATTGCGGGAGAATATGCACGGCTATTAAGTGTTTGGCTACTACTTGTATTCATTTCATCACCTCTTTCACTTTTATTCACAGTTATGGAGAAAGAAGGTGTGGCTTTCTTATTCAACGTAGGTATATTTATTAGTAGATTTATCTCCCTACTAGTGGGGGCAATGATATTTAAAAATGCTTTTATTACAGTTTTACTTTTTGCAACTAGTGGAGTAGTTTTTTGGTTATGGCACTGTGTTTATATTTTGAAAATGGTGAAAATTCCTTACAAGATATCCCTTACATACACAACAATTAGCATAACTATTGTTTTAGGAATATCTCTGGTGATTCGATATTTAATGCTTAAAAATATCTGGTAATAGAGAGGATCTTCATAATGATCAAATTAAAAAATAATGTGGGATTTAAATGGATAAAAAATGGCGACTTATTTGTTAAAGGGTATAATGAAAAAATAAATAGCAATGATCATTTAGTGCAACTAATTTCTAAAGATGTTTCTAGTTTTACTAAAGAGATTAGAAATTTTGATGGAAACTTTTCAATAGCTTTTGAAAACGATGATTTGATTTTAGCTGCAGTAGATCGTGTTCGGAGTATCCCGCTTTTTTATGGAATGAGAAGTGGAAACTTTTTTTTAAGTGATGATGCACGTTGGCTTTCTGAACAAGTGTCGGATAATAAAATTGATGAAACTTCTAAAGCTGAATTCTACCTGACAGGTTATGTTACAGGAACAAATACTCTTCATTCAAATGTAAAACAATTACAGGCCGGAGAATATATTATCTTTTATAAGAAGAAGCAAGCTTTAATTAAAAAAAAGTATTTTGAGTTCAAACATGAAGATTATTTTGAAAAAAGTCAAGACGAATTAATAGAAATATTAGACCAAGTACATGTAAAAGTATTTCAAAGATTGATAAGTACTCTAAATGGTCGCACTGCAGTATTACCTTTAAGTGGTGGTTATGATTCACGGTTGATAGCCGTTATGTTAAAAAGACTAGGGTACAAGAATGTAATTTGTTTTTCATATGGAAATGAAAGTAATCAAGAAGCAATTATTTCAAAAAAAGTGGCTGAAAAGTTAGGTTATAAATGGGTATTTATAACCTATACAAGAGAAAAATGGATTGATTGGTACAACTCTAATGATAAAAAGAAATATTTTCAATACGCAGATGGACTCTCATCGCTACCTCACATTCAAGATGTCATAGCAGTAGAGGAACTAAAGAGGAAAGAACTCATTCCTATAGACTCAGTATTTATTCCCGGTCATGCAGGAGACTTTGTTGCAGGAAGTCATATTCCAGAACACTTTGTTACAACTCAGAAGATATCTAGTAAAATGATAGTAGAGCAAATATTAAAAGTTCATTATAGTCTCTGGGATGATAAAAAACTAATTAATCAATATAGAGAAGAATTTTTAAAAAGAATCTTTGATATTATTGAGTATAAAGATTTCTATTCCAATGATGAAGCTGCGAATGTTTATGAGCATTGGGGCTGGTCCGAAAGACAAGCTAAATTTATTGCACATTCTATTAGGGTTTATGATTTTAATGGCTATGAGTGGAGATTACCCCTATGGGAGAAGGAAATAGTTAATTTTTGGGAAAAAGTACCTCTTAAAAATCGTTTAAATAGAAGACTATATTTTGATTATGTAGTGCGGAAGCAATCTGAATTCAATGACTTAAATAAAAAGCATGTTAATACAGTTATTAAAAAATTATTAAAAAAAGTTCCTTTCTTATACAAATATATTATTCTTCACCATAGAAAAAAGTTTATTAATAATCATCCATTAGAATGGTATGCAATTATGGAAAATTCCAATTTAGACAATAATAAACTCAAAGAAATGGAGAATATTAACTCGTTTTTAACGTATGATTATTTAAAATCATAAAAGTAAAACAGAGAAGGAAGAAGAAAAATGATCTATGAAAAAGTAGTGACGCGTCCCTGTGTTAGAAACAATTCTACGCTATTCTGACAATTATCTACAATTTAATCTTAAGATCATGAAGATGGAATGCTGTTAGAACAATTTCAAGTAAGTGTTAATTATATAGGGAACGTATTAAAGCGGCTGAAATTTCATCTTCAGCGGCTTTCTTTTCTAAAAGTTGTGCATTCTTCTTTCGTATTCAGGAACGAACTTGCCAGATTAAAAGCAATTATCTCGGATTAATTTACAGAAATTTCTTATATATTTAAACGTAATGTACTAAAATAAGAGGACATAGTTAAATCAAACATTAGCTATAACATGTAAGTATCTTACTAATGAGAGCAATTGATACAGTTATTTATATGAATAAAAATATAAAAGGAGTATAACATGTCGATATTGGTATGCGGTGGAGCTGGTTATATTGGTAGTCACACAGTGAAAGAATTAATTGGTAAGTACGAAGTCGTTGTCTTGGATAATTTATCAACAGGATATCCTTTTTTATTAGACGAAGGAGTAACATTTGTAAATGGGGATTTAGGAGATGCATCTGTTCTTGACTTAGTATTTACTGAACACAAGATAGATGCAGTGTTTCATTTCGCTGCTAATAGCTTAGTTGGGGAATCTGTTGAAAAGCCATTAATGTATTATGATAATAATGTGAGTTCAACAGTGACTTTACTTAAGAAAATGATTGAACATGGAGTAGGGAAATTTATCTTTTCTTCTACAGCAGCTACCTATGGGATACCAGACACGGATTTAATTACAGAAGAAACAGCTACAAACCCTATTAATCCTTACGGTCGTTCAAAGCTGATGGTAGAACAAGTCCTAGCAGATGTAGCTCATGTACATGATTTTCAATATGTAGTTTTGAGATACTTCAATGCTGCTGGTGCTCATGAATCAGGTCAAATTGGGGAGAACCATAATCCCGAAACTCACTTGATACCAATAGTCTTACAGCATCTATTAGGTCAAAGAGATAAAATCTCCGTTTTTGGCACTGATTATGACACAGCAGATGGAACCTGTGTGAGAGATTACATTCACGTAACTGACCTGGCTAATGCTCATGTACTTGCATATGAAGGATTAGTAAGTGGAGAGGTATTTAATGAAGTTTATAATCTTGGAAACGGTTCAGGCTACTCCGTAAAAGAAATCATTGAAGTATGTGAAAAAGTGTCAGGCAGGTTGGCGGTTGTTGAATATGTCGAAAGACGCCCTGGGGACCCAGCAGTTTTGGTGGCTTCATCAGAGAAGATTAACAAATCTTTAGGTTGGAAACCGAAATTTCAGTTGGAAGAGATTATTGAGAGTGCTTGGAGATGGCATTCTAGGAAATAAGGGAATTTCAGAAGCACTTAGCTAAAATGGTGCATACTATCGTAAAAAATGCGTCCCTATTAATAAAAATAGAAACGATTGAAGATTTTAGAGAAAGCCCTGTAATTAGTTGTTGTAACTATGCTCACACAACTGTAGATTGCGCATTCGTTCAAACGAAGATTGCTTTGAAGGAAATTAAAAATAGAGATAAAATTGAATTGTTATAAGTGGTCTAAACGTGCCCCTAAGATTATACTTTGATGGCAGGGGTACCTACAAAAGGTTATGTCTTCGCATGTGGACAGGTTATAAAAGAAGAGTTGAAATGTCATGAATGCAAGAGAGTACACTCTTACTGAACTGTCCAGAAATTAAGAATGGTAAAGACTAAATAGGATAGAGGATGGTTTATTATGGAATTCAGAGATTTAAAGACTCAATACCAAAAATATAAATACGAAATTGACTCAGCTATACAAAAAGTTGTTAATGATGCCAATTTCATTGGTGGTAACGAAGTAAAAGAGCTAGAAGAACAATTAGCAGATTATGTTGGGGTAAAACACTGTATTTCCTGCGCTAATGGAACAGAAGCAATGACTTTAGTAATGATGTCTTGGGGAATAAAAGAAGGAGATGCAGTATTTATACCAGATTTCACATTCTTTTCAACTGGTGAAATTGTATCCTTTTTAGGTGCAACTCCTGTTTTTGTTGATGTAGATAGAGAAACATTTAATATAGATCCTATTAAATTAGAAGAAGCAATTATTAAGACGATTGAAAAAGGAAAGTTAACTCCAAAGGTTATTATTCCTGTTGATTTATTTGGACTACCAGCAAATTATCCTGAGATAGAGAGAATTGCTAAGAAGTATAATTTATTAGTATTAGAGGATGGTGCCCAAGGATT
The DNA here is from genome assembly GCF_055454035.1 of Psychrobacillus syltrankelensis. Classification (NCBI taxonomy): domain Bacteria; kingdom Bacillati; phylum Bacillota; class Bacilli; order Caryophanales; family Bacillaceae; genus Psychrobacillus; species Psychrobacillus syltrankelensis. Next base: position 1,735,203 of record NZ_CM144227.1, on the reverse strand, counting down.
TGGTGGTAATATCAATGGAAAAAGAGCATGTAGTTTTGGAGACGCTGCTACTACTTCGTTCTTTCCAGCTAAACCACTAGGTTGTTATGGAGATGGCGGGGCCATTTTTACTAATGATGATAAATTAGCGGAATTACTCAAGTCGTTAAAAGTTCATGGAAAAGGCGAGAATAAGTACGATAATGTTAGAATTGGTGTTAACTCAAGATTAGACACTATTCAAGCTGCGGTATTAAAAGTAAAACTAAAAGCATTTATCGATCATGAACTGGAAGATGTTAATCGAGTATATAATTTATACAATGAAAGATTAAATGGAATTTTTGGAACTCCAATCATACCAGAGGGATTTTATTCAAGTTTTGCCCAGTACACTATTAAGCTAAAGAGTAGTGAACAGCGGGATGGTCTACAAGCAAAATTAAAAGAAGAAGGTATTCCTAGTATGGTTTATTATGTAAAGCCAATGCACAAACAAGATGCTTTTGCTTATTTGGATTTTAATGATCAAGACTTTGAAACTACCAATAAACTTTGTGATACAGTGCTTTCTTTACCGATGCATCCTTATTTGAGTGAAGAGGATGTGGACAAAGTTTGTAATGTGATTGAAGAATTTATAATTTAAAAACACCATAAGTAACTAGCCGCCGGAAGTGACGGGGTCACTTCCAGCGGTTTTCTCATTCTCTTGGTAAAAGTGAAGCGTCCCTGTGTTAGAAACAATTCTACACTATTCTGGCAATTAACTACAATTCACTATTAAATAGTAATTAGTAATCAAAATCATATGTAAGAAAAGGAAAAGCAGTCGAATTTGAAATCTCGGGCTGCATTTTTTTGTTCGACAGTAATAGTCAGTGAGCATTTTTTGATTTAACCACAGTGAAAAATAACAAATCTCACATACTATTTCTTATCCAGGAATATGAATAAGAAAGAAGTGGGGTGAGGGCTTGTCTATCTACGAAAATATTTTTCATTACTATAGAGGACAAACGAAAAACAGTTCAGAGGAAACGAATATTTTACAGGTTGAAAATAATGTTACAAAAGCCTTTTTAAATGTTTTACAGCATTCATCTCCTGAATTGACCTTAGCCTTTATAAAATTATTGGATTTAAATGCCGTTTCTATGGAAAATTATGAATATCGATATCAAGTTAGCTCTCCGCTTTCCAAACTAACACCTATTGCTGCAATAGTTGGTATTGCCGAAAGTAAAAAAATTATAGCTGGAATGCCAAGACAATATGGAATCCCTGATGGAGCTATCATTTCCAATGATATTTCACTATTAATTGAAAATAAAATTGGTTATAACACTTACTTAGAACTGGACCAATTGGAGAGGCATAAAAGTAATTTTGCAAATGGTCAGTTGATCATTGATAAACCATTTATCTTAACATGGAAAGAAATTCGAAGCTTTTTTATTGAGCAATATGAGCATTTCGAAGCTAAACAAGAATTGATTACTTGTTTTTTGATGAGGCAGTTTGAGCAATTCTGCATTATTAACTGTATTGGTGATAAGCAGAAGTCTAAAGAATATTTCTTTTTAAGATTCGAGAAATCAATAGCGAGAGAACTAGCAAGAACAATTGATTCGTATATTTGGAATAACAAAGAATTCGCTGTTGCTGATGCTGGAACGAGTAATGGAATAGGCTATAAAAGAGTTGGGAAAAGCAAGTTTGCTACTTTAACAACTGCAAGACAACGATGTTTAATCTTACATATTGGAGAGAAGGACTTAAGTTTAGGATTAGAAACACAAAACAAAATCGATAGTGAACTCGGTATTAAGTATCCTAGAAAGGATTATGAATATATCAAATACTCTCATGAAGCATATATAAGACTTGAATGGGTAGAGAGTTTTAGTCAAATAGAACCGTATATCAAGTTAGCGTATGATTCAAGAAAGTGAAGTTGTCCCTGTATCGATTAAGACTTGGATGAGAACCAGTAGTGATGCAGCGTCCCTGTGTTAGAAACAATTCTACACTATTCTGACAATAGACTACAATTTACTTTTAAACAAGCCAGCAACAAATAACGTCCACTTCAGGTGAGCGTTATTTTTCGCTTTTATTTGTTAAATTTCTTATGTTTCATTGTCTCTAATTACCTACTTATTTCGGTTTGAAGAAGGTAGCGTCCCTGTGTCAGAAATTGTTCCGCACTATTCTGATAATTGACCGCAATTCACTATTGAAAATATTCATATTCTAGCAGTGGAGAAGGCAGGTTAAATTGCTGCCTTCTTTCTTTATTAGTGAAACCTTTTTCCACTTAAAAATATGTGGATAAGGTAGGACAAACCTTAAGATGGCTCGTAATTCTCCGGATAATAAAAGTCTTCTAGTGGGACGTCAAAATACATAAACATATCCTTAAAATACGTCTCATCAATTAATTTGCGAAGCACGCCTTTGTAATAACCAGGCAAGTTACGAATGTTTTTTCGCTTTGTTGCCATCACTGCAATTTTCAGCGCATGATAGGCCAGGTTATCAAAAACTTCACCATCATCTTTATAAATATCAAAACGCAACATATCACTTGATAAAGACAGGTGGATGCCGAAAAAATTGCGTGCTGTTTTTGTTTCACCAATTGTATTTGAAAGCAATTCTTTCATTCTACTAAATAGACTTGTGGATAACTTATTCGATTCCATAGGAGACGTGGTTTTAAGATCTTTAAAAGAAGATTTTATAAATAACGATTCCTTCTCAGAAATTGGCTCATTTTCCTCGTCGTCATGCGGGTTGTCCGCATCCTCCCGATTGTTCATTTTCCCCTGGTCATCGAAAGGTAAAATAATATAAATGTTAGCACCTAGTCCGCTCATGACAGGACGTACATAGTGAAGACGTTGAATAATGCAAAGCTGTTCCAGCTTCCGAATCGCCCGACGAACAGTCGCATTCGACTTACTGATAGCTGTTTCAATCGTTGCGTGTTTTAAATGGGCAGCTCCATATTTCACTGAATACCTTCGGATTACATCAAGCACAAGTTGGTCTGATTTGTTTAGCTCGTATCGATGGAACGAGCAATGTTTTGCAGCAGCATCGTCCATTTCTTCTAGTGAATTGAACCGAGCGTATTTTTGTAAGTAGTGAGTCATTAGAATTCCCCCTTTTCCTTTTATATAGAAGGGAGGGGGAGAAAAGTGGACATGAGGTGGAAAAAAACATGTCCCTGTGTCAGAAATAATTTTACACTATTCTGGCAATTTAATACAATTCAAAACAAGGAGTCCCTGATACGTTTTACAGTTGTATTTCTTGTTTTATTTGGAACATACAAATCCATTGAGATTGCTGTAGACCATGTAAGTAGTTAGTATAGTGGTTTGACAAAAAGATCCGTACCGCAAAATTTTTATTAAAAGTCAAGAGATAAAATAATACACTTAATATCTCAGTATCTTTTATACAATATGCAACATTATAATAAGCTATTTTTAAGCTGAACTAATTTTTAAATTAGTTCAGTTTTTATTTGTGATTAAAGATTTTATCGGGAATATTAATAAAAAAGTATATTATATGTAATTTTGTATCCATTCAAAGAAAATAAAAAGAGCTGCTTTTATGAAAGCAGCCCTTTTGTATATGCTAATAGTATTTATTATCTTATATCGCTATTATAGCACACACTATTTTGAATTATAAGACTACTAATTTTAGTATTTATAATATACCATAATATGGAATGGAGGTAGGAAAATGAATTTTGATCAGCTTTTATATGAAAGGCCTAACATCGTAGAATTTGAAGAAGTGGTATTTGAACTATTAGGAAAATTTGACTCTGCAAATTCATTTGAAGAGCAATTTAAGCTAATAGATAAGATTAATTCGCTTAGAAATCATGTTTTAACAATGTTGACTATTGCGGAGATAAGAGCCCAATTAGATACCTCAGATAAGATGTATCAAGAAGAACAAAAATTTATCAATAAACATTGGCCAGTATATGAAAAAGTTGTAGCGAGTTATTATGAACGCTTAATAAGGTCCACATTTAAAGAAAAAATTATACAAAAGTATGGAAAACAGTTACTGAATCTTGCTGAAATTAATAAAAATACTATTGGTTCATCAGTTATTGATAAATTAAAAAGAGAGAATAACCTTATAAGTGAATATACAAGATTGATGGCAAATGCCAAGATTGAATTTAAAGGAGAAGAGAGAAACCTATCTCAATTAGATAAATTTGTTTCATCTCCAGATAGAATGCTTAGAAAGCAGGCTATTGAAAAAAAGTATGAACTATTGGAGCAATACGAAAATAGAATTGATGAAATTTTTGATTCTTTAATTCAAGTAAGAACTCAAATAGCAACAGAACTCGGCTACAATTCTTTTGTAGAACTTGGATATGCTAGACTTTCTAGGGTTGACTATGGTCAAGAAGATGTGGCGGACTTTAGAATAATGATTTTGAAATATATGGTTCCAATATCCGAGAAATTAAGGGAAAAGCAACGGATTCGGGTTGGGATTGAGAACTTAACCTACTATGATGAAGAAGCGAGGTTTAAAACCGGTGAGGCTATCCTTAAAGGAGATTTTAATTGGATGATAGAAAAATTTAAAACTATTTTCCAACAATTATCTGATCAACCTTGTGAGATTTTCAAGATAATGCATGAGAATAAATATATGGATTTAACCATTAAAGAAAATAAAGTAAGAGGTGCTTATACTACTTATTTATGTAATGAAAAGATTCCATATATCTTTGCAAACTTTAATGGATCAAGAAAGGATGTAAAGTTACTCGCACATGAATTTGGTCATTCATTTCAAATGGCTATTTTTAACCAAAATAACAACATACCGGAATATATACTTCCCACTAAGGAAGCTTGTGAAATTAGCTCAATTGCAATGGAATTTCTTATTTGGCCCTACATGGAAGAAATATTTGGAAATGAAGCAATGAATTATAGATACTCACACTTAGAAGATGCTATATTTGCAATGCCTTATAGGGCTAGTATTGATGAGTTTCAACATTTTATCTATACAAATCCTAACTTATCAATAGCGGAACGAAAGAAAAAGTGGATCGAAATTGAACAAAAATATATGCCATATAAAACTAATTATAATCACTCTTACTTGAAAAGAGGAAACTTTTGGCACCAACAAATTCATTTATTTAAATTTCCATTTTACTATATCGATTATGCAATGGCTCAAATTTGTGCATTGCAGATTTGGTCAATCGGACAAATAGATAAGCATACTGCTTGGAATGTATATATGGATATATGCAAACAGGGGGGAAGTTTATCTTTCCTAGAACTACTTAATCATTCAGGAATCGCTTCACCATTTAAAGAAGAAGCATTTGAAAATATGATAAATTCCATTGATACATGGTTTAGTAAGAATGATTAATTACGACGTAATGCCATTAAAAAGGCTCTATATAAATTTGATAAAAATAACTTCTTGGTTAAACTAACAGGTGCGTATTTTAAAACGCGTCCCTGCAAAACGCGTCCCTGTGTCAAAACGCGTCCCTGTGTTAGAAACAATTCTAAAATATTCTGACAATAGGCTACAATTTACTATAGTATTGTTTAGAGGGCACTATTCGTAACAGTAATTTACCAGTTTAAATAGATAGTAATAAGTCAATTTTATAAATGTGAGATCCCTTCGCAGAATCTCATGAAATTACGACCCCACTGTTGAAAAAGTGGGGATTTTTCCAAAAACGTGTGCCTGTGCCAGCCACGATTTGGGGAAAATTGCGACTGATACAGCCACACTGGAGTTTCCGTCCTCACAAATATCTGCCTATAAAGGTATGAAAATAGGGACACAGGAGTACCCATTTCTACAAATGTCTCCTTAAACGTATGAAGTTATTTTCGTCTAAGGAGATTTAATATTTTGAAAATTATAGTTTGGTAGTTTATAATAAGATTGTATAAAGAATATAAATAGAAAGTAGGGAGTAAAAATATTCAATCATGTGTACAGTGTTGGTATGCAAGGCTTGAATGGACAAATTATTCGCGTTGAAGCGACAGTTCGTGATGATAAAGAACAGTGTATAATCATTGGTCTGCCAGATGCTTCGATAAAAGAATCAAAAGATCGAATTTTGAATTGTTTACATTCGCTTGGAGAAGATACCGACATGAAGAAAATTACGATTTTGTTATCACCTGCAGATGTGAAAAAGCAAGGCACGTCGTATGATGCAGCTATGTTGTTAGCTGTATTGCAAGCGATGTCCAAGTACCCCATACAAATCCCAGAGAAAACCTGTTTTATTGCAGCACTCACATTAGATGGCCATTTGACTACATTCCACAGTATGATTCCCACCATACACCAAGCTATTTTGCTTGGGTTTAAACAAATTTATATCCCGCCTATCGATATATCCCTATTTTTAGAAACGACAGAAGTTGAATTAATACGTGTTCCACATATGAAGGATTTGCTCAACCATTTACGTGGTAAACTATCTCTATTTGAAGAAGAGGTGGAATTGATAATCCCGGAACTAATTACAGAAGAACATAATGAGATGCCACATGTCTGCTTTTCTGCCATTCGTGGCCATGAGCAGCCTAAGCGAGCCCTTACCTTAGCTGCTGCCGGTGGTCATCATGTATTGATGACTGGACCTCCCGGATGTGGTAAAAGCTTGCTTGCCAATGCATTTCATACCATTCTACCCGAGTTGACGAATGAGGAAAAATTGGAAGTTTTCAGCATTTACCAAATGGCAAAAATAGGTAGGCATTTATCATCGCGACCTCCCTTCAGAAACCCACATCATTCCACATCTGAAGGTGCTATTGTTGGAGGAGGACGTTACCCGAAACCGGGTGAGATGTCACTTGCGCATAGAGGTGTACTATTTTTGGACGAGCTTGGTCATTTTCCAAGACGTGTAATTGATACGCTACGGCAACCGCTAGAATCTGGAGTCGCAGTTGTAAACCGTGTAGAGGAATCAAATCGTTTTCCGGCGACGATTAATTTAATTGCGGCTACGAACCCATGTCCATGTGGTTATTATGGATCCAATGAAAAATATTGTACTTGTAGCGATAAGATGCGGTTAAAATATATGCTGAAAATTACTGGTCCCATCATTGATCGAATTGATTTTGTTCTAGAGTTACAAAGCCAAGGAATAATGAAACAAACTTCTGGTTATTCCTCTGAAAAAATCCGGCAAAAGGTAGCAAACGCTAGGGAAACACAACGGGTCCGTTATGGTGCTAATTATACAAACGCAATTGTGCCAATCAAATTATTTGAAGAAAAAGTAGCATTTTCTGAATTTCAATTGAATCGAGTTGCTAACTTTTGTTTTGAGGAAAAGTTAAGTAGCCGATCCATGATGAAAATCTTCCGTCTAGCAAGGACAATTTCTGATATAGAGGGTGACTTATCAGTAACAGATGCCGCAATTGACGAAGCCTTGAACTGGAAATTGAAAAGCACCCTCGTGCAGTCAACGTTAATGCGATAAGTAAGAGGTTGTGATGACAAGAAAAAGAAATCTTAATCCAAATTCGTATTATCATGTTATTATGCGAGGAAACAACCGACGACCAATATTTGGTGCGAAAAAGGATATGGACGAATTACTACGCGCTTTCTATCATGTCCACAATAAATATCCATTTACTGTTCTCGCGTATTGTTTCATGACAAACCATTACCATATTCTAATTAAAACAAAAGGCGAGCCACTCAGTAAAATTATGAGCGTTATTAATAGGCGTTATAGTGATTCATTTGGCAAACGTTATGGTCATATAGGTAGAATTTATCAAAAAAGATACTTCGCGAAAGAAGTAAGATCACGAATAGGACTACTTGCCGTAAGTAGTTACATACATCGTAACCCCATTGATACGAAACAGCCGATGGTAGAGCAACTAGAGTGGTATCCATACAGCTCTTTCCCGTTCTACTTCGACGAAACAAAAACGCCACCACCGTTTGTCAATCGAGAATTCTTGAAGAAATTATTGCCGCCCACACTGGAAATGACAAATGCAGCCTACTGCCAGTATTGCTTGGAATATACAAGAAGTAGAAGAAGATTGAATATAGTCCCTGTGAATATAGTCCCTGTGTCAGAAACAATTCTGACAATGGACTACAATTTACTATTAATAAGAAACATTAAATAACGCCCATCTGTCAGGTGGGCGTTATCTAGTATTTGTCTTTGATACGGAAATAATCCCTATGCTATTTATTTAATTATAAGTCTTTACCTTTGTTCCCAACATGGGGTTATACAGAATTTACAGGTGGATATACAACAGGGGTTTTTCATCGACTAATGTATTTGACTAAAATAAAGAAAGGAAATTTGTCGGATATCAAGAACTTTTATAATGCTTTCCGGTTGGAAATGATTCCGCATAATTCGAAAACCCCTACAATATTCTAGTAAATAAGAAGGCATCGCTCAATTGACGAATAGATATGTGTAATGAATATTCCATGGGGTGGAAACAATTCTGTGGGATTCTGACAACTCACTGCAATTTTGTAGCTGATACGGGTTTACTTTATGGATACTAGTTCTACTTTGAATCAGCAATTCCTAATTACAATCGATGAAGCATATAATTAGCAAACTAAAATAATTAAAGGAATAATGATTTGTTGTAATATGATTGAATATTCGCAAAATTTACATTTACAAAACCAACCGATTGGTTTACGTTAGATATATCTTCCAAATCCAATTTCTAAAACAACTAGCTTTCACTTTCACCAGATTTGGATGGAAACTGAAAATTGATGGAGGGAAAGATCATTATGGCAAAGAACGTACAAACCTTTTTACAAGAGTTTAATGATCAAATGCAATTATTGATGCGTGATGTAACAGAAGCTTATTGGATGGCGCAAACTACCGGTAACCCCGAATGGGCAGATAAGCTAAGTGAAGCGGAAACTAAATTGAACTTATTATTTTCTCGAAAAGATATCTATGAAGAAACAAAGCATTATTTAGAAAATGAAAATGTAACTGAGATTGAGAAACGCCAACTACTTCTTTTCCTAAATGGGATGAAAGAAAGACTATTGCCGGAGGAAGTACTTGCGGACTTGTCAAAGCGTTCTTCTGACTTAAATCTGTTGTTTAATACCTTTACACCGGAAGTAGATGGAAAAAAGTTTTCTGCTAACGAGATTAGAGAGGTCTTAATTAACAGTACTGATCAGGAACTTCGTAAAAGGGTCTGGTTTGCAAGTAAAGAGGTGGGAAAGGTTGTCGAAAAGGATCTTCTTGAACTTATAAGAAAGCGAAATGAGGCTGCTAGATTACTAGGATACGATAATCATTACCAAATGAGCTTTGCACTCCAAGAATTGGATCAACAAGAAGTCTTCTCTATGTTTAAGGATTTAATTAATCAATCCGATAATGCATATCGTTCTATGAAAAAAGAGTTAGATGAACGATTAGCAGTTAAATTTGGAATCTCGCCTTCTGATATTCGCCCTTGGCATTATGTAGATCCATTCTTTCAAGAAGCACCGACTTCAGATACAACTAACTTGGATCCCTTCTATAGTGGGAAAGATATCTTACAGATTACAACAGATACATTCCAAGCAATGGGAATGGAAGTTTCAGACTTGTATGAAAAAAGTGATTTGTTTCCTCGCGAAAAGAAAAACCCAACAGCTTTCTGTTTAGATATGGACCGCGAAGGAGATGCCAGGGTACTATGTAGTCTTGAGGAAGATTCCTATTGGATGGAAACAAATTTACATGAATTTGGGCATGCTGCATATTTTAAATACGTTGATTCCGAGCTTCCATTTATCTTACGAACCAACAGTCATATCTTAACAACAGAAGCGATTGCCATGTTATTTGGTAAAATGGGGAAGGATCCAAGATGGTTACGCAAATTTCTAAAAATGGACGAAAAAATGCTTCAAGGGATTACACCTGAACTAGCAAAATTGCAACAGTTATCCATGTTAGTGGTTGTAAGATGGATTATTACATTTGTCTTCTTTGAAAAGGAATTATATGAGAATCCTGATCAAGATTTAAATTCTTTATGGTGGAACATTGTTAGTGAGGTTCAATTAGTAACCCCACCTGATCGGGTTGACCAACCTGACTGGGCTGCAAAGATTCACTTTACATTAGCACCTGTTTATTACCAAAATTACTTACTTGGCGAGCTAATGGCTGCCCAATTAATTCGTTATATAGAAAATTCCATATCACCTGAAATTTTTACAAAAGCAACTGGAGAAATGCTTATAAATCAATTTTTTAAACCAGGTGCCCTTTATAATTGGAATGAAAAGATTCGCAGAATAACCGGGGAAACGTTAAATCCTACTTATTTTTGCGAACTTTATTGCCAGACTGACCAGTGATTGCGTCCCTGTGTCAGAAACAATTCTGACAATTGACTACAATTGTAAACGCTAATATAAAGTGAGTAGTTTTTTACAAATAAGATTGAGCAGATTTCCTCTTCAAAACTAACATAAAAAAGTTTGAATAAATTTAATAAAAGATGTTTAATCATATTTAAGTGGGGTATATAAATAGTACAAGGCGGAACTACCGTAGGAAGGGATTGGTAAACCATGAGTTTACAAGAGACTCCAATGGATGATTTGCACAGCCTTGGCGGAAAATTTGCTTTACTGACGAAAGGTACTCTCGTCGGGAACCGGTATATTTAGGTTTCGATCCAGCGTATTTTATCTGCAAGTGAAAGAAAAGTTTTTTGTGGAAGTGCACCTTAATGTCTGATGGTTCCGAATCAGACGACATAACTGCACTGACGAGATGAATGATGAAATTGTCAGTAACGGTTTAACTAAGCAACATTAACAAATTTTCCGAGTGTATTCCCTATTTAGGGAAAGAAGAAAGCGTAGTCCAATTAGGATTGCGCTTTTTTCTTTCCTTTTTTTGTCTCTGTAGAAAAGAAAAAAGCAACCGCTTGAAAATCTTCGGTTGCTTTCTTTATAAAACAAACTATTTCTCTGTTTCCTTAAAAATCTCTCCAGCAATCCCCATTGCCTGAACGGCTTTTGGAAACCCGGTATATCCGGCACAATGTATGATGATTTCGACAATTTCTTCTTTGGAGAGCCCAACGTTAAGAGCTGCTTGTAAGTGAACTTTCAGCTGATCGAACGCTCCCTGTGTGATAAGTGTTGTAAGAGTGATCACTTCCCGTTGTGCGTGGGAAAGTGTGTTTCTTCCGTAAAGTTCCCCAAATCCGAAGGACACAATCATCTCCCAAAAGTCAGGGGAAATATTTTTTATCCCAGACATGCCATTTCGAACTTCTTCGGAAAATAATTCTTCCATTGCTTGTATACCGGACTCGTATGATTTGTTATTTACCATCTTACTGCCTCCCCATAGTTGGTGGAATTTCGTTTTCATCCACCAATGCCTCAATCACAATTGGTTTGTTTGTTTTTTCAATTCTATTTAGTGCCTCTATTATTCTATCACTTAAATCAAATGGGTTATAACAAGTGTATGCTTCTAGTCCCATTGATTCTGCAAAACGAGCTACATCAAGAGGAGTCTCATAAACGCCACCTATAGAAGTGCCAATCATTTTTTGCATTCCTTTTTCCACCATATCCAATCGTCCATTGTTCAACACGATGAACAGTACAGAGGAGTTATAATTGTACGCCGTGGAAAGTTCCGTACCGTGCATGAACATACATCCATCTCCAACTAAGCATACAATTGTTTCTGTAGGAGCTGCTAGTTTTGCACCGATGGCATAGCCAATTCCATTGCCCATCGCACCGAATATATCATCAAAGAAGAAAGTGCCCGGCTTGTATATGTCAAAGTGTTTAATTCCGTAAAAAGAGTGGCTCCCATCGTCTCCAAAAATAACCGAGTCGTTTGGGAGTGCGTAACGCATCGCTCGTAATACTTGGACTGCAGACATGCGCTCTCCTGGATTATTTTCTTCAAGCGGAATTGGCTCGATTTGTTTTAAAAAAGTTTCGCTATCGGTTTTTGGTATATCCTTTAATATAGCTGTAAGATTCGCTTTTATATCCCCAAGCACAGGAGTAGTCGGTACTTGAATGGATTTCCCGATAAAGGTTGGGTCATAGTCAAAGTGAACAATGTGCTCCGGATACATCGCTTCCGTTAAACCAGGGATGGACATATCACTTAGTTTGGAACCGATGACTAGTAGTAGGTCAACCTTTTCCTGTAAGTATGCCGTCGCTTCGATGGTACCTCCCAAACCGAATGCCCCTAATGACAGCGAATGATTGGAAGGAAATGTCCCTTTTCCACCTGGTGTTGTAATGACAGGAATGCTCCAATGCTCCGCAAGATGCTGTACTTCTTCGTACGCTCGACTTGAATGAACGCCTTTTCCTAGGAATAGAAGGGGACGCTTGGCCATATTCAGCTTATCGATTACTTCACTTGTTTTAGGTGAAATCATATCATGAGACACTGGTAAATCCAGTTGGAATGGTTCAATCTCTTCTAATAAAATATCAAACGGAATGGACAGATGCACAGGTCCTTTTACACCGGTTAATGCTTTTTCAAGCGCATGCTGTAGGAAAGGCTGTAGCATATCTGCTCTTTCTATTCGCGCACTGAACTTCGTAACAGATTTGAACATATCTACAAGATCAGAACCAAATATGCTGGAGTCCTGGCCCATTGCTTTTCCAGTATCTTTCATCGATGGGTGTCCTGTGATAATTAATAGAGGAAGATTAGATGCTTTCGCCTGGCCAGCAGCAGTAAGAAGGTTAGTCCCACCGGGTCCAGACGTACCAACTGCGACCCCTATTTTCTGATTCATTAACGCATAGCCGGAAGCTTCAAACCCTGCGGCTGCTTCGTGTTTACTTAATACAAATTCCATCTTATGATACAATATCTCGAATAATATAGGAGATACTGCTTTTCCAGGAATGCCAAAAATATGATGGATTCCCCAATGTTTAAAATTTGCTACTAATATAGATGAAGTGGTTTTCATGCTGTCCTACTCCTTTTATGATCTAGGTTGTTCTAAATAGATTTTCTCAATTTCGTCAGCTGGAAGTGGTTTGCTAAAGAAATAACCCTGTGAGATATCACACTGGTAGTTTTTTAGAAAATTAAGCTGCTCCTTTGTTTCTACACCTTCTGCGATAACCTCTTTATGAAGGTTATGTGCTAATGTGATAATGGCTTTTACAATTACAGCATCCTTCTCATTGTTCATTAATTCACTCACAAAGGATTTGTCAATCTTAATATAATCTATCGGAAAATTTTTCAGATAATTGAATGAGCTATAACCTGTTCCAAAATCATCAATACTGATGCCAATACCGAGAGCTTTTAGCTGTTCCAATACTTGAATGGAGTAGTCGTACTCCATCGCCATATATTCGGTAATCTCAACGACAACATAGGCTGGATCGATAGCTGTACGTTTCAATACATCTTCCATAAATGGTATGAGATTTCCGGTAAGAAATTGCTGCGTCGATAGATTAACGGAAATTTTTACTGGTATCATTCCAGCATCATGCCATTTTTTGTTTTGGGAACAGGCCTCATCGATGACCCACTCTCCAATTTGGGTGATCAATCCGTTTTCTTCTGCAAGTTTGATAAACTTTCCTGGTGGTATTAGACCTAACGTAGGATGCTGCCAACGGATCAACGCTTCGAATCCAACCAATTTACCGCTTTCGTTATTAATTTGTGGCTGATAATGGAGAACAAACTCATTCTCCTCCAATGCTTTTCTTAAATCGACCTCGAGCATATATTCTTCCATCATAATATCTAATAATTCGGAAGTATGAACGACATAGCGGTTTTTCCCTTGTGATTTTGCCTTATACATCGCATTATCAGCGTAGACCATGAGATTATCCATTGAAATAGGGTAATCGGGATAAATCGCAACCCCAATACTCACTGTCGTATGTAATTCTTTTTTCCCGACATGAAATGGTTTATCAAACAGTTGAAGTATCTCTTTTGCTTTTTTCGTGACATACTCAGGATCAACAAAATCTTTCAGTAAGAAAACAAATTCATCGCCACCCATTCGGCCAAGTATATCCTTTTCCCCAAGACAACTACTTAAACGCTTGCTAACCTCAATTAGGAACTTATCCCCGTAAGAATGATTAAAGTTATCATTAATGATTTTAAAACGATCCAGATCGATATATAAAAGAGCCAAAGTCCGATGATGTCTTGCGTGCAGATCTTTTATAATGGCTTCTAAGTCCTTTTTAATATATCGTCTGTTTGGTAGATTTGTTAAATCATCATGATAAGCCAAGTAATTATACTTCTCTTGCAGTAAGTAACGATCGGAAATGTCCCTAAACTGACCAAAGGCACCTATCATTTTGTCTTCTTTATAAATTGGCTGCGCATCGAACAAGCAGACAATGAGGTTACCCTCGTCGTCATTAAATTTCAATTCTTCATTATTATATATTTTTCCTTGCTCCAGAACTTTTTTAAAATAGTGTCCCGTTAGAGGTGATTCACATATATTTCTTCCCACAACTGACTCTCTACTGTTATTCGAAATTTTTTGAGCAAAATTATTAAACTCGGTAGTGATTCCATTCTCATCCGTAATAACAATCCCATTTCTAGTTCTACTTAACATAATCTGATTCATAATATTAAGCTTTTTATTCTGTTTCCTTAATAATAGTTCTCTCTCAATGGAATCAACCGCCTGGGTTAGCATCGTTAAAAAAAGTGCATTCTGAAACTGGATAGGCATCATAATGCACACACTACCAAGCAAGTTATTATCATCAGTATAATGAAATGCAGTCCCATAACAAGCAATGCCATGAAGAAACGTGTGATAATGTTGCTCACCAATCAAACTGATTGGATGCTTGTATTGCAAAGACAGACTAATAACATTCGTACCTGTATCTTCTTGGGTGAATAGGCTACCAGATTTGATCCCAAATTGTTCGATGGTAGACTTTATCGTTTCATCTCCCTCAATTTCAAGAAGATAACCAGTCGCATCCGAAACAACCACAAGTATCGGGGTACCTTTCAAGGAATCCAGTAGCTTATTCGAGAAAAAATGCACAACTGACAGTATTTCACTATATGATTTTCTCTTTTTTTCAAATTCCGCTTCACTCAAAAATTTTTTTGGACTGGATACAACATTCGGATCCATTCCTGCCTCTATGCACATTCTCTTAGATTCTATAATGTAGTACGGTTCCGTCATATTCCTGTTCTCCTCCTAACGCTTTTACGAATAATATATAAACTAAACTAAAAGTTGTTTGTAGTCGTTTTTTGTCTTAAAAATGGATAAAAAGTTACTTTAATACTAGCATTATTTCGACAAAATAAGTATAAAGAACTCTATTATACTTTACCGCATTATATTGGTAAGTTCAATGAGGGGTAGACTTGGAAAACCGCCCTCAAGTTGGCAGACATTTCCTGTAATCTACACTCGTCTTTCCGGCCTAGATTGTCCCGTTAATCCAATAAAAACGCATCCTTGGGTCAGTAATAATTATACACTATTCCGACAATTAACTACTATTTAATAAAGTGTTGTCCAGGAAAATGACTTTATTTTATGCTGAAACTTCAAAACCAGAACGTGGAAAACTCGTCCCTAAAAACGCCTCCCTGTGTAAGAAACAATTCTACACTATTCTGACAATAAACGACAATTCACTCTTAAATATTATTAATATACCTGCTCTAGGAAAATGTGAAGCGTCTCTGTGGTAAATTAGCTACAATTCAAATGAAGATACAATTATGCGAAAAATGGAAGAAAAAAAAGGTGTTTTGTGCACCTTGTTTTTTTGGTCCTCTAAAAAGCTTCGCTAATGTTAGGAGGAGGTGGATATAGTCCTCTTTCTGTAAGGTTATAGCTAGAAAAATTTGAATAATACTCTGTTAAAGTTAAAAGTTATGTAATAGGATAAAGAGAATGAGTGAACAACATGATTAGCAAACAGAGCATTAAAAGACGTAATTGAATGGGTAAAAGCGTATTTTGCTAAAACGTTAGTAGGTACTCTACAAATAAAACTTTGAAAAAAGGAGATACTTATGTCACAGAAACAGAACGAATCAGATGGCCTTGAAATTCAGTCAGATTTGATACAGAAATACATAGATTCACCTGAAAAACTGCAGAGTCTGTACCGACGGACTTTATGGATTGTGGTCATTTCACAAATTTTCGGAGGAGCGGGACTTGCAGCAGGTATTACAGTTGGGGCTCTTCTCGCAAAGGATATGCTCGGATCCGACAGCTTTGCTGGAGTGCCAGTTGCGTTGTTAACGTTTGGATCTGCGGGAGCAGCATTAATAGTTGGTAAGTTGTCGCAGCGATACGGCCGCCGCTCAGGGCTTGCTACAGGATTTTTAGCCGGAGGACTTGGGGCAATCGGCGTCGTGATTGCCGCATTAAGTGATAATATTTTCTTGCTTTTTGCTTCACTGCTGATTTATGGAGCGGGTTCGGCTACAAACTTACAAGCTCGCTATGCAGGGACGGATTTAGCAAATTCGAAACAACGGGGAACAGCTATAAGTATTGCAATGGTTTCCACTACTTTCGGTGCTTTTGCAGGTCCGAACTTGGTTGGGGTGATGGGTAAGTTTGCAACCTCAATCGGTGTTCCTGCACTAGCTGGACCATTTATATTGGGGGCAGCTGCGTATATAGTTGCCGGTTTGGTACTTCTGATATTATTGCGTCCGGATCCTTTAAACGTTTCAAAAGCTATGACCAATCTAAAGGAAAAGAGTGTTACCAATTCTTTAGAAACAAATTCCGACCTGACGCAAGTAAACCAAAGAGGTATCTTTTTGGGTGCAACTGTGATGGTTATTACCCAGATTGTCATGGTTGGGATTATGACGATGACGCCTGTGCATATGGGGCATCACGGTCATGATTTAAATGATATTGGGATGGTGATTGGTTTCCATATTGCTGCGATGTATTTACCGTCATTATTGACGGGTATGCTTGTTGACAAGTTAGGGAGAGTTGTCATGACAATTGCTTCAGGCGCTACTTTACTTGCTGCTGGAATAGTTGCAGCTGCGGCTCCAGGCGATTCCTTGCTTGTACTTATCATCGCACTTTCTCTGCTCGGGCTAGGGTGGAACATTGGTATGATTAGTAGCACAGCCCTTATCGTGGATTCTACGGAACCATCTACTCGCGCAAAGACACAGGGAACGGTGGATGTCTTGGTTGCACTTGCTGGTGCTTCTGGAGGTGTATTTTCTGGAATTGTAGCGGCACAAACTAGTTACGCGACCCTCTCACTAGCCGGAGGTGTACTGTCATTATTGCTCATTCCAATTGTCATTTGGTCTACTAAAGCTAAGCGTAGGGTTAAGATTGCTAGGGACGTGTCCCTGTGACAGAAACAATTCTACACTATTCTGATAACTGACTACATTTCAAGATTCTTTACAACCAATAATACCTCCTATACTGATTTAAGTGTAGGAGGTATTTGTCTTTAGTGTCTACCCCGTGTAAGAGATAAACTAGACGGATCAGTCGCTTTGTTTAGGAAGGGAGGGAAGGAGTGAAGCACCGTGAAAGAAAAAATTCTACAATATTCTGGAAACTAACTGAAATTTGTAGCACTTAAGGAATGGGGTAACCTTGAATATTTTAGTAATAGGAGGTGCAGGATATATTGGTTCTAGAGGCTGGGCATTCTGTGATTATTGCAGAAATCTATGTAATAGTAGAAGTAAATATAAAATCGGGAATATTATAATTTTTTTCCTGCGTCCAAAAAATCCTTATTTAATTGTGTCTCGCACAGGGAAATTATGGATTGCATGCCGCTATAACAGTGGCAAAGTAGCCTTTGTTTGGTCTTGCCGGTTCTATGTTCCAAGGATTTTTATTCTTGGCAAAATCGAAGTGACAATCGAATTGATTTTTCATGCCCTCTGTATTCGACCATGTTGTATTAATCCCATGAGCATATAATACTTTATCCCAAGCATCCTTTTTTTTGACGCCAGCTTCCCCATCGTTATCTGCTGAAATAAGGAATGGATTGTGTGTTAGGCTTAGTGATTCAATTCCACCCCTATTTACCCATTCACCTTTAGAAAAATAAGTTAAATAAGTGGAAGCGGTTATTACTACTTCAATGTTAAAAGCTTCTGATAGATCATTTGAATTTACATATAATACTATAGTATTGCTTCCTTTGATTTTGGAAGTTATTTTTACTTTTTCGGAATTTTCTACAGCTTTCGTAGTAATTACTCCAATTGATTTGTGCTCTTTATTATAAATATTTTCTGCATTAAATGTTTTCCCATTATCATCTTGATAAAGAACTAAATATTCTCCGTTTTTAAATTCAAGAGGAATCTCTATAGTAGAGCCATAAAGAGAGGGAACGATCGTAATAGTTTCAATTGCACTATTTTCACTGTTAGTGATCATATAGTTAATAAATGCATTTTCAGTAAGATTTTTTAGTGATTTAGATTGTGTGGCTTCAATTGTTGGTGGCGCGATTCCTATGATAATTCCTTCCTCAGTGATTATATACGGTGTTTCTTTCATTGCATTCACTAATGCTGATTGACTAAAACAAACAATCATCACTAGGCTAAAAAGTCCCATAAAAGACTTGATGACCATTTTCTCCTTTTTCAGTTAGTATTATTTCAATTTTTATGAAAGAACAAGTTGGGTCGTTATCTTATATTTTATGGAGCAAGTTAGAGATTGGTGATTGAATTTGAGAATCTACCTTGTCCATTTTTAAAATGCGTCTCTGAAAAACAAAATTGAATCCAAACATTTCACGAAAAATTCTAAATTTTGTTGACAAATGTAAACGTTTACATTAATCTATTAATTAATTAGAGGGAACGTTTTCGTAAAACGTTTTCCTAACCATAGGAACAGGTGATAATACATGGGGAAATTAACGATTAAGGATATTGCTAGAGAGGCAGGTGTTTCAATTACTACTGTTTCAAGGGTGTTAAATAATAAAGCAGAAGGAATGTCAAAAGAAACACGTGAAAAAGTTTTGCAGGTAATGGAAGACTTAAATTACCAACCCAATAAATTTGCGCGTGGTCTAGTGACAAAGCGATCCAATATGCTTGGGCTAATCGTACCAAATATATCTAATCCTTTTTTTCCAGAGCTTTGCAGAGGTGCTGAAGATGAGGCAAATCAAAGAAATTATAGCCTCATTATTTGTAATTCAGACGACCAATCCCAAAAAGAAGAAAACTATTTACGATTGTTACAAGAACAACAAGTCGATGGGATTTTACTTTCAAGTAAAAATAAGTTATCCCAGATTAGCAAAGAGCAGTTGGAGAGCGGAAAAATAGCATATGTATTATTTGACCGTGGTGGTGAAGCAAGTAACCACTCAGGTGTTTTTTTAGACAACGAAAAAGGAGGGTACTTTGCTGGAAGGCATCTGGCAGACTTAGGCCACACTAAAATTGCATGTATGACAGGACCTTTAGAGATTTTGAATGCACAACAACGTCTTTCTGGATTTCAAAGCGCTTTGGCAGAAGCTTCTATAGAACTTCCTAAGTCATATATCTTAGTTGGTGACTTTAAAATGGAAGTAGCTTATCTAGTAGCAAAGAAATTTCTACAGCATAACTCCGTGACTGCAATATTTGCCAGCAATGACTTAATGGCATGTGGTATTTATCAAGCTGCTCATGAGCTAGGAATCCAAATTCCGGAACAACTATCCATTGTCGGTTTTGATGATATTCCTTTAGTAACTGCTTTGATCCCAAAGCTAACTACCGTAAGACAAGATACATATGAAATGGGACGAAAAGCAATCGAACTACTCATAAATGAAATTGAAAACAATTCATCTGAAGGAGTAGTTTTTGAACCAGCTTTAATCGTTAGAGAAAGTACGAAAAAAATAAAATGAGGTGTAATGAAATGACTATCCCTGTAATTATTGATTGTGATCCTGGTATTGATGACGTAATGGCACTAACTCTTGCTTTTGCAAATCCTGAATTAGATATTAAGTTAATCACAACAGAACCAGGAAACCAAACGCAAGAAAAAACGATTTACAATGCACTCGCTTTTACTAGTTATATGAAAAAAGACATTGAGATTGCTAGAGGACTAGACAATCCGTTTTTTCGTAAATTAGAAATTGCAGATGAAGTACATGGTGAAAATGGACTTGGCGATGTTCAGTTCCCAAAACCAACTATTAAATTAAGTGAACGAACGGCAATTCAAGCGATGAGAGAAACATTATTATCTAGTGAAGAGCAAATAATTCTCATTGCAACAGGTCCACTAACAAATGTGGGTGCACTATTATTAGCACATCCAGAAGTAAAATCAAAAATTAAATATATTTCTTATATGGGTGGGGCAGCCGTGGGGGGAAATATGACCCCAACGTCCGAGTTTAATGTGTATGTGGACCCTCATGCTGCAGAAATTGTTTTTCAATCAGGAATTCCGATTATAATGAGTGGCCTCGATGTTACACATAAAGCTTATGTGACATTGGAAGAACTAGAGAGTATTGAGGAAATTGGATCTGATTTTGCTCAAAAAATTGGTAAAATGCTTCGTTTTTATATACACACTGCAAAGCAAACCGCATTTCATAGTCCTGAATTTGAAAATCGTATTCGTTTACATGACTTATGCGCGGTCTCTTATGTAATAACACCTGAATTATTTGAAGGGGATGACTGTTTTGTAGCAGTTGAATTGGAGGGGAAACTGACTGCTGGAACTACCGTAGTGGATTATGAACAACGAACTGGGCTTCCGCATAATGTAAAAGTACTTCATACGGTCCACAGAGAGAAGTTCGTCGAACAATTTCTTAATGCAGTTAAGATAATGAGCCGTCAAATCGGCTAAAAAAATTGAATAAAGGGGAGAAAAATATGAAACGCAGTTTTAAAGATGATTTTAATATGATGGCAATGTTACTAATTCCTATAGCAGTAGCTGTTAATCTAGTAGGTTTCCAGTTAGCAAGTGTACTTCGCTTACCAATCTTTTTAGATACAATTGGAACAATTTTAGTTGGTGTAATTGCAGGTCCATGGGTTGCTCTATTAGCAGGTCTTATTACAAATTTAATTAATGCTATCTTCAACCCAGTTTATTTACCTTATGCATTAACTTCTATGGCGATTGGTGTTGGAGCGGGTTATCTTTCCAAACACGGATTTTTCAAAAACATTCCTAAAACAATTGTTTCTGGTATCGTAATTACTTTGATTGCGGTTATTGTATCCGCACCGATTACAGTGCTAGTATTTGGTGGCGCTACAGGAAGTACATCATCCTTAATTACTGCTACTTTCTTAGCTTCAGGTCAAGAATTATGGACAGCAGTATTCTCTTCAAGCTTCATTACAGAAGTTGCAGATAAAGTTGTTTCTGTATTAATCGTTTACTTTATTGTAAAAGGTATGTCAGATCGATATCTATCAAAGTTAAATTATGGACACTTATATATGAAACGAAAAAACAAATAGTAATTTCTTCTCTTCTCGTTATCCTTTTGAGTATTTCAAGTGGACGAGAAGAGATTATTCTTTAAGGGGGCGTATTGCATTTGAAACAAAATTTTCTGCTTAAACTTCATCCAATGACTAAATTCTATTTCTCTCTTTTTATTTTAGGAATAGTACTCATTCTCCCGGGATACGTATTTGCATTTTCTATCTTCCCCTTTTTAATACTAATAGCAGTAATAGCCGGTGTCTCCAAGGAGTTTATAAGTATTGTATTAAAAGCACTATTAAGTGTGTTAATGATTGTTTTTATCATGCAGATGTTTTTTTACCCTGGCGAAAATATACTTTGGGAATGGGGATTTCTCAAAATTAAACAAGAAGGGTTGAATTACGGTCTATTATTAACTTCTCGCATTCTAGCAATAGGGTCAGCTTTTATCTTATTCTTCCGAATGACGGAAGTACGTGATTTTGTTAAATCATTAGAAGATAAAGGTCTACCACCAATGGGTGCTTATGTAGTTTTATCGACGCTTCAAATTATTCCTGAAATGCGTCGTCAAGCAAATACAATTATGGAAGCGCAAAAAACTCGAGGGGTAGAAACGGAAGGTTCATTACTAGTACGCGCAAAAGGGTTTATACCAACATTAACGCCTCTCATCCTCTCCTCGATTGCGGGAACAGAAGAGCGAGCAATTACGCTTGAGTCTAGAGCTTTTTCTGCACCAGTAAAAAAGACTAGTTTGCATCAATTAACTAAAAGTAGTGCTGATCGAGTTCTACCGATTGTTTATGTGATTATTTTTGTAGCTCTACTTGTATGGAGGTTTTTCCTATGACAACGATGATTGACCTAAAAAATGTATCTTATCGATATCCAGTGAGCGATGATTTCACATTAAAGAATATTTCATTTTCTATCGAAAAAGGAAAGTTAACTGCCATTATAGGGAATAACGGATCTGGAAAAACGACATTATGCAACACAATTCGTGGATTTGTTCCTCATTTTTATAAAGGGGATTTAGAAGGGAACGTACTAGTAGATCAAGTTAATATTACGGATTATCAACTTGGGCAACTTGGAGAAAAAGTAGGATATGTATTTCAAAATCCTTTTATTCAAGTGTCAGGTGTTAAAGATAATGTTTTCGAGGAAGTAGCATATGGATTAGAGAACTTGGGCGTTCCAGTGGAAGAAATCATAGCGCGCGTCGAAGAAGTATTAAAGCTTGTAAAGATTCAACATTTACGCGATAAAAACCCATTCGAATTATCTGGTGGACAAAGACAGCGCGTCGCACTTGCATCAATTATTGTAATGGATCCAGAAATTTTGGTCATTGATGAGCCTACTTCTCAGCTTGACCCAATTGGAACAGAACAAATATTTGAGATTATCCGCTTAATGAAAGAACGTGGAAAAACAATTATTTTAGTTGAGCATAAAATGGATTTGATAGCGGAATATGCGGATGATTTACTCGTTATGCATGAAGGAGAGTTAGTAATACAAGGCCCTGTGCGAGAAGTATTCGCCAATCCTGAATTTGAAAAATATGAAATTCAATATCCTCATGTAACAGAAGTAGCACTTCTATTACAGAAATCTGGATTACCACTCTCTTTTCTTCCAATCCGAGATAACGAACTAGCTGAAGCATTAAACATGACTGGAGTGAGCAAAAATGACTGAACTTCATTTGAATAATGTAAGCTTTTCTTATCCAGATGGAACAAAAGCATTAGAAAACCTTACTCTTTCTATTTCTACAGGAGAGCGTGTTGCAATTGTAGGACAAAATGGTGCTGGAAAAACGACTGCGGTTAAATTAATGAACGGATTGTTGAAACCTACAGAAGGTACAGTTTCAGTAGGTGATTGGGATACAAAAGATCATACAACAGCACAAGTTTCAAGAAAGGTAGGCTATGTATTTCAAAATCCAGACGATCAAATATTCCATAATGATGTGGAATCCGAAGTACGTTTCGGTCCTAAAAATATGGGATTTGAGCCGGACCGAGTAGACGAACTAACTAATTGGGCTATGGAGTTATGTGGAATATCTGAATATGCTGAAGAGAACCCATATAATTTACCGTATTCTGTTAGAAAGTTCGTGACAATCGCATCCGTATTAGCAATGGATTCTGATGTTATCATTTTAGACGAACCTACTGCAGGACAAGATAAAATAGGATTGCAAATTTTAGGTGATTTACTACAAGTGCTAGAGGAAAAACAAAAATCAGTTGTTACCATTACACATGATATGGAATTTGTAACGGAATATTTTACACGAATTGTAGTGATGGCTAACCGACAACTAGTTGCAGACGATAACGCTCAACATATTTTTTATAATGCTGAAATTCTGGAAAAAAGTATGTTAAAACCTCCTGCTGTTGCTCAAATGGCAAAATTACTTGGTTTCCCTCCTGGAATTTTATTGAAAGGTCAACTAATACAAGCGATAAATACTAGCAGAGTGACTAGCAGAGTGAAATGAAAGGAGCGGAACAAGTTATGAGTATTACAGTAGTAGGGAGCACCAATATGGACCTTGTATACCGTGTTCCGCATATTGTTAAAGCTGGCGAAACGTTGCACAGTACTCAACATGAACTGTTCTTTGGTGGAAAAGGTGCAAATCAAGCAGTGACGGTTGGACAATTAGGAGCAAAAGTTAACTTTATAGGGAACGTTGGTGCAGACGACTTCGGCGTAAAAGTGAAACACAACTTGCAAGAAAAAGGGGTAAATACATCCGCCATTAGAACAGTTGGAATAACGGGGCAAGCATTTATTCAAGTTGCCGACACCGGGGAAAATTCAATCGTTCTATTTCCTGGTGCAAATTTTCTTGTTTCGACTGAACAAATTAAAGCCAGTAAAGAAATAATCGAAAGTAGTAAAATCCTGCTTTTACAATTGGAAATTCCATTAACTACAGTCGAGCTTGCTGCAAATATTGCACAATCTCAAGGTGTACATATTATATTAAACCCTGCTCCTGCTCAAAAATTAAATGATTCTTTATTGAGTAAAGTTTCCATATTAACACCAAATGAAACGGAGCTAGAAGTACTGACTGGGTTGAAAACGGAAACAGACGAGGATTTGATGCAAGCATGTTCCTTATTACTTCAAAAAGGTGTGGGAGCAATAGTCGTCACTCTAGGGGAAAAAGGTGCTTTTTACATGAATGAGCATGGGCATGGACGAGTGAACGCAAACAAAGTTCTAGTGAAAGATACAACCGGGGCTGGAGATGCATTTAATGGTGCTTTGGCGGTCGCTATATGTCAAGGAAACTCATTAAAAGACAGTATTGTATACGCATCTAATGTTGCTTCTTATGTTGTGACACAAATGGGTGCACAACCGATTTTCCCATCATCCTTTTGAAAAGCTTCCCACAAAACGCGTCCCTGTCAAAACGCGTCCCTGTGACAGAAACAATTCTAAACTACTCTGACAATGGACTATAATTTAAGATTATTTATAAACAATAATACCTCCTACACTAGAATGATTAAAGTGTAGGAGGTATTATTGTTTTTAAAGACGTATCCCTATGTAAAAGATAATTCCAAAAGGACAAAAAAACATAATTAGAAACAGAGTCTGAACTTTTCAGTGACCTCAACTTAATCGGTTTTTTACTGAAAATCTCTTTCTAGTTGACTTAACCACTCTTTTAACATTATTAATTCTGATTTTGTTTCTGTATTCTTTTGAGATATTCAAAGTCCAAAGTTTCATAGTTACTCGATAATTGAAAAAATTAAACAGATGCAGTTCCTTATTTAGTACTGCGTCTTTTCAATTTTTTTAATCTACTAGACATTTTTTTATTTTTTTCCTTATACATTTTGCTATCTGCTTCTACAAACAAGTGCTCCATTTTACCAATTGATGAAAAATGATAAGCATATCCTTTAGACATTTTTATGTTAAATGAAACAGTTGTTTCGTTGAAATAATCTATTTTATCTTGTACTTCAGCCAAAAACGTTTCTACTTGTAGGGGGTCTGTATTAATTAGTGTAATTGCGAATTCATCTCCCCCTATTCTTGCAACCTCTACCTCTTCACTCGCGGATTGCATTAATAATTTTGCGAATTCCTTTATTAAATTGTCCCCAACCTTATGTCCATACTGATCATTTATCATCTTTAATTCGTCTAGATCGCATATGATGATGGCTATTGAAACATCTACTTTCTCATTGTACTTCTGAAGCTGATTTTCAAAGTGTTCGCGATTATAAGTATCTGTTAATGCATCGTGAGTAACCTTATATTCCAACTGTTGTTGCAATAAAATTCGATCATCAATATTTCTATAAACCCCCTGTATAGCAACGAATTCACCATTTTCGTATATAGGCGTAGCGTATTCTTCAAACCATATGTATTTACCTTCGTCATTTCTCAATCTAACTACTATAGGTTTACTATAGTCA
This sequence comes from Psychrobacillus syltrankelensis, assembly GCF_055454035.1. Taxonomy (NCBI): domain Bacteria; kingdom Bacillati; phylum Bacillota; class Bacilli; order Caryophanales; family Bacillaceae; genus Psychrobacillus; species Psychrobacillus syltrankelensis. The sequence continues at coordinate 1,709,129 of NZ_CM144227.1, read as the reverse complement.
GACTTACCAGATATTTTTTCCGCAGCGATATTATAATCATCCGGATGGATTATCTCATAGAAATAATCTGGATTTTTAAGATGTTCTTCTAATGAATTAATACCTAAAAAATTTTCTATTACAGGGCTTAAATATCGATACTTTAACTTTGGTTTTACTTCGCAGTAATAAAGGATATCCTTTGAATTTTCTACGGTTTGTAACATGGGATTAAAATATTTTACTTGCTGTTGTAACTTAAGCCGCACTGAGTTTAATTTATAACATACTATTATAAGTCCTAACATCAGCAATATAACAGTTTTCAACACTAGAAAAATCCCTTTCTTCTCTAAACTTTTGCAAAGAGGATATTTTTTCAAACATGATTGATTTTAGAATAAATAATATTTCTGAAATTCCTTTTCGTACATCTTAATGTCCCTATTGTTGTTATATTTTATTTTATTATAAGACCATTTAACTAATTTGTTAATAGGTAATTTGGTATAAGTGGAGCGTTGGTAAATAACATGCCCTAACTAATAGAACTGTACATGATGAAAATATATACTGTTGCTGGGAGGGATTCTATTAAAAATATCACTACTTTTTCTGCATGTTCATTTACTGTTATCTTTAACTACTTCAAAAGTTTTTACTGCATTGTTTTTTGAAAAAATCAAGATTCTTTAACCAATAATACCTCCTACTAGAGTGATTAGAGTGTAAGAGGTATTTGTTTTCAGGGGGGCACTGTGACAGAAACAATTATCTAAAAAAACATTTTTAGTTCTGACAACTAAAAATGGATACTTTATCTTCGCCGTGGGAATACAGAAGTATATGAAACTTGGAAGTATCTTTATTGAGAGTAGGAAAAGGTTATGGGACTATTACTAAATTCATGTTTATCTACGAGCAGCGGCTGGCGTGATTGCATAAGCAATGCTATATGGAAAAAGAGTTGGGGATCATTGGATTGTTCTGTTATCGAATGTAGCGTTCGGGCTCGTAGTCTCCTACATAAGCTACATTTTTTTTCCTGATAATGATGTATCAAATAAAGTGCTCTTGAGCTCGGACTATGCGCAGTGGCTGAACTAATTGTAGGTGCGATGAGTAAAGTCACAAAAATTGTTAGCAAAATTTTACTTTATATATCTGTCATCGGTGGTTTACTTTATTTGTTTCTGAGTTAGTGATGTTTTCCTGTGTAAGAAAAAACTAAATTTGTTTTATGTATATCAAAAAGCGCTAACTTTTTAAGTTGGCACTTTTTGCTGCTATAAATAGTTCTCTAACTTATCTGTGAAAGCAATAAACTAAGGTATAATTGTAACAATTAAATTGATATAATACTCACTTGTATTATGTTGCTGAATCCAGGGTTCTATGTGACAATATAACTAAACATAATTAGCTAACCAATTGCATTAAGGAGCCAAAACAATGAAAATCAAAACTGATTTTTTTCGAATAATACCGTTTTTATATGTAATAATAGGACCTATTTGGGTTATTGGTACTGATTATTTTTTAAGCATATCTAACTTTTCGGATGAAAAAATTCTCTTTCTGGAGAAATTCAATGATTTTTTGTTCGTTCTCCTTACAGCTATTCTTTTATTTGTTTTAATAAAGAACTTAAGGGATTCTAAACAAATGGAAGAAGAAAAAGAGAAACTTTCTTTGTTAATTGATACGATGCCAGACTTCGTTTCATTCAAAGATGGGGAAGGAAAGTGGCTTCAAATAAATAAATTTGGTGCTCAGTTATTCGAGCTTGAAGGCATCGACTATAAAGGTAAAACAGATAAAGAGATGGCAGAACATACAGATTTTTATCATGATGCTTTGATTTATTGTATAGATACGGACGAAGATGCGTGGAAGGCTGGAAAGGTAAGTCGATGCGAAGAAACAGTTCCTTTAAGAGATGGTTCCAATAAAATTTTCGATGCATTTAAAGTGCCTATTTTTAATAATGATGGTTCCAGAAAAGGATTGGTCGTTATTGGAAGAGATATAACCAGTTTAAAAGAAACAGAGAAAAAGTTAAGACAATCCGAAAAAATGTCTGCACTAGGTGAACTATCTGCAGGTATTGTTCACGAAATTCGAAACCCTCTTGCAATTATTAAAGGATATTTGCAGATGGGACAAGAGAAAACCATTAAAATGGATCAGCATATTGACCTGTTAATAACCGAGATTAATCGTATTAATAGCATTGTGAACGAACTATTAATGATTGCAAAACCAACAGACATTATCTTTGCAAATCAAAGCATTAATACTATTGTGAGAGAAGTCGTTCAATTGTTTTCAATAAAAGCATCCCAACAAAATACGAAAATAAACGTGACTGACCTCGATCAATTCAATACATACTGCAATGAAAGTAAATTAAAACAAGTGTTTATAAATATTCTAAAAAACGCTTTAGAAGCAATCACTATAAATGGAGAAGTCAACATCTCTATATATGAGAAGAATGAGAAGTATTTAGCCGTTAAGATTGAGGATAATGGCTGTGGAATGGAAGAAAGTGATTTACAACACATTGGTGACCCTTTCCATAGTTTAAAAGAAAAAGGGATTGGTTTAGGAATGACTATAAGCTTTAGTATTATAGAAGCACACAAAGGTTCTATCCAAATTACAAGCGAAGTTAATGTAGGAACTAGCATAGAAGTATTGTTACCAAAACTTTGAAGTGTCTGTGTCTGAAACAAAGACACACAAATCTAGAATAAAATAACTATGATAGATAGAGGCTCACAACTAAAACCTTTAGTAACTAAAGTGATATTAGACTTGTATTACTGTAAAAGAGATTTCTATAGAATTTTTAAAATAAGAGAATTTAAAGGAGATAACACGAAAAAACAGCCGAAAATGTATCTTCGGCCGCCTACAATTAAGGGATAAACATGAAATAAGTAGATTACTTCGATGTACCAAATTGTTTTTGGATGTCTACAATTTTATAGCCTCCATTATCCATTTTTACTAATGTAATCGTATAAGTATAAGGTTTAATGGTCTCGTTTCCTTTTCGATATTCGCTTATTTTTACAATATTGGATACACCTTTTTGGTTGTCCTTATCTACAGTTATTGTTTGTTCATGCGTAATTGTTGTTTTTTCTGTCCAGCTCAAGTTTTCCTCTACAAAAAAACTTGTGTTAATAAAGTCAGTCCCTTGTGGGAAGTAATAATGTGTAACACCATTCATTTCTTTTTTTGACATGCTACTAGATATAAATTGTGAAGTAAACTCATCTGTGAAATTAGTATTAAAAAGTGTGAGTATATCCTGTCTTGTATAAGTGCCTTGTGTAGTACTATTTTGTTTTAGTCTTGCTTCTTGGAAAAGGTTCTGAAAAGTTAATATTTCTAGTTTTTTCTTAGAAGGTGTTTCGTATTTTATCTTTGCGTTTTTTTGCACAAAGCTTCCTGCTCCGACTCCATATAATCCGTTAAAACTAGATTTGTAGCTATACACCCTATATTCATCACCTTTTTTTAGAGTGCGAATGGTCGTTAGGGTACTATTAGATTCCAGTTTAACTAAAGTAGTATCTTGCAAAACAGTTACTTTTCCAATTTGTCCAATCTTTAATTCTGTCTTCCCCCACATAATTTTTCCGAATGTAGCTGCATGTGCGGAAACTCCATTAGCAATCGGTAAGGTCACAAGTATGATCGTTACTATAAGTAATTTAAATAAATTCTTCAAAACAAAGCCTCCTATTAAGTTAATAATTTAATATCATAACACTTTCATTTGGTAATACATAGATTATAAGGAACTAAAATGTATGGCATTCGGGCGTGACTAATAGGATAACAAAGGGTTGAATTTAACACGCGAACCTATATCAGCGAGAATTTGAAAACAAATGAGTCTGACACAGGTCACTATAGGATAATTCATTAATAGAATTCGGAAAGATAATTAGAAGTTTATGAGGAGGGTGGAGTGAAAGATGATGAAGCTAAGTTTAGACGAAAAAACAAATTATGTTAAGAATCGATTTATGTACGTGTAAATCATTCGATTATCAACAAAACGTGATTTTCCGTCTAAATATTATATTCAAGAGGATCTAGTTTATCTCTCTTTAGAAGTTTAGCAAACTCGATTGCGGGAATAGGTTTAGAGTACAAATAACCTTGAATCATATTGCAATTATATTTTTGTAACACGGTAAGTTGTTCGTTCGTTTCGACTCCCTCAGCAATAACACTCATTTTCAATTGATGAGATAGTTGGATAATCATTTTTACTATAAAATTGGAGTCCTCTTCATGTGAACTGCTTAAGTCTTGAATGAAAGAACGATCAATTTTAAGTATATCTATTTTTCCTTTAAATCGATTTAGTGATGAGAGCGAAGAATAACCAGTCCCAAAATCGTCTAATGCGATTTTAATGCCTAAATTCCTAAGTTCATCTAATACGGAGAAAACTACTTTTTCATTTTCTAAAAGAAATGTTTCTGTTATTTCTATTTCTAAGTATTGAGGTTCTAGTTTCGTCTCTTTTAGTGTTTCCATTATATGTGTGATTAGATCACTTTCTAAAAAGCGAGTAGCAGACAAGTTTATGGAGATTGGAATTTTCGGAAGTCCTGCATCTTGCCAAGCTTTATTTTGCTTGCATGCGGTCTTTTTAACCCATTTTCCTATCTCATTAATAAAACCTGTTTTTTCTGCAAGAGGAATAAAATCATTCGGGCTAATAGTTCCCCATTCAGGATGATTCCATCTTAGAAGTGCTTCACCGCCAACAATTTGATTGGTTTCAGCAAACACTTTAGGTTGATAATACAATTCTAATTGGTTTCGCTCAATTACATATCCAAGATCCGACTCTAGTGAAATTAATCTTGCTTCGTTATCTACGGTGTGTTTAGATTTCATTGTCGTTCTCCTTATATAATTCAGTTTAGCCCTTGCACTATTAGAAAAATCCAATAAAATTAAAGAATCGATAATTTTATTGGATAAAATTTATTAGTAGATATGTGGTAAATCTAGAGTAGTTATTGGACTGGGATTTGGATTTATTTTAGCAGCCTCATTGTTCGAGTTAGGATAAAGTGCTACTGCTAATACGATTAATAAGATAATAGATAATTTTTTCATGTTTTTTTACCGTCCTTTTTTTAAAATATGGGGTGATTTTTTTGGAAATGAAATACTTAGGTTTAGAGATTAGTAAACTTAGAGCAGAATTGGGTATGTCCCAAAAAGAGCTTGCAAAAAACATTTGTACACAGTCAACAATTAGTCGTATTGAAGCTGGAGAAGTATATCCAGCAATAGACACCTTATTAAAAATTGCATTAAAGCTGCAAGTACCAATCGAATATCTTATAGAAATGCTATTTCATAAAAATGTTTTAGAAAGTGAGAGTTTAATAAAAGATATTGAGTTTCACTTAAAAGAGCATGAATATAAAAAAGTTATTTCCATAATTGAAAAGAATAAGATAATTGCTGATAATATTTGGTTAAATTTTTACCTAGAGCAGATTTTACTTACAGCTCATTACAAGCTAAAAATGATTACCGCAGCAGAGTGTATTGCAGGTCTTAAGAACATTTTAAACTTTTCAAACCAAACAACTATCCAGTTCCGTTTCTTACATATAAAAATTAACAATACGATTGCGAATGTATATTCAGAGAACGGCGAAAGCCATAAAAGTTTATATTATTATAATAAAATCTTAAAAGAGCATATTCATAAAAATTATAGTGACTACAAAATTTATGAAACTCTTATTACCGTCCTCTTTAATAAGTGCAAAGTTCAATATGAGTTAAATGACTATGATGCTGCATTAGAAACGGCAAATCAAGGAATAAGAAAATCTAAAGAAACATCTTTTATTTTTTTAGTTGGTCAATTCTTGTATTATAAAGGACAATGCTTAGAAAAAAAGGCGGCTTCCTTTACAGAAATCAAAGAGGTATACCAACAAGCATTGTTTTTCTTCAAATTCCTAGAACTTCCTTTTTACATTCAAGCTATCGAGCAAAATAAAAAACAGTACTTAGATTAAATTGGCGACTATGCTAGCAATCTTTAATAATTCTACTGTTGAATTTTTTCCTCCGTTCTCAATTAATTAAGAAATAGTACCCATGAGTAAAGGGGGCTAGTTACAAAAAGTACTATTTGCTTAATAAATTGTGATTAAAATACCTTTTGCATTTCAAATATACTAAATTTACTTTGAAAAATCTTTACGATATGCATAAATGGATAATTTGTTTTTTAATTTATTATTATTCTTTTATCTAACCTACTTTTTTCCGTCCCAAATTCTTCGTGTAAATTTCTTAATTCCGTTAATTAAGGAAATTTTACTGTATAAAAATATTCATGAATTTTGACGTTTTTGAAACCTTTTATATTCCTACTGAGCTGCCGTAAATGTATTTTCGACAGCTTTCTTTATATGGTTGGAAAACAAATCCACCAAAAAATCCTTGAAAACTCCACTAACAATATTGAAGCCACTGTTTACTCCACAACATTATTAATTTATACGAGTATTTTGTTTTTAGAAAAAAGAGAAAAATTGGATTTTATTTGATATAATATTATTAAAACATTGGGAGAGTAAGGGAAATAATTATATGCGTAAAGAGCTTTCTTGGTTAGCCGTTATCTTATGGATGTGTTTAATATTTTATCTCTCACACCAACCAGTAACTATATCTAGCGAGTTGAGTACAGGAATAACAGAGTTAATTGAAATAACAGTAGAAAAAGTGCTACCTAATTCGGATTTTATTACAGAAAATTTTCATCACCAGGTAAGAAAAAATGCTCATTTCATTATTTATTTGGTGCTGGGTTTACTCATCATGAACTCCTTGAAGTTAAGCGGGTTTGGAAAAAGTAAAGGAATGGGAGCAACTTTACTTATTTGTGTGCTCTATGCCATCTCTGATGAAGTGCATCAGCTATTTGTAGCGGGTAGAGGTGCGCAGCTGAAGGATGTATTCATAGATAGTGCTGGGGCGATTGTAGGAATTGTTATTTATTCCGCTATCGGAAGGATAACTCATTTAACGGTTCATAAGATTCGTTGAGTGAGTTTTTTAACAGATAAGAGAGGTTTTTAACCTTTTTGGAGAATATTATAAAGTGGAAGAATTATATTATTGTCTTATTAGAACGGGTCGACGATTGTGTTTAGTTTTCCTGGGTCAAACTTATTATTTGATAATTTTATTCTTGGAAGATTGAAGATTATAAGAAAGAAGGAAAAAAGACTTATGAAGAAACAATATTTCAATCTCATGCAATTTTTTGATGGTTACGTTCGAAATTATCGAAGACTAAATTTGTCTTCCTTACATAACCGTTCCATGTTTACAAAAAGAGAGATAGATTATTTTGCTAATCTAGGCGAAATGCTAGGTTTTGATGTTTTTGTGGAAGACTCTAAATTTGATAAGTTACTGGGGCGCTCAAGACCAATGGACTTATCATGGTGGAAGTGGGATAAACGATTTGATGCGGAGAATTTCTTATATCCTGCACTACATTTAGAAAGAGAACATAACTGGATCAAAGATGAGGAAACAATTGAGAAGCTCTTTTCCGATACCGAAGAGGGTTTTGTTCCACATAATGTAATAGGAATTCAATATATATGGTCCAAGGAGAGAATTGATGAACTAAACGCCTTAGTTATTCAAAAAAATAGGCTTCAAATGTCCAATGTATTAATGGTTTATCGTTTCTTTGACGAAGATTGTGATGTGGAGCGAGTGAGTGCCTATTATTTCACACCAACAGGTTTATTTGAAACGCGAGAAGCCATTTGTAAGGAGGACGAGTCAGGATATTGGAATATGCGTTTTCAAGAAGAGTGTGTGGGACTATCCCACGAGCAATCCATTGATAGCCAAAAGTTAGAGCTATAAACCATTTCCCAGTGATAGCTGACATTTATCTTTGGTTTTCAATTAGATGGAATTACAGATATATCTAATAAGATATATTAGAAAAAGAATAGCGGAGGGAAGTAATTTTCCTCCGCTGTTTTTTTTATAGTCATTCCTTTAGCAACTAATATCCGATAAATAGGAAATAGGTTTAGAAATTTTAAAAAAATTAGAAGGAAATACAAACAAATATAAAGAATAAATATCCATGTCTGAATTTTTTAGGAGGTAATCATGTTTAATAATCCGAGTAATAACAACCTTATTAATGGTACCGTAGTCATTTGGTATTATGTAAAGAATCTCAACCTTGCAGTTAAGTGGTACAGTGAAATTTTGGGGATCGCACCAACAGATAACATAGATGTTGCTTATTTCTTTTCGATTAATGAAAAAACAAAATTAGCAATAAGTAATCGATTTAAGGCAAATAAAGATAATGAACTTCCACAAAGTGTGACATTGGACCTTCAAAGTGATGACATTTTGGAGGCGCATCGAATTCTAACGGAAAAAGGTGTATTTGTAGAGAAACTTGAAAATCCTTTCGAAAGCTACTATGAGTTTTACTTTACAGACTTAGAAAATAATCAGATTAGAATGCATGGTTTTGCCGAAAAAGATTTTAGAGATGAGTAATTAAACTAACTTTAATAAAATTTTTATCAATGAGGAGAGTTATAGGATGGAAACTATTAAAGCAAAAATCGAGAATTCTCTAACTGTATTACTTGTTTCAAATTTAGAGAAGTCGCAGCAGTACTACCGAGATGTTTTAGGTTGTGAAGTAAATGATGTGTGGGCAGTACGAGATGATTTTGGGTTAGGGTTTAAATTAATTCAAGCAAATAATAAAGAGGATGTCTGTCCAAACAAAGGTACCTGGAATCTATACGCCTATGTTCATGACCATGATGGGCTAGATTTATTATTGGAAGAATTAACGACAAATGGAGCAGAGATTGCGTATGGGCCAATTATTTCGGAACAAGACTGGGGAGTATGGAAAGAATTTGCGATTAAAGATTTAGATGGCTACTTAATTGGTTTTGGTTCTGGAAGAAAAAACAATTAATAAATGTTAGGAAAAAAACATAAAACTACATTTGAAAATAAAGACAAAAGGTTTCGGGGGATAAATACATTCTCGAAACCTTTTGTTTTTTATTCATGTTCCATGCTGCTTCTATTATTTTTGTTCTTTTCAAAAAACCTCCTATGCGAGACTCCGTAAAAAAGTAACGAGGAGATCTGATTCTCTACCCTCGGAAGCTTTGAAAAATAATTGGATAGAGCACACCAGAAATAAAAAGCTAGTTATTAACTACAATTCATAAGTCAATCCACATAAACATACTTCTATAAAAATACTATGAAACTCTCCAAAGGAGTTAAATAGTTGTCTACTCAAAAAAAGAAGTGGGTTGATAGATAAAAAGAAGCCATATATAAATCAAATAGCAGTTACCGAAAGTAATAACCGAGATTTCAAAGTGAGCAATAAACAAGAAGAATTTAAAAATATCCAGGAGGTTTTATGAATGGAAAAAAGTTTTAAAATCACCAATTCTGAAGGATTACATGCTAGGCCATCTACCTTATTAGTTTCAGCTGTCTCCGCTTTTACATCAAACGTTCAGCTTTCTTATAAAGGTAAATCCGTAAACTTGAAATCTATTATGGGGGTGATGTCACAAGGAGTCGGACCTGGATCAGTTATTACTATCTCAGCAGAAGGTGCTGATGCTGAGGACGCAATAAGGAAGGTATCCGAAGTAATTAATTCAGAAAAGCTCGGGGAAGAATGTTAAATCCTAAAAATGCGATTTCGAATAAATAAAGATGTAAACATAGAAACAATTGAGGAAAGTTTAATAAAAAAGAATCATATCTTAGTTATACCCATAATTACATTTTCATCGTGTGGAATTCGGTGATAGAAAGTTAATGAATAGAGGGGGATAAAAACTGAAAAGTATTATGTTAGTTTGCGTAGCAGGCATGAGTACCAGCCTACTTGTAGCAAAAATGCAAAAAGCAGCGAAGGAGCAAAATATAGAGGCAGATATTTTTGCTATATCAGAAAGTGAAGTAGATAGAACTTTACTAAGCAAAAACGTAGACGTATTGCTACTTGGTCCACAAGTACGCTATTTAAAAGGTACTTATGAAGCGAAATATAAGGAAAAGAATATCCCTATAGAGGTCATCAACATGTCGGACTACGGGATGATGAACGGCGCAAATGTATTAAAGCAGGCAATAGGGTTAATTGGATAAGGAGTGTGTCAAATGGAGAACTTAGCACTGATGCAATCCATTATGGGGTTAATATTGCATAGCGGCAACACAAAAAGCGACTGTATGGAAGCGATTCAACTTGCAAAGAAAGGTGAAATCAATGCTGCTAAGAAAAAGATTGAAATAGCAAATCAGTCACTGATAGAAGCACACCATTCTCAAACCGTATTACTGACACAAGAGGCTAGAGGTGAAAAGGTTGAAGCTACCATGATGCTAATACATGCACAGGATCACTTAATGAATGCAATTACTTTTCGGGATTTAGCAAAAGAATTGATTGAGCTATATGAACGATTGTTAGGGGAATAACATCATTTTTAGTGGTGTTTGACATATAACAAAAAAATAAAAAGGAGAGATGGAATGTTCCGTTTTTTAGAGGAGAAGTTTGTTCCGGTAGCTTCACGAATAGGTAATCAACGGCATTTAGTAGCGATACGAGATGGTTTTATAACCGTAATGCCACTTACTATTCTTGGTTCACTCGCAGTATTAATAAACAACCTACCGATCAAGTTTTATCAAAATGCTCTAGATTCTATTTGGGAGCATGGAACTTGGACGCAATGGGGAGGAAATGTGTGGGGTGCAACATTCGGGATAATCTCCCTTTTGTTAGCCTTCTCGATAGCGTATCACTTAGCAAAAAGTTATGACAAAGACGGTCTGTCTGCAGGGGTTATCAGTTTATCGAGTTATTTGACATTTGGTACTTTTGGTGAAGGTGGCTTATCGGGGTTAACAACTGGAACGGGCGGAATTTTTGTAGCCATTATTATTGCTTTATTATCTTCCGAAGTGTTCTCTCGTTTATCTGGTAAAAACAAACTCCTGATAAAGATGCCAGATAGTGTACCACCAGCTGTTTCGAAATCTTTTGCTGCTTTACTACCAGCCATTATTACTGTTGGCATATTTGCGTTAGTTCGAACAATTATTTCGGCAGGATTTACTATTCCTGATATTATTGGAACATTTTATTCGACAGTTCAAGAGCCATTTATGGGCTTAACAAATACATGGGCGGCAGCACTTATCCTTGCTTTTATACCAGCATTTTTATGGACTCTTGGTATTCATGGTGGCAATATTATTGATCCATTTATGCAATCGATTAACTTACAAGCAATCGATGCCAATGTTGCTGCAATTTCTGCTGGAGACGTAGCACCTTATATTATTAATAAGCCATTCTTTGATGCTTTTGTTAACATGGGAGGAGCAGGAACAACAATTGCACTAGTTATTGCTATATTCATCATGGCCAGAAAGAATAAGCAATATAGTACAGTCGGAAAAATATCTGCGGCACCTGGAATCTTTAATATTAATGAACCATTGCTATTCGGTTTACCAATTGTTTTAAATCCGATATTATTTATTCCTTTTATTCTTACCCCTATGGTTAATGTAACAATTGCCTATTTTGTAACGAAATGGGGAATGGTACCCGCAGCTACAATTGCGGCTCCTTGGACAACGCCGCCTATTATTAATGGTTTCTTAGTCACGCAATCTTGGCAAGGAGCAGTACTAAGCTTTGTGTTAATCGTGATTTCTGTTTGTATTTACTTACCATTTGTCGCAATGGCAAATCGTACTGCAAAATTGAAGGAAGCAAAATAAGCAACAGCGAGGTATTAAATGAGAAGACTAGGAATATCAATTTATCCTCAACATAGCACGATAGAAGAAATGAAAGAATATATTCTACTAGCATCGGATAATGGCTTTGACCGTATTTTTACTTGCCTATTATCTATTAAAAATAATGAGCAAAGGAAAAAGCTTCAACAAATCAATCAATTTGCAGAGCAGCTTGGCTTTGATATTTCTGCAGATGTCGCACCGGAAGTATTTGAGGAACTAGGTTTAACATATCGAGATATTGGTTATTTTAAGGAACATTACTATTTAGATGCATTACGTCTGGATATGGGGTTTTCAGGTCAAGAAGAGGCGTTCATGTCTATGGATGCATCAAATTTGAAAATAGAATTAAATATTAGTAGCGGGACAAAATATGTAGAAAATATTTTATCCTATAAACCGAACCGTGAAAACATTATCGGCTGCCATAATTTTTACCCAAGAGAATATACAGGGCTTTCAAGGCAACATTTATTAACAACCTCTAAACTCTATAAAGATAATCAAATTCGAACTACTGCAATGATCTCCTCCAAGCATGCAACGTTTGGACCTTGGGAAGAAACGCTTAATGGTTTACCGACATTGGAGGAACATCGTCACTTGCCAATAGTAGTTCAAGCAAAGGATTTATGGCATACAGGACTAATCGATGATTTAATCATCGGTAATATGTACGCCTCTGAGGATGAGTTGAAAGCTTTAGGTAGCTTAAATCGGAATAAACTAGAGTTAACGGTAGTGACATCCCCACACACAACTGAATTGGAAGAAAAAGTGATTTTTCATGAATTGCATTTTAATCGCGGGGATGTATCTGAGTATGTTATTCGTAGTACACAATCTCGCGTAAAGTATAAAAATGAATCCTTCCCAGCTCATGATACAAATAATATAGTGCCGGGGGATGTAACGATTGATAACGATTTGGATATTCGTTACAAGGGAGAGTTGCAAGTAGCTTTAAAGGCTATGCCAAATGTAGGGTGCACAAATGTAGTAGCTAAAGTAATTTCTGAGGAGCTTTTCCTCTTAGATCAAATACAACCATGGGAATCATTTGGTTTTATTAAGTTGTCTAATTGATCCACATTTATTGTAAGTAGAAGACCAACTCCGTCATTTATTTGATATAATACGAATAGCATATTCGATTTTATTGATTGCGTTGGTAGGGAGAGAACTTAATGTTGAAATTTCATATAATTATGGGTGTTACTATTCACACGAAAAGAATGGTTCAAAAACTTAGTGAAGATAAAGAAGCTTTAATAATTGTAATAGATTATGAACTTTCTAGTGAATTAGAACCGAAGAATTTATATGGAGCCATTTATTGTTCTCCTGAACAAGCAAAGTCTTTTGCAGAACAAGCAGATGAAGTAGTGTTTCACCGATACGCTTTTGTGATACCAAAATTAAAATAAATAATACGTTAGCAGCTGAGATTATATCTTCGGCTGTTTTTTTTGTGCTTATAGTATATTTCTCCTTGGAAGAACGAAAATCTTGGATTATAGATTACTAGTCTACGAGACTTTTTAATTATCTTGTAGTGTTATAGTTTTAATTTGAAAAAGAAAAAAATGCGATACAAGATTATTATGAAGATAACATAAATTGGATTTATTCCAGGTACTAAAAACTAATTATTCTAATATTTCTAATTAATTTAATAATTTTGTATTTTTTTATTTTAAAGTTAGCATAATTGTGATAACTTGGTAACGTCGCACAATTATTTACTGTGTGTTCTAAAAATTGGTAAAGGGGAAATGAGATTTGAAGAAAATGAGATTCACTAAATTCTTTAGTAGCATTCTTGCTTTTGTCATGGTGCTTTCTCTTCTAACACCATTTACGGCTCTAGCAAATGGGGATCAGTCATTACCGTTTAAAACGGGAACCCAAAGTGAGAGCGATTTACTAGCGAAAGCGGCTATTGTAGAACAAATAAATTTGTTGGGTGGAGAGGCTAGGCTACACGAAGATTTAAAAAAGGTTTCAGGCAATGAGCAAGTTGCGGTAATCGTACATTTGTCAGAAAAGCCAGTTGCACTTGAACAAGGTATTGAAAAATTAAAGGGTAAATCACTTTCGAAAGCGCAATCGACTAAAGTGAAGGCTAATGTTAAAGCGCAACAAGCAATGATTAAAAAAGAGATGAAGAATAAAAAGATATCATTTAAAGAAGGTTACGCTTATGATACAGTCCTAAATGGATTTGCTGTAACAGTTAAGGGAGATGACCTTTCGAAATTACTAGAAATCCAAGGAGTTACACTAATCGAGCCAGATGTGACAGTGTACGCCTTAGAAGATGTACCAGCTAAAGTTGTAAAAGATGGACAAGTAGATGCAGCAATGAATACAAGTATCTCATTCTTAGGAATTGAAAAACTTTGGAATGAAGGGATTGAAGGACAAGGCATTAAAGTTGCTGTTCTAGATACAGGAATTGATGCTAACCATCCAGAGTTCCAAGGTAGATATAAAGGTGGAAAGAACTTCATTCCGAACTCTTCCACTTATGCAAAAAATCGTGCGGACGATGATGCTTCGGAAACTTCACCAGTGGAACGTCCAGCAAATACACCTGAATTTAATGATAAAGGTAGTGCGTTCTACACTTCTCATGGTACACATGTAGCAGGAACAATTGCTGCTATAGGTGCAAACGAATACGGCATTAAAGGGATAGCACCCAAAGTTGATCTTTATGCTTACCGTGTACTTGGTGCATACGGAAGTGGAGCTACTTCTGGGATTGTTAAAGCAATCGACACTGCAGTTGTTGAAGGAATGGATGTTATTAATCTTTCTTTAGGTGGAGGGGCAAATACGGAAACGGATGCAGGTTCCTTTGCCATTAATAATGCTATGTTAGCTGGTACTATTTCAGTTATAGCAACAGGTAACTCTGGTCCAAATCGTGGAACAATGGGAACACCAGCGACTGCTCGATTAGGAATAGCGGTAGGGAATACAACGAACCCTGAAACAATGTATGACGGGAAAGTGAATGTAACAGTTGGTTCTTACAATCTTTCTAAACAGTTAAAATTAATGGGAACTACTTTCGGTACAAGTTTGACAAAACAACTGGAAGGAGAGTTCGACTTAGTAGCAGTACCAGGAAATGGGGAGGCAAAAGATTATAACGGAATTGATGTGAAAGGGAAAGTGGCATTGATTTCACGCGGTAGTATTGCATTTGTAGATAAAATTGCTAATGCAAAAGCTAATGGGGCAGTGGCAACAATCATCCATAATTTCGCGGGAGGTTCAAATGCTCCGAATGCATCTGGAACTTTCCTAGGTGATTCATTTGATTTCATTCCAACGTTTGATATGTCTCAAACAGATGGGGATGCACTTCGTGTCGCATTAAAAGATGGAACAGGTAAAATTACGTTCGGAAACTTCGGCTCTTCAAGTACTGTCGGAGATGATGTAAATGATTCCAGTTCACGTGGTCCATCTACTCCGAACTTCGATATTAAACCAGATGTAACTGCACCTGGTACAAATATTATGTCAACAATTCCAATGTATAAAGCAGATTTTCCAAATGTGAAGTATGATAAAGCGTATGACCGCAAAACTGGAACGTCTATGGCTACACCACATATTGCAGGGATAGCGGCACTTGTCAAACAAGCAAATCCTACATGGAATGCATTTGATGTGAAGGTTGCACTTTCTAATACTGCAAAAATTCTTAATACAGCGAAATACGATGTCTTCTCTCAAGGGGCAGGACGTGTGGATGCATATGCGGCAGCACACCCAAATGTACTTGCTTATGCAATTGATAATGCTGTTCTTGATGGAACTGGCGCGATTGTCGAAAACTTAAAAGGAACCGTTACATTTGGTCCGCAATCATTAAAAGAAAATATTTCTGTAACGAAACAAATCCTCGTGAAAGATATTAAAGGTATTGGAGGAGATTATAAAGTAACGGTTGACGTTAAAAAATCGTTCGGTGATGCAAAACTGACAGTTGATCAACCAACATTCACTTTAGCTGGAGAGCAACTGTTAAATGTTACATTGACAGCTTCCAAAGCGACACCTCCAAATGGATCAGAAATACTGGGATATATCCATATTAATGGTGGAGGTTCTGATATTTCATTGCCATTCGCAGCAGACTTTGGTAGTGCAACTAAAACAGAAATAAAAAATATGAGTATTTCGGAAACAGACCTATCCTTTAACGGAGATGGAGTGAAAGATTCTGCGGTGCTTGCATTTACGTTGACGGGTGATGTGACAACAAACTATATCGAACTTTGGGATATCATGAATCCTGAAGGTGGAGAATATGGAGATGGCTATATTGGATATTTACATTCAGGTTCATCACTTGGAAAAGGATCCTATACGCTGAATATAGCAGGACAATATAAACCATGGGGTAGTGCACCAGCAACAACAATACCAGATGGTTTATACACTATCGACTACACTGCAACAACAGCTTCAGGAGTAATTAGTGATTATGTTGGTCCGATTGTCGTTAAATCAACGAAACCAGAAATTACAGGTGCTGTTGATGGTGAACTAGCAACTGGACAAGTTAGCGATAAATATATCGATTATAATGAAGAATTATATTTGTATGGTTTGGATTATGATTTAAATGAGAAACTTCACGCTTCATATATTACGACGCAAAACGGTGAAAAAGCTAAAGCGGTAGAATTCAAATTGGCACAGGATGGATCATTTTCATTCCCGGTAACTGCTGAAACAGATTCGGTAACCGTTGTGATTACAGATGCAGCAGGCAATGTTGGAGAAAAATTGATTTATGAAAAAGATGAGGCAACACCTGTTGTAACACTTTCAGTGGATCAAACGGATCTAAAATTATCAACTGGAGAAACAGCTCAACTTGCTGTTACAGAAACTACAAAGCCAGCTAATGGCGAGGCAATAGACGAAGACGTAACGGCAAAGGCTACATATGTAGTGGCAGATGAAAATATTGCAACAGTTAGTAATGGACTAGTAACTGCATTATTAGAAGGATTGACTTCCGTTACCATTTCTTATGGTGGCAAAGAAGTGACTGTTAATGTAACAGTTACAAAGCCAGTTGTCGTAGAACCAGTAGTAACGCTTACCGTTGATAAACCAGAACTAAAATTAAAACCTTCTGAAGTGGCTCAGGTTACTATTAAAGAAGTGACAACGACGGCGGATGGAAAAGTAACAGAAAAAGATGTAACGAAATTAGCTACGTATGAAGTAGCTAATAATAACACGGCTTCCGTATCAAAAGGGTTAGTGAAAGCTAAAGGTGCAAACAAATCTACCACAATTACAGTTAGATACGGCGGACATGTAGTAACAATCGAAGTTGAAGTTGTGAACCCAGGGAAAGATAAAGAAAAGAATAAATAAAAAATACTAGCAGCCGAAATTGTATCTTCGGCTGCTAGTTTTGTTGTAGTATATAGTCACTTCTTTCATTTAATAAAAATGGTTTGTATTGGGGAAACTAGTATTAGAGCAAAAGGAGGACTGACAATGAAGATTCAGATTGAATGGATTTATAGAACATCAAAGGGAGCGGAAACTGTCTTTCATTCTGAAGAGATGCCTGCAGCAAAGGCTCTACTATTTGCGGAAGACATGGAAAGGACTGGCCGTGTAAAAAGCGTTGTATTTAATGATCAGTATGATAGTACGTGGACAGTTAAAGAGTTAAAAGGGTATGTGAAAGGGATTGAAACGGATCCACATAATGTCACTGTCTATTTTGACGGAGGATTTGACCGTACTACAAGTAGTTCGGGTTTAGGTTGTGTCATTTATTATGAGCAAAATGGGAAATCTTACAGGCTTCGACGTAATGCACCTGCTACTGGCCACATATCAAATAATGAGGCAGAATATGCGGCATTTTATTTGTGTTTAACTGAACTTGAGTTGTTGGGTGTGCATCATTTGCCCGTTCGATTTATTGGCGATTCACAAGTGGTGATCAATCATTTGCGCGAGGAATGGCCAGTAATTGAAAAGGATTTGTTTAATTGGGCCGACAAAATTGATGCTAAAATGAAGGAGCTTGGTTTGCAACCGGAGTATGAACTGGTTCCACGTAAATATAATGGGGAAGCAGATCGATTAGCTACCCAGGCGCTAAATAAAATTGAAATTACAGCAACGAGTGAAGTAATGGGTGACTAGTGAACTAAATAGTAGATCTAGACATCATGGTCACTGCGAGGTATTCAACTAATTAATGGTTGAGTATCTCGCTTTTTTATTTATTTTCGTATTTCACCTAGTTGGTTTCCGAAGCTTACCGCAGGAAGAGTCTCTCCTTTGTGTCTAAGGTAAGATCAAGGTGGCGAATCGCATGAGCAATTGTGTGAAACGCAAGATCGAGTGTGCGAATCGCAAAATCAAGGGCGCAAATCGCAAGCTCAAGTGAGTGAATCGCAAGATCAAGTATGCGAATCGCAAGATCAAGTGTGCGAACCGCAAGATCGAGTGCGAATCGCAAGCTCAAGTGAGTGAATCGCAAGATCGAGTACGTATTGCAAGATCAAGTGAGTGAATTGCAAGATCAAGTGAGTGAATCGCAAGATCAAGTGAGTGAATCGCAAGCTCAAGTGTGCGAATCGCAAGATCAACTGTGTATCTGGCAAGATCGAGTGCATATCGCAAAATCAAGTGTACGAATCGCAAGCTCAAGGGAGTGAATCGCAAGCTCAAGTGTGCGAACCGCAAAGTCAAAGGTGCGTATCGCAAAATTGATTTTTGTAAAAGGCATCATAAGTTCAAAATGGAACTAGTGCTACAGAAATTACAAATCCTAAAATTTTCATATATTTGCTAATTATTAGATTTATTATATTTAATCTGACAGAAAAGTCTGATATATTTAAAGTTGGGGGACTAATAATCTACCAAAAAAGAACTTGAGGGGGAAAGTAATGAAAAGAATATTAATGTTATTTTTAGCGTTATTTATGGCATTGACAATGGCAATGCCTGCTACAACACTAGCTGCACCAACAACTGAGAAAGTACAAGTTAATAAACCGGCACAATTAGAGGTAAGTAAATCTTTATTCTCGATTACAGAGATTCGAGAAGTAGAATTGAAGGTTGATTTTGGGAAGAAAGTTGATCTAAGCAAATTAATATTTCAATTCGGGGGAAAAGATTTATCTGAGTGGAAAAAGTGGGACTCGAAATCGAACTCATATTCTGGAGATTCATTTATTAAAGTTATTAAAGAGCCCTACTATATGGATGGCACTACTAAAATAGTTGCTAAGTTAGAGTTCGGTTTACCATATGATACTACCGATCTCTCGAACAGATCCATTCGAGTTTTGTACAAAAAGCTTATTGGAGATTATGAATTAGCATTAGTTGATTCAACGACTAATGCAAAAGCAGCTACAACTGTAAAACTAAATGTTTATGACGAATATTTAGACTGGGAGGCTATTAAACCTTCCATTGATAGTATATTTTCAAAAGCTAAAAAGTCAAATAAAAGATATTTAGAATACCAAAGTCCAGGCAAGTCTGTAGAGGGAAGAGACTTTCATCTCGTAATTCTTGCGAAAGATAAAAAAGCAGTAGATAAATATTTAAATCAAACATTGCCAACAGCTCTTGAAAATCCAGAGGAGCTAATAAAGAAGATTAAAGATGGTACAATGGGTGATTATCAAGTGCCAATTTGGTTTAATAATATTCATCCGGATGAAGTGGAAGGTATTGATTTCCAAACAGAACTTTTGAAGAAATTTGCATTGGAATCAAAAGTAAAATTCAATACTTCAGATGAAAAAAATAATCCTAAAGAAGTTGTTCTAGATATGGATAAAGTATTAGATAATATTATTTTTATCTTTAACTTTTCGCATAATCCGGACGGTCGCGCAAATAATACACGTGCAAATGCGCTTGGATTTGATTTAAACCGAGATAACGCATATCAAACTCAAGTGGAAACAATTCAATTAAATGATGAAATTGCAAAGTGGACACCACTAACAATGGTTGAGGGACATGGTTATGTAAAAGGATTTTTAATTGAACCAGCAACACCACCGCATAATCCTAACTTTGAATACGATTTACTAATCAAAGGTATGATGGCACAAGCCCATGCAATGGGAAAAGCTGGAGTTGGAAACTCTAGTTTAGATTCTTATTTTGTTGCTTTAGAAGAATATAAAGATGGTTGGGATGATATGGGGCCATCGTATACGCCTATCTTCTCGATGCTCCATGGCACACTCGGGCATACAGTTGAAGTGCCTTCTTTAAGTCAGGATTCTTTATATGCAATGGTCGGAACTGGTTTGGGAGCAACAAACTACGTGTTGGAAAATAAGGATGAGTTGTATTTAAGACAGTTAGAAATCTTTAATCGCGGAGTGAAGGGTGAAGACAACCGTTTAGTTGATCCTTTGCTAACGAATGCTGCCGGAGAGTCAATTGGTCGTGTTCGTGGAAAAAATGAAAATTTCTTCCCTGACTACTTTGTGTTGCCAACGAATGCGAAAAACCAGAAAAATGTAAGTGAAGTTTATAATATGGTAAATTATTTAATCCGTAATGGTGTAAAAGTAGAACAAACAACTAATTCTGTTACGATTGATGGAACTATCTATCTAAAAGGTACTTATGTTGTCCCTATGAAACAAGCAAAACGAGGACTTGCAAATGCAATGCTTTATCAAGGGGATGATGTTTCTGATTGGGAAGCAATGTATGACCCAGTAGTTGTTAACTTCCCAGCACTCAGAGGTTTTGATATCGTTGAATTGCGTTTAAAAGATGGAGTAGGATTTGAAGGGAATACAAAAAAGGTAAGTAAAGTAGATATCCCAAAAAGTGAAGTGCCAAACACATCAAAACAAGTACTAAAAAATGTTAATAATGACACAATTAAATTAGTAAATAAACTTCTTGCTGCAGGAAAACAAGTGGAATTAGTACAAGAAAATAAGTATGGATTCCAAAAAGGAGATTTCGTAGTTAACAAGAAAGATATTCTTCCTTTTGCCAATACGTTTGTTTTCGAAGCACTTCAGTTACAAAGTGATATGAACTTTAAGACAAAATTGTTAGTAGAGCCAAAAGTAGCGGGAATTGGTTCAAGTCAATTGACGTTTTCTCTGAAAGAACTTGGCTTTCAACTTGTTGAAGAGAAAGATGCGAAAGTTGTCATTTCCGATAACAAGTTGCCTGAGAAATTAGCAGGTAAAACGTTCGTTGGTATTGGTGACAGTGCTTTGAAAGCTGTTAAGGAAGGAAAGCTATTAGACGGCTTCGATTATTCTATAACAAAAAGCGGGCATGAAGGGCTAATAAAAGCAACCATAAATGTCGATAATCCTTTAAATTCAGGTTATGAACGGGAAGAGCTTCTTTATACTACAAGAGGTGCTTGGATCACTAAAGTTCCGGAAGGCTCCGAGGTGTTGGCAACTGTAAAAAATGCTGATGACTTCTATGTTGCTGGATGGTGGCCAGGTCATGAAAAAGCTAAAGGTCAAGTCTTAGCTTTTACAAAAGAGTTGAATGACTCGACTGTGATTCTTTTTGCAAATGACTTAGCATTTAGAGCACATACGAAAAATTATTATCGTATGTTAGCGAATACCATCTATGCTTCGGCTAACAAATGAACAGCGCAGAGATAATGTTGGAAATTGAAAAATACAAGTTTAATTAACAATAAAAGCCTGCAACTAGAATTACAATACTAGTTGCAGGCTTGTTTTAGTTTGTAGGAGAATGATTTGTATTCTCTTGTTTTGCTGGGGATTCGTTATTTTCTTCGGGTAAAGACTCTTCCTTTTTAGGAAGCTTCTTTTGTTGCGATTTTGGGAAAGCTTGTTTTGCCTCTGATTTTGAGTTGCTATCTTGTACGTTTTCATTATAATATTGAACGCTTGTCATGGAGCCTTCTTCTACCATACGATTGTCGTCTGGATCATGCGGATCCGAGAAACCGGCTTTCGTCATTTGAGTAGGCTGATGTTTCCTTGAATGCATATAGGAATTTGCTTTTGTTTTTGTGTTTTTCAATGTCGTTTTCGCTTTCTCTCTGTTTTCCATTTTCTTCAAAAACATAATAGCGAAGGCAGTTATGCCACCCAATAAGAAAGATCTTTTAGTTCCTTTAAGCATGCTCATCACTCCCTGTAGTTTATTGTTATAGTTTACCCACATACAAAAGGAGTCAAACATTTATAAATTAAAATTGGTTTATTAATGGTAAAAAAAGCTATGGAAAATATGCTTAAATTATTACAGGAGTGTTACCGGTGCCTGGCACCAGTAACACTCCTGTAATAATGTGTGAATTGTTAAGTTATCTATTTAATTAGTCTGCGAAGCGATATGAGTTTTTTCCGCTTACTTTTACTTTGTACATAATAGAATCTGCTTGTTTTAATAAATTTGTCGTATCTTGTCCATTTTGAGGGCACTGAGCAATTCCAATACTAGGCGATACTTGGATTTCCTGATTTGAAATGAGGAAAGGATTTTGAAAAGCATGTATTATCCTTTCCGCTACATTTATACAGTCCTGTTTATTCGAATTTGGTAAAAGAATAGTGAATTCATCCCCACCCAATCTTGAAACGAAGTCATCTACTCGGACATTACTACACAATAGATTACTAACCTCTATCAATAGTTTATCTCCTGCATCGTGTCCTAGTATGTCGTTAACACGCTTAAAACCATCTAAGTCTAAAAACATAATAGCAAAACTATTATTGGTTTCATTAAAATCTTCCCATAATTGTTCTAATTTATTTACGAAAGATCTTCTATTTGGAAGTTTCGTTAACTCATCATGATAAGCAAGTTCTTTTACTTCATGCTCCTGCGCATTTCTAGAAGTTACGTCTCTAGCGATAACTTCTCTAGCTGGACTGCCTTTATATTCAATTTTGGTAGAATTGATTTCTAAATCAATTATTTTACCATCTAGTTTTTTTGCTTTAATGGTATGGTTTACTATTGAATCATTCCACTTTTTCATTTTTTCTAATGTAAGAGAATTTGGATTAGAGGAATTGAAATGAATAAATCCCTCCCAGTTTTGTCCAATTAAATCATTAGGGCTTTTTGCACCAATTAATGTAGCGCTCGCTTGATTTGCATAAATGATCCTTGAATCTTTATGTATTATTATAGCTTCGGGGAACAAGTCAGTAAGCCGACGGTATTGTTTTTCTTCTTCTTTTGCTTTTACTATTGCTTTTTGACCTAAATAGAGAGCATAAAAAGTTAAACCCAATTCAACGAAAGAAAATACTGTATCGAGTATGAAGCTTACTAATTCCTCATGTTTTACACTTAAAAGTACTATTAAACTATTATCCATAATATCTACTATCGAGAAAACGACGAGTAGAATTAAAATGACTTTAATATTAATTGCAACCTTTTTCAATTTTTTCTCCTTTGAATTAAAAGTAGATTTTATTGAAGGGGATTAAATACCTTCCAACGACATTGCTGCTTTTAATTATTTTATATTCATATATTCTAATAAACTTATACTATCATATTTTTAAGTAAAATTTAACTGAAATGAAAACTATTTTACTATATTGAATTTACATGTTAGGTATTTAAAACTATGAAATATAAAATTCTTAAATGGTGAATAATAATTAAAAACATATTGAAGAATATAGAATATTGGGAAATAACGGGTTATGTATACCCTTAATGTAGTGAGTTTAGGTTGCAACGGAAGCAATATAGAAAGAGTAGTTGTTAATAGTGTAAAGTAGATAAAGGAATCACCGAAAAAAGGAGAACATAAAGCATGACAGGAAAAACACACATCGTAGGCGGTATTGCAGCAAGTCTTGCTTTTGCACAGATCTCAAATTATGATCCAGTCATTTTAGTTGGAGCAGGAGTCATCGGAGCATTAATTCCGGATATTTGTCACGGAGGAAGCACAATTGGGCGGAAGTTTCCATTTGTTTCGAAAGTGGTTCATTCCCTATTTGGACATCGATCTTTTACACATAGTATAGTCTTTTTGTTTTTGATAGGAGCTCTTTTGAATTTATTTGTTACGAATGAATCTATAGTAACAGGGGTTCTAGTTGGAATGGTAAGCCACTTCATCTTGGATATGGCAACTAAAAATGGTATAAAACTGTTGTTTCCATTTAAAGTAACGGTTCGCTTTCCACTCACTACGAGAACTGGCGGTACAGTAGAATATCTAGTCTTTGCTACATTATCGCTTCTGTCGGTCTATTTTGGGTATGGGGCATTTGAAAGTTACTTTTAAAAAAATATTCACTTATGTATACATACTACTAACAAACCTAAACGAAAATCCTGAAAATTGAATGCTATCTTGAATAAAAAAATCTCCTTCAGTGCTTATTATACTGAAGGAGATTTTTGTTAGAAGAATAATTGTTTAATTAAGAAGTATGAACCTGCTAGTACTATAAGTGATGAAAGGATTTGAATCATCTTTAACGAGTTTTTCTGCTTATGCAGGTAAAAAAGTATAGGCAAGCAAATCATGACAATTGCAAGTTGAATGACTTCAATGCCAACATTGAAACTAACTAATGCAATAGCGAGGTGGCTTTTTGGTAACGACATTTCTTTCAATAAATTTGCGAATCCTAAACCGTGAATTAGCCCAAACGCGAAGGTAATTCCCCAACGGTGTTGAATTTTCTTACGGAAAATATTTTCTAAAGCCACATACACAATACTTAAAGCAATAACAGATTCTACAAATAAAGATGGAAGATTGACGATATCTAAAACCGATAAACTTAATGTAATACTATGAGCAATCGTAAACGCTGTGACGATTCCGATATATTGTTTTAATGTTTGTTTTCTTAAAAGTAATGCGATTAAAAATAATAAATGATCGTAGCCTGTTAAAATGTGAAACATTCCCAATTTAATAAAGGCAAACCAGGAAGAACTAGGTTTATGAACTGGTGCAGGAGTACTAACATATCCTTCACCTTGAGGGACTTGTTCCTCAGCAAGGAGCATCGTCCAGCTTCTTTCATTTCCTTGCAAAACTGCTTCCGTAGTTTGGTCCCCATATGCAACTGTTACAAGGTTAACGTAGTTTGTATTCGAATCATTTACATAGAAGCCATCTGTTAAAATAATTGTATCTCCTGACGAGAAGCCCTCAAATGTAATCGTCAATTTTAGGAATTGCTTTTTATCCTTGTCCACTAGCTCCATCTTTTCAAGAGTAGGTGTCATTTCATTTGCACCCTTATCAAGTGCAAGTGTCTCCGTAACAAGTTCCTCTATATGGTGCTCGTTTTCATCCAATTCACTTTTTTCGAGCTTGCCGTCTTTATTTGAATCGACCTCGTCCATCAATTCAATAATTGATTGGGTATCGATGATAAAAGTCATTTCAGTAGTTTCATCGGTTATTTTCAAGTCTGTATAGCTAGCACTGTAAGGATGTGCAAACGTTGAAAGTGGTGCTGAAGTCATGAATAAAATAAAGATGATGAGGGTAAGAAGTGTTTGCTTTTTTCGACTGCTAGTACAGGCTTTTGTTATCAAAATAATTCCTCCTAGTGCTATTCAAAAATTAAAGGACCTTTTCATCCTAACAGGTTTTTTTTTATTTGAAAATCCATCAAAATATTAACTTTATGTAAAGATTATTAAAAATCTGATTTCCGACAATAGTCACTTCTCAAAGTGCAAAAAGGATAGTAATATTGCAAATGCTTAAAGAATTACAAGCGAATAATTCAATAGAAAAGAGGAGACTTATGCACACGAAAACGAAGGGGAAAAAACGTTTTACAAGCATTACGTTAATTATCGTACTTCTTTTAAGTACGATTTTACCTTCTAGTTTGATACAAAAGGCAGAAGCACAAATTGCTGGACATGTTGTAATTAGTCAAGTGTATGGTGCTGGAGGAAATAGTGGAGCAATATTCAATAACGATTTTATTGAATTATATAACCCGACGGATGTGGATGTCTCTTTAGATAACTGGTCTGTTCAGTATGCAAGTTCAACAGGATCTTTCGGCACGTTTATTACAGAATTATCCGGAACGATTAAGGCACATGGTTATTATTTAATTCATGAAGCAGGTGGAGCAAATGGCAAGGCTTTACCAGATGGTGACGCTATTGGTGGTATAGCTATGGCTGCAGCTTCCGGAAAAGTAGCATTAGTAAACACAACTAGTGCAATTAGTGGAAGCAAACCGACAAACGTAGTAGATTTTGTTGGATATGGAAAGGCAGCTAATGCATTCGAAGGAAATGGTTCAACAGGCGCTGATCTTAGTACATTACTAAGTGCGCAACGTCGTCCATATGCAGGTATGGCACCAACACCCGGAAAAGGAAATGGTTGGGATTCTGATGATAATAGTAAGGATTTTGTAAATGCAGCTCCAATTCCACGCAACTCAGCAAGTCCTACTGAAAAGTTCGAGTTGAACGAAAGTGTACAACCAATTGTAGACCGAGTTTTCTATCAACAATCAGGAACAAACGTTACAGTGATGGCTACTGAAGGAACAGTTCCAAATAATGCAGTTGTCACATTTTATGGAACGTCAACGACAGGAGTAGGTGCCCTTGGTACAACAACAGCGAAAGCAGATGGCTCGTTTGTAACGACATTCGATGCATTAGTTTCACTTCCTACTTTATATATAACCGCAACAGATGCTGATAAACCAGAAAGTGCAGCTTCAGCGGTCGATGTAGCGAATCCAACTGCAGCACCTATACAAGACAAATTAAGCTACAATGTGGATAAGAACAAAGTTGGAACGTTAATCGGAACATCAGCTGTACTTTCAAATGCTAGAGTTTTCATTTATGGGGATAACAATCAAGCAAAACGCTTGAATGAACAGCAAGTTATTGCAGATACAAAAGGAAACTTCACGGCGACATTTAATAATGCACCTGATAGAGTTTATGTAACGCAACAAAATTACACTGCAAAAGGAATCATGCTTGAAAGTAATACGGTTTCAATTACAAAGCCATCAAATGAAATAATTACCGATATTAGCACAGTTCGTCAATCCGACTCAAATGGTCATCCCGTCAATCTGAATAAATATTTTACGATTGAAGGTATTATGACGATTGATAACGGAATTCTTGGTACGCAAAAGAATAACTATTATATTCAAGATGCAACTGCTGGGATTAATATTTTCGGAAGCTTTGACCATAAATTAAACATTAAACGTGGAGATAAGCTACGCGTTTCTGGAAAAGTCCTTGAGTACAACGGATTAACGGAGTTTGAACCGACTAATGTTGAAAAACTATCAGAAGGCGAAACACTTCCTACACCAAAAAATATTACGGTTGCAGAGTTGAATGATTTCGCAACAATCGAGCCATTGGAAGGTAGCTTAGTTACGGTAAGTGGGAAAGTGACGAGCTCGTCTTTATCTGGTGCTGGATACAATGTCACGGTTGCAGATGAAAACGCAAAAACAACATTGTTACGTGTTATGACCACGACGAAGATCGATATGGAAAAAGATATTGTCGTGAATAAAAGCTATTCATTCACAGGTATTGTTGGTCAATATTCAACAAATGTAAATCCAAAAAATGGCTATCAATTAAACATTCGTGATGTAAAGGATATTGCTTCAATTCTTGGAATAACACACAATCAAATGAAAGAGGCTTTCAAAGATACAACCATTTCGTTTGAAGCATTCGCAGACGGAGCTGAATCCGTTACGCTTTATTACCGAAATGTTGGGAGCACGGAGTATACTCAGTTGTCAATGACTGGTGACGGACAAGGAAGATATACAGCGTCACTCCAATCAAGTACTTTAAACAATACAGATTTCGAGTATTATATAGAAGCGAAAGTAGGAGAAAATAGTAAATTTGCAGGCTCAGTGGATACTCCTTTTAAAGTAAAATTTGTTGATGATATAGAAGGACCTACATTTGCTGCAGAAATACCTGCTAATACGTCAAAAGTTGAAAGTCCACGGCCCGAAATTTCAGTTGTCATGGAAGATCCAAGTGGTGTGAATAAAGAATCTATTACAATCTTAGTAGATGACAAAGATGTTACAACTGATGCAATTGTATCAAACACACAAGTAAAATTCACACCGACTGTTGACTTAGATTTAGGTATCCATACGGTAAAAGTAACAGCAGCTGATCCGAAAGGAAACGTTAGCTCGAAAGAATGGACGTTCGAAGTCGTACCTCGTTTCACAGGTGGTCATCACTACCGTGGTACAACGCATAACCACACAGTTATTTCACATGATGCAAAAGGTAATCCAGAAGATGCATTAAAAGCTGGACAGAAATACGGCTATGATTACTTCGCATTTTCTGATCACTCACATGACATTGACCCTTCATTATTAGGTCAAGATACGGTCGATCATAAAGGGCAACAAGAACGTAAAGGTGGGGACGATTGGAAGTTAACGAAGGATTTAGCGAAACAATATACAAAAGACGGTGAATATGTTGTATTCCCAGCGTTTGAAATGACTTCTACTACATGGGGGCACTCGAATGTATTTGGAACAGATAATTTCATCGATCGTAATATTAACGGTAAACAATATCAAGATTTAAGCAAGTATTACGCATGGGTATTAACATATGACGATATTGTAGCGCAGTTTAACCACCCGGATATGTCAAAAGATGCATTCAATAACTTTAAGCCATATGATAAAAATATCGATAAGTTATTTACGATGCTAGAAGTAGGAAATGGTTCAGGTAGTTACGGCTATGCAAATGCAGAAGGGAAATTATTCTCTGCACTAGATTTAGGATGGCATGTAGCTCCAACATACGGAGAAGATAATCATGACGGTACATGGGGTAAAACGAATGCACGTACTGTCATTGTTGCAGATGATTTAACGCAAGAGTCGTTATTACATTCTATGGCGAATATGCGTGTGTACATGTCAGAAGATCCTAATTTCCAATTAGATGTATTGGCAAACGGCTTCTATATGGGTTCTACTGTGGATAGTAAAACATTGAACTTCACTATAAATGGTAAAGATCCAGTAGCAGAATCTAAAACAAATGGTTACGATTATTTATCTAACACTTACAAATCGGATGATCGTGTAACGAAAGTGGAACTAATATCAAATGGTGGAAAAGTGGTAGATTCGTATTCACCAAATACGAAAGATTTTACTTGGTCTCCATCATATACAGTTGCAAGCGGTCAGCAATGGTTTGTTGTCCGTGTTACACAAGCTGATGGCGAACGCATTTATTCAGCTCCAATTTGGTCAAAAGAAGAATCGGTCGATGTCAAAGTCAATAGTATTGATATTGTTGGGGATGTTGTAATCGATGGTAATCCGGCTACTGCAAAAGTTACCGTTGGAAACTTCGGTACACAAACGGTGAACAATTTAAATGTCGACCTTTATATTGATGTACAAGATGAAGCACATAAACTAGATTCGGCGGTTATCAACTCCATTCTTGCAAAAGGAACAGGAGTAGCAACTATAAACTGGGACAAACCAGTTACAGGTGACCACCAGCTAATCGCGATCGTTACATCCAAAGATGGTGCAAATCTAGGAGATGTATCATTTGTATTACCAGTAAAAGTTAAGCAACCATTGGGTTTAAAAGTACTAATTGATGCAAAGCATGGCAATGAAAACTCAACAGGCGATACCTCCACATACGGAGATAATTTAAAGGCCTTTACTCTATTACTTCAAAAAGAAGGATATAAAGTCGAGCAAAATAAAGCAGTCATTACGGCGGATGTAGTAAAAGATGTGACAGTCCTTGTCATTACACAACCGAAGACTGCTCTAACAGCTGATGAACAAAAAGTAGTCGGTGATTTTGTTAAAGCTGGTGGCTCTGTTTTATTTGCTGGAAAAAGTAATAACGGCTCAACAGATTCAACGCTTCATAATGGAGCGCTCATAGAAATTGGTACACAAATTCGAATGAGTCATGACGGCGTGTTCGACTTAAGTAAAAAAGGGAACTTTTGGAGTGACCCTACTGTAAGTCCTTATGCAGTTCGTGCTTACCCAGGACTTGTCGATAACTACGTGACGGATCGCGTTCCGTTTATTGACTATTACAGTGGATCTAGTTTGCAAGGTGTAGGAAATAGTGCACTGACTGAAAGTGGAAAAGTGAAGTTCCTTGTACGAGGAAATGAAACAACATATCAAGGAAATCTGAAAAATAGTAGTTATGTTTATGACGATGTGTCTGACGATCATGGCGGTTCAGCTATTCCATTAATCGTTTCCGATGAAATTGGTGCTAAAGGACGTATTATTGTGTCTGGTATGAATATGTTCAATGACAAGCAAATGGATGAATCGTTTGAACCAAAAGGAAATTCTCAGTTTATCTTGAACTCAGTGAACTGGTTAGCTCATCGTGATACGAAAACTACGAAAATTGAAGATGCTCGAAAACTTGCAGACGAGACGCCAGTTGTTATTGAAGGAACAGTGACAACCGCAGCAGGTGTATTCTTCGATGCGTTCTATGTACAAGATGCAACTGGTGGTATCATGGCCTTCAATGAAGTTCCAGCTGACTCATTGAAATTAGGCGATACAGTTCGTATTTACGGACATATTAAAACATTTGAAAATAACAAAGAAATTGAGTTTAGTAAATTTGATATTGATGTTATTAAGACAGGAACTGGTCCAAAAGTTGAACCGAAAATAGTAACAACAGGAACAGCAACTTCTACAGTGAATCAAGGTTTGCTTGTAAAAGTGACAGGAAAAGTGACTTCGAAATATGATGACACTTCTTATTTCATCAATGATGGCTCAGGTAATTTATTAGTCTTTACAGATGGATATATTGAGAATCAAGGAATTCCAGTGCCACAATTGAAAGTTGGCGACACGTTAGAAGCTGTCGGCTTATCTGGTGAATTTTCAGGCGGTTTACGTATTCGTGTACGTGACACCAATGAATTGAAAGTGACACCAGGAATGGACAATGGACAACCAGTCATTACTTTAAACGTTGATCATAAGTCACTTAATATGACAAAGAATGACAAAGTTCAACTTCAAGTTAAACAAATAACTACTCTAAATAGCGGGAAACCAACAGAATTAGACGTAACAAAAAAAGCGGTATATGTAACAGAAAATGAAAAAATCGCCACAGTTAAAGATGGAGAAGTTAAAGCAAAAGCACAGGGAACAACTAAAATTACGATTACTTTTGCTCAAAAAGAAGTTGTTGTGAACGTTACGGTGAAAGATAAAGGCGCAGAGAAACCAGGTGATGGTTCAACACCACCATCAAAAGAAGAAGATATCATAGTGGATAAAGAGAGTGGAACATCTTTCCCACAAACACCGATTAAGCGTACTACAGAGCCTAATGGAACTGTAAAAGATGTATTAACTTTAACAACGGATACTGTTAAAGAAACAATTGCAAAATTAAAAGAGCAACATCAAGATACTGCAAGAATTGTTATTCCAGATAAGGAAGACAAAGTCAACGAAGTAAGTGTGACTGTTCCAAAAGAAGCAGTGGGTACACTAGCTAACGGAAAAGCAAATCTAGAAATCTTTACGGATAATTTGCATCTGTTTATTCCACAAACTTCGATGCAAAATTTCGGAGCAGATCTATTCTTCCATGTTGTTCCATTAAAAGAACAAGCACAGAAAAATGCGGTGGAGGGACGAGCTAAAAAAGAAAAATTAGTAACCCAAATCACTGGGAATAAAAAAGTAAATGTGTTAGGTCGTCCGATGGAAATTGATACAAATATGCAAAATCGTTCGGTCACAATCACATTACCAATTTTAACAAGTGCAACACAAGATCAAATAAATAACTTAGCTATTTTCATAGAACATAGCGATGGAACAAAAGAAGTTGTACAAGGAAAGTTAGTAGCATTTGACAAAGGGACGCAAGGTGTTCAATTTACAGTCAATAAATTCTCTACATTTACAATTTTGTACCTGGAGGGTGCAGCGAAGTATTTTGCTCAAAACTCATGCGGAGAAAGTGCTAAAATTAGCTGTCTTCAAGTGAACAAAACAACTCCAGTGTATGTATTAGAAAATAACCGCTTGAAAAAAGTAGGAGAAGCAGTAAAAGGACAACATTTACCTGTTAAACAAACTATTTCACCAATGCTTGGACTAGGCGGAGACATCTGGTTAGAACGAACAGCAGCAATTTCTTACGAGACACCATCTAAAGAAATGCTTGTTAAAAACCAATTGCCAGCGAACAAACGTCTAAAACAAATTTGGAATGGCCTAGAGTTAACTCCAGGTCAAATTGGAAAAGTGACTATTCTAAAAGACACAGTCATTTGGCAATCAATTGATAAAACAACTAAACTACCAAGAGTCTTGAAAAAAGGTGAACAATATAGAGTGTATCGCTATGTTCCAGGTATGTACCAAGTTAGCGACAAAGAATATATCGTACAAGATTCAAATGTAGTACTGATCAAAAAATAATAATAGCTTACTAAAAAAATTGCTCCTAGTCATGTTAATCATGCCTAGGAGCATTTTTTATAACAAATGGAAGCATGATTATGATGAAGTGGGTTGGAATTGAAACAACATTCATAAAATTGGGACTAATTCCATCGTACTCGCAACTAATTTTTCTAAGTAGAAACTATATTGAAAATAGAGCCTTTTAAAATGAGAACATACCTTAATAGAAGTAATTTAATTTTATATAAGATAGTACTGCTGGACCAATTAAGCCAAAACCAAGACCAAATTGATTTGACTGCTTCAACTAATAGGCAACACTGCTCATATAAATGAGTTAAATACGCATATATTGAGAATGGTGTGCTAGTTAAAGAAGGGAGCGATTTTTATTAAGAATAAAATAATTAAAATAGCAGCTTCATCCATAATTGCGACATCGGCATTTGTAGCAGCTGCACCAAGTGAACAAGGGGATGCTGCTGCAAATATGGAGCAATTAATGATTGATGCTCAAAATGCAAGTAACGTATTAAAGTGGGCAATTTCTGTCGAGGGTTCAGCGGACGGGGTGACGCAGCCATGGGAGCAATTTAATGATGCAAAAATGGCAATAGCAAAAGTCGAGGCGGCATTAAGTGGCGTGAATTTCTCAGATAAGTTAAAGTACGAGGCACGACTCGTGGACCCGAAAGTTCAAATACAAAGGGCTCAAGGGTATCTGGATGCGATTACTGCAAGTTCAAAAATCCATGCAAAAACAAATGCTCTTTCTGCGGCAGTCTATTCAAATAACTTAGATCAAGTGGAAAAGGCTTATCACGAAATGACTGCGGAGTTTCGTAAACAAACAATATTATTAGATCGTGTTTACGGTCAATCCACTCGTGATAGAATTCGAAATGCTGTAAAAGGGCCAGCAGAGAAGTTAATAAATGAGTTAAAAAACGATGTAACGGTTCATATGTTGGCGAAGGGTGCAGAGGAAGATGTTAGAAGAGGAAATTATACGGAAGCAGCAAAGAAAGTATACGAAGCACAGGCGATTCTGCGGTCAAATGTATTGATCTGGGGGAAGGCACTTCAATTTAGAATAGATAATGTAAATACATCTT
The DNA here is from genome assembly GCF_055454035.1 of Psychrobacillus syltrankelensis. Taxonomy (NCBI): domain Bacteria; kingdom Bacillati; phylum Bacillota; class Bacilli; order Caryophanales; family Bacillaceae; genus Psychrobacillus; species Psychrobacillus syltrankelensis. Next base: position 1,675,570 of record NZ_CM144227.1, on the reverse strand, counting down.
TACCTTTTCAAATTGTATCAAGTTCTATAGTTAATAACACGACGCTGATGATAAAACTGAATAAACCCATTTCTTCAATCCGAGCCTCTGAATTCTCATTTGATAATGGTTTAACTGTCACGAATGCTTCTTTAAGTAAAGATGGATTAACGATCACTTTAACGACTTCTATTCAAATTCCTGGCACGACTTATACATTGAAGTATAAAACAAACACCGTCTCTTTTACTATTCCAGGGAATGTGAACCCAATCTATGTTGGAGATAAGACGGTTCAACATAGAGAAACATCTGAAGTAATTACATTAGCGGCTATATTTAAAGAGTCGAATGGCAAGCCATCTACTGCTACGGTTCGAGTTGATATTCCCGCTGGATTAAAGTTAGTTTCGGTGAATGGAGCGACAAATAATACAGCAGGAGCAAACTCTGTTAATGTGACACCTGACAAGAATGGTATAGTAACAATTGTATTCACAGCGAAAGATCTAAATAGCCCTGCACTTGATAAATTGATTACCTTTAACAAAATGGAGAAAAATAAAGTGGTAGAAACCCAAACTTCTAGTTCTTTCAATTTCTATGTACCCGCAAATGCAGGTTTATTTTCTAATAAAAATGTGCGCTTTATAGACCCAAATTTTGGCTACTTCGTAACGACTGACGGAATAAAATACAAATTGAAAGGTTACGGAGATGTTTATCGAAATGATGGAACTCTGATTTCCTTTGATTCATTCAAATCCATGCTAAACACTGGCAACATTATCAATGGAACATATCATCCAACCTCTTCTTCATCCTTTAATATCTTCTATAATATGAATATATCGTCTATTAGCCTGGACTCCAAGTTTACTTATAAACCGGGAACTATGGGGTATCGAATGAATGGAAGTAAAATCGAGTTGTTCGGAACAGGCCAACCAAATTACGAACTATTCTTCTTTAAAAATACAGGAGTTTCACTAGGAAAAACAAAAGTAAATTCTAATGGAACTTGGACATTTACGACAAACGTAGATACAAATGCATTGACAGACTATTCGATTGTTCAACAAATCGCTGGTATGTCTATGCCCCCTTATAATGGTGGCAATGCTACAACGCTAAGGGTAGTCGAAGGACCGTTTGAACTTGCTTGGATTAGTGACGGAACAAGTAAAGACGAGAACTTATCAAATGAAGAAATTACATTCACAATTGCCCCATTAAAATATAAAAATGGGTCGATTTTGACGCAAGATCAAGCAGTAATTTCGAAGCAAGCTTCTATTGTTTTAAAAGATTCGGATGGAACAAAAGTAAAATTCATAAATAATTATTATGATACCTATTTCACAACGGTGAAAAACGGATTTACAATTAGGTTTGGATCAATCAATTCGAACAAAAATGCAGGAATGATGCTTAATAAAGGCAAGGATGGAAAGCTTTCTGGAACATTGAGTATTGAATCAGTTGAAGGAGTTACGAATGAATATGGGTTAACATTGAAAATAAATCCAGGAGATCAGATTGAAGGTTATTAAAATATAAATAATTATTGGAATATGACTAAATCAATAGAGAAGGGGCTGTCCAAAGTCAATTAGAAAACCGACTACTAGGCAGCCCTTTTTCATTTGGCTAAAAATTGATGTTTGAAAATTTTACGTAATGTCACGTACTGTTATTTCTCCAAGGTATCGCCCTGGGTTTGTAGTATAACTAATAGTTGTAGGTGAGGTTACTGTTGCGTCGACAACAATGCGCACACTATTGCCTGGTGGTAAAACTCCAACTCCTATCAGGGCGTCTCCTGATGCAATTGCCACATCTTGAGGATCTCCTGAGTTTGCATCCGTGAATAAAGGAATAGTTAATACAACAATTCCTAAAAGATCCACTACCTCCAAACTAGCAGTTACGGAAGCAATCTCATTAGCCGCATAAGCGTAAAATACACTTACGGGTAAAGCGACAACTACAATCGGAAGGCCAGTAACATCAAATGTACTTCGAAATGTTACTGTTTGATTAGATGTTGTATTTGGCGACCAAATGTAAGCGTCACTACCATCAATGAGTGGGGAAATTAAAGATGGTAAAGTAGACACTGCCGGTGTTGGGAGAGTTCCAGGGGGAGCTGCTGTATCTGCAATAACTAGTGTATTTGCCGGGGTAGTATACTCTTGTAATCTAAGAGCCATATAAAAATCACCTCCTTTAGTAGATTTGCCAAACAAGTGGCATACCGTATCATATGGTACATGTACGAAGTGGACTGGTTGTAATCATCACTCTATCAAAAAAATATTAGAAATAGATTTGAAAGAGTGAAGAAATAAATTTTCGATCTTCTAAGTCTACTTAAAAAATAGCGTATTATAGTCATATATTTTATGATTAATAAAAGGAGATGAAGAAATGAGAAAAGCTTTAGTTTTAGGGGGAACAAGATTTTTTGGTGTGCATCTAGTGGAAGCATTATTGGATAAAGGGTTTGAGGTAACGATCGCCACAAGAGGGAAAACAGTGGATTCTTTTTCTACTAGAGTGAATAGAATTGTATGCGATCGATTAAATTTAGTTGAAAGTAAGGAACGTTTTAATAATGAAAAATGGGATATTATTTTTGACCAAATCTGTTATTCTTCAAAGGAAGCAATGGATGCAATTGAAGTGTTCAAGGATAATACGCTGAAATATGTTTTTACCTCTTCTAAGTCTGTATATGAGGAAGGAAATGGAGAAGTAGGATATGTGGAAGATGACTTTATTCCAACCAACTATCCAATTATTGAAGGACCAAAAGAGGAATTTTCTTATATGGAAGGAAAACGGCAAGCGGAAGCGGTATTTTTTCAGAAAGCTCCATTTCCTGTAGTAGCAGTTAGATTTCCAATTGTTTTAGGTTTAAACGATTATACCGAACGACTTAAATTCCATATAGAGAAAATAGTGAATAATGAGGAAATCCATTTAGTAAATCTAGAAGCAAGTATGGATTTCATTTCGGAAGAAGAGGCAGGGCATTTCCTAGCGTGGATTGGACTTTCCGATTTTACAGGACCTATTAATGCGACATCCGATGGAAAAGTAGAATTAGGAGACATGATTGCTACTATAGAAGAGAAGGCGCAAACTTCTGCGATAATTACTTCTACATCGAGTGAAAACAATGTTTCACCGTACAACATTTCTGAGACGTGGTTAATTAGCAATGAACAAGCAAGAAACTTAGGATTTGAATTTAAAGATTTGAATGAATATCTACCCGTGTTAATCGAAGATATTATAGAAGAAATTAAAATAACATAAATTCACAATCCAATAAAAAATAGCCGCCAAAGCTTACAAGCTGAGCGGCTTTTTCTTATGTTACAAAATTGTTACTAGTGCCTGGCACCCGTAACAATTTTGTAATATTTTTTTATCCAATAAACCTTACGAGTTCTTGATTAAACTTGTCTTTCTCGCAATAAAATAAGCCATGGCCGCTGTATTCAAAAGGTATTAATATAGAGTTTTGTATACTTTGATGCATTAATTCCCCTAAAATGAACGGACATACCTTATCCTGTATTCCATGCATAATAGCTGTCGGAACTTGTATTTGTGGTAAATCGTCTCGTAGATCTTCGTCACGCAAGGAAACTAAACACTTCGCAGTAGCGTTGCCCGATGCGATTAAACCAAGCCCATGGAACCAGTCGATAAAATTTTTGGATAAATAGCGAGCGAAAAAAGTATCTCCAAAATCACTTAACATTTTAGGCCGATCGGTGTATGTAGCTTCAATTAATTTATTGACTTCTTCGATTGTTATTCCATACGGAAAATCTGGTCGCTGTGTGAAAACAGGCGCTGCTGCCCCGATAAGCGCAAGTTTTGCAACTTTGTGTCCATAATGACGAGCCATATATCGTATAGAAATGGCACCACCCATCGAGTGTCCTGCAAGCGTAATATTCTCCAATTCTAATGTATCAATAATGATGCGGATATCATCTGCCAATCGGTCATAAGAATATCCATCCCAAGGTCGATTTGATTTGCCAAATCCACGAATATCTATCCCTATACAACGATAGCCCATTGCGGGGAGGTGGTTAAATTGATACTCGAACAGCTGATGGTTTGCCGGCCATCCATGTATGAAAAAAATAGTCTTAGTCGAAGCTGGATTAACATCCTCGACATAAATATTCACACCTTTTTCTACTTTTACGTAATATCCCATCACTATTCCTCCCATTACAAAGGCGATTTTTTAATATATGATTTTTTTATTATAATTATTCGATCTGGGGTAATAGGGTTGAAATTGCATCTTCGTCCGCTATTTTTTTATGGTTGTAGGGTCTTAGATTATTACGAATGTGTTACAGGTGCCTGGCACCAGTAATGTTTATGTAATGTGTGCCATGCATATTGCGGCAATTTGCGACAAGATTCGAGGTGGATAAATTGATTTGTAAGGGAGATTTTGCTATCCTTTAAATTGTGAGTAAATAATACTAATTATTATTTTGGAGGGATTATACATGGCAGAGCGCATGGTAGGTAAACAAGCACCACGTTTTACATTGGACGCAGTTTTAGCGGACAAGTCATTTGGTAAAGTAAGTTTAGAAGAAATAATGAAAGAAGATAAATGGACAGTTTTATTCTTTTATCCAATGGATTTTACTTTCGTTTGTCCAACTGAAATCACGGCAATGTCAGATCGTTATGATGAGTTCGAAGATTTAGATGCGGAAGTTATTGGGGTATCTACAGATACAATTCATACGCATTTAGCTTGGATCAACACAGCTCGTCAAGACAATGGTTTAGGCGAATTAAAATATCCACTAGCTGCGGATACTAATCATGCAGTTGCACGTGAATATGGTGTGTTAATCGAAGAAGAAGGGGTTGCACTTCGCGGTCTTTTCATTATTAATCCAGAAGGTGAAATGCAGTACCAAACAGTTTTCCATAATAACATCGGTCGTGATGTAGATGAAACACTTCGCGTACTACAAGCACTTCAAACAGGTGGTCTGTGCCCAGCGAACTGGCGTCCAGGTCAAAAAACACTATAATTTAATCAAGGTACTTGAATGAATTAAAATAATTATCAAGAAGCTATTAAGCATAAAATATCGAACATAAACAAACTTAAAAGTTCTCCATGTATTTTCTAGTTCATGGAGAATTTTTTACATATGGAAAAGGAGGAGTTCTTAAATGAAGTTACGTACACCTATGCCTGAATTAACTGGCGCTACTGCCTGGTTAAATGGAGAAGTTTCCTCTAGTGAGCTAGTCGGCGAAAAACCTACATTGATTCATTTTTGGTCAATCAGCTGTGGACTTTGTAAAGAAGCAATGCCAAATGTGAACGAGTTCCGTGACCAATATAAAGACGAACTAAATGTTGTCGCTATTCATATGCCACGTTCTGAAAAAGACGTAGATCTTGAGGAAATTAAAAAAGTAGCAGCGGAACATAATATTACACAACCAATTTTTGTTGATAGCGAGTTAAAGCTAACAGACGTTTTTGAAAATCAATACGTTCCAGCTTATTACGTTTTCGATAAAGACGGACAACTCCGCCATTTCCAAGCTGGCGGAAGCGGAATGAAAATGCTAGAAAAACGTGTCAACCGCGTGTTGGATGAAATGCGCAATGCAGAATAAGTAGTATAGATGGCTAAGAACTAATTGGATTTTTATGAATCCAGGTGGTTCTTGGCTTTTTTTATTTGCTACTGAAAAAGTTTAGCATTTGGTCTCGGGATCAGTGGAATTGGTTGCGGGTTTATCTAAAATGGTCTTGAACTGCTATTTTATGGATAAATAATTCGCACTAGAAAAGTAGTTATGACTAATTTCTGAGTGGAAGTAAAGAGTTAAGGTTGTTGCGGGCTAATTATTCTTGATAGTCCATATTTTGTTTTTATTAGATATCGTTTGCATACTCAGATATGCTAAAATATTTTCAAAGAGGGGGTATGCTGTTTATGGATAAATTTATGAAAAGAGCGGTTGAATTAGCGGTCGAAAATGTAAATAGTGGAGGCCAACCATTTGGAGCAGTACTAGTGAAAGACGGGGAAGTGGTTTCAGAGGGTGTGAATGAGTTGCACATTAAGCATGATGTTAGCGGACATGCTGAGTTGCTTGCGATTCGTCGAGCACAGGAACAATTACAAACGAATGATTTATCTGGATTTATAATGTATGCGAGCGGTGCACCTTGTGCAATGTGCTACAGTGCAATGATGTTTGCAGGAATCGAAAAAGCATATTACTGTGCAACCTTGGAAAATGCAAAAGCAGTTGGACTCAGTAAATCAGCAACTATATATGAGGAATTGCACAAACCAGCAGACGATCGAACATTCCAGATGTGTCACATGGAAATTGAAGAAGGAATGTCAAATCCCATGGAACTATGGAAAAAAAGAAATTACTGAAGTTAAATATTGTTCCGCGGGGCTACTGAGCAGAGAAGTTGTATGTTACAGGTGCCTGGCACCAGTAACATATTTGTAATATGATTGTAACAAATGGGATGGGATAGGGGGATTTGTTTGCGACCGATTATTGGTGTTTCTTCCAGTTTGAAAGAGGATGTTTTGACAGTTCCAACGGAGAATATGCGTGCGATTGTGAAATTTGGAGGAGTGCCGCTTGTGCTTCCTAATATGGTGTACGCTGGAATTGATAGAATTGCTGATACGATAGATGGGTTACTTTTAACTGGTGGCGGGGACATAGATCCTACTTTATTTGGAGAAGAGCCAAAACAAGGTCTAGGTGAAATCACACCTGAGCGAGATGCTTTTGAAATAGCTTTGATAAAAAAAATGTTGGAGTTGAATAAACCGATTTTAGGAATATGTCGGGGTGCGCAAATTCTAAATATTGCCGTTGGTGGTGATATGTTTCAAGATATTTATTCGCAAATTAAATGTAAAGTTCTACAGCATAACCAAAAAGCTCCCCGATGGCATGCTTCCCACTTTGTTCAAGTAATGAAAGGCTCCATTTTATATGAAATTGTACAAACTGAACAGTTTAAAGTAAATAGCTATCATCATCAGGCTAATCGAGGAGTTCCTAATGATTTTGAAGTAAGTGCTATATCAAGCGATGGGATTATCGAGGCAATTGAAAGTAAGAAACATAAGTTTGTTATAGGAGTGCAATGGCATCCCGAATATTTGTTATTAAAAAAAGATTCGGAATCTGCTGCTATTTTTAGGGCGTTTATAGATGCTTGCATTTAAAAAATTGAGTAGAAACGACTGTTAATTGGCAGTCGTTTTTTTATATAGTCTTGGCTTTTGCTTAATTGGTCTTATTCAGCCATTTTTTATTAAAAATCTTAATTCATGAAACAAATTTAAATGGGAAAGCTACTTTAAGTATTGAAAAAGGAGGTATTTTGATGCGGCGTTCGATATCACTCATTTGCTTCATAAGTGCATTTTTCTTGCTTGTTTGCTCAAACGCTTCCGCAGCTGAGGAACCTTCGAGAGAACAGATTTTAGAAAAGCGAATGGATTACTATTTAAAATACTCTAGTATTACGCTACCTTGGTATTACCTGGCTGCTGTCGATCAATACGAACGAAATATTCAACAAGTACGTAATGATATTCCTAAAAGGGATGGTGTGGTTGCCGTCCAATTTTCCGATAATTATTGGACAGGCTTACTTAATCCTAAAAATGATGATACCGATTTAATTTCCATCGACTTTTTTGAGGGGAATGGTGCAGATGGAAATAAAGACGGATTTGCTGATCGCAAAAATGATGATGATGTCATGTATACCATGTCTGAGTATTTAAGTAGCTTCGGTCCTACTGAAAAAGATTTAAAAAGAGCATTAAAAGAGTATTACCAGCGGGATGAAGCCGTTAATCAGATCATAATAATTGCTAAAATCTATAAACAATTTGAAACAATAAATTTGGATAAGCACGCTTTTCCTTTAGATATTCTCCGTGATTTTAGTTATAAAAGTACTTGGGGCGATTCAAGAGGCTGGGGTGGACGCAGAATACACGAAGGAACAGATTTATTTGCCTCATACGGAGTCCCAGTGAAGTCAACATCCTATGGGATTATAGAAACTATGGGCTGGAACGATTACGGTGGATGGCGAATTGGTATTCGGGATATTCATAATACCTATCATTATTATGCCCACTTATCCAGTTATAAAAAAGGGATTAAAGAAGGAGATATTCTGGCACCTGGAGCGATAATTGGCTACGTTGGAAGTTCGGGTTATGGAAAAAAAGGAACTGCAGGAAAATTTCCTCCTCACCTACATTACGGAATGTACAAATTTAATGGACGAATCGAATGGGCATACGACCCTTTCCCATCATTGAAACGATGGGAGCAAGAAGAGGGAAAAGGGATTTAATGGATTGTTACAAAGTTGTTACCGGTGCCAGGCACCGGTAACAACTTTGTCATATTGTTTTAGTTTATTTGCTTATTATGAGTGAGAGCCAGTAAATATGCTGTACAAGTACATATGTGTAGGCTAGAAGAGTTGTGCCGATTAGTAATTGTATGTATTTTTTTAGATGTAGTTTTGTTGTAATGTATATTAAGAGAAGTGGCAGGAAGATTTTTATCGCATAAAATCCTAGGATGCTAGATTCGTATAAAACTCGCATAATGGGGTTTGCTTCAGTGATGTGATTGTTTCGGATGCCGAAGTCGGTGAAGATGCTATCGAGGATGGCTAAAAATAGAAGAATTATAGCTGCTTTTGTAGTTTTTGCATATGAAAAAAATATATGTTTTGTTTCTATGGTTTGAACTTCCTTTCATTTTAGTGTTTAGTGATTTTTACAGTATGCAGAAATAATTATTGGATTATACGTAGTTTGTAGGGTATTTATACGAGTGGATAGAAAAACTCCCTTAGTCATTAAGATGACGAAGAGAGTTTTTACTGTTTCTTATTAACCTGCAAGGTTTTTTGGCTCTAAGAAAACTTTTTTAGTTGCGCAAAATTAGAATTTTTGAGGGACTCCATTTCTTTTAATTGTTCGTAGTATTTTTTTTCAATTTCTTTTAGACGATCCATTTCATCTCGAGAAAAGGAGGAGAATCCATTTTCCCCACATTCCTTATACTTTCTTAACCATGTTGTGATTGAGTTGACGCTTACATTCAATTCCTCTGCTAGTTCTTTGCGTGTACGTCCACTTTGAAGTACTTCTTGTACTGCATATACTTTTTGTTCTATTGTAGTTTGTGTATATCTTTTTCTAAATTGGCCGTGCATAGATTGGTCCTCCTTATCTCAGTAGCCTATTTTCTAATGATTCATTTCTGTTTAATGTTTAAATGTTGTTGTTTTCATAACAATTTGACAATTTACTCAATTAGTGTATTGTACTATCTTTTCTAATAGTTGTCATCCAATTTCTAAAACCGTATAAAATCAAAATGTGGAAACAACTTTAAATTTGGTATCGTCTGAACAGTACGGGATAATGGTTAATGCTACTTGTTTAGAGTTTTCCATTAATGAAGGTATATCTCAATTACTTGAAGATGGTATTACTTGGCTAGCATTCATCAGCTAGCTTTTACATATCTTTTGTTTTTCATTCATGTTAATTTTGAGGTAAGGTGAAAGTTTTATAAGGTTTTTAAAAGGAGTGTGATCAATATGAGAAATGTTTTATTCGTTTCTTCTTGGAGTGGTGGGAAGGATTCAGCGATGGCTTATTACCGTGCATTGAAATTGGGGATGGTTCCGAAAAAGTTGTTGACGATGTTTGAAGAGGAAGGAGAAATTTCCAAATCACATGCCCTTCCTATCGAGGTTGTAAAGGCACAAGCAGAACGACTTGGTATGCCTTTATTAATAAAAGAGGCGAGTTGGAGTACATATGAGGTTCAGTTTAGAGATGCGATGAATGAGTGCCGGGAAGAAGGGATTACGCATGGAGTATTTGGAGATATTGATATCGAGGATCATTTGGAATGGGTAAAAACTACTTGTGCAAAATCGGATATCGTTTCTGTTCATCCTTTGTGGAAAATACCTCGTCGTGCAATTGTAGAAGAATTATTGGATGCTGGATTTGAGGCTTGGATTGTTGTGGTAAATACGAAGATGATGCCGGCGAAATACGTAGGTAAACGTTTTACAAGAGCATTAATTGAGGAACTAGAAGCAGAAGGCATTGATTCGTGTGGAGAGAGTGGGGAATTTCATACGGTAATTGTGGATGGACCAATTTTTACGGAGAGGATACCAGTTCAAATGGGAGAGCCTATTCAAAGAGGGGACTACATTTTCGCTCCTGTTTTATTAAATAAGATTGTCTAAAATCTTTTCAGTCTTTTAAGATTAATTCTCTCTTCAAAAGGGCATCGTATAAAGGAAAATACATAACTTTTTTCAACTGGAGGTTGTCACATGAAGAGGATGAATAGAGGGATCGTAACCGCATTGTCTGCAATAGGTATTGCTCAGGGCCTTAAAATATTGACGTATAAAAAATTAACAGGCAATTGGGATCTAAAACAAGCTTTAACAACTGGTGGGATGCCAAGCTCACATTCTGCAGGCGTTGCGGCACTAGCCTCTTACGTAGCAGCAAATAAAGGAACACGCCACACAGAAACCGCACTTGCTGTAGTGTTCGGTACAATCGTCATGTACGATGCGCAAGGGATTAGAAGGCATACCGGTGAAATTGCTCACCTGGTGAATGATTTAGAAGATAAGATAACAAAACTCTCAGGTGAATTTCCTAGTTTTGAATACGTTAAGAATGAAGAGGAATTGGAAGAACTATTGGGTCATCAACCGGTTGAGGTAGGAGCAGGTGCCCTTTTAGGCATAGCCATCGGGTTAGTTTCAGCCAAAATAGAGAATGATGAAAGAAAAGCAAGAAAAAAGTCCAAACCTCATAAGTCCCCTGACTTGTGAGGTTTTTTATTACAAAGTTATTACGGGTGCCAGGCACCCGTAATAACTTTGTAATAATATTAGTGGATGGTGTATATGAGGTATAATAGGGTATATGGATTATAAGTAGATAAGTTGGAGGGGTTTAGGATGACGGTTTATGAAGAGGTTACATCTGTTAGTCAATGGAAGGAGATATTGGAGCATTCGAATAATGAGCCAATTTTGGTGTTCAAACATAGTACAACTTGTCCAATAAGTGCACATGCATACGGTGAGTTCTCTTCTTTCGACTCGCCGATTAAAACTTTTTTAGTGAAAGTAATTGAAAGTCGAGAGGTGTCCAATGAAATTGGAACTGATTTAGGTATACAACACGAATCACCTCAGGCATTTTTGATAAAGAATGGGAAAGCGGTTTGGAATGCATCTCATTGGAAAATTACAAAAAAAGATCTAACAAAAGCTATGGAATCTTTCTAGGGGGAAGAAAAATTGGATGGAATAAAAAAAGTAGCACAATATTTAATTGAAAATGCAGAGAAAATTGCTCGTGAAATGATAGATTTAGCAATCGAGCATGTAAATTATCAAGTTACGAATGAAATGCTCGAGCAATCTATTAAAAATAATGTAGATTTTTTGGAACTACTCGCAAATTCATTTAATGAAACAAATGATACTGCTGCAGAGGAATTAATTAAATGGAGTAAAAAAAACGGGGAACAACAAGCAGCTGTTTTTACTCAGTTCTCTAAAATAATTCAACCATATGCTAAAAATCGTTTAATGTATTTAGAATATATAACAAAAATATCGATAGATCTTGGGCTATCAACTGAAGAAGTTGTCAAAATAAATAATCGAATTTGTTACTTGATGGATGTAAGTATGGCAGAAACGATGATTGCTTACGAGACTTATCGAGATGAGTTAATGAATGAAAGGAAGAAAGAAATAAACAAATTGTCAGCACCTATTGTTCCAATACAAAAGGGAATTGCAATTTTGCCATTAGTTGGGGATATAAATTATGAGCGGGTTCAACATCTGTTAGATTATGTCGTACCAACAATACCTGATTTGGAAATTGACCATTTGATAATTGATTTTTCTGGAATACTTATGATAGATACGGAAATTGCTCAACATATTTTCGCTATTCATAATGTACTTGAATTGCTAGGAATTCATGTTATGTTTACAGGTATTCGTCCAAATCTATCAATGGTAATTGTTCGAGCAGGGATAGACTTTACTTCGTTTCATACCTTTGGTAGTGTAAAACATGCTATTGATAGTTTGGAAAAGAATATTTTAAGTAAATAAATTGCAAAAATAGAACCGCGCCTTCAGTGAAGGTGCGGTTCTTATTGTAGTGCTATATTTATTCACTAACCATGTTTACTAACATATGTGCTAGTGCATGTTGTTGCTCTTTGTTTCCTGATTTCCATAATTCTTGTAATAGGTTTTCTTCTCTGTTTCGGGGTTCTTCGTTTTTTGCCAAATAATTTGCTACCATTTCAGCAGTTTTTGCTAATTGTTCTTCACTAAGGCCAAGCTTTTCTCCTCTTGCTACCTTTTTTCCTAAATATGATTTAAAGGTAGAAAAATTCGATAGGATTTCCTCTTTCTTTTCAGAGTTCACGTTATCTAATTCCTTTTCTACTTTACCTTGAATATTGTCCATTTCTCCAACACTCCTTTTTCTGTAGTTACTAACTATTTATCCTAATTTCCTAAGTTTAAACACTAATTTACAAGGGTAACTGAATAATAGAATGGATTTAATAGTTGAATAAAAGGAGATGACTAAATGCTAGATTATTATTACTGGAGAGGGACTTTGTCATTTTTACCAGAACTTTTATTAGCTTTATTAGTATTATTAATCGGATTTTTTGTTGCAAAATTCTTGGAGAATGTGACGCATAGATTGTTGCGAAAGTTCCAAGTCAACGAACGTTTAGGAAATACGAAGTCTAAATGGACAGTCGAGAAAATTATTAGCAAAGTAGTTTTTATAATCGTTCTCCTACTTGCGTTTGTATTATTTTTTAATATTCTAAACTTAAATACGATGGCAACACCTTTTGTTTCTATGTATTCTGGTTTAACTGGAGCTTTCTTAAATATTTTAAAAGCAGGATTAATTTTATTATTTGCTTGGATACTAGCGACGTTAGTGAAGAAAGTTATTATTATGTCTGGAAACAAGTTGAATTTAAATAAGTATGTAGGAAAAATTGGGGTTGATGCTACACCGGTAAATCAAGTAAAGTGGACAGATACTGCAGCAAATGTGGCGTATTATCTTATTTTCTTGTTATTCATTCCTGCAGTATTAAATGCACTTGGTATTAATGGATTGAGTGGACCATTTGAAAGTATGATTGCTAGTTTCTTCAACTTTGTTCCAAAGTTAATCTCCGCGGCATTAGTTTTTGTAATTGGTTGGTTTGTTGCAAAACTTGTTCGTAATTTAATAGAGAAATTTTTACAATCGGCCGGAGCTGATCGATTAGCAGAAAGGTTGAAAATTTCAACATTATTTGAAGGTACTAGTATTTCGAAATTTGTGGGAATCATTGCATTTGTGTTAATTATGATACCGGTTTCGATTACAGCACTTGAGCTTTTAGATTTACAAGGAATTTCAGGACCAGCAATTGCAATGTTACGTGATATTTTAGCAATGTTACCTAAAATCGCTGTAGCAATTGTGCTTGTTCTAGTGGGAATTGTTGCTGCTAGATGGGTGAAGCATCTTGTTGTTTCATTACTTGAAAAAATGGGAGTAGACTCGATATTCGGGAAAATGGGCTTCACTAATTTAGGAAGTGCTCCATCTTTTGCGAAATTAATAGGTACAGTGGTGCAAGTAGTCATTATTTTATTGTTTGTGGTAGAAGCTCTTCAGTTATTGGAGCTAGATTTTATGGTTGTTTTGGCAACGGCTATTTTTGCATACCTACCTTCTGTTATTGCAGCAATAATTATTTTAGCTGTTGGTTTTTGGTTAGCTAATATGGTCGAGAAATTGGTTGGCAGCATAATGAGTCATGCTTCAGGTACGCCTCATTTTTTACGTTATGTTGCTAAATATGCAATAATAGCATTTGCATTCTTTATGGCTTTGGATCAATTAGGAATTGCTGCATCTATTATTAACTCGGCGTTCATCTTAATACTAGGCGGAGTGGCACTTGCATTTGGGCTAGCTTTTGGGCTTGGTGGAAGAGAACATGCCGCACGTTACTTAAGTAAAATGGAAAAAAGCTTGGAAGAAGCAGAAGTGACGAAAGAAAAGTTTGAAAAGCAAAAAAAGAAGATGAAAGAGTCTGTAAAGGAAGATTTCAAGGATCCTCAAGATGTGGAGCGAAGCATGCGAGGCACTAGTCCTCATATGGATGAAGTGAAACCAACGAATGAAGTTGGAGATACGAATCCAGGAGGTGATGGGGCATTGGATACAGGCTATAATATCCCATCGACAGATGATTTATATCCTTTTGACGACATTCCACCAACCGATGAAAGAACAGATAAATAGGGAGAAATGCAAATGCTCCGGCACTTATATGTGCTGGAGCATTTTTTTGAGGGAATTAAAATTGTGGTATGATGATGAATATTACAAAAGTGTTACCGGTGCCAGGCACCAGTAACACTTTTGTAATTGTTGGTTGTGAAGGTAATATACATTATTCTTTCGGTGTTTTATACTTGAAATAAGTTTGTGACATTATGAGTTAAGTTGGGGTGTTTGAAGATATGCCAAGAGGTAGAAAAGTGGACTCTGATGGGGAAGTGACGAAGCAATTGCTATTAGAGAAAGCGGTTGAACAGTTTGCGGAGTGTGGTTATCATTCTACAAAGATTAGTGATATTGTCAATAAAGCTAAGGTAACGCAGCCTACTTTTTATTTGTACTTTGAAAGTAAAGAGGCTATTTTTCTAGAAATAACAGAGTTTTTTCAATTGCAGTTAATAAATATAACTGCAGCCAGTATATTAGAGGAAAACTTAGAAACACATTCGCTGAAACTTCAAATACGTTCAGGATTAACTCGTATTTTTACTTTTTTTTGGGAGAATCCTTTGTTAACGAAAATTGGATTTGTTGTAGCTGATTCATCTAGAGAATTGAAAGAAATTATGGTGAAACAAATTACGGAAAACTTAAAAGAGGAACAAAAGATGGGATATTTTTCTGGAGCTTATCCAATGGATTTAGTAGCAGAAAGCCTAGTTGGTTCTATTGAACGATTAACGTTAAATGAGATTTTGACGAAAAAAAGTAAACCAGTTGATTTAGCAGAAGTGCTTGTTGAGATCTATTTTACAGGTATTCAAAAAAAATAGTAGTGGACTCGTACCTTTACATAGAGAAATCTGTGGAAGGTATTTTTTGTTGGCAGATATTTATATGACAAAAATGTTACTGGTGCCAGGCACCAGTAATACTTCTGTAATCATTCTGCGTTGGGTTAGTCTTGCTGTGCGGAATAGGTCAACTGATGATCAAATAAAAAACCGCATCCTATTTCTATTTAAAATGGGATGTGGTTTTTTTTTGAGTTAACCTATTAACCCTTAAGCTTATTACAAAAACATTTCAGGTGCCAGGCACCTGAAATGTTTTTGTAATAGAGAGGTAGAATGAACGAGATGTTTATAGTGTTTTTAAGTATCTTTATACCAAGATATTTATGAAGGATATTTCGAAAAAATGAATCTAAAGAATTAGTTTTATTTTTTTATTATATTTTTTTGATTAATTAAAGGCAATTTACATAATTTTCGTAAAATATTATCAGATAGATTTAGAAAAAAAATAAAAATGACAAAAGTCTATGAGTTAATAGTTTCATTGTTTTTTTCGTTGCTACCTGAATTTTTTGACGAAGTGAGTTGGTCGTGTTATGTATTATAATAAGGAAAAGTTAGGAAGTTTTATTTCCATATTTTTCTCGCTGAAGAATTTAGAGAAGGTTTAATTTGAATATATTTTAATTGCTACTTATCTAGAATTTTAATTTAAAGTGATTTACTAGAAGTTGTAGAGTTCTCGAAATTAAGCTATTGAAAAAAACATATAAGGTAGTAATTGGTTTAAATTACATTTTAGTTTTGTTAGATTGTGGAATGTGTGACGTTTGCATACTAAAGTCTGTTTTAAAAACTCCTTAACCAAGCTTAGTTTTTTATATAGAAAGAAATTACTTTAGAAAGGGTGAGATTGAATGGAAATAGAGATGTGTTCATTGGTTTTTAATAACGTTTTATCATATGAAGTCGTTCAGAAAAAAGAGGATTGGCAAGATGGTATTACTATAATGGAGGATGCTATTGTAAATAAAGATGTATACAAGAATGGACCGCTATTTTTTTCATTTTCTCCAATTTCAGCTGAAGGAAAAACAGGGAAATTTACATACTACTTGCCAATAAACAGCACAGTTCATCTCTCAGATGAAAGTAACTTTAGCTTTCAAGATTCCTTAATATTAGAGAAAGCACTACTTCTGAGACAACAAGATATAGATTTTTATAGTGCTTATGAAAAATTAAAAGCTGATGCTAACGTTCATCAAATAGAACTGGATAATACGTATTACTGCGTTTTACTAGAAGTTTATGGTGATTATATTGCTGATTTTTATGTGCCTGTCAAAGCACAGGGTGATGAATAATGATTGCAGAAAACCATCTAATCTCCTATCGAAATGTTGCATCCAAACATTATGCATTATTACCCAAGGAAATTGATAGTGCGCTTAAAAATTTCCAACTGATCTTAACCGGTAATGGTTATCATCCTACAGGTTCCATTTTCTTTTCTATTAGTAATCCAACAGCAGAAGTTATGTCAGTTGAATTGTTTTTACCAATCGTTGAAAATTATTTTTCCTTACCAAAAGAAGAGGAAATAAATTTCCAAAGTTATTTTAGTGTAGATAACTTACTTATGGTTAGAATAATTGATGACTTTGAAGTGCAGTTCCCCGTAAAATATAGTGAGCTTTTCGAGTATATGAAGAATCATAACAGGTCCCAAAAAACACCAGTTTTTATCCAGTTCAAAAAGACAAATTCTAACCAAACCTATGCTGAAATGAGTATTGGGGTAGTGTGAAAAATGGAAGTATATAAGTTTTATAGCATGAGGAGGTTGATTTCCGCTGTTGGACGAAGCTTTCCAGGGTAAGCATCAAGTAGATTCCCCTCGCTACGCTCTGTTAAGGGTCTTGAATTGCTTGCTAATCCCCAAGGAGTCCCCATCAACTGAACAAATAAGAATGACAAAATGCTTCGGTCGAAATTATAAACTGGTACTTTAGAGGAAAATAGGTAGTATCCATTAATAAAAAAGCGATGCCGCGGACGAAATTGTATCTTCGTCCGCTTTTAAAAGAGTAGGACAGGATATTATCTTTCATTATCCAAACCAAAAGAACTTTGACTTCAAGTAATTCAAGCAGGCGACGGATAAACATCCGCAGCACGATCCAAAACATAATGGTAATGTCCTTTACAAAATAGGAGATATGCGGTTTTTAGTATATAATGTAGAAAGAGAAGAAATGATTTCTACAGATAAACCAACTAAATTGATAAATCGATCATCTCATATAAATTGAAGTAAAAGGAGTTTGGAATATTTGAGTAAAAAAATAATTAAAGATGAACTGCCAGAGAATTATGAGGAACTTAAAAAAGCGGTAAACCGTACAGCAAGCTGGAGAGCTCGTTATGAAGCTGTAGAAGAGCTTGGAAGTTATAATACAAGCCAAGTAATTGATATTTTGAAAACAAGATTAGCAAATGATCCTGTTTACAAAATTCAAGAAGCGGCATATCGCATTCTTATAGAGTTTGGAGAAAATGTTGAATTACCAGCTCAAAAAAAATTCGAAGTCGTTAAAGGTGCTAATAAAGTTTTCTTACGAGTGAAGAAGAGTCTACCGAAAGACCATACATTTGAAGAATTCGCAACGAAATTAAAAAGAATGCGAATCGACGTGTACGATGCATATGAAGGTGAACGAGGCATCGACTGGTTAGAAAAAGAATGGGCTAACATAGGGAAATAACTTAAACCACATGAAGATTTCATAAATTAGTGTTACAAATATGTTACAAGTGCCTGGCACCGGTAATATATTTGTAACACTTTTTTTGTAGGTAAAAACCCTTTGAGTGGTGTAAAAAGGCATTTTTAATGGCTAGATACTAGTTTTTGTGAGATTCGATTTCCTGTTTCTATTGCTTTTTTGGATAGAAATTCGAGTCGTTCTTCGGTGAGGTTGAAGCTGACGACCCCTATACTTATAGCTCCAATTACTTGACCGAAGCTGTCTTTGATGGAGACTGCAACTGAAGAAGTGCCTTCTGTTCTTTCGGAGTGGCTAGTTGCGTAACCTTGTCTTTTTATTTGATCGAATGTTTCTTTCATTACAGTTATTTGATCTTCTGATATGAGTTGGGACAATATACTTTCTGCTTTGACTGATGGCATAGCTGCTAGCATCGATTTATTTGCAGCTCCAATATTCATTGGTATGCGTAAACCCATCTGATCATAAATTCGAATTGGATTGTTTGGGCTATCAATTCTTTCTACAATAATTGATTCCGTCCCTAAAGGCTTACTTAAATAGACGCTTTCCTCCACTTCTTTAGACAATTGTTCAATCTCGGGTCTAATTTTGCTAATATAATCGATTGAATCATATACTTGTAGACCATATTCCAACCAAATTACACCTAGTTTGTAAGTTTTCGTTTGCTCATCTTGTTCTACCATTCCTTGTTTCATCATTGCTTGAAGTAATCTGTGCATGGTGCTGAGTGGGAGTCCACACAGTTTAGAAAGATCTGAAATTGTTATACCTTTTTCTGTCGCATGTGTTGCTAACACTTTCGCAACACTCATCGCTCGTATGATAGATTGCATCAAATATGCCTCCTTTAATCAAATGGAAAGTTAATTTACTATTTTGATATAATTAAAAAATAAGATTCTAAATATATTGACATTGTAACATATTGCAATTATATTTTACATATAGACTTTCCGATATTCGGAAACGTTTTCCACTCAACGGAAAAGGAGAATTGAAATGACATATAATTCATCTATGTTTAAAAAGCTAGACCGAGTAATTGTCAAACATCCAAATGAAGCTTTTATTAGTCAAGCACATTTGACCGATCAATGGACAGTATTTAACTACTTACAAGAACCAAATTTTGAAGAGGCGGTTAGTGAGTATAAAGGATTCATCGAGCTTTTAGAAAAGCATGTACCCCAAATTGATTATCTTCCAGCAGCAGATACAGTCGGCTTAGATTCTATCTATGCGCATGACCCAGTTAAATTCACACCAGCCGGGGCTATTATTTTAAAATCTGGCAAAAAGTTAAGACAACCTGAAGCTAGTGTTTATAAAGAGTTTTTGCAAGAAAAAGAGATTCCGGTTATTGGAGAGTTAACAGGTGAAGCAGTATGCGATGGTGGAGATATCGTTTGGTTAGATGATAAAACAATTGTAGTAGGTCGCGGTTACCGAACAAATGACGAAGCTATTAGCCAATTAAAAGAAATAACTGCTCCATACGTAGATGAGTTTATCGTTGTGCAACTTCCACACGATTTAGGAGAAGCAGAATGTTTACATCTTATGTCTTTCATTAGCATGGTTGATAAAGATTTAGCAGTCGTGCATTCACCATTAATGCCGGTGTTCTTCCGTCAACTATTAATCGAACGTGGAATTCAATTAGTTGAAGTACCAAAGGCAGAGTATGACACGCTTGGATGTAATGTGTTAGCACTTGCACCACGAGTTTGTGTCATCGTTGAGGGAAATGATTCAACTAAGCAACAGCTACTAGAGGCTGGAGCGACAGTTTATGAATATAAAGGACAAGAAATTAGTGTATTAGGTACAGGTGGACCAACATGCTTGACATGTCCAGTTGTAAGAAACTAAAGGAGGAAAATGAAAATGAGTATATTTAAAAATGTTATCGCAAAAACACCAGGAAAGAGCTATGTAGGAGGTTTAACTACATCAGATTTAGGTACTCCTGACTACGATAAATTATTAGTGCAACACGAGGCATATGTTGAAACTTTGAAAAAATGTGGAGTAGAAGTAACGCTTCTTTCTCCAAGTGAAGAGTTTCCAGATTCAACGTTTGTAGAAGATGCTGCAGTTCTTACATCTGATTTTGCTGTTATTACAAATCCCGGCGCGGACTCTCGTAACGGTGAAATTGTTGAAATTGAAAGCGTTTTAAAAGACTTTTATAAGAAATTTCACTACATTAAATCACCTGGAACACTTGATGGAGGAGATATTCTTCAAGCTGAAGATAGTTTCTATATTGGAATTTCTGAACGTACAAATGAAGAAGGCGCTCGCCAATTAAAAGAAATTCTTGAAAGCGAAGGATTTAAAGCAACAATTATTCCGCTTGAAAAGTTCTTCCACTTAAAAACAGGTATTGCTTATTTAGGAAACAACAAAATGGTTGTTGCAGGCGAATTTGTAGATCATCCTGCTTTTGATTCATACGAAAAAATTGTTATTGGCAAAGAAGATGAGTACTCTGCAAACTGTATTCGTGTGAACGACTATGTCATTATTCCACAAGGATATAGCGAAACGAAACGCAAAATAAACGAAGCAGGCTTTGAAACAATCGAATTAGATATGTCTGAAGTTCGAAAACAAGACGGCGGCTTAAGCTGCTTATCTCTAAGATTCTAATATATATTACAGGTATATTACAGGTGCCAGGCACCCACACAAATTGGACACTATTCTGAATATTGTTTGAGGGTGACTGGGATAAAGGGGGAAAGTGTTATGGCGAATATTGGGGAACAAGTGGTGCAAGGAGATTTATTAAACAGATCGATGAAGAGCCGCCATTTATTTATGCTTTCTCTTGGGGGAGTAATTGGGACGGGCCTATTTTTAAATGCTGGATACACGATTAATCAAGCGGGTCCAGGGGGAGCCATAGTTGGTTACTTATTTGGAGGATTAATCTTATATATGGTTATGATTTGTTTGGGAGAACTTGCCGTTTATATGCCGGTAACTGGTTCTTTCCAAACATATGCAACTCGTTTTATTAGTCCGTCTGCAGGGTTTTCACTTGGATGGATGTACTTTGTCGGTTCTGCTGCTACGGCAGGGGTAGAGTTTACTGCCGCCGGAATACTCATGAAGCATTGGTTTCCTGATGTTCCAGTTTGGATATGGTGTGCTCTATTTATGGTTTTATTATTTTCGTTAAATGCTCTATCGACAAAAGCATTTGCGGAAACAGAGTTTTGGTTAGCAGGTATTAAGGTAGTTGCGGTAGTTTTGTTTATAATCATTGGTGTTGGAGCTATTTTCGGTCTTATTCCACTGGAAGATAGAGCGACACCAGCACTTACAAACTTGGCACCTTCCGGATTATTTCCAGCAGGAATTGCGATTGTTTTTGTGACAATGATGAACGTTATTTTCTCTTACCAAGGTTCGGAGATGGTAGGGATTGCTGCAGGGGAAACGGAAGATCCTCAAAAGAATATTCCAAAAGCTATTCGCACAATTTTAATAAGAATAGTCGTGTTTTATATTGCTTCAATTATCGTATTGTCTGCAATTTTTCCAGCATCGGAACTTGGTTTGCTCGAAAGTCCATTTGTTACTTTAATGAATATCGCTGGTATTCCATTTGCAGGTAGTATTATGAACTTTGTAATTTTGACAGCAATTTTGTCTGTTGGGAATTCATGTTTATATGCATCTACTCGACTATTATGGTCGATGGCGAAAGAAGGAATGGCACCAAAATTATTTGGTAGACTTTCTAAACGAAAAGTACCATTAAATGCATTAATTTTCACTATGGTATTCTCTTTATTTTCTTTATTAACTAGTGTAATGGAAGCGGATGCAGTGTTCGTATTATTGATGTCAATCGCAGGTATTGCTGTTACTATTTCTTGGATGGGCATTGCTACTTCTCAGTTAATGTTCCGCAAAAAATATTTACAAGCCGGTGGGAAATTAGAAGAATTAAAATATAAAGTTCCATTTTATCCTTTAGTACCAATTGTTTGTATAGGATTTTGTTTAATGATTTTAGTATTTTTAGCTTTCGATCCAGAACAAAGAATAGGGCTTTATTATGGAGTAGGTTTTTTCATAGCGTGTATGCTATTCTATAAACTGAGATTAGAAAAAAAGAATAATCAGTCAGCATAAGAAATATATAAGTGCCAGGCACGACACAAATCGGACTGAACTCCGATCGTTCAGAACAGTGTCTGTGTCTGGCACTAGAACTTTGTGAGGGAGAAATTCATTATGAAACAACTATTTTGGGAAACGCCTGAAAAACTTCGAGCATTGTTATGTGAACTCGTAAGTTGGAATAGTATTACACTTACGGAAGGTGAAACAAAGTTTGCTCCGAAAGTGATTGATAAATTAAGAGAGTTAAAATATTTTAATGAGCATCCGAGCCACTTGCAGTTGCATGATGCAGGACTTGGAAGACATGCTGTTACTGCTTTATATAAACATCCTGAGGCGACGGAGACAGTCGTACTTATTAGTCATTTTGATACAGTTCAAACAGAAGAGTACGGTGTTTTAGAACCACTTGCATATTTTCCAGAGGAACTGACGAAAAAACTTTTAGAAAATCCAGCTGATTTACCTGAGTCTGCTCGAATCGATTTGGAAACAGGAAAGTATTTATTTGGTCGAGGCACGATGGATATGAAAATGGGGTTAGCACTTCATATGCAGCTTATTGAAAGAGCTAGTGTAGAACAGTGGCCAATCAATCTTATTTTAACTACTGTACCAGATGAGGAAGTGAACTCAGCAGGAATGCGTGCTGCAGTTACGCAGCTAGTTCGTTTACGCGAGGAATTTGGTTTAACTTATAAGTTATTCCTAAATAGCGAGCCATGTTTCTCACAAAGTCCAACGGATATTGATGAATATATCTATTCCGGAACTATTGGGAAGATTATGCCGGCTGCTTTATTTTACGGAAAAGAAACGCATGTTGGGGAGCCAATGAAAGGGATGACGGCGAACTATATTGCATCTTATTTGACACAACGTATGGAGTGGAATTCATTATTCCGCGAGACGGATCTTGGTGAAAGTACGCCACTTCCGGTTTCATTGCAACAAAAAGATTTAAAAATGTCGTATTCAACGCAAACTCCTTATCGTGCAGTGGCTCTATATAATGTGTTCTTGCTGAAGCGTACGGCAAATGAAGTAATGGATCTTTTCGAGCAAGTTGCAACGGAAGCAATGGATGAGTTGAATAAAAACTATCAAGTGATTTGCGAACGCGAGCAAGTTACAGGAATAGGACAAGTGAAAGTTCTTCGCTACGAACAACTACTTGCATATGCAAATAAAAAATTAGGAACCGAAGAAGTAGAACGCTTAAAACAAGAAGCACTTCAGCAAGAAGATTGGGACGATCGTGAAAAATCTCTACGTATCGTCGATGATCTAATGATTCAGTGCCAAGAGTTAGCACCAGCAACTGTAATTCTATTTGCACCACCATATTACCCAGCAGTAAATACATCCAACCATCCGCTTGTCATAGAATCGGTAGAATTAATGAAACAATCTGCACAATCGTTCAACAATACAGTTAACCAAATTCACTATTTCAATGGTATTTGTGATTTAAGTTATGTCAATTACGAAGACGAGGGCAATGGATGGACTGCATTCGAAAGTAACACACCAGTATGGGGCGACACATACAGCATTCCATTCGAGGATATGGCCAAGTTAAAAGGACCAGTATTAAATGTTGGACCATTCGGAAAAGATGCACACCAAAGAACAGAACGTCTACATGTTGACAGCGCATTCGTCGAATTGCCTGTCATGCTAGAAACACTAATCAAAAGCCTCTATTAATGGGATAAGTGACTCCAAAGCAAAAATGCTTGGAGTCACTTTTTTATATTTAGAAAAACATTATAAAAATACCCCATGGGATTATTACAGAGGTGTTACTGGTGCCTGGCACCAGTAATAACTCTGTAACAATTGCTTCTTTTTTGGAAGGTTGTCTTTTGTGAAGATAGAATATTTATAGTTCTGGATGCATATTTATAACAAACTTTTTATATTTATGTTGAAAGTTTTTTGAATTTTCGAGATAATGGAAAAGTAATTAAAATTAGAGAGCAGCAGTAGAAAGATTAACATTCTAGCAATATTAGTAGCAACTTGCTAAATTCGAGGAGCACATCCCTTCTGCGACGAGTAACCGCAGGAGCACATCCCTTCTGCGACGAGTAACCGCAGGAGCAACGGGTTTTCCTGCGACGAGCTTTGCGCAGGAGCAACTACCTATTAGCATATGATTAGAGTGATACTTTTTCGGCGCTTTAAAAGATGGGGGAGAACAATGATGAGATTGCAAAGAGATGTGGAGCAAAGAAACAGAGCAAATGATTATGTGCATGAAGTCTATGAATTGGTAAAGAAACGCAATCCAGGCGAGAAAGAATTTTTGCAGGCGACTCGTGAAATTTTTGATTCCCTTCGTCCAATATTTTTAAAACATCCTACGTTTATTCATAACGGAATTTTAGAACGTATTACGGAACCCGACCGAGTTATTACTTTTCGTGTAGCTTGGGAAGATGATACTGGGAAAGTACAAGTGAACCGTGGTTTCCGTGTTCAATTTAATAATAGTCTTGGCCCATATAAAGGTGGAATTCGTTTTCATCCTACTGTAAATAGTAGTATTATGAAGTTTCTTGCTTTTGAACAGACATTCAAAAATGCGTTGACCGGTCAGCCAATTGGTGGAGGAAAGGGTGGTTCCGATTTCGATCCTAAAGGTAAGTCGGAGCGCGAGATTATGCGTTTTACACAAAGTTTTATAACAGAATTGAGTAAATATATAGGTGCTGATATGGATGTTCCGGCAGGGGATATTGGTGTTGGCAAAAGAGAAATCGGCTATATGTTTGGACAGTATAATCGTTTAAAAGGTGGTTATGAGGCGGGGGTATTCACAGGTAAAGATCCAAATCATGGAGGAAGCTTAGGGAGAAAAGAAGCGACTGGATATGGGTGTGTTTATTTTGTGGAAGAAATGCTCAAGGAAGCAGGAAGTAGCTTTGCAGGAAAAAGGGTTATAGTTTCTGGTTCGGGTAATGTGGCTACCTATGCGATGGAAAAAGCAATTGAGCTCGGCTCAAAAGTATTGGCTTGTAGTGATTCTAACGGATATATTTATGATCCAAACGGAATTGACGTACAAACTGTAATTCAATTGAAAGAATTAGATAATAAAAGAATTCAGGAGTACACAAAATTTCATAAACAATCCACGTATCATGAAGGTTGCACAGGCATTTGGTCAATCCCTTGCGATATTGCTTTACCTTGTGCAACTCAAAATGAACTAAATGAGGCAGATGCTGCATTACTTATTGAAAATGGAGTAAAAGCCGTCGGGGAAGGAGCAAATATGCCTTGTACGGAGGAAGCGGTTCTTGCGTTTCAAGCAAATGGAGTATTATTTGGTCCAGCAAAAGCAGCGAATGCAGGGGGAGTGGCAGTATCTGCAATGGAAATGTCACAGAACAGTATGCGTATTTCTTGGACGGTAGAAGAAGTTGATGAAAAGTTAAAGAGTATTATGAAGAATATATATGCAAGTTGCCATGATGCGGCAAATAGTTTTGGATATCCAGGAAATCTAGTAGTTGGTGCAAATATAGCGGGATTTTTAAAAGTAGCAGATGCCATGGTCTCTCATGGTATACACTAATAGAAAAGGATCTTTTCTAAAGTCGATATTGACTGTAGAAAGGTCCTTTTTGTTTTTTGAGAAGCCAGGCACCGAAACTATATGCCTAATAGAAATTTTCTCTTTTGTATAAACAAACACGATTGTTCGAACATTCACGTTAGTTTGGGTGCCTGGCACCAGTAACATTTCTGTAGTGGTATTAGACGTTTTATGTAATAGAATTGTTACACAACTGTAAAATCACAACGGTTTAGTTCGTGTTAGTATGGGTATAGAGAGATTTTCAAACAATTTTTGTAAGAACGTTTTTCGAATTTAAAGCTTTTGGAGGAACATGAGATTTGACTTCTTTGTTTAAAAAAATCATTACTATCTTTAGTTTAACTGTAGTTTTAGCCGCGGGAACATTTGCAGGAAATACAGAAGCAGCAAGCTCTGTAGCATCGACTCAAATCGTATCGAGTGCGAAAAGTCTAGTAGGAATTAAATATCGTACTGGTGGAACAACGAAGGCAGGATTTGACTGTTCAGGATACGTAGGGTATGTTTACAAACAACACGGAGTTTATTTACCAAGAACAGCAGCAGGAATGTACAGCACAGGAACATCCGTGAAAAAATCTAATTTAGCCGTGGGAGACTTAGTTTTCTTTAACACAACAGGTAAAGGCGTATCCCATGTTGGCATGTACATAGGTAGTGGAAAATTTATTCATGCTTCTACATCAAAAGGTGTTAGAGTTGATAAATTAAATGACCCATATTACTGGGGTTCAAAGTATGTTGGAGCTAAAAAAGTAGCAAAAGTAGCTGTAGCAAGAAAATAATTTTAAATGATAAAACCGTTTCGGCAAATATGCTGAAACGGTTTTTTATATTCTTTATAGCTTTTATCAATGTGCAAACTCTTCGCAACATGAGAATTTCCAACAGGTCTCACATATCCCTAGGTGCTAGACACCACAAGGCAATTTGGAGGACGATGGCATCTTGGAAAACAGATGGATTGTAACTGGTTAGCTCGCATATTTTTTTTAATCGATACGTGAGTGTATGCCGGTGGATATCTAATGTCTCCGCACATATTGCAAGCTGTTGGTTGCAATTAAAATATTCCTGTAAAGTTTGAAGCAGTTTGTCGCTTAAATTTTTTAGAATCCGATTTGTAAAGTGTTGTGCTTCTTTAGAGTCGTGCTTTTTTAATAAAGAGTATAGTTCCACTTCTTCGAAATAAATAATTCCTTTACTAGAAGTTCCATGTTTTAAAGCAACTTTAGCGGTTTGGTAAGCATAATGAACTTCTTCAAGGGTGTGAACGGCTTGACCTATTCCAATTGGAAGCGCATTATACTTTTTTAAATTAGACGCAAGCATGGCAACTTTTTTCTTAAAGGATTTATCATCAAGTCCAGAAGTTAGAATAAAATGTTCATTTAAATGATAATGTCCTACTAAAATAGAATGGCTTTGAAAAAAGTATTCGATTCCTTGTAAGATAGTTTGATAGGATTTTGATTCTGGACTAATTTCAAACATTATTGTATTAAATGGCGATTGATTAATAAATCCTATCTTATTAATCCGTTCATATATAACTTTCTGAAGAGGCTGCCCACTCATTAATTCTTCAAAAACCATTTCTTGCATTTTTCGTTTCCATTCTCTTTCGGAGACAATTAGTGCCTGGTGCACCATCATTTCCGTTGTGAGTTGGACTAACGTTGCAATCTCCTCTATTTCTGTAGGATTTCCTGTAATGCCAATGATGCCGACAAGTTCATTTTGAAAAAATATTGGCAAATTAATTCCCGGTTTCGTCTTGGGAAATAAGTGTTTATTTTCTTCTGTAATCCACAATGCACTTTTCGTTTCTGCAACGATAACGGCCCCTTCATGTATACTATCTACTCGCAATTGATCACCAGAGGCAAGTATCATTCCATTTGTCTGCATAACATTTATATTTCGGTTAAGCCTTAGCATTGTTTGGTCGACAATCTGATTAGCGATCTGTTTTGTAATCATAGAACCTCCCGCAAGTATAAAAATAGTTCTGTTATAATAAAGTGCTTTTATACATTAAGTATAATGTAAATCTTTTAAATAATCACTATACTTCTATGTAAGCGCTTAACTAAAAGGAGGTGTTTACGTGAAAATCATTGTTAGCCCTGATTCTTTCAAAGGTTCATTAACAGCATCAGAGGCAGCTCAAGAAATTTCTGCAGGTATTAAAGAAATTGACTCCATGATTGAAACTGTACTTTTGCCTATAGCAGATGGCGGAGAAGGTACGCTTGAGCCACTGATAAGTGCTACAAATGGACAAACAGTATATGTGGATGTCCATGATCCAGTCGGTCGCAAAATACATGTAGAGTACGGTGTTCTTGGGGATGGAGAAACATGTGTCATTGAGATGGCGAAAGCATCTGGCTTAACGCTGTTAAAGGAACATGAAAAAAATCCGCTAATTGCATCTACATATGGAACTGGTGAAATAATTCGTCATGCATTGGAAAACGGGTATCGTAAGTTTGTCGTTGGTATTGGTGGCAGTGCAACGAATGATGGTGGAACAGGTATGCTTCAAGCGTTGGGAATGAAATTTCGAAACGAATTAGGAGAAGAAATTGCAAAAGGGGCAGATTCATTAAAAGATCTAGTAGAGATTGACCCCCAAGATTTTGATACTCGAGTTCAGGAATCGCACTTTATAATCGCTTGTGATGTGGACAATCCATTAATAGGTCCAACTGGTGCTACTGCTATTTTCGGACCACAAAAAGGAGTCACGCCTGATTTAGTAGAAAAGTTAGATCAAAATCTATTAAATTTAGCAAATAAAGTGGAAAGTTTAACTGGTATTTCGCTTCATGATCAACCTGGAGCAGGTGCAGCAGGAGGGTTAGGTGGGGCTTTTCTAGCATTTTTTCAAGTTGAATTAAAACCAGGTATTGAAGTAGTAATGGAAGCAATCGACTTTCACAGACAAATAAAAGATGCAGATTTCATCTTTACAGGGGAAGGGAAATCAGATCTTCAAACACTTTCTGGCAAGGCGCCTATCGGGATAGCAAATGCTGCAAAAGAGCAAGGCATTCCAGTTGTTTTAATATCAGGTTTCATTGAGCAAGAAAGTATTCCGCAATTATCTCCTTATTTTTATAAGCTTGCGAGTGTTGCAGATGGAACTATTTCTCAAGAAGAGTCCATCGATAAAGCTGCATATTATTTACGATTGAGAACGAAGGAAATTATGCAATCTATCTTAGAAAAATAAAAAAGTGGTGTGACAAATGTTATTTTTAGTGATTTTACTTGGTGTAATTTTAGTTGTAGTAGCAACAGCTGTGTTTAAACTTCATCCATTTTTAGCTTTATTAATTAGTGCGTTTTTCGTAGGTATTGCTTCTGGAATGCCATTACTTACAGTAGTGGAAAACGTAAACACAGGATTCGGTGGACTCATGACGAGTATCGGGTTAGTGATTGTTGCCGGAACAATTATTGGTGTTATATTGGAGAAATCTGGTGCTGCTTATCGTATGGCAGAAGTGGTGCTTCGTGTTTTAGGGGAGAAGCGACCACAGCTTGCAATGTCTATTATCGGATATATTGTTTCGATACCGGTATTTTGTGATTCAGGTTATATTATTCTATCAAGCTTGAAAAAATCTTTAGCAAAGAGAGCAAAAGTGAAAGTGGCTTCCATGACGATTGCTTTATCAACAGGTTTATTTGCCACACATACGCTTGTTCCACCAACTCCAGGTCCGATTGCGGCTGCGGGAAATATTGGAGCTTCAGATTATTTAGGAACAATCATTTTAGTTGGATTATTTGTAGCCATTCCAGCGGTTATCGTTGGTTATCTGTGGGCAATAAAAGTTGGAACAAAAATTGATGTGGAAGCGGATTATGAAGAAGCACTGGATTATGACGAAGTGATCAAATCTTTCGGCAAAATGCCTTCTACATTTAAATCGTTTTTACCAATAGTATTACCAATTGTGTTAATCGGAATCGGATCCGTAGCTGCACTAACTGGCAGTGACTCTGAATTTATGAATTTCTTACGGTTTTTAGGTGCCCCAACAGTAGCACTATTATTTGGTGTATTGGCTGCATTTTTATTATTACCTGAAATCAGCGAAAAAACTTTGTCAGGATGGATTGGAGAAAGCTTGAAAGAAGCAGCTCCTATTCTATTAATAACAGGTGCTGGGGGATCATTCGGTACAGTAATTAAAAACTCGGGCGTTGCAGATCAATTACAACAAATGGACTTAGGAGCACTTGCAAACGGTGCATTATTCTTGCTAGTTCCATTCCTAATTGCGGCAGCATTAAAAACTGCACAAGGTTCTTCAACTGCGGCACTTGTTATTACTTCGTCTTTAATTGCCCCAATGTTACCTACTTTAGGTATTGACGGAGCAATGCCACTTGCCCTAGTAGTTATGGCGATTGGCGCAGGTGCAATGACAGTGAGCCACGTAAACGACAGTTATTTCTGGGTAGTTACACAGTTCAGCGGAATGAAAGTAACAGATGCATACAAAGCTCAAACAATGGCAACCTTACTACAAGGCATCACAACCATAATAGTTACCATCATCCTCTGGCTAATATTCGTATAATTACAAAATTGTTACTGGTGCCAGGCACCCGTAACAATTCTGTAACAAAAAAATCACCTCTGATACTTTTTGGGTATCGGAGGTGATTTTTTAGTTGAAGTATAGCATGTCATCGCGATAGTTTTGTTTTAGGTCTGATTCTAAGAAGTTTAAGTAACGCACAAGAAGTTGTGAAGCTTTTCCTCTAGTTAATACTTCGTTTGCGTTAATACGGTTCTTCTTGTCAGGCTCAATCAGTCCAAGCTCACTTGCGACATAGATGCTGTCTTTTGCTCCTTTCGGAATTTTGTTATCATCGATAAATTTTGTTTTGTATCCAGGACTTGGAGCACGACCCTCTAATCCTAAAGAATAAACTATAATAGTTGCAGCTTGTGCTCGTGTGATGGAATCTTTTGCACCAAATTTCTTTGTATTGACTGGGCTAACAATGCCTTTGTTTAATGCACTTTCAATATATACATAGTTAGGGTCTTTTGGATCTAAGTCTTCAAATAATGCTTTTTTCACGGTATTTTTGTTTGTTGGTTTTGCTTCTAGAACACGTAAATCAACTGCTTTTGCAACACTTATCGTAAACTGATCTTTTTTCATTGCTGCATCAGGTGAAAAGAAGTTACTTGATTCGTCGAAAATTCCAAGAGAATATAACTTTTCGATATTAGGCTTTGACCAGTGGTTCGCTATGTCACGGAATTTTGGAACAATGAGTCGCTCTATTTTTGGTGTTTTATCTTTATTTAAATAATAGTTTCCGGTAGTAGGACCGCCGTAAGGGTAAGGATCACTAGCAGTACGGAAAGGAATATTATACGTATATTCCGAAACCATATTGGAAGAACTGATTACTGCATGTCCACCAACAAAGCTTGAAAGAGATGGAGTATGTGGTTCATATTCCAACACTCTAGATTTACTATCCGATACTTTGCTCGTTACAAATGCAGTTCCATCTGGAGTTTCTATTTCATAATCTACAAATTGAGTGTCGGTTGAACCCCAAAAGTTTTTATATCCAACATCTCGACCCGTCATATAAACAGTAATTTTCTCATTTTTTGTTGTCTTACCATCCTTGGAACTTTTAAGATAAATCTTACGAGCAATTACATTGCCAGAATAATAATCGGTAGCAGGTCGATTATCGATAACAGAGCCTTGTGAAAATTGATAGTCATCTAGTGTATATGTACTTTTATCAGCCATTGTTACTTTTTCTGTATAACTTTTTACGACTGTGTTAGAAGTAGTTTGTCCTTTTTTTTCATAATTCTTTAAGTCTGAAACGTACACAACGTTGCGTGTTAATTTATCACCATTTACACTCGTTAAAGTAAATTTATATGTAGATGTCAATTGGTTTTTACTTTCTTTTTCAGTGATAGTAGCTTTACCGGTAAATTTTACAGGATAACCTGCTAGAAAAAATACTTCTTCGTACATATATTCATCTAGAATCCCACCATTAAAATCAGGAACTTTCGCAGATGCGGTTGGAGTTACAAGAGTAATTACTAATAAAATAGTTGCAATTAAAATAGAAATTCTTTTTATATAGTGTTTAAATAAAATATTCATTGGGGTAGTCTTACCTCTTTCCGTTTTTATTATAAAAATGAAAGGCATGTAAACGATTTATTCATTCACATGCCCACATTAATTAATCTACTAATATAATACGAGCTGTTGAATATGATTCGTGAATAATAAATAATCGATCATTCTCGTTTATCATATCAATAGAAATAACTTTACCTTCTTTAATAAAAGTAGCTTGGCTAACGTCGAAATAATTTATTGGATTGTTTTTTGTCCAATTTCCGTTATTCCATTGGCTAACATCTTTCAAATCAATAGAGGAATATGACTTGGACTGTAGACGTCCAACTGAAACATAAGGAGCAGGACTACCACTTCCAATAATGTGAGCGGCTACCACATGATTATCCTTCACATAGAAATAAGCATATTTGTTCGTGCTATACGTAAAGTTCTTAGTGAAACTATTATAATCTTCTACGACAACAGTATCATTACTAATATTCAAAGTAGTAGACTTTGAAGTAGAGTACCAATAATTATTCAATAGTCTACTAACATCCGTAAGTAGTAATTGGTTAGTACCAACGCTGCTAATTTGTCCAAAGAACACTTCATGGTTTGACAAGCTAGGACTTTGGAATCCGTCATTTGTGATATGAATAATATTTGCATATTGAGATGAACTTCCACCGTTCGTAATTACAAATGCATCACCACTTTGTGCTAGTGCACTAGGATCAACTAAACGACCATTCCGAATAATGATAGTACCTTTGTGGTAAGAAATACTTCCATTACTAGAAAGTCTAATTTTTTGAGCAGATGTATCAACCGAATATAATTGATCATGGATGGTTCGCTCGTTCGATTGCTTAATAATTATTTTTTGAATAACTTCTTTATCTAGTTGCTTAATCGTTACATAGTAAACTTCATTATTTACATAAGAACGTAATTGAGAAGGATCAATTGTTTTATTTCCTACGTAAATAGGCGTTTTTGCTGTGAATGGTTTCGAAGTAAATCCCTTTGAGACTGAATTTACCAGTTGCCAGTCCCAATTTTGAAAAACTTTCTCATCTTTCACAAGGAGCTTTTTTTGATTTGCATCAATTTGTTGAATTGTTCCTTTGTAAATATGTTCCACTTGAATCCCTTCGACAATTATTTCAATGGATGAAAGTATATCAGAATCGTATTCTGTAAGATTAAGTTTAACGCGATCTCCCTTAAACAATACGCTTAAATCTACAAGTTTTGTATCTTTAAAAACTTGTGTATCTTGATCCAAATAAAATCTCTTCGATTGCTTATTCTTTAAATTAATCGAAATGAACTTACCATTTCGATCAATTTCATTTACAGTTCCAGTTATGTTTTCCCCTATTGCATTGGAATTTCCTTGTGGAATATCTGCAAAGCCACGAAGTTCTGTTACTTTTCGTAAATCGACGGATGCTTGTACCCACATTCCTTCTTTAAATGCATCGATAGTTGTAGTAGTGGAATTAATAAAAAGTGGCGTATATTTATCAATATTTAATGTAATAGTTTTACCGTTATCATTTATCAACGTAATTTTTGCTAATTTTTTTTCTGTTGTTTTGCCACTTAGCACAACTTCTTCATAAGTAACATCCACGAACATTCCATCTACTATTGTAGAAGCATTTGCGGTAGTAGTAACGGAGAAGCTTGTGAACAATAAAACAATAATGGTTAATATGTATATTGAATACTTAAACAAATAAAGTGCCTCCTATCTAATTTGTATTTTTCTATATACGTGGTATATCGGTAGAAAACAGCCAATTGTTATATAAATATGAGAATTCTCTTATTACTAAAGTCGGATTTTGTAAGCATTTCGGGAAATGAGGAATCCATCTCGTTCCAAAAAGATAACCTAAATTTTATGAAAATAATTTGGAAAAGGTATTTCTAATTTTTTAAAAAGTAGTATAATTGCATATAATATATTGCACACAAAAGAAGTTGCAGTAATCATAATAATTGATAGGGGAAAAGTACGTCATGAGTAGTCTAAAAATTCAAATTACAAAAAGCGAAAATAAAAAAGAAAAACTGCCAGCTGATCAATTAATATTTGGAAGAACTTTTACCGATCATATGTTTATAGCAGATTATACGGAAGGTGTAGGCTGGCATGATCAACGAATTGTCCCTTATCAACCTATAACGTTAGATCCATCTGCAACTATTTTGCATTATGGGCAAACTGTTTTTGAAGGAATGAAAGCTTATTTATCAGATGACGGCATCGTTCGTTTATTCCGCCCAGAAGAGAATATGAAGCGAATGAATAATTCATGTGAACGTATGAGCATGCCAAAAATAGATGAGGTAAATGCACTGGAAGCGTTGAAGGCTTTAATAGAAGTGGATAAAGAGTGGATACCTGCTGAACCTGGCACCTCTTTATATATTCGCCCGTTCATGATTGCAACTGAGGCACATTTAGGCGTTTCAGCCGCTCTTACTTATAGTTTCATCATAATAATGTCACCAGTTGGATCTTACTATAAAGAAGGTATTCATCCTGTAAAAATTCTTGTGGAAAGCAATTACGTTCGTGCTGTTGCGGGAGGTACTGGTACTGCAAAAACCGCTGGTAACTACGCTTCAAGTTTAAAAGCTCAGGAAACTGCGGATCACGAAGGGTACTCTCAAGTTTTATGGTTAGACGGTATTGAACGGAAATATATTGAAGAAGTAGGAAGCATGAATGTGTTCTTCAAAATTGATGGGGAAGTAGTTACTCCAGCTTTAAATGGTAGTATTTTAGATGGAATTACTCGTAAATCTATTATTCAATTGTTGAAACATTGGGATGTTCCGGTAACGGAGCGCAAGGTTTCAATGGATGAAATACGAGAAGCCTATCGAACAGGAAAGTTAAATGAAGCATTTGGAACAGGTACAGCTGCAGTTATTTCTCCGATTGGTGAACTTAACTGGAAAGGCGAATTATTTTACGTGAACAACGGTGAAACTGGTGAGCTATCCAAGAAGCTTTATAATACATTAACTGGTATTCAGAAGGGAACTTTAACAGATCCATTCGGATGGGTAGTTGAGTTATAAAGGATATTTAATTCATTAGGTAATGAGATGTTACGGACCGCAGGATGTTTCGATGTGGAAGTTGTATTCCTGCTGGTATAAGAGGAACTCAGGATACAATCGTCTCGTCCACCGGTAACATTTGTATAACTAATATTTTTTGGAACAAACTCATTTGTAGATACCTCAATTGTCGTCATTATCCGAGGACGGAAATTGATTTGATTGAAACATAGGCTACTAATACTTTTTAACAGTGCTCACTAGAAGTGATTGAGGGATTAAACGATATTAATTATAGTGTGCTTACAACAGGTAATTTTGGGGGAATGGAAAATGAAACCACTTATTGGTATATGTGCAAATTATTTATCAGATGATGCTATAGGCATGGAAGTAGGAATTGGAGCTGTACAGCAGGAATGGCAATTGCTTGCTGATGATTATATAGTTGCAATAGAACGTGCTGGAGGGGTGCCAGTAATTCTACCGATAACCGAGGATATCGAAACGTTAACACCACTTTTGCAAAAATTAGACGGCATTTTATTCACTGGTGGTTCGGATATTGATCCAAATTATTACGGTGAATACCCTCGATTTGGTTTAGGATTAATTGAACCAAGACGCGACGATCATGAATTCAAGCTTGTTAAAAAAGTATTATTTGAAACATCTTTAC
The DNA here is from genome assembly GCF_055454035.1 of Psychrobacillus syltrankelensis. Lineage (NCBI taxonomy): Bacteria > Bacillati > Bacillota > Bacilli > Caryophanales > Bacillaceae > Psychrobacillus > Psychrobacillus syltrankelensis. The sequence continues at coordinate 1,639,842 of NZ_CM144227.1, read as the reverse complement.
CTGTCCTTGCAATATGTCGAGGAATGCAACTGCTAAATGTTGCGACAGGTGGAACTCTTTATCAAGATTTAGAGTCCCAAAAGCCTGAAGGAATTAATCACTCAGTTCCTAAAGCACTAAGACATTATCCGTTTCATCCTGTTAAAATTGAGAAGGAATCCACGCTCTTCAATATATACAAAACAGATGAAATTGGAGTAAACAGCTTTCACCATCAAGCTGTGAAAGAGTTAGGCAAAGGATTTAAAGCAACTATGACTGCTCCAGATGGGATTGTGGAAGCGATTGAATGGGAAGAAGAACGCTTTGTCATAGCTGTACAATGGCATCCAGAAATGATGGAAGGGCCGATTGCAACTATTCGTCCGATTTTCAATGCTTTTGTGGAAGAATGTAAAGTAGCTAATCGAGTTTTTTCTATAATGGAAAATTCCGAAATCATCATTTAAAAATATGGTCCTCTCTTATGTCATTTGACAATGGGAGGACCATTCTTCTTCTGTTTGCATACGGTAGTTTTGGCAGTAAGTGCAGTAATCCTTTTCTTTTATTTCAGGATAAGTCTCAATGATAGAAGGAAGCAAATTTGTATCCAGGAATGGATGTGGTGATTTAATTTGATGAAAGTAATATGGAAAAGAACTAAAACTGTAGTTCTCCATTTTATCGGCTATGAATCTAGAAGTGTTGATTGGATTTTGATGAATATAACTACTCACATTAAGGAGACTAATTGGGTCTGACACCATGCTGGCAAAATAGCGTGTCTCATAAAGTTGTCCATAATAATTATATTTTCTTTTAAAATACTCTGAATATCTTTTGTTCACTAATGCCATTATATTTGACAACGGAATTTCTGGTGAGCGAAGTAAAAGGTGATAATGATTATTCATTATGCAGTAAGCAATCATAGTAAAAGAATGCTTTGAAAAAGTATAATGAAGCGCACGGAAAAACAAAGCAAAATCACCATCATTTAAAAATATATTTTGGCGGTTATTACCTCTCATTGTTACATGATAAAAAATTTCAGGCTGCCAAATCCTTCTCATTCTTCCCAATTAAACTACACCTCCAACATATTTCATTCACCATATAACAAAACTAAAAATAGCACAATTGTCACAATTTGCATTTTCCTAAGAAAATTTACTTTTGATGATCAATTACGCTCCAAAACACAATTTTACTCCCTAAAAAATACTCAAAATAAAATTTTTGATATTCAAAAATTTTCAAACCAACAAAAAGTCCAATTGTTACATTATTGTTACTGGTGCCAGGCACCAGTAATAATAATGTAACAATATCGAGGGCTTCTGAGTGTGAGATTCTCTGAGAAACTCAGACTCAGAAGGAACTCCGAGAATCTCCTAGAACGGCTGATAACCATTCTTTTCAATCACAAGTTGCGACTTCTTTTCGATATAAGCAAGTCGTTGTTAGTGTGATAGAATAGGAGAAAAGAGGGGGATTCGGATGAAGGAGCAGGTTTTAATAATTGAAGATGAGGAGAATATTGCTCGCGTTTTGCAACTGGAGCTGGAGTTCGAAGGATACGGTGTGGAAATTGCATACACCGGTACAGACGGCCTCATTAAATACCGGGAAAAGAAGTGGGATTTGATATTATTGGATCTGATGCTGCCTGGTCTTAATGGACTGGATGTTTTAAGAAGAATTAGGGCGACAGAATCTGATACGCCTGTTATTTTGTTGACTGCGAAAAGTGATTTAGAAGATAAGGTAACAGGGCTTGATCTTGGCGCGAATGATTATGTGACGAAACCATTTGAAATTGAGGAGCTTCTCGCACGTGTTCGTACTTCTATTCGGTTTACTAAATCCACTCCAACTCTTGTCAAGAAGGATGAAAAGGTGCATATTTTTGAATCCCTTATGCTAAATGAGCAAACACGTGAAATTAGTAGAGATGGACAATCTATTAATTTGACTCCACGCGAGTATGATTTATTGCTTTACTTGATGAAACACCCTAATCAGGTTTTAACAAGGGAACAGCTTTTAGATGCTGTTTGGGGATTTGATTATTATGGAGATACAAATGTAGTGGATGTATACATACGATATGTTCGGAAAAAAATTGAAGAAAATCAGAAAACTTCTCTTATACAAACTATCCGAGGGGTTGGTTATGTTTTGAAGGAGCAGAGGAATGAAGCTTAAAACGAAGATTCACCTTTTTTCAACATTTCTTTCTTTTCTTATTTTAAGTTTGATGAATATTGGTGTTTATTTTATTTTTGAAAAAATGGCATATGATACAGAGTATAACCAGCTAAATAATGAAGCTGATGAGTTAATTAAGGCATTAAGTAAAATGGATATAGAAGATGATGCTGCTACCATACTAAGGACTTATATTCCTTCTAAAGGCGCTATTCGTGTTAATAATAGTAATGGAGAAATGAAATTGTTTGTTCAATCGATTGAAGATGTGAATGATTATCAGCCAAAGTTTAAAGAGGATGAGCGGTATTCAATCGGAACTATTCAAGGGATGCCTATATTATCAATAAGTAAACCTGTCATTTGGGCTGACGGAGAAGTTAATGAAGTGGAGACAATGAAACTACTTGTTGAGGTGGACAAAAATCTAGATTTCCTCAGACTTATTTTAGTTGGGGTTACATTAATTGGAATGTTCCTTATGTTAATATCTAGTATCATGCTTGGCAAAATCATAACTGGACCAATTAAAAAGTTAATAAATACAATGTCTCAAAGTCGACTGTCCGGGAAATACAAAAAAATAAACGTGCTAGGAAAAAGAAAAGATGAAATGACGCAAATGGGAATTGCATTTAATGAAATGATGGAGAAACTGGAACAAAACTATAACAAACAAGAACAATTTGTTTCGGATGCATCCCACGAATTAAAAACACCATTAACTGTTATCGAAAGTTATGCGAAGTTACTTTCTCGACATGGTTTTAGTAATACAGAAGTGGCTAAAGAATCTGTTCAAGCAATTATTAGCGAAACAAGTAGAATGAAAGAAATGATTTCACAGATGCTCCTATTAGCTAAGAGTAATGAACAATCTTTTCGAACCACTGAGCAGGTGGATGTATTTGAACTGGTGGAAACTACTTTGCAATCAATGCGCACTGCATATAATAGAAAGTTCTTATTAAAAGGAGAAGGCCCCATCCTTGCAAAAACGGATTTAGAACAATTAAGACAATTACTTTTCATCGTATTGGATAACGCTCGAAAATACAGTGACAAAGAAATTAAAGCGACCGTTTTAGAAAATGAAAAAGGAACAAAAATATCTATTATGGATTATGGTAATGGAATACCTAAAAAAGATTTAGAACATATTTATGATCGTTTCTATCGAGTAGATGAAGATAGAAATAGAAAAACAGGCGGTACTGGTCTTGGAATGGCAATAGCAAAAGATATAGCAAATAGAATATCTGTAGAGCTCTCAATTGAAAGTGTAGTGGGGTTTGGCACAACCATCCACATTTTTATTCCAAAAAATCAAATTCTCAGCGATTTTTAATGTTCGTGAAGTATGATGTTTTGGAGGAGGGAAAGCGTGAATGAAACTTTTCAAACAAAAAGGAATTCTTTCAATTTTTATTGTAATAATCGTTGCATTGGGAATTGGAATTGCATTGAATATAACACATAATACTCAGTCGATATCTGAAAATGAAGTTCGCTCCCACCTCGAGCAAATGTATGATGCCGAAGTTGCTGGTGTAACGATGAAACATGATGTTTACAAGGCAGTTATTACTAAAAGTGGTGTATTTTATTTAGTAGAAATGAATCCAGTCACTGGAGATGTATATTCACTTGAACAGACAGATGAATTTGTCAACGATAAACCAAATGGTGTAACAGAAAAATCGGCAAAGGTTGACGATGAGACTACACTTGAAATTTCGGAAATACCATTATTGGAAACTAGTGATGAAGTTAACACCTCAGGTATTGTAGATATTGTAAAACCTCCTGCGAAAATTATTATTACTGAAAAACAAAAAAACTCAAGAACAGACTTAGAAACAACTAAAACATCAAAATCAACTATTCCTATTTCTCCAAAAGGATTAAAATCTACACAATTAAAAGTGGAAGAGAAACCAACTGAAGAAAAGGAAGAAAAGCAAATTAAAGAAATTATAAAATTTGCTATTAAAGATGTTTTAAAATTAGAACAATCTAAGGCAGAAGAAACAAAAACGGATAAAACGAAAGAGGAAAAGCCAAAAGAAGAAGTGGCAAAGGGTGAAGTTGCAAAAGCAGAAACTGTTAAAATAGAACCTGTTAAGGAAGAATCTACACAAATCGAAACATCCAAAACCGCTGAAGTAAAAGTAGAAGAACCGCAAACATCACCTGCCAAAACGTTAACAATTCAATCCGATGCAAAGAAAACAGATACTGAAACAAAAAACGAAAAAACAGCAACTATTCTAATTACAGAAGAACAAGCAACGAAAACTGCTCAACAACAGGTCAAAGGTACAGTGGAAAATAGTTCATTTGTTAAAACAAATGAAGGTGGTTATTACTTAATCGTTATGAAAGCTTCCTTACCAGAGAGTGATTCTAAAGAAGTTTCCAAAACCAAGCAAAATAAAGCTACAATTCAAGTACATGCTATTTCAGGCAAAATACTTTCCGTTACATGGGAATAAAAACTCTCATCAAATTCTAATAAAACTCTATGGGTATTCTAATTTAACTGTTTTATTATTACATTAACAAATAAATATTATACAAAGTTGATGAACGAGCTTAGAAGGAAGTAAGTTCAGAAAACTTCAGAATTATATTTGGGGAAACAATCAAAGAGCGATTAAAACTGTAACAACTTAAACGAAGTATAGAAGTAGAAGGATTATTTACGGTAATCCAAATAAAAACAAAACCCTTGAGCGATTACAAGGAAGAGAAGTATAAACACCTTATTCTACCATTCCCCGTAGAATAAGGTGTTTTTTTTATGTCCCCTTACTACGTTGGTGTGTTTCAAGTTTGTTACTGGTGCCTGGCACTTGAAGCACAACTGAAATACACTTGAAACACTCTTGTAACATTCTCGGCATTAAAAAAACACTGCGCGGCCATTAGTGTTTAATGGCTGTGCAGTGTTTCTAAATTAGCGTTTGTTTTTGTTTCTTTTTGTTATTCTACCAAGGGCGAATGCCCCAGCAGCAATTCCAAGAAGAGTGTTTGTGTTTTTGTTGAAAACTTGTTTTACTACAAGGTTCAAGTTTTGTGGACGTTCTGCTAGACGACGCATGAAATAACCGTACCAATCTTTACCGAATGGCACGTATGTGCAGAAGTTATAACCTTCTTTTGCAAGTTGATGTTGCATATCTGTACGGAAGCCATAAAGCATTTGGAATTCAAATTTGTCATTTGGAATATTATTATCTTTAATAAATTGCTTAATATGGTTAATAACATTGTGATCATGTGTTGCGATAGATGTAAATTTACCGTTTAGTAAATGCCATTCGATTAACTCGATATAGTTTTTATCAATTTCTTCTTTTGTCTGGTATGCATATTCTATTGGTTCTTTATAAGCACCTTTTACGATACGAAGTCGAAAGTTTTTATACTTTTGAATATCTTCCGCAGCACGATAGAAATAAGCTTGAATTACAGTTCCAACATTATCATAGTCTTTCGAAAGTTCGTCCAAAATATCGAAAGAAGGTTGTAAATGCTTGTGTGATTCCATATCAATATTGATGAATGTACCATATTTATGTGCAATTGCTACAATTTCTTTTAAGTTTTCTAAAGCAAAATCATAGTCAATATCTAGACCTAGTTGTGATGGCTTTAATGAAATATGAGCATCTACTTGGTTTTCTTCAATTGCTTCGATAACTGCAATAATTTGAGCTTTTGCTTCCAAAGCTTCTTCTTTTTCGAAAACAAATTCTCCCAAATTATCCACTGTACATGAAATACCTACTGCATTCAGTTTCTTAATACTTTCAATTGTTTCTTCAATATTAGTACCAGCTACTACATGTTGTGCACCCATTTTTAAACCATATCTTTTTGCTGCACCATTTAATAGTTGGTTTTCTGATAAAGTCATAAAAATATCTTTTAACATTGTGAGGCTCCCATCTCTTTTTTGATACCTTATTATACCACAAAGAGACATGGACAATCATTTGTTAAAATTGAATTTGTCCTATAAAACTAACTTTTAAATGAAGAGAAGGTTTTCTGTAAAAACCTGTCATATTAGAACAACATATTTACAGTCATTAAACAACAAATTATCAGAAATTTCACTTGTGATAGATGAGAATTTAGTTTAGTCTAGGAATAGTGGGTAGTTAATAATAAAATTAATTACTTCATAACCATTATTTAGGGGGTAAATTATGAAAAATAGTAAAATGAAGAAGTCGGCAGTGGCTGCAGTGATTGCAACATCATTGTTCTCAGCATCAAGTATTTCTTTCGCAAATAGTTCTCTACAAAATGTAGTAGACGAAGCAAGAAAAGATATCAAAAATGCTTCTTATTCTTATGTTGTTCCAGCACAAGCCGGAAAACTTGCTACAAGTTCGAGTTTATATGCAACTCTAAATAAAGCCAAAGCAAACTATCAAAAAGCTAAAGATGCTATTGTAAAATCGGATGCAAAAAACAAAGATACTTTGCTAAAAAATTTAGATGAATTGTATTATGAAAGAGTTACAAAAGGTTTAATCCCTTATATTGATGCATACAACTATGCAGACAAATATTTAGATCCTATCATGAAAGAAATTCAAAAAGCAGAGACAAATAAAGACTGGGTAAAAATAGAAAAAGAATATCACAAGCTATCAGCTCAACTTAAGACAAGAACAGCTATTTTATATCGTTTTACAGGTAAAGATGCTCGTGATCTATTATTAAAACAATACAAAGATCCTGCAAATCTAAAAAGAGATGCATTAATGGTTCCAGTTACTATTTATATGAAAGTCAATCAAGCAGAAGCATTATTTAATGCTGGCAAAAAAGAAGAAGCTATAAAAGTAGTAGATTCTATTCAACCATTACTAGATAGACTTCCAAGCGAAAAAACTCTACCAGCAGTAAAAGAGCTTTTAAAACAAGTTCAAGCAATCTCAGATAAAGTAGATGTAGGCTTTACTTTATCATTAATGCACCTTAATGACACACATGCACATACGGATCAAGCTCCAAAACGTCTAACAGCAATTAAAGAAGTAAGAGCTGTAAAACCATCCGCTTTATTAATCGATGCTGGTGACGTATTCTCTGGTACTTTATACTTTAATGAATTTAAAGGACAAGCAGATGTAGAATTGATGAATTTAATGGATTATGATGTAATGACATTTGGTAACCATGAATTTGATCTTGGCTCAAGTCCTGAAGGCCATTTAGCGCTTAAACAGTTCATCGAAAAATCGAAATTCCCATTTGTAAGTTCAAATGTTGATTTCTCAAAAGATGTAAATCTTAAAGGTTTGTTTAATGTAAATGTATCTTCAGATCCTAAAGATGGACAAATTTATAGCGGTATTATTAAAGAAGTAGATGGTCAGAAAATTGGACTATTTGGACTAACTACTGCTGAAACTGCTGATATTTCAAGTCCTAAAGATGTTACATTTACGGATTATATTAAAGCTGCACAAAAAATGGTAGATGAGTTTGAGAAGCAAGGTGTTAATAAAGTCATTGCTGTTACTCATATCGGTTTTGATGATAGCGCCGAATATGATAATGATTTATTATTAGCAGCTGCTGTAACTGGAATAGATGTAATCGTTGGTGGACATAGCCATACTCAATTGGATAAGCCAGTTGTAGTAGATAAAGATAAAAATGGAGCAAAGAAAGATCCAACTGTTATTGTTCAAGCTTACCAATACAGTGATTTTTTAGGAACTTTAGATGTGAACTTTGATAGAAAAGGTAAGATTACAGGTTATGATGGAAAATTAATTCCAATAAAAGATCAAAAAGAGGATCCAGCTGCGGCTGAATTACTAAAGAAATACTCGGATAAAATTAAAGAAATTAAAGGGAAAGAAATTGGTGTTACTGCAGAGGACGAACTTACAAATCCTCGAGTAAAAGTCGATACGGACCCAAGCGTACGTAAAAATGAAACAGCTCTAGGTAATATTATTACAGACGGCATGCTAGCAAAAGCTAAAACATATAATAGTAAAGTAGTAATGGCTCTTCAAAACGGCGGAGGAATTCGTTCAGAAATTAATGCTGGTCCAATTACCGTAGGTGAGGTTATTACAGTTCTTCCATTTGGTAATACATTAGCAACAATGGAAGTAACAGGTGCTGAACTAAAAGCTGCATTTGAAATTAGCTTTAAATCCTATCCAAAAGAAAATGGTGGTTTCTTACACGTTTCTGGAGCAAAAGTAGAATTCGATTCTTCTAAACCAGAAGGTCAACGCGTAGTATCCATTAAAATCAAAGCTGCTGATGGAACATTTGTAGACATCAAAGATGCTGAAAAATATGTTGTTGCAACAAACGCATTTACTGCAAAAGGTGGAGACGGTTACGATGTATTCGCCAAAGCTTATGCAGAAGGCCGTGTAACAGACCTAGGGCTTTCAGATTGGGAAAATCTTCAAGAGCAACTTCAATCTATGAAAACTGTTAAGAATGAAATAGAAGGTCGTATTGTAGACGTTAAAAAGTAATTTAAAAAGAGTCCTTTCGCTATTTTTAGTGAAAGGACTCTTTTTATTAGAAGATTAGCAGATTTACCTTGATTTCCTGGGAAATAGTATAGTAAAGGGTATTTCTACAATTTCTCCTACACATAAACCTTTGAAGATCTTCTTTTATACAGGATCCAAGATACAATAATTGCAGCAATTAATAGAAATCCTAAATAGCCTGTGACAGGATAAACAGTTCCTACAAGTTTAACAAACCCTACGAAACTAGCGATAAACGCTATAATCCCAAACAAAATTGTAAATGATTTAAAAGAAGACTTTTCAGGTTTTACAACACGAGCAGAAAACGCATAGAGCATGGCAACCGCAGTGTTGTAAATCATACCTATAAGAACAAGTGCCATGATAAATCCAATAACTGGGTGTATTTCATTTGCTAACGTAATCATTGGCATTGCCACTCCAGAAATAGTGTCTATTTGTGTTAACATTGAAATATTTATTAATAAAATTAATAGCCCCAATCCAAGTCCACCGATAATTCCACCCAAGCCGGCTACTTTTTGATTTTTTACTGTTCCACCGATAACGGTAATCATCGATACACCGGCTGCAATATTATAAGAAACATATAATAATGCTCCCAACATCCAATTTGAAGCAGCTGGAGAAGCTTTTGCAACGGCCGCATCCATATTAATAGCAGAAGGGTCGAAATGGAGTAAAGAATAACCGGCAATTAAAATAACCATTACCAACAAGAACGGAGTAACTGCACTAATTAGTCCAATAATTTTTTGGATATTCAACGTAACGGATGCTATTGTAATAGCTGTCATAAAAAGACTTCCTACAATAGCTGGTAATCCAAATTGTTCTTCAAAAATTGCTCCTGCCCCAGAGAACATAACTACAGTTACTCCAAATAAGAAAAAAGTGATAATAATATCTACAAAGACACCTAGATTTCTACCGCAAATATGATAAATTACATCTTTATGAGAAGTAGTTTGTAGACGACTTCCCAATTGTGCTAAATTCATTCCAAGAAAAGCAAACAATATAGCGGCTAGAATGGAACCTGCAATTCCTATGTAACCAAAGCTTGAAAAGAATTGTAAAATTTCTTGTCCAGAAGCAAATCCTGCCCCTACAATAATTCCAATAAAAGCAGAACCGATTTGAAAACTTTTTTTCACTATGCATAACCCCTTTTTTAAAAAAGATTGTATATTCTGAAAATTCATTAGTTAGAGCGCCTAGCTCATATAGAGAGATAGGCGTTAGGTATTTTCATGTCATGCCTTATAATGAAATTGTTCGACTGTATAACGATCCATCGCTTCTTTATTTGGCTCATATCCAATTCCATATCCTATTGGAACGGTAATATAGCCATCTTCTGCAACTACTTCTGGTGTTATCACATCTTCTTCCCAATAACGTGAAGAGCTTGCTGTATCACCTGGTAAAATAAAGTTAGGTAATGTGGTAAGTGCTACATTATGGGCACGTCCTATTCCAGATTCAAGCATTCCTCCACACCATACTGGAATACCGTTTTCCATGCAGTAATCATGTATTTTTTTTGATTCTGTTAAGCCACCAACTCGACCAATTTTAATATTAATAATTTTGGTACTTCCAAGTTCAACTGCTTTGCGAGTATCTTCTAATGAATGAATACTTTCATCTAAACAAATCGGCGTTTTTAATTCTTTTTGCAGTTTTGCATGATCGATAATATCATCTGAAGCAAGCGGTTGCTCGATCATCGTTAGATTAAATTCATCCAGCTGTTTTAACAATTCAATATCGTCTAATGTATAAGCTGAATTTGCATCCGCCATAAGCGGAACATCTGGGAAAGCTTCACGTAGTGCACGAATAACTTCCACGTCATGGCCAGGTTTAATTTTTACTTTCATTCGTTTATAGCCTTCTGCTACGTAGCCACGTACTAATTCTATTAAATCAGCAGTATTTTTTTGAATTCCAATACTAATTCCAACCTCAATTTTATCTGCTGTACCACCAAGGGCTTTCGCAAGCGTTAACTTATTTCGTTTTGCAAATAAGTCCCAGATAGCACCTTCGACAGCTGCTTTCGCCATATTATTTTTGCGAAGAGGAGCAAATAAGTCACTTACTTCGTCCGGATGTTTGAACTCTTTATCTAATACGAGTGGAATTAAAAAATCTCTAATCATATGCAAGTTAGTTTCAAGTGTTTCTTCGTTATACCACGGAGAGTGGAATGCAGTTGATTCACCCCAACCAGTGTTTCCAAGTTCGTCTGTAGCTTCTAATAAAAGAAATTCTTTATCTTGAAAAGTTCCAAAGCTAGTCGAAAAAGGTGATTTCATTGTCATGTTCATTTTACGAATATTAATCTCTTTAATAATCATGTAATTACCCCTTTAGATGTAATGGTATCGTTGATTTTTTTACAAATTGATAATAGTTTACAGACTCATCTGTTTTTCGAACAGCTACTAAAGCATATTCTTTAATAAATAGTTGCTTCATAATCTTTCTTGTCTGCAAACGCCAGTTTAATGCAAGTTCAGGATCTACCGTTTTTATGTCTTGAATGTTCCTGGGGATTGGTAATTCATATCCTTCTTGTGTTGGTTCAAATATATAAGGTTCAATCAATATGGGATAATTATGTTCCGAAATAGTGATCTGAAAGGGTTGTTCATAATTGGGACCCTCTGGCATCCATTTATTCTCTACTCGTTCACTATTTATCCGCCATTCAATTTGTAAACGGTCTGTTGGCAGGCCAGCATTTAGACCGCCTTCCATTTCTCCATAACAATTTTCAATATACGTGTCAACAATACCATATAGCTTGGATACGTTTAAATATGCATTCCTACTCTCTAGCGGATCAAAAGTCCATGTAATAAGATTGTATCCCATCTCTTTTGCGATAATAAGCTGCATATCTTTTAATTTTTTTCCAATTCCGCGTAACTGATATTCAGGATGAATACCTAACATATGCGAGCATAAATACACTTCTTTATTTTTAAATCCTGCAAAGCCATATGAGAATCCAACTAATTTTTCCTCGTCGAACGCACCAATAATAAGTCCGCCATTCTTCACCGCTGTAAGTGTTTGATGAATCGGAATAGATCCCATTCCCCAAACTGTTTCTTCTAATTGTTGGACAAGACGCATATCTTCCGTTGTTTTCAATATTCGAATAGTTATTGTATCATTCAACTGTTTCACCTCTTTGAAAAGTATCCATTACGGTATGGGCAAGAATTTCAATACCAGTTAATATACTTTCATGTTTAAATGTCATATCTGGATGATGTAATCCTGGAGCTAAATCGCAACCTAGTCCAAGCATGGTAGCTTTAATAGCAGGTCTTTTTAATGTGTAAAAATGAAAATCCTCCCCTCCAGGAGTAATAATAGGAGGGATGTAATGATCTTTTCCGATAGTCTCTATTATAGCCTCTTTCATGAATTTAACTGCTGTAGGATCTACCTGCGCAGCAACAATTTCCGTTTCAATATGAAAATCAATTGTAATATTATTTAAAAATGCAACAGATTGGATAGCATGCTCTACTTTACCGATTAACTCACTCATAGCAGCATTCGATTGTGCTCGGACGTCTATACTAAACTCTGCATTTCCTGGAATAATATTAGCTGATTCTCCTCCAGCAAGAAATCTTGTGAGTTTAGCTGAATAAGACATTATAGGATCCAAATAGATTGCTTGAATTGCTTGCACTATTTGTGCACCAACTTCGATAGCATTTACTCCAAGATGTGGTCTTGCACCGTGCGCTTCCACCCCGTGAATTTTCCCACTCACTAGTTTTCCTGCACCATGAATAATAGCAGGAGAGCAATATCCATTTCTTAATTCTTGAATTGGGCGAAGATGAACTCCATATAAGTAGTCAATATCATCTACTAAACCTTTTTCTACGAATGAAAGTGCACCTTGCCCTTTTTCTTCCGCAGGTTGAAACAATACTTTCAATGTACCTTTTTGCGGAACACCAAGTCTCTTTAACAATAGCAGGGTGCCGATTGCCATTGTCATATGAGCATCATGTCCACAAGAATGATTTGCTTTAAATTCACCATCAACTTCTTGCCAAAGTGCATCCATATCCGTACGAAGCCCCACGCATGGTTTCCCACTTCCAATTGTAACGACAAGTCCAGTAATGTCCTCAAAAGTAGTTACATTAAATCCTTCACTAACTAACAATTCTTTCATATATTTGGTTGTTTCAATTTCATTCCAGCTTATTTCTGGATGACTATGGAGATGTTCAAAAACGACCTCCACAATCGGTTTTATTTCTGATAATGCATTTTTCATGTTGCTTCTCCTTCCTCATCAAATAAAAAGTTACTTGGAATACTTTTATACAATTCCTGATTTTTATTGAAATCATCTTTATGTTCTACGATTAAACCAGCTACGATAGCATTCATAAACGAGAATAGGGGAGAAACTGCATCAAGAGTAGATTTGCTTGTTGAATAAATTGGAAATAAAACATCACTATGTATATGTATAGGAGCTAAAGGTGAATCCGTTATTCCTATAATAAACGCTTTTTGTTTTCGTATAAGCTGAGCAAAATGAATTGTTTCTTTTAAATAACGATGAAAGGAAATAATAATCACGACCGAATTAGAATTCATTCGGGTAATTGTTCGAATTACATCTTCTGTTTCTGGTCTCATAAAATGGACATTTTCTTTCACCAATCCTAAGGAAAAGGAAAGCCAGTTCGCTGCAGAATATGAGGTTCTAAGGCCAAGAACATACACGGAATTTGCCTTAGAAAGTTTTGTAATTGCTTTATAATAGGCAGTTTCATCTATTTGGTTCATCGTGTGAAGAATGGATTGACGGTCTTTTTCCATAACTTGTTTATAAAAATTGCTGTCTTTGTGAAGTGAAAGTTTTGACTGCTGATAGGTGGTGATACTGCTTTCATGTGAAAAAAAATGTTCTCGAATAAGCTTCTGAAGTTCCATATATCCAGAGAAACCAAGTGTATATGTAAATCGAATAACAGTTGATTCACTAATTCCGATTTTCGAACCGAGTTCTGCTGCGGAGCAAAGGGCAATGTCTTTCGGATGATCAAATACATAGTTCGCTAATTTTTTCTGACTTTTAGACATGGAGGTATAATGCTCTCGTATTAGTTCCTGTAATTTCAATATATTCATTCCTTTGTGAAGGGACTCCGTTATATTTATATTAAAATGAAGTAAAAACTTCAATTAAAGATACAATTCAATTTATCACAATATTCGGCGGAATACAATATATTAAACAGTTTCGTACTTGGGAGATATTGAATTAGTTTTCCAAAACCTACCACTCGATTTTCAAATGCCAATGGTAAGCTTCCTCTAACTGATTTAATGCTTATCAGTACAAATGTATGCCACTTGCTTAACAAAAAAAAGGCTGGGACATAACTAGTCTATAAATTAAAAAAACGTGAAATCGGTAACTCGATTTCACGTTTTTACTTCATTTTTGGAAATACATCGTCAAGAGATTACCCTCTTAGCATATATTTCCGCAAGTTTATCTGGAGTGATTTCATTTTGAAGAAGCTCGTTATACATTTGATTTGACTTTTCAATCAGATTTTTATGTTAGAAGCCTTTCTATTCTAGTTGTTTGAAGTGAAGGCGGCGACTCCTGGGGGAACAGCGCGAGCTGAAAGCCCCGCAGGAGCAAAGCGACGAGGAGATTGAAGCCGTGCCCCCGGAAGGCGTTCGCCGTAACGGAAAACAACTACAGGTAAATTTCAATAGAAGCCCCGAAAACTTTACTGGTCGTAAAATTTTCGGGGCTATTTATTTTTGTGGAGAGTTTTGTCCCAACTTCTATTGAACGGCAGGATTGTTCTTTTCGGCTTCTGTGGATTTTTTCACTTCTTCTTGTTCGTCATCAACGATTGGGACAGGACCTCCTTCTCCAATCATATTAAGGGAAGCAATTAAGTCTAAATCTTGTCTCATGGCCATTTCTTCTGGATCGACAGGATTTGGATGCACAAAGATCAACTCCTTAACTACTTATATATTGAAAAACTAGAAAGCCAAAATAAAATTTTGGGGTAAGAAAAAGAACTAAAAATGAATTTTGGATAACAATTACTTTTCAAAAACCAATTATGCTAAATTACGATAAATTCTGACAGTTGAGTTAACTTAGATAGACTTTAGAATAATACATATAAACGATTGGGGGAATTGTATATGAAAATAGAGCACTTTGTAGAAGAAATGGGAGAAAGTTTATTAAAGGTAGAAGAATCAGTAGAAAAAATGAAAATGCATACAATAGTGAACAAGAAAGAACAGCTTCAAATGATGCAAGCGATACTCGAGTTAAGTGAACGGATAAAATGGATTGAAATATATATGTTGAGTAGACATTACTGAGTGCTTACTCATGTTGAATAAATAACATCAACATACTATATGCTAGTTTGTGATTTATGATAGCATTTTTATGATTTGTATATTTTTGGTTAAAATTATGTTACACATTTTATGCTGACAAATTTGGATAGAGAGCAATCAAACATCAGTAAATTAGGTGATTTTCATGGATTAATCAATTTGCTGTTATTATTACACCTTCCACTTAGAAAAATGCTTTGTTATCATGCTCATACACATAAATTGCATGATAAAACGATATGAAATCTTGATATTCTTATCTAAAACCTTTGACATGTTCATGAAAATGCTGTAAATTATGCAAGGGACGAACATTTCGTTCGACTTTGGTTTTAATATTCGTTTTTAGGAGTGTTATTGATGGAAAATGTATTTGATTATGAAGATATTCAATTAATTCCGGCAAAATGTGTCGTAAATAGCCGTTCTGAATGTGATGCAACTGTTACTTTAGGTGGGCATACATTTAAACTGCCAGTAGTACCTGCAAATATGCAAACAATTATAGATGATAAAATTGCTAATTATTTAGCTGAAAATGGATATTTTTATATTATGCATCGTTTTGAACCAGGGAAGAGAGTATCTTTTATCAAAGATATGCAATCTCGTGGATTGATTGCATCCATCAGTGTAGGGGTCAAAGAAGAGGAATATACATTTATACAGCAATTAGCAGAAGAACAACTTATACCTGAATTCATTACGATTGATATAGCGCATGGTCATTCCAATGCAGTAATTGAGATGATTAAGCATATTAAAATGTATTTGCCAAAAAGTTTTGTTATTGCTGGAAATGTAGGAACTCCAGAAGCGGTGAGAGAATTAGAAAATGCTGGTGCGGATGCAACAAAAGTTGGTATTGGCCCCGGTAAAGTATGTATTACGAAGATTAAAACTGGATTTGGTACTGGAGGTTGGCAATTAGCTGCATTACGTTGGTGCGCAAAAGCAGCAAGTAAGCCTATAATCGCTGATGGAGGAATTCGTACGCATGGTGATATAGCTAAATCTGTGCGATTTGGTGCATCAATGGTTATGATCGGTTCTTTATTTGCAGGTCACGAAGAATCACCAGGAATGACAGTTGAAAAAGATGGGAAACTATTTAAAGAATACTTCGGTTCTGCATCAGAATTCCAAAAAGGTGAAAAGAAGAATGTAGAAGGCAAAAAAATGTTCGTTGAGTATAAAGGAACGCTAGAAGATACATTAAGAGAAATGGAACAAGATCTACAATCGTCTATTTCATATGCTGGTGGCAATAAATTAGAAGCAATCCGAAATGTGGATTATGTAGTAGTAAAAAATTCAATCTTTAATGGCGATAAAGTATATTAATAGATTTTGCGGAGCTTTCTCAACAAGTTGACTTGTGGGAAAGCTTCGTTTTTTTGAAATAAAAGTATATACATTTCTACTAAGTAACTGTCCAGTCTACAGCACATGGCAATTGGGGTCATATGTAAAAAGATCCTCCTGGGTATGCATGATGATTGTCATGTCTGTTTTGCCACAGATGTGGTAACTTTGCTGATTTACATCCCATTTTCCTGTTGGGTCAGACATAGGCGCTTGCGCTTTTCTTGAAAGATATGAAAGTATGGGAATATCGTCCCGCAAAACCGTTGTTCATAGTACTTGAAAGAATTAAATAATACCGCAGATTTCCGTTTCAGGTAGACGCGTTTCGCGGGGTGAGCGATGAACCGTCACCGGCGCTACGCGTACGTTGTGATGGCTCATCTTTCTCCGAGGAACGAAGGCTAAGAGCGCCACATCGTGTGGCAACGCCTTCGTGACCAACATCCTGTTGGCCTCCGTCTGGAGTCGCCACCTTTCACTACAATTCATTAAGTGAGTAGTACCTATAAGAAGACTTATCCAATCGCTAAGAATAAGAGGACATAGTTTCAGTAAACGTAGTAATTATGGATCCTGTAATAGTGGTTGTTTTTCGCTGCAAACAAAGACATGCTCCTGAGATTACTTTGCCTCGCGAAATCCTTTAAGGCAGGCAACACAGATATAATTAGTGGCTCTAAAAAAATAAATAGCATTCGCCGAGAAAGAAGCGAGGAGCTTCCGAAATGTTATCTTCGGAAGCTTTTAAAAGAGTAGGAAAGTATGTCTTCCCTAATTATCCAAACAAAAAGGATTATGTCCTCACAAATTCCAAGAGGGCGACGGACAAACATCTGCCACAAGAATACCGAAAAAAGTGTAGCTGGTGTTTCGTCCAAAGCACTCAGGAATTAGTGAAGCCAAGATGAACTTAAAAGGCGCTGCCTCTCTTATTGAAAATAAATTGATCTCGGTTTTCTATATTTGGTTGCGGGTTTGGAGCGCTTGGTCTCGGTTTTGCAAAACTTGGTTGTGACCTGGGCCAAATTGGTCTCGACTTCGTGAATTTGGTCTCGAAGTGCCATTAATTGTAACTAGGCAAAAAATAATAGAACAAAAATGCCTAAAAATGAGATATGTTTTGAGTGTTAAATGGTACAATATTGTTGACATTCATTATTGAATGAATAATGTGATAAAAAAAGGAGTGTTCCAAATGGCAGTTAATGTATATCTAAATTTTAATGGGAATTGTCGCGATGCTGCAGAGTTTTATGCAGAGGTTTTTAAGACAGAAAAACCACAAATTATGACTTTCGGTGAAGCGCCTTCAAGTCCAGATTACGTATTACCAGAGGAAGCAAAAGATTTAGTAATGCACACTCGACTTAACATTGGTGGAAGCAACATAATGTTTTCTGATGTTTTTCCGGGATCTCCTTTTATTGAAGGTAATAATGTTAGCTTAGCATTCGTTAGTGCAAATGAAAATGAAATTAGATCTGTTTTTGAAGCGCTTAAGGTAGGCGCTAAAGTTGGTGCAGAGCTTCAAGAAACATTTTTTAGCAAATGTTATGGCAATCTAAAAGATAGATTTGGTATTGAATGGCAAGTAAGTGTAGAAACTGATCAAATGTAACAATAAAAAATGGCTATACAACATTCAACTTTGTTGTATAGCCATTTTTTCTGTTCCTTATTTTTTCATTATTCTAGTAATTCTCATTTACAAGCCAATCTCTGTTATATATTATAAGCGTAAGCAGTATATTATCCATTGAAAGTATAATATTTTTATAGAGGAAGAAGGATGGCTCGAAATGTCTCTAGATTTGAATCCACGTGCTAAAGTGTTAAAGGTACCAGGTATACGTCAGTTTTCTAATCAGTTAATTCATTTTCCGAATGCGATTAATTTAACAATTGGACAGCCGGATTTTCCAACGCCTCAAGCAGTGAAAAATGCTGGCATACAAGCAGTAGAACAAAACTTAACTGGGTATTCACACAATGCTGGAATTCTTGAACTAAGAGAAGCTGTTAACACCTTTTTTACTAATAAATATGGTTTTTCCTATGATCCGCAAAATGAAATCGTTATTACAAATGGGGCAAGTGAGGCAATTGATACAGTCTTTCGGACAATATTAGAAGAAGGGGACGAGGTTATATTACCTGCTCCTTGCTATTCAGGATATGAACCAATCATTCATTTTTGTGGTGCAAAGATCGTGTATTTAGATACGACAGAAACAAATTTTCAGCCATCTGCGGAAAAATTGGCAGCGCTTATTACTGAAAAAACAAAAGCAGTTTTTTTCAATTATCCCTCTAATCCAACTGGTGTCGTTTTAACGCAAGAAACTGTGGATGAACTCGTAAACCTATTAAAAGACAAAGATGTATATATTTTAACGGATGAAATTTATAGTGAAAACACGTTCTCTGGGAGACATATTTCATTTGCAACTTATCCAGAATTAAGAAATAAACTATTTTATATACATGGCTTATCCAAATCCCACTCGATGACTGGATGGCGCATAGGGTTTTTAATGGGACCATTAGAAGTCATGGAACAAGTCGTTAAAGTACATGCATTTAATACCATTTGTGCTTCTGTACCCGGCCAATATGCAGCGATTGAAGCGTTAAGGAATTCAAAAGATACACCAAGCGAGATGAATGTAGAATATATAAAAAGACGTGACTTTGTATACAAACGTTTAACTGCAATGGGACTGCCTGTCGAAAAGCCGAATGGTGCGTTTTATATTTTTCCTTCTATTAAAAGATTCAACATGAATTCCTTTGATTTTGCTACGAAACTATTACATGAAGGAGGAGTAGCGGTTGTTCCAGGCAGTACATTTACACCTTATGGAGAAGGATATATTCGAATTTCCTATGCCTACTCCATGGAAGTACTTGAAGAAGGGTTAGATCGATTAGAAAAGTTTATACAACCACATAATTTAGAAACTATTTAATTATTATATTAATAAAGAAAAATCCGGCGAATAATATATTCGTTGGATTTTTCTTTATTTAATTAGTATTTTATGAGTTTAAAAACTATTGCAATAAGTCTGAATGTTAATTACAATGAAAAAAAGAATTAAAATATGAAATGGCGTTCCATATATTGAAACAATTAGGGGTGACTCAATGATTTCAGAAGTAATGAACGTAAAGAATCTACAAGTTGGAATAAAAGATGACGATAAAGATATTGCGATTGTAAATGGTATTAGCTTTCAGTTAAATAAAGCTGAAACTTTAGGGATTGTTGGAGAATCTGGATGCGGAAAGAGTATGACTTCTCTATCCTTAATGGGATTGCTTCCACCAGGAGTAGAATGGCAAAATGGGGATGTTCAAGTGGGCAACTCGCATTTTAAACAATTTAAAAATAAGGATTGGCGAAAGATACGTGGAAAAAAGATATCTATGATATTCCAAGAACCAATGAGTTCTTTGAATCCAGTTTATACAATAGGAAGTCAAATTGTTGAAATGATTTTGAGTCATGAATCCATTCCTAAGAAGGTAGCTAAAGTACGTGCGTTAGAAATGCTGAAGTTAGTTGGTATACCAAGACCAGAGCAAGTAATAAATGAGTATCCTCATCAGTTATCAGGAGGAATGAGGCAACGTATTATGATTGCCATAGCTTTATCTTGCAATCCTGAAATTTTGATAGCAGATGAACCAACTACAGCTCTTGATGTTACGATTCAAGCTCAAATTTTGGAACTAATGAAAAGTTTACAAGAAAAACTAAATATGTCTATTGTGTTAATCACTCATGATTTGGGTGTAGTTTCTGAGATGTGTGATCGTGTAATTGTGATGTATGCAGGGGAAATAGTAGAAGAAGCGAGTGTGGTGAATTTATTTGACTCTCCTAAACATCCTTATACTCAAGGATTAATGGAGTCACTACCTAATATTTCAGAGCAAAAGGAATATTTATCTTCCATACCTGGCGTTGTACCTGCACCAGGAAGTATGCCGATAGGCTGCCGCTTCGCTCCAAGATGTAGTAAAGCACATGATAAGTGTTCGCAAAACCCACCACTTATTACTACATCAGATAACACTCGTGTTCAATGTTGGCTATATGATTCAGAAACAACCTCTGAGGTGATTCGTAATGAAGAATGAAGAAGCAATATTAAAAGTGGAAAACTTAAAAAAATACTTTCCTGTTAAAGGTGGAGTATTCGGAAATAAAACACTCCAACAAGTGAAAGCAGTTGATGACATTTCTTTTGAAGTGAGACGTGGAGAAACCTTTGGAATAGTAGGAGAATCGGGATGCGGAAAAAGTACAGTTGGTAGAACGATTTTAAGATTATTAGAGCCAACAGAGGGTGCTGTTTTTTTTGAAGGGACAGACCTTGCGTCACTTGATAAAAATAAAATGAGATTAATGAGAAAAGATATTCAAATCGTTTTTCAAGATCCATTTGCATCTTTAAATCCACGGATGAGAGTTTTTGACATTATTGAAGAACCACTCATTAACTTCGGAGTCACAAGCAAAGAAGAAAGAGAAAAAAGAGTATTGGAAGTAGCAGATCAAGTTGGGTTAACAGCGAACCAATTAAAACGCCTTCCTCATGAATTTTCTGGTGGACAAAGACAAAGGATTGGAATTGCAAGGGCTTTAATTTCCAAGCCTAAGCTTATTATCGCAGATGAACCAGTATCTGCATTGGATGTATCTATCCAATCACAAGTATTAAATTTAATGAGAGATTTACAAAAAGAGTTTGGGCTTACTTATATTTTCATTTCACATGATTTAAGTGTCATCAAACATTTTTGTGACAGAATAGGAGTTATGTATTTAGGGAAAATGGTCGAAATTGCGGATAGCGATGATTTATATGATAACCCAAATCATCCATATTCTACTGCATTACTCTCTGCCCTTCCAAGCTCACATCCTTTGCAAAAGAAGGAAAGAATTATTTTAAAGGGAGATGTTCCGAGTCCTGCGAATCCACCGAACGGCTGTACTTTTCATCCGAGATGTTTTTCATGCATGGCAGTATGTAAAACCGACAAACCAGTTTTACTAGAAACAGAAAATAATCATTTTGTTTCCTGTCACTTACATCAACCAAAAAATGTGGTGAATTTATGAGCAAAACAATTGAAAAAGGCTTTCAATTACTTGATTTGTTTACAGAAGAAAAACCTTCTTGGCGTCTAGATGAAATATCTACCTTTAGTCAAATTCCTAAACCAACTGTTCATCGATTATTAAAAAATTTTGTTGATTACGGTTTTTTACAGAGGTCAGAAGTTGAGAAAAATGGAGTGCTAGTTGATGGAGATACCTACTCTTTAGGACTAAAACTTATGTATCTAGGAAATATTGTCTCAAGTAATTTGGAGATTCGTAATATTTCACTACCTTATATGAAACTACTTCAATCTAAATTTAATGAAGCAATTCAATTAGTTTCAAGAGATAAAGATGAAGGCGTTTATATAGAAAAAGTGGAAAGTACAAGACCTGTTCGTTTATATACTAAAACTGGAAGAAGAGCACCACTCTACGCAGGGGCTTGTACGCGAATATTATTAACTTTTTTGCCAGATGAAGAAATTAATGAAATCTTAAAACAGCCGATGAATTTTTATGCAAGTCAAACACCAAAAAGAATAGAAGACGTATGGTCTTTTATTCGTGAAACTAGAGAAAATGGATTTGCCTATAGTGATTCTGAATTAGAAGAAGGAACAGTATCTATTGCTGCGCCAATTTTTAATAGATTAAATGAAGTTGAATTTTCAATAAGCATCGCTGGATTTTCTACCTCATTACCAAGAGAAAAAGTCGAACATTTTCTAGTTCCACTTTGGGATGTAGCAGCAAGTATTTCTAAAAAAATCGGTTACTCTAATCCGTATCCATACGGATTATTAGATAGCGAAACAAAACTATAGGAGGATGGGGAAATGAAAAAAAGTTTACATACTAAGCTAGTAGCAGTTCTAGCGATATTAGTGTTAGTTTTGGCGGCATGTTCTAATGGAGGAAATAAATCGACAGAGGGAGAAACAAAATCTTCTTCTGGGAAAAATCCAGCATCAAGTCGTGGCAATGAGATAGTAGTTGGAATTTCAAGTGATCCACAAAGCTGGGATCCAATCGATACATTTTTACTAGATTGGAGCTCTGTAGCAACTTCCGTATTTGAAGGTCTAGTAGAACGTACACTTGATTTAGAATTAAAACCTGGCTTAGCAGAAAAATGGGAATACAAAGATGACAAGACAATAGTCTTCACGCTTCGTCAAGGAGTACAATTTCAAAATGGTGAACCATTTAATGCAGATGCAGTTAAATACACTTTCGATCGATTATTAGGTGATGAAGGGAAAAAGGGTCCTCAGTATTCAAACTATACTTCAATTAAATCAGTGGAAGTTAATGATGAATATACAGTAACTATGCATTTGAATAGTGCAGATCCAGTATTGCTAACAAAACTTTCGGGCTATGGTGCTGTAATTGTTCCGCCAAAGTATATTGAAGAAAAAGGAGACGAATTTTTTAACAATAACCCAGTTGGAACAGGTCCATTTAAGATGACTAGTTATAAACGGGACCAAGAAGTTGTACTTGAAAAGAATGAGAACTATTGGAAAGAAGGACTCCCAAAATTAGATAAAGTTACATTTAAAGTTATTCCAGAAGCTTCAACTCGTTTGGCAGAATTGCAAACTGGAAAAATTGATGTAATGAAACGTGTGGAAGTAGCGCAAGCAGAAACAGTAAAAGGTACAGACTTTTTAGAACTTAAAGAAGTGGGAACTCCTACTGTTTTTTCTTTGAGATTTGATACTGCAAAAGCACCTCTTGGGGACGTGAAAGTACGTCAAGCTATTAATTATGCTATCAATAAAGAAGAAATTATTAATACAATCCTTAATGGATATGCAAAACCAATTAGTACTTACCAAAGTGAGTTGTCATTCGGTAATAATCCGAATTTAAAGCCATACCCGTATGATCCTGAAAAAGCTAAAGAGCTATTAAAAGATGCTGGTGTTGCAGAAGGAACATCACTAGATCTATTCATCCCGGGTACAGATGGAAACTTTAAAGAAATTGCTCAAGCAGTTTCGTTCTATTTAGAAGAAGTAGGATTGAAAGTCAATATTAATAGTGTAGATGCAACAACATTAACATCTGACCTTATTCCAAAAGGAAATGCAGGACATATGTATCGACAAGGATGGGGAGGTTGGACATTAGACTTTGATAATACCGCATATCTAATGTACCACGAAGGTGAGCAATGGAACCCATCTTTTAAAGATGAAAAAGTGGAAGAATTATTAGCAGCACAACGGGCAACAGTTGATCAAAAGGAACGTGAAGCAATTTTCATGCAATTAACCGAATTACTTTATGAGCTAGCACCAGAAGTAAATCTATATCAAGCTGTAGATTTATACGCAGTCAATAAGCGTCTGAAAAACTTCCAACCACCAAATGAAGATCGTATGCGTTTTGAAGAAGTAACGGTCGAATAAAAGAAATATGGAAGAGATAGTATGAACATCTCATACTATCTCTTTCTTTTAAAAGGGGAAGGAGGAATAAATATGTTAACTTATGTTGTTCGAAGATTACTCCATACTATTTTAGTTGTGTTTGTCATCTCACTTATTGTTTTCTTTTCTATTCGTTTAACTGGTGACCCTGTTTCAGTAATGTTTGCTGCTGGGGAACCATCAAAAGAGGCAATTGAAGAGGTAACAAAAAACTTAGGTTTAGATAAGCCATTGTACATACAGTATGGATTATTTTTGAAAGGGCTAGTAACGCTTGATTTTGGAGAATCCTTCAGAAGTGGGATGCCTGTTACAGCTTTAATATTTGAAAAGATTGGTGCAACATTAGCCTTGGCATTTGGAGGAATTGTAGTAGCAATTATTATAGCATTTCCAGTGGGCATAATATCTGCTGTAAAAAGAGGGAAACCTATAGATTTATTTGGTAGAATTTTCTCCTTAATAGGGATATCCTTTCCGAACTTTTGGTTAGGAATTATGTTGATTTTAATATTTGCAGTTACCTTACAATGGCTTCCATCTTCAGGGTTCGATGGTTTTTCTTCTTTAATTCTACCATCTATTACACTTGGAATGATCTTGTCAGGTATATTAGCGAGATTAGTACGATCATCAATGCTAGAAGTGATGAATCAACAATATATAGCAACCGCAAAATCAAAAGGAATAAGTGTTTGGTCTGTTGTAATAAAGCATGCATTTCGTAATGCACTATTACCAACGATCACTTTTCTAGGCTTACAATTTGGCTCATTACTCGGTGGAACCGTCATTGTGGAACAAGTTTTTGCATGGCCGGGTGTTGGAAGGCTAATTATTGATGCAATAAATCAACGTGATTATCCAGTCATTCAAGGTGGAGTAATTTTTTTAGCTATAATAATGGTTGTTGTTAATTTGATTGTTGATTTAAGTTATTCCATCATTGATCCACGTATTAAAACTGGAAAGGGGAGTCATTAATGGTAGTTATCTCAAATGAAGACTCATTAGCCCAATCTAAAAAGTCTGTTTGGCAAAGATTTACAAAATTTATCAAAAAAAATCCAGCCGGTTTTATTGGTATCTTATTAGTTGCGATTAGCGTTGGATGTGCCATCTTTGCACCATGGTTAACTGCATTCGATCCGGGCAAAGCGAGCTTAGGTGCTAGGCTAAATCCTCCTTCTTGGTCAGATTCTACTGGAGATTCCATATTCTTTTTAGGTGCGGATCAATTAGGTAGAGACTTACTTACTAGGATTTTATACGGGGCAAGAATCTCTTTAATGGTAGGTTTTTTTGGAGTATTAATTTCGCTAGTTATTGGGACAATTTTAGGATTAGTTTCGGGGTATTTTGGTAAGTGGTTAGACGATTTTATTATGCGTGTTGCGGACATTCAGCTAGCATTCCCTTTTATCTTATTTGCAATAGTGGTGATGAGTATTTTAGGAACAGGTATTTGGAAAATAATTATTATTTTAGGATTAACGTATTGGGTAGGTTTTGCGAGGCTTATTCGTGGTCAAGTTATTGCTTTAAAAGAGCAAGAATTTATTCATGCTGCAAAAGCGATAGGTGGAACAAACTTTACGCTTATTCGAAAGCATATTTTACCAAATGTACTTTCTTCCATTTTTGTATTAGGGACTATGTACATCGCGGAATTTATTTTACTTGAGGCATCCTTAACGTTTCTAGGATTAGGTGTTGATCCAACAATTCCTTCATGGGGTGGAATGCTAGCAGATAGCAGAAATTATATAACTACTGCTTGGTGGACAGCTGTATTCCCAGGTGTTGCGGTTATGTTTACAGTTTTAGGTTTTAATTTACTAGGTGATTGGTTGCGTGATCGATTTGATCCAAATATGAAAATGTAGGGGTGCTGAATCTGAAAAATTTACAAGAGATTTGGACTTTAAATGGGATATTCGTAGACAAAAATCAAGATAATGTAATCGATGGTGTTTCTCTATTTGTAGATTTACCAGCAGAATTCCCTGATGGATTATTGGATTTTTTTGCACGAGTGGGGTATGAAACATCTGCATTATCGTATAATTTTTTTGAATACAATCATCAATCAGTTAAGATGATATTTAACAAAAACGAGGAATATAATTATATCGATTATGAGAATCGAACCATAACTGTGCATTATGTGAATGAGAAGGATTGTTCGAAACTTTTGTCGGAGCTTTCATTAATGGGAGTAGACCATGCTATTAATATGGAAGAGCCGAAATCTGTTGTTAAATCTATTCTTAGTTTATCAGAGATCTGGAGTTTTTCCGGATTTGGAGCAGATGTGGAAGCATCACCATATCAGGCATTGAGTTTAAACATAGATATACATCCTCAGATGAAATCTAGAGAAACTTTTATTGAATTATGTCACTTTGTTGCAAGAGCCGCATTATATTGTACAGAAATTAAGCTGCCAGTAATAAATAATACTTCTGCAAGTATTGAATTAAGCATATATCCAAGCGATGAAACAAAGCTAAAACTTATACAGGATAATAAGCTAAGTTTGAAAGGAACTAATAATGATGTAGCATCAGCATTAAAGTGGTTGAACAAACAAAAAAACTGGAGTGAAAAAGGAACGTTTGGAAATTGGGAACAGAAAATTCGCTTAGATGAGAAGAAACCTTCTAAATTACTCTTTCAAGAAGAGTGGGAAGACGAATCAGAAATAGAATTAGTTCAAAAGTTCTTACAGAATTATGAGTTATTAGAAGGAGATGAAATCGAAGTTTTTATATCGGAGCCTTTACATATCCGAAATCAACTAAAAATAGATATTGGGGCGATTTTTCCAAAATTAAAAAATGTAAAAGTTTACTCTGCTTATAAAACTGGATTTCAATGGTTTCGTGAAGATATCATCCCAATTATTGCGGAAGATATTATTGGGGTGAAAATCTATTCTAAGAACGAAGACAACGACGCGGGATTAGAGCTATCTATTCGTTGGATTCAGGAAATGTATCCTATCGATGCTTATCTGGAAAAACATACTCATTTAAAAGCAAATGATATTACTTTTTTTAAAGAAGATCATTTAGAGCATACATTTATTGTTTTTGGAATAAAAAATGATGGAACGACAGTTCAACTAGGAGATTTAGATGTTCCAATTACACGAATACCTTATGTAGAGGAAGGAAAATTTGCGTATCCTAATACTGGAGCAGTTCGTATTTATAAAACTGATCATACAGTGGAAACTCACTTGATCCCTACAGACAGGGAGCGATTTTACCTTTATTATTTGAACGAGTTCTTACCTAGAATGACAGAGAATCTAAAAGAAATAAACGATGGCCAAGGTGTTAATAGACCATTGTTCGATCGTATTGTATTGGATGTTTGGATGAGTGAACAAGAAGAAAAACTATTTGTAGATGAAGAGCGTATTTCTTCAATGGAAGCACTTTATGAAGATTTATATTTTAATACTCTCGATTATTTTTCGGAATGGGGAAAAAGAAAACTAGGTATTTCACTCGATGCACCTGGTGGGATTTATCCTTTCATGCATATTAAAGAAGGGGAAAAACCGAAATCTCAAATACAAGTATTTGAGTGGGTTGATTACACCCCTTTGACTTACAGAACAACCGAAATATATTTCGAGAATAATTGCGGAGAAATAACAGCAGTTGTTGAATCGAGTAATGGAAACTTTTCATGCAAGGTAGAATTATATGGAGTGGATCATGATTGGTCTTCTTGTGAATTAAGTAATTTTATCCAAGAAAATAGAGAGCTAAATGTAGTTTATCCAGATCACTCTTATTATGGTAAAAATATTCCTGTAATTGAATGCTATTTACCATCGGAGGAAATGTTTGATGCTGCTCTAAAATTAACACTACTCAAAAAAACAATTGTTATAGAAGCAGGTCATCATGCAAATGAAGTGTCTAGCACTCCTGCAGTTTTAAAACTAGTAAAGGCTCTGTTTAATAATCCGAACTACTTAAAAGAAATGAATGTTATTGTTATTCCTTTAGCAAATATAGATGGAAACTATTTACTTTCTAAAATGATTATAGAGCATCCAGAATGGAAGCACCATGCTGCTCGTTACAATGCAGTTGGTTTGGAGTTTGCGTATGTTAAATACCAACAAACTGTTTTTGGAGAAGCAAATATTTTACCGCAAGTGATGAGAAAGTGGGCTCCAGATATTGTTGTAGACAATCATGGAATTCCATCACATGAATGGATTCAGCCTTTTGCAGGATATAATAGTCCTCCTAGATTTCCTGTTTCATATTTTTTGCCGAGTGCGAAAATTTATGGTATTGGTCGGATTTCACAAGATATGAATGAAGAAGTGTTAGCTGGAAATTTAGAAGCTATCGTGCAAGCGATTAGTAAAAAATTTGAAGGTACATCTATTTCAGAAGAAAATGCTTATTGGAAAGAGCGTTTTATCAAATACGGAAATGCTTGGCTACCAGAGGTATTTCCAATCGAAGAAGCATCAACAATAAATTTTTATCGTCAACAAAGTGTCACTCCTTCATATCCTACTGTAAGTATCCTTCGTTACCCGGATTGGGTTGCTGCAGATATCATTTCCGAGGCAGCAGATGAAGTTGTGTATGACGAAGTGTTAGAAAGCTGTATGGAGTCTCAATATCTATTTAATATTGGAATTATAGATGTCCTAAAAAATAGCCCGACTCGAATTATTAAAGAAACTTTACGCAAATATCGAGTACGTCCAATAATTTTACAAGCGGAGGAGAAATGATGAAAAAACTACTGTTAACAGGATTCGAACCTTTTTTACATTACACTGTTAATCCTACAATGAAAATTGTTGAGGAATTAGATGGTTTAATCATTGGAGAATATCAAATTATAGGAAAAATAATGTCGGTAGATTTTAAAGCTTCCGGCAAACAATTGATAAAATCTTTGGAAGAAATACAACCAGATGTTCATATTTCGCTTGGATTAGCTGCAGGCAGATATAAAATAACACCGGAACGTATTGCCATTAATTTTAAGGATGGCGATGTAGATAATGATGGGAATAAACCAGTAGATGAAATAATACAAGATGCTGGTGAACCAGGATATTTATCTACATTACCAATTCGTAAAATGGTAAATAAGCTTATTGAAAATGGACTACCTGCAGAGATTTCAAATAGTGCTGGAACTTATTTATGTAACAATGTGATGTATGAAGGTCTCCACCACACAAAAATAACGAATAGCAAAATGCTTTCGGGTTTTATTCATATTCCTGCTTCTCACGAACTTGCAATCCAACATGGTAAAATTCCGAGCTGGTCTCACGAAGACTTAAAGAAAAGTATTATTACATGTATTGAAGTATTAGAAGAATATGAAAAATAATATTCCTGATGTGTGGAGAACAGGCGAGAGAACGCTTCGATTTAGTTTTGGAGAAGTGATTAGTTTTGAAGTTTATCAATCTGTTCATTCTTTTTCCGATTTTTTAGTTTCCGAGTGGAATCATTACCTGGAAGAGGTAGTCCCTAGCTATCATACTGTTACAGCATTTTTTAATAAGTCATCCATCTTAGATACTATAAAAATAGAAAATGTTCTAGAAAAATGGAAAAATTATAAAAGGGAAAGTACTTGTTCTCTAACTAGAAAAATTACTATTCCAGTGTGTTATGAGGAGCCATATAGTGAAGATATGGAAAGAATCGAGCAATTAATCGGTCGATCAAAAGATGAAATCATCCATCTACATTCAGAGAAAATATATACTATATATATGATTGGTTTTTTACCCGGATTTCCATACTTGGGTGATTTAAATCCTAAATTGTTTGTCCCTAGACTTGATAAGCCAAGAGTAAAAGTTCAAAAAGGTATGGTTGGTATTGGAGGGAGCCAAACTGGTATTTATCCAATTGAATCACCGGGTGGATGGAATATTATAGGGAGAACCCCTTTAGAAATATTTTCATTAAAACGGGAAAATCCCTTTTTCCTAAAAGCGGGTGATCTGCTGAAATTTTCGTCAGTTAGTAATGAGGAATATCAAGAGATTGAGTGGGAAATGAAAAATGACGCGAGTGCAATTCACCGATTCATAGAGGAAGTGGGTATATGAGAATTGATATAAATGCAGATGTTGGAGAAAGCTTTGGTCACTATATTGTTGGAGAAGATCAAGCGCTTTTTAAAGTAATTACATCAGCAAATATTGCTTGTGGATTTCATGCAGGTGATTTTACAGTAATGAATAAAACAGTAAAGGCTGCTAAAGAGAATCACCTATCCGTAGGGGCACATCCTGGCTTCCCCGATATACAAGGATTTGGCAGAAGAGATATAAGTATGAGCGGAGCAGAAGTATATGAAATGATTGTATATCAAATAGGTGCATTACAAGCATTTTGTCATATTCATCAAGTGGAGCTTTCACATGTAAAACCACATGGCGCGCTATATAATATATCTGCTAATGATGAAACTTTTGCAAGAGCAATTGCCAAAGCGGTATTTGATATTGCACCGAAAGCTATTCTTTTCGGACTTTGCAATAGTCAATTGCTAGAGGAAGGAAATAATATTGGTCTAAAAACTGCTGGAGAGGCATTTGCTGATCGAAGATATGATGATACTGGTCGTCTAGTTCATCGAAGTCACCCAAATGCAGTACTTACACGTTTTAAAGATATCGAGAAGCAAGTGGAAAACATAGTGATGAAAAAACAAGTAGAGACTTGTAGTGGAAAAATTATTGAATTAAAAGCTGATACACTTTGCTTTCATGGTGATGGAAGGAATGTAGTGGAGAATGTGCAAAAAACTCGAAAAATACTAGAAGCAAAAAATGTTAAGGTTGCGCCTTTGGAGATGGTTTAATGAAGGAATTATTTCGGGTTCTTAAAGAAGCTGTTTATGCTTCTTTGCAGGATAGAGGTAGAATAGGATATCGTGCATTTGGAATGCCTGTGGCTGGACCTATGGATGCTCATGCTTTCTTATTAGGTAATAAAATTATTGGGAACTCGCCAAATTGTGCGGCAATTGAATTGTTTCTAGGGGGACTTTCTTTAGAAGTTTTAACAAAGCATACTATTGCAATTTGTGGAGCAGATCTCCATGCTGAAATAGATGGTATAAAAATACCTTTGTGGAGATCAATAAACGTTCATAAAGGTCAAGTATTGTCATTTAAGAATCCTGTTCAAGGTAGTATAGCATATTTATTTGCTGTAGGAGGATTTGATGCTATACCAACTATGGGGAGTAAGTCTGCATATCCGAAAGCTAATATTGGTAGTATTTTGAAAAAAGGAAGTGTGTTGTCGGTCCCTGATTTACCGCTGCCAAAATTTCAGTGCGGTTTGGTAGTTTCTGCTATTCCTACATATAGTCAAGAAGTTGAAGTTGCGGTTTGGAAAAGTCCACATCTTTCATTGTTTAAAGAAGAGAGTATACAAACTTTTTTTAATACGGAATATACATATAAAGGTGGCGATCGGATGGGGTATTATATTAATGGTTCAAAACTTCATTTTGTAAACAAGAGTGATATTTTATCTGAAGCCACCCAGTTTGGAACAATTCAAGTTCCATCAAACGGTCAACCGGTTATATTAATGTCAGATGCCCAAACGGTCGGGGGATATGCAACGATTGGTAAGATTGCTGATGCTGACTTGTGGAAAATAGCACAATTAAGAATAGGTGGAAAGATAAAATTTAAAGAGATTTAAATACAAAGGGTAGCCTTCTAAAAGTTAAACAGAAAGGCTATCCTTTACTTCACACTATTTATCATTATTCACTTTAGTTTCCAACTCCAAATGCAGCCTTAATTCCGTGGTGATGTTATCCAATTCCTCTTTATCTACTATATAATACCAAATACCATCGGTTCTCTTTCCTTCGCCTTTTTCGAATGCTATCGGTTCGATTTTAGTTATTGTATTTTTATACCCTTTTTGTATGTCTATCATTTGTTCAAATGTCATATTTGTTCGGATATTTTGCTGGATGGATGATAAGAATTCTTTGTATTTCCATAAGTTATTAAAAGATGCACCTTCTTTTAAAATGGCTTGGAGCACTTGTTTCTGCCTTGCCTGTCTTCCGAAATCTCCAAGTGGATCGTCCTTTCGCATTCGAACATAATCTAATGCCTGCTCACCGTTTAAATGTATAGTTCCTTTTGAAAATGTATATCCATTAACTTCAAAAGCTTTTGCATTTTCAATCGTAACCCCTCCAACAATATTTACAATCTCCAAAAAACTTTCCATATTTACTTGAAGGATGTAGTCAATAGGAATGTTTAGTAGATTCTCCACAGTATTTAAGGCCATATCAATGCCACCAAATGCATAGGCGTGATTAACTTTGTCTAACTTATCTTTACCGATAATTTCTGTATAGGTATCCCTTGGTATACTGACCATTTTCGTTGAATCATTTGATGGGTTAACTGTTAGAACAATGATTGTATCAGATCGTCCTTTATCATGAACACGTTCGTCTACACCAAGTATTAGAAGTGAAAAAGGTTCTTTTTTTTCTAGTTCAACTTCGGTAGTTCTTAATTCGGAAATCTTACGAATCTCTGGTTCTTGAATTGTTTGGATTGTAGTTGAAACATCATTATATAAAGTACCTGCAAAGACAACTCCACCAATAAAAAAACAGGAAATAAGCGTAAGCCAAATAATTTTCTTTGACATAAGGAACCTCGTTTCTATATAGCAATAATGACTATATTTTGTTGTTTGTTATTAAAAATATGAAAATAAGGATTAAATTATTAATACGCATCACGCTTTAGTATGTTTTTAATCTAGTGTAATTAAACCTTAACTAGAAAACGTGGATATAAATTTGAGGAATTTTGCCGAAGTATATAAGGGTGGAAGATTGTATATGGAGGAATGAGTTTTTTTATGAAGAAGATATTTATTTTAGTATTATCAATTTTGTTTATTAGTTTATTTATAGTTTCTCAAGTATCAGCAGTAACTAATACTAAAGGAATTATTGAAAAGATAGGTCCTTCTTTTGTTAGAACTATTGCGATGAGTGGAGCAGCAGCGAGTGTCAATGGGGTGCCCTATCAATATGTAATTCTACAAGGTGAGCCTGCAGTTCTAGCAGTATATAAGTTGCCTGAAAAAGAATTAATGGATGAAGTGAAATTACCAAATTCAACTGCTGCTTGGGCTATCACAACGGATAAAAATGGACATGCCTGGATAGGAGGAACCCCTACTGCTGCTTTATATAGTTATAATCCAACTACTAAGAAACTTACGAATCATGGTACACCAGATAACAGTCATACATCTATATTAGATTTAGAAGTTGTAGGTGATGCTATCTATGGTAGTACAGCACCAAATGGAAAAGTTTTTAAATATCAAAATGGGAAATTTACAACACTGGGAATAGTAACAGGTGTTCAAAAGAATGCACGAAGTCTAGCCTTTCAAACAGGGAGCAATCGATTATTTGTTGGATCTGGTTCCAAAGCATCTTTAATCGTTTGGGATTTAAAAACAAATAAAAAAGTTGAAATCTTACCTGCTGCTTATAAAAATGAAAGCGATGTGTATGATTTAGATTATGTACAGGGCTTAATATTTGCAAAAGTTAGTCCAAGTAAGAAAATATTAGTATTCGATGCTAATACAAATAAGATGATTAAAGAACTTCCTGGAGGATCTCGTGGAGTTTCATCTGCCTCTCCAGTGGATGGAAATGTCTACTATTCATATATGCAGAATTCTTCCACTAGTTTGTATCGATTTAATACAAAAACGAGAATTACAGAAGATATGAAAATTAATTTAGCAGGAACAGAAGCGGTATCATTAGATTTTTTAAAATTACCTTCAGGTGAAACTATGCTAACAGGTTTATTAGGAAATACAGGCACACATCTTTTATATAATATCTCTAATAAGAATGTAGAAATTGTAAAATTAAAATTGCCGGAACAAAGTGTTCCAATTCATACAATTGGTGTTGATGGTAATGGGAAAATATTTACAAGTGGCTATGTTTCTGGACAAGTTTCTATTTATAATCCGATTGATAAAAAGAAAATACAAATTGACGGAATCGGACAAGTAGAGGGAATGGTTCCTTACAATGGAGGAATGTATTTTGGTGTTTATCCAACTGCGGAAGTAATGTATTATCATCCTGAAACAAATCCCTACGGTACCTCGATTTTTTCAGTGGCACAAATGGGTCAAAAAAGACCAATTTCCTTAGCTATTGCTCCAAATGAAAAAATACTTGCGGTAGGATCGCACCCAAATCAAGGAACTATATCTGGAAGTCTCAGTTATTATAACTTGAGTACAAAAAAAGTATCCCATCGAAAAGTGCTTTTCCAAAATCAAAGCGTTGTTTCATTAACTTATTTTAATGGCTATTTTTATGGAGGAACTTCTACATTTGCAAATAGTAATGCTGAAGGTATTGGTACAGCAAAATTCTTTAGAATTTCTGCTAAAGATATTAATGCAAAACCGGAAGAACTACCATCTCCAATTGCAAAACCAAGACTTATCTCTGCAATCGCAGATGGTCCTTCTTCTACTATTTGGGGAATTGCAGATGGTACAGTTTTTATGTACAATCCAAACACGAAAATAACAAAATCTATTCCAGTCGTAAGTCGAACAAGTGGGCAAATAAGAAATGGATCTATAATAGATGGAAAAAATGGTTTCATGTACGGAACTATAGAAAATAAGTTATTTCGTATTCACTCAACCTCTTACAAACTTGAAATGCTTAGTGGAAGCCAACAAGCTAATGGGGTTGCATTAGGTGTAGACGGTAATATTTACTTTACATCTGGTGGGGATGTATGGAGATATAATATTAAATTTTAGAGACTAGTTATTCCTGGATCTGTTAGAAAACTAGATGGAAAAGGTCAGTACATCGGAAATTATCCTTTGTACTGACCTTCTTTATTCTTCGATTTTAGTCGCATTCAGTTGTAAATAGTATCGGATTATATCTCTAAAGAAAGTGTTAAGCATTTCGTTGAATAAATGAAGTGCATCAAATGAATATAGTCGGTATGGGTCTTCTTGCCCGTATCCTCGTATACTAATACCTTCTCTTAGATGATGAAGATTACCTAAATGAGTTATCCATAGTCTGTCTAATACTTCCATATAAATAGTTTGAATATTACTCCAGATTTCATCTTCTGTGATAGCATTACTACAAATATTTAACGCTTCGTTATATACGTTATCCAATGCTTTTTTTAGTTGATCTCTGTTCTCTGTATCGAGAGATTCGTATCTATTTTCTTCATTCGAAGTTAGTAGAGAGAGAATTTTAATCTCGTCTATAATTTCATTTAGTATAGCGGATTGACTAGCATTATCTAACGTTAACTCGGAAAGTTCCTCTACTAGCGTACTATGACGTTCATGCATGGCATCAATGATAAGTGATTGTATATTTTCTATTTTTAATGCTTTTTCACGATAATTATACATGACACTTTGTTGATCGTTGTTAATATCATCCAGTTTTAAAAGATGAGAACGGCTGGAAAAGTGCATACCTTCAATAACATTTTGTACATTATATACAAATTTTGTAGGATTCGGTGAAAGTACTAGCCCGAAATTGTCCGTTTTTACTTTACCTTTATATTTTGCAAATTCATCTTCATCATAGTAATGAAAAAGTTCATCTTCCAGTGAAACGATAAATTGTGTACTACCTGGGTCACCTTGACGTCCACCACGACCACGGAGCTGCATATCAATACGAGCGCTGGTGTGGAGTTCAGTACCAATAATATGTAGCCCGCCTAACTCTGCTACACCTTCACCTAAAATGATGTCCGTTCCACGACCTGCCATGTTAGTTGCAAGCATAATTTTATTCAGCTGTCCTGCATTCGAAATTAAATCTGCTTCATCTTCTACAGTTTTTGCATTTAGTATAGAATGTTCAATTCCAAGTTCTTTTAAATGTGCAGAATACTTTTCAGATTGCTCAATAGAAGTAGTACCAATCAAAACTGGGCGACCGATTTCATGGAATCTTTGTGTTTCTTCCACAATCTTTTTCATTTTATCTTCAGCTGTTAAATATACAAGGGTATCCATGTCCACTCGTTTGTTTGGTTTATTCGTAGGGATTTCAGTTACTCTTAGATTATAAGTTTCCCAAAATTCCTCGCGAGAAGGCACGGCACTGCCTGTCATCCCGGATACATGTTTATAAAGTCTAAAATAATGCTGAATCATCACAGAGGCTTGTGTATTATTTTCTTCTTTGATCGTTACCTTTTCTCTTGCTTCAATTGCTTGGTGAAGTCCATCACTAAATGTACGGCCTTCCATAATCCGACCTGTGTATGGGTCAACAATCATAATCTTATCTTCTTTTACGATATAATCTACATCTTTCCGCATAACTACTTTAGCTCTTAGGGTTTGCATTGCAATATGCATAAATTCACGATGTTCACTATCATACACATTATCAATTCCAAAGGCTGCTTCTAGGCGATCTGCCCCGTTATCCAACAAAACAATCTGTTTCGTTTCAGGATAATAATTATAGTCTTCGTTATTTTTAAAAGAATCAATTACAAGATGCATGATTGGAAATAGATTTAAACTTGCATTAGATTTACCTGCAATAATCAAAGGTGTTCTTGCTTCATCTATTAATATACTATCAACCTCATCAATCAAAGCATAAAAAAGAGGTCGCTGAACAAGTTCATCTTCACTACGCACCATATGATCTCTTAAATAATCAAAACCAAACTCGGTTCCTGTACCATAAGTAATATCACAATTATATGCCGCTTGTTTTTCATCGCTTTCAATACCAGAAATATTTAAACCTACTGATAAACCTAGGTATTCAAATAGAGGCTTCATTTCTTCAAAGTCTCTATTTGCCAAATATTCATTTGCTGTAATAATATGTGTTCCTTTGCCATATAAAGCCATCACATACGCGGGAAGTGTAGCTACTAATGTTTTTCCTTCCCCTGTCTGCATTTGAGCAATTTGTGATTGTGTTAAGACGGCACCTCCCATTAACTGAGAATCATAGTGTCGTTTGCTTAAAACACGTTTTGAAGCTTCTCTTACGACTGCAAATGCTTCCACAATTAATTCCTCTGGAGAAACTCCATTATTTAACTGCTCACGGAAACTTTCTGAGTAAGCCTTTAACTCTGCATCTGTTTTATTTGTAAATGAATCTTCTAATGTATTTATTTTGGAAACTATTTTTTTAAGCTGTTTTAGTTCGATTACTTCTCCAGAAATCATTTTTTTTATAGAATGTAACATGTTCATTCTCCCTACTTTTAAATTCCATATTCTATTATAACATGAAACAATCAAGCAAGCATTTTCAAGTTTTATTTCTAGTATTTCAAATATATTACAAAAAAAGTTTTAAAAGTTACCAATAGATGTTAATATTAGAATAAATAATAAGGGGGTTTTATTTTGAAGAAAATTTATATTCCTATGATTGTCGCCATGTTAGCAACACCTATAGGAAATATTGCGAGTGCAGAAGAAGATTCAAAACTAAATACTGGTAGTGAAAATACGGAAGAAGTAGTAGAAGTTGAAGGCAATGTCGAAGAATGGTTGGAAGATGTTGTAGAAGAAGTTCCGACTGAAAATGTGGAATTAGAAGGTTATGAAAACTTAGGACCAATGATTTTTAAATCTTCTGCTATTTCATCTAAGATTGCTGCAAACAACAACGGAGATTACTTTATATATTACATCATGCACGGCTCTCCAGCAGCATTAGTAGTAGTAGATTATAAAACGAAAGAAATTGTACATAACTTTACTTTAGAAGATTCCAAAAGTGCCTGGGGATTAGATGTGGATAAGAATGGAAAACTTTGGGTTGGTGGATCTGTTTCAAGCGTTCTTTATAGTTATGATCCGAACACGGAAGTTTTTGAAAAACATGGAGCTATTTTTTCAAACAAAAGTGATACTTCTATTCAAGATCTCATAGTAGAAGGAAATAAAGTTTATGCTGGTTCTGCTTATGGGGGATCTCTTGTAGCTTTTAACACAGAAACAAATGAAATAGAAGAGTTTGGACAAATTAGAAAAAGAAAAGAATTTGTAAAGTCGATTGTAGCGGATGAAAAAACCGATGAAATATTTGTTTCCATTGGATCTCCGATGGATTTATTAGTCAAAAAGCCCAAAACAAAAAATTTCACTTCTTTTTTGCCATCTAAATATATGTCTGAAAAATATGCACAAGATTTAATCTTAACGGATAAATATGTAGTTGCACGATTATATCCATCAAATGTAGCTGTCGTTTTCGATAGAAAAACACTCAAAATTGAAGACGAGTTTGAGTTGAATTCCAAAACAGTTTCTAAATTGTCTCCGGATGGAAAGTCTATCTATTATACAAAAGCGCAACAATTAATAAAATATGATTTTGAAACAAAAGAGCACACAGAGCTTGGCTTATTCTTACCTAAGGGTACTGAAGCGGTTAACCTAGATTTTATTCAAAAAAAATCAGCAGTAGAAGATGAAACCCACAAAGAGGAATTAAAAGGTAACGTTCCTATAGTCAAATCATTTGAACAGAGTATTCCAGTAAAAGTAGATCCAATCCTTGATCATCCAGTGGTAAAGGAACCAATTATTGAGGAATCTACTGATGAACCAAAAGAATGGATTTTGTCGGGAATGGTTGATAATTTAGGTCAGCTATTTGAGTATAATCCACAAACGGAAGAAATAAATTATCTTCAGTTCGATTTACCAGAGCAACCAGTAGAACTTTATACTTTAGCTTCTAGCTCAGATGGAACGAAGATTTTTGGGAATGGCTATATGTCAGGTGGACTAGGTGTATATGATGTTGCCACTGGAAATAAAGAATTATATAGAAACATTAGTCAAATTGAATCCATGTATGATATTAATAACAAACTTTATATTGGTGCGTATCCACTTGCTAGATTTTTAGTTTATGATCGTTCACTTTCATGGGATACAACGAATCCAAAAGAAGTTATACGAATGAGTCAATATGGTCAAGAAAGAACAACGGCTGTAGCTCCATATAATAATGGAAAAGAGATTGTGTTTGGAACATTACCAGATGCTAGTGTTGGTGGTGGTGCTCTAGTTTTCTACAATCCGGAATCAGAGAAAATGGAGATATATGAAAACTATATTTACAATCAAAGCATTGTATCTCTTGTAAGTAGAGGTACAGAAATATTTGGTGGAACATCTATTCATGCGAATCAGCAAGTGAACCCAAGGGGTGCAAGATTGTTCTACTTTAATAGAAATAACCCGGAAGATAAAAAATATATCCATCTACCTTTCGACTCAAGTATGATTACTAGTTTAATAGTAGATAAAGATAACAAAGTATGGGGTATGGCAGACGGTAAACTATTTGTTTATACAGATGAATGGACAGATGTTAAAACAGTTGAGTTATTACCGTTAATCTCAGGTAGATTCCGTAATGCCCAAATCGTAGATAATAATGATGGATTCATATACGGAAGTGTTGAAGGGAAATTCTTTAAAATTACAAAAGCCACTTTAGAAGTAGAATGGCTGAAGGACAAAGGCGTTTATGGCCTTGTAAAAGACATTAATGGGAATTTATATTATTACGATGGTGGAAGTAATTTATGGAAATATACAATCGAAAAAAATCGTGAGGCTTCAAAACAGGCTAGTAGTAAATAAGTAGAAGAAATTATACTTTTCAACTTAGTACTGTCTAAACGTCAGACGCCAGTCCACCTATTGTTAGTCATTAAAACTGGGGGCGGCGTCTGTAGCTTTTATAAAAAAAGGAGAATCTTAATTTAATGAAACAAAAACTGCTTTACTTTTTAGTTATTTTTGCAATTGCCACGGGTGCACTATTCCAACCGAATCAAGCGGAAGCACAAACAACTAACGTTTATTGGGACGGTATTTTAATGGTTCCTGGTCAAGCAGGTAAAATAAAAGTATTAAAACCAATTAATTTATGGAAACGTACTTCGAACGGATTAGTTTTTGAGAGAGTATTAAAAGTGGGCGAGCAATACCGAGTATATCGCTATGATAATCTATATGGTGGTCAATATGGACTTGGCGCTAATATGTATATTACAAAAATTGCCGGTTATGTAGACTACAAGACGCCATCCAAAGCGAAATTACAAGAGTTAGCAAAAGCAACAGGAACTACGACTCCTGTAACAAGTAATCCATCTCAATTATTCCCAACTGAAACTACACCAAACATAACTGGTGGTAAGGTTTTGAGTCAATCTATTACCCAAATAGCGCCGGGAATTCGAAAAAAGTATTTTGATATTGATGGTGAAATTGGAAAACAAAATGTATTTGTTATAGATTATGATGGAAAAACTACTAATATC
Source organism: Psychrobacillus syltrankelensis (assembly GCF_055454035.1). Lineage (NCBI taxonomy): Bacteria > Bacillati > Bacillota > Bacilli > Caryophanales > Bacillaceae > Psychrobacillus > Psychrobacillus syltrankelensis. Next base: position 1,599,267 of record NZ_CM144227.1, on the reverse strand, counting down.
GAAATAAAAACAGAACTTGCTAAAGATCAATTAATTGGTCTCGAAACTACATCATCCCAAGCGAATAGTGTGGAACAAAATGATTCTTATCATGTTGTTGCCGGTGTAAATGCAGATTACTTTGATAGTCAGGGACAACCAATTGATTTAATGATGATGAATGGTTCCATTGTTTCCACACCACAAACTGCTATTAATGAATTAGCTGTTTTAGGTATCAAGTCAGACGGTAAAGCAATTATTGGTGCTCCTCAAGTGTCGATAAATGTTAGTGTAAATGGTCAACAATCTTATGCTATTAATTCTGTTAATAGAAAAAGGTTGGCAAATCAATTAGTAGTTTACACGAGAGATTTTGCCGCAACTACAAATACGAACCAACTTGGTACGGAAGTAAGAATAAAAGTGGATTCTGGTAAATTAAATGGTAAAGAAGTATTGACTGGGACTGTTCTTGAAAATGTCACAGGTGTAGGAAATGCTACATTAAATAGAGATGAAATTATTTTATCTGGGCATAACTTTGCTAGTCAGTTCTTGCAAACTATTCAAGTTGGAGACAGAATCGAAATTAGTACAACATTTACTCCTGTTGAATGGAATGATGTACAAGAATCTGTAAGTGGAAGGTACCATCTAGTGAAAAACGGAACGCTTCAAACGATCCAAGTTGCAGGTGTTGCTCCACGTACGGCAGTTGGTATCCGAAAAGATGGAAGTATTTTTACGACGGTTATCGATGGCAGATCAGACAATAGTAAAGGCTTGACTTTACAAAACACTGCTAAGCTCATGAAAGATTTAGGGGCAAATTATGCAATGACGTTTGATGGTGGTGGATCTTCTACTGTTGTTACAAGAGAGTTAGGTAATAATAAAGTAACTGTTATAAATAATCCTTCGGACGGATATGAACGATCGGTTTCAAACTCTTTATTATTCATTAGTAATTATAAAACAGGTGCTTTGCATACAATTGCACCAACATCAGATGTTATTGAAGTATTCCAAGGTGCTGCTTATGCGGACTTGTCCGTTCCTGTTAAAGGTATCGATCAATATATGAATCCTGTACAATTGTCAGGAAACGGAAAAGTAACTTCATCTGCTTTAACGACAAGTGGAGGTAAGCAGATTGTTTCAGCAAGTCCGGGTGTTTACGGGGGAGTTGTAACATTCGATGGGAAAACAACGAATATTAAAGTAGTAGTAACGAACACTTTAGACAGTATTGTCCCATCAGAAAGTTACTTACAAGTGCAAAAAGGGCAGGCTATTCAAATTTCCGCAAAAGGAATGAAAAATGGACAAGCTGTTCTTACAGAATCATCTGCATTTAGTTGGGCTTCTACAGTTGGTGTTATTCAAGCGAATGGTAAATTTACCGCGCAAAATAAAGATGGATTAGGGTCCATTTCAATAAAATATGGTTCTAAATCTATAACAATCCCGGTTATTGTCGGTGAAGTGGCTCCTACTATATTAGAATCTTTTAATAAAGGTATATTTAATTATGAAGCAACTGGAGATCGAGTAAATTCTGTTTCAGTCCAAGAAGCAAAGAATGATCGAGACGGAACAAAAGCGATAAAACTAGTTTATGATTTTACGAATACATCTGGTACATCCGGAGCATATATAAAAGCAAAAACGAACTTAACAATTAGTACTCCACCTAAAAAAATAGGTATGTGGGTAAAAGGTGATGGAAAAGGAAACTGGCTTAGAGCACAATTAGTAGATGCAACTGGTAAAGTTATTCAGCTGGATCTAGACAAAAATGTCAATTGGACTGACTGGAGATTTGTAGAGGCAAGCGTTCCAACTGACTTATCCTATCCACTTAAAATGGACTTACCAATTCGATATATGCAAACTGAAAACAACAATAAATCGAATGGTGAAATAATTATTGATGATATCCAAGCTATTTATAAAGATTAGTAGTAAGTAAAAAGTTCTACTTATTGCGATTATTTTGGAAGTGTGATAATGTAATTGGTATGGATTTTTTTGCTAACTATGGAGGGAAGTACATGACTTCAAAAGATAAAAGTAACGGGAATATTCATTCATCTAATTCTTTTGTTGAAGACCAAGCCCCAAAAGTGATTGGTTATTATAAACGCCAAGCTTGGGCATTAAAAGTTTTTGATAAAATTGATCAAGGTAATATAGTTGCAGACGGTACTAATGTAATACTCGCTTCATCTATTATCCAATCCAAAAACAATTTGTATTTTCCTGCTTTCATGCGAATAAATACAAAAGAAAAAGGTAAAGTGGTTGGTGCTTATTTAATCATAGAAGAAGATGAGAGTTTTCAATTATTACCTCTGGAAAGAGCTTTAGAAGAATTACAAATGGATGAATTATTACCTTTTAAGTATCGAACACTTGAACAAATTGAGGATGACAGCTATCAAGTAAACTGGCCAGACTTCTCGTAACAAGTTTGATATATTGTTGAGCGAATGTTCTTATGCTACTCTTTTTATTAAAACCGGGCGTATTTTGCCCGGTTTTTCTTATAATTCCGCGAATTTCCGTTTCAGGTGGACGCTTTCCGCGGGGTGAGCGATGAATCATCACCGCCCCTTCGGGTACGTTGTGATGTTTCATCTGTCTCCGAGGAACGAAGGCTAAGTGCGCCACATCGTGTGGCAACGCCTTCGTGACCAACATCCTGTTTGCCTCCGTCTGGAGTCGCCATCTTTCACTACGAACCTTTAAGTGAATAGTGTTCATCGTACTTAAAACTTAAAAGAATTTAAATAATACCGGGGATTTTCGTTTCAGGTGGACGCGTTCCGCGGGGTGAGCGATGAACCATCACCGCCCCTTCGGGTACGTGGTGATGTTTCATCTGTCTCACTGATCCCGCTGGAGTCGCCACCTTTCACTACAATCCATTAAGTAAGTATTACTTAAGTAAGAGAGAAAACAACTTTTTGCACCGTGCAAATAAGAGAGAGAAAAGTTGAAAAGTTTGGCACTTTCTTTTGCTAATCCATATGACAAGCAGAACTAGAGAAAAAATAGATAGTATCTATTCATAAAGAAGCGCTTAGCGGACGAAATTGCATCTTCGTCCGCTTTTAAATATATAGGGAAGGAATTATTCTCTTATTATACAAACCAAACGCATCATGTCTTCACCAATTCAAAGAGGGAGACGGATTTCTCTATCCATTATTCTAACAGTAATAGTGTAGCTAATGCTTCGTCCAAAGCACTCGGAAATTATTGAAGAAAAGATGATTTTAACTTTTTCTATGAAAAAGAATACTGTAGGAAACATTTTCATCCTAAGGTGTGAGTATTAATTCATGTGTGTTTCTAAGTTAAAAGTAATCTTTATCAAATTCAAAAAAGAAAAGACTGTTTTTTGCTTTTTATGAAGCGAAAAGTCAGTCTTTTCTTTCTTTATATTAAACTTGGTTACAAGTCTATTTTTATAGTATAATCATTAATTGTAGGAAACTTTTAAATTGCTCACTCGTCTACTAATTATGGAACATACTAATTTAACAATCATGTCACGGATCGGAAACTTTGACTTTCTTCAGCTGTTGACTGGACATCCACTGAATAGTAGATATTGCAACTGGAAATAAGGTGTTTCTACTAAGTAAAGTTAAAATTAAATATAAAGACAAGGATGATATTTTTGGATATAAAATTACTTCTTGCTTTTATCGTATCACTGGTAACGGCAATAGCTGTTACACCACTAGTTATTAAACTGGCACATAAAATAGGAGCTGTAGATAAACCTTCCGAGCGTAAGGTTCATCAAAATGTGATGCCGAGATTAGGTGGACTTGCAATATTTATTGCCGTTACTGTAGGTTATTTTGTTGCAGGATTATATGAAGCAAAAATTAATGGAATAATTGTTGGTGCATTGATTATCATAGTCTTGGGAATAATAGATGATAAGTATGAAATTTCTGCAAAAGTAAAGTTAGCTGGTCAAATACTTGCTGCTTGTGCAGTAATGGGTAGCGGTTTAACGATTCAAGTATTAAATATTCCCTTTCTAGGTGTGTTTGATCTTGGAATATTTTCGTATGTAGTCACATTACTATGGATTTTAGCAATAACTAATGCGATTAACTTAATTGATGGTTTAGATGGATTATCGGCGGGTATCTCTTCTATTGTATTTGCAAGTATTGCGTTTCTAGCATTTTCTGCAGATAAAATGTTGATTTTAACACTTTCCTTAATATTATTAGGAAGTACACTTGGATTTTTGTTTCATAACTTCTATCCGGCAAAAATCTTCATGGGAGATACAGGTTCCATGTTTCTAGGGTATTCAATTGCCATATTGTCGTTGTTAGGATTGTTTAAAAGTGTGACATTGTTTAGCTTTGTCGTACCAGTAATGATTTTAGGTGTACCTATTTTTGATACTTCGTTTGCGATTATTCGTAGACTTGTAAATAGAAAGCCGATATCTGTAGCCGATAAGTCGCATTTACATCACCGATTACTGGCTCTCGGATTATCACATCGGGATACTGTTTTAGTAATATATGGTTTCGGTTTGATCTTTAGTATTTCTGCGATTACATTTGAAACTTTAACATTAAGATGGGCAATTTTTATTGTGGTTTTCATTTTGATTGCTTTTGAGATTGTTGCAGAAAAGATAGGTCTTGTAAATGATGAGTATCGACCAATAATATCTGTTTTTCGTAAGGTTGTTGGGTATAAGCGCAACTAGCTTTTAGGCCGATAAGATGCGTTTTTATTTAGTCTAAAAGAATTAACCTAAATAGGGGAATTTGTGCTTTTCACATATTAATTTTAATTAAATAATTTATTGAATGGTTGGTGTAAACGAAATGAAAGTACCAATGTTAGATTTATCCGAACAATATGCATCTTTAAAAAGTGAAGTATTAGAAGCACTAGATAGTGTGATGAGTAGTTCACAATTTATTTTAGGAAATAACGTAAAGAAATTGGAAGCGGATATCGCTAAGTATAGTCATGTTTCTCATGGTATCGGGTGTGGAAATGGTAGTGATGCAATTCATATTGCTCTACAAGCGGCAGGAATTGGTGCTGGAGATGAAGTAATTACAACACCCTTTACATTTTTTGCAACAGGTGGAGCGATTGTAAGAGCAGGAGCTACTCCAGTTTATGCGGATATTGACCCTGTGTCCTTTAATCTAGATCCTAACGAAATTGAAAAACATATAACAGATAAAACGAAAGCGATTATTCCTGTTCATTTATATGGACAAATGGCGGATATGGTTAGCATCCGTAAAATTGCTGATAAACATAACTTAGTTGTTATTGAAGATGCAGCTCAAGCAATTGGTGCCAAACAAGGTGAGTTAACAGTAGGTGAACTAGGGGATGCAGCAACATATAGTTTCTTCCCAACTAAAAACCTTGGCGCTTATGGCGATGCTGGAATGGTCATCACTAACAATGACGATATTGCGGAAAAGAGTAAAGTAATTCGAGTACATGGAAGTAAACCAAAATACTACCATCATGTGCTTGGCTACAATAGTCGATTAGATGAAATGCAGGCAGCAATATTAAATGTTAAGTTCCCTCATTTAGATAAGTGGGGTGAACAACGTAGAAAACACGCAGACTTTTACACAAGTTTATTAAATGAAAAAGTGTCTGAGTTTGTTCAAACACCTGTAAAAGTAAAAGGTTTCTATCACGTATTCCATCAATATACAATATTGACCGATCGTCGAGATGAATTACAAGCTTACTTAAATGAAAATGGTGTCTCTACTATGATTTATTATCCACTACCATTGCATCTTCAACCAGTTTTTGAAAGCTTAGGATACAAAAAAGGGGATTTCCCTAAAGCTGAAAAAGCTGCAAATGAAGCACTTTCTTTACCAATGTTCCCTGAGTTAAAAGAAGAACAACAAAAATTTGTGGTAGAGAAAATTGCTGAGTTTTTTGCTAAAAAATAATGAAACGGTGAAATGGGTAGAGGGAGACGTGTATACGTTTCCCTCTACCTGCCTGTATTGAAGGAGAAGTGTAATGACAGAAAATAAGAGTTATCGATTATATGATTCATTAGAATTTTTTTGGAAGAAAAAGATTTGGTTTCTTATTATCCCAATAATTGTGGCTATCCTAGGATTTTTAGGTTCTATGTTAATTCCTAAAGACGGAGATTACGTAGGAAAGAGTACTATATTTACAGGATCTGTCAAAATGGAAGCATTAACAAATCCAGAACATATAATGACCAATTATGGAAAACATTTTACAGGAAAAACAGAAGTATTTGTTCCAACTAGAAGTTATATAAAAACAGAAACGTATGGGAATAATAAAGAAGAAGTAACAAAAGAGCTTAATCAGTTCAATGATCAACTGTTGGATGCTCTAATGGCACGAAATAATAAGATAATTGAAGGTACAGAAAAGTATGCTGCTACTCAAGAATTAAGAGCTAAAAACTTGGAAGAAACGATTGCTAGTTATAAAAAACAATTCGAGAATTCAGTGAACTTAACAGATGCAAATAATTTATCTAGTTTATTGCTACAAGCTGAATCGGAATTAACAAATTCATTGGCTACAACGCAGCGTGTGCGAAATGATATTCTCGTATACGAACAACCTGCACTTGCTAAGGCATCAACCGTTGTCAAAACAAAATCATATGGTTTAGAAGGTACGATTGCTGGATTTATTTTTGGGATTTTATTAACACTGTTTGTGTTATCTTTATGGAAATATATTTTAGAAGCAAGAGGGAGTAAAAGAGCATGATACAATTTGCAATAGTAGGTATGGGTTTCATCGCAGATAAGCATATAGCTGCTATCCGCAATACAGAAGGCGCAAACCTATTTGCCATTTGTGATAACAACCCTGACAGATTAGTATTAGATGATGAAAATGTTTTAAAATATACAGACTTAGAAAAAATGCTTCAGGACAACCCTCAAATTGATGTTGTGAATATTTGTGTGCCATCTGGCCTTCACGCTAATTTGACGAAAATTGTTGCGAAATATAAAAAACATATTATTACCGAAAAACCAATGGCTCTAAATTCTGCGGATGCAAAAGAAATGATGCAAGTAGCAGAAAAAGAAGGCGTTAAACTTGCTATCGTACATCCGAATCGTTACCGTCCGGCAATTATGGAAGTTCGAAATTTGATGGATGCAGGAAAAATGGGTAAGTTAAGCCATGCGAATGCAACAGTTCGATGGAATAGAGGTCAAGAATATTACGACCAAGCTCCATGGAGAGGAACGAAGAAGTTTGATGGTGGCGTTTTGATGAATCAGGCGATACATAATTTAGACTTACTTCTTTGGTTTATGGGTCCGGTGAAATCTGTTCAAGGCATGGTAGCAACAAGATTCCGTGATATAGAAACAGAAGATGTTGCAACTGGGCTAATCGAATTTGAAAGTGGTGCGCTTGGTGTTGTAGAAGCTGCAACAACTATCTACCCACAAAACTTAGAAGAATCTCTTTCCATTTTTGGTGAAACTGCTAGCGTGAAAATTAGTGGGAAAAATGCTTTATTTATTGAAACATGGGATGTTGAAGGATATAAAGAAGAGGAAGTAGAAGCTTTGAAAGCAAAAATACAGAATGATCCTTGGGGTAAAAAGGGGCATGACTGTATTATTGAAGATATGGTAGCCGCAATTAATGAAAATCGAGAGCCAGCGGTGAGCGGTCTAGATGGTTATAACCCGGTTCGTTTAATCGAAGCAATTATCGAATCATCTGAAACAGGCAGACGTATTACTTTTTCGTAATTAGAAAGTGAAAGTGTTCTGGCAAATTAATAAGATTTACAATCTGATTGACAATAAAAGGAGAGACAATGATGTCTACATATTATGAAGAACTATTAGCAAAAATTGAAAATCATACTGCCGTAATTGGTGTAGTTGGACTAGGTTATGTAGGATTACCACTTTCAGTAGAAAAAGCAAAAGCTGGTTACACTGTTATAGGTTTTGATGTACAAGAATCTAAAGTAGAACAAGTAAACAAAGGAATTAACTATATTGGTGATGTAGTCGATAACGATTTGAAAGATATGGTAGAGTCTGGTCATTTAAGAGCTTCATCGGATTATGGTTCTATAAGCGCAGTGGATGCAGTAGCAATCTGTGTTCCAACTCCATTAGATATTTATCAACAACCAGATACTTCTTATGTAGAAAGTTCTGTGCATGAAATTGCTAAATATGCAAAAAAGGGAACTTTAGTCGTTCTGGAGTCAACAACTTATCCAGGTACTACAGAAGAAATTATACGAAAAGCTTTAGAAGATAAAGGGTTTATTGTTGGAGAGGACATTTTTATTGCATATTCTCCTGAAAGAATAGATCCAGGTAATAAGAGTTTTAATACAAAAAATACTCCAAAAGTAGTTGGAGGTATTACAGAAAAATGTACGAATGTGGCAGCGGCGCTTTACAGCAGTGTACTAGATGGTGATGTGCATAAAGTTTCAAGCCCAGCGATTGCTGAAATGGAAAAGATTTTTGAAAACACATTCCGTCATATTAATATTGCACTTGCAAACGAAATGGCAATCCTTTGTGAAAAAATGGGAATTGACGTTTGGGAAGTAATTGATGCAGCAAAAACGAAACCATACGGCTTTATGGCGTTCTATCCAGGACCAGGTCTTGGTGGGCACTGTATTCCAATAGATCCATTCTATTTAACATGGAAAGCAAGAGAGTATAACTACCATACTAAATTAATCGAATTAGCTGGTGAAATTAATAACTCGATGCCGGAATATGTCATTACTCGTTCAATGCAAATATTAAACGACGAAGGTAAAGCACTTCGTAATGCGAAAGTTCTTTTACTTGGTGTAGCTTACAAAAAAGACATCGACGATATGCGTGAATCTCCTTCATTAAAATTAATTGAATTACTTATTCAACAAGGGGCTGATTTCAAATCAATCGATCCACATGTTGATAAATTCAGAGTAAATGGTGAGGTTTTACAGACATCTTCATTAACAGATGAGTTACTGGAAGAAGCAGATATCGTTATTTTAGCAACAGATCATAGTTCATTTGACTATGCGAATATCGCGAAAAAATCGAAAGTAATTTTTGATACGCGTAATGCATTCAAAGGAATCGAAACTCCAAATCGTTATATCAAACTATAAGGGGGCTGTGAACATGAACTTTATACATGAAACTGCTAAACTTGGCGAAAATACAACTGTTGGTTATTTCTCAGTCATTGAAGAAGGCGCGGAAATTGGTAACAATGTTCGTGTAGGTAATCGTGTAACGATTCATGCCGGCTCAATTATCGGTGATGGTACAACAATAGATGATGGAGCGGTTGTTGGAAAACAACCTAAACCTGCTAAAACAAGTACGATGCAAATTACAAAAGAAATTCCTCCGCTTAAACTTGGAAAAGAGTGTACGGTTGGAGCGAATACGATTATTTATAGAGGTGCAATTATTGGCGACAGTACATTAATTGCAGATTTAGCAACTGTACGAGAAGACGTGGAAATTGGATCATTTGTTATTATAGGCCGTAATGTTACAGTAGAAAACTTTGTAACAATTGGCGATAGAACAAAAATTCAATCGAACTCTTATATTACTGCCCATTCTACTTTAGAAGATCGAGTATTTATCGCACCATGTGTGACTACAACAAACGATAACTTTATGGGTAGAACAGAAGCACGTTTCGATAAAATTAAGGGTGCAATTGTAAAACGTGGAGCTCGAGTTGGTGGTGCTTCTATTATTCTTCCTGGTATTACAATTGCGGAAGAAACCTTTGTAGCAGCCGGAGCAATCGTTACAAAAGATACGGAAGAGAAAACAGTCATTAAAGGGTTCCCAGCTAAATTTTTAAAAAATGTACCTGAGGAGGAACTACTCTAAGTGTTTTCTCAGCTAAAACGTTTAGGAGCGGATTCGCTCCTTTACGCATTTATGAATGTAGGAACGAAACTAATTGCTTTTGCATTGTTTCCATTCTATACGCATTACTTTCCAGATCCAACAGAGATGGGTGTACTAGGATTAATAGATCGCAATTTTAACCTGTTAACTTTTCTCGTCATATTCGGAACAGACTCTGCATTAGCTTTTTACTATTTTGAATATAAGGATAAAGAAACAAGAGTAAAATATGTACGTTCAGTCATGACGTTTCGTTTAGCAATAGTTTTAATATTATTGCTTCTATTCTTTGCAGGTGGAGACTGGCTGTCCACATTATTGTTTAATTCAACAAAATATACATTTTTGTTCTATATCGCATTTGGAACGCTCTTTTTAGATACTATTATTTCTCTCGTGCTTACTATACTGCGGTATGAATTTAAAACCAAAAGAGTAGTGTTTACTACAGTAGCTAAAATGCTCTTAACAGCAATATTTTCTATGCTTATAATAGCTTTTATCTGGACATCGCTTGAAGGTGTTCTAATAGGGCGGTTAATAAGTGTAGCCATTATAATGCTAGTGATTATAAAACCGGTCAGCATATATATACGTCCTTTGTTTGATTGGAAAATTTTAAAGAAGATTTTAATATACGCGACTCCACTTGTTCCTGCATCTTTGGCTTTTTATGTGATTAGTAATGCAAATATATTCTTATTGAACGAATATTCTACCAAAATCAATGTCGGTATATACGAATCTGCCACTAAGTTTGCAACATTTATTACATTGTTGACTACAGGAATACAACTTGCATGGCGACCTTTTTCTATGTCTATGAAAGATAAAGAATCTAGTCCAAAGTTATTTTCTAGTTTTTATGCAATTATTTTGTTGGCAGGATGTTTTGGAGTATTGACGCTTGCTACTATTATGCCGTTAGTTGTTTTAATGTTATCTGAAAATTATCAAAGTGCATATGCATATGTAGCACCAATTTCCATTGCGACATTTTTAAATTTCTATTATTTGATCGTATCAACAGGAATTTTCTATTCTAAACAAACAAAACACGTATCTATTGCTTTTGGGATTGCTGCAATTATTTCGATAGTTTTAGGAATAATAGTTATTCCTATGTATGATATATGGGGAGCAGTTATCGCTTATGTTGTGCCGTACTGTGTTGCATTGTTTTTAGTGTTCCGTAAGAGTCAAAAGCTTTATTATGTTCCGTTTTCGGGTTTTAAAATGGCGTGGACAATCCTATGCTTAATTGTAGCAACTGCAAGTATTGTATATATTCAAGTGAAAGATTTAAACGGCTGGTTAATTGCAGGAGTATGGATTGGTTTTATCATCCTAGTTCTTGTAGTACGAATGGATAAATATTTTGTGAAAAGAAAGTAATGGTGATAAGACATGTCGAAGAAATGTATAACTAACCTAAGGCATAAAGATTTTTATCCTATTAAAGGTGTGGGCTATGAAGGTTTTTTTAGAGGTTATTTTTACTATGAAAATCAATATGTCACCCATGAAAACTTAGCAAGTCTATTTGATGGTGAAGTGCTTTCTTCCATGAATTTTGCAAGTTGGAATGGTGAGTTTGCGCTCATATTTCAAACTAACAGCGAGGTAATATTAGTTACAGATAAAAAAAGGTCTATTCCATTGTTTTACAAGTTGGATGAATCAAATGCTTGGATTGTACAGGATCATCTTGAACCTAATTCTAAAATGATGATTCGAAAAGATGCAGAGGAAGAGCTTTTATTGACAGGCTTTGTAGTTGGTAAGAAAACATTATTTCAAGGTTGGTCTCAACTTGAAGTGGCTTCTTTTGTTCGATTAAACGAACAGGCATCGGTTTATCAATATTATTCCTATGTTACAGAAAAAGAATCTGATTCAATTGATAGTTTTGCTGAGGAACTTTCTCATATTTTAAATACAGTATTTGATGACTTGGTAGTAAGATTGGATGGAAGAAAGATTGTCCTTCCCCTAAGTGGTGGTTATGATTCTCGAATCATTGCCTTATTATTAAAAGATAGAGGACTCTCTGATTCTATTATTACTTTTACGTACGGCAGACCAGGTAATGGGGAAGCTACTGTTAGTAAAGAAATTGCCGATCGTTTAGGATTGAAATGGAAGTATTTCTCATATGACAAAGCTATGTGGGAAAAACTTTATAAATCAAAACTGTGGAAAGATTATGTTTTATTTGCAAGTAATGGAACATCTGCTGCGCATTTACAAGACTTTCCAAGTACTAAGTTATTGGTGGAAGAAGAATCTTTAGAGAATGCTGTTTTTATCCCTGGTCATTCACTAGACTTTTTAGGTGGAAGTCATTTACCATATGAAGCTATTATTGATAAAGAGTTTACTGAAAAGGATATAGTAGATTTTATTGTTCCAAAGCATTTCAGATTATGGCAAAAACAAGGTGGACTAGATCATATAAGTAGTAATATAGGTAAATCTCTTACTAAAAATGTTTCCGCTTCTAAAAACTATACGAATGAGCTGGTTACTTCAATTATTGATGAATGGAACTGGAAAGAACGACAAGCAAAATTTATCATTAACTCTGTTCGCGTCTATGAATTTTTTGATCAGGATTGGTCTATGCCATTATGGGATGACCGTTTGATTTATTTCTTCAGCAAAGTTCCGGCGGATTTAAAATATAAAAAGTATTTATATGATTATACTTTGCATAAAATGTATCCTGATTTTTACCCATTACCTCAAAAGCCAGGCCCAGAAAATTCATTAAAAAATAAATATGGATTACTCTATCCTTTATTGCGCAAAATATATCGAAAGAAAAATCTTTACAGAAAATATTTTGATGAACCAATGGAGTGGTTTGGTATTTATCCAACGTATAAGCAATATGTAAAATCGCTAACGTTTAAAAAAGATGGGCAAAAATATGAGCACCCATATAATATCAATTCATTTATCGTAAAAGATATGATTCAACTGATGAAGGAGATAACAAAATGAAAGTTCTTACCATATTAGGTGCAAGACCACAATTTATAAAAGCAGCTCCTGTTTCACGCGTATTACGCCAGGAAATAACTGAGCTAATCATTCATACAGGACAACATTATGATGCAAATATGTCTGATATCTTTTTCGATGAGCTAAACATTCCAAAGCCTGATTATAACTTAGGTATTGGATCAGGAAACCACGGAAAACAAACTGGTGAAATGCTTGCTAAAATTGAAGAGATAATTTTAAAAGAGTCTCCGAATTTTGTACTTGTTTACGGAGATACTAATTCTACACTTGCGGGTGCACTTGCTGCAGCAAAACTTCATATTCCAATTGTACATATTGAAGCTGGTCTTAGAAGTTTTAATAAGCTAATGCCAGAAGAGGTTAACCGCATTTTAACAGATAATGTGTCAAGTTTACTTCTTTGTCCAACGGAAACAGCTATTCAAAACTTAACGAACGAAAATATTACGGATGGCGTTTATAATATTGGGGATGTTATGTATGATGCAGTTTTATACAATAAAACACTTGCTGAATCTACCTCTACTATATTAGAACGGGAAGAATTACAAACAAAAGATTATTTATTAATCACCATACATCGTGCAGAAAATACGGATGATGTTGATCGGATGAAGTCAATATTAGATGCATTTAGTCAAATACCAGACAAAAAAGTATGGCCAATTCATCCACGTACGAAGAAAAAATTAGAGGACTACGGATTCCAACTGGATCAAATCCCTAATTTACAAGTAATCGAACCTGTTGGCTATTTAGATATGCTTACATTAGAAATGAATGCCAAAAAAATTGTTACAGATTCTGGTGGAGTTCAAAAAGAAGCTTACTTTGCAGAAGTTCCTTGTGTCACGGTTCGTGACCAAACTGAGTGGGTGGAAACATTAATAGAGGATGCAAATATTTTAACAGGAACGGATACAACCAAAATTGTAGCTGCTGTACAAAAGCACGTTACACCGTCTTATACTCCGGTATTTGGCGATGGAAAAACTGCTGAAAAAGTATTAGCTTTACTGAAAGAATATAAAAATTAATTCAGCAAATGTTTTTACAACAAGCTAGCGCATAGTGTTATTGCGATGAGCTAGTCTCAGAAGTAGGGGTTTCTAACCCTAACTGAATTAAGTTAAAACCTCTGGACGCATAAAGTCCGAGGGCGTAATTGATGAAAATAAAGTAGGTGTGAGCATTGTTAATTTTTAGCATATGGCTCTTTACTGTGGTGGCTTCCACATACCTTTTTAAAAAGGTTTCTGGAAGCCTTTCTCTTGTAAGGCCAAATATGATTTCTATAATATATTATTATTCATTCCTTATCTCCAGTTATATTGGCGGATTATTGATTGCTTTAGGAATAGATGATTATTATATGATCAAAAGAATGGACCATGAGGAATATCGAATCATTGGATTTGTTTTATTGACGATATTAATGATTTTGTTCCCACTTACGCAACTAGTTGTAGGAAGACTCTTTGGTTTTAATGCGCAATTAGAATTTGAACGATACCTACATGAACCTGTTCGTACAAGTGTAGATAAGAATAAGACCGTTTTTAAGCTAGTATTTATTGCTCTTTCGGGTATTTCAGTTTTGGCTGTTGCTTACACTTTACTGAAGACCGCTAACCTTCCAATTTTGGAACTGTTAAAAGGGAATACGTCAGAACTAGCGAAAATGCGGATAGATGCATCGAGAGGAATTAGCGGCATTGCTGTATATATACGAAATATTTTTGGACTTGCTTTAACCCCAATTTTATCGATTATTGCGTATGTGTATGCATCCAAAACAAAAGAGTTATTTTGGAAGTTTCTTTTCTTTACATTATTTATATCTTCCATTTTAATTTCTACATATGATTTAGCGAAATCTCCTATTTTCTTTTATTTCATCATGTTAATACTAGCTAGTGTTTACTCAAATACCTTAACGCTTAATTGGAAGAAAATAAGTGGTTATCTATTACTTGGTGTTGGCCTTTTAGTCATCATGTATATTGCTATTCAAGGTGTGACCCAACTCGAAAGCTTTTTAGCTTATAATACAGGACCAATAGGAAGAATAATATTAGCACAAATTGCACCTTTTTTCTTGCACTTAGATACTTTTTCCCATTCAATTCCATTGCTTGAGGCTAAGGGTTTACCTTCATTTATCATTGGCTTTTTTGACATTGAACAAGTACGTTCTGCTCGTATGGTTATGGAAAATGTTTTTCCAGAGAATGTGGACAAAGGTACTGGTGGGGTATTAAATACGATTTTCTTAGGTGAAGCTTTTGCTTCGTTTGGCTATATGGGAGTGATGGCAGCAATTGTTTACATTGCCACGATTATTCAGCTCCTGTATATGCTTTTGATTCGTTTACGAAAAACACCAGTAGTTATTGCGCTATTTGTGTATTTCACGATTAATATTCCAAGAACTCTTGTTGGTGGAGTTGCTGATTTCTACTTTAATCCTATTTGGGTTATGATGACTGTTATATTAGCTGGTTTATTTATATTAGAACAGTACTTTATGGTAATTTGGAACTTTTTTATGAGTAAAGTGAAGAAGAAAAGAGTGAAGGCATGAAGAATATCATTATTTATTATCCTTTTACAATAGCTTCCAATCCAAAAAGTGGTTCTGCTATACGGCCAGTGGAGATGCTAAAGGCGTTTAAAGTATATGCTGAAAAACATGGACTTGAGGTAATTGTCATTTCAGGAACTAGTAAGGAACGACGAATGCTTTGGACCAAAGTAGTGGAAGAGAGAAAGTACGAGCAAACATTATTTTGTTACTCTGAAAATCAGACAATTCCTCTGTGGCTCACAGACCCTGGACATATACCGAAAGATTGGAAAATAGATAAAGACTTTTTTCAAACTTTAAAGAAACATCATGTGCCAGTGGGAGTCTTTTACCGAGATGTATATTGGAAGTTTGATGAGTTGTATTCGTTAAAAGGATTGAAAAAGTTTGTCATGCAAACTATTTATAAAATGGAAGAAAATTTTTACGGAAAATATATGCAAACTGTATTTTTACCAAGCGATGCAATGGGGAAATATGTAAATATAAACTCAGCTAAAATGGCTCTTCCTCCTGGGGGACGCTTTGCGGAAATACTTACGAATAGTAATGATATTCAACAACCTTTCAAAGGCATCTATGTTGGTGGTATTAATAACGATGATTACGGGTTACCTACACTAGTAGAGGCATATGAGTTGTTAAACAAAGACAGTGTATTAGGCGAATTAGTCATTGTATGCCGAGAAGATGAATTTACACAGTTGAGTAGTATGGATAAGGAAAAACTAAATAAGCCGTATATAAGTTTAAAGCATGTTAGTGGAGCAGAACTCCAACAAGTGTACGAAGAAGTAGATTTTGCATTTATTCCAAGAAAAAGATCCGTATATAATGATTTTGCCGTTCCGATTAAGTTAGTCGAATACTTAACAGCTGGACTTCCTATTGTCGCAACAGACTGTTCGGCGCAAGAAGATTTTATAAAATCAGGACCATATGGCGTGATAACAGGTGATGATGCTGCAAGTCTAGTTCTAGGGATGCAGTCGATTCAGCCGCACTTTGCAGAATTTAAAAGCAATATTCAGCAAACATTTTTACAGAAGCATGCATGGAATGAACGTGCCGAACAAGCGGCGCATGCGCTATTAGGAGGCAAAAAATGAAAATCGCATTATTAGCTCCAAGTAAATCGATTCACACACATAAGTGGGCTTTGTTTTATCAATCGCAAGGTATTGATGTTAAAGTGTATACATTTAAAGATCATTATTCTGAGGTCAATGCAAATCAAATACCGACGGAAATTTTACCTAAGATATTGCCAGGTAAGGCTTCCTATTTAGCAGCGGCTCCAGCTTTAAAGAAGATGTTAAAAGAATGGAACCCAGATGTTTTACATTCTCATTTTGTATCTAGTTATGGCTTATTAGGAGCCATGGTGAATTATAAAAAGTATTTCGTTTCGGTATGGGGAAAAGATATTTTTGTTTTTCCTAAAAAAAGCAGACTTAACAAAAAGTTAATCGAATTTACGTTAAACAAAGCAACTGCTATTTGTTCTACCAGTCATGTCATGGCAAAAGAAACGAATCTTTATACAAATCGTCCAATAGAAGTAACACCTTTTGGGGTAGACATCGAACAATTTTATCCATCGCCAAATATTGCAGAAGCAGATGAAAAAATTATTGTTGGAACCGTAAAAGCTTTAGAGGATAAATACGGTATCGCCGATTTAGTGAAAGGATTTGCTTTGTTTCATAAAGAGTTTCCAAATTCAGAGCTTCTCATTACTGGAGATGGACCACAAAGGGCGGAATACGAAGAACTTGCAAAAAATATGGGGATTGAGGAAGTTACAACGTTTACAGGAAAAGTACCGAATACGGAAGTACCAGCTGTAATTCGTAAAATGTCCATTTTTGCTGTACCATCTACGGAAGATAGTGAAAGCTTTGGGGTTGCAGCAGTAGAAGCAATGGCTTGTGGTGTCCCTGTCGTCGTATCAAACGTAGGCGGGTTGCCGGAAGTAGTCGTACAAGACGTAACTGGAATCGTAACGGACAAAAATAGTCCGGAACAGCTAGCTGCTGCTTTTAAAAAGTTAGCTAGAAATAGTGACTTAAGAGCTTCTATGGGTAAAGCTGGGGTTGCTCATGTGAAAGAGCATTACAGCTGGATAGATAATGCTCATTATATGCTTTCATTGTATAAAAAATATTAATCAGATTATATACAGCGCAGCTATAAAAAAGTTGCTAGACAGTCTGATAAATGAAAAGGTGATTGGACATGATAAAAAAAGCGGTAATTCCTGCAGCAGGGTTTGGGACACGTTTTCTTCCTGCGACCAAAGCTTTGCCAAAAGAAATGTTACCAATTGTAGATAAGCCAA
Source organism: Psychrobacillus syltrankelensis (assembly GCF_055454035.1). NCBI lineage: Bacteria > Bacillati > Bacillota > Bacilli > Caryophanales > Bacillaceae > Psychrobacillus > Psychrobacillus syltrankelensis. The sequence continues at coordinate 1,581,359 of NZ_CM144227.1, read as the reverse complement.
ACTTACAATACATTATCGAAGAGGCAATAGCTTCCGGAATTGAAGATATTATTATTGTGACTGGACGCAATAAAAAATCAATGGAAGATCATTTTGATAAATCAATTGAATTAGAACTACTTTTGAAAAAAACAGGTAAACTAGAACTACTAGAAACCGTTGAAAATATTTCTAATCTGGTGGATATTCATTATATGCGTCAAAAAGAACCCCTTGGTTTAGGACATGCTATTCTATGTACGAAAAAGTTTATTGGCAATGAACCATTTGCAGTCCTACTTCCGGATGACATTATTGATGCAGAAGTTCCTGCATTGAAACAAATGATGGAGAAATATGAGGAAGTTCAAAGTAGCATTTTAGGAGTCAATGAAGTTCCGAACGAAGATGTTCATAAATATGGAATTGTAGACTATAGCGAAGCGGAAAACAACTTGTTTTCAGTGAAAAAATTAGTAGAAAAACCTTCTATCCAAAATGCTCCTTCTAACCAGGCAATTGTCGGCCGCTATATTTTAACACCAGGCATTTTTGATGAGTTAGAAAAAGTTCAACCAGATTCAAAAGGTGAAATACAGTTAACGGATGCAATAGATTCTTTATTAATGAAAGAATCAATTTACTCCTACATATTCGAAGGAAAACGATATGACGTTGGAGATAAATTTGGATTTTTACAAGCAACTTTTGATTTTGCATTAAAGCGGGATGATTTAAGAGAACCGTTACTTGCTTATTTGAAGAATAAATTGAGAGAATAAAGCGGTGATAGCTATGCGTATTGTATATTTATGTCAACATTTTCCACCAGAAACTGGAGCGCCACAAATTCGTGTGTATGAGGTTAGTAAAGAACTATTAGCCCAAGGACATGATATTCAAGTTGTGACTGCGTTTCCACATCATCCACACGGTATTATTCCAGATGAATATAAGGGAAAAAAATATGAATTCGAAAAATGGGATGGCATTCCAGTTCATCGAACTTGGATTTACCCTTCGAAAAAGGGAACTTTTTGGAAGCGTCTAGTATCTTATTTTTCTTTCACATTTAGCTCTTTTTATGGTTTGATGAAAGCCGGAAAAGTGGATGTTATTATTGTAAATTCGCCTCCTATCTTTTTGGGTTTAACTGGCTTATTAAGCGCCAAGCTAAAAGGAGCGAAATTTGTTTTTAACGTAGCGGATGTCTGGCCAGAATCTGCAGTAAAACTTGGACTTGTAAAAAATAAATTTTTTATAAAGCTTGCGGAGATTTTAGAGTCTTTCCTATATAAACATTCATGGAAGATAGCAACTGCAACTGAGGGAATAAAATCCTATATTATTAATCATTCTCAACCAGAGGATAAAGTGTTTGTATTGCCAAATGGCGTAAATACGACCTTCTTCCAACCGGCTGAGAAAGACGAAGAATACGTAGAAAAATTCGGTTTACAAGATAAATTTGTTTTTTCTTATGGCGGGAACTTAGGATATGCACAAGGCTTAGAGTTTATTTTATATGCAGCAAAAAAAATGCAGGAAATGGCGCCTCAAGCTCATTTCTTAATCGCAGGTGCAGGTCCGGAAGAAGAAAAGCTTCATCAATTGGCGGAAGAGCTTGGACTTATGAATATATCGTTTTTAGGTCATCTTCCTTTAAAAGAAATGCCAAAATTATTTTCTGTCACAGATGTCAGTATAGTACCTTTACGTGATTTAAAATTATTTGAAGGAGCAAGACCATCGAAGATTTTTCCAGCAGCATCTTCTGGGGTTCCAGTCCTATATTGTGGAAAAGGCGAAAGTGCTGAAATTATTTCAAAAAATGGAATTGGTTTAGTTGCGATACCTGAAGACGTTGACTCCATAGCACATACAATGTATGAATTTGTCGAGATGACGGAAGAAGTACGGAAGGAAATGCAAGCGAATGGAAGGAATTTAGCGATAAATGAATATAGTTGGTCTTCCATTGTGAAAGATTTATTGCATAACCTTACGAAATAGTAATAGTCTTTTCGATATACATGTGGGTGAAATTTATGTATAATTGGTGAGATTATATTTTATAAGTAAAGTAGGTAATTAATATGGCTACTTCGCGTCGTACAAAACGCAAATCCAAGACGAGAAGAAAAATTTTATATACAGTACTCATCGTATTAATGGTTATGCTTTCAGGTGTTATTGTCTTTGCCACTAATTTGTCTTTACAAACGAAAAATGCAATGACAAAAATGTATGAACCACTAGATCGTGAAAAAGATAATAATTCTACCAAAAAGTTTAATAGTGCAAAAGCGGAAGACTCAGCTTTTACTATGTTAATAGCAGGAATAGACAATCAAGAAAAGGCAAAGTATGGTCGATCAGATGTTTTAATCGTAGCTACTGTTAATCCAAAAACAGAAAAAATATCGATGGTAAGTATACCGCGTGACACGAGAGTGTATATACCCGATTTAAGATACGAGGATAAAATCAATCATGCTTATGCATTCGGTGGAATAAACTACACGATTAATACTGTGGAAAAGCTTTTAGATATTCCGATTGATTATTATGTTTCAACTGATTTTCAAGGCTTTGAAGATATTGTCAACACTGTTGGCGGGATAGACGTAGATGTTCCATTTACGTTTAAAGCACAGCTTACTGGCAGTCTAAAGTGGATGACCTATACAAAAGGACCAATGTTCTTAAATGGTAATGAAGCACTTGCTTATGTTCGTATGCGTAAAAAAGATCCTCAAGGAGATTTAGGACGTAATGAACGACAAAGAAAGGTTATTCAAGAAATTATTAATAAAGGAACAAGCATAAGTAATATTACAAAAATTGACGATATGATTAAAGACGTCGGAAACAACGTGAAAACAAACATACCTTCATCAGAATACTTTAGCTTGATCAAAATGTATCAAAAAATAAAATCATCCCCAATCGAACAATTACAACTCGAAGGGCATGATGAAACAAGAAAAGGAATTTATTATTATATTCCAAAAGATGATTCACTAGAAGATGTTAAACGTCAACTAAAACTAAATCTAGATGACTTCGGACAAAATGCACAAAGTGAAATCAACACAACTAATTCAGTAAATGATTTATCAATCGGAGAGTAAAACGGTAAGGTCGCAAAGACCTTTCGTTTTACTCTTTTTTTTTTGAGATAATGCTAGGGATTTCCGTTTCAGGTGGACGCGTTCCACGGGGTGAGCGATGAAGTCGGCACCTTTCATCCAATCGCTTAAGTTGATAGTGTTCATGTACTTGAAAGGATTAAATAATACTGGGGATTTCCGTTTCAGGTGGACGCGTTCCGCAGGGTGAGCGATGAACCATCACCGCCCCTTCGGGTACGTTGTGATGTTTCATCTGTCTCACTGATCCTGCTGGAGTCGCCACCTTTCACTCCAATCCGTTAAGTGAGTAGTACCTAAGTAAGTCATGCTTTTGCTTTTTATAACTAATTTATTGGAGCGTAGCGAAATCAATTTTTTGCACCGTGCAAATAAGAAAGACAAAAGTCGAATAGTTTGGCACTTTCTTTTGCTAATCCATTACTCTAACGGTAATGATGTAGCCAATGTTTCGTCCAAATCACTCTGGAAATAGTAAAGATAAGATGCACTTAAAGGATAGTTGCGCTTTATTTAAAAGATAAGTATATGCATTATTGTTCTACGAAACCAGTGTTCATAGTGCTTTAAAGAATTTAATAATACCGCGGATTTCCGTTTCAGGTGGACGCGTTCCGCAGGGTGAGCGATGAACCATCACCGCCCCTTCGGGTACGTTGTGATGTTTCATCTGTCTCACTGATCCTGCTGGAGTCGCCACCTTTCACTCCAATCCGTTAAGTGACTAGTACCTAATTAAGTCATGCTTTTGCTATTTATATTGGTGGTAAAATGTAAAATGTAATAGGAATTAAATGTATAAATTTTATTAAGCTATTATCCTATACATACTAGTTTATTGGAGCGTAGCGAACTCAACTTTTTGCACCGTGCAAATAAGAAAGATAAAAGTCGAATAGTTTAGCACTTTCTTTTGCTAATCCATATGACAAACGGAAATAGAGGAAGAATAGATAGTATCTAATACATAAAGAAGTGCTTAGCGGACGAAATTGCATCTTCGACCGCTTTTAAATGTATAGGAATGGATTTATTCACTGATTGTCCAAACCTAATGCATCTTGTATCTACAAATTACAAGAGAGCGACGTACAAACATTCGCCACAAGATGACCGAAAAAATGGATCGTGAAGTGACGCAGCCACTTCACGATCCATTAAGGGTATAGTTTAGCGAATGTTTTGTCCAAGCACTCAGGAATTAGTGAACACAAGATGGACTTTAAGGTCTCTTGCGTTTTTCTTTTGTACTTCAAATTAGGTTTCGAAGTGCCAAAAAAGCCCAATTTGTGACACAGGACAAAGTGCAAATTTTAATTGGTTCATCGTATTTATTCATTAATTAGTCCAAAACAACCACTATTTGGTTATATTTTATTACCAAAACTTATATTACATTCTTGTAACATTGGATTTAATTACATTCGTTGGATTGTTTTATCTAATTTTGTCTATTAAAATGGAAAGAAATACACGTTTCAAGGAGGAACAAATGAAAAAAGTAATTGCATCTTCTGTCTTAGCAACATCTGTCCTTTTGCCAACCAATGTTCTCGGGTACACTCCAATGTCGACTTTTGCCGCTTCCAATCAAACGGTTGCAATAGATCAACTAATCGGAAAAAAAGCTTTACTTACAGCCGCTAATGTCAATGTGAGAAATGGAGCAGGAACCGAGTTTAATAGTATTTCTAAAGTACATACAGGTCAAATTGTCTCCGTTCTTGCTAGTAAAAAAAATAGTAAAGGCGAGGTTTGGTACAAAGTTTCCTATAATTCTACAGAAGGTTGGATTATTGGGGACTATTTGAAAGCAGTCACTTCCGCTGTTAAAGATAGTGCTACAACTTCTGGCACTTCATATGTTGGGACAACTCAAAAAATAGGGAAAAATGCTGTAAATATGAGAAGTGGTGCAACCACTGCATATAAAGTTGTAGCTACGCTGCCAGCTGGAACATCGTTAAAAGTTTTGAGTGCATTTACAAATGCTCAAAAAGAAGTTTGGTTCAATGTAGAGTTCAATGGTAAAAAAGGTTGGGTTATATCTGACTTATTCGTATTGAATGCTACTGCTGGAGAGACCGCAACATCAATGAAAGTAGTCAATCAAACAACTATTCATAAAGGTGCTACGAAAAGTTATGATGTTGTTTCTACTGCAAAACCTGGTACAACCCTTTTAGTCCATCAAGAGTTTATGAACGCTTCTAAGGAAAAATGGGTTCAGGTAACGTATGCAACAGGGAAAAAAGGATGGATGCTTGCGTCAGCATTTGAAGAAGCATCTATTGCAAGCAAAGTGGTTATTAAACAATCCAACGTATACTCTGGTGCTACAAAAAGTTACAAGACGGTTGCTACCATTGCTGTTGGTACAAAGCTTTTAATTCACCAAGAGTTTACAAACGCTACAAAAGAAAAATGGTACCAAGTAACTTATTCTGTTGGGAAAAAAGGATGGATACCAGCAGATGCATTTGAAAGTGTTTCTTCAACACCTGAAACACCTGAAACGCCACCGGTAGATGACAATGCTCATGTAGTAGCTGATACAAATATTAAAGTTTCAGTACCAGTTGCAAATATGCGATCAGGCCCCGGAATTGATTTTAATGTTGTTACACAATCGAAACAAAATGAAGAATTCCTATCATCTGAGTATGCCACAGATACAAATCAAGAAAAATGGTTTAAAGTGAGTACTAATTCAGGTGAGGCTTGGATACATCAATCTGTTATTACCATTGTAGAAAATAATGTAGATACCCCAGATTATGAGGAAACAGGAGTAATTAAACGTTTTAATGCTCTAATGTATACGGATAGTTCTTTTAATTCTAAAGTAATTTTAGGGTTACCAAAAAACACATCTTTTTCTATTTTAAATCAAATAATCACTGACGGAACTGCTTGGATAAATATTCGAACTTCTCAAGGCACTGAAGGCTGGATTCCAGACTTTGAGATAAATGATGACATTCCAACGAAGTTTGGTACGAAAACTTCTACTGTTTATAGTGGAGCAAGTGAAACATCTAAAAAAGTGGATACAATTAATTTGAACACACCAGTAAGAGTATTACGTACATTAAATAGTTGGGTAAATATTGAAACACAAAATGAAAAAAGAGGATGGATTCAAGCATCTGTATTATCTAATGGTTCACCAATCCAATTAATAAATGGTAGAACAGAAGTAAGAAATGGACAAAACTATCTAGTATGGTCTAAACCATCTAAATTTAAGTTAACTTATACGATGCCATCTTCGAATGTTTTAAGAATTTATGGTAATCTATCACAAATTAACGAGATTAAATCAAAAATTACTGGTGTAGACAGTATGAAAGTTGAACAAGTATCAGGAGGTACATCTGTTTTATTAATCACTTTCAATGCTAGTTATACGTACACAATTCGAGATTCTGATAAAGAACTAACCGTCAAAATAGTTCCAAAAGGTTTAGTAGGGAAGAAAATAATTGTGGACGCAGGTCATGGAGCAAAGGATTCGGGTGCAGTAGGTCCGAAAAAGACGAAAGAAAAAGATGTAACTCTTGCGACAGCTAAGGCACTAAAAGCAGAATTAGAGGCTGCAGGAGCAACAGTTGTCCTAACTAGAAGTACAGACGTATTTTTGGAATTAAAAGAGCGAACAGATATCGCTAATAAATCAGATTACGATGCATTTATTAGTATTCATGCAGACTCGTTTAATGCAACTTCAAAAGGAACAACAACGTATTATAATGCAACAGTGAACTTCAATGGTCCGAAAAGTTTAACGCTTGCAAAGAGTATCCAATCGGATTTAGTGAAAACAATCGGTACATATAATAAAGGAGTTAAAGAACAACTTTTTTATGTCAACCGAATGAATGAACTTCCTTCTGTATTAGTAGAGTTAGCGTATATTTCGAATCCGACGGAAGAAGCGCAATTAGCTTCAGTGGCTTTCCAAAAGAATGCAGCAGTTGGAATTCGTAAAGGTTTAGAAAACTATTTCAATCAATAAAAGTGAGGAAGGTATTAGATGAAGAAAAAATTTCTAGGTGTATTGGCTACTATTCTCGGCCTTAGTTTAATAGTTACAATATTTATTCCTACTTCAACTAAAGCAGACTCCAATTTACTTTTGGCATCAGTTGAATGGGTACAAGCTCAATTAAACCCACTACAAACTAAAGTTACAGCATTAGAAAAACAACTTGCAGAGCAAGATGTAACGATTAAACAACTACAAAAAGCAGTTACTGAAGGTGGAAATGTTATTGTAACCCCACCTACTACTACAAATCCGTCTACAGATATTCCAAATGTAGTTTACACTTCTGCTAGTAGTGTGAAAGTGCATAGTGGTGCATCGCGTGATTATAAAGTTTTAGCAACATTTGAAGCAGGTAAATCTTTAACTGTCATTGATCAATTTAAAGCAGCTACAGGATTGTGGTACCGTGTTGAAGTTTCTTCTACTGTAAAAGGCTGGGTATTTTCAGGAGATGTTACAACAAATAAGCCTACTAGTTATATACCCACAAATGTGATAACTAAACAAGCAGTTAACGTAAGAAAAGGTGCAACAACAAACTATCAGTCACTTGAATTGGTAGCAAAAGGAACTAGCTTAAAATATTTAGGGTCATTCAAAAATGCGAGTGGCGAAACATGGTACAATGTGCAAACCGCAAAAGGAATTAAAGGTTGGGTGCTAAGTACGCTAACTGAGGTGAAATAAATGTTCAAAAAAGGACTAACCATTTTATCAGTAGCGATACTTAGTTTCTTGTCGGCAAATACAGCATTCGCATATTCACAAGAAAGTTATCCAAAACAAGTATCCGTGGAAGTGCATTCTGCATCTACCACATCGCTCAATTTAAATGGCGTGTATAAATTAGAAAACTTAACAACAAAAGAAATGTTCTTTGCGCTTCCCAATACGCCAATAACTTTTTCACAAGTAAATGGGGAAGTTTCCATCTATCAAATTGGGGCTACGATGTATTCAACTAATGGATATGCCTTACATGCTTTGACTGGCAATGAAAAGATGGTCGTATTTACAAAAGACACAGATGGAAGAAAAGGTGCGACCACAGATTATGAAGTGGTTAAATCGTATAAAGCATTTCAAGGTGCATACTTTGTAAATGAATTTACAAATGTAAACGGAGAACTATGGTACTCCATTACAGATGAACAAGGCGTTTCTTCCTGGGTACCCGCTTCAAGTGCAACGGTTGGATCAGTTGTAAATCAACCGCTTGGGAAAACACCGACTGGAACACAGTACCGTGGTAGTTTTAATGTCGTAAAATCCGGTGCAAATGTACAGATTGCCAACAGACTAGATTTAGAAAACTATTTAAAAGGTGTAATTCCAAATGAATCACCCGCTTCTTGGAATATTGAAGCATTAAAATCGCAAGCAATAGCTGCACGAAGCTATACGTTAAGTAAATCTGGAATATTAAGTAGTACTACAAAAGATCAAATGTATAAAGGTTTTACTTCTGAACAAAAAAGTACGAACTCAGCAGTGGATGCGACAACTGGTTTAGTGATTAAATCAGGTGGCAAGCTAGTACAAGCATATTATTATTCTACTAGTGGTGGCAGAACTGCCAATATTGGAGAGGTATGGGATACTGCTCAAGTACCTCATTTTGTATCCGTAGATGATTCAATCGAAAAATCTCCTTATAGTAATTGGTCTGTTAACATTCCAGCCTCAAATATCTTAACAAAGTTTGGCTTTAATCCGTCTACTGATCAATTACTAGATGTGAAGATTACTAAAAGTGGATCTAACGGCGAAGTTTCCGCTGTATCAATCGTTACTTCTGCTGGTGAAAAAACGATTAAAGGTAATGAAACAGTTATGCGTGGTGTATTTTTAGATGCGAACAATGCATCTTTAAAATCAAACTGGTTTGATATCAATTTCACCAAACCATCTGGAACTACAAATCTTGCGGTGCAAAAGGCAACTGGCACAACCGCAGTTAACTCTTTAACAAATATGCAAATTCAAACAGCAATTGGAATCCAAACGATACCAAATGGAGCGGTCTCCATTCAAACAAATGAAGGAATTGTCTCGACAACAGCATCAACTCCTGGCATTCAATCCATTACCGTAAACGGAAAAGGCTACGGCCATCGAATCGGCATGAGCCAATACGGTGCCAAAGCCCGAGCAGATGCCGGCTGGACATACGATCGCATACTCAAATATTATTACCAAGGCGTAACAATAGAGAACTACTAACAAAAAGGTGGCCAACATAGTTTGGTCGCCTTTTTGTATGGAGAGAAAATTACATTAACTGGATAAGGGAGACTATTAGAATGGTGAAAGCACCCATTTGAGGTGTGAAAGCAACCACTTCAGAATGTAAGCAACCAATTGAAAGATGAAAGAAACCAATTCAAGATGAGAGCAACCAATTGATAAATTGGTCTGTTAACGAGGCGACTAAAAAAAACCGTCTCCTAATCTAAATACAACTTAAGAGACGGCTTTCAAAATCAAGGTTTTATAAAATTCTCTGTATAGTAGGGAATTGAGCCATATGTCCATTTGGCAAAATGGACTCCGACTCCAAGTTGGGTATAATTTGTACTAATAATATTTTTACGATGTCCTAGTGAGTTCATTAGGGCTTCGTGCGCAAAGTATGGATCAGTATAGCCCATGGCGATATTTTCTCCTGCATTTCGGAATAGTATTCCTCCATTTTTGAGACGGTCAAAAGGTGATTCACCGCGCTGATTATCGTGATTGAAATATTCATTTTCGCCCATGTCGACACTATGTTTTCGAGCAACATTGGAGATGTTAGTCGAATATTGTAAGATGGAAACTCCTTGCGCTTTTCTCTCGGCGTTTGTTAATTCAAATAAAATTGTTTCGTAACTTGATTCTAAAGAGTTTGATTTTACTGGGTATAGATTTGGATTTCTCTTAATTAACTGGTGATCTAATAATAGTATGGCAGATATTTTATTGTCATTATGGACATCGATAAAAAAGTTAACTTCGTAGGCGGGTAAATCGTACGTAATAATTTCTATCGGATATGTATTTCCTGTTGTTACATAATTATGTCCTAATTTGCTCTCTATTTTGCTGACTGTATTTGTTATGGAAATGCCATTGAATTGGTAGTTTTTATCTTTTGTATAAATTGATGCAATTTTATTGTTTAAATAACTAATTGCGTAAAAGTTACTGTAGTTTTGATGGTATATCGATGTTGATGCATTAAATTCATTTGAGACGGTTTTGTTGGGTGTTCCTAATTCTGATAAAACAGAAGAGATTGAATCACCAATTGTAAAGGAAGTTTTAGATGTTCTAACACAATTAAGTAGGTTCAGTTTTCCTTTGGAAGGTGTTTGGTATAGAACAGACGAATCATTTTTTATTACTAACCCTCCACCTAAATGAAAATAAGCTCCTTTATTGACGTATACTCGAAAATTTTCTCCAGTCTTTGCTTTTCGAGAAGCTTCTAAAATTCCATTTTCATTTTTATAAATAGTAGTCGGCTTTTGAATTACTACTCGTCCAATTTGACCTGACTTTAATTCGACTCCATCCCAAGAGACAATACTTGGACAATCTACTGCTGCAGTAGAAATAGTTGGACCTACACTAATACTTACAAGGAAGATTAGTATTATTACGAAAAGTTTTTTCATGTATTTACCACCCCTTGTAAAAAGTATAAATCAATTTACTTCAAATTCCAAAAACTCTTTTTCGACAATATGGATTTTTGCTTGGCCATTTGTTATTTCAGCTATCCAGGTTTCAAAGTTTGACTCATTTTCTGCTTGAATGTAGATGAAAACTTCGACAGCATCTGCATAGATTATTTCTTTGAGAAGATATTCAGAACTTCGAACTTCATTTTCAACTTTACCTAACCAAGTGTAGTCAATTGATACTTTCATCAAGTGATGGAGCTTACGTTCGACCACTTTTGCTGCATCAATTCCTTCTGTGGTCGCCTTACCATAAGCTCGAATTAGGCCACCTCCACCAAGTTTTATGCCACCAAAATATCGTGTCACCACGACAACGGTATCTTTTAGTCCTTGTTTTTTGAGGACTTCTAACATTGGAAATCCAGCAGTCCCACTAGGTTCACCGTCATCATTCGCTTTTTGGATGTTATCATGCTCCCCTATTATGTAGGCAGAACAGTTATGATTAGCATCTCGATGCTTTTGTTTGATAAGATTAATAAAATGAATAGCTTCTTCCTCGGTTTCGGCTCGTTCCACGTAGGTGAGGAAGCGAGATTTTTGAATAATAATCTCACTTTCTCCAAATCCTTTGACAGTTAGATAATCGTTTCTCATTTTAAAATGCCTCCTCGTTTTATTTGAAATATAGTTGTAAACTAATTTTAATTTATTTTTAGTATATAAGTGCTATAATAGGGATTGTTAGTAAGAATGAAATTAGACTCATTTGCTCAAACAAAGGAGAAAAACATATGACGAAAAAGATGATAGAAGCACAATCGTTAGATGTTATTTTCGAACGAATGGTAGAAGTAATGGACCATTCGAAAAAGGATATCTTCATTATAAGCGAACAAAGCCGAGAAAACTTCGATGAAATGAAAGTTGAACTAGAAATAATTCGTGGAGAAATTGAAGCAGTCATTATTGAAGGGGATTTGTTAGAAGCAAAATCGAGATTAGCTCGAAATCGTTTAGCTGAAGTATCCAAAAACTTTGAAACGTACGATGAACCACAAATTAGGAATGCATATGAAACTGCGAATGAAATTCAAATCAATCTACTCATCAAACGAACGGAAGAAAGACAACTTAGACTGCGAAGAGATGAATTAGAGCGCAGATTACAAGGTCTTCTCGAAATGATAGAGAGAGCAGATCAACTAGTTAATCAAGTAAATATTGTGATTAATTATTTAACTTCCGATTTAAAAGATGTTGGCGAAGCACTTGAAAATGCAAAAATCAAACAAGATTTTACCTTGAAGATTATTGAAGCCCAGGAAGAAGAACGCAAAAGACTTTCCCGTGAAATTCATGACGGTCCAGCTCAAATGCTTGCGAATGTGTTACTTAGAACAGATCTAATCAATCTTACATATGAGCAACGTGGAGGAGACGAAGCAATGAAAGAAATTATCGAACTTAAAGATATGGTTCGAAATGCACTTTCAGAAGTTCGTCGAATAATTTATGATCTTCGCCCTATGGCCCTAGATGATTTAGGACTTGTTCCTACGCTTAGAAAGTATATATCGACAATAGAAGAGTACAATCCTACAAGTATAATAAATTTTCAATCTTACGGAGAAGAACAAAGATTGCATACTAATTTTGAAGTTGCCATTTTCCGTTTAATTCAGGAATCTTTAACGAATGGATTAAAACACGGAAAGTTTAAAGAGGCATGGGTAAAAATTGAATGGTTGAAACAAAAAATTAATATTATCGTCAAAGATAATGGGATAGGTTTTGATCCAAATGTTGCAAAAGATAAATCATTTGGTTTGATCGGCATGCGCGAGCGAGTTGATTTATTGGAAGGATCGATGAAAATTATTTCATCTCCAGGTAATGGTACAACTCTTTTGTTTAGTATCCCAATAAATGAGGAATAATAAATACAGTAGTTTTTCTAGGAGGAAATGAAAATGACAAAAATAATCATTATAGATGACCACCAACTTTTTAGAGAAGGCGTTAAACGAATTTTAGATTTTGAAGATTCATTTGATGTAATTGCCGAAGGAGACGATGGCAATGATGTCCTTCGTCTATATGAACAATACATGCCAGACGTAGTCCTAATGGATATAAATATGCCAACGAAAAATGGCGTAGATGCAACAGCTGAACTGATCGAAAAATACCCAGAAGCAAAAGTAATCATGCTTTCAATCCATGACGATGAGTCATACGTAACTCACGCATTAAAAACAGGTGCGCTAGGTTACATGCTAAAAGAAATGGATGCAAATGCAATCGTTGCAGCTATTAAAGTAGTTGCAAAAGGTGGTTCTTACCTACATCCGAAAGTAACACGCAACTTAGTTTCAGAATTCCGTCGCCTAAGCGAACGTGAAAATAAAGGAAACTTCCATCAAACCGAAATTCGCCGCCCATTCCATTTACTAACTAAGCGCGAATGCGAAGTACTCCAACTCTTAACAGATGGACAAAGTAACCGTACAATCGGTGAAACCCTATTCATCTCTGAAAAAACAGTAAAGAACCATGTATCCAGCATTCTCCAAAAAATGAACGTAAACGACCGTACGCAAGCCGTAGTAACCGGCATCAAAAACGGCTGGGTCGAAGTACGATAATAGTGAAAACCTCTTGCATGTATTTGCGAGAGGTTTTTTAATGGCTGAAAGAATGAATCTTGCGATTTGTAGTGAACATTTTGCGATTCGAACGAGAACCTTGCGATTTGCGGATATGAATTTGCGAATCGTATAGGAAAAGGATGGATCTTGCGATTTGGAGAGAGTACCTTGCGATTTGTAGTGTACCTTTTGCGATTCGAGCGAGAGATCTTGCGATTTGCGGGTATGAATTTGCGATTCACATAGGAAAAGGATGGATCTTGTGATTTGTAGAGAGTATCTTGCGATTTGTAGTGTACCTTTTGCGATTCGAGCGAGAGACCTTGCAATTAGTGGATATGAATTTGTGATTCGCAAAGGAAGGGGATGAATCTTGCGATTTAGAGAGAGTAGCTTGCGATTTGTATTGAACCTTTTGCGATTCGAGCGAGAGACCTTGCGATTTGCGGATATGAACTTGCGATTCGCATGGGAAAAGGATGGATCTTGCGATATGGAGAGAGTATCTTGCGATTTGTAGTGAACATTTTGCGATTCGAGCGAGAGACTTTGCGATTTGTGGATATGAATTTGCAATTCACATAGGAAAAGGATGGATCTTGCGATTTGGAGAGAGTATCTTGCGACAGTGAACCTTTTGCGATTAAGAGCGAGAGACCTTACGATTTGAGGATATGAATTTGCGATTAGCGGGTAAGAATTTACGATTCACTTGTGCATTTAAAGCGGAAACTATATTAAAAGAGATCGACAGTTATCGATCTCTTTTTTGTGTATAAAATGTTCTTGATCCTGCTTTGTGCATTTGAAGCTGCATTTTGCTAAGCATTCGAGATGCTGCAAAAACGGATTCGAGTTGACAAAAGTTCCGAAAATCTTTATTTGTTATCTCATTTTTTATTAGCCAGAAAAATTCTTCTCCGGTTTTTTTTATGGGCATCTCTAGATTTTTTTTCACATATAGTACATGTCCAAGTTTTACCCGTGCGCCGCATCCCCAACACTCCACAATGCGGGCATTCAACTCCAGGAATCAAAACTTTAGGTGAGATATGATAATGTTCACATAATGGGGGATAAGTGAACGGGGTTTGCTCCGTTTGAATCATTTGCTCAATCGTCTGCAATTGCACAGTAGATAGCTGAAGGGAATTGGAATGGTTATACATATGAATCACTTTTTCATTCATACTTTCTAATTTATAAATGGGGTAGTGGGGAGGTTTCCTCCGAATTCTACACGTTTTGGCAGTCATTAAAACTGCTCCAGTCACTTTCAAGTTTGGAACCGCTTTTCCGAAATAATTCTTAATAAACCGAATATGCTTCATAAGCTGAAAATAAGGATTCGGTAACGAAATCTCTTTTCCATCCTCTGTTATTTTATAAAATTCTTCGGTTTCTAAATCTACATACAAATCGCCGCTATAATTTTTAGATTCCAACACGATAAAACAGCGATCCGTCACAACAAGACAATCTATTTGTACTTTCCAATCTCCAAGAGATAGGCTCACATTTGGGAAAATCTTTACTAGTCCTTCTAACCGCAACTCAGCAAGCTTCTGGACAAGTCGATTCTCACCTCGCTCACCGGCCTCTATTTTTCTAATCTCATCTTGTATAAATTCAACTGTTTGCACATCAGATAGTCTCTTCAATAATGCATGATGCTCTTTTCTCAAAAATTCACCTCCATTCTACCAATCTACCTACATCATACAATCATTTAATAGAAAATTCTACCTATTTTAGATGGAACTAAATGATTGAGTTTTCGTCTTAGTTATGACAAAATAACCTCAGCAGGAGGAGAACTAGATGAAAACTAAACACATATTAATATTGGCAGTAACTGTATTTGCACTTGCACTTGCTGCTTGCAATAGCAATGAAGAAAAAGTAACAAACTCAGGATCTGCTAATGACAATGCACCTTCTAATGCCCAATCGGTGACAGATCACGGAGCAAAAGATAAATCTGAAGTCGGCTTTCAAATGGCTGGAGGCAATATTGAAGAAGCGACTAATGTCCCGAAAAAAGAAAAAGCAGCCATAATGGCAGCCTTCAACGAATACATGGATGCTTTCAATGAGGAAAATATCGACCGCTACATGAAAACAATTTCCAAAAAACCAGAAGGCTTCAACTTTGAAACCGAAAAAGCTGACGTCCAAGCAGCGTTCAAGGAATATGACATTACGCGTACCGCAGAAGATGCGACCATCATTAAATATGATGAAAATAAAGCACAAGTATTTGCAAATCTAAAAACCAATCTCGTGCAACCATCGACTGGTGCAAAACTCGAACGCAATGGCCGCCAAGTCACAGTATTCGTAAAAGAAGACGGCAAGTGGCTCGTTACAAGCGTTTACTTTATGATGGAAACATCCAATTAATTTATCAATCACCCTCGACAACCATGTCGGGGGCTTTTTTATCATTTCAATTCATCGCAACATTCAGTAAACTATAGTAAAACATTCAGTTAGGAGAATGCCCGTGAACAAACAATTACAACAATTTCTCACTGGTCGAATATGGCTTCGCGAACACACTCCATTCCCACACGAAGTCATCGACGCCCACATCGAAAGCGGCCACATCCACCTCAAACCCGGCATCGACATAGAAAATACCCATTCCTTGTTTTGGCAATTAAAGAAGAACGTCTGCAATAGATGTCACAACACAAACCAAACCTTATTTCACACATTTCACTGTGCACGTTGTAACAAAAAATGCATTTATTGCCGCCAATGTATTCGGATGGGTCGGGTGAGTAGTTGCTCCGAGTTACTCCTTTGGGACAAGCAGCATGCACGCGGCGCGAACGCTCATGTGTTTGCATGGAGCGGCCAACTAACAACGCCTCAGCAAAAAGCAAGCGAAGAACTTCTCACAAGCGTCCAACAAAACCAATCTCACCTATTGCACGCAGTTTGTGGAGCAGGCAAAACCGAACTACTTTTTCCATCTATTTTCGCATGCCTTCAAGAAGGAAAACGAGTTTGTGTTGCAGCTCCTAGAACGGATGTTATCCTAGAATTATTCCCACGCTTTCAAAAAGTATTTCCGGAAACGAACATTCACGCACTATACGGCGGTGCGCCTGACCAAGAAGGCTTTGCAGATTTAGTGCTAGCAACAACACATCAGCTCTACCGTTTCGAAAATGCATTCGATGTCGTTTTTGTCGACGAAGCAGATGCATTCCCTTATTACGCTGATGAAACGTTACAACGAGCTGTAACAAAAGCGGCTAAAAAAGACTCTGCCATTCATTACGTAACCGCCACTCCTACCAAATCATTGAAAACAACTAAGGAATCTGTCCTTTCCCGTAGATATCACGGACATGACTTACCAGTTCCAAGATATAGCGCACTATGGGGATACACTAGACAATTGAAAAAGCGGAAAGTTCCAACTAAACTCCAACGATGGATTGAAGAAAAAACAAAAAGTAACATCCCGTTTCTCGTATTCTTACCTACTATTGAAATGCTTGAAAACTTCCCGGGAGATTTACCAAGAGTTCATGCAGAACATCCGAAACGAAAAGAAATCGTAATGCAGCTTCGTGAAAAGAAAGTACCAGGTTTACTCACGACAACTATCTTAGAACGAGGCATTACAATTGAAAATGTCCACGTAGCGGTAGTAGGAGCAGAACAAAAAATCTTTACATCAAGCGCGCTGATCCAAATTAGTGGACGAGTAGGACGTTCATTCAGATACCCTAGCGGTGATATTGTATTTTTCCATCACGGCATTACACACGAAATGGACAAAGCAAAAGCCGCAATTGAAGGGTGGAATAAAGAATGATTTGTCTAATTTGTGGAAGCCTCTTTCAATCACCTCCTACTTGGAGAAAGTTATTTATATATGAAATAGAACCTACCGCCTGCAATCGATGTCTAAGTAAATTTGAAAAGTCCAACTCCGAAATTGATTTCTCGGATTTCAAAGGAACTCACTATGAAGGAGCGGTAGACTCAGTCACAACACTCTATTTCTACAACGAAGCAATGAAAAGTTATTTACATCAATATAAATTTTTGCAAGATGTGGCACTCGCTCAAGTATTCGCTGAAGAGGTTCGTCTTTCATTTGAATCAAGAGAAGGAATAGTTGTACCAATTCCAATGCATCCAGAAAAGCTACTTCAAAGAACATTTGCTCAAGTCGATGAACTACTAAATTATGCGGGAATCCAATTCAAAGATTTACTAACTAAAACGGCAGCAAGTGAACAAGGGAAAAAGACGAAAAAAGAGCGTTTAGAAGCTAGTCCATTATTTGAAGTAAAAGAGAAAATAGAAGCACAAAACTATATTTTATTCGATGATATTTACACAACGGGTACTACCATTCACCATGCAGCAAAAGTATTGAAGGGAGCAGGAGCTAAAAGAGTTGATGCGATCACTTTAATTAAAGGATAGATTGCCGATATAAAAGGAAAGCTACTTGAACTTGGAGGGATCCACCATGGGAGAACTGAAAAATTGCCCGACCTGCGGCGAATTTTTTAACTATACAGGAATAAGAGATGTATGCAACAAATGCTCAATGAATGAAGAAAAAATGTACGAAGTCGTCTACCGCTTCTTACGTAAACGTGAAAATCGGGCTGCAACTGTTGAGCGAATCGTCGAAGCTACAGGAGTTGAAGAATCCATCTTACACAAATGGGTTCGCAAAGGTCGACTACAACCAGCTATGTTCCCGAACTTAGGATACCCATGTGATAACTGTGGAAAACTAACAACCCAAGGAAAATTATGCAAAGGTTGTACAGAAGATTTAAAATCTGGCCTCCGTCAATTCGACGCGGCTTTAGAATTCAGAGAAAAAGTGAATTCCCACGAAAACACATATTATAAACAAAAGTAACTCCTACCGAGCGTAGTAGTTTCAGACTGTAGACAAACTCGATAAAAATTGAGTATGTCTACAGTCTATTTTTTTATCATCCCGCTCCAGCGTCCACGTGTAAAACTCAATTGTAGTGTAACAACTAGTGTACGACTGGATAGAAATATTTATGTCCATATAATAGAAAATACGACCGGATAGAAATATTTATGACCGTATAACAGAAAATACGACCGGATAGAAATATTTATGACTGCATAACAGAAAATACGACCGGATAAAAATTTCTATGCTGGGTACAGATAGTCAGTTCCCACCTAGATTCTCACATCATAATCCTCTAACTATTAATCAAGGGGTGTAGTTTATGGTGCCGCAACTTCTGTAGAATAGCTCCAGTGTCCCTTTGATAGGGATGAAGATTAGCACATTCCATATATTTCAACTAAATTAATCTAAACACTTCAAATTTCTAACCGAAATAAGTTATAGACACTAAAAGAAGAAGGGAGGACATAGAGCCATGAAAATTACAAACATAGGATTAAACCAAGTAAACCCATATAAACGTAACCAACAACTAACCGAAAAAGCACAAAACACAACAAAGCCTTCAACCGATCAACTAGAAATATCGTCTGTAGCAAAAAGCATGCAAATAAAATCTCCAATTGAGGTTGAACAAGCAGAACGAGTTGCTGCCATCAAGGCAGATATTGACGCAGGAACATACAAAGTAGATGCAAAACAATTAGCATCGAACATTCTCACTTATTACCGTATGTAGAAGGAGCTTAAACCCATGTCCATTGAAAAGATATTGCAAGCTCTAACAAAACTTGAAATGCTTCACAAAAGTTTACTAGAAATTGCATACAAAAAAACAGAAGCAATCAAAACTGGAGACATGGACAGTCTAAACCAATTGCTCAAGGACGAGCAGGCACACGTAGCAGGCATTTCTCAGCTTGAACAACAGCGTCAATTAGAGGTAACGGATTACCTTCGAGCAAAAGGAATTGCTCCTACTGACAATCCAACTGTTGCGCTTGTTATAGATGCCGCTGAAACATTAGATGACAAAGAATTATTAAAAGAAGCACGAAATAAGCTACTTTTAACGTTGGAAACATTAAAGCACCAAAACGATCTGAACCAAAAGCTAACATTTCAATCACTTCAATTTGTCAATATGACACTAGATATGTTACGACCAAAACCAGATCAAATAAACTACTCAAAAACCGAAGTAAATAGTCCTTCAAAAGACAAAACTTACTTCGACTCACAAGCATAAGGAGGCGAACCCATGCGCTCCACTTTTATGGGATTAGAAGCAAGCAAACGAGGATTATTTACTCAACAATCAGCTCTATATACAACAGGGCATAATATCTCAAACGCCAACACAATTGGATTCTCACGTCAACGTGTAAATATGGAAGCAACTCTAGGCTATCCAGGCACAGGTTTAAATGCTCCTAAAACTGCTGGCCACATCGGAACTGGTGTCCAAGCCCAATCTGTTCAACGGATTCGCGACGAATTTATAGACCGTCAATATCGCCAAGAAACAACAAAACTTGGGTATTGGGAATCGAGAGCAAATGCGATTAGCCAAATAGAGGATATAGTAACAGAGCCTTCTGACTATGGATTGAATGCTGCTCTCGATCAATTTTGGAGCTCTTTACATGACTTAAGTGCGAGTCCTGAGAATGCTGCAACACGTAAAGTTGTAATACAACGGGCACTTCACTTAGCAGATTCGTTTAACTACACACATAAACAACTGTCTGATATTCAAGGGAATATCGGGAATGAAATTAAAGTATCGACAGATGATATAAATTCCATGTTAAAGCAAATTGCATCTATAAATGAACAAATTCAAGCCATTGAACCTAATGGATATATGCCAAATGATTTATATGACGCACGTGATGTGCTAATAGATGAGTTATCTCAATACTTCCCAATTGAAACAGAACGTGTTAAGTCTGGTGGAAATGCGCTTGCTATTGCAGAAGGTAGTCTGAATGTAAGCATTAAGCTAGCTGACGGTTCTAAAATAGAATTAGTAAAAGGGAAAGACTTTGCGCAACTTGAGATTATGGACACATCTAATAACAAATTGGATGGAACAGATCTGACTGCAGGGTTCAATGAAATAAAAATTACTGGCTTAGGCGGAGGGTCTATCACTTACGATCAACTAGCCCCATCTAAAGGAAAACTAGTATCATTAATAGATTCATTCGGTTATGGAAACCCTCCAACAGGATATTTCACAGATACATTAGCAAAATTAGATCAAATGGCTAATGCATTTAAAGATGAATTTAATAGAATTCATAAATTAGGTTATACGTTAGCTGAGGATGGGACTCCTAGTGCTCTTGGTGGAGACTTTTTTGAGAGTACCGGTGCTTTTGATATTAAAGTTAAGGATTCAATTATAAATAATCCGAATCTTATCGCTGTTTCCGATGCTCAAGGAGAAGCGGGGAACGGAAAAAATGCAATTTTACTAGCAAATATGAAATTTAATAAATTAACTGGAGTAACTGGCTTAGGTGGTGCAACAGTACAATCATTCTATCAAGGAGTTATCGGTAAACTTGGTGTAGACGGTGAACAAGCAAATCGACTGACGACTAATTCAGGAACGATTCTCCTAACGGTAGCGAATAATCGTGCATCAGTAAGCTCGGTTTCTTTAGACGAAGAAATGACTAATATGATTACATTCCAACAAGCTTACAATGCAAATGCACGTATGATTACAGTTATAGATGAAACGTTAGATAAAATAATTAACGGCATGGGTCGAGTAGGCTTATAGAAAGGGGATAAATAAATGCGTGTAACACAATCGATGCTTTCCAGCAATATGCTACGTAACCTATCAAATAGCTACTCCAAAATGGGAAAGCTACAAAACCAAATAAACTCAGGTTCGAAAATATCTCGTCCTTCAGATGACCCAGTTGTCGCCGTAAAAGGAATAGGATATCGAACGAATTTAAATAAAGTTGAACAATACAAACGAAATATGGGAGAAGTGGAAAATTGGTTAGACACTTCGGATGATACACTTGATCATGTAGGGATAGCTCTTCGCCGTGTACAAGAATTGGTCACAAATGCAGCGAACGATACGAATACGGATGAAGATCGTGAGAAAATGAAAAAAGAAATAGATCAAATTAAATTACAAATTCGCGATTTAGCAAACACCAAAGTTGGCGAAAAATATTTGTTTAGTGGAACGAATACTTTGAGTCCGGTTTTTGGTAAAGACACTGCTGGTAATGTTACCTTTCTCGGACAAAGTTTTACAGAAGGAGGTCTTTCTAATAATGAATTAGATTTGACGGCAATTCCTCCAACTTTAAATGGGATTAGTATAGCAGGTTATGTAAACTCTGTAGAAATCGAAGTGTACGATGGAGTAAATTTAAATGTAAACACTGATGCAATCCGAATGTTTGCTCAAATCGATGATTTACTCACAAATATTCAAAAAGATTTATCTGATCCTGCAGGTACCAATGGTACAACGATCGGAAATCACCTTGGTACACTAAGTGATGCACAAAACATTGTTCTCGAGAACCGTGCAGATATTGGGGCTCGACAAAATCGAGTAGAAATGATGATTAATCGACTTGCAACACAAGAGGTAGTCGTAACGAAGCAATTATCTGACAATGAGGATATTGATTATGAGCGTGTTATAACAGACATGATAACTCAAGAATCTATTCATCAAGCAGCACTTTCGGTAGGTGCCAAAATAATCCAATCAACATTAGTAGACTTTATTAGATAATAAAAAGCGTTTGGACAATTTGTTCAAGCGCTTTCTTTAGAGGTGAGATTAAATGGATTTTCCACAAATACAAATTCGAACAACCGATGCTAAATTGGGTCTGAACATTGATGACGCTAAACAGTTAATCCGTCAACCAAAAGCAACTCAACATATAGAACAACCTGCTGCAATTATTGACATTGAAACTAAGCAAGGATTTATGAGAATCGATTCATCTCAAGCAAGACGGGATGTTGGCTTAATTGGTCCTTTAGAATCTTCCGCAAAATATGCACAAGCAGGACGTCAAAAAGTAATGCAAGGAATGGCAAGACGTGCAAGTGAAGGAAGACAAATGATGGACATTGCGCATAATAAGAATGCAATTCCTGCGATTGCGAAGAAAAATTCATTCCCTGTGCCAGCGAAACTAGGAATTGATTTTATCCCTTCTGTAGGATCCGTTAAACTAGACTATACTCCTGCAAAGTTGGATATAAATGTCCAAACCCAAAAAACGAAAATTAGCGCTGAAGTGAATAAACCAATTCACGAATACACACCAGGTAAAGTGTCAGGTTATATGTTACAAAACCCATCGATAGAAATAGACGTAATTGTCTAAAAGGAGCAAATTATGAACATAGAAACAAAATTTCTAGGAGTAGTTACAATAGAAGAAAAAGAAATCATTCAATTTCCAAATGGACTTCCAGGATTCGAACAAATAAAAGAATTTGTCATACTACCATTAGAAAAAGACTCAGCATTTGCTATATTACAATCAATAAAACAACAAGAAATAGGCTTCGTAATTGCTCTGCCATTTATATTTAAACAAGACTATGCATTTGATTTAGCGGAGGAAGACAAAGAAGAACTTCAAATTAAAACGTCAGAGGATTTAATCGCATACTCAATAGTAACTTTAAAAGAACCTTTTAATAGTTCAACTTTAAACTTGCAAGCACCTGTTGTCATTAACCACAAACAAAAGATTGCGAAACAACTTGTCTTACAAGACGCAAACACATATCCATTAAGATTCCCTATCGAAGGGAGCAACGTTTAATGCTCGTACTCTCAAGAAAAAAAGACGAATCCATCATAATTGGCGATCAAATTGAACTAAAAATCTTAAGTGTTGACGGGGATCAAGTAAAACTAGGAATTATTGCTCCGAAAAACGTAAAAGTCTATCGATCTGAAGTATACGAAAGTATTCAACAACAAAATAAAGAAGCATTAAATGTTTCTAAATCATTAATTGAACAACTTTCGAAAAAAAATATTTAAAAACTATTAAACATTTACAGATTAGTACGATACTATTTATGTAAGGCAAAAATGGGGCGGCCGACCTTATACTGCCAAACAAATTCCACATGGACGTGGAACTAAATAAACCAAAATTCAAGGAGGAATCTCACAATGAGAATTCAACACAATATTTCAGCTTTAAACACACACAGAAACTTAACATCTAACCAAAGTGAATCTGCTAAAAACCTAGAAAAATTATCTTCAGGTTACAAAATCAATCGCGCTGGAGACGACGCTGCTGGTCTTGCAATTTCTGAAAAAATGCGTGGACAAATCCGCGGTTTAGATATGGCTTCTAAAAACGCTCAAGATTCAATTTCTTTAATCCAAACTGCTGAGGGTGCTCTTAACGAAACACACTCAATTCTTCAACGTATGCGTGAATTAGCGGTACAATCTTCAAATGATACAAATACTACTTCTGACCGTGGAGAATTACAAAAAGAAGTTGCTGAATTAACTACTGAAATTAACCGTATTGCAAATGATACAGAATTCAATACAAAAAAATTAATCAATGGTTCTGCAACTGGTCTAAAATTCCATATTGGAGCTAACGCAACACAAGAAATTACTTTGGCTATCGGTAGTATGAAAGCTTCAGCATTAGGTGTAAGTGGTCTTTCAATCTCTTCTCAAACTTCTGCAGATGGAGCAATCACAACAATTCAATCAGCTATTGACAAAGTTTCTTCTGAACGTGCAAAACTTGGTGCTAACCAAAATCGTTTAGAACATACTATTAACAATCTAGGAACTTCATCAGAAAACTTATCAGCTGCTGAATCACGTATCCGCGATGTTGATATGGCAAAAGAAATGATGAATTTCACTAAAAATAATATCTTGACTCAAGCTGCTCAATCTATGCTTGCTCAAGCTAACCAACAACCACAAGGTGTACTTCAATTATTACAATAATTTTCAATAAAAAAAAACCGAATTCCTCGATGGAATTCGGTTTTTTTATTGAGATTTAAACATTCTTACCGATATATATAGAGAGGTGGGACTTGTGAAATTTGAAATAGAAAAAGTAAGTACAAAAACGGATGGATATACTTTAATAGTGAATGGATTTTTTTTACATAGTAAATATAATCCTGAAAAGGAAGCAAAACAAGTTGCAGAACAACAATTTAAAAAAAATCATATACATATACTGTTCGGTAATGGACTTGGTTATATTTCAGAAGCACTTATGGAGAAAATGGATGAGGATAGTACACTTTTAATAGTAGATCCTCTTATAGATGAACTAACAGATTATGAAATAAGAAATAATGGGATTTTAATAAAACAGCTTACTAATGAAAATTTCGGTAGTTATTTAGGAGCAAAACTGGATAATTATAATAGAAACGTTACTATAATATGTTCACCTAATTATGACAAGCTATTCCCAAACGAATACAAAGAATTGTTAAAGTTAGTTAAGAATCAGCTAAACCTTAATATTGTAAATGAAAATACTATGCGGTATTTTGCCAAGACTTGGCAAAGTAACTATATAAATAATTTACTCTCTGCTAAATTGGATTGTTCAATTAATGTTTTAGAAAAAAAATTTAACTGTCCAGTTGTTATAGCGTCAGGTGGACCGTCTTTATCAAAACAAATTCCGTTATTAAGAAAAAATATTGATAACCTAATATTAATTGCAGCCGGTTCAACTATAAACACACTGCTTTCTTATGGGATAGAACCTGATTTTGTTATTTCAATTGATGGTGGAGATAAGAACTTTGAGCATTTTCAAGATTTAAATTTAGACAAATCACATTTAATATACAGTTTGACAAATCATCATAAAATTAGAAGTAAATTTCATTCTAATTGTTTCTTTTTCCTATCCAATGAGTTTGTAAATTCTAAGAATATTATTGATTATACTTTAGATAAGGACGTGCCAATTATACGTGGTGGTGGTTCAGTGGCAAACTATGCATTCTCAATTGCAAGTTATATTTCAACTGGTCCAATAGCGTTGATAGGGCAAGACTTAGCTTACACGTATAATAAAACACACTCAGAGAATAATAGAAATTACAAAGAAATTGATGAGAAATACAAAGAAGAAAGAGGAATGTTTTACACGAAAGGTTACAATAATGAAGATGTTCTTACCGATTATGCCTTTTTGTCAATGAAAGATACTTTTGAAAGACTAATCAATATTGTAAAGCATGAGAATTCTATTTACAATTGTACGGAAGGCGGTGTCAAAATAGAAGGATATATACATGATTCATTTGATATATTCTGTAAAAAGTATGCTATCTCGAGAATAACAAAAGAAATATTTAAGGCTGATAAGTATGTAGATTATAAAAATTTTAAAGGGAAAATAGAAGAAGAAATCATACATTATAATAAAATTATTTCTTATTTAATTAAAGGTTTGAGTGCTCTGTCTGGTAGCAAAAGTAAAACATTTTTTTCAAATAATATTCTAAGGAAATTAGAAAATGTAGATAGTGAGATAGAGAAGTTATTTCAGAAGGTATCTATGTCTACAATTATTCAGCCTATTACGCTTGATATTCTTAAGAGCTATCAAGTTAAAGAAAGAGAAACGACCAAAGAAACTTTTGAACGAATATACAATCAAAACAAAGAGCTATATTCAAGATTACTTGATGCTGCAAAAATATCAAAAGAGTACACAGTAAATCTTATTGAGAAAATTAATGAGTATGTAAAGGATGATAACAATGAGTGAAATATTAATTGAAACAGTAGAAAGTTATAACAATTATTTAAGTAAGATTCCTACAGGATGCCATGAAATTGCTGATCTACTCAGAGCGGACCAAATAAAAAATGCGATGCATTTAATTAGTAAATTTAGCGAAGGAGTTATCTGGTTAACAACTGTAAATGAACTATTTTTAAAAAATAATCTACAAAGTGAATTGAATGCAAAAAAGATTCATGAGTTTTTAAATGAAATAAATAATGGATTAGAAATTCAAGATTATGTTCTTGTTGCTGATATGTTTGAATACGAAATAAACCCTTTTTTTGAGGGATGTTCAGCAATAGAATTAACAAACTGAACATGGGATTTAAGATTGAAGTTGCTAGAAATGGTGAAAAAACTTTACTATTTAATGGCAAATATATTTATAGTAAATACAATCCTTCTAAAGATGCAGAAAAGTTTATTGACCATGATGTAGACAGTGATGCAAAAGGGTATTTATTGATTGGGTTAGGTTTGGGATATCATTTAGAAAGATTACTAGATTTAGCTTCCAATAAAAATATATTATTGTTACTGTTAGATTCAGAAGAATTAAATGTTTTTAAAAAGCATTCACGAAACAAACAAATTCTAAATAAGAAAACTGTCCAGCTTATTAAAGCAGGAGATAAAATCCAAGAATATCTAGATTATCAAGTGATATTACCAAATGTCTGGTTAAAAGCAATTTCTAGAAATCATCCGTATTTTACAATGCTAGAGGATATAAAGATAAGACAAATGAGTTATAATACTACAGCTCCACTTTTAAAAAGTAACTTTTTGAGTAATATTCAAAATAGAAATTTTTATGTTAATGAATTAGAAAATATTTTTGAAAATAAATGGGCTTGTTTGATCTCAGGTGGACCATCTTTAAATGAGACCGTAAAATGGCTTGAAAAAGCAAAAGACAAAATGTTCATTCTAAGCGTAGGTTCTTCATTAAAAGTATTATTAATGAATGGTATTATTCCTGATGCAATTATTATCACAGATCCATCTATAAATGTTGTGAGTCAAATAGAAGATAGTCATTATAAAGGGACTTTGTTTTATTTATCTACGGCTAATCATGAAATGTCGAAGATACATGATGGTCCAAGAATAATGCTATTTCAACAGGGCTATTTTTTGGCTGAACAATATGTATTAAAAAACGAAAGCCCACTTATGGAGACAGGTGGATCTGTTGCGACTACAGCAATCTCTCTTATTGAATATTTAGGTTTTGAAAAACTCTTTTTATTTGGTCAAGATTTAGGGTTTAAGGGTAATAGAACACATTCTAAAGCATCTACATCTGGGATTGAAGTAGCAGAAAGTTTCAACTTTAGAAAAGTTATTTCTAACAGAGGGGAGATTATTAATACAACCCCTAATTTGAGTACCTATCATCGTTGGATAGAAAGAAAAGCAAGAAAAACAAAAATGATAATTTTAAACACTGCAGATGATGGAGCTAAAATAGATAATGTTCCTATGATTAAAAAGGATATTTTTCTAGAGTATCTTCATTCTCTTTCAGAATGTCAGTTTAAAAAAATATTAGAAAATAAGTTGAAAAACTAAAAAGGTGAAGTCAATGCAAAATAAAACATTATCTCAAAAAACGATACTAGTAACGGGTGGAACTGGATCCTTCGGAAAAAAAATTATACGTAAAGTACTAGAAACAGATATAAAAAAAGTCATTGTTTTCAGTCGTGATGAGTTAAAACAATATGAAATGGCACAAGAATTTAAAGACAATAGAATTAGGTTCTTTATAGGTGATGTAAGGGATAAAGATAGACTTTACCGTGCATTCGATGGGGTAGACATTGTCATTCATGCTGCCGCGATGAAGCATGTGGAAGCATGTGAATACAATCCATTCGAAGCGGTAAAAACAAATATTCATGGAGCTCAAAATATTATAGAAGCTGCAATAGACCGTGGGGTAGAAAAAGTCATAGCTCTTAGTACAGATAAAGCATGTAGCCCTGTGAATCTATATGGTGCAACTAAATTAGCATCGGATAAATTGTTTGTGGCTGGAAATTCTTATGTAGGGGAAAAGAAAACTCGTTTTTCTGTTGTTAGATACGGAAATGTCGTTGGTAGTCGGGGCAGTGTAGTACCATTCTTTAAAAAGATTAAAGAGACAGGTACATTGCCAATCACTGATGAGCGTATGACACGATTTTGGATTACTCTTGATCAAGGAGTTCAGTTTGTTTTAGATAATTTAGAGCGTATGCATGGTGGAGAGATTTTCATTCCTAAAATTCCAAGTATGAAAGTTACAGATTTAGCAACTGCAATAGCACCTGAATGTGAAACTAAAGTAGTAGGAATTCGTGCAGGAGAAAAATTACACGAAGCTATGATTACTGAAGATGACGCTCGTCATACTGTTGAATTTGATGATTACTTTATCATTCAACCAGAATTTTCTTGGTGGTCTAAAGAATTTGCAGAGGGAGGTAAACCCCTTCCAGAAGGCTTCAAATATGCAAGTGATATTAATGATAACTGGTTATCTATTAAACAATTAAAAGAATTGGTGGAAGAGATGTAGTCATTGACTGCATTTTTTCTATAAGGAGATATTAAAATGAGAGATACTTATTTACCTTATGGTAAGCAATTCATTAATGATGACGACATTAATGCAGTGGTAGAGGTGCTTAAAAGTGACAATTTAACTACAGGACCTGCTATAGAAATGTTTGAAAAAAAAGTGGCTGCTTATGTTGGTTCATCATATGCAGTTTCTTTTTCTAATGGAACAGCCGCTTTACATGGCGCCTGTTTTGCAGCAGGAATAAGTAGTGGAGATGAGGTTATCACAACTCCTATCACATTTGCTGCAAGTGCGAATTGTGTCCTCTATCAAGGTGGAAAGGTTGTTTTTGCTGACATTAATCCAAAAACATATAATATAAATCCTACTGATATCGAAAAGAAGATAACTCCTAAAACAAAAGCTATAATACCAGTACATTTTACAGGTCAACCAGTGCAATTAGAAGAGATTCAAAAGCTCGCTAACAAATATAATTTGGTTGTTATTGAAGATGCTGCACATGCTCTAGGGAGTATATATAAAGGAAAAAAAGTTGGATCAATTAGTGATATGACAATGTTTAGCTTTCACCCTGTGAAACATATTACAACAGGTGAAGGGGGCATTATCACAACGAATAATAGAGAATATTATGATAAACTTATACAATTTCGTTCTCATGGGATTACGAGAGACCCCAAATTATTGCACGAAAATCATGGTCCTTGGTATTACGAAATGCAGTTTTTAGGCTATAACTATCGGATGACTGATATTCAAGCAGCACTTGGAGCTAGTCAAGTAGACAAATTAGATAGTTTTGTTAGCAGACGAAAACAGATAGTTGCAGCCTATAATGAGGTATTTACTGGAATGTCAGAAATACAAATTCCATATCAGTTGCCAGATACAGATTCAAGTTGGCATTTGTATGTGCTTAAATTAAACTTGGAACAATTGAATGCTTCTCGGAAGGAAGTATTTGAAGAACTACAAAAACTAAATATAGGTGTAAATGTTCATTACATCCCTGTACATACTCTACCTTTCTATCAACAACTGGGTTATGAAAAAGGTTCTCTTCCAGAAGCTGAGAAATTATATGAAGAAATTATTTCATTACCTTTGTTTCCCTTAATGCAGGATCAGGACATTGAGGATGTCATTGAAGCCGTTAAATTAGTAATTGGAAAAGTAAAAATATGAGAATTTTAGCAATTATTCAGGCTCGAATGGGCTCAACTAGATTACCAGGTAAAATACTAAAAGAAGTGAATGGTAAACCTTTATTAGCGTATCAACTAGAAAGAGTGAGAAAATCTAATTTTATTGATAAGATTGTTATAGCCACTACAACTAATAAAAATGATGATCTAATAGTTAAGTTTTGTGAACAGTATAACGTTGATTACTATAGAGGTTCTGAAGAGGATGTACTTGCTCGTTATTATGAAGCCTCGGAACAATTTGGAGGAGACATTATAGTTAGATTAACTTCAGATTGTCCTATTATAGATCCTTCTATTATCGATGAAACAATTAAATATTATATCGACAACAAAACAGATTATGACTATGTATCAAATACAATAGAAAGAACATATCCCAGAGGATTGGACACGGAAGTTTTTTCAAAAAAAGCTTTGAAGAAGGCTTTTATAGAATCAAAATTAGAGAAGGATAGAGAGCATGTTACAGCATACATGTATTCGAATCCAAAAAATTTTAATATAGGGTTTATCTCAAATAATTCGGATCTTGGTAAACATAGGTGGACTGTTGACACAATAGAGGATTTCCAATTAATTGAACTTATCTTGAAAAAATTATACAAAGAAAATCACATTTTTTATATGAACGATGTAATCTACCTTCTTGATAAGAACCCACAATGGATTCAATTAAATATTCATATTGAACAAAAGAAATTATAAGGTGGTAAATATGCAAGTATTTATACGAACGGATGCTTCAATCCAAATTGGCTCTGGTCATGTAATGAGATGTCTAACACTAGCAATACAATTACAAAAGAAAAATGTACTTGTAAAATTTGTTTGTAGAAATTTAGAAGGTAACATGATTGAATATATTACTCAGCAAGGGTTTGAAGTATTTACACTTTCGGAAATTAACGCTACTTCTGATTGGGATTGGACTAGGGAAAATTGGCAAAAAGATGCTAAAGAGACTATTAAGTTTATTCAAAATGAATATAGATTAGTAGATCTGTTAGTCGTTGACCATTATTCTGTTGATTTTGAATGGGAACAGCAATTGCGTCCATTAGTAAAAAAAATAATGGTAATTGATGACCTTGCTAATAGGAAGCATGATTGTGACATGTTGCTGGATCAAAACTATTATCTGAACTTAGAAATACGATATCAAAACTTAGTTCCTAAAAGTTGTGTACAACTATTGGGACCAAATTATGTTCTACTAAGAGAAGAGTTTTTACAAACGCTAAATAACCCTAGGGAAAGAAAGGGAAAAATAGAGAATATCTTCGTATTTTTTGGAGGTGCTGATCCAACAGGAGAAACGATTAAAGTGTTAGAGGCATTGAAGAAATTAAATAATCAGGAAATTAAAATAAATGTTGTTGTTGGAGGAGCAAATCCGAAATGCAATGAAATTAAAAAGATTTGCAATGAAATGATAAACGTAACTTTTCATTACCAAGTTAATAACATAGCAGAATTGATGCAAAAAGCAGATCTAGCGATTGGAGCAGGGGGAACAACAACATGGGAACGCTGCTTTTTGAAGCTTCCTGCAGTAACAATAACTGTTGCAGAAAATCAATGTGAATTGACCGAATCGATATCAAAACGTGGAGTAAGTTTAAATCTAGGATCAAGTACAAAAGTAGGGGTATGGGAAATTAAAAATTCAATTTCTAATATCCTTCGAGAACCTATACAATTAAGAAATATGTCAACAAGTTGCTCACAAGTAATGGATCAATACAAAATTAAAAAAAATCCTGTTTTACTAGAAATAATGGAGATGTGCTTATGAAGATACTATTATTAGGTCCGTACAGAGAAAATATCCAAAATTTTCTTACATTATTTGGCGATAAAGTTGTGCACAGTGAAGAAGAGATTAATTCAGAACAAACTATAGGTGAAAATTATGATTATATCATCAGCTATGGATACAGATACATTATTCCAATAAGTATGGTTAATTATTACAAGAATAGAATAGTTAATCTACATATTTCATATTTACCTTGGAACAAGGGTGCAGATCCAAATTTTTGGAGTTTTCTTGAAGATACTCCAAAAGGAGTATCGATCCATTACATAGATGAAGGTTTGGATACAGGAAATATTATTTCACAAATAAAAATTACTTTTGGAGAAAACGAAACCCTTGCATCTACTTATCAAAAGTTAATAGTTGAAATTGAAAGATTATTTTTTGAAATATGGCCACTTATTAGAAGCGGAAAAAACAATCAGTTTATTCAAGTAGGTAAAGGAAGTTATCATAGAACAAAGGATAAAGACGTCTATTCACACTTATTAACAGAGGGATGGAATACACCAGTAAGTTATTTAACTAAAATTGCAAAGCGAGGGGAAATAAATGAATGAAATTATATTACCAAATTTAAGGATTGGCTCTAATCATAAACCTTTCATTATAGCTGAAATGTCTGGAAACCATAATCAATCACTAGAACGGGCGTTAGACATAGTGGATGCTGCCGCTAAATCTGGAGTTCAAGCATTAAAAATTCAAACCTATACGGCTGATACAATTACACTTAATAATGAAAATCCAGATTTTTTAATTAATGATGAAAAGAGTTTGTGGAAAGGGAATTCATTGTATAAACTCTATCAACAAGCCTATACACCGTGGGAATGGCATAAACCAATTTTTGATCGTGCACGTGAACTAGGAATGATAGCCTTTAGTACACCCTTTGACGATACAGCAGTTGACTTCTTGGAAGAATTGGATGTACCTCTCTATAAAATTGCATCTTTTGAAAACACTGATTTACCACTTATAAAAAAGGTTGCATCTACTGGTAAACCAATGATTGTTTCTACTGGTATGGCTACCGTAGCGGAGTTAGATGAATTAGTAAGAACGGCGAGAGAGGCTGGCTGCAAAGATTTAATCTTATTGAAATGTACTAGTACATATCCAGCTACACCTGAAAATACAAATATTTCAACCATTCCTCATATGAGTGAATTATTCGATGTGCAGGTTGGATTATCAGATCATACCCTGGGAATTGGTGTTGCAGTAGCAAGTGTAGCATTAGGTGCTACTGTGATTGAAAAACATTTTACGCTTTCAAGGGCCGATGGTGGTGTAGACTCTGCTTTTTCAATGGAACCTTGTGAGATGAAGGAATTAGTTATAGAAACAGAGCGTTCATGGCAGGCAATGGGCAAAGTTACTTATGGTCCTACCGAATTAGAAAAAGCATCTTTAAAATTCAGACGTTCTATTTATGTATCAAAGGATATTAATATTGGAGAAAAATTTACAAAAGAAAATATAAGAATTGTTCGTCCAGGGTATGGACTAGAACCTAAATATTATGAAAAACTTATAAACAAAATAGCTAGGAAAGATTACAAAGCGGGAACACCAATAAAGATAGATGAGTTATTGTAGTGTACATAGTAGGAGATGAGTAATTGGCTGAAAATCAAAGCATCAAAATCCCTGCACATCATAATGTGTATACTGGCTTTTCAAATAGAGAGTTGAGAATTGACTTTTCGCTTCCTGAGAAAGGGACAAATGAGAATACTGGCATTGCAATATTAGTTCCGGGTTTTGGGGGTAATATTGATTCAAATGTGTATAAGAAAATGAGAGAAACATTTGCCGAGAAACATAATCTAGTTACAGTACAATGTGAGTATTTTGGCAGTGACTTTATGCAAAGTACTTCTTCCTTTAATCTAAAAGGTGATTCAAATGAGTTTCTGACTGCTCTCCCTCCTGAGGATAGAAGTAGAATAAAAAAGGATTTTTCTAATCTATTAGATATATTTTCCAGTAAAAAAATTACTCTCCCAGTAGTTGCAAATTTAGAAGAAACAAGTAATTATTTTAATGATATGGGCTATATGCAAGCAATTGATATTATTACGTCAATTGAAGCAATACGAATTATTTTAAAAGATAATAATTTGAAATTTAATGAAAACAAAATAATAGGATATGGTCATTCTCATGGGGCTTATTTAATTCATTTAAGCAATCGATTAGCCCCTCATCTTTTTTCCCATATTATAGATAACTCTGCTTGGATTGAACCAGTTTATTTAACTGCTAATCGCTACTTATTTCAGGGCTATGGACAAATGACATTACAAATTGAATTTGATTACACAGCTAAAGAATACATAGAAGATAAAAAATCACTTAATTTATTCACTTTGTATAATGGCTTTAATAACGTAGCAAAAATTTTTTCATTCCAAGGCAATGATGATCATTTAATAAATCATTTGGAAAAAGAAGAACTGATAAAAAATATTCCAGGGGCAGAGTTTATTTTAATTGATGAAAAAAAGGTAGATGGACACATATTTAATTCCAATAAACATGGATTAGATGCAGATTTTTTGAAAATGTTTGAATATGGAGTAGAAGAATTAGGAGCCCATCACAATGACTTAGAACTGTTAACTAAATATGAAATTACATTATCAAAAACAATGATTCAAGTGGACTATTCATTTGGGCTGCCTATATTCAATAGAAAGTTATTGTAGATATACAAAACTAGACTAGGAACCTTAAAACGGTTTCCTAGTCTGTTTTTTTATCTAAACAAACTTAGTACATCACTAGCATTCTGATTAGTATGCTTAATCAGCAACTCATCGCCTTTTTGACGTATCCCTTGTTTAACATATTCCATCATTTCAATGGCCATATCTGGGTCTCGAATAAGAGACTCTGATTTTTGAAGACTAACTTCGATATTAGACACGTTATCCTTATGATGAGTTAGTGCCTCATAGTCTGCACCAGTATTTGCTAAGTTGGTAGAAATAATGGATTGTGCCTTATCCACTTTAGTTATTAAATTCTTTGCTTCCTCACGTGTAGAAAGCTTAGCAATTGCTATTCCTAGAGAAGCTGTACTCACGTTTACTGTATCGATACGAAGGGTCTGCCCTGTGTTGGCGCCAACATGTATGTACAATGGTCGGACATTACC
The DNA here is from genome assembly GCF_055454035.1 of Psychrobacillus syltrankelensis. Taxonomy (NCBI): domain Bacteria; kingdom Bacillati; phylum Bacillota; class Bacilli; order Caryophanales; family Bacillaceae; genus Psychrobacillus; species Psychrobacillus syltrankelensis. Next base: position 1,546,316 of record NZ_CM144227.1, on the reverse strand, counting down.
AAGGATACTTTGTGTGTTGAACTCCATTTTATCAGCAGTGTCGTCAATTGATTGCAATAGTTGATCTAATTCCTTCTGAGAAGCATCACGGTCCTCATCTGTCATTGTGTCTGTTGCATTTTGAACAGCAAGCTCTCGGATACGCTGAAGCACACCGCTTACTAATTGAAGTCCTGCATCCGTAGTTTCAAGTACTGAAAGACCATCCTGCATATTAAGCTGAGCTCTTGCAAGTCCACGAATTTGTCCGCGCATTGTTTCCGAGATGGACAAACCTGAAGCATTATCTGCAGCACGAGTCAATTTGTCACCACCTGAAAGTTTCTCCAGTGTTCTGGTAATTGCATTATCATTTTTCTGATAACGATTGGTAGAAAAGGCAATCCATGCCTGGTTTTGTATTTTCAATTCATTCACCTCCATGTGAATTTTTTTTATTACACTATTATTATCGTCAGTTTAGATGGAAATTTTGCTAACAACTGAAAATTAATAAAAAAATGACGATAATGTTTATAAGAACATAGTTAGCATAGGAGGAGAGCCTAGTATGCGTATATCTGCACAGGCACGGACAAATGATGTCGCTGTTGCTACACAACCCAAGCAAGAGGGTATAGTGGAAGTAACAAAAGTAAATGAAGCGGAAAATTCCCTGAAACAAATCATGCAAGCAGAACAAAAAGCAAATGAAAAAGAAGGAATTCCAAAAGAAAAAGTACAAAAAGCTGTTGAGGCATTAAATGAATTTATGACAGTGCAGAATCGTAATTCAAAATTTGTTATGCATGATGGATTAGAACGCTATTATGTTGAGGTTGTGGATGCAGAAACTGATGAGGTTATTAGAGAAGTGCCACCTCGAAAGCTCCTAGATGCATATTACACAATGCAAAAGTTTTTAGGAATGATTATTGACGAAAAGATATAAAATTAGGAGGTTATTATAAATGGCAGGAATGAGAATTGGTGGATTGGCTTCAGGAATGGATATTGATAAAATTGTTGGAGATTTAATGAAAGTACAACGTGTTCCGCTCGATAAATTACTACAAAAGAAAACTACTTTCGAATGGCAACGTGATTCCTATCGTTCTATCAATACAAAGTTAAATACTTTTAATAATTATTTATTTGATAATTTTATGTTATCAAGCAACTTTAATAAAAAGAAAGCGGAAAGTTCCAATTCGAGTCTGGTAAGTGCCACTGCAACAGGAGCAGCATCTAGTAACTTATCTATTGAAGGGGTTTCCCAGCTAGCATCAGCAGCGAGAAATATAGGCAACTCTATTACCACTTCCACAGGAGGAACGGTTACTGGTAGTACAAAAATGAGTGAATTATCTGGAATAACAGGGGATACTACCATTGAACTAAAGGCTATTCAAGCTGATGGAACTCTAGCAGCCAAAGCAACAAAAATTGAGATTAGTGCGAATGACACGATTAACCAAGTAGTTAAGAAAATTAATGACAGCAATGCTGGTGTATCCGCTTTATTTGAGAATGGCAAGTTATCCATTACTGCCAAAAATACTGGTGATTTGAAGGGTGAAGCAGAAGTACAAGTAACTAATACTGAAGGTCAGAACGTATTTGAAGCACTAGGCATGGGAACGGCAGGAAATATTGCTATAAATGGTTTGGCCGCTGGGGGCAAAAATGCAGTTTTCCAAGTGAACGGTATTTCTACAGAGCGTTCTTCAAATACCTTCACGATCGGAGGTTACACGGTTACATTACAATCTACCTTTAATGAAAAAAATACATTTAAACAACAGCTTGAAGCAGTAAGAAAAGCACTTGAATTAGCTCCTCAAGATATAAAAAACGCTGAAAACGCAAAAACAGTAGCTGAAGATAATCTTTTAGCTATTCAAGCGGATTATGATAATTCATACGGTAGTATAGTAGACACCGATATAAAAAACACATATGACAGCTCTATCAAAACAAATAACAACTTGAAAAATGTATTAGCAAATATTAGCGAGTCTGATTTAGATAAGGTTGCTAATCTTTTTAATCAGGCAAAAGTAAATGGCACAGAAATAAAAGATGAAGAGATTGATGCATTAGAGGTAAGTGACAATACTAAAAAATTGTTAAAAGGCTTATCTACTGCTGATAGAGGAACATTAATAGAAGTTGGTCCTGAATTTTCTACTATTAGTACAGTAGCTAAAAATGAGATAAAATTAGAAATAGGGCAAAAAGAAGTTAATAGAACAACTTCCGAACTAGACGCTGCCAACAAGCGTAGTGAACAGTTAACTAAAGAATTAGCGGATTTAGAAAAAATAGACCAAGATACAATAACAGAAACGTCTGCTGCTCCAGTTCAACTAAAGTCTTCTACAGATATCGATTCCATGGTTGACAAAGTAAAAGAATTTGTGACAAAGTATAATGAGCTTATTAGCGGAATGAATGATTCGTTGAAAGAAAAAAAATATCGAGATTTTCCTCCACTAACAGATGAACAACGTAAAGATATGTCTGAAAGTGAACAAAAGTTATGGGACGAAAAAGCTAAAAGTGGTCTTTTGCGAAGCGATTCTATTGTAAGTGGCGGTTTGTCGGGAATGCGTAATGCTATCTACGGAAAAGTTGGAAATGAAGATAATGTGATTGATACGCTCGCAGAAATGGGTATTACCACTTCCAGTGCTTATACAGACGGTGGGAAATTAATTATTAATGAAGATAAATTACGAAAAGCTTTAACAGAAAATCCAGATCAGGTTGTAAAAACCTTAACCACATCAGGTACTAAAACTGAAACAGAGGATACACGAGGAATTGTTCAACGTCTTCGCGAGTCGATGAAAGAATTTACTGGTAAAATAGAGTTGAAGGCTGGTAAAGCTACTTCTACTGACCAACAATACTCAATAGGTAAAAGCTTGATTGATACGAATACTCGCATTACAAATTTTACGAGTCGTTTAAAGGATATGGAAGCTCGTTACTGGAAACAATTTACCGCGATGGAGAAAGCAATTAGCAAAGCTAACTCTCAATCTTCATACCTTTCCCAATTTGGTAATAATCAATAAGTGAATAGTTTTTGAGTTACATTAAAGGAGTTGTATCGTATTGGCAGCACAATCGGTTCACCAAGCTTATAAAAATAATAGTGTGAGCACTGCATCACCTGGGGAATTAACGTTAATGCTTTATAATGGATGCTTAAAGTTTTTAGGTAAAGCGAAGATTGCAATTACTGAAAAAAATGTCCAAGAAAAAAACATTAACTTGCAAAAGGCTCAAAAAATTATACAAGAGCTGATGGTGACCCTGAACATGAATATTGAAGTTTCAAAGTCTATGATGCAAATGTATGAATATATGAACCATCGTCTAATTGAAGCGAATATAAAAAATGATGTGAACATTATTGAAGAAGTAGAAGGGTATGTACTTGAGTTTCGAGATACATGGAAACAAGTAATTCAGATAAATCGACAAAAGCAATTTACTGGAGACCAAGCATAATGGGTGAAGTAGAACATTTTCTAATTGCATCTGAAGAGCTTTTTTCTCACTTAGCAAATATTCCTTCTGAGGATGAACGAACAGAGTATATTGAGCAAATTAATCATTTACTCGACGTACGTGAGCATTCGATTCAAGTATTAGGAAACACGGATCTTTCCACCCATTCCTTATTCGACCATTTACTAGAATTGGATCGTGAGATTAACAAGAGCTTGAAAAAAGTGATGGATATGGTAAAGGGAGATCTAAAAGATCTTCAACAAAAGAAACGTCATGAAAGTTCTTACTCGAACCCTTACGCAGCTACACAAACTATTGATGGCATGTATTTTGACAATAAAAAATGAAAAAACACCGACTTTGTACTTGAAAGTCGGTGTTTTTGTTAATGTTAGGAAAGTAGCTGAAATGTTTCTCATTAAATCAGTACTTCAGCTTATTTGACAGAAGACTTCAATTTCCAACAAATTTTTACAAATAGATTTACTATTCTAATAATTATATGGTATATTTATAGTAATATTTTCCTCAAAAAGGAAGGGGCTATTTTTGGTGAAAACATCATTGAACTCAACAGCAGATAGTAGTATGGAGAGGGATAAACATATACTTTATCAATTATTAGATATGGGCCAATCGTACAATCTGTCTCAAAATGATGCATTGGTGGAAATTTGTAGCAATTCATCGATCCTTCTAGATGTAGATCAAGTATCTATTTGGTCTCTTTCGAGTGACAACTCTACTCTTAGCAATATTGCTTCTTCTATTCAGAGTGAAGATGAGGTTTTAGTAGTACATCAAAAAGACCATCCACACTACTTCAAATTGATGAAAGAAAAGAAATTTTGGACAGAGGAGCAAATGGAAGAGTATACGTCTCCTTTTCCATATCGTTTAGAGTTTCTGCTTAGTAACGGGAATGACTCTAAAGGAATACTAAGTATTCGTAGTTCAACCAAGAGAGAATGGAAGAAAAATGAATTATTAGTAATACCATCGATTGTTCATTCGATTATGCTACTAATTGAAAGAGAATCATATAAAAAGCTTTCTACTATAGATACTTTGACTGGGCTTAGTAAAGTGACTTCCTTTTTAGAAGAAACAACGGAAAGAATGACAAAAGTTGATGAAACAATGGATACATACTTTATCTACCTTAAAATCGATTTTTTCCAAGATATTCAAGACGTATTAGGAATTGATGGGGCAGATGAGGTCTTAAAAGAAGTGGGATTACGAATTCAGACGTTATTTCCAGAGCCTTATATAACTGCAAGAATTGGATTTGATCATTTTGCCATTTATTTTGATACGGCTAATAATCCCCAAACTGGTGAGGGATATTATGAAAGAGTTGACGAGGCACTTGCCAAAAAGATAATGGTTGGGGATCAAGAAGTTTATTTAACCTATTCCATTGGTTTTAGTCAATTTCCGCAGCATGGAGAAAACGCGAAAGCTTGTTTAAATGCGGCTCAAATTGCTTTAAATAATGGAAGAAAGAAATTTTCAAGAAATGCACAAACTTTTTACACACCAGATATGTACACTTCTAAGTCGAAAGATTTACATACGGAAATGAACCTTCGAAAAGGGATAGAAGCCAATGAGTTCGAACTATACTATCAACCAAAAGTGAACTGCAGCGACGGATTGGTTACTGGTTTTGAAGGGCTCATCAGGTGGAATCATCCAGAACTTGGAATTCGAAGTCCTATGGAATTTATCCCTATTGCTGAATCTACTGGTTTAATAATTCCGCTCGGTGAGTGGGTGATTACAGAAGCAGTGAAACAATTATCTCTCTGGAATGAAGGACATCGGATTGATTATACAATTTCTATTAATATTTCCTCTCGGCATTTTTTGCATAGTGACTTTCCCCAATACTTGTTGAAGCAACTAAACTATTATAAAGTCTCTCCTGCACGGTTAGTTATTGAGGTTACGGAAAGTGTGGCTATGATAGAATACGAAACTGTTAAGGAACGAATTGATTATTTAAATGATTTAGGTTTCTCAGTTAGTATTGACGACTTTGGTACTGGTTTTTCTGCGTTTGTATATTTGCAGCATTTCCCTGTAAGAGAAATAAAAATAGATCGTCAGTTTATTCAACGAATCGATTGTGATGAAAAAAGTTTAGGAATTACAAAAACCATTATAGATTTAGCGAAACAACTATCACTAAAAGTAGTTAGCGAGGGCGTAGAAACTAAGGAACAATGGGAAAAGCTAAAAAGTTTAGGTTGTGATGAAATTCAAGGTTTCTTTTTTTCAAAGCCATTGAAAATCGAGAAAATAGAATTATTATATTAAATTCTTTTGTTATTTCCTGGGCAATATCTTTACAAAATTAGTAGTGAGATATTAATAGTTTAATGTTATGATTAATTTACTAGTAAAAAAGAAGGAGGATTAATATGTTAAAAAAAGTGCTTTTAGTAACGGTATTATTATTTTCATTTTCAACGACAGCTAATGCTAGTTCTAGTCCTTTGTATGAAGTGAAAAAAGGAGATTCCTTAACGAAGATTGCGAAAGCTTATAAGATATCAGTGAATGACCTTATAACTTGGAATAAACTGACGAAAGAAAGTATTTTTGTAAAGCAAAAGTTAATTGTTCAAAAGCCGACTATAGTTAAGACAACTATTAAACCGACACAAACAGTAGCGACAACTAAACCATCACAAACGGCAGCAACAGCTAAACTTGCAGTTCCGGTAAAAACTGAACCGATTGTGCAACCGGTTCAAGTGAAGGCTGAAGAGCTAATTACGAGTCCTACTCCTCTAAATGATGAAGCAAAACAACTTTCATCGAACGGACAAGCAATTTATAGTTTAGCAGTAAATTTTGCGGGCAGGTTGGAAGGTATACCTTATTTGTATGGTGGGAATACGATGGCTGGTTTCGATTGTAGTGGATTTATTTATTTTGTTTATTCGCAAGCGGGGCTGAAGATTAGTCGTCAAAGTAGCGAAAGTTATTTTGCTGGTAGTACAAGTGTTACGAATCCGGTTGTTGGAGACGTAGTGTTTTTTGAAAATACATATGGCATCGGCATTTCCCATATGGGAATTTACATAGGTAATAATGAGTTTATTCACGCAGGTACTAAAGGTGTCGAGAAGGCGAAATTAGATTCTACTTATTGGAAGGAACATTTTGTAGGGTTTAAACGGTTTAACTCGGTTATTGAAAATTAAAGTATAGGGGGGCTATATTATGAAGTGGTCAATAGGTAAAAAATTATGGATGGGGTTTTCCTCTATTTTAATTATAATGATTATCATGGTATTTTTAGCCCTCTCATCGATGTCGGATAGTAGTGATAAGTATAAATTTTTATTGGATGATCGAGTAGTTAAACTAAATCTATTGAAGGAAATTGAGATCTCTCAAAAAGATATGAGTCAGAATTCACTGGAGTATTTATTGTTTACTACAGATGCTTCGAAAAAATCGGTAAAAGAGAATTTGCAAATTACAGAGAATCTTGCAAAAGAACTGAGAGGAAAGCTTTTCTCACCAGAAACATTAGAATTGATGAATAGTTTCGATAAGAAATTAGCTTCTTTTGCAGCAATTAATCAGGAAATTATTTTAGCAAAAGAGAAAAATGACACGATGGGTATTAGTAAACTCTCCTCAGAAGCGAAATCCATTAGTAATGAAGAGATGCAAATTTTAGGAGAGATTGAGCAATTTTTGAATGATGATATGGTACAAACTAGAAAAGAAATTAATAGTTATGCGAAAGCTGCAACCACTTTTTTTATTGGAGTAACTTTATTCGCTATTCTATTAGGAATTGTTTTAGCCTATTTCATTAATAGAAGCATTTCTCGGCCAGTTAAGAGAGTTACCGCAGGATTGTCAGAAATTGCGAATGGGAATTTGTTAGTTGAACAAATTATCATCAAAAATAAAGATGAAGTCGGTGAAATGGCTACTGCGTTCAATAGAATGTCCAATGATCTTCGAGAAATTGTGGCAAGTGTACGAGATTCATCAATGCAACTTGCATCTAATGCTGAGGAACTGTCTGCGAGTTCAGAGGAGAGTTTAGCCTCTTCTCAAATGGTGGCGAAATCAGCTGAGGAACAAATGGTAACAAGTGAACAACAAGTTAGTCATATGGATTCTTCTGTTCAAGCGATGAATGAACTGACTCAAGGAGTTGGACAAATTTCTATAAGCAATGAAGAAATGTTACATTCTGCAGATGATGTCCAAAAATTAGTGAAAAAAGGTTCAGGAGTAGTACTAGAAGTGGCTAATCAAATGAATACAATTCATAAAACATTTGTAGATACGACATTTATCATGAATAATATGGCGAAGCATTCAGGTGAAATTCAAAGTATTACTTCGCTTATTACCGATATTTCCGAGCAAACGAACTTGCTTGCTTTAAATGCAGCTATCGAAGCAGCTAGAGCCGGTGAGTACGGAAAAGGTTTTGCGGTTGTGGCTGAAGAAGTGCGTAAACTAGCTGAGCAATCGAAAAACTCCGCAACGGAAATTGCTTCTATGGTTCAAGTCATTCAGTCATCTTCAAGTGATGCAGTAAAAGCAATCACAGAGGGCGAAGTAATAGTGGATAAGGGACTCTCCAAAACAAATGAATCAATGGATGTATTTAAAGAAATTGAAACGGCTGTTGGAGAAGTTGGAATCAAAGTGGAATCCGTTTCCGCAGCAATCGAGCAAATCCAAGCAATGGCGGAATCCGTTTCTGAAGGTTCACTTGAAGTTCAACGTCTTGCTGCAATAGCTGCAGACGGCGCAAATGATACAAGTGCTGCTACCGAAGAACAACTTGCTGCAAATGAAGAGATAACTGCAAATGCGCAATCATTGACAGATCTCGCAGAAATTCTTCAAAACAATGTAAGTCATTTTAAAATATAGACTATTAAATATGAAACAACCCCAATGCGTGATGAGCATATTGGGGTTGTTTTTAAGTGGAATTGAATATTGAACATTCGACAGTTAATATTGCGAATAAGAGTTGAGATGTTGCGAGTAACTGCTCCAATGTTGCGCATACTCCTCTAAATATTACGAGTAGAAGATTCTATCTGAAGTAATCATTTTTCTATTCGACACAATCTCTATCTATTTTATAACGTATAATATATCTAGGTGATAATTCTATGTACAAATTTATTATTTTTATTCATATTATAAGTGCAATTCTATCGATTGGTCCTTTTATTGTATTATTTCCCGTATTAAAAAGAATGATAGGGAAAAGTGGAGAAGTACTTGATTCTCTCATAGAAATTTTTCAAGCAGCAATTCGAATTGTGAAGCATGCGGGGCATGTTTTAGTTGTGTCAGGTATGCTGCTTATGTGGCAAGGAAACTGGCCATGGACCACCTCTTGGGTAATCATGACGATTGTTGTCATGTTCAGCTCGATCGTATTTCTTGCAAGAGCGTTTAAGCCGAAGTTACGTCAGTTCTATGCAGGAAGAATAGATTCGACTGTTCTCATTCAAAAGTTGCGTTTTTCTGTATGGCAGTATATTTTCATTTTGTTAATTATGCTCTGGTTGATGGTTGCAAAACCAAATATTTGGTAGTGGACTCTTTCTCGAATTTGAGAGAGGGTCTTTTTTATTTATTCGTGGTATTTGAATGGTTGAATTTGCGATACGTGGTTATGGTTTGCGATTTACAAGGAGGTTCTTGCGATTCATAGAAGCTATCTTGCGATTTGCAGAGACTACCTTGCGATTCGCAGCCATAATTTTGCTGTTTGCAGAAAGGATTTAATCTCAACTTCTTCTCACTATTTCTCCTCCATATGCTTCATCTTGTCTATTTATTCTAATTTATTTTAACAAAATGTTCACAAAATTTTTTCGGCATACAAAATGCGATATATCGCAGATGTAAGCGATTACATGATTTATGAATATTCAAACTAACTGATTATTTTAAAAAAGAGTATTGACTAGGCATTTTAAAGGCGATATGATACTAACAATATATAAAAGATTGTGAGAAAATTCACAATCTAAAAATAAAGAAATTGCAAATAGGAAAGATAAATAAGCAGTATGTATAGGGGAGATTGAAATTGAGAAGTGACATGATTAAAAAAGGTGTTGATCGAGCTCCTCATCGTAGTTTACTTTATGCTACTGGAGTGAAGACGAAAGATTTAGACAAACCGTTTATTGGTGTTTGTAACTCCTATATCGATATTATTCCTGGTCATATGCATTTAAATAAATTTGCAGAAGTCGTGAAAGAGGCAATACGCGAAGCTGGAGGAATTCCATTTGAGTTCAACACAATTGGTGTAGATGACGGAATTGCAATGGGACATATTGGGATGAGGTATTCACTTCCAAGTCGTGAATTGATTGCTGACTCTGCTGAAACGGTTATTAACGCACACTGGTTTGATGGGGTGTTTTACATTCCAAACTGTGACAAAATCACACCAGGAATGTTGATGGCGGCGGTAAGAACGAATGTCCCTTCTGTATTTGTTTCAGGTGGGCCGATGGAAGCTGGTACATCAGCTGATGGAAAACAACTTTCCTTAACTTCTGTTTTCGAAGGTGTCGGTTCTTATAAATCAGGAGCTATGTCAGCAGAACAACTTCTCGATATTGAACAAAATGCATGTCCAACATGTGGATCTTGTTCAGGGATGTTCACAGCAAACTCGATGAACTCATTAATGGAAATGCTCGGGGTGACTTTACCGGGTAACGGTACAATCGTTGCAACTTCTGATGAACGTCATCGACTTATTAAAGAAGCAGCAAAGCATCTAGTACGAATGATTAAAGAAGATGTAAAGCCAAGAGATTTGATTACAAAAGAAACGATTGATGATGCATTTGCACTTGATATGGCAATGGGTGGCTCAACTAATACAGTTCTCCATACATTGGCAATTGCGCATGAAGCAGAAATTGAATACGACGTGAAAGAAATAAATGAAGTTGCAAAGCGTATTCCTTATTTATCCAAAATAATGCCGGCTTCTGATTACTCCATGCACGATGTACATCTTGCAGGAGGAGTTAGTGCCATTATAAAAGAACTTTGTGAGATTCCAGGAGCAGTTCACCCGGATCGTATGACGATTACTGGTAAAACACTCTATGAAAATGTGAAAGAATCAGAGATTACAAATGAACAAGTCATACGCCGAAAAGAAAATCCATATAGTCCAGTAGGCGGTTTGTCCGTCCTTTTCGGAAATATTGCTCCAGAAGGTGGAGTCATTAAAGTAGGTGCTGTAGATCCTTCTATCAAAGAATTTACAGGCAAAGCAATTGTGTTTGACTCACAAGAAGCGTCCCAAGAAGCCATTGATAACGGAACTGTGCAAGAAGGTCATGTAGTAGTCATTCGCTATGAAGGCCCAAAAGGTGGACCAGGGATGCCAGAAATGCTTGCTCCAACTTCTGCGATACAAGGTCGCGGATTAGGAACGAAAGTGGCACTCATTACAGACGGTCGTTTCTCAGGAGCATCCCGAGGAATTTCAATCGGACATATTTCTCCAGAAGCTGCGGATGGTGGACCAATTGCTTTAGTTGAGAACGGTGATATTATCGCTATTGATTTAACAAATAGAACAATTGAATTGAAAGTTAGCGAAGAAGAATTAGCTACAAGAAAAGAAAACTTACAACCATTTGAACCAAAAATTAAAAAAGGCTATTTAGCAAGGTATTCAAAGCTTGTAACATCTGCAAGCACAGGTGGAGTAATGAAAATTTAATAATCCAAATCATTGATGAGGCAAAAGTTAGAGGAAACTTGTATTTACAGAGAGCTGGTATAGCTGGGAACCGGCAATACAACCTTTAACGACATCCCCTCGGAGTGAAGTGTTGAACGGGAAACCTTTTAGATACTTCCGGGTGTAGTAATAGCTACTCTCGTTATAAATGGATGGCCGGCATTTGCTGGTTGTCTGCGAGGTAGCGGTTGCGCTACGAACTAGGGTGGTACCATGAAAAGAATTTCATCCCTATACAAAAGAACGATGGATTCTTTGTGTGGGGAGAAATTCTTTTCTTTTTTTTCTAAAGCGGAAGTCTAGATGTAGAAAGCAAATTTTGTAATACTGGACGATTTGAATAAAAAGGAGGAAATGATGATGAAGTTTACCGTTGAAGAAACAGTTGAGATGTATGAAGAGCCTGAAACAGCAGAAGCTCCTAAACAATTGAATGGGGCAGATGTTTTTATTGAAACATTGAAACAGCATCAAGTGGAAGTAGTTTTTGGGTATCCGGGTGGTGCTGTGTTACCGATTTACGATGCACTCCATAAAAACCCAATTAGACATATCTTAGCGCGTCATGAACAAGGAGCAATCCACGCGGCTGAAGGGTATGCACGTGTTTCAGGGAAGGTAGGGGTCGTTATTGCGACGTCTGGTCCAGGGGCTACGAATGTTGTAACTGGAATTGCGGATGCGATGATGGATTCAATTCCACTTGTTGTATTCACAGGGCAAGTTGCAACTACCGTTATAGGAACAGACGCATTCCAGGAAGCGGATATTATCGGAATTACACAACCAATTACAAAACATAATTACCAAGTAAAAGATGTTGCTGATTTTCCTAGAATTATTAACGAAGCTTTTCATATTGCTTCCACAGGTCGTCCAGGACCAGTCGTCGTAGATATTCCAAAAAACATGGCAACAAGTATTTTTGTCTCACCGGAAGAGGAAACGAGTGAAGTAAATCTTCCTGGATATCAACCGACGACAACACCTAATTTTTTACAAATTCAAAAAGCAGCGAAAGCTATTTCTAGAGCGAACCAACCGCTTATTCTTGCCGGTGCAGGGGTATTGTTTGCGAAAGCATCCGATCAGCTAGCGGAATTTGCAGAGAAATATCAAATTCCTATAACAAATACTCTTTTAGGGCTTGGTAGCATTGAAGGGAATCACCCACTATTTTTAGGGATGGCGGGGATGCATGGCACGTACACAGCAAATATGGCGATTCAAACTTGTGATTTACTGATCAATGTTGGAGCACGCTTTGATGACCGTTTAACTGGTAACTTAGCTCACTTTGCACCGAATGCAAAAGTGATTCACATTGACATTGACCCTGCTGAAATTGGTAAGAACGTTCATACTGAAATTCCGATTGTAGCAGATGCGAAAGAAGCATTAACTGCACTACTTGAACAAAATGCTCCAAATGGGAATACAGCTGCATGGTTAGAAAGCTTGCATGTCAATCAAGGACAGTTTCCTCTATTCTATGAAGCTAGTGAAGAAAGAGGCTTACTTCCACAGCAAGTATTAGAACTGGTGCACGAATATACAAATGGAGATGCAGTTGTTACGACTGACGTAGGGCAGCACCAAATGTGGACAGCACAATATTATAAGTTCAATAAGCCGCATAACTGGGTAACTTCTGGTGGGCTAGGCACGATGGGATTTGGTTTCCCCGCAGCTATTGGAGCACAGATTGCTAAACCAAATGCAAAAGTAGTGTCAATTGTTGGGGATGCAGGTTTCCAAATGACACTTCAGGAATTGTCTTTGCTGCAGGAGATGCGCATTCCAGTTAAGGTAATTATTTTAAACAATCAAGCACTTGGAATGGTTCGTCAGTGGCAAGAAACTTTCCATGAAGAGCGTTTCTCGCAATCGCTCATGCCGATTCAACCAGATTTTGTGAAACTAGCTGAAGCCTATGATATTAAAGGATACAAAATCGAAACATATGAAGATGCAAAGATACAATTAAAAGAAGCACTTGATTCAGATGAACCGGTATTAATTGATTGTAGAGTCGTGCAAAAAGAAAAAGTCTTCCCAATGGTTGCTCCAGGTAATGGACTACATGAAATGATTGGAGTGAAGCCAGAATGAAACGGATTATAACGGTAACCGTGTTAAACCAAAGCGGAGTATTAAACCGAGTAACTGGCCTACTCATGAAGCGTCAGTTCAATATTGAAAGCATAACAGTAGGGCATACAGAACAACCGCAAATTTCAAAAATGACGTTTGTCGTAAATGTGCAAGATGAACAAAAGCTTGAACAATTATTAAAACAGCTTCAAAAACAAGTAGATGTGTTGAAAGTGAATGACATTTCAGAGAAATCAATTGTTGTTCGGGAGTTGGCGCTCGTGAAAGTCGTGTCGCCACCAGCTGTGAGAGCGGAGATCAATAGTATTGTCGAACCGTTCCGAGCTGCTACCATCGACACTGGAAAAAATGTCGTGACATTCCAGGTGACAGGTCATCCTGAAAAGATAGATGCATTTATTGATTTGCTCAAGCCTTATGGCATTAAAGAGCTAACTAGAACTGGCGTTACCGCATTTGTTCGTGAAACACAGAAATTAAATACACCACAGTTATCTATTTTGCAATAATGACTTTGGAATATTTTATTGCTGGTTTTAGAAACTTATTTGATTGTAGTGGAATGCGTCCGCATGGAACGGAAATCAGCAGTAGTTATGACTGAGTCAAAAAAATATAAACCAAATTCGAGGAGGAAATTACAATGGCTAAAATGTATTATAACGGAGATATCAACGAAGGACTTTTAAAGGATAAAACAATTGCAATCATCGGTTACGGATCACAAGGTCATGCACATGCACAAAACTTGAAGGATTCAGGCTTTAATGTAGTAGTAGGTATTCGTGCAGGGAAATCTTTCGATCAAGCAAAAGAAGATGGATTGGAAGTTTATTCAGTAAAAGAAGCGGCAGAAAAAGCAGAAGTTATCATGATTTTATTACCGGATGAAAGACAAAAAGCAGTATATGAAGCAGAAATTCAATCCGCTTTAACTGCAGGAAAATCTTTAGTATTTGCACATGGTTTCAATATACATTTTGGTCAAATTGTACCTCCAACAGATGTGGATGTATTCTTAGTAGCACCAAAAGGTCCTGGACATTTAGTACGTAGAACATTTGAGGCGGGTGCAGGGGTACCAGGTTTATTCGCAGTATATCAAGACGCTTCTGGCCAAGCAAAAGACGTAGCTTTAGCATACGCAAAAGGTATCGGAGCAGCTCGTGCAGGTGTTCTTGAAACAACTTTCAAAGAAGAAACAGAAACAGATCTTTTCGGAGAACAGGCAGTACTTTGTGGTAGTACAACTGCAATCGTTAAAGCTGGTTTCGAAACTTTAGTTGAAGCTGGATACCAACCAGAGCTTGCATATTTCGAAACGTTACACGAATTAAAATTAATCGTGGACTTAATGTATGAAGGAGGAATGGCTACAATGCGCTCTTCTATCTCAGATACGGCTGAGTGGGGAGACTTTGTATCAGGTCCACGTATCATCGATTCTTCCGTTAAAGATCGTATGAAAGACGTATTAACGGACATTCAAGATGGTACATTTGCAAGAGAATGGATTAAAGAAAACGAAACAGATCGTCCAAAATATAATGCAATCAAAAAAGCTGAATCTGAACATCAAATCGAGGTGGTAGGAGCAAAACTTCGTGAATTGATGCCATTTATCAATGAAGGGAAAAAACAAGTCAAGAAAGAAGTGGTGACGAGTGCGCAAAATTGATATTTTCGACACAACGCTACGTGATGGAGAACAGTCAGCGGGTATAAACCTAAACACCCAAGAAAAACTAGAAATTGCTCGTCAGCTTGAAAAGTACGGAGTTTCCATTATAGAGGCAGGATTCCCTGCTTCTTCTCCTGGAGACTTTGACGCTGTTAAGCAAATTGCTGGGACAGTGAAAAACTCCATTGTTACAGGATTGGCTCGTTCGATTAAAAGTGATATAGAAACTTCTTGGGAAGCTTTAAGAGGTGGAGTGCAACCGCATCTTCACACATTTATAGCGACTTCCCCAATCCATATGCAATATAAGCTGAACAAAACACCGGAACAAGTAATCGAAATCGCAGTGGAATCGGTGAAACTAGCAAGAAAGTATTTTCCACTTGTCCAGTGGTCAGCAGAAGATGCAACACGTTCCGATCGTGATTTTCTAGTACGTATTATGAATGAAGTAATCAAAGCTGGAGCTACAACGATTAATATTCCAGATACAGTTGGTTATGCATCTCCAATTGAATATGGAGCTCTATTCAGATACTTAAGTGAAAATGTAACGGGTATTGAAAAAGTGAAGCTATCTGCGCACTGTCATGATGATTTAGGGTTAGCAACAGCTAATACACTTGCAGCAATTGAAAATGGTGCAACACAAGTAGAAGGAACGATTAATGGAATTGGTGAACGTGCTGGAAACGTAGCATTAGAAGAAATTGCAGTTGCATTACATATTCGAAAAGATTATTACCAAACAGAATCAGGCATTGTGTTAAAAGAAACGAAACGCACAAGTCAGCTGGTGAGCAAGTTAACAGGAGTTGTCATTCAACCAAACAAAGCAGTTGTTGGGAAAAATGCATTCGCACATGAATCTGGTATTCACCAAGATGGTATGTTGAAAAATCCTGAAACGTATGAAATTATTACACCTGATTTAATAGGTGATGTAGCGACAGAACTAGTTCTTGGAAAACATTCTGGTCGTCATGCATTCTTTGATCGTGCAGAACAAATGGGCTTTCATTTAAATGAAGAAAAATTAAATGCAGCATTTGTAGCTTTTAAAAAGCTAGCAGATCGTAAGAAAGAGATTACCGAGGAAGATTTATTTGTTTTATTAACGGATCAACAAGTAAAAACTTCTGAAGTGGATGTGTATGAATTAGAAAGCGTACAAGTTCAATATGGAACTTCCAATATTCCTACTGCGACAGTCCAAGCTAAAACACCAACAGGTCAAGTGGAAGTTGTCTCTTCTACAGGTGCTGGTTCAGTAGAAGCTATTTTCAATACACTTGAAAAGCTTGTGAACGGGAAAGTTCATATTATTGATTATCGTGTATCTTCTGTATCTAAAGGAAGAGACGCACTTGGCGAAGCGGTTATTAATTTAAGTTTTAATAATGTTATTTCCACGGGACGCAATGCTTCACAAGACGTACTAGAAGCATCTGCTAAAGCGTATTTGAACGCGATTAATCGTCAGTTAGTCAAAGAGCATTATCAACAAAAAATAGCAGTAACACAATAAATCACGGGAGTGAGTGGGATGGAAAAAACGATAACGGTATTACCGGGAGATGGAATCGGTCCAGAAGTAACGGAAGCAGCAGTCAAGGTACTTCAAGCAATTGAAAAACACTATAACCATACATTTCATCTGCACTATGCACTGATTGGTGGAGCAGCAATTGATGCTTGTGAAGATCCACTTCCAGCAGAAACAATTAGCAAATGTAGTCAAAGTGATGCCATCCTTTTAGGTGCAGTTGGTGGGCCAAAATGGGATCAAAATCCATCTCATTTACGCCCGGAAAAAGGATTATTAGCAATTCGTAAACATTTTGGGCTTTATGCGAATATTCGTCCAGTCAAAGCTATTCCCGCATTACTAGATGCTTCTCCTCTTAAAAGGGAAGTAGCGGAAAATGTTGATTTGGTAATTGTTCGTGAACTTACAGGAGGTTTATACTTCAGCGAGCCACGTAAGAAAACAAAGGACAGTGCGTTAGACACACTTGTTTACACAAGAAAAGAAATTGAGCGAATTGTGGATACTGCCTTCCAAATTGCAAGAAGTCGTAGAGGAAAACTTGCTTCTGTTGATAAAGCAAATGTTTTAGACACAAGTAAATTATGGCGAGAAATTGTAGAAGAGAAAAAACAAGGTTATCCAGATGTTGAAGTGGAACATATGTTAGTCGATTCCACTGCGATGAAATTAATTACAAAACCAGCTGATTTCGATGTCGTCGTAACGGAAAATATGTTTGGCGATATTTTAAGTGATGAGGCATCTGTTATTACGGGATCACTGGGAATGTTGCCATCCGCAAGTACACGGGAAGATGGCTTTGGTTTATACGAACCAGTCCATGGATCTGCACCGGATATTGCAGGACAGGACAAAGCAAATCCAGCAGCAACTATTCTTTCCGTAGCTATGATGCTTCGTGAAGCTTTCCAACTAGAGACGGAAGCTTCTGCAGTGGAAGAAGCGGTATTCAATGTATTAAACGACGGCCATATGACAGGTGATTTACAAGTTAAAGGAAAACGTGCACTTTCCACAACAGAATGGACGGCAAAAGTATTAGAAGAGTTAGACTCGGAATTTGTATCAGATAGCATTATGTTTTCTTATGTCTAACCAAAGGGAGAGGAACTTAATGGCAAAAACGATTATTGAGAAAATTTGGGATGAACATATTGTATACGAGGAAGAAGGTAAACCAGACCTTCTCTATATCGATTTACATTTGCTCCATGAAGTAACATCTCCACAGGCTTTTGAAGGGTTACGACTAAATAATCGGAAGGTTCGTCGGCCAGATCTTTGTTTTGCAACTATGGATCACAACGTACCAACTCGAAATAGAGAACAGATTAAAGATGTAATTGCCCGTAAACAAATCAGTACACTTCAAGAAAACTGTGAAGAATTCGGTGTTCCTCTTGCGAATATGGATCATCCCGATCAAGGGATTGTCCATATTATCGGACCAGAGTTAGGACTTACACAACCTGGAAAAACGATTGTTTGTGGTGATAGTCACACATCTACTCATGGTGCGTTTGGAGCAATCGCTTTTGGTATAGGAACAAGCGAAGTGGAACATGTGCTTTCTACTCAAACTTTATGGCAATCTAAACCAAAAACGATGGAAATCAAAGTAACAGGTGAACTTGGTTATGGAGTAACAGCAAAAGATATCATTTTAGCTATTATAGCGAAATTTGGCATTGATATGGGTACTGGTTATATCGTTGAATATACTGGTGAAGCAATTCGTCGTTTAACAATGGAAGAACGTATGACTATTTGTAATATGTCAATCGAGGCAGGAGCCCGCGCTGGTTTGATTAGCCCGGACGGGACGACGATTGAATTCCTAAGAGGACGTGAGAATGTTCCAACTGGGGACGCGTTTGAAAAAGAGGCAGCTCGTTGGTTAGCTTTAGCTACCGATGAAGGAGCAACTTACGATAAAATAGTTGAGATTTCCGCTGATGAAATCGAGCCTTTTGTTACTTGGGGTACTAACCCTTCGATGGGATCTGGCGTTTCAAATAATATTCCATATGCAAACGATTTTTCAGAAACAAGCGATAAACAAGCACATGAAAAAGCACTTGCTTATATGGGGCTTGAAGAAGGAATGCCTTTAACAGATATCCAGATTAGTAATGTATTTATTGGTTCATGTACAAATGCCCGCTTAAGTGACTTACGTGCCGCGGCAAAAGTAGTTGAAGGTCGCAAAGTTAACCAAAATGTAACAGCGATTGTTGTACCAGGTTCACAAACTGTTAAAAAACAAGCTGAACAAGAAGGCATTGACAAAGTATTCCTTAATGCAGGATTTGAATGGCGTGAATCCGGATGCAGTATGTGCCTAGCGATGAATGACGATATTGTTCCAGCTGGTGAACATTGCGCATCTACATCAAACCGTAACTTTGAAGGTCGTCAAGGTGCTGGATCCAGAACACATCTAATGAGCCCAGCAATGGCAGCAGCTGCTGCAATTGAAGGTCATATCGTTGACGTTCGAAAATTTCAACTAGCAAATGTGTAAGGAGGAAAGTCCGTGGAGCCAATTAATGAAATAAAAAGTGTCATTACACCTTTGAATCAAAAAAATGTCGATACCGACCAAATTATCTCAAAAGAATTTCTAAAGAGAATTGAACGCACAGGATTCGGTAAATACTTATTTTATCACTGGCGTTTTGATGCTGAAGGAAATCCAAATAAAGATTTTGTATTAAATGATGAACGCTATAAAGATTCTACTATATTAGTATCGCATGATAATTTTGGTTGTGGATCTTCACGTGAACATGCCCCATGGTCAATATTAGATTATGGATTTCGAGTAGTAATTGCTCCAAGTTTCGCAGATATTTTCTATAATAACTGCATGAAAAATGGAATTCTTCCTATTAAATTGTCGGTCGTACAAGTAG
Organism: Psychrobacillus syltrankelensis; assembly: GCF_055454035.1. NCBI lineage: Bacteria > Bacillati > Bacillota > Bacilli > Caryophanales > Bacillaceae > Psychrobacillus > Psychrobacillus syltrankelensis. Next base: position 1,526,754 of record NZ_CM144227.1, on the reverse strand, counting down.
AAGCGATTTTAAGTAAAAAAGAGTATGTCGTGAATGTCAATTTAGAGGAACAAAAAGTAACTGGAGAAGATGGAGTCATTTATACATTTGACATCGATCCTTACCAAAAGAAGATGCTTCTAAATGGATGGGATGAAATTTCATTGACATTCCAATATGAGAATCATATTAAAGCTTACGAATTAAGAAATGCGTAATGTACTTGGAGTTTAGAAGATATTTATTTGATGAAAAAAAGAATTAGGAGATGGTTTTGTTGGGAATTCATATGACACTGTAGGTTTATATCGAGCATCAGAAAAAGTAGCGGAGTTCGTTCATCGTACACCGTGTAAAAAGTCATCTACATTGAATGAAATCACTGGTATGCAAGTATTTCTGAAAATGGAAAACTTACAAAAGACGGGTTCATTTAAAATTAGAGGTGCAATGAATAAAGTATCACAGCTAACCGATGTAGATTGTAAGCGAGGTTTAATAGCCGCTTCCGCAGGCAATCATGCACAAGGAGTTGCTTATGCTGGAAGAGTGCGCAATGTACCAGTCACCATTTTCATGCCAATCGGAACACCAGTTTCGAAAGTAAATGCAACAAAAGGCTACGGCGCAACTGTTAAACTCGTGGGTCAAAACTTTGATGAAACATATGTAGCAGCAAGAGAAGAACAACTCCGAACAGGTGCGAGCTTTATTCATCCTTTTGATGACCTAGATGTAATTGAAGGTCAGGCGACTGTTGCATTAGAAATGCTTCAGCAACGTCCAGAGATTGATACGATTATCGTACCAGCTGGTGGAGGTGGCTTACTCGCAGGTACACTACTTGCAGTAAAATCCATTCGACCTGATATCCGAGTAATTGGAGTTCAGTCGATAAACGCTTCCGCCATTGCAATTGCATGTAAAGGAATTGCTGATGGGCTAATTCCATTTCAAGGAAAAACAATTGCAGAAGGGATAAACGTGAAAATCCCTGGTAAGCTGACCATGAACATTATTCATTCCCTCGTGGACGACATGATAACAGTGACCGAGCAAGAAATAGCATCAGCCATTCTCTTTATGCTCGAACGAGAAAAAACACTTATCGAAGGTGCAGGGGCCGCAGCAGTAGCAGCAGTGTTGAATCACCACATTCCATCTACCGCCAAAACCGTAGGCATCATCGTAAGCGGAGGAAACTTCGATGTCAGCAAACTCGCTGATTGCCAGCAAATGTCCATCCAAGTACCATTAGCAAAATAAACGTTGTGAAAACCACTAGTCAAAGGAGACTGGTGGTTTTTTCACGTGAGTCGAGAGTGAAATTTAACTCATTTGTAATAAATGTTGCGAATAAGGGAGAAAATATTGTGAATAAAAGTGGAGATGTTGCAAGTAGCGTACGAAACATTGCGAATCCAGCGGATAAAGTTGCGACTATTCTTTATCTTGCGATTCGGGACTTCAATCTTGCGATTTGATGTGACTATTTTGCGATTCTGAGAATAGACCTTGCGATTCATAGCACTCATTTTGCGATTTCACTGTTGGATCTTGTGATTCATAAAAAATATGACAAATTAGAGATTGAATATTGTGAGTATAGATTAAAATGTTGCGCATAACATACAAAACATTGCGGGTACGACTGATAATATTGCGAGTAACGTACGAAACATTGCGAATCCAGCGTATAAAGTTGCGACTATTATTTATCTTGCGATCCGGGACTTTGATCTTGCGATTTGATGTGACTATTTTGCTATTCTGAGAATAGACCTTGCGATTCGCAGCATGCATTTTGTGATTTCACTGATTGATCTTGCGATTCACAAAAAATATGACAAATAAGAGCTTTAAATGTTTAAATACGTGGTGAATAATGTATGAAAGTCTGAATTTGCGATAATATCTAATCTTACATCCTTGACTTTATTAGGTAACTAAAATATAATAACTTACTATAAGTAACTAATAATAATGGAGGAATAAAAAATGAAATATCAAAATAAACCATATACATTCGTAGAACTAGTTGAATTAAAAGTAACGGATTTAGAACGATCACTTATCTACTACCAAGAAATTATTGGATTTAAAGTGCTAAAAAAAATGGACAATAAAGTTCTGTTAACTGCGGATGGAAAAACTGCACTTCTATCTATCGAGCAACCAGCAAATATTATGCCAAAACAACAACAAACTACAGGCTTATACCACTTTGCATTGTTGTTACCAAGTCGAGCAGATTTAGGAGCAATATTAAAGCATTTCATAGAAATTAATGAGCGCATTGGAGCGGGAGACCATTTAGTAAGTGAAGCATTATATTTAAATGATCCAGATGGTAATGGTATTGAAATTTATAGTGATCGCCCTGACTCGGATTGGACATGGAATGGGGAGTACGTTGAAATGGCTACTCTTCAAATTGATGCCCAAAGTATTTTATCAGAAGGTGCAAATACAAAATGGGTTGGTTTACCTGAAGGAACTGTAATGGGACATATTCATCTACAAGTTGCGGATTTATCAAAAACGGAGACATTTTATAAATCATTAGGATTTGATGTTGTGACGCCAAATTATCCAGGTGCTTTGTTCATGGCAACCGGTAAATATCATCACCATATTGGCTTGAATACTTGGGCTGGTGTTGGAGCACCACCAGCTGCAGATAACGTTATAGGTCTTGAGGCATTTACATTAGTATTTCCAAGTGAAGAAGTACTAAATAAAGCTATATCAAACTTGCAGACAAACGGAGCAACTGTCATAGAAGAAAGCGGAGTTTACATCACCAAAGATCCATCACAAAATAAAATCAAACTAATTGTAAAATAACCAAAAGAGAGCGACTTCAGATTCATGAAGTCGCTCTCTTTTAAGCTAATAAAACCCCAGTTAATGGCATAACGAGACTAATTCGCTTGAAGCCAGTCCAAGACCAATACATCTGTTCTCGAGACCAATTCACTCTCACCCAAGACCACAGTTCCCCATTTAATCAAAATAGACCAAAAATATAAAATTTCCGGTCTCCTCCCTCTATAGAGCCTTCAACATACCGCCATCTACGACTAAGTTTTGTCCGGTCATATATGTATTTGCTTCTGAGCATAAAAATACAATTATATTTGCGAATTCTTCGGGAGCGCCGTATCTTCCGGCTGGTATTACTTGCTTAAATCCTTCTCTAACTTCATCAAGTGTTACGTTATTCTTTTCAGCCGCCATTTGGTCGAGCTCGGTGACACGATCTGTCTGTATTCGACCTGGTCCGACTGTGTTAATTAATATATTTTGACCTGCAAACTCTCTCGCGATACTTTTTGATAGACCAACCATTCCGAGACGGAAGGTATTCGACAAAATGAGACCATCTAACACTTCTTTTGTTGAGGAAGAGGAGATGTTGACGATTCGGCCGAAGTTTTGTTTTTTCATGAATGGAAGGGCTAATCGAATCGTGCGAATGTAACTGAGTAAATTTTTTTCGAATGCCGCATTCCAATCTTCGTCTGTCACTTGTTCGAAGCCACCAGGAGTAGGGCCGCCAGCATTATTTACTAAAATGTCAACGCCGCCAAATTTCTTGGTTGCTGTCTCAAAAAGTTGTTTAATGTCGTTTTCCTTTGTCACATCACATACTGCATAATACACTTCTTGATTGTTACTAACTGTCTTTATTTCATCGGCAGTTTTTTTCAATTCCTCTTCGTTTCGACTTGAAATGAGTATTTTCGCACCTTCTTTTGCAAATTGTAATGCCGTTGCTTTTCCCAGTCCTTTACTCGATGCTAGAACAATGACACGTTTGTTCGTAAGTCCTAAATTCATAGTCAATCTTCCTCCCGTTATGGTTTAGTTTTATCCTACATTGAATTTTCAGATTTGTCTTTATTAATATATTGTAAAGTTATTGTTAAGACTCCGGAAATACGCTATTCACGAAGAAGAAATATGCTATATTTCCACGTAGGAGGTCTTAATATCTATGAAAAAATGGTCTAGTATTCCACTTCGAAAGAAATATTCTATCACTATTTTTAGTTCTTTTTTCTTATTTGGTGTAATGGGAGCTTTGTTAGTTATTCAAGTTATTCATAATCAAAAATTATCAGAAAAACTAGAAACTTCTTTTCGAAATGTCGAAAAAATGGATGTTATGCGTTCGGAAGTAGCGGGTTTGTATATTGCCATTTCACAATATACTGGGGATCCATTACCGGAATTTGAAAAAGATTATGAAGTGAAAAAAGCCAATCTTAAAGATTTAATAGCGACTTCTAGTGAAAGAATTGATAATTTAGATTGGGACGCCTTCACACAATCTTTAAATGGCATGTATGTGACATTCGAAAAAAATTTAAAAGAATCTGTAGAAAAAAAGGAAAATGTAGCAAAGCGAAGACAATTACAAGCAATTAATAAAAAGCAAATTCAACTTACACAAATACTCGATAAAACAAGGCAAGAAGAATCGAACAATCGGGAATTAATCATACAAAAAATGAATAAAAGTCAACAAAATACAATCATAGTAGTCATTACATCCTTCATCTTTGCAGGCTTAATATCACTAGCCTTATTGTTTTTAACGAATAGACAAATAAAAAATCAACTAAGAGAAGTGGCATCCTCTGCAAAGGAAATTGCAACAGGGGACTTACTGATTAAGCCACTTCATGTTTGGACGAAAGACGAAATTGGAGAAGTTTCTAGTGCGATGAACGAGATGCAAAGAAACTTAACAACTATGGTCTTTACGATTAAACAAACTGCAGAAAAATTAAGTATGGATAGCGGCACTTTAAAAGGTCATTCGAAAGAAACAGTTGAGAGCGCGGATGTAGTACACTTTGCAATTAACGAAATCAGTCGCAATATGCTTGAACAGAAAGAATCATCGATTGGGATCAGAGCATTTTTAGAAGAATTTTCTCGTACTTTTCAAGAAGTTACAGAGAATGCTGTGCATTTAAATAATCAGGCAGCAATTGCTGTACAGATAGCTGATGAAAGTGCGGTTGCCATGATGACAGCTGCTAACGAAACGAAGAGACTGCGCACATTATTTAAAGAGGCGGATAAGGAACGTCAATTATTACAAGAAAGAACAGAAGAAATTGCTCGAATGACGGCAATAGTACAAGCTATATCTAAACAAACCAATTTACTTGCTTTAAATGCCGGCATCGAGGCAGCACGTTCAGGTATTCATGGAAAAGGGTTTGCAGTTGTTGCAGAAGAAGTGAAAAAGCTTGCAGATGAAGTATCTACTACTGCAGAAACGATTTATGGAGTTTCTAATTCTATTACGTTACAAGGAAATGTAATGGAAAAAGTATTCGCAGAAGGTTTATCTACATCGAAAAAAAATGCAACAACTTTTCAATTATTACATGAAAAAATGGATGATATTATAAGTTTTATTCATGATTCTAAAAATCAAAATGATCATATGACTAATTCAATTATTACAATTGAACAAGAAAAGAATACCTCTGAAAAGCTTATTTTTGCCTTAACAGAATCCATCGAAGTAAATACCGTTCAAATGGAAGAAACCATGCAGTTACTATTATCAAATGTTCGAACGGTTGAATCTCTTTCTTATCTTATAAATGGAGTAAGCGAGCAAGCAGATATTTTAAAAGCATCCACGTCACGATTTAAAATGTGACATTAGCCCCAGAAGTCATTTGTTTGACTTTTTGGGGCTAATTTCTTTATTAAACTTAGATTTTATAAGGGTTTATACTATTTTTGAATATATTTTCAATGAAAAAGTTAATGAGTTTTGTAACACAATTGTTACACAAATGTAAAATTAAAAAGGAATATTACGTGGTAAGATGATTTTAGTTAATATTTCAGAAAACTTTAGTCCTTTGGAGGATAACCATGAACCTAAGACTTACGTCACGAAAAATCATAACTATATTATTATTTACTATTATTTTAGTCACAGCTCCATTTGGAGGAAATACTGAAGCTTCCACTTTAGTAAGTTCGAATGACTTAGTAGCTACAGCTAAAAATTTAATAGGTACTAAATATCGTAGTGGTGGAACAACAAAAGCTGGTTTTGATTGTTCTGGGTTCGTGAACTATGTGTTTGATGATGTTGGTATTGATCTTCCAAGAACTTCAGCAGGTATGCACAGTACAGGTACTAAAGTAGATAAAGATAACTTGTCAACAGGAGATTTAGTTTTCTTTAATACTTCTGGTAGTGGAATTTCTCATGTAGGTATTTACATAGGAGATGGAAAGTTTATTCATTCTTCTTCTTCTCAAGGAGTTAAAATTGATAAATTAAGTGATCCACATTATTGGTCTAAACATTATGTTGGAGCGAAAAGAGTAGCAGATGTCTCTGTAGCTTCGATTAAATAAATCATATAGATAACTGCTCTATCGTATAATTAGCGATAGAGCTTTTTTATTTTCTAAGTCATTTGAATCGTACAAAGATATTGAAAGTTTAGTTATCCTTCGTCATAATGGAGGAAAGTCAGACTGTAAATTTATTTGTTCTGAAAGGAGGTAAAGAAATGCTCTATAAACGAAACGAATACTTTAGATATACATTCGATGAGCCGTGTGAAGCAACTTTCCGACTAATAAAAGATGCAAGCGAATCCTCTCCGGAAGAAATTTCAAAAAAGGGTAAGTGTACAATAATCGACATAAGTCCACATGGGATGAAAATGTATTCAGAGCTATTTATTTCAATTCAGAAATTAAATCATGTTGAATTACAATTTAAATTAGATGAAACACTTATTTCATTAATCGGTGAATTTGTATGGTCACATCGTAAAATTTCTGGTTATGAGTATGGTGTAAGGTTTATGGATGATGAAAAAGGGGAAAGCTTAATTATCAGTGAACTTAAAAATAGACGCAAAAAAGAAATCGAAAGGAAGAAGTGATTTATACAACAAAGTTCGACAAAAAATAAAAATATTCTTTTAAGAAAGAAGGATATTTTAAAGAGGATGTAGAAATATACTATTAGAGTTATATTAAAGGAGGAGTTTTCATGTTAAACTTTAACATTCGTGGAGAAAATATTGAGGTGACTCCTGCAATTCGAGATCACGTTGAGGGGAAGATAGAAAAAGTTGCCCGTTATTTCAACGAAGAGATCCAAGCTACAGCCAATGTAAATCTAAAAGTGTATAATGACAAACAAACAAAAGTAGAAGTTACAATTCCTATGAAAAATTTAACTTTACGTGCAGAAGAACGGAATGCCGATATGTATGCAGCTGTTGACTTAATCGTTGATAAGTTAGAACGTCAAATACGTAAGTATAAAACAAAAGTAAATCGTAAGTTCCGTGAGCGTGAAGGTGTTAGTGCTTACTTTGCTACAATTGATGCTCCTGATGCTCCGGGAGTTCAATCCGATGAAGATGAATATAATATTGTTCGAACAAAACAATTTGACTTAAAACCAATGGATCAAGAAGAAGCAGTACTACAGATGAATATGTTAGGCCATAATTTCTATATCTTTACAGATGCAGATTCAAACGGCACTCACATAGTATACAAACGAAAAGATGGAAAATACGGTTTAATCGAAACAAACTAATTTGACTGTAAACAATTGTTATCGGTCATGCTATATGTAAAAGTCCCACTCTCCTCCATGCAAGAGGAGAGTTTTTTAGTATAAAAAATAAATTCTTTGGCTAATGAAACAGGATGATTTACTGTGCGGGCGGACGTTGTCTAAAAGGCAAGCATCAAGCAACTTACCTTGCCTGCGGAATAGATAGCATCTATAGGTAAAGAAGGCATAAGCGGACGAAATTGTATCTTCTCCAAACCTTACGTACCTTGTCTCTCCATCCGCCACAAGAATAATAGTGTAGTAGGAAAAGGTGAAGACAAGATGCACACTACTTATAATGATGCAAAACTCAAATGTCGGTTTAATATTTGTTTTATTTTGTTACAAACTCTTTGCAGACAACATGCTGGGAATCTGACATGTTGTTTGCACGCCTTGGTATCCAATGGTAAAATGGAGAGTAAGACTAAATGGGAAGTGAAAAATAGATGCTTGGTGTATTAAATAAAGTATTCGATTTAAATAAACGTGACTTAAAGCGATTAGAAAAAGTTGCTGATAAAGTGGAAGCATTTGCGAGTGAAATGAATTCCAAAACAGATGAAGAATTACGTGCCAAAACAGATGAGTTTCGTACCCGATACGCTAATGGAGAGACATTAGATGAATTATTGCCGGAAGCATTTGCAGTAGTTCGTGAAGGTGCAAAGCGAGTGCTAGGTATGTACCCTTTCCATGTTCAAGTGATGGGGTCTGTAGCGCTACATGAAGGAAATATTGCGGAAATGAAAACAGGGGAAGGTAAAACACTTACCTCTACTATGTCCGTGTATTTGAATGCAATTCCAGGTCTAGGTTCACACGTTGTAACAGTAAATGAATATTTATCAAGCCGTGATGCAACTGAAATGGGACAACTATACGAATTTCTAGGGATGACAGTTGGCTTAAACTTGAATTCCTTATCTAAAGAAGAAAAACGTGAAGCTTATGCTGCAGATATTACGTATTCTACGAATAACGAATTAGGTTTTGATTATCTTCGAGATAATATGGTGTTGTACAAGGAAGATAAAGTACAACGTCCTCTTCACTATGCTGTTATTGATGAAGTTGACTCCATTTTAATCGATGAAGCTAGAACTCCCTTAATTATTTCGGGGCAAGCGAATAAAGCGGCACTTCTTTATAAACAAGCGAATGCTTTCGTTCGCACATTAACAAAAGATGATGATTATACGTATGAAGAATCAACAAAAGGGGTTACATTAACCGATACTGGCGTTGAAAAAGTGGAAAATGCATTTGGAATTGAAAACCTATTTGATTTAACACATGTTCGTTTGAATCATGCAGTCAATCAATCCTTAAAAGCGCATGTGTCTATGCATTTAGATGTGGATTATGTAGTTCAAGATGGAGAAGTTGTAATCGTTGACTCGTTTACTGGACGTCTGATGAAAGGCCGTCGTTATAGCGATGGTTTACATCAAGCAATCGAGGCAAAAGAAGGTTTAGAAATTCAAAATGAATCGATGACAATGGCTACGATTACGTTCCAAAACTTTTTCCGTATGTATGATAAGTTATCAGGTATGACTGGTACTGCGAAAACAGAAGAAGAGGAATTCCGAAATATTTATAACATGAACGTTATTGCGATTCCAACGAACCGACCTATTACAAGGGATGACCGTGCAGATTTAATTTATGCTTCCATGACTGGAAAGTTTGAAGCGGTTGCTGCGGATATTGCTGAAAGACATAAAAATGGTCAGCCTGTTTTGATTGGTACGGTTGCCATAGAAACTTCTGAAATTATTTCTAATTTGTTAACCAAACATGGTATTAAGCATAATGTATTAAATGCGAAAAATCATGAGCATGAGGCGGAAATTATTGCTACAGCCGGTCATACGGGTTCTGTTACAATTGCGACTAATATGGCTGGACGTGGTACTGACATTAAGCTTGGTGAAGGTGTAATTGAGGTTGGCGGACTTGCTGTAATTGGTACGGAGCGTCATGAGTCTAGACGTATCGATAATCAATTACGTGGACGTTCTGGTCGTCAAGGCGATCCTGGTATCACGCAGTTTTATCTTTCTATGGAAGATGAATTAATGCGTCGTTTTGGTTCTGATAATATGCGAAATATGATGACGAAACTAGGCATGGATGATTCCCAACCAATTCAATCGAAAATGGTTTCCCGTGCAGTCGAATCAGCACAAAAACGAGTAGAAGGAAATAACTTTGACTCACGTAAACGTTTGCTACAGTATGATGATGTATTACGTCAACAACGTGAAATTATTTACAAAGAACGAAATGAAGTGCTAGAAACTGAAAATATGCGTACCCTAGTGGAATCAATGATTTTCGGTGCAATCGAACGTTTAGTAGCATCCCATACAAGCTCTGACAATAAAGCAGAGTGGGGTTTAAAAGGTATTGAAGATTATATTCATGCAAATTTATTGCCTGAAGGGTTTATTACGAAGGAAATCTTAGAAGGTCTATCTTCAGAAGAAATCGAAGCAAAAATTAAAGATGAAGTAATTCGCTTTTATGACGCAAAAGAAGAAGATTTAACTTCTGAACGTATGCGTGAATTCGAAAAAGTAGTATTACTTCGCTCTATTGATTCTAAGTGGATTGATCATATCGATGCGATGGATCAGCTTCGCCAAGGGATTCATTTACGTGCATATGGACAAAATGATCCGCTTCGTGAGTATCAAAGTGAAGGTTTTGCAATGTTTGAAGCAATGGTAGAATCCATTCAAGAAGATGTAGCAAAATATGCAATGAAAGCGGAAATTCGTAACAACCTAGAACGTGAAGAAGTAGCAAAAGGCCAAGCAGTAAATCCAAAAGAAGATGGAGAAGCTGTAAAGAAAAAACCGGTTCGCAATGACGCCGCAGTAGGTAGAAATGTCTTATGTCCTTGCGGAAGTGGAAAAAAATATAAAAACTGTCACGGTGCAGTGCAGTAAACGAGAAAGTCGGAGGAACAAATAATATGGTTGAAATAGCAGTAGTACGAAATGAATTGGATCGAACAGCAGGAAAATTAAAAGACTTCAGGGGGTCTCTTTGACTTAGAAAACAAAGAAGTCCGTATACAAGAGCTAGAAGAACTGATGACTTTCCCAGATTTTTGGGATGATTCACAAGGCGCTCAAAAAGTAATTAATGAGTTAAATGGATTAAAGGGAATAGTAGAACAATACAATGACCTTGTTTCCACACAAGAAAATCTAGAAATGACTCTTGAACTCATTAAAGAAGAACCAGACGAGGAATTACAAGAAGAGCTTGGGACCGAATTAAAAGAATTCAGTAGCAAACTATCCGACTTTGAATTGCAATTACTTTTAAGTGAAGAATATGATAAACATAATGCTATCTTAGAATTGCATCCAGGTGCAGGTGGTACAGAGTCACAGGATTGGGGTTCTATATTACTTCGTATGTATCAACGATGGGCAGATAAACATGGCTTCAAGGTGGAGACAATCGACTATTTACCTGGTGATGAAGCAGGTATCAAATCGGTGACACTGTTGATTAAAGGGCATAATGCTTATGGTTACTTAAAAGCGGAGAAAGGTGTACATCGTCTTGTACGAATTTCACCATTTGACTCTTCTGGCCGTCGACATACTTCGTTCGTATCTTGTGAAGTTATGCCAGAATTCACAGACGAAATTGAAATCGACATTAGAACAGAAGATTTAAAAATCGACACATACCGAGCAACTGGTGCTGGTGGTCAGCATATTAATACAACCGATTCAGCTGTTCGTATTACGCATTTACCAACCAATTCGGTTGTTACTTGTCAAACCGAACGTTCACAGATAAAAAACCGTGAGCAAGCTATGAAACTTTTAAAATCAAAATTGTATCAATTGAAAATAGAAGAACAAGAAGCGCAACTTGCAGAGATCCGTGGAGAACAAAAAGAAATTGGATGGGGAAGTCAAATTCGTTCTTACGTTTTCCACCCATACTCTATGGTAAAAGACCATCGTACAAGTGAAGAAAGCGGAAATGTCCACGCAGTTGTCGACGGTGAGTTAGACCAATTTATACACGCATATTTACGTTCACGAATAAATTAATAGAAGAATGGTACCCTAATGTTAAGTAAATAACATTAGGGTATTTTTTTGTTTTCTTTAGGTGCTCATAGATTTGGTAGGTGCTGATACGCTTGCTTTAGGTGCTGATGGACTCTAGTTATGCGCTTATATTTACAGTTTAGGTGCTCATAGATTTGGTAGGTGCTGATACGCTTGCTTTAGGTGCTGATGGACTCTAGTTATGCGCTTATATTTACAGTTTAGGTGCTCATAGATTTGGTAGGTGCTGATACGCTTGCTTTAGGTGCTGATGGACTCCGTTTAGGTGCTTATAGCAACAGTTTAGGTGCTCATAGATTTGGTAGGTGCCGATACGCTTGCTTTAGGTGCTGATGGACTCCGTTTAGGTGCTTATAGCAACAGTTTAGGTGCTCATAGATTTGGTAGGTGCTGATACGCTTGCTTTAGGTGCAGATGGACTCTAGTTATGCGCTTATAGCAACAGTTTAGGTGCTTATAGCAACAATTTAGGTGCTCATAGATTTGGTAGGTGCTGATACGCTTGCTTTAGGTGCTGATGGACTCTATTTATGCGCTTATAGCAACAATTTGGGTGCTCATAGTTTTGGTAGGTGCTGATAAGCTTGCTGCAGGTGTTAATGGACTCCAGTCTACTTTGTCTCTTTATCTCTCCGCTTTACTGAAGTTCACAAACTCCCATTCTGTTGTTATACTAGTTCGGGCATCATATAGAATTAATAAAAGAAAGAGGATAAAACATGACTACAAATCAAAGAATACACAAAGAACTTCCTCCATTGTTGGAGCAAGGAAGAGACTATTTATATATTATTCTGGGAGCTGCAATAATTGCCATTGGTTTTAATGTATTTTTATTACCAAATCAAGTTGCTTCAGGTGGGGTAAGTGGAATTAGTACAATATTAAAGGGTGTTCTTGGATGGGAACCAGGGATTGTTCAATATGCGTTTAATATTCCCTTATTTATAGCGGGTTTATTTTTTTTAGGTGCGAAGTTTGGTATTAAATCATTTGTAGGTACCCTTACATTACCAGCTGTTGTTTTGTTTACTTCAAGTTGGGAGCCTTGGACGACAAATCCACTACTTGGTGCTTTGTTTGGTGGTATTACGGTAGGACTTGGATTAGGTATCGTTTTCCGTGGTGGAGCCTCAACAGGGGGAACTGATTTAGCAGCACAAATTATAGCGAAATATACAGGTTATTCTCTAGGTAAGAGTGTTTTATTAATTGATGGTTTAATTGTACTCAGTGCTGCTATCGTTTTTGATATTGAAAAAGCACTTTATGCTCTGATTGCTTTATTTGTAACGACAAAAACAATTGACATCATCCAATTGGGATTTAGTCAATCAAAAATGATTTATATTATTACGAATAAACAAGAAGAAATAAGGAATGCTATATATAAAGAAATTGATAGAGGGGTGACGAAACTACCAGCAATAGGTGGATATACGGATCAAGAACGACCAATATTAATGGTTGTTGCATATCAAACCGAATTCACAAAGTTGAAACAATTAGTCAAAACGCTGGATCCTTCTGCATTTGTAATAGTTTCAGATGCATATGAAGTTCTTGGGGAAGGTTTTAAAAAGTATTAATATTGGTATAATAATAATGCAAAGCAATTATTGTTGAGGGAGGATTAACATGAACAAGAAACTATTAGCAGTAATTTTTGGAACAGTATTAATGTTAGCTGCATGTGGTGGAGCAAAAACAGATAAAACAGCAAACAATACTACAACAGGTACTACAGGTACTACAACAACTGAAACTGCAGCGGTAGATCCCGAAAAAATTGTAAAAGCAAAATGTACTACTTGTCACGGAGGAAATTTACAAGGTCAAGGAAACGCCCCAAATCTAATGAATGTCGGTTCTCGACTATCAAAAGATGAAATTTTAAATGTACTTGAACATGGTAGAGGCGGTATGCCAGCTGGACTAGTTGCAGGAGCAGATGCAGAGGCTGTAGCTCAGTGGTTATCAGAGAAGAAATAACCTGACTATACTGTTGAAAGATTTTCATTCAACCAATCGAAGGGTAGACGGAGTGCTAATTCGACAAAAAATATTTTTAGTTTTAACTATTTAATTAATTTTATGTTTATGAAATAAAAACAGTTGCTTATTCGATGCAACTGTTTTTTTGTTTATTAAGAAGGAAAATAGATGATTTATGTAGAATATAAGAGTAATTGGGTAATTTGTATGTAATAAAATACTCCTAAGTATTCAAGGCTTCTTGGGTGAATCACCTAATATTACCTACAAATTGAAATGTAATTGTAATAATAGAAGAGAGTTCTAATGTTATAATAGGCATGTCGAAATTTATAAAGTGAAATAAATAGGTGGTTTAAAAATGATAGAAATGGTAAACGTATACAAAAAGTATCCAAATGGAATTGTTGCTGCCAATGGAATTGACGTAGAAATTAAACAAGGCGAATTCGTGTATGTAGTTGGACCTAGTGGTGCAGGAAAATCGACATTCATTAAAATGATGTATCGAGAAGAAAAACCTACTTCAGGTGACATTCTTATTAACGGTGTCAATTTGGCAACTTTGAAACCCTCAAAGGTTCCATATTTAAGAAGACAAATCGGAGTAGTTTTTCAAGACTTCAAATTGCTTCCTCGCTTGAATGTATACGAAAACATTGCATTTGCATTAGAAGTAATCGAAGAAACGCCAAAAGTCATTCGAAAACGTGTAATGGATGTATTAGAGCTTGTAGGTCTAAAACATAAAGCTAGAATGTTTCCAACAGAACTTTCCGGTGGGGAACAGCAGAGAGTATCTATTGCTCGCTCTATTGTAAACACTCCACAATTAGTTATTGCAGATGAGCCAACAGGAAACTTAGATCCAGATACGTCATGGGAAATTATGAATATATTCGAAGAAATTAATTCACGTGGAACTACTATTATAATGGCAACTCATAATAAGGAAATTGTCAATACAATAAGACACCGTGTTATCGCAGTAGAGGGTGGATTAATCACTCGGGATGAATACGGAGGAGATTACGGTTATGAAAGCTAGAACAGCAGGTAGACATTTTAGAGATAGCCTTAAAAGCATTAGTCGTAATGGATGGATGACTTTTGCTTCGGTAAGTGCAGTGACGGTTACATTATTACTTGTAGGTGTATTCGTCATGATTATGATGAACTTAAATAAAGTAGCAGATAATCTTGAAAAAGATGTAGAAATAAAAGTTATTGTAGAATTAACAGCAGATGAAAATTCTATTTCAAAATTAGCAGATGAAATTAAGAAGACACCAGGAGTTGCTGAAGTTCATTATTCGACAAAAGAAGATGAATTAAATAAATTAGTATTAGATTTCGGTGATGACTTACTTTTATTTGAACAACAGAACCCTTTACATAATGTGTTTGTTGTAAAAGCTCAAAATCCACAAGATACAGAGGTCGTTGCGAAAAAAATTGACCGCTTAGATAATACTTTTGAAGTTAAATACGGAGAAGGAAAAATTGAGAGATTATTCTCGTTCTTAAATACAAGTAGAAATGTAGGGTTAGTACTAATATTAGCTCTATTGTTCACTGCTATGTTTTTAATTTCAAATACTATTCGTATTACTATCGTTGCGAGAAGAAGAGATATTGAAATTATGAAGCTCGTTGGTGCAACTAATTGGTTTATAAGAATTCCATTTATTTTAGAAGGAATGTGGCTTGGGATTTTAGGTTCTATTCTTCCAATCACATTAGTTTCTGTACTCTACTACAATATCTATAACATGCTAGAGCCGAAACTAGCGCAAGGGAAACTATTTGAACTCCTCGACTTTTCTCCTTTTATTTATCAAGTAGATGCTTTGATATTACTAATGGGTGTATTAATTGGAGTATGGGGAAGTTTTATGTCGGTACGTAAATTTTTGCGTGTTTAAAAAGATGAGGGGAGCAATACGTTTTGAGAAAACAGTCTAAATGGAAGCTACGCTTTTTAGTCGTAGCAACATCAACAGCACTTTTATTCACAGGACCGAGTGCGCTAGCGAATTCTTTAAGTGATTTAAAAAATGAAAAGAAACAATTGGAACAAAAGAAAGATTCGATTCACTCGAATATAAAAGAAACAGAAACGAAAATAGATCAAAATGGATCTAAAATTGACCAAATCACGGCACAAATTAAAGCGTTAGATACAGAGATAATAAAAACGGAAGACAATATTTCTAAAGTATTGAATGAAATAAAATTAACAACGGATCAAATTGAAAAATTACATGCTTCCATTGCCGAATTAGAACGTAAAATTGAAGAACGCGATGAACTTTTAAAAGAACGTATTCGTGCTGTCCAAGTAAGTGGAGGTTCTGTAAGTTACTTAGATGTTTTGCTTGGAGCAAATAGTTTTATCGATTTTATAGACCGTTTTTCAGCGGTTAGTACTTTAATGGATGCTGATCGAACTATTTTAAAAGAACAAGCTGATGATAAAAAACAGTTAGAAGAACAAAAATTGAGTTTAGAGAAAAAGCTAAGTGACCAAGAAGAAAGAAAAAATAAGTTGGGGAACTTAAAGGCATCTTTAGATAAACAAAAAGAATCAAAAGGAACCCTTATCGATCAATTAGAGGCTGAGCAAGCCAAGTTACATACTCAGAAGCAAGAGTTGGAAACAGAATATGACGATATTTTAGAATTAAGCGATGATATTCAAAATAAAATTATTGCGGAACAAAAACGCATTGCGGAAATTGCTAGAAAAGCAGCGGAAGAAAAAAAGCGTAAAGCAGCCGAAGAGAGAAAACGCCAGCAAGCCGCTAGTGGCTCTTCCGTAGCAGTTCCAGATGTATCTCCAGGTGCATGGACGAAACCTGCAAGTGGTCGTTTAACTTCTGGATATGGTGGAAGAGTGCATCCAATTTATGGATCAGAAAAATTCCATTATGGTGTAGATTTTGCAAATAGTATTGGTACACCTGTTATCTCAGCTGCCGATGGGGTAGTTTCATATGCATCGCCGTTAAGTACATACGGAAATGTTATTATGGTGACTCATTCAATCGATGGCCAGATTTTCACTTCTTTATATGCACATTTAAGTAGTATCAAAGTGAGTGTTGGACAAGTTGTTTCTAAAGGACAAATTATTGGTGCAATCGGAACAACGGGTAACTCAACCGGTCCTCATTTACATTTTGAAATCCATATCGGCACATGGGAAGGTATGGCGAAAAACTCAGTTAATCCACTGAGATATATATCTTTATAAAATAAACGCGGCATATTCTGCTTTCAGTCGGTAGGTAAACTCAAAATAAACGAGTTTGCCTACCGTTATTTTTTATAAGTGCTCTGTTAACCTACAGAAAATAGATAAGACAAGTTGCACTTATATGGCCCTTGCCCTTTTTTTTGCAGCATAAAAAAGTATATATTACCTATTCCCCCTCTGTTTCCTCTTGTCATATAGATAAACAAAGGAAATTACCAGTTGATTAATTAGTCGAAGCATATTCTTTCCTTACTAGGACTGTGATTGGAGCGGTAGGAGGCCACTCCTAGGGGATTAGCAAGCAAATCAAGACCCTGGACTGAGCATTCAATTGTTCAAAGGCTAAGAGCGCCACATCGTATGGCAACGCGCCTTTGTGACCAACGTCGTGTTAGCCCGAAGCGTCTGCCTGCAGCGGAAATCAACCTGTAGTTAATGGCATAGAGCTTCCGAAATGGTATCTTCGGAGCTTTCAAAAGAGTTGGGAAGTATTTTTTCTCTAATTATCCAAACCAAACGCATCATGTCTTCACAAATTCCAAGATGGCGACGGAAAAACATCCGCCACAAGATTACAGATTACCGAAAAAATGGGACGTGAAGTAACGCAGTCACTTCACGATCCAAAATTCCCGCTGTAATTAGTGTAACCAATGTTTCGTGCAAAGCATTAGCATTTATGAATTGCACTTAAAGAGCACTTGCGCTTTTCAGGCAACAAGTTAGTATTCTCCTACCGTTTATGCATATAATAGGAGCGGTAGATTATTATTAATAACTCTTGAAATATAAAGTACATAATTTGAGGGGGAAAAACTGTGAAGAAAAAAATAATCGGTTTAGGAATTATTGCTTGTTTAGTTGCAATTGCGACCATTTCGTTTGTAAAAAATAATGTTGATAAAACAGATGCAATGTCCAATATTCAATTGGGAACAGATTTAGCTACAAATCCAGCAAGTGAAGGAATTACAAAAGGTGATAATGCTCCAAACTTTACACTCACAACACTGGATGGAAAAGAAGTTTCATTAGCAGATTACAAAGGAAAAAAGGTAGTCTTAAACTTTTGGGCAACATGGTGTCCTCCTTGTAAAGCGGAAATGCCGGATATGCAGAACTATTACGAGGACATGGCAGAGAAAGAAAATGTAGAAATTTTAGCGGTAAATTTGGATTCGGGAATGGATAAAGTGAAAGGGTTCCAAGAAGATTATGCGTTAAGTTTTCCAATTCTCTTAGATGAAGAAGGAAAAGTAGGAAAAACATATCAAGCGATTACTATTCCGACTACATATATGATTAACACAAATGGAACGATACAAAATAAGATAGTTGGTCCAATGGATGAACAAATGCTTAGCGATTTAGTTAAGAGTCTAAATTAATTGCCGATTTTTGTGCGAGTATTAAACTCTCCTTCTTTCACATATATTAGTGGAAAAATAGGAGGTATAGCTTGCGCAAAAGTCGGATTTTTTTATATGTATTTTTGTTTATTATTTTGCTCGGTGTGATGTACTTATGGTTCGGAAAATCATCAACTAAACAACAAACGACGGCTATAAGTAATACTCAAGTAATTGATGAGGCATTTCAATTAATTAAAAAGGAAGCGGTATTTTCAAAAAATGATAAACAAATCGTGGAAGGTGCTATACGGGGAATGGCACAGGCTTTAGAAGATCCGCATAGTACGTATTTAACAAAAGAGGAAGCGACTGCACATGATGCATCTCTTGCAGAAGAACGAGTAGGAATTGGTGCAGAAATTACGATTTCAGGTGGAAAATTTATTGTAGTAGCACCTCTTAAAGACTCTCCCGCTTTTAAAGCAGGATTAAAACCTCAAGATGAAATTGTTAGAGTAAATGGAGAAAGACTTGATGGAAAATCATTGTCCGAGCTTGTCAAAATGCTTAGTGGCGAAAAAGGAACGAGTCTTAAAATGACAGTTTATCGTTCTAGCGAGGAACGGCATGTTGAGTTACATATGAAACGGGAAACGATTGCTCTGCATTCAGTTTCAAGTGAAGTATATGAAGTAAATGGATATTCGATTGGACTTGTTACCATTTCTATATTTGGAGAAAATACAGGTGAGGAATGGAAAAAACAAACAAAATCATTAATGGACAGAGGGATTGATGGCCTTCTTATTGATGTGAGAGGTAATCCTGGTGGTTATTTATTTAGTGTGGCATCAATTGCTAGTACCTTACTGGAAAATGGGAAAACTTTTGCTTATATGCAAGATCCAAATGGGGTTCTCGAGATGCTGAACACGGAAAGTAAGGAAAAGCCGTATTTAAATAAAATTCCTACAGTGTTATTACAAAATGGTGGCAGTGCTTCTGCTAGTGAAGTATTGGCCGGTGCATTAAAAGATAACAACCGTGCGATGATAGTTGGTGAAACAAGTTTTGGAAAAGGTACTGTCCAAGAAACGCATCCACTTTCAAATGGGGGCAAGCTGAAAATCTCTACTCATAAATGGCTTACACCAAAACAAGAATGGATTCATCATAAAGGCATTGAAGCAGATCTAAAAGTTGAGCCAGAGGAATTGTATACAATGGACGTTAAATATCCTCATGGTGAATTTAGAGTAGGCGATTTTGGAGAAGAAATAAAATACGCTCAAAATATATTAGCAGCATTAGGTTACAATATTGTGCGAAAAGATGGTTATTTTGATGAAGATACTATGAAAGCAGTAGAAAAATACCGTAAAGATAGTAAACTTGAGGCAAATAATGAAATAGATGATCTCCTTTTCCAATCACTTTCTAAGACACTTATGGACTATAGAGCTAGAAAAGAGAACGATAAGCAATTACAAATGGGGATAAGTTATTTAATCCACAATTTGAAAAAATAAGATTATCCTAAAATCCTATACGCAAAGCCCTCTTCGTTTGTTACAATAGTAGAACGGATAGTTGTAAGAGAGGGGTTTGCGTATAATGGAAGATATTTTTATCGAATTGGCTAAAGGAATTGGACTCTTTTTCCTCCATCCTGCAGTGTATATTACGCTTCTTTTCTCCATATTAATTGGTTATTTTCGTGTGAAGAGAGAAAGAAAGCATTTCCGCACTAGAATTTTATGGGGTTGGACAGAGATAAAGCATTTATTGGATGGGTATGTTTGGGCAATTGTTCTCTCAATCATCAGTGTCTTCGTAGGACTGGTCGTTCCATCTTTATGGCTATTTATCTATAGTGCATGGATGATTATATTTATATTATTCTTTGTATACCAACTTGGTTCACCCATTTATGCAATGGCATTAGGCGTACTTACGCTGTATTTTATGAATATGAATGATTGGTCTTTTCATTTATTTTCTTGGAATATTACTGGTTTTAATATATTGCAGGAAGCAATTGTTCCAATAGCTATTTTAGCCGGTTTGTTGTTATTTGTGGAGGGAATTCTTATTCACAAGCACGGCGGAGCAAATGCTTCTCCAAATTTAGTAAAAACAGCTAGAGGTAGTGAAGCAATTGAATTTGTAACGAAACGCTTGTGGTTATTACCGATTTTACTGGTTATACCCGGAGATGTGATTACTTCCTACCTCCCTTATTGGCCGCAATTTACACTTGGAGAATCAACATTTTCACTAATATTATTTCCATTTGTCATTGGATTCCAACAAAAAAGTAGAAGGTCACTTGCATTGGAGTTTTTCCCTAAATTAGGGAAACAAGTTTGGCAATTAGGAATTGTAATCGTGATCATTGCCTCAATAGGTTTTCTAATGCCAATTATAAGTATAATTGCGATGATTATTGGAATCATTGCTAGATTAGCTATTTCATATATTGCTTATAAAAAAGAAATGGCTGGAACATTTGCTGTATCTCCACAGTCGAATGGAGTTATGATAGCTGCAGTATTAGAAGATTCACCTGCAGAGAAAATGGGACTTCTCATCGGTGAATGTATTGTGAAAGTGAATGGTCGAAAAGTGACAAATGAAAGCGAACTATATGAAGCCGTTCAAGTTAATGCCGCTCACTGCCGCTTGGAAGTATTAGATACGGGGGGAGAGCTCCGTCTACGGCAGCATATACTATTCAAACACGATCATTATCGTTTAGGCTTAATATTAGTTAGGTAGGAGGAATTATGGAAACATTATCTTTATCAACACAAATAATATTAGCCATTTTTGTTCCGGCACTGCTAGTTATACTATTTACTCGTATAACATTTAATCATTATGTCTCTTTAGTATTAACGGTTGCCCTATTTGCCGCATCGGTGTACGCTGGATACACGCATAGATGGTGGATTTATATTATAGATGCCGCATCTTTAACAAGTGGATTTTGGTATGCGACACATATGAAAAATCGAGACAAAAATAAAACATCCGCTCCCTAAATAGAGGGGCTGATGTTTTTTTACAGAATAAGAAATTATATGCATTATCGTCCTGTGACACCAGTGTTCATAGTACTTTTAAGAGTTAGATAATACCGCAGATTTCCGTTTCAGGTGGACGCGTTCCGCAGGGTGAGAGATGAACCATCACTACAGCTCACGCGTTCGTTGTGATGGCTCATCTTTCTACGAGGAACGAAGGCTAAGAGCGCCACATCGTGTGGCAATGCCTTCGTGACCAACATCCTGTTGGCCTCCGTCTGGAGTCGCCACACCTTTCACTACAATCCATTAAGTGAGTTGTACTAACAAGAAGATTTAGCCCAGCTATCGCTAAGAGGATAGAAATAGTTTAAGTAAACGTTGTGATCATGCCATCCTTTAATAGTTGTTGAATAAGAGATGCTATTGATTTTTAATATTTTGGTGAAATTTTGTGCATCCGGATAAAATGTAGTTCCTTAACTAACGATCATATTAAATTGAGAAATGGTTGCTTTCTTCAAGGATTTTGTTGCTTTCAGTGTAGAATCTGTAACTTTCATCTTACAATTAGTCGCTCTATGACAGTTTTTAACTTCTTAGTTGAGCATTTACGCTGAGCGGACGAAATTGTATCTTCGTCCGCTTTTAAAAGAGTAGGAAAGTATTTTTTCTCTAATTATACAAACCAAACGCATCATGTCCTCACAAATTCCAAGAGGGTGACGGACAAACATCCGCCACAAGATTACCGAAAAAAATGGCTCTTGAAGTGACGCAGTCACTTCAAGAGCCAAATTACTACGGTAATAGTGTAGTCAATGTTTCGTTCAAAGCACTCTTGAAATAGTAAATACAGGATGCACTTAAAGCTTGCGTTTTTTTTAGAAAGTACACTATTCCGCTTCTTTTCGGGCTAAGGAGGCTTCGAATTCTTTACGAATGTTATGCAGTAATTCTGCATCTGTTAAAATGCGATAGCCGGTTGTTGCGAGTACTATTGCTCCTTTAATAAGCGCTTCGTCACCTTCTTTTGATTTGGCTGCTTCTCTAAACTCAATCGTGTGTGCAATTAAGTCGTCGGGTCCAATTTTCATATGTGGATGCGCGGTAGGTACTAAGTAACTGATGTTTCCAGCATCAGTTGAGCCTTTTCCTTTTCGTTTTTCGAGATGAACTACTTCTCCGATGGCCTCTAGTTCAGTATGAATTACTTCATCTAATACAGAATTTAATACGAAGTCTTGTACCTCATTTTGAAAACGTTCAATCTTCACGGAAGCACCAGTTGCTAGGGCTGCTCCGTTTGCGATCGCACGAACCTTTTCTGCGACTTCCTCTGTTTTTTTCCAAGTTTCAGCACGAATGTAGAAGCGAGCAGACGCATAGTCAGGGATAATGTTTGGGGCATCGCCACCATGCGTGATGATACCGTGAATACGAACGTCCGATGGTAATTGTTGACGTAGTGCATTTATTCCATTGAATAGCTGAATGACCGAATCTAATGCGTTTATGCCTTGTTCAGGTGAACCGGATGCATGCGCAGCTTTTCCGTAAAAATGAAACTCTAATGGATCTACAGCAAGTGTTTCACTAGTTAAGGAAGTTTTTCCAGCAGGATGAATCATTAAAGCAGCGTCGATATCTTTCAAATAACCATGCTTCACAAAGCTTCCTTTTGCACTCCCATTTGGACCGCCCTCCTCAGCAGGGGTGCCAAGAACGATGACACGTCCACCAATTTCAGGTAATGTTTCTGCTAATGCAATTGCTGCAGCTACACTAGTTGTACCAATAATGTTATGACCGCAAGCGTGACCAATACCAGGAAGTGCATCGTATTCAGCTAAAAAAGCGATTGCTGCTCCTTCTTTGCCACTATCTTTAACAGCAAAGAAAGATGTTTCATGCTCTGCAACTGCTGTAGTTACTTCAAAGCCTGCATTTTTAAGAAGTTCCACATGTTTTGCACTTGCATAAAATTCTTTGTTTCCAATTTCGGGATTTGCATGGATTTCTTGACTTGTTTGAATGTAGAGTTCCCGATTTTGCTCAATTGAATTAGTGATTATATCTCTTTTTTCTATTGCGATACTCATGTTATTTTCCTCCTTTATTTTAAAAGATCTTTGAATGTTTTATTTAATTCTTCTTGCGAAAGAACCACTAGGAAGGAACCGCCTTTTGTATCTTCTGTAACGGCATTTTTAATATCATCTTCATGATATAATTCCACAATGCGCTTAAACGTCTCATTATCTTTATCTTTCGCTCGTGCTGCAATTATGTTTACGTATGGATAAGTGGATTCGTTATCCCCCGACTCTTTAAAAATTGGATCTTCTCCTGGTGAAAAACCAGCTTGACCTGCCACACCGTTATTAATAATTGCCGCTGTTACATCTGGTAATACTCGAGGTGTTTGTTGCGCGACCATTGGAATAATATCTAGATTTAATGGGTTTTCTGCAATTTTAGAAGGATCTCCGAATAGACCAAAATCATCTGTTAATGTAATAAGTTTAGCTGCTTCTAATAAACGAAGTGCACGTGCTTGGTTAGATGGATCGTCTGGAATCGCTATTTTATCGCCTTTTTTTATTTCAGAGATATCTTTAATTTTTTCGGAATAAATCCCAAGTGGAGCGAACATTGTGGAACCAATTGGCACGATATCATTGCCACTTTCGTTTACATACTGCGCTAAGAAAGACATATGTTGAAATGCATTTAAATCTATATCTCCGTTAGCAAGCGCATTATTTGGTAAAGTGTAATCGGCAAATTCAACTAGCTCAATTTCAATGCCTTCTTTAGCAGCTTTTTCTTTCAAAATTGGCCACTGGACGCCATCCGAACCGTTTACACCAATTTTCACTTTTACTTTTTCTTTTGTATTTGAATCTCCGCTTTTTTCATTTCCACATGCCGCTAGTAAAATTGCAGCAATAATTGCTAATAAAAATAAACTAAACTTTTTCATATCAAAACTCCTCTTTCTATCGTCTCATAAATTTTTTTGATAAAGTATTTCCTAGCCATTGTGCGAGTTGCACTAGAACAATTAAAATAATGACAGTTACGACCATTACACTACCATCAAAGCGTTGGTATCCGTAAGTCATGGCAAGATGTCCTAAACCGCCACCACCAACTGTACCTGCAACGGCAGAAAAATCGATTAAACTAACGCTAATAAATGTAAGTCCTAAAATCAGTGGTCCAAGCGCTTCGGGAATCAGTACGGTAAATATGATTCGAATGGGACTAGCACCCATTGCTTGAGCAGCTTCAATTACCCCTGGTTCAATACTTACTAAATTATTTTCCACGACACGGGCTATCGAAAAGCAAGCAACGATTGTCATTGGGAAGATGGCAGCTGCCGTTCCAATTGTTGTACCAATTACTAATCTCGTTAATTGTGAAATGGCAACTAAGAAAATAATAAATGGAATAGGTCGAATAATATTAATCAAAATATTTAACACTTGAAATAAGACCTTATTTTCCAAAATATTTTTCTCTCGTGTAACAAAAAGTAATAAACCAATGGCGATTCCAAGAATAGAGCCGAATATTAATGTAGTGATGACCATGACGATAGTTTCCCCAGTCGATTCTACAATTCGAGGCCAAAATGTTGTCCAATCAACTTTCATGGTGCGCAACCTCCTCAATGTCAACAATTGTTTCTAGGTCACTTAGACTTTTTTGAATCGCTTCGGAATTACCTTCAAAAGAGATTAGTAAATTCCCAAAAAGTTTTTCTTGTAGTTCTCGAACGGAGCCATAGACGATATTAAAGTGAACTTGATGCTTTTGGGTTACTTGCGACAGTACCGCATCATTTGTAATATCCCCTTTGAAAATAACGCGATATAATTTCTTTCCGCCTCTAGACCGCCACTCTTTTAAAATGGTTTCAGAAGGTAAATCTTGTTGAACAGATCGGATAAACCGTTGCGTCGTTAAATGTTGCGGATTGGTGAATACATCAAAAACATCTCCAGATTCTATTACTTCGCCATTTTCCATTACTGCTACACGATGGCAAATAGATTGTATGACATGCATTTCATGTGTAATTAGTAAAACTGTTATACCAAGATCTTGATTTACTTTTTTTAATAAACGGAGTATTTCCGCGGTTGTTTCTGGATCTAATGCTGAAGTAGCTTCATCACAAATGAGCACATCCGGAGAGGTGGCTAATGCCCGAGCAATTCCTACTCGTTGCTTTTGTCCTCCAGATAATTGGTCTGGATAATCCTTCGACTTATCGGATAAACCGACAAATTGTAATAATTCTTCTACTCGCTGATTAATTTCTTGTTTTGGTAAACCTCCAAGTTTAAGTGGGTATGCAATATTTCCTGCAACCGTGCGAGAGTTAAATAAATTAAAGTTTTGAAAAATCATCCCAATATTGCGGCGTCTTTCTCGTAGCTCTTTGGGAGATAGTGAATTGACATCAATATTCTGAATCATAACGGTTCCAGCGGATGGACGCTCTAGCATATTGACAAGTCTCAATAAAGTGCTTTTACCAGCACCACTAAAGCCGATAATGCCAAATATTTCACCTTCGTTCACGGTTAATGAAACATTTCTTACTGCATGCACCTCCCTTTTGCCAAGAAGAAATGTCTTGGAAACATTTTTAAATTCAATCATTATTAATAACCTCCTGAAAAGTTAGTTAATTCTTTACAGACAATAAATTACAGCTATCTAACTTTCTGACAGGGGAACGAAAAAGAGCTTCCTTTCTCTTATCTGTTAGCAGATAAGAAAAAGAAAGCTCTTCGAAAAATTGAAAAACAATCTCGTTCTCATCTTCCGAACATTAATTGTTCGTAGGAATTGGCACAGTGTTCAAAAGTGAATCTGCTGCCGAAACGTCATAGGGCCTGTCCCTCGGTTTCTCTTGATAAGAAAGTGATGTGCTATGTAATTGTTGTAAGAATTGATACCAACATTAAACAATAAAACCAAAAACGTCAAGCATACTTCCAAAATAAAATAATTCAAAATTATTAAAATATTAAACTATATATTGCCAAAACACTGATAGTTCCTAATACTACGACCATGACATTCGAGTAGATAATTGCAAGGGTAAAAGCGACAATTGCTCCAATAACTCCGAATAATAGATTCCCTTGTTGTACATATAAAATTGCTGGAAAAATTAACGCTCCTAGCACTGCAAATGGAATATTACTTAATACACCCGAGACAACAGGTGGTAATTTTCTTCCTTCTAAAAAAGTCAGTGGAAAAACCCTCGGAATGTATGTGACAATAGCCATTCCAAGTAGTGTCCACCAATACCAAGTACCCATTCGTTTAAGCTCCTTCCGGCAAACTAATACTACGTTTCGCATAAATAATTTCAACCAATATTGAAGATGCAAGCGTAGCTACTAAAATAGCCCAACCTGTTGATAATAATTCTGTCCAATAAAAGAATCCATTAATAATGGCAGCGAATAAAGCGAGCACTACTACTTTTCGATTCCCACGCATAGAAGGCACTAATAACCCGACGAACATAGCATATAAAGCAATAGACATAGCTGCTTGCAAAAAAGCAGGTAGGTTGGCGCCAATGACATGGCCGATAGCCGTGAATAAAACCCAACTACTATAACCAATCAGGGCTACCCCAAATGCAAAAGAAGTACGTACTTTATCCTCTTTTTGAGTAGCTAGCACAGAAAAGGATTCGTCAGTTATACCAAAAGCATATATTCCTTTAATCCATCTTTTTTCACTGTGCATCTTTTCATTCAACGCAGCCGTCATTAAGAAGTGACGAATATTAACGACAAACGTATTTAATACAATTAAAATGGGATCAACTCCGTTTGAAATTAGCGTCAATGACATATATTGGGACGCACCTGCGAAAACAAATACACTCATAGCTGTTGCTTCCATAATGGAGAGACCAGTGGTTTTTGCCAATAAACCAAACGTTAATGCTACTGGGAAATAGCCAATTGCAATACTAATTCCTGCTTTTAATCCTTTTAGAAATGAATTATTATTCATAATAAGCTCTAACCCCCTTTTAAAAATAGAATGAACAAATTATACTATATATCAAAAGTTTTATACATACGAAAATTGGGAATAGTATAAATATACATAGTTTGTAAACCCAATTTCTTTATCTCCGAGTGGAGAATTACTTATTTATTTCGTAGAGGAGAGTAATCATGCCTAGCTGGTTTTCATTTGAAACATTGACTAATTTAACACACGATTACCGAGCGTTAGGACCATTGATAGGAGTTCTTCTACCTTTCTTAGAAGCTTTTCTACCTTTTTTACCTTTAGTAGTTTTTATCGTAGCGAATGTCAATGCATACGGAATGTTATTCGGATTTTTATTATCGTGGGTAGGCTCCGCTGCGGGGGCTTACACAGTTTTTTTAGTTATTCGCAAGTATGGACGTGCTAGAGTGTTAGGCTTTATAACAAAACATGAGAAAATCCAAAAGTTAATATTATGGGTGGAGAGAAATGGTTTTGGACCATTATTTTTACTCATTTGTTTTCCTTTTACTCCATCTGCACTTGTGAATATAGTTGCGGGCTTGTCTAACATAAAAAAGAAAACGTACTTATGGACGGTCACATTAGGTAAATTGATCATGATATTAGTAGTAAGCTTCATTGGATCTGATATCAAAGCACTTGTAACGCAGCCTGTAAGAACGATAATAGTAGTTCTAATTGTTGTTATGCTTTGGTTTGTTGGGAAAAGTGTGGAAAAAAGAATAAATAACAAGTTGGAAGAGGACTATAAATTAAATCGTGACGAGAGACGGAGCACTGAGGTGAAAAGATTTGAGTAACTTAGTTGCTATCATGATTGATATTATCGTAGTGTTTACTATCCGGATTTTATAGCAAGAGGTTATGAAGTAATCGGTAAATCGGAAACCGCCTAAATACCGATATTTTCACTTTAAAGATAATTCATCTAATATTGGTAAAGTGAAGGCAAGATACCTGCCACCCTCTAAAGAAACTTTAAATTTTAACTTCGAATAATTTCCTTCTCTACTGTATGTTTTGTACAATAGAGAGAGGGAAATTATTCGTTTTTTTTATAAGATGAATCAATTTCATAATTTAAAGATAGAGCATAAAACACAAACAATATTAAAGCGAAATGTGAGAATATGTATAAATTACTCTACATAAATCAGCATGATTTCCGCTATCGGCGGACGCTTTCCGCGGGGTGAGCGATGAGCCATCACCGCCGCATTCGCGTCGTTTGTGATGTCTCATCTGTCTCACTCATCCCGCAGGAGTCGCCGCCTGTCGCTCCAATCAATAAATTAAGTATTGCTCGTGTTTTAATAATTAAATGCTATTTATGAAATTAACTTAAGATATAAATTATTATGCTATGAACAGGTTGAAATCCGCAGCAGGTGGAGGCGTTACAGGGAGCAAACATCAAGCAGCTTCTCTAACTCCTGAGCAAACTTAGCGACATAATGAATTGGTACTTCTTTGGCTTATTCATACGGTAAGCAAAATTAGAGAAAAATAAGTAGTATACACCGATAAAGAAGTGAAGAGTTTCCGAAATGGTGTTCGGAAGCTTTTAAAAGAGTAGGGAAGTATTTTTTCTCTAATTAGCCAAACCAAACGCATCATGTCTTCACAAATTCCAAGAGGGCGACGGACAAACATCCGCAACGTTTCCCCGAATTTAGCGCTCTGGTATTCGCTTTCCGTGGGGCGAGCGACGAGCCTCGGGCCAACACGACGTTGGTCATGAAGGCGTTGCCTCAGGATGAGCCGTCTTAAGCCTTCCTCCTATTAAACGCTTCGTGCGGGGTCTCGTCTGTCTCGCTGATCCCGCTGGAGTCTCGTACTGCCGCGCTATCTCCTTATGAGTAGTAAAGAGAGATAGTGATGGAATCCTATAGAAAGCTTAAAGCATTAAATGGCACACTCCAAGATAAAAGCTATTTTGTGTTTCTCGTTGCTGACTTTGCAATTTGTAGTCTCTATCTTGCGAATATGTCTATAAGGCTAAGGGTAATGGCAAGAATGTTGCCCATATATTTTTTACCTAAGGTTCACATCTAATTGGTGTACCAAGCGTTCGGACTTATATTAGTTGTTTGGAGAAGCGTCCGCTCGACTCCTGCGGGAAAGCGGAGTAATCGAGACCCCACAGGAGCAGAGCATAGGAAGGAAGGCTAAGGGCGCCTCGTCCTGAGGCGACGCCTTCATGACCAACATCGTGTTGGCCTAGGAGACTCGATACTTCGCCCGCGGAAAGCGAGCGGTAAGCTTCGGAAAACAAATGAGTGGAGCCCCCAGTGCTCTTGAAGTGCGCTTGCGCTTTTCTCAATCATCTAAAATCAAGAAAGTAGGTGCAAAATTGTCATTAAGAATAGTAAGTGGGCGGTCAGGTTCAGGAAAAACTAAGTTTATGCAACAAGAAATAATTGATACATTACAGGAGACTCCTATTGGAGATCCTATATTTTATATTGTACCCGACCAAATGTCTTTCACCAGTGAGTATACTCTTGCGGCAGATTCTGGACTTGCTGGTTTAATACGAGCACAAGTAACGACATTTAAACGGTTAGCATGGAGGATACTGCAAGAAACAGGAGGCATAGCAAAAGAGGAAATTAGTGGATTCGGTTATCGAATGCTTATCCGAAGTTTGCTAGAAGATAATAAAGATCAATTTAAATTATTTAAAAGAGCAGCAACTAAGCGAGGATTTACAGATCAAATCGAAGTACTTTTAAAAGAATTCAATCGATACTGCTTAGATTATGAAGCTATGTCTAATGTGCTAAATGATTTAGAACATGTGCAGGCACCGAAAACATTAATTGATAAATCGTCTGATTTAGTTATGATGCTCGAATTGATGGAACAGAAATTAGGAACGAGTTATATAGACGGAGAAGGGTATTTAACATTACTCGCACAGAAAATTAAAGATTTTTCATTACTTGCAAAAGCAGAAATTTATATAGATGGATTCACTTCATTTACGACAAGAGAATTGGAAATAATCCAGGAACTAATGAAAAAAGTAAAACGTTTGACGATTGCTCTACCTATGGAATCCATTGAGAATGCATTTGATGAGCAGTCTTTATTTTATCAACCTGCGTCCACATGTAATAGATTGCTAGATATTGCAAGCAATGAAAAAGTGGATGTGGAAACGACTGTGCATCAAACAAAGCAGAAGCGTTATGTGTCTATGGAATTAGCCCATATAGAAGCAAACTTCGATCAGCTTCCTCCTCAAGAAATCCCAACGGAAGGCAATCTTCATATATTAGAAGCTTCAAATAGACGCGCGGAAGTACATTCAGTAGCAAGGAATATTCGGGGGCTAATGCAACAAAAAGATGTTCGTTTTAAAGAGATGGCCATTTTACATCGAGAAGCGGAAGCATACGAAGGTTTAATCGAAACTATTTTTGCTCAATATGATATTCCTGTGTTTATTAGCCAGAAAAAAACAATGCTTCATCATCCATTAATTGAGTTAAGTCGTTCTGTGTTGGAGATTATTCGGATGGATTGGAAATACGAGCCGGTGTTTCGAGCCATTAAAACGGATTTGTTTTTCCCTGTTAATGCTGCAAAGAGAGACTGGAGAGAACGTGCGGATCGATTAGAAAATTTCGTACTGTCGTTTGGTATTTACGGTGATAGATGGTTTGATGATAGACGTTGGATATATAAAAAGTATCGTGGCCTTGAATTTTATTCGAAAGTTCAAACAGACGAGGAATTAAGTATTCAAGCGGATATTCATGCAGTTAGAGATTTAGTTGTAAATCCTTTAAAAACATTGGCTGAACAGCTAGAAGCGAGTAAGACGGGGCTTGAAATTGCAACAGCATTATTTACATTTATCGAAACCTTACAAGTTTACGATAAACTACAATTATTAAAGCAGTCGGAAGAGGAAGAAGGACAATTATTACTTGCGACAGAACATGAACAAGCATGGAATGAATGGATCAATGTATTAGACCAATTCGTTTTGATGTTTGGAGAGAAAGAAATGACATTGGAGGAAGCTTCGAAAATTTTAGATGAAGGATATGACCAACTAGAATTTTCTCGCATACCACCGACAGTTGACCAAGTAGTTGTAGCAAATGTAGATATCGCAAGAATTACGAATATAAAAGCTATTTTTGTTCTAGGTGTAAACGATGGTGTTTTTCCAAAAAGAATGGATCATGAGGGATTATTGTCGGACACCGAACGTGAATGGTTCACCCAAATTGGCTTTGAGCTTGCTCCGACATCTAAAATGCGATTACTCGATGAAAACTATTTGGTCTATAAAGCATTTACTGCTTCATCAAATTATTTATTTGTGTCGTACCCGATTGCAGATAGTGAAGGAAAAGCATTGCTCCCTTCCATGTATATAAAAAAGCTTCAGCAAATGGTAGGAAACGTCCAAGTTGAACTAGCAGTGATAGATCCGAGTGATTTCACAGAGGGCACGTTTGATCTATCAACGATTAGTCATCCCAGAACAACATTGCCTTATGTCGTTATGCAATTGAGGAATGCGCTGGAGACTGGAGAACTATCTGAAGTTTGGCAATCGGTTTATCACTACTATATGAAGGATCCATATTGGTCTAAGCTGTTAAAAAGAGTGATAAAACCACTTATACATGGCAATAAAACCGAAAGACTTACACAAGACATGACATCTTCTCTTTATGGGGAAACGATCATTTCTAGTGTTTCTAGAGTAGAAAAATATTATAGTTGTCCTTTTGCTCATTTTGCAGCTTACGGATTAAAGTTAGAGGAACGTGCAGAATACCGTTTGGAAGCACCAGCAATGGGCGATTTATTCCATGCTGCTTTAAAATGGATTTCAGATGAAACAAATCGTTTGAATCTAAAATGGGGTGAACTTTCGAAGGCACAGTGTGTGCAACTTGCAAAACAAGCAGTCGATCATATTGTACCGATATTTGTCCATCAGCTGTTATTAAGTACAAATCGTTATCGATATATTCAGCGGAAATTAGAGCAAATTGTAGCATCCACATTAATAGCTTTAAGTAAGCATTCTAACGTTTCTACCTTCGTTCCTATTGCAATTGAAGCGGGATTTGGTCCTGGGGAAGCTCTACCTTCTTTAGAAATTCCACTTAAGCATCAAAGAAAAATGCAATTGCGCGGAAGAATTGACCGAGTAGATGCAGCAAATGTGAACGGCAATATGTTTGTACGAATTGTGGATTATAAATCTTCTAAAAAAGGCATTGATTTGAATGAAGTGTATTATGGTTTATCGCTTCAAATGCTGACCTATTTAGATGTAGCGATAGAGAATGCTTCGATTTGGTTGCAGGAGGATGCAGATCCTGCAGGGGTTTTGTATGTACATCTTCATAATCCTTTTATTCAATCAAAAAAAGAAATGGCAGAGGCAGAGCTAGAAGATGCCATATATAAATCGTACAAAATGAATGGATTATTACTAGATGAACCTGAAGTCATTATGGAAATGGATGAGCAAATAGAAGGATTTTCGAAAGTTATTCCGGTACGAATGAATAAAGATGGCAATTTATCAAGATCGTCGTCAAAAGTAGTAGACAAAGAAAATATGAAATTGCTTCAATCATTCGTACGTCAGAAACATGAACAAGCTGGAAATGGTATGAATGCAGGAGACACACGTGTTTTTCCATATCGTTTAAAAGACAAAATGCCTTGTACGTATTGTTCCTACCGCAGTGTATGTCAGTTTGATCCGCAAGATCCTGACCAACAAGTACGCTTATTGAAAACAGAAAATCCAGAAATAGTGACTGAAAAAATGAAAGAGGAGATGGGTCCAAGTGAACATTCCTAATATGCCAGAAGAATTAACATGGACACCAGAACAATGGAAGTCAATTTGGGCTACTGGTTCAGATGTGTTAGTCTCTGCGGCTGCTGGGTCAGGTAAAACCGCTGTATTAATCGATCGACTTATTCAAAAAGTAATTGCAGAATTCAATCCCATTAACGTTGATGAATTATTAGTAGTGACATTTACCAATGCTTCAGCTGCTGAAATGCGTCATCGAATGGGAGAGGCATTGGAAAAAGCAATTGCAAAGGATCCATCATCTAGTCATTTACGGAAGCAATTAAATCTTTTAAATAAAGCACAGATCTCTACACTTCATTCGTTTTGTCTAAATATAGTACGCCAGTATTCCTATATGCTGACGATTGATCCTGGATTCCGAATAGCAAATGAGACAGAAGCAGCATTAATGCGTGACGATATTCTAGCGGAAGTACTGGAAGAAGCTTATCATGTAGAAAATCCTGAACCGATGTATCGGCTTTCGGATAGTTTTACTTCAGATCGAGACGACCAGTCAATTGAGACAATGATTGAAAAATTATACACGTATGCGCGAGTACACCCTGAACCGAAGAAATGGTTACTTGCAATTCCTGAAGCATATTCTTTAACGGAAGATACGTCGATTGATGATCTTCCGTTTATTGGACCACTTAAGCTCGCAATTATACATCATTTAGAAGAGGCCATAGCAGTGACAGAAGAAATTTGTAGGCTAGCAAATCTGCCGAATGGTCCTGCTCCTTTAGCAGTAACTGCGGTAAATGATCAACACATGATTCAAGAAGCAATTTCGTTGATGAAAAATGGATCATGGCAAGACGTTTTTCATTATTTTCAAAGTCTTTCATGGGGAAAAGCTGCTACCATCAAAAAAGATTCTTGTGATGAAACAACGAAAAAACAAGCAACAGATAAACGAAATAAAGTGAAGAAAATTGTCAACGAATTAAAAGAAAATTATTTTACGAGAACACCAGAACGATTATTAGAAGAAATGAGACGGATGACACCTCAACTAGAAACATTAGTCGACTTAGCAATTAAGTATGGGGAGAGATATTCTGCTGCTAAAAACGATAAAGGACTTGTCGATTTCTCCGATTTAGAGCATTATGCATTGGATATATTAAGTGAACGTAAAGAAAACGGAGAGCTAGGTCCTTCTGAGATTGCGAAAGAATATCAAGCACGTTTCAAAGAAGTATTAGTCGATGAATATCAAGATACAAATAGATTGCAAGAAACTATTTTGCAACTTGTGAAAAGTGGCGATGAGCAAACCGGTAATATGTTCATGGTTGGTGACGTTAAACAATCTATTTATCGCTTCCGATTAGCAGAACCGATGCTTTTTTTAGGAAAGTATTTGATTTTTAACGAAATGCCAATAGATTCTGGTGTGAAAATTGACTTAAATGCAAACTTTAGAAGTCGAAAAGAAGTGCTACATGCAACAAATTATATCTTCCAGCAAATTATGGGTGAAAACGTTGGGG
Organism: Psychrobacillus syltrankelensis; assembly: GCF_055454035.1. NCBI lineage: Bacteria > Bacillati > Bacillota > Bacilli > Caryophanales > Bacillaceae > Psychrobacillus > Psychrobacillus syltrankelensis. The sequence goes on along the minus strand of NZ_CM144227.1, from coordinate 1,491,976 downwards.
AAATAAATTATGACGATGCTGCTTCCTTAAAACCACGGGCACCATATGACGAAAGAGAAGCAACGGTTGAACTAGCACTTCTATATGAAGTAGAGGACGGCGATGCGGAAGTTTCAGAAGATGAAGTAGTTAGTGCAGAAGAAGAGTTAAAAAAATCGCAAGCAGAGGCACGTTATATTATTTCAAAAATTAAAGAAATGATAGAGACAGGAGTAACCGTGTACGATCCATGGAAGAAAACAACTCGTCCCATTCAATATAGTGACATTGTCATCTTAATGCGTTCGATGACTTGGTCACAAGAAGTAACGGATCAATTTAAGGATGCAGGCATTCCTTTATATGCAGAACTATCGAAAGGTTATTTCGAAGCAATTGAAGTACTCATTATGCTTCATACACTACGAACAATCGATAATCCATATCAAGATATTTCGTTAGCGGCAGTTTTACGTTCTCCTTTTGTTGGTTTATCAGAGTCTGAACTTGCGCTTATTCGTTTAGCTGCTCCGAAAGAACCTTTTTATGAGGCACTAAAAGTTTTTATAGCTACTGGTAGAGTTGGGATGTCAGCGGACACAGAAGAAAAGCTTCAGCGTTTTGTACTGCAGTTTGAAGATTGGCGAAATCTAAGTAGAAGAGGTTCTCTTGCAGATTTGATTTGGCGAATCTATTTGGATACGAATTATTATGAAATGGTAGGATCTATGCCAAACGGAAAGCAGCGGCAAGCTAATCTACGCGTTCTACATGACCGTGCAGTAGATTATGAGAAAACTTCTTTTAGAGGGTTATTTCGATTTTTACGTTTCATCGATCGTATGAGAAAACGAGGCGATGATTTGGGTGCAGCCCGTGCCATTAGTGAAAAAGAAAATGTTGTACGATTGATGACGATTCACTCTTCAAAAGGACTTGAGTTTCCAGTTGTTTTTCTTGGGGGAATGGGCAGACCATTTAACCAAATGGACTTTAACGAAGCTTATTTATTTGATCAGTCATTTGGACTTGCAGTAAAAGCAATCGATCCTGATAAACGCATCTCCTTTACTTCCTTGCCCTTCTTAGCTATGAAGGAAAAGAAACAAATGGAGTTAAAGGCTGAAGAAATGCGCGTTCTATATGTTGCGATGACAAGAGCGAAGGAGCATTTATTCCTAATCGCCTCTATAAAAGATTTAGCAAAGACTCTTACAAAATGGGAAGATGCGCAATCGATTCTATCAAATGAAATGTTGCCGGGCTATTTACGTGCAAAAGCAAAAGGGTATTTAGATTGGATAGGACCAGCAATTGCTAGACATGCAGACTATAAACAAATTGGCAATGTAATGGAAGCGAACGTGGTGGAAAGTGAATCTAAGTGGAAGATTGTTACGAAATCCATAGATGAATTGAAAATGCATACAGAAGTAGAAGTACCTGAAAAATTAACGTTGGATGCACTATTAAATACAGACAAATTACCTTCATTAACTACTATTAAAGATCGTTTTGAAACAGCTTATCCTTTTGAACTTTCTACACATAAACGTTCAAAACAATCCGTTAGTGAAATAAAGAAAATTCAACTGTTAGAAGAAAGAGAAGATCAAGATTATTTTCAAATGGGTAGTCCTATTGGGAGTGTGACTCGTATTGCACAAAGACCTTTTTTCCTCCAACAAGAAAAATTGACAGGAGCAGAAGTAGGGACAGCCGTCCATGCTTTTATGCAAAACGTAGATTTAAGCGAGTCAAAAACGATAGAACAAGTCGAGGCATTTGCTGAGACGCTTGTCCAAAGAGAAATATTAACAAAAGCAGAACAAGCTGCAATTGATCCAAAGAAAATGGTTCCTTTTTTTGAATCAGAAATGGCAGAGCGATTAAAAAAAGCGAAAGAAGTTATGAGAGAGTTTCCATTTACCTACTCTTTAAAAGACGCAGAAGGCGATAGTCAAATTATTCAAGGTGTTGTCGATTGCCTGTTTTTAGAAGAGGATGGCCGTTGGGTATTACTAGATTACAAAACAGACCGGGTACTGCACTTAGTCTCGAACGAACCTAATTTAATACAAGAGATGAAAAATCGTTATAATATCCAATTATCCCTTTACGCACAAGCAATTGAATCTATTATGAAAGTGGAGATAAAAGAGAAAGTTCTTTATTTATTTGATATAGACAAAACGGTTTCATTATAGGAGGAAAAAAAATTGTTGATGCGTCCAACAGAGTTGAAAGAACGAGTTTTTTCGATTGATGTGATGAGGGGTTTTGCACTTCTAGGAATATTTATCGTTAATATGCTGTTTTTTCACTCACCAATACTATACTTTAATCCGTATACATGGTTTCATATGAGAGGCGATTTTGAAACGTACAAGTGGATTGATATTTTTGTTCAAGGTAGTGTATATCCATTGTTTTCTATGTTGTTTGGATATGGCCTTTCTATGCAGTTCATGAAAACGAAGGAGAGAGGTACTTCGTTTAAAAAGTTAGCAGTTCGAAGACTATCGGTATTACTTCTAATTGGATGTGTTCATGCTTTTCTTATTTGGGCGGGAGATATACTAATTACGTATGCATTGGCAGGTTTTGTGTTGTTATTAATGATACGATTAAAGCCAGTTTGGTTGTTTTTAATAAGTGCAGTCTTATTTTTAATTCCAAATGGATTACTACATGTACTATTATTTTTAATGTCTAAATTAGATCCAAATAGTGTCATCCTTTATGCAGGGATACAAGAGATTGAAAGATCTGTTGCCGCATATTCTCATGGATCTTGGGACGACATTTTTGGGCAACGTTTAAATGATTGGTTATATATGACCCAAAATGGAGCATTTATTCTCGTAATGTTAATTACGATTGTTCCGTTTTTATTGATTGGAGCAGCAGCTGCAAAGATTAAGCTAATAGAACGAGTAAGGGAATTAAAAGTATTTTGGATTGTAACGATCTTAATTTCACTAATCATTGGAACTGCTATTAAATGGATTCCTTATATAAGTGAAGCAAATATATTCACAGTTTCAGTACAGGATACATTTGGAGGCCCATTACAAGCAATAGCCTATGCAGGAATCCTTGCACTTCTTTGTACAATTCCTGTTATGGAAAAACTACTTTCCCCTTTTGCAAAAGCAGGCCGTATGTCTATGACCATCTATTTAATGCAGTCGATTATCGCTACAACTATTTTTTATTCTTATGGATTTGGACTTTATGGAAAGATTGATATTCAAACTGGTACTTGGATGGCAATAGGTATTTTTGTATTACAACTTGTATTTGCGGAAATATGGTTTATAAAGTTCAAGCAAGGACCAATAGAAGCTTTGTGGAGAAAACTGACTTATCCTGTTTCTAAGTAAAAAAAATGATTCCAAGTACTTAAAGGATAACTCAAACCGGATTTTCGTTTCAGGTTGACGCGTTTCGTGGGGGGAGCGATGAGGCATCACCGCCGCTTTCGCGTTCGTTGTGATGGCTAATCTGTCTCACTCATCTCGCCACCTTTCACTCCAATCCATTAAGTAAGTAGTACCTGAATAAGTATTGTTTATACTTTTTTAAATTGGTGAAATATTATGTTCCTACTATTTACATAGGAATTAGATGTTGTCTATATTACAAAGTAATCGAGTATTTTTTCTTTAATTAGCCAAACCAAACGTATCCTGTCCACACAAATTCCAAGAGGGCGACGGACAAACATCCGCACAAGATTACCACAAAAATGGATTTTACAATTAACAAAAATACCTATGGTAATAGTGTCGCCAATATTTCGTCCAAAGCAATCTAAAAAAGGTGGAGACAAGATGCACTTTCAGGTCAATAGAGCTTTTCTGAAAAGTTGTCGAAAAAAGGTGAAAAGAAAGTTAATTTATTATAGACTAAGAATAGGTTTCAAAACAATTTGAAGGAGTGTCAACAGGATGAAATTATTATCATACCGGTTAAATGATGGGATTTACTTCGGACCAAAAGTAAAAAAAGAAGAAGCAGTATGGGATGTACTTAGTATTCAAGAGACCCTTCAAGTGTTACCAAGCTTTCCGCAGACTATTGTCGAAGGAGTAAGTCTTGGTATTGATTTCGTTGAACAAATTAGAAAATTAGTAGAAGCAGCTTTAAAAAGTGACAATCCCAATAATTTTAAACATCCATTTACAGAAATCGAATGGCTATCACCCATTCCCCGAACTCCCAAAAATATCATGGCTGTAGGTAAGAACTACGCTGATCATGCAAAAGAAATGGGAGGAGTAGCGAATACTTTTGTCGTATTTACAAAATCTCCAACTGCTATTGCGGCGGACGAACAAACGCTTTCTGTACATGCAAATAAAACCTCTTCATATGATTATGAAGGAGAACTTGCAATAGTGATCGGCAAAAAAGGAAAAGATATTCCTTCAAAACTTGCGTATGATTATATATTCGGATATACAATTGCAAATGATTTAACTGCTCGTGATATTCAAAAGAAACATCAACAATATTTCTTAGGCAAAAGCTTAGATGACTCATGTCCACTTGGACCTTTTATTGTTACAAAAGATGAGATTCCGAATCCTCAAGACTTAACGGTAGTTACGAAAGTGAATGATGAAATTCGTCAAAATGGAAAGACATCGGATATGGTCTTTTCTGTCGAGCAAATTATCGCAGAAATTTCGAAAACAGTGACATTAGAGCCAGGTGATGTTATTTTAACAGGAACCCCTGCAGGTGTTGGAAATGGTTTTAATCCACCTAAGTTCTTGAAATCGGGCGATATTGTGAAAGTTTCAATAGAAGGAATTGGTACTCTAGTGAACAAATTCGAGTAATATATTAGCCGAAATGGTAAGATAGAAATGTAAGGAAAACGATAGAGGTGAAATATATGGATTTTTTAGCAAGGACAGATTTACACATAACAACATGGGTAATTGCAATCATTTTGTTTTTTGTAGCATTAGCGATGAAAAACCCAAAAGTAATTCACATGATTTTACGAGTATTTTATATTTTGATCATTGTTTCAGGAGTTGCTTTATTCATTAAAGGTATGGACTTTGGTCAAGGAATGCTTTACGGACTGAAATTTTTAGCTGGTATTCTTGTCATTGGTATGATGGAAATGTCCTTAGTGAAAAAGAAAAAAGGAAAACCATTCACTACATTTGTTGTATTGTTTTTTGTCTTTTTCTTAATTGCTCTATTCTTAGGATTCAAATTACCGATGGGTATTCATTTCTTAGCATAAAATAAAAGCGGCTCCGCCCGCTTTTATTTTATGCGACGAGCTTGCGCAGGAGCAAACGCTCTCGGGTCCGCCGGCATTTATATTATGTGACGAGTAGCGTAGGAGTATCAAAAAGGAGCTTTCACCGCTTAGGGAAAGCTCCTTTTCATTTATTTTAAAATATGTTAATTTGAAAATATAAATGAAAAGGTGGGAGCGGCAAATGTTAGGTTTATTCTTACTTATATTCGTCATATTGTTGATGCTATTATTTGTTATCGCTTCATTTTTCCTTTCGAAGCAACAAACGTCCAATTCTAATGGAAATGAACTGGATTTTGTACATAAAAGTATTAATAATCAGTATGCTAATTCGGAAAAGCCACCAAAATAAATGGTGGCTTTTCCAATTTTGAAAGAGACTACTGAATTGTTCTTGAACATCCATTTAATGTGAAATAGTGTCGAGTCGAGCTATACTAGTTAAGCACAATATTATAGGTATTCGCAATATCTAGCGAGTTACTCGCAATATTCCGATGAATTTGCGCAATATCTAAGGTAAGCGCAACATTTTGTTGGTTACTCGCAATATCTGACGAGCTACTCGCAACATTCCGAAGCATATGCGCAAAATACTTCCAAGATGACACAGTTTGGACGAATTATAAGCTAATTTTTGTACTTTCGTGCTTAAACGATAGCGATTAAAATGTAGCTTTGATAAAATAACGTTGTTATGTTCCAATTAATTACTAGCCTCAGATTCATGCAGTTTTGGATTACTGGAGGAAAATGATATACTGTAGCTTTTTTAAATAGAGGAGGACTTTACGTGAACGGTAACTTAAAGAAGTTGGTTGTAACCATATTTTTAATAAGTGGTTTTTGGTTAACAACTACTCAAAATACGAATGCTGAGCCGAATGGTTCCATACATAACGAAAGTATTTATGATTTATTAGTAGATCGTTATTTTAACAAAGTAGTTTCTAATGATGTGGATGTGAATGCTCAAGATCCTAATGCATTTGCAGGTGGAGATTTTCTTGGGATTATAGAAAAGATGGATCATATTAAAGATATGGGATTCACTATTATTTCGATCGGACCGATTTTTGCTACAGAAACATATGATGGAAAGCATATTCTAGATTTCAATGAGATTGAAAAAAGATTCGGAACGCCTGAAGAGTTTCAAGAACTAATAAAAGTAGCGCATAAAAAAGGAATGAAAATTGTCGTAGGATTTCCATTGAATAATTATAGTGAAAATCATAATTGGAGTATGGATCCTTCCAAAAAAGATTGGATTGTTAAAACTGAAAATGGTGTTATGCAAGTAGACCTTACCAATCCAAATGTCCAACAAGCACTGAAACAAATCATTGTAGATTTCACTAAAAAATATGAAATTGATGGTGTTAAGTTTTCTGAACTACAAGGTGCACCTATTTCTTTTATTAATGATATGATTGCTGGAATAAAAGAAGTACGTAATCCAATGTATGCTATCTCTTTAGAAGAATCGGATGCAAATTTTGATACCCATTATTCCGATCAATTACTCGTAGATTTTAGAGAAGCATTTAAAAATACAGATTTACCTTCAGAAGGAATTGCTTCTACAAATGACAGTGATTTATTAATGATTGATCAATTGAATACAGAGAGATTTACTTACTTTAGTGCACTTGAGAATATGTTCCCACCAACACGTATTAAGACAGCAATGGGTGCAATTCTAGCTCTGCCAGGTGTGCCGTATATGAGTTACGGAACGGAAATTGCTATGAATGGACAAGTGTCTCAAGAAAGTCATCAAGTAATGAATTTTCGAGTGGATGAAGATATTACAAATTATTTAAAAGATATCAACTCCATTCGCAATAAATCGGAAACGCTTCGTTCTGGTAAAACAGAATTGTTGAAAAATGAGAATGGTTATATTGTATTTAAACGATATTCTGATAAAGAAACATTCATAGTAGTTATAAATAATACTAGTGCTACACAAAGAATAGATTTATCTAGTGATGTTGTGGGAGAAAATAAAGAGCTTAGAGGTATCTTTGAACAAGATGTGGTTCGTCCAGACAAGGATGGAAAGTATAAGTTAGTACTAGATCGTGAACTAGTCGAACTTTATCAAGTAACCGACCGTAAAGGTTTAAATACATCTTATATAGTAGCAATGTGTGTTGCTTACCTAATGTTTATCCTATTTTTAATTATTGTTTGGAAAAAAGGAAAACAAAAAAACTCGAAGCAAAATAACTAATTAAAAATGAGCTGACTAGTTTCTAAAGTCAGCTCATTTTTTCCTAACTTTTTTCTGGGTAGTCAACATGTAGCGGTGGAGGTATTAACCAACCCTTACTTTTATTTAATCTTAATAACTTTGCACCAAGCTGTGCTTTATTTGTATGAAATTGACCATACATCATCGCTACATCTTCTCGTACCGACATTCCCATAGCTTGGCTACATGCAACTAAACCTGCTGCTACATCCATAGAAAGTGCTGCACTTATTTCTGGATCGTTGAATCTTGCACCTACTGGAATGTCTTCCAAACGTGCAACTGGACGTGCAGGTGGAGCAGGAGGCAGTCCAACTGCATTCACCTTTAATATCTTTTCTAATTGTTTGTTCTCATCTTCCATACTTTGTACAGCTTCTTCGATTAATTTCTTTAATTCATCATCGCCTGTGTGATTAAAAAATGTTTGATAAGCAGCTATTAGGCCATTGTTAGTAGCTACATTCGTCCAAATGCCGAATACTTCACCATAATGCAAAGGTTCATCTTTCGAATTTCCACTTAAAATTCCCATATTTACACTCCAATTCCTAAATAAATTCATGAATTTCTTCACGTATTGTTATTATGTGTAGAAGTGATAGAACTATTCAGAAAAAAAAAAGCCGAAATTCTATAGATTAATAGAATTCCGACTAAACATTTTAAGATAATTTATTTAAAAAGAATAATGCCAATGTGTCTGGACCTGCATGTGCTCCAACAGTTGAGCCAATCAGATGAATATCAATGCTTTTTGGATGATATCGTTCTTCTATTAATTGCTTTAGTTCAAGTGCTGTTTCTTCGTCATCACCGTGACTAATAGCAATATTTTGTTCCTCTAAATGATCTCCACGTTCCCCCATTAAATCTATCATGCGTTTGATCACTTTTTTACGTCCACGTATTTTTTCAATTGGAACTAGTTTACCTTCTTCGACATGAAGAAGAGGTTTAATGTTGAGTAGTCCACCAATAAATGCACTTGCTTTAGAAACTCTTCCACCACGGGCCATATAATCTAAGTCTTCTACAGTGAAAAGATGTTCCATATGAGTAGCCGAGAATCTGATTTTCTCTTCAATAATTGATAGGGCAAGTCCCTCATCTCTTAAACGAACTGCCTCTTTTATTAGAAGTCCAATTCCAAGTGATGCACATTTTGAATCGATAATAGTTAACTTTAAGTCAGGATATGTTTCCATTAGCTGTTCCTTCATCATCACCGCTGTGCTATATGTTCCAGAAAGAGCAGAAGAGAGGGCAATGTAGAAACCTTCTTCTCCTGACTTTGCAAGTTCTTCAAACAGTTTCAAAAAAAGTTCTGGTGAAGCTTGAGATGTTTTTGGTTGTTTTCCAGCTCTAATTGCTGCGTATACTTCTTTAGAATCTATCCCTATAATATCTTCGTATTCATCATTGTCTATATGCACTCTAAGTGGTATTAATTCTACATTATGTAATTCAAAAAAAGATTTAGGTAAATCACTAGCGCTATCAGCGAATAATTTCATTTCCATCCTCCTCAATTATCACAATTCTCTTAACTTTAATCTCTCCATTAAAAACTCAGCAATACCTTCTTCATTATTGGTTAAAGTTATTTCATTTGCAATCTGTTGAAGTGGCGAAATTGCATTTCCCATTGCTACGCCAACTCCAGCATATTCAATCATTTCTAAATCATTGTCTTCATCTCCAAAAGCGATAATTCGTTCTCTTGGAATGTCTAAATACTCGGATACTTTTGCTAAGCCAACTGCCTTGTTTAATCCATGTCGAACTATTTCAATTACGTCCCAAGGAGCTCCCCAACGACGATGATCAATTACTTCGGCATGAACATCTCGTAAATGATTACGAACTAAGTCTACTGAATCTTCCTCGGCATGAATTAGCAAGCTTGTTGGATCCGTTTTCAAAAAGGTCCTTAAATCACCTGTAGTAATATGTGGATTACCAAGTGCAAAAGCAGAAATCATTTGTTCATCATGATGATGCAAGTACACGTCATCTAATACTTCGGCGAGCATATTTTTAATTGAAAAGCTTTGAACAGCTTCTACAACTTCTTTAACAACTTGAAGTTCTATTGGTTTATGAATGGTATTCCAGGAAGAATTCGTTGGATGATGCACAAATGCTCCATTAAAGTTGACGATCGGAGTATTTAAACCAAGCTCCTTATAATACATCTCACTTGATCTATATGGTCTTCCAGTTGCGATCATTACTTCATGACCTTGATTTTTGGCTTCTTGTAATATATTCTTCGTTTTATGTGAAATTACCTTCTCATCTGTTAATAAGGTTCCATCTAAATCCAAAACAATTAAGTGACGTTGCATAATAAATCTCCTTTCCTTCTATTAAAGTGTATCGTTTTCCACTTTAAACGTCAAAATGGTAGTACCTATGCTTTTGTATATTTCAATTTACTTTGTTAATATAATAATTAGAAAAGAGAGGTGGTTTATGAATGATTGTACAAATAGAATCATGGGGTAATATACCTTTACTACATATTTATAATGATCAGACAAATAATCACTCTCCTATTGTGATTTTTTTACATGGTTTTGAAAGTGCGAAAGAGCACAATCTGCACTATGCTTATCAGTTAGTAAATCAAGGGTGTCGAGTAATTTTACCTGATGCACATTTACACGGTGACAGAGATGAAAAATTAGACCAAATAGAAATAAGTCTTCGCTTTTGGGAAACTGTTTTAACTTCCATTGAAGAGGTAGGAAAAATAAAAGAGGAGCTTATGGAACGTGGATTTTTGAACGGCCAAAAAATTGGTATTGGTGGAACATCAATGGGTGGTATCACTACACTTGGTTGCTTAACTATTTATCCATGGATAAATGCTGCCAGCATTATGATGGGAACTCCATGTTATGTTCAACTTGCGAAAGCACAAATTGAACAAATCGAGCAAAAGGGATTTCAAATTCCATTGAATTCAAAGGAAAAAGAGGATATGTTCAATACATTATCTACATTTGATGCTTCCATTCATATGGAAAAACTATCAAATAAACCATTGTTTTTTTGGCATGGAGTAAAAGATACTGTCGTACCTTTTGAGTCAACTGCTCTTTTTATTGAGGCTTTTGAAAAACAATTTGGAAATGAACATCTTGTCTTTATGAAAGAAAAATCGGCAGGTCATGCAGTTAATCGGAAAGGATTGCTAGCTGCAACTAAATGGCTTGCAAACAATTTGGCATAACGAGAGTACTTTGTTATGATGAAGAAAAGTAGTAAGGGGGTTTATAAAATGGATCAAGATATGAAAGATAGTATGATGAGTGCTCTTGAAAATGTAATTGACCCGGAATTAGGGATAGATATTGTAAACTTAGGATTAGTATATGATGTTGAGTTAACGGACGAAGGAATTGCAACTGTTAAGATGACTCTTACTTCAATTGGTTGTCCAATGGGACCAATGATAGTAGATCAAGTAAAAACGGCACTAGGTGAATTACCTGAAGTAAAAGAAACAGAAGTTAATATTGTTTTTAATCCACCATGGTCAAAAGAAAATATGTCTCGTTATGCGAAAATTGCACTAGGGATTCGATAAAAGTCTCCCTTATCCAACAAAACAAACGCAAGGATCACGATATAAAGATATTGCTGCTAGATATAATGTTTATCACGTATAAATTAGGGAAACTCTTATTGTGAGAGTTTCCCTAATTTTTATTTTAAAAGATAAGAAACTATATGAAATATCGTCCTGCGATCCCAGTGTTCCTAGTACTTGAAAGAATTAAATAATACTGGGGGGATTTTCGTTTCAGGTGGACGCTTTCCGCGGGGTGAGCGATGAGCCTTCACCACAGCTCACGCGTTCGTTGTGATGACTCATCTGTCTTCGAGGAACGAAGGCTAAGAGCGCCACATCGTGTGGCAACACCTTCGTGACCAACATCCTGTTGGCCTCCGTCTAGAGTCGCCACCTTTCACTACAATCCATTAAGTGAGTAGTACCTAACAAGAAGATTTAGTTCAGCATCGTTAAGAGGTTAGAATTAGTTGAAGTAAACGTAGTGATCATGCCATCCTGTAATCGTTGTTGAATAAGAGATGCTATTGCTAGTAGCACAGTTTTTTTCTTAACACTGATTTGCGCTATCTCACACAAAGTTAACTCTTTATATGTAGAAATGGTTGCTTTCACGATAAAATTGGTTGCTTTCGTCTCGAGATTGGTTCCTGTCTCTGTAGAATCTGTAGCTTTCACCTTACAATTAGTCGCTCTATGACAGTTTTTAACTTTTCCCTTCTTTATAAATAGGCAGCATCTATTGATAAAGAAGCGCTGAGCGGACGAAATTGCATCTTCGTCCGCTTTTAAAAGTATAGGAAAGCCTTTATTCTCTCATTAACCAAAATAAATGCACTATTTCTTTGCAAATTCCAAGAGGGCGACGGATAAACATCCACTACAGGATTACCGAGAAAAAGGCTCGTGAAGTGACGCAGTCACTTCACGAGCCAAATTATAGCGGTAATGATGTAGCCAATGTTTCATCCAAAGTACTCTAGAAACGGTGAAGACAAAATGCACTTAAAGGACGCTTGCGTTTTTCTTAAAAATATTTCTAATCTATCCGACAAATATGTAGTGGACAATTATCACACTCAATTTCTTTTCTTAAAAAGTTTATATCATTAATAGTTATTAGCCCTTTATTAAGCGAAATGACCTGTGACTTTTTAATATCGTTTAACATTCGATTTACAACTTCTCTACTAGTTGCACATAGGTTAGCTAATTCTTGATTGGTCAAATAATGATCTATAAGGATGCTTCCATCCTCTTGGGGAATTCCATAAGTATTAGAAAGACGAACTAATGTTGAAAAAAGAGCTCCCTTTTTACCATGTAGAAGTAAATCTCGAAATCTTGTCTCGTTTTTTAAATGATTTAATTGAATAAATTTCATCCATTCCATCATAAGTTCAGGAGAAGTGCTTAAAAACTTTTCCAGTTGAGATCGGGAAAGGGATACAATTTTTGTAGGCTCTATCGTATGAGCAGACACAGAATGATAAAGAGTTTCACAAAAAACAGATGTTTCTCCAAGAATACTTTGAGAATTAGTAATTTTTAGTGTGAATATTCTACCACTTTCCGTATCTTTCGTAATTCTTACTGAACCTTCTAAAACATAATATACTTCATCGGAACGTTCTCCTTCATGAAATATTGGACGCTCTTTTTCTATTTTGTTAATGGAACCAAATTGTTCAAATAATGAGTAAATCCCCATGAATATAGGAGTATTCTCATTCATATAAAATCACAACCTTTCCATTCATAAAACAATAATAGCATAATAAACCTATTCTAATGATCACTTTTCTTTACAAATTATATGAAAAAATATTATAATCATATTAGTCAAAGAAGGTCAAACTTTTTCGAGTGTTATGCTGTGAGTATTTTAAAACACATTTCACTGCCTACAGCTGGGTTTGACAGGTATGAAGCCGAGAAGTAATAGTTGAGGAGATGTTTGGTATGCAAATGAAGCAACAAGACGAAAAAAGTCCGTTAGAGACATATGGACGTAATTTAGTTACTGCTGTAAAAGACGGAAAAATGGATCCTGTTATTGGACGTGATCAAGAAATAAGAGACGTTATTCGTATATTATCTAGAAAAACAAAAAATAATCCTGTGTTAATAGGGGAACCTGGCGTTGGTAAAACAGCAATTGTAGAAGGTTTAGCCCAAAGAATAGTGAGAAAAGATGTTCCAGAAGGATTAAAGGAAAAGGAAATATTTGAACTAGATATGAGTTCTTTAATCGCAGGTGCGAAATATCGTGGAGAATTTGAAGAACGACTTCAAGCTGTATTAAAACAAGTGAAAGATAGCGAAGGTCAAATTATTTTATTTATAGATGAAATTCATACAATTGTAGGAGCTGGAAAAACGGACGGAGCAATGGATGCAGGAAATATGTTAAAACCTATGCTTGCACGAGGTGAATTGCATTGTATTGGGGCAACTACATTAGATGAATATCGGATGTATATCGAAAAAGATCCAGCTCTCGAAAGAAGATTCCAGCAAGTACTTGTAAGAGAACCTTCTGTAGAAGACACGGTTTCTATTTTACGTGGACTAAAAGAGCGCTTTGAATTACATCACGGAGTTCGCATTCATGACCGAGCTATTGTTGCCGCTGCGGAATTATCTAACCGTTATATTACGGAACGCTTTTTACCGGATAAAGCAATCGATTTAGTAGATGAAGCATGTGCAATGATTCGAACAGAGATTGACTCGATGCCTCAAGAGTTGGATGAAGTCACAAGAAAAATGATGCAGCTTCAAATTGAAGAACAAGCGTTAATGAAGGAAAAAGACGCTGCAAGTAAAAAAAGACTTGAACAAATACGTAAAGACCTGAAAGAATTAGAACAATCCTCAAGTGAAATGCGTAACAAGTGGCAACAGGAAAAAGAATCAATTCAAGTTATTCAACAAAAGAGAGAAGAACTTGATAGATATCGTCGAGAATTAGAAGACGCAGAAAACAAGTACGACTTAAATAAGGCTGCCGAACTTCGTCATGGCAAAATTCCTCCGTTAGAAAAAGAACTTCAAGTATATGAACAACAAGTAAGCGAGGAAACAGAATCTCGCTTATTACGGGAAGAAGTAACTGCTGAAGAAATTGCGTCCATCGTTTCTAGATGGACTGGAATTCCAGTAACAAAATTAGTGGAAGGTGAACGGGAGAAGCTTCTTCGTTTAAAAGAAACACTTGGTGAAAGAGTAGTTGGACAAGACCAAGCAGTGCAATTAGTAACAGAAGCTGTATGGCGTGCACGAGCTGGTATTAAAGATCCTAGAAAGCCTATTGGATCTTTCTTATTTTTAGGTCCAACAGGTGTAGGGAAAACAGAACTAGCCAAGTCTCTCGCTGCAAATTTATTTGATTCGGAAGAGCATTTTATCCGCATTGATATGTCTGAATATATGGAGAAACATAGTGTATCTCGGTTAGTGGGTGCCCCTCCTGGATATATTGGATATGAAGAAGGTGGCCAACTGACCGAAGCGGTACGTAGGAACCCTTATTCTGTAGTACTATTAGATGAAATCGAAAAGGCACATCCAGATGTTGCAAATATTTTATTACAATTAATGGATGATGGTCGAATAACAGATAGTCAAGGTAGAATAGTTAATTTTACGAATACTGTCGTAATATTAACTTCTAATATCGGCTCACAATTTCTTGGAAATACTACTGGAATTATTAGTGAAGAGGAAGAAAGCCTTGTAATGGCTTCTTTAAGGGAGCATTTTAAACCAGAATTATTAAATCGTTTAGATGACATTATTATGTTCCACTCTTTAACCACACAACATTTTGAAAAAATAGCTGAGAAATATGTCAAACAACTTCAAGATCGTGTCCGCGAACAAGAAATTAATTTACAAGTGGATGAAGCAGTTATTGAATGGATTGTAGTAGAAGGTACGGATGCTGCATTTGGTGCAAGACCACTTAAACGATTTATCCAAAGAAACTTAGAAACCGCAGTAGCTAAACTGTTAATCGGAGGAACCATTCTTCCAGGAAGTACAATTACTGCTTCTATTGAAGATGGCCAACTAGTTATTAAATAGAATATTGCAACATTCAAGTGTTAACTTGAAAAAATCGTAAAATAGAATTACCTAAAATCGCAATATTACACGTTTAGTATGAAAAATCACTTAGAGTTTGCGATACACAAGGTTGATCTTGCGTTATCCTGTTTTAATTTGCGTTATAGAGAACTGATTTGCGATACGCACGTATGGTAATAAAAAATCACATAGAGTTTGCGATATGAAAGGTTGAACTTGCGTTATCCTGTTGTTAATTTGCGTTATAGAGAACTGATTTTGCGATACGTACGCTCGGTAATGAAAAATCACTTAGAGTTTGCGATACACAAGGTTGATCTTGCGTTACTCTGTTTTAATTTGCGTTATAGAGAACTGATTTTGCGATACGCACGCTCGGTAATGAAAAATCACTTAGAGTTTGCGAAGGCTAAAATAAAAAAGCTCCCGAAAAGGGAGCTTTTTTAGTGATGTTCTGATGTAGTTGGTTCGTTTGGAATAATTGCAGAGATGATAAAAATCATAATTGCAACAGGGATTGACATGATCAAGCCATTAGATAATACAAAATCTACATTTTGTACTGAGCTTACTACGTAATTTAACATAGAAACTAGTATTACGGACCAAATAAGTGTCATAATATATTTCATTTGTTTCACCTCAAGCTATTTTTACTATGTTTATCATATCATAACGTCAATCATTTCAAAAGAATATTTGCAGATTCAAACTATGTTGTTGAAAAATGTTCACTAATTCGTTATTATTATTACCAGGTACTAATAATAGATTATAAGAAAAGAGGAACTTTCGTGAATGCAGGAATAATTGGATTAGGAACTTATTCACCAGAGCATATTTTAACAAATGAAGACCTTGAGAAAAAAGTAGATACATCCGATGAATGGATTCGAACTAGAACTGGTATTGAAGAAAGAAGAATAGCGGGACCTGAACAAGATACATCTCACTTAGCTTTTGAAGCAGCTAAAGAAGCAATTAAAGATGCAGGTATTACACCTGATCAAATCGGACTTATACTTGTAGCAACTGTAACACCTGATCGTCCGTTTCCAAGTGTTTCTACAATGCTTCAAGATCAACTTGGTGCAAAAAATGCAGCAGCAATGGACATCTCTGCTGCATGTGCAGGCTTTATGTATGGTTTAGTTACTGCAAAACAATTCGTAGAGTCTGACACGTATTCTCATGTACTTGTTGTTGGAGTGGAAAAGCTTTCAAAAATTACAGATTGGGAAGATCGAAATACAGCTGTTTTGTTTGGAGACGGAGCAGGAGCTGCTGTTATTAGTAAAGTTTCAGAAGGTCGTGGAATCTTGTCGTTTGAGCTAGGAGCAGATGGCAATGGGGGCAAGTATTTATTCCAAGATGGACCTTATCTGGCGATGAATGGCCGTGAAGTTTTTAAGTTTGCAGTTAGACAAATGGGTGAGTCAGCAGTTAATGTTATAGAGAAAGCTGGTCTTTCAAAAGAAGATATTGATATGTTAATCCCGCATCAAGCGAATATTCGTATTATGGATTCTTCAAGAGAAAGATTAGGATTACCTGTCGAAAAAATGTCAAAAACTATCCATAAGTATGGGAATACTTCATCTGCTTCTATTCCACTTTCACTTAAAGAAGAAGTAGTGAATGGAAAAGTAAAAGACGACGACATTATTGTTATGGTTGGTTTCGGTGGCGGCTTAACTTGGGGCGCTATTACATTAAAATGGGGAAAATAAAAGTTAAACATCGGAAGGATGATTATACATGACAAAACGTAGAGTTGTTGTAACAGGAGTCGGTGCTGTTACACCACTAGGAAATGATATAGAAACAACATGGTCAGGTATTAAAGAAGGAAAATCAGGCGTCGGCATGCTTACACGATTGGATGCAAACCAATTTTCCGCAAAAGTGGCAGCCGAAGTAAAAGACTTTGATATTGAGAAATATATTGAGAAAAAAGACGCTCGTAAGATGGATCGTTTTACTCACTATGCGCTTGCAGCGTCTATTATGGCTGTGGAAGATGCTAATTTAACGATTACTGAGGAGCTTGGACTTCGAACTGGAGTATGGATTGGCTCAGGAATCGGTGGGATGGAAACATACGAAGCACAGTTCCGTGTATTTTTAGAAAAAGGAGCTCGTCGTGTTAGTCCATTTTTTGTTCCAATGATGATTCCAGATATGGCGGCAGGTCAAGTTTCTATTCATTTTGGAGCGAAAGCGGTTAATTCATGTACCGTAACAGCTTGTGCATCTGGAACCAATTCGATTGGTGATGCATTTAAAGTAATTGAACGTGGTGATGCGGATGTAATGATTACAGGTGGTGCGGAATCACCTATAACACATATGTCTGTTGCTGGATTCTGCTCAAACACAGCACTTACTTTAAACACGGATCCTCAAACTGCTTCAAGACCATTTGATGCAAACCGAGATGGCTTTGTCATTGGAGAAGGAGCAGGAATTATCATTTTAGAAGAATATGAGCATGCAGTTGCCCGTGGAGCAAAAATTTATGCAGAAATTATTGGGTATGGATCAACAGGTGATGCTCATCATATTACTGCTCCTGCGCCAGAAGGAGAAGGTGCTGCTCGTGCAATGCAACAAGCAATTGCAGATGCAGGTATTAAACCAGAGCAAATCGATTATATTAATGCACATGGAACGAGCACCCCGTATAATGATCAATTTGAAACAATGGCTGTAAAATCAGTATTTGGCGAACACGCATATAAATTAGCGATGAGTTCAACAAAATCAATGACTGGTCATTTACTTGGAGCAGCTGGTGGAGTGGAAGCTATTTTTACAGTACTAGCTTTAAAAGAAGGAATATTACCTCCAACGATGAATTTAGAAACCCCAGATCCAGAATGTAATTTGGATTATGTACCAAATGCCGCTAGAAATGCTGATATTCAGTATGCAATGAGCAATTCATTAGGTTTTGGTGGTCATAATGCGAGTATTTTATTCAAAAAATAATGTTAAATAATGCATAGTAAAATTAAAAAAGTATTTTCCAAATTGAATGGAAAATACTTTTTTATTTTGTCTAAAAAGCTTAGATACTTCAATGGGTTAAATCACTAAAATTTAGATTCCAAAGTTTCCAGTTGCTTGCTGTTCATTAAAGAATTTGTGCGAATTTTTTATTTTATTTAAATAATTTATCTAGTTCCAATTTTCGTAACAAATCGTTGATATAACAGATTTTATAGATAATTCTTCAATTTCAAAAAAGAGTAAATTGAGGGAATAATAAAAAAATGTATTGCGATTGTAATGATACTGTAATAGAATTTACACGAGAGATGAATTAACTGAAAAATTGGAATTCGTGGTTGTGTATAAAATAAAAAAGGTTCTAAAGAAAATACCACTTTTAAAAAAATTTAACGTCATGAAAAAACGGAAGTGAATAGATCAAAGTCTGAATCTAGAAGGGAGTTTTATTTTTAACATGACAAATGAACTTTTAAATATTAAAGATTTACACACTGGTTTTCGCATAAAAGATACATACTATGATGCAGTCGATGGTGTTTCGATTACATTGAAGAAAAATGAAATCCTGGCAATAGTTGGAGAGTCCGGTTGTGGGAAAAGTACTTTAGCAACATCTATTATTGGACTTCATGATCACAATAAAACAAGAGTACAAGGTGAGATTAATTACAACGGAGAAAACCTAGCACGCCTTGATGAAGAAAAGTTTAATAAAGTAAGAGGTGAAGAAATTGGAATGATATTCCAAGATCCTTTATCTGCATTAAATCCACTTATGCGTATAGGTGAGCAAATTGAAGAAGGATTAATTTATCATACGAAAATGACTAGAGATGATAGGGGAAAACGTGTTCTTGAACTGTTAGCACAGGTTGGTATCCCTAATCCTAAGAGGACAGCAAGGCAATTTCCTCATCAGTTATCTGGTGGAATGAGACAGCGTGTTATTATTGCCATTGCAATTTCATGTAAACCAAAAGTTATTATTGCAGACGAACCGACAACTGCTTTGGACGTTACAATACAAGCTCAAATACTGGATTTGCTAAAAGATCTTCAAGCAGAAACAGGTGCGGGTATTATATTAATCACACATGATTTAGGTGTTGTGGCTGAAGTTGCTGATCGTGTTGCGGTTATGTATGCAGGTGAAATTATTGAAGAGGCTCCCGTAGATGAGTTATTTTCAAATCCAAAGCACCCTTATACACGATCATTATTCAACTCTATACCACAAATGAATAGTGAAAATGAAAAACTTCAAGTAATACAAGGCATGGTGCCTTCACTCATGAAATTACCGAGATCTGGTTGTCGTTTCGCAGCAAGGATTCCATGGATTCCAGGTATCGCACATGAGGAAAACCCCACACTTCATGAAGTTTCTCCAGGTCATTTGGTTAGATGTACTTGCTGGAAGCACTTTCATTTTGAAGGTGAAGAAGGGGGGAATACACGATGAGTTTTATGCAAATTAATGATTTACGTGTCCATTATCCAATTCGTGGTGGATTTTTCAATACTGTTATCGATAATGTTCATGCAGTAGATGGGATCAGCTTAGAATTTGAAAAAGGGAAGGCTTATGGATTAGTTGGTGAGTCTGGCTGTGGAAAATCAACAACAGGCAAATCAATAATTGGTCTTGAGAAAATAACTTCTGGGAGCATTATTTATGAAGGGGAAGACGTAACAAATAAGCGTCGTAACCCAAATTCAGCTTTCAATCGTGACATTCAAATGATTTTTCAAGATGCGAATTCAAGTCTAAATCCACGCAAACGGGTTCAAGATATTATTGCAGAGCCAATACGTAATTTTCTAAACCTTACACCAGATGAAGAAAGAAGAAAGATTAATGAGTTATTAGCAATCGTTGGTATGGGCGAAGATGCGAAAGTAAAATACCCACATGAATTTTCAGGTGGCCAAAAGCAACGAATCGGAATTGCACGTGCGATTGCTTGTAATCCTAAGCTAATTATAGCGGATGAACCCGTATCTGCTTTAGACCTTTCAGTGCAGGCACAAGTACTGAACTTTATGAAAGATATTCAAGAGGAATTTGGTTTAAGCTATTTGTTTATCTCCCATGATTTAGGTGTAGTTAAACATATGTGTGATCATATTTCTATCATGTATAAAGGTAGATTCGTTGAGTCTGGGAATAGAGAAGATATTTATACGAATCCAGAACATATTTATACGAAGCGATTATTGTCTGCTATTCCTAATGTTAACCCAATAGGTCGGGATATTCGAAAAAGAGAACGAATTAAGGTTGAATCAGATTATGTAATTGAGCATAAAAATTATTATGATCCAAACGGAAGAGTATTTGACTTAAAACAATTGACAGATACGCATTTTGTAGCGATGAGTGCTCACGAAAAGGGGGGCATGTAATATGTGGAAAACTATTGTACGACGTACTTTAATCATGATTCCTCAGTTGTTGGTTTTAAGTTTATTAATTTTCATTATGGCTAAATTTATGCCTGGAGATCCTTTTACAGGGATGATAACACCTGAAACAGATGCTTCTCGTATAGCGGAGCTTCGTGAATTGGCAGGGTTAAACGATCCGTGGTATGAACAATATGCACGTTGGATCGCGAATGCCGTGCAAGGGGATTTTGGAAAAAGTTATACCTATAAAATGGGAGTATCATCAGTAATTGGTGAACGAGCTATAAACACTTTTTGGCTATCTTTAGTTAGTGCTATTTTACTATATTTAATAGCCATTCCTCTTGGGATTTTAGCTGGCCGTTATCAAGATACATTATTAGATAAGGCAATCGTATTGTATAGCTTTATCGTTTATGCAATTCCGACATTTGTATTATCATTAATTTTCTTATTTCTTTTCGGATATAAATTACATTGGTTCCCAACTGTCGGTAGCGTTGATATTCAATACGATCCAGGTACTTTTGGATACATATGGAGTAAACTGTACCATATGTTGTTGCCGGCCATAACTTATGCAGTACTAGCTACTACAGGAGTTATTCAATATTTACGGTCGGAAATAATTGATTCTAAAAGTCAAGATTATGTACGAACAGCAAGAAGTAAAGGTATTCCAATTAGAAAGGTTTATTCAAGACATATTTTTAGAAATTCTTTGCTCCCAATTGCAGCTTTCTTCGGTTTTACAATAACCGGATTATTAAGTGGATCTATCTTTATTGAAACAATCTTCGGTTATCCAGGGATGGGACAGCTATTTATTTCATCTATTAACTCACGTGATTACAGTGTAATTACTGCACTTGTTATGTTATATGGCTTCTTAACGTTATTAGGTAGTCTATTGTCCGATATTATCATGAGTATTGTTGACCCAAGAATAAGGATAGAATAGGCGAATTATATGTTAAGGAGAGGTGAATAAGCATGAAAATTGAAGCGAATAAGAAAGAAGAAGTGGAAGTAAACGCACCTGCAACTGGGATGCAAGTTATTTTTAGAGAGTTTAAAAAAGATAAATTAGCAATGTTTTCACTTATAGCTTTATTTATAGTAATTATTGGAGTTTTCATCTGGGCAAAGCTTATTGATCAAGAGACTTTAATGCGAGTTAGCCTAAGAGATAAATATGCTTCCCCTGGGGATAAGTTTTTTTTAGGTGCTGACCAAGGTGGTAAAGATATACTTGGGCAACTTGTAATCGGAGCTAAAAATTCAATTGCAATCGCTATTTCTATTACAATTATTACCGGTATATTCGGTATAATTGTTGGTTTAATTTGTGGCTATTTTGGTGGATGGATTGATAATCTTTTTATGAGAATTATCGACTTTTTCATTACTATACCATCACTGATGTTAATCATCGTATTTGTTACGATTGTACCTAAATATTCAATTACAGCATTCATTTTGATTTTGAGTATTTTCATTTGGCCTCCTACTGCACGTCTTGTACGAAGTAAGGCTTTGTCTGAAAGTAGACGTGATTATGTCAATGCGTCTAAAACGTTGGGTACTAATGGATTCCTTATTATTTTTAAAGAGATTATGCCCAATTTAAGTTCCATATTAATTGTCGAAATGACATTAAACTTTGCCGGTAACGTTGGTATTGAAACAGGCTTATCATTTCTTGGATTTGGGTTACCACCTACCACTCCAAGTTTAGGAACACTTATAAGCTATGCAAATAACCCGCTTGTATTAGAACAGAAGTGGTGGGTATGGTTACCTGCATCGATATTTATCTTACTTATGATGTTAGGAATCAACTATGTAGGGCAGGCATTACGCCGCTCGGCAGATGCAAAACAACGTCTTGGATAAAACCAATTCGGATTTGGTATTAAACGTTTACCGTTTGATATAAAAAGAATAGAGAATAAAAAGGAGGAAATAGAAATGAATAAAAAGCTTTGGACATTACTAGCAGTACTTATAGCTTTCATGCTTGTTCTTGGTGCTTGTAACAAGAATAGCGAAGAGCCTGCAAAAGGTACCGATGAAGGCAAAACAGAAGAAGGCAATAAAGAAGAAGGTAAAACAGAAGAAACAACGGAAGAAACGGTAGCTGAAGAACCTGATGCATTATTCCCAAAAGAAGTTACAAATGATGGGGATGTAATTAAAGGCGGTATTTTAAAAGTTGCAATGGCTAAGGATGAACCTTTCCTAGGTATCTTCTCTGACGTTTTATCAGATGATGCATATGATAGTGATCTTTCTTCTTATGCAAGTAACTCTATATTTGAAACAGATGGAGATTTCTTATTAACTGATAAAGGTATTGCAAGTATGGAAGTTGATAAAGATAATAGCAAAGTAATTATTAAGATTCGTGATGGAGTAAAATGGTCTGACGGCGAACCACTTATAATTGAAGACTTAATTCAACCGTACTTAATTATTGGTCATAAAGATTATACTGGAGTTCGTTATGATGCAGACTTCCAAAATATAATAGGTGCTGTTGAATATCATGAAGGAAAAGCAGACACAATTTCTGGACTTAAGAAATTAGATGAATCAACTTTAGAAATTTCATTTAAAGTATTATCTCCTGCTATATTTAGTGGTGGAGACGGACTGTGGAGTTCTGCTGAACCAAGTCATATATTAAAAGATCTTCCAATTAAGACTTTAGTTGAATCTGATGCAGTTCGTAAAAACCCAGTTACCTTAGGTGCATTTAAATTTGATAAAATTACACCAGGAGAATCTGTTCAATATGTAGCCAATGAAAATTATTGGAAAGGTAGACCTAAACTAGACGGAGTATTAGTGAAAGTTGTACCAACCAGCTCTATTTCTAAAGCAATCCAATCAGGAGAATACGATATTGCTTCGCACTTTAGTGCTACAAAGATTGAAGAAGTGAAAGACTTTGATAATATTAGTATCCTAGGACGCAAAGAACTTTCTTATTCTTACCTAGGCTTCAAACTAGGTAAATACGATACTGATAAAGGTGAAGTTATTACGGATATTGAAGGATCAAAAATGGGTGATGTAAAATTACGTCAAGCAATGGGATATGCACTTGATGTAGAACAAGTTGCGGAAGTTTACTATAATGGATTGCGTGAACGCGCTAACTCTTTAATTCCACCAGTTTTCGCATCTTTCTATGACGCTACTTTAGAAGGTTATAAATATGATCCAGAAAAAGCTAAAGCGTTATTAGATGAGGCTGGCTACAAAGATGTTAATGGCGATGGAATTCGTGAAGACAAAAATGGTAAACCTTTAGAAATCAAGTTTGCAACAATGTCAGGTGATGATGTTGCAGAAGATATCACACAGTTCTACTTACAAAACTGGAAAGATGTTGGCTTAAATGTGACATTAACTACCGGTCGTACAATCGAATTCAATAGCTTCTATGATAAAGTAGAAGCTGATGATCCTGAAATTGATATTTTCATGGCTGCATGGAGAACAGGAACAAACCCATCTCCATCAGGTCTTTATTCAAAAGCAGCTCAATATAATTTTAGCCGTTTCTCTTCTGATTTCTTAGAGAAAACATTAGCAAATATTGACTCACCGGAAGCATTTGATGCTAAATACCGAGCTGACCAGTTCCGTGAATGGCAAGTATACATGGCTGAACAAGCTCCTGTTATTCCTACTTTGTATCGTTATGAATTAGTACCGGTTAACAAACGTGTGAAAAACTACAATATTGACTATGCTAATCCAACAGAATTACAAGACATTGAATTAGTTTCTGATACTGGAGTTAAATCTACAAAATAATTAATAAAAAACCGTTCCTAAACGAAAGTTTAGGAACGGTTTTTCATATGGTTTAAGAAGGATGTGATACATATTAGACTTTTACTTTTTTTAATCAGTTATGGATTAGCTGTAATTAGCTGTTCTCATTTAGTACTGTATTTGAACTTTTTAACTTTAGGTCACTCTTGGAATTCTGTAGTACTCTTTATAGTAAGTTCAAATGAATTTGTTGTATTCTGTTTATCGCTTCTTTCTTTATCGGTTATCGTCTTCTTCCGAGGCCCATTGCGGCTTCCATCTTAGACAAGGTTTGTTGAGCAAGGGTATTCGCTTTTTCTGCACCTTGGTCTAAAATGTCATCAAGCTCTGAAGAGTTTAATAAATGTTCATAACGAGCTTGGATTGGAGCAAAGTGATCGTTTATCACTTGGGCAACCGATGCCTTAAAATCACCATAGCCTTTTCCTTCGTATTTTTGTACAAGCGATTCAATCGTTACATTTGTTAACGCAGCTTCGATCGTTAATAAATTGGAAACCCCAGGTTTATTTTCAGGATCGTAAGCAACAATACCTTCTGAATCGGTTACAGAGCTTTTAATTTTCTTTTCAATTTCTTTTGGTGTATCTAAAATACGAATTGTTGCTTTTAGATTTGGATCGGATTTACTCATCTTCTTAAGAGGGTCTTGAAGTGATTTAATACGTGCACCACTTTTCGGAAGCTGAATTTCAGGGATTATAAGGACATCCCCGTAGCGTTTATTAAATCTTTCTGCTAAATCGCGTGTTAATTCAACATGTTGCTTTTGGTCATCTCCAACTGGAACGATATCGGTTTGGTACAAAAGAATATCTGCCGCCATTAATGGGGGGTAGGTTAAAAGGGCAGCTGAAACTGCATCCTTTCCATCAGATTTATCTTTGAACTGTGTCATTCTTTCTAATTCTCCAATATAAGAGACGCATTGCATAATCCAGCCGGCTTGAGCATGTGCGGGTACTTCCGATTGAATAAATAATGTTGATTTTTCTGGGTCGATTCCTACAGCAAGATATAATGCAGCAAGTGAACGAATATGTTTACTTAATTCCTGTGGATCTTGTGGTACAGTAATAGCATGTTGGTCGACTATACAAAATACACATTCATAATCATCTTGTAGTGTTATAAATTGTCGAAAAGCTCCAATATAATTACCTAGAGTGATTGTTCCTGTCGGTTGTACACCTGAAAATATTTTCTTCATCATTTTTCCTCCTTAATAAAATAAAAAAACACCATACATCCCTAAAAAAGGGACGAATGATGTATAATCCGTGGTACCACCCAGCTTGCTAAAAGTAAATTAGCCACTCTTCTTCGTAACGTGAAGGGGTCGGTATATGCTACTCATAATTCACATATACTGCTCAAAAGCCCATTCTATTTGACGTATGTTCTGTTTGCACCAACCACAGACTCTCTCCACATACAATTTCAAATATACTTTTCTTTGTCATAGCATCTAATATTGTTTAAAACATTATAGTATAGGAGAAACTTAATAATCAAGTTAAAAAACTAACTATAATATACAAATAAAGCAATACACATACAAAGTAAACTAGATAATCCTAATGCAATTATCGGCTTATAAGGAAATGAAAAGACTTCAGAAGGTAAACGCATTTGATTCACTTCATTTTTTATATGTCTTGGAGTAAAAACTTTTCTTGAACTCTCTATGAAAAAATCAAAAAAACCACCCGAGACAACATAAGATATTAAGCCGAAGAATGTAATTGATCCTCCAATATAAAAAGACATATTTGCATAAGAAACTAGGTTACAATTTCCATATACTAAAAACGTTAGTAGGAAAATAAGAAGTTGTAAACCTAAAAAAAAGATAATTTTTGTTTTCATATTTCACCTCTACAAGAATAGATTATAGAAGATAAAATAAAATTAATCAAAACTTTAGTTAAATATTTGCAAAAAACAAGAAATTCCTTTACCAAAGATTCACAATTGTTAGGACAATGTAATGATTTTGTTACAAATCTGTAAAAACTTCTTTAAAAAACCTGTACAAGTTAAAAGGAAAATGTATAATAAAGAATGTAATGAATTTTTCAGAATATTTAAAGGGGGTTATTCTATTGAAGAATAGCAAATTTTTATGGCTTTTTAGCCTAATGTTAGTTCTTAGTATTTTCCTTGCTGCTTGTGGCGACAAAGAAAAAGCTACTGAAACTACTACTGACAAACCAGAAGACAATTCAACAACAACAGAAGAACCAGCTGCACTAGATGAGGAGCAAGTTCTTAACTTAATCGAGTCTGCAGAAATTCCAACAATGGATTCATCTCTAATGACTGATACAGTTGGTTTCGTAGTTCTTAATAACGTAAACGAAGGTTTATATCGTTTGAACGCTGAGAATGTTGCTGTTCCTGCAATTTCTGCAGGTGAACCAACAATTTCTGAAGACGGATTAGTTTACACTTTCACTCTTCGTGATGCTAACTGGTCAGACGGTTCTAAAGTAACAGCTAACGATTTTGAATATGCTTGGAAACGTGCGATGAACCCGGATATGGCTTCAGAATACGGTCCATACATGATGTCAGGCGTTATCAAAAATGCTACTGAAATTTCAGAAGGTAAAATGGATTTCAATGAACTTGGGGTTAAAGCTCTTGATGAAAAAACATTAGAAGTAACGCTTGAAAAACCAGTTCCTTACTTTTTATCATTAATGTCATTCGGAACATTCTATCCATTAAAAGAAGAGTTCGTTAAAGCTCAAGGCGATAACTATGCGAAAAACTCTGATGCATTATTATATAATGGCCCATTCACACTTGCTGATTGGGATGGAACAGGTTTAACTTGGAAATATCTTAAAAATGAACAATACTGGGATAAAGATACAGTAAAACTTACACAAATTAACTGGGATGTTGTAAAAGAAAATTCAACTATGGTTAACTTATATCAAAACGGTGAAAAAGATCGTACTGGTCTTTCAGGGGAATTTGCAATGCAATATGCTGATGATCCAGAACTTATCAATCAACCAGATACTGCTGTGTACTATTTCAAATATAACCAAGAGCGTCTTGGTAAAAAATCTCCACTTGCTAACGTAAATATTCGTGAAGCAATTTCAAAAGCATTTAACAAAGAAGATTTAACTTCTGTAGTTTTAGCAAATGGTTCTATGCCAGCTGGCTACTTAATTCCAAAAGATTTCTATTTTGATGAAGATGGAAACGATTTCCGCGATGTTAATGGCGACATGACTGCATTCAATGTAGAAGCAGCGCAAGCGGCATGGGAAAAAGGTTTATCTGAGTTAGGTGTAAAAGAACTTTCTTTAGAAATTCTTGGAGGCGACTCTGACCTTTCTAAAAAAATGGATGAGTACTTAAAATCTCAATTAGAAACTAATTTAAAAGGTCTAAAAATTACACTTAAAGAAGTTCCATTCTCAGTTCGTCTTGAATTAGATACTAAACAAGACTATGACATCCAATTTGCTGGATGGGGTCCAGATTACCAAGATCCATATACGTTCTTAACTTTATGGGAAACAAATGGTGGAAACAACCACATGGGATATTCAAACGCTGAGTATGATCAATTATTAAAAGATATTAACGGTAAACTTGCACTTGATCCACAAGCTCGTTGGGAAGCAATGGCAAGAGCTGAAAAAATCGTTGTAGGAGAAGAGTACGCGATTGGACCAGTTTACCAAAAAGGTGCAAGAATCTTACAAAAACCATATGTAAAAGGTATTGCTAAACACCCATTCGGTGGGGATTATAGCTACAAATGGGCTTATATTGAAGGTAAAAACTAAAAGTATTTTTAAGTCTTAAAAATCTCATAGTTAGAGAGTATATGGAATCCTTTTGGGTCATATACTCTCTTTTTAAATGAATCAGAATTCACAAAATATTTTATTATTTTTTTTGGTTTTGACAATTGCTAAGCTTTTCTGTTTAGATATATATAGATTAATATAATCTCAGAGAACATATTTTATTTAGGAGGTGCAACGATGGCGAAATATATTATTCGACGTGTTATTTATATGTTTATTACGTTTTTCCTGATTGCAACAGCAACGTTTTTCTTAATGAAGGCGCTTCCAGGTTCCCCGATAAGCTCTGCTCCAAAACTATCCCCTTCCCAACTTGCGATGGTGGAAGCGAAATATGGATTAGATCAACCTGTTGCAGTGCAATATGGTAAATACATGTTAAATTTAGTGAAAGGTGATCTAGGTAACTCATTCCAGTTTAAAAATGCAAATGTTACCGAGCTAATTTTGAAACGTTTAGGTCCATCTTTTCAAATTGGATCGCAAGGATTAGTTCTCGGAGTGATAATTGGTATACTGTTCGGAATGATTGCAGCTTTAAGGCAAAATACTATTTGGGATTACGGTAGTACATTTGTTGCTATTATTGGTATCTCAGTTCCATCTTTCGTTTTCGCAACATTATTACAATATTGGTTTGGTGTTAAGTGGCAAATACTTCCTGTAGCTTTATGGAAAGACGGTTGGATGTCTAGCGTTCTTCCTTCTATTGCTTTAGCAATGGGGCCACTTGCAACAGCATCACGTTTTATACGAACAGAAATGATAGAAGTTTTAAGTTCCGACTATATTACGTTAGCTAAATCAAAAGGTGCGAGCGGGTTTGAAATTGCTTTTAAGCATGCTTTCCGAAATGCTTTAATACCGCTTGTAACTGTTTTAGGACCGTTAGCAGCTGGATTACTAACAGGTTCTCTTGTAATCGAAAAAATATTTGCTATTCCAGGAATTGGGGAGCAATTCGTTAAGTCGATTAGTTCAAATGACTTTTCTATCATAATGGGAACAACTTTGTTTTTCTCTGCGTTTTTAATTATTGTAATATTCGTAGTAGATATTCTTTATGGAATAATTGATCCGCGTATTCGTTTGTCAGGAGGTAGTAAATAATGAGTCAAGATATAAAAAAATTACCTGCTGATTCTTTTGAAAGAATTCAAATTGATAGCTCACATGCAGAAAAAATTACGAAACCTAGCTTAAGTTTTTGGCAAGATGCCTGGTTACGTATTCGAAAAAATAAGGCTGCAATCGTAAGTATGTTCATCTTAATATTCATCGTTATTATGTCTTTTGTTGGACCTATGATTAGCCCTCATGATGGTGAAACCCAAACACTTACTCACGCAAACTTACCGCCAAAAGTACCGGGAATTGAAAAGCTCGGTATATTAGATGGTTACGGTGTTATGGCAGGTAAAGAAGTAGATTTATATGCACTAAAAAAAGCCGACACGTATTATTGGTTTGGAACAGACGGACTTGGTCGCGATATGTTCTCACGTGTTTGGAAAGGTACTCAAATTTCTCTATTTATCGCATTTGTGGCTGCTGTAATTGATATGATTATAGGAGTGACTTATGGAGGGATTTCGGGTTACTATGGTGGTCGTGTAGATGATATTATGCAACGTATTGTAGAAATTTTAATTGGTATTCCAACATTAGTAATCGTTATTTTAATGTTGCTCGTTATGGAACCCGGTCTTACGGCAATAATCATTGCTATTACGATAACTGGATGGATTGGTATGTCTAGGATTGTGCGTGGACAAGTTTTGAAATTTAAAAACCAGGAATTTGTTCTAGCTGCCCGTACTTTAGGTGCAAGCAATGGCCGAATTATTTCGAAGCATATACTACCAAACATTTTAGGGCTTATTATTATTAATATGATGTTTACGATTCCAGGAGCAATTTTCTTAGAAGCTTTCTTAAGTTTTATAGGACTTGGTCTTCAACCACCAACTGCTTCATTAGGAACACTCATTAATGATGGCTATCAAATGATTAGATACCAGCCACATGTTTTGGTGTATCCATCTTTAATATTAAGTTTATTGATGATTGCGTTCAACTTAATTGGTGACGGTTTACGCGATGCATTCGATCCGAAGATGAAAGACTAAAGGAGGAAAGCGATAATGGAAAAAATATTGGAAGTTAAAGACTTAGAGCTTTCCTTCCACACATTTGCAGGAGAAGTTAAGGCTATTCGTGGCGTTAATTTCGATTTATTAAAAGGGGAAACTCTTGCAATTGTTGGAGAGTCTGGTTCAGGAAAGTCAGTTACAACAAAAGCAATTATGCGATTATTACCAGAGCATAGTTCTGAATTTAAAGAAGGTCAAATTTTATTTAATGGAAGAGATTTAACTAAGTTATCCGATAAGGAAATGCAAAAGATTCGTGGAAAAGATATTTCGATGATTTTCCAAGATCCAATGACTTCGCTGAATCCGACAATGCCAATAGGTAAGCAAATTATGGAGCCTATTTTAAAGCATCGCAAAGTAAGTAAATCAGAAGCTCGAAAAGTAGCAATCGATTTATTACGTTTAGTTGGAATGCCAAAGCCTGAGGCACGGATTAAACAATATCCACACCAATTCTCAGGTGGGCAACGTCAACGTATTGTTATTGCAATTGCTCTTGCATGTAATCCGCAAATTCTTATTGCAGATGAGCCTACAACTGCCCTTGATGTAACGATTCAAGCGCAAATTTTAGAGCTAATGAAAGATTTACAGAAAAAAATTGATACGTCCATTATCTTTATTACACATGATTTAGGTGTTGTAGCAAACGTAGCAGATAGAGTAGCGGTTATGTATGGCGGTAGAATTGTAGAAGTTGGTACAGTGGATGAAATTTTCTATAATCCACAACATCCATATACATGGGGACTATTAAGCTCCATGCCTTCATTAGATGTGGAAGAAGAAAAACTATATGCAATACCCGGTACTCCTCCGGATTTATTATCTCCACCAAAAGGGGATGCATTTGCACTGCGTAGTGACTATGCAATGAAAATAGACTTGGAAGAATCACCACCATTTTTTAAAGTAAGTGATTCACACTATGCGGCAACTTGGTTATTACATCCCGATGCTCCGCAAGTAGATCCACCGATTTCTGTAATTGAACGTATGAAGAAGTTTCCAGGAAGCCGATATTATGAAGGAACTGAAGGGGGTGCTTACTAATGGCTGAGAAATTACTAGAAATCAAAAATTTAAAGCAATATTTCAATCAAGGTAAGCCAAACGAAGTTCGCGCAGTAGATGATGTAAGCTTTGATATTTACAAAGGTGAAACATTAGGGCTTGTTGGAGAATCTGGTTGTGGTAAATCAACAACAGGACGTACAATTATCCGTTTATACGACGCTACAGACGGCGAGGTAATCTACGATGGTGTGAACGTTCATGATAAAAAATCTAAACAAGATTTGAAAATATTTAACCGGAAAATGCAAATGATTTTTCAAGATCCATACGCTTCGCTTAATCCACGTATGAAAGTTTTAGATATCATTGCAGAAGGTTTAGATATTCACGGACTTGTGAAAAACCCAACAGAACGTAAAAAGCGTGTAGAAGAGCTTTTAGAGACGGTTGGATTAAACAAGGAACATGCTAATCGATATGCGCATGAATTTTCTGGCGGCCAACGTCAACGTTTAGGTATTGCAAGAGCACTTGCGGTAAACCCTGAATTTATTATTGCCGATGAGCCAATTTCAGCGCTTGATGTATCAATTCAAGCACAGGTTGTTAACTTATTAAAAGAATTACAAAAGGAAAAAGGATTGACGTATTTATTTATTGCTCATGATTTATCTATGGTAAAATACATTTCCGACCGTATCGGTGTTATGTACTTTGGTAAACTCGTTGAACTTGCTTCAGCAGAAGATTTATATAACAATCCATTGCATCCTTATACGCAATCGTTACTTTCTGCTATTCCACTTCCTGATCCAAACTATGAACGTACTCGTGTTCGTAAATCTTACGATCCCGCTTCTCATAATTATCAAGAAGGAGAAGAAATAGCGATGCGTGAAGTTACACCAGGGCATTTTGTTTATTGCTCTCAAAAAGAATATGAAACGATGAAGGCTATTTCAATCTCACGATCATAATAATTAGGTGTGTTTGATGTCCATAATTTAATATGGACATTGATAGTTGAATTCCCTTATAGACTGTAGACAAATTCGATAATAATCGAGTTTATCTACAGTCTTTTTTTAAAAGAAAGTATATGGAATATCGTCCTGCGAAACCTGTGCTCACTTGAAAGAATTAAATAATACCGCGGATTTCCGTTTCAGGTGGACGCTTTCCGCGGGGTGAGCGATGAACCATCACCACAGCTCACGCGTTCGTTGTGATGGCTCATCTGTCTCCGAGGAACGAAGGCTAAGAGCGCCACATCGTGTGGCAACGCCTTCGTGACCAACATCCTGTTGGCCTCCGTCTGGAGTCGCCACCTTTCACTACAATCCATTAAGTGAGTAGTACTTAACAATAAGATTTTGTCCGGTTTTTCTTAAAAGATAAGTATATAAAATTGGACTACTGAAAATCCTGTATTCATAGTGTTTTAATAGCACAGTTTTTTTTCTTAACACTGATTTGCGCCATCTCACACAAAGTTAACTCTTTATATGTAGAAATGGTTGCTTTCAAGATAAAATTGGTTGCTTTCGTCTCGAGATTGGTTGCTGTCACTGTAGAATCTGTAGCTTTCACCTTACAATTAGTCGCTCTATGACAGTTTTTAACTTTTCCCTTCTTTATAAATAGGCAGCATCTATTGATAAAGAAGCGCTGAGCGGACGAATGCAAATTCCAAGAGGGCGACGGATAAACATCCACTACAAGATTACCGAGAAAAAGGCTCGTGAAGTGATGCAGTCACTTCACGAGCCAAATTATAGCGGTAATGATGTAGCCAATGTTTCATCCAAAGTACTCTAGAAACGGTGAAGACAAAATGCACTTAAAGGACGCTTGCGTTTTTCTTAAAGAAAGTATATGGAATATCATCCGGCGAAACCAGTGTTCCAAGTTCTTGAAAGAATCGTGTAGCCGACTATTTGTCCAAGCAATCGATAAAATACACCTTAAATTTACTTGTACTCTTAATTCGAAATACTCTTTCATTTGATTTGTAGAATTGATAGAATGAAGGAATAAAGTAGAAAAGGAGGGTTATTATAAAATGATGAACACTTTTAAATGGCTAGCTTCATTGAGTCTATTTACAGCATTATTAATTCCTAGATCTGTTTCCGCAGAAGGAAATTTTTTCTCAAAGGACTTCTCGATTAAACAATTTAGCTTTCAGGAAATTAACGAGTCCCTCGTTTCGACTTCTAAGTTATTTATTTTCGATTCTGGTCTTACTTTTAAGTATCCAGATGCTGTTAGAGGAGTATATGTCACCGGACATTCTGCTGGTGGTTCGAGGTTTAACGACTTATTGAAATTAATGGACTCTACAGAACTAAATGCAATGGTAATTGACATTAAAGATGATTTTGGAAACTTAACATATATACCAAGTGAGGAATCCACCTTAGCTAAGAAAAATATTGGAAAACCATACATAAAAGATCCTCGTTCGGTGCTTAAAGTAATGGAAGAAAAGCAAATTTATCCTATAGCTCGTATCGTAGTTTTCAAAGATACCGAACTAGCTGAAACACATCCAGAATTGTCCTTTGTTGATGGATCTTCGGTTTGGAAAAATAGACGTGGAGAGGCATTCGTTAATCCATTTTTACAAGAAGTATGGGATCATAACGTAGAAATAGCGATAGAAGCAGCAAAAATGGGCTTTAAAGAAATACAATTTGACTATGTACGATTCCCGGAAGGATTTGAAAAAAGAGAAGATACACTCAAATACTCAATGGGGAAATATGAAACATCAGGACTTGATCCTGTACAAAGACGAGTGCAAGCTGTTACTGATTTTGTTGAGTATGCAAGAGGGAAATTGAAACCATATGGTGCTCAAGTTTCAGTAGATATATTTGGCTACTCTGCAACTCTTCCAGAAGCACCAGGTATTGGACAGAATTTTTCTAAAATCTCAGAAAATGTAGATGTTATTTCATCGATGATCTATCCAAGTCATTGGACGTCTTATTTTGGAATTGCAAAGCCAGATTTGGAACCATATCGTTTAGTCCAAGAATATGCAAAAGTTGAAAATGCTAAACTGGCAGAATTGAAGAATCCACCTATTTCTCGTCCTTGGATTCAAGACTTTACTGCATCTTACTTGGGTAAAGGGAATTATCAAGTATATGGGAAATCACAAGTGGAGGCACAAATTAAAGCTCTTAAAGAAGCTGGAATAAAGGAATATTTACTGTGGAATGCCGGAAATAAGTATACTCCTGGTGTTGACTATACACCTTAATTAAACGTAAAAAAGACATGATTGAAAAAAAATCATGTCTTTTTTTGTTTTTTTTGAAACTTTATTTCATAGGAAACGTATTATTTAGTATAACAGTCATTTTCAATTGTATTCTTAATTGAGAATATTAATAATTTCTTTGAAAAAGGATGTTTAAAGTAGAAAAGAGATGGGTATAAGATGAATATATAAATTATATACCTTTTAAGTGTAAGCATAGCTTATATTTTCTTCAAAATTGTGTCTGCGTTATTAAATAGTTATTTTTTTCTTCTAAACATATTTTAAATATCAAAAAATTGGTGTATACTTGGAAAGTAAAGCATTACATTAAACTAATTATAATCTACTTTATATAACACAATCACTTACTGAAAGGAAGTGTTTTTATTGATGGTAACATTATTTACTTCACCTAGTTGTACTTCATGTAGAAAAGCAAAAGCGTGGTTGGAAGAGCATGATATTCCGTATACAGAGCGTAACATTTTTTCTGAACCACTTAGCATAAGTGAAATAAAAGAAATTTTAAGAATGACAGAAGATGGTACAGATGAAATCATTTCAACACGTTCTAAAATTTTTCAAAAATTAAATGTAGATGTGGAAAGTCTTCCACTACAACGTCTTTACGAGTTAATTCAGGAATATCCTGGATTATTACGTCGACCAATTATTTTGGATGAAAAACGACTTCAAGTCGGGTACAATGAAGATGAAATACGTAGATTTTTACCAAGAAAAGTGCGTGCTTATCAATTGCTTGAAGCACAACGTCTTGTAAACTAAAAAATTAGCTGATTGCTTTTCAAAACAATTGAAAAGCAATCAGCTATTTAAACATTTGATTTTACGTAACTTTTTATAAAACGCATGCTGGGTCAATGGCGACTGCCTAGATTTTGTTGTGCGTTTTTTAATTTTTTTCTTGCATTGTTATTTAAACTTAATTAGAATGCATATAATCTCGGTTTTATTATGAAAAAGGTGAGCACGAATCCTTTTCTTTTTTTGTTAAACAACATACAATAGTAGTAGACATTGCAATAGGTAAAACGGTAGGAAGCGAAAGGAGATGTGTTAAATGGATATCGAGCGTATCAATGATAACACTTTCAAAGTATACATTTCATACATCGACATTGAAGAAAGAGGCTTCAGCCGAGATGAAATTTGGTTTAACAAAGATAAGAGCGAGCAGCTTTTTTGGGAGATGATGGATGAGGTTCATGATGATGATCATTTTGAAGAATTAGATGGTCCATTATGGATTCAAGTTCATGCGATGGAAAAAGGTTTGGAAGTGATTGTCACCCGCACGGAAATGACCAAAGGGAACGATCGATCAGAATCAAGTTTTGAAATGGAAGACCATACAGGTAAAATTTTTAAAAACGGTACTTCGAATTCTATGGATAATCATCAATTTGAAGATTTCCCTAGCTATATGGATGATTTAGAAGAGTTACCATCGGATTATACCTTTGTTTTTAACAATTTTGATGATATTCTGCCACTGGCCAAAAAAATGGATAAAAAGAATATTCAATCATCGTTATATCACTACGAGGATAAATATTATTTAAACGTTTATTTTAACTTTGATATGAATGAAATTGTTACCATTCTGGATACCCTAAGTGTGATATCTGAATTTGCAAACCGTACAAACAAGACAATTCATGTCATTCAAGAATACGGTAAAGAAATAATAGCAAACGATGTATTTACTGAGCTAAATAAACATTTTTAAACCTTCCTTAAAAAGAAGGTTTTTTTGTTTGGGATAGAAAAGTATTTTTTTCGAAGAACCTAGTATTTATGGTATTTTCATTACTATTACATGGAACTCAACAGTATTTCTAGGATTACTCTTCTAAAAAGGGTCGGGCATCTTTTTGCCCGATTTTTCTTCAAAAGATAAGAAAGTATATAAAATTGGACTACTGAAAATCCTGTATTCATAGTGTTTTAGTAGCACAGTTTTTTTTCTTAACACTGATTTGCGCCATCTCACACAAAGTCACTGTAGAATCTGTAGCTTTCACCTTACAATTAGTCGCTCTATGACAGTTTTTAAGTTTTCCCTTCTCATAAAAATAGGCAGCATCTATTGATAAAGAAGCGCTGAGCGGACGAAATTGCATCTTCGTCCGCTTTTAAAAGTAGAGGAAAGCCTTTATTCTCTCATTAACCAAAATAAATGCACTATGTCTTTGCAAATTCCAAGAGGGCGACGGATAAACATCCACTACAAGATTACCGAGAAAAAGGCTCGTGAAGTGACGCAGTCACTTCACGAGTCAAATTATAGCGGTTATGATGTAGCCAATGTTTCATCCAAAGTACTCTAGAAACGGTGAGGACAAGATGCACTTAAAGGACGCTTGCGCTTTTCTTAATTGTTGTACTTGCTATTTTTACGGAAAATTCATACTATTGATATAGGAAGGAGTTGGTCAAAATTTTATCAGCGGTTACGAAACAGGGGCATCTTTTAATTCCTGCAAGGTATACCCAAGAACAACTAACTGAAATTAATAAAAATACTTCTTTTCTATGCATGCAATGTCAGGAAGAGGTCATATTAAAAAATGGAAGGGTTAATATTCCACATTTTGCTCATAAAAGAAAATCACAATGCATTAAATCATTTTCTGAAGGAGAAACGGAAGATCATTTAAACGGAAAACTCCAATTATATGAACTTTTTAAGCGACAAAATGTCCAAGTTCAATTAGAAGCATCTATCCCATCTATTAATCAACGTCCAGACATATTAATACGTAGTAAAGAAAATATGATTGCTATTGAATTTCAATGTAGTCAAATTTCGACCTCTATAATTACTGAAAGGTCCAAAGGATATCAAAATCATTCCATAATCCCATTTTGGATATTAAGATCCCCAGCGATTTCCGAGTTTCCCACTAGTGAAATAGGAATTATGAAACTGTCAGTGTTTAAACAACAGTTCTTCCAATCATATCCCACATTCGGTAAAATTATTCTCACTTATTGTCCCCAAACAAAGTTTTTTCACTATATTTCGAACACACTTCATATACGTTCAAATACTTTCATTGTCAAAACAAAAAAATTATCTTTGGATAATCAAAAATGGCCATTTGCATTAGTTAAACGTATATCTTTTGTGGAGTATAAAAAGTATTTAGAAATCTATCGTAAACAAAGATTTTGGCAATTAGAGAATTTATATTACTATAATAGAAGAGGTATACAATCTGTCTTTTTACAAATTTGTTATAGATGGCAAATTTACCCTAATAAACTTCCTTTGTTTATAGGAATACCGACTTCATTTGCTGAAGCATTTCATATTCATGCAGTTGAATGGCAACTTCAATTAGTCGATTATTTAAAGAGAAGAAATATCACCATCTATCAAGTAAATGAATCTCATTGTGAGGAATTTCTATACGATCGTCCAATGGGATCAAATGATATGTGTCAAAAGCTAAAAGCAGTAAATGCATATATTCAGGTCTTGAGAAAAAGTGTTATTAAGTTGGAATCGGAATTATATTTGTCCAAAATGAACTATTCAGAAATGAACTTGTTACTTTATAGAGAATTTCTTGCAAATTGACTAGAATATTGAGAAAATAGTAAGTGTTATAAGAATCTAGAGGCAAATGGAAGGGGATTTCATCTTGACAACAGAAACAAAAAACAAGATATTAACAAGAGAAGAAGTAGGAGAGCATTTAACATGGAAGTTAGAAGACATTTTCGCTTCTAATGACGTATGGGAGAAGGAATTTAAAGAAGTTTCAGAGTTTTCTCAAAAAGCTTCTACTTTCCAAGGAACAATTGAAAATGGTGCTGATGCTTTATTAACTGCTTTAACATACAGAGATGAACTAACTGGACGCTTACGCAAGCTCTATTCATATGCACATATGCGCCATGATCAAGATACTGCTAACAGCTTATATCAAGCGATGGAAAGTCGTATTAAATCACTCTATGTAAAGATTTCTACAGAATTATCCTTTCTAGTACCAGAGATTTTATCTGTCGATGAGGCGGTAATTTCTCAATATTTAATAGAGAATGAAGACTTAAAAGTATATAGTCAACTACTAGAAGAAATCAATAAAGAACGTCCTCATGTGCTTTCACAGGAAAAAGAGGCATTACTTGCACAGTTCTCGGAAATTGCTGGTGCATCATCGGATACGTTTGGCAAACTAAATAATGCGGATTTAGAATTTCCATTTATTAAAGACGAAGAAGGAAATGATGTACAACTAACTCATGGGAGATATTCTCGCTTCCTCGAAAGCAAAGATGGCCGTGTACGTGCAGACGCATTTAAAGCAATATATGATACTTATGGAAAGTTTCGCAATACATTTGCATCTACGCTAACAGGAAATGTTAAAGGGGATAATGTACAAGCAAAGATTCGTAACTATGCATCTGCTCGTCAAGCAGCAATGTCACAAAATCATATACCTGAAAGTGTTTATGATAATTTGGTAGAAACTATCAATAAAAATGTTCATTTACTTCATAAATACGTGGGATTACGTAAAAAAGTTTTAGGTCTTGAAGAGCTTCATATGTGGGATTTATACACACCACTTGTAAAAGAAGTAGATATGGAGTATACGTATGAAGAAGCTTGTGAAACAATGCTTAAAAGCTTTGAACCACTTGGTGAAGAATATGTATCTATTGTGAAACAAGGGTTGGAAAATCGCTGGGTTGATGTTGTTGAAACAAAAGGTAAACGTTCAGGAGCATACTCGTCAGGTACTTATGGAACAAACCCATATATTTTAATGAACTGGCAAAATAACGTAGATAATCTTTTCACGCTTGCGCATGAATTTGGACATAGTATTCACAGTTACTATACTCGTACTAATCAACCTTATGTGTACGGGGATTATTCTATTTTTGTTGCTGAAGTTGCTTCAACCTGTAACGAAGCGTTGTTAAATGATTACTTATTAAAAACCATTGAAGATCCTAAAAAGCGGATTTATTTATTAAATCACTGGTTAGAAGGCTTCCGTGGAACGATTTTCCGTCAAACAATGTTTGCGGAATTCGAGCACATCATTCATCAGCTCGACCAGGACGGAGAAGCATTGACTGCAGAAAAGTTAACAGAAGAATATTATAATTTAAATAAAAAATACTTCGGTGATGAAATAATTATTGACGAACAAATTGGATTGGAATGGGCGAGAATTCCTCATTTCTATTACAATTACTATGTATATCAATATGCAACTGGCTTAAGTGCTGCAACAGCTCTGAGTAAACAAATTTTAACTGAAGGAAAGCCAGCAGTAGAACGCTATATTAATGAATTCCTAAAAGCGGGATGTTCAGATTATCCAATAGAAGTTTTGAAAAAAGCTGGAGTAGACATGAATACAGCTGCTCCAATTGAAGAAGCATGTCGTGTCTTTGAAGAAAAACTAAATGAACTAGAAAAACTACTATTAGAACAATAATTTAAAGGTCTGGCATATGCCAGACCTTTTTAAAATGAAAATATATGGAATATCGCCTTTCGAAATCAGTGTTCATAGTACTTCAAAGAAAAGATTAATACCGAACGCTTTCCGCGGGGTGAGCGATGAGCCATCACCACCGCTTTCGCATTCGTTGTGATAGCTCACTTGTCTCCGAGGAACGAAGGCTAAGAGCGCCACCTCGTGTGGCAACGCCTTCGTGACCAACATCCTGTTGGCCTCCGTCTGGAGTAGCTACCTTTCACTACAATCCATTGTAGTACTTATTAGGTTATAGATCTGCTATACAATTGCTATGTATGGGAAAAGTATTAACCTAGAAATTAGTTTGAAAGAATGATAGACAGAATTTATTTGGAGGAAACAGAAGCATGAAAAAAATAATAAACTGGAAACTGTTCTTACTGCTTATTATAGTGTGCACTGTGACGGGAGTAATGGTTCTGCCTTTTACATTTGAGCTTGCACCATTGCCAGATGACGCACCTATTCAGATAATCATAGCGGCGCAGATTGCACAAACAGTGGTGTTGAGTGTGCTGGCGAGCTTTTTTGGATTGCTTCTTGCACAGCGAGTCGGATTTGGGACACCCATTCTAGAGGGAATTACAGGCGGCGAAAAGCGAAAGGGCTATTTGAAATCTATACTCGGTGCATCTTTCCTTTGGGGTATTTTTGGTGGTGTGCTTGTAGTTTTATTGTGCATCCCGTTTTGGAATATGTCCGTTGAACTGTTGAAGGCGGAAATGGCAGTGCCGGTTTGGAAATCCGCACTTGCGATTTTCTATGGTGGCACTGCGGAAGAAATATTATTCCGGCTTTTTTTGATGACGGTTTTAGTTTGGATTACTACTAAAATCAAAAAGACGAAGGATGGAGACCCAACTAAAATAGGTGTGTGGATGGCCATAATTATAACAGGTATTATTTTTGGAATCGGTCATCTTGGAATCACGAATGCTTTGACAGCGATTACCGGTGACGTAATCCTCCGGGCGGTTTTACTTAACGGCTCTATCAGCATTATTTATGGTTGGCTCTACTGGAAAAAGGGGCTAGAGTCTGCAATGATTGCTCACTTTTCCACCGATATTGTGTTGCATATACTCATTCCACATATAATAGCGCCTTTATTTATGTAATTTGGTGATATGAACTCTATGTAAAGAGTCTGCATAGCGGAAATTAGGCTGTATTCTTATGCTACTTATGCTAAAAGGACAGGGCGTCTTTTGCCCGGTTTTTTTAAAAAGATAAGAAAGTATATGGACTATCGTCCTGTGAAACCTGTGCTCATAGTACTTGAAAGATTTAAATAATACCGCGGATTTCCGTTTCAGGTGGACGCGTTCCGCGGGGTGAGCGATGAGCCATCACCGCCGCTACGCGTTCGTTGTGATGGCTCATCTGTCTCACTCATCCCGCTGGAGTCGCCACCTTTCACTACAATCCATTAAGTGAGTAGTACTTAACAATAAGATTTAGCCCAGTTATCTCTAAGAGGATAGAATTAGTTTAAGTAAACGTAGTGATCAATCCATCCTTTAAGCGTTGTTGAATAAGAGAGCTATTGCTTTTTAAAATTTTGGTTTGTGCATCCGATAAAATATAGTTCTCTACTAATATTCATAGGACGACTTCTGCGGGAATAGCAGATGTTTTCTGCACCGAAAGCGAAGCGGCAGGTGCATGAGCATGAGCGGAAGGCCCCGCAGGAACGCAGTAGAGGGAAGGAAGGCTAAAGACGCCTCTTCCCTGAGGCAACGACATTCATATGCTACTCTTCTTGAAAGGACCGGGCGTCTTTTTGCCCGGTTTTTCTTAAAAGATAAGAAAGTATATGAATCTTGGATGCTAGGAATCCAGTAATATTAAGGCTTCATAGTATAATTTCAAGGGCTTGATTTTGATGTTTTTAGTTTACCGTCCAGAGTATACATGAATTAGTAGGTGTATAATTAGAGTTAGTGGTACTAGTGAAAAATAGATAGCATCCATTACTAAAGAAGCATCTGGCGGACGAAATTGTATCTTCGTCCGCTTTTAAAAGAATAGGAAAGGATTTACTCTCTCATTATCCAAACCTTATGTACCTTGTCTTTACATATTGCAAGCGGGCAACGGACAAAAATCCGCCACTAGATTACCGAAAAAAATGGATCGTGAAGTGACGCAGTCACTTCACGATCAACAAAAATTCCAACGGTAATTGTGTAGCTAATATTTCGTCCAAAGCACTCTGGAAACAGTAAAGACAAGATGTACTTAAAGGACGCGATTATTAGAAGTTAGACGTCCAATCTATGACGAATTTGTGAAATGAGTATCTAATATATTGTATTTATTAAACTGACATGTTAAAGTAAGAGTGTGAAATAAATCACAAGATAACATACACCCCTTTGTTTGAACGTGAACATTTCTCCCATCCCCTTTGTAAAAAAGAAAATGCCCTTTCCTCAGTTGGAGGAAAGGGCATTTTCTTTTTTTTTATTGAGATGTTTGGTTTCGATTAAATTTATTAGAATCTACTTAAACAGTAAAGGAATTATATTCAAATAGGAAGAGATAATTCTTCGATGAGCTAATTGTTCTTTAACAGATATTTAAATTCTAGTAATAGAAAAGCAGTCTAATTAAAAGAATTAGGCTGCTTGAATTTATTTTAATCTCCAGAATATAGTGTCTTGTAAAACGAAACGTTCTACTTCTTGCAATAGAAGACGTTTTTTCATTTCACGTTCTGCTTGCTGTTCTGTAATATCATAATAGCAAGCTATTTCACTAGTAGTTAATGAGTGAAAACGGTCAAATAACTTTTCTAGAGTTGGTGGTTGCTGTTTTTGTGGTTCCTCATAAAGCATTTCCTGTAAGATTTGTACATATATTTCGTATGGATAAATACCGGAAACTTTAATTCCTTCATCTTCAATGTTTTCATTAAAGAAAACAATACTTGGAAAGGAAGTAACTTGCATTTCACTAGTTATAGATAAATCATTTTGAAAAGAACGAGCACATTCCTTCGATTGAAAATCACTAGTGAATTCATTTACGTCTATATTGACTTCATTTGCAAGACTTTGTAGAACCGAAAATGATGTTACATTCTTTGTTTTCAAAAAAAGATATTCTTGAATTTTGTTAAAAAATCGAAGAGCAGCTCTTTTTCCCTGAAATTCTGCGGCTTTTACTGCAATAGAAGGAAGTACTGGGTGATCTAATTCGGAAATGTCACATTGACTTTTTAATATCTGGTCATTTTGCTTGTTACAAAAATTGTTCAATTTACTTAGCTGAGTACTAAGTACAGTACGAATTGTAAAATACTGTCCATATTCCACTTGCAATTTCCGAATGATTGGTTGCAAATCCCAACATGCTGAACAAAGAGGATCAAGAAAAATATACATTTCAATTGGCTTGTTCAAAAAAGAAGGAGCAATCGTTTCAGTCGGAATTTGAATTCTTGTCACATTTTTTCCTCCTCATGATTCATTTGATTAACCATGTGGTTGGCAGTAAGTTCAAGTCTTCTATAAAAAACATTTCGGAATTTCCCGTCAAGCCCTACTGTATCCATCGCATCACTCATACAAGCTAGCCATGCTTCTGCCCGCTCGGGGGTGATAGGGAATGGATTATGACGCATTTTCAGCATCGGATGTCCGTGTTCTTCTGTATATAAATTAGGTCCACCTAAATATTGAGTTAAAAATTGTTTTTGCTTTCTCGCTGTTTCCGTTAAATCAGCTGGAAAAATTGGCTTAAGCATAGGGTGTTTAGCTACATTTTCATAAAAAGTATCGACAAGTTGGGATAATTTATCTTCACCGATTTCTTCATATGGAAGTATTGGTTTCTCTGTCATATTTGTTACTCCTTTGCTTTGCTCTATTTACATTCTATCAATCAGAAACAAATATCTCAAACAATTAGACTGAATTAATAATAAGAGTTGTTCCTTCGCAAGCAAATAGGCTTACGTCTGTCTATGTTCTATTGAGTAAATTGTTCAGATCATACCTCTTTTGGACTAACTATACCTTAGCGTAGCTGATAAATTCCACGGTCTTAACAAGGTACATTAAAAGGCAATCACTTTTGTAATAAGGTTAAGAACATTTAGATTGTAATATTCCATGAGACAGCAATTAAAGCAGTGTAAAGCATCCGAAATTATATTTTATCTTCGGATGCTCGCAAAAAAAAGAACAGGATTTGTTCTCAAATATTGAAAATAAAAGCACTTTCACTTCACGTATACAAGAATTAAGGAGCATAAAGTGAAGTCACTTCACGCTCCTTATAAG
This sequence comes from Psychrobacillus syltrankelensis, assembly GCF_055454035.1. NCBI lineage: Bacteria > Bacillati > Bacillota > Bacilli > Caryophanales > Bacillaceae > Psychrobacillus > Psychrobacillus syltrankelensis. The sequence continues at coordinate 1,447,387 of NZ_CM144227.1, read as the reverse complement.
GTAATAGTTCGATGAACCCAGGTATTGATCATTAGAAAATATTCTTAAATGGCTATTGTATTTATCTTCAAAAGAAAAGCAAGTATACGCATTTCTCCAGCGGCTTGCTCATCGGGGTCAAATGTGAAAAATCTGCTTCTACGCAAGCTCGTCTCAACCAATGGCGTTTGGGTGCTGGAGAGTTGCCTCCTCGCTTTTCCTAGTTATGCCTGAAAATAATTCATTACTTTCTGCACGTAATTTTGGGTTTCTTTATATGGAGGAATGCCATCATGTTTTTTTACGGAACCAGGTCCAGCATTGTAAGCAGCAAGTGCTACTTCAATATTTCCATTAAATTGATTAAGCATTTGTCTTAAATATTTTGCTCCACCCATAATATTTTCTTCAGGATCAAACAAATTATTGACTCCTAAATATTTTGCCGTTCCAGGCATTAATTGCATTAATCCAGAAGCTCCAGCAGAACTTATAGCGGAAGCATCAAAATTTGATTCTTGTTTGATGACAGAAGATATAAGTTTTTCCGGTACATTAAATTTTTCTGCTGCACGTTGAATTATTTCATCATAGTTAGAATTTGAAGAACCATTTGATAGATAAGTTGAAGTAGTCTTGACTAAATTTTCATTTGTAAATGAAATATTAGATGGAATAAATACTGATGAGCTCCCATTGTAATATAGTGAAGAATCAAAATTGGAGGAATATTCGCTATCACTATTTTGAAGAACTTCTCCAAGTAACTCTGAAAATAGGGACGCGCTACTTGAACTTTTAGAGCTTTGGACTGCACCTAACGACTGCATTGCATTTATTTCCATTAATGTTTTTAATGATTGAACATCCATAAGGTATCAACCTTTCAACGAATTATTATAGTTTACAAGGCGGGCAATCTTTTTATCGGTATGTCGAAGAGGGATTCTGTGATTTGTTAAAAGTTGTAAAAACTTTTTTCGTCCATTTTCGACATCTTTACTTTCATATTCTACCTCAAAATCCTCCGTATGGCTATAAATGGAATGGTCAAAAAATAAAATGCCACTTTCATAACATATTTGTGCACGATTTGTTTGCATGCTACCAATACAGGCAAGGGGACCTTCATTTTTTATTTGTTGAAGAAAGGGTGCAGATGGGAATTGTAAATTGTTTAGAATGTTATCTCTGTCTATATCCGAAAGTAGATGGGTTGTTTCATTCATAACATGCTCTTTTTCTGGGACTTTTAGCGTTAGTTCGTTTCGAGTAGGCAACACACGCAATCTAAAGCCCATTTTGTTATTTTTAAAATAGTGATTTGGTGTGTCAAAATAATAGTTGGTTTGCATTTGGAACTCAGATTGCTTTATATTGAAATGTTTAACTAACTTTTGGAACTCATCCATTGTCAATAAGTTCTTAAATTCAATTTCTTTTTCGGTATGCATTATTTCACGACCTTTCATATTATTTCTATTATAGACCGTTTGCAAAGGGATTCAATATGTTAAAATAGTGGAAGAATGGACAGAAAGGAAAGATTTATTTTGCCTATTACATATAATGTGCACAGTGGCGTGCAATTTGAGAACGATATTCGTTTTACTCTGGAAGAAAATTCAGTGTTAGAAAATATAGCAGCAGGAGGTCAAATGATTACTGATTCTGATTCGTTTGCTTTTATCTACTTGTTAGAAGATGAAACAGGATATCATTATTTAAAGTTCGGCCAGGATGTTTGGCCAATGCTTGTAAGTACATTAAAAGGGACAGATGAACCAACTTTACAAATTGGAGATGCTGAGCTAACTTTGAATAGGTTTAGAGAAGAACTCGAAATGCTTATATTCAATATTGAAGGAAATGATAACTACGGGGCTGAATTTTCTCAAGCAGTAGAAGATGCATTTGAAGAGATTCTTAAAGCGTAGAAAAAGTCATGTGAAGTGGAGGTGGCGCTTATGGGGCAATGGGAACGTTTTTTAGAGCCTTACAAGCAAGCAGTTTCTGAATTGAAAATTAAGCTAAAAGGAATGCGCTCACAATTCGAAATTGAAAATACCAATTCTCCCATAGAATTTGTAACAGGGAGAGTAAAACCATTAGCGAGTATTTACGATAAATCACTTGGAAAAGGAATTGTTTTTGAACCTTCAGAGACTTTAGCAAAAGAAATTCCAGATATTGCTGGTTTACGAATGATGTGCCAATTCGTTGATGATATCGAGACAGTCGTGAAATTGTTACGAGCTAGAAAAGATTTAACAGTTGTCGAAGTGCGAGATTATATTTCAAATAAAAAGCAAAGTGGATATAGATCTTATCATATGATTATTGAATATCCTGTTCAAACTATACACGGTGAGATAAATATTTTAGCAGAAATACAAATCCGTACGCTTGCGATGAACTTTTGGGCTTCAATCGAGCATTCGTTAAACTATAAATATAAAGGCATTTTTCCAGAAGAAATAAAAAAAAGACTACAATATGCTGCTGAAGCAGCATTTCGGTTAGACGAGGAAATGTCTCTAATACGTGGAGAAATACAAGACGCACAGAAATACTTTAGTGCTAACAAAGAATTGTCCACCCCACGGATACATGAAAGTAAAACGGAAGAGAGGCGCGGACTTTGAAATTTTTCATACAGTCTCGAAATGATGAATTATCTAATAAGTTAATGCAGAGTGCCAAAGCGTATTTAGTGGACTTTGGTCTAATTTTAGATGAAGAAAATCCGGATATTGTATTATCCATTGGTGGAGACGGTACCCTCTTACATGCATTTCATAAGTACAAGCATTTGGCATCATCTGTTGCATTTGTTGGTATTCATACTGGTCATTTAGGTTTCTACGCCGACTGGAAACCTGCTGAAATTGAAAAATTAGTTATTAGTATTGCAAAAAAAGAGTACGAGGTGATTAAATATCCTTTACTTGAAGTGACTATTAACTATCGTCATGGGGAAGACAGTTCTGTTTATCTTGCGTTAAATGAGTCAACAGTAAAATCTCCTGATGTAACTTTAGTAATGGATGTAGAACTGAATGGAACCCATTTCGAGCGTTTTAGAGGGGATGGACTATGTATGTCCACCCCCACAGGTAGTACTGCGTATAATAAAGCTTTAGGCGGAGCCATTGTACATCCGTCCTTAGAAGCAATGCAATTAGCAGAAATCGCTTCTATAAATAATCGGGTGTTTCGTACAGTTGGATCTCCTTTAGTTTTACCAAAGCATCATTCTTGCTTGTTAAAGCCAGTAAAAGGACCAGACTTTATGGTAACGGTGGATCATTTGCAATTATTACATAAAGACGTCCAGTCTATTATGTACCGAGTTGCAAATGAAAAAATTCGTTTTGCCAGATTTAGAGCATTTCCATTCTGGACAAGAGTGCACGATTCATTTATAGATAGTGATCTTGAAAAATGAAAAACAAACGAGTAACTTTATCTTTTGAAATGAAAGAACATAACGTTGTATTACGAGATGCCATAAGAAAATATGGTATCTCTAAAAAAGCGTTGACAAGTATAAAATTTGATGGTGGTAACATTCTTGTTAACGGGGAAGAAAGAACGGTTAGACATATTCTAGAAATAGGGGATGTCGTTACAATTACTTTTCCAAACGAAAAGAAAAGTGAAGGATTGGTTGCAGAAAAAGGAGAATTTCCTATCCTTTTTGAGGATGAACATTTACTAATACTTTCGAAAAAAGCTGGTATAAGTACAATTCCTTCCAGGGAGCATCCAAATGGCACGATTGCAAATTATGTAGCTGGTTATTTGATGGAAAGCGGACTAACTTCGACTGTTCATATAGTGACGAGACTAGACAAAGATACTTCGGGTCTTATCTGTATTGCAAAACATCGTCATGCGCATCATTTGTTAAGTAAGATGCAGAAATCACGTGAAATTTTTCGGACATATGAAGCAATTGTTCATGGTCATCTCAAAGAAGATCAGCTGACTATTGATGCTCCAATTGGTCGTAAAGATGGTAGCATTATTGAACGAATAATTTCACCAGATGGAAAAACTGCTAAAACAACCGTTGAAGTAATAAAAAGGTTATCTATTCAAGGAGATAAAATAACACATGTTAGATTAAAGCTCCATACTGGCCGAACACATCAAATACGAGTGCATATGAAATCTATTGGTCATCCACTTATAGGAGACGATTTATACGGAGGATCTCACTTGTTGATCAAGAGACAAGCTTTGCATGCGAAAGAATTAGGATTTGTCCATCCTTTTACAAATGAAGTGATTCAGATTCAAGCAGCTTTTCCTCAAGATATGTCTGAAATATTATATGAAAACTACTAAATCATCCATTAAAACTGGTGAATTTAGTAGTTTTTTTTGAGAGATTGTATACGAAATGGAAATAATAGAAATCCAGTATTCATAATGACTGGAATTGTTTTTTATTGGTGACTACGTTAAGAAGGATTTCCTATATGTTTTTATTTTTACTGTCTACAGTATATATGAATAAGTGGCCAGATGATTAGAGTTGGTGGAACCTAAAAAAGTAGATTGTATCTATTCATAAAAAAACGCTTAGCGGACGAAATTGCATCTTCGTCCGCTTTTATATGTATAGGAAAGGATTCATTCTCTCATTATCCAAACCTAATTCATTATGTCTTTACCAATTCAAGAAGGCGACGGACAAACATCCGCCACAAAAATTCACATGATAATAGTGTAGCAAATGTTTCGTACAAAGACTCTATAGATTCTTATTGTTTTCCACTATATGCGAACGCTTTCCAGGGGGATGCGGCTTGATTTGCTGGAGCCGCCGCCTTCAGCTCCAATCAACAATCAAAAAAGGAAAGGATACACTTCTCCCTATTAATGAACTGGTCGAAGAGTTTCAACACTTATTGGCCAACCGATTCCTGCTGAGTCAGGGCTTTAATTTCCCAGGGAATAATTAGAGAGACAGACTTCATTTTTCTTTTACTGGATCTCTAAAAGATTGATTTAATATAGAAGGAAATTCTTCTCAAATACTTGTTTTAGCTTTTCTTCTGGTTGCTTAATCGGAATAAACCCCATACAATAAATAAGGATAACCGCGGAAAGGAGTGAGAAACGTGAAAGAAGAAATGGATCAGCTACAATTAGAAGAGTCGCACTTAATTGAATTTTTAAGTAATGATTCAATGGATGAATTTAGAGAAGAATTTATGCAGCTTCACCCATATGACCAATCGTTATTTTTTGAAAAGGTGGAGCCAGATATACGAAAGAAAATCTTTCACTACCTCTCTCCTAAGGAAATGGCGGAGCTTTTTGAAGCGACAAAGTTTGATGAAGAACATTATGAATATTATTTAAAAGAAATGGATACAACTTACGCTGCTGATATGCTTTCTTATATGTATGCGGATAATGCAGTGGACGTTTTAAACGAGTTAGGGAAAGACCAAGTAGCCAGTTATTTAAGTATAATGGATGAGGAATCTGCACAGGAAATAAAAGACCTTTTACATTACGAAGAATATACTGCTGGTTCTATCATGACAACAGAATATGTAGCGATTCCAGAAAACTCAACGTGTCGTTCTGCAATGACCATTTTACGAAACGAAGCACCAAATGCAGAGACGATTTATTATCTATTTGTGGTAAATGAATCACATCAACTAACGGGAGTAATATCATTACGTGATTTAATAATCGCGGAAGAAGATACCCTTATAAAAGACATTATGAATGAACGTGTAGTAAGTATTTTAGTGAGTGAGGATCAAGAAGAAGTAGCACGAACAATTAAAGATTATAATTTTCTTGCAGTACCCGTTGTTGATTTTGAACAACATCTACTCGGAATTGTAACAGTTGATGACATTATCGATGTTTTAGACGAAGAAGCATCGGATGATTACTCTAAACTTGCTGGGGTATCTGACATGGATACATTTGATAAAAGTCCGTTTCAAGCTGCAAAAAAGAGGTTGCCATGGCTTATCATCTTATTATTTTTAGGGATGATGACGGCAAATCTTATGAGTATTTTTACGGCTACTTTATCAAAAGTAGCATTGCTTGCTGTTTTTATTCCTTTAATATCTGGGACTGCAGGAAATAGTGGGACACAATCTTTAGCTGTAGCTATTCGTGGTATTGCAACAGGTGATATTGAAGAGGAAAGTAAAATAAAATTATTATTACGTGAGGCTGGAACAGGTTTAATCACTGGTTTATTATGTGCAATAATCGTCGTGGGGATTGTTTTCTTTTGGCAACATGACTTGGTAATTGGGTTATTAGTTGGAGCGGCACTTCTAGGTTCTATTTTTGTTGCAACAATTGGTGGTTCGTTTATTCCATTATTAATTCACCGTATGAAAATAGATCCAGCGGTCGCATCTGGTCCTTTTATTACTACAATTAATGATGTTATTAGTATTTTAATATACCTTGGACTTGCAACATTATTTATCTCTTCTATATCATGAATAGGCTTTTTTCACACATTTAACTAAAGGTGCATAAAGTAAAGGAAAAAGGATGTGTCTGTGAATTCTTTCAATGATCCTTTACTTTATATAAAAGGTCCACCTGTTTTTCACCTATATCCGATACAGTCTAATATACAGATGGAGGCTGTGATGGATGCAGGTCTTGAGGTATCACCAATGGAGGTACCAGTAGAAGTACTAGACGAAAGCACATCGATATATGAAATACGTAGCAGTATGTCCAAGAAAACTCTCGCAATATTAGATAAGCTAATTTTTCTAGCAAAACCATTTCAACGAAGAGCATATCGTCCGCTTGTTTTTCATATTGCAGGAGGAGTCTATCTTCAAGGTGAGGTTGAGAAAGTAGATGATGAATTTGTGACTTTTGCCGTTGGGTCAGGAGAATCGATTACTTATCGAGTTGATCAAGTTGATAAAATCGTTTGGCGAGGTACAGAAATGAAGTGAATCTCGAAAACTATCCTTTGTGGATAGTTTTTTTTGCAAAAATAAAATCATGTTAATAGTTATTCCATTTAAAAGGTTGATTTCCTCTCCAGATGACTCAATCTATGTGGGAAGCATCAATCTGCTCCCCTTGCTTCTGTTCAAGCTCGGCGCAGAAAATATTTTGCTTCTGCGCGCGATGCTTAGGTCTTGATTTGCTTGCTAATAACCAAGCAGTCTTTGTCTTTTTGCTCCAACAGGGCAAACAAGGTAGGTAATATGCTTCGTCGAAATAATGAGCTGATGCTCTCATTTGTTTACAATATGGCTAGCGGAAGTAGAGAGAATAGGCAGTATCGAATTGACAAGGAAGCTAAGCCGCGGACGAAATTGTATCTTTGTCCGCTTTTAAAAAAGTAGGACAGGATATTATCTTTCATTATCTAAACGAAACCCACCTTGACTTTAATAAATTGAAGAGGAAGTCACAACTTCCGCAAGATTACTCTAAGGGTAATAATGTAGCCAATGTTTCTTAAGAGAAAAACATATACGAAATCCTGCTTAACGTAGTAACCAATAAAAAGCATATTAAGTCGATGTGAATACTGGAATCAGCTAGTGTGCATAGGACTATTTATAATTGCTTCGAAGATAGAAGTCATTTATATCCGAACATTCAGTAGAGACCTATATTCTACCCGGTTTCACAAAATTTCACTAAAATATATAAAATGCTATAGCATCAATTATTTTATTTGATTGGAGTGAAAGGTGGCGACTCCAGACGGAGGCCAACAGGATGTTGGTCACGAAGGCGTCGTCACACGATGTGGCGCTCTTAGCCTCAGTTCCTCGAAGACAGATGAAACATCACATCGTACCCGATAAGGGCGGTGATGGTTCATCGCTCACCACGCAGAACGCGTCCACCTGAAACGGAAATCCCCGGTATTTTTTCTTTCAAGTTTGATGAACACTAGCTTCACAGGTAGAACACCATACATCGAATATGGGGAAAAGTGGGAGTGTAGTTGATGTTTTGTCCTAAGCACTCTGGAAAAGGTGAAAACTAGAGCACTTAAAGGACGTTGCATTTTCTTATGTATAAAGACCTTAGTGACATTTCGGTACAAAGTAAAACCGTCCGGGTAATTCCCGAACGGAGTAGACACTGCAAGGGGGAAACGATTAGTCACATACATCTAAAAATACGTCTGCTACACATTCAATAGCGCAGAAACAGTTTAAGTCAACTGTGATACAGCTACCTGTTAGTCTAAAGTTTCTTACATCACATAGTCTTCTTAAATTTAATTTAGTTCCATCTGCATTCAATAAATCGACTTCACGTCTTTCACTATTAAGTGGTTCTAGAACACGTAAAGTTGCACAACAACTATCAAAAATATCTTCTACTCGGAAAAATACAGAAATACAATCGTTATCACAAACATCTCTGTCGCGGAAAAACGCTTTGAATGGAGTACCATCTTCCGTTAGTAGCATAAAAACTCGGGTGTCCGCTTGGTGACGACGAGCAGGACTAACAAGTCCTCCAAGAGGTTCTAAAAAACAATTTGTTGGACAAAAATCACAATCATTAGATACCGCTTGGTCTTGAATATCTTTAATTGCTCGAACAACATCGCAAACACAACGATTGTTATTTTGTACTTCCGCTACGTCTTCAATTCTTCCACATCCCATTAATTTTCACCTCCTCTTTCTCTCTTTCTAATTTATGTAGCTTCACCATTAAGGGAAGGGCAAATATCTCAAATGCCTTCGTATATTTCATTTTTGAATGCTCATACTAACTCGAAAAGGAGCAATTATCTGATGAAAAAAATTGTTTGGTGGTCAATTCCTTTCGTCCTTTTAACTTCATGTTCAAATAATGTGGCTCAAGAAATATATCCGAAAAATGATGTGCCGGAAATTGTACAAGTATTGAATGATAATAAGTCGATTAACGGATACAAAAGCATTACAGATAAAAATGATGTTATCGTTGCAATTGATATTCGAAGAATGAGCAGATTTAGTAAAGAAAAAATCGAGAATAAAATAAAGAAACAATTAGAAGAAAAGTTTCCGGAAAAAGATGTTCTTGTTACAGGGGATTTAAAAATAAGATGGGAAGTTGAAAAAATAATAAAAGAAAAGATGCAAACAGATAAACTAAAAAAATCAATTGATCAAATAAAATCACTGTCAAAGGAAGCGACGTAATGGATCAAAAGCAAATCGATAAAATTGTCGATAACCAAACACCAAAAGCACCACTTTTCGCGAATATTTTAAAAGCTTTTTTTGTAGGAGGAATAATTTGTACAATTGGACAAATTATCACTTTATTTTATATACGTTTTTTCCCATTTACTGAACGTACAGCTGCGAATCCTACAGTGGCAACTATGGTATTCATTGCCATGCTTCTAACTGGTACCGGGTTATATAAAAAAATTTCTCAATTTGGCGGCGCAGGGTCGGCGGTACCTGTAACTGGATTCGGCAATGCGGTTATTTCCGCGTCAATCGAACATAAGTCAGAAGGGTACGTACTAGGCATTGGAGGAAATATGTTCAAGCTAGCCGGTTCTGTCATTGTTTTTGGAGTACTTTCTGCTTTTATTGTTGCATTAATTAAAACAATTTTAGTGAAAATGGGAGTGATCTCGTGGTAAATACTGTCGGAACTATACAATTTAAGGGGAATCCAAGTATTGCCAGCGCAGCTGTTATTGTCGGCCCAATGGAAAAAGATAGCCCATTTGCCGACTCGTTTGATGAAGTTTTACCATTAGAGAATGAAAAAGATGAGACATTTGAACAAGGAAATAGTAGGTTTATTGAAAAAGCTTGTGCTTTAGCAATTCGCAAGGGTAACGAGCAAATGGAAAACATTGATGTATTTATCGGAGGAGATTTGATAAATCAACTATCTCCTACTAATTTTGCTGCACGCCAATTGGCTATTCCTTTTTTGGGAGTATTTTCTGCTTGTGCTAGTTCAATGGAATCGGTTATTCTCGGATGCCTTTTAATAGAATCAGGCAATGCATCATCTGTATTAGCTGGAGCCTCTAGTCATCATCCAGCAGTAGAAAGACAGTTTAGATATCCAAATGAATATGGCTCTCAAAAACCGGGAACTGCCCAATGGACTGTAACTGCAGCAGGTTTTGCTTTATTGCAAAAACAAGTGCAAAACGCACCTATTATTTCACATGCAACAATTGGAAGAGTAGTGGATGGCGGCCAAACAAATCCATTACATATGGGTGCTGCCATGGCACCTGCTGCAAGAGATACTATCGAAAGACATTTAATGAATACAAACAGTAGGATGGCGGATTATGATGTTATTATGACAGGTGATCTAGGAAAAATTGGGTTGTCAATTTTAAGAGAAATGTTTCAAGATGAAAATAGTGGAGTAATTTTACAAGATGCTGGAGCACAATTCTATGGAGAAAACACTTTTTTTAATTCTGGGGCAAGTGGTGCAGGATGTTCCGCTGCAGTTTTTTTTAGTCATATGTATAAACAATTAAAAAATGGTGTATATAACCGCGTATTACTTGTCGCAACTGGTGCACTATTATCACCTTTGACTTTTCAACAAGGAGAAACAATCCCTTGTATTGCTCACGCCATTGAATGCCGTATGGAAAAGAGAGGATAATATGATTTCTTCATTGATTATTTCATTTATTGTCGGGGGCCTTATTTGTGTTATAGGGCAGATTTTAATGGATGCATTCAAGCTCACACCAGCGCATACATTATGTATATTGGTTGTAAGCGGTTCAGTTTTAGCAGGGCTTGGATTATATGAGCGTTTAATTGATTTTGCAGGAGCAGGTGCAACGATTCCAATTACATCATTTGGAAATTCATTGACCCAAGGAGCATTAGTAGAAGCGGAAAAACATGGTCTAATAGGTGTATTAACAGGAATGTTCGAAGTTACAAGCTCGGGTATTAGCGCAGCTATATTATTTGGAGTAATTGGTGCATTTATCTTTCAGAAACGTAATACTACTTACTAGTTGTTTTGCCCTTTTTTCCTTCTTGACTTTGCATACAATAAGTCTATGAGGAGAGGAGGGAAAGAGTATGTATGGCTACTGTGGTGGAGGATATCCTGGTTATGGACCTGGACCTGGTTATGGCTATGGCCGAAGCTCAACTTTTGTGTTAATCGTTGTATTATTTATATTATTAATCATTGTCGGTAGAAGCTTTCTCCCTTAAACCATGATAATCAAAATGTGAGGGGGAAAATAAATGCAAAATTCATTTTTTAAAGCAATTGAAAATAAAACAGGTGTTTCAATGGAAGAACTTTTTACGCTTGCCAATACGGTCTCATCTGCAGATTTTACGGATGAAGATCAAGTTCGTAAAATTGTACGTAAAGTTGGAAAAGTTGCAAAGAAACCAGTTTCCAAAGAGCTAGAAGATGAGCTTACAAAATCCATATTACAAAAAGGAAACTCGTTAAGTCTAACTGACATTGAAAAATTATTGTAAACTAAATATTTTTTTGGGGTTTCACTAGAGGAGGTAAAGGGTATTAGTTTTTAAAAACTAGGAGGTGGAGAAAATGGGTTATATAATTCCAGTTCAACCAATTCAGTCTAAAAATTATGCAAATCGTTTGTTAATGGATGATTATAATTTTGCTTTTATTAATAATATTAATGGTATAAGAATGAAATCAATATTTGATGAACGTCTTGCTGATCAACAAAGGCAACTTGAAGATAATAAAGAGGAGCAACTACTAAATCCTGAAGAACCATCTTTCCCACCACTGTTTAAAAGCTTTATCCAGCCAAATCCAGTAAATTTATCACCTGATATCGCAAAAATTAACGGTAAAGGAAACACAATAAACTTTTATATCTAGTTAAAAAATGTCGATATTTTCATCGACATTTTTTTTATATTTAAAGTATTACATTCCAGACAAACAAACAAAGGTCCAACAACCTTGATATAAGATTGATGGACCGAAAAATATTAAATTAATACAATTTTAATGGAAATTAAAAGGTTTTAGCATTTATTTCTTCTTTTCAGTGCTAGTTTTTTTATGCTCAGTGTTTTTTTTGTTACCACTGCCTTTTTTATGAACGTTCTCTTTTTTGTTGGATTCATCCTCAATGGTTCTTTCAGGTACAGATTTTTTTTGGCCAGGACTTACCTCTTGTTTTTTATGACTATCCTTTTTTTCGATAATTTCTTTTTTATTACCAGCTTCATTATTTTCACTATCATTAGAGTCCCTTTTATGTGGGGGTTCTTTTTTGTCGCCAGCACTTTTCTTGTGTAATGATTCTTTTTCAGTTAAGTCAGTAAGATTATGATTATTACTTTTCTTTTGGTGATGGCCCTTTTTTGATTTTTGAATACCTTCCGACAAAAGCGGTTCATTTTCATTTTTGTTATTTTCTTTTTCCGTCAAAACTTTTCACTACTTTCTATAATGTTATGTCATTATTACAGACTATGTAAAATAGTGTTATTCTGTTCAATTAATAAGTGTTTTTTGGAAATATTTATTTGCTTTTGAAGTCATTTCAGCAAAATGTAAGAGAGCTTAAACAATTATATTAATGTGGGCGTTTAACCAATGCTTTGACAAGTCAAGTTACATATAAATATTAAGATACTATAAAAGGGGGTTAGGAAAAATGAATAAAAAGATGCTACTTTCTCTAGTAGATAAGGTTATTAAGGTAGATAGAGGTGGTCCAGAATCTCGTGTTGGTATGCTATTATCTGCAGCGGATGATCACTTTACTTTGTTAACAGAAGATGATGGAATTGTTTATTATAATACACAGCATGTGAAGAGCCTAACGTATAATACGAAAAATCAAGTAGATTTTAACCTTGAAATTCCAAAAGACTTTGATTTCATAAAAGCAAATGATTTCAAAGGAATTTTGGATGAATTAACACTACATTGGGTAAAAATTAATCGTGGTGGACCAGAAACACTAGAGGGTGTTATGGACTGTGTTTCGGATGATTTTGTAATAATAGTAGCAAATGAAGAAATTATTAGGGTTTCGTTGTTCCATATTCGTAATATAAGCTATGGTGTAAAAGTTGAAAAAACAAAGGAACCTAAAAACAAGAAGTCCAATGAAAAAGAAAACAAAGAAGGAAAAGAAAACAAAGAAGGAAAAGAAAACAAAGAAGGAAAAGAAAACAAAGAAGGAAAAGAAAACAAAGAAGGAAAAGAAAACAAAGAAGGAAAAGAGAACAAAGAAGGAAAAGAAAATAAAGAAGGAATAGAAAAAAAGGAAAAAGAAGAAAAGTAATATAATAGTGAAGAAGAGAGAAAAAGAGACTGAATAGCTAGGTAGGCATTCGTCGCTTTATGGATATGAGCGACGAATATTCTAGGAAGGAGGATCCAAATCTTGCTAGGGGAAAACTTTAGGGGAGTATTATGCGCTCATAAGAATATGAAGATAGGTATTTATCTGAGTGACAATCAATTTGTAGAAGGAATATTGTTTGATGTCAAACAAGACCATCTAGTTGTTGAAGTGAATCGGAAAATAATATATTTGTCAATAAATAATATCCAAGCCCTTTCTAAAAATGCTAAAGAGTTTCGTGTTTTTCCAAGACTTTGTGATTACATCGATAGAAATGACTTAACAGATGTATTTATAACTCTAAGATACAATTGGGTCACCATTAATAGTCTAAGAAATGATGCATTAAATGGTGTTCTAACTACGATATTGCAAGATCACATTATCTTAATTAATAGTAAGGAATTACTTTTTATTCCCAAATCATATATTTCAGATATTTATGGCCATTTATCGATAGATGATATTCATATACTAAATAACAAAGAGCAACTTAATATTCAACAGATATATAAAGCTAACATAAATAAAACATTAGAAACAAAAGAGTATTGCCTGGAAAGTAGTCAAGAAAAAGTTCATCAGGACTACGTTTTTCCTATGAACAATGAGTTAGAAGTGCAGCTCGACCCTTTACTGGAGGAGGGAAAACTAGGTCATCAATTAGAGAGACAAGTTGGCATTAGTAATATTGAGACCTCAATTAATGATGATAGTAAAGTTAATATAGAACCCCACGAATCTAATTTTGGCTCCATTATTAGTACTGACCCGAATTCAACTCATAATAATGACGAGCCAGTGGATCAGGTAGCCTTCTTTCAACTAGAGGAAACAGAGGATGTAAAGATAGATGTACAAACTACCATTTATAATAATGAAATGATCGTGGAAGAGCTCATCACAAATTCCACTGCAATAATTGAAAAAAATTTATTACAATTGGATACATCTGATTCCGTAGAGAGTAATGAAGAATTTATTCAAAAAATTAATTCAAAAGAACAAGAAACTTTAAAAGATAATAGTTCTTCGAAAGAAGAGCAATTAATACAGGGAGATACTCGACTAAAGCACAGAGAAAAAAGAATACTACTTACTGCTTGGAGTGCCTTAAATAGTGATCAATCTACAATTCCGATCTCCAAAAAATCCAATTCAAATAGTGAAAATCGAGATCAACAAGGAAACCTAACTAAGATCGAAGAAATTTTGGAAAATGAATTAACTAATAAAAATAAAAATATCACTAGCAATAAACAGAAAGATGTCGATGAAGATTCGTCATTGAATGAAGAAACAACGCTTGCTGAAAAAAAAATCCTTCCTAGACCTGTAAAACAATTAAGTGTAAAAGAAAAAAGAGAAATGTTAGAGAAGCAATATTTTGCATTAATGAAATATGCAGCAAATAAAGCCCAAAAACTAATTTGGTTAGAGCAACAATCTGTTCGAAAAAATTCTTTTCATTATCCGAAGTTTAAACAAAGCAAAAATAATATAGAGCATAGCGAATTACCTATAACACTAAAAAAATATACAATGCATCAATCAACAATATCAAACGAAGAAGCTGAAATGATGGAAAAACAGTATTATTCATTAATGATGCATGCGGCAAAGATGTATTATCAGGTAAGAGAACATCAACTAGAAATAAAGGAGATGTGACCTTGAATAAGATTATTCAAAGCCTTATTAAGGAAGTAGTTGATATAGAAATTTCAGGAAAGAAACTAATTAATGGAACTATTATTGATTTGGGGAGTGACATATTGGTACTTTTTAATGGTGCAAATTTTATGTACATCCCTTTAAATCATATTCAAAGTTTAAGCGTACGAAGTAAAACTGAATTCGATATTCTTGAACCTATAGAGTTTCCAAGTATTATTGGAGATGAAGGTAAAGAAGAATTATCTTTAAAAGAAGTTCTTACTCAAGCTAAAGCAAATAATGTTGAAATTTTTGTAACAAATGATAAACCACTTCATGGTTATATAATGCAGATCATGGATAACTATTTTGAATTTTTTTCTCCTATATATAAGACGATGTATATTTCTATAAAACATCTAAAGTGGCTAATTCCTTATTCTCCAAATGAAAAACCATATGGTATAGAATACAAAAATCATCCATTACAGATAAGTAATGAACTGTTGGCTAGCACATTTGAATCCCAAATTGAAAATTTAAAAGATACAGTTGTAGTATTAAATTTAGGAGGTAGTAAAGGTCACATAGGAAAAATTAATAATGTACATGAGCATATTATGGAAATTCAAGAAGCAAGATCACATTCGGTGTTTCTAAACTTAGATCATATTAAAACTCTGCACAAAGTATAAACTAATATTTAGCTCTTCAAAACTAAATAATAGAAGCATGGAATTTTTCATGCTTCTTGAAAATTAATCTCAAGAACCAAATACATAAAATCGCCTTTCCGTTATGGAAGGCGATTTATTTTATACAAGAATATATTTTCACGTATATGGACATACACCTCGATTCTCGTAGTTCGAAATGAATATACATACAAAGAAACGGACAAACATAAAAAAGAGAGGAAATGGTATATGTATGAGTTTTCAAGTTGGAGTCGCCAGTTTGGTGTTCCTAACAACAATGTTGGTAATATTTTGGAGACCAAGAGGAATTAACGAGGCATGGCCAGCATCAATTGGTGCAGTAATTATCTTACTAGCAGGAATTGTATCATTAAATGATGTTGTAGACATCACTGGTAAAATTGGTGGGGCTTCAATTACTATAATGGCAACTGTTGTAATGGCAGTTATATTAGAGAGTTTTGGTTTTTTCAACTGGGCAGCTGCAAGAATAATAGGTTTGGCAAAGGGGTCAGGATACCGACTCTATTGGTATATTCAGTTGTTATGCTTTTTAATGACATTATTATTTAATAACGATGGAAGTATATTAATAACAACTCCTATATTAATAATGCTTTTAAAAAACATGGGGATAAAACCTCATCAACAAATACCGTATTTATTGAGTGGCGCATTAATTGCAACTGCTTCAAGTACACCTATTGGTGTTAGTAATATAGTTAACTTAATCGCCTTAAATATTGTAGAAATGTCACTTTGGATGCACACTGCAATGATGTTTGTTCCTGCTACACTTGGATTAATGTTCATGTCTTACTTGATGTATTTAGTTGTAAAGAAAAAACTACCAAAAACATTACCAGTTTCAGTTATTGATATAGAAGAATCTTTTTTCTTAAAAAATTTTCATCCATTGAAAACGAAAATCTCCGTTGAAACAAAACGAAAACGAACTAAATTTATGTTAAAGATATTGCTATTCGTCTTTGTTACTCGAAGTTTACTTTTTGTTGCATCTTATATGAACATTCCAATTGAAATTGTTGCAGTTCTTGGCTCTGTAGTCCTGCTATGTTGGAGGTGGTACCATCTACGAACTAACCCTGTTGACATTTTGAAGAAGACTCCTTGGCACATTCTAATTTTTGCTTTCTCAATGTATGTGATTATTTATGGCTTGCATAATGTTGGCCTTACAGCATTATTAGTGCAATTGTGTGAACCAATTGTAAACCAAGGGTTATTTCAAGCTAGTTTTATCATGGGAGGATTAGTATCGCTACTTTCTAATCTTTTTAATAATCACCCGGCTTTAATGATAGGAACGATTACTTTAACAAAAATGGGGTTAGATCCAATAACTTTAAAAACCATCTATCTAGCAAATATTATTGGAAGCGACATGGGGTCATTGCTATTACCTATTGGTACACTGGCTTCTCTTATTTGGATGCATATACTAAGGAAAAATAAGATAAAAATCACATGGAAAGACTATTTAAGTGTTACATTAATCGTCATACCATTTACAGTAATTGTAACGCTTACGTTTTTATATTTTTGGGTACAATTGGTTTTTGTAAATTAAATCTCGAAATATAAAAGTGATATATAGTAGGTATGTTAGGAAATCTTCAATTAGTTTGATTTCCTACATATTTATATTTTACAGAGTATGTGTTATCAAAATTCAAATTAAAATTTAGAAAAAAATAAAAGAATCCATTATTAAAAAACCTTATTCCCTAGTAAGAATCTTGTAAAAGTAAGGGAGTTTAAGATGTTGATAATAAGAATCCTCATGCTATCAATGATTAACCTTCCAGATGTTATAATAATACAATCCTATAACTATTAGTATAGGATAAAGAATAAAAAAAACATGAATCAACCAACATTAGTTGAGTGCACATATTGCTATATAAAACATCTAAGTCATTTTTTCAAAGTCTTTCTCTCTATATATATGTTGTTCTAACAAGAAAGGTTACAATTTTATATTAACTTTTATTACACATCAGCAATATATATAACAAGTGAGATGATTAAAATACAATCATCTCACTTGTTTCATCTAATTCAAGGGCTTCTCCATTGCCCTATGTGGTATACCAGCTTCTAAAAACTCGGGGGATGTAATCGAATAGCTTCTTTTCTCATAAAATGGAATGGCATAACTTTGAGAATTCAATTTGAGCTTCTTGTAGCCATTTAATTGGGCATATTCTTCCATACATTGCATGATTAAATTACCTAAATTTTTTCCTCGAAATTCGGGAAGAATACATACACGTTCTATTTTCCCTATAAAAGGTTCTGCCGTTCTAATTCTTCCTGCTCCAAATGGTATTTCATTATCATAAGCAACAAAATGAATAGCTTCCTGATCATATTCATCCAGTTCTAAATGTAGAGGAACATCTTGTTCCTCTACGAAAACTTTTCTTCTAATAGATACAGCATCCTGATATTCTTTCTCTGTTTCCACAATTTTTGCATTAACCAATTATTACTCAGCTCCAGACAATCTAAATGTTTCATAAACAGTCCAAGAACCGTCTTCAAGTTGATAAAGCAGATGAAGTCGATCAATTTCTTCTTCAAATTCCGCTCCAATCATTTTTAACTGTGGATAAATGTCATCATGTTCACTAGAATTCATTTTTTGAGCAATTGTTATATGGGGTACAAATGCATAATTTTCTGTGTCGTTAAATTCTATGGCATTTAAGTCACCACGTAAAGCCATCAATTCATCAGTTGGTTCTACTTTAAAATAAATTGCATTTGTTACAGGAGCAAATGAACTTACTTTAGCAGTTTTTAATGTAAATGGTTTATGATCTTTCACAACTTCAGCAATTTTTTCAGCAATTGTTTTGATTTCATTTTCATCGGCTTCAAATACACCTTTAACTGTCATATGAGGTGTAATCAGTGAGTAGTGCGGGTCATAACGCTTTCTGTAAGAATTAGCGAAGTCCTGAACTTTTTTTGATGGGAAAGCAACAATACCGTATTTCATTTTTCATTACCTCCTCTTATTTTTATAGCAGATTACATTAACATTATACCATTTACAAGCTGAAATTTCTTTTGAGTGATCTTTTCATATCTGGTTGCCATAGCTTCCAAGTATGATCTCCTTCTAATTCGTCATAAAATGTCGAAAATCCTTTTTTTAATAACAAATTGTGCAATTCTCTATTTGGTGTAACAAAATCAGTAATTAATCCATCACCTGTTTTGACGGAAGTCTCTTCTTTTCCAATTACATGATATAAAGAAAATCCATGTATTTCTTTATGATTTTCAACTTGAGACAATACGTATTCATTTATCATTGGAGAATGTAAAATAACTTTTCCAAATGTATTAGGATATTGAAGTGCTGTTAATAATGATACAGTGGCAGCAAGAGAGTCTCCAATTAAAGCTCGCCCCATACCAATTTGATACGTTGGATAATTTGCATCAATGTAAGGAACAAGTTCCTGTGCCAAGAACCTTATATAAGCTTGATGTTTTTGTCCATCTGGATGATACTTTTCTCTTCGATCATTTACATTTTTATAAGGAATACCTACAATTATTAAATTCTCTATTTCCTTTTCTTCATATAACTCATCCGTTACACGAGAAATCCTGCCTAATTGAAAATAGTCTTTTCCATCATTTGCGATAAGTACACTGTATTTATATAATGGAGAATAATTTGGTGGTAAGTAAATAAGTAGTTGCATTTCTTCTTGAAGAGCTTCGCTAAAAAGTGTCAAATCTTGTACAATTCCACGGTTCATATAGTTCCTCCTAGAAAGTAATCATGTTGTATAGAAATTGTAACATATACATGATCAGAGGTATAATGAACACCAATTAAGAATTCAAAAGCGACTGTTACTCGAATAAGTAACAAAGAAAAACTTTCAAATAAAGGAGATTATCAATTTGGATAGACAAACATCAAGAGTTCATTCGAGAACCGTAGAGAAGGCTGCTAATGATGCGTTACTTCGGAGAGGTGTTACCATTGAAGAAATAGCTAAAATCGTTTATGAAATGCAAATTCCATACAATAAAGGACTTACTTTGGAACACTGTATTGAATCGATTAAAAGTGTATTGAAAAAAAGGGAAATGCAGCATGCAATTCTTGTTGGGGTAGAATTAGATGAGCTTGCAGAGAAAAAGCTATTATCAGAACCATTGCAACAAATTGTAGAAGCAGACGAAGGATTATTTGGAGTAGATGAAACAATCGCTTTAGGATCAGTGTATACGTATGGAAGTATTGCTGTAACTACATTTGGACATTTGGATAAAAATAAAATTGGGATTATTTCAAAACTGGATACAAAAACCGGTGGTGGAGTTCATACCTTTTTAGATGACTTAGTAGGAAGTATTGCAGCATGTGCCGCTTCTCGACTAGCTCATCGTACCAGAGATTTAGAAGAAGCAAATGAAACCTTTGAAGATATTCCACCAGAAGAAACTGCACCAGAAACAAATATTAAAGGTGCGCGAACATAAGGAGAACTAAATAAGAGAAGCCCTAAGTTTTTATTTAAATACTTGGGGTTTTTTAAATCTAAATTTATCATATCAAAGAGAGATTGTAAGCTACCTAGAAAATTTTTATAACATAGAAAGGTGAGAAAATGAGGATGCATACAATTGAATTACCTTTTGCTTATCGTTTTGATGAAGCAATTACAAGATTAGCTATAGATCCATTAAATACGGTAGATATAAACAAACAATTAGTAAAAGTTCCTTTAGAGGATTCGATAATAACGATTCAAAGTGTTGGATCATTTCTTGAACCTAAATTCCAACTTTCGGGAATCAAATCGAATGAACAGATTCAACGCATTTCATCCATTTTTCATTTTGATCGTAGTTTAGAATCAGTCAATGATCACTTTTCCAAAACAAACTTAAAAAATTTATTTAGCAAATTTGTGGGAACACCGATTATTACCGATTATTCTTTATATGCGAATCTAATTAAAAGTATCATCCATCAACAATTGAATTTATCTTTTGCAAGAACTTTAACTACAAGATTTGTTCAAACATTTGGCGAACGAGTGGATGATGTATGGTTTTTTCCTACAGCAGAGAAAATAGCAGTGATAGATGTCGAAACCCTTCGAAGTATGCAATTTAGTTCCAGAAAAGCCGAGTATATTATAGGGGTGTCGAAAGCAATAGCGTGTGGAGAGTTAAATTTAGAAGCATTAAGTCTAGAAACGGATGAAAATATTATAAAAAAATTAACTACATATAGAGGAATTGGTCCTTGGACAGCGGAAAGTTTTTTACTGTTTGGACTTGGTAGAAATAATTTATTTCCAGTTGCAGATGTAGGACTCCAAAACTCATTAAAACAACTTTGGAAATTGGAGAAAAAGCCCACCAAAGAAGAAATAGAAATCCATTTCGAAGCTTGGTCTCCATTTCTAAGTTATGCAGCATTGTACTTATGGAGAAATATTGAATAAAAAAATCAGCTTTTCCTTTATATTTTGTGGAAAAGCTGAATTTATATAGAATAATTATTCAATTATTATTCTCCATTTCGCCTTGTTCTTCTTTAAAGTATAAAAATGATTCTTCTTCTAATTCCGATAAACGTTCCTTATTTATTCCCATTGCAAATGCACCTGTAAATATAGTTTCCCACCATGTTTCTGTTTCTGTCATCTTCATTTCCTCCTTTAAATTCTCATTGTCCATTTGACCAATATATACCCTTTTCAGTTTTCACAATAAACTTGTATTGAGAAAATGAATCAAATATCATGCATCCAAAGTAATACTTATAGACTAATGAATTGAAAAGTGTAGAAAAGAATTTCTTACTACATAAAGAGTATTTCCACATTTCATATCTTTCATGTATTTTCTAATACAAATATATAAAAACCGTATTGCTAGTATCTTTCCTACACTCAAAAAGAATAGTATGATTCAGATTAGACAGTTGATTTATTTTTTTAATAAAGAAAAGGAGATGTTTTTTATGGATTTCACAACACAACAAATAATGGATTTAATTGAGGAACATCAAACATTTTTTTATTCAGGATTAACTAGAACTGCTAAGTTTAGAATAGATCAACTACAAAAGTTAAAAAACTCTATAAAAAAATATGAAAAAGAAGTTATTCAAGCACTTTATAAGGATTTGCGAAAAAGTGAATTTGAAGCATATACAACGGAGATTGGACTTGTCTATGACAATATATCTTATATGATGAAAAATCTTGAGAAATGGATGGAACCAAAGCAAGTCAAGACTCCTATAGCTTTACTGCCATCTAAAAGTTGGATTGTTAACGATTCGTACGGTACTGTTTTAATAATTGGGCCATTTAATTATCCGTTTCAATTAGTGATGGAACCACTTCTAGGAGCCATAATAGGAGGAAACTGTGCCATAATTAAACCTTCTGAAGCAACACCGCATACTTCTCAAATTGTTAAGAAAATAATTGAAGAAACATTCGAATCAGGATACATTCGAGTGATTGAAGGTGAAAAGGAAGTCACATCGTTATTAATCCATGCACCTTTTGACTTTATCTTTTTTACCGGAAGCGTTAAAGTCGGAAAAATTGTGATGAAAGCTGCTTCTGAACGTTTAACTCCAATAGCACTCGAACTTGGTGGGAAAAGTCCGGCAATTGTAGACCATACTGCTAATCTAGAAGTAGCAGCAAAACGTATTATATGGGGCAAGTTAATGAATGCAGGTCAAACATGTGTAGCACCAGACTATGTATTAGTTGAAGAAAAAGTTAAAGAGAAATTTGTTGGACTTTTAAAACAAACGATTCATAAATTTTTTAGTAATTCGATTCAGGAAAGTTTGGATTTAGGAAGAATTGTGAACGAAAGCCAGTTCGATCGTTTAAAAAAAATTCTCGAAATTGAAAAAGATCAAATTATATTTGGAGGGAATTCTGATAGAAATGATTTATATATTGAACCAACTTTATTAGATGGAATAAGTTTCTCAAGTCCATCAATGGAAGATGAAATTTTCGGGCCTTTATTACCAATTATTTCGTATTCGGATTTACCAACCATTATTCGAAAAATCCGTAAATTACCAAAACCTCTTTCTGCCTATTTTTTTAGTGAGAATGAAAGAGCTCAGAACTATTTTTTACAGGAATTTTCGTTTGGTGGGGGATGTATAAATGATACACTTTCACATGTCGGAAGTTCTTTCTTACCGTTTGGTGGTATTGGAAATTCTGGAACTCAATCTTATCATGGAGAAGCAAGCTTTACTTTATTCACTCATCAAAAGTCTATAATGAAAAAAAGTACAAAGCTACCAGTAAATCTTATATTTCCACCTTATAAAAACAAAGTGAAGCTTGTTAGAAGTCTTCTCAAGTAAATTATCTATTATCTATAATATAGAAAGTAGGAAGTATCAAACAAGATAAAGAGCCTCTCTTTCAACGTATGAACCGTTAAGCCGACTCGGCAGTACAAGTTTGTCCATGGTTTCGCTGGTTGTTTTTACACAGGAGTCTCGTACCTTTTTCTTCGATGTATTATGAAGTAATTAAATGGAAACAAGTAAATAATACTTTTATAAAACTCTTGGTTTCCATTTTCCACCTCATGTCTATATATGTGTCTAATACTAATTCATTTAGTTCTATAAGAAAATAATAATTTTTGGTAAGATATAGAGGTAAATAAAAGGAGGAAGTAAAGTGTCATTTACTTTTAATAAAGAAGAAACGGTTTTATTGTTAAAGCAATTAGTTGAAATTCCTAGTCCTTCTGGATATACAAAAGAAATTATGGACTTTATGGAGAAGATTTTATTAGATTTACAAGTATCTTATAAACGTACTAATAAAGGGGCTTTAATAGCTACAATTATTGGTAAAGATGATGTAAACCATCGTTTACTTACCGCCCATACGGACACTCTTGGGGCGATGGTAAAAGAAGTGAAATCAAGTGGAAGATTAAAACTTACAATGGTTGGTGGATTTAATTGGAATGCAGTAGAAGGCGAATATTGCACAATTCATACGGCTGACGGTAAAAAGATCAGAGGAACCATTCTTATGCATCAAACAACTGTGCATGTCTATAAAAATGCTAGTGGATTGGCAAGAGATGAGCAGAACATTGAGGTTCGTGTGGATGAAAAAGTAACGAATGCTGAGGGAACACGTTTGTTAGGAATAGAAGTTGGAGACTTTGTTTCTTTTGATCCTCGTTTTGAAGAAACAGAAACTGGTTTTATCAAATCTCGACATTTAGATGACAAAGCGAGTACTACTTTATTACTTCAATTAATTAAGTCAATAAAAGAAAATAGTATTGTTCTTCCAAATACAACACATTTCTATATTTCGAATAATGAGGAAATAGGCTACGGTGGTAACTCGAATGTTCCAGAACAAGTAGTAGAGTATATTGCAGTAGACATGGGTGCAATAGGAGACGGGCAAACATCCGACGAATATACAGTGTCTATCTGTGCGAAAGATTCATCTGGACCATACCATTACGAATTAACTCGTCAATTAGTGGAACTTGCAAAAGAAGAAAATATCGATTATAAGTTAGATATTTATCCATATTATGGTTCAGATGCTTCGGCTGCTATTCGCGCAGGTTACGATGTGAAACATGCATTATTTGGACCAGGAATAGAAGCTTCCCATGCATATGAACGGACGCATGTGGAATCATTAGAACAAACTGCAAAACTTTTATATGCTTATATAAACTCTAAAATGTTATAAGATATTAGAAAGGTTTTATAAAACATTAATAAATCTAGTTGAATCAGCAGCCGTTTCTGCGATTTATTTCGTTAGAAAACGGGAAGCTGGTTCTTTTTTTACTTGTATTTTAGTGCTCAAATCCATATGATAAAAAAGTAAATAAGAAGGAGATACAAAATAAATGGACTTAAATTTAACAGATGAAATATTAAAAAGAAGAACCTTTGCAATCATTTCCCATCCGGATGCTGGTAAAACAACTATTACAGAAAAGCTTTTATATTTTGGTGGAGCGATTCGTGACGCGGGAACAGTTAAAGGGAAAAAATCCGGGAAATTTGCCACATCGGATTGGATGGAAATAGAAAAGCAGCGTGGTATTTCGGTTACCTCTTCTGTCATGCAATTTGATTTTAACAATTGTCGTATAAATATATTAGATACTCCTGGGCATCAGGATTTTAGTGAAGACACGTATCGAACATTAATGGCAGTTGATAGTGCTGTTATGATTGTTGATGCGGCAAAAGGGATTGAAGCACAAACCTTAAAACTATTTAAAGTTTGTCGTATGAGAGGGATTCCGATTTTCACATTCATTAATAAACTTGACCGACAAGGTAAAGAACCATTGGAGCTAATGGAAGAGCTAGAAGAGGTTCTTGGCATTCAATCATATGCGATGAACTGGCCAATTGGTATGGGAAAAGAATTTTTAGGAATTTATGATCGCTACAATAAGCGGATTGAACAATTCCGAGTAGAAGAATCAGATAAATATCTTCCTTTAGATGAAAACGGCGAACTTGCAGTTGATCATTCCATGAAACAAACTTCGTATTACACACAAGCGATGGAAGATATTTTACTTTTAGATGAAGCTGGAAATGATTTTGATAAAGAAAAAGTACTTTCAGGAGATTTAACTCCTGTCTTCTTTGGTAGTGCGTTAACGAATTTTGGAGTGCAAACATTTTTAGAAACATATTTACAATTTGCACCTACGCCACAGTCTCGTAAAACCGATAATGAGGATGAAGTAAATCCATTGAATGAAGAATTCTCAGGGTTTATCTTTAAAATTCAAGCGAATATGAATCCGGCTCACCGTGATCGTATTGCTTTTGTCCGAATCGTATCTGGTAAATTTGAAAGAGGTATGAATATCACGCTTGCTCGTACTGGGAAAAATTTCAAAGTAACACAATCCACACAGTTTCTAGCAGATGATCGTGAGACGGTTGATGTAGCTGTCGCTGGAGATATAATTGGTCTATATGATGTAGGAAATTATCAAATTGGTGATACAGTCGTTGGAGGAAAGAAAGCATTTAATTATGAAAAGCTTCCTCAATTTACACCCGAACTTTTTGTAAAGGTAACAGCTAAAAACGTATTGAAGTCGAAGCACTTCCATAAAGGTATTCTTCAGTTAGTACAAGAAGGTGCTATTCAATACTACAAAACTCTTCATACAGAAGAAATAATTTTAGGTGCAGTTGGTCAACTTCAATTTGAAGTGTTTGAGCACCGTATGAAAAATGAATACAATGTTGATGTACGAATGGAGCCAATCGGTTCAAAAGTAGCTCGATGGATAGAAAATGAAGAAGAAGTAAAAGAATCGATGACTGGTCCAAGAAGTATGCTAGTGAGAGATCGTTACGATAATTATGTTTTCTTATTTGAGAATGAATTTGCAACAAGATGGTTCCAAGATAAGTATGAGCATATTAAATTATATAATCTTCTTTAAGATGAGTGACCGCCTTTAGTTAAGGTGGTCTTTTTTTAAAAAGATTAAGAAAATATATGGGATTATCGTCCTTCGAAACCAGTGTCATAGTACTTTAAAGAATTAAATAATACCGCGGATTTCCGTTTCAGGTGGACGCGTTCCGCGGGGTGAGCGATGAGCCATCACCCTCCGCATTCGCGTCGTTTGTGATCGCTCATCTGTCTTTAGAGGAACGAAGGCTAAGAGCGCCACATCGTGTGGCAACGCCTTCGTGACCAACATCCTGTTGGCCTCCAGCCGGAGTCGCCACCTTTCACTCCAATTCATTAAGTGAGTAGTACCGAATAAGAAGATTTAGCCCAGCTATCGCTAAAAGGATAGAAATAGTTAAGTAAACGTAGTGATCATGTCATCCTGTAATCGTTGTTGAATAAGAGATGCTATTGCATCCAGTATTCACAACGACTTGAAGTGCTTTCTGGTGTCTGTATTTAGTAGGATTTTCTATATGTTTTTACTTATTCACGTCCACAGTATATAGGAATAAGTGGGCAGATGATTAAAGTTGGTAGAACCTAAAAGAATAGATAGTATCCATTGATAAAGCAGTGCTGAGCGGACGAAATTGCATCTTCGTCCGCTTTTAAAAGAATAGGAAAGGATTTATTCTCTCATTATCCAAATTTTATGTACCTTGTCTCTGCAAATTTCAAGAGGGCGACGGACAAACATTCGCCATAAGATTACCGAAAAAAGAGGATCTGGAAGTGACGAAGTCACTTCCAGATCCTCCATAAAAGACTTCGTTAATAGTGTAGCCAATGTTTCGTCCAAAGCACTCTGGAAATAGTGAAGACTAAATGCACTTAAAGGACGCTTGCGCATTTCTTATGGAAAGGCAAACTCAAATGGAGAAAAATTGCCCTAAATCGCAAGATAGACTATGATCGCAAGGTAGTGCGACTAAATCGCAAGAACCATCAACGAATCTGAAGATTGTTCCGAATCGTAAGATCCCACACCCAAATCGCAAAATAGCTACTCCTCTTCACAAGATACTTATTTAAAAATTTGAACTCTTCGTTAATGGGGAATATGATAGTAATAGCAAATATAAAGGTGGTCCCCGAAAATGAAAATAAGTGATTTCTCCATAAAAAGGCCAGTATTCACCACAGTAATAATGTTTTTGATCATCATCCTCGGTGGTGTTTCATTTTTTAAAATTCCCATCACTTTAATACCAGACTTAAACCCTCCAATCGCAATAGTGGTTACAAGTTATCCTGGAGCGAATCCAATTGAAGTTAGTGAGAAAATTACGAAACCATTAGAAACTTCCTTAAGTACATTACCAGGAATAAAATCCATTAACAGCACTTCTCAAGAAGGGGCAAACTTTATATTATTGGAATTTGAATGGACCACGAATATGGATGAAATTGAATTAGATGTTATGCAGCGGATTGACATAACACCAATGCCAAACGGAGCGGCAAAACCACAGTTTTTAAAGTTTGATCCAGCTCAGTTTCCTGTAATTCAGTTGTCACTTAGCGGTTCAAAAGCTAATGAAGATATAAGATTAGTCGCAGAGAAATTAGAAAAAGAACTAATTAGCACAAAAGGAGTCGCTAGTGTAAATGTTTCCGGTAAGATTGTAGAAGAAGTGCAAATCCTTCTTAATCAGAATAAGTTAGAAGAAAAAGGATTAACGCAGAACGACATTGTACAACTAATACAAGCAAATAATATCTCACTTCCCGGGAATCCTATAGAAACAGAAGACAATAAAATGCTAACAACAAGAATAGTCAGCACACTTACAACTGTCGATGATATTAAAAATCTAGTTGTTACTGTTAATCCACTCAACGGTCAAAAGGTGACGATTGCAGACATTGCAACGGTTCGACTGACGGAACCAGAGCAGAATTCTGAAACTAGGGCAAATGGCAAACCTGCCGTTTTATTATCTGTTTTTCAAGAATCGAAAGCAAATACAGCCAATGTGTCAAAAGCATTTAAACAATCATTGGACGAGCTACTGTCAAAAAAAGAGTATAGCGGTGTAAAAGCGAATATATTATTTGACCAAGGGGATTATGTTCGATTGGCGATAAATAATATCGGAACAACGCTTTTAACTGGCGGGATTTTAGCGATGCTCATATTGTTTGTATTTTTAAAAGGGATTAAGAGTCCAATTATAATTGGGGTAGCTATTCCATATTCTGTAATAGTAACATTCGTATTGATGTTCTTTGCGGGATTTTCCTTAAATATAATGACACTTGGTGCATTAGCGCTTGGTATCGGAATGTTAGTTGATAATTCAATTGTTGTAATAGAAAACATTGAAAGGCATTTAGGGCTAGGTAAAAATCCTAGAGAAGCAGCTTATATTGGAACAAAAGAAGTTGTGGGAGCTATTACCGCCTCTACTTTAACTACGGTTGCTGTTTTCGTGCCTGTAATATTTCTCTCTGGCTTAATTGGACAGATTTTCACGGAATTTGCATTGACTATTTCGTTTAGTTTATTTGCTTCGTTAGTTGTGGCAATTACGGTAATTCCTATGATGGCTAGTAGAATGCTGAAGAAACCAAAAGGGGATTTGGAAGCAAGAAGACGACGTTCGAAAGCATATAATAATTTTGAAAGATCAGTTAGATGGTCATTGTCTCATCGTGCTTTAGTTCTTTCCATTACATTTATTTTATTAGCGATTTCAACGTTTGGTTTATTCCGCATCGGAACAGAATTTTTGCCAGCTACAGACGAGGGGTTTGTGACGATTGCAGTAAGGCTCGAAAATGGAGCATCTTTTGCAGCAACTGACAAAGTTGTTAAGAATATTGAGAAGGAATTGCAAAAAGAGAAAGATGTAGAAGTATATGTTAGTTTTGTTGGAGGAAACCAAGAAGGACAATCTAGAGGAACATCTAAGTCGAATATTGCAGAAATATCTGTAAAGCTAATTCCATTAGATAAGCGCAAACGATCTACTTTCACTTTTGTAGATGAAGTCCGACCAAAAGTAATTCAAGTAGCAGGAAAGAATGTAGAAGTAAATTTTAATATGCAGACGGCTGCAGGTTCATCACCGAACTCCTTATCGTTTACATTATCATCTGCAAGCAAAGATAATTTGAATAAAGCTGTAAATTCAGTTTCGAAACAAGTTGAAAAGATTAATGGCATCACAAGTATGAGAAATGATCTAACAGAAACTATCGATGAAGTACAAATGACTGTAAACAAAGATGCAGCAACAGAATATGGACTTGCTCCCATTCAGATTGCTCAAATGGTAAACAATGTGACGAGAGGTGTATTTGCTACCCAAATTATTTCTGAACAAGAAGAAGTATACGGGGTTTATGTGAAATATGATGAAGCTTACCGTAATAGTGTGGAACAACTGAAAAAATTGAAGTTAAGAACTCTTTCCGGTCAATATATTACATTACAAGATGTAGCTAACATCAAAATAGCAGAAGGTCCTTTAACGATTCGAAGAGTAAATCAAACTGGTGCCGTTACGTTCACACTAAAATATGGATCTCAATACTCTCTAGGTGAAATATCCGATTTGGTGGATGAAGCAATTGTCAAGGCTAAATTACCAGACAATGTTCTCATTTCTTTTGGAGGAGATAGAGAATTATTGGATAATGCAAAAAATGATATGATTTTAGCTGTATTATTAGCCATAGTTTTAGTATATATAGTAATGGCTGCACAATTTGAATCATATAAATATCCTTTCGTTATTATGTTCACTGTCCCCCTTATTACTATAGGAATTTTCATTGGTCTATTTTCAACAAATACACCTATAAGTATTTCTGCAGTAATCGGTATACTTATATTAGTCGGTATTGTTGTAAACAATGGGATAGTCCTAGTGGATTATATCAATCAACGAAAAGCATCTGGTATGGGATCTTATGAAGCGATAATAACCTCCGTAAGGGATCGCGTTCGTCCAATCCTAATGACGGCTCTAACGACCATTTTAGGACTAGTTCCGCTTGCACTAGGGATAGGAGAAGGAACCGAGATTAATCAACCGATGGGAATAACGGTAGTTGGAGGATTAATTAGTTCCACATTTTTGACTTTATATGTTGTCCCTGTTATTTACAGTTTATTTGATAAAGAAACAAGGAAAAAAGCTAGTTCCAATTAACTTTTCTGGGGGTAGCAAATCCTCTAGGGATTGCCGCCTTTTAGGGGAAATAAGAAAGTCAAGATGCTTTGCCCAATCAATGAAATGAAGTACTTTCTTTTGCTTATCTATAGAACAAATGGACAATGAAAAAATAGGTAGTATCGATTAATAGAATAGTGAAGCCACGGACGAAATCGTATCTTCGCCCGCTTTAAAAAGAGTAGGACAGGATAATATCTTTCATTATCCAAACCAAAAGCACCTTGACTTCAAATAATTTCAGAAGGCATGGACAAACATCCACCGCAAGATTACTGAAAAAATGAATCGTGAAGCAGTCACTTCACGATCCATACCTCTAACGATAATTGTGTAGGCAATGTTTTGTCCAAAGAACCCAGGAATTAGTTAAGCCAAGATGCACTTGTGCTTAAGAAGGATTTTCCCTAAGACAAATAAATAGTTCTACTTCTATAATTTTAATCAGTATGATATAATGAATAACATAATTAAATAGACTTTTGACATATGTCAAAGGGGAGTAGCTATAGGGAAACCTATTTCATAGTCGTCATTACATGGCTTTTGCCATCGGTTATGATAGTAATTATTCAATTGCTTAGCGAGACCTTTGCCTTTTTAAAGGCAAAGGTCTTTTTATATGCAAAAAGGAGGATATTAATGGAAGCAATTTTATTTCAGTATGGATGGGTATTACTTGTATTAGTCGGATTGGAAGGTTTACTTGCAGCAGATAATGCAGTAGTGATGGCTGTGATGGTAAAACACTTACCAAAGGATAAACAGAAAAAGGCATTATTCTATGGATTAGTGGGAGCTTTTATATTTAGGTTTTTGGCACTTTTTATGATCACATTCCTAGTGAATGTGTGGCAAGTACAGGCTCTAGGCGCAGCGTATTTGCTGTTTATTTCTTTAAAACATATTTATGATAAATCGAAAAATAAACAAGAAGCTCATCCTAATTTTGATGGGAAAACATCAAATGGATCAAGTTTTTGGTTTACTGTATTAAAAGTAGAGGTAGCTGATATCGCCTTTGCTATTGATTCGATGCTTGCTGCTGTAGCTATTGCGGTTACTTTGCCAGAGCTTGGTGAATTACATATTGGGGGAATAAATGGTGGGCAATTTGCAGTAATGTTCTTGGGAGGAGTAATTGGGCTAGTCATAATGCGTTTTGCTGCTCATAAATTTGTTCAATTGCTTGAAAAATATCCTTCATTAGAAACAGCTGCTTTCTTAATCGTAGGATGGGTTGGAGTAAAACTACTTGTTTTGACACTTTCACATCCAAAAGTTCATATATTAGATGAACATTTCCCACACTCAGCTCCTTGGGAGATTACGTTTTGGACGGTTCTATTAGGCATTGCACTTTTGGGTTATATTTTTGGTGTGGTATCAAACAAAAAAGTTTACAAATAGTATTTAAGTGGAAAAGCATAAAAGATAGATGGTTTTAGCTATCTTTTTATGCTTTTTTTTCTTACAATGAGGGAACAGTCTCTTCGTTCACCGAAAGGAAATTACTTCCATGATAAAAAAACGCCTTAAAACAAAATTAAATTCTACTCCAGCCCAAGCGATTGTGACTTATTATTTTATTGCAATCGCAATCTCAGTAATACTTCTTCGATTACCGGGTGTTCACAAGCCGGGAATTCATGTTAATTTTATTGATAGTTTATTTACGGCTGTAAGTGCTGTAAGTGTCACAGGGTTATCAACGGTTAATATTTCTGAAACATACAGCGTATTTGGATATTTTATGATAATACTCGTACTGCAATTAGGTGGTATTGGAATCATGGCTTTAGGTACGTTTGTTTGGCTAATTTCGGGTAAAAAAATTGGACTTCGTGAACGCCAACTGATAATGGTAGATTACAACCAATCCAGTATATCCGGAGTAGTAAACTTAATTAAAGAAATCGTAAAAATATTATTGCTACTTCAGGTAATAGGAGCGTCATTGTTGACCTTGTATTTTACCCAATATTACGATTCGTTCAAAGAAGCTTTGACACATGGTATTTTTACATCAGTATCTGCTACTACAAATGCGGGATTTGATATTACAGGAGATTCCTTAATTCCTTATCATCATGATTATTTTGTACAAATGATTACAATTTTTCTTATCATTTTTGGAGCTATTGGGTTCCCTGTTCTAATAGAAGTGAAAGAATTTCTATCGAATAAGAATAAAGGATTTCGTTTTTCTCTATTTACAAGACTTACAACACTAACTTATGCCATTCTTTTGGTCTTTGGCACCATAATGATTTATTTACTAGAAATGTTCTATTCATTTAAAGGAATGCCGTGGCATGAAAAATTCTTTACCGCTCTATTCCATTCGGTTTCTACACGTTCTGCAGGATTAACCACGATAGATGTTACACAGTTTCAGGAAGGTACTAACTTTTTAATGAGTGTACTCATGTTTATTGGCGCATCCCCAAGCTCAGTCGGTGGAGGAATTAGGACGACAACATTTGCTATTGCTGTATTATTTCTAATAAATTTTTCTAGAGGAAAAGATAGTGTGCAAATTTTTAATCGTGAAGTGCATTTAATCGACATATTTCGAGCATTTGCAGTGATCATTTTAGCATTTGCAATGGTATTTGCTGCTACTATATTATTATCAGTTACTGAAACAAATGTTCCAATTACTTCTTTAATCTTTGAAATAACATCAGCTTTCGGAACTTGTGGGATGTCTCTTGGAATAACGGAGGACCTGTCCAATACAGGAAAAGTAATTATTATGGTTCTAATGTTTATTGGGCGTGTAGGCTTAATTTCATTTTTATATTCATTAGGTGGGAAAAGTAATAAAACAAAATTCCGCTACCCTAAAGAGCGAGTTATTATTGGTTAAAAAAACCGAGCATAAAGTCCATCACTAGACTTTAAGCTCGATTTTACTTATAAGGACAGTTTTTACTATTCCTAGAACGCGCAATTCCCAATTATTCGAAAGCACTTTCCCTTAATATGAGTGGATAGAGCATTCTCTCTATCGAGGGGAAGCAATTTCTACTTATTTCTTTATATAAGAAAGATGGGGTGCATTGCTTTTTCCAAATGTAGTTAGTAAGTAGCCTTCTTTTTCTTGGATTATTCCTTTTTTGTAAGAATCTATACAAATGGAGATAGGTGTAATAAATGTTTGCTTATATAATTCACGTTCGTTCAATTGTAGGTTTGCAAACTCTACTCCTGCAATAGACGGATCACTTAATAGCTGTTTATAATGATACGATTGCTCTTCTTTATTCATATCATTTTCCCACCATGGTTTACGGGGCTGAAACTTTTGCTTGGATAAATAATCTAGTTTCATTACACTTTGAACAACTTCTAATGAGATGTTTTCTATATTTGCTAAGAAGGAATTTAATCTTATATATAAATCCTCTAATTGATGACCAATTTTCGA
This sequence comes from Psychrobacillus syltrankelensis, assembly GCF_055454035.1. Taxonomy (NCBI): domain Bacteria; kingdom Bacillati; phylum Bacillota; class Bacilli; order Caryophanales; family Bacillaceae; genus Psychrobacillus; species Psychrobacillus syltrankelensis. Next base: position 1,413,530 of record NZ_CM144227.1, on the reverse strand, counting down.
CCAATTTCGTTCTTCCCAGAACGTTCCAAACTGTTGGAAAAAGTCGAATGGTGTATCGAATATGTGCTCGAATAAATACTCAAGTGTACGATCCATTCTGTGAGCATTCCAATATTTTTCTAATACATCTTCCACTTGTTTTATGCGAAGAATATCATCAAATGTTAATACATTATTAGAGAATATTTCATACGGTGCTTGATCCACATATACATAACCGTATTTTTCGGCCTCTACACGCAATCCAGTTCCTCTTAGTAATTTTAAAAAGCCAAGTTGTAATTCTTCTGGACGCATTTCAAATACTTCATTAAAAGTTCGTCTAAAGGAACTATAATCTTCTTCTGGTAGACCAGCGATTAAATCGAGATGCTGATCAATTTTTCCTCCACTTTTGACCATTGTCACAGTTCGTTTTAACTTCTCAAAATTTTGTCTACGTTTTACAAGTTCGTTGGTCAGATCATTTGTAGATTGAACACCAATTTCAAAACGGAATAGTCCTGCCGGAGCATTTTCATTTAAAAATTCTATTACTTCTGGTCGCATAATATCAGCAGTTATTTCAAATTGAAATACAACACCTGGTAAATGTTCATCAATTAAAAATTGAAACATCTCCATTGCATAACTTCTACTAATATTAAATGTTCGATCTACAAATTTTATCGTTTTCGCTCCGTTATTCATCAAAAAGCGAATGTCTTCTTTTACTTTATCTCTATTGAAATAACGTACTCCCACTTCGATGGAAGAGAGACAAAATTGACAGGAGAAAGGACAACCACGACTAGTTTCAATGTAAACGATACGTTTCGACAGATTAGGAATATCTTCGGCAAAACGGAAAGGTGTTGGTGATTCTCTTAAATCTAATTTTGGTGGTAGCGCATTTAGAATAAATTTGTCGTCTTGTACATATGCTACTCCAGGAACATCTTTTATGGATTGTTTTTTATGTAAGAAGTTTAATAACTCTTTAAAAGAATGTTCTCCTTCTCCAACAACAATATAATCTATCTCTTTGACTTGTTTTAACCATACATTTGTATCATAAGAAACTTCTGGTCCTCCTAAAATGATTGTTACAGAGGGATCTACAGTCTTTAGTATCTTTATGACCCTAATAGTTTCTTCGATATTCCAAATGTAACAGCTAAATCCTACAATATCAGGTTTTTTCTGATATAAGTCAGCAACAATATTAAAAGCTGGATCTTTTATTGTATATTCAGTAATGAGGGGGGAATATTCAGGTTCAGCATAGGCTTTTAGGCAGCGCAAAGCTAAATTTGTATGAATGTATTTTGCATTTAGTGTAGTTAGTATTATATTCATTTTTTAAACTCCTTTTTTACGTATATATATTGTAACAATGAATATAGTTGTCGACAATATAGGAAAATGGAATCATTTCTTTCTCAAAAAGGTTATGAAATAATCAGAATTAACAAACATTTGAATTAGTTGATGAAAAATTTAATCTATTATTTATTAATTGAGTTTTACTCCATTAATTATTTTTCTTTTTATGGAGATGGTTTTTCAATCGCAAGGAGAGGTTTGGTGGTATTGGTGCTAGCTGAGTACAAATATAAAAAAAAGTTTGAACATGTCTTTCAGTTTTATTCATCCGGGCTTATTTTCATCAATGAAAAAGGGATAATTTTAGAGGTTAATACTACTATAGAAGAAATGCTTCAAATAAGTAGAAGCGAATTATGTGGTATGAATGCTCTTCGACTATTAGAAAAGTTAAAGAAAAGTTTTGAGGATAAAAAAACTTTTATCCAAGCTTTACTTAGGGATGGAAAAGCTGAGCTTTTTAGTGAGATTCAAGATAACTTAGGTGAATTAAAGTATATACGAATTAGGGTATCTAAACAGAAAGATACTAAATTATATTTAACTGAGGTTCATGATGAATCGGAAAAGATGAGTATGAAAAAAAGATTAGATCATAGCGAATCACTTAGTACACTTGGGCAACTAGCAGCGAGCATTGCACATGAAATTCGTAATCCAATGACTTCCTTAAAGGGTTTTACTCAGCTGCTTTATAAAACAGCAAATGAGGACGGTAAAAGATACTTAGCAGTTATTAATGATGAATTACAGCGAATGGAAGAAATTTTAACAGAATTTTTACAAGTTTCAAAGCCGACAAATTATAAATTTTATAATTTTGAGATGAGGGACTTGATTCATGAAGTTGTTAATTTTATGGCACCCCAGGCTCTATTGAAAAATATCAATTTATCTATAAATTACGGAGTTACAAAGGAAAGCGAAATTTTAGGTGATCGGAACCAATTGAAACAAGTTTTTATAAATGCTATTAAAAATGCAATCGAAGCAATGCCGATGGGTGGTAATATTAATGTGAACATTTCTGAGGAAATAGACATACAAGATAATTCATTCTTATGTGTTTCCGTAGAAGATCACGGGTATGGAATAGAAGAAAAGAATTTAGAAAAAATTTTCAATCCTTTTTTTTCCACAAAAACAGGAGGGACAGGTCTTGGTTTACCACACATTTACAAAGTAATTGAATCACATGGTGGAACCATAGAAGTCGATAGTTCTGTTGGAAAAGGAACCGTTTTTAAATTTATTCTACCTAGTAAAGTACAAAATAAACCTATTTTGACAATTTGAATGTATGACCTATATAATAGTTGTTAATGTATTATATCTAGGTGAGGATGACGATAAATGTCAAATGAACAATCGAACGCTGCGTTAAAGTTATTTATTGTTTTATCAAGAGCACATAAAGTAATTCATGAAAGTACAAATTATTTTTTTCAAGAAAATGGACTAAATCCTACAGAATTCGCAGTTTTAGAACTTTTATATCATAAAGGAAAACAGCCACTTCAACAAATCGGTAATAAAATTTTATTAGCGAGCGGTTCTATTACCTATGTAGTAGACAAGTTAGAGGCTAGGGGCTATATTTGTAGAGTTTCAAGCGAGACAGATCGCCGTGTCACTTTTGCGGAAATTACAACAGCAGGTACTACTTTCATGAATGAACTTTTTCCTAGACATGAAGAGCAACTGGTTGAGCTAATGAGCGCCTTGTCCAATGAAGAAAAGCAAGTAGTAATTGAGTTAGTAAAGAAGCTTGGACTATCTATTAAAGATCTTTCAAGCTAATAAAACAAGCTTCCAACGCTGTTTTACGTTAGAAGCTTGTTTTATTATTTGTGAAGAAATCCGCTTTTAAAATTAGAAAAGTATTTTTCTCTCATTATCCCAACTAAACGCATCATGACCTCACAAATTCTAAGAGGGCGACGGACAAGCATCCGCCACAAGGTTACAGAAAAAATGGATCGAGAAGTGAAGCAGTCACTTCTCGATCCATAATTCTAACGGTAATAGTGTAGCCAATATTTTTCTGCGACGAGTAACCGCAGGAGCAAATGTTTCGTCCAAAGTACTCAGGAATTAGGGAAGACAAGATGCAGTTAAAGTGCGCTTGCGCTTTTCTTAATTGTTTCTGCCATTTTAACGAACTTATCTAAAGCAGGATTTTCATTTGTATCAAATACAGTAAGTTTTATAATTAATCCTTCTCGTTCAAATGTATATCCTGAAACCATACCTTCAGGTGTATCTATTTGATAACCCTTAACTTCTTTAATACCTTCGTTTTTAGGAAGTTGATCTTCATCAGAAATTTCTACCAATTTCCCATTTTCATTGGATGCCTTAAGAATGTCTACTAAATTATTCGTAACTTCATCTAAGTTGACCTCATGAGAATCGAATGTTTCAATTCTCATGGATTGTGCATCGTTTTCGGTGTTAAAAATCATATCTTTATTTGGCTCTTCTCCAGTTAATTCAAACCCATCCATCAGTGTAACAGAATAGTTTTGGCTTTCACTTTTAGCTGAAGTTCCTTTAAGTTCTTCTTTTGTCTCCGTTGTATTTCCTGCTGCTTCTGTTTGTTCTGCATTCTTAATTTCACTGTCAGGTTGATTGGCTTTTTCGTTTCCTGTAGTTGTACCGCATGCAGCTAATAATACAGTAATTAATAGAATGGAAAGTAATGAGTTTATTTTTTTCATGATCATTCATCTCCTTTTTAATGATTAACTAGTATAACTTTTCCAAAAAATGATGTCTAGCTTCAAGGCTCAAATACTAATAGACACCTGAGCAAGATTGCCACAAATTATGCGACTATCTCTTTTCTAAATAGACGAGAAAAGTAGATAAATGTTTCATATAAGTGGAAACACTAAAAATAATAATACTAACATGGTTATATGTGCCAATATGATAAGTTGCATACTTTTTTTCCATTCATATAAAAGACCAAAAAGGATACCTACAACGAAAGCACCTAAAATTCCTAACCCAAATCCGCTAAAAACTAAAGAAAGACTAAATAATGCAGAACTGATAACAACAGCATAAAAAGGTTTAAACCAATTCTTTAATTGTTGTTGAATATAACCCCTCCAAAATAATTCTTCTCCTGGTGCGATAAGAATGAAAAGGAATACATATTGTGAAATAGAAGATGGAGCAAATTTGGTAATAAAATCATTTATACCTGAAGCTGAAATTATAGGCAATATATGGATTAATTTGTAACCAAATGCTATAATAGCATATATAAGCGTTCCATAAATTAAACCCCAAAAAATATAAGAAAGCGTTTTGACCTCGTCTTTAATTTTAGTATAAAAATAAGCAATAGACATGAGGAAAAGGATCGTAAAAGTGTAAAAGTACCAAAATTCTTTCTCATTTGAAAATGATATCCAAGTGAATAAGTAAGCAAAAAACAAAGACAGTATTAATCTAACTAGTATCTGACTATTCATAAAAAAACACATCCTAACAATTATGTAAAATACCGTTCATCTATGAAAGAGGAACGGCATGACGTTTAATCTTCATTGCTATATAATATTTTATAACGTTTATGATTTACTACCGTTTTTTCTTCTATTTCGAGTTCATCAAAGTTCTCCATAAATGTTAAATTTACTATAACAGAGTTTTCGTTAACTTTTTCAACAATACCTTGAAGACCATCACTAAATTCTATTATATTACCAACTTCTGCAACTTTCACAGACTGTCCCTCCCCTTTTTAGAACTTATTACATTACAGTTTGCCCTAAAAAAAGGTATTCGTAAAGTATTTTAGTCAAAAGCATTAAAATAATACATCATTCAATAAAAGAAAGGAATGATTAGATGAAAACATATGAAGAAATGTTAGAGCAACTTAAAAGTGGAGAAATTCAAACATTAGAAATTGCAAAAAATGATTTTCTTGCTTTTCGAGAAGTATTGATCAAAAGAGAAGATTTTAAACATTTTTCTGGAAATGCAATGCAAGGTGCTCAAGTGGTATTTACTTATTTAAAAATCCCAAGAAGTTAAATTGTCTAAAATTGTCGAGAAGTTCTCGGTTTAAAACTTCATGCAAAAGGTATACTGAAAAGAATGTATATATTGTTAAAGGAGCGATTCTATATGCTAGAATCTATTTTGAAGCGAGTAGAATATACGAGAGAAAAAATGATACAGTCTGCTACTGAAAATGGAGTTTCCAATCAAGAAACAATTCGTTTAAGTGAAGAGTTGGATCAGCTTTTAAATGAGTTTCAATATTTAGATAATTGTGATACGATTAAAGCAAAGATAGATTGACTTATAAAGGGAGAAGTGGTTATGAGTGGTATTTCGTTGCTTCAAGAGGAATTGAACAAAGCTATTGTTGGAAGGAAAAAGGAAATTAAATTAATGCTAATGGGTCTTATAGTACAAGGGCATGTACTTTTAGAAAGCGTACCTGGTTCTGGTAAAACAATGATGGCTAAGTCATTTGCTGAAGCAATTCAAGGAGAATTTAAGCGACTACAATTTACTCCAGATGTTTTACCATCCGATGTAACTGGAATTAGCTATTTTCATCCACAAAAACAAGAATTTGTACTTAGGGTTGGACCGGTAATGAGTAATATACTGCTCGCAGACGAGATAAATCGGGCTACGCCAAGAACACAGTCGAGTTTACTGGAAGCAATGGAGGAAAAACAAGTTACAATCGATGGAGAAACAATAAAATTACGTTCTCCTTTTATGGTTATAGCTACTCAAAATCCTGTAGAGTCACAACAAGGGACTTTTCCACTTCCTGCAGCACAATTAGACCGATTTTTATTTAAAATAGCAATCGATTATCCATCACTGGAAGAAGAAAGGGTTATACTTCAACAATTTGGTCGTTCACCTGGAGAGGTAAAATCTAAAAAAATAGTGACGTTAGAACAAATTGAAGAATGGTCTGAGAAAGTAAAGGAAGTAGCTGTGCATGACGATATCATGACGTATATCATTCAAATTGTACATAGAACGAGAAACCACCCATATATTGAATTAGGCTTAAGTAGTCGAGCTTCTCTTGCGCTATTGCAAGCAGCTAAAGCATCCGCTTTTATAAACGATAGAATGTACGTAACACCGGATGATGTGAAGAATGTTATAGAACCAGTGTGTTTACATCGTATGAAGCTTTCTTCGCAAGGAATGCTCATTCATAACCTAGCAGAAGTTATGAGAGATTTAGTAAGTGAGATTGAAGTTCCAGTAGAGGCATATATTCGATGAATTGGAAGCGGCAAGATATCGATCTGAGGTATACGAAAATATATGTAAATATATTAGTTATCATATTTTTCCTTAGTTTTCTCTTAAAGCAATATGTCTTTTTATCGGTTATTTCGTTTTTACTAATCATTGCTCTTGTGCAAGTTTATTACTCTCGAAAAGTTGGAGAGAAATTAGAGCTGTTAAATGAAAAAAAAAGAGTGCGTTTAATGAAAGATACAGCTTCTAATATAGTACTAACTTTCCAAAATAAAGGTTTGCCTATTTGGAATGCTACTCTATTAATCTCTTTTCAGAATGATATATCACCAAATGGTATTCAGCATGTATCAGTTGGTGGTTTTCATGAAGTACAAGTACCTTTTTCGATTGGATATAAAAAGCGAGTAACTTTAAAAATTCCTATAAAAGGTGTTCATAGAGGTCTCGCTAGGATTAAAGAAATTGAACTTCAAATTCCGCATCCTTTAACGGATGGATCAATAATGCTTAGTTTCAAGTCATTTATTTTAATGGATGCAATTGTTTTTCCACAAATCTATACCATTAATGAAGAGCTTATGCCATCAAAGTTTAAGCAAGGACATTTAGAATTAAATTCATCTTTATTTGATGATCCTTTTTTTCCAGTAGGAACAAGACAATATGAGCCGGGGGACCAATTCCATCATATTCACTGGAAAGCTAGTGCTAAGACACAAGAGCTACAAACGAAAATTTTTACGAAAGTAGCAAATGTCTCCGTTCTATTTGTTGTAAATCTTAAGGAACAATTTAGTGTAGTTGCAGATTTTGAAGAAAAAATCGAGTGGCTCGCTTCTCATATAGACGCTTGTTATAAAAAAGATATACCTTTCTCTTTTGCAATCAATATACGAACCTTTGGAAAAATTCCTTTTGTTTATTTACCTATTGGTAGTGGAGATGCGCATCGGATACAAGCACTAGAAATTCTATCCATCTTGTCTGTAAGTGATATTCTTATTCCATTTGAAAAGATAATTAATTTCATTGATTCACATGAAGAGCTTCCTGTTGCAGTGTATATAATGACACATGACCTAGTGAAGTTTTTACCTTACCTAAGCCCTTGGGAGCAACGTACAAACGTTTTATACCCCACAGTTATAGGAGAAGGGGGGAGCGCTTAGTGAATACTTCCATCCGCAATATTAATATTCAAGTACAGTCATTTGGAAACTATATGAGAGATATATGGATCATTGCATTGGTTTTTGTATTGATTTCCAATGAAACAATTAAAGTCTTACCTTTTATTTGGATTGGACTACAATTAGTCATTGCTGTTGCTAGCTTGTTTATTTTCAGAAAAACAGGCCCAAATATGGTTATTCCGTTTATTATCCCTACGATAACTTTGTTAATCCTTTTCCTTTTTGGAGCTCCTTTTTGGTTGTTTATACTAGCTGTCGCCTTTTCGATATGGCGAATTCAAGCAAGATTTAATACAATTCAAAATATGCAAACTACAGATAGTAGCTTTTCACTCCTATTTATCGCTTTTTTTCTTTTGATTCATTTTATTTGTTTTATTTTAGGATATGAAGGGTATCGTTTCCTTCTTTATACAGTGTTCTTAACAGGTATTGCTCTATTTGTTGGGATACGATTATTCTCTGTTTTGATAAACACGGACAAGCAAAATTCTCTTCCAATAATGAAATTAGCAGGTGTTTATATTGTTAGTATCGTTACGATGACATGTATTTCTGTTTTTATTTATTTCTTAGCTCCAATATTGCGTAAAATGTTTGATGTTCTGTTTGTAGCTATCCTCCATGTAGTACTCATCCCTTTTGGACCTCTAATGGGTTATATGGAAGGTTTGATTGATATGTTCCAAATTAGAGAAATGGAAGAGGACAACCAAACAGAGGTAGGGGAGCTAGGTAAACTTGAGACAAAAGATATTATTGTTAACGAAACTACCATACATTTCCCTTTCGAATGGATATATTTTGGACTAGCTGTAATTGTAGTTTTATTTTTCATACGATATTTGCTAAAAAATAAACCAGACAAATTCGAAGTCGAGCAAATTGAAATTGATTATGATAACAGTCAATTAAATGAAGAAGAAAAACAAAAGAGCCAATCAAACTCCTTATACAAAGTTGAAACATCACTTTTGCGTGAAAAGTATTTAGCGTTTGAAATGGAAGCTCGGTCATTTGAAATAGAGAGAAATAAAAGTGAAACAGTAAGAGAATGGTTTAAAAGAATGGGATGGAAAGTAGAAGATGACTTTTTTCAAATATACGAAGAAGTGAGGTATGGAAAACAATCGATTAGTGCTGAGAAAGCGGAACTATTTTTGGGGACCTTAAATGAAACAAAAAATAATTTTTTTATTGAAAAAGATGTTTAAAGAATAAGTAAACGGGGCATATTAATATAGAACACAGCAACATTCTCATTTCCCCCTTTTTAAGGATTACCCAAAAATATTTGGGTGATCCTCTTTTTTTGGTACACTATAGATATAAAAAATACTTCTGGGGGAATATACATGTCAGAGCATTTAAAAATAGGTTTTATTGGTACTGGAGTTATGGGGAAAAGTTTAGTTAAGCATTTATTGAAAGCGGGTCATGAACTAGCTATATACACGAGAACGAAAGAAAAAGCTGAAGAACTTGTTTCTATAGGTGCAACTTGGGCAAGTTCGCCACATGAGGTAGCTAAAAACGCTCAAATTTTATTTACTATGGTTGGGTACCCACACGACGTCGAGGAAATATATTTTGGTGAGAATGGTATTTTAGGAGCAGACAATAAAGGATTAGTTGTAATAGATATGACTACCTCTACACCGACACTTGCTCAAAAAATTGATAAATCAGCGAAAGAAAGAGGAATGCTTGCCCTCGATGCACCAGTTTCGGGTGGAGATATTGGTGCCCGATCAGGAAAGCTTTCTATAATGTGCGGCGGAGATAAAGAAACATTCGATCAAGTGTTTCCTGTTTTGAGTCTCTTTGGCGAAACAATTTTGTACCAAGGACCATCGGGTGCGGGTCAACATACGAAAATGTGTAACCAAATTACGATAGCGACAGGAATGATTGGTGTTTGCGAAGCACTTGCCTACGGAAAAAAAGCAGGATTAGATTTGGACCAAGTGTTACGTTCCATATCAACAGGAGCAGCAGGTTCTTGGTCATTGAGTAATTTAGCTCCTCGAATGATAGCTGGAAACTTTGAACCTGGTTTTTATATTAAACATTTTGTGAAAGATATGAAGATTGCATTAGATGAAGCAGAAAAGATGAATTTACAACTTCCTGGATTACAGCTTACAAAATCTATGTATGATGAATTAGTAGCACATGGATACGAGGATAATGGTACACAAACATTAATAAAATCATACGAATGATATAGGGGATAATTACTACTTTATGATACAATAGATACAAATCAATGGGCAGGAAAGGGCGATTCGTGTGAATGATCATAAAGGTATTTTACTTGAAAGCGGAACAAATGAATTAGAAATAGTAGAATTTCAAGTAAGTTCTAATAAATTTGGTATAAATGTTATTAAAGTAAAAGAAATAATTCAGCCAATTACAGTTACATTTGTTCCACATGCACATCCACATGTGGAGGGAATTGTTCAACTTCGTGGAGAAGTTCTTCCAGTAGTTAGTATGGCGAAGGTTTTAGGACTACCTGTAGTAGTTAGAAATGAACAGGAAAAATATATTGTTGCGGAATTTAACAAACAAAGAGTCGTTTTTCATGTAGATAATGTAACACAAATTCATCGTATCTCATGGGATCAAATTGAGAAGCCTTCTGATATATATCAAGGGAGTTCTTCTCATGTAATTGGTGTTATAAAACGAGACGATGAAATGATTCTATTACTAGATTTTGAGCGCATCATTGTAGATATAAATCCAGAATCGGGTATTAATGTGAATTCAATAAAAAAGCTTGGAAATCGAGAGCGTTCAAATAAGAAGATTGTTATTGCTGAAGATTCACCGCTTCTAAGAAAACTTTTACATGATACATTAAATGAGGCTGGTTACATAAACTTAGATTTTTTTGAAAATGGAAAAGATGCATTAGATTATCTTGAAAGCCTAGAAAAAGTGTCGCCAGATGTTTCGGAACATGTCCAAATGATAGTTACTGATATTGAAATGCCACAAATGGATGGACATACTTTAACTAGAAAAGTAAAGGAAAGTGGTAATTTATCTAAACTGCCTGTTCTAATATTCTCTAGTTTAATAACAGAAGATCTTCGACATAAGGGCGATCAAGTAGGGGCAGAAGACCAAATTAGTAAACCAGAAATTGCAGAGTTAGTATTAAAAATTGATCAATTTATTTTATAAAAACTAGCGTGAAATATAACTATTTCACGCTAGTTTTTTTACAGAATAAGTTTCTGCCATGAACAGGTTGATTTCCGCTGGAGGCGGACGCTTTCTTACCACTAGTCAAGAATAACTTCTATAGGCGTTGCTAAACGATGTAGCGCTTAGCCTTTAAACAATTGAACGCTCAGTCCAGGGTCTTGATTTGCTTGCAATTCCCTAAGAGTCCCCGCCTTCAACTCCAATCAACTAAAGGTAAACTTATATGTAGGAATACGCTGGTGAAAAATAGGAAGCATACATCGAATAAAGAATGAAAATAACTCCCGAAATTGTATCTTCGGGAGTTTCCTGTATGAGTATGAAAGGATCTTTTCTTTCATTATCCAAAAAGGGTTTAAACGTATTTCTAAAGTCGGAGGAGAGCGACGGACAGACGATAGCCATAAGATTACCTGCCTCTTCTATAGCCTTCGGTAATGATATAGCTCGAGATTATCCAAAGCCCTCTGGAAACGATTGAAATAGGTTTTGTACTTAAAGGACGCTTGCGTTTTTCTTACTTTTTCGACAAACCCATTTCTTTTCTAAATTATCATGGTGTGTTCTTCGATGTTGTCAGAAAGTCAAAACAAGCAGAGAATAAAAAAGAATTCGGGAATGTTAGACATTCTCGAATTCTTTTTTTATCTATTGAAAATGACGAATAAATTCTTCACTCATCGGTCTAAATATGATTGATTTGCTTTACTGTTAGTTCTGGAAAATTTCTTTGTATACATAGGAGATTGAGTAGTGGTTTTCCTAATGAGCGGTTGAGGTCCTATATAATCAGAAAGTAATTGCTTAGCCATACGTAAATTCATTTTTCGAATAGGATTTCGATAGGTGTCGTCTAAATGGCCAAGGTGAGGTAGGTTTTTAAAATCTTCTTTTACTGGAATGACATGGAAAAAATAGTCAGCACATTGGATTAATACAGAGGATTGCTGCTGACTAAACTTGGGATTACGGACAAAGTGAAGACCTACTTTTTTTGCTTTGTTTTCTTTTAACATTTTTTGAAGAGCTAATTTTTTTAATTCATATAGTGGTTTGTTATCAATTGCTGTTTTTGCATGACGATTAACGGTATATATTGCCGTAGCAATACGTTCTTCATCTGTTGTCCTTATCATGAAATCCCACCTAATAAGATTAGTATTTAGAATATCATACCAATTTTCAGTGAAATAGTATACAAATATCAAATAATTATATGAAAATATACTAAGTCGCATTAAGCTAAAGTTATAAAGAATTTTGTCGATAAAATAATATGAAGTAAACTTTTATATTTTTACCGTACGAACTATGTATTGGAGGACTATATGTACAATTCAGACAAAAGAGGTCTTGCTATTCACAATAACTTAGTTGATCTAATACACGAAAATTCGTTTTTATATACTTTATTAATTGGAAAAAATCCAAAAAATGAGTTCTCTATTATATACGTTAATAATGCGGCTGCAAATTTTTTTACTAACACTATTCAAAGCTCACAACAATTTTTTTCAGAGGAAGTTTGGAATGAGTTGTACCTATTAATAAATATTTCTTTAGTTGAAAAACAAAATACGTTTTATAATATTCCTATTATTTATCAAAATAGTTTATATATTTTTGATATTACAATTGTCTCATTTCAAGATAAAGCAACTGAAGTATTTGGAATAACAATGAACAATAGGACGGAAAGTGAAAAGGAAAAACTCGCTTTAACAAATATAAAAGAAAAATACTATTCTTTGTTAGATAATAACACAGATCCCGTTTTGTTAATTGATCAAAAAGGGATTATTCAATATTCCAATTCGATAGCTTTAAAAATTTTAGGTTATAGTTTGGAAAGACTGTTAAAACATTCAATTGAGCAATTGATTGAGGAAAACTCTGTGAGAAATTTTAAAATTATGATGAAGCAGTCGTTAAGTGGTTACGCTAGCGAAATGCAAAATTGTCTCATTCAACATGAAAAAGGTCATTTTTTACATCTATATTTGAAAGCAATACCAGTTCAACATCAAGATAATGTTAAGGAATTTCATTTAGTTCTAAGAGATACGACAATCAACTCTGAAGAAAAGGATCAACTATATTTTTTAGCTTATCACGACCATTTAACTGGTTTATGGAATCGTCGAGCTTTAAAAGAGCATTTACGTGAAATATTAATCCAAGAAGATGGTTTAACAAATGAAATAGCGATTTTACGTATTGACTTAGATCGTTTCAAGCTGATCAATGAATCTCTTGGATTTAATTATGGCGATGAGTTCTTGAAGAAAATTGCAGATAGACTTATTCCATACATAGACAAGTCAAATAATTTATACAGGCAAAGTGGAGATGAATTCGTATATATTTTGAAGGGGAAATCGCGAGAAGAAACAAGTTTGTTTGCAGAGAATATTTTAAAAGAACTTTCGAAACCAATCTTCTTGGATCACCAAGAGTATTTTGTTACTGCATCCATCGGAATTTCTATGTTCCCATATGACGGTAAAAAGATGGATGAGTTACTCATTAAAGCCGATCAAGCTTTATATGTTGCTAAAGATAGAGGAAGAGCACATTACCGTTTCTACCAAGAACAAATGAACCTGTCTTTTCCAAATGAAGTATTAATGGAGTCTCATTTAAGAAGAGCAATTGAAAAAGAAGAACTTTCTATCCATTTTCAGCCACAAGTAAATTTAGTGACAGGGGAAATTAATTCCTTTGAAGCTTTACTTCGTTGGAATAATAGAAAGTTTGGATACGTGAAACCTTTGCAGTTTATTCCGCTTGCTGAAGAATCGGGTATTATTATGCAAATTGGGGATTGGGTATTAGATGAAGTCTGTAAGCAATTAAAATGTTGGCAAAATAAGGGGTATCGTCCTGTTCGTATCGCTGTTAATATTTCACCAAAACAATTTAAACAAGAGAATTTTGCTTTAAAAATTCGAGAAAAACTTAATAAATATCAACTTAGTCCTAATTCATTGGAAGTAGAAATTACGGAAAGTGCAATGACTGATATGCAAGATACTTTTACTATGTTAAAAGAGTTGAAGGATATTGGTGTAATAATATCTATTGATGATTTTGGCACTGGATACTCTTCATTGAGCTATTTAAAAAAATATCCGATTGATATTATTAAAATTGATCAATCATTTATTAAAGATATTGAAATAGATGAAAAAAATGCAGCCATTGCAACTACAATAATTCAGCTTGCCCATAGCTTAGGAATGGAAGTTATTGCTGAAGGAGTTGAAAAGGACAAACAAGTAGAAATCTTAAGAGAAGCAAATTGTCAAAAAGCCCAGGGTTATTATTTTAGTCGTCCAGTACCAATCGATGCAATTGACGCAATTTATATGTAAATTACAAAGCCGTAAATTTCTTTTAAGAGATTTACGGCTTTTCTATAAATGGTGTGATAAAATATTGAGTGAATGTTCATTCAATTTATAAGGGGTGTGGATTGATGTTGAAAGGTAAAACAATAATAGTTACTGGTGGATCAAATGGAATGGGAAAGTATATGGCAATGAAATTTGTTTCTGAAGGGGCAAACGTTGTAATAACTGGCCGAGAGTTAGAAAGGTTGGAAATTGCCAAAAGAGAAATTGAAGCAAATGGGACTACAATTACTACTTTTCAAATGGATGTACGCAATCCCGAACATGTGGAGGCAATGATCGAGTTTACTGATAAGAAATATGGTCAAATAGATGGTTTAGTAAATAATGCAGCAGGGAACTTTATTGTAGAAACAGAAAAACTTTCTCCAAATGGTTGGAAGACAGTAATTGATATTGTGTTAAATGGAACATTCTATTGTTCACATGCAGTTGGCAACTATTGGATTCAAAAAGGCACGAAAGGTTCTATATTAAATATGCTTGCTACCTATGCATGGGGAGCTGGAGCAGGCATAGCTCATTCAGCGGCAGCAAAAGCCGGAGTTATGTCTCTTACAAGAACTCTTGCAGTAGAGTGGGGTAGAAAATATGGAATTAGAGTGAACGGTATTGCCCCAGGTCCCATTGAACGTACAGGTGGAGCCGATAAACTTTGGGAGTCAGAGGAAGCTGCGAAAAGAACGCTTAAATCGGTGCCACTAGGACGACTTGGCAAACCTGAGGAAATTGCCGAACTTGCAACGTTTATCTTGTCTGAAAAGGCTTCTTATATGAATGGTGAAATCGTAACATTAGATGGGGGGCAGTGGTTGAATCAATTTCCATTCTAAAAATATATAAACAGTTTGTAAGCGATTCCATAGTTTTTTATTCCTTGCATATGATATTATAGTTATATAGGTTATGTTTTCATAAAATGAAAACAAACAAAGGAGTAGAATGCGAATGTTATCTGTAAGCAACAAAGACTTTTTACAAATTCCGATTGAGGATTATATCATCTCTGCGGAGAAAGTAGCGCATGTCCAATTAGGTAATAATGCGGAGCACGCGTTGTTAGTATTAACTAAAACTGGATACTCATCTATTCCTGTTCTGGATGTAAAATACAGACTGCAAGGATTAATAAGTACCCAACAAATAACCGATGAAATTTTAGGATTAGAGCATATTGAATACGAGAGACTACCATTCTTAAAAGTGGATGACATAATGAAAACAGATCTAGCAGTAATTCATGTTAAAGAAAAATTTCAAAGAGGTCTAGATTTATTAGTAAACAATCCTTATGTATGTGTTGTCGACGATGAACGCACTTTTTTAGGAATATTAACAAGAAGAGTTATTCTAAAGCAAATGAAAAAATACTTATACCAATCACATGAGTAATAAGGAAAATAGGGAAATGGAAGAAGGCCTAGCTCCAGAGGCTTTCTTTTTTTTGAAATGAGGGATTTTTTTGAATAGTAAAGTAACGAAACGTTCTTTTGTGTTAATAGCTATTATGCTGGCTATGTTTATGAGTGCTGTGGAAGCAACTATTATTGCTACAGCTATGCCAACTATTACAGCTGAGTTAGGAGGTTTTTCAAGATATAGTTGGGCTTTTTCAGCGTATTTATTAATGAGCACGATTATGGTTTTAATCTATGGTAAGCTTGCTGATTTGTTTGGAAGAAAAATTATTTTTTATATAGGTGTAAGTTTGTTCTTAATAGGATCTTTTTTATGTGGTTTTGCTAGTTCTATGGAGCAGCTTATTGTATTTCGATTAATTCAAGGATTAGGTGCAGGAGCGGTTCAACCAATGGCTACAATAATTATTGGGGATATTTATCAAGGAAATGATCGAGCAAAAATCCAAGGATATTTATCGAGTGTATGGGGAATATCTGCAGTCTCTGGTCCAGCAATCGGTGGAATATTAGTTGAAACGATTGGTTGGGAATATGTATTTTGGGTTAACATTCCAATTGGGATTATTTCTATGATAGGTATCGCGCTTTATTTACATGAACCAGTGCAAAAGAGTAAGCCGATAGTTGATTATAAAGGGGCGTTACTATTAGCAGCTATCTTATCTTCTTTATTATTTTGGTTAGTAGAAGGTGGACAAACTTTCCCTTGGAATTCTTTAGCAAGTTTTACCCTATTGTTTATCGCGATTGGCGGTTTTTATGTATTTGTGAAAGTTGAGAAAAAAGCAACGGATCCCTTTATGCCGTTATCAATATGGAAGAATAAAACGATTTTATTTGCGAATGTAATTTCCTTTTTTACAGGAGTGATATTAATTGGATTATCAAGTTATTTACCAATGTATGTTACAGGAGTAATGGAACAAAAAGCAATTATAGCCGGTTTTACTTTAACCTCTGTATCCATTGGATGGCCACTTGCTTCGACGATTGCTGGGAGACTTCTACCTAAATATGGTACATATAAACTGTCGTTTGTAGGTACACTATTTTTGATGGTTGGTACTTTTTCGTTTGTATTAATTAGTTCAACATTAAGTCCAATTATTATTGCTAGTTGTAGTTTTTTAGTTGGTATAGGTATGGGTTTAACTAGTACATCATTTATTGTAACTATTCAAGGGGCAGTTGGACGTGAACTAAGAGGAGTTGTGACGGCAAGCAATTTATTTATGCGCAACTTTGGGAATACGGTTGGTGCTGCACTTCTTGGAATGATAGTTAACCATTCATTAAGTGAGTATTTAAAAAAAGATGGCCAATTATACAGTTTAAGTGTAGTAGATAAATTGCTTGATGAAGAAAAGCGAAAAACTTTCTCGATAGAACAACTGTCCTATTTACAAATAGGATTAGACCAAGCTCTTCATGCTGTATTTATTGCATCTTTTATATTTGCTTTAATTAGCTTTGTGTTTGTATTTGGAATACCTAAAAAGAAAGGGATATAAAAATGACATCAGATTTTCTAATAATTAAGATATTAGCGGAAGAACAAAATATGCGAAAAGCAGCGGAGCGACTTTTTTTATCTCAGCCTGCACTTTCGTTACGTTTGCAAACGATTGAAAAAGATTGGAATGCTAAACTTTTTTTACGTTCACAAAAAGGGGTAACTCCTACTCCAGCAGGTGAGCTTGTTATAGAGTTTGCAAACAATATGTTGCAACAAAAAGAAGAAGTATTGGAAAATATTCAATCTTTAACATCTAAAGTCCATGGAACTTTAAAAATTGCCTGTGCCTCGATAGTTGGACAAAATTGGTTGCCAAAAGTATTAAAGGATTTTGTTCAAACCTATCCAGAAGCTAAAATTTCCCTACTTACTGGATGGAGTTCTGAAATTGTAAAGTCTCTCTATGATGGTGAAGCTCATATTGGTATTGTCCGTGGACAAACCGATTGGAAAGGAACAAAAACACATCTTTTCCGAGATACACTTTATTTAGTAGATAAAGAAATGACTTCTATCGATGATGTATTAACGACAGAGAAGCCATTTATACAGTTTAAAAGTGATTCAAACTATTATCAAGAAATACAACAATGGTGGCAAAAACACTTTTCCACTAATCCAAAAAGACAAATAATAGTTGATCAAATTGAAACATGTAAACAAATGGCGTTAAACGGAATTGGTTATGCTATCCTGCCATCTATAACACTAAATGGTCATGAAGATGTACATAAAATTCCTTTAACAAATCAAGAAGAACAATTTGAGTTAACTAGAGATACTTGGCTAATAGGTTACGACGCCGCATTTGAACTTCCTCAAGTAGATGCGTTTGTTAATATAGTTAATAAACATGCAAAAAAGTTTCAATAACCATTTGAGAAAGGAACTTCCATTTGTAATTAACGTACTAATACATATAAAGATAAAGGAGGACAAAATATGTATTTCCGAAAGTTTGCGTTGGTTATATCAGCACTATTAATATTCCTTCTATTACTACCGACGATTAATGCCTTAGCTGCTCCTAATTTACAAGTAAAAGCTACTGCTGGGTTTAATGGCAAAGTTAAATTTGGAGAAGGCTTGCCAATTACTATTACGGTAGAAAATAAAGGAGATGCATTTTCAGGAGATATCGTACTCGATGTTTTGGAGTCTTATAATCTCGGTAATGCTCAAGCAATCCCTTTTGAAGTTGGTGCAGGCGAGACAAAGACAATTCAAATTGCTGCATCAGGATTGACCGAAGACTATATGTATCAGGGTTCAAACGCCCAATTGATCCACTTTTACGAAGGTGGTTGGAAAAAAGGAAAGTCAATCGATTATAAAGGAACCAAAAATTTAAAAGCTACTTTTTTAGACCCAGCTACTCCTTTTTATTTTACATTAACAAATAGTGCTGATCGTCTAAAAATACTTAGTCAAATCAAACAACAAAATCAATTAAGTAGTGAAGTAATCCATGTAGCACAACTAAGCAATTTTACACTACCAACGGAATCGGAAGCTTGGCAAATGGCTGACTACATATTAATCGATGAATTTGTTTTGGCAGACTTAGTTGAAAAACAGCAACAAGCTCTTATTGATTATGTAAGTACAGGAGGAATTATTGTTGTAGGGGCTTCTGATAATATTGCTGCGGAGCTAGGAAAACTAGGGAATTATTTACCTTTGTCTTTGCAAACAAGCACTCAATCATTAGCTGCGGAGAAAGTGAGTGCATTTACTTCCAATAATATATTGTCAAATGATTTAAAGGTTCATAATTCTTCTTTGAACGAAGGAGCAACAACATTAATCGATCTAAACGGTACGATATTAGCTGCAAAGAAAAAATTAGGTAGTGGATTAATCATCCAAACTTCGTTTTCCCTTGGAGATGACCCTTTAGCAAAAGATCCAGTATATAGCGATTTAATGTCTACTATTTTGCAGTCTGTTAAAGTACAAACACCTTCTAATATGTATGGAAACAACAGGAAGGACCAATTAGTGTATGAGTTAGGTAATACAAATTCCTTATTTAGTTCGTTTAAAGTATCCACACCATTAATGATTGGTATTGTTATAGTTTATATGATATTAGTTGGACCACTATTATATCTAATATTGAAGCGAAAAGATAAAAGAGAGTATGCATGGGGAATAATTCCTTTAACTGCCATTATTGCGTCAGCTGCAATCTTTGGTTACGGGGCTAAGGATCGTATTGCCCGCCCTCAAGTTCAGCAATCTTCCTTTCTATATGTCAACGAAGATAAAAGCTTAAATGGATATTATACTGAATCTCTTTTAAGCAATAAAAGTGGAGAATTCTCTTTTGTAGCTCCGTCGTCTACTTTAATGGTAGCTCAAAGAAATATGAATTCATTCACTGGGCAATCTCCTAACATTCATGAAAAAGTTATTTTAGAAAAACATGCGACAAATAGTGAGTTAACTTTTAGAGACGTAGGTTACTGGTCTGTTTCTTCTTTTTTAGGTGATGCACATCTCGAAGATGTGGGGAGTTTTGGGATAGATTTACGCGTAGAAGCAAGTAAAGTAATTGGAACAGTTCAAAATAATTTTCCTTTTACCCTAAAAGATGCAGCTATATGGTCGGGAAGTAAATTAATTAAATTAGGAGACCTTCAACCGGGAGAAAAGATAGAAGTGAATAAAGAACTAGGTTCTGTTATGCTGACACCAACTTCTAATCCGTATATTAATAGAAACTATGGTATGCCAGTTACTAATTTAGACGATTTAATCGATCAAAGAAAACAATCACTATTCTCTTCTAGTCAAATGTTTAATCAGCTTGGTACTAGTCCAGCTGTAACCGCATTTACAGATGGTAATATAATTCCAATTGAATTGAAAAACAAAAAAGTTGAAATGTCTTCCCTACATTTAATCATTCAACCATTTAAAGCTAAAACAACTTTAGCGGGTGAATTTGTACTTCCAGCAAATACGTTTACTGTAAATGTAAATACAGATGCTTACGGAAAGTATATGCAACCTGTTGAAAATAGTAATTTAGAGTGGTATTTAGAAGACGGGGATTATAACGTATTTTGGAAAGTTCCAGATTCAATTCCTATAGATAAAGTAACATGGACTCAATTACAGATAGCGAATACAGATCGTAATTCCCATACAATTGAAATCTGGAATGTTGCCACTCAAGCATTTGAAGAAATTGATCAAAGTCGTTATACAGTAACCGAAAATATAAAAAATTATATTAACGATTCAGGGGAAATATATTATAAATTGCATAAAAAATCGGTTCAAGGTGATTCGTACACTAGACTTCCAGAGATTCGTTTAAAAGGAGAGGTTTAATTATGATTGAGATTAAAGGATTAACAAAAAAATATGGCTCCTTTTATGCTTTAAATGATTTAAACCTCACTTTAAATGAAGGAACTGTATTCGGTTTTGTTGGAGCAAATGGAGCAGGTAAGTCTACAACATTCTCGATTTTAGCAACTCTTTTACAACCAACTGCTGGAGATGCTTTTGTTAATGGAAAAAGTGTGAAAACAGAAGCGCATGAAGTGCGCAAGCAAATTGGCTATATGCCAGACTTTTTCGGTGTATATGATCAATTAAAAGCAAATGAATACCTTGACTTTTATGGAGCAAGTTATGGAATTTCAGAATCAGAAAGAGAAAAATTAATACCTCAATTATTAGAGCTTGTTAACTTGACACATAAGCGCTACGAATACGTGGACCTTTTATCAAGAGGGATGAAGCAACGTTTATGTTTAGCTCGTGCATTAATACATGATCCGAAAGTATTAATACTGGATGAACCTGCATCTGGACTTGATCCACGGGCACGAGTGGAAATGAGGGATATTTTAAGACAATTAAAGAATATGGGTAAAACAATATTAATATCATCCCATATATTACCTGAGCTTGCAGAGATGTGCGACGAAATTGGAGTAATCGATGGAGGGAGATTAATTGCACATGGTTCCGTTGGGGAAATTCAAGCACAGCTTGCTGGTGAAAGACAAATTTCAGTCAAAATAAAAGGATTATTAGAATATGCAGTTACATTTTTTGAAGAAGATCCTTTCGTTTCCAAAGTAGAAATCCATCAAGAAAAAAATAGTGTTATTTTCAATTACCGCGGAACAGAAGAAGATCAAATTAGCTTATTAAAGAAAGCATTGGATCATAATATAAGAATTATTTCTTTCTCTGAAACAGAAACTAACCTTGAAGATGTCTTTATGGAAATTACAAAGGGGGCTAAGTAATATGAAACAAGCCTTTACTAATCCAGTATTGAAAAAAGAGATTAAATTACGTTTTCGTTCACTTAAAAGTTTTACTGGAATTCTCTTTTATTTAATAGCGATGTGTATTTTTGTTTTTGGGTTTATTATGTTAACCACTTCCTTTACAGGTACTGGCTATTTTCGACCAGATGAGAGCTTTTTTATGTTCTCCATGCTGACGTTTATTCAACTAGGGCTTATTCTGTTTATCACTCCTGGGTTAACTGCTGGAGCAATTAGTTCGGAACGTGAGAAGCAAACATTAAACATATTATTAACAACTTCTCAAACTTCGTTTCAAATAATAACAGGAAAGCTCACGTCGTCAATCGCATTTCTTCTCTTATTAGTAATAGCTGGCTTACCTATCTATAGTTTAGTTTTCCTATTTGGTGGTGTCTCACCAGGACAACTTGGAATCATTTTCTTATTTTACTTTCTAACGATGATTGCTATTGCTGGAATAGGAATTATGTTTTCCACGATTATCCGTAAAACGATTGTTGCAATGATTGCAACATATGGAACGATGATTTTTCTAACAGCAGTTACTGGCTTTATTTATCTAGTTATAACTAGAATGAATATTATGGCAACTGGAGCACCAACTGCCTCACCAGTTGGTCACTTTTTTGCAAGTATTAATCCAGTAGTTTTAATGCTTACGCTTATTTCTCAAGGATCTGATAGTTTTATTACACAATCTACACAAATAGAATTTCCCATTTGGGCAGGATATACGATCTTTTATGCTTGTTTGACTATAGTAACTATCTTTATTTCTGTGAAAAAACTACGCGTTAATATGAAACGTACTAAATGAGGAGGAACTTTGGATGAGTACTCCACATAAGTTTATTCGTTTTATCCAAAAAGCTAGGCTTAGACTTGCTATGGAGCATTATATTAGAATGCTTCAGGCAGCATTGTTTAGTGGATTTACTTTTGCTGCGGCTATTCTGCTAGTTTCTCGTTTATTTGTATTTCCTTACTATATTCGGACAGCTGCTATTGTCGGAGCAATTTGCTTTGTAACAGTGTTCTTGTATGCATTTTTGAAGAGGCCATCGTATGAGGATGCCCTACAAAAACTGGATTCTTTTTATCAAAACAATATTTTAATTACCGCAATTTCGTTTCTTTATGAAAAATCTTTACTTATTAAAGGGGTACTTGAAAAGGCAAATCAAGAAAGTAAAGAAGCATTTGAGAAGTTTAAGCAACGCGAAAAAAAATATATACAACCTAAGTGGCTTATAGGAGTAATCCTTTCTTTTACCGTTGTACTTGTTTTGTATGTATTTCCTGCAACAACTCAACTAGAAGCAAAAGATATTGAAAAAGAACATCAAGTTGTCAGTGACATGAAAAAAGATATAGAAAAGTTAGAGAAAAAAAACTTAGCTAAATCAGTTAAAAAAGAGCTAAAAGAACTAAAAGAAAAATTAAAAGAAGTAGACACTGCCGAAGAAGCGTTACGTGAAGTAGTGAAAAAGCAAAAAGAATTGGCTTTGAAAGAACAGAAACTGGAAAAAAAGAAAGAGCTTTCAGAACAAGAGGAATCCATGGAATCCTCTTTATCTGCAGAGGAACAAAAAGAATTAGCTTCGTTAGAGGATGTAAACAATGCTTTATCTAAAAGTTCCTCTTCTACTCAAACTGCATTAAGTAAAATGGGTAAATCATTCCCATTTACTCCGAGTGAGATAGCTCAGGAAAATGCGAATTCGAATAATAATAAAAGTAATCCGAAGAATTCAGAGTCTGGAAATGAAGAACAAACAGGCTCTGAGGGAAGTAAAAATAACGATAAAAATAATCAAAGCCAAGGTCAAGGCAAGGGCAAAGCTCAAGGTCAAGGCAAAGGTCAAGGTCAAGGTCAAGGTCAAGGCAAGGGAAATGGCCAAGGTCAGGGTCAAGGTCAAGGCAATGGGAAAGGTAATGGTCAAGGAGCGGGAGGAGCAGGTAAAGGCTCTGGTGGGAGAGACCTGCTTTCTATTCCATCTAGAATTGGAGGGAAGGGTGAAACGACTATAGATGGAGGTAAACTTGGAGAAGGGGAATCTGCAAGTCAGCAACCTGGTGAGGTACCAGTGACTCGTGGATCAGTGAAGTCATACGAAGCAATAGTCAATGAATACTCAGAATCGTATTTAAAAAGCTCGGAGAGAATGCAATTACCATCAGACTTACAAAGGCTAGTACAAAATTATTTTTCATCAATTGAGAATAAGGAATAGAGGAGGTAACTTATGACTTTTACAACGGAAGATTATATCAATATGAGTAAACGTTTAGAAGAAGTTCGAACCGAAATCGGTCATTTTATCGTTGGTCAAAAAGAAGCAGTGGAGTTTTCGATTTACTGTGTTTTAGCGGATGGCCATGCACTTCTTGAAGGATTACCGGGTCTCGGTAAAACGATGCTTATTCGTACAATATCAGAGGTGCTTGATTTGTCATTCTCACGAATACAGTTCACTCCAGATTTGATGCCATCCGATATTACTGGAACTAGTATGATTGAAAGATTAGAAAATGGTAAACAACAATTCACCTTTCAAAAAGGACCAATATTTAGTCAAATGGTTTTAGCGGATGAAATAAACCGCGCAACCCCCAAAACTCAAAGTGCATTATTAGAAGCAATGGGTGAAAAAACGGTGACAGTACTGGGTGAAACAAAGCAAATGGAAAGACCATTCTTTGTACTTGCTACACAAAATCCAATTGAAATGGAAGGAACATATCCACTCCCTGAAGCTCAAATGGATCGTTTTCTCTGCAAAATTCTTGTATCGTATCCAACAAAAGAGGAACTTATGGAAATTTCAAAACGCACTACAGGTGGTCAGTCCGTTGTGTTGAATAAAATTATGCGAGCGGAAGAAATTGTGCATGCTCAACAAATGGTGAGAGAAGTATTAATTGCTGATGATATGTTGGAGTATGCTGTAGAAATCATTTCTGCTACACAACCAGAAACTTCTGTTATTCCTGAAATAACTCAATATATCCAATATGGAAGTGGACCTCGGGGTTTGCAAAGCTTAATTAAACTTGCCAAAGCACGTGCTTTAATTGCTGGTCGATATCATGTGTCGATTGCGGATATAAAATCAGTTGCAAAACCTGTGCTAAGACATCGTTTATTACTTAATTACGAAGGAGAGGCAGAAGGGAAAACAGCTGATAACCTGATAGATCTAATATTACAAACAATTAAACAAGGTCAAATCGTATGAGCAATGATTCATTAGTTCCAAAAGATTGGGCTGGAAAATTGAGTCGACTATCGATCTCCACCAAATCAAAGCTTCGAGGACAGCATAAAGGATCCCATCGTTCACAACGTTTCGGTGCATCACTGGATTTTTCGGATTTTCGTGAGTATTCTCCTGGTGATGATGTTCGCCAAATAGATTGGAATGTGTATGCTAGAACAGATAAATATTTTATTAAACGATTCTTAGATGAACAAGAAATGCGAGTACATATTTTACTCGATTCAACGAAATCTATGGGTGATGAATTGAAGTGGACTTTTTCAAAACAGCTTGCTCTTTCTCTTGGAATACTTGTATTGCAAAGGGATGATCGATTATCTTTTTCGGCGGTAACAGAGGAAACGTCCTCGCTTTTTAGACGTAAAGGAGCTACTTTTCGAAAGGCGTTCACTCAAACTATTTCCGATTTAAAAGAGCCAACTATGAACCAACCATTTTCTAACAATGCTATATCATTCATTCCGAAGGATAGTACGGTACTATTCATTCTTTCTGATTGCTTGGAAAGCCTTGTATCTTTCGAAAAGCTTCTACAAAAATTGCCTAAGTTTGCAGGAGATATTCGTATTCTACAAATTGTAACAAAGGATGAGCTACTACCATCATTCGCAGGTGATGTTCAATTAGAAGATGTGGAAACAACACACCAACTAAATGTATCTATGTCTTCCAAAGTAATTGAAGCATATGTGCGCGAAAGAAATTTACACCAGCAAGGTCTAGAAATATTATGTAATAAATTTGGAGTGAAACTACTTCAAGTAAACGTCGAGGATGGTATTTCACATGTCATATTCCATCAGCTACTACGGGCAAACTGGGTGCAATGAGGTGAGATTATTTGGGGTTTAATCAATTAATATTTTTATGGACTGGCATTTTTCCTATAGCTGTACTTCTTTATTATTTCTTTCGAAAAAAATATGCAAAGCAGTCAGTTTCCTCCACTCTTTTTTGGCAAGAAGTGATGAAAGAAACGAAGGCTTCACCCTATTTGCAACATCTACAACGCAATGCTTTATTTTATTTACAAATGATTTCAATGATTTTACTTGTCATAGCATTACTGCAACCATTTTGGAAAACAAAAGGGCTTACTGGCGAACAAATCGTATTCATTGTAGATACTTCTGCTACGATGAAAGTAAATACTAATAATTCAACTCTTTTCGATCAACATAAAAAACAAATGACATCTCTTGTTGAGGAGTTATCTGGAAAGCCCTTAACAATTATTACTACAGGAAATCAACCGAAAGTCATTGTTCGGCAAGAGACAAATCTTAACCGAATTAAAAATGAGATTAGCAAACTAGAAGTAAGTTATGAAGATGAAAATATGTTGAAATCATTAGATTTTGCTCAATCTTTTTTTCAAAATAAAGCTACATCGGTTTATATTTTTACGGATCATTTAGATCGTCAATCGATACCCTTACAATATGAAAATGTAAGTTGGAATGTAGAAGGACTAACAACTGAAGTATCAAATGTATCTATTAAAAGATTTGGGGCTACGAAAACGAACAGTGGTATTTCTGCATTGATTCAACTTGAGAATCAATCCAATATAGAACAAATTACAGAACTAACGATTTCGAATGAACAGAATAAATTAGTGAAAAAAAAGGTTGAGATACTACCAAATGATATTGTTACATTGTCCTTTAATGAATTAGTGGAATCATCCTTTTTAAACGCCTCCATTGATATTAACGATCAATATGTTTTAGATAATTCCATGATAGTATTTATGCAAAATCAATTATCGAAAGTGTTTATAGATTCTTCCATGCACTCACTTGTAAAGACTGCGTTTCAATCGATGGATATAGAAGTAAGCAGTATCCCTACTGAACAAGTTGGATTGCTACAGGAAGAAGGCATTTTCGTAACAAATCAATTTGAATCGATTGATAAATTGGATCGCCCTACCTTATTTATCGGAAGAAATGATTCTTCAGCAAAGGATGTAAATGGAAGAGTCCAAACGAAGGATCATCCCATATTTTCTTTTGCTAATTTATCCGAAATTTATGTCAGTGCTGTTTACCCTCCTATAGAGGGCTTTGAAACAATTGCATCTGTGGGAGAAGATCCATTTATACAAGTTTCACCACGCGGAGATATCATAATACTGTCCGATATTCAAATGACTGATTGGCCGCTAAGCCCATCATTCCCTCTCTTTTTATGGAGTGTGAAAGAACAGCTTTCTGCCGGAAACACGTATTTAGGTACTTTTTCACCAAATGAACGAAAGCCATTATCTCTTGGAAGTGTTGCGAATGAATGGGAAATATACACGATGAACGACACCTATGAATATTCAATAGAAAATGGTGGAGCATTTATCGCACCACAAAAGCCTGGGTTGTACAGGCTTATTTCGAAGGGTACCGAAAAAAACTTTGCCGTTGCTTTATCTCAAAAAGAAAAAGAAATTACAAAGGGAACATCCTATAAATTAACTGGGAAACTGATAGAATCGAAAGCAAATTATAATCAGCATTCGATTGTTCCATATCTATTAATAGTATTGTTATTTTTATTTGTAATAGAGTGGGAGGTGCAAAGACGACGTGGATTTACGAGTTGACCAACCACTATGGCTCCTGTTACTACTGCCAATTTTCATGTACTTTTTTTGGACATGGAGAAAAGATATGAAAGTATTTCGAAGTGAAGGAAAAGTAGTATTATTTATTCGTCTTTTGGCTATCTTATGTTTAGTCTTAGGATTAACGAATCCTTATCTTTTATTGCCAATTAAAGACGAACAAGTAATCTTCTTAGTTGATCGATCTGCTTCTGTTCAAGGAACAGATCAACAAGTGGTAGAATGGATAGAAAAAAGTTTATCGTCAAGAAAGAATTCCCATCTAGTTGGAGTATATACATTTGCTGAAGACTTTCAAACAGAAGTTGCATTAACTTCAGGGGAAGTAAATTTACCAGTTTTCACACCAATGAAAGCTTCTGGAAAGACAGATATTGCAAGAGCATTGCAACTCTCAACAGGTATTGTAGAACCTAATAAAGCAACTAGAATCGTCCTTTTTTCGGATGGGTTAGAAACAAGCGGTTCTGTTTCAGATGAGTTAGGGAAAATAGCTGGTGGGAATATCACAATTGATGTCGTGCAATTGGAAAGAATAGCTTCTGAAGATGTTGCAATCACTTCATTTGAAACACCACCAGTTGCATTTGAAGGGGAGCAGCAACAACTAAATGTCAAACTAGAAGCGACTACCGATACAAAAGGAGAACTACTTCTTTATCAAAATGATCAGCTGTTATCCCGTGAACAAGTTTCGTTGGAACAAGGTACAAATAGTTTTACATTCCGAAATGCCTCTACTGGGGAAGGATTATTAAAATATGAGGTGCAAGTTATAGTTCCAGGTGACGGATTAATTGAAAATAATAAACTAACGAGCGTAACGAACGTGGAAGGATCTCCAAGATTATTAATCGTCACAAATGATGAGAATAGCTCTAATATTCCTACCGTTATTGATCAAGCCACAATTAAAACAGATGTTATTGACGCAACAGCGCTTCCATTTGATTTATCAAATTATTTAGCGTATGATGCAATAATTTTCGATAATGTTCCTGGTCATGTTGTTGGAGAACAAAAAATGAAGGTACTTGAACAAGCAGTGAAAAATTTCGGTGTCGGATTTATGATGGTTGGGGGTAAGAACAGTTTTGGTTTAGGCGGTTATTTTAAAACACCAATTGAAAAGTTACTCCCCGTGGAAATGGAAATTAAGGGAAAACATCAGTTGCCATCGCTTGGATTAGTTATTGTTATGGACCGATCAGGTAGTATGAGTGGCTCTAAATTTGAATATGCAAAAGAAGCAGCAGCTCGTTCGGTTGAAATGTTGCGCGAAGGAGATACACTTGGATTTATTGCATTTGATGATCGACCATGGGAAATAATTGAACCAGCTCCTCTTACAAATAAAGAAGAAGCTTTGGATACTATTTTATCGGTTGGGGTTGGTGGTGGAACTGAAATTTATCCGGGTCTTGCACTTGCCTATGAACGTTTAACTCCATTAAAACTTCAGCGGAAGCATGTCATATTATTAACCGATGGGCAGTCATATACACGAAGTGATTACCAAACTTTAATTGAAGAAGGGGCAAAGGACAATATTACAGTTTCGACTGTAGCGGTCGGACAAGATGCGGATCGAGCACTACTAGAAAGTTTAGCGGAGATGGGAGGGGGGACCTTCTATGATGTTTCGGATGAATCAACCATTCCTGCTATCATGTCGACTGAAACTGCGATGATATCTCGCACATACATTGAAGATAATCCTTTCTATCCGATTATTTATGGTGATCCATCATGGAGTAGTTTATTTGCTGAAGGGGTTCCACAGATGAATGCTTATATTGCAACAACTCCTAAGCAAACGGCATCCATAATAGCGGAAAGTGAGAAAGAGGATCCAATAATAGCAGAATGGATGTATGGGCTAGGTAGAACAATTGCTTTTACATCAGATTCTACCGGGGAGTGGAGCGGGGATTTTGCAAGATGGAATAATTGGGGGAATTTTTGGAATACAGCTGTTTCACGGTTATTACCAGCATATAGTGAAGTTCCTTTTCAAATTCAAAAAGCGAGTGATGGCAGCTATACAGTCACTGATCCATCCGGAAAGTCTTCGTTTATTGAAGTAGCTGCTGTTAATGAGAAAGGAGAGGAACTACCTGTTAGCTCAGAGCCTCTTGCTCCTGGAAAATCTCGTGTTACGATTGAAAGCGATCCTGGACTTATATTCTTCCGAGTTTCAAACGAACAAAATGCGGTGTATCAAGCAGGTGTTTCTATACCTTATAGTGAAGAATATAAGTTGCAAAAGCCGAACACGAGTAAGTTAGAATTAATAACAAGTAGAACAGGTGGAAAGATGCTTACAGATGCCTCAGAGATATTCCGCCCAATGGACATAAAAAGCGCAGAGAAGCAATCCATCCAGCAAGCACTCATTCTAGCAGCAATACTATTATTTTTTATTGATATTACAATTAGAAGATTTGGTTTTAGACAATTAGTTGATCCTCTTTATAGAATGAAGCAGAATAAAAAATCAATAGAGACTACTACTGTGACAAGTAATGTTGAAAAGCTTGTAAAAGAGAAAAAGAAAAGATAATAAAAAACTGGAAGTGAAAAAACTCACTTCCAGTTTTTGTTGAAAATTAGGAACGATATGATTCCTGATACATGGCAATTTTAGTTGTACTTGGTGTTTTTCGACATCTCATTTAAAGTTAACTCTTATGATTGAGAAATGGTTGCTCTTGTCACGGAATTAGTTGGTCTACGTATAAAATTGGTAGCTTTCACCTTATAATTGGTTGCTTTAATCCAGTTTTTCCCTTTAAACTTACTGATATCTGTATAAAAAGTGCCTGTTTTTACATTCCACAAAGTATAATCGCAATAAGCAGCATCTATATATAAAAGAGTGCTGACCGGTCGAATCGTCCCCTTTTAATAGAGTAGGACAGGATCCTATCCCGTAGAGGTCGCCGCATTCTGCTCCAATCAACAGTGTAAATGAGAAAGACAATTTGCGTCATTGAAATATGAACTGGTACTTTCCTTTGACTATCAAATTGGCAAGCGGAAACTGAGAAAAAATAGGTAGTATCTACTGATAAAGAAGTGATAAGCATCCGAAATTGTATCTTCGGATGCTCTTAAAAAGTAGGATAGGATATTATCAATAATTATTCAAAATAAACGAATCATGTCCTCACAAATTCCAAGAGGGCGACGGACAAACATTCGCCACAAGATAATCGAAAATGAGGAGTTGGAAGTGACTAAGTCACTTCCAACTCCTAAAATCCATCGGTAATAGTGTAGCCCATGTTTGTCCAAAGCACTCGGGCATTAGTGAAGACAAGAGGCACTTAAATGGCGTTTTCGTTTCTATATTTATATAATTGGCTTGCTTTTCTTTATCCAGAGTAATGTAACTACCCATGCACTTAATAAAATACCCGAACCAATCATAAACGGAAGATTGATGTTAATATCAAAAAACATACCAGCAAGTGCCGGACCAATCATATTGCCTAAACTCATGTAGGCATTATTCATTCCTGCTGCAAAACCTTGTTCATGTCCTGCTAGCTTTGAAACGACTGTATTAACGGAAGGGCGAATTAGCGTTGTTGCAGTCGAAAAAATAGCAGCTACGATTAATACAAACCCGAAGCCATTTACTAGGAAGAATAGTAAAAGTGCTAAAGCGGCAACAACTAAGTTGACTAAAATAACATTTAACTCCCCGAAACGTTTAAATAATTTTCCAACAATGAAAGATTGGACAATAACACCTATAAATCCACCAACAGTTAAAACAATAGCAATATCTTGTGGGGTGTAATTATATTTATGATCAACGTATAAAGAAAATGTAGTTTGGAAATTTGCGAGACCAAATGAGAAAACAAAAATGATGATTAACATCATAAAATAAGGTGTTTTAACCGATCTTTTCATTTGAGCTAAAATGTTTTCACTCTTTTTCTTTTCTAAAGAGATTGCATTTTTAATATCAGGTAAAATGAAAAGTGAG
Source organism: Psychrobacillus syltrankelensis (assembly GCF_055454035.1). Lineage (NCBI taxonomy): Bacteria > Bacillati > Bacillota > Bacilli > Caryophanales > Bacillaceae > Psychrobacillus > Psychrobacillus syltrankelensis. Next base: position 1,381,933 of record NZ_CM144227.1, on the reverse strand, counting down.
ACAATTGCAGAAAGGATAGCCACTAAAGAGGCAATGTAAAATGGGAAGGTTAAACTAACTTTCGCTAAAAATCCTCCTATTGCTGGTCCAATCATGAAACCTAAAGACATCGAGGCACCTATTAAGCCCATTCCTTTTCCACGGGCTTCAATCGTTGTGAGGTCTGCAACAAATGCCATCGTAGCAGGAATTAAAAAAGCTCCTCCAATACCGCTTATAAAGCGTGCAACATAAAGCATCCACTCATGAGTAGCAACTCCAAACCATAATTGAGAAGCCGAAAAGATGACTAACCCCGTAATAATAAGTTTTTTGCGTCCAAAAGTATCAGATAGATCTCCAGCTAAAGGTGATAGTAAAAATTGTCCTAAGGCGAATGATGCAATAATAAAACCAAGTGCTTGACCTGCAACACCGAACGTTTGTAAATATTGAGGCATTACCGGAATAACTAGACCTATTCCTGCCGTTGCAATAAACATATTGAACATTAGTATGTAAAGTGCAAATTGATTTGATTTCTTCAACGGATATTTCCTACTTTCTCATTAATTCTTATCAACGTCTATCGATTCTACCATACTCTCAAAAGAATAAAAACCTTCGTGTCACGAATAATTGAAAATGGTTTATACAGGCTCTATCAAATTATGGTTTTTTAGAAGCATATATTTTGGGACAAAAATTCGAGGCTCCTTCGGAAAATAAGTTACAGAGACCCTGTAGCGAGCTAGCAATAGGAAGGAAGGCTAATGTCACCTCTTCCTGAGGGAACGCCTTCATGACCAACTTCATATTGACCAGGAGGCTTGAGCGCGGAAAGCGGGCAGTTTTCATTATCTTTTATAAAGCCTAAATAAAAAAATCTAGAATCGCCTATTATAGACGATTCTAGATACTAGTTTGTCCCCATTTTAAACTTTAAAAACAACTCGTTGTATTCCCCAAGCATTTTAAGACCAAGATTATTATAGACTTCTAAGTTGTCTCGCATTTCTTCTGTGGGATAAAAACGCTCATCGGAAATCACATCTTCATCCATTAAATCCATTCCAGCCTTGTTAGGAGTGGAGTATCCAACATAATCTGCATTTTGTGCAGCTATTTCCGGTTTAAGCATAAAATTGATAAAAGCATGAGCACCCTCAATATTAGCGGCCGTTTTAGGAATAACCATATTATCAAACCATAAGTTGGAACCTTCTTCAGGTACTGCATAGTCAAGGTCTTCATTTTCTGACATCATATCGGCTGCTTGTCCTGACCAAGTGAGCGCAACAGCTGCTTCTTTATTCACCATAAGTTGAGTGACTTCATCACCAATTATAGCTTTTACATTTGGAGTAAGTTTTTTCAGCTTGGCCGATGCTTCTTGTAATTGATGTTCATCAGTAGAATTCAAAGAATAACCTAAGCTATTTAACCCCATTCCAATTACTTCACGAGCACTATCAACTAATAAAACCTTACCTTTTAAAGAAGGATCCCAAAGTGCATCCCAACTGGTAAAGGTTTGTCCATTTAACAAGGTAGGATTATAAACAATACCGACAGTTCCCCAAAAATAAGGAATAGAAAATTCGTTTTTCTGATCAAATGATAAATCTAAGAAATATGGATCAATGTTTTTTAAGTTAGGTATTTTGGAGTGATCAATTGGTAAAAGTAAATTTTTTTCTTTCATCTTTTCAATCGCGTATTCCGATGGAACTGCAATATCATATGAAGTTCCACCTTGCTCAATCTTTGTCATCATTGCTTCATTCGAGTCAAATGTTTCATAAACAACACGATACCCTGATTCTTTCTCAAATTGAGCAATTACATCCGGATCAATATATTCACCCCAATTGAATATAGTTACGGTGTCACTTCCTGATTTACCAGAGCTCTTGTCTAATAAGTCGTTTGCAACAAATAGTAAGATACAAACAATAACAATAGCAATTATTGCTTTTACAATATCCTTCATTTTCGAACCCCCATTCCAATAGGGTTTTTACCACGTTGGCTCACAAAGTAATACCCTACCACTAGAACAAGTGTAACGATAAAGATAATACCAGATAATGCATTAATCGTTAATGTAATACCTGCACGAGCCATTGAGTATATCTCAACAGATAATGTACTGAATCCATTTCCAGTAACAAAAAAAGTAACAGCAAAATCATCAAGTGAATAAGTTAATGCCATAAAAAATCCTGCAAAGATCCCTGGTTTAATAAATGGAATAATAACACGCGTAAAAATATCTCTTCTCGTTGCACCAAGATCAGCAGCAGCATCAATGAGTGAACTATTCATTTCTTGTAGTTTTGGTAAAACCATTAGAACAACAATCGGAATACTAAATGCAATATGCGAAATTAATACAGATGCAAAACCTAATTTAACACCAATCATCGTAAAGAGAATTAAAAAGGAAGCTCCAATAACAACGTCTGGACTAACAATTAGTACATTATTCAGCGATAGTATGGAATTACGGATAGATTTATTTCTCATATAAACAATTCCAATGGAACCAAAAACACCAATTATCGTTGCCAATAATGCAGAAAGTAAAGCTACGATTACCGTATTTATAAGGATCATAATAAGTCTTGTATCAGAAAATACCGCGGCATAGTGTTCCAATGTAAATGATTCAAAATTGTTCATTGCGCCGCCACTATTGAATGAATAAAAGATAAGATAGAGAATCGGCGTATATAAAACAATAAAAACGAGGGCTAAATAAAACTTAGCGGTTTTACTTGTTTTTTCCATGATAAATAGCCCCCTTATCTTTTTGACCGGTAATAATCATTATAATAACCATGAAAATAATTAAGAAAACAGCAATAGTAGAACCCATGCCCCAGTTTTGAGTAACTAAAAATTGTTGTTCAATTGCAGTACCCAAAGTAATAACTTTGTTTCCGGCAATTAACCGAGTAATCATGAATAAAGAAAGGGAAGGGATAAATACTGCTTGAATCCCTGCTTTTACCCCATTAACGGTTAACGGGAATATAACCTTTGAAAAAGTTGTCCAACTAGATGCACCTAAATCTCTACTAGCATCAATTAAAGAAGGACTTAACTTATCTAAAGCATTAAAGATAGGAAGGATCATAAATGGTATAAAAATATAGACGGATACAAAAATAAAACTAAAATCCGTAAATAATATTTGCTTTTCCCCTATTCCAAACACATTTAAAAACGCATTAATTGGTCCGTATAAACCGAAAATTCCGATAAACGCATATGTTTTTAAAAGTAGATTAATCCAAGAAGGGATAATAATTAACAATAACCACAATTGTTTATGCTTTGTTTTTGTCAACCAGTAGGCGGTTGGATAGGCTATTATTAAAGAGAATAGTGTTATTAGAAAAGCGTACCAAAACGAGCTAATTGTTAAAGTTAAATAAACAGATGTAAAGAAATTTTTATAGTTTTCTATTGTAAAATTACCATTTAAATCGAAGAAAGAGTAGTAAGTAACTAGTACAATGGGAGCTATGACAAATAAAACAATCCATGCAAAATACGGGATTAGATAAAGAGACTTAGTATTTTTAGTCTGCATAAGCGTCTTCTCCGTATGATTCTAATCGTTTATCAAATTCTTCTTCTGTTTCATTTAATCGCATAACATGTATCGATTCTGGATCAAAATCTAAACCAATAAATTCTCCAACTTCTGCTTTTTTAGTAGAATGTACGAGCCACTCATTTCCTTCATCATCATACGTTGATAGTTCATAGTGTACACCTCTAAACAATTGCGTATCCACTTTTACTTTCATCTTTCCTTTTTCTACGCTTGTAATTTCTAAATCTTCTGGACGGATAACAATATCAATATGTTCGTTTGGTGTCAGCCCTTGGTCTACACATTCAAATTCTTTACCTCCAATTTGTACACGGAAATCAGCTACCATTGTTCCAGAAACAATATTTGACTCTCCAATAAAGTCAGCAACAAATCGGTTAATAGGTTCATCATAAATATCCATTGGTGTTCCACTTTGTTCAATAAGTCCTTCGTTCAATACGAAAATTTCGTCAGACATTGCTAGCGCTTCTTCTTGGTCATGCGTAACAAATATAAATGTTTTTCCTAAACGTTGTTGTAATTCACGAAGCTCATATTGCATTTCTGAACGGAGCTTTAAATCTAGAGCGGATAGAGGCTCATCTAGTAAAATAATCTCTGGATCATTTACAATTGCTCTTGCAATCGCAACCCTTTGTCTTTGGCCACCAGACATTTCAACTATTTCTCTATTTTCATATCCACTTAAGTTAACAAACTTAAGTGCTTCTAATACTTTTTGTTCAATCTCTTTTTTTCCTAATTTTTTTATTCGAAGACCAAATGCTACATTTTCAAATACATTCAAATGTGGAAACAAAGCATAATCTTGGAATACTGTATTAACTTGGCGTTCATTTGCTGGCACGTTATTGATAAGTTTTCCATTGAAATAAATGTTCCCGCTTGAGGGTTGCATAAATCCTGCAATTAATCGTAGGATGGTGGTTTTCCCACAACCCGAAGGTCCTAATAAAGTGTAAAACTTGCCACGTTCCAACTCAAAATTAATACTATCTAAAACAGTAGTATTTTCGTCATAAAATTTTGTAACATTTTCGAAACGAATAATAGATGTCTCCAGCATAATAATCCTCCAATTTGTATTTTGATGCTTGCACACTTTTTATAAATAAGAGTTTGTGACAACATAAATAACATGTGATTCGGCATCGGATATGTTTTCTAATAAATGGTTATCTGAAGCTTCAAAATAGATGGATTCTCCTTTTGAGGCTGTATATTGTTGTTTTCCAAGAGTCAGTTTTACATTCCCTTGTAACACATAGATAAATGTTTCGGAAAGAGAAGGTTCAAATTGTTTAAACTGGCCTGCTATTCCTAATGTAATATGAACTGGTTCCATTTCATTTTCATTAGATTCAGAAATTAGCCACCTTAGTTTATAGTTTTTGTCTTCGTCTTCAAAAGTTATTTGTTCATTCATTGAAAAAACGACTTTTGTTCGTGCATGTTCATCATCAAAAAAGTCTTTCGGTTTAGATCCTAACACATTTAATATAGCAAAAAGTGTTTCGATTGAAGGAGAGTTAATATCTCTTTCTAATTGAGAAATAAAACCCTTACTCAAATCTGTCCTTTCTCCTAGTTCTTCTTGGGTTAATCCTTTTTCTAGTCGTAAACGTTTAATCTTCTTCCCGATTTGCATAGATAGAACCTCCTTTGGAAGTAAAATGACGTTCTAATTTCAAACAAAGTTTATTTTAACACAACTTTAAGTTTACTTTAACAATTTATTTGATTTTATTCAAAAAAATAAAATAGAAGCTAGGATATTAACAGCAGCAATTAAAATGTTATTCGGCTTTCCACCGAATAAACGGTAGATTATATAAGTATTGAACTTTAACAGTATTGGAGTAGCTAGAAGAACAGTCAATTTTATGTAAATTGCATACAATAGCTGAGGACTATACAAAGGGGGAGTGAACTAATGAAGTTAAGAGAGGAGTTACCAGAATTTCCACGGCGTTTGCAATGGATTAATGGTCAAATAACAAACGAGCAAATTAAAGGAGATGTACCAGTAATTATACACTTTTGGTCTATCAGCTGTAATTCATGTATAAATGCGATGGGATACATCAATAAATGGAAAAGTTTATATGGTGACAGGTTTAAAATAATTAGTATTCATATGCCTAGAACGTCTGAAGATATAAATGATTATCTTATCAAGCAAACTGCATATCAATTGAACTTGACTAACCCGATATGTCTGGATCACGAACTATTAGTAACTAAATTGTTTAAAAATAGAACTGTTCCTGCCTATTATTTATTTGATAAGAAAGCTTTGCTAAGGCATTATCAATCAGGTGAACAAGGAATGCAAATGTTGGAAAGACGACTAATATATCTTATGAACGAACAAAAAAAATGAGGTACAATCCCTATCTACTATTCATTTTGTTATGGTAAACTTAGTGCATTGAATTGTAGGGAGGTCTTGGCGTGAAAAAAGAATTTGTTGTCATTGGTTTAGGGCGATTTGGAGGAAGTATAGTAAGGGAATTAGTTGATCAGGGCGCCGATGTGATGGCAATTGATAAAGTAGCTGAGCGAGTAGATGAATTTGCTCCAATTGCAACCCAGGCTGTTGTAGCAGATACTACAGATGAAGCAACATTAAAATCTTTAGGTATTCGAAACTTTGAACATGTAATTATAGCAATAGGTGATGATATTCAATCTAGTATATTAACTACACTAATGTTAAAAGAAATAGGAGTTAAAAAGATTACGGTAAAAGCCCAAAATGATTATCATGAAAAAGTACTTCGGAAAATTGGTGCTGATCAGGTGGTGCATCCAGAGCGTGATATGGGAATTCGAATTGCCAATAATATTATTTCTAATAATGTCCTCGATTATTTAGAGCTTTCTGATGAGCACTCGATAATGGAAATAAAAGTAAACGAAAAACTTGCAGGTTATTCTATAATCGATTTAGATATTCGGGCTAGGTATGGAATCAATATTGTTGCTGTGAAAAGAGGAAACAATATTATTGTATCTCCACAAGCAGATGAGCAGCTGCAATTAAATGATGTACTAATTATAATTGGTGCAGATGTAGATATTAATCGTTTTGAGAAAAAAGTTTTGTCGTAAATATAATAGAAAAAATGCTATTCAAGTTGCTTCTCAAAAAAAGACTAGGCATTTTTTGGAGTGCACTGAAAAACTTACTTTTTTTAATTAGCATTGGTTTTTCAAACAAAAATAGGCAACTTCTTGTTCGATTTTAAACAAGAAGTTGCCTATTTCTTTATCTTTTCTATGCTTTTTCTTTTTTACCCGGTTTTTCTTACAGAATAAGATATTATATGGATTATCATCCTGCGAAAACTGTGTTCTTAGTACTTTAAAGAATTAAATAGTGCCGTTGAATTCCTTTCCAGGTGGACGTTTTCCGCGAGTATTTTTTCTCTTATTAGCCAAACCAAACGCATCATGTCCACACAAATTCCAAAAGGGCTCGTGACACATCCGCCACAAGATAACCAGAAAAAGTATAGCTGGAATTGACGTAGTCACTTTCTGCAACAAATTTTACGGCGAGTAAGAGCAAGAGCAAATGGTCCAAAGTGCTCAAAAATTGGTAAGACAAGACGCACTTAAAGGGCGCTTGGGCTTTTCTTAATAGATTAATCTTTAGAAGTAGACTATCCATTTTTTACACCAACGAAGACTACATATTTATAAATCCTTGTGTAATACTACGAATACATGGAGGTGCTAGTGGGTGTCAAAACAAAGTTCTGGAAAAAGTAAAAATGAAGGTCATCTTGCTTGGTGGCAATTATCCTTAATTGGAGTAGGATGTATCATTGGTACAGGTTTTTTCTTGGCATCTAGTATTGCAATTCAAATGACAGGACCATCCGTTATTTTAGCTTTTTTTATCGCAGCTACTGGGACGTATATTGTGTTTGAAGCTCTTGCAAAAATGTCAGCTAAAGATCCCCAAAAAGGTACATTTCGAACTTACGCAAAAAAAGCATATGGACGCTGGGCAGGATTTAGTAGTGGATGGGTTTACTGGTGTTCTGAAATACTAATAATAGGTAGTCAGCTGACTGCAATTTCGCTTTTAACAAAACTTTGGTTCCCAAATGTTCGGTTGTGGTGCTTTGCTTTAATATACGCTATTTGTGGACTTATTGTTCTTTTTATTGGAGCAAAGGCATTTGGAAAAGTAGAAAGTATATTCGCTATTATGAAAATTGCAGCCATCTTTATGTTTATTGTTATTGCCATTTTAGCGCTAACTGGTGTAATCGATGGCAATCCAAAAGGAGAAATTCCTAAATCATTTGGTGAATTTTTCCCAAAAGGAGTCCTTGGATTTTGGAGTGCACTTTTGTTTGCCTTTTTCGCTCATGGTGGAATAGAAGTAATGGGTGTTATGGCTATTCATCTAAAAAAGAAAGAAGATGCACCAAAATCCGGGAAAGTAATGTTAGCCCTTCTTGGCTTAATTTATGTAACTTCACTTACTTTGGCGCTATTGCTCGTTCCTTATACCGAATTTAAAGATAAGAAAAGTCCCTTTGTTACTGCATTAGCGGATTTTAATTTAGATTTTTTCCCACACGTTTTTACTGCGGCAATTATTATTGCTGGCTTTTCAACAATGTCTGCTTCTCTATTTTCAGTCACCACAATCCTCACGACGCTATCGGAAGAGGGAGATGCTCCAGCAATATTCAGTAAACAAACAAAAAAAAAATTCAAAATGCCACTACCTGCAATTGCACTAACTTCCATAGGACTTGTAATATCTATAGTAACTTCTTTAGTATTACCTGATAAAGTATATGAATATATAACAACTGCTGCAGCATTAATGTTGCTTTATAACTGGTTATTTATTTTGATGTTTTATCACAAATTGATTGAGCCTACTAATGCGGATAAAGTAAAAAGAATTATCGGCATAATTCTTGTATCCGCTGCCGTGAGCGGATCACTTTTTCACTCAACAAGTAGACCTGGTTTTTTTATTAGTTTAGCGTTCATAATTGTGATAGCACTTGTGATATTAGTGTTACGTAAGCGTTGGAAAAGAGAAGAGTCTCAAAAGAGTGTGTGATAAGCCTGAATACCAAAGTATATACCAAATGCAATCATTGATAGGGAAGAGACTATAGAAATAAAAATTAAGAACTTGATTGACAGGTATTTTCTTGCACCACTCGAAAGAATAGACATAAATGTATCCCATAAAACAATTCCTAAAATAATTGCTAAGCTAAAAATAATTAATTGTTTCTCTTCGAGTGAATTAGAACTTTCCGCAAGAACAGAACCGTATATTCCTAACCAAAATAGAATTGTCAAAGGATTCAATAAGGAGATTAGAAATCCAGACAGTAATGCCTGTCTTATACGAATACGTTTTCCGTATTTCATATCTAAAGTAATCTTATTAAGTGCTAGTAAATTTTCTACACCAGTATAAGTAAGAACAAAGCAACCAAAAGACCAAAGGAATATTTTTATAAAAGGCGAATCGATGAATTGACCAACTCCAAAATAAACCATAATCATATAAATAATATCAGCCGTTAATGCACCAACTCCAAAAATAAATGCGTGAAAAAAACCATTTTTTATTCCAGTATCTAATTGTGCTGCATTAACTGGGCCAACTGGTGCAGCTAAAGAAATTCCTAAAAGGATATAGGTGAAAATTGAGTTCATTTTATGTCCTCCATCTAAATAGATATCTTGTATCATATTCACAGAAGGTACCTTGTACAACTGAATAGACGCAAAAAAAATCTACAAAATAAAAAACCTCAGATTAAAAAATCTGAGGTTTACTTTGACTTATTATACTTCCATTATAATAGGTAAAATCATTGGACGTCTTTTTGTTTTTTCATATAAATATGGACTTAAAACATCTGTAATTTCATTTTTTAGCTCAGACCATTCAACAGGTTTATCTTGAATTGTAAAGCGTAAATGTTTGTTTAACATTTGCTGTGCTTCATTTATCATTGTACCGGATTCACGCATATAAACAAATCCACGGGAAATGATATCTGGTCCAGAAACAATTTTTTTCTTTTCCATATCCGCACTTACTACTACGATAACTAAACCTTCTTCTGATAAAATACGGCGATCTCTAATGACAATATTCCCTATATCGCCAATACCACTTCCATCAATGTATACGTCTCCAGAAGGGATTCGACCAGCTACATGAGCTTCATTTGCACTTAACGCAAGAACATCCCCGTTTTCCATAATGAAGGTATTTTCAGGAAGTACATCACAGTCTACAGCAAGTTCTGTATGAATTTTCAACATACGATATTCACCATGAATCGGCATGAAAAATTTTGGTTTCATTAGACGAAGCATAAGCTTTTGTTCTTCTTGAGAACCGTGTCCAGATGTATGGATATTATTCAGAGAACCATGTATTACTTCTGCTCCAGCACGGTAAAGGAGATTGATTGTACGATTAACACTTGATCTATTACCAGGGATTGGAGAAGAAGAAAATACAACAGTATCTCCTGGCTGAATTTGAATTTGGCGATGAGTTCCATTCGCAATTCGAGAAAGCGCTGCCATTGGTTCTCCTTGACTACCTGTACATAAAATTAGTACTTCGTTGGCAGGTAAACGATTCAATGTACTAACATCGACAAATGTTTCTTTAGGTGCAGTAATATAGCCTAATTCACGACCAATCGTAATTGCGTTGTCCATACTTCTACCAAAAACCGCTATTTTACGGCCGTGTTGTACAGCTGCATCTGTTACTTGTTGAAGTCTATGAATATTTGAAGCAAAGGTAGCAAAAATAATTCGACCATTTACTTTTCTAAAGATGGAATCCATACTTTCTCCAACTTTACGTTCTGACATAGTAAAGTTAGGAACTTCTGCATTGGTACTATCTGAAAGTAAACATAAAACGCCGTCACTTCCGATTTCAGCCATTTTTGTCAAATTTGCTGGTTCGCCAACAGGAGTAAAATCAAATTTAAAATCACCTGTATGTACGATATTACCAGGTGGTGTTTTTACAACAATTCCAAACGCATCGGGAATACTATGTGTCGTTCTAAAAAAACTAACTGCTGTTTTTCTAAACTTAATGACATCATTTTCTTCGATAACATTCATTTTTGTTTGACGAAGTAATCCATGTTCTTCTAATTTATTTCGAAGTAAGCCTAAAGCTAATTTTCCACCATAAACAGGTACATTGATTTGCTTCAGTAAATAAGGTATTCCACCAATATGATCTTCGTGACCATGTGTAATAAAAAGACCTTTAATTTTATCCACATTTTTTACTAAATACGTGTAGTCTGGGATAACATAATCGATACCCAATAAATCATCCTCTGGGAATTTAATCCCAGCATCAATTAAAATAATTTCATCTTGAAATTGAACAGCATAAGTATTTTTGCCGATTTCGCCTAGTCCGCCGAGGGCGAAAACTGCTGTTTGATCATTCTTTACAAACTTCATAGATTATATCTTCTCGACTTTAAAATTCAAACTTGCTTGTTCGTATTCTAAATGATTACCTTCAAGAAGTTGAATTAATTCGATATTATACTTACGATCTTTTAGAATAGAACGAACATCACGCTCTGATTCTGCTTCAACATATAGGCTTTTTGTGTTTTCGCGAACTGGTACTTCTAGTGCATTTTCTTGATAATAAACTTTATAAATCATTTTATACTCTCCTTTTTCACGTTCAAAATAAATCAATTCTCTTTATATTATCATGCCGCTTATTTAAAATAAAGAAAAGCCCTCCAAAATATGAAGGGCATAAAAATTTATGCTATCGTTTTTTTTCTGAGCATTCCACCGAGCCGTCTCAACAATTTCCTTTTCAGGCGTTTCAACATGGCCAACCACTCCTTAAACTCCATTATATACGGGATTGAAAAATATGTAAAGTATTTTAACTGAAAAGTCAAATAATTAGTTATATGAAAAGAGGTTTTATTATGGAGAAGAAAATATTATTTTTTGATATTGATGGAACAATTTTAGATGAAGATAAAAATATACCTGTAGGAGTAAGTGAAGCTATTAGTGTAGCAAAAGAAAACGGTCATGAGATAGTTATTGCGACAGGGAGGGCACCTTTCACTGCAAAAAGCGTTTTAGATCAATTAAACATAGACTCATTCATTTGTTATAATGGTCAAATCGTTCAGTTTAAAGGAGAAGTTATACACAACGGTATAATAAGTAAAAATGAGCTACAGAAATTAACTGATTTTGCAAAAAGACGGGAGCAACCAGTAGTTTATATGGATAATTCCGAGTTTGTGTCGAATCTACCGAATAGTGAATACGTTTTTGAAAGTTTGTCCACTTTGAAAATCTCGATGCCGCGGACTGAAGAAAAGTTTTTTTTATCAAATGATATTCATCAAGCACTAATTTTTTGTGATTTTCATGATCAAAAGCTATATGAAGAAACTTTTCCAAATTTAAAGTTTGTCCGTTGGCACCGAGTATCATGTGATGTTCTCCCAAAAGATGTGTCCAAAGCCAAAGGGATAAAATTGCTTCTGTCTTATTTAAATAAAACACCAGAGGATGCTATAGCATTTGGCGATGGACTAAACGATTTAGAAATGTTTGAATATGTAGGAACTAGTGTGGCGATGGGGAATTCTGTTGAGGAATTAAAAAAATATGCAACATTAATTACAGATCATGTTTCGGAAAATGGTCTTATTAACGCAATGAAACAGTTACAACTCATTTAATAATAGTAAGGAGATTTACATGAGCAGTTCACCAATAAAACATATATTAATTTACGGAGATGCGTTTGTTGATTATATTGCAGATGACTCGACTAATAAGCAATTTAGCAAGTTTTTAGGAGGAGCCACAGTCAATGTTGTAGCCGGTATTTCTAGACTTGGAGCTTATTCATCTTTTATAACAATAACAGGAGAAGACCCAGTGTCGAAATTTGTTATTGAAGAACTTGAAGCGGAAGGGGTAAATCTGTCCTATGCAATAATAAATCCCGAAAAACGGGTAAGTGGTGTATATGTTCATTTAACCGAAAATAATGATCGAATTTTTCATTCATATGAGGATGAAACGCCAGATATTCAAGTAGAATTCTCTTTATTGGAGGAAGAAGCCTTTCAAAAGGCATCCGTTTTTCATTTTTGCTCTGGCACTTTATTCCACTCAATAGCACTTAATACTACAAAACAGATAGTAGCTAAAATTAAGGATTTGAATGGATTTTTGTCTTTTGATGCAAATATTCGACCGTTAAGATGGAAAAGCGAAGAAATTTGTAGAGAAACAATTATTTCATTTTTTTCACAGGTAGATTTATTAAAATTAACAGAAGAAGAACTATTCTTTCTAACTAAAACGGAAACCTTGGAAGCAGGAATTGAACATTTACAAATGTATCAAATTCCAGTTGTACTAATAACTGTAGGTGAAGAAGGCACTTATGCGGTAATAAATAAGGAATTGACACATGTCCCTGTTAAAAAAGTAGAACCTGTTGATACTACGGGAGCAGGGGATGCATTTATGGCAGGTATACTTAGTCAGATTCATTTGAAAGGAAAACCAAAATCAAAAGATGAGTGGGTGGACTATATTTCATTTGGCAATAAGCTTGGTGCCATTTGTGCAACAAAGTTTGGAGCATTGTCAGCAATGCCTCGAATAGAGGAATTGAATATTTAAAAAGAAAACGCGCTCATTTACAAGTCATAAATGAACGCGTTTTAAGATGCTTTGCTATTATAGTCACATAGTTTCCCACACGTTAACTAAAGCTCTGAAATAGTGAAGAATAAGATACGCTAATAGATCGTTAGAACTTTTTTATAAGAATGTATATGCATCATCCCCCTGAGAAACCAGAGTGCATCGTAGATTATAGAATTAAATAATACCGCGAATTTACGTTTTAGGAGGACGCGTTCCGCGGGGTGAGCGATAAGCCATCACCACAGCTCACACGTTTCGTTGTGAACGTCGTAAAGTTTGGTGATTTTTTGCTTATCCAAATGGCAAGCGGAACCAGAGAAAAAATAGGTAGTATCTAGAGGTAAATAAGAGAAGAGCTTCCGATGGTATCTTGGGAAGCTTTTTTTCTCTAATTAGCCAAATGAAACGCATTTCCTCACAATTCCAAGAGCAAGAGGGCAACGGAAAAACATTTGCCTTAGGAAGACAGAAAATGAGGAGTTGGAAGTGATAATATCACTTCCAACTCCTCAAAATACACCGGTATGTAGGTGAGGTTTAGTCCAAATCACTCAGGAATTAGTGAAGACAAGATGTACATTTAGGACGATTGCTCTTTTCTTATTAAGCACGATCATACGGTACTGCGTCAGGTATTTCTGCGTACGGATTAATTTTATTAATATGGTCGTAAAACATTATGCCATTTAAATGATCTAACTCATGTTGGAAAGCTATTGCAGTTAGTCCCTTTAAACGTTTTTTAAATGGTGTTCCGTCAGGGAAAAATCCAGTTGCAGTGATACGGGAATATCTTGGAACATAACCTTCAATAACTTCATCTACAGATAGACAACCCTCACCAGCAGTAATATAAGTTTTTTCTACAGAATGGCTAATAATTTTTGGGTTAATTGCAACAAAGCTTACTATATTATCTTCTTCATCTGTTAAATGTAATGCAAACATTCTTTTTTCAGCATTGACCTGAGGTGCGGCAATGCCTATACCTGGTCTTAATTTGTATTTTTCTACCATTTCATCATTTTGACTATTAATTACATACTCTAATAATTCAGATGCTAGTTTTTGATCTTCTTCCGATAATGGAAAAGTCATTTCTGGTGTTTTTTTACGAAGAGACGGATGACCATCTCTCACAATGTCTTTCATTAATATCATATGGATCGTCCTTTCAAATTTCATATTTCTATTATATCGAAAAATGATCATTAACTAAACAAAAAGAGCCAATTAGTCAGTTGAATTTAGAAGCTAGAACAATTATAGTGAAATAAATATGGGAGGGTGTTTTGTGAAAAGAATTAAAAATATTGTAACGGTGAGCTTAGTTTTATTGTTATCAGCTTGTTCTTTCGGAGAAAATACGGAAGAAAAGTTATCCAACATCTTAACTGAAATTTATAATTCAGAGTCGGATTATAGAAATGTGCAATTAGAACTAAGCGAAACTGAGAAAAAGGAACAAACAAATTTTCAAAGTATGATGGAGCTAACAAAAGATCAAAAAGAGAAATTGACACAACAGGTAGAAGAAAATGCAAAATTATTGGAAAAGCGTTTAGAACTAGTGAAAAAAGAATCTGCATCTATTAAAAAAGCATCTGAAAAAATGGTAGATATTGATACACTTATTTCCAACACAAAAGATGATTCGGATAAGGATAATCTTAAAAAAATGGAAGAAGCATTGAAAAATAGATATGCTGCCTACGATGCATTAACAGATCAATATAATAATCTTGCTAATTTACAAGATGAGTTATATAACATGTTGATAGATGAAGACGCGGAAGTTAAGACGATTCAAGATAAAGTTGCAAAAGTTAATGAACAGAATGAAGTTGTCCAAAAAGCAGTAGACAAATTTAACGAGCTTACTACACAATTAAACCAAGTAAAAGAGAAAGTTTTTGCTTCATTAGAAAAAGAAGATAAATAACAAAAGAAGATTAAAATAGAACTAGCTTGAGGACAAAAGAGGCTGGGACATAACTAATCGAGGCTGGGACATAACTAATCTATAAATTAAAAAAACGTGAAATCGGTAACTCGATTTCACGCTTTTTACTTCATTTTTGGAAATACGTCGTCAAGAGTTTACCCTCTTAGTATATATTTCCGCAAGTTTATCTGGAGTGATTTCATTTTGAAGAAGCTCTGGGGAAACAGCGCGAGCTGAAAGCCCCGCAGGAGCAAATCGACGAGGAGATTGAAGCCATGCCCCCGGAAGGCGTCCGCCGTAACGGAAAACAACTACAGGTAAATTTCAATAGAAGCCCCGAAAACTTTACTGGTCGTAAAATTTTCGAGGCTATTTGTTTTTGTGGAGAGCTGTCCCAACCTCCTTTTGATTTTTATTGGAGAGCACTCTGGAAGAACGTACTAGCGACAAGTCTCCACCTTCGCTTCTAAAGAAGTGAGGGAAATAAAAAGCATTTTACGTTGAAAAACGGGTATAGAATACTAATTAAACAATATGGAGGTATTTATACGAAGACTCTTTTGTGGCTAGTCCCATTGCTCACATGCTCCAGCACAAGCTTTTCGAAAAACTAAATCCTATTTTAATTGAAAAATTCATCGAATAGTTGCTAATTAAAAATCTAATTTATAATTTTTCTGTTCACTTAAGCGTGAGTTGAAAGGGTAGCCGATTATTCGTACGCGTAAAGCGAACATCTTTTCCAGATTCACTTTGTCTTACTGTTTATTTTTTAGTGGTTGTTTAAAGTCTTAGTAACCAATATTTGTGTTATATATTTATTATTAGATTGATAGTCTGATATAATACAGACAAAAATATATACTAGTACAGTGATGAATATTTTCAATTTTCTTTCAACAGAAATCGTTCGTTTTAGATGATTGACCGATGTTTTAAACTTGAGTATACTAAAAAAGAAATATTGTTGTATCACTTATTATAATAAGAAATTTTAATACAGAAGAAAAGGAGAGTTGCTATTATGGCTGCAAACAATTCACCGCAGTTAGATCCACAGAAAACGCTTCAAGAAATTGAAGAAAAGTTTGAAATGTTCCAGATTTTAAACGAAGAAGGGACAATTGTAAACGAAGAAGCAAACCCTAATTTATCAGAAGAAGAATTAGTAGAATTAATGAGTCGTATGGTTTATACGCGAATTCTAGATCAACGTTCTATTTCTTTAAACCGTCAAGGACGTTTAGGGTTCTATGCTCCAACAGCTGGGCAAGAAGCTTCTCAGTTAGCTTCTCAATTTGCACTTGAAAAAGAAGACTTTATCCTACCAGGTTACCGTGATGTTCCTCAAATCGTATGGCACGGGTTACCATTATGGCAAGCATTTTTGTTTTCAAGAGGACATTTCATGGGGAACCAAATTCCTGAAGGTGTAAATGTTTTCCCACCTCAAATTATTATTGGTGCACAATTCATCCAAGCAGCAGGTGTAGCCCTTGGAATGCAGAAACGTGGTAAGAAAGCGATTACAATTACATACACTGGAGACGGTGGATCTTCACAAGGTGATTTCTATGAGGGAATTAACTTTGCTGGAGCTTTCCGAGTACCTGCAGTGTTTATCGTTCAAAACAATCAGTATGCTATTTCTACACCTCGTGAATTACAAACAGCTGCGAAAACAATTGCTCAAAAAGGTATTTCTGCAGGGATTCCTAGTGTCGTTGTAGATGGTATGGATCCATTAGCAGTTTATGCTGCAACAAAAGATGCAAGAGAACGTGCGCTTAGAGGTGAAGGGCCAACATTAATCGAAACTGTATGTTACCGTTATGGCCCACATACGATGGCTGGTGATGATCCAACTAGATATCGTACTTCTGAAACAGACTCTGCTTGGGAAAAAAGAGATCCACTTGTTCGTTTCCGTACTTTCTTAGAAGGTAAAGGTTTATGGAATGAAGAAAAAGAAGCAGAAGTTATTGAGAAGGCAAAAGAAGAAATTAAAGAAGCTATCAAAAAAGCAGATGGCGCACCAAAACAAAAAGTAACTGATTTGATTAATATCATGTATGAGGAAAATCCATATAACTTAGATGAGCAATTAGCTTATTACACTGAGAAGGAGTCGAAGTAACCGATGGCACAATTGACGATGATTCAAGCAATTACGGAAGCACTACGTACAGAGCTTAAAAATGATGAAAACGTTCTAGTCTTCGGTGAAGACGTTGGCGTTAACGGAGGAGTATTCCGTGCGACAGAAGGATTGCAAAAAGAATTTGGAGAAAATAGAGTATTTGACACTCCTCTAGCTGAATCAGGAATTGGTGGATTAGCAGTAGGGCTATCTCTTCAAGGATTCCGTCCAGTTCCTGAAATTCAATTCTTTGGTTTCGTTTTTGAAGTAATGGACTCTATTAGCGGTCAACTTGCTCGTATGCGTTTCCGTACAGGAGGAGTATTTAATGCCCCTGTTACGATTCGTTCACCTTTCGGAGGCGGAGTACATACACCTGAAATGCATGCAGACAGCTTAGAATTATTAATGACATCAACTCCTGGAGTTAAAGTTGTTATACCTTCTACACCTTATGATGCAAAAGGTTTATTGATCTCAGCTATCCGTGACAATGATCCAGTTATTTACTTGGAGCATATGAAGTTATATCGTTCATTCCGTGGCGAAGTTCCGGAAGAAGAATATACAATTCCACTAGGTAAAGCGGATGTAAAACGTGAAGGAACTGATTTAACCATCATTTCTTATGGTGCAATGGTCCATGAGAGCTTAAAAGCTGCTGAAGAGTTAGAGAAAGAAGGTCACTCTGTAGAAGTTGTAGACCTTCGTACAATTCAACCACTTGATATTGAAACAATTATTGCATCAGTTGAAAAAACAGGTCGCGCAATGGTTGTTCAAGAAGCACAAAAACAAGCTGGTATTGCGGCAAATGTAGTTGCAGAAATAACAGACAGAGCTATTTTAAGTTTAGAAGCTCCAGTATTACGCGTTACTGCTCCAGATACTGTATTCCCATTCTCTCAAGCAGAAACAGTTTGGTTACCTGGAGTTAAGGATATAGTAGAAACAGCTAAAAAAGTATTAACATTTTAATAACACAATTTTTAGGTAGAAAGGGTGAATACTATGGCATTTGAATTTCGATTACCGGATATCGGAGAAGGTATACATGAAGGCGAAATCGTTAAATGGTTTGTGAAAGCAGGAGACGAAGTTGCAGAAGATGATATTTTATGCGAAGTCCAAAACGATAAAGCAGTCGTTGAAATTCCTTCCCCTGTTAAAGGGAAAGTTACGGAAGTTTTAGTAAGCGAAGGTACAGTAGCGGTAGTTGGAGACGTACTAATAAGATTAGATGCTCCTGGATATGAAGATTTGCATTTTAAAGGCCATGACCACGAGTCTAATGCTGCAACTGAAAAAACAGAAGCACAAGTTCAATCTACAGCAGAAGCAGGTCAAGAGATAGATAAAGAAGCAACAAAAGCTCCTGAGAAGAAAGAATTATCTAATGAACAGCCAAAAGAAGTAGCAAAAGGTAGCAAACGTATAATAGCCATGCCATCAGTACGTAAATTTGCACGTGATAACGAAGTAAATATCGCTGAAGTTCTTGGTACTGGGAAAAATGGTCGTATCCTAAAAGAAGATATCGAAGCTTTCTTATCAGGTGATCAAAAACCGGCTGAAGTTGCAATCGAAACAAAAACGGACGAAGCTCCGAAAGAAACGAATAAAGAAGTAAAAGCTTCTGCACCAATTTCATTAGAAGGTGAATTCCCAGAAACGCGAGAAAAGATTTCTGGTATTCGTAAAGCAATTGCAAAGGCAATGGTACATTCTAAACACACTGCTCCTCATGTAACATTAATGGACGAAGTAGATGTAACAGAATTAGTAGTACATCGCAAAAAGTTTAAAGACATTGCTGCTGAGAAAAATATTAAATTAACTTATTTACCATATGTTGTAAAAGCATTAGTTAGTACTTTACGTGAATTCCCTCAATTGAACACATCTTATGATGATGCAACAAGTGAAGTTATTCAAAAGCATTATTTCAATATTGGAATCGCTGCAGATACGGACAAGGGATTATTAGTTCCTGTCATTAAACACGCAGACCGAAAATCAGTATTTGCTATTTCAGATGAAATTAACTCACTTGCAGGTAAAGCACGTGATGGAAAATTATCACCTGCTGAGATGAAAGGTGCTTCATGCTCAATTACGAATATAGGATCTGCTGGTGGCCAATGGTTTACACCAGTTATTAACCATCCAGAGGTTGCTATACTTGGAATTGGACGAATTTCTGAAAAACCTGTGATAAAAAATGGTGAAATTGTAGCGGCTCCTGTGTTAGCATTATCTTTGAGCTTTGATCATCGTATGATCGACGGTGCGACTGCTCAACATGCGTTGAACCATATTAAACGTTTGCTTAGCAGTCCAGAATTATTATTAATGGAGGCGTAAAAAATGGTAGTAGGAGATTTCCCGATTGAAACAGACACTTTAGTTATTGGTTCCGGTCCCGGGGGATATGTAGCTGCAATTCGTGCTGCACAAACTGGACAAAAAGTAGTAGTAGTAGAAAAAGAACATATCGGTGGCGTTTGTTTAAACGTTGGTTGTATACCATCTAAAGCTTTAATTTCTGTTGGACATCGTTTTGAACAAGCGAAACATGCAGATGATATGGGTATAACAGCTACTGATGTTAAAATTGACTTTTCAAAAGCTCAAGCTTTCAAGGATAGCGTTGTAAAAAAATTAACTAGCGGTGTTTCAGGTCTCTTAAAAGGAAACAAAATTGATGTAGTTATGGGTGAAGCATATTTTGTTGATGCTAACACTGTTCGTGTTATGGATGAAAAATCTGCTCAAACGTATACATTTAAAAATGCAATTATTGCAACTGGATCTCGTCCAGTAGAAATTCCTACGTTTAAATACACTAAACGTGTACTTAATTCAACGGGAGCTTTAAGCTTACCTGAAATCCCAGGGAACCTTGTTGTAATCGGTGGAGGTTATATTGGTACGGAGCTTGGTTCTGCATTTGCTAACTTAGGATCAAACGTAACAATTCTTGAAGGCGGCGATGATATTTTAGCTGGCTTCGAAAAACAAATGACAACTATCGTTAAAAAAGGCTTGAAGAAAAAAGGCGTTGAAATCGCGGTTAAAGCTTCTGCAAAAGGTGTGGAAGAATCGGAAACTGGTGTAGTAGTAACATATGAAGTTGGCGGAGAAGAGAAAAAAGTTGAAGCTGATTATGTATTAGTTACTGTTGGACGTCGACCTAACACTGATGAAATGGGTCTAGAAGAGCTGGGTATCAAATTTGCTGAACGCGGATTATTAGAGGTAGATAAACAATGCCGTACAAGCATAAATAACATTTATGCAATCGGTGATATTGTAGCAGGTCCTCAACTTGCTCATAAAGCATCATATGAAGGTAAGGTTGCTGCAGAAGCGATTGCTGGTCAATCTTCTGTTGTAGATTATTTAGCAATCCCTGCAGTTTGCTTTACAGATCCAGAAATGGCTACAGTTGGTTTAAATGAAGCACAAGCAAAAGAGCAAGGATATGACGTTGCAGCTGGGAAGTTCCCATTTGGTGCAAATGGTCGCGCACTTGCACTAAATGCTAGTGATGGTTTCGTTAAACTAGTTTCTCGCAAAGAAGATGGATTACTTCTTGGAGCACAAATTGTAGGTCAAGGTGCTTCAGATATGATTGCTGAACTTGGTTTGGCAATTGAAGCTGGTATGACTGTGGAAGATATTGCAATGACAATTCACGCACATCCAACTCTTGGAGAAATTGCAATGGAAGCTGCAGAAGTTGTTATGGGGCATCCAATCCATATCCTTTCAAAATAAAATTATAAGAAAAACTACTTGATAGATGAAATTTTCATCTTCAAGTAGTTTTTTTGTTTTCTATATTCACTAAAAATTCCACTTCTAAGTAAGGAGTCGTCAAACCAGCCACTAAAGAATCGATTCTAGCAAGTAGAAAAGTTGCTAACTTTTTAAAATCAAATTTTTTATTATACATAATAATTAACTCCACATAACCCTTAATGATGCCTTTGATAATCACAGTCATATCAGCAACATGACTTTGTATTGTTGAACCATATGCCTCCACTAACAAAGCTTTCAAAGCATCATTTAGTTGTTTATCCATTTCTTTCATTAATATGAACAACTCTCTGTCATCAGGCTTTGTTTGTTCTCTCAAAAGCATTAATATAAAGTCTGAATATTGATCTATTTCTTCAAATTGAATACATAAAAAAAGTTTAAGTTTCTCTTTTGGTGAACTATCCATATCATATACGCTCTTAATTTTTTTAGAAACTCTGTCAATAAATAATTCAAATATGGAGAAAAGTAAACTTTCCTTTGATTTGAAATATAAATAAAATGCTCCCTTGGAAATGCCGCAAGCTTCCGTAATTTCTTGAACAGAAGTTGTTTCAAAGCCGTTTTTTGCGAAAAGTTCAACTGCTTTTTCGATTATTAATAATTTTTTATCTGGCAAATGAACACCCTGCTTTCTAAATAGTTGACGAATGACTGACTGGTCATTTACTATTATAAAGTAATGTGACTGAGTGGTCAAAATAATCAAACCTGGGGGAGAATAATGAATTCCATAATTAACTTCGTAATGAAGAATAAATTAGCGGTATGGCTTTTAACATTGATAATAACGGTTGCAGGTATTTATGCAGGAACGCGAATGAAGCTTGAAACAATTCCAGATATAACAATACCTGTAATTACTGTAACAACTGTTTATCCCGGTGCAACACCTGAACAAGTTGCACAAGATGTATCTGAACCGTTTGAAAAAGCAGTTAGTAATCTAGCAGGTGTGAAAACGGTTAGTTCCACTTCTTTTCAAAATGCCTCTTCACTTCAAATCGAGTATACATATGGAGTTGACATGAAGGAAGCGGAAACCGAAGTAAAAGACGCATTAGACAAGATAAAGAAACCAGATAATGTGAAAGATCCTTCTGTTGCAAGAATTAGCATAAATGCATTCCCGGTCATCGCTTTAAGTGTTTCAAATAAACAAAAAGATTTAGAGTCGTTAACAAACGATGTAGAAAAAATAATTGTTCCTAAACTAAAAGGCATTGAAGGCGTGTCTTCTGTAGCAGTTTCAGGACAACAAGTAGATGAAGTAAGTTTAGTTTTTGACCAAGAGAAATTGGCTCAATTAGGACTAAATGAATCTACGATTAAAATGATCGTACAAGGAACTAATGTAACAATGCCTTTAGGTTTATTTCAATTTGAAGATGAAGAACAATCAGTTGTAGTAGACGGGAAAGTTACTACATTAGAAGACTTAGAAAATATTAAGATTCCGGTAGCGAATCCAGCGGGGATGACCTCAGTTACGCTAAAGGAAATCGCTAAAATTAACTTTATTGGAAAAGCGGAATCTATTTCTCGTACAAATGGCCAAGAGGCAATTGCCATTCAAATAGTTAAAGCGCAAGACGCAAATACGGTAGAAGTGGTAAATGCTGTTAAAGATATAATTCCAGAGTTAAAAAAAGATTTTGACGGTTTAGATCTTAAAATAACATTAGACCAAGGAGAACCAATCCAAGCCTCTGTTGATACGATGATTAATAAGGCGTTGTTTGGAGCATTATTTGCAGTCTTAGTCATTTTGTTATTTTTACGTAACTTTAAGTCAACAATTATTTCCATTATATCAATTCCACTATCCATATTAATTGCGTTTATTTTGCTAAACCAAATGGATATTACGCTAAATATGATGACTTTAGGTGCGATGACGGTTGCGATAGCTCGGGTAATTGATGATTCGATTGTTGTAGTGGAGAATATCTATCGTCGTATGAGTTTACCAAGCGAAAAACTAAAAGGTAGAGATTTAATTCGTGAAGCAACTAAAGAAATGTTTATTCCTATTATGTCGTCCACTTTAGTAACCATTGCGGTATTCTTACCACTTGGCTTAGTAAGTGGCATGGTAGGAGAGTTATTTTTACCATTTGCATTAACGATGGTATTTGCTCTACTTGCATCTCTTTTAGTTGCAGTAACGATAGTTCCAATGCTATCCCACACTTTATTCAGAAAGAATATGGAAAAAGGGGTAGGAGCTCATAAAGAAACACAAGGAAAACTAGCATCAGGTTATAAAAAAATATTAAATGGTGCATTAAACCACAAGGCAATCACGTCTATATTAGCTGTAATTGTTTTAGTAGCTAGTTTGTTTTTAATCCCTGTTGTAGGAGTAAGCTTCTTGCCTGATGAAGAACAAAAAATGATGTATGTAACATACACACCTGACGCTGGTGAAACTACTAAGGATGTAAACGCTAGTGTCGAAAAAGTAGAAAACTATTTCTTGAAAAAAGACAAAGTGGATATAGTTCAAGTATCTATCGGTGGAGCTAATCCAATGTCTCCAGGAGCTTCTAATAGCGCGTTAATGTATGTCACATTCGATTCAGATACAGCGGAATTTTCCAAAGTAAAAGAAGATGCATTGAAAGATATTCAAGCATTTGATGTGAAAGGTGAATGGAAATCACAAGAATTCTCTACAAGTGGTTCAAGTAACCAAGTAAGTTATTACGTTTACGGAAACAATAAAAAAGATATTGAACCAGTAGTTGAAAAAATCGCATCTATATTAGAAGATGAAAAGGATTTAAAAGATGTAGATACAAGCTTATCAAAATCATATAAAGAATATACATTTGTTGTTGATAAAGAAAAATTGACACAATATGGTTTAACAACAGCACAAATTGGTATGAAGTTAAACCCAAATGTCCCACGTGAAGTGTTAACAACTATCACAAAAGATAATCAGACAGTGGATGTGTATATCGATCAGCAGAAGGAAAAACCATCTTCCGTAGATGACTTACTAAAACAAACTGTTGCAACTCCAGTCGGACTTGAAGTTCCTATTTCTGAATTAGTAACAATTCAAGAAGGAAAAAGTTCAGACACAGTAAGTCGTAGAGAAGGAAAAATCTTTGCTAGTGTTTCTGGTACTTTAACTGCCAAAGATGTAGCCAAAACTACGAAAGATATTCAAGCTAAAATTGATAAATTAGATGTACCTGCAGGAGTGGAAATCAATACTGCTGGGGTTACGGAAGATATTGCACAAGCATTTACACAATTAGGTTTAGCAATGCTTGCTGCCATTGCAATAGTGTATTTAATATTGGTTATTACCTTTGGTGGAGGTCTTGCACCATTTGCAATCCTTTTCTCTTTACCATTCACTGCTATTGGGGCTCTAGTAGGCTTAGCGATTGCTGGTGAAACATTAAGTGTATCCTCGATGCTCGGATTGCTTATGTTGATTGGTATTGTTGTAACAAACGCCATTGTATTAATTGACCGAGTAATTCATAAAGAAAAAGAAGGGCTTTCCACACGTGAGTCTATTTTAGAAGCTGGTGCAACACGACTTCGACCAATCTTAATGACTGCACTTGCTACAATAGGAGCTTTAATACCACTTGCTATCGGAGCGGAAGGTAGCGGACTTATTTCGAAAGGTTTAGGAGTAACGGTTATCGGTGGTTTAACAAGTTCGACTTTATTAACATTAATTTTCGTGCCTATGGTATATGAATTTTTTGCAAAATTTAGAAGAAAAAAAGGTTCAAATAACTAAAGATACTTAAAATGGCTGTGTGGATATACTCTACACAGCCATCTTTTATTAATGGTAGAATTAGGGTGGAAGGAATGGTGATTAAATTGAAACTTGTAAAATGGTTCGTATTTGCAGCATTATTGCTTGTCCTCTCGGCATGTGCAGTGGATAAAGAAAAAACGAAAGATAAAGAAAGTGAACAACCATCGGAAGTGGCATCAGAAGAAACTGTAGTGGTAGCACCTGAAGAAAACATAGAACAACCTGTAGAAGAGGAGAAGCAAGAAATTCTCTACGAATTAAACCCTGCAAATTGGACTTTTAAACCTATAGGTGATGCCAATCCAAAAGTAGTACTAATTACAATAGACGATGCACCAGATAAATATGCAGTAGAAATGGCTACGACTTTAAAAGAATTAAATGCACCCGCTATATTTTTTGTTAATGGTCATTTTCTCGATTCGGAAAAAGGAAAAGCCAATCTAAAAGCTATTCAAGATATGGGATTTCTAATTGGAAATCATACGCAAACACATGCCAATTTAAAAAATAGCTCCGAGGAACAACAAAAGGAAGAAATTCTTAAAGTAAATGAGACTGTGGAAGCTATTACTGGGGAAAAACCTAAATTCTTCCGCGCTCCTTTTGGTGTAAATACGGATTTCAGTAGAGCACTTGTTCAAAGTGAAGGAATGCTCCTTATGAACTGGACGTATGGATATGATTGGGAAAAACAATATATGGATTCTGCTAAATTAACAGATATTATGCTAAATACAGAGTACTTAACGAACGGTGCAAATTTATTAATGCATGATAGAAAGTGGACAGCTGAAGCCCTAAGAGGAATAGTGGAAGGTTTCCGCGAAAAAGGATATGATTTTATCGATCCGCATACGATTAAGGGAATATAATAATTTGGGATAAGATATTTGCGTGAATATCATTTCACGCAAATATTTTTTGCCATAAACAGGTTGATTTTCGCTGCAGGCGGACGCATTCTTACCTCTAGTCAAGAGTAATTTCTATAAAAAGCAAATTAAAGATAGTAATCCATTCAACGAGTTGTTGCTTTCCGTTCCTGCGCTCGCTTTCCGCGGGCATGGCTTGAGCCTCCTCGTTCGCTTCGCTACCTGCGGGGTCTCAAAGCACATGCACCTGCCGCTTCGCTTTCGGTGCAGGAAAACATCTGCTATTCCCACAGGAGTCGAGTGCCTGAAAACTAAAAAAGGGGACTTATCAATAATCACCTTTAAAATTAATTACTCTATTAGGATTTTTTCCTTCTAATTTGCATGCCAAACAGACCTTGATAATGTCGATAATTTCGCAGCGAAAAAGTTCAGAAAATCAAATTGTAGATTATTATGATCAACTAAAAAAGCAACCTCAGAGTATGCATCATAAGGTTGCGGTAATCGCATGTGTGAATAAGTTCCTGAAAGTCGCATTTCACCTTATTCAACACGATATCCTATATGATTACGAATCCGCCAAAGTAGTTCGTAACAGGATAATCCAACTATAGCACTGAAGACCTTGCGAAAAAACAGAAATTCGTTATTATCTGTGCTTGATTATTTGTTATTTTTAAAAGTAGGTATTGTTTTCTTATCTTTACTTCACAAAGTTTATAAAATTTAAGTAAGTATATTAAGAAGGAACTTAAGAAAAATAGTTAGTATTCATTGATAAGGAAGGCTTAAGCGGACGAAATTGCATTTTCGTCCGCTTTTAAGAGAATAGGAGAGGATTTATTCCTCATTATCCAAACCTTATGTACTTTGAATTTCCATATTCCAAGAGTGCGACGGACAAACATCCGCCACAAGATGACCGAAAATAGAGAAGTTGGAAATGACGCAGTCACTTTCAACTTCTCTAAATCTAACAGTAATAGTGTAGCCAAGGTTTCGTCCAAAGCACTTGGAAATTGTTAAGAAAAGGTGCTCTTAAAGGTTGATTGCGTTTTACTTATTTAATCGCTTGTTGCTCTTTAATAACGTGAATCATTTCTAACGTATCATCTTCTGGACCTTGAACAGGCAGACCAGCTTCTATATTCATTTGGATATAATCGATATTTCCTTGCGTAATTATTTCCCCGGGAATAAAAATAGGAATTCCAGGGGGATAAACCATCACAAATTCAGCAGATATCCGTCCTTCAGCTTTCTTTAGAGGAATAGATTCCGTTTGAGCATAAAATGCATCACGAGGAGACATCGCTAGTCCAGGAATATCAGGTAAAGTAACGGACGGCTCTACTATAACTGCATCGGATTCGAAAGCAGTTACCATTCTAACAAGTGCATTCACGAGTAAGTTTGCTTCTTTTTTAGTATCTCCTATTGTAAACAAGCAAAGAATATTGTATAAATCAGACAGTTCTACTTCGATATTTGCATTTTCTCTTAACCACGATTCAGCTGCATATCCAGTAATCCCTAAATTTTTCACGCTTATTAATAGTTTTGTTGGATCCATGTCATATGTTGCGGAAGAATTTAAAATTTCCTCTCCTACACAACGAAGATGTGGTATTGAGTTAATTCGCTTCCGTGTATCCTTTGAGAGCCTTATTGTATCTCCTATTAAATCCTCCCCATGGATAGCTAACTGTCGTCTTGCAGTGTCCAATGATGCTAATAATGGGTAGGAAGTAGAAGTTGTTGTTAGCATAGATATAATGGATTGAACACGTTTTGCTGAAACTAAACCTTCTCTTACATTTAAAACAGAGCTTTGTGTCATTGATCCGCCAAGTTTATGAACGGAAGTAGCAGCCATATCTGCTCCAGCTGACATTGCAGAAACTGGTAAGGAGGGATGGAAATGAATATGTACTCCATGAGCCTCATCTACGACTACAGGAATTCCATGTTCATGTGCCATATCAACTATTTTTTTTAAGTCTGCAGCAAAGCCAAAATATGTTGGGTTTATAACGAGTAACCCTTTAGCATCTGGATGAGCATCCAAGGCTTTTTCAACAGATTCTGCGGAAATACCATGAGAAATACCTAACTCTTTATCTACTTCCGGATGAATAAATACAGGAATAGCTCCTGCAAAAACGATTGCTGACATAATAGATTTATGAACATTTCGTGGGACTAATATTTTATCGCCAGGTCCACAAATAGTTAGGATCATTGTCATAATTGCTCCGCTTGTACCTTGAACAGAAAAAAATGTTTGATCTGCACCAAATGCTTCAGCAGCTAATTGTTGTGCTTGTTTGATGGCACCTTTAGGGGAGTGTAAATCATCTAAAGGGGCGATATTGATTAAATCTATGGAAAGTACATTATCTCCAACAAACTCTCGAAATGCAGGATCCATCCCTTTCCCTTTTTTATGCCCAGGAATATGAAACTGGATAGGATGACGGTTACGATGCTTTAGTAATGCATCGAACAAAGGAGTTTCTAATTGTGACAACGTTCATACCACCTCTAATATTATTTTCTTAACATATCAATGCAAGTTGCTTCCGTTCAAGCTCATCATAAACAAAAGAAGTTGGATATCAGGAGATATACCTTTTTAAACCATCATTTGCCTGTCGTACTTAAATGCACCTTGCACTTTTTTTAAAACAAGTGAATTATAGCATTTCCTTACCTACGTGACTATAAAAATATTTGTTAATTGAATCAGATTGCTATTTCTTTTACACTTAAGGACAATGGGGGGATTAATTTGACATTTCATACGAGGATATCAGATTTGTTAGGAATTGAATTTCCAATTATCCAGGGAGGACTTGCTTATTTAGCTTATTCCGAACTATGTGCAGCTGTTTCGAATGCAGGAGGACTGGGTCAAGTTACAGCAATGAGCTTAACAACACCAGAAGAACTGAGAAATGAAATAAAAAAGGTTAGAGATTTAACGAATAAACCTTTTGGTGTAAATTTCGCTATAGGACAAATGGGAAGACCTTATGAGCATATGTTGCAGGTTGCTATAGATGAGAATGTTCCAGTTATTACGATGACAGGAGGAAACCCATCTCCAATTTTAAAGAAACTTGAAAATACAAATATTAAAAAGCTTGTATTAGTAGCGGCAAAACGTCAAGCGCAAAAGGCTGAACAACTTGGTGCTGATGCTGTGATGGTTGTAGGTCAGGAGGGAGGAGGACATTTAGGGAGGGATGACACTGGCACAATGGTGTTAATCCCTCAAGTGGTTGATGCGGTATCTATACCTGTAATAGCTTCTGGAGGAATTGCAGATGGCAGAGGTTGGATGGCCGCTCACGCACTAGGAGCAGAGGGAATTGAAATGGGCACACGATTCATCGCTACAAAAGAATGTGCTCATGCATCTAATGCATATAAAAATGCAATATTAGAAAGTGGAGAAATGGATACTGTTGTCATTAAACGTTCAATAGGGGCCCCTGCTAGAGCTATTAAAAATAGTTGGACAGAAATGATTCTAAGTATTGAAAAAGAGAATCCAACATATGATGCTTTAAAGGACTACATTAGTGGTAAGGCAAATAAGCAATTTATTTATGAAGGTAATTCAGAAAAAGGATTTGGATGGGCAGGTCAAGCGGTAGGTTTGATAAAAGATATACCTACTGTTGAAGACTTAATTATGAGAATGGTAAATGAGGCAACAGAGATACGAGAAAAATGGAAATTATAGGAGGCTACATAAATGGAATATACTTATCCATTCTCTCTAGATTGGTCGACAGATGAAATAGTTGATGTCGTTCAGTTTTTTGAGGCAATCGAAAATGCTTATGAAAAAGGTGTTAAGCGAGAAGAACTATTAAAAAAGTATCGCCGTTTTAAAGAAATCGTTCCATCAATTGCCGAGGAAAAAACTTATTTTCGAGATTTTGAAAAAGAAAGCGGCTATGAAAGTTATCCGATTATAAAAAAAATGAAAGAAAATGAGGATGGAGTTTTAATTAGAGGCTGAAAAACACCTCCAATAGCTGTTTATTAAGCAAGTTATTGGAGGCATCTTTTTACTTAAAATTAATCATGATTTTATAAATTGGTATTAACTTTTCAAAAGTCTTTTCTGCTAGAAGTAAAAACTCCTCTTCAGAGAGTTTTACTGCTTCTTCTCTAGCTATATGTCTACCCACAAGAAATTCTCCTTTTTTTATATCACGCATCCTAGTTAATATATGGTCAATATCAGTTTTTTTGGCGTCCTTCAAAGAAATTGCATCTTGCTTCATATGATCACCAGAAATAATAAATTCACTTGGAAGTCTTGCTAACAATGATTTTTTCTTTAATAGTCTTTCGGCAATGGCTACCTTATCAGGAGCTTCATATATAACAGCTACGATAATAAATAAATGACTCCCCCATAAACCAATTTGAAAATGAGGTAATGCTTTATAGCCTCTTTTATATGGAGCAAATGCTACCCAGCTATCTTTAGGAGGATTTACAGATCGCCTAGCGTGTTTTGCAACATGGTCAAAATATTCATCCCCTAGAACGCCGGAACAGTATAAGCTAAACTTTTTTCCTAGTTCCTCAAATTTTGGTCGTATATTTTTAATTAACGCTTCCATTCGATTTTCCAACCCATCTATTTGGAATACATTGAAATCTTTGTCTTCCCAAAAACTTTTACTCATTTTATAAACTCCTTTCCCTTTGCATGTTTATTTTATAGCAATTATGGGTAAAAATCATGTAAGTAGAATTTTTGGTTAATAAATGTTTATTAATTTCTAGAAAGCGTAAATCATTATAAAAATTTTGAATATTATGATATAAAAGGCGAAGGGGTGTAGTGATGAGACAGGTTGTTCATATTATTCGTAAAAATGACATGGAAAAAGAAAAGATTAATACATTGAAATTAGAGCTGGATTATGAATTGGCAACGCTTTTTGATGCTATTAATAGTAAAATGGAAAAAGAAATACATGCTTCCAAAGTAAGACTAAAAGAAATTCATGATTTACTACGAGAATTAAATGCACTTGACTGAACGGTTATTAATGAATACCACTTAAAAAACACCTGCTAAATGGAAAGACAGCCGGTGTTTTTTTCTTTATACTTAGAAGGCAATGGGAAGAAAGGATGGGTATAGTGAATTTACATAGATTGGATAAGTATGCAAAATCATTAATTAAGGTAGCAGCAGAAAGAATAAAATCCTCTTTTACGACAGATCTTTTAATTGAAACGAAATCAGAGGCAAATGATTTAGTCACAAATATCGATAAAGAAACAGAACAATTTTTTATTCATCATATTAAACGAGATTTTCCAAACCATCGTATTTTGGGGGAAGAAGGTTTTGGAGATGACTTACATGATTTAGAAGGATATATATGGATACTTGATCCAATTGATGGAACAATGAATTTTATTCATCAAAAAAAGAATTTTGCAATCTCACTAGGTATTTACAAAGATGGTATTGGAATACTTGGTTACATTTATAATGTTATGGAAGACGAATTAATATCAGCAACCATGGATGAGGGAGCGTATTTTAATGATGTACGTATTCCATCTGTTAAAAAAGCGAACATGGAACAATCTATTATTGGTATTAACGCAAGTTGGGTAGTTCCAAATAAACACATTGATCATGAAGGAATGATAAAGCTGTTACAAAAAGTTAGAGGTACGAGATCATATGGTTCCGCAGCAATAGAGATATCGTATGTGGTGACTGGTAAATTAGATGCCTATATGTCGATGCGTTTATCGCCTTGGGATATAGCAGGAGGAATGGTAATTGCTAAAGAGGTAGGGGCAATTGTGACAAATCTTGCAAATGAACCAATCAATTTATTAGAACAAAATACTTTTATAATTTCTAAACCAGGTTTACATAAGGAATTAGTAACCAATTACATTCGCTTGAAATAATAAAAAAGTCGGCAAAAAATTTGCCGACTCTTACTATAATAATCCTTGATCACGCATTTTTTTCTTAGTTTTAAAACCATAGCCCATTACTAAACAAAGTAGAACAATGCCAAGAATAATTAGAGGGATACTTCTTAATGCAACTGCAATACCGATAAATGCCATAGCCAAAATAGCGCCTAGAGAAAATAGAACAAAGATCCATTTAATATTGCCCAATTCATTACCTCCAAAAATAATGTTTAAAAATATTATTACTTTAGTTTCACTTGTGATATAATAACACAGTTATGGACTCGAAAAAAGAATATGGAGTGGAAATATGACAAAATTACGTCAAGATTTAAGAAACATTGCAATTATTGCACACGTTGACCATGGGAAAACGACATTAGTCGACCAATTATTAAAACAATCTGGTACGTTCCGTTCGAATGAACATGTGGATGAAAGAGCTATGGATTCTGGAGATATTGAACGCGAACGTGGGATTACTATATTAGCAAAAAACACAGCGATTCAATATAAAGAAACAAAAATCAACATTTTAGATACACCTGGACATGCCGATTTCGGTGGTGAAGTAGAGCGTATCATGAAAATGGTAGATGGTGTTCTATTAATCGTAGATGCATATGAAGGTTGTATGCCACAAACTCGATTTGTGTTGAAAAAAGCTTTAGAGCAAAATATTAAACCAATCGTAATTGTGAACAAAATTGACCGTGACTTTGCACGTCCTGCGGAAGTAGTGGACGAAGTGCTTGAATTATTCATTGAGCTAGATGCAAACGATGAACAATTAGAATTCCCTGTTATATATGCATCTGGTATTAATGGAACAGCAAGTCTTTCTGATGATCCTGCTGATCAAGAAGAAAACATGCAAGTTATATACGATGCGATTGTAGATAAAATTCCTGCGCCAATTGATAACAGTGAAGATCCATTACAATTCCAAGTATCATTACTTGATTATAATGACTATGTTGGTCGTATCGGTATTGGTCGTGTATTCCGTGGGAAAATTCATGTTGGACAACAAGTATCACTTATGAAACTAGATGGTTCCGTGAAAAACTTCCGTGTTACAAAAATCTTTGGGTTTATGGGATTAAAACGAGTGGAAATCGAGGAAGCTTCTGCTGGGGATTTAATCGCTATTTCAGGTATGGAAGATATCAATGTTGGAGAAACAATTTGTCCAGTAGAGCATCCAGATGCACTACCAATTTTACACATTGATGAGCCAACTCTTCAAATGACTTTCTTAGTAAATAATAGTCCGTTTGCTGGTCGTGAAGGTAAATGGGTAACATCTCGTAAAATTCAAGAGCGTTTAGATGCACAACTTCAAACAGATGTATCTTTACGAGTAGATCCTACTGATTCTCCAGATGCTTGGATTGTGTCAGGTCGTGGAGAACTGCATTTATCGATTTTAATCGAAAATATGCGTCGCGAAGGATTTGAATTACAAGTTTCTAAACCAGAAGTAATCGTAAAAGTGATTGATGGAGTTCGCAGTGAGCCGGTAGAACGTGTACAAATTGACGTACCTGAAGAAAACGTTGGTTCTATTATTGAGTCAATGGGTGCTCGTAAAGGCGAAATGTTGGATATGGTAAATAACGGCAGTGGACAAGTTCGTTTAGTATTCTTAGTTCCAGCACGTGGACTTATCGGTTATACTACAGAATTTTTAACTTTAACTCGTGGTTATGGTATTATTAACCATACGTTTGAAGATTATCGACCTATGGCTGCAGGCCGTGTAGGTGGTCGTAGTAAGGGTGTTCTTGTATCAATGGAAACTGGTACAGCATCTACTTATGGTATTTTAGGTGTTGAAGACCGTGGTACAATTTTCGTAGAACCTGGTACTGAAATATACGAAGGTATGATTGTTGGGGAGCATACTCGTGATAACGATTTAACAATCAATGTTACAAAAGTAAAAGCTGCTAACAATATTCGTTCTGCAAATAAGGAACAAACAACAACACTGAAAAAACCACGTCTAATGACATTAGAAGAATCTCTTGAATATTTAAATGACGATGAGTACTGTGAAATAACACCTGAATCTATTCGTTTACGTAAAAAAATTCTAGAGAAAAGTGAACGTGAACGTGTTACGAAGAAAAAGAAAAGTGCAGAACTTGAATAGTAACTGAAAGGGTGAAAAACCTTGGAGGAAAAGCAATTCGTATTTGGCAGAATGTCTAGTATT
The DNA here is from genome assembly GCF_055454035.1 of Psychrobacillus syltrankelensis. NCBI lineage: Bacteria > Bacillati > Bacillota > Bacilli > Caryophanales > Bacillaceae > Psychrobacillus > Psychrobacillus syltrankelensis. Next base: position 1,347,774 of record NZ_CM144227.1, on the reverse strand, counting down.
GCAAGATTCATTTATGAAACTATGCCAACTTACGCTATAGCGGGTTATGTATTATTTTTAGTAATTTTCTTGCTTTCTGTGGTTGTTTACAAGCTTGGATTTGCAAAAAAATTACGTTTAGGACAAAACATAGTCATTTATGCATTTTTGTTGATAGGGTGTTTAATGTTAACATTCTTAGCGTTTTTCCTTCCAGTAGTAGAAGGTCTAATTGTAGCTGCATTAATCCTTATCATATATAAAATTCGCTTACGACTAGAAAGAAAACAAAGTCCGACTGCATAGAAAAGATTTATAGATTAATAAAACTAGCTCTAGCTGCGATAGTAGTGGAGCTTCAGACTGAAGGTAGACTCGGTAAAAACTCGAGTTTGCCTTCAGTTTTTTTATTTTTTTATTGGAAATATTAAGTATGGAAAAGATATACGCTCTTAAGATAATGTATATTAATTGTGATGCGATGAGTAGGTTGATTTCCACTGCAGGCGGGCGCTATCTATGGGGCAAGCATTTTGATTTGACTTTTCAATCAGATTTTTATGTTAGAAGCCTTTCTATACTAGTTGTTTGAAGTGAAGGCGGCGACTCATGGGGGAACAGTGCGAGCTGAAATCCCCGCAGGAGCAAAGCGACGAGGAGATTGAAGCCGTGCCCCCGGAAAGCGTCCGCCGTAACGGAAAACAACTACAGGTAAATTTCAATAGAAGCCCCGAAAACTTTACTGGTCGTAAAATTTTCGGGGCTATTTATTTTTGTAGAGAGTTTTGTCCCAACCTCTTTAATAGAGTAGGGAAGTATTTTTTCTCTAATTTGCCAAACTAAACGTATCATGTCCTCATAAATTCCAAGAGGGAGACGGACAATCATTCGCGACAAGATGACCGAAAATGAGGAGTTGGAAGTGATGTAGTCACTTCCAACTCCTCAAAATCTACCGGTAATAGTGTAGCCAATGTTTCGCCCAAAGTACTCAGGAATTAGTGATCCCATGATGCACTTAAAAGGCTTGGGCTTTTCTTAGTTAAAATTCATTTTCAATGAGCTTGGAGCTTTTATAAAAAATGAATTTACCTGTAGCTAATCTAGCTTTTGTTTTTTCTTCAATTCGGTCGTGACATGTAGGGCACATATAAGTGTGAATAGGACGATTTCTCAATTTCTTCGCAAGTGGCAAATCATTAGAAAGTTCATCAATTCGATCGCAAATGGCACACTGTACCTTCATATAAACAACTCCTATTCTATGCGGAATGCTATAACATGCTTTATCGGATTATTGATATTGGATCCGTCTTTTTTGAGAACATGAACTGGCCCATCTTCACGAAGTGGTTTTCCTTTATGACTAAACTTTAATAACAAAGAATCTAGTTCGCTAAAAGGAAATGTATGTTCTCCCTCTATAGTTTCAATAACAAGCGTAGTGGCACCTTTTAGTGGCTCAGCATTTAATATAAATTGTTTCGGTTCAACACCAAAACTACTCGTTAATACTTTAGTACGCTCATATTTTTTTTCTGTTTGAAGGGTTGGGGGGAAAGTAGCGCCTTCTATAATTTCTCGAGACCAATGAGCGGAAGTCACTTTTGTATATTCTTCTAACTCATCCTTATATTCATACTTACCAGAAAAAAAGTCATCTAAGTCGATTCTTCGATCATCAAAAATCCATACTGTAGGATCGAGTGTAATGTTGAATTTGACAGCACCTTTAATAGGGATAATACGTTCCAAAAAAATTGCCTCCTCTAAACTATCTAATCTAATTAAGTATACCGTTAAATGGAGAAGTCTAAAAGAATAATTAACTAAAAAAGAAAAAGCCGGCGATAGATGCTTTTAAGAATAAGTGGTGAAGTATAAATAGTTGCAAACTAAAAGATATAAATTACAATCTGTTAAAATGTGAATGAGAGAAAACTTGCATTTTTTCACCGCAAAAGATACACTTTAGGGAGGTAAAGAATTAGAAATTATAAATAATGGGGGCGTCCTCATGGATACTAATATACAACTTTCATATCAAGACAAAGCATTAGAACTATTAAAAAAAGATGCCGAAAAAATCGCACAGCTTATAAAAGTGCAGATGGATAATTTAACTATGCCTCAATGTCCTCTATATGAAGAGGTTCTAGACACTCAAATGTTTGGTTTATCACGTGAAATTGATTTTGCAGTTAAGCTAGGACTTTTAGAGAAGGGTGAAGGAAGAGAAATTATAGCTTCACTTGAAAAAGAGTTATCAATTTTACATGAGATCCATACAGAAAAATAATTACAAAACTCAAACAAAATTTCTGTTTGAGTTTTTTTACTAGAAATATTTAATATATTCATAGACTAATATGTTTGCTCCAAATTATGAAATAGAGGTTTTACAAAATGATTCCATATATTAAACGTTATTTAAAAAACTTTGATTATTCCTTATTTTTTATTTATTTAGCCCTGTGTTTATTTGGCCTTGTGATGATTTATAGTGCTAGTTATGGCTGGTCAGTGCTTAATTATGGCTGGGAGCCTGATTATTTCTTTAAAAAACAAAGACTAAATCTATTGCTCTGCATACCTGCGTTTTTTTTAACTGCTTTTTTCCCATATAAGCATTATAAAAATAAAAAAATGATGAAAATAATGCTATTTATCATGTTTACTCTTTTATTCTTAGTGCACATTATCGGAACTGGTGGAGAAAGTGGTGCTCAGAGTTGGATTCATTTAGGTTTTGGAAACATACAACCTTCAGAAGTTGCAAAGATAATAATTGTTTTGTATTTTGCTGGAATATTTGCGAAAAAACATGAAAATGGAACGTTAGATAAGTTAAACGAATCAGTTGGTCCACCACTAATTGTATTGTTTTTTGTTTTTGTTTCCGTAATGCTGGAAACCGATGTTGGGAATACAATGATCATTGGTTTTGTTGCAATTTCTGTTATTGCAGCAAGTGGTATAAAATTCAAGTCATTTGCAAAATTTATTGGATTAATAGGTGTTGTTTTAACGGTTGGTCTGTTTGTAATTTATATGATGAAAGACAAACTGATTACTGAGAAACGACTTGGTCGATTAGAAGCATTCTTACATCCTTTTGATTTCGAACAAGGCTACGGTTATCAAATTGTTAATGGTTATATTGCAATAGGTGGCGGTGGTTTAAAAGGCCTTGGCTTAGGAAATTCCAATCAGAAATTTGGGTATCTTCCTGAACCACATACAGATTTTATCATGGCCATTATTGCGGAAGAACTTGGCTTAATAGGAGTACTAATTGTTCTTTGTGGACTATTTTTCATTGTTTTCAAAGCGATTAAGATTGCTATAACTACAAAAGATCCCCAAGCACGAATGATTGCTGCGGGAATTGGTAGTATTATTGGTTTTCAGACATTCGTGAACTTAGGCGGCATGTTGGGAATAATCCCACTTACTGGAGTGCCTCTACCTTTTATAAGTTATGGGGGAACTTCCGTTATATTATTATCTGCTGCAATTGGTATATTGATGAATGTTTCTATGTTTGTAAAGTATGAAAAAACCAAGGGGTAAGGGGTGTTAGTTTTGGGGAGAATTAATAAAATTGTCGTTGCAAACAGAGGAGAAATAGCGATTCGAATATTTCGTGCTTGTACGGAGTTAAATCTTCGAACAGTTGCTATTTATTCCCGAGAAGATAGTGGGTCCTTCCATCGTTTTAAATCAGATGAATCATATTTGGTTGGGGAAGGAAAAAAGCCTATTGATGCTTATTTGGACATTGAAGATATTATTCGGATTGCAAAAGACAGTAAAGCAGATGCAATTCACCCAGGATATGGTTTTTTAGCTGAAAATGTAGATTTTGCAAGACGTTGTGAAGAAGAAGGAATTATTTTTATTGGGCCAACTTCCGAGCATTTAGATATGTTTGGTGACAAAGTTAAAGCACGTGAGCAGGCAGTCAAGGCTGGAATTCCTATTATTCCTGGTAGTGATGGTCCAGTTGGAAGTATTGAAGAAGTTCAAGCGTTTGGTCAAACGCACGGATATCCGCTTATGATTAAAGCCTCTCTAGGTGGAGGTGGTCGTGGAATGCGCGTTATTCCTTCTGAAGAAGAACTTGAAAGCGCCTATGAACGAGCTAAATCTGAAGCAAAAGCGGCATTTGGTTCCGATGAAGTTTATGTAGAGAAATTTATTGACCAACCAAAGCATATTGAAGTCCAAATTCTTGGAGATACAAAAGGTAACTTAATTCATTTATACGAGCGTGATTGCTCGATCCAAAGAAGACATCAGAAGGTGGTTGAAATAGCTCCTTCAAATTCTTTAAGTCCAGCACTCCGTGATAAAATATGTCAAGCTGCAGTTCAATTAATGAAAAAGGTATCCTACATAAATGCAGGTACTGTTGAATTTTTAGTAACGAATGATGAGTTCTACTTTATTGAGGTAAATCCTCGTATTCAAGTGGAGCATACGATTACGGAAATGATTACAGGTGTAGATATCGTCCATGCGCAAATTAAAATTGCGGATGGTTTAGCGTTAAATAGTGACGAAATGGGAATACCAAGTCAAGAAAATATTCGGCTTTTTGGTTTCGCTATTCAATCCCGTGTAACAACAGAAGATCCGTCAAATAATTTCATGCCTGATACAGGAAAACTAATGGTTTATCGATCTGGAGGAGGATTTGGAGTCCGCTTAGATGCTGGAAACGGATTCCAAGGTGCTGTCATTACTCCTTATTACGATTCATTATTAGTTAAAGTTTCTACTTGGGGCATGTCATTTAAAGAAGCTGCAGCTAAAATGGTCAGAAATTTGCAGGAATTCAGAATAAGGGGGATTAAAACAAATATTCCTTTTCTAGAAAATGTAGTGAAGCATCCGAGTTTTTTATCAGGTAATTTTAATACAAGTTTTATAGATTCTACACCAGAATTATTCTTGTTCCCTAATAGAAAGGATCGTGGAACAAAATTATTAAGTTATATTGGGAATGTAACAGTTAATGGTTTTCCGGGAATAGAACAAAAATCTAAACCTATTTTTAATGCTGTTAGAAAACCAAAGATGGATATTTCCATTCCACCAATAGCTGGCACAAAGCAGATATTAGAACAACAGGGAGTACAAGGTGTTATTAAATGGGTGAAGGAACAGCAAGGAGTTCTATTAACAGATACTACATTTAGGGACGCACATCAATCGCTTCTTGCTACAAGAGTACGTTCACATGATATTTTTGGAATAGCTAAAGAATCAGCAAGAGGGATGCATGATTTATTTTCTTATGAAATGTGGGGTGGAGCAACATTTGACGTTGCCTATCGGTTCTTAAAAGAAAATCCTTGGGATCGTTTATTAAAAATGAGAGAAATGATTCCTAATGTTCTTTTTCAAATGTTATTTCGAGGTGCAAATGCGGTTGGTTATAAAAACTATCCTGATAATGTAATTCGTGAGTTCATCCAAGAATCAGCGGAAGCGGGTATTGATGTATTCCGAATCTTTGATAGTTTGAACTGGATTAAAGGAATGGAAGTAGCAATCGACGCTACTAGACAATCGGGTAAGATTGCAGAAGCGGCTATATGTTACACAGGAGACATTTTAAATGACACTCGAGCTAAATATACAGTTCAGTACTATAAAGACATGGCAAAAGAATTAGAGGCTGCAGGAGCGCATATTTTGGCTATTAAAGATATGGCTGGACTATTAAAACCAGAAGCTGCATATCGGCTAGTTAGCGAACTTAAAAGTGCGACAGATTTACCAATACACTTACATTCTCATGATACTAGTGGAAACGGCATCTTTATGTACGCGAAAGCAATTGAAGCTGGGGTTGACATCGTCGATACTGCAATAGGTGCAATGGCTGGATTAACTTCTCAGCCTAGTGCAAGTACTTTAAGTTATGCGTTAAATGGCGGAAGTAGAGAAGTGATTGGTGATGTAAATGCGTTTGAAAAAATCTCCTATTATTGGGAAGATGTTCGCAAATACTATAAAGACTTTGAAAGTGGCATGATTAGCCCGCATACAGAGATTTATATACATGAAATGCCAGGCGGTCAATATAGTAATCTTCAGCAACAAGCAAAAGGAGTTGGTTTAGGGGAAAGATGGGAAGAAGTAAAAGAGATGTACTCCCGTGTAAACCTACTATTTGGTGATGTAGTGAAAGTTACACCTTCCTCTAAAGTTGTTGGGGATATGGCATTATTCATGGTACAAAACAATTTAGATGAAGTTTCAGTGATAACTAGAGGGAAAACAATAGACTTCCCTGATTCTGTTATCGAGTTTTTTGAAGGATATATTGGTCAACCGTACGGTGGTTTTCCAAAAGAGCTACAAAAAGTGATTTTAAAAGATCGCCAAGCCATTACAGTCAGACCTGGAGAGTTACTTGAACCAGCGGATTTTCAAACTATTAGAGAAAATCTATTCAATAAATTAGGTCGTCCTGTTACAAGTCAAGAGATACTAGCATATACGTTATATCCAAAAGTATTTGATGAATATTCTGCAATGGAAAATAGTTTTGGTGATGTATCTGTACTGGACACTCCAACTTTCTTATATGGAATGAGACTCGGTGAAGAAATAGAAGTTGAAATCGAAAAAGGGAAGACGCTAATAATTAAATTAGTTTCAATAAGTGAACCAACGAATGATGGTAATAGAATTATTTACTTTGAATTAAATGGTCAACCGCGTGAAATTTCGATTCAAGATATGACAATTGAAGTGAGTCATTTATCTAGAGCAAAAGCCGAAGTGGCGAATGAGCAACATATTGGAGCCACAATGCCAGGAACTGTACTGAAAGTCGCTGTGTCTATTGGTAGTAAAGTAAAAAGAGGGCAGCATATACTTATTACAGAAGCGATGAAAATGGAAACGACAGTCCAAGCTCCATTCAATGGAGTGATTAAAGAGATTCATGTAGTTGCAGGTGAAGCAATCGCTACTGGAGACTTGTTAATCGAAATTGAAAAAGAATAAAAAAGGTGTTTGACAATTAAGATTGCCAAGCACCTAAGACTGTAGAAAAACTCCTCAAAAGAGTTGGTCTACAGTCTTTTTTGAGAGATGTATACCAATTGGGATGAGATGAACAGGTTTATTTCCGCTGCATGCGGACGCTTTCCAGGGTCTTGATTTGCTAGCTAAATTCTCTAGAAGTCGATGTATTGCGCTCCAATCAACCGTGAAAATAAGAAAGGCAAGATGCCTCGTCCAATCAATGAACTGGGCTACTTAGGCAAGTGAACATAGAGAAAAATAGGTAGTAGCCATTGATAAAGTATCAAAACCGCGTCCGAAAGTGTATCTTCGGACGCATTTGAAAGAGTAGGAAAGTATTTTTTTCTCTAATTATCCAAACCAAACGCATCATGTCCTGGGAAATTCCAAGATGGCGACGGACAAACATTCGCCGCAAGATGAACAAAAATGAGGAGTTGGAAGTGACGTAATCACTTCCAACTCCTCAAAATCTACTGAAAATAATGTAGTCAAGGTTTAGTGCAAAGCACACTAGGGAATTGAAAAAGACAAGGTGCGCTTTTTTAAATTTTTAACCGACTTCTGGACAGAAGTAATACCATATAGCACAACAATCCAAAAAGTAACGAAACAAATAAAGAATGCAACAATGCAATATACAAATTTAGTTTAGTGAATACTATTAACATACCAGTGCAAGCCTGGCAGAGAACTAGAATTAATGCAATAATCCAACTCCAATAAATTGCTCGTTGTTCTTTATAATTTCTTATAGCATGAATGGCAATAATGAGAATCCATAAAATAATCAATCCGGCTGCAGCTCGATGTCCCATTTGGACCCACTCGTATAAATTTGTAGGTAACGTAAATTCATTATTTCTACAAAGTGGCCAATCCTTACAGACAAGACTTGATTTTGTATGACGAACAAGTGCGCCTGTGTATACAACTATATAGGAATAAAGTGCAACTCCAATTGTATGAAACTTTAATGTTTTACCTATTCTTATTTTATCCGTGTCAAATTTTCTATCTACTTCAAAAATAAGTAGTGTAAGTAATAGAACTGCTGCAAATGAAATGAGGGATATACCAAAATGCAAAGCCAGTATAAAATCTCCTTGTCCCCATTTTACTTGAGCTGCACCGATTAGTGCCTGTAGAACTAAGAAGAAAACCGCCATAATTGATAAAAACTTTGTTTCACGAACGTGCCCTAAAGCACGCCATGCCCAAATTGCTAAAGCAACAATTAGTATTCCAACAGCACCCGTAACTACTCGGTGTGAGAATTCAATAAGTACTTCTGTTGTTATTTTATCTGGTATAAGTTGTCCATTACAGCCGGGCCAATGTCTTCCACAACCCATACCGCTGTCGGTTTTTGTAACAAGAGCTCCTCCTAATAGAATGAGAAGCATTCCAACAGTAGAAGCTACAGCTAACCATTTTAAAATTTTATGAATATGCAATGTGCCACCTACTTTATGTATCTTGATCGTCTAAAAAGACGGTATCTGCTTTTTGATAATATCGAAATATGAAAGAAAAAACAATGTTTATACATTGAACAGTAAAAGATGACATAACCATTTCACAAATTGTTCATAAATTCGTGCTCGAACCTTCACAAAAGAGTAAAAGAAATGATTTACTATTGATATTGTTCTATTATTAAGAGTAATCTTCTAGAACTATTCGAAAAAACATTATTCACTATGGAAATTAATAAGGTTTTTCGATATAGTAAAGGATAGCGGAATATGCTTACAACTTTGAAAGGAGGGGCAGCATGTCAAATAGTCAATCAATTACCGCTACTACCGAGACTGACAAAGTTCCAGAAACAACTTCTTTCATCAAAGACTTTCTAGCACTTATTAAGATTGGGATTGTCAATTCGAATTTAGTAACGACGTTTACTGGCATCTGGTTAGCTTTTCAATTTACTAACCGTAATTTTCTTCAGGAATTAGATCTATTGTTTTATACCCTTTTTGGTGCAGCATTAATAATTGCTGGATCAGGTGCGATGAATAATTACATAGATCGTGATATTGACCCTATAATGAAAAGTAAAAGAGCAAGACCAACAGTTACCGGAAGGTTTAAACCGACTGCCGTGCTGACAACTTCTCTTACTTTATTAGTTGTAGGCGAAATTTTGTTATTCCTTGCTTCAACATCTGCTGGAGTTTGGGGACTGGCGGGCATCATTAGTTATGTAGTTCTATATTCTATGTGGTCAAAAAGAAAGCATGTTAGTAATACGGTAGTAGGAAGTATTTCAGGAGCAATACCACCTCTGATCGGTTGGGCAGCAGTTGAGCCGGGTTTAAGTTATGGAGCTCTCGCACTATTCTTAATTATGTTTGTATGGCAACCACCGCATTTTTATGCACTTGCAATGAAACGAACAGAAGAATATAGAGCTGCTGGTATTCCAATGCTCCCAGTTATAAAAGGATTTGCACGTACTAAACGTTCAATGCTTTTATGGGTAATCTTTCTTTTCCCTTTACCATTTTTATTAATGGATTTAGGAATTGTCTTTATAGTTTTAGCTACTATACTAAATATAGGTTGGCTATTACTTGCAATTAAAGGATTCAGGGTAAAAGATGACTTGAAATGGGCAACTGGTATGTTTGTTTATTCACTAAACTATATGACCATTCTATTCGTATCAATGATTATCTTTTCAATTTTTATTTAACTAGTGGAATTCTTTCTTTAGTCAACAAGAATTCATATAAAATGAACCACAGTCCAACAACACATGAATACAACTATGAAAGAGGGGTTTGATTTAGCTATGATGAAAGGGCTTAAAAAATGGCGACTTTTTTCAGTGTTAGCAGCTCTAACGATTTTCCTATCGGGTTGTGGCGAAGAATACCTATCTACGCTTACACCTGCTGGACAAGTTGGAAGAGATCAATTTAATTTATTACTACTTTCTTCTGCTATTATGGCTTTAGTTATTATTGTAGTAGTAATTATCTATGTACTTGCTATCGTGAAATTCCGTCGCTCAAAAGTAGGAGAAAATGTTATTCCTAAACAAGTTGAAGGAAGCCATACATTAGAGATAGTTTGGACAGTTATTCCAATTATTCTTCTATTAATTCTTGCTGTACCTACAGTCTATTATACGTATAAACATGCAGACGTAGCTGGAATGCAAGAAGTAAATGCAGAAGGTAATAAAACTGCTCTTACTGTCAATGTAACTGCTAAACTTTATTGGTGGGAGTTTGAATACCCTGATTTAGGGGTAGTGACTGCACAAGAATTAGTAGTACCTACAAACCAAAAAGTTTACTTCAATTTAAAAGCAGCTGATGTAAAACACTCATTTTGGATTCCAACAGCTGGTGGTAAAATGGATACAAACGTAGATAATGTAAACCAATTTTATTTGGAGTTTGATAAAGAATCTGCTGGGCTAGAGCAAGGCGTATTCTATGGTAAATGTGCTGAACTTTGCGGTCCTTCTCATGCGTTAATGGACTTCAAAGTAAAAACAATGAATCCTAAAGATTTTGATGCATGGGTAGCAAGTGCGAAAACTACAGAACACGTTGCAGTTGGAGACACTGCAAAGCAAGGTGAAGCTCTATTCACCGGTGCAGGTTGTATCGGATGTCACGCAGTTTCTACAGCAGGTTCAGGTGGAGGCATGGGTCCTAACTTAGGTGCATTTGGAGACCGTAATCGTGTTGCTGGATTCATGGATCATACAAAAGAAAATATCAAATTATGGATTAATGATCCACAAAGTTATAAACCAGGTAACAAAATGCCACAACCTGAAACACTAAACAATGGCAAACCGTTTACTGATGAGCAATTAGATGCTCTTGCTGAATATTTAATGGGATTATCTGTTGAAAAGTAATGCAATAGATAAAATTAAAGGAGGTTAAAGTTGTGAGTTCAATCGCAAAGAAAAAAGGCTTTGGCGCAACAGTATGGGACTTCTTAACGACAGTAGACCATAAAAAAATCGCTATCCTTTACCTCGCTGCCGGCGGTTTGTTTTTCGTAATCGGTGGTCTCGAGGCAATGCTAATTCGTATACAATTAGCAAAACCGGATAATGATTTTGTAAGTGCTGGCTTATTTAATGAAATTATAACAATGCATGGTACAACGATGATTTTCTTAGCGGCGATGCCAATATTGTTTGGATTTATGAATGCCGTTATGCCATTGCAGATTGGTGCGCGTGACGTAGCATTCCCATTTCTGAATGCTCTAGGTTTTTGGTTATTCCTATTCGGAGGGATTTTCCTTAACTTATCATGGTTCTTAGGCGGTGCTCCTGATGCAGGGTGGACTTCATACGCATCATTATCGTTAGCTTCACCAGGACATGGTATTGACTTTTACGCACTAGGACTTCAAATAGCCGGTGCCGGAACTTATATTGGAGGTATTAACTTCCTTGTAACAATCATTAATATGCGTGCTCCAGGTATGACATATATGCGTATGCCATTAATGACTTGGACTACATTTGTTGCAAGTGCGTTAATTCTATTTGCTTTTCCACCACTTACAGTTGGATTGTTTTTCTTAATTTTTGACCGTATGTTCGGTGCAAACTTCTTTGACCATACAATGGGTGGTAATACAATAATTTGGGAGCATTTATTCTGGATTTTCGGGCATCCTGAAGTATATATCTTAATATTACCTGCTTTTGGAATATTCTCTGAGATTTTCTCTATATTCTCACGGAAACGTTTATTCGGCTATTCATCCATGGTTTTTGCAACTGTATTAATCGGTTTCTTAGGATTCATGGTTTGGGCTCACCATATGTTTACAGTTGGTTTAGGACCAACAGCTAATGCTATATTCGCCGTTGCTACAATGGCTATCGCTGTACCTACTGGTATGAAAATCTTTAACTGGTTGCTTACAATTTGGGGAGGAAGTATTAAAGTCACAGTTCCTATGCTGTATGCTTTAGGATTTATTCCTTCATTCGTAGCAGGTGGAGTTACTGGTATTATGCAAGCTGCCGCTCCACTTGATTATCAGTTACATGATTCATACTTTATCGTTGCCCATTTCCACTACGTAATCGTAGGTGGAGTAGTACTTGCTATTTTAGCAGCATTACACTTATATTGGCCTTTAATGTTTAACCAAATGTTAAGTGAAAAGCTTGGAAAATGGACTTTCTGGTTCTTCTTCCTTGGGTTCCACTGCACTTTCTTTATTCAACATTTCTTAGGACTAATGGGTATGCCACGTCGCGTATTTACATTCCGAGAAGGTCAAGGTTGGGATTTATTCAACTTAATAAGCTCTTTAGGAGCTGCGTTAATGGCAATTGGTGTAATCATTTTAGTTATTAACATCATTATCACTATTGCTAAAAATGAAAAAGTTGGAAACGACCCTTGGGAAGATGGCCGTACGTTAGAATGGGCTATCCCACAACCAGTTCCTTATTATAACTTTAAACAAACACCACTTGTTCGAGGACTAGATACTTACTGGATTGAGAAACAAGAAGGTAATAAAGAAGGAATGACATATGCAGAACCAATTTCTGACATACATATGCCGAACAACTCATTTATTCCTTTCGTAATGTCATTTGGTTTATTTGTAGCCGCATTTGGTGCACTATATCATGCTCAAAGTTCATTAGGTACACTAGTTATTGTAATTGGTATAGGTATTACTTTAATTTCAATGGCAGTTCGTTCAGTTAAAGATGATCACGGTTATCATATTCATAAAGAAGAATTATTGAATGAAAAAGGGGGTAAATAATAATGGACTATAATACGAAGTACACCCCACAATCTTGGCCAGATCATCCAGAGCAAGTTACCTTAGAAGGTAAAAATAAATTCTTAGGTTTCTGGTTATTTCTAGGTGGAGAAACTGTACTGTTCGCTAGTTTGTTTGCTACTTATTTAGCTCTTAAAGATAAGGGACCAAGTGGAATGGAATTTTCTACTCATTCTCTTTATGAGTTGCCACTTGCTTTTGTTATGACTATGTTGCTTTTAACTTCTTCTTTAACAAGTGTATATGCAATGTATCATATGAAGAACCATAACTTTAAAGGAATGCAAACATGGTTGGCGGTTACTGTTTTACTAGGTCTTGGATTCTTAGCTTTAGAGATTTATGAGTTTAATCATTACGTTCACTTAGGATTTAATTATAGTCAAAGTGCATTTTCATCCGCTTTCTTTACATTGGTTGGAACGCATGGACTCCATGTAGTAATTGGTCTAGGTTGGATTGTTTTACTGCTTTTACGTAACTCTAAACGCGGATTTAGCTTATATAATGCACCAAAATACTATACTGCTTCTTTATATTGGCACTTCATCGACGTTGTGTGGGTATTTATCTTTACAGTAGTATACTTGATGGGAGTTGTTCGTTAATATGTCTCATGACGCTCACGTTTATGTCAAATCTCAAACAGAGTATGAATATACTCGTCGTAAAAGAAGAGAAGAAATGCGTGGTCAAGTAACTACATTTGCAATTATGATTTTTATGACTTTAGTTGCATTTACTTCTGTTGCAGCTGACTTTTCAAAATACTTTGTTGTACCAATTATTTTATTACTTGCTGCAATCCAGGTAGTATTACAACTTTACTACTTCATGCATATGAGTGAAAAGAATCATGGTATTACTGCGTTCTTCTTATATCTAGGTGCTACATTTGCATTTACTTTTATCCTTACATTCTTAACGATTGTTTGGTGGTAAGTCAATTCATAAAACGAGACTAGGATTATTCTTAGTCTCGTTTTTGATTTTAAAGGGATCTTTGATATTTTTTTGAAAGCTAAGAAAGTTTATGGTATATCGTCCTGCGAAACCAGTTCATAGTACTTGAAAGAATTAAATAATACCGGGGATTTTCGTTACAGGTGGACGCGGTTCCTCGGAGTGAGCGATGAGCCATCACCGCCGCGTTCGCGTTCGTTGTGATGGCTCATCTGACTCCGAGGAACGAAGGCTAAGTGCGCCACATCGTGTGGTAACGCCTTCGTGACCAACATCCTGTTGTCCTCCGTCTGGAGTCGCCACCTTTCACTACAATCCACAGTGCAAATAATAATGACAATATGCTTAGTTGAAATAATGAACTGGCACTTTCTAAAGCTTATCCATATGGCAAGTGGAATCAGAGAAAAAATAGATAGTATCTAAAGGTAGAGAAGGGAAGAGCTTCCGAAATGTTATCTTCAGAAGTTTTAAATTGAGTAAAAAAGGTTTTTTTCTCTAATTATTCAAACCAAACGCATCATGTCCTCACAAATTTCAAGAGGGCGACGGACAAACATTCGCCACAAGATGACAAAATCCACCGGTAATAGTGTAGTTTTGCGACGATTAACCGCAGGAGCAAATGGTTCGTCCAAAGCACTCAGGAATTAACGAAGACAAGATGCACTTAAAGAACACTTGTGTTTTTCTTATTTGTATTTGTCATAGTTCGTTCATTGAAGTTATAGGTATAGAGCATTATAATAGGTAAAGTAATGTAGGAAGGAGCGAGGTATCTAATGCCTTTAAGTATATTTGGTTTTCAAGCATTGTGGAGTCCTATCATGATTGGTGTTTTAATTTTAATAACAATATTATATTTCTTAATTACAGTTAAATGGAGAAAAGACTTTAAAGTTTCCGAACCACTGAAAAAAATAGAAGCAGTATATTTTTTAATTAGTCTAGTCCTTTTATATATTGTGAAAGGCTCTCCTATAGATTTAATGGGTCATATTATGTTTTCTTTTCACATGACGCAAATGGCACTCTTGTTATTACTAGTCCCACCTCTTATGATGAAGGGGATCCCATGGTGGGTATGGAAAGCGGTAATAGAATTACCAGTTGTTAAAAAGGTTTTTACTTTTTTTACAAGACCTTTGTTTGCATTAGTGTTATTTTCTGGTCTATTTTCTCTTTACCATATTCCATTAATTTTTGATTATATTAAATTAAATGAAGGCTTACATGGAACTTATACGTTCATATTGTTTATTTCTGCAATTTTTATGTGGTGGTCAATTATCGATATTAATGGGGTAGAAAATAAATTACATGGGTTAAAGAAAATAGGCTACATAATCGCAAGTGCGGTTTTGATAACTCCTGCATGTGCGCTTATTATCTTCTCTGATACACCAATGTACGCAACATATACAAATCCGGATGCGTGGTTAAAAGCTATGGCATTATGTGTACCCAATAGTACTTTAGCTGGTCTTTCCTTATCTGGACCAGAGCTATTTTCCAATATGCCTCCTTTTGAGGATCAACAACTTGGTGGAGTTATTATGAAAATTATTCAAGAAATTATTTATGGGTTTGTACTATTCTCGATTTTCTTTGCGTGGTATCGGAATGAACAAGAAAATGCGGATGATATTACACAAAAAGCATTGGATGATTTGCATAATTCAAGCAGAGCATAATAAATCAAGGATAAAATTAAATTTTGCTTAGTTAAAATAACAAAGTATTTTGAGGAGAATGAGGATGAGTTTACCTATACTACCTACCATCAGCACTTTTTTTATCGTGCTAAGTGCTATATTAATTGCAATAGGTTGGGTATTGATAAAAAAAAGAAAAATAGAAGCACATAAGAAAATGATGTTTGCTGCTGCTATATCTGCTTTAGTATTTTTTATCATTTACCTTTCACGAACAATCTTTATTGGTAATACTGCTTTTGGTGGACCTGAAGATATCAAAATATATTATACAATCTTTTTGATTTTTCATATTACATTAGCTACTACAGGGGCAGTGTTTGGAATTGTGACTATTTATTTAGCTTTAAAGAATAATATCACAAAGCACCGTAAAATTGGACCAATTACAAGTGTCATTTGGTTCTTTGTTGCAATAACAGGAGTAGCTGTCTATTTACTATTGTATGTATTTTATCATGGTGGAGAAACTACCTCTGTAATAAAAGCAATAATTGGTGGATAACACAAAAAGAATAAAAAAAGTAGCCTGTATAACGATGCAGGCTACTTTTTTAATCTTTTTGGATATTAATAATTACCAGGAAAATTTTGAATTTTATAACACTAGCGACTTTGTATTAACGTTCAAAAGGCATCGGAAATTTTGTGAGGTATTCGACAATTGAATTGTTGAATATCTTGCTTTTCATTAATAGTTCATCCTACAATGTTGGTCATGAAGGCATGGCCTTAGGACGATACAGCAGGTGGGGTCTCTTCAGTTTTTCTATTCCCGTAGGTCTTATGATATCAATTAACACAGTTATAATCGGTTGCACAAAGATAAGTAGTAACAATTGATAAACAGTAGAACAGGATATTATCTTTCATTACTCCAAACCAAAAGCACCGGGACTTCAAATAATTCAAAAAGGGCGATAGACAAACATTTGCCACAGGATTACCGATAATAAAGGGGGGAGTGACGTAGTCACTTCCCCCTAATGTCTTTTTAATAGTTTGGCAAATGTTGTGTAACTGCGCATTTTTATACTTTAAAATTAAGTCTAATCATTCCAGATTCTTTTGCCGTAATAAATATAATTACTATAATTGGTCCTATTATAAATCCAAGGAAACCAAATAACTTAGCACCTACAAACATTGCAATGAGGACTGCTAATGGTGAAATCCCCATTTGTGAACCCATTAATTTAGGTTCAACTGTTCTTCTAATAATGATTAAAATAACAGCGAGAATAGTAAGTTTTGTACCTAAAACGACATCCCCAGTAAAGAAATGATAGAGAGCCCAGGGTGCAAGAATAATGATAGAACCTAAAATTGGTATTATATCAATAATCCAAATAATAATTGACATGATTATTGCGTGCTTTGGAGCAATTAACATTAATCCTATAACAGTAGCTCCTAAAATGAAAAAACTTGCCAATATTTGTGCTTTTAAAAAGCCAATGACAACTTTTTTAATTCCCTTTGCCATGAATCGTACTTTTTCAGCAGTAGTGTCGGAAAAATATTGAAAAAGCTTTAGTCGTAAAAGTTCTAAATCAAGCATAAATAAAAATAATGCTACTATGAAAACGAGGAAACTAACTAAAAAATTTGGGATATTTGTAAGCAGGGCAGTGATATTCGAGTAGCTTAATAAATCAAGTAAAGATTCTTTTAAACTTACTAAAGTATCCTCCAACTTATTCTGTATAGACAATACCACTTCCGATGGTAATCCGTCTGTATATTTAAATAAGTTATTTTGAATATCTATCCACATTCCAGTAACATTGTTTAGATAATTTGGAATTACTTTTGTTGTGTATATTAACTGCGAGATAAGTTTAGTAATGGCAAAATATAAACCAACGGAGATAATCAATAAAAAGAAGGAAAAATTTGTAATTACAGCAAGTTTTCTATTCCATTTGAAAGTTAATTGTGTGAACTTAACTAGAGGTTCAATCGCAATCGCGGTAAGTAAAGCTAATACAATTGGAACCGAGACGGGCAAGATAAAAAATGCAATCAAAAAAAGGAACAAAAGAAGAAAAAAGTATTTAATATTTTTTTTAATATACACTTTGTTTATCAATTGCAGTACCACCTTCTTATGATTGTTATATTAAGTATAGTCAAAATTTATACTTTTGAACAAGAAAAAACGCCAGAGAACTTTTTTCTCTAGCGCATTCAAATTATGCATTTATTTCAAAAGCTTTTAAATCAGCTTTAAGTGCAGTTAATGTTTTCTCACAAGATTTGACTAAATGATTAGGAAAAACCTCGTTTTCACCATATTCAATACCGTGTGGGTAGTAGTGTTTACCAAGAGCAGGTTTTAATAATGTGATATTTGCATCATGTGATCCAACGTCACCGTCTTTTGTAAATCCAAATACACGAAGATAAAAGATACCTTCTTTTATTTCATATTTTTTATCATAAGTAACGCGTTCATAATCCCATTGACCCGCACGAATTAAACCGTGCTGTTTCATTAAATCATCTAATACGTTAAGATCAATGACAGTGTTTTCTATACCTGTGTTTTCGAAATCCATTGAATTGTCCTCCTTCACTTTCAAATTACCAAAGAATACGTTCTTATTAATATTAATTCAAAATTGAATATGTTGCAATGACAACATTGTGTCTTTGTGTGTAAGCTTGATATACTAGTGAAAATGGATTAAAAACTAAGGAGTTAAATAAGATGAAAATTCTGTTTCGTATTTTAATCGCTATTGCTATTATACTAGTGTTATTTATATATTTTGATAATCCTATTCAAGAGAATGAATTACTTACCGGATCGAATAACAAAGGACAGATAATTCCGCAAGAAACAGAAGAAATTGTCGAAAACAACAGTATTTTTTCCAGGCCAAAAACGGGTATTTCCGTATTAGTTGGTCGACCATCTTCAGAAGTAATTAAGCTATTGGGAAAACCAACAAGAATTGAGCCATCTGCATATGGTTATGATTGGTGGGTATATAATACTTCTTTTTCGAGTTATCAATTAATTGGAATTTCAGATGAAAAAGTAAAACAAGTATTTGTTATAGGTAATAAAGTGGATGTCACACCATATAATATTGGCCAATCTATTGAAGATATTTATCGTTTTACACTTGTTCAATCTGAAATTACCATTACTATCGATTCAAATACATATACCTTTTCGTTAAATGAAGAAGATATAAATGATCGAATTTTAGTCCAATTTGATAATTTACTTGCTATTTTATATATTGATGTAAATGATAAACTATTAGAAGCAGTCCGATTCTCTGATCCAGAGACTCTTTTATTACAGAAACCATATGATATTTTGTATAGTGGTTCGATGATTGAAACTCCTACACCATCTTCATCTTTCCAAATTGCAGTAGATCGAGCAAATGAAAGACAAATTTATGAAATTACAAATGCATTTAGACTTAGACATGGTGTAAGTGTATTGGAGTCAGATATGGCATTACAAAATATTGCTAGAGAGCAAAGTAAAGAAATGGCTAAAAATAATGTTGTAATAAATGAATCAAATGAAATTCCTAGTTTGAGTGATACTTTAAAAGAATCGGACATAGAGTTTTCAAGAGCTGGTGGGAATACTGCTGCTTTTTATTTTGATGCTGGAGAAGCGGTAAATGGCTGGATAAATTCAAAAAGTCATCGTGATACCATATTAGGGAGAAAGTACACTCACATTGGTGTAGGAGTGTATGGAAATTATTATACTCAAAACCTTATTGAAAGATTGATTGCTAAAGAGGGTAGGCAATAACTAATGAAAGACGAAAGTTCCATCTTCCTCTTCATATAACGAGCGTATATGCAATGGAACTCTGTACAGAGCAGCAAATTTAGCTGCTCTTTTTTGAATGATTTCAACAGGTGCACTTATTATAGTTTGAAGTTCTTCGTAAGACATTACAGGTATTAATTCGACCGTTTGGTTTGTAGAAGGATCTGATGTCATTACACCAGGAACATTTTTATAAAACTCCACAACCTCCGCTTTTAAATGATGCCCATATACAACCGCAGTAAAATCACTTCCACCTCTACCTAGTGTTGTGAAATTGTGTGTTTTTTCAGATATACCTTGAAATCCAGGTACTATAATGCATGGAAAATCATTGAATGTAGAATTTAATATATTCGTATTCACATCTATTATATTTGCGTTTCCGTATGCTTCATTTGTGATGATTCCGGCGTTCCGTCCATAAAGAACTGTAGTGTTAATTCCTCCTTTTTTTAATTCTGCACATAAAACAGACGCAGAAATTAATTCACCGCAAGCTGAGAGTAGATCTGACTCAACACTACTAAGAGTTGTTGGAATAAGGTCTAAAAGCGAATCGGTTGAATAATGCTGACCTCTTCTTCCCATGGCAGAAACAACTACCAACACTTGTTCATGATTTCTCATTGCTTTTTGAATATGCTTAATGATTAATTGCCTGCTTTGATGATCTTGCATTGCAATACCACCATATTTTTGAATAATCATAACTTCATCCACTTTACTCGTGACATTTTATTCACTCCGTTCATACGATACAAGGAATCATTTTACTTTATGCGAACATACAAGAATGGTGTAGGGAGTGATGAATTATTTATTCTTTAAGAGAATTATTAGGTGGATTGCAGTATGAGATTATTGGAGATGTGTCAAATTTAACGATATATAGATGGATAGACCATTCTAAACAAGTTCAAGAAGGGGATATTTTTGTATCTCTGACAAACAGTCGGTCATTTATCGAGGAAGCAATTCAAAAAGGAGCAATTGCGATCTTAACAGAACGTTTTATCCATGATTGTATTGTTCCGCAAATAATAATTCCTTCTGAAATGGACCATTTTATGCGAAGAGTATCTATTGTTTCATATAAACTTTATGGAAAACAAATTAAAACAATCGGTATTACCGGAACAAACGGCAAAACTACTGTAGCCTCTTTTGTAGGTCAATTATTAATGCAACAAAAAAAATCTGTCTGTGTTATTGGAACTTTAGGAGTCTATATAAACGGTGAAAAACTAGATTCTTATTTACGTAATAATACAACCTTACCATTTTATGATTTTATCCAAGTAGTTAAATATTGTTATGAAAATAATGTGGAGTATATTGTGTTAGAGGCTTCTTCTCAAGGGTTGTTAGATCAAAGACTTGGTAATTACCCCATAGACGTTGGTGTATTTTTAAATATTGGGAAAGATCATATTGAGTTTCACGGAGGGATGGTTCCCTATAAAAAGTCGAAGGAATTGCTCACTTACCTTTCTAAGAAACTTGTTATTAATGAGGATGATGAGTGGTGTAAATCGATTGGAGATAATTCCTTTTTACCGGTAATTCGATTTGGAGATAATGAAAGAAGTGATGTTGTTTATCAAATTAGGGATTATACAACAGAAACAGTTCGATATAAATATTTTATGAAAGAAAAAGAATTGCAAGTAGTTATGAATAATAATGGTTATTATAATGGAATGAATCTAGCAGCTGCAATTGCGGTAATGCAAGCTTTAAACATTAAAATTGACCAATTGAAAAAGGTAGATCTTCCAAAGGGAAGGTTAGAGCGAATTCATAATGATAAAGGAATTGAAGTAATAATTGACTATGCTCATACTCCCGATGCATTAGAAGCAAGTCTATCCACCGTATCGGCCTATGCCCATCGGAATATATATGTTGTCTTTGGGTGTGGCGGAAATAGAGATAAGCAAAAGAGAAAGTGGATGGGAGAGGTTGCCACAAAATATGCTACAACTGCTATTATAACGAACGATAATCCAAGAAATGAGAACCCTATCGATATTATTGAAGATATTTTAAAAGGGGCAGATACAGATAAGGTTATCATTGAAACGGATCGGAAACAAGCAATTATTACTGCTTTAAACAATGCTAAAAAAGGGGATATTGTGTTAATAGCAGGAAAGGGACATGAACAAGAACAAATTATTAATGAACTTGTAGTCCCTTTTTCTGATCATGAAGTTGTACGAAATTATTTCGATGAGTTAGGTGGAGTGATAACAAAAAATGATCCAGTTGCATAAGCAATTTTTTTACCATCTGGCTGTGTCACTGTACATTCCACTACTACAGTTTGACGCCCTTTATGTAAGTATGAAGCAGTAGCTATCAACGTTTTTTCTGTAGATGCTTTGACAAAATGAATCGTCATGTTTGCAGTCACCGCACCCTTACCCTCAGAACTTAAGTTTTTATTAACTAGAAATCCCATTGCATTATCTGAAAGAGTCGCTATAACTCCACCATGTGGCATTCCGAAGCTATTAAAGGATAGAGGAGTTACTGGTAAAGTTACGACACATGTATCCTCTATAAATTGAGTATCCATATGGAAAACTGCATTTAAATATGTGGGTGCGTCATTTTGTTGTTTGTTTTGTATGCCTTTCAAAAATTCAGTAAGTAAATCTATTTCAACATCTGAAGCATTTTTAGTAACTTGGTGGATCAATGATTGTAATTCATTCATTATATTACTCCCAACAATAAGATAATAGTTTAGCAATTAGTTTTAGTTTTTGTTATGATAAATAGGACAGGAGGATTGTCAAATGATTATGACCAATGAATGGGCTATTTTAATGGACCACTCAGATAAACTATGTAAAATGATTCTTTCCTCTGAACTATTTTATCGATACTTAGATGCACATCGTGCTGTATATACAAATTCGAACCTAGTTAGTGAAATAAATCACTTCACGAAAATAAAAGACCAATATGAAGAGGTTCAACGGTTCGGAAAATATCATCCAGATTATTCAAAAGTCATGAAGGATATCCGATTAACTAAAAGGAAACTGGATATGGTGGATGAAATTGCAACACTTAAAGTTGCTGAAAACGACTTGCAAGACTTGTTAGATGAAGTAAGCTTGTTGATCGGTAAATCTGTTTCAGAAGGCGTTAAAGTACCGGTAAGTAATCCATTCTTCGCATCAAGCGGTTCTAGCTGTGGAAGCGGTTGTGGAACAGGTGGATCATGTTCATGTTCTGCATAATAAAATAAAAGGATGTGTGCAAACTAGCACACATCCTTTTTAGTATAACGTTACTATATAGTTATTGTCTAGATTTCACTGATTTATTCGCTTTCCGTGGTGTGAACGCCGAAGCTCCTAAATCGTATCATGTCTTCACAAACTCCAAGAGTGTGACGGACAATACTTGCGACAATATAAACGAAAAAAGTGGATGGAGAAGTGACGCATTCACTTCTCCATCCACAAAAATTTCTCCGGTTATAGTGTAGCTAATGTTACTTTCAAAGCACTCTGGGATTGATGAAGACAAGATACACTTAAAGGTCGCTTGCTTTTTTTAGTTTTACTGTACACAGTATACATGAATCAGTGGGTGTATGATTAGAGTAGGAGGACTAGAGAAAAATAGATAGCATCCATTACTAACGAAGCGATGAGCGGACGAAATTATATCTTCGTCCGCTTTTAATATGAATAGGAAAGGATTTATTCTTTCATTATCCTAACCTTATGTACATTGTCTTTACACATTTCAAGAGGGCAACGGACAAACATCCGCCACAAGATTACCGAAAAAATGGATCGTGAAGTGACGCGGTCACTTCACGATCCACAAGAATTCCAACGATAATAGTGTAGTTGGTGTTTTGTACAAAGCACTCTGGAAATAGTAAAGACAAGATGCACTTTATGGGCATTTGCGTTTTTCTAGTTTCTTAGTCTAGCTTTAATGCTTCGATTGCTAAATCTGGTCGATCTGTAATTATTCCTTTTGCTCCGTTTTTAATAAGCTTTTTCATCATAATAGGATCGTCAATTGTCCAATAATGAACTGGAATGTTTAATGAACTTAAAAATTTAATGAAATGCGCACTGTCTAAAGGAAACATACTTGATCTTACAGGTATCTGAAAAACGTCAGCCTTAGGATGGTATAAATGTTTAAATTGACTAGTAAATGCTGTATAGGCTTTACGTACTTCTCTTTCTCCAGCCCCAAGTGCTACAGTGTTTTGAGCATATAAGTTAAAGCGATCAATTTGTTCATCATAAAAACTCGAGACAACAACTCGTTGAAATGCTTCTTTCTCTTCAAGTAATCTCCAAAGTTTAGAAGGCATTAAACTACCCTCGTATGTTTGTGGAGCATCTTTAATATCGATATTTATCAACATCTGAGGATACTTATCTAGAAGTTCACCTAATGTCATTATTTGCTCTCCACCATCTCGGTAAGAATTTTTCCCTTCTAAATCTACAAAATGGTATCCTAAATCAGCTTTTTTTAGTTCGTGTAATGGATAGTCTGCTACCCTACCTGAAAGGTTCGTAACTCTACCTAAATACTCATCATGAAATACAATGATTTCCTCATCTTTTGTTAATCTTAAATCTATTTCAAATCCATGAACTCCTAGTTTTGCTGCAATCTCAAAAGCGGAAGGTGAACATTCTGGTGCGAGTGCTGATCCTCCACGATGCGCAAGAATAATGGGATGTTCGTATTCAAGAGCTTCTTTTGCTGAGCGAACTTGAGGTTTGGAAAATGCTTTTGTACTAGCCCAAGCTGCTCCAGCGGCTGCTGCAATGGCAAAGGCTACGTTCGTTTTTTTACCCATTACTTTTTAATCCTCCTTTTAAATCCAAAGGTAGTTTTTATTATATCGAAATGCTTTCAAACTGTCAGCTAGTTGTTGTTGCTAACAAATTCATGCATATGTTATCCTTGAAAGGAAGAAATGAGGGGAATTGTATGACAGAAAGACAAGGATTAATTGTCTATGTGCATCATTTAAAACAAGCAAAATCTTTACGCAAATATGGACATGTCCATTATATTTCGAAAAGACTAAAATATGTTGTCTTATATTGCGATCAAGATCAGATAGAAAATGCTAAACAAAAGATGAATAAACTTCCTTTTGTGAAAGAAATTTTGGAATCTTATCGTCCATTTTTAAAGACTGAATTTGAAAATAGTAAGCCAGATAAAGCGAAAGAATACGATTATAAAATCGGTTTATAACTTAAACTATTGTAATCGCGGTATAAAATGATTTAAACGGAGAATTCCGATGACATACTGATAGAATAATCCTTTATCAACAAAGCTCGTTGAATGTTTAATATCCATATGAACGGGCACAATACTTAGCTCTTCTAGAGTTTCATTAAAGGTAGAAAGCCTTTTGGATATTGGTGTTACATTAGGTATTCCTTCAAGACTTATGTAAATCGGAAAAAAATTAGCATTATTGACTGGTTTAAGGGCAATTGCGATAGAACAATATTCTTGCTCTTGTTTTTTAGAGGTAAAGATAAAAGCCCGGTAAATTCGACTTTTGTTAACTTTAGCAAGTTCACAAAGCTCAAATATATCTCCATAGCCCTCACCAAGTTCAATAAATCGTTGAATCATTGAAAACACTTCCTTTCCAATCCATCTTACCACTTTGTTGGAGGACAGTTCTATGAAATTTGTTATAAGTTTTTTATCTATGTTACTCATTGTTACGAATAGTGTTCTTTTACTATTTCAATATCACGTTTACTCCTCAACTTTGGAAGAGGATGGAACATCATTTTATTATGAACAAGAGATAGAATTGAAATTGAAAAGTAATAAGATCATTGTTAAACAACATTTTAATAATCTCCCAAAAGAGCAAACGACTATTTTATGGCCTATCTCAAGCGAAAATAGAAGTTGTGATTTAAGTATAGGAGAGAGTTGTCAACGCTTATCCGAGGATTTAACTGTTTTTAAAGAGGGTGAATCTTCTCAACAAAGTATATCTTATGAACTACCATTTACTGAAGCTTTTCAGGATGGAAATTTATTCTCTGGGTTTCTTGCCAAAATTGAAAATGGTGAGTCTTCATATACAACTCTTCATATCACAGACGAGCTAAAACGAGGTGGAATGTGGGTAAGTGGTCTGCCTATTATTGGAAGCACCTCTTTAAACTTAATTGATTACTCACTTTCATATGGTCCAGGTGATATTTCGGATTTATATTGGCAAAAAGATATGTTACCTGTAAAATACGAAGATGATTATTTTACTATTTATTCACAGAAAGATCTCTCTAAAGAATTTATTACTACATTACAAGGACTACATGTACCAAATAGAGAACATGTATCTGTTCTTATGGAAAAAAATAATAAAGATATAAATGCTGCAAGGATTACTTTTATTGATAGTGAAGACATTGCCACTGTACAACGAGAATTAATCGTAAAAAATGTTTTGTTAAAATATGGGGTGGATTCTTCCGATTTATTGTTAGCTGAGGTTATTAGTAGTTATTTAGTCAATCATCCAATTGGATCGGAGAAGGCTATTTCGATGTATGAAACTCTAAATAATTATTTTACATCAGATCAACTGGCTGATTGGAACTCAAAAGTTAACAGAACTCGAAAATTAGATGCTGAGAAGTTAGATAAGTTATTGTCCAATACAATTGGTCTAAAAACTTCTTATTTTTCTTTTAATTTGCAGGCTGGGAAGGAATATTTCCCATTATTATTTGAAGACAGTCGAACTGTTTATATTAATGAACTACAACAAGAAGATATGAAAGTATTGTTAAAAGATGGGAAAGTCTTATTTGGAGCTGAACCATTGTTAGAGACTTTGGGATACACCTTTAAAGAAACAGAAAAAGGACTATACATTCAAAATGACACGAGAGCTTTTCGGTTTCCGATCCATGAATCTTTTTATGTATTAAACAAAAAAAGATATAATGCGATGTCAGAACCATTCGAAAAAATTGGATCTGATTATTATATTGAAGAATCATGGATGATTCGTTTGTTTTTAGTTGATATTGAAAGGCAAGATAAAAGGATTAATATAACGCAATCTGCTTTATTTTAATCGGATTAGTAAATGTAAAGTATACAAACAGTGGGGTTCAATGATTCCTTTGAGGCTAAACTTCAAGAAGGAAAGCTACTCTGGGAAACAAATCCTTCTAGAAGAATTTGATGCTAGGAGAAATGATATGAGAGTAATATCAGGATCAAGAAAAGGATTGCCTTTAAAAGCAGTTCCAGGAACAAATACGAGACCTACAACAGATAAGGTGAAGGAATCTATTTTTAATATGATTGGTCCTTATTTCGATGGTGGGATTGCTGTCGATTTATTTGCTGGTAGTGGAAGTTTGGGCATTGAAGCGATGAGTCGAGGAATAGATACTTGTATTTTTATCGAAAAAGACCAAAAAGCACTTCAAACCATTCTAGAAAATCTAAAGAAATGTCGATTTGAAGAAGACAGTGAACTATATAAAATCGATGCTTCTAGAGCAGTAAAAGCATTTGAAAAGAGAGAACTTTTAATTGATTTGTTATTTATAGATCCCCCCTATAGCAAAGAAATGTTTTATGATTTAGCAAAAAAAATTGTTGAAATTGGATGTATGAAGGATACCGGTATTATTGTCTGCGAACATGAGAAAACTGTTAGTTTAGAAGATAACTTAGGAACTTTTATGCTTGTTAGACGAGAAACTTATGGAAGTACTGTTATTTCAATTTATCGTAAAAGTATGGAAGAGGGGAATTAAGTTGGTTAAAATTGCAGTCGTACCAGGAAGTTTTGATCCGATTACAAATGGGCATTTAGATATAATTAGTCGAGGAGCATCTATTTTTGGACAAGTGAATGTTGTTGTGTTAAATAACTCATCTAAAAATCCTTTATTTACAGTTGAAGAACGAATGGAGCTCATCGTAGATGCAACTTCTCATCTTAAAAATGTTAAAGTAGAAACATTTTCTGGATTATTAATGGACTATGCTGAAAGCGTTGATGCGAGCGCAATCATTCGAGGATTACGAGCAGTATCAGACTTTGAATATGAAATGCAAATCACTTCAATGAACCGAGTATTAAATGATGAAATTGAAACATTCTTTATCATGACCAAAAACCAATACTCATTTTTAAGTTCAAGTATTGTAAAAGAGGTTGCCAAATACGGAGGATACATTGGTGAGCTTGTACCTCCACAAGTTGAAGCAGCTCTAAAGTCCAAATATAAAACAAACTAACCTTGCAGACATTGCAAGGTTTATTTTTTTGCTTAAAAAGTTCCACCTACCTCTAAGTTATTACAAAGATGTTACTGGTGCCAGGCACCAGTAACATCTTTGTAATAATCATGCAATGAAGAAGAAGATAGTAGGGATAAGGATTATATGGAGTATGCGGAAAAGTAGGTATTTACGTATAGAGATGCCTGCTTTTTGTGCTAAAACGATTATTTGCATGTGAATACTTATCCCACTAAATGCAATGATTAGGGCGACGACTATAGGAAGCATGGCTTTTCCAGATAATATTTCTCCTGCGAGACTAATACCACCAGTCATTTCAAAGAAAGAGGCAACAAATACAAGTAACAACGGTGATATGGCAGGAAGTATCTCTTTTACGGATTCGAAAACAATAATACTAACGGTAGTGAAAAATACAACAGTTGTACCAATAAGCATTAATATTTGAGAGGTTTCTCTTATGCTTTCTTGAAATGGTGAAGATGATGTTTTAACTGTTTCAACATTCATTTGAATAGAGGGAGAGAATATGATGAATACTAACAAAAATAAAAAGTTTAGAGCGTGGATAATGATTAACAACTTTAATCCGGGAATTTCTGCTTGGAAAATTTCAATACCTACAAATCCAATGACAAACATAGGACTTGGTGCATGGCAAATTCCCAACAACCAACTTGCATTTCGATTATTTAAAGTCCCCATTTCCTTAAGAGATGAAATAATGGCTGCACCACTTGGAAAGCCCCCTATAGCACTCAAAAGGAAGATATTTATATACAATTTGAACTTATTTTTGGTTTTTAAAAAAGTATTTTGTGATCGAATAAACATCTGAGTGATAACAAGATATGGAAGTAAATAAGGGAGTAAAGCTGTTGTAAATATCCGCATTCCTTCAATTGCTCCCTTATGAGCAACACCTGGTTGCAAAAACAGAAGAATAATGAGTGCCCAACTACTAAACGTCACTATTTTGTGCAAATGAATTCATCCTTTATAATCTGATCTGAATTTTTTTCTGCTTAGTCATTGGTAAGCATCCTATACAATAGAAAACCATTATTCCTACTTAGAACGTCCCATAAATAGGCGTTCCCCTTAAAAAGCTTAATAGAAAATATCGTTCTAAAAATTAACGAAATCATATTATTTTTATTTAACTTTTGTTTTGTCAGAAAAAAATGGAAGTGATAAACTTATGAGTATGAAAAAGAAAGGAAGGGATAAATAAATTATGTTCAATAAAAAACCGATAATTTTCCTATTAATTTTAGCTATAGTTGCATCCCTAACCTTTTATCCAATGGATTCTTATATATCCAAACCTGGTGGAGCATATGAACTATCACCATTTGTTCAAGTAGAAGGCGGAGATAAAAATGATAAAGGAAAGATGAGTCTTCTAACTATATCTTTATCAAAAGCGACTCCATTAACTTATTTGTATGCAAAAATAGCTGACAATAGGAAAATTTATAAAGCTAAACAAATTCGAAATCCAAACGAAAATGAAAAAGAATATAATATTCGTCAATTAAAGCTTATGTCTGATTCTCAATTTAATGCAATATCTGTAGCGTATAATCGTGCAAATAAGACTTATCACATAATTAATAATGGGATATTTATTTTTAATGTTTTAAAGGATAGTGCAGCGGATGGTATTTTAGAACCTGGTGATAAAATAATTGCATTAGATGATTTAAAGGATCTAACAGAGGAAAAATTAAAAACCTATTTAAGTGGGAAAGGTGAAGGTGATGCAATCCATTTAAAAATTGAAAGAAACAAAGAAACACTAAATAAAGAAGTGACATTAAAGAAAGTACCTGGCGTTTTAGATAAACCAGGTATTGGGATATCGTATACCGAAGATAAAAAAGTAGAAACTACCCCAGTTGTTCATATGAACTCAGAGGACATTGGAGGGCCGTCTGCTGGTTTGATGTTTACATTAGAGATATTAAACCAGCTCTTACCAGAGGATATATCAAAAGGATATAACATTGCTGGAACTGGAGAAATGAAACCAGATGGAACAGTTGGACGTATTGGTGGTATCGAACTAAAAGTAATAGCAGCTGATCGAAAAGGGATTGAAATTATGTTTGCTCCTAACGATGAAATTGATCCTGCAATTTTAGCAAACAATCCAGGACTCACATCCAATTATGAAGAGGCATTAAAATCTGCAAAAAAAATTGGCACAAAAATGAAAATTGTGCCAGTCAAAACTGTAGATGATGCTCTAGCGTACTTGGATAAATTAGAACCTAAGATGTAATTATTGAATGATTGGGGTGATGCTATAATCACTTCCAATCATTTTTTGTGCATACTCAGTTTGTAAACCTAAATAATATAAATTTGCAGCCTTTAGATCAAGTCCTAGCATATCAATTTCTTTAAATGCTGCTACTCTACTAACTAGTGGTAGTGGTAAGTCTTTTTTTATCGATTGCAAATAATTCTGACCTCTTTTATTCATGGCAAGAGGACGAATATAAGTTGGCAAATCGATCGTTTTTAATTGTTCCCAAGTAAACCCCGTATATATATGAGTCATCATTCGTTGAATTCTTGTCCAAGTGAATCGTTTCGATTTTATTTGTAACATAAACTCCTGAAAAGAATTACTTCTCATTGCAGCATTCCAAATAGCGTTTTCCATACCTTCTGTTACTTCAGCGTAGTTGGCAAGTTGTTTTTTTGAATGACGTAATATTATTAAACGAAGAGTTGGCCAAAATACCTCCCAACTTCCGAATGTTTGGAAAGTATTTTTCCATTCTTTTAATTCGTTTAAACTCGTTTCTGGCAAAAAGTGTTTTATTGATGTAAGATCCATTTCATTAAATAATACTTTTCTTATCCCTGTAGCGCTTGCAATAGTTTCGGAAGGTTTTGCTTCATCGTGATAGTTTGCAACAACTCGATGGATCGTTTCGGGTCTAATTGCTGCATTTAACTGATAAGCAGCCTCAATGTAGTGATATCCTAATATATTATTCGGTTTAGACAGATCAACTAAAGACATCGTTGAATCTTCTGAGATAACTTTATATGCTTCGTTCAATGCTTTTGGGTAACTTATGCCTCGTTTAATAAAATTTGAAATAGCAGTATTATATTCTTCTTTTTTGGTCGATAATAAATGATAAGTATGTTGAAATGCTTCTAAAGAGCCTTCTTCACTTCCAAAACAAAAAGAATCACATTTCAATGCGTCTAACAAAAAAATGGAGCCTTTTGCAAAATCGCTTGCTTGGGCAGTTGCAAACACATATGGTAATTCAATAACTAAATCAACACCAGCAGAGATTGCCATTTTAGCCCGCATCCATTTATCAACAAGTGCGGGTTCTCCACGTTGTAGAAAGTTTCCAGACATAACTGCTACAATAATGTCGCTGTTTGTTTTTAATCGAGACTGTTGTAAGTGATGTAAATGACCATTATGAAAAGGGTTGTATTCTACAACAATTCCTGTAGCTTTCACCATCCATCAAATCCTTTCGTTAATGTCCAGACTACAGCGCCTTGCTCCGCGGAAGTTCGCCGCAAACAATGCGTTTGTAGTGGCTGGGGAGCACGACGCGGGTCATGTCTGCTTTGCCACAGGATGTGGCGAATTTTGCAGACCTACACTTGCCTGTCGGGGCAGACATTGACACTTTCGCTTTTCTTTCTCCAATTATAATGTTAAAATAATGTAGTGACAAGAAATTATCTTGACATCTAAAACCAGTCATTATATAATCAACTTTGTTGTCTTGAGGTGATAATCGTATGAAATGGGCAATTCATCAATTAGCTAAATATCGTGATAACGGGATGACGTTAGATGAATTCGTTACTCTCCAAAATGTGAAGGAACGAAACCCAGACGTTCGAAGTATTTCACCCGTTCATGTAAAAGGGCACTGCACGTTTGGTGCAGCGCAAATGACTTGTCATTTTCAACTTTCTGGGACGCTCATATTACCCTGTGCTCGCACGTGGGAAGATGTAGAATACCCATTTGAAATTCAATCTGATGAAATTTTCAGCTGGTCTGAAACTGCATTAGCATCTGCACAAGCATATGATAATTTTCATATCGTAGAAGGCGATGTTATTCAAGTAGACCCAGTTCTAGAGGAGTTAATCCTATTAGAAATTCCTTTGCAAGTGTATAAAGAAGGTGCAGACCAATTTAAACACGAAGGTGGAACCGGCTGGTCATATACAACAGACGAAGATCTAAATGATGAAAAAGAAAATGATCAACCAAAATTGGATCCAAGACTTGCTGAATTAGCTAAGTATTTTGATCAAACAGACGAATAATAGATCTGTAAGGAGGTGCCACCAATGGCAGTACCAGCTAGAAGAACTTCTAAAACTGTAAAAAGAAAACGTCGTACACATTTTAAATTATCCGTACCTGGTATGGTTGCTTGTCCAAATTGTGGTGAAATGAAATTGGCTCACCGAATTTGTAAATCATGCGGTCAATACAAAGGGAAAGAAGTAGTGAGCAAATAATTCAGTATTTGTTCCTTAAAAGGCTACCAAAGAGACCATGGCTCTTCGGTAGCCTTTTTCTCTATTTATATTTTCGAAAAGGGGTGCTAACTTTGGCTTATTCAATCGAAATTAAAAATGAAATGATTATTTTTGAAATAAATAGACCTTCCATTCATAATGCCATCAATGAAGAAGTTATTGAGGGATTCAAGCAATTCATACATAGTGTAAAAACAAATGAAACAATTAAATTGGCAGTAATAACTGGCACAGGTGAAAAATCATTCTGTTCAGGAGGAGATTTATCTGTTTTCCATAAATTAAAAACGGAGAAAGAATCTTATGTAATGTTAGCTAATATAGCTAACGTTTTATACGAAATAGCTACATTACCAATTCCGACAATTGCTTTAATCAATGGAACTGCAGTTGGGGGTGGTTGTGAAATAGCAACACTTTGCGATTATCGTCTAGTAAAAAAAGAAACGAAATGCGGATTTATTCAAGGGAAATTAGCGATTACTTCGGGATGGGGTGGTGGAACCTATCTTTTTGAAAAGGGAATGAGACATGATTATGTACTTCGGATGCTAACAGAAGCAGTTCCTTATCCTGCTGATCACCTTTTGTCGATTGGTTGGGCAACCGAACTTTTTGAGGGAGATAAACTAGTTGCTCTAAATAAGTTTACCCGAAACATGATTATTCCTCATGCATCTGTTTTAAAAGCTTATAAGTCCCAAGTCATAAGAAAATGGGAACAAGAGAAATTATTTAACCGAGTTATGGAAGAAGTCGCAACTTGTGCTGTTCTTTGGGAGCAAGAAATTCACCATGAAGCAGTCGATTCATTTTTAGAGAAAAAGAAATAAAATCTAGAGTCTATTTGTACCCACTTTGCATATATTAGTAAAAAAGCAAAGGGTGATAAACATGAATGTTAAAATTAGAAAAGATAGCTGGACTGTGGAAGAAGACAATCTATTAAAAGAATTAGTATTAAAGAAAATAGAGCAAGGTCATACCCAAATTTCAGGATTTGAAGAAGCAAGCATTTTGTTAGGTCGCTCCAAACAGGCATGTGCATTTAGATGGAACAAAAACTTACGGCCAATTGTCCTTCAAAGAAAAACATCTATTAGAGAAGTGAGAGCAAGAGAAGTTCCAGACTCATCTACTTTACAAAACCATCTGCAGTTGGCTATGGAAAGTTATGATGAAATGAAACAGTCCTATGATGAAATTTCTAACGCCTACAACTTGTTAAAAAGAGATTATGAACAATTAGTAAATTGGGTGAAACAAGGAATAACGCATATAGAATAAGGTACAAATGAAGTCTCTAATAGTAGAGGCTTTTTTTTATAAAAAATATGATATTTAGTTGAATTCGCTTTCATAATTCGTATAGACTAATAGAGATGGATAAACACGTTCTTTAACTTAGGGGGTAAGATAATGAAAAAAGTATTAATTGCAAACAGGGGAGAAATTGCTAGACGTATTATAAAGACATGTAAAAAGTTAAACATTGAAACTGTCGCAATATTTTCGGAGGCCGATGAAGAGCTACCATATGTGAAAGAAGCAGATTATGCATTTTTAATCGGACCTAATCCAGTTCAACAATCGTATTTAAAAGTAGACGAAATTATTGAACTTGCAATAAAAGAGCAAGTTGATGCCATCCATCCAGGATATGGTTTTTTATCAGAAAATGCGGATTTTGCTCGAAAAGCGGAAGCAGCTGGAATCACATTTATTGGTCCTAAACCAGAAACAATTGAAAAGATGGGAGATAAAATTGCATCTCGTTTGACAATGATTAAAGCAGAAGTTCCTGTTGTTCCTGGAACTGAAGAAGGTTTAGCGACTATTACGGATGCAAAAGAGGCCGCTTTAAAAATCGGTTATCCTATTATGCTTAAAGCAAGTGCTGGTGGCGGTGGAATCGGAATGATTCGTTGTGACGATGTGGAGACTCTAGAGAAACACTTTGAGTCCATTAAAACAAGAGCAAAATCTTACTTTGGTAATGATGTCGTATTTTTAGAGAAGTTTATCGATGCATCCCGACATATTGAAGTGCAGATTTTTGGAGATAAAGCTGGAAATATCGTTCATTTATTTGAACGTAATTGCTCTGTTCAACGCAGAAATCAAAAAGTACTTGAAGAGTCACCATCACCTAATTTCCCGCAGGAAGCACGACAAAAATTGTTTGAAGCTGCAGTTAAAGCTGCGAAAGCAGTAGATTATGTAAATGCAGGAACAGTAGAATTTATAGTGGATCAAAATCATCAATTTTATTTTTTAGAAATGAATACAAGACTTCAGGTAGAGCACCCAGTAACAGAAGCGGTTACAGGATTTGACTTAGTAGAATGGCAGTTAAAGGTAGCAGCTGGAGAAGATTTGCCTGTAAAAGACCAACAATTAATTACTTCAAATGGACATGCATTAGAATTTAGAATCTATGCGGAGGATCCAAAGACATTCTTTCCTTCACCAGGAACAATCACGAAAGAATACTGGGGAGATTCCGCAGAAATTCGATTTGATGCAGGATATGAAGAGGGGAACAAAGTAACTCCTTTTTATGATCCAATGATTTCAAAAGTTATTATCCACGCAGAAAATAGAAAAATGGCAATCGAGAAAGCGCAAAAAGTATTTTCTTCTGCTAAAATAGAAGGTGTGAAAACAAATATTGAATTGTTTAAACAATTTTTAGATGCAGACAGCTTTAAGAGTGGAATTTATTCAACATCCGTTTTAGGGGAATGGATGCAACAACAAAGGGAGGAAGTTTAAAATGAAAAATTTAGAATCGACAATGGCAGGAACAGTATTTACTGTAAACGTAACAGTGGGGGAAGAGGTATCCGCTGGTCAAATAGTAATGGTATTAGAATCAATGAAAATGGAGATTCCGGTAGAAGCTGAAATGGCAGGAAAGATAGCTACCATTCATGCAAAAGAAGGAGATTTCGTTAACGAAGGCGATGTTCTAGTGACATTTGAATAAAAAATAAAGATAAATGCTTTCCGCCTTAGCGTCGGGTAGGTCGACTAACCTCGACCAAGAAGCTTTATCAAGTATGTTTCGATTTCTTTATTAAGGGGGTATTCAAAGTGGGAGAAAATAAGGTATATAATGAACGATTAGAAGAAAAGCTGACGTCCATTTTTGCTGGTGGGCATTCGAAGTACCATGAAAAAATGAAAGAACAAAAGAAATTATTTGTTCGTGATCGATTAGCTTTACTTTTTGACAATGGGGAATATATTGAAGATGGTCGCTTTGCTAATGTAGAAGCTGGTGATTTACCAGCAGATGGTGTTGTTACTGCTACTGGAAAAGTGAACGGACAAACAGTTTGTGTTATGGCAAATGACTCAACGGTAAAAGCTGGTTCATGGGGATCACGCACTGTTGAGAAAATTATTCGAATTCAAGAAATAGCTGAAAAAAATAGAGTACCAATGTTGTATTTAGTAGATTCGGCAGGTGCTCGTATAACAGATCAATTAGATATGTTTCCTAATCGTAGGGGAGCGGGAAAAATATTTCATAACCAAGTAAGACTTTCTGGTTTTATCCCGCAAATTTGTTTGTTATTTGGACCATCTGCAGCAGGCGGAGCATACATACCGGCTTTTTGTGACTTAGTTATAATGGTAGAAGGTAATGCATCAATGTATTTAGGTTCACCGCGGATGGCTGAAAAGGTTATTGGTGAAAAAGTGACATTAGAAGAAATGGGTGGAGCTCGCATGCACTGTACTGTCAGTGGATGTGGTGATGTCCTAGTAACTTCGGAAGAAGAAGCAATTTATGAAGCAAAACGATATTTAAGTTATTTCCCAGCGAACTACACGGAAAAACCTAAAAAAGTAGAACCTAAAGCAATAAAAGAGGGAAGAACGCTTGAAGCGATTATTCCGGAAAATCAAAATGCACCATTTGATATGTATGAAGCGATAGATGCCCTAATTGACGAAAACTCTTTCTTTGATGTGAAAAAGTTATTCGCACCAGAATTAATTACAGGGTTTGCTCGAATCGAAGGACAAGCAGTTGGTATTATCGCGAACCAACCAAAAGCAAAGGGTGGAGTACTTTTTGTAGATTCAGCAGATAAAGCTGCGAAGTTTATATCCCTTTGTGATGCATTTTCCATTCCATTACTATTTTTAGCAGATGTCCCTGGGTTTATGATTGGAACAAAGGTAGAGCGCGCGGGAATTATTCGACATGGTGCGAAACTAATTGCTGCCATGAGTTCTGCAACAGTTCCAAAAATCTCTGTTATTGTGCGAAAAGCGTATGGAGCAGGTTTATATGCAATGGCAGGTCCAGCGTTTGAACCGGATGTATGTATAGCATTACCTACTGCACAAATTGCGGTTATGGGTCCAGAAGCAGCAGTTAACGCTGTATACTCCAATAAAATTGAAGCAATCGAAGATCCAAAAGAACGGTTAAAATTTGTGCAAGAAAAGCATGCCGAATATAAAGAAGAAATTGATATTTACAAACTTGCATCTGAAATGATTATTGATGAAATTGTTGCGCCAAGTGATCTGCGCAACGAACTTGCAAATCGTTTTAGATACTACGAAAATAAAGAAATTGCGGTGGCACCTAGAAAACATCCAGTGCTTCCAGTTTAATAAAAACAACTTTCACGGTAATAAAATTAGGTTTAATTGTCTAGTAATTTGATAAAAAAAGGTCTACCATTATGGTTGGCCTTTTTTAAAATGAATTTTTGTGCAATGAACCTAGTATTTATGGTATATTTCACTACTATTACATGAAAAGGTTGATCTCCGCTGCAGGCGGACGCTTTCCAGGGGGCAAGCATCAAGCCGCTTCGGGCCAACATGACGTTGGTCACAAAGGCGTTGCCACACGATGTGGCGCTCTTAGCCTTTGAACAATTGAGCGCTCAGTCCAGGGTCTTGATTTGCTTGCTAATCCCCTAGGAGTCGCCGCCTTCCGCTTCAATCAACAATGCAAATAAGCAAGGAAATATGCTTGATAGAAATAATGAACTGGTACTTTTCTTTGTTTATCAATATGGCAAGCGGAAACAGAGAAAAATAGGTAGTATTTACCGATAAAGAAGTGAAGAGCTTCCGAAATGGTATCTTCGGAAGCTTTTAAAAGAGTAGAGAAGTATTTTTCTCTAATTATCCAAACCAAACGCATCATGTCCTCACAAATTCCAAGAGGGCGACGGACAAACATCCGCCATAAGATTACCGAGAAAATGGATCGTGAAGTGACGCAGTCACTTCACGATCCAAAATTCCCGCTGTAATAGTGTAGCCAATGCTTCGTCCAAAGCACTCTGATAACGGTGAAGACAAGATGCACTTTAAGGGCGCTTGCGCTTTTCTTACAAACAAGAAAGATGAGGTGGGAAAATTGAAAATCGGTATTATTGGTGCTGGGGCGGTAGGAATGCTTTTTGGTGCATATTTAGCAGATCAGAAAAATGACATATTATTTTATGTACGTAAGAATAATAAAATAGAAAATTTATACATAGAAAAAGAACCAAACGTTCCTGAACGTATCGTTTGTAATCAAGTATATAAAATAGAAGATTTGTTTGAGGTAGATATGATTATTATCGCAGTGAAGTATCATCATTTAAATCATTTAAAAAGTGAATTAGATTTACTACCAATAAATATACCACTTTTATTTGTACAAAACGGTTTACTCCATGTACCATTTGCTGATCTATTAAAGCAAACGACCATCTTAATTGGTTCTGTATTGCACGGTGCTACGAAAGTAAATCAGAATACTGTTCGTCATCTTGGAATTGGGATTACAACTATTGGGATTCATAGAGGTGTCTGGGATGAGGTAGACGCTTTAATACAATGTTCTTCTAACAAGTTTCCTATTGTTTTAACTACTAACATTCAAGTTATCCTTTTTAAAAAAGCCTTGCTAAATTGTTTAATAAATCCTTTAACTACAATCACTCAAGTTGAAAATGGAGTATTAATAAAAAATGACTCCTATAGAATTATTTTAAAAAATATGTATGAAGAATTAATGGGTGCCTTCGAGGAGTGGAGAGAGCTACTTGCTTGGGAGGAGGTTGTAGAACTGTGTAAAAATACGGAATTTAATCGTTCTTCTATGCTTACGGATTATGAGAATGGTCGTTTAATGGAGATTGATACGATTGTCGGGGCGGTAATTGACGAAGCGAAAAAACGAGATAAAGAATTGGCTGTGTTGCACACTTTCTACTTAATGTTAAAAGAAATGAACAAGGTAGGTGATCATCATTACTAAAATACTTTCCTTTATTATATTATTTCCTGTAATTATATTTATCTTATCCTTTACAATTTCGAAATACTTATTACATAAAAGAAAAAAATCATTCGGTGTTGCAGCGGATGTGACCACCTTTTTATTATTTTTCTCTGTCTCTAATGCATTTTCTATTGTATTTTCAAAAAGTATCTCTTTGTTGATGATCATTATCTCTCTGCTAATAGCAACAATATTTACATATTTAGATTGGAGAAACCAAAAAGAAATCGAAGTCATGCCTCTCCTTCGAAAAATATGGAGATTGTTATTTATATTATTATGCGTGACATATGCATTGATTTTGTTTATCGGTGTTTTCCAGTATGTTTTAAAATATATAAGCTAAATCAATTTTATGATTCAAATTTAGAGCATAAAACACGAACTATATGAATGTGAAATGTATAAATATGTATAATATACTTTTCATAAATCAGCATGATTTCCGCTATAAGTGGACGCATTCCGCGGGGTAAGCGATGAGCCATCACCGCCGCCTGTCGCTCCAATCAGCAAATTAAGTATAGTTCGTTTTTCAATAATTAAACGCCTTTATGAAATTAACTCAAGCTAATAATTTTTAACAAGGTACATCGAAGTGATATACTTTTAAGGTAATTAAACTAATCTTGCAGTGTTTGTTTCCTGCAAAAGTTTATGCCTAGTGCGAAGTCAATTTTCTGTGTAGCTTTTTAGGATGAAACAGAATATAGAAGCCAAGGTGAATTTAATAATTAGAGGTGGAAAAAACGTGCGAGTAGAGCAATACACACAACCATTCGCTTCCTCATTTTATAAGAAATATTTAGAAGATCCAGCAAGTTTGTCTTCTTTCTTTCATTATGAATGGAATCAAAAGGCATTAAACAATAGGCTACGGGAAACTGATTTTAATAAGCATAAAAGAAGTGACCTTGTTAAAGTATTAAAAAATTATATGGGTCAATTTGGAATATCTAAAAAAAGCAATATGCATTTAGAAGAATTGAAAGATAACGGAATTGTCATTATTGGTGGACAACAAGCGGGATTAATATCGGGTCCGTTGTATTCCATTCATAAGGCGATTTCAGTTATTACTTTAGCTAAGCAGCAAAGAGAAATTCTTGGAGTACCTGTAATTCCAGTATTTTGGATAGCTGGAGAAGACCATGATATAGACGAGATAAATCATGTGTACATAGAAAGAGGAAGAAGACTTCAAAAGTTTGTATATCCTGAAGTATCCAAAATAAAAAAAATGGCTTCTCAAACCACTTTAGATAAAGAAATTATGAACTCTTACTTAGATGAATTATTTCAAAGCTTGCCAGAAACATTAAACACAAAAGAATTATTCCAAAAGGTTACCTTACTGTTAGAAAGTAATTTAACGTACAGTGATTTTTTTGCGGCGTTTATGAACTATCTTTTCCAAGAGGAAGGTTTACTATTAATAGATGCAGCATATGAACCCTTTCGACAACTAGAAAGTGAATATTTTCAACTTATGGTGAAGAATTCTGCGCAACTCGCAAAGGTTGTTTTTGAAAATGAAGTGGCATTTGAACAAAAGGGATTTGGTACACCAATTCAAACAAAAGAGAGTGCAGCTAATTTATTTTATGTAGAAGATGGGGAAAGATTTTTGCTTGAAAGAAAAAATGAAAATTTTGTCCATGAAGCAAAAGGAATATCTTTTTCAGAAGAAGAAATGATAAATCTCGCTAAAAATTATCCAGAAAAGTTAAGTAATAATGTCGTAACTAGACCTATTATGCAAGAAATGGTCTTCCCTGTTTTAAGTTTTATCGGTGGACCTGGGGAAATTGCTTATTGGGGTACATTAAAAACAGCATTTGAGCTCTTTAACATGAAAATGCCCGTTATTATGCCGAGATTAAGCATAACAATTGTGAATTCGAAAACCCAAAACTTGTTGGAAAAGTTTTCTTTTTCTGTTCCAGATGTATGGGAAGGCAAAGTAGAAGCAGCTAAACAACAATTTATTAATGAGCATAGAAATGAAAAAATACCTGAGCTTATAGGAACTATTAAGCAAGAATTATCAGCCAAGTACCAAGAACTTGAGAAACTTCTTCAAAACGAAGATTTAAAGTTAGTTCCATTAATAAATAAAAATTTGGGTTATCACGAAAAACAATTAATTTTTATCCAGAATGCAATTGAGGATACATTCCTTGGAAAGATCGATGCTTCTATTCATCGTTATGATCGATTGATTATGGAATTGATACCGGATGGTGGATTACAAGAAAGAACGTATTCCCCACTTCAACTATTAAATGAGGTTGGAGCGAACCTCATTAAAGATCTTTTAGAGATACCATTTGAATTTAACGGAAAACATCATATAGTGTTAATTTAGTTTTTAAGCCTCCAAAACTTGGAGGCTTTTTATATGGGTAAAATATCTTGATTTTACACAGTTTTTTTAAAATTTTCTTCTTTTCAGTTATCTCAACAAGTACTATTTACGCATTTTAAAAAATATAATGCCTAAATTCTAAAAATGAGTGGAGGAAAGTGGGGCGATGTGGTATGTTAATCTCATAAAGTGGGGTGAGTAGCATGTTCATGGGTGAGTATCAACATAACGTTGATCCGAAAGGCCGGTTAATCATACCTTCCAAATTTCGGGAGCATTTAGAAGATTGCTTTGTTTTAACACGTGGTCTTGATAATTGTTTATTTGGTTATCCTATGAATGAATGGCGAAAACTCGAAGAAAAATTAAAAGAACTTCCAGTTACTAAAAAAGATGCTCGTGCTTTTACTCGATTTTTCTTTTCAGGTGCAACGGAAGTTGAAATTGACAAACAAGGTCGTATTAATATCCCTAGTAATTTGCGCAGTTATGCAAAGATGGATAAAGAATGTATCATTCTTGGTGTTTCAAATCGTCTAGAAATTTGGGCGAAGGATGCGTGGGAGAATTACTTTGAAGAATCCGAGGATTCTTTCAATGATATTGCTGAAAATATGATTGGTTTTGATATATAACTTAACTCTGCGATATTAAGACTGGAGATAAAGTTATAGCCTAGACGGATGTCACAGAACTATTTGAGATGTTTATAGAGCTAGCTCTCAAACAATTTAGACTCATAATTAGCTACGCGAATTAGAAAAGAGGAGGAAAAAGGTTTGTTTCATCACACAACGGTATTATTAAAAGAAACGGTAGATGGACTTGCCGTTCGTCCTAATGGTATTTATGTGGACTGTACACTTGGTGGTGCGGGGCATAGTGAATACTTAGTAAAGCAACTAGATGATAACGGTAGGTTAATATGTTTTGACCAAGATATAACTGCTATTGAAAATGCTAAAAAAAGATTAGCTCCTCATTTGGATAAAGTGACATTTATTCACGCTAATTTTCGTTATCTAAAAGAAGAACTTGCGAATATTGGAATTTACCAAGTAGATGGAGTTTTGTATGATTTAGGTGTTTCTTCACCTCAGCTTGATACACCAGAGCGCGGTTTTAGTTACAACTATGATGCTCCGCTCGATATGAGGATGGATCAAACGAGCGAGTTGACTGCCTATCATGTACTAAACGAATGGCCATATGAAAAGCTTGTGAAAATCTTTTTTCGGTACGGAGAAGAAAAGTTTTCAAAGCAAGTTGCTCGAAAAATAGAACAGGCTAGAGAAATAGCTCCAATTGAAACAACATTTCAACTGGTGGATTTAATAAAAGCTGGAATTCCTGCTGCAGCTAGAAGAACAGGTGGACATCCTGCCAAACGAATTTTTCAGGCAATAAGAATTGCTGTAAATGATGAATTAGGGGCAGCAGAAGAGTCTTTAGAAGATGCTATTAAGGTAATAAGAGTAGGTGGAAGAATTAGTGTTATTACATTCCATTCTCTTGAGGATAGATTAACAAAAACCATTTTTAAGGAAGCTGCTTCATTACCTGATTTACCACCAAACTTACCAATTATTCCGGCAGGTATGGAGCCAACTTTGAAACTAATAACACGAAAACCAATTTTACCTTCAGAAGAAGAATTAGAAGTAAATAACCGTTCTAGGTCAGCTAAACTAAGAATTGTGGAAAAAATTTATGAAAAGGGAAGTGTCTAAATGGCTTTACGCAAACACCAGTCACAAACATACATAAGTCGCCCTTCTTTTCCTGAACAACCACATATAAAGAAGCAGGCAAAACAACATAAAAAGTTATTAACAAAAGGTGAAAAAATTCTATTTCTCGGTTTATTATCTGTAGTAACAATACTTTCGATATTTATCATTCAAACACAGGCTGCCGTTCGTACAACGAGTGCGGATATACAACTTATGGAAAAACAAATCGATAATACTTCAAAAGAGAATACAGACTTGTCCATACAAGTAAGCGAATTATCTACCTATGATCGTATTTGGAAAAAGGCGGAAGAGCTCGGTTTGAAATTAAATGAGCAAAACGTAAAGGTAGTACCAGGACAATGAATAAAAAATTTCGTTTTCAATGGGGAGCCTTTCTAATGTTTTTACTATATGGAGGGCTCTTTTTTCTATTACTAGGTCGATTTGTATTTATACAAGTAACAGGGACTGCGGACGGGCAAGTATTATCAGCTAGAGCAGAATCAAAGTATAATAGAGAGCAATTGATTCAAGCAAATAGGGGAAAAATAGTGGATCGTAACGGAGAAGTAATTGTAGAAGACACACTAAGTTACAAAATAATTGCCGTTATTAGTCCTAAGGCAACTAGTAATAGTAATAATCCCCGCCATGTAACCGATCCAGAAAAAACAGCGCAAGTATTATCCAAGTATATAGATATGTCAGAACAAGAAATTGTTAATTTACTCAATAAAAATATAAAAAACGGAAAGACGTATCAAGTAGAATTTGGAAAATCTGGACGCGATATTAGTTATAAAAAAATGATGGAAATAAAAGAATATAAACTTCCAGGTATTATTTTTATTCAAGACATGAAAAGACTATATCCAAATGGACAGTTTGCTTCCCATCTAATAGGCTTTGCTTTAAAAGAAGAGAAAGATGATGGGAAAGCGGTTGCAGTTGGAAAGATGGGGCTTGAATATATCTATGATAAAGAATTAACTGGCACGCCAGGAAAAGTCGAATTTAAGGGTGATACGAAAGGATTTTTATTACCAAATGCAGAAAAAATGATCACGAAACCTCAAGACGGAGACACGATCTATTTAACAATTGATAAAACGATTCAAAATTTTCTTGAAGATGCACTAAATAAAGCACAAGAAAAATACAATCCTGAAAAGATGACTGCGATAGTTGCGAATCCAAAAACAGGTGAGATTCTTGCAATGTCTCAAAGACCAACGTTTGAACCTAATACAAGAGATGGTCTTTCTACGAACTGGTTAAATGAAGCGATAGAGCAAACAATCGAACCTGGGTCAACGATGAAAATTTTCACATTGGCATCAGCTATTGAAGAAGGTGTATGGCAACCAAATGCTACTTATAAATCTGGTTCATATACTGTGTATGATAGAACAATTCGAGATCATAATGTATATGGATGGGGAACAATAACATTTTTAGAAGGATTTCAGCGATCATCTAACGTCTCAATGGCTTACTTATTAAACCGAATCGGAGACGAAACATTTATAGAATATATCCATCGATTTGGTTTCGGTGAAAAAACAGGCATTGACTTACCACATGAAGCAAGTGGAACGGTAAGTGATCAGTATCCAATCAACAGAGTAACAACTACGTACGGTCAAGGAACAACAGTTACTCCAGTGCAACTAATACAGGGTATGACTTCTATTGCGAACAAAGGAAAAATGATGCAGCCGTATGTTATCGATAAAATTGTCAATCCAAACACAGGGGAAGTTATAACTGATCACAAACCAACGGAAAAGAAATCTCCAATTTCAGCAAAAACAGCTGATCAAGTGAAAGAAATACTAGCAAGTA
Organism: Psychrobacillus syltrankelensis; assembly: GCF_055454035.1. Taxonomy (NCBI): domain Bacteria; kingdom Bacillati; phylum Bacillota; class Bacilli; order Caryophanales; family Bacillaceae; genus Psychrobacillus; species Psychrobacillus syltrankelensis. Next base: position 1,303,328 of record NZ_CM144227.1, on the reverse strand, counting down.
CAGTGACGTCTGAACATGGTACAGCAAAGCGATTTAAATTAAATGAATATACAACTGCTGGAAAAACTGGAACTGCGCAAATAGCCAAACCTGGTGGAGGATATTATTGGGGAAGTAATTTCTTTTTATATTCTTTCTTAGGTATGGCGCCTGTAGAAGACCCAAAATTAATCGTGTATGTGGCAGTTCATAAACCACAATTGGAAGGTTCGGAAGTGGGTTCTGAACCTACTTCAGAGATATTTAAATCTGTTGTAGAAAATAGCTTGAAATACTTAAATATTCAGCCTGAGAATTTAGAGCTTGCATCTCCTATTAAAATGCCAAATGTAGTTGGTAAAAATGTAATAGAAAGTCAGAGTTTACTAGAGTCGCAAGGTTTAAAAACTGTTATAATTGGGCAAGAGGAGCAAGTTAGAGAACAATTCCCTGCTGAAGGAACTTCCATGTTAGCAAGTGGTAGCGTATTTGTTAAAGGCGATGGGGAAATTCAGTTACCCAATTTTTCTGGGTGGTCTAAACGAAATCTTATGATATACAAATCGTTATCAAAAGTTCCAATTGAAATCGTTGGGGAAGGTTTTGTGACAAGTCAAAGTCTTACAGCAGGATCTGCTGTTTCAGTTAATACCCCTGTTGTCGTTCATTTATCGACGCCTAAGGAATTAGAAACTCAGTCCGAAGTAAAGCAAAATATGGAAACCTCTTCACAAGACTAAATTAGTGATAGAATAGTTAGTGTCATTTTCTCATACGTTATCTAAAACGAATAAAAGGAGAAAATGTAATTTCAAAATTAAAACAGATAATGCGTCTGCGAGTTATTTGGGTAATTACCATATTGCTATTTTTAGCAGTAATATTGAAATTAATCCAGCTACAATTTTTTCAATTTGACGAATTGACAAAGAAAGCAAAAGAAAGCTGGGATCGAGAATTACCTTATGCATCACTTCGAGGTAATATTTTGGATAGAAATGGGGAAGTGATTGTTGGAAATAAGCTTTCGCCAACATTATTTTACATGCCTTCTCAAAATGATGATCCGGAGAAAGTGGCACAACAAATTGCACCATTGATTAACATGGAAAAAGAAGCATTATTTGAACAACTCAATAAAAGGAAGTCTATCATAAAAATTGCACCAGCTGGAAAAAATATTTCTGCTGAACTTGCAATGGAAATTCAAGATATGAATATTAAAGGCTTATATTCAGGTGTCGATTATGTACGAGACTATCCACATGGAAATATGCTTTCTAGATTGCTAGGGTTCACAGGATATGATACACAAGGACTTGCGGGAATTGAATACCAATACGATTCTATATTAAAGGGGAAATCCTCCGCAATTCGAATGTACACTGATGCTAAAGGCGTGCCACTTCCTCATGTAGATGATGGTTTAAAAAATGGTGTTTCAGGAAATCACGTCCAACTAACTATTGATTTGAAAATTCAAGAGGTCGTAGAAAGAGAACTTTCGCAAGCAATGAAAAAATACGAAGCGACGCAAGCTATTGCAATTGTGATGAATCCTAAGAATGGTGAAATACTTGCGCTTTCTTCCACACCAAATTTCGATCCATCCTCCTATCAAGAAGTGGACTCTACCATCTATAATCGTAATTTACCAGTTTGGATGACTTTTGAACCTGGTTCTACATTTAAAATTATTACTTTAAGTGCTGCACTTGAGGAAAATGTAGTCGATTTGGAAGAAGATCATTTTTATGATCCTGGATACACGATGGTAGAAGGGTCACGTCTTCGTTGTTGGAAAAGAGAAGGTCATGGCGATCAAACATTTTTAGAAGTTGTAGAAAATTCATGTAATCCAGGATTTATAGAACTAGGAAGAAGAGTTGGTCCAGAAAAGCTTCAGGATTACATACGTAAATTTGGATTTGGTCAGTCAACAGGATCTGGTATGGCTGGAGAATCAACGGGTATTTTATTTAGTAAAGAAAGATATGGTCCAGTTGAACATGCTACTACGTCATTTGGTCAAGGTATTTCTGTTACACCAATCCAGCAAGTGCAGGCGGTAGCAGCTGCAGTAAATGGGGGTTATTTATATAAACCATTTATTGTTAAAAACGTTTTAGATGGAGAAACAAATGAAGTTTTATCTAGTTCTGAACCTGAACTAAAGCATCAAGTAATTAGTGAAGAAACGTCAGCAAAGGTACGAGATGCGCTCGAACATGTAGTTGCGGAAGGATCAGGTCGGAATGCTTATAGAGATCAGTTGCGCATTGGTGGTAAAACTGGTACTGCACAAAAAGTGCAAAACGGGAGATATATGGACGGAGAGTACATCGTTTCCTTTATCGGTTTTGCTCCAGCAGATGATCCAGAGTTAATTGTATATGTAGCGATTGATAATCCTAAACATAGTTCTCAATTTGGAGGAGTAATAGCAGCCCCTATTGTTGGGCAAATTATCGAAGATTCATTAAAAGTAACTGGTGGTGGAACTCAACTAGAAAAAGAATATCGTTGGGGGGATATCCAACAAGTTCGTGTACCAAACTTAGTAGGAACGAAGAAAAAAGAAATAACCGAGTACATGTATTCATTTCAAATTGTTTGGCATGGTGACGGAGAAGAAATACTTTCTCAATTACCAAAAGAGAATAGTTTAATTCCAATTGATGGAAAAATACACGTTTACACAAAATAATCAACTATAGTTCACTTATTGATAGTTGATTGCAATTAAGGAGATTTTTTATGACATTATCTACAACTATTATTACAATTATTTTTAGCTTTTTATTGTCTGTTATTCTTGCACCAATTGTTATTCCGTATTTAAGAAGAATGAAATTTGGCCAAAGTATTAGAGAAGAAGGGCCAGAATCTCATCAAAAAAAAGCTGGAACGCCAACAATGGGTGGAATCATATTTTTATTATCTATTATTATATCAACCTTAGCGATATCATTTTACTTCGATAAGTTAACGACACAAACGATAGTACTACTTATTATTTTAGTAGGTTTTGGACTTATTGGATTTTTAGATGATTTCATTAAAGTTGTATTAAAGAGAAATTTAGGTTTAACTTCTATACAAAAATTGATTGGCCAAATTATTATTTCTGTAATTGCTTATTTTTTGTTGAAGCTAGGACCATTTGATACAACGCTTGCTATTCCTTTTACAAAAATAGTAATATCACTTGGCCAATTTTACGTAGCTTTTCTTATATTTTGGTTGGTTGGATTTTCTAATGCGGTAAACTTATCAGATGGATTAGATGGGTTAGTGTCTGGAACTGCATCTGTTTCTTTTGCAACTTTTGGTGTTATTGCGCTTGCTTATGAGCAAACAGATATTGCAATTTTTGCTTTTAGTGTTTCAGGTGCACTGTTAGGATTTTTGTTATTCAATAAAAACCCGGCAAAAGTTTTTATGGGTGACACAGGTTCGCTTGCACTAGGTGGGGCATTAGCAATGGTATCAATCCTTGTTAAGGAAGAACTTATCCTACTATTGGTAGGTATCATTTTTGTCATTGAAACATTGTCCGTTATTCTACAAGTTATAAGTTTTAAAACAACAGGCAAGCGCATTTTTAAAATGAGTCCTATTCATCATCATTTTGAGCTTTCTGGTTGGTCTGAAAGAAAAATAGTAACGGTGTTTTGGGCAATTGGTTTTATCTCGGCAATGATTGTTGTATTCCTGGAGGTTTTATAAAATGAAGCAATTACCATTAGTCTATCATAAGAAAATTCTTGTATTAGGTCTCGCAAAAAGTGGTACAGCTGCTGCTGAGATTTTACATGAATTAGGTGCATTTGTAACAGTGAATGACTCCAAACCTTTTGAACAAAATGAAAATGCTCAATATTTACTTTCAAAAGGGATGACCGTTATTTGTGGTAGTCATCCAGAAAGCCTTTTAGACGAGGGTTTCAGTCTTATAGTAAAGAATCCAGGTATTCCATATAAGAATCCAGTTATAGCTGAAGCTATAAAAAGAGGCATTCCTGTTTGGACGGAAGTCGAACTAGCATATCGTATTAGTGATGCACCGATGATTGGAATAACTGGTTCCAATGGAAAAACAACCACAACTACATTAATATTTGAAATGCTAGAAGTAGGAAGGAAACAACCACTGATAGCTGGTAATATTGGTACAGCTGCAAGTGCTGTAGCATCCAAAGCAACAGAAGAGAATACTATTGTAACGGAATTATCCTCCTTTCAGTTAATGGGGACAGTAGAACTTAAACCAAAAGTTGCCGTTTTGATGAATTTATATGAAGCACATTTGGATTATCACACCAATTTTAAAGAATATACAGATGCAAAATTTAATGTTACGAAAAAACAAGATGCATCCGACTGGTTTATATACAATGGAGAACAAAAAAGTGTGACGGATTATGCAGCTAAAAGTAAAGCACGTAAGGTTCCTTTTTATGTAAGTGGAAAAATGAAAGAGGGCATAAGTGCAGATGATTTATATGTATATTGGAACGGTGAAAAGCTATTTGAACGATCCATCATTGGACTTCGTGGAAAGCATAATTTAGAAAATGTATTAGCAGCGACTGCTGCTGCTCTTATATTTGATTGTTCCATAGAAAATATTAAAGAAGTCCTCTCCACTTTTCATGGTGTAAAACATCGTACTCAATTTGTTCGTCAGTGGAAAAATAGAAAGTTCTATAATGATTCAAAGGCAACAAATGCACTGGCAACGAAAAGTGCTTTAGAAGGTTTTTCGGAGCCAGTTGTACTAATTGCTGGCGGGGTGGATAGGGGCCATTCTTTTGATGAATTAATACCGCATTTACAAAATGTGAGAGCGTTAATTCACTATGGTGCAACAACAGAACGCTTACAGGAATTTGGAGAAAAACAATTAATTCCTTCTGTTGTATCAGTAAATACCCTTATAGAAGCTATTGCCGAAGCTGTAAAAATATCGAAAGAAGGAGACATAGTTTTACTGTCTCCAGCATGTGCAAGTTGGGATCAATACGAAAGTTTTGAGATTCGTGGTGATGAATTTATAGAGCAAGTGTTAGCTTTAAACGAATAACGAAGGGATGAAGTAATCGAAAGATAAAAGAATAATCTTATTTTTGACGTCTGTCCTTTTCCTATCCATTATAGGTATTCTTTTTGTTCATTCTGCCGGCTCATACTGGAGTGAAGTGCATTATAAGAATCAATTGCCATTTGCTTTTAAACAAGCTAGCTATTTAGTTGTCGGCATTCTTGGAGCGTTTTTTATAAGAAATAAAAGCTTTGTAAGACTCCCTAAGTTCTGGATAATGACATACGTACTATCTATCTTATTTTTAATAGGAGTTATGATCCCTGGAATAGGAGTTGTGCGTAATGGCTCACAAAGCTGGATTTCACTAGGTATTATTAACTTTCAGCCAGCGGAATTATCCAAGATTGCGGTATTAGGGATGCTCTCTTTTTCACTAGCGAATGAAAAAAAGTCAAAGCTAAAACTCTATACACAGACTGCTGTAATATTATTACTACCAATTTCACTAATCATGCTACAACCAGATTTTGGTTCTGCTTTTGTTTTAATTGTTGCATCATTTATATTACTATTTGCGGCAGGTTTGCCTATAAAGTTTTTCTTCACGATTGGAATGACAGGAATCATTGCTCTAATTGGATTAATCGCTTCTGCGCCATACCGTCTTGCTCGAATTCAATCCTATCTGGACCCATGGAAAGATCCGTTAGGTACTGGGTTTCAAGCAATTCAATCATTACTTGCTGTAGGACCTGCGGGTTTGTTTGGATTCGGATACGGGAATAGTAGACAAAAGTTCTTATACTTGCCAGAGCCACAAAATGACTTTATTTTCTCGATTTTACTGGAAGAAACAGGTTTTATCGGGGGTTTCATCATTATTTCTGCATTTATTGTGTTTTTTACAACCGGCTTTTCTCTGGCTTCCCAAGTGAAAACAAGATCTTCCCAATTAACGATAATTGGATTTACTTCTTTACTTGCTATACAAACGTTTTTAAATATGGGAGTTGTTACGGGTTTACTTCCTGTTACAGGAGTTACATTACCATTTATTAGTTATGGTGGGTCTTCATTAGTAACTACTTGGGGGATAATAGGAATCATATTAAACTTGGCAAATGATACTTCAAAAGAAGGGAGGCGGTAGAATGGAAAAAATCATAGATATTGAAGATAGAATACCCACTCTAAAAGAACGTAGGCGAAGAAGGACAAATAAAAAGTTTTCCATTCTACTTTTTCTCTTTGTCACAACTTTACTTGTAGTACTTTATTTTCAATCTAGTTATAGTCAAATTCAAACAATCAGAGTTTTTGGAGCAGTTCTTGTACCAAAAGAACAGTACATAAAGCAAAGTACTTTAAATCTAGGTGATTCGATGTGGAGCTTTAGAGAAAACCAGATTTCGAAGTTAATAGAGCAAAACGAATGGATAGCTTCTGCAGAAGTTCATCGAAATTGGTTAACGGGAGTAAATATTCAAGTCAAAGAATATAAAAAAATCGGATATGAAGAAAATGGAAATAATCTTGACATAATTTTAGAAAATGGAAAGAAAATTGAGACAGATGGACAAGTTGTACCAATGGATGGACCAATTTTATCAGGATTTGAAGACGAGAAAATTAGACTCCGACTCTTAAAAGAATTAAAAAGTCTTAACTCAGAAGTATTAATGACAATTTCACAAATCAATTATACTCCTACTGAGAATGATGCTTATTCTATCCAAGTATTCATGAATGATGGTAATGAAGTACAAGCAATCATTCCATCCTTCTCTAAAAAAATGAATTTTTATCCATCCATTGTGGCACAGCTCAACCCAGACGTTAAAGGAATTATTGATTTAGAAGTTGGTTCTTATTTTCAACCATTTAAAGATATGAATGAAAAAGCGGGCGAAGAGGAGGCGATGGAGATTGAAGAAGAACAAACTCCTTAGAATTCCTTCCAGAGGTCTAGTATTGATTTCATTAGTTAGTTTAGTCTTGGGATTTATACTTGCATACTCTTATAGTATTTCCTCAGCGAATAAAGAACAAAATCCTTCAAACTCTGTTGGATTTAATGAACAAGAAAAATATAAACAAGAATTGATTCACCAAAAAGAGAGAAACAAAGAGCTAACAGAAGAAATAAATGCAAAACAACAAGATATTAGAAATTATGAAAAATCATTTGCTAGTAGTGAAACAAGTGTAGAGGAGTTAGTGAAAGAAGCTGAAATGCTGCGACTATTAATTGGCGATATACCTTCCCAAGGAAAAGGGGTTTCAGTTTCACTGCAAGATGGTGCATATAATCCTTCACAAGAAAATCCCAATGATTATATTGTTCATGAAAGTCATCTATTTAAGGTTATTAATGAACTGAAAATATCTGGTGCAGAAGCTATCTCTATAAATGGTCAAAGGCTTCATTCGAATTCATATATCCGTTGTACTGGTCCAGTTATTACGGTTGATGGAAAAACCTTTCCCGCACCTTTTACGGTTGAAGCAGTTGGTGATCCAAATGTATTACTCGCTTCTGTTAATCTTAGCGGTGGAGTAGTGGATCAATTAACTAGCGATAATATTGTAGTTACAGTTGAAGAAAAAGGGAGAATAGCAATGCCTGCTTTAAGGGATGAGAAGAACTAAACAAAGTGAAGGAGGCCGAATAATGAAAAAAACCGTCTATATTCGGTTTACATTAATTTTGTTAATTGTTGGGTTTATGTTAGCAGTCCAATATAATACTGTTCAAAATCCAGAGACACGGGATACAAGAGACATATGGGCAGTTCGACAAGAGTTAGCTAAAGAAACAGAATTACACTCAGAGTTATTGTCCGAAGTGCGTGGCCTAGACCAAACCCTTGGTAAATATGAGAATATGGTAACTGAAAGTCCAGAAATCGCATTAAAAGACACAGTGAAACTTTTAAAAAAAGAAATTGGATTAGAAGATTTTAATGGGCCTGGTCTCACGATAAAGGTCGAACCATCTTTAGAAAGCATAGCGGTGGGACAACCTATCCAAGGAATAACTCCAGACTTACTAGTCCGATTAATTAACGAAATAAATCGATTCAAAGCTAAAGCAATTGAAGTGGATGGGAAAAGAATGATTTATTCATCCGCAATTAGAGATGTTAATGGCAAAACAACTGTTAATAATCTTGCCATTAAAAAAGCACCATTTTTAATAAGAATAGGCACTTCCACCTTCGAAGATGCTAAAAAAATGTATAATCAACTAGAAGCTTCTTCTATTGGAGATGACTTTTACATTGATAATTTAAAATTAGATATTGGACAACCTGAAAGTAATATTAAAATAGCCGCATATGATCAGTCTATCAGTAAACAATTTCTATTAGAAATTCCAGGGGGAGAAAAATGAGATGTGGTTACCGTTATTAGGTCTAATACTTGGAATTTCTTTGGGTCTCTTAACAGATATTCAAATTCCTGAATTATATGAAAGTTATTTATCTATAGCTGTATTGGCTGCGTTAGATACTTTGTTTGGCGGTATTAGAGCACAATTACAACATGTGTATAATGATAAAGTATTTGTCTCAGGATTTTTCTTTAATATCGCTTTAGCAGCCGCTTTAGCATTTTTAGGAGTCCATCTAGGAGTAGATTTATATTTAGCCGCAATTTTTGCTTTTGGAGTTCGTTTATTTCAAAATATAGCTGTAATTCGTCGATTGTTATTAACTAAATGGTCCGAAAGAAAAAATAAATAGGAAATTTTGATTAAAGCAATGAAATATTAACTATTTGTTTAGAAAATTTTAGACTTTATACGTTTTTTACAATAGAATAATATATAAAGAGTAATTAGGAGGTGCCACGGGTTGAATCAATCAGAATTATACGTTTCATTAGATATTGGGTCGTCTTCGATAAAAGTATTAATCGGAGAAATGAGTGAGGACTCGCTGCATGTTATAGGTGTAGGAAATGTTAAATCAAATGGTATCCGGAAAGGATCTATTGTCGATATAGACGCAACTGTACAGTCCATTAAAAAAGCTGTGAGTGAGGCAGAACGAATGATTGGGATGTCTATTCATGAAATTGTACTTGGTATCCCAGCCAATCTAGCAAACATACAGAACGTTAAAGGTGTAGTAGCTGTAAATCGGGAGGATCGGGAAATTACAGATACAGATTTAGATAGAGTCATAGAATCTGCACAAGTAATGTCTATTCCTCCTGAACGAGAGCTTATCAATATTGCTCCCAAGCAATTTATCGTTGATCATTTAGATGAAATCAAAGATCCACGGGGAATGATTGGAACTCGACTTGAATTGGACGGAATTATGATGACTACATCGAAAACAATTTTACATAATGTGTTAAGATGTGTGGAACGTGCAGGACTTCAAATTAGAGAAATCTATTTACAACCATTAGCTGGTGGTTATTTCGCACTTACCGAAGATGAAAAAAACCATGGTACCGCTTATATTGATATAGGTGGAGGATCAACAACGATTGCTATATTCAGCGAAGGTCATTTAATCAATACTTCTGTAATCCCTGTAGGGGGCGAACATATTACAAAAGACTTATCAATCGTACTAAAAACGCCTACCGAACAAGCAGAAATGATTAAACTTCAATATGGACATGCCTTCTACGATGATGCATCTGATGATGAACTTTTCGAGGTTCCTGTTATTGGTGCAGATATGAAAGAACAATATTCTCAGCGATATATTGCTGAAATAATTGGCGTTCGATTAGAAGAATTATTTGAACTCGTCTTAGAAGAATTTTATCGTATGGGTCTACAAGACTTACCCGGTGGTGTTGTAATTACTGGAGGAGTTGCCAAACTAGATGGTATTGGTCAGCTTGCAAGGCATATACTACAAACAAGAGTTCGCTTATATACGCCTGATTATATTGGAGTACGGGAACCCCAATATACGACGGCTGTCGGTCTTATAAGATATGCCTATAAAGAAGACCTTTTTTATGGTAAAATTGGTAGCAGCCATGCTTTATCACAAATGGCGCCAAGTGAGGCCGTTTCTATACCTAAGAAACATAAACAAGCTTCTCAAACTTCAAATAATGAAAACAAAGAAAGTGCAATGACGAAAGCTAAAAAGTTTTTCGACAAGTTTTTTGAATAAAAATACATTTAACATAGTTGAAAGAATATAGGAGGCAATAGCATGCTAGAATTTGAAACGAACGAAGACCAACTAGCCATCATTAAAGTTATTGGAGTTGGTGGCGGCGGAAATAACGCAGTAAATCGGATGATCGAACATGGAGTTCAAGGCGTGGATTTTATTGCAGTTAATACAGATGCTCAGGCACTTAATATGTCTAAAGCTGAAGTAAAGCTTCAAATAGGGGGAAAACTAACTAGAGGACTGGGAGCAGGTGCAAATCCAGAGGTTGGTAAAAAAGCAGCAGAGGAAAGCAAAGAACAAATCGAAGAAGCTTTAAGAGGCGCTGATATGGTTTTCGTTACTGCTGGTATGGGCGGTGGAACAGGAACAGGAGCAGCTCCTGTTATAGCACAAATTGCCCGTGATATTGGTGCACTTACAGTTGGGGTTGTAACACGTCCATTTACATTCGAGGGTCGCAAACGTTCAACACAAGCAATTGGTGGTATTGGAATGATGAAGGAAGCTGTAGATACACTTATTGTTATTCCAAACGATCGTCTTCTTGAAATTGTTGACAAAAATACACCAATGCTCGAAGCATTTAGAGAAGCAGATAATGTGCTACGTCAAGGGGTTCAAGGTATTTCAGATCTAATCGCAGTACCTGGACTTATCAACTTAGACTTTGCTGACGTAAAAACAATTATGTCAAACAAAGGTGCTGCACTTATGGGTATCGGAATCTCTGGTGGAGATAATCGCGCTGCAGAAGCCGCGAAAAAAGCAATTTCAAGTCCACTACTAGAAACATCGATTGATGGTGCTACAGGTGTACTTATGAATATTACAGGTGGTTCAAATTTAAGTTTATTTGAAGTTCAAGAAGCAGCAGATATCGTTGCATCCGCTTCAGATGAAGAAGTAAACATGATTTTTGGTTCCGTTATAAACGATAATTTAAAAGATGAAATTATTGTTACCGTAATTGCTACGGGTTTTAATGAAGAAGTAATCACCCAAAGTAAACCAAGAAACGCTGGTTTTGGAGCAGCAAGAGCACAACAAGCAGCTACAACTCCAGTACGGGAGCAACGAAAAGAAGAACAACAACCGATCCATCAAGAACGACCAGCTTCACATACACATCATCAACAAGAGGATGCATTAGATATTCCAACTTTCTTAAGAAATCGTCAAAGAAGAAACTAATACTTTTAGAAAGCAATCACCAATTAGGTGGTTGCTTTTTTTTTTATCTAGTGAACAGGTAGAATTCCTCTGCAGGAGCAAAAAGATATGTGCTCCTGCGCAAGCTCATCGTAAAAATTAATTTCGCTGCGCACGACACCTGGTCTTGATTTGAATGCTAGGCCCCTTAAGAGTCTCCGCCTTTCACTCCATCAACTAAAGGTAAACTTTTTTGTAGGAATAGCTCGTGAAGATGTCACGCGTTCATTGTGATGGCTCATCTGTCTCACTGGAGTCGCTACCTTTCACTCCGATCCATTAAGTGAGTAGTGACTAACAAGGAGATTTATCTCATCTATCACTAAGAGGATAGAATTAGTCTAATCCGAATAAGAGATGCTATTGCTTTTAAAAATTTTTGTGGAATTTTGTGTATCTGGATAAAATTTAGTTCTCTAACTAATGTTCAAAAGATCTAAATGTAATCTATCTAAGCAATTATAATTAAATCCATACATTCTAGTTAATGGAGCGTAGGAGGCGACTTCTGTGGGAATAGCAGATATTCCTGCACCTAAAGCGAAGCGGCCCCGCAGGAAGGCATGAGAGGGAAGGAAGGCTAAAGACGCCTCTTCCCTGAGGAAACGCCTTCATGACCAACATCCTGTTGACCTAGGAGACTGAAGCAATGCCTGCGAAAAGCGTCCACTGTAGCGGATAGTAATGGCATTCACATGCTTCACATCTTAAAAGGATCGAGCGTTTTTCTAGGCTTTTCTTATAGAAGTAAAAAACACAAATTCTTCTAAGCACTCACTAAAGAGGAAAATAGGATTATGAACTAATCAAGGGGGCTATTTATCATTAGAGATCCAAAATAAGTAACCTCATGCAATTAATGTCGTAAAAAAAGAATCAATTGGTCTGCTCATTTGACAATTTTCTTACAAAACGCATGTTACGATTTAAACAAAGGAGGGAAGCTATGTACGCAGAAGTAATGATTGCAACCAATACTTTTTTTAATTATACCATGTTAGAATTTGCAAACAGAATTGGCTGGATTGAAAACAAAAGAAGATATTTGTTTCTTGCCTCTTTGGTTGCAGGAATTTTAACTGTTACATTTTCCAACTATTTCATTACTGTTTTTTTATCATTCTTTTTAATGATTGGAATTGCATTTTGGCATAAAAGAACGCAAATCATTAAAGCCATTTCGTTAACATTGCTAGCAAGTCTTTTTGCTGGAGGATTATTAACTGCAATTTCATCTTTCTATCGTAATAGTAGCTATCTCTTTATGTTGATCAATTTTGCTTTAATTGTTACTGGAGGCTTGTATCTATTAACAAAACATTTATTGAATATTAATATTGCTCAAACGGAAAGAGGGTTATTGTATTCTTCTAGTGTCACATTATTCGGCAAAGCAAAAGAACTTACTCTTTTTATTGACTCAGGTAATGTTTGCAAAGAGCCACTTTCTAATGACCCAGTTCATTTTGTGGCTGCTGAAGTGTTACAGGAGATTCTTCCCGAATCTTTGTTTCGAGCAATTAGCAAATGGGAATTTGATCGAAAAGTTGGTTTGGATAATCTACCAAAAGAGTTCGTAACCAAATTAAGATTAATACCAATTGCAACGATTCAACAAGAAAAAACGTGGGTAATTGGGATAAAATACGAGAATTGGAAAGTAGACGGACAGGATTTGCCCAAAGGATATATTGTTATGACAAAGCTACGTGATAAATTTCCACATGGAGTTGAAGGGATATTACATAGCTCAGCATATTACCATCTAAAGAAAAGGAGTTTAGGATGATGATATTAAAATTTTTTCGTAGAATTTATTTTTGGTTCCTCTCTTTAAGAAGAAGTGGAGTACATTATATCGGCGGTAATGAATCACTCCCTAAACCATTATCCAGAGATGAAGAGAGAGAAATGCTTCTTGCTTTTATGGATGGAAATGAATATGCGAGAGATGTATTAATTGAGCGAAATTTAAGACTTGTAGTGTATATTGCAAGGAGATTTGACCAAACAAATACAAATATCGAAGATTTAATAAGTATTGGTTCAATCGGTCTTATTAAGGCAGTAGAGACATTTAATTTGGATAAGGGTATAAAACTTGCAACATATGCTTCAAGATGTATTGAAAACGAGATTTTAATGCATTTACGCAAAACGAACCGAATGAAATCAGAAGTCTCTTTTGATGAACCATTAAATTCTGATTCAGATGGTAATGAACTGCTCTTGTCAGATATTTTAGGGACAAGTGAAGATTTAATTATTGAAGATGTAGAAAAGAAATTAGAACGACAACATGTTTTCGAAGCCATTAATTTACTTGGTAATCGAGAAAAGTATATTATGCAATGTCGTTTTGGACTGAATGGAAAGGAAGAAATGACTCAAAAAGAAGTGGCAGATCATTTAGGAATATCACAATCGTATATTTCTCGTTTAGAGAAAAAAATAATTTTAGATTTAAAAGAGCTGTTAAATGAACCAATTGCCTGATGGGTGAAATTGGATGCCGCTCCTTCCGAATAAAGTTCAACCTACCGGACAAACTGATTAAGAACAATTAAAAAGTCCGGAGGAAGATCTATGACGAGAACAAAAGTAGAATTATGCGGCATTGATACATCTAAGCTTCCTTTACTTTCCCACGAACAAATGAAGGCACTCTTTATCCGTTTACAAGCAGGAGAAAATGCAGTAAAAGATGAACTGGTTATGTGTAATCTACGATTAGTATTAAGTCTTGTTCAACGATTTGCATATCGTGGTGAACAAGCAGATGACTTATTTCAAGTTGGGTGTATAGGGCTTATCAAGTCAATTGAAAACTTCGATTTAAAGCATAATGTTCGGTTTTCAACATATGCTGTTCCTATGATAATTGGTGAAATAAAAAGGCATTTAAGAGACCACCATTCCGTACGAGTTTCTAGATCATTAAGAGATATTGCATATAAAGCGATGAAAGCAAAAGAACAATATATTAACGAACATTTGCAAGAACCGACTTTGGAAGATCTCTCCAAAGTATTAGAAATACCAGTGGAAGATATATTGTTGTCATTAGATGCAATACAAGACCCCGTTTCCCTACAAGAACCAATTTTCAGCGATGGGGGAGATGCTATCTATATGATGGACCAATTATGTGATAATGATGTATCGGAAGAGCAATGGGTTACTTATTTTACAGTGAAAGAAACTTTTCAAAAATTAGATAACAGGCAAAAGAAGATTTTGACAAAACGCATTTACTATGGTGCTACACAAACAGAAATTGCGATGGACCTAGGATTATCACAAGCACAAATATCGAGACTTGAAAAAAGTGCTCTATCAATTATTCAAGGACAGTTGAACCCAAAAGAATCTTAATACTAGTATTTCGCTTTTTCTTAAAAGAAAAAGCGTTTTTTTTTGTATTTTTTATTCATATAATAAGAAAAAGGGGGAGTTGGGTTGAAATTTTCTGATGCACAACAAAAAGAAGTTATTGAAGCGAATAGTGGTCAATTACTGGGATATATAGTTGATGCGGAAATTGATAAAGATACTGGTTTCATCCTATCGTTCATAGTAGAAGCACAAGGAACATATCCAAATTTTTTTAACAAGAAGAACGAAACGAAAAAAATTGCTGTTCAAAATATATCGATAATTGGTAAAGATGTAATAATTGTCTCAAAAAATATGTTACTAGATTGATTCATAATTGATAAAACGCTATTTCATTGATACAATAAACAAAAACAATTGATGAAAAGTTGGTTTTTACATGACAAATGTTCAACAAAATTTAGAAAAGATAATTGATAATATGAAAACTGCTAGTTTACGTGGGAATCGTAACCTTTCAGAGGTGACTATTATTGCTGTTACGAAAGAAGTTTCTGTAGAAAGAACGGAACAGGTAATTCAAGCTGGAGTGAAACATCTAGGTGAGAATCGTCCTGAAGGACTAAAAAATAAATTAGATGCCATTAAAGAAAATGTCAAATGGCATTACATAGGAACACTGCAAACAAGAAAAGTAAAATCGGTCATTAATAATATAGATTTTTTACATTCATTAGATCGAATAAGTTTAGCGGAGGAAATAGAAAAAAGAGCGACGTCGGTTAAGGAATGCTTTGTACAAGTGAATGTAGCTGAAGAAGAATCCAAACATGGATTAGCCATAGATGATGTAGAATCTTTTATAAAAGAACTAGAAAGTTATTCACGAATACGAGTTATAGGTTTAATGACAATGGCTCCAAATACTGAGGATGAGTCAGTTATTAGAAAGGTCTTTCATAACTTAAGACAACTACAGGAGAAAATTTCAAAACAAAGCTTAGCACATGCACCTTGTACGGAATTATCAATGGGTATGTCAGGTGACTATGAGATTGCAATAGAAGAAGGCGCAACATATGTTAGAATAGGTACAGCTTTAGTCGGTAAAGAGAGGGAGGATACTAAATGAGCATGAAAGACTGGATGAAAAATTTCTTTTACTTGGAAGAAGATGAAGAAAATTCAACAGATCAGCAACTAAGAACTCAACAACAGAAGCCAGTGGAAAGTAATATAAAACAGCAGCCGGTTAGACCCTCCACTAAAGAAAGAAAATATAATACAGCACCTAAAGAAACAGCTGCATCTAATCTTGTAAGTATTCAAAATGTACAAAAGTCATCTAAAGTGATTCTAATCGAACCAAGAGTATATGCAGAAGCTCAAGATATCTCCGAACATTTAAAAAGTAAAAAGGCTGTTATTGTAAATTTACAACGCATTGATAAAGAACAAGGAATAAGAATCATCGACTTTTTAAGTGGGACAGTGTACGCTTTAGGAGGAGACATACAGCGGATAGGTACGGATATATTCCTTTGTGCACCAGATTCTGTAGAAGTTGCTGGAGCAATATCGGATTATTATTATAACGACCTAGATTGAAAGAGGAGTAAATATTATCATGATCTTAGTATTAATCTTGTTAAGTAAACTTGTACAATATTATACCTATGCATTATTCATCTACATATTCATGTCATGGGTACCAAGTATTCAACAATCAAGTTTTGGACGTTTGTTAGGAAGAATATGCGAACCATATTTAGAACCATTTAGAAAGATTATTCCTCCAATCGGTATGATTGATATTTCTCCAATTGTTGCAATTTTTGTATTAAATATTGCACTTAAAGGAATAATATCATTAGCAAACTACTTTTTATAAACCTCACTTCTGTGAGGTTTTTTACTATCTTCGAGAGGGAATATTATAATGGAAAATGTATTACAGCATTTTAGAAAAGAAGAGCAGCCATTCATAGAACAAGTTGTGAATATTATGCGTGAAGTAGAGGATCGATATGCTCCGAAGTTAACTGATTTTTTAGATCCTAGGCAGCAATTTATTGTAGACTCTATAAGAAGACAATATGGAGATATAGAATCTGTTTCAGATGGTGCATTGGAGGATGTAGAGCGAAAGAGAGTTCTTTTATATCCAACCTACTATGTACCTACCAATGATGATTTTGCTATGACCGTTGTAGAAGTTCATTACCCTAATAAGTTTGTTACCTTACGTCATAAGGATGTATTAGGTTCAATGATGTCATTAGGAATTGATCGCAGTAAATTTGGGGATATTCGTGTCGAAGACGGTGCAATTCAATTTGTTGTTGCAACGGAAGTAATAGATTATGTGCGAGCAAATTTTGTTGGTATTGGAAAAGTAAAAGTTCATATTGAAATTGTGGAGGATCGATTAAAATATTTTCAGCAGCATGAGGAATGGACATCTGAATCTTTAATAGTAAGTTCCTTAAGATTAGACACAGTTATTTCAGCAGTCTTTAATATTTCTCGCCAGAAATCTTCAGCTCTCATACAAAGTGGTAAAGTAAAAGTGAACTGGTCTGAAAAAGATCAAATTTCCATGGAGCTTCAAGAATCAGATTTAATCTCTATTAGAGGGTTAGGAAGAGTAAAAATATTAATGATTGAAGGTAGGACAAAAAAAGACAAAATTAGACTACAAATAGGTCGATTAGAACAAAAAATTAAATAATCAATAAATATGTTCGAATTTTGATGTATTCGCTAGCTCCTAAATGTATAATAGAAAATAAGAATGCTAGGAAACTACAGTAAAGGAGATGGAATATATGCCATTAACACCACTTGATATACATAACAAGGAATTCAGTAAAGGTTTCAGAGGATACAATGAGGATGAAGTAAATGAATTCTTAGATCAAATTATGAAGGACCTTGAAATTCTATTAAAAGAAAAAAAAGAACTAGAAACAAAACTTAAATCATCAAGCGAAAGAGTTGGGCATTTTACATCGATTGAAGAAACTTTACATAAATCTATTGTTGTCGCACAAGAAGCTGCAGAGGAAGTACGCCGCAACTCACAAAAAGAAGCTAAGCTAATTGTAAAAGAAGCAGAAAAAAACGCGGACCGAATTGTGAACGAAGCACTTACAAAAGCAAGAAGGATAGCTCTTGAAATTGAAGAACTGAAAAAACAATCTAAAGTTTTCAGGAATCGTTTCAAAATGCTTGTCGAAGCACAATTAGACTTGATTAATACCGATGACTGGAATCATTTAATGGAATATGATGTGGATACAACAGAAATAGATCGCATTTCTATCACAGAGGACTAATACATTCTTGACTGATGCACATACTTTTCCTATAATAATTTCATATCATATAATTATGCGTTGAAAAAGACGTCTAAATGAGTTTTAGAAATAGCGACTTGAGGATGGTGAAAGCTCAAGCAATGAAACTTTTTAGATTATCACTTTGGAGCAAAGACACTGAACTTAAAGGTAAGTGTTTTCGGTTTATGTCCCGTTATGGCATACTAAGCGGCGATTTTTTTGTAAATCGCAAGTAGGGTGGTACCGCGAGCAATAACTTCTCGTCCCTTTTTGGGATGAGGAGTTTTTTTATTTGTTTCAAGTAGAAACAATTAATTGAGAAAATTAATGCTTGCACTTTAAGCAAATGTTTTCTGCCTATCTGAACAAAGTGACTCGGAAGCAAGAAACCAAGGCGATTTTGATTAAATTAAGGAGGAATTATTAAATGGAGTACAAAGACACGTTATTAATGCCAAAAACAGATTTCCCAATGCGTGGAAATTTACCAGTGAAAGAATTAGATGTTCAAGAAAAATGGAATGAAATGGACATATATAGAAAAGTACAGGAAAGAACAGCAGGTCGTCCATTCTTCGTATTACATGATGGCCCTCCCTATGCAAACGGTGATCTGCACATGGGACACGCACTAAACAAAGTATTAAAAGATATGATTGTTCGTTATAAATCAATGAGTGGTTTCAATGCCCCTTATGTTCCTGGCTGGGATACACATGGTTTACCAATTGAACAAGCACTTACTAATAAAGGAGTAAAGCGCAAAGAAATGTCTTTAGCAGAGTTCAGAAAGCTTTGTGAAGAATATGCGTATGAACAAATTAATAACCAACGCTCTCAATTTAAGCGTCTAGGAGTGCGAGGAGATTGGGAGAATCCATATGTAACCCTTACTCCAGCTTTTGAATCTCGTCAAATCGAGGTTTTCGGTGCAATGGCGAAAAAAGGATATATATATAAAGGTCTAAAACCGGTTTATTGGTCACCTTCAAGTGAATCTGCACTAGCGGAAGCAGAAATTGAGTACCAAGACAAAAAGTCACCATCTATCTATGTTAGCTTTGCTATAACAGAGGGAAAAGGTGTTCTTGAAGAGGGTACTAAAATTATTATTTGGACGACAACTCCTTGGACAATTCCAGCTAACTTGGCTATCTCATTGCATCCAGCAGTAGAATATGCTGTAGTTAGTGCAAAAGATTCTAAATTTGTGGTGGCAAAAGATTTAGTAGAATCTGTAGCTACAGAGCTTGGTTGGGAAGAATATTCGATAGAACGTACTGTAGTCGGGAAAGATATGGATCGACTTGTTGCCAAACATCCTTTATATGATCGAGATTCGCTTGTAATACTTGGAGAGCATGTTACAACTGAATCAGGGACAGGATGTGTTCACACAGCTCCTGGACATGGGGAAGATGACTTCTACGTTGGTAAAGCTTATGGACTAGATGTACTATGTCCAGTAGATGATCGTGGTGTTATGACTTCAGAAGCACCAGGATTCGAAGGATTATTCTATGATACAGCAAACAAAGCAATCACTGAAGCACTTGATGAAGTAGGGGCTCTTGAAAAACTTACATTCTTTACACATTCATATCCTCATGATTGGCGTACAAAAAAACCAGTTATTTATCGTGCAACTGCACAATGGTTTGCATCAATTGAATCATTTAGAGATGAGTTATTACAAGCAATCCGTGATACATCCTTCACACCTGCTTGGGGTGAGACTAGACTTTATAACATGATTCGCGATCGTGGAGACTGGTGTATTTCTCGTCAGCGTGTATGGGGAGTTCCTATTCCAGTATTTTACGCGGAGGATGGGGAACCAATCCTGACAGAAGAAACAATTTCTCATGTATCAAAGTTATTCCGTGAACATGGCTCTAATATTTGGTTCCAAAAAGAAGCAAAAGAATTATTACCAGAAGGATTTACACATCCTAGAAGTCCGAATGGTATCTTTACGAAGGAAACTGATATTATGGACGTTTGGTTTGATTCTGGTTCAACACATCAAGGTGTGTTAGAAGAACGTGATGATTTAGTTTTCCCAGCAGATTTGTATTTAGAAGGATCTGACCAATATCGTGGTTGGTTTAACTCTTCTTTAATCACAAGCACTGCAATGTTTGGGCATGCTCCGTACAAAGGTTTATTAAGCCATGGATTTACGTTAGATGGAAATGGACGTAAAATGAGTAAATCACTTGGAAACGTAATCGTACCTGCCAAAGTGATCAACCAACTTGGAGCAGATATCGTTCGATTATGGGTTGCTTCTGTAGATTATACTGCTGACGTTCGTGTATCAGATGCTATATTTAAACAAGTATCGGAAGTTTATCGTAAAATTCGTAATACATTCCGATTCTTACACGGTAATGTTAGTGATTTCCATCCTGTTAATGACCGTGTAGAATTTAAAGATCTTCGTGAAGTAGATCAATATTTATACATGAAATTACAAGAAGTTATTAAAACAGTAGAAGCAGCATATGAGCGTTATGATTTTGCGAGCGTTTATCATACAGTTAATAACTTTGTATCAAGCGAGTTAAGTTCATTCTATTTAGATATTGCAAAAGACGTTGTCTATATTTATGGTCAAGATCATACAGATCGTCGTGCAATGCAAACGGTAATGTATGATACACTTCTCGCTTTATTGAAACTAATGACGCCAATTTTACCTCATACAACAGATGAACTATGGGCTTATTTAGATAATGAAACGGAAGAAAGCATTCAATTGACAGATATGCCAGAAGTTGTTGAATATCCAGAATTCGATGCATTAGCTGCGAAATGGGATAAAATAATGGAATTACGCGATGATGTGTTGAAAGCACTTGAGGAAGCCCGAAATGCTAAAACAATCGGTAAATCTTTAGAAGCGAAAGTAACGTTGTTTGTAAAAGATGAATTTAAGCCGTTGTTTGACACAGATACAATTGATTTTGCTCAATTATTCATTGTATCTCAATTTACACTTGGTGGTGTTAAACAAGATGCACCTGAAAATTGTTTAGCTCTTGAAAATGCATCAGTATTAATTGAAAAAGCTAACGGAGAGAAATGTGAGCGTTGCTGGACAATTTCTGAAACAGTTGGAGCGAATGAAAAACATCCAACATTATGTACTCGTTGTGCGGATGTAATAGAAAAACATTATATCTAATGTAATGAATGTGGTCCGAATTTAGTAGGACCACATTTTTTGTTCAATAAAGTATATGAATTTTCATGAAAAAAACAGGTTGATTTCCGCTGCATGCGGACGCTTCATTAGAGGGAAAGAACCGAGGCACTTTCGTAGCTCCTGCAGTTACTCGTCACAGAAATTAATTTCGCTACGCAACAGCCAGGTTCTTGATTTGCTTGCTAATCCCCTAGGAGTCGCTAAATAAAAAGTTCAATAATAAAAGACATGTCGAAATAATAAACTGGTTCTATAAACGCTTTTTAAGTGAAGATAAAATTGTTAGGCGCTTATGGACTTACTTTAGGTGCTTATAACGACTTTTTAGGTGGAGATAGGTTTTATAGGTGCTTATGGGCTTACTTTAGGTGCTGATAGAACCTGGTTAGGTGCTTATAACGACTTTTTAGGTGGAGACAGGTTTTATAGGTGCTTATGGGCTTACTTTAGGTGCTGATAGAACCTGGTTAGGTGCTTATAACGACTATTTTAGGTGGAGACAGGTTTTATAGGTGCTTATGTACTTACTTTAGGTGCTGATGGGCCCAGGTTAGGTGCTTATAACGACTTTTTAGGTGGAAATAGGTTTTATAGGTGCTTAAAAGTAATGCCTTTCATTTCACTGTCCAAAGTAAATATAAATTAGTTTGTTTTTGAATGGTTAGGATATTATCTTTCATTATCCAAACCAAAAGCACCATGTCTTCACAAATTCCAAGATGGTGAGGGACAAACATCCGCCACAAGATTACCGAAAAAATGGCTCGTGAAGTGACGCAGTCACTTCACGAGCCAAATTACTACGGTCATAGTGTAGCGGAGGGTTAGTCCAAAGCACTCTAGATATAGAGAAGACAAGATGCACTTAAAGGGCGCTTGTGCTTTTCTAATTTAGGATGAATTTTATGTTGCTTTTTTACTTGTGGTTACTATATGTGGTAAACTAGTTTAGATTATGTTAAATCGGGGGAACTATTGTGTGGAAATTTTATGGACTTGCTGCATTTGTTATAGCGCTTGATCAGTGGACAAAATGGCTCATTGTAAAAAATATGGTTTATGGAGAACGAATCTCTATATTAGATCCTTATTTTGAATTACTTTCTCATCGAAATCGTGGTGCCGCATGGGGAATGTTACAAGGACAAATGGGTTTATTTACAATAATTACGATTATCGTAATTATTGCAATCATTTATTATTTTCATAAAGAAGCTAAAGGAAAGCCAATGTTTCAAGTTGGTTTAATGTTGTTATTAGGTGGAGCGATTGGGAATTTTATCGATCGTATTTGGAGAAACGAAGTAGTTGATTTCGTCCATGTGTTAATACCAATTATTAATTATGATTTCCCTATTTTTAATATTGCTGATGCATCATTAACAATAGGTGTTGTAATTATCATATTATTCATTTTAAAAGAAGAACGAGCTGGAAAGAAAAAGGTGAAGTAATGGAAGAATTTACATTTATAATAGAAAAAGAACAAGCAAAAGAGCGTATTGATAAAGCGATTGCATCTTATGAAACAGAATGGTCACGTACACAGATTCAAAACTTTATAAAAGAAGGACATGTACTCGTAAATAACGAAGTAGCCAAATCAAATTATAAAGTGAAGGTAGGCGACGTTATTGTTGTTGCTCCTCCTGAAGCAATTGAGCTTGATATTGTTGCTGAAAACTTAAATTTAGAAATTGTGTATGAAGATGAAGATGTGCTTGTCGTTTATAAGCCACGTGGAATGGTTGTTCATCCAGCACCAGGACATATTAGTGGAACGCTTGTGAATGGCCTAATGTATCAAATAAAAGATTTATCAGGTATCAATGGAG
This sequence comes from Psychrobacillus syltrankelensis, assembly GCF_055454035.1. NCBI lineage: Bacteria > Bacillati > Bacillota > Bacilli > Caryophanales > Bacillaceae > Psychrobacillus > Psychrobacillus syltrankelensis. The sequence goes on along the minus strand of NZ_CM144227.1, from coordinate 1,280,214 downwards.
TTATGCGTCCTGGGATTGTACACAGGATTGATAAAGATACAACCGGATTATTAATGGTTGCGAAAAATGACATAGCTCATGTTTCATTAGTTGATCAATTAGTGAAGAAAACAGTTACCCGTAAATATATTGCACTCGTACATGGTCGTATTCCCCATGATAAAGGGACAATTGATGCTCCTATAGGTCGAGATAAAAAGGAACGACAAAGTATGGCAGTAGTAGACAACGGTAAACATGCTGTTACACATTTTCGAGTATTAGAACGTTTTGATAAATTTACATTGGTCGAGTGCCAATTAGAAACTGGAAGAACACATCAAATTCGTGTGCATATGAAGTATATTGGTTATCCTCTAGCAGGAGATCCAAAGTATGGACCTAAGAAGACAATCGATTTTAATGGTCAAGTTTTACATGCTGGCTTACTAGGATTTATTCAACCTAAAACTGGCGAATATTTAGAGTTTTCTTATCCAATTCCAGAGGATTTCTCAAATTTAATACAAGATTTAAGAAAACAATCATTGATTAAAGAAGATTAATGCTTTATACTAATTTCAAGTGAATAGTTTCACCTTTAATAACGGTCCAGAGAGGCTGAGAAGGTACATGTGAAAGTGATTAACACTATAGGTCTGCGGATTTTATTGTGTAATTACTATAATTTATTGCGCACATACAACCTCTTGGGCATCTCTGCTCGAGAGGTTTTTTATTTTGTCAATATAGGAGGAGAACAATGGCGGAGAAAGCTAGTATTTTAGATGAACAATCAATTAATAGAGCACTAACACGAATTGCACATGAAATAATTGAACGTAATAAAGGAATTGAGGAATGTATTTTAGTTGGTATAAAAACTAGAGGTGCTTTTTTAGCAGAGAGATTAGCGAAGAAAATTGAAATTATAGAAGGTAAAGCTATTAAAACGGGAGAACTTGATATTACGCTATATAGAGATGATTTATCTCTAAAAAATGATTCAAATGAGCCACTCGTTCAACAAGTAGATATTACGCATGATGTAACAAATAAAAAAGTTATTTTAGTAGATGATGTGTTATACACGGGGAGAACGGTTCGCGCAGCTATGGATGCTGTTATGGATTTAGGAAGGCCAGCTCAAATTCAACTTGCTGTTTTAATAGACAGAGGACACCGAGAGTTGCCGATAAGAGCAGATTATGTTGGAAAAAATATTCCAACATCTAGCAATGAACGTATTGTTGTAAAAGTAATAGAAATAGATGAAATGGACGCAGTAACAATTTTTGAATAAGAAGTCTTTTGGAGAAGGTAGGTATAATCCATGTCAAATACAGTTTTAGATGTTAATGAAAAGCCATCAGGTGGACAACTGATCACGTTAAGTTTTCAACATATGTTCGCCATGTTCGGCTCGACAATATTAGTACCACAGCTCGTTGGATTAAGTCCTGCAATTGCTTTACTAACAAGCGGTATAGCAACAATAATCTTCTTAATAGTAACTAAATTTCAAGTTCCAGCATATTTAGGTTCATCATTCGCATTTATCACACCGATTATTATTGCGACGAATGGTAAGACTGATCCAGGAAATGCAATGATCGGTGCAATGTTCGTCGGGTTAGTATACGGTATTGTATCCCTTATAATTTGGAAGAGTGGTTACAAGTGGATTATGAAGTTACTGCCTGCTATCGTGGTGGGACCGGTAATTATGGTAATTGGTCTAGGTCTTGCAGGTGTAGCGGTTGATATGGCAATGAACATTCCCATTGAAGGTACAGATTTAAAAGAATATAGTTTCTTACATTTTTCAGCGGCTCTTGTAACATTGTTTACAGCAATTTTTTGTACAATTTATTTTAAAAATATATTAAGTACTATGCCGATTTTAATCGGTTTAGTAGTTGGATATATTTACTCCATTATAATTGGGATTGTTAATTTTGAACCCATTAGAGAAGCAAAAATGTTCGCATTACCAGATTTCTTGATACCTGGTATACATTATGAATTTATAGTTACTCCTAAAATTCTACTGGTTATGGTGCCAATTGTCATCGTAACGATTTCAGAGCATATTGGTCATCAGCTTGTCTTAGGTAAAGTGGTTAATCGTGATTATATTAAAGAACCTGGGTTACATAGATCATTACTCGGTGATGGCCTAGGTACATTAGTAAGTTCATTGCTCGGTGGTCCGCCGAAAACGACATACGGGGAAAATATAGGTGTGCTTGCGATTACACGTGTTTATAGTGTGTATGTCATTATGGGTGCAGCAGTGATAGCTATTTTATTATCGTTCTTTGGAAAGGCTATGGCTGTCATTGCCACGATTCCAACAGCAGTTCTTGGTGGAGTATCCATTTTGCTATTTGGAATAATCGCAGCAAGTGGTTTACGCATGTTAGTGGAAGCGAATGTAGACTTTGGAAATAGTCGAAATCTAGTTATTGCATCCGTCATCTTAGTAATCGGAATCGGAGGAGCAAAGTTTGTTGTTTCTGAATCATTAAGTATCGAGGGAATGGCTTTAGCCGCGATCATTGGGGTTATATTAAACTTAGTATTACCAGGTAGAAAAGATGAACAAATAGCAGGTATGGATCAAATTGAATAAATGACCTTTTAAATAGTTGTCCAGAGAGTCAACGAAAGGTTCGGCTAGATGAGTAATGGTACTTAGAAAAGTAACCTTTACTTGTGCATGCAAAAAACGGACCTTTTCGAGACTTATCGATAAGGTCCATTTTTTTGCTGAAAGAGGGGGATATAGATGAAAAACTTAGTATCAATGAAAAATTTATCTGTAGAACAAATAATGGCTATTTTAAAACAAGCACAATTATTCCAAGAAGGTGCGAGTTCGCAATTAAAACAAAATTATACAATGGCGAATATGTTTTTTGAACCTAGCACACGAACGAAAATGAGCTTTGAAATGGCAGAAAGAAAGTTAAATTTAAATGTACTCCCCTTCGAATCAGGATTTTCAAGTACATTAAAAGGCGAAACACTATATGACACCGTAAAAGTTTTAGAATCAATCGGAATAGATGCATTAGTAATAAGACATGAACAAAATAATTATTTTGAATCACTGATTGGAAAAGTAAAACCAGCCATCATTAATGGCGGTGACGGAACAGGAAATCATCCAACTCAAAGCCTACTTGATATTTATACAATATGGCAAGAGTTTGGAACGTTAGAAAACATAGTAATAAGTATTGTTGGCGATATTGGACATAGTCGTGTTGCTAGATCCAACGCTGACGCACTTACAAGACTTGGAGCGAAAGTACATTTTGTATGTCCTCCTAAATGGCAAGGTGAGTTTGAAGCAAAAAACGACTTTGATGAAGTAATTAATACGAGTGATGTCATTATGATGTTAAGAGTTCAACATGAAAGACATCATGGAATATCTAACTTCTCGAAGGCAGAATATCACACGACCTTTGGATTAACCGAAGAAAGAGAAAAAAGAATGAAGGTAAATGCTATTATCATGCATCCAGGTCCTTTTAATAGAGACGTTGAAATTGCTAGCGAATTAATAGAATGCGATCGTTCTAGAATTCTTAAGCAAATGGAAAATGGCGTTTACATTCGTATGGCAATCATTGAAATGATTTTGAAAGGGAGAGAATAGAATGACAAAAATTATTCATAACGTTCAAATAGTTAACAATAAAGGAGAATTTGAGATTACTTCCGTTGTCATACAAGAAGGTAAAATTACTAAAATCGAAGCGAATGCATCCATAGATGGAGCAGACGTTATTGACGGAGGGAGAATGCTACTATCTCCAGGGTTTATCGATGTGCATGTACATTTACGTGAGCCAGGTGGCGAACATAAAGAAACAATTGAAACTGGAACATGGGCAGCAGCAAAAGGCGGTTATACGACAATCTGTGCAATGCCAAATACAAGACCGGTACCAGATACAGTTGAAAACTTCTCCCATGTGTTAGATTTAGTTGAAAAAAATGCACTTATTCGAGTTTTACCATACGCATCGATTACAATTCGCCAAGCTGGAAAAGAAAGAACAGACATTGAAGCACTTAAACAGTTAGGGGCTTTTGCTCTAACAGATGATGGGGTAGGAGTACAAGCTGCTGGGACGATGTTAGAAGCAATGGAGGAAGCAGCAAAATTTAGTATACCAGTTGTTGCACATTGTGAAGATAATACGCTAATTTACGGTGGTGTAGTGCATAAGGGAAAACGAAACGAGGAGCTTGGGTTAAAAGGTATCCCTTCTGTTTCAGAGTCAGTACATATTGCAAGGGATATTTTACTCGCGGAAGCTACTGGAGCTCATTACCATGTTTGTCATGTTAGTACGAAAGAATCTGTCCGTGTAATACGAGATGCAAAAAAAGCAGGAATACATGTAACAGCAGAGGTAAGTCCTCATCACTTATTACTTTGTGAAGACGATATACCATCCAATGATGCAGACTGGAAAATGAATCCTCCGCTCAGAGGAAAAGAGGATATGCTTGCTTTACGGGAAGGTTTATTAGACGGAACTTTAGATTTCATTGCAACGGATCATGCGCCACATACAGAGGAAGAAAAAGCACCAGGATTTGAAAAGGCGCCATTTGGAATTGTCGGTTTGGAGACAGCGTTCCCACTTTTATATACTCATTTCGTGAAAAGTGGAGAGTGGACTTTAAAACAACTTTTAGAATATTTAACTACTAAACCTTCTAATGTTTTCGGGTTTGAATTTGGAAAATTAGAAGTTGGAGCACCAGCAGATTTAGTTTTAATTGACTTAGAAAAAGAAAAAGCAATCGAAAAAGGAGCATTTTTATCAAAAGGTAAAAACACACCATTTAACGGTTGGGTTTGCTCAGGCTGGCCGCAAGTTACCATTTTTAACGGAGAAATCGTATGGCAGGAGGAAAAAGCATGAAAACGAGATATTTAATATTAGAAGACGGCACTGTATTTAAAGGTAATGCATTTGGAAGTGAAGAAGGAACAATCGGTGAGGTCATCTTCACTACCGCAATGACCGGCTATCAAGAATCAATCTCGGACCCATCCAACTGTGGTCAAATATTAACTTTTACGTATCCAATGGTGGGTAACTATGGGGTGAATCCTGATGATTTTGAAGCAATTCAAATTGGTCTATCTGGAGTAGTTGTTAGAGAGCTTGCGGATCAACCTTCTAATTTTAGAAGTACTAGCACACTAAGTGAATTTTTAGAAGCAAAAAATGTTCCTGGAATTGAAGGAATTGATACTAGAAAGTTAACACGTATTATTCGCAAACACGGATCTTTAAAAGGTCTACTAACAAAAGCAGGAGAAGAAGTGAACTTGGATAAAGAAATCGAAACATTGAAAGCTACCGAAATTGCAAAAAACGTAGTTGAACAGGTTTCCATCACTCGTCCATATCCAAGCCCTGGGCGCGGTAAAAGAGTTGTACTTGTAGACTTTGGTATGAAGCACGGTATTTTAAGAGAATTAAATAAGCGTGATTGCGATATTATCGTCGTTCCTTATAATACATCTGCAAAAGATATTTTAGGAATGGCACCAGATGGTGTAATGCTTTCAAACGGACCAGGAGATCCAACAGATATCCCAGAAGTAGTCGAAATGGTCAAAGGAATAATTGGGAAGGTTCCAATTTTTGGGGTATGTCTTGGTCATCAACTTATTTCACTAGCAAGTGGCGCCAAATCTTTTAAGCTGAAGTTTGGACATCGTGGAGGAAATCACCCAGTGAAGGATTTAACTACTGGAAGAACAGAACTAACTTCTCAAAACCATGGATATGCAATTGATGCAGATTCCATTGCAAATACAGACTTGGAAATTACACATATTGCTTTAAATGACGGTACTGTGGAAGGAGTACGACATAAGAAATTCCCTGTATTTTGTGTCCAGTTCCACCCAGAAGGATCCTCGGGTCCGGAAGATTCTACACACTTATTTGATCAGTTTATCGAATTAATGATACTAGAGAGCAAAAAGGAGAATTCACATGCCTAAACGTAAAGATATAGAAACAATATTAGTAATTGGATCTGGTCCGATTATCATAGGTCAAGCTGCTGAATTTGATTATGCTGGTACGCAAGCTTGTATTTCACTAAGAGAAGAAGGATATCGTGTTATTCTTGTGAACTCTAATCCTGCAACGATTATGACTGATACTGAGATCGCAGATAAGGTATATATTGAACCAATCACACTACCATTTGTGAGTAAGATTATTCGAAAAGAACGTCCAGATGCCATTCTACCAACTCTAGGTGGTCAAACCGGCTTGAATATGGCGATTGCACTTGATGAATCAGGTATATTAGATGAATTAGGAATCGAAATTTTAGGTACGAAACTAGAAGCAATTCATAAAGCAGAGGACCGTGATTTATTCCGAACATTAATGAATGAATTAAATGAACCCGTTCCGGAAAGTGACATCATTCATAATTTGGATGAAGCAAAAGTATTTGTTGAGAAAATTGGTTACCCAGTTATTGTGCGTCCTGCCTTTACATTAGGGGGAACTGGTGGTGGAATCTGCCATAACGATGCAGACTTAGTAGAAATCGTCACGAGTGGTTTAAAATATAGCCCGGTTACACAATGCCTACTTGAAAAATCCATTGCAGGTTATAAGGAAATTGAATATGAAGTAATGAGGGACTCTGCAGATAATGCAATTGTAGTATGTAATATGGAAAACGTTGATGCTGTTGGTATTCATACTGGAGACTCTATAGTTGTTGCACCGACTCAAACATTATCTGATCGTGAAAACCAAATGCTTCGAAATGTTTCTCTTAAAATAATTCGAGCGTTAAAAATTGAAGGCGGTTGTAATGTGCAATTAGCACTCGATCCACTTAGTTTCAACTATTATATTATCGAAGTTAACCCACGTGTAAGCCGATCTTCAGCGCTAGCATCCAAAGCAACTGGTTATCCAATTGCTAAACTTGCAGCGAAAATAGCAGTAGGTTTAACGTTAGATGAAATGATGAACCCTGTAACAGAAAAAACCTATGCATGCTTTGAGCCAGCGCTAGACTACATTGTTGCTAAAATTCCGAGATGGCCATTTGATAAATTTGAATCTGCCAAACGTAATCTAGGCACTCAAATGAAAGCAACCGGTGAGGTAATGTCTTTAGGAAGAACATTCGAAGAAGCTATACTGAAATCAGTGCGATCGCTTGAAACTGGACATTTCCATTTAGAAATGAAAAACAGTGAGTCTATAACAGATGAATGGATGAAAAAGCGTATTTGTCGTGCAGGAGATGAGCGTTTATTCTTCATAGGAGAAGCACTTCGACGCGGAGTATCAGTGGAGCAAATTCACGAATGGAGTCAAATAGATGTATTTTTCTTAAACAAACTTCAAAACATCGTTCAATTCGAGAAAGTAATCCAATCAAATTCATTTGATCGGGATGTATTATACAAAGCAAAACGTATGGGCTTTGCGGACAAAACAATTGCAAAATATTGGGATGTAAAAGAAATCGACGTATATAATTTTAAGAAGGAACACGGAATCGTACCAGTGTACAAAATGGTAGATACATGTGCAGGAGAGTTTGAATCGGAAACTCCTTATTTTTATGGAACATATGAAGAAGAAAATGAATCTATCCGAACAGATAAAGAAAGTGTCATCGTATTAGGTTCTGGTCCAATTCGTATTGGCCAAGGGGTGGAATTTGACTATGCAACTGTACACTCCGTTTGGGCGATTAAAGAAGCAGGATATGAAGCAATTATTATCAATAATAACCCAGAGACAGTTTCAACAGATTTCTCTATCTCTGACAAATTATACTTCGAACCATTAACTATAGAAGATGTTATGCATATTATTGATCTGGAGCAGCCAAAAGGGGTAGTTGTCCAGTTTGGTGGACAAACTGCTATTAATCTAGCGGAAGCGCTAGAAGAAAGAGGAGTTAAAATTTTAGGTACTACTCTAGAAGATATAGACCGTGCTGAAAATCGTAACAAGTTTGAAGCTGCTCTTCACGATATAGGTATACCTCAACCACTTGGAAAAACAGCAGTTTCAGTAGAAGAAGCAGTAGTGATAGCCGAAGAAATAGGATACCCAGTATTAGTAAGACCATCTTACGTACTTGGCGGTCGTGCAATGCAAATCGTCTATACCGAGCATGAAATTAAACATTATATGGAACATGCAGTAGAAGCAAGCCCTGAAAAACCCGTGCTAATCGACCGTTACTTAACTGGAACAGAAGTGGAAGTTGATGCAATTTGTGATGGGGAGAATGTTTTAATACCAGGTATTATGGAGCATATTGAACGAGCAGGAGTACACTCTGGTGACTCAATCGCAGTATATCCACCACAAAAATTATCACAAAAACATATTGGTACACTAGTGGACTACACTACTCGTCTCGCGAAAGGTTTAAAAATTGTTGGGTTGATGAATATCCAATATGTCATATCAAAAGATGAAGTATATGTAATCGAAGTAAATCCACGCTCAAGTCGTACAGTACCATTTTTAAGTAAAATTACATCGATCCCAATGGCGAATATCGCAACAAAAGCAGTATTAGGGCAATCGATCATAGAACAAGGATACACACCAGGACTTGCTCCAAATAGTCCAGGCGTATATGTAAAAGTTCCTGTCTTCAGTTTTGCAAAATTACGCAGAGTAGATATTACGCTTGGACCAGAAATGAAATCTACTGGGGAAGTAATGGGGAAAGATATTACCTTAGAAAAAGCATTATATAAAGGTCTAGTAGCTGCAGGAATGGAAATTAAAGATCATGGTTCCGTTTTAATGACTATTTCAGATAAAGATAAGGAAGAAGCAACGGAGATAGCGAAGCGATTCAATAACATTGGCTTCCGCATCATTGCTACACAAGGAACGGCAGAAGCTATACAAAAAGCTGGTATCCCAGTTGATGTCGTTGATAAAATTGGGTCTAAAGGAACTACCTTGTTAGATGTTATTCAAAAGGGAAATGCACAATTTGTTATTAATACTCTAACAAAAGGCATGCAGCCAGAACGTGACGGATTCCGTATCAGAAGAGAATCTGTGGAGAATGGCATTCCATGTTTAACTTCTTTAGATACTGCTGAGGCGATGCTACGAGTGATTGAATCCATGACATTTTCTACAGAGACGATGAAACATCAGGAGGTTCGTGCATGATTAGACAAGGACAAATGCAAGTCGTGAAACAGAGTGAAATTGCTACGAACATTTTTGAACTAACATTAAATGGACAGCATGTAATCGATATGAACCAGCCAGGACAATTTGTCCACATACGTGTGTCTGATCAAATGGAACCTTTACTAAGAAGACCAATTAGTATTTCCTCTATTAATAAAGAAACATTGGAATTCACAATGATTTACCGTGCAGATGGAAGAGGAACAACTCTCCTATCTGAAAAAAAACAAGGGGCCCAAGTAGATGTACTTGGACCTCTTGGTAAAGGTTTTCCTACTGATAATGTAGAATCAGGTCAAAAAGCTCTTCTCGTTGGGGGGGGAATTGGAGTACCACCATTGTATGAACTTTCTAAGAGACTAGTAGAAAAAGGAGTAAAGCCAATTCACGTTCTTGGCTTTCAATCGAAAGATGTTGTCTTTTACGAAAAGCAATTTAATGAACTAGGTGAAACGTTTATTGTAACAGCAGATGGCAGTTATGGTCATGCAGGATTTGTTACAAATGTGTTAGAAAATTTAGAAGAAGATTTCTCTGTATATTATAGCTGTGGTCCAACACCAATGCTTACAGCACTTGAAAAAATGTATCCAGAAAAAGAAGGATATTTATCTTTTGAACAACGAATGGGTTGTGGAATTGGTGCTTGCTTTGCATGTGTTTGTGAAACAACGGAAAGTACAGAAGCTGATTATGTGAAAGTGTGTTCAGATGGTCCAGTGTTCAAGTCAGGAGTGGTTCGTATATGAATAGATTAGCGGTTGAATTGCCAGGACTTTCATTGAAAAACCCAATTATGCCAGCTTCCGGTTGCTTTGGATTTGGGAAAGAGTATGCTCAACTTTATGATTTGTCTAAGCTTGGAGCGATTATGATTAAAGCAACAACGCTCGAGACAAGACTAGGAAATCCAACTCCACGAGTGGCGGAAACACCTGCCGGAATGCTAAATGCCATTGGGTTACAAAATCCAGGACTTTCAAAAGTGATGCAAAATGAACTTCCATGGTTAGAGCAATTTGATGTACCAATAATTGCAAATGTTGCTGGCACATTATCGGAAGATTATGTTGCTGTTGCAGAAGCAATTTCAAAAGCCCCTAATGTTCATGCTCTTGAGTTAAATATCTCATGTCCAAATGTGAAGCAAGGTGGAATTACGTTTGGTACAGATTCAATAGTTGCAGAAGAATTAACTAGAGCTGTTAAGGCAGTATCTTCCGTTCCTGTTTATGTAAAGCTATCACCAAATGTTACGAACGTAAATGACATAGCAAAAGCAGTGGAAGCAGGTGGAGCTGATGGTATTACGATGATTAATACATTACTTGGTATGCGATTAGACACGAAAACAGGTCGTCCTGTAATTGCTAATATTACAGGCGGATTATCCGGACCTGCTATTAAACCCGTTGCTCTTCGAATGGTATATGATGTTGCTAAACAAGTTTCGATTCCAATTATCGGAATGGGCGGAATCTCTACAATAGATGATGTAATTGATTTTCTTTCAGCAGGTGCTAGTGCAGTAGCAGTAGGAACAGCAAACTTTGTTGATCCATTTATTTGTCCAAATTTAATTGATCAGCTACAAAAAAAGTTAGATGAACTTGGATTTAACACTGTATCAGATTTAGTTGGAAGGAGCCATCGATTATGAAAAACAGTCCAATTATCGCATTAGATTTTGCTACTTCAGAAGATGTATTCCAATTTTTATCACCATTCGACCAATCCCTATTTGTAAAAGTCGGTATGGAGCTTTATTTGCAAGAAGGCCCTTCCATTGTTTATAAATTGAAAGAAATGGGACATGATGTATTTCTTGATTTGAAATTGCACGATATACCAAACACGGTAGGTCAAGCGATGAAAGGGTTAGCACGACTAGGAGCAGACTTAGTAAATGTGCATGCAGCTGGTGGAAAAGAAATGATGATTGCTGCTCAAGAAGGTTTAGAAGCAGGAACAACAGCTGGTGATAAGAGACCTTCTATTATTGCTGTAACACAACTTACATCTACCTCCGAACAACAAATGCAAAAAGAACAACTTATTCATAAGACGATTGAAGACTCCGTTATTCACTATGCAAATTTAGCAAAAATTGCGGGCCTAGACGGCGTTGTTTGCTCGGTACTAGAAGCGAAAAAAATTGCTCAATTATGTGGTAATGACTTCTTACGTGTAACTCCAGGAATTCGATTAGCAGAAGGAGATGCACACGATCAAGTCCGAGTTGCTACTCCAGTAAACGCTAGGATACTAGGCTCATCACATATTGTCGTAGGTCGTGCAATCACAAAAGCAGAAAATCCAGTTCAAGCATACGAAAATATTTTAAAAATGTGGGAGGAACACGTATGACTTTAGAAAATAAAATAGCAAAAGCCCTACTTCAAGTAGGAGCGGTTGAATTAAAACCAAATGATCTTTTCACATGGGCTTCGGGTATTAAATCACCAATCTATTGTGATAATCGCATTACGATGTCATCTCCAGCCATTCGTAAGGAAATTGCTAATGGTTTAGCGGAAGCAATCGAGAAAAACTACCCAGGAACAGAAGTCGTAGCAGGAACTGCAACAGCAGGAATTCCACATGCCGCATGGGTTAGTGATGTACTAGAACTACCAATGATGTATGTACGTTCGAAAGCAAAAGAGCATGGTCGTGGCAATCAAATCGAAGGTAAGGTTATTGCTGGACAAAAAGTAGTTGTTATTGAAGATTTAATATCTACAGGCGGAAGCAGTTTAGTAGCAGTAGAAGCACTTCAAAAAGAAGGATTAGAAGTACTTGGCGTAGTGAGCATATTTACATACGGACTTCCCAAAGCTGAAGAGTCATTCAAAAAATCGGACATCTCATTTGTAAGCTTAACGAATTACGATGCTCTAACGAATGCAGCAAAAGAGGTAGGAACAATTACAGAAGCAGATCTTCCAATGCTATCTAAATGGCATAATGATTTGAAAGAAGGATTATTAAAATAATAAAAAGACATTCACTCGTCACCAAGTGAATGTCTTTTTTAGATGCTACAGCTTATTGAAAAGTAGAATGTTCTTGCGATTTACTCAAAATACTCTTAGTGGGAAAAGGATTTATAGAGATACTCGGCGATTTTCTGAGATACTCGGCGATTTTCTGAGATACTCGGAGATTTTCTGAGATACTTGGAGATTTTCAGAGATACTCAGAGATTTTCAGAGATACTCAGAGATTTTCAGAGATACTCGGCGATTTTCTGAGATACTCGGAGATTTTCTAAGATACTCAGAAGTCTTCTTAGAGTCCATAGCATTATTAATAAATCTTTAAACTTTTAAAGGAATATACATATAATTTAGCGAAAGGAAGTAGTAGTTTCAAATAGTTTATTTTTGAGGAGAGTGTACAATTGAATCCATTTGTTTTTGCATGTATTGCCCCTCATGGAGGGGAAATAATACCAGAGTTAAAGGGGAGTAATCCTAACAGAATGTCGGTAACGCGCAATAGTTTGATAACGATAGGTGAAGGGATGGAGAAGGCTAAGCCAGATGTTCTAATTGTTCTTACTCCACATGGTACTCGGATTAATGGTCAATTTTCAATTTCAGACTCTGAAAGGATGGAGGGAAAAGTTGAAGAGAACGATTCTTCATTTATGATGATGAGGGGCGTTGATAGACAACTTGCAAAGTGCATTGCGGAGGAGGCTACATTAGCTGGAATTCCTACAGGTACTATAAACTACGGAACTGCATCGGGACCAATCTCATGTTTACCTTTAGACTGGGGAGCGATTGTACCTCTTCGATTTATGCCCGATATTCCAATCATAGTAATTACTCCTTCAAGAGATATTTCCTATGAAACGCATTTGGAGTTTGGTAGAGTTCTAGGAAAAGTTGTCCTGGCATCAAAAAAGAGGGTAGGGCTAATTGCAAGCTGTGACTGGTCACATGCACATGACGAATCAGGTCCGTATGGATATGATCCTGCAGCAAAAATGTTAGATGAAGAGGTAGTAACATTGATGAAACAAAACCAACTTGAAAAAATGGTTGAGTTTGATTCAGAATTTGTAGAAGCGGCAAAACCGGATGGTATTTGGCAAACTTTAATTTTAGCAGGTGCTATACCGCAAGAAGGACGAAAGATAGAATTTTTATCTTATGAGGCTCCGACATATTTTGGGTTGATATGTGCCATAATAATTTGAAATTTCAATTTGTAAATATGTTGGCAACCCTTATTTTTATTGCTAAAATCGTAATCGTTTTCGTTTTTGAAGACCCAATTTAAGACATCTGAGAAAGTCCTAATATTTAGCAAAAAGAGCCTGGAAATCCATGCTCTTTTAATTTTTCTATTTACAAACGGCCCAAGGTAACTGTTAGAAATAACTTCTGTAATAATAAAGCGTTGCGACAATTGTTATGACGGTGTAAGCCAAGGATGTATAGAAAGCGATGTTAGGTGAAAACTCAAACTTTTGACTGTCCATTCTAATACCTGTGGAACCTTGAATGGTAATGTGCAAGTGTCGAGAACCAAAACCACCCTTAGAAGTAAAAAAACCAATAATGATGGTAACTGCTAATCCGATAAAAAATGAATAGTCAAAAATATTTGTATGTGTGAAAAATGTTATTCCAAAACTCAAACCTACTAGTACTAACAAAGTTATTACGATGGTTATTAATCTTCGTTTCATATTCTCTAGTCCACCTTTTTGATTCTAGTTATTTAAATATATATACGTTAAATAAACACTTGGTTTTATAAAAATAATGTTCAACTTATTTATGTACATACTTTAATGATTGTCTTCTTACTAAAATTCAACTCATCGTCACCTCTAACTTCTTTTTCTCTCTTCATCAAAAAAATTAACAATTCAAACTTAAGAAGTATTAAATTACTGTTTCGAGATTGCCAAGAGCGTTTTAGGGTAATATATGATGACATCGAATAAAATAAGATATAACCGATATTTTATACATAGCAAAAGGGGAAATAACATGTTCAGACGTAAAACAGCTCACATCAAAACTGAAAATAGTATTGCTGAACTTAAAGCAATTGTAATAGGTGGTGTGCAGCAATGGATTTCTATAAGAGGAGAAGATAAAAGGATGCCAGTCTTGCTCTTTTTACATGGGGGTCCAGGAACAAGTCAGATGGCACTTATCGGTGATTACCAGGAGGAATTAGAAAAATATTTCATCGTTGTCAACTGGGATCAAAGGGGAGCAGGTTTGTCATATACAAAACAAGTCACCAAAGAATCCATGACAATTAAGCAATTCTTAAATGACACTATTGAATTAACCAACTACTTAAGAAAAGAGTTTCATCAAGAGAAAATATATATAGTAGGGCACTCATGGGGAACAATATTAGGGTTACTTGCGATAAACGAACATCCTGAATTATATCATCATTATTTTGGTGTATCCCAAGTATTAAGTATGAGCAAGGTAGAGGAACTCTCCTATCGATTGATATTAGAAAAAGCAAGAAAACACAATCATCGAAAAGCAATTTATCAGCTAACAGAGATGGGAAAACCACCTTGGACTAGCTTGAAAAACAATAGAATCCACCAAAAATATTTAGAGATATTTAAAAGTGGAATTTCTCGTGATGGAATACTGTTGAAAACCTTTGTGAAAAAAATGTTTAAAAGCAGTGAATATACATTTTTAGATATGATTCGTTTCATTAGAGGGCAATATTTTAGTAATAAAAATCTTATGGATGAAGTGAGAAGTTTAGATTTAAGTGAAATAATCCGAATTGTGAACGTTCCAATTACGCTTATGGTGGGAAGACATGATTTAACGACACCCCCTGAACCAACGAAAATTTGGTTTGATTCTCTTCAAGCGAAAGATAAAGAATGGGTTTGGTTTGAGCATTCCGCACATTCTCCACTGTTTGAGGAAAATCAAAAGTTCATTGATTTAGTATTAACACAAACAAGAAGTCGCTAGAAGAAAATGAATGAAACTGTCATAAAAATAAGCAATGCTCATATTACGAGCATTGCTTATTTTTTATTATTTCGTATAGTTGTCAAAATACCCTTGTATAAAGATAATAGGTGTTCCTTTATCTCCACTTCCAGAAGTTAAATCAGATAGCGAGCCGATTAAATCTGTAAGCTTTCTAGGGGTTGTTCCTTGTGCTTCCATTGCTCCAACAAGGTCTTCATTTTTATTCGTAATGTATTGCGACACTGCTTGTTGAAGTTCTTCACCTCTTAAATGAGCAAAGTTATTATCAGCTAGATATTTTAATTTTATTTCATTTGGTGTGCCATCAAGACCAGCTGTATACGCTGGTGAAACTACAGGGTCTGCGAGTTCCCAAATTTTCCCTACAGGATCTTTGAATGCTCCATCCCCATAAATCATCACTTCTATATTTTTGTCTGTTTTTTCTTTTAACAACTGTTGAATATTATCTACGATTGGTTGACAATTACGTGGGAAAAGTTTCACACTATCTTCAGTAGATTTGTTGGAACCTAGTAGACCGTATGCTTCATTACATCCACTGCCATCAATTGACTCTGATAATATGTTATCAAGGCTGTAGACTTTCTCTCCACCATTTGCTTTTAATATTCTCTTTGTTCTAAATCTTGTATGTATATCGCATGTAAGAACATTTTTTGTATAGTCTAAAATAGTTTTTGGGTTATTAGAGAATATAACCTCACATTCCACACCGTATTCTTCAATTAATGATTTATAATAATCAATATAGTCAACGCCAGTGAATGGATGTTTGTTATATCCAAAATGTTCACGGAATTGTATTTCTGTTAACACATCTGTCCAAGGATTAACTCCTTTTTCATCAAGCATATCTAAATCCACTAAGTGATTACCAATTTCATCAGATGGATAGCTAAGCATTAAAACAATTTTTTTAGCACCTTTTGCAATACCGCGTAGACAAATGGCAAAACGATTACGGCTTAAAATCGGAAAAATGACACCAATTGTATCCTCTCCGAATTTAGAGTTCACATCTTTCGCAATATGATCAATTGTAGCGTAATTTCCTTGAGCACGTGCAACGATAGACTCAGTTACCGTAACAATATCTTGATCTTGAAAAAGAAAACCTTCTACTTCTGCTGCTTTTAATACGCTATCTACTACAATCTCTTCAATACTGTCTCCTTGATTGATGATAGGACAACGAAGACCTCTTACAACTGTTCCAACTACTCTTTCCAAAAAAATCGCTCCTTACAAGCTTTAAATTTATAAATATTTCGTAACTACTTGTACTATACATTGGTTTAGTGGTATAAGTAAAATGAATATACATAATGGTGGGTATAAGGAGAGCTTATATTGATAAGTAAACTAGATTTGTATAAAGTATTTTGTAAAGTAGGGAAAAGTGAAAGTTTTTCAAAGGCGGCAAAAGAGCTCTATATGACACAGCCTGCTGTCAGTCAAGCAATCATGCAATTAGAAAGAGAACTAGATATACGTCTCTTTAATAGAACACCTAAAGGAGTATCTTTAACCAATGAAGGGAAACTTTTATTTGAGTATGCTAATTCAGCATTAAATTTAATCCATGTAGGAGAAGAGAAAATTTTAGAGTCTAAGAATTTAACTACTGGTGAATTAAAAATAGGAGTAGGGGATACGATCTCGAAATACTTTCTTCTACCATATTTAGAAGCATTTCATAACAAATATCCTAACATAAAATTCAAAATTGTGAATGGTACTACATTAGAGTTGTGTAGTATCTTAAAATCCGGAACTGTAGATATTGCTATCTGCAATTTTCCTATTGATGACCCAACATTAGAACTAATTCCGTGTATTGAAGTTCAAGACATTTTTGTTTGTGGAGAAAAATATAAACATTTGCTATCATCGCCAATAAAATTAGATGAATTAGTTAACCATCCATTAATTTTATTAGAACCTAAATCAATTTCTAGAAAATATGTCGATGAATACTTATTAGATAGAGGTATTAAAATCGCACCGGAATTTGAATTAGGCTCTCATGATCTATTGTTGGAATTTGCTAAAATAAACTTAGGGATAGCATGTGTAACGAAAGAATTTTCTCAAGACTATTTAAATAGAGAATTACTATATGAAGTAAAACTTGTAGAAAAAATACCGAGTAGAAATATTGGCGTATGTTTTTTGAAAAGTGTTTCTCTATCGCCAGCTTCCACAAAATTTGTAGAAATAATAGAAAACAAATAACTTCAACAAAAATACTAATTAGCTTGAACTGGTTACCTTTTGAAATGGTACTTGTTTAAGCTTTTTTTAGATAAAGACTTCCTCATCAAATACAACTACAGCGCTGTTTAAATAACAGATATTTTTCATCCTCTTTTTCTCTTACTTCTTCTCATTTTTTTAAAACAAATCAGTAAATGAATTTTTTATTTCTTTTGGAATTGCCATGGAGAAAATTATTCCAGTGCTTCTGTTTTATTGAATAAAAAAAAAGAAAAAAGAACATGCTTGGTTTAGATGGAATTACCTACTAAAGGAGGAATGAATATGGCAGATAATAAAAATGGATTATCACGGCGTGACTTTCTGAAGACTACAGGTATTGCCACAGGTGCCCTTGTTGGTGGGGGGATAATTGGTGGCCTTGTCGGATACAAAGTCAACAAGCCAGGAGGAAAAGTTGAAAATACCGAGAAGCACGGTGGTGGAAACACTGCAACACAAGATATAAACCGAGGATTAATGTTTTTTACAAATCAAAACGAATTCCATGTCCTTTCTCAGGCAGTTGAGAGAATTTTTCCAGAAGATGATCTTGGTCCAGGTGCAATTGGTTTAGGAGTTCCTTATTTCATTGATAACCAGTTAGCTGGAAATTACGGAAGCAATGCAAAAGAATATATGCAAGGACCTTTTTTTGCAGGAGAATCTACACAGGGATACCAGAGTAGATTAACGCGTGCACAGATATTTAGTCACGGAATTGCAAAAATGGATGAAGAAGCCCAAAAACGATTTAATAAAGGGTTTGGTGAATTGGATGGTAAGCAAATGGACGAAATTTTAACTGCTTTCCAAAAAAATGAAATAGATATGAAAGGTGTTTCCTCAGAATTTTTCTTTAAACTCCTTCGTACAGCAACGCTTGAAGGTGCCTACGCAGATCCGATATATAATGGCAATGTCAATATGGACGGATGGCGTATGAAAGGGTTCCCAGGTCATCAAATGGCCTATATTAATGTAATTGAAGATGAGAAGTTTCAAAAAATTGAACCACAATCTATTAGTAGCATGCAACATTAAGGAGGGAAAAGTGAATGGTAAAGACGTTAAATAAAGTGGATGTGGTTACAGTTGGTGTCGGGTGGACCGGGGGAATCATCGGTGCAGAGTGCGCAAAGGCCGGTATGAAAGTAATCGGTCTAGAGAGAGGAAATAAGAGAAGTACTGAAGATTTTTTGTTAGTGCATGATGAGTATCGTTATGCTATTAGGTATGATTTGATGCAGGATTTGTCCAAAGAGACAATTACATTTAGAAACACTCGAAAACAAAGAGCTCTTCCGATGAGACAAATGGGTTCGTTTCTGTTAGGTGAAGGTCTTGGTGGGTCGGGTACCCATTGGAATGGAATGACATATCGTTTCCTTCCTTACGATTTTCAAATAAAAACGCAAACAGAAAAGAAATACGGAAAGAATAAGTTACCTTCAGAGTATCTATTACAAGATTGGGGGATAACTTATGACGAGTTGGAACCTTATTTCGATAAATTTGAAAAGACAGCTGGAATCTCAGGGGAGGATAAAAACCCATTTGCGGGAAAACGTGCATCTGCTTATCCAACACCTCCAATGAAACGAACACCAATATTAAAAAAATTTGAGTCAGCGACAACAAAACTTGGGTATCACCCTTTTATGGTGCCTTCTGCAAATTTGTCAGAGGCTTACGTAAATCCTGATGGCTCATCAATAGCCCAATGCCAATATTGTGGTTTTTGTGAACGATTTGGTTGCGAGTATGGTGCTAAATCATCTCCTGAAGTTACTGTTATACCGACTGCTATGAAGACAGGTAAATATGATGTTCAATTTCATGCGAATGTTATTGAAATAATGAAATCAGGAAACAAGGTAACTGGCGTAAAATATGTAGACACTCAAACTGGTGAAGAATTTATCCAGCCAGCAGATGTTGTTGTATTAACTAGTTATGTCTTGAATAATGCTAAGTTATTGATGGTTTCAAAAATTGGAGAGCAATATAATCCGGACACAGGGAAAGGTACACTTGGGAAAAATTATGGATACCAAATTGAACCAGGTACTACCGGGTTTTTTGATGAACAGATGAACGTATTTATGGGTGCAGGTGCTTTAGGAATGACAATAGATGATTTTAATGGTGATAACTTCGATCACTCTAAACTTGATTTTATTCACGGAGCAAGTATATCCATTACGCAATCAGGTAGTCGGCCAATTTTAACCAATCCAGTACCATCTGATGTTCCTGTATGGGGTGCAGAGTTTAAAAAATCATCAATTGAAAATTACTCTCGAACATTATCTGTTTTTGGACAAGGGGCATCAATGCCACACAAAGAAAACTACATGACTCTAGATTCGAGTTACAAAGATGTTTATGGTGTTCCTCTTCTTCAGTTGACATACAATTTTACTGAACAAGATCGTAAACTTCATGATTTCATTACTAAAAGGACAGCAGAAATAATGAAGGATATGGGTGCTAAAAAGGTTGAAGCTGGAAGTCCCATTACTAATTATGATATCGTTCCATATCAATCGACGCATAATACAGGTGGAACTATTATGGGGGCTAGTCCAGATAATAGTGTAGTGAATAATTATTTACAACATTGGGATGCCGAAAACCTTTTTGTAGTTGGTGCTGGGAACTTTGCACATAATAGTGGTTATAACCCAACTGGAACTGTTGGAGCACTTGCATATCGTGCTGCTGAAGGTATTGTGAAGTATAGAAAAAGTGGAGGTTCGCTCGTTTAATTAGAAAAGGAGGCATTTATATGGGTTTATCAAGTATCGGTATACCAGGTTTAATCATTATACTGGTTATTATTTTAGTATTGTTTGGACCAAGGAAACTCCCCGAAATTGGATCAGCTGTAGGTAAAACACTCGCTGAATTTAAGAAATCAACTCGGGAGATCATGGAAGAAGATACAGTCACTAAGAACATAGAGAAAATTGAGAAGAAAGAGATTGAATAGATAGCAGGTGATGAAATGGATCCATACGGAGATCATAATCGCAAAATCTTAAGCCCACTAGATAAAGTTATAGAGGAACAGACGGAGACAGCCAATATAGATGTAAAAAAAGAAAATGACTTTCAAGCATTAGATGTATTGGAATCAGAGATGCCAGTGAATGATTTTAATAACGTAGATTCCCTTGTTGAGCATCTTGCGGATTTAAGAAAACAGCTTATTAAAGGAACTGCTGTGTTTCTAGTATTTTTCTTAGTCGTATTTGCTTCCATTAATTTATGGTTCCCTTACGTCACACGTGGTCATCAGTTAATAATTCTAGGTCCACTGGAAGTCGTTAAATTTTATATGTCCATCTCAGTGGCATTAGCATTTGGATTGTCCATGCCTTTTCTTTGTCATTTTCTATGGCAATTTGTGAAGCCTGGTTTAAACGAAAGGGAAAGTCGTTTTCTTAGTCTTTTTTCTCCGATTATGCTACTGCTATTTATAGGTGGAGTATCATTTGGATACTTTATTGTTAACCCACTTAGTTATCACTTTCTTGTCTCCCTTGGAGCTATGAATTTTACAATTATGGTATCCGCCCAAGAATACGTTAAATTTTTGCTGATGACAACAATGCCAATTGGTATAATTTTTGAATTGCCAATTGTGACACTCTTTTTAGCGACGATTGGATTGTTAACTGCAGAGTCTATGAGAAAAGTGAGGAAATGGTCGTATCTTGCTATCGCTATTATTTCAGCTTTAATTACACCTCCAGATTTTGTGAGTCAACTAATCGTATTAATACCAATGACTTTGCTTTATGAAGCAAGCATTCATGTGGTTATATACGCGGAAAAAAGAAGTATTACTACAAACAAAAAAGCCGAAACCCAATAATAGGGTTTCGGTTTCAATCCGTAGAGAAATTCTATAGTATACTACTATTAAAATTGGCAAAAGACATGTTGCTCTTAAAGTGCAATTGCTGTTTTCTTATTCTCAAAGATATTTTTCAAACCAGTTTACTTATTAGTTGAACAGGAAGATGAACATTTTTCGCTTAAGGCACATCCAGCACATTTGCCCATTTTGCTTTTTTTAACAAAACGCATGAGTGTAAAAATAGCATAGCCGAAAATAATTACGCCGAGAATGACGCTTACTAACATTTTGTATTCCTTCTTTCCGATTATTAGAATCCTAGAAGACGCCCACCTTGATAAATGATGATTGATACAATATAGGCAATGATTAGTGCGTAAATAATGGAAAACCAAGTCCATTTCGTTGAACCTGTTTCTTTTTTAATTGCAGCAACTGTTGCTAAACAAGGAACATACAGTAATATGAATGCTAAAAAGCTATAAGCTGAAAGTGGTGTAAAGAAGTCAGCCATAACGCCTTGTAGTGTGTGCATGTCAGGAGCAACGTAAATAATATTCATGGTTGAAACGACAACTTCTTTTGCAAGAAAACCAATTAATAATGCCGCTCCTGCTTGCCAGTTACCAAATCCAATCGGATTCAGAATAGGTGCAATAGCACCACCAATTAGAGCTAGAAAACTTTCATCCATTGGAACATTTAATCCGTGAGGCCCGGAATACGTTAATAACCAAATCACAACGGATCCACCAAAAATAAATGTACCAGCTTTTCGTATAAATCCTTTTCCTTTTTCCCACGTACTTTGCAGTAAAGTCTTTAGTTGTGGGATTCTATAAGGGGGTAATTCAATAACAAAAAACGAACTTGCTTGTTTTAATATAGTAGCTGAGAAGATTTTTGCTAATGTTAAAGCAAGAATAATACCTAACAAATAAAGTGATAACACAATTAATGCTTGGTTATGCTTAAAAAATGCTCCGACAAACAAACTATATACAGTTAACCTGGCAGAACAAGACATAAGTGGTGTTAAAATTATAGTGAGTAGTCTTTCTTTAGGCTGCTCAATGGTTCTTGCAGCCATAATTCCAGGTACATTACAACCAAATCCTATAATCATTGGAATGAATGCTTTTCCATTTAACCCTATACTCTCCATTATTTTATCCATAACCATGGCTACTCGTGCCATATACCCTGAATCCTCAATAAAGGAAATGAGAAAGAAAAGCATAAATATTTGCGGAACAAAAACAATAACTCCTCCAACACCTGCTACAATTCCTTGTAGAATTAACGCTTGAATAAAGTCGGTGGCTCCTACCACTTTAAGTAAGCTATTTAACGTGTCTGTAAGAGGTCCGGTTATAAAATAATCTAAACCATCTGAGAGTGGTGTTCCTGCCCAATCAAAAGTTAGTTTAAAGATGAGATACGTAAAAAGCAAAAAGATTGGTAGACCGAGCACTTTATTTGTCACTATACGATCAATTCGATCTGTAAGTGTAGTTTCATTTTGTTTGGTTTGAAGCATGCAGCAAATTAATAACGATTGAATATAGTTACCACGAATTACTCGAATATGATGAGCAACTGAAATTGCTTTTGTTTCTGTCTGAATATCTGTTTCCGTCTTTTTAAACAGTTCATTCAAATCTGAAACAGGTATATATTTTGTAAGTAAATCTCGAACTAAGTTGTTTCCTTCAAAAAACTGAATGGCTAACCATCTGCTTGGTGGTAATTCTTGATTTGTTGGAATCAAAGCAATTACTTGCTCAATCGCTTCTTCAAGTGTTCTTCCATAATCAATAACAAGT
Source organism: Psychrobacillus syltrankelensis (assembly GCF_055454035.1). NCBI lineage: Bacteria > Bacillati > Bacillota > Bacilli > Caryophanales > Bacillaceae > Psychrobacillus > Psychrobacillus syltrankelensis. The sequence continues at coordinate 1,257,008 of NZ_CM144227.1, read as the reverse complement.
GGGGATTGTTGAGAGACTGATGAAGATAGCATGGTAGCCAGTTCATCACAACCTACACCTGAACGCGCAATAATTGGGGCTACCTGACAACCGAGTCGTTCTGATAAGAGACGGACGTCAATTTCCATACCTCTTGCTTTCGCAACATCTATCATATTTAACCCTATAGTGAGCGGTTTTCCATACTCTAAAAGTTGCAAAGTTAAATATAAATTTCGTTCTAATTGAGAAGCATCCACAATGTTTAATATCATAGAAACATCATCATAAAGAAGATAGTTAGTAGCAACACCTTCATCTTTAGATAATGGATTAAGTGAGTAAACGCCTGGTAAGTCAACTAAATTTCCTAAATTATTTTTTAAGACACCGACTTTTTTTTCAACTGTCACTCCTGTCCAGTTTCCCACATATTCATAGGAGCCTGTAAGTCTGTTGAACAAGGAAGTTTTTCCTGTGTTCGGGTTACCAGCCAAAGCAACTGTGTTCATACACTCTCCACCCGAATCATTTTAGCTTCACGGCGGCGAATTCCTATTAATTGTCCTTTTGCTTCAATTGCAATTGGACCTCCTAACGGTAATATTCGCTTAATCATAACAACAGTTCCCTGCATAATTCCTAAATCTAATAAACGACGCTGAACAAGCTCATTCATATGATTGGTATTCGTAATACGTACTCTTTCACCTGTGTGTATATCTGTTAAAAGCATTCAATTCACCTCTATTAGGATGACAATATAAATCATTTTTACTTTACAAGTATATGAGAATGATAATCATTTGTAAATACTTAAGATTATGGTTAATATCAAAACTGTCTTTACTCCAAAATTTTGTGTATATTATCACTATATTAACTATCGTTGGGTAAAAAGAGATGAGAACCTAGTTGAAAAAATTCTAGAAGACAGGTGGACGATTATGAAGATTCTATTAGCAGAAGACGATCATCGTTTAGGCAAGTTGTTAGAACATATGCTAAAAAGAAAAGAAGGATACACGGTGGAGTGGTATACAAATGGTAGAGAAGCGTATGAATATGCCATTGAATCTCATTATGATGTATTAATTTTAGATTGGATGTTACCTGAATTGGATGGAATAACGGTTTGCCAAAGATTGAGACAAAATGGTTATATAGGAGCGATCTTAATCTTAACAGCGAGAGATGATGTGTTGGATCGAGTAAAGGGTCTCGATTCTGGTGCAGACGATTACTTAACAAAACCATTTGAGTTTGAAGAACTTTTTGCGAGAATCCGTGTTCTTTCAAGAAGAAACTATGCACCCATACAAGAAGATGTAGTTATTTTTGGCAATTTAACTATTGATCGTACTAAACATACTTTATACCGAAATGGAATCGAAATATCATTAACTCCAAAAGAGTTCCAATTACTAGATTTATTAATTAGAAATAAGGGGAAGGTTTTAACCCGGGAAGTAATTCTCGATCGAGTATGGGGTTACAATGCAGACGTTACAAGCAATTCGGTAGATGCCTATATCAGACTGCTTCGAAAAAAAGTGGACGAAGAAGGTAAAAAAACTATTATTTGCAATATTCGAGGAGTAGGATATTCAGTTGAAACATAATGTAAATGTATTTTCTACAACTAGAAAAAATTTAGCTCAATATAATAGTAGGATGCTAATTGTATTCTTATTACTATTTAATATTGTTATTAGTGTTTTTCTTTTTATCAATATGTACAATGAACAAAAAGTAACGATGTTCGATATAGCCAAACAAGAAATAAAAGAGTTGCAAACTGATGATGACGCATTATCAAGTGGTCAAAATCAGAATACTGGAACAGAATCTAACGGTAATAAAACGCAAGGAGTATTCCTAACCTATTTTCTAAAATCAAATAATGAATTAGTGATTATAGATGAGTTTTCACTTAAAATGAGAGAGCTTTTTTTTAAAACGGTGCAAAATTGGAAACCCTCTGACATGGAGGCTAAATATCAAAAGATTCAACTTTCCAAAAAAAACTCTGTCTATCTTCTTATTGTTTCACAAAATGTTTATGAAAAGGGTAACCTAAAAGGAACTATTTATATTGGAAAGGATATTACTTTTTTAAGGAATATGTTTATCCATTTTTTGTTTATCCTTCTTGGAATATCACTCATCTTTTTTGTCATTGCTCTTATAGTTGGTCAAGCTATGACAAAACGTGCGATGGAACCAATTATAAAAACCTATAATCTACAAACAGAATTTATTGCGGATGCTTCCCATGAGTTAAGGACACCGTTAAGTGTATTGAAGTCGGGTCTAGAAGTTATTGAATATGAAGAGGGGAATAAATTTTCATCATTTTCTAAGAGTATTTTAGCTGATTTAAAAGAAGAGATAAGAAGCACAACACAACTAGTGAGTAATTTATTATTTTTAATAAGGTCAGATTCAGGGGAACAATCGTCTGTAGCTGAGGAGTTTGATTTGCAAGAGTTAATGCAACAAATTTTAAGGTCATTTCATCCTTTGTCCGAGACTAAGAAGATACGATTGGATATACAAATACTAACTCCACTAATGCTGTTTACTGATAGAGAAAAATTAAAGCAATTGCTGTACATCCTTATTGATAATGCAATTAAATACACACCAAGCGGAGGAAAGATAAGCATCTCCTATGAACTTAAGTCAGATTATCAAAATGAAAAGCTATATATAGTTGTTAGCGACAATGGTATTGGTATTCCTTTAGAACAGCAAGAGCGTATATTTGACCGTTTTTACCGTGTTGATAAAAGTCGTTCTCGTCAAAGTGGTAGTTCAGGTCTTGGATTACCTATTGGTAAATCTATTGTGGAATCATTACATGGCACTATTAAGGTTTCGAGCGCTTTGAATAAAGGAAGCGAGTTTACCATAATGATTCCTCTTTAAAAGCAATTAGAAGTGATTGAAAAAATGTTTAACATTAAAAAAAACATTAATTTTCATTTGTTTTTCATTCTTGTATTTTATAGTTTTCCCTAGGGAATAATATTAAAAAATGAGGAGGATTAATAAATGGGGCAACATAGAGACAATCGAAAAAATAATAGTAAAAATTCAGTTGTTACTGGGGAATTCGTAAACTCTAATTCACAAGGTAGACAAATGTTAAATAAGGTTCCAGTAATCATCACAATCTATTTCTGGATAATAAAAATCATGGCGACCACGGTGGGAGAGACGGCAGCAGACTTTATAAACGAAAAGTTTAACTTAGGTCTTACTATCACTACCCTTATAATGAGCGTACTTTTGATCATTACTTTGTTCTTTCAGTTCAAAGCTACTAAGTACGTGCCAAGTTTATACTGGTTAACGGTTGTATTAATCAGTGTGGTTGGTACGCTAGGTTCCGATAATTTAGTTGATAATTTAGGAATATCTCTTGTGACAACTACAATAATCTTCGCTATAGCAGTGCTAATCAGTTTTGCGATTTGGTATGCTAGTGAGAAAACGTTGTCCATACATTCTATCTACACGACTAAGCGAGAAGTCTTTTACTGGGTTGCTATCCTGTTCACCTTTGCTTTGGGGACTTCTGCGGGTGACCTCATAGCAGAAGGGTTAAACATTGGTTACTTGAATTCAGCTATTATGTTCGCTGTTTTGATAGGTTTAGTAGTTATTGCCTACTATCGTTTTAAAATGAATGCAGTGTTGGCATTTTGGATCGCCTACATTTTAACTCGTCCATTTGGCGCTTCTCTTGGTGACTATTTATCACAATCTCACCATGCTGGTGGTCTAGGCTTAGGTACAATGGGCACAAGTATAATCTTCCTGCTAATAATTTTGGGCTTGGTGATTTACTTAACAAAGTCAAAAATTGATAATCCGGTCCATGCAGATGAGTAAAAATAAAAGTTAAATATGATCTTATAGCCGATGTCAAATTATGGACATCGGTTTTTTCTTAAGAGATACAAAAGAGTAGAAATAATCAACTGGTACTTTCCTTTGTTTATTAATAGAGCAAGCGGAAGCAGAGAAAAATAGATAGCATCCATTACTAAAGAAGGCTTAAGCGGACGAAATTGTATCTTCGTCCGCTTTTAATGAATAGGAAAGGATTTATTCTCTCATTATCCTAACCTTATGAACCTTGTCCCTACACTTATCAAGAGGGCAACGGACAAACATCCGCCGCAAGATTACCGGAAAAATGGATCGTGAAGTGACGCAGTCACTTCACGATCCATAAAAATTCTAACGTTAATAGTGTAGTTGATGTTTTGTCCCAAGCACTCTGGAAATAGTAAAGACAAGATGCACACTTGCGCTTTTCTTAATAAGTTTTAATAAAAAAACCTTCCGTTTTCGACCATTCGCAATAAGCAATACTTTTTGTATTAGCATAACCAAGTTGTGATAGCTTAGTAAATAACCAGACACGATCTTTTCCAACCATATTTAATATATCATCTTTTACCTTTCCATCATCTACAAATAGTAAGGATGGTTCTTGATCGTCTTTCTTTAAGTGAATATCTTCATTTGTGACTGGCTCATAACGAGAGTACTTATTGATAGTTATATCACCGCCAGGCTCCAAATATAAATCCCGTACTTCGCGAAGGGAAAATATACCTTGCTTACGAAGTGCCGAACGAAGTTGTTCCATTTCAAGATGATGTTTATTAAACTTCTTCATGTCGAGCTTTCCATCACTTATCAGTTTTACAGGTTCCCCTTTTAATAATACACGGATAGGATTCCAATACTTAGTCGCTATTTCAATAAAAAATATTAAAATTGTCCAAACTGAGATGGCAACTAAAAAATGGGTGATTTGTACATTCTGGTCAAATAAACTTTCTTCAAGAACACCTCCAAGAACAAGAGTATAGATAAAATCATATGGTGTGAGTTGGGCAAGTTCTTTTTTGCCAAGAAGTCGAATGACAATTAAAAGAGCAGTAAGACCAACAATAAGTTTCACTATTGTATCCATATACATTCGTGTACTCCTCCGTTCGGACTTGATACAAGAATATACCCCATTAATTGTAGAAATAAGCATTATTGTTTATGTACATCATTGTAGACATATCTTCAAAAAACTAAAGAAAATCCATTTGTTTCTTCATAACAAATGGATTCAGGTTGAAGACAAAGTCATATATTTGATTGATATCTCTTCAGACTGTCTTGAAATCACTTCTCAGCCGAGGCGGGCCAACACAAGGCGGACTTTTAATAGACTAAAGTTCATGAGCTTACAACGAAGAATACGAGCGTTTGTCAACAGACTGAATCCATTTGTTTCTTCATACTAAATGGGTTTTCTAATATAAAGTTACGATTTCTAAATCTTGATCCTTTAAGTACTCAATTATTTTAGGTAATACATCTACAACTACTTGTGATTCATGAAGGAGGATAATAGATCCAGATGTTTTAGATTCTTGAATATATTTAAAGATTTCATCAGAATCTTGGCTTTTCCAATCTTCTGTGTCTGTATTCCAAAGTACTATCTTGTTATGTGTATCGTTCATTAATTTCAATGTAAGGTCATTTTTAGAGCCATAAGGTGGTCTAAAAAGAACCACTTCTTCTTGAGTAATTTCCTCTATCAATTGATTTGTATGTAAAAGTTCCTCTTTTTGCATTTCATATGATATTTTTTTAAAATCTGGATGAGTCATAGAATGCCCACCAATAGAATAACCGTGTGAATGAACGTATTGAACTGATTCAGGAAATTTCTTTACATTACTTCCAATGAAGAAGAAAGTACCACCAACCTGGTAATTCATCAATATATCTGTAATCTCTTTTGAAAAATTTGAAGGGCCATCATCGAAAGTAAGTGCTACTTTTCCTTTAGGAATACTAAAGGTTACCGCGTCTTCTATTTTTACAAATGGAGATATTACTTCATTATCTACAAAGTCATTAGCAGAATCAGTTTCAACTCCGTCATCTATACTAGCTATTAGATTTTCTTTTTCTACTATTACTTTTGCATTTCCAGTAGCTTCTCCTTTATTAAGAAGCGAAGTGCTTAGTACAATAATGAATACTATGCTTACCAAGGTTAAAATCTTCCAAGTAATATTACGGCTAAATTGCTTATAACTTGTGTGCTCTATTTCTGAAACAGTAAATGGATTTGGATTATCTTCCAAGATCTTAAGATTATTTATATAATTTATATCTTCGTTGTACTTTAGTGCATTTAATCCACTTATATAAGCTTCTGAGCACGAAAAATAAATTCTGCTACTTTGATCTCGGTACGTCCTTGTTACAAAACTTGTATATTTGTTAGTTTTGGAATCACCGATGCTCTGAAGGGATAACCGATATTTATGAAGTCCACCAAGCTCTGTAACTGCTCTTAGGTTTTCTGCAGTCTCACAATCGATTTCCCATTGAAATTCTATTTCATGCTTAGATAATAATTTTATTCGTAAAAAAGATTGATTAGGTGTGATATCGATTGATATTAGTTCTAGTAGTTTCCCTTGATAGACTGACATAGTTGTCTCCTTTCTCTACCAGTGAAAAGAAAAACAATTTTATTCTTTGTTAGTCAAAGCTTTTGAAGAGAAAGAAAAAGACATTCTATCAGTAAAGTCATTAATTGTTTGCATCAACTCGGATTTTTCTTCTAGTATTTTTGCATATTGTTCTGTGTACTTTTGATTTTCAATTTCAAGTTCTCTCATTTTTTCTTCGAGTTCTCTTATACTAAGTAGATTTTGATATTGAATATTATTCGATTCTTCTTTAAGTAAATTATATTTATTAATTTGTTTATCTAGTTGGTTTGAAACCTTTTCAAAGTCACTACTTGAGTTACTTTGATAATCTTTATAATCTTCCAGAAGTTGTTCATATACCATTTGCTTATTAGTTAAATTGCCTTCAAGTACTCGGATCTCTTTATGATTATCTTGAATAATTTGTTCTTTCTTCACCAATTCATGTTTTATACGAGTAATTGTTTCATTTGCTATTTGTAACTGATCTTCAAGACCTTCCTTCTTATAAAGAATTAGTTGCCTGTCATGTAGTAGATTTTCTAAAGATACTATTAAGTCTAATGATACTTTGTCTTGATTTTCTTTAGATAGTATGTATTTATCAGTTGTATAAGACTGATCTTGATGTACAAGCGCGTTCTCTTCTAAAGTAATTACGCTTTCTTCCTCGTAATTATTAGTGTAAGAAAATTGATTTTGGTTAGAACGGTTGCTTTTAAACCAATTTATTGATTTATTCTTGTTATCCTTAGTCATAGTTCCATCTCCTAAATAATTTATGTGTTAAAACTACTATCAAATGATAAAGATAAAAAAAGAGTGATACAAAAGTAATTATTTTTTAAGTGCAAAATAAGTTTCAAAAATACTAGTTTCTTAATTCTATTGTATGATTAAGTAGAATAATGTCAACATAATACTGTTAAAACGATTAACTTATTAATATGCTATTTCAGTGTAAATACGGGGTTACAAAGGATAAATTAAGTACAACTAGTCTAAAAAAGTTTTAATTAGCACATATATAATTGGAACTATTTTATTCTTGTTTAGTACAAACAGAAGAAATTGGTTTATGTAATATGTTAGGGAGTGTTTGAAAATGATAAGTAGTATCGGATTATCACTGTTTTATTAATTAATCGGCGTTGTGCTAGCCCAATTATTTATTAAAATTGGGAACATTTATCCGTAAATTGTATTTCACAAGATCCATAAATTTTTAGGGGAGGGGACTCTAATGTGGTTGTGGACTTACTTATAATTGTGATTTTATATTTAACAGCAATTATTTTAGACTATTCTCTTCGAAAAGTATCGTTTAACCTTCGTAGATTGATTGGTGAACGTTTTGTAAAAATTACTAATATGTACTTGCACGGAATACATTATTGAGGTAGCATTACAAATAATTTATGGTGTAATCGAGAAGGCGAGTGGTAGTAAATATGAAAATTGTAACAGTAGAGGATATTGTCCGTAGGTTTTCTTTTGAGGTACTAACAGGAAATGATCAACTGGAACGATCATTAAAGAAAACAAAAGTACGTCGACCAGGACTTGAATTTATGGATAAATTCAATTTCATTGCGACAGAGCATGTGCAGATTTTAGGAAAGAACGAAATTAATTACTTGCACACACTTTCAGAAGAGGAATGTAAGCTCCGCATAGGAAATATTGTTCAATACGATCCTCCGTGCATTGTTATAACATCGAACCAAGAAGAACCGCTAGGATTAGTAGATTACTGCCTGGAAAAGAAAATCCCTATATTACGCACACATGACTCGATGAGTGAAGTATGTGCGAAGTTGGATTCTTTTGTAGTGAAAGCGATGGCACCTGAATGTGCGATTCATGGAGTATGTGTAAATGTTTCAGGTATTGGAATTCTATTGCGAGGCAAATCTGGTGTTGGAAAAAGTGAAACTGCACATACTTTGATCGGTAGGGGGCATAGACTGGTGGCGGATGATATTGTTGTCTTAAAAAAGTTAAGTCCCCAAACATTAATTGGATCACATAATGAGAAGAACAAAGAATTTCTAGCGTTGCGAAGTATTGGATTATTGAATGTTGTTCGCCTTTACGGAAGAGCAGCTTTTCAAGAAGAAACACGAATAGCGCTTGATATTGAATTGACCAAATGGGAACATAATGCCTTAAATAATGAGCTAGAGTTAGAATCGAAGTTTACGGAATATATGGGTGTTCAAATTCCACATATACAAATCCAATTACAGCCTGGTCGTGATGTTGCAGGTTTAATAGAAGCAGCTGCGAATAATTGGTACTTGAAGCAGCAAGGGTATAGTGCGGCAGAGGATTTTGTGAAACGACTAGAACAAGACTTTGATGATTCTAAATCTAACTAAATTGTAACAATAGAGAAGACTTTCACAATTAAGTTGTTTTTTTTAAGAATACGAGACTTTCTCAAAGGTAATGTAAAAATAAAGAATAGAAAAAACATGTACAAATAATGTTTATGTCAGATTTTTAGACAAAAGGTTTCGGGGGTGGAAAAACCCTCGAGGCCTTTTATTTTTTATTTATTTTTTGTAATGCTTGATTGGTAAATAGTGGAAAAAGATTTCGAACTCCATTTTTCTTACTTTAATAAAGAACAAATCTACTTGATTTTATCTCATTCCATTTCATTTCATATTCAGTTCATAAATGAATGTTAAAGTATCATTTGTAAGATTGCAAAGTTGTATCAAGGAGGACCATGAACTATGAAAGAAACAATAAACGAAAGTAAAAAAGAAAACTGGCGACAGTTTTTTCAACTAATAAAAGATACTGACCCACCGAAGCTTTTATTAATAGTTGCACTTTGTATGAGTTTTGCAACAACAGGAGTAGGATTTGTCGTTCCGTTATTCACGAAAGAATTAGTGGACGGTTTTTCAATAGAGTCACTCAATTATTGGCAAATTATTTTGTTAGTAATCGCATTTATCGCACAAGCAGTTGCGAGCGGACTTTCGATATATTTATTAAACCGGGTGGGGCATCATGTAGTAGCGAGTTTGAGAGATCGATTATGGCGGAAATTACTTCATTTACCAATAGCCTATTATGATAATAATGATACGGGTGAGACATTAAGTCGAGTAACGAATGACACAGCTGTTGTGAAAGAACTTATTACTGAACATCTTGCCAACTGTTTAACTGGTATTATTGCAATTATCGGATCCGTTACAATTCTATTATTTTTGGATTGGAAAATGACATTGTTGATGCTAGTTGCTGTTCCTATTGCAATGGTTATTTTAATGTTACTTGGTAAACGTATGTTTGTTATTTCAAAAGGAATGCAAGATGAAACCGCAAAATTTACCTCTGTACTGAATCAAGTATTACCAGAAACACGTTTAGTAAAAGCATCAAATGCAGAGGAACTGGAATATAGTCGCGGAAAAAAAGGCATTACAAATCTGTTCAAATTTGGTTTGAAAGAAGCGAAAATACATGCACTAATAACACCTTTGATTTCTTTTGTTTTAATGATAGTACTCGTTGCTATTATTGGATATGGTGGTGTTAGAGTCTCTTCTGGAGAACTTACAGCTGGTGACATGGTTGCTTTTATTTTATATTTAATACAAATTATTATTCCAATGACTCAATTAACGATGTTCTTTACTCAGTTGCAAAAAGCAATGGGAGCAACCGAACGAATTAGTACGGTATTTGAACATGTGGAAGAAGATGTTCATATGGGTAAAGAGTTAGAGTTAGTTTCGGAACAGATTCATGTGCGGCATGTAGATTTTGCATATGGAAGAGAACTGATTTTATCTGACATTGATTTTACCATTGAACCTGGTAAAGTAACTGCAATTGTTGGACCAAGTGGTGGTGGGAAGACAACTACATTTTCTCTGTTGGAACGTTTTTACCAACCTACTAAAGGAACTATTTCACTTGGAGATACATCGATTGATACGTTTTCTTTACATTCATGGAGAAGTCAAATCGGTTATGTCGCTCAGGAAAGTACTCTTATTTCTGGAACGGTACGTGATAATATTTGTTATGGAATTGAAAGAGAAGTGGGAGATGAAGAACTAGAGCAGGTTGCTAAAATGGCGTATGCCGATCAATTTATTCTAGCACTCCCACAAAAGTTTGATACAGAAGTAGGAGAACGAGGGATTAAGCTTTCTGGTGGACAACGACAACGTATTGCAATCGCACGGGCATTACTACGTGATCCTCAAATATTAATGCTTGATGAAGCAACTTCTAGTCTAGATAGTAATTCAGAAATCTATGTTCAAAAAGCATTGGATAATTTGATGAAAGGAAGAACGACACTTGTTATTGCGCATCGTCTATCTACCGTTGTAGATGCAGACAATATTTTATTTATGGAAAAAGGACATATTACAGGAAGTGGAACGCATAATACTCTATTTCAATCCCATGAGATGTACAGAGAGTTTGCAAAACAACAATTGCGTATTTAAGAAGAGTGAGGTGATATTGTTATGACAAAACTATTAGTGGTGGATGATGATAATCATATTAGAGAGTTAGTAAAAGTATTTTTAGAAAATGAGGGTCTAGATATACTGGAAGCAGTGGACGGTGTAGATGCACTGTCCAAGCTCGATTCAGAAAAAATAGATATGGTCATTATGGATATTATGATGCCAAATATGGATGGTTGGGAATTATGCAGGGAAATTCGAAAGTTCTACAATGACTTGCCAATTCTTATGTTAACTGCAAAAGGAGAAACTGCTCAAAAAGTGAAGGGTTTTAATCTTGGTACAGATGATTATCTTGTTAAGCCATTTGAACCTGCAGAATTAATTGTTCGAGTAAAATCTATTCTAAAAAGGTATCGTATTTCTTTGTCTCAAACGGTGGAAGTTGGTAATGTTCGGATGAATCGTAATACGTATGAGTTGGAGTATATGGGAGAAAACAGTACGCTTCGATTAAAAGAATTTGACTTATTATTTACTTTGGCGAGTAACCAAGGAAAAACATTCTCTCGTGAACAATTAATAGAAGAAATTTGGGGATTCGATTATGAAGGGGATGAACGAACAGTAGATGTTCATATAAAAAGGATACGTGAACGATTCCCGAAAGAAATTAGCGGATTTTCCATAAGAACTATTCGGGGTCTTGGGTATCGTTTGGAGTTGGGTTCATGAAGAAAGGGAAGTTCTTTGGAAAGATTCTAGCTGTGATTGCACTTTTTCTTATAGCTACTACCATTTTTGCGTTCCTTTCTTTTCATCTAACCTCTTTTCTTTATGATTGGATAGGGAAGTATCCTCAAGGATATTGGCAACAACTTATTACAGTAATAGGTGTAATATTTTTCTTTTGGTGTACGGCAGTCATTATTTTTTTATTTGGTTCCAAGAGACAGCGGGTTTATTGGGATACGATTGTAGCTGCTTTACGACAAATTGCAACTGGAGATTTTAATGTAAAATTAGACCTTAAAGCAAATGGAGAAGATCAATTTGGACAGTTGATTAGCGGGATAAACAATATGGCAGTAGAATTAGGAGAAATGGAGAAAATGCGTCAAGAATTTATCTCCAATGTTTCGCATGAAATCCAATCTCCGCTTACATCTATTAACGGATTTGCAAAAGCATTGAAAAATATTGACTTGACGGATGAGAAAAGGCTTCATTATTTAACAATTATTGAGATGGAAAGTGATCGATTGTCCAAAATTAGTGACAATTTATTAAAGCTAACATCATTGGAATCACAACATCATCCTTTCGAACCGAAGCAGTATAGGCTCGATAAACAGTTGCGAAGCGTTGTCCTAGCTTGTGAACCAAGATGGTTAGAGAAAAATATTGAAATGGACATTCAATTTGATTTCGTTTCAATAGAAGCAGATGAAGATCTGATGAATCAAGTATGGATGAACATACTTATTAATAGTATAAAGTTTACCCCCATTGAAGGTACGATTAGCCTTCATTTATGGAAACAAGTGGATGCGGTGAGTATTTCCATCACTGATACTGGAATAGGAATACCGGTAGAAGATCAAATGCACATTTTTGAACGATTTTTTAAATCGGACCAATCGAGAACGATTTCCAATGGAGGAAGTGGCTTAGGGCTTTCTATTGTGAAGAAGATCGTAGAAATGCATCATGGCACCATCTCTGTCCAAAGTAAGCTCGGGGAGAAAACAACATTTCTGACTACGTTGCCTTTACGGCAGGGCGAAATAGCGCAAAAATAACTAGCCCTTACAAAGCAATAATTAGTTGATTAGATCAAAGAGAGAAATGTACACTACTAAAATTACTTAGTAATGTACATTCATGCAATTTTATCCTCAAGTCAAGATTAAAAAAATATACGGCAAAAAATAATATTTAATCAACCGTAACGGAAAGTTCTTTCACTCGCAAAGATGGTGAACCAAAACCACCCGGAAGGAAATGTAAATCTGAGCCGATTTCTTCGATGTTTTTCATGTACTCGAAGAAGTTACCAGCGATTGTCATTTGTTTAACAGGAGATGAAATTTTGCCATCTTTTATATGAAAACCTTTTGCGGCAAGAGAGAAATCTCCAGAAATTGTATTCGTACCGGAATGAAGTCCTGACAACTCTGTAATAAGCACTCCTTCTGAAACTGAAGCGATTAAGTTTTCTCTAGTCCTTTCACCTTGCGCAATGTATAAGTTTTGCGGTGAGATGGTAAGAGTGCTTTTATAGGAAGATTTATGTGCATGCCCGGTAGTTTCTAATCCCTCAATTTTTGCAGTTTTTCGGTTATGAAGAAGCGTTTCCAGTGTGCCATTTGAAACGATGGCACGTTTTTTTGTTGCTACTCCTTCTCCGTCGAAATTTGAACCTGCAACTGCGTCAGGGTGAAAAGGATCATCAAGAAGAGTGAAGGACTCCGATGCGACTTTTTCTCCAACTTTCCCTTTTAAAAGTGACTGATCATTTTGTGTATTTTCAGCTGAAAAGATAGGTGTGTACGTTGCAAGTAAAGATGCTGCTGCATCATGACGCATGATGATTGGGTATTTTCCAGCAGGAATTGATTTTTCCCCGAGATTTGACAACGCTTCTTCAGCCGCTTCTTTCGCGATTTCATCAGCATTAAGAGAACTAAAATCACGGCTCATTTTAATGAAGCTACCTGTCTTCAGTTCTTCTCCATCTTTCACTACAGTGGATATGAAAATGATTAGTCCATTCTTTTTTTCATCCAATAAAAGACCTTTATTGTTCGCGATTACTCTTTCTCCTGAAAAATCTTGTAGAATGCAGAAATTTAGAGTGACAATCCGGGGATCGTATGCAAGTACTTTTTCTTCAATCGACTTAATAAGTTCAATTTTTTCCGGAATTGGGACATTTGCGAGTTCTTCGTTGTAAAACTCATGCACTGTGTACTCTTTACTTCCTTCGAAAATATCAGTGCCATCATCTTCATCAAGGACATCTGCATTTGCTTTTGCTTTGTCGATTAAAAAAGAGATGGAATCTTCATCCAATTTTTCTGTATAGGCATAACCCATTTTCCCATTATAAAGACCTCGTAGACTAAGACCACCATCTTCGGAAGTTTCGTAACTATCAATTTCGCCATTGAAAATCATGCATTGAAATGTTTCAGTATGTTCGTAATACACTTCAGCTTCTTTGAAACCTGCATCCGTTGCCTTGCTTACTAGTTCTTTTTGGAATTCCGTAATATTCATCTTTTATTCCCCCTTTGTCCCACCGACTGTAATTTCACTTATGCGAATCATCGGCTGACCGACATTGACTGGGAGGCTTCCACTCAACGATCCACACATTCCCGCACCATGGGCAAGATTATTCCCAACGCGATCGACAAGTTGTAATGATTTCGCACCATTACCAATGAGTGTTGCACCTCGAACAGGATTGCCAATTTTTCCATCCTTCACGAGATACGCCTCCATAACAGAAAAATTGTAATCCCCTGTTGCTGGATTAACAGAGCCTCCGCCCATATATTTTGCATATATGCCGTTTTCCGTCGAAGCAATAATTTCTTCTGGTGTCGATTTTCCAGGTGCAATATACGTATTTGTCATACGAGAAGTAGGGTTAAAGCGGTATGACTCACGGCGTGAGGATCCAGTCGCGTCTGTATTCATACGACGTGCATTAAATTTATCGACAAGATAACCTTTCAAAATGCCATTTTCAATTAAGACATTTTTACGTGTTTTTTCGCCTTCATCATCAATAGAAAGTGAACCCCATTCGTTTGGAAGTGTTCCGTCATCAATGTATGACACGATATCTGGAGCAACCCTTTCACCAATACGATTCGCGAAAACCGAATTATTTTTAGCAACTGAAGTCGCTTCAAGACCGTGCCCACATGCTTCGTGGAAAATAACTCCACCAAATTCATTGTCGATTATTACTGGAAACTTTCCGCTCGGACATTCTTCCGCTCCAAGCATTGTAACTGCAATTCGGGACGCCTCCCCTGCGTAATGTTCGAGATTTAGGTTTTCGATAAATTCAAACCCAGCATGTGCCCCAGGTCCATAAAAACCTGTTTGCATTTGAACGCCATCAGAAGCGGTTGCCTGAATGGATAGCCTGCTATGGACACGAGTATCTTCTACAAATTTACCTTCTGAGTTGGCAATTAGCACATTCTGTTCTTCGTCCATATAGCGTAGTTTAACTTGCTGGATGCGCTCGTCATAATTTCTCGCAATATCATTAGCCTGTCTCATAATGGCTACTTTCCTAGCTTGTTCAACTGTTTGTGGCATTTGTTGAATTTGGTGAATGGGAACGAATGTTTCTTTTTGAAGCGGATGAATGATGCCCTGCGCTCCTCTTTTTATTGCAACTGCTGCACGTTTTGCAGTGAGCAATAAGCCTTCTTCCGAGAAATCAGTCGTATATGTGTAAATACTTTGAAGCCCAGAAAAAATGCGGATACCTATTCCAAATTCCCGTCCAGATATGCTTTTCTCTATTTTTCCACTTTGCAATTCCATCGTGCTCACAAATTTATCTTCAATGAATACTTCAGAAAAATCACCGCCAGTCGAAAGTGCGGCTTCTAGCACGTTTTCAATAATAGATTGTTTGATCATATTCTTTTCCCCCTTCTCCTTAAATTATAGCTTAATATTTATTTGAATACTCATATTAAACTGATAATTTAGTATTCATTGTAAAGTATTTACTCTCTATTTATATGAAACTAAAGGGAGGACTTATTAATAAAAAAATTATTCATGATTATTAAATAAAGTGGAAATTCATTTTGCTAAGTTCTTAGAAAGTACGGAATAAGCTGCATGGATAAAAACTTTAAAAGCACTTGGATTACTTACAGTTGAAATAAATAAAACTTACCTATTGACATACCGACCGTCGGTATTTATAATAAAAAACATAACAAACCGACAGTCGGTATTTAAAATTTAAAACAAAGGAGAATTTTTATGAATCAAAAGAAATTTAATCCAGCGGTACGAATTATGCTTTCGATTATTATTAATTTTACGGTAATGTTTACCATCTTAGGAATCTGTCTAGCGGCAGGCATTGTAGATAGACTACGCACTGATTATTCACTTTTGGCAACGATGAATATGGTAGTTGGTATTGTGCTTGGAGGAACAACATTGCTAGTTTATCGTTTCTTAGATAAAGGAAATGCTTTCAAGCTTGGTTTCGGTATTCGGAGGAAGGACATCGGTTTCGCCACTGTCGTATTAGTCGTATCGGCAATCATTGCTTGGGGTTTTATTTGGACAATGAGCCAGAGTGTTAGTTTAGGAGTTGTATTTCATTACGAAAAATTAGCAAATTTATCTTTTCTTCTGCTTCTTGGATATGGTTGTGTCGGCTGGGTAATTGGCGTATTGCAAGAGGAAGTGCTAAACCGTGGTTATTTTTTTGCTAACATGAATAAGATGAACGTCATCGCTATGTTTTTAATTTCAAACTTACTTTTTGCTCTTACACATATTCCAACAAGAGGGTTTCATCCAACGGAGCTTATCGTCCATTTTGTAGGTGGACTCACTTATGGATATGTGTATTACAAGAGCGGATCTCTATGGATGTCTACTATAGTGCATGGTTTTCACAATTTTTTGTTGGATATTCTTTTTAACAATAATTACAGCGTAACGCTAGTCTCCATTGGACGACAATTAACGGACGGCGAGAAATTAATTCAGCAAATATTACTAACTGTGGCTATTGTATTAATTACCCATCTCTTTTACGGGAAAAGTGGGGTATGGACACCTGCACAAAACCTAAGAAAACTTTGGGAAAGTCATGGAAAATTGGAAATCAGTGAGGTAGCAACCAAACAAAAAAATTGGTATAGAGAGAAGGATTTTTCATGACACAACAACAATGGGATTTGATCGGTTATGCAGTATGGGCTCTAATAATTTGGGTAACAATAAAACAATTTCGTCAAACTCGTAAGGATGTAACGGGAAGTGGTATTCGACTTCTGTTTGGAGATTGGCTTATGTTTCTTTCACTTCCATGGATTGTGTATTGTATAGGAAGTAGGGCTACATTGGAGCAGTTTTACTGGACATTAGTTATGGGAGTCGCGCTTGCTATTCCATATATTCTTACAACTAAATTTGAAAAAAGGATAGATGGCGGCATTCGATTCAAATTTAACCCTCTATTTTATGTGTTTCTATTTGGCCTTCCATATACTCGCTACTTAATACGTGACTATGTATTCCATAAATATCCGATTCTTTCGGAGAACTATCGTCCTGATATCGAATTAATGCTTGCCGAGTATATAACTGTCTTGATTATATACACTTTCGTATGGAGACTTTTCATGTACGCTAGCTATAAACGAATAACGCGTACCAATGAAGTTGAGGCGCTGAAAATATAAATACGGCACTAAGATTTTTTTGTATGTTATTAAACCGACCGTTGGTATATAATGAAGAGGAATTGATAAAATGAGTTCATTTTTTATATTTGGATTATTTTTTGTTTTACTTGTAAATAGACAATTGAAACCGAGACCTATCAAAAGGAATGTGTTTGTTCTTCCTTTACTGCTAATTTTATATGCCATATATAACGCATTGGAAGCTGGCATAGAAATAGGGGAAAGCGCTTCCCTGCTACTTGGAGCTGCACTAGGTGTAGTTGTTGGCTGGTTACAAGGCCGTTTTTCAACTGTTTATAAACAGAACGGAATATGGATGACAGTTGGCTCCATTTGGTCAGTAGCTATATGGCTACTTTCGGTTCCAATACGTCTGTTTGTTAAATATGGTTTTGTGGAACTATTAGATATTAAGGTTCTCCTAATTGATGAATATGCTTTTGTTCCATTGTTATTGTCACTAGGTGCCATTGTTTTTGGCAGGGGATTATATTTGTTTTTTCACTACCCATCAGAGTTTAACGAGGCTGTTGGTTCCATGGGTCACACTCGTCATAGGGCACAATAGTCGCAAATGGAGAGCGACTAATTATAGAAAGGGGGCAGTAATATGTCGGATACTACAGGGATAAACACCAGTTTTCAACTTATTTTAGATACTGCTGAAGAGCTTATTCGACAACAAGGCTGTCGCCAAACAACAATGCAGGATATCATTGAACACTCTGGTCTTTCAAAAGGAGCAATTTATCATTATGTTTCAGGAAAGGATGAACTTTTTGGTTTAATTCTGGAATCAAAAGTGGAGCTAATGAATGACCAGTTTGTAAGCGTTGTTTCGCAATCCGCAGCAAAGGATGCGACAGATCCTACACGTTTTGCTGTGGAAAACATGTCCAATCAAACGGAAGATCAAAAAGTATTTAACTCAATTTTTATTTATCTATTAGGACAGATTAATAATCCGAAAATTGCAGAAATACTTCAGAAGTTATATCGTTTTTCCGTTCAGACTGCTACAAAATGGATTGAAACGGGACAAAAGGCAGGAGCAATTCCAGAGACAATTGATGCTAATAAGATGGCAAGTATATTTATGGTGTTTAACTATGGCTTAAGAGTGGAAAATTTAGTCAATGATTCTTCCGATGGTCGAGTGGAAATGGATGATATTTTTAGACTCGTTTTTAAATCACTACAATAATAAGATATAGCTAAAAAGAAGGGAGATTTCCTTCTTTTTTTTTATTTTCATATTATAATTATATAAAATACAGTTGCCATCTCAATCGGCCGGGGGAATAATGTGAGAGTATTAAATAATCGAAGCAAGAGTGTCTTAAGCTTATTTTTTTCAGTTATTGTGAATGGGGTATTGCCCCTTTTACTATATAAGCTTCTTAAAAATTTCATGCCAAGTTTACCTGCTTTAATACTGGCAACACTAGCACCGATAGTTGAAAATTTTATCTTTTTATTGAAAAGAAAAACGTTGGACATTTTTGGAATAATGATGCTAGGAAGCATTGTACTTAGCATTGTACTGGCAACTCTTGGGGGAGATGAAAAACTAGTACTTATGCGCGAATCATTTGTAACAGTTGCAATCGGTAGTAGTTTTATTGTCTCTCTATTCTTTCGTCGTCCGCTCATTTATTACTTAGCAAAACGATTTGTAAGCGGAGTAACAGCAAAAGAACTGGAGGAAAGATGGAGTGTACCATATTTTAGATTTGGTTTCCGTTTGGTGACGATAGTATGGGGTGTATTATTGCTTTTGGAAGCTATAGTCCGAATAGTGTTGGTCTATCAAATATCGACGGAACTTTTTCTAGTTCTATCCAATCTCATATTTTACGGAGCTATTGGTTGTGCTACTGTATGGACTGTAGGATATCGACGTCATGCAACGAAGAGACATAGTGCAGCAAAATAGGAATAAAGAGAGTAGGTGAATTATATAAATATGATTCATCTACTCCTTTTTTGGAATAATATAGATAATTGATGCAGTCATAAAGCAACTCATATTCACACATTATCCATATCGAATGTGAAGTAGATAGGAGATGGCTAGTTTGACAATTTGTTTTTTGCTGGAAATGGCATCTATAGTTTTGCTTTTGACAGTCCAGGCGACGGAAATACATCCTCTTTTAACAATGAAGATGATTACCTATTTTTCAGACTATCCATTGGGAGCTGATTTGGCACTGCATTATACAAAATATTATCAAGTTAGGTATTATTCTTTTAGACGAAGGCTTCACATTTCCACAAAACCAGTCTGAAATGACTTATGACTATGCGTTTGAATATATGGTTCGGACTGTGTTTACGGATTTAGTTGGTATCTTTGAAGAGTATAAAACATAAACGAACAGATGGGAAAACTGCATTTGAAATAAGAAAGTGATATTAGAAAAGGAGATACAATACAATAAGTCAAAATAAAGGAGAAGATCTTTTTCTAAATGATTTCATTTATATTATTTCCGTTAAGAAGTCTAATAAAGACATCGCCAAAATCTAACTGATTAATGGCGGTGTCTTTATTTATTTGTAATAAAAATACTATCTTGAAATGTCTTAATTAACTAATATGTATTCATCATAAAGCTTTGGATATGCTAATTAAATATGCAATTTAGAAACGGATGAATTGGAGAGAAAATAACATGACAGGAGTTTTTACAGCAATCTTATCAATTATTGTATTAACAGGCACGGCATTTTTCTTGTCCAATGACAAGAAAAACATTAACTATAGAGCAGTTGTAATACTATTTATAGCTCAGCTAATTACGGCTTATGCAATGCTTAATACGACAATTGGCGGACAGATAGTAATAGCAGTAACAAATTTTTTCTCCAAGTTAATGGAATTTGGAAAAGAAGGTATAGCTTTTGTATTTGGAGGGTTTGTGTATACAAATGACTCGCCTGTATTCTTTATCTCCGTTCTACTGCTAATTGTATTTACATCTACTTTACTTAGTGTACTGACATACCTAAGAGTTCTACCTCTTATGATAAAGTATCTTGGAGGTGCAATTTCGAAGTTAACAGGTTTACCTGTCATCGAATCTTTTTCTACTGTTGCATCCTCCATCTTTGGTGATACTGGAGCTTTACTTGCAGTTAAGACTCATATTCCTAAAATGAATAGAAACAGGTTATTTATAGCTACTACAGCATCCATGACAAGTGTATCCGCATCTATTGTTGGCGCTTATATGACAATGATACCTCCTAAGTATGTACTGATAGCTTTACCTCTTAATGTAATGTCAGGTTTATTACTGGCATCTATGGTAGCTCCTGCTCAATACGTTGAAGGCGAACAGATTAAAGTGAAAGATATGATCCATGATGAGTCTCTTTTTGAGGCGATTGGTAATGGTGCTATTGATGGGATGAAAGTTGCAGGAATTGTGGGAGCTATGCTTATTGCTTACATCTCTTTAATTGCTATGATTAACTTTGTTCTTACAGCGACGATTGGAACAGATTTGACTACTATTTTGGGGTATATATTATCTCCTGTAGCTTGGTTGATGGGTGTTCCAGCAAATGAAATGATTCGAGCAGGAGGGATAATGGGAACCAAAATTATCTCTAATGAATTTGTGGCGATGTTGGGCTTTAAAGAGATTATACCCAACATGTCTGCTAAGACAGTTGGAGTCGTATCCGCATTCCTAGTATCGTTTGCCAACTTTAGTACAATTGGAATCATCTTAGGTACAGTTAAGGCAATAGATGAAAAACAATCTGCAATGGTTGCGAAGTTTGGCCTTAAAATGTTATTTGTTGCTACAATGGCATCTGTGTTAACCGCTACAGTCGTTGGACTATTCATCTAAAAAATTCAAATTATTCCTCACTTTAAATAATATGATATTAAAGATACAACCTCTCCTACACCTGGGAGAGGTTGTATTTTTGAAAGAAGGTTATTTAAAATTATTTTTGGTTATTTGTTGACATATTATTTAACTGGTTATATAGTTAGTTGCATAAGTAACTAACCAAAGAAGGGAGAGCCAATGAAACATAAATTAGATGAAGCAAAACCAATTTTTATACAAATAGCAGAGTACATTACCGATGAAATTTTAAGTGGGACGATGAAAGAAGGAGAGCAAGTCCCTTCTACGAATCAATTTGCATCACATTTTCAGATTAACCCCGCCACAGCTGCTAAAGGAATAAATCAGCTAGTTGATGATTATATCTTATTTAAAAAACGAGGTGTTGGAATGTTTGTTGCTGAAGGTGCCAAGAGAAGACTTGTCATAAAACATCAAGAAAAATTTTATGATGAATATATTACTCCCTTACTTCAAGAAGCAAAGAAATTACATTTAACAACGGAAGAAATTATTTCATTCATAAAAAAAGGAGACACGAATCATGAAAATTGAAGCAACTCATGTTAGTCAACTTTACAAACGGAAAAAAGCGATTAATGACATCAGCTTTACAATTCAATCCAATAAAATCATTGGTTTACTTGGAAGAAACGGTGCAGGAAAAACAACTTTAATGCATCAACTTGCGGGCCAATTATTACCTACAACAGGGACCATTCAGCTGAATGGGAAACCTACTTTTGATAATCAGGAAGCGATCCGATCCATTTGTTTTATTAAAGAGGCTGGAAATTTCAAACCTAATTTCAAAATCCAACAAGTGTTGCAGTTAGGTGAATTATTTTATCCGAATTGGAATAAATCTCTTGCTGAAGAGTTAGTTAATTCATTTAATCTAGATAAATCAATGTATGTAAAAGCACTCTCAAAAGGAATGGTTTCATCCCTTGGTATAATTGTAGGTCTAGCAAGCCGATCCCCGATTACCATTTTTGATGAACCTTATATAGGGATGGATGCAGTTTCTAGGCAACAATTTTATAATTTATTAATAGAAGAATATAGCGAATTTCCAAGAACGTTTATTATATCTACTCATATAGTGGATGAGATAAGTAATTTGTTTGAAGAGGTTATAATTTTAAAAGATGGTGAGCTACTCGTTTATGAAGAGGCGGAAATGCTCCGAAATGCTGGTTACGCAGTAGAAGGACATCCAGATATCATAGCCAGATTTTGCAAAGGAAAAAACATATTAGGCAAAAATTCCTTCAATAATATTCTAACGGTAATGATATATGAACCAAATATGTCTGTTAAAGAGGCGACTAATCTAGGGCTTACAGTAGAAGTATTATCAATACAAGATTTATTAGTTCAATTAACCAAAAACTCAGTATTGGAGGTAGTGCAATGAACAGTACATCTTTAGGAGTAATTAAGTTTCATACAATTGATATACGAAGACAATTTACTATTTTTTGGAGCATTTTCGTACTTACTCTTATTCTCGGAATCGTTGTAGCCCTTTCATTTGAAAATGCAAACATTTATTATATGAATAGTATTGCAGTTTATATTTTCGTTACTATTATTGGATATCAATCACTAAGATCTTCGTTTTCTAACCTCATTCAATGGGGAGTAACTAGAAAAATATACTTTTTGTTGACATCCATTTTCTTTATACTTTTTGCCTTTATCATGGCGTTAGTTAACAATATTTTATTGCTCGTGTTCAATCAAATGAGTAAATGGCTTTCACTTTCTAGCATCCATTTCTCCTATTTAGGACAATTCGCAAATATTAGAGACAATTTTGCAAGTAGGGTCTTTATTGATTTTAGTATTTGTTTAGCTCTCATAAGTATTGCACTCTTAGTTTCTTCTATTTTATTTAAATATGGTCTATTTATAATGGGTTTGCTTGTTGTTTTTCTAATCGTTCTGACTTTCATCCCTGAAACAATTAAATTCGTTTTAACATTCATGCAAAACTTTTTAAGTACAGATGGCTTGCTCTACTTTTTCTATTTGGTACTTGGTAGCTTGTTGTTATTTTTTGTAAGCTGGGCAGTTATGCGTAGATCATTTTATCGTATTAACTAAGTAATTCAAAATTTAATATAAAAGTCGTAAAATTTTAATTTCATAAAAGTATAAGGCACATTCAGTAACTAAATGACTATTGGAGGTGTCTTTTTCGTTTTCTATATTAATTTTCAGCTTTTACTTTTGAAATTGTCATGAATAAAATAAAGATACTAATAAGAATAATACTAATCATTATGACGATGTTTATTAAAACTTCTTGATTATTTAAATAAATAGCTATGTAGGACCAAATAATGACAGTAGGGTATAAAATATCACGATTAATTATTATAAATACTATAGTAAAGAAGGATGCGAATAGGAGCATAACAACAGTCCATCCAAGCTCACCAATACCTAAAAACGTGATAACATTATTACGTACAAAAAACGAAAATACATTTACAATACTCGCTATCGACACCCATCCCAAATAAATCGAGAATGGAATAATATCAAAGAGTGCCTTATTTGCATTTCGTTTAATTTTACTATAAATCCGAAATAGTGAGAACAATAATAGAAAAATAATAATGGTAGACAAAAGAATCTTTTGTTGTGTAAATGCCAAAATCCAAGCCCCGTTTAACATAAAATTTATTGGAATTAAAAATTGAAGTTCCCTATAAACACTCCCTTTTTTGCCACGAACAAAAAAACCTTTTACAGTCCAAATAAACAATAAAAAATAAATAAGGAGCCAGATTGAAAAAGCATAATTTGCTGGTTGTATTAGCGGCATTTGCTCATTTGCAATATTTCCTACATTTAATCCTTGGTAATAATTAATAACTAGCATCACAATAAAAAAGAACAGATTTAGAATTGATATACGTATTAATGGATTCAGTATTCTTCCACCTTTAAAGTTTTATCGATAATTGGATTAATTGTGGCACAATAAACCTATTTTACGTAAACTACATAGGCTTTTCATTATGTAGAGAAAATCGGATGTATGCTCCTTCTTTTAACAATATGTGGTTGTTCTAATTAATATACTAGGAGAGGCAAAGGCGTAGTATTTATAATAGTTAGATAATAAAGTTCTAAATATGATAAAATTTATTTGATATGGATTAATTTTCTACAAGAGGTATTGATAAAACTTGATATGGGGGTGAAATAAATGAAGTATTTACTTTTTGGAATTGGTATTTCATTCTTAAGTTTAGTTGTAGCCCTCATTACAGATGATTGGTCTTTACTCTATAAGATTACTGGAATAGTAGGTGCTATTTGTTTAGGAATAGCAGGTTTGCTGTCAGGTTCGTTTGTAAGTGGAGATCAATTTGCAAGAAATTACAATTCTGAATCACAAGAAGACCGTTTCAATCGAATTTCTAACGTAAGTAAGATACTAATGATCGGTGCACCAAATATTATTACTGCAATTACTGTTCTCTATTTAAGATAAATGAATATTGGTAACACTTTATAATAGAGTGGCGATTCAATCAATAGAAGAGGGTGAATAAATGAGATTAATATTACCAAAAGAATATAATAAGTTCTTTTATACCATTTTTCCAATTATTCTGATCTTGGTAACCATCTATAACATATTTTATGATTGGAAATTTCAATTATATCTTTTCAATGAATTGGAAGATGTCGGATCGCTGTTGTTTGTCCTTATTTTAAGTTTTTTTCAGAGCGCATTATATACATTCAGTTTATGGATATTTATTATTTTACTAAAAAAAATGAAGGAAATAATGAGGCTAAGCAGGGGTAAACTTTAAGTTCTATGTGCACTGATATCTGATTAAAGAAACAGCTTTGGTAGATGGTTTTACCACAACACTACCAAAGCTGTAGATACTTATTTTTAAGGGAGTTAAGATAATGCATATTGAAACCGAAAGATTATTAATACGCAAATTTGAATTAAAAGATTGGAAAGCTGTACATGAGTATACATCTGACATTAATGTGATGAAGTATATTCCGGAAGGGGTTTTTTCTGAAAAAGATGTGCTGGATTTTATAAACAAAAACATCTCCGAAAAACCCGAGAAATTTCCTGTTGTATTAAAGGATGGAAATATCCTTATTGGGCATATAGCATTTCATAAATGGTTTGATGAACATACTTACGAGATCGGTTGGGTGTTTAACCTAAAATATTACAATAAAGGATATGCAACAGAAGCAGCACATGCTGTATTGAAATATGGATTTGAGAAAATGACATTACATAGGGTAATTGCAACATGCCAGCCCGAGAACATTCCATCCTATCGAATTATGGAGAAGATCGGAATGAGAAAAGAAGGATACTTTAAGAAGAGTATACCAATGGATAATGAGTGGTGGGACGAGTATTTTTACGCAATTTTAGAAGAGGAATGGAAGTAAGCGAATAGACATTTATTAAACATAAATTCTTTCTAAGTAGATCTAGATTAGGAAATACTTTTCAATTAGACATATATCCAAGGTTATTGGTTTTATTTTGTAACCTAACTAAACTTCATCCGTCTACTCTCTTTGTAGTCCAGTTTTAAGAAAAAGGAGAGTACATAGTAATGAAAAAAAGAATGATTTTTCTTATGTTAACAATCGTATTAGCCTTGGTGGTGATCGCAGGGTGTTCTAAAGATAAGCCATCTACAATCGAGTCGAAGTTATCTGTAAAAGAAATGGCAGATCAAATGGTGAAGGAAGTGGAACAACCTGCATTAATCGAATTGCAATCAGATCAAGTGAAGGATTTTTATAATCTAGACACTGAGAAGCTGGAAGAATATTCGATTAGAATACCAATGATGAACGTGAAGACAAATGAAATAGCTATTTTGAAGGTGAAAGATGCTAAAGATGTTCCAGCTGTTGAATCAGCAGTAAAAGAAAGAGCGGAAAATGTGAAGAAGCAATTTGAGCATTATCTTCCTGATCAATATGAGAATGCTAAAAATTATAAACTCGTAACGAAAGGCAACTATGTGTTATTGGTCATCTCCGATAAAGCAGACGAGCTGGTAAAAGTTTACGATAGTTTCTTCGATCAAAAATAAGCGGCTATGGTATTCAGCAGCCTTCTTTTCTTATTTTTGTTCCTACCGGCAGTTCTTGTTTTATATTATTGTTCACCAAGACGGATTAGAAATCTAATTTTATTTTTAACGAGTCTTATCTTCTATGCTTGGGGAGAACCGATTTACATCATAATTATGTTGGTGTCTACTCTCACGGATTTTAGCTTTGGTTTGTTGCTTGACAGACCTAAGTTAACTCCTAAAAAACGAAAGTGGATTGTCGCATTTTCTATCATCATTAATCTCGCATTGTTATCTTATTTTAAATACGCAGATTTTCTAATTCAAAATGTCAATACGATGTTAGGTACGAAGATTCCTTTAACCGAACTTCCATTACCCATCGGGATATCATTTTACACGTTTCAATCTATGTCTTACATAATAGACGTGTATAGAGGAACAGCTAAAGCACAGCGGAATTGGATTGACTTTGGAACGTTTGTCGCCTTGTTTCCTCAATTAGTTGCTGGTCCAATCGTGAAATATAACACTATTGCGGAACAACTTCACAAACGATCGGAAACTATCCAGATGTTCGCTGAAGGTGTTCGACGATTTACTATCGGTATGGCTAAAAAGGTGCTACTTGCCAACAATATCGGTTTGCTTTGGCACACCATCTCTAACTCAAATCCAGCTTCGATGACAGTATTAACGGCTTGGCTTGGCATCATAGCATTTGCCTTCCAAATCTATTTTGATTTTAGCGGTTATTCCGATATGGCTATAGGACTTGGCCTCATGTTTGGATTTCGTTTTAACGAGAATTTTAACATGCCATATATTGCAGAGAGTATTACCGACTTCTGGAGGAGATGGCATATCTCTCTCAGCAGTTGGTTTCGAGAATACGTCTACATTCCGCTTGGTGGGAACCGGCGTGGATTAGCCATCCAAATGCGAAATATACTTATCGTTTGGTTGCTTACGGGCTTCTGGCATGGAGCAAGTTGGAATTTCATATTTTGGGGGTTGTATTTTGGCGTCATACTCGTTATTGAAAAGTGGTGGGGGTTAAAGCTACTACTTTGCCTACCACGTTGGGTAAGGCACTTTTATGCAATCATACTTATTCTAATTGGTTGGGTATTGTTCGCATTTGAGGATCCGTCCTTAATCGTTCATTATTTTAGTGCGATGGCAGGATTCAATCACCAACCTCTTTGGAATAATGAGACATTTTACTTTTTTTATACGAACGGGCTTTTGCTTTTAGTTTTGATTATCGCATCTGTGCCTATAAAGAAATCGTCAAGAATGAATGAATTGTCTCTTATTCATCTTGTTTGGTATGGATTTCTATTTGTTCTTTCCATCGCCTATTTGGTAGATGCAACTTTTAACCCGTTTTTATATTTTCGTTTTTAGGAGGTAGAAAATCATGAAGCAGAATGCAGAGCGATTATTGGTGTTTGGGTTTGTCGGAACGCTGTTTCTCCTCTCTTTACTCTTTTTCATTTTGCCTCATCAACGATTCTCCGAATTAGAAAATAGATATTTACAAGGCGCACCACATCTAACCTGGGAAAACTTATTGTCCAATAAATATTCAGAAGATGGGGAGCGTTTTGTAACGGACCATTTTCCTTTTAGGAACAAATGGCTGTCGGTAAAATCAGCGGCTGAAAAACTACGGCTACAGCAAGAGAATAACGGAATCTATTATGGGAAAGACGACTATTTATTTGAAAAGTTTTTAGAACCTGATTACAAAAAGATTCAGCAATATACAGACTCGGTAAATCAATTTTCAAGCAACCACCCGGAAGTGAATATGAGCTTCATGCTTGCACCAACATCGGTAGGCATTTATCCTGAAAGACTACCTTGGTTAGCACCTTCGTATTCACAAAAGAAGGTAAATCAATTTATCGGTGATCACTTGAGGAACGGGATAACGTTTATGAACGGCTTTGATTTCCTGAGTCCTCATGCTTCTGAACCGATTTATTATAGGACTGATCATCACTGGACGACATATGGAGCGTATTTGGCGTATGTTGCTTATGCGGAGCAGAAAGGATGGCTTCCTCTTCCCCAGAAAGATTTTATGATTCAAACAGTGAGTAAATCGTTTCTTGGGAGTTATCAGACAAGGAGTCAGTTTAGTGGGTTAACCCCTGATACCATCCAGGTCTATAATCCTCGTAAACCAAGCCCTACAGAGATGTATATTGCGGATACAAATCAAACAATGACGAACATGTATGATCCGAGCTTTCTTGCAAAGAAGGATCAATATTCCTATTTCCTAGGCGGTGTTCATGCTTTAATGAAGCTTACCACCAAGCTTGAATCGGCTCAAATTGACCAAGATAAACTGTTAGTTATTAAAGATTCTTATGCACATAGCGTAATTCCTTTCCTTACAAGACATGTACCTGAAATTCACGTTATTGACATTCGATATTATAACGGCAGCATCTCGGAGTATATTTCTAAAAATGGGATAAAAAATGTTTTATTTTTATTTAACACATCTACTTTGGTAGGCGATACTTCTCTTTTGAAACTAAATAATTAGAAATAGGATGATTCAGAATAATTAGAATTTCGAGCTTTCGACCATGGAATTAGACATATGAACAACAATTTCTATGAAACCATAAGTTTACATAAAAAAGGTTATCAAATAGGGCAGTGTATTGCCGATTTGATAACCTTTTATCTCAGAAAGTATGTGAATACCGTTAATGCATTATGTCTTTGCATATTTCAAGAAGGCGACGGACAAACATCCGCCATAAGATTACCAAAAAAATGGCTCGTGAAGTGAAGAAATCACTTCACGAGCTAAATTACTACGGTAATAATGTAGTCAAAATTTTTTTTGCGACGAGTAACCGCAGGAGCATGTGTTTCGTCCAAAACATCCTGGAAATAGTAAAGACAAATTGCACTTAAAATAACGCTTTCGTTTTTCTTATTTAGGCATTAATTTATTTTTTGTATAAAGCAACTCTGTACGGAAATAATTGAGCTTCCATCATCCCGGTTTTTACAGCAGGGTCATTATTCATAAGTTCTATAGCTTCTTCCTCAGTATCTACTTCTAAAATGACGATTCCAATTGGATCCGTGTTCAAAGTTCTACCTGCTAAAAGAAGCTTTCCTTCTTCTTGTAAAGTTTGCAATACTTCGAAATGATGTTGGATAATAGAATTTTCTTAATCGGTCCAACTAGCTTGGTCTATCAGAGAAGGAATGAGTTTAAGGTGGTATAAAAATTGTAATTTTTCCATTAGCGTTCCCCTTAAAATCGTAATGTAAAAAGTTATTTCATTATTATTGTATCAAACTTAGGTTAATAGTTTTATATGAAGAGTATAGGTAATATATTATTTTCATCAATAGGTTAAATACTCAGTCTATTAGTCATATACTTAAAATGATATAAAAGCTTTTATTAGGATAGGGGGATTATGTTGGAGCAATTGGTAGGATGGTTGAATAATGTGTTGTGGAGTTCTCCAATCATTTATTTGTCGCTTGGAGTAGGTGTGTTATTTTCTATTATGACTCGTTTTATGCAAGTTAGATTAGTAAAAGACATGGTAAAGCTACTATTTAAAGGGGAAAAGTCGGAGGCAGGTATTACTTCTTTCCAAGCAATGTCTGTAGCTTTATCAGGCCGTGTGGGAACAGGAAATATTGCAGGAACTGCGACAGCTATCGCGTTTGGAGGTCCAGGAGCAGTATTCTGGATGTGGGCGATTGCTTTTCTTGGAGCAAGCACTGCATATGTAGAATCTACATTGGCACAGATTTATAAAGTAAAACAGGATGGGGAATATCGTGGGGGACCAGCATATTATTTTGAAAAAGGTATAGGGAAAAAATGGTACGGGGTTCTTTTTGCTGTTTCCTCTGTACTAGCTATGGCGTTGTTAATGCCTGGTGTACAGGCTAACTCGATTGCATTAGGGCTTGAAAATGCATTTGGCATGAATACTGTGATTACTGCTATTATTATTGTTTTACTTCTTGGCTTTATTATTTTTGGAGGAATAAAAAGGATTGCTAACACCGCTCAATTAGTTGTACCATTTATGGCTATTGGTTATGTCCTCGTTTCACTAATTGTTATTGCACTTAATATTACTGAATTACCTAATATATTTGTTCTAATTTTTAAAAGTGCATTTGGTATGGATGCTGCATTTGGTGGTATTGTTGGAATGGCTATATCGTGGGGAGTAAAACGAGGAATCTATTCTAATGAAGCTGGGCAGGGATCTGGAGCACATGCTGCGGGTGCTGCAGAAGTATCGCATCCAGCAAAACAAGGAATTGTTCAAGCATTTTCCGTTTATATCGATACATTAATTGTCTGTTCAGCAACTGCTTTTATGATTTTAATTACCGGAATGTATAATACGATTAGACCAGATAACAGCTTTATTGTGCAACGACTCGGTGATTTAGAACCGGGTCCTGGATATACACAAGCAGCTGTAGAGTCGGTATTACCTGGATTTGGAGCAGGCTTTGTCGCAATTGCTTTATTCTTCTTCGCATTTACGACAATTATGGCTTACTATTATATTGCTGAAACAAACATTGCTTATTTGACGAGAAAAACGAAATCCAAATTACCAATGTTATTGGTTAAAATCGTACTGTTAGGTGCCACTTTCTATGGAAGTATTAAAACAGCATCAGTTGCATGGGACATGGGAGATGTCGGTTTAGGAATTATGGTATGGCTCAATTTAATTGGAATATTAATACTCTTTAAACCTTCCATGATTGCGTTAAAAGATTATGAGAAACAGAAAAAGTTAGGTAAAGATCCGGTATTTCGTCCAGAATCACTTGGAATTAAACATGCTGATTTCTGGGAGACAGAAGAGTATCGTAAAAAATATCTAGAGTAAAAGACGAGAAATTAGTGCATCAATCCAAATTTGATGCACTAATTTCTTTATTTCCATGAAATATTCTTTCCTATTATTGAATGAAATGAGTTTATATAAAAAACAAAACTGTTCATAAAAGACAGAGAAAAAACAAGTCGGGGAGTTACTATTTTATTCAGAAACCTTTTTCCGTTTTTCGATTGAGTAAATTATTATTACTACTTCCTCCTAAAACATATATTTTATACAACTGAGTTAATTTCATAAATAGCATGTAATTATTAAAACACGAACAATGATTATTTGTTGATTGGAGCGACAGGCGGCGACTCCAGCGGGATGAGTGAGACAGATGAGACATCGCAAACGACGCAAATGCGGCGGTGATGGCTCATCGCTCACCCCGCGGAAAGCGTCCGCCGATAGCGGAAATCATGCTGATCTATGAAGAGTATATGATACATGTTTAACAGTTTCACTTTAATATTGTTCGTGTTTTATGCTCTAATTTTAAACTATGAAATTGATTCAACTAATAGGAATAAATAAGAAAATAAAAAACATGCCATCGATATTTCCGATGACATGTTTTAGCGTTATTGCAGAATATTTCGTGCTGATTCGTTTTTGTGTGCTGTTTTTGAAGTTGCGTTTATGACCGATGCATCTACATTAGAGGCACCGTCTAAATGTGTTTTTGTTGACAATTCATTTGATAAGTTATGCTCATTTGAAGTAGCATCTTGAGTTTTAGAAGAAGTAGAAGCTGATTTCTCATTTCCTGTATTTGCGTTTGCATTTTTTTGATTATTTGAGGTACCACTTGAAGCATTCTTATTATTTCCATTAGTATTTGAAGCACCAATTGCTCTAGCCGCTTGCTCTCCACCTTTATTCGTTTGACCGTTTGTTTGTGCTCCGGTCATGCTTGCTACATCGTTCATTATTTGCCCAACTTGTGATACAAACGTTTTGGCTTTGTTTTCATTTGTTTGAGCTGTAGCTCCACTCGTCATATGTTGGGCAGAATTTCCACTCGCCTGAACATTATTGCTGCTTTCAGAATTTTGTCCTGCACCGCTATTCATCCTTTGAGTACCAACCTTATTTTGAGCATAAGTCGGTTCATTTCCACCAGTAAACATTTGTACGATATTTCCAACCATCTGCATAAAGTTTCCACTCATTTGTCTATTGCTGCCTTTTGAAACACCTTGTCCAGATTGTGAAGCGTTATTTTTTTGCGTTTGGGAACCAGCTAATGCATCTTGATGATAGTTTTGGCTTTTCATTTTTTGTATCATATTACTATTCCTTATTGAATCGTTCATTGCTTTTCTTGGGCAAAACTTTGTTGCTCCTTCAGCTGCTGACATTGAGCCTAATAAAACGAGCAATTGTCCACTTTTGCTTTTCGAATCACGCATAAGTCGTATTGTACCAAATGCAGTCATCATT
This sequence comes from Psychrobacillus syltrankelensis, assembly GCF_055454035.1. Classification (NCBI taxonomy): domain Bacteria; kingdom Bacillati; phylum Bacillota; class Bacilli; order Caryophanales; family Bacillaceae; genus Psychrobacillus; species Psychrobacillus syltrankelensis. The sequence goes on along the minus strand of NZ_CM144227.1, from coordinate 1,224,242 downwards.
GAACCTAACATGAATCGGTTGTACGCACTTCTTGAACTAATGTTTTGTTGTGTTTGTGCCATCTTTGTAGAACCTCCTGTCGAATTTTCAACTGCTGCAATACAACTTTTGAGTAAAGACAACATAATTAACACGGATGAAAGGTAACATTTAGAATCCAGGGAATTGAATTCTTTGTACAAGATTGGAAATACTGAAATAGAATTTATGGGCAAATGCTTATCTATTTCAGCCTTATAATCCCCAATTCTCCGCTGTTTATGCGTCTCAACTAAGACCGGAATATGGAGTGGCTGTACTATTTTTTTAACAATTGTTCTTGTGCCATTCGAATCATTTCTTTCACCATATTTCCACCTATCGATCCACCTATTTTTCCGGCATTTTCAGCAGTAATTTTGCCATTATAGCCTCTATTCAATGGAATATTCAGTTCATCGGCAATTTCGTATTTTACATTTTCAGGATTGTTAATATCCACATTGTAACCAATGTCTTTCATAACTCTTGCCTTGAGTTTATCTAATTCTTCCCGAGCAGATGGTACCAATATTTTATTTCTATTTGCCATATTACTTCACTCCTTTTATAATTTATTCTTTCCTTAAAATTAAAATTTACTCTTTTGCTTACAATGTAACACTTTTTATAGGACGTATTTTGGGATTTAAAGTAATGGTTTGTTATAATAGGGTTTTTATAGAAGTTTAAAAAGAAAGAGTGATAATTTTGAATAGGGAAAAAATATTAAGTTTGTATTTATTATGGGTCCTAGTATTATTAATTGAGATTGGCTGGCTTTATTATGTAACTCGTCTACAAAATTCAGTTGAAGAAATTACATTTGTGGTATCTATTATTGCAGTAACACTTGCAGTTGGTGCTGTGGGGATAAAAATTTTTAAAAGTAGTGAATAATATAAGGAAGTTTAGTAGATATACGACAGGCTTCTCATGCTTTTTCACTCACGTTATTGGTAATCTTAACTAATTTTTTTATAATAAACCGCGCTTTCCTCTTGGTTTCCTTCTTTTTAATCTTATTGAGTATCGATGATTATAATGTTTGATACAAAAATAATTTCCCCTTTCAAAATGAGAGGAAACGCTAAACAGCTTTCTTAATTCGACGTTATATTTTCCGGGAAATATTAAATTTTAGATTTTTGCATAAACAATTACTTGTACAGTCTTCAAGCTTTAGGACTTACAGAGTTATTTCTAGAAGAGAATGAGCAATCGATTTACTAGTATTATAGGATGTTGAATATAAACGAACTCTACAAATATAGTTGCAACAGAGATTGAAAATCACAGTTTAGAAGAAAGATATAGGTTTAATGTAGTTGGGAGTGGTTTCCAAGGTCTTGGGGCTATTTAAGAGGTTAAAGAGTTGCTGCAGGAATTTAACCAACAAAAAATCTTAAGGTAACAGGTATTAGCTTAATTTGCCTTTGATTGAAGGTTGGACTCAAGTCATCGGAGCAAGTCTGGAAGTTATGTATTAACTTAGTGGTAGTACTTTCTAACCGGTTTTTTTTTTTTTGTACCAATAAATCAAACTGCAAAGACATAATTTTCTCGTGATTAGCCAAGCTAATAAAAACCACGAAGAAGGTGATGACATGCATAGCGATTACAATGCGGGAGATATTGTTTATATTTTTTATCGAAATCCACATATCCAGAGTGTTGCAAATATACAGGAAGCGGCTGTTGTAAATAACCCGGATAATCCGAACGAATTAGCGCTTTTTCTTTATGAAACTTATTACCCTTTAACAACTGAACTGGCCATATATGCAAATGCAACAGATGCTGAACAAGCGTATCACCAGTATTTTCATTAAAAGGGAGGTAAACATGAAGAAACCATTTACACCACAGCTTGTATATTTTGAACCCAATGCCTTGGAATATCCCCTTGGAAAAGAACTAAAAGAGAAGTTTGAAAAGATGGGTGTTGAAATTAGGTATACAACTTCCCATAATCAAGTTCGAGATCTTCCGGGGGAAAATGATTTTCAAAAATATCGAATTGCAAAGTCAACACTTGTAGTCGGAATTCGGAAAACCCTTAAGTTTGATACGTCCAAGCCTTCTGCTGAATATGCTATTCCTTTTGCAACAGGTTGTATGGGGCATTGTCATTATTGCTATTTACAAACAACAATGGGAAGCAAGCCATACATTCGTACATATGTGAATGTGGATGAAATTCTAGAAGCTGCCGATCATTATATGATGGAACGTGCGCCTGATATCACTCGATTTGAAGCATCTTGTACATCTGATATTGTAGGAATCGATCATTTAACCCACACATTGAAAAGAGCGATCGAACACTTTGGTCAAAGCGAACTTGGTAGGTTGAGATTTGTAACAAAATTTCATTATGTTGATCATTTACTGGATGCCAAGCATAACGGAAAGACCAGATTTCGATTCAGTGTGAATGCCGATTATGTCATTAAAAACTTTGAACCCGGAACATCTCCTTTGGCTAATCGAATAGAGGCAGCAGGCAAAGTAGCGAGAGCTGGATATCCTCTTGGCTTTATCGTAGCTCCTATCTACCTCCATGAAGGGTGGGAGGAAGGGTATTATCATATGTTTGAGCGTCTTGATGCGGAACTTCCTATGGATGTAAGAGATGATATTACATTTGAGTTTATTCAACATCGTTTTACAAAACCTGCTAAAAAAGTGATTGAAAAGAATTATCCGATGACTAAGTTAGAATTGGATGAATCCGTAAGAAGATATAAATGGGGAAAGTATGGAATAGGTAAATACATTTATCAAAAAGAGGAAGAAGAAGATATAAAAGAACATCTTTACGGCTATATGGAAAAATTTTTTCCGAATGCAAAACTAGAATATTTTACATGAAATGAACAAAAGCACATCAATTTAACTTGATGTGTTTTTCTTATCATTTTTTTCTAGCCGTTTTCGAGCGGAGTTGCGTTCAGCTGTAATAGGTACATGCTTCATGGCCTTTCCCAAACCATATAGAGGCATATTTCCATACACTGTCTCGTAATTTCCTTTTTTTAGGTCATAGGTTTCGTGGTAAATTCCGACTGCGTCATTGTTACCGATTTTTTTATTAAAATTCTTCCATGCTGTCAAGTGTTTGTCGCCATTCGCATAGGCAAGCAGATGTTCAGTCGAACGCCAATATTGAATCATTACCGTAGTTCTAAGGCCAAAATAGCTTTCCATGGACAAAAAGCCTAACGCTTCTTTGTTCATATATAGCTCTTTAATCATTCCAGGCATTGCATTAAATACCGGAAGCCACTTATTCACGGCTAGTCGCTTGTTAATCCTCATCCCAATAATAAAAACTACAATATACTCGTTATTTTCCGTTGTGTAACGCCCAGTGAAAATCTGTTTAGCCATTCAATGCTCCTCTCAATCACTTTTTCTCATAATAAAACTCAAATGTCTTCCACTTTGTTTGTCTTGACGATAAGAGAAGCCATCTGGATTTAAATAAGTACAGGTCGGATCAATCATAATTCGTTCAGACGGGATGCCTGCCAGCTCACATTGCTTTTTCACGGTTTGCTGATTGTCAATGTGATACTTGTGGGTTTTGTCATTGTAATAAATAAAATCGTCTGAATAGCCAAGAAGTTTGAATTTAACATAAACATCTTCATCAACCTCAAATTTTTCCTGGCTAAGCGCAGCACCAATCTGGACATACAAATCGCTTGGATTACAATGTTCTTCTTGTTTTAAATGTTCAAATAGTTTCAAAGTAATTTCTTTAACTGTACCTTGCCATCCTGAATGAATTACTCCAATGAGGCCATTTGATTCACTGTAAAAAATTACTGGTACACAATCGGCAGTAAAGCTGCATAATAATAGATTTGGCTCATACGTATACAGAGCGTCTGTTTCCGCAATAGCGGAATCCATTTGATCGGCACCTCTCCCTTTGTCATCCAGAGTAACTCGGTGAAAATTGGAGCTATGTGTTTGATTTGCACAAACAAAGGTGTCTAATCCAATATCTAAGAAAGTAGCTAATTTCTTTCGATTTTCTATTACATTTTCAATTGTTTCACAGACATGAAGAGCCATGTTATTATTTTCAAATTCCGTTTCATCTTTCATGGTTATTCCTGATATAAATTTCTCATTATTTAAGTATATGTTTGTTTTCATTTAATCACCTAATATTAATATATATTAGTGAAATGAAGGTGTATAGGTAAGTATATGATTGGTGAGTAAATTTTTGAATAAAATAGAAAATTTAATAGAGGAAGACTAATTATATATGGTAAAATTAGGTGAGAGAAATCAGATATTCTTCTAAAGTGACTGGTTGCATATTATATAAATACATAAGAGAGAGTGTGTGTTATGACTAAAACTACTTTTGCGTTAATTGGAACAGGTGTTGTTGGGGAGCGAATTATTAATCAAATTTTGGCTCATCCTAACTGCGAAATTGTATCTGTTTACGATGAAAATAAAACAAGACTTAAGGAAATTTCAACAAAATATCAAATTACTGCTTCTGAAACGTTAGATGAGCTATTTAAATTACAACCAAATTGGGTTTATATTGGGACACCACCTGTAAGTCATGCTCCTTTGGCAGAACAAATAGCTGCACACGGTTTGAATATTCTTTCTGAAAAGCCACTGGCACATGATGCTCAAGATGGCATGCGGATGGTAAAAGCTGCAGCTGAAGCTAAAGTACATACTGCAATGCATTTTCCGTTAATGTATAGTCCTATTGTACATAGTCTAAAAAAAGCAGTGACAACAGATTCACTTGGCGATATTGTTCGCATTGAGCTACAAACATACTTTCCACACTGGCCGAGAAAATGGCAACAAAATCCATGGATAGCCTCAAGAGAGCAAGGAGGGTTCATAAGAGAAATATTTCCACATTATCTTCAAGTCCTGTATCATCTATTTGGTGATTTTACTATTTCTTCACATGAGACGAACTATCCAAAAAATGAAGAACTATGCGAAACAGGTGTGACAGCTTTGGCTAAAACTGAAAGTGGTATACCAATAGTTTTAAATAGCTTGTCAGGTATTGGACAGGAAGAACTTCTAGAATTTAAAGTTTTTGGAACAAAAAAAGTTATGACAATCCGTAATTGGTCAGAACTCTGGGAAAGCGAAACAGATCAAAAAGCTACTCAACATATTCCAAAAAGTAAGCCTGAAAGTCTTTTGGATGCGTGTCATAGTTTAATAAATGGTAAGGAGTCCCTAATCGTATCATTTGAAGAAGGCTTAAAGGTACAAAATTGGATAGATCATTTACTAAAATAGGAACCTCCGCTTTACCGTTTCGCTGTACTTGGCATGGTTATATTTGGTGAAATTGTAATGGTAATTATTGTTTGGAACTTGGCAGACTTAGTCATTGGAATGATGGCGATATTTATAACGGTAATTGGTAAAGTTGCCTTTAAAGACGATTACCCAAGCAACGCCAAAAAGCTAAAGTTGTAATTAGCGATGACCTACATCTCTGCCCAAGTCTGTCCAAAGCTCTCCGGAAACTAAGATGGTTGTACTTAAAGGTTTATTACGTAAAGAACTACTGTATTTCAGTACATGCAAAAAAGACAGGCATAACAACCTGTCTCGATGTACTAAAAATGTTGGAAAGCTTATTTTATTAACAGCAAGCACCGCCATATCCACCGTATCCACCGCCATATCCACCGTATCCATTAAAGGCAGCAGCTGCAATAATTATCAAAAGAATAAACAGGACAATAATTAATGCGAATCCGTTCCCTGTACCATATCCTCCAACTGTTCCACTCATATCGTACACCTCCTATATATGGAATAATACATTTTATGTTCTTATAAAATGTTCGTCTAATTCATTTGCTCAGTATTAAGAAAATAATTTAATACCTCTGGAGGCACAGCTCGGGTGGTGTGATGTGCCATTCAGTTATAAATAGGATATTCAAATTTTTATAAATTACAAGTGCGTATATCACGATAATGGATTAATAAAAAAATTAAAAAAGTTGTCCTTATTAAATACTAACAAAACAGTTCGACTATGACTTTCGGCAGGAGATAATGCATAAAAATCTCGACTTAATGTCAAAAAAATTGAGAGAGGTTCTTCCATAAAAAAAGAGCCCTTAAAGCATTTTTTGTATTTAGTTTACTTACCCTAATATTTTGAATGATTTTAATTAGAATAATTCATTTCATTAATTTCGTTTCAGAGCTTATAATATCCGTTGGAAGTAAATAATCTCGTCTTTCAGTTCTGATTCCTATACAATATGAGGAATATTATTCGTATAGGAGGAAATGACAATGGAGCTTCGTAATCTAAAGACCTTTTTGGTTGTTGCCAAATGTGGAGGATTTACCCGAGCTGGTGAACAGTTGGGCTATACACAATCGACAGTAACTAATCATATTAGAGCGCTGGAGGAAGCTGTTGGGAATCGCCTTTTTGAACGCCTAGGAAAAACGGTTGTATTAACAGATGCCGGAACACATTTAGCGTCGTACGCAAAGGAAATATTACAACTTTACCAGGAAGCAGTAGATTCTTCGCGGTTAAACAAAGAGCCTTCAGGTACGGTATTAATTGGTGCAAATGAATCCCTAATGGTATATAGGTTGCCAACTATCCTGTATGAGTTTAAAAGGATGTACCCGAATGTCCATCTTATTTTGCAACCGTCTGAAAGCCAAGAGCTTAACAATGAGCTGAAATCTGGAAAATTTGATTTGGCGTTATTTACGAATCCTGAAAAACTAGGGTCAGAAATATTCACTAGTGATTTAGTAAAAGAGACATTAGTAATGATTGCCCCGCCAGGACACCATTTATGTGACAAGAGCGTTATCACTCCATTCGATTTGGAGGGTGAAGTGTTGCTGTTAACGGAGACGGGTAGTTATCGGGATTTGCTAGAAAGATGGATTAAAGAAGAGGGCATAGGTTGTTCTCGAATCGCTTTTTGGAACATCGAGGCCATTAAACAATCAGTAAAGTGCGGCTTGGGCCTGTCTTATCTTCCATTGATGACAGTGAGGGATGAACTGGAGCGTGGCAGTTTAATAGCATTGCCTTGGGTTCACAGCGAGGAATTTGTGACTACCCAACTTGCATATCACAAAGATAAGTGGCTGACGCCAGCAATGAATAAATTAATTGAAATAATCGAGAAACACGCAAAGAAATGGGAGTCGGAAGACTGACAGTAAAGTACATAAAGTGGCGTTTGGCCGAATTGCGGCCGAACGCTCTATTTTTTGAGCGGGTCAACTTGTAGGAGGAATTACATAAAATGGCACCACAACGTTTTAAAGAAATATTTTTAATCATCGTAGGTTCTTTATTATTTGCGATTGGTATTAACTACTTTGCAATTCCATATCGTTTATCCGAAGGGGGTGTCATTGGCGTAACCGTTATTACATACTATTTATTCCAATGGTCTCCTGGTGTTGTAAACCTTATTATTAATGCTGTTCTTTTGGCAATTGGTTATAAGTTTTTCGATAAAAAGACCATGATTTATACAGTTCTTGGAATAATTTCTTCCTCATTTTTTCTGTTCATCACGGAAGATGTGGGACATCGATTGAATGGGGATACTTTGCTTGCTGCTCTATTCTCAGGGGTATTTGTAGGACTTGGTCTTGGCCTGATGTTTAGGGCGGGTGGAACTTCAGGCGGATCCGCCATTCTAGCACGTTTAGCCAATCAATATTTAGGCTGGAGTTTAGGAAAAGGCGTCCTCGTCATTGATATTATCGTTATTGGGGGTTCTGTATTTATCATTGGCCAAGAAAAAGCCATGTACACACTTGTTGCTGTGTTCCTGGGATCAAAAGTAATTGATTATGTAATTGAAGGACTGAATAACCGGACGGCAGTGACTATCATTTCTGAACACTCAGAAGCAATCCGTCAGTTTATAGTAAAAAACATGACACGAGGTGTGACAATTCTAGAAGGGCGCGGGGGCTATAGTCAGGATCAAAAAGAAGTCCTCTATATAGTCATCAACCAACAGGAACTAGTCCAATTGAAACAAACCATCAGCAGCGTAGACGAACAGGCATTTGTCGTCGTCCATGATGTCAGAGATGTATTGGGCAGCGGTTTTAGTGTAAGTTGATTTTTTAGAGGCTCAGTTCCTACTGTTTCACTGATTCTTAAATAAACAACACATGTGTACTTTTGCTAATAGAATGAGAGATAGACGATGGAAGTGAATAGTTCACTTTCATCGTTTCTTTTTTTCTCGACGCCAGTAAAGATACTCTCTAAATTCATGATATTATAGAAGGCTTTCCAATCATAGAGAAGCTGAGTTAAAGTCGATTGTATTAAATTGTTGGTATCGTATTGACTCAGAGGATATCATGGAAACGGCATGAAATAATCTTGTGATTGTAGCAACTCCAATTCGTTTTTTTTAACTCTTTCGCTAGATCGTCTCTCGCTTTAAAGTTCCCCTTTGTCCTAGCTTCTCTTCATTCATACATATCTGAAGACCAACAAGCAATGTCTGCATCAAGTTTTCTAGTGAAATTACTCTACAGATCCTTCCTAACAGCCACTTAAGCTGATGAGCTTAAAAAAATTAGCAAATAGCATTTTACATCCTTCAATTGATTTACCCTCTTATAACTCCCGTCTTACAATAAAATGGTAAAACGAAATACAAAATTTTTATATTTTTTTTATAATTTTTTCTGCCAGGATATCCCTATCAAAATAGTTCTGTTCGATTTCCTGATACATATCAGGTGATAATGGTTTAATTTTCCTCGAATTGGGTAAAGTTTGGTATAGAGGTTAAATCCAACCATATGGTGCATCCCCATTCGAATTTTGTTTCATTATCAATTTGTATTATGAAGTGTTTATTCTAAAAGCTAGCGAATATAGTAATGTAATGAATTACGGGTGACCTAAGGGAGTTAAAAAGAATTGAAACCGAAAGAGGTGGACAAATGAGCTTTAAGATTGGCATACTTATTTGTTTAATTTTAATGGGGGTAATAGCATGTGTTACCTACTATCTAGGGAAAAAGGTATCCAATAGCCTAATAAAATATATTCCAGTCTTTTCTTTTGCTGTTGGTGTGCTTTTTCTATATATCAAACTCAACTTTATTTCCTATAAACCAAATTCCATCGACAGCATCCTCGATACGATTGCAATTATTATCCTTATAATTTTATGTAGTATTGCTCTCATAGAAGCAGTTATAGTTGATATTGTTGAAAGTAGGAAATTATTTAGGGCAAGCCAAATGGCTATTCGAAAGGCATTAAAAATAGTAGATGTAAATAAATCATTTAGGTTTAAAATGCCGAGTGGTATTGTTAAAAAAGTTAAAGGCTTATACAGAGCCGATCAGATAAAATAATTAGATAAGCTATTAATGGAAGGCTAAAAAGCTTAAGTTTTTTGACATATATAATATACATTCTACTCTTACATCATTCATGTTTTGCTTTTCAGTACGGATAATATGAAGATAAAACCTTGATTGGCTAACTGCTAATCAAGGTTTTTTTAGTGATGCTATGACAAATTTGTTACTTTGTCATCAATCTCTCCCTGTGTCAGAAACAATTCAGAATAGTGTCGAAGTTGTGCGTGACATGGGAACACAAGTTATTCTCTTGCATATAGTCCATTTTATTCAGGAGGTTAGTACCAATACATGATATAATTGGATAAAGAAGATACCCTAGCCATATAAAAACGCTAAAAAGGAGGCACTGATAAGTTTCTGGAAGGGAATTACAATGAAAAGGAAGATTCTAAGATGAAAAAAAATCTTTTTAAAGTTTTATCAGTTGCCATATCACTCATATTATTAATTTCAATACTACCTGTACCAGTTAAAGGAGAAAGTGTGACAGCTCCTAAGAATGAAATGAGAGCAGCTTGGATTGCAACCGTTCAGAATATCGATATGAAACCAGGAATGAATGCAGTTAAATATACTGCTTGGGTACGGCAAACATTAGATCAATTGAAAGCCAATAATTTCAATGCAGTCATTTATCAAGTAAAACCAACAAATGATACTTTATATCCTTCAAAGTTTGCGCCATGGTCATCTTATATAACAGGGGGAAAACAAGGAAAGAACCCTGGTTATGATCCTTTATTAATTATGCTTGATGAAGCGCACAAGCGTGGCATGGAGCTGCATGCATGGATCAACCCTTATCGAGTAACCATGCCGGGACAATCATTAGCAAGTCTTGCACCTAATAATGTAGCTCGCACAAGTCCTAACTGGGTAGTTAAATATGGGAAGCAATACTATTTGAACCCTGGTCTTCCTGAAGTGCAAAACTATTTAATTTCTACAGTTAAAGAATTAGTAGCTAATTATGATATTGATGCAGTTCATATGGATGATTATTTTTATCCCTATAAAATAAAAAATGAAGTTTTTCCTGATCAAGCAACGTTCAAAAAGTATGGAAAGTCATTCAAAAAAGTGGACGATTGGCGCCGAGATAATGTAAACCAACTTGTTAAAAAAATATATTCATCTATTAAAACGACTAAATCAGATGTGCAATTTGGGATTTCACCATTTGGAGTGTGGCGTAATCAATCAATGGACCCAACCGGAAGCAATACACGGGCAAGTGTAACTAATTATGACGACTTATATGCAGACACAAGACAATGGATTAAAGACGGCAGTATTGATTATATTACACCACAAATCTATTGGTCTAATACATTATCAGTAGCTAAATATTCAACTCTATTAGAATGGTGGAGTTATGAAGTAGAAACGTATGCTAACGTGCATCCCGTTAATCTATATATTGGTGTAGCTGATTATAAAGTTGGTCTTGATGCCGATAAAGCATGGAAAAATAAAATGGAGTTACCAAATCAAGTGATTGCAAACAGGTCAAGCGAAATTGCAACGGGGCAGATGCACTTTTCCTTAAGAAGCGTTCAAAAAAATCTGCTTGGCTATGCAACAATTCTAAATCAACAACTTTATAATTATACCGCTTTAACTCCAGCAACTTCATGGAACAACACTGATCAACCATTGGAGCCAACATTAGTACAAGCTAACAAGGTCGCAGATGGAATGAAGATAGTTATCCAAGATCAAAATAGTATACAACCAAGAAAATATGTAATTTATCGCTTTGAAGGAAACGAAGTTGAATCGTATCAAAATCCGCGAAACATAGTAGATGTTGTCTATAATTCTAAAGGGAATACGGTATTTTTAGATAAGACAGCAAACCAAAACAAACAATATACATATGGAATTACTTCTTTATCAGCCACTGGTGTTGAGAGTATGGATGCATATGTTGTAGAAGGAGGGAGTAATTAGTCGATAGGGTTCCATTAAAACAAGAGGCTGTCACCAAAAGTCATTCATAATGACTTTTGGGACAGCCTCTTTTGTTTAGGAAGAATTAGATTTTATTAAAATACTAGTACTGTAATGGAATTAGATTAAACGGCCGAATCCGGTGAAGTGATTTTCCCAATATGCTCCGTCGATATTACTAATTTGTACGAAATAACCACTTGCTGCAATCATTTTATTACCTCCAATATAAATACCAATATGTGAAATACCAGATTTATATGTATCGCTAAAGAAAACTAAGTCTCCAATTTTTGGTGTAGATATAGGTTTAGATGCATTGTAAAAGCCAGCTGCTGATAAACGAGATGTTGAGATACCTGCTTTATTATAAACATAAGTAATAAAACCTGAGCAGTCAAAGCCACTTGGTGATGCTCCATCGAAAACATATTTTGCGCCTAAATATTGTTTTGCAATTGAAACAATATTATTACCTACTGATGAACTAGTTGATGTAGAAGTTGACGGTGACGTTGATGAGCCGCTAACAATTAATTTTTGTCCAACAGTGATTGCAGTTGAAGATAGATTATTTAATTTCATTATTGTTTTATAAGAAATACCAAATTGACTACCAATTTTAGATAATGAATCACCTGATTTTACTGTGTATGTATTTGTAGATGTATTACTTGAAACAGATGAATTCGATGTTGAATTTGTTGTTGAAGTCGTGGAACCTTTAACTACAAGTTTCTGTCCAATATGTATTAGAGTTGAAGATAACTTATTCCATTCCATTAACCTTTTAGATGAAACACCATACTGACTACCAATTTTAGATAACGAATCACCTGATTTTACTGTGTATGTAGTCGTAGATGTATTATTACTTGAATTAGATGAATTCGATGTTGAATTTGTTGTTGAAGTCGTAGAGTCTTTAACGACTAGTTTCTGTCCAATATGTATTAGAGTTGAAGATAACTTATTCCATTCCATTAATTTTTTAGATGAAACACCATACTGACTAGCAATTTTAGATAATGAATCGCCTGATTTTACTGTATATGAAGTCGTATAGCCTGGAGATGAAGTAGTAGATGTTTGTTTTTCGCCGATAATTAATTGTTGTCCAGGAAAAATTAAAGTAGATGTTAAATTGTTTGTATTCATAATTGTTTTATATGAAATGTTATAAGCTTTTCCTATTTTATCTAATGAATCACCTGATTTTACTGTATATGTAGCTGCTGAGGCTTGTCCAACAGATGTTACTAAAACAGTTGTTCCTACAGTTAATGCTGCTATCTTTGATGCCAATTTATTCATAATATTATATTCTCCTTAATTGCTATTAATTGCAGATATTATAATATCATTGAGATATAACAAATTAGTATCAAAAATATAACAAATTAGTATCAAAAGTATATCGGAAAAGAATTTACTGTAATATTTCAAAATTTATTAAACAGTTTAGTTTCATTTTGTCATAAACAATTTAGTTGGAAGTCAGAATAGAGTCTAGTTTGTTGGTGGCCACTAGCGTTTCGCAACAGTAATATATTATTAATACATATTAAATAAAGGTACCTAGAACCAACACAATTCTGATTTGTTTGGGTTTCTGGTACCTTTCATAATAAGGTAATAAAGTTCTTATATAATTTACCTTTGAATATTGATTGTTTCCACTTATGATAAGGTTCAGCGAAATATATCTAAATGAAGGCCCATACACGAAAACCCATCACCGATTAAGGCAATGGGCAAGTGAAACCGAGATTTTGTTTCTCTTAGTTATTCAATTATTGAGCTGTATAGCCACCATCAACAGTTAAACTATTCCCAGTCATGAATGAGGAATCGTCACTTGCCATGAATAATACGGCTTTTGCCATTTCGTCTGCTTGTCCAAGACGTTTCATCGGTGTCATCGAAGCTAAAACTTGTTTACTTTCTTCTGGAATAATTGGTGTATCGATGAAACCTGGGCATAATGAATTAACACGGATATTTTGTTCTGCATATTCAAGTGCAAGTGAACGTGTTAAGTTAATCACGCCGCCTTTTGCTGCGTTATAAGCCGCTGAACCAGGTGAACCAACCCAACCGTACATAGATGCCGTATTCACGATTGTACCGCCACCAGTTTTTAACATTTCACGGATTGCTTCCCGTGCTACTAAGAATACACCATCTAAATCGACATTTACTGTGTTTCGCCACTCAGAGTACTCTAAATCGTGTGAAGAATGAACACGCCCGATACCTGCATTATTGAACACAATATCCACTTTACCAAAAGTTTCAACCGCTTGTTTAAAGATATCAGCTACATCTTCTTCACTAGTAATATTTGCTCTTACAAATAAAGCTTCCGCATTAAGTATTTTCAATTCTTCTTCAAAAGCTTTTCCTTTTTCTTCATTTAAATCCACAAGAACCACTTTGGCTCCTTCTGAAACGAATAGACGAGCTGTTGCTGCACCGATACCAGATGCTCCACCAGTAATCACGGCTACTTTATCTTGTAATTTTCCCATAATAAATTCCTCCAGTATAATAAAGTCCATAGTACAATTACATTTTACCCAGAATGAACACATAATATTTGTGCTATTTTGTTCACAACTTAATTTTAATGTTTTGTTCACATTTAACAATCATTAAGGTATTATTAAATGTCTAACTAGTAGACACTCCAAACTAAATTGTCTGTTTTCAGGAGGTTTTTTTGATGAATGATCAACAAAGTGTGACATCTCAACGGCAAAACCGTACAAAAGAACATTTAAAGCTAGCACTAATCGAACTCATAAAGGAAAAGGGCTACCATTCTGTTTCTGTAAAAGACATTGTAAACTATGCTGCTTATAATCGTAGTACCTTTTATGTTCATTACCAAGATAAAATAGAACTTGCGAAAGATTTACTCGATTCTATGCTTCAAGGGTTAGAAGTTTCTGTAGGAAAACCATATGTATCTGGGCATAAAGTATATACAGCAAAGCTAAATGCATCTTCCTTTAATATCGTTACTTACATATATATACACAGAAGTTTTTTTGAGCTGATTAAATACACGGACACCTTACCAGGATTACTTACAAGATTCCCTCAAACCATCTTAAAAATTTATCAGGAACAATTTATATTTGAAACGATCAACAACATCCCAGTCAATATGGATTATTTTAAACGTTATACAGCCTATGGCTTTTACGGTCTATTACTGAAGTGGATTACTGATGATTTCAAAGAAACTCAAGATGAATTTATCAAAGAAGTAACTGAACTAACAAAAACACATATTTATTCATTTGAACATATTAAAAAATAAATTATCTACCTCATCAATTAATCTTAAGTAGAAGAAATATGTTAGGGCTTCCTCAGACTAAAAAGCAAATCCCCAATGATGAGCCCAAAGAGAAAATACTCACTATGATAGACGGTTGTACTAGAGAAACATAGATAGTATTCATTAGATAAAGAAGTGCTACGTGGACGAAATTGCATCATCCTCCGTTTTTATAACTAGGACAGGATCTTATCTTACATATACTAGCCTTAGTAACTTGAATTTACATATTCCAAGAAAGCAATGGAGAAACAACCTCCACAAAAAATGTAGCTAGAAGTGAGTGAGTCACTTCCAGCTACATAATTCAAACAATAATAGTGTAGGTGATGCTAATCCCAGCACACGAAATAATAAAGACAAGATGCAATTAAACGACAATAGGGTTTTTTGACTTATATAAAAAAAGGCTCCTAGAGTCAAACTTTTAAAATTGCGTTTAGTAACCTCTCTACTGATAAAACTAATTTAAATCCATTGTTCCTTTCACTCTCGATAAGTATTCCGCATGTTTTATAAATACAAAACTAATAACAAAGAAACAGCACCCTAACAAAAGTTCTTCTCCCAAAAGAGGTAATACAAGTGAATAATCTCCTTCATTAAGGATTGCCTTCGTTAACTGAACTCCTCTTGTCAATGGAATGAATTGCGAAAAATGCCCTAACCATTCAGGCATAATCGAATGCGGGTAGTTTGCACCACTCAATAATAACAAAATGCTTGCGAGTAAATTAGATAATAAATGAATTGATGGCGTCCAAAGACAGAAGCAACCAACAATTAACCCAAGTCCACATGCAGAAAAGATAGACACAGCCCATACGAATGACAGAGGTAAAAGGGCTTCAAAAGGAATGGAAACTTGAAAAATAATGATTCCAAATAAAAGCCCGAGTCCTGAGGTAATTAACCCATTCAAAACATGTGCAATAGATCTAGATAAGAATAGACCTACTTTATTTACAGGAGAAGTCATAACAAGTTGCAGTGTACCCATCCCTCTATCCGAAGTTATAACGGACATAATGCCAAAAACGGAATTCATGACACAAAGAAGAAGTGCGTTGGAACCAATATAACCAGAAAGACCTTCGCCTTTGTATATATAGTTTACTAGAACGGAAAAAAATAAAAGCTGACTGAGTGGGTTTAACACCATTACAAGCAAATATACTTTTGGGTCTAACCAACCAAATAATGCTTTATATGATAATAAACTATGACGACCAAATCGCTGCAAAGATTCTATCATTTAGTACACTCCTAACTTTCCATGAATTCTTGCTTTCTTTTCTACTGCTTTATAACAAAAAACGCCTAGTACTACATAAATTATTGTAAGTAGCAGCAAAACAATGAATGGTTTTCCGATTATTGAAAACGTTGCATTTTCCATAGTTACCTTACGAAGTACCTCAATTGCCCACGTCGGAGGGAGAATATAAGAAATTGGTTTAACCCATATTGGCAAAATCGCAAAAGGGAACATAAAACCGCAAATTAAATAAATAGGATACTCAATGAAGTTCATAAGTGCTTCCGCTTGTCGAGACAATGTAAATGCTAGGGACAGGAAAAAAGAAAAAACAGATAAAGCGAATAAAACAAAAATAAGTGAACTTATAAAAAATAAAGGATGGATTATCGAAACTTCAACTCTAAAAATGAGGACTAAATAGATAAAAGAAATTATCATCGAAAGTAATCCCCAAAGTGTATTCCCAATAATTTTCCCGACCAAAATGATGGAGAAGGAAGTAGGGGACACAAAAATAATTTCCAAAGTACCGTAGTAACGTTCTCTGTTCACATCGCTTGCAGATGAATAAACAATAGAAGACCAAAGTGCCATGAATCCAGATCCAAGTACAACATATTGAAAGATCTTCTCCGGAGACTCAGTTCCATAAATAAAAAACGAAATTGTCGCTAGAAAGAGGGGGGATACCCAAATAATAAATTGAAACATAGGTCTCGCGATAGATAGTCCCATTTGAACCTTTATTGTATGAAATAATGCTCTTATAGTTGGATTCATGTCATTTTCCTCCTATGATGCTTACATATACATCCTCAAGAGAAGGTTTTGTAATGGATAAATCCATAATTTCTTTACCCTTCATCAGTTCATAAATAAATGGAATAACTGCCTGTGGTTCATTTGTATGCAATCGTAGGTACATGAAATAATCTTTTTGTTCAATTTGGACATTATGAATATTTGGAAGTGCTGCTAATGCATCTAATTTCTTGTCCTCAACTCCAATAATTTTGCATTCAATAATAGATATATTGTCCGTTTTCTTTTTGAGATTTTGAGGCGTATCTATTGCAATAAGCTGCCCTTTATCGATAAAAGCAATACGATCACAAAGCTCATCTGCTTCATACATATAGTGTGTAGTTAAAAGAATAGTTGTTCCACTATCCTTTAGTTGTCGTAAAATTTCTCTAAGTTTTCTTGCACTTACTGGATCAAGTCCTATAGAAGGTTCATCGAGAAATAAGATTTCTGGTTTATTAACTAGTCCCCTTGCAATTTGCAATCGCTGTTTCATCCCTTTTGAAAATGTCTCGACTTTTTGATTAGCGACATCTTGTAAACCAACCAATACTAGCAAATCATTAATTCTTTGTCTTTGTTCATGCCGAGGTACTTTATACAAATCAGAGAAATAAGCTAAATTATCATAAGCAGATAATCTCCAATATAAGTTACGTTCTCCACCAAGTATGAAATTGATATGTGGTCGGAGCTGCATATGCTCTATTACAGGATCTAGACCCATGACAGAAACTTTTCCTGATGTTGGTATTAACATCGTTGTTAAGATTTTAATCATCGTAGTTTTACCAGCTCCATTTGGTCCAAGCAATCCGAAAATTTCTCCTTTATTAACAGAGAATGAAATTCCTTTTAAAGCCTCTACTTCTTTTTTCTTTTTATGAATTAATCCAACTTCTGTTTTGTAACTTCTTTTTACATTCGAAACTTCGATTATAGAACCACTCATGCAAAGCACCCCTTAATATTAGATAACTATCTTATAAGAAAACTATATTATATTTAATGTAATTGTCAATCACATTTTTTATTGGAAAACAAAAAAGTCTAATCTGATTAGCTCAGACTAGACTATTTTCCGGGAAGTATAAATTTTTGGATTTCATTAAAAGTAAATTGCGTATGTTCCTGATTACTTGAAAAGTATTTAATCGTACCAACTTTCTCCTCTTTAACAAAGCCTGCCTTTTTTAATATATCTAAATGGTGTGAGACAGTTGCGGTAGTTATACCTAAATATTCAGCGAGCTTCGCGCCATACTCCTTGTTAGTTGAAAGCATTCGTAGTATTAAGAGTCGATTATGATCAGAAAGAGCCTTCAATTGTAAAGACAAATCCACACTAGTCTCTCGATTATCGGATAATGGAGCAGCACATCCGTATAACACAATACAAATATCTGAATTGAAAATCCGCATTCGATGAGGTGTAAAATAATACGAAGGAATAAAATAATACATTTTATAAAGACTCGTTCGTTTAAAGGTTTTCCCCATCACGTACTGTGCTAAAGCCAGTGGTTCTAACGCAATGGATTTCAAATCAACGATTGCTTTATCTAGTAATTCTTTTCTTGTATTTATCGCTTGCTCTAAAACCTTTGAGTGAGTAACCTCAAACTGCAGTTTAGAAATTTGTTCACGATAAAACTCTATATTTGATATAAAATCTATAATAAAATGACGTTTTTCTTCGGAATCCCACAGAATATGTTCATCAATGGTATGTAGTAGTGAAGGTTTTTCCAAGAGTTCTTCTATCTTTGGCAATGGAATAGCCTCACCTAAAAAATTATATAAATATTCTTCGTCGCTCAAATTAGATACCTTTTCCTGGAATAAATCAACATCATAAAAATAAGGGCAAGGTAGAAGAAGATTTAAAATTTGTAAGAAGTCCCATTCAGTCTTTTTGCGCCATTGCCCAATAAATTCCTGGGATTCTTTCGGCAACTGTTTTATTAATAAAGCATGATCAACTTTAGCAAAATCATGCTGACTCGATTCTATTAACGAAGAAAGAAGAGCTATTCCTTCAACTACCGGAGAAAAAAAGTGCTCTACAATCTCCTTACCATTCTTACCTTGTTCATCTATTTCTGAAGTCATAAAACCCCTCCGTTCATATGAATTATAAGATAGTTATCTTATAAAAGAAAGAATTAAGATGAGAGGGGATTACTGTAACAATGGCGAATGTCTATATTAGTTTGAATATTAAATAGATGCGAGAAGATTTTTGGATTGGCTGATTCATAGAACTAACCCATCTGAGCTTTAACTCAAGGATGGGTTTATGGTTAAATGACAGAATCACTACAACCAATGTTGCAAAGGCTACTGCAAACATTAATGCTTCTAATACTGACAAAAGGTGAGTGTATTAAATACTCACCTTTTCTTGGATTCATCTACATCGAGAGTGTTCCGTAAATAAATTGTTTTATTGGGTTCTCAAGGGGTTCTTACCTAACTATCTTAACTTGGTTTTAAACTAACGACACTCACACTGTCGATTTATTTAAACAATGTATCACAAACGATTCGGAGTAATGTCGGAGTTTTCTTGGCATAGGGAACACTTACCCAAGACAATAATCTTATACAAAAAAGAATTAAGATGAAAGGGAATTCCTTTAACAATGGAGAATATCTAGATTAGACAGGTTAATAGATAGGAGGTAATGTAAGTGGTTAATGCGAAGAGAGAGACAGAATATTTTACTTTACATAGGCTTACAGAGGGAGTGTATGCAGCAATAGCAAAACCTGGTCAAGGAGCATGGAGTAATGCAGGGGTTATCGACTTGGGAGATGAGTTGCTCGTATTTGATTCATTTAGTACACCTTCAGCTGCCAAAAAATTAAGGAAACAAGCAGAAATGATTATCGGAAAAAAGGTGAAATATCTTATAAATAGCCATTATCATGGAGACCATGTGTTTGGAAATCAAATATTTGAAGATGCAACGATTATTTCTACTTCTTTAACTAATAAATGGTTTAGAGAGCAAAATACTATTCATGATGTGCAGAAGGAAATAGAGGAAATGAAGCAATATCTACATAAATTAAAAAATCTGATAGAAAAAGCTGAAGATAATATAACAAAGATCAGTCTATTAAATCAGTATGAAGAAATGTCCAAAGTGTTAGAGGAGCTGCCTCATTTGAAAACAGTATTGCCATCCGTTATCTTTGAAAAACATTTGGTTATCCAAGGTTCGAAACGAACGGTAGAGCTCCACTGCTTAGGAGGAGGGCACTCACCAAGTGATACCTTTTTGTATTTACCTGATGAAAAGATAGCTTTCATGGGGGATATTATTACTGAAGACCTTCATTTGCCAATTTATAACCCAAAAGAATTTTTGACTATTCTAGAAAACGTAAAACAAATGGATGTGGAAAAAGTTGTCCCGGGACATGGGAAAATAGGGACATTAGGGTTGGGTGATACATTAATGAACTATTTATCATTTTTAAGTAAAAAGGTAATGGATGCGCAACAAAATAATATTTCATTGAGCGATTTCATCTCAGATTTTATCATGCCTATTGAATATGCAAACTGGAAAGGTGTAAACGGAATCACCCGTAACCTTACAACTGTTTTTAACTTCTATGCAGGAAAGCATGAATAGGAGGGAGCTCTTTGCAAAATTACAAGACAATAATGGATGGAAGTACAGTGAATTACTATGAATATGGCGATAAAAGCAATCGAACCATTGTATGTTTTCACGGACTTGCTGGTAATGGTTACTATAGTTTTGCCGAAATAGCTGTCCTTTTGAAAAATGATTTTCATCTTATTATATTTGACAGTCCTGGACATGGAGAAACGTCCTCGTTCGATAACGAAAATGATTATCTGTTCTCTAAATTAGCAAGGTGGTATCAACAATTGATTGAGCAAGTTGTGCCAGGCAAATTCTTTGTAATGGGACATTCCTGGGGAGCTGATTTGGCGCTCCATTATACAAAATATTATCCTGACGCCGTTTTAGGTATTATTCTGTTGGATGGGGGCTTCACCTATCCGCAAAACCAGAAAGAAATGACATTTGACTATGCGTTTAATGGGTGGAATGATTATATGGAGCAATCTGTGTTTAGTGATTGGACGAGCATTACTCAAGAATATAAAACATATACGAATAGATGGGATCTTAAGAAAGAACGATATGTATCTTCGATTTTCAAAAAGAAGCATAATCGATTTGAGCTAGTGGTTTCCAAATTCACAGTGTTGTCCATTATTAAAGCCTTTTTTAAGGAACCATTTTCAGAAACATACCCTTTCATTAAGGTACCAGTACTTCTTATTCATCCTTCAAAACCTGATAATTTGGATGAAGCAAGAGCGATAGGTATATCACAATTAAAGGATAAGTTAGACGATGTTACGGTGATAGTAATGGAAGGTGCAAGGCATATGTTACAGTGGGATGAACCGGAACGAACAGTAAATGAAATCAAAAAGTGGATAGGGAGAAAACAAAGAAAATGATTTGAAAAATTATAAAAAAGTCCGTAAATATACAATGAAATTTTTAAGAAAATCTGATATTTGTGCAAGATCTGCATAACCAGTTAATTTCCCATTTGATAGGAATTCCAGGGCATGTCATATGATTTGTTTATTTACTGAGGAGAAAGGAATAGCTGCTTCATCTTGAAAGATCTAAAAAGGAACATAAATGGGGGCATAATTTTATAGGACCTCATTTAAATGTGGTACGTCGAACCGTGACTTAAGTAAAAAGGTTAAAGTGGGTATGGATTAACTATAGATATAAGGTTCGATTCAATTATAGTGAATTTCATCTCATACAGATCGTTTGTGCTCTTAACTCTTAAAGCATCATAATAAATGTAAAAGTCACAGACCGTAATAATCTTTAATCTTATGCTTTAATTGTTTGAATTCTCTTTTAGGTATCTGTAATTTGAACCACAGCCGTATGATCACGACTATTCTCTTCTACATACATTTGTACTATAATAGTACTATACATAGTTATTACCTTTTGTACGAGCATGACATCAACTATAAGTACAAATGGCTTATTGTACTTAGAAAGGGGACGCTTGGAAAATGCGGTTAGTAAAAATTGATAAAGTGCAGCCAGGAATGAAACTAGGTAAACCGATATATAATGACAAAGGCAAAATTCTTCTAACAAAGGGCGCAGAACTAATTGATCGTATCATCCCTAAGTTGCAGAAATATAATGTTACAACTGTTTACATAGAAGATGAGGTATCTGAAGGAATAGAGGTCATTGAGTCTATACCTGAAGAGTTGCGTATAGAAGCCTTAAATACGATTACTGAAGGGTTCCAAACATTAGCAGATTTAAGCGATTCAAAATCAAATCTTCAAAGGATGATGAAATCAGGTAGAGCAATACGAGGCTTTCAAAAAGTATTTAAGGATATACTGGCGTCACTAACAGACAATCCAAATGCATTGAATTTACTAGCTTCTACCAAAATACATGAAAATTATGTGTTCAATCATTCGTTAAACGTTTCTATATATGCTTGTCAGCTAGCTCTCGAAAATGGATTGCCCCTTAAGAATATCGAAGAAATCGGATTGGGAGCAATGTTACATGATTTAGGAAAAGTGTATATTCCGCTAGATCTATTAAATAAGCAGGGGGATTTAACGTTAGAGGAATATGCCCTAATCAAGCAACATTGTAAAATGGGCTTCGATACACTACGTAAAATCCATGAAATCCCACTACCAGTAGCTCACTGTGCATTGCAGCACCACGAAAGAATCGATGGAATGGGATATCCAAGAGGATTAAAGGAAGATGAAATTCATAAATATGCGAAAATCATCAGTGTTGCCGATGTCTTTGATGCCGTAACAAACCCAAGAGCATTTAGGGCGGCTGTGATGCCTCATAAAGGGCTTGAAATACTGTATGCCGGAAGTGGAACTCAGTTCGATCCTGTTCAAGTCAACTTATTTAAAGGGTGTATCGCCATCTATCCACCAGGCTTAACCATAACATTAAACGATGGTCGGACAGGAATCGTCACTCAATATAATTATCAAGCCGCGGGACGTCCCGAAATCCGCATTATTAGGAATGAAGAAAATGAAAATGTAATCCCATATGAAATTAATTTAGGAGCCAAGGAAAACCAAACCCTTGAAATTGTGATGGCGGACGCATTAATTTAAGTTTCAAAAAATAAACGAAGTAGTAAAATGATGATTTAACATCGTAAAACTTTAATGAACAAAATATTTAGTCGTATAATCTAAGATTATTATTTTTAAATTGTGTTAATCTATTAATAGATTGAGTTAATTTCATAAATAGCATTTATTTATTAAAACACGAACAATGATTATTTTATTGATTGGAGCGACAGGCGGTGACTCCAGACGGAGGCCAACAGGATGTTGGTCACGAAGGCCTTGCCACACGATGTGGCGCTCTTAGCCTTCGTTCCTCATCGCTCACCCCGCGGAAAGCGTCCGCCGATAGCGGAAATTTATGAAGAGTATATGATACATATTCTCACATTTCATTTTAATATTGTTCGTGTTTTATGCTCTAACTTTGAATTATGAAATTGATACAGATTAACACAATTTTAAAATAAATGTTTTCTTAGAAATGGAGATTATGATAATGGTTACCACAGAGTTTCGTATGGAAAAAGATTTTTTAGGGGAAAAAGAAATTCCGAATGATGCTTATTATGGTGTTCAAACCATGAGAGCAGTCGAAAACTTTCCGATTACGGGATATCGAATTCACCCGGAACTTATAAAATCTTTAGGTATTGTGAAAAAAGCTGCAGCATTAGCAAATATGGAAGTTGGCATGTTGGAGAAAGAAATCGGACAATCGATTATTCAAGCATGTGATGAAGTCATCGCTGGAAAATGGAATGAACAATTCATTGTCGATCCTATTCAAGGTGGTGCTGGAACATCAATTAATATGAATGCAAACGAAGTCATTGCAAATCGTGCCCTTGAGTTAATGGGAGAAGAAAAAGGGAATTATACACGCATTAGCCCAAATAGCCATATTAATATGTCCCAATCAACAAATGATGCATTCCCAACGGCTACACATATCGCAGTGTTGTTCTTAATGGATCAATTACTCGTAGCTACTAAAACAATGCAAAAAGCATTTGTTTCGAAAGCAAAAGAATTTGAAGGTATTATTAAAATGGGGCGTACTCATCTTCAAGATGCCGTGCCAATCTTACTTAGTCAAGAATTTGAATCATATAGTCGTGTCATTTCACGTGACATTGATCGTATTTCACTTTCGAGACAACACTTATATGACATCAATATGGGTGCAACTGCCGTTGGTACAGGATTAAATGCGGATCCTTTATATATCGAATTAGTCGTTCGAAATCTTAGTGAATTCAGTGGCTTACCATTAAAATGTGCCGAACATTTAGTGGATGCTACTCAAAATACAGATTGTTATACGGAAGTATCTTCAAATTTAAAAATTTGTATGATTAATATGTCAAAAATCGCAAATGACTTTCGCTTAATGGCTTCTGGACCACGTGATGGTTTATTTGAAATCAAATTACCTGCTCGTCAACCTGGGTCATCGATCATGCCTGGAAAAGTAAATCCCGTAATGGCTGAAGTCGTGAATCAAGTAGCTTTCCAAGTCATGGGGAATGATTTAACCATTTCTGCAGCTTCTGAAGCTGGCCAATTTGAACTAAATGTTATGGAACCAGTTCTATTTTATAATCTAATCCAATCCATTTCGATCATGAATAATGTTTTTACAGTTTTTACTGAAAAATGTTTAGTAGGCATTACGGCGAATAAAGAACGTTTAAGAGAATACGTTGAAAAGAGTGTGGGAATTATCACTGCAGTAAATCCTCATATCGGATACGAACTTGCAGCTCAAATTGCAAAAGAAGCCATTGCTACCGGAGCTTCTGTACGTGAACTTTGTATACAATCTGGCGCTTTAACGGCAGAACAATTAGATTTAATATTAGATCCATTTGAAATGACACATCCTGGTATTGCTGGTGGTAGAACACTTGTAAAGAGTTGATTGCAAAGTTTTAGTATGAAAGAGATGTAAAATGAGTTTCTAATAAGATGATAATCGTGGAGCATTGGTGGACACATTTTCATTTGATAGAAAAATATCCTGAACGCCATATCAACATGATGAATTTAAAAACGCACTGAAGTGCATAGTGTCCAGGCACGCAAACTATTTAAAATAGTCTCGGTGCCTGGCACCATATAAAACACTCTATTAGGTTAATCTTCAAATTTCAAATGGTGATAAAAGGAATAGTAAATTCTTTTTATCTAATATGTATTAATCATTTCTACTCCCGAAAATAAAACAAAAGATTATCAAAATAGCCTATCAAGCTACTCTGATAATCTTTTTTTATTTCTTCATTAGTCTAACCTTCTCCTCATTCGGAGTTACAAACACCGTTGTCTGCTCAAAATAAATAACAAACCCTGGCTTAGCCCCGCTCGGCTTTTTCACTTGCTTAATTACCGTATAATCTACAGGCACCGAAGCAGATTCACGAGCCTTGCTAAAATAAGCTGCAAGATTAGCTGCTTCGAGCAGTGCCACTTCAGTTGGATTATCCGAATGTATAACAACATGGGATCCTGGGATATCCTTGGTGTGAAGCCATGTGTCCGATTTTTTAGCAAGTTTAAATGTAACGAAATCATTTTGTTTATTATTTTTACCAACGGAAATTTCGGTGCCATCTGATGCAATGAATTTTTCAGGCGTTGGTTTCGTGGGTTTTTTCTTCTTTTTGGAAGCACGTGCTTTAAGTAAGCCTTGCTCCATTAGTTCTTCTCTAATTTCTTCGATGTCGGTTGGAGATGCTTGCATTACTTGTTGAAGAAGTAATTCGAAGTATGCAATATCATCCTTTGTTATTTCAAATTGCTGTTCGATTTTTAATAAGGCAGTTTTTGCTTTTGTATAGCGATTATAATAGCTTTGTGCATTTTGAGTTGCTGTTTTTCTGTTATCCAAGGGGATGACAACTGTTTTGCCATCTTCATCGTAATAGTTAACAAGCTCAACTTCTTTTAGCCCTTTTTCAATTGAATAAGAGTTTGCCATTAATAGCTCTCCATACAATTGGAATGTATCTAGTTTTTCGGCTTGTTCAAAGTCTTTTTGGAGTTTTTTCATCTTCAGCTTCAATTTATTTAATTCGTTTTGAAGCCATCTTTCTAAATCTCCTGCTTGTTGTTTTACGCGGTCGCGTTCTGCTTTTGCGAAGTACACTCGATCCAATAAATTTCCTAGCGTATTTTCGCTAAATTTGTCGCCATCTAGATGAGTTAATTCATTCGGTGAATAATACGTTTTTCCGCCTGATTCGACAATTTGTATTGTGGCGCCACCTTGTTCAAACTCCTGCATATATTTCTTATAAATTTCGACGCGATTCGCACCGTTTTGGAATCGATGAAGTAATTCTTTTGCATGTAAAGGAGAGAACCCGGAAATTTGATCTACAATTTCTTTCGATTCATTAACTGATTGAATCACTTTTAACAGTACCTCTGAATACTCTAAGGGATGGAGCTTGTTTTGAGCGGGAGGTGCAATATAAGGTTGACCAGGTAAAATAGTTCGATAGCTATTCATAGAAGGTGATAAATGCTTAATGCTTTCTAAAATTAGATTACGAGTAGGGTCTATTAAAAGTAAGTTGCTGTGACGGCCCATGATCTCCATATGAACTTCTCTTGTAATGTCATCTCCAATTTCATTTTTACTCTGAATTTCGAATATGAGAATTCGGTCAGTTTCATGTTGTCGAATAGATGAAATGATCCCGCCCTCTAAGTGCTTACGTAAAACCATACAAAACAGTGGCGGTTGAGCAGGATTATCAATTGTTTCGTTTGTAATATGCACACGAGAATAAGAAGGGTGCACAGAAAACAATAATTTATAGTTCTGTCCTTGTGCTCGAATTTGCATTAGAATTTCTTGCGCATTTGGTTGATGTATTTTCGAAATACGCCCAGTGATTATTTGTTGCAGTTCAGTTTTCATTGAAATTGTAAATAAACCATCAAATGCCATAATTTTATCCTCTTTCAAAACGTTATTTTGATCTGGCTCCAGATGCCAGTTTCTTATATTGATTCACTTTTTCCAGAAAAATTGTCCTACTTCAGCGCCTTGCCAGTTTACTGAAAAACTCTGAAATAGTATTTTTAGAAACTATTAGCACGACGGAGAATTATTTTCCACGAGCTTGCACAAGTTTTACTGATTCCATTTTTAAATTTTTAGAAAATCGTTGAAAAAGGCGACACTCCTGCGGGAATAGTGTTAGCGGAAGACCCCGTAGCGCAGCGAGGAGGCTGAAGCAACGCCCGCGGAAAGGGAGCCGTTTCAACGATTTTCTTACTTCTAAGATGAGGAATCGTAAGAGTAAATAAAGATTTTGCAGTAGTTACGACACGATATCGCGAACTTAGAGTATATTCCTTTATAAGGCGCCGACGCTTTTCTTTATTATCTTATCATTTTAAAGGAAACTTGTGTTATAATCATTAAAGTATGTAAACTGTTATAAATGTACAGGCAAACGGAGTATGCATGTATTTGAAGGAGACGTTATGCGCAGAGAAAAAGGTATATTGATCGTTTTATCAGGCCCTTCTGGTGTCGGTAAAGGAACAGTGAGAAAAGAATTGTTTTCAGAGCCCGGAACAAATTATGAATATTCAATCTCTATGACGACTAGACTTCCTCGTGAAGGCGAAGTAGATGGAGTAGATTATTTCTTCAAGCAGAAAGAAGAGTTTGAACAGTTAATCGAACATGGGAAGTTATTAGAATATGCCTCATATGTAGGAAACTATTATGGTACTCCGATTGATTATGTTAATGAAACACTCGATTCTGGCCGAGATGTGTTTTTAGAAATAGAAGTTCAAGGAGCAAGTGTTGTGCGTCAAAAAGCTCCAGAAGCACTTTATATTTTCTTAGCTCCCCCTAGCTTATCTGAACTAGAACAGCGACTTATAGGTAGAGGAACGGAAACAGAAGATGTGATCAATTCTAGAATTCAAGCCGCTAGGCAAGAATTAGAAATGATGCATTTATATGATTATGTAGTTGAAAATGATGAAGTTACAAAAGCATGTGCAAAAATAAATGCAATTGTTGCTGCAGAACATTGTCGACGTGAACGTGTAGAAAAAAGATATTTAGCCATGTTGGAAGGGGAATTATAAATGTTATATCCATCAGTAGACTCATTAAAAAATAAAATCGATTCCAAATATTCATTAGTAAGCGTAGCCTCTAAAAGAGCTAGACAGTTACAAGAAGAAGGCGGCGAGCGTTTAACTTCATATGTGTCAGCTAAACAAGTTGGGAAAGCATTAGAAGAAGTAGCGCAAGGTGAGCTTACAATCGAATCATCCAATGAAAATGCAATTTACGAAGACGAAGTATAAAATGTAACTTCATTCAGAAGAGCGTACAAACGCTTGCTGAATAATATCATTGCTCTGGGAAATAAAGTTGATTTTATAAAGGGTTTATTCGCCATGGCAAATTTGATTATAAAGCAAACACCTCCCAAAGAATAAACATTTCTTTGGGAGGTTGTTATTTAGAGGGGAGAATTTTGGATGTTAACTTCTAAAAAGATTGTTGTTTGTGTGACAGGTGGAATTGCTGTTTATAAGGCGGTTGCCCTTGTAAGTAAACTTACACAAGCTGGAGCGGATGTAAAAGTAATGATGACGAAGTCTGCAATGGAATTCGTACAACCTTTAAGTTTTCAAGTAATGTCCCGAAACGATGTCTATTTTGATACGTTTGATGAAAAAGATTCTAGTGTGATTGCACATATTAATTTAGCAGATTGGGCGGATTTAGTTATTGTTGCGCCAGCTACAGCGAATGTGATTGGAAAGCTTGCGAACGGGATTGCAGATGATATGGTGACGACTACTTTACTTGCGACAACTGCAAAAGTTTGGATTGCACCTGCTATGAATGTACATATGTATGAAAATGCTGCTGTTATACGTAATATTGAGCAACTTTCAAAAGACGGTTATTCATTTATCGAACCTTCTGAAGGTTTTTTGGCATGTGGATACGTTGGAAAAGGTCGTTTAGAGGAACCAGAAAAAATTGTGAAATTGGCGGAAGAGCATTTTACTCCAAAAGATTTACCTTTAAAAGGGCAAAAAGTAGTTGTGACGGCAGGTCCTACAAGAGAAAGAATTGATCCAGTACGCTTTTTGACAAACTTTTCTAGTGGAAAGATGGGTTATGCTATGGCGGAAGCTGCAGCTGATTTAGGTGCGGAAACGTATTTAATTTCCGGTCCCGTAAGTATAGATGCTCCGTCGAACGTTACACTAATTCCTGTTGAAAGTGCTAAAGAGATGTATGATGCTGTAATGGAACGATTTGATACATCTTCTATTGTCATTAAAACTGCGGCAGTCGCTGATTACAAACCCAAAGAAGTACATAGTCAAAAAATGAAAAAGCAACAAGGAGACTCGACCATTATTTTGGAGCGGACAAGCGATATTCTTGCAGATCTAGGTAAAAGAAAAACAAAGCAATTATTAATCGGATTTGCTGCAGAAACAAATGATGTAGTTCATTACGCAAAAGGGAAATTGGAAAAGAAAAATGCGGATTATATAGTTGCAAATGATGTGACGGAAGAAGGATCAGGGTTTGGAACTGACACAAATTCCGTTACTTTAGTTGGGAAACAGGATGTAGAAATACATTTTCCTCATCTACCTAAAAAGGAGCTTGCACTTCAACTACTTCAAACTATCCTAAAACTAGAAAAAGATGAACTGAAATGATCGTAGAAGTCATAGTTGATGTATCTGCTTATCCAATT
Source organism: Psychrobacillus syltrankelensis (assembly GCF_055454035.1). Classification (NCBI taxonomy): domain Bacteria; kingdom Bacillati; phylum Bacillota; class Bacilli; order Caryophanales; family Bacillaceae; genus Psychrobacillus; species Psychrobacillus syltrankelensis. The sequence goes on along the minus strand of NZ_CM144227.1, from coordinate 1,194,489 downwards.
GACCGACCATTTGATTATATCGTACCTGAACATTTAGAAGCCTTAGTTGAACGAGGTAGCCGCGTTCACGTTCCTTTTGGCAATCGTAAAGTGCAAGGGTTTATAACGAATATAAAAGAACAGACTGACATTGATATTACGAAGCTAAAAGAAATTCAGTCCATTATTGATGTGGAACCTGTTGTAACTAAGGAACTCTTGCAATTATCAAAATGGCTAACGAATAAAACATTATGCTATGAAATTGATGCACTCCAAGTAATGCTTCCAGCTGCATTACGTGCTTCCTATAAGAAAAACATTAAGTTAATAAATCCCTCAGAACTAGAAGAAGACTTCTTAGCTTTGTTTGGCAAAAAAGAAGCTGTTTCTTACGATGTAATTGAAAAAGCTGGTTACTTGCGACAAATGAAAAAACATTTAACGCAAGGTGCTGTGCAATTAGAGACGGTGATTAAACAGCATGCGAAAGCGAAAATAATTGCAAAGTATCATGTCATTGCAGACAAAGAATTCATTCAAGAGCAATTAAAAAATCTAACTAAAAATGCTATTAAGCAAAAAGAATTGATGGAATGGTTATTAATACAAGAACAGTCTTCTTTTACAACGGAAGAATTGAAAGAAATGTCTAACGCAAATAGTAGTACGATAAAAGCATTGATTGAAAAAAATATTTTGGAAAAAGACAAAGAAGAAGTATATCGTGAAATCTCTTCGTTAGAATACGATGACAAGGATCAAAGATTTCAGCTGACAGATGAACAAACCGAGGCACTTGCTAAGATTAATCATGCTCAAGATCATGCAGAAAGTACAACATTTCTTGTTCACGGTATTACTGGAAGTGGAAAAACAGAGATTTACTTAAATGCGATTGAAAATTCTATCTTAAAAGGAAAGCAAGCAATCATGCTTGTACCTGAAATTTCTTTAACACCTCAAATGACTCGTCGATTCAAATTACGTTTTGGTGATGAAGTTGCAGTTATGCACAGTGGTTTATCTATCGGTGAAAAGTACGACGAATGGCGTAAAATTTGGCGCGGAGAAGTAAAAGTTGTGGTTGGTGCGAGATCTGCCATTTTTGCACCATTTAAAGATCTTGGGCTTATTATTTTGGATGAAGAACATGAATCGACATACAAACAAGAAGATACCCCAAGGTACCATGCAAGAGATGTTGCAATTTGGCGTAGTGAGTTTCACAATTGCCCTGTCATACTTGGAAGTGCAACTCCTTCGCTAGAATCATATGCTCGTGCATCTAAAGGTGTTTATACATTGTTAACATTGAAAATGAGAGCGAAAGAGCAATCCTTGCCATCCGTGAATGTTGTCGATATGCGAGCAGAGTTGAAAAATGGAAATCGGTCGATGTTTAGTATAGATCTTGCAGATGCGGTAAGAGAAAAACTAGATAAAAAAGAGCAGATCGTGTTGTTTTTAAATAAACGAGGATTTTCTTCCTTTGTCTTATGCCGAGACTGTGGAACAGTAGTAGAATGTAAACAATGCGATATATCCCTTACGTATCATCGTGCTGGAGAGCAGCTTAAATGTCATTATTGTGGACATGAAGAGCCAGTTCCAACAAAGTGTCCGGAGTGTTCGAGTGATTATATTCGTTTCTTTGGAACGGGGACACAAAAAGTGGAGGAAGAAATTACGAAATTATTTCCTTATGCAAGAGTGCTTCGAATGGATGTAGACACAACAAGAACAAAAGGATCTCATGAGCGAATTTTGAAGCAGTTCGGAGACGGGGAAGCAGACATTTTACTTGGCACGCAAATGATTGCGAAAGGATTAGACTTTCCAAATATTACTTTAGTAGGCGTACTAAATGCAGATACCACTTTACATTTAGCGGATTTCCGTGCAGCGGAAAAAACGTTCCAATTGATGACGCAAGTAAGTGGAAGAGCGGGTAGACATGATAAAGAAGGGAAAGTATACATTCAAACATATACCCCAGAACATTATGCTATCGAGCTCTCGAAAGCCCAGTTTTATGAACCCTTTTATCATAAAGAAATGCAAATTCGGAAACAATATGAGTATCCTCCATTTTATTATTTAACATTAATCCAAGTAACTCATGAAAATGTTATGATTGCTTCTGAATATGCAAGGCTTGCGACGGATTGGTTAAGAGCAAATTTATCGGAGCAGACAATGGTCGTTGGTCCAACAGCATGTGCTATAAGTAAGATACAAAATAGATATCGTTACCAATGTTTGATAAAATACAAAAAAGAACCATTATTAATCGAAAAACTACAACAACTAATAAAAATATATCGTACAGAGTGGATGAAAAAAGGAATCATCCTATCAGTTGATCTAGATCCATCCACTATTTTATAACTTTATTCAGCACACAAAACCGCTGAATAATGGAACTCTGGTTAATAACGCCACTTCCTGTGGCAACACCTGACTGACCAACATCCTGTTGGCCCAAGCCTCCGGCGGATGTCACAAATTTTGAAAGGAGTTAAGCGACTGCATGATCTACATCCTTCAGGCCTTAAGTTTAACTCAAAATTTGGACGGAATTACGCCGAGGCGAAATTGATTATGTTTGAAATGAGGAAAAGATATGGCTATTTTACCAATTATTACACATCCCAATGAATTACTTACGACAAAATGTACAGAAGTAAAAGTTTTTGATGAAAAACTAGCATCACTTTTAGATGATATGTATGACACGATGATTGCATCCGATGGAATTGGACTTGCAGCACCACAAGTTGGAGAAACGATTCAAGTTGCTATCGTCGACCTGGGAGAAGGACAAGAAGTCATTGAAATGATTAATCCGGAAGTAGTTGAAATTAGCGGTTCTGAGATTGAAATAGAAGGTTGTTTAAGCTTTCCAGATATTTATGGGGAAGTAGAACGTCCTTTTTTTGTAAAAGTTGAAGCACAAGATAGAAATGGTGCTTTATATGAATTAGAAGCAGAAGACTATGAAGCAAGAGCAATTTTACATGAAATAGATCATTTACACGGTGTTTTATTCACTTCAAAAATCATACGTTATGTAGACTTGGAAGAGCTAGAGAATGAGGAGGAAGAATCATGACAAATATTGTTTTCATGGGAACCCCAGCATTCTCCGCTCCAATATTAAGAATGCTTGTAGAGGAAGGATATAGTGTGCTTGCAGTTGTCACGCAGCCTGATCGTCCAGTTGGAAGAAAAAAAGTATTAACTGCTCCTCCTGTAAAAGAAGAAGCCGTGAAACTTGGACTACCAGTAATTCAGCCAACCAAACTAAAAGGTTCAGAGGAATTACAGGAAATTATTGCCTTAAATCCAGACTTAATAGTAACTGCTGCATTTGGACAACTATTACCAAAAGAGTTACTAGAAGTACCAAGGCTTGGTTGTATTAATGTACATGCATCCTTGTTGCCAGCATATCGTGGTGGTGCACCGATTCATCAAGCCATTATCGATGGGCAAGATAAAACAGGTGTAACGATCATGTATATGGAAGAAAAGCTCGATGCAGGAGATATAATTTCCCAAAGTGAAATCTCAATTGGTCATTCAGATGATACTGGCATTCTTTTTGATAAATTAAGTGAGGTCGGTTCGAATTTATTAAAAGAAACATTACCGTCCATCATTTCCAAAACAAATAACCGTGTGAAACAGGATGAATCTCAAGTAACATATGCAAAAAATATTTCTCGCGAACAAGAGAGAATCGATTGGAACAAATCTGCACTACAAATACACAATCAAATCCGTGGTTTACACCCATGGCCAGTTGCTTATACGACGTTAGAAGAACAGTCAGTGAAAGTTTGGAAAGCAGATACAATTCAAGTGAATACGAAAGAACAACCAGGAACAGTTGTGAAAATAGAGTCGGATTATTTTGTTGTTCAAACAGGTTTTGAAGAAGCAATTCGAATAAATGAATTACAGCCAGCTGGAAAAAAGAAAATGTCCGCAGTCGATTACTTGCGCGGAGTAGGTTCGAAATTGCGAATAGGAGATACATTTGAATGACAAAAAAAACAGAAAAAATTTGGACAGGTAATGTTCGTGATGCTGCACTTACGATATTAATGGCCGTTGAAAAGCAACAAGCTTATAGCAACTTATTATTACATCAAACAATTCAAAAATATACTATTGAAGATAAGGACCGTGCGTTACTAACTGAATTAACGTATGGAACAATACAATATAAAATGACATTGGATTATTATTTACAGCCATTCATCAAAGGGAAGTTAGATGATTGGGTTTTACAATTACTTCGTCTCTCTTTATATCAAATTCATTATTTATCACGTATTCCGGATCATGCCGCGGTGAATGAGGCGGTTAATATTGCTAAAAGAAGAGGTCATAAAGGGATTGCTGGAGCAGTAAACGGTATACTTCGCTCTATATTAAGAGAAGGCGTTCGCTCAACTGAAGAAATTAAAGATGAAGTTGAAAGACTTTCCATCGAAACTAGTCATCCTCTTTGGATGGTGAAGCGATTCGTTGCAGAATATGGCTTTGAAACAACGGCAAAAATGTTGAAAGAAAATAATGAACCTCCGGTGACAACGCTACGAGTAAATTTATTTAAACGGACAGTTGAACAAGTGCTTCATTTAATGACACAAGAAGGATATGTCGTTGCACAAAGCGAAACTATCCCAGAGTGTATTTATCTATACAATAGTCAAGCTGCTAAAACGACCGCTTTTCAAAAAGGTTTCGTAACGATTCAAGATGAAAGCTCCATGATTCCCGCATATGCACTTCAAGCAGAACCAGGTATGACTGTACTTGACATGTGTTCGGCTCCAGGTGGAAAAACCACTCATATAGCTGAAAAAATGAAAAATTCAGGAAAGCTCATAGCGATGGATATCCATCAGCATAAACTAAAGTTAGTAAAGGAAAATGCTGAAAGACTAGGCTTTAGCTTTATTGAAACGGTAGAAATGGATGGTCGTAAAGCTACAGAAGCTTATCCTGAGCAATCTTTTGACCGTATTTTAGTGGATGCTCCATGTAGTGGTCTTGGTGTAATGAAGCGAAAACCTGATATAAAATACACGAAAAATGAAAAAGATTTTGCATCTCTTAAACCAATTCAACTGAATTTATTGGAACAAGCATATAAACTTTTAAAACAAGATGGTTTATTAGTTTATAGTACTTGTACCGTGGATCGGGAAGAAAATGAAGGGACGGCTAAACTATTTTTAGAAGCCCATCCTGATATGCAACTTCAAGAATTTCCAGACGTTATTAAAAAGATAAAAGAACAAGAGGAAGAAGGAATGCTTCAACTATTTCCACAGGATTTAAGAAGTGATGGTTTTTTTGTAGCGGTCTTTAGAAAAGCGTAAATAACTAGTCTTTTACCTCTTCTTTTGCTCTAGAGAAGAACTCGTGGGCTAGGCGGTGTAAAGAGAAAGTAACTGTGGAAAAGTTAAGTTATCTTTTCAAAAAGAGGTGAAGGATAAATGGAGTTTGTTGTTAAAACGGATGTTGGTATGAAAAGGACAGTAAATGAAGACCGTGTCGATGTTTTTGTACGTTCGGATGGACGGATTTTAGCTGTTGTTGCAGATGGAATGGGCGGTCATAAAGCTGGTGATGTAGCAAGTGAAATTGCAATTTCGGAGTTTAAAAGATATTTCGCTGCGTATAACCCCTCAGTTGTAAAAGCAAAGGACTGGTTAACTTATACATTTCAGTCGATAAATCAAGCAATTCTTAAACATTCAACCATTAATAGTGGTTGTGAAGGAATGGGGACAACATTAATTGCTGGATTATTTGAAAAAAACAAAGGAATTATCGCGCATGTTGGGGATAGCAGAGTATATAAATTATTCCCAAATAGTATTAAGCAAATTACAAGGGACCATTCCTATGTCAATATTTTAATCGATTCAGGTGAAATAAGTGAAGAACAAGCAAAGACACACCCACAAAAAAATGTTCTTATGAAAGCAGTTGGAACAGAACGGACGATTCACCCTGATTTTTACGAAGTAGAATTTCAACCAAATTCTTATTTTCTTTTTTGCACAGACGGTTTAAGTAATAAATTAAGTGAACCATTTATTCATACCATTCTTTATTCGGATATGCCGCTCCAAGAAAAAGGGTTAGCTCTTGTGGAAGAAGCAAATTTATCTGGTGGAGAAGATAATATTTCGTTAATATTGCTTTCCAATAAAGTAGAGGAGGTGTAAGGATGTTAATTGGGAAAAGAATTAGTGGTAGATATAAGTTGCTCGATATGATTGGCGGCGGTGGGATGTCTAATGTTTATTTAGCACATGATATGATCCTCGACCGTGATGTTGCTATTAAAGTATTACGTTATGACTTTAACAATGAAGAGGAATTACGTCGTCGTTTTCAGCGTGAGGCATTATCTGCTACTAGCCTTACACACCCGAATATTGTAAGTATATATGATGTTGGTGAGGACGACGATATTCACTATATTGTGATGGAGTATGTTAAAGGGGAAACATTAAAACAATACATACAAAGGAATGCACCAATTTCTCCTTTAAAATCAGTTGCCATTATGGAACAATTGACATCTGCAATTGCCAATGCTCATAACAACCATATTATCCATCGGGATATTAAACCACAAAATATTCTCTTGGATGAAGAAGGTAAAGTAAAAATAACTGATTTCGGAATTGCTATGGCATTAAGTGCGACCTCCTATACGCAAACAAACTCCGTGCTCGGAACTGTCCATTATTTATCACCTGAGCAAGCACGGGGTGGGACGGCAACGAATAGAACAGATATCTATGCATTAGGAATTGTCTTATTTGAGCTACTAACAGGACAACTTCCTTTCTCTGGAGAATCAGCTATTTCCATTGCATTGAAACATTTACAAACGGAAACACCGTCCATTCGGGCTATCATCCCTTCCATACCACAAAGTTTGGAAAACGTTGTTTTAAAAGCAACAGCAAAAAATCCAAATGATCGATATCAATCGGCAGAGGAGATGGAGGCAGATTTATCAACTGCATTATCTCCGGAAAGAGCTGGAGAAAAGAAATTTGTAATTAATAAAGACGATGATGCCACAAAAGTTCTGCCAATTATCAAAGAACCTGTTTCTTTTGCAGAAGTATCTGATACAAAAAAAATTCCTACAACTACTACTCAAAAAGAAATGAAAGAAACAAAGAAAAATAAAAAAAATAAAAAGAAGTTAATAGGTGGAGTTATTGTAGGAATTATCGTCCTTGCAATATTAGCTATCTTTGTTTTTTCGAGTCTATTCAAGCCTAATAAAGTAGAAGTACCAAATGTAGTAAATTTAGAATTGGCTAAGGCCGTCGAACAATTAGAAGCAGATAGTTTTAAAGTAGGCGAACAGAAACTTGAATTTTCGGAAGATGTAGAAGAAGGATTTGTTATAAGAACTTCTCCGGAAGCGGGTAAACTTCGTGAAAAAGGAACGGAAATTATGTTGTTTGTGTCATCAGGTAAAGAATCCTCTAAACTTGGTGATTACATTGGAAGTAATATCGATCAAGTAAAAACGTTGCTACAAAATCAAAACTTACGCATAGAAACAAATGTAGTGTTTTCTTCTGAGCCAGTAGGGGACATTGTGGATCAAGACCCAGTAGCTGGAACAGACATTATTCCGTCTGAAACAACTTTAGTTTTTACCGTAAGTAAAGGACCTGACTTACGTACAGTGAATGATTTAACAGGATATAATGAAAAAGCGTTAAGTGATTACGAAAAGACTTCTGGTTTTAAAATTAGAGTAGCTGATAAGCAGAACTCTGATATAGTCCCTAAAGGAAATGTGATAAGCCAATTACCATTACCTAACAGTAAATTAGCACCAAGAAGTACAATAGAAGTTGTTATATCCGATGGTCCAAAACCCGCGCGAACAAAATTAGTCGTTAAAACAGTGACCATCCCATATGAACCCGCTACGGATGAAGATGGAGTAAACGAATCAGAACAAAAAGAAAAAGTTGTGCGCATTTATATACAGGATAAAACAAGGTCTTTAGTGGAACCGACAGAGGAATTCGTATTAAGTGAACCAGTAGAAAAAATCCTAAAATTAGAAATAATTGAAGGTCAAAAAGCAGCTTATCGTGTTATGGTAGATTCAACTGTAATCGCAGAAGAAACCATTGATTATAATGATGTAGATTAGGGAGGTATCGGATGCCAACAGGACAAATTAGAAAAGCATTAAGTGGATTTTATTATGTGTATGATAACGATCAGTTAATCCAATGTCGTGGACGCGGTGTATTTAGAAATAGAGGAGAATCACCGCTTGTCGGTGACTTTGTGGAATATACAGTTGAAGGGGAGAATGACGGTACAATTACGGTCATTCATGAGCGAAAGAATAGTCTCATTCGCCCTCCTATCGCAAATATTGATCAAGCAATATTAGTTTTTTCCGTGAAGGAACCAGATTTCAATACGATATTATTGGACCGTTTTTTAGTCGTATTAGAGTCATTTCATATTGAACCAATAATTTGTTTAACAAAAAGTGATTTATTAGATGAAAAAACGGAAGAAACCATTAAACAATATATAAAAGAATACGAAGAAATTGGTTATCAAGTGTTTATGACTTTTAAAGACGATCCACATTTTGATGACAAAATTACACCTTTATTAAAAGGAAAAACAACTGTACTCGCGGGACAATCTGGTGTTGGTAAATCGACGTTGTTAAATACGATATTACCTTCCCTAAACTTAAAAACGGGAGTTATTTCCGATGCTCTAGGTCGAGGCAAGCATACGACGAGACATGTTGAGCTAATAGAAGTTTGTGGTGGTTTACTTGCTGATACACCAGGCTTTAGCTCATTTGAATTTGATTTAATGGAAAAAGAAGAGCTTTCCAGTTGTTTTCCTGAATTTGTAGAAATTCAAGATGAATGCAAATACAGAGGTTGCATGCATGTAAATGAGCCGAAATGTGCTGTAAAAGATGCTATTGTGGTTGGAAAGATTAAAGATTATCGATATAAACATTACTTACAGTTTTTCAATGAAATACTGGATAGAAAGCCGAGGTACTAATTATGGTGAAAATTGCTCCATCTATTTTAGCTGCAAATTTTGCAAAGCTTGGAGAAGAAGTATTAGAAGTAGAAAAGGCTGGGGCAGAACTCATTCATATCGATGTAATGGATGGTCACTTTGTTCCAAATATTACGATGGGTCCGATTGTAGTAGAAGCATTAAGACCATTAACAAAACTTCCTTTAGATGTACATTTAATGATTGAGTACGCGGACAGATATATCGAAGCTTTTGCAAAAGCCGGTGCTGATTACATTACAGTTCATGTGGAAGCATGTCCTCATCTTCATCGCACAATTCAATTAATACGATCTTTTGGAGTTAAACCGGGAGTAGTTTTAAATCCACACACTCCAATTGAATCGATTCAACATGTATTAGAGGATATAGATATGGTTCTATTCATGACGGTTAATCCTGGCTTCGGTGGTCAAAAATTTATTCATTCTGTATTACCGAAAGTAAAGCAATTATCAGATATCGTGAAGGAAAGAAATTTATCCATTGAAATTGAAATTGATGGTGGTATAAATGAAGAAACGATAATCCCGTGTGTGGAAGCTGGCGCTACAATTTTTGTAGCAGGATCTGCTATTTATAACGCTCCTGATAAAGGAAAAGCTTTGCAAGCAATAAAAGACGCAGGGCTTAGCGCTACAACAAAATGAAAAGCGTCATTGTTTGTTCAGGAGCGCCAGTAGAGGAAGTTGTTGATTTTAAACAACTTCCTTTTTCTAAAGAAGAAACTGTATTTATCGGAGCCGATCGTGGAGCACTTCATTTATTATCGAATGGAATTACACCAAATGAAATCATTGGTGATTTTGATTCATTATTAGATGAAGAATTCGATTTTCTCAAACAAACTGTTGAAAAAATGACCGTCTTGCAATCAGAGAAGGATGAAACGGACACGCATTTAGCTATACTTCGAGCATTAACTTACAATCCAGATGCAGTAATTTTAACTGGTGTAACAGGGGGAAGACTTGATCATTATGAAGCCGTTTTGCATGATGTGCTTAGGTTTCAAAGAAATAACCCTGAGATTGTTTTTTATGTTCGTAACAAACAAAATATTCTTCAATTTTTAATACCTGGAACTCATAAAATTGAGAAGGATAACGATTATAAATATATCTCCTTCTTCTCATTTGGAGAAACAGTTGAAAATATTTCACTTCGTGATTTTCTTTATGAGGTAACCGCAGAAAATATTTCGATAGGTAATGCGAAATTTACAAGTAATGAAGTAAGTGGACGAATTGGTACTATCTCTTTTACAGCTGGCATATGTTTAATGATAAGAAGCAGCGACTAAAAGGGGAGGAATTGTGTGAAGGTCTACACATTTAGATTACCTAAATCAGTTAGTAGTATTATGAGAGTTTGTATTCGCATGTTTAGAAAAGAAGAAGTCAAGAAAGAATAACAGTAGCTAGATCATAGCTTTCAAATCCTCATGCAGAAAAAATACTTGATACGAAACGAAGATTATTACCGAACATAGAGCCTGGAGAGAAGTGAACAATTACTTCTTTCCATGCTTTTTCGGTTAGTCGGTAAGATGGACAGAATAACACTTTATCATTGGGAAGAGGCAATTTTAGTCACTCCAACAATCTTTTGCTTATTTTTATAACTCTATTTATTAATGATAGAATCAATTTCATAATTCAAATTTAGAGCATAAAACACGACCAATATTAAAGTGAAATGTATGAATATGTATAATATACTCTTCATAAATCAGCATGATTTCCGCTATAGGCGGACGCTTTCCGCGGGGTGAGCGATGAGCCATTACCGCCGCATTCGCGTCGTTTGTAATGGCTCATCTGTCTCACTCATCCCGCTGGAGTCACCGCCTGCCGCTCCAATCAATAAAATAATCATTGTTCGTGTTTTAATAAATAAATGCTATTTATGAAATTAACTCCTTTATTTATTAATGATAGTTAAGTTAAATTATATAATACCCAGAAATAAAAAAATGCCAGGTCGACTATTGTCAACCTGGCATTAATTATGAGAACGATTAAACGCGCTCAACTTTTCCTGATTTCAAAGCTCTAGCAGAAACCCATACACGTTTAGGTTTACCGTTTACAAGAACACGGACCTTTTGAAGGTTTGCCCCCCATGTACGCTTGTTAGCGTTCATTGCGTGAGAACGAGCATTACCAGAACGAGCTTTACGCCCAGTGATTGCACATACTTTTGGCATTATATTTCCTCCTTTAAAAAAGAAGCTGAAAGTTTTTTTCAGTTCGATATTTCACATACTTTAATAATTTACCACAGACTTTTATTAAGTGCAAGGCTTATCAAGAAAAAAACCTTTACACACGAAAGGTTGAGCACGACTGTTTAGGTGCAACGTGCGAATGGATAAGTGAAGGATACTAGGTTCACCAAATCTGTGTTAACGGTTGTACACCAAGCATCTTGTAGGCACTGCAGGAAGTTCCTCAGCAACCACAAACGGATTTGTTTACGGCGGGTACTAGCACAGGAGAATGATACTCCTAAGCAGACGACCCTATATCATAGGAATGCGGTCGGTATATATTCGGCGAATATTCACTCCATAAAGACTTCTACAGGTTTAGCGAGACTCCACACTTAGCGAAGGATAGGAAGGAAGTATAATGACGCTTTGTCTTGAGGAAACACCTTCATTACCAAAATCTTCTAGGAATCGTCGCTTTACCCCACGGAAAACAAATGCATCTGCTTAGAAAATCTCACAGTAAGTGTTTACTTTTCCCTTAAATTATCTCATCTCTATTAATATTTCCTTAATGATCAATCTTCCCATATAATATACAATGAAATAGTATTAAGCGTAAAAGCTCTCTTTTATATTGTTAAAGGGTGTAGTACAATTATGGGTAGTCAAAAAGGACTTGGGAGGTTTCATTATGTCAATTGAATTGAAAAATGAATTCGGTCAAATTGATATATCACAAGATGCGATCGCACAAATTGTCGGCGGAGCAGCTATGGAGTGCTACGGGATAGTTGGTATGGCATCAAAGCATCAAATAAGAGATGGTTTAACAGATATATTAAGAAAAGAAAATTTCACAAAAGGTCTGATTGTAAGACATGAAAAAGACGAATTACATATTGATATGTATATAATTGTTAGTTACGGTATAAAAATTTCAGAAATAGCTTATCAAGTGCAATCAAAAGTAAAATACACACTAAATAAATCTCTTGGTATGTCAGTGAAATCCGTAAATGTATATGTACAAGGGGTTCGCGTGACAAGCGTGTGAATGAGGAGAGAAAATAATGAAGTCAATTAATGGTATACAGTTTGCAGATATGGTCAAGATGGGTGCTCATCACCTTTTCCAAAATGCAGACTATGTAGATGCTTTGAATGTATTCCCTGTTCCTGATGGAGACACAGGTACAAATATGAATTTATCCATGACATCTGGTGCAAAAGAAACAGCTGCACACACTGAAGAACATATTGGTAAAACAGCACAAGCATTATCGAAAGGTTTGCTAATGGGCGCAAGAGGTAATTCGGGAGTAATATTATCTCAATTATTTCGAGGATTTGGAAAGTCTGTTGAGCAGCTATCTACTCTAGATGCAAAACAATTTGCACAGGCATTAAATTACGGTGTAGAAACAGCTTATAAAGCAGTAATGAAGCCTGTGGAAGGAACGATCTTAACGGTTGCAAAAGATGCTTCTAAGAAAGCGGTAGAAGTTAGTGAAACAGAAGAAGACATTTGTTTACTAATGGAAAAAGTATTAATAGAAGCAAAAGCATCTTTAAATCGAACTCCAGATTTATTACCCGTTCTCAAAGAAGTTGGCGTTGTGGACAGTGGAGGACAAGGACTAGTATTTGTTTATGAAGGATTTTTAGCAAGTTTAAAAGGGGAAGAATTACCTGAAAAAACTGTTAGTACTTCTATGGACGATTTAGTAAGTGCTGAACATCATAAAAATATTCAAGGATTTATGGATACTGCTGATATTGAGTTCGGATTTTGCACGGAATTTATGGTTCGTTTCGAAGAAGGTAAAAAAGCATTTGATGAAACAGCTTTTCGTAATGATTTAAGTGCATATGGTGATTCGCTATTAGTTATTTCAGATGATGAAATTGCAAAAATTCATATACACTCTGAAACTCCTGGTGAAGTATTAACGTATGGTCAACAATATGGAGATTTAATAAAAATTAAAATAGAAAACATGCGCCAGCAACATACTGAAATTGTTGGAGAAGGCTATACGAAGGAAGTTCCAACCAAAAAAGCTGAGATGCATCCATACGCGGTTGTTACAGTTGCAATGGGAGAAGGTATATCAGAACTTCTAAAAAGCTTAGGGGCATCCGCTGTCATTGAAGGTGGACAAACGATGAATCCTTCCACTGAAGATATTGTAAAAGCAATTGAAGCAGTAGGTGCAGAGCGTGTCCTAATCCTGCCTAATAACAAAAATATTATTATGGCGGCAGAACAAGCAGCAGAAGTTTTAGGTATTGAAGCAGCAGTTGTACCAACTAAAACTCTTCCTCAAGGAATGGCTGCAATTTTAGCGTTTAATGCACAAGCTACTTTAGAAGAAAATAAAAAGAAAATGACTGAAGCATATGCTCATGTTAAGACTGGGCAAGTAACTTTTGCAGTTCGTGATACGTCGATTGATGGCGTCGAAATTAAGAAAGATGATTTCATGGCACTTGCAGAAGGGAAAATTATTCTTTCTACCCCTTCTCGAGAAGAAGCTGCAACAAAACTTGCGCAATCGCTAATTGATGAGAATGCTGAAATTGTGACTATCATTTACGGAGAAGATGTTTCGGATGAAGAAGCTTCGAATTTTGCCGCATTTATTGAAGAACAGTTTGAAGACGCCGAGATTGAATTATATAATGGTAAACAACCTTTATATCCATATATTTTATCTGTGGAATAATTGCAAGCCGCGAGAGAATTTTCTCGTGGCTTTTTAAAAGGTATACTAATTTTGAACCATGAAATGGTAGATTTCCCTGCTGGCGGATGCTTTCCAGGAGGCAAGCATTAAGCAGTTTCGGGCCAACACGACGTTGGTCACTAAGGCGCTCTTAGCCTTTGAACAATTGAATGCTTAGTCCAGGGTCTTGATTTGCTTGCAAATCACCTAGGAGTCGTCGCCTTTCGTTCCAATCAACCATGCAGATAAGAAAGACAATATGTTTCGTCCAATTAATGTACATCGATTGTTAATGAAGCGTCGCCGAGTTCGAAAATGTATCTTAGTAAGCCTATAAAAGAGTAGGAAAGAATTTTATCTCTGATTTGTTTCTAATAATGTTGTGGGTAATAGTAAGATGTTTCAAATAATTTATTTTTTACTTAAATGAAAAGTATGACCTTCTATTAGTTGGTTGGAGAAGCTTGCCGCTCGACTCCTGCGGGAAAGCGGAGTAATCGAGACCCCACAGGAGCGAAGTGACGAGGAGGCTCGATTCTTCGCCCGCGGAAAGCGAGCGGCAAGCTTCGGAAAACAACTGAGCGGAGACAATGTGCGATTATATGGTGCTTGCGGTTTTCTTAAAAGTATTTCATTCTTTAATCGCTATTCATTTGCGCTTAAGGAATAGTAAGATGCTTGGAATGCAGTGTTATACAATCAAACTTTTGTTTAATATGAGTATAAAGTGTAAAATAGAAGGTAAATACAAAATTGGGGGTCTAGGCAATGAAGTTCAAATCTGTTTTTGACATTATTGGACCTGTTATGATCGGACCGTCTTCCTCGCACACTGCAGGAGCGGCTCGAATTGGGAGAGTAGCAAGGGATTTATTTGGAAAGCAACCTACTTGGGCTAAAATACATTTATATGGGTCTTTTGCAGAAACATATAAAGGTCATGGAACGGATGTTGCAATAATTGGTGGTTTGCTAGATTACGATACTTTTGATGAACGTATTAAAACGGCCTTTGAAGATGCAAAAAAAGCGGGGCTTACTTTTGAATTTATTCCCGAGACAGCACATACCGAACATCCTAATACAGCCCGTATTGTAATTGGTGATGGGGTTCAGGAAATGTCAATGGTTGGTATATCGATTGGTGGAGGGAAAACAGAGATCACCGAGTTAAATGGATTTCCACTTCGACTTTCAGGTAACCTAGCAGCGATTTTAGTAGTGCATGAAGACCGATCAGGTTGTATTGCTAATGTAGCCAATTGTTTAGCTAAATACGATATAAATATTGGCCATATGGAAGTTTCTCGAAAAGAAAAAGGTAATATGGCATTAATGATAATAGAAGTTGATCAAAATGTTGAGACAAATATTTTAGAAGAAATAGCTGCTTTACCAAATATTACACAAGTAACAAGAATAGCGGACTAAGGGGGAAAACGAATGGAAGTTTTATTTCATAATGTTCGTGAATTAGTTGATTTAGCGAATAAAGAGCAAAAACTTATTTCGGAAATCATGATTGAACAAGAAATTATGATAACCGGTCGTTCAAGAGAAGAAATTATGACTCAAATGGATCGTAATTTGACTGTGATGGAAGAAGCTGTGGAAAAGGGATTAAAAGGTGTTCGTTCAACTTCTGGTTTGACAGGGGGAGACGCAGTACTTCTTCAAAATTATCTACAAAAGGGTAATACTTTATGTGGTGAATTGATGCTCGATGCTGTAAGTAAAGCGGTTGCTACGAATGAAGTAAATGCTGCAATGGGGACGATCTGTGCAACTCCAACTGCTGGTTCTGCAGGGGTAGTACCTGGGACTTTATTTGCAGTGAAAAATAAATTAAATCCAACGAGAGAACAGATGATTCGATATTTGTTTAATGCAGGCGCATTCGGTTTTGTTGTGGCAAATAATGCATCTATTTCAGGAGCGGCTGGTGGTTGCCAAGCGGAAGTGGGTTCAGCAGCAGGTATGGCAGCAGCTGCAATAGTAGAAATGGCTGGTGGAACTCCAGAACAAAGCTCTCAAGCATTTGCAATTACGCTAAAAAATATGCTTGGTTTAGTTTGTGACCCGGTCGCAGGATTAGTAGAGGTTCCTTGTGTGAAACGAAACGCTATGGGTGCTTCAAACTCGTTAGTTGCTGCAGATATGGCACTTGCGGGAGTAACTAGTCGTATTCCTTGTGACGAAGTTATTGATGCAATGTATAAAATAGGTCAAACGATGCCAACTGCACTAAAAGAAACGGCGCGAGGCGGACTCGCTGCGACTCCTACTGGAAAATGGTTAGAAGCTAAAATTTTCGGCGGAGCAGTTGTAGGTAATGGAAACTAAAAAAGATGAGTTAGTTACTTCCTTAAAAGGAGTGGGAAGTGGTACAGCTAACGCATTACATGAATTAGGAATTGTCTCTTTAGAAGATTTAGTAATGACATTTCCTTATCGACATGAGGACTTTCGATTAAAAAATTTATCAGAAACTGCACATAATGAAAGAGTAACGGTGGAAGGAAGGGTCGAAAGTGAACCTTCTCTTCTTTTTTTAGGGAAAAGTAAATCGAGATTGCAAGTTCGTTTACTAGCAGGTCAGCATCTCATAAAAGCTGTATTTTTCAATCAAGCATATTTAAAACCTAAATTTATTCCAGGTTCTATCATTACAGTTACTGGAAAATGGGACCGTGGTAGACAAGTGATAAATGTCTCTACTTTTTCATCGGGTCCAAAAACAGATCAACAGGATTTTGAACCAGTTTATTCACTAAAAGGTTCTATTAATCAAAAGACATTTCGTAAATTTATGCGACAAGCATTAGATGAAGTGGATGGATATTTAATAGATCCTTTACCTGATTCAATAAGGCTCTCTTATAAATTGCCAACCATATCGGAAGCTTTAGAAGGAATCCATTTTCCACAAAATCTAGCACATTCTAAAAATGCTAGAAGACGTTTTGTATATGAGGAACTTCTAATTTTTCAGCTTAAGATGCAAGCCATCAAAAAAGTACGAAAAGAACAAAATGTTGGAAACAGTATTGCATTCAATAACGATTTAGTTAAAAAGCTAATTGAATCGCTACCGTATGAACTTACTCAAGCCCAAAAAAGAGTAGTGAATGAAATTTGTCGAGATATGAAAGAGCCCCATCGAATGAATCGTCTGTTGCAGGGCGATGTAGGGTCAGGGAAAACAATCGTTGCAGCTATTTGTTTGTACGCTGCAATTACTGCTGGATTTCAAGGGGCTCTGATGGCACCAACTGAAATTCTAGCGGAGCAACATGCTAGTTCACTAGATGAATGGCTATCTCCAATCGGTATTCGAATCGCACTGCTCACAGGTTCAACAAAAGTAAAGGCACGTCGAGCAGTATTAGAAAATTTAGAAACAGGAAATATTGATTTGTTAATAGGTACGCATGCTTTGATTCAACCAGATGTTACATTTAAAAAACTAGGCTTAGTAATTACAGATGAACAACATCGATTTGGTGTAGAACAACGTAGAGTGCTAAAGGAAAAAGGGGAAGATCCGGATGTGTTATTCATGACGGCAACTCCGATACCTCGCACTTTAGCGATTACTGCCTTTGGTGAAATGGATGTATCGATTATTGACGAAATGCCTGCTGGACGGAAGAAAATAGATACACATTGGATGAAGCATGATCAACTCCAAAAAATTATTGTGCGCCTAAAAAAAGAATTAGCGAATGGTAGACAAGCCTATATCATCTGTCCACTTATTGAGGAATCAGAAAAACTGGATGTTCAAAATGCTGTAGATGTGTACAATATGATGTCCTCTGATTTTGGTGCGGAATACTCTGTAGGATTAATGCATGGTCGCCTTCATCCTGACGAAAAAGAGCAAGTTATGAGAGACTTTTCGGAAGGGAATGTAAAAGTACTTGTTTCCACAACAGTTGTAGAAGTTGGAGTGAATGTACCAAATGCTACTTTTATGATTATCTTTGATGCAGAGCGTTTTGGACTTGCACAGCTTCACCAGTTAAGAGGACGAGTTGGTCGTGGAGAGCATCAGTCTTATTGTATATTGCTAGCAGACCCAAAATCCGAAGAAGGAAAAGAACGAATGACGTCTATGACAGAAACAAATGACGGATTTGTTTTGGCGGAGAAAGATTTAGAATTGCGAGGTCCTGGTGATTTTTTCGGAAGAAAGCAAAGTGGGTTGCCTGAATTTAAAGTAGCGGATCTGGTACATGATTATCGTGCGTTAAATACGGCAAAAGTAGATGCGGAAAGGCTATTGAACTCGGACGAATTTTGGAAGTCAGAAGAAATGAAATATCTTCGCACAATATTAATAAATTCCAAAGCTTTAGACGGGGAAAGAATAGATTAAGTTCAGATTTTTGAACGAATGATATATTTTTTTGTTCCGGAATAGGAGCGCATATAAACTTTTTATGGTAGGAATAGGTAGATTTACGTTTCAGGGGAGCGCGTTTAGCGGGGTGAGCGATTAGCCATACCGTCGCTAACGCGTTCGTTTGTGATGGCTAATCTGTCTCACACATCCCTCTGGAGTCGCCACCTTTCACTTCAATCCATTAAGTGAGTACTATCTAAAAAGAAGATTTAGCCCAGCTATCGATAAGAGGATAGAAAAAGTTTAAGTGAACGTAGTGATCATGCCATACTGTAATCGTAAGGCTTTGATCTTGAGAGTTTTTCCTTTTAAAGTACATCGACTTGAATCGTTGGTGCTATTAGAGTAGGGGTATTGGAGGAAAATAGATAGTTTCCATTGTTAAAGAAGGTTTGAGCGGACGAAATTGTATCTTCGTCCGCTTTTAAAAGAGTAGGAAAAGTATTTTTTCTCTTATTATCCAAACAAAACGTATCATATCTTCACATATTCCAAGAGGGCGACGGACAAACATCCGCCACAACATTACCGGGAAAATGGATGGAGAAATGACGCAGTTACTTCTCCATCCACAAAGCTCCATGGTAATAGTGTAGCTAATGTTTCGTCCAAAGCACTCAGGAATTAGTGATGACTAGATGTACTTAAAGGACGCTTGCGTTTTTCTTGCGAATAAATATATGAGGGAAAATATAAAAAATAATAAGTGAATGCAAGAATGAATTTGAATCAATTCTTGCATTCTTTTTTTAATATTTATATACTGATATTAGTACCAAGTGCTAAAATGGTGGTGATTGGATGAAATATACAAAAAAAGAAAGACAAAAACTACTTTTAGATACGTTAGATAAAACCCCATTTATTACAGATGAACATTTAGCTTCCACATTTAAAGTGAGTGTGCAGACGATTCGTCTAGATCGAATGGAACTTTCTATTCCGGAATTGCGTGAACGGATAAAATCTGTCGCTACAGATAATTTTGGAGAAGAAGTGAAATCACTTCCAATTGATGAGGTAATAGGAGAAATTATTGACATTGATTTAGACAGACAAGCCATCTCATTATTGGATATTACGAAAGATCATGTGTTTGCGAGAAATGGAATTGCTAGAGGCCATCATTTATTTGCTCAGGCAAATTCATTAGCGGTTGCTGTAATAAATGATGAGCTTGCGCTTACAAGGAAATCTACAATTACATTTGTAAAACCAGTTAAGTCTGGCGACAGAGTAATTGCGAAAGCAATAGTAATTTCAAATGATATGGAAAAAAACACGACACTTATTGAAGTAACAAGTAAAGTGGAAAATGACACTGTGTTTGTTGGTCAATTCAGCATGTATAGAGTGACAAATTCTTAAATAAGGTGATGACATATGAAAATTTCAATTGATGCAATGGGTGGAGACAATGCCCCGCATGAAATAGTAAAAGGGGTATACCAAGCATTACAAGCATTTGATGATCTACATATTCAATTATATGGTGATAAAGAAAAACTATCTTCCTTAGTAACTGAACATGATCGATTAGAAGTGATACATACGGATGAGGTTATTGAAGGAACAGATGAACCAGTACGTGCCGTCCGAAAAAAGAAAAACTCTTCCATGGTAAAAATGGCGGAAGCAGTGAGAAATGGAGAAGTGGATGCATGTGTATCTGCTGGAAATACAGGTGCTTTAATGGCAGCTGGTTTATTTATTGTTGGGCGAATAGATCAGGTAGATCGCCCTGCACTTGCTCCGACTTTGCCTACTCTTGATGGTAAAGGTTTTGTTATGCTAGATTTAGGGGCAAATTCGGATGCGAAACCGGAACACTTAGCCCAGTTTGCAGTCATGGGTAGTGTCTATGCCGAAAAGGTTCGTGGAATTACAAAACCGCGAGTTGGATTGTTAAATATAGGTACGGAAGATAAAAAAGGAAACGAACTTACAAAAGAAGCATTTGCATTATTAAAAGAAGCTCCAATAAATTTCGTTGGAAATGTAGAATCTAGAGATTTATTGACCGGTGTTGCAGATGTTGTCGTAACAGATGGATTTACTGGTAATATGGTATTGAAATCGATTGAAGGAACGGCATCTGGAATTTTCACTTTGTTAAAAGAGGCTTTTAATACTTCAATGAAAACGAAGATATCTGCACTTTTAGTAAAAGATGAACTGCGAGGATTGAAAACTAAATTAGACTACTCAGAATATGGCGGAGCGGGTTTATTTGGTTTAAAGGCTCCTGTCATAAAAGCGCATGGTTCATCCAATGCTAATGCTATTTTTCATGCTATTCGACAAGCGAGAACAATGGTAGAATATGATGTTTGTGGAATTATTCAAAGTACTTTACGAAAGGAATTATCTAATGACTAAAATAGCATTTATTTTCCCAGGACAAGGCTCGCAATCAGTTGGAATGGGTCAACAACTTATTGAAAGTAACCAAGATAGTAAAAAATACTATGACCAAGCAGACGATGTATTAGGATTTTCACTCTCTAACATTATGCTAGAAGGACCCGCGGAGGAATTGACGAAAACATATCACGCCCAACCTGCTTTACTTACGACAAGTACTATGATTGCAAAACAACTATTGGAAGCTGGAATTTCGCCAAATTATACAGCAGGTCATAGCTTAGGAGAATATTCAGCACTTGTTGCATCAAATGTTCTAAGTTTTGAAGATGCCGTTTTATTAGTTCACCAAAGAGGTTTATATATGAATGAAGCAGTACCAGCTGGTGAAGGGGCCATGGCTGCTATTTTAGGCTTAGATAAAGATACTTTAGTGGAAGTGACGAAGGAAGTTTCCAAAAGTGGGGAAACTGTGCAAGTAGCCAATTTGAATTGCCCGGGACAAATTGTTATTTCCGGAACAGCTTCTGGAGTGGAATTAGCATCAGCTAAAGCGAAAGAAATGGGTGCAAAAAGAGCGATACCATTAGTAGTAAGTGGACCATTCCATTCTGAATTAATGAGACCTGCGGCACATAAATTAGATACTGCTATCTCAGCTATTACATTAAAGGACACTAAAACGCCCGTCATTTCAAATGTTACAGCACAACCGGTAACAGAAGCTTCGAATATGAAAAATTTACTAGTCGAACAACTATATTCACCAGTACGATGGGAAGAATCTGTGCAGGAAATGATCCAGCTTGGTGTAACTATATTTATCGAATGTGGACCTGGAAAAGTACTTAGTGGATTAGTGAAAAAAATCGATCGTTCTGTTACTACTTATTGCGTCTTTGATGAGGAAACGTTGCAACAAGTAATTACTGAATTAGGGGATGTTAAGCATGGGTAAATTAGACGGTAAATCAGCAATCGTAACAGGTGCATCACGTGGAATAGGGAAAGATATCGCACTTTATCTTGCAAAAGAAGGTGCAAAAGTAGCGGTTAACTATAGTGGAAGTAAAGATAAAGCAGAAGCAGTTGTAGAAGAAATTAAAGCTCTTGGTGGAGAGGCATTTGTGATACAAGCAAATGTAGATCAAGCAGAAGATGTGCAAAGTTTAGTTAGTGCAACGTTAGAGCAATTTGGGACGATTGATATTTTAGTAAACAACGCTGGAATTACGCGCGATAATCTACTTATGCGTATGAAAGAACAAGAATGGGACGATGTGATAGACACAAACTTAAAAGGTGTTTTTCTTTGCACAAAAGCGGTAACTCGACAAATGATGAAGCAACGTCATGGGCGTATTATCAATATTACCTCTATTGTTGGTGTTTCCGGAAATGCAGGGCAGGCAAACTATGTTGCTGCAAAAGCAGGGGTAATCGGTTTAACTAAGTCAACTGCTTTGGAGCTAGCTAGCCGTAATATTACAGTAAATTCTGTCGCACCTGGTTTTATTACAACAGACATGACCGAAGCACTTCCAGAAGAAGTGAAAACACAAATGTTAAGTCAAATTCCACTTTCTAAGTTCGGTAATCCAGAGGATATTGCTAAAGCAGTAGCGTTTTTAGCTTCAGATGATGCGAACTATATAACTGGTCAAACTCTACATGTTAACGGCGGCATGTATATGTAAATTCTACTGATGAGATAGCTTTGCATTCATCATTGTTTGCCTAAAGCTTATATGATGTATATGAATAACTAGCGTTTTCATTCAGTTTGAAAAGAAATGCTCTTTCCTTAAGGTGGAGTTTTTTGTATAATCATTGAGGGGAGGTGACAAATGTGTCAACAGTTTTAGAACGTGTTACAAAAGTAGTCGTGGATCGTCTAGGTGTAGATGAAAGCGAAGTAAAATTAGAAGCATCTTTCCGTGATGATTTAGGTGCAGACTCTCTTGATGTTGTTGAATTAGTTATGGAACTTGAAGATGAGTTCGATATGGAAATTTCAGATGAAGATGCTGAAAACATTTCAACTGTAGGTAGTGCAGTTAGCTATATTGAAAGCAAACAAAGCTAAGATCAAATACGCCTTGGCGTATTTGTAATAGGATTTTCGAATCTAGCTTGCCAGATTCAAAACCCGTGACATCCGCCGTAGGCTTTAAATTTATTTAGTGTCGTTTTTACGCTATGCCAAATAAAATTAAATAGCGGAAGAGACGTTCTACCTATTCCTTGTGAATAGTGATAGAACGTCTCTATTTCTTTTTGCACAATGCTATATAAACAGGTAAACTAAAGAGCATACATGTTAAGTTAGGAAGGCAGATTATTCATGAAAGTAAATCGTAAAAGTATACATCCGAAAAAAACAGTTTTCCCTGAAAGTGTAAAAGAACAATTTGTACAATTTCAACAATATTTCGAAGTTCAATTTGATAACCCAACATTATTGTATCAAGCTTTTACGCATTCATCCTATGTGAATGAGCATCGACGGAAATTTTTTACCGATAATGAGCGACTTGAATTCCTAGGTGACGCCGTTTTAGAATTGTCTGTTTCTCAATATTTATTTCAACAATACACGGGTATGAGTGAAGGAGAACTAACAAAACTCCGAGCGGCAATTGTTTGTGAGCCATCTCTTGTAATATTTGCCAATGAGTTAAACTTTGGGAAATATGTATTGCTTGGAAAAGGAGAAGAGCTAACAGGTGGACGCGAAAGACCAGCTTTACTAGCGGACGTTTTTGAGGCATTTATCGGTGCTTTATACTTAGATCAGGGATTAGAAACAGTTGTATTATTTTTAGAAAAGGTTGTATTCCCTAAAATCGAACTCGGTGCTTTTTCGCATGTGATGGATTATAAAAGTCAATTACAAGAAGTTATTCAGCAACAAAATAATGGCATGTTAAGTTATGAAATAGTCGAGGAAAAAGGACCAGCGCATAACCGTACTTTTGTTTCTCGTGTTTTGTTAAACACAAGGGAACTTGGAATTGGTAAAGGACGATCAAAAAAAGAAGCAGAACAACAAGCAGCAAGACTTGCAATACTTGCATTAAAGGACCATGAACGGGAGGAATAAATTTGTTCCTTAAACGATTAGAAATAATAGGATTTAAATCATTTGCTGACCGAATTGGAATAGATTTTGTTCCTGGAGTAACTGCTGTAGTAGGACCTAATGGTAGTGGGAAAAGTAATGTAATAGATGCAATTCGATGGGTATTAGGAGAGCAATCTGCTAAATCTCTACGTGGTGCAAAAATGGAAGATGTTATTTTTGCAGGAAGCGATTCAAGAAAAGCATTAAATTTCGCCGAAGTTACATTAATATTGGATAACACCGATCAACGGGTCGCACTTGATTTTGCAGAAATTAGTGTAACTAGAAGAGTATTTCGTTCGGGAGATAGTGAATATTTATTAAACAAGCAAACGTGTAGATTAAAAGATATCACAGATCTATTTATGGATTCTGGCCTTGGAAAAGAAGCTTTTTCTATCATTTCACAAGGTCGAGTGGATGAAATTTTAAATAGCCGACCTGAAGAAAGAAGAACTATTTTTGAGGAAACTGCTGGAGTTCTTAAATATAAACAACGTAAAAAGAAAGCAGAATTTAAACTTATTGAGACTGATGACAATTTAAATCGAGTGTTAGATATTTTACATGAATTAGATAGTCGGATGGAACCTCTTCAAATACAGTCTTCGCTTGCTTCAGACTATTTGAGGATGTCCGAAGAGTTAAAAGACATTGAAATTGCAGTAATCGCGCATGATTTAAGACTATTTGTTCAGGAGAGCAAAGAATTACATACAAAATTGCAAGCACTTGACGTAACAAAAAAATCTCTATTGTTACAAATAAAAGAAATTGAAACTCGAATTCAAACAAATAGAAAAGTAATGTCTGATGTAGATGAAAAATTGGATGTTGGGCAAAGTGAATTAGTAGATGTAAGTTCCGAATTAGAACGTTTAGAAGGTAGAAAACTTTTACTTGCGGAGAAAAAGCAAAATGCGAGTCAACAAATTTCTCAGCTAAGAAAAGCTCTAACAGAAGAACAAGAAAAGCTTGAAACACTAGAAATCCAACTAAAAGAAAATAATGTATCTAAATCAGAAAAACAAATTCTTTTAAAAGAGCTTCGATCAAAAAAGCTTCAAATTGATACAGTTTTAAGTAAATCTGCCTCGGAATTAGAAGAAGAGATAGACGATCTAAAAACCACTTATATTGATTTGTTAAATGAAGAAGCTACTATGAAGAACGAAATGAAACATATGGAGCAGCAACTTCAATTTGAACTTGTTTCTTCTGAAAAAATGATGGCAGATTATCGAGATATAAAAGAAGAATTAGAGAGGCTGACAATTCGTAAAAATGAATTAGATCAATTGCTTACAACTTGTCAGACAGAGTTAGAGCAAAAGCTGCTCGATTACAAAACAAAACGTGAAATAGCTGAACAGCTTGAGCAAGGATTTGAAGAGCAACAAACAATGTTGCAAAAAGCTTATCAAATGAAGCATCAAATGCAGGCTAGAAAAGACTCATTAGAAGAATTAGAATCTGAGTTTTCAGGTTTTTTTCAAGGGGTAAAGGAAGTTTTAATTGCACGTGATAACAAAGAGTTGAGTGGAATTCATGGTGCGGTAGCAGAGTTAATTCATATTCCACATACTTATATGAATGCCATCGATACTGCTATTGGGCAACAGTCCCAGCATATAATCACAGATACTAGCCAAGACGCACGGGTGGCAATTGAATGGTTGAAAAAGAAAAGAGTTGGAAGAGCGACATTCCTACCACTTCAAGTTATGAAATCTCGTAAATTAAATGAGCAAACTTTATCGATTATTAGTCAACATCCTTCTTTTGTAAATACAGCAGATAAACTTGTTAATTATAATGATGGGTATCAAATTATTGTGGAAAACCTTCTCGGAAATATTATTATTGCAAAAGATTTAAAGGGTGCAAATGAGATGGCATCTCGCTTGCAGTTTAAATTCCGTTTTGTAACATTAGATGGTGATGTTGTGAATGCGGGTGGTTCATTAACAGGTGGATCTGTTAAGCAACAATCATCTTTGTTTACACGTAAAATTGAATTGGAACAGCTAAATGATAAATTAGTAGAATTAGAAAAATCAGTTTTACAAGCAGAAAAATCTGTTTCTTCCAAAAAACAAGAAGTACAAATATTGAGAATAAAGTTAGAAGAAACTAGGCTTGCCGGAGAGAATTTAAGAGGAGAAGAGCTTAAATTACTTTCTGAAACGAGAGAATGTACTGCAATTATTTCTAGACTCACAGCTCAATTAATGGAATACGATGAAGAGAAGACTGAAAAAGTTAATCTTCAATCTGACTTAGTTCGGAAAAAAGAAAAGACAACCTATAGAAGTGCGGAGATAAAAGAAGCTTTAGCCTCTATTCAAAGTACGATTGATGAATTACAACAACTAAAAATGCAATCGATTGAAGAAAAAGACAAATTCCAAAATGAATTAGGTGAGTTATTATCTCAAATTGCAGTTGTTAACGAACAAGTTACGCAAGCAGAACGGGAAAAAAACCAATTCGTAAATATGATACAATCTAGTACTGAGAAAATAGATACATTACAAAAAGAAATAGCATGGTATGAGAATGACGATCAAGCAGGTCAATCACCAGAAGAATTAACGAATCTAATTGCTCGACATAAATTGACAAAAGATCAGTTAATCGAGCGAATTCAAGTTGCAAAAACGAGTAGAGTGGAGATTGTTCAAAATATTAATCTGGCAGAAAGCACTCTAAAAGAACATCAACAACAAGCGGAAATTCTAACAAATGAAGAGCGCTCTTTGGAAATAAAACTAAGTAAATTAGAAGTTGAGATGAATACTTTACAAAATCACTTAGAAGAGTCCTACGAGTTAACTTTAGAAGAAGCAGAGCGCGATTTTCCTTTTGAGATGGAAGAACATCTTGCACGTAAAAAAGTCACCTTATTGAAACGTTCCATTGAGGAATTGGGTCCGATTAATCTAGGATCAATACAAGAATATGAACAGGTTAGTGAACGCCATTCATTTTTGACAGAGCAACGGGAAGATTTACTTTCTGCACAAGAAACATTACATGAAGTGATAAAAGAAATGGATGAAGAAATGACAATCCGTTTTGAAACCACATTTAATGAAATTCAAAGGCATTTTAAAGTAGTTTTCAGGGAGCTTTTTGGTGGAGGTCAAGCAGATTTGGTTTTAACGGATCCAACTTCACTACTTGATACTGGGGTTGATATTATTGCACAACCCCCGGGTAAAAAGTTACAAAACCTAACTCTTTTATCTGGAGGAGAGCGTGCACTAACTGCTATTGCTTTATTGTTTGCTATACTTCATACACGTCCTGTACCATTCTGTATTCTTGATGAGGTGGAAGCTGCCCTAGACGAAGCAAATGTTACTCGTTATAGTAATTATTTGAAAAAATTCAGTCATAATACACAATTTATTGTGATCACTCATCGTAAGGGAACAATGGAAGGTGCAGATGTCTTATATGGTATTACGATGCAAGAATCGGGTATTTCAAAATTAGTTTCGGTTAAACTGGAAGAGGAATTAGTAACATAAAGTGAAATAAAGGAGCTTAAATATGAGTTTTTTTAAGAAGTTTAAAGAAAAAATGCTTGGAACGCATGAAGAAATCGAAGAGACAATATCGGTAACGAATAAATTCAAAGAAGGTTTAGCTAAAACAAGAAATCAATTTACTTCAAAAGTAAATGATCTTGTGGCTAAATATCGTAAAGTAGATGAAGATTTTTTTGAAGAATTGGAAGAAATATTGTTACAAGCAGATGTTGGTTTTGAAACAGTTTCAGAACTAATGGATTCATTACGTTTTGAAGTTCAACGCAAAAATATAAAAGATACTGCAAGCATTCAATCTGTTATTTCTGAAAAACTAGTGGAAATTTATGAAGCTGGAGAAGAAAATATAACAGAGCTTCAACTCGAGAAGGATGGATTATCCGTTATTTTATTTGTTGGAGTAAATGGTGTAGGGAAAACAACCACCATAGGGAAACTAGCACATCGTCTAAAAAGTGAAGGTAAAAAAGTTATGCTTGCTGCAGGGGATACATTCCGTGCGGGTGCTATTGACCAACTTCAAGTTTGGGGCGATAGAGTAGGTGTAGAAGTGATTAAGCAAGCGGAAGGTTCAGATCCTGCCGCTGTAATGTACGACGCCATAAGAGCCGCAAAAACACGTAATGCAGATGTGTTAATATGTGATACTGCTGGACGCTTACAAAACAAAGTTAACTTAATGAATGAGTTAGAAAAAATTCATCGTGTTATTTCACGTGAAATTCCGAATGCCCCTCACGAAGTTTTACTAGCACTCGATGCTACAACGGGGCAAAATGCGCTTGTGCAAGCACAAACTTTCAAAGAAGCAACAAATGTTACGGGAATAGTGTTAACCAAGCTAGATGGTACTGCAAAAGGGGGTATTGTACTCGCTATTCGTACAAAGCTTCATATTCCTGTGAAGTTTGTTGGGCTAGGTGAGCAAATGGATGATTTACAGCCGTTTGATTCAGAGAGATATGTATACGGTCTATTTGCAGAAGGACTGGAACTTGAAAGTGAAAACGAAACAGACAAGTAGTTTTACTTGACAGATACATCCTCTATTACTAAACTAGAGGATGACAATTATAATTGAGTGAGAATCCAAACGCTCACAAATTCTTTTGCTTCCGGCGAATGTTATAGACTTTGAAAGGATTCAATTGTGCATGCACAATTGAAAATCTGGACGCAGTTACGCCGAGGTGCAATTGAATTGGTAAGGAGAGATGGGAATGATTGAAAAAACGACTCGTATGAATTTTCTCTTCGATTTTTACCAAGCTTTATTAACAGATAAACAAAGAAGCTATATGCAGCTTTATTATTTAGATGATTTATCACTCGGAGAAATCGCGGAAGAATACGATATTTCTAGGCAAGCAGTATATGATAATATTCGTCGTACTGAAGCAATGTTAGAAGAGTATGAGGA
Source organism: Psychrobacillus syltrankelensis (assembly GCF_055454035.1). Lineage (NCBI taxonomy): Bacteria > Bacillati > Bacillota > Bacilli > Caryophanales > Bacillaceae > Psychrobacillus > Psychrobacillus syltrankelensis. The sequence continues at coordinate 1,165,555 of NZ_CM144227.1, read as the reverse complement.
AAAACTAAATCTTTTTACTAAGTTTCAAAAACGACAAGATACAGTCGAGCAGCTGCTGCTTTTGGCAAAGGATCAATCATCTGAAAAAACACTGATTCAACTCATTAATCAATTAAAAGAATGGGATTAGGAGGCGAGCATGCATGGCATTTGAAGGATTAGCTGAGCGACTCCAAGGAACGCTTCAGAAAATCAAAGGTAAAGGGAAGATTTCTGAAGCAGACGTAAAAGAAATGATGAGAGACGTTCGATATGCTCTTCTTGAAGCAGACGTAAACTTGAAAGTTGTAAAAGAATTCGTCAAAAATGTTTCAGAACGTGCGGTTGGTCAAGATGTGATGAAGAGTTTAACTCCAGGTCAACAAGTCATTAAAATTGTAAAAGACGAACTTACAATTTTAATGGGTGGAGAGCAAAGTCAAATATCTTTTTCAACGAGACCACCAACTGTTATTATGATGGTCGGATTACAAGGTGCAGGTAAAACGACAACTACTGGTAAACTCGCAAGTTTACTTCGAAAAAAGTATAACAAAAAGCCATTACTTGTAGCTGCCGATATTTATCGTCCAGCGGCTGTTAAGCAACTTGAAACATTAGGGAAGCAATTATCTTTGCCTGTATTTTCTTTAGGTACTGATATTTCACCTGTGGAAATTGTGAAACAAGCAATAGATCATGCAAAAGAAGAGCATAATGATGTCGTTATCATTGACACCGCGGGTCGACTTCATATTGATGAAACACTAATGCAAGAGTTAAAAGATATTCGCGCAATCAAAGAACCGGATGAAGTGTTTTTAGTTGTTGATGCTATGACAGGGCAAGATGCTGTCAATGTAGCGAATAATTTTAATGAAACAATAGGTATTACAGGTGTCGTTCTAACCAAACTTGATGGAGATACCCGAGGCGGGGCTGCTTTGTCGATTCGCTCGGTTACTCAAAAGCCTATTAAGTTTGTTGGTATGGGTGAGAAGATGGATGCGTTGGAACCATTCCATCCAGAACGAATGGCTTCACGTATTTTAGGAATGGGAGATATGATGTCTCTCATCGAAAAAGCTCAAGCGAATGTTGATGAAGAGAAAGCGAAGGAATTAGAAGAAAAATTCCGCACGCAGTCTTTTACATTTGATGACTTTTTAGAACAAATTAGCCAAGTGAAAAAAATGGGACCATTAGACGAAATTTTAAAAATGCTTCCAGGAGCAGGTAAAATTAAAGGATTGGAAAATGCGAAGGTCGATGAAAAACAAATGGATCGTGTAGAAGCGATTATTTACTCCATGACGACAAAAGAAAAAACAACTCCTGAAATTATTAATGGTCCGAGAAAAAAACGAATTGCAAAAGGATCTGGTACAACGATTCAAGACATCAACAGATTATTAAAACAATTCGAAGATATGAAAAAAATGATGAAACAAATGACAAACATGCAATCAAAGGGAAAGAAAAAGATGAAAATGCCCGGTTTAGACTCTCTTTTTAAATAAATTTCCCAGAAAAAAATAGGGTGTTAAGAAAAAACACTTTACAAACAAATAAAAGCTTGATAATATACTATCTTGTGTGAAACTATTCGGAGGTGCAATAAAAATGGCAGTTAAAATTCGTTTAAAACGTATGGGAGCAAAAAAATCTCCTTTCTATCGTATTGTAGTAGCAGACTCTCGCGCTCCACGTGATGGTCGTCAAATTGAAACAGTAGGTACTTACAACCCACTTACTAAACCAGCTGAAGTTAAAATTAACGAAGAATTAGCGTTAAAATGGCTTCAAGACGGTGCGAAACCATCTGATACAGTACGTAACTTGTTCTCAGAACAAGGAATTATGGAAAAATTCCATAACGCAAAACTCGGCAAATAATCGGAGGGGACAATGTGAAGCAGCTGATCGAAGCAATCGTAAAACCATTAGTTGATTATCCAGATAAGGTTCAGATTGAAAAAGAAGAAAGCGTAAACCGTATAGTTTATAAGCTATCTGTTCATCCTGAAGATATGGGGAAAGTAATTGGCAAACAAGGACGGGTAGCGAAAGCCATTCGTACTATTGTTTACTCAGCAGCAGGCAGTCACCAAAAGAAAAAAACATATGTCGACATTCAAGATTAATGTACAAAAAGGGAGAACACTTTGTTCTTCCTTTTTTGATAGGGAGGTAACATTGTGGAATGGTATAACGTTGGTAAAATAGTGAATACACATGGCATTTGGGGAGAGGTTCGTGTTATATCTACGACTGACTTTCCTGATGAGCGCTACGAAGTTGGAAGTGAACTTGGACTTTACAAGGCGGATGGATCAAAACCGATTATCGTAAAAGTTGCTAGTCATCGAAAGCATAAGAACTTTGATTTATTAACATTCGAAGGGTATTCATTGCTAAAAGATGTAGAGGTTTTTAGAGATGCGGTATTAAAAGTATCTGAAAAGGACCTTTCAGATTTAGAAGAAAATGAATTCTACTTTCATGAAATAATTGGATGCACAGTTGAATCGATAGATGGTGAAACGATAGGTAAAATCACTGAAATCATTCAAACAGGTGCGAATGATGTTTGGGCTGTTCAACCTGAAAAAGGGAAAACACATTACATACCATATATTGAAGATGTAGTTAGGTCAGTGGATATTGATAATAAAAAAATTATCATTGAAGTATTAGAAGGTTTGTTATCATGATGAACATTCACATTCTTTCGCTTTTTCCGGAAATGTTTACAGGTGTTTTTAATACTTCCATTTTGAAAAAAGCTCAGGAAAAGAATGAAGTATCACTAAATGTAGTAAATTTTCGAGACTTTTCCGGAAACAAACATCACCAGGTAGATGATTATCCTTATGGTGGTGGAGCCGGAATGGTATTAAAGCCAGAACCCCTCTTTAATGCAATTGATTCGCTTACTACAAACACAGAACAAAAGAGACGCATTATTTTACTCTGTCCTCAAGGAGAACGTTTCTCGCAGCGCAAAGCAGAGGAACTTGCACTTGAAGAGGAGCTAATATTCATTTGCGGACATTATGAAGGTTATGATGAACGGATTCGAGAACATCTTGTAACGGATGAAATTTCTTTAGGAGATTTTGTGTTAACAGGTGGAGAACTTGCTGCAATGACGATTGTCGATAGCGTTGTAAGACTTTTACCCAATGTTTTAGGGAATGCGGAATCACATGAAAAGGACTCATTTTCAACCGGTTTACTGGAGCATCCACACTATACACGACCAGTAGAGTATCGAGGATACAAAGTGCCCGATGTATTATTATCAGGAAATCATGCGGCGATTGAAAAATGGAGAAGAGAACAGTCTTTGAAACGAACATTAAGTAGAAGACCGGAACTTCTAGAACAAATCCAATTAAGTGATTTGGATAAAGAGATGATTAATAAATTGAAGTAGTTGAAACTTATTAAAATTTATTGCATACAGCAATGAGGTATGTTATATTCTACTATGTACTTCTATGTGAAGTGCGCATTTTGGGTGTTCCGCTGCAACAGTTAATGAGTGTAAGAGCATTCTATACAAGGAGAGAAAAAAATGCAAAACATTATTTCAGAAATCACTAAAGAGCAATTACGTACGGATCTTCCTACATTCCGCCCAGGTGACACTGTTCGTGTACACGTTAAGGTTGTAGAGGGAACTCGTGAACGTATCCAAATGTACGAAGGTATTGTAATTAAACGTCGTGGAGGCGGAATTAGCGAAACTTTCACAGTTCGTAAAATTTCTTCTGGCGTTGGTGTTGAACGTACATTCCCTGTACACACTCCAAAAATTGCAAACTTAGAAGTTATTCGTCGTGGTAAAGTTCGTCGTGCTAAATTGTACTACTTACGTGAACTACGCGGTAAAGCGGCTCGCATTAAAGAACGTCGCTAATAGTAAAAATGTAAATGTTGTAGTAAAAGTGAAACCACTTTTGCTACAACATTTTTTTATTTAAGAGTTTATGCCATGAACAGGTTAGTTTCCTGGAAGCAAACATCTTACCGCTTCCTTAACTACGCTCGAGTACTTGGTCTCGAATTACAATAGATAGTATCCATTGCTAAAGAAGCTTTAGTGGACGAAATTGTATCTTCGTCCGCTTTTAAAAGGATAGGAAAGGATTTATTTTCACATTATCCAAACGACAATGGCGGCGGACAAACATCTGCCACAAGATTTCCGGAAAAATGGATTGTGAAGTGACGCAGTCTCCACTAAAGTTCCAACGGTAATAGTGTAGCTAATGTTTCGTCCAAAGCCCTCTGGAAATAGTAAAGATAAGATACCGGGGATTTCCGTTTCAGGTGGACGCGTTCCGCGGGGTGAGTGATGAGCCGTCACCGCCGCTACGCGTACGTTGTGATGGCTCATCTGTCTCACAGAGGAACGAAGGCTAAGAGCGCCACATCGTGTGGCAACGCCTTCGAGACCAACATCCTGCTGGCCTCCGTCTGGAGTCGCCACCTTTCACTTCAATCCATAAAGTGAGTAGTACTAACAAGAAGATTTAGCCCAATCGTTGTTGCTTTTTAAAATTTTTTGTGCATCGGAAAAAAATATAGCTCTATGACAGTTTTTAACTTTTTAGTTGAGCATTTAAACTTAATAATACGAGTAATCCCGTGGGATTTGAGAAAAATAGGCAGCATCAATAAATAGAGAAGGCATGAGCGGACGAAATTGTATCTTCGTCCGCTTTTCAACTGAGTAGGAAAGTATTTTTTCACTAATTATCCAAACCAAACGCATTATGTCCTTACAAATTTCAAGAGAGCGACGGACAAACATCCGCCACAAGATTACCGAAAAAAGTTTATCTGGAAGTGACGCAGTCACTTCCAGATAAACATTCCAACGATAATAGTGTAGTGAATGTTTCGTCCAAAGTACTCTGGAAACGGTGAGGAAAGGATGCTCTTAAAGGACGCTTGCGTTTTTCTTAGCCGAATTGTTCAAATGGTTGCTCTCCCAGTAGAATCAGTTGCTTTCACATTTCAATTGGTTGCTCTAAGACATTTTTTTCGTTGTCACAAAAAGTTCTGAAATATTTACTAAAAATAAAATTATTACTTTTCTTTTTGCTTGAAATAGAATTTCCTTGTACAATAAAGAGAGTATATAAAGGGGGCAAGTTGATGGAACGAGTGAAGAAAGAAAAGAACGAGTTATGGGAATGGTCCAAAGCACTTTTAATTGCATTTGGTATTGCCGCAATTATTCGTTTCTTTTTATTTACACCAATAGTAGTAGACGGTGATTCGATGATGCCGACTTTAAAAAATGGTGACCGGATGGTTGTGAATAAAATTGGTTACATGATTGGTGAACCACATCGTTTTGATATAGTTGTATTTCATGCTCCAGAGCAAAAGAATTACATTAAACGTGTAATAGGACTTCCTGGTGATACTGTTGAATATAAAAATGATCAGCTATATATAAACGGAAAACCAATTGCTGAACCATATTTAGATCAATACAAAAGCGAGATCACCGAAGGAACTTTAACGGATGACTTCACTTTACAAGAGACTGCTGCCCAGGTGGATAAAATTCCAGAAGGTTATATTTTTGTAATGGGGGATAACCGAAGATACAGTAAAGATAGTCGACTTATTGGTCTGGTTGCTATTAATGAAATTATTGGAAATACAAATCTTGTTTTCTGGCCATTTAAAGAAATTGGTTTTGTTAAATAGTAAATGCGAAGTTACCGGTAAACTTGAAAGTTAGAAAGTAGAAGAAAAAGATACTTTCTCATCCTTTAAAGGAGGAGATATTAGATGACAATTCAATGGTTTCCTGGTCATATGGCCAAAGCAAGAAGAGAAGTAACTGAGAATTTAAAACTGGTAGATATTATTTTTGAATTAGTAGATGCACGCTTACCGCTATCTTCTCGAAATCCCATGATTGATGAAGTCGTACATCAGAAAACAAGATTACTTATATTAAATAAGATGGATATGGCTGATGAATCGGAAACGAAAAAGTGGATAGCCTATTTTGACTCAAAAGGGCTCCCTACGGTGGCGATTAACTCATTAGAGGGAAAAGGCCTACAAGCTGTTTTTAAAGCCGCTAAAGAGCTTTTAAAGCCCAAATGGGATCGAATGAAAGAAAGAGGTATAAAACCTCGAGCAATTCGTGCAATGATAGTTGGAATTCCTAATGTCGGAAAGTCAACACTTATTAATCGATTTGCTAAAAAGAATATAGCGAAAACTGGTAATACGCCCGGCCTTACTAAAAAACAGCAATGGATAAAGGTCGAAAGGGAAATTGAACTACTAGATACTCCAGGTATTCTATGGCCCAAATTCGAAGATCAACAAGTCGGATATAAACTGGCATTAACTGGAGCTATTAAAGATTCATTGATCAATATGGAGGACTTAGCGGTATATGGTCTTCGATTTTTACAAGAGTATTATCCAAAGCGAATGGAAGAAAGATATAAAATAACAGAAGTTAGTGAAGACTTAGTAGTAACTTTCGATCATATTGGAAAGTTAAGAAGATGCTATTCTAACGGCGGTGAAATTGATTACGATCAAGTAGCAGAACTAATCGTAAGAGATATACGTAACCTCCATCTAGGTCGATTAACCTTTGATTTTGTAACAAAATAAAAGAAAATTTACCCTTTTTGCCATTTGGTGAAAAGGGTTTTCTCGATTTTTCAATATACATACCGATACATAAAGTGAGAGATAGAAAGTTGAAGTGAAATAAATGAAAAGCTTAAAAGATATAAAAGAAAAACTAGAATCTACTCTTTCATACGAACCATGGATGAAAGAACTAGAAGAGGATGGTAGAAGTGGGGCTATTAAATTATTAAATACATGGAAGAACAAGCAAAAGAAAATTGCAAAAGAATTATTAGAACATCAAGAGAAGTGCTTGTTTGACGCTAGTTATTGTCAAACCTCCACAGATTTAATAGCTGGTGTTGATGAAGCAGGGCGTGGTCCATTAGCCGGTCCAGTTGTTACAGCAGCAGTTATCTTAAACCAAAATACAGAACAACTTCTCGGTTTAAATGATTCGAAACAGTTATCTAAAAAGAAACGAAACGAACTAGCTACTTTAATAAAAAATAATGCAGTGAGCTATTATATTCATTTCCAGTCTGTGGAAAAAATAGATGAACTTAACATTTATGAGGCAACGAAACAGTCTATGACTGAGGCGGTGTTAAACTTACGTGAACTCCCCTCGGTGGTTCTAGTCGATGCAATGGTGCTTCCGATTCATATTAAAACGCATTCTATAATAAAAGGAGACGCAAGTAGTTTGGCGATTGCAGCAGCATCAATATTAGCTAAAACCGCACGTGATGACTATATGGAACAATTACATGAAGAGTACCCTCAGTATCTATTCAACAAACATGCAGGATATGGAACAAAAGAACATTTAGAAATGATCTATAAGCACGGTCCAACTATCCATCATAGGAAAACATTCGAACCGATTAAATCTTTATTAAAAAAATGAGGTGAATTAATGTCTTCAACATCTTTTTCTTCCATACAATCCAAAAATACACAAGTGGTTTCAACCAATACTCAAGCATCTATGAAAGAGGGACAAGTTGTTCACGGAACCATAAAAAAATTGTTTCCCAATCAAACAGCAGAAGTACAAATCGGCAATCAAAAAGTAATTGCAAAGCTTGAAACTCCCCTAAAAGCTGGAGATGCACATTTTTTTCAAGTGACGAAATCAGACCCAGAACTCCAATTAAAAGTAGTCTCAGGACCGCTAACTCAAGGAAATTCGCTTGCTCAACAAACCCAACAACTTTTACAAGCAATGAATCTTTCGAAAACAACAGAAATGCAAGCGATTGTTCAATTTTACTTGAAGGAACAATTGCCAATTTCGAAAGATTTATTACTCCAAGTAGAACAATTATTAAAGCAGCTCCCTTCAAATGTGACAATGAAAGAAGGGTTAGAGGCAATTCGCAAGATGACCGAGTTGAAATTCCCTTTAACTCAACAAATATTTGAATCTGTATTAAGTGGGAAATCTACTAATAGTTTACAAACGCAAATTCAAGATTTCAAAGTTGCTTTACAACAAGATTTGTCTATCCCGTCCAATGTAAAAAACAATTTGCTTCAAACACTGCAAAAAATTTCTGATCCATTTGGAGAGCCAGTTGCAGGTGCCGTAATAGGGAAACAGATAGAAATTTTACAAAATCCACAGTCAATCATGAGTACTAAGTTAGCTTTGTTACAAGCGTTAAAAGAAGCCGAAATCTTGCCGTCTACAGCAGCTTTGAATAATATTACTCCACCCTCAGTTTCGGCATCTTTACCTAATTCTGCTGGGGAGATAATGACTAATTTTAAACAAGTTAATGAAATTAATATAATGATTCCACAACTAAGGGACTGGGTAAGCACTCAATCTTTGTTAACAACAGAACAAAAAGACCAAATATTATCTTTATTAAAAGATAATGGACAGCCTATTCAAACTTCAAAGGTGAATAATGCGTTAGTGCAAGTATTTGCTGAACAAAGTCAACAAGCAATATTCTCTAAAGATGTGAATGGTCTTACAGCTAAGGAACACTTACTATCCTTATTAGGTAAAGGTGCAAACCTAGAAGTAATAAGTCAAACGCTTCAACAAGTAATAACTTTAAGTAAAAATAGTACACATCCATTTTTCTCAACATCTCTACAACAAGCTGAAGAAAATGTACTTAATCAGTTAGATGGAAGAGCATTTGAGCATGCCATGAAAGAAGTACTAAAAAATTTGGGATTTAGTTACGAAGCAAAGATTAACTTTCAAAATGAAGATGTAAGAAAACTTGCTGAAGAGTTAAAACCACAATTAGTAGAGTTAATTCAAAATCAAGTGGCATCAGCTCCTCTTAAAGATCATGCAAACTTACTATTAAATCGTATGAATGGGTTACAAATATTATCAAATGAAAATGGCCCCCAACATCAGTTGTTAATGCAAGTGCCATTAGAATTTCTCGGAAAAAAAATGGATGCAACACTTGAGTGGAATGGAAGAATGAAAGAGGATGGCAAAATTGATTCGGATTTTGCGAGAATTATGTTTTATTTACATTTAGAAACTTTAGAAGAAACAGTGGTAGACATGCAAGTTCAAAATCGAGTTGTTACAATTTCCCTATATAATAATGATGCTCGATTGCAGCCGATTACGAATATGTTGAAAGAATCTCTAAAAGAAGGACTTTTGAAAGTAGGATATAAACTATCGGGGGTATTTGTGAAGACATTTGATGATCAAAAAATATCCTCTTCACTAAACTCAAAATTACTTTCAAAGGAATCGCAAGGAGTAGATATACGGATATGAAAGATGAAAAGCACTCCCGAAAAGAAGCTGTCGCATTAAGCTACCAACCAGGTATTATAAATGCTCCAACAGTTGTAGCGAAAGGAAAAGGAAAGATTGCGGAAAATATATTACTTAAGGCAAAGGAGAATAATGTTCCAATTCAAGAGGATCCAAGTTTGGTAGAACTTCTTGGACAATTGGATATAAACCAATCTATACCGGAAGAGTTGTATCAAGCAGTAGCGGAGGTATTTTCTTTTGTTTATAAACTAGATAAAGAAAAAAGTAAAAATACCACGTTGGTTGATTAATCACTTTTTTTAGATGCATTCCTTGCTTATATAAGCAAAGAAATACTAATCGTATGGAGGTGCTGTGTGAGAAGGGTCACTACCTTTCAAATCCAGAAATCACGGTAATGGTGTAGTGATATTCAGTCCAAAGCAATCCAAAAGTGACTATATACCGAATGCCAAGTGTCTTACCACCAATTTAACTAGTAATTTACTAGATACTTTTGGTTAATTAACACATGTGTAAAAATACAAATTCATTCTCTTAAATTCGACAAAATATCCGAATATTCGTAGTTTAATATAAATATTGTACTTTTGTAGACAAGATGTGCGTGGTTTATTACAATGAGATAGGTAGTAAATTACTGGACATAAGTTTGATTGGAGGATGTAAAATGAATATCCATGAATATCAAGGTAAACAACTCCTCAGACAATATGGCGTAGCAGTTTCTAACGGGATTGTGGCTTTCTCACCTGAAGAGGCAGTTAAAGCAGCAAAAGAGTTAGGCTCAAGCGTTATTGTTGTTAAAGCGCAAATTCACGCAGGTGGTCGTGGTAAAGCTGGTGGGGTAAAAATCGCTAAAAATTTAGATGAGGTACGTGAATACGCGAAGGAACTTTTAGGTAAAGTGTTAGTTACACACCAAACAGGTCCAGAAGGTAAAGAAATTAAACGTTTACTTATCGAAGAAGGTAGCGACATTAAAAAAGAATATTATGTAGGTTTAGTTTTAGACCGCGCAACTTCTCGTGTAACTTTAATGGGCTCTGAAGAGGGCGGAATGGATATCGAAGAAGTAGCAGCAAATACTCCTGAGAAATTATTCTATGAAGAAATCGATCCAGTTGTAGGATTAACAGGTTTCCAAGCTCGTCGTATGGCTTTTAAAATGAATATTCCAGCTAAACTTGTTAACAAAGCAGCTAAATTCATGCTTGGTTTATATCAAGTTTATAAAGAAAAAGATGCTTCTATCGTTGAAATCAACCCGTTAGTAGTAACTAACGATGACAACGTATTAGCACTTGATGCAAAATTCAACTTCGATGCAAATGCTTTATATCGTCACGCTGATATTCTTGAAATGCGCGACTATGACGAAGAAGATGCAAAAGAAATCGAAGCTTCTAAATATGACTTAAGCTATATTTCTTTAGATGGAAATATCGGTTGTATGGTTAATGGAGCAGGACTAGCTATGGCTACAATGGATACAATTAGCTATTACGGCGGTTCACCCGCAAACTTCCTTGACGTTGGGGGCGGTGCTACAGCTGAAAAAGTAACTGAAGCATTCAAAATCATCCTTTCTGACGTAAACGTAAAAGGTATTTTCGTTAATATCTTCGGTGGAATCATGAAATGTGACGTAATCGCAGAAGGTGTTATTATTGCTGCGAAAGAAGTAGGTCTTGCAGTGCCATTAGTAGTACGTTTAGAAGGTACAAATGTAGACTTAGGTAAAAAATTATTAAATGAATCTGGCTTAAATATTATCGCTGCTGACTCAATGGCAGACGGTGCTCAAAAAATCGTTAATCTTGTAGGATAAGAAAGGCAGGGACATAAAGTGGGCGTATATATTAATAAAGATACGAAAGTAATCGTTCAAGGAATTACGGGCTCAACTGCTCTTTTCCATACAAAACAAATGCTTGAATATGGTACTAAAATCGTTGCTGGGGTTACACCTGGTAAAGGTGGTACTGAAGTTGAAGGCGTTCCAGTTTTCAATACAGTAGAAGACGCTGTAAAAGCAACTGGCGCAAACGTTTCTGTCATCTATGTACCAGCTCCTTTTGCTGCTGATGCAATTTTGGAAGCGGTAGATGCTGAACTAGATATGACAATCTGTATTACAGAACATATCCCAGTGTTAGACATGGTTAACGTGAAACGTTACATGGAAGGTAAGAAAACTCGTTTAGTAGGACCTAACTGTCCAGGTGTTATTACTGCAGATGAATGTAAAATTGGTATTATGCCAGGATATATTCATACAAAAGGTCATGTAGGAGTTGTATCACGTTCTGGTACATTAACTTATGAAGCGGTTCATCAGTTAACACAAGCTGGTATCGGTCAAACAACTGCTGTAGGTATTGGTGGGGATCCGGTAAATGGTACTAACTTTATCGATGCTTTAACTGCTTTTAATGCAGATGAAGAAACTTATGCCGTTGTTATGATTGGTGAGATTGGTGGTACTGCTGAAGAAGAAGCAGCAGCATGGATCAAAGCTAATATGACAAAACCTGTAATTGGATTCATCGGCGGTCAAACAGCTCCAGAAGGAAAACGTATGGGTCACGCTGGTGCAATTATCTCTGGTGGACAAGGTACAGCTGAAGGTAAAATCAAAGCTATGAAAGATGCAGGAATGAAAGTTGCTGCTACACCATCTGTTATTGGTGAGACTTTAATTGAAGCTATTAAAGAAGCAGGTCTTTACGACGCTTGTAAAACACATTAATATAAGAGTACGGCACATCTAATGGTGTTGCCGTACTTTTTTATATAAAGGAGGAGCATATTGAAGAATAAAGACGAACAGTGGCTTAACCGTTTTTTAGCTTTACATTATGTATTTCCTGTACCAATGAACAAACTACAACCTCTAATTGAATACAATCCCACATTAGCTCAGTTAGAAAAGATTCAGTCTAATTTACTTTCTGGTATTCTCCATATTTCACATAATCGTGCGATACAGTTACAAGAAATGTATAAAAAATTTGTAGAAACCCCATTTCTTCAAATCTATGAAAAACACCAAATAACCCCAATAATTTATACCGATCCCATGTATCCGCTAAGTTTAAAAAATCTTTATGATCCTCCAGCAGTGCTGTATGCAAAGGGAGATATTAAGCTATTAAATATACAAAAAAAGCTTGCAATTATTGGTTCTCGTGAAGCAACCGATTATTCTCGACAAAGTATAGAAAAAATTTTACCACCTTTAATTGATAACAATTTTGTTATTATTAGTGGTCTTGCAAAAGGTACGGATACTTTGGCACATGAAATAACGATAAATCATGGAGGAAAGACAATTGCAGTATTGGGTACAGGGTTATTCCATGTTTATCCAAAACAAAATGAAGAATTAGCAAAGATTATGTCAAAAAACCAATTATTATTAACCGAATATCCTCCTTATATGACACCTAAAAAGTGGAATTTTCCGATGAGAAATCGAATTATTAGTGGTTTATCCCAAGGGGTACTAATTACAGAAGCGAAAGAAAAAAGTGGGACAGTTTCTACGATGGAACATGCTCTAGAAAATGGGAAAGAAGTATTTGCGATCCCAGGATCCATTCATTCTCCTCTGTCAAAAGGACCTCATCTTCTCATATTGGAAGGGGCTAAACCCATTTGGAACGGATATCAAATTCTTGAAGAATTATGTGAAAATGAACAAATAAACAAATAAATAAATGAAAAGCCTTGCAATTGTAGGAAATGTGTTATACATTTTGCAACAGGTATTTCTTTTGAAGCAAAATGCGGAGTTACCCTCTATAAGGAGGCATATTTATGTCGGATTACTTAGTTATTGTGGAATCGCCTGCAAAGGCAAAAACAATTGAACGTTATCTTGGAAAAAAATATAAAGTGAAGGCATCCATCGGACATGTTATAGATTTACCGAGAAGTAAGATGGGTGTAGATGTCGAAAATGATTACGAACCAAAATATATTACAATTAGAGGAAAAGGTCCCGTTTTACAAGATTTGAAAAATGCTGCAAAAAAAGCGAAAAAAATCTATCTCGCAGCTGACCCCGACAGAGAAGGAGAAGCAATTGCTTGGCATCTGGCAAAGGCTTTAAATGTTGATCTCGATTCTGAATGCCGAGTAGTTTTTAATGAAATTACAAAAGATGCTATATTAGAATCCTTTAAACATCCACGACCGATTGATATGGACTTAGTAGATGCCCAACAGGCAAGAAGAATATTAGATCGTCTGGTAGGTTATAATATTAGCCCTATTCTATGGAAGAAAGTGAAAAAAGGTCTCTCAGCTGGTAGAGTTCAATCTGTCGCATTAAGATTAATTATTGACCGAGAAAATGAAATAAACAATTTCGTTCCAGAAGAATATTGGACAATTGAAGGCCAGTTTGACAAAAACAAAAAAGCATTTGATGCGCTGTACTATGGCACAGAAAAAGATAAAGCAAAACTTTCAAATGAAAATGACGTAAAAGAAGTTATGAATGTTATAAAAGGTAAAAAGTTTGAAGTTACAAATGTAGTGAAAAAAGAAAGAAAGAGAAATCCAGCTTCATCTTTCACTACCTCCTCTCTTCAACAAGAAGCTGCACGTAAACTTAACTTTCGTGCAAGAAAAACAATGATGCTAGCACAACAACTATATGAAGGTATTGATTTAGGGAAAAAGGAAGGAACTGTTGGTTTAATTACTTATATGCGTACAGATTCTACTAGAATCTCTGAATCTGCAAAAACAGATGCACATGAATTCATTAAAAATGAATATGGTGTGGAATATATAACGAGTAAGAAAGAAGAAAAACAATCTAAGAAAGCGCAAGATGCGCATGAAGCTGTCAGACCGACAAGTATCTTGAGAACGCCAGAACAGTTAAAAAGTATACTTTCGAAAGATTTATTTCGATTATACAAACTAATATGGGAGCGTTTTATCGCTAGTCAAATGGCTCCTGCAATACTAGATACAGTTGCGGTGGATTTGAAAAATGGAGAAGCTATTTTCCGTGCTAACGGATCGCAAGTAAAGTTCCCTGGATTTATGAAATTATATGTGGAAGGTTCCGACGACCAAACAGAGGACAAAGATAAGTTGTTACCTGTTCTAGAAGTTGGGGATAAAGTGAATGCACTTTCCATTGAGCCAAAACAACATTTTACTCAGCCACCACCAAGATATTCAGAGGCGAGATTAGTAAAAACGCTTGAAGAACTTGGTATAGGTAGACCATCTACGTACGCTCCAACGCTCGATACTATTCAAAAAAGAGGCTATGTTGCGTTAGAAACAAAACGCTTTGTGCCAACCGAGCTTGGGACGATTGTACATCAGCTTGTGTTAGAGTTTTTCCCTAATGTTTTGGATATCGAGTTTACAGCACAAATGGAAAAAGATTTAGATAGTGTAGAAGAAGGACAAGTTAAATGGGTTCAAGTAATCGATGGGTTTTATCAGGACTTTGCGAAACATGTGGAGCATGCAGATGCTGAAATGGAGAAAATCGTAATAAAAGATGAACCAACCGGAGAAGATTGTGAAAATTGCGGCTCTCCAATGGTTTATAAACTAGGACGATTTGGCAAGTTTATGGCTTGCAGTAATTTTCCTGAATGTAGGAATACGAAGGCAATAGTTAAAGAAATCGGTGTTCCTTGTCCATCTTGTGGAGAAGGACAGATTGTTGAACGTAAAAGTAAAACAAAACGAATCTTTTATGGTTGCGATCGATATCCTACATGTGATTTTGTATCATGGGATAAACCTATAAATAGACCATGTCCAAAATGTAGTGAGATGCTTGTTGAAAAGAAATTGAAAAAAGGTATACAAATTCAATGTGTTTCTTGTGATTACAAAGAAGATCCACAGAGTTAAAAGAAAGAAGGATTTTAAATGACTGAAATAGTAAATGTGATTGGTGCAGGACTTGCAGGAAGCGAGGCTGCTTGGCAAATTGCAAAGCGGGGTATAAAAGTACGTCTTTTTGAAATGCGACCTGTTAAACAAACACCAGCACATCATACAGATAAATTTGCAGAGTTAGTTTGTTCTAATTCACTCCGTGCAAATAATTTAACAAACGCTGTGGGAGTTATTAAAGAAGAAATGCGTATGTTGGATTCACTTATTATTCAATCTGCAGACAATAGTTGTGTCCCTGCCGGTGGTGCACTAGCAGTTGACAGACATGATTTTGCTGGAAGAGTTACGGATACGATTCGAAATCATCCTTTAATCGAAATTGTAAATGAAGAAGTTACTGACATTCCGGAAGGTATAACTGTTATTGCAACAGGACCTTTAACTTCCCCTGCATTAGCAGAAAAAGTGAAGGAATTAACTGGACAGGATTATTTGTACTTTTATGATGCTGCAGCTCCAATAGTAGAAAAAGACAGTATCAATATGGACAAAGTTTACTTGAAATCCCGTTACGATAAAGGAGAAGCAGCTTACTTAAACTGTCCAATGTCAGAAGAAGAGTTTAATCGTTTTTATGATGCTCTTGTAGCGGCAGAGGTTGTTCCATTAAAAGAATTTGAAAAAGAAATCTACTTCGAAGGATGTATGCCAGTTGAGGTAATGGCTGGGAGAGGTAGAAAAACGTTATTATTCGGACCAATGAAACCAGTGGGTCTCGAAGATCCGAAAACAGGGAAGCGTCCATATGCAGTTGTGCAATTAAGACAAGATGATGCTGCTGGCACACTTTATAATATCGTTGGGTTTCAAACGCATTTAAAATGGGGACCACAAAAAGAAGTATTGCAATTAATTCCAGGCTTAGAAAACGTAGAGATTGTTCGATTTGGAGTTATGCATCGAAATACTTTCATTAATTCACCAACTGTATTACAGCCCACATATCAATTAAAAGCAAATCATCAAATCTTCTTTGCAGGGCAAATGACTGGAGTAGAAGGTTATGTAGAATCTGCAGGAAGTGGACTACTTGCCGGTATTAACGCAGCTAAGCTTGCAAAAGGGGAAGAATTAATCGTACTCCCTAGAGAAACCGCTCTTGGTAGTATGGCGAGATATATTACTGAAGCTGATCCAAAAAATTTCCAGCCAATGAATATTAACTTTGGCTTATTTCCCGAGTTGCAACCAAAAGTTAGAGATAAAAAAGTAAGAACCGAGCAATTAGCTAATCGTGCACTTACAACAATTCAAAATTTTGTGAAAAATACATCGATTTAATTGCTTTAAGCCTCTAAAAATTGGTATACTTTTAGAGGCTTTTACTATGGAAATAGAATTGGAGTTGTTTGGATGATTGGATTAGTTGAACTACACTCGTTTATTGATTATATTCAATTAGAGAAAAATTACTCGAATCTTACTGTCCATGAATATGAAAAAGATATTGAAAACTTTTTACTCTTTCTGGAAAAAGAAGGTGTAAGTCATTTAAATGACGTAGAATATGTTCATGCAAGATTATATGTAACAGCTCTTTATGAAAAAAAATTAGCGAGAACATCTATCTCAAGAAAAATTTCTTCCATACGTTCTTTTTACAGATTTCTTCATAAAGAATACAATATTCGTGAAGAAGCCTTTCGCTCTTTGTATCATCCGAAAAAAGAGGAGCTATTACCACATTTTTTTTATGAAGAAGAGATGGAACAACTATTCGAAGGAAATAAAGGAACAGACCTACTGTCCATACGAAATATGGCCTTATTGGAACTATTATATGCTACAGGAATACGAGTAAGTGAACTTATTTCAATCGAAATGAGTCATATAGATAAGAGTTATGGGATTATTCGAGTTATGGGAAAAGGTAGAAAAGAGCGATATGTTCCTGTTGGAGATTATGCCTTATTAGCAGTGGAAGAATATGTGGAAAAAAGCAGACCAAAATTAATGAAGTCAACATCTCATCCGTTTCTTTTTGTGAATAGTAGAGGCGATCATTTATCTGCAAGTGGTGTTAGACATATTCTAAACGAAATGATAAAAAAAGCTTCAATGCACACGACAATCTATCCTCATATGCTCAGACATACTTTTGCTACACATTTATTAAACAATGGTGCAGATTTAAGAAGTGTGCAAGAGTTGTTAGGGCATTCCCATTTAACTTCTACACAAATTTATACACATGTTACAAAGGAACATTTAAGAAAAACGTATATGAATGCTCATCCTAGAGCATGAACCTTTTTCTTAAATGCGAGTAAGCATATGCTGAATCGAGGAGCATTGCCTAAGATCTGGCGGTAATTTTTTTGTTTTTTAAAGCTCAGGCAATTTCTGAAGCGATAAAAAAGTCTTGGCTTAAATACGCTAAGGTGAATTCGATATTTTGGGGGTAATGATATATGGCTGGAACTGGAATACATGCAACTACTATTTTTGCGGTAAGTCATAATGGAAGTCAAGCAATGGCAGGGGACGGGCAGGTCACTTTAGGAAATCAGGTAGTGATGAAACATACAGCAAAAAAAGTTAGAAGGTTATTTAATGGTCAAGTAATAGCTGGTTTTGCTGGGTCTGTTGCTGATGCCTTTACTTTATTTGAAATGTTTGAAGGGAAATTATTAGAGTATAATGGCAATCTTCAGCGCGCATCTGTTGAGTTAGCAAAGCAATGGAGAGGGGATAAAATGCTACGTCAACTAGAAGCAATGCTTTTAGTAATGGACAAAAATAATTTGTTACTTGTTTCAGGAACTGGTGAAGTAATTGAACCAGATGATGGTATACTTGCTATTGGCTCTGGAGGAAACTATGCCTTAGCAGCTGGGCGAGCATTAAAGCAATATGCAGGGGAAAAAATGACGGCTGAAGAAATTGCGAAAGCAGCATTAACAACTGCTGCAGATATTTGTGTTTTTACAAATCATCAAATAATTGTGGAGGTATTGGGTGAATGAAAGAGAATAACTTAACTCCTAAACAAATTACAGAGCATTTAAATAAATACATTGTTGGTCAAAATGCTGCAAAAAAAGCGGTAGCAGTAGCACTCCGTAATAGATATAGAAGACAATTGTTAGACGAAGATATGAAGAACGAGGTAATCCCTAAAAATATTTTAATGATTGGTCCAACAGGTGTAGGTAAAACAGAAATAGCTAGAAGAATCGCAAAGCTTACAAAAGCTCCTTTTGTAAAAGTGGAAGCAACTAAATTTACAGAAGTAGGATATGTGGGTAGAGACGTTGAATCGATGGTAAGAGACTTGGTAGAATCTGCTATTCGGATTGTTAAAGAAGAGAAAATGGAAGAAGTGAAGGAACAGGCACTAAGATTAGCGAATGATGCTATTGTGAAGCTTCTTGTTCCTTCATTAAAGAAAAAAAATGCTAATCAAAATCCTTTTGAAGCATTATTTGGAGGAAAGTCAGAAGAAGATACTTCAGAAAATGAAGATACAGAAGTACGATTGAAAAGATCCCAAATAGCAGAAGATTTAAGAGATGGTAAATTAGAAAGTGAAATTGTAACGGTAGAAGTTACAGAACAGGCTCCATCCATTTTGGATGCACTTCAAGGTGGTGGAATGGAAAGCATGGGTATGAATATGCAAGATGCGCTTTCTAGCTTAGTACCCAAGAAAAAGAAGAAAAGAAAAATGAAGGTAAAAGATGCACGGAAAGTATTAATGCATGAAGAAGCGAGCAAACTAATTGATAATGATGAATTATCTCAAATTGCTATAGAGAAAACAGAACAAACTGGAATAATATTTATTGACGAAATGGATAAGATTGCAAATCGAAGTGGAAGCAGTGCTTCTGCAGATGTTTCAAGAGAAGGCGTTCAAAGAGATATTTTACCTATTGTCGAAGGATCAACAGTAAATACGAAATACGGAGCAGTAAAAACAGATTATATCTTGTTTATAGCAGCTGGCGCATTCCATATGTCAAAGCCTTCTGATTTAATACCAGAACTTCAAGGTAGATTTCCGATTCGTGTAGAATTAGAAAAACTTACAAAAGATGATTTTGTTCGAATTTTAAAAGAACCTCAACATTCTTTAACTAAACAATATGAAGCTTTACTTCAAACAGAAGGCGTAACAATTTCATTTTCCGATGAATCAATTGAAAGAATTGGGGAAATAGCTTATGAAGTGAATCAAGAGACCGATAATATAGGAGCAAGACGACTTCATACGATTCTTGAGAAGATTTTAGAAGAACTTTCGTTTGAAGCTTCTGAAATTTCACCTGCTCATATTCAAATTACTCCTGGATATATTGACCAAAAACTTGACAATATTGTGAAAAATAAAGACTTATCGCAATTTATACTGTAATATTAAGTTTCTGCTCTTCCAAAAACAATTAAAAACCTTTAGAATATTAAAATAAATATGAAAATTAAATGGAGGATACAACAATGAATTTATTAGATAAAACAAGAAAGATTAACTCGATGCTACAAGCATCAGCAGGTAAACCTGTTAACTTTAAAGAAATGGCGTCAACATTAAGTGACGTAATTGAATGTAATGCTTTTATAGTAAGTCGTAAAGGTAAACTCCTTGGCTATGAAGTACATCAACAAATTGAAAATGAACGTATGATTAAAATGATGGAAGAACGTCAATTCCCAGAAGACTATACAAAAAATTTATTCTACGTAAATGAAACATCTTCTAATTTAGATGTGTACAATCAACATACAGTCTTCCCTGTAGAAAATCGAGAATTATTTAAAGATGGTTTAACTACAATCGTTCCGATTATTGGTGGTGGTGAACGTCTAGGTACTTTAATCCTTGGTCGTTTAAAGCAAGAATTCCATGATGATGATTTAATTCTTGGTGAATATGGTGCTACTGTTGTTGGTATGGAAATTTTACGCGAAAAATCAGAAGAAATTGAAGAGGAAGCAAGAAGTAAAGCGGTCGTTCAAATGGCGATTAATTCATTATCTTATAGTGAGTTAGAAGCAATTGAGCATATCTTTGAAGAATTAGATGGTAATGAAGGCTTGCTAGTAGCTTCTAAAATTGCTGACCGAGTTGGTATTACTAGATCTGTAATCGTAAATGCTTTACGTAAACTTGAGTCTGCTGGAGTAATTGAGTCTAGATCTCTTGGTATGAAAGGAACTTACATTAAAGTACTTAATGATAAATTCCTCGCAGAACTAGCACAACTAAAAATGAAATAAATAAGAATTTCTTATACTTTACGTAAGAGAAGTTTCAGACTGTAGGCAGACTCGAAAAATGAGTTTGACTACAGTTTTTTTTTTTTGAAAAGGTTGATTACCACTGTACTCTACCGCTTTCCATTAGGTAATGCCTCGGGAGGAGGCGCCTTTAGCCTTCCTTCCTATATCTAGCGCTATGTGCGGGGGCTCGCTGTCTCGCTAATCCCTTTTATGAATTAGAGATTCAGTTTTTAGTACACTTTCGCTCCAATCAATAGTTCAATAAATAAAAGAATATGCTTCATTAAATTAATGAACAGTTGTCCTTAAGTAAAGAGCTTCCGAAATTGTATCTTCGGAAGCTTTAAAAAAGAGTAGGAAAGTGTTTTTTCTCTAATTATCCAAACCAAAAGCATCCTGTCTTAGAAATTCCAAGGTGCGACGGACAAACATAACGCAACCGAAAAAAGTAGCTGGAAGTGACACATTCACTTCCAACTACGTAATTCGAACGGTAATAGTGGAGCAAATGTTTCGTCCAAAGCAATCGGGAATTAGTGAAGACAAGATTCAGTTAAGGGTCTACTGTGACTTTTATCGTTTGCTTAAAGTAAGACTTTTTTAGGGGTGTCAAAAATATATTTTTTAGAAAATTCTTTCTAATTAGGGTTTATGTATTACGAAATTTGGTATTTCGACAATGAATATATAAATATATCGAAAAAAAAGGAAGAATGTCCTATAAAATAATAAAAAAGAGAATAGACACTATGTTACATTTTCATTACAATTAGATTATTATGATTTTCATAGAATATTATTATAATTTTACCTTTATGAAATAGATGAGGTGTAACAATTGGGGATTTTTGGAGGAACAATTTCAAATCTAGAACGTGGCTTAGATTTTTCAGCAGTTAAACATAAAACAATTGCGCAAAATATCGCAAATGTCGACACACCAAATTATAAAGCAAAAGGTGTTAATTTTAAGGATTTTTTAAGTGATGCAAAACAATCGACAATTTCGGCTTACCGTACGAATGAGAAGCATTTTAATTTTCAAGTGCAATCCGGAACTCAAGGGGTTTATAAATATACAAATTTCAAATATAGCGAAAATGGTAACGGAGTAGATATGGATAAGGAACAAGCGAATTTGGCGACAAACCAAATTTATTATAATGCACTTGTTGACCGAATGAACAGCAAGTTAAATACATTACAAACTGTCATTAAAGGAGGTCGCTAATTATGTCGATTTTTCACGGAATGAACACTACCGCATCAGCACTAACTGCTCAACGTCTGCGGATGGATGTAATCTCTTCTAACATGTCGAATGTAGATACTACTAGATCCAAGTTAGTGAATGGTGAGTGGCAAGCGTATAGAAGAAAAACTGTTACATTCCAACCTCTTGAAGGACAATTTTCTAGTTTTTTAAATGTGGCAATGGGTAAACAGAATAAAGAAGCAGTTGGCAATGGTGTTAAAGTTTCGAATATTAAAGAAGATTTGGAAACACCATTTAAGTTAGTATATGATCCAACACATATTGATGCGAACGCAGAGGGTTATGTAGAAATGCCAAATGTAGACCCATTAAGAGAAATGGTAGATTTGATCTCTGCAACTCGGTCATATGAAGCAAATGTAACCGTATTTAATGCAAATAAGGCGATGCTAACAAAGGCTTTAGAGATTGGTAAATAGAAATGAAAGAGGGTCAAGTAAATTATGGCAATAGAATCTATTTCGTTATTAAATCCCACTCAAATAACACAAACAACATCTACTCCTAAAACTAAATCGTTTGAGGCTCAACAAAATTTTGGAGATTTCTTGAAAAGTGCAATTGAATCGGTCAACCAGGACCAAAAAACTTCAGATGTTTTAACAGAAAAGCTAATTCGTGGCGAAGATGTGGAGTTACATGACATTATGATTGCTTCACAAAAAGCAAGCATAACATTGAATACTACACTAGAAATTAGAAACAAAGTGGTTGAAGCGTATCAAGAAATAATGCGTATGCCTGTTTAAATCCTCGGTTATATATAGATATCGAGTAAAAATATTCACCATAGCCGGAGGATACTAATGAATGAACGTATAAAAAAAATGACGACTGATGTTTCTACTTTTTGGACAAGTAGGACAAAAACACAAAAAGGAACCATAATCGGAAGCGTAATTGCAGTTATTCTAATGGCTGGAATTATTACTTACTTTTCGACAAAAACTGATTTTGTGCCTTTATATTCCGATGTAGCACCTTCTGAAGTAGGAAGGATAAAAGAAACATTAGATGCACAAGGTGTGCAAAATAAAATTGCCCCCGGTGGAACATCTATTTTAGTACCTTCTAATCAAGTTGATTCGTTATTAGTGCAACTTGCTGCTGAGGGATATCCACAATCAGGGATGATAGATTATAGCTTTTTTTCTCAAAACGCTGGTTTTGGGATGACTGATAATGAGTTTAATGTGTTGAAGTTAGCTTCTACACAAACAGAACTTGCTAATTTGATAAAAGGTATAAAAGGGGTTAAAGATGCAAAAGTAATGATTTCGTTACCTGAGGAGAGCGTGTTTCTATCTCAAAGTAATGGAAAAGCAAGTGCTTCAATTGTCTTAAATACAGAACCTGGATATCAATTTACAGATGCACAAATTCAGTCTCTATATAACTTAGTTTCCAAATCAGTTCCTAACTTATCGACAGAAGATATCGTCATTACAAATCAGTATTTTGAATACTTCGATCTTCAAACGGCAAACTCTCATACAACTGGAGCAAACGCTGGTGATCAAATGTCGATAAAAAAGTCGATCGAGCGTGATTTGCAAAGACAAGTACAAACAATGTTAAGTACATTAATGGGACAAGATAAAGTAGTGGTTTCTGTTACAACGGATATCGATTTCAAACAAGAAAATAGAGAAGAAAACTTAGTGGAACCAGTAGATGTTGAAAATATGTCTGGTATTCAAATAAGTGCCCAACATATTTCTGAAACATTTACAGGTACGAATCCGGTTGCTGGTGGAACACCCCAAGCGCAAGATGCAACAGACAACTTTACAAATTATGTATCAGGTTCCGATGCGAATGGTGACTATGAGAGAAAAGAAGATACATTAAATAGTGACGTTAATCGCATTCGAAAAGAAATTGTAGAAAGTCCTTATAAAATTAGAGATATTGGAATCCAAGTAATGGTAGAACCTCCAAATCCAAAGGATATTACGTCAATGCCTAATGGTGTACAAGGCGATATTGAACAAATTCTTGCAACTATTATTCGTACTTCGATCGATAAAGGAGAAGCAGGAAATTTATCAGAACAACAATTGAAAGAGAAAATTGTTGTCTCAGTGCAACCATTTAACGGTAAAGCGAACATGGTTACGGCAACTAGTCCTGTTATTCCATGGTGGGCTTACGTAATTGGTGGCATTCTATTAGTTGCAATTATTCTATTAGTAGTCTTTATTATTCGTTCTAGAAGAAACGAAGAGGAAGAGCTAGAGATATTAGAAGAACAAAGAGAAGAACTGAAAATTGATGATATAAATGATGAAAAAGAAACAGAAGCTACATTAAGACGTAAACAACTTGAAAAAATGGCGAAAGATAAGCCAGAAGATTTCGCTAAATTGTTACGTACTTGGATAGCAGAGGATTGATGGAGGGACGGCTATGGTGAAAAAGGATAAAGAACTTAGTGGTAAACAAAAAGCCGCGCTCTTATTAATTTCTCTCGGACCTGAAGTGTCTGCTTCTATTTATAAACATTTAAATGAAGAAGAAATCGAGCGTTTAACATTAGAAATCTCAGGTGTAAAAAAAGTGGAACCTGAAATAAAGGAAGACATAATTGAAGAGTTTCATAATATTGCTCTGGCTCAAGATTATATATCCCAAGGTGGTATAGGATATGCCAAAACGGTTTTAGAGAAAGCACTTGGAACAGATCATGCACAAGCAATTATTAATCGCTTGACATCTTCGCTCCAAGTACGTCCATTTGACTTTGCAAGAAGAGCTGAACCGTCTCAATTATTTAATTTTATACAAAATGAACATCCTCAAACAATTGCGCTTATTTTATCTTATTTAGAAGCGCAACAAGCAGGTATTATTCTCTCGTCGTTACCTCAAGAGGTACAAGCGGATATTGCCAAACGCATTGCAACAATGGATTCTACTTCACCTGAAGTAATTAGTGAAATTGAATCTGTGCTAGAACGTAAGTTATCTTCGACTGTTACACAAGATTACACGGAGACAGGTGGCGTAGATGCAGTTGTTGAAGTGTTGAATGGTGTTGACCGAACAACTGAAAAAACAATTTTGGATGCTTTAGAAATTCAAGATCCAGAACTTGCAGAAGAAATTAAGAAAAGAATGTTTGTATTTGAAGATATTGTTACACTTGATAATCGCTCTATTCAAAGAGTTATTCGTGATTGTGAAAATGAAGACCTATTACTCTCAATGAAAGTGTCAAGTGAAGAAGTGAAAGATGTAATTTTCCGTAATATGTCAACAAGAATGGCGGATACATTTAAAGAAGAAATGGAAATAATGGGTCCTGTAAGATTACGTGATGTTGAAGAAGCGCAAACACGTATAGTTTCTGTCATTAGAAGATTAGAAGACGCAGGAGAAATAATCATCGCTCGTGGTGGAGGAGATGACATTATTGTCTAGGATTTTCCGAAACGTTCATATGAACGAAGATAGTGAAAAAACAAAATCTATTCAAATAAAAGATCTCCAATTTACTAAAAAAGTGGATGAGGACCGACCGCTTTCGCTTGAATTGTTGCTAAAAGAAAGAGATCAAATGATTCTCGAAGCAGAACAGCATATTAATTCGAAAAAAGC
This sequence comes from Psychrobacillus syltrankelensis, assembly GCF_055454035.1. NCBI lineage: Bacteria > Bacillati > Bacillota > Bacilli > Caryophanales > Bacillaceae > Psychrobacillus > Psychrobacillus syltrankelensis. The sequence continues at coordinate 1,140,131 of NZ_CM144227.1, read as the reverse complement.
AGAACTGGTAAATAATATAGAACAAAACAAGCAATATATTGAAGCTCAATTAAGAACGTGGGAAGAACAAAAATTAGCTTTTCAACAGGCAGCATATGATGAAGGCTTTAACCAAGGTTTAGAAGAAGGAAGAAACAAAGCACAAGCAGATATGCTACATGCAATAACAACTGCGAATGAAACAATGCAAATTGCACATAAAAATGCATCCGACTATTTACAACACCAGGAACAAGTTATTTTAGAGCTTGCCATTCGTTCAGCGGAACGGATAATTGGAATAAAATTGGAAGATGACGAAGAACTTTTTTTATCGATTGTGAAAAGAGGATTAAAAGAGGCAAGAGAGATGAAAGAGATAAAGCTTTATGTTTCTCCTACTTACTTCACATTAGTATCAAGTAATCGAGAAGAACTCGCTTCCATTTTTCCAGTAGATGTTCCATTTATGATTTTCGAAAATGAAGATATGAACACAACTGATTGTTATATAGAAACAAACCATGGAAGAATTGTGGCTAGTATTGATGAACAACTACATGAATTACGACAAAAGTTAGTTGATATTCTAGATAGTCTGGAGTGAATGTGATGAAGGCAATCGATTTAATTCAACAAATACCAGTACTTACAACCTTTAAAAAATATGGTCGTGTGAATCGAGTTGTTGGATTAATGATTGAATCACAAGGACCAGAAAGTTCTATCGGAGATGTTTGTAAAATACACATTCACTCTTCGAAAAATGGGCATTCAGTAATACTTGCTGAAGTAGTCGGTTTTAAAGAAGAAATAGTTGTATTAATGCCTTATACAAATATTAGAGAAATATCAACAGGTTGTTTAGTAGAAGGTACAAATAGACCACTTGAAGTAAAGGTTGGTTCAGATTTAATCGGAAAAGTACTGGATTCAATGGGCAACCCTATTGATGGTTCCATGTTACCTAAAGGATTAATGACAGTAGGTACTGAAAAAGATCCACCTAATCCTTTAACAAGACCACCAATTGATGAACAAATTGAAGTTGGGGTCAAGGCTATTGATGGAATGTTAACAGTTGGAAAAGGACAAAGAGTAGGTATATTTGCGGGATCCGGTGTTGGAAAAAGTACACTACTTGGAATGATAGCCAGAAATACAAATGCAGATTTAAATGTTATTGCACTTATTGGGGAACGAGGAAGAGAAGTTCGCGAATTTATCGAAAGAGATTTAGGTAAAGAAGGATTAGAGCGTTCTATCGTGATTGCCGCTACCTCCGACCAACCAGCTTTAATGCGAATAAAAGGAGCTTTTACTGCAACAGCTATTGCCGAATATTTCCGCGATAAAGGATTGAACGTAATGCTTATGATGGACTCTGTTACACGTGTTGCAATGGCTCAGCGAGAAATAGGATTAGCAGTTGGAGAACCTCCTGCTACGAGAGGATATACTCCATCGGTATTTTCGATATTACCTAAATTATTAGAACGTACGGGCACCAATGAACATGGATCAATTACAGCTTTTTATACAGTTTTAGTTGATGGTGATGATATGAATGAACCAATTGCGGATACTGTTAGAGGTATTTTAGACGGACATATCGTTCTTGATCGAGCGCTTGCCAATAAAGGTCAATATCCAGCCATAAATGTATTAAAAAGTATAAGTCGTTTAATGAATCATATTTCAGATGAAAATCATATAAAAGCAGCGGAGCGTTTACGTGATTTGTATTATACCTACAACAAGTCAGAAGACTTAATAAATATTGGGGCATATAAGCGAGGAACTTCTAAAGAAATCGATGAGGCCATACAATACGAGCCTCTAATAACGTCCTTCCTAAAACAAGGATATTTAGACAAAGTATCGCTTAACTCAACTGTAAATGAACTAGTTAGTTTATCTAATGGTGGTGTTTAACGATGGTTGCATATCAATATAAATTCGCCAAAGTACTAAAAGTGCGTGAACAAGAAAAAACGGAGACAGAGTTAGCATACAAAGAATCTGTCTTGGCATTTGAACTAGTGGCTACAGAGTTATACAATCTTCTGAAGAAAAAAGAAGACACCTTAGATGAACAAAATATTCATTTAACACAAGGTTTATCTATTGATCATATTCACCACTTTTCAAACTATTTAGATGGATTGCAAAAAAGAATTGATAGAGTACAAAAAGAAGTAATACAAGCTCGTTCTAAAATGAATTGGTTTGAAGAGAGACTGTTAGAAAAGTCACTTGAGGTTCGTAAGTTTGAAAAGATAAAGGAAAAAGACTATGAACTTTTTCAACAAGAACAACATAGAGTTGAAACGATTCAATTAGATGAGATTTCATCTTTAAAGTTTCAAAACAAAGAGATTAGGTGAGTAAAAGCATGGCTAAACGGAACAAATCAAGTAAAAGCATGGAGAAAGCAATTGATGATTCTAAAGGTATAAGCAAAGTGAAAATGTTTTTTTATTGGTTTATCATTCCCTTTTTATTTACTTTATTTATTCTCTTACTTGTTGCGCAACTAACAAATATTAATGTTTTTGAAAAAGCAAAAGAAATAACTGGTGTAGGACAACCTCAAGTAGTAACAGAAGATATAAAAACAGGACGTTTAGAAAAAAAAGTTGTTTCTCTACAAGCTGAAATTCAAGAAAGAGAAGCACAAATTGATAAATTACAAATAGAGTTAGACAATTCATCGAAAACAAATGAGAATTTACTAATTGAACAACAAAGATTACTAGACGAGATTGAGAATCTTAAGCGTGAACAAACAAGCACAAAGAAAGAGTATTCTTCTATTGTTTCTACCTTCGAAAAGATGTCTGCTAAAACAGCAGCTCCAGTTCTTACAAAAATGAGCGATGCAGAAGCTTTGCGAATTTTAACAAGTTTAAAACCAGATACTGTAGCACAAATTTTCGAAAAAATGACACCAGAATCAGCTGCTAAGTATACAGAGTTAATGACAAAGCAATAACTGTTCCAACTTGAAGGGAGGTGAAATATTGAATATCGCAGTTACTATAAACATGGGGAATAATATAGCAGTTCAACCAAAAGAACAGCAACAAATTCCTACTCAAGACAACCAACAGTTTGGAAATGTTTTTGGATTGATGCTATTGAATCAGCAGATGCAGCAACCAGTTACTATATTACCAAACGAATCCCAACAAAATCTTACTCAAGAATTATCTTCTCTTTTAAATGCAGATTCTATGAAAGAAGTAGAGACTTTATTGGGAGCCAAAGAACTATCGGTGAATCCGAAAGAACTAAAAGAGTTATTAAATAAACTTTTAGGAGAAGAAACGGAAACAAAAGAGGATCTTACAGAATCGAATATTTGGGATTTATTAGCAGGGATAAGTGAACAAGCTAGCCAACTCACAGACACAATAGTACAGTCTTTAAATGGACTAGGTACAGCCACTCCAGTTGAAGCAAAAGAAGCAGTACAATTACTAAAAGTTGTGCAAATGATTGGGAAGAAATCCGATTTGACGTTAAATCAAGAATCTACATTATTTGATATAAATCAATTAGTAGATGATTTAAAAGAAGCGTTTTCTAAAAATGTTCCAAGTGAAAGTAGTCAGATACCTTTTAGTGAGACAAAAACGTTAACTTTGGATCAAGCAATGAAACCGGTAATACAACATTTTGTTATTAAGCAAGTAACTTCTCCTACCGAGACAGTTATGGAGAAAAAAGAAGTTACTACTAATGTACAAGGTCAAGCATCAAACATAGTACAAACAAAAGTAGAAACCATCACAGTTACCTTGCCTACAGAAAAACCCGCACAATCTGAAGAATTTATGAAAGAGTTACAAAAAGTAATGAATCGTATACAGTTTGGTCAAGTGGGTGGAGCAAACAGATTAGTTATTAAGCTTTATCCTGAACAGCTTGGAACGATTCGAATTGAATTAATACAAAAAAATGGAATGCTTACAACTAAAATACTTGCGTCAACAGCACTTGGAAAAGATATGTTAGATTCGCATTCTAACCAATTAAGACAAGGATTAGTCAACCAGAACATTCAAGTTGATAAACTCGAAATTACACAAGCATTACAGGATTCAGCAAGACAAGAACGAAACCAAAATTTCCAAGATACATTTAGACAACAACAACAGCAAGAGAATCAAGAAAATAGTAAAGACGATACAGAAGAGACTTCTACTTTCGGAGACTTTTTAAAAGAAATGGAGGTTTAGTAAATGGCTGAAATGAATGCAATTACAAGCAATATGTACTTGTCCAATAAAGCTCCTAAAACTGCAACAACCGGAAATAGTACTTTAGGTAAAGATGCTTTTTTGAAAATATTAATGGCTCAATTACAAAACCAAGATCCGACAAAACCAATGGATGACTCACAGTTCATTGCACAAATGGCACAATTTTCTTCATTAGAGCAAATGACAAACTTAACAACCGCATTTGAAAAATATGCACAAGCTCAAGAACAAACTCAAATGATAGAATATAGTAATTTTGTTGGAAAACAAGTGAAGTGGCATGAATTAACGGATAAATTAGATGATAAGAAAAATCCAATAATAAATGAAGGTACTGGAACAATTTCTTCAATTAAGTTTGAAAATGGAAATGTTAAATTTACCTTAGCGGATGGAAAAGTAATTACACCTGGTAATATTTCAGAAGTAATTTCTAGTGTAGCCAATTCTAACAGCTTAGTAGAAGCAAGTATGATGATTGGGAAGACAGTAAGTTATATTCCTACAAGTACTGAAATAACTACAAACAAAGAGACTAAAACAGAAACTGGAACAAATACAGCAGTTTCAGCACAAGTAGAATCAGTATCAAAAAAAGATGGAAAAGTTGTATTTAATCTAGTTGGTGGTGCATCCATTACAGCAGATCAAATAATTTCAATTAAATAAACGAGAACGGAGATATGCAATGGACAACATTTCTATTAATCGAGTCCCTCTGCAACCAAGTATCCGTCAAAAGCTTACACCTAAACAAGTAGCTTCGTCAAAACAGTCGTTTTTAAAGCATTTACATGAAGCAACTGTAAAAAAAGAACTAAAGGTAAGCAAACATGCTAATCAGCGCCTAGCTGAAAGAAATATTCATATATCTGACGCAGAATGGCAATTGGTGAGTGAAAAAGTATCAGAAGCCCGCTCTAAAGGTGTAAATGACTCATTAGTATTGATGGATCAAGCAGCATTAATCGTAAGTGCAAAAAATGCAACGGTGATTACTGCTATGGATCGCAAGGAAGCGAAAGATCAACTATTTACAAATATCGACGGTACGATTGTACTGAACTAATAAATAGCAGGACCTGGAAAAGGATGCTATGTGCAGCTGACTGATTGACGCTAGCACGCAAATTGAAGGGAGAAAAATAAATGATTCGCTCAATGTACTCAGGTATTTCAGGTTTAAAAAACTTTCAAACAAAATTAGATGTAATTGGTAATAATATTTCCAACGTTAACACGTATGGCTTTAAAAAAGGTCGTACCATTTTCAAAGACCTAATCTCACAAACTACTTCTGGTGCTTCTGCTGCTACAGGAACGCGTGGGGGAGTAAACCCAAAACAAGTAGGTTTAGGATCGCAATTATCTGCAATTGATACAATTCACTCAGGCGGCTCATTGCAATCTACTGGAAATACATTAGACCTTGCTATTTCTGGGGATGGTTTCTTCCAAGTAGCAGATTCTACGAATGCCAATCGTGATGGGTATGTAAATCCGTTATACACTCGCGCTGGAAATTTTTATATGGATAATAATGGATACCTTGTGAATAGTGATGGTAAATTTTTGGTTGGTGGGGTTACTAAAGTTAATCCTGCTGATCTTACAGCTGCACAAACAGCAGCGAATGATTTGAAGCAGCCTGCTAAGGATGCGGCAGATGCTGCTAAGACTGCAGCGGAAGCATTAGCAGCGGCTATAAAAACTGCGAAAGCGGATTTAGATGCTGCTAAGAAAGATTTAGCAGATGCAAAGGCTACTGACCCTAATGCTGATGTGAGCGCAGAAGAGCAAGCCGTAAAAGATGCGGAACAAGCCTTAAAGGATGCAAAAGACCATACAATTGATCCTAGTGCTGCTAAAGATGCTTTTGACACAGAAAAAGCTGCCTCTGCTGCAGCAGAAGCATTAGCTGCTGCTAATGCTGCGGTTATCAATTTATCATATCCTGATGCTTTTAGTGTAGAGAGAAATTGGGAAGCTTCTGGAAACCTTAATACGGGTGGTAGCTTTTTACCTGATACGCCAATTACTGTAGGTGGTGAATATCGACCAATAAAAATACCAACAGATGCTCAAAGTATGAATATTGGTCAAGACGGTACAGTATCATTCGTTGACGCAGAAGGTACATTACGTTGGGCTGGACAACTGGTTCTAGCTAAATTCCCAAATCCGGGTGGTTTAGAAAAAGTTGGAGCAAACTATTTTAAAGATACTTCCAATTCAGGTGAGCCGATTCTGCAAACTGCTACTGAATCAGGTATGGGCTCAGTAAACTCTGGTTTCCTAGAAATGTCCAACGTTGACTTATCAGAAGAATTCACAGACATGATTGTAGCTCAACGTGGATTCCAAGCGAATACTCGTATTATTACAACATCTGACTCGATTCTAGAAGAGCTTATCAACTTAAAACGATAATTTTTTAAACAATTGGTTATGGTATGTTTCGTGGTTGATTTGATTGTAGTGAAAGGCGGCGACTCCAGCGGGATGAGTGAGACAGATGAGACATCGCAAACGACGCGAATGCGTCGGCGATGGCTCATCGCTCACCCCGCGGAAAGCGTCCGCCTGTAACGGAAATCAACAGTGTACGATAACAGATCCAATCAATTAAAAATGATTTTTGTAAGGGAGGGTTGGGCCGTTCCTTTGATGGCCCGGCCCTTATAATTATGATTAAATTAACACGTTTAAATGGCAAAGAATTTTCGTTGAATGCATTATACATAGAAACGGTTGAATCTTTTCCGGATACTACGATAACGCTCACGAATGGTCATAAGTATGTTGCGTTAGAATCTCGAGAAGAGGTAGCCGAACAAATCAATCAGTTTTATAAAGAAATACATATTTTATCGAACCCCCATATAAGAGGTGAAGAACATGAAGAGTAAAAATAAACTTCTAACCATTATGCTAATTATTTTAGTTTGCATTACATTACTTGGTGTCGTTGCATTACTAATTATTACCCAGTTAAATAAAACGGATAAAGATGCAGCACCTACAATTGATCAAATTGTTGAATCTTCTATTGATATACCTGAAATTACAACTAATTTAGCAGGGAATAAATTCATTCGATTATCATTAAAAGTTCAAGCTGATAGTCCAAAAGCTGCAGAAGAATTAACAAAACGTGATTTCCAAATTAAAAATATTATTATCACTGAACTTTCCGAGATGACTCCGCAAGACCTAGATGGAAAACAAGGAAAAGCTGCATTCCAATCATCAATAAAAACTAAAATAAACGAGTTAATGGATACTGGAGAAGTTCAACAAGTTTATATAACTTCTTATATTATTCAGTAAGATCATTTTTTTGAATGGAGGTGGGCAGATTGGCAGGAGATATATTATCTCAATCAGAAATTGATGCGTTGTTAAGCGCACTTTCAACTGGGGAAATGACCGCAGATGAGATGAAAAACGAGCAAGAATCTCGAAAAGTTAGAGTGTATGACTTTAAACGTGCGCTTCGTTTCTCCAAAGATCAGATTCGAAGTTTGACTCGAATTCATGAAAATTTTGCTCGATTATTAACTACATTTTTTTCTGCCCAATTAAGGACATATGTACAAATATCAGTAGTATCTGTTGATCAAATTCCATTTGAAGAATTTATTCGCTCGGTACCTCACATGACTCTTATTAATGTCTTTGAAGTACCGCCACTTGAGGGGAATATTTTAATGGAGATTAACCCTAATATTGCCTATACGATGTATGATTTATTAATGGGCGGAAAAGGGGGGTCATATACGAAGACAGATAGTTTAACTGAAATTGAAACAAAAATTATGACCAACCTGTTTGAGCGCTCATTTGATAATCTAAGGGAAGCTTGGGCAAACATAGCTGATATTGATCCAATATTGACCGAGCTCGAAGTAAATCCACAATTTTTACAAATGATATCTCCTAACGAAACTGTTGTAGTTATTTCATTTAATACGATTATCGGAGAAACAAGTGGAATGATAAATATTTGTATACCACATGTTGTATTAGAGCCGATTGTACCTAACTTATCTGTTCGTTATTGGATGCAAACTAATAAGAAAGAAGTTTCTCCTGAACAATTAAGAGTGTTAGAGAAACGAGTTAAATCTGCTGAAATTCCTATAGTCGCTGAACTAGGGAGAACGGATATATCCATTGAAGATTTATTGTTTTTGCAACTTGGTGATGTCATTCAATTGAATGCTAAAATTGAGGATCCTCTAATTATTCAAGTTGGGGAAATCCCTAAATTCAAAGCACAACCTGGTAAACTTAAAAAAAGGATGGCTGTACAAGTCATTGAAACTTTGAAAGGAGGAGAGGAAGATGATGAGTGATGATATGCTCTCCCAAGAAGAAATTGAGGCCCTCCTTAGAGGAACTACAATAGAAGAAGATAAAAAAACGAATGATGTAGAAGAGATTAATGTTGAGGATTATTTAGATTCCTTTGCACAAGATACGCTTGGAGAAATTGGAAATATATCATTTGGTAGTTCTGCTACAGCCTTATCATCTCTTTTAGGTCAAAAAGTAGATATTACAACCCCAAATATTGATATGATTAATAGAGCTAGATTAAAAGAAGAGTTTCCACAGCCCTATGTAGCAGTCCAAGTGCAATACACTGCTGGACTAATTGGGATGAATCTACTTGTCATTAAGCAATCAGATGCAGCGATTATTGCGGATTTGATGCTTGGTGGAGACGGAACAGACCCTAAACCAGAACTTAGTGAAATTCAATTAAGCGCTGTACAAGAAGCAATGAATCAAATGATGGGGTCAGCAGCTACTTCCATGTCAACAGTATTCAATAAAAAAGTAGATATTTCTCCTCCTTCTATAGATTTGATGAATTTAGAAGTAGATGAAGGAACAAATGCCATTCCAAATGATGATTTATTAATAAAAATATCCTTCCGTCTAAAAGTTGGTGAATTAATTGATTCAAATATCATGCAATTACTACCACTAGAGTTCGGATTGAAATTGGTTAAATCATTAATGGGAGAGGATGAAGAAGAGCAAATAGCTGCGACAATCATGGAAGAAAGAGTGGAAGTTAGCCAAATTCCAGTTGCTCAGCAACAGCAGCAAAATGATGCTCCGCCTCAAACGCAAATGCAATTTACGCAACCACGTCCCCAAGCACCGCAAGTGGAGGTTCAACATGCACAATTTGCTAGTTTTGAAGCGCCAAGTCTATCACAAAATGAATCAAGAAATTTAAATTTACTACTTGATATACCACTTCAAGTAACAGTAGAATTAGGTCGTACTAAAAGAACTGTAAAAGATATTCTAGAACTTACTAGCGGATCCATAATTGAGCTAGATAAATTAGCAGGTGAGCCAGTTGATATTCTTGTGAACAACAGACATATCGCGAAAGGTGAAGTTGTCGTAATTGATGAGAATTTTGGAGTTCGAATTACAGATATTTTAAGTCAAGCAGAACGAATTCACAATTTAAGATAAGCAATGGAGGAGTCATAACATGTCGAAAAGAATTTTAATAGTAGATGATGCAGCATTCATGCGAATGATGATCAAAGATATTTTATCAAAAAATGGTTTTGAGGTAGTAGGAGAAGCAGGAGATGGCGCTCAAGCAGTTGAAAAATATGCTGAATTAAAGCCTGACTTAGTCACAATGGATATTACTATGCCAGAGATGGACGGAATCGCCGCTCTAAAAGCAATTAAAGCAAAAGATCCAAATGCTACTATTATTATGTGTTCTGCAATGGGTCAACAAGCAATGGTAATTGATGCAATTCAAGCAGGAGCAAAAGACTTTATCGTTAAACCATTCCAAGCTGATCGGGTAATTGAAGCAATTTCAAAAGCAATAGGGTAATGAAATGATGAGGAAGTTTACCCTCGTTTATTGCATCATTTGTATATTGTTACTTATACCATACCAATTAGTGGTTCAAGCGGAAACAGATTCGAACGATACAATTTACGATACGTTTGAAAAGAAAAACAACGGGATAGACAAAGAACCTACAACAGTAGTAGATCCAGATACTAGTAATAATGTTGATATACCATCTAGTGGGATATCTATTACTGTTTGGGATTATGTGAAGATGATTTTTGCGCTATTATTTGTCATCTTACTGTTATATGGGCTATTACGATTTGTGAATAGTAGAAATAAATCTTTTCAACAAAATCAACTTATTCAAAATTTAGGTGGAGTTGGACTTGGACAAGGTAAATCTGTACAACTTCTACAAGCAGGTAACGCCTTATTACTGGTAGGCATAGGAGAAGATATTACTTTAATAAAAGAAATTACAGATCCCGAGGAAATAGCTAAACTAACGAAGATCTACGAAGATAAGCAAGACATTGGGAAGGCTGTACCTTATATATCTGAACTTTTTAGTCAATTCAAAGGTAATCTCACTTTTAAAAAAAATAGTAATGAAAAAAAAGATCCTACATTCAACGAAACGTTCCAAAAAAGATTACAAGAAATCCAAAAAGACCGTAGTGATGTATTAAAGGATTGGAAGACAAAGGAGCGCGAAGAAAATGAATGATTTCGTCCAGTTTTTTTCGGACAGTGATCCGTCAAATGTCTCCACTTCTATCAAATTAATGCTATTGCTTACGGTTTTATCTTTAGCACCTAGTATTTTAATATTAATGACTTCTTTTGCTAGAATTGTTATTATTCTTTCTTTTGTTCGAACAGCACTTGCTACACAACAAATGCCGCCGAATCAAGTGATAGTAGGTTTATCACTATTTTTAACATTTTTCGTAATGGCACCTACATTTCAAGAAGTGAACGAAAAAGCACTTACTCCTCTCTTTGATGAGAAGATTACTTTAGAGCAAGCATACGAAAATGCTAGTGGCCCGTTTAAGGAATTTATGAGTAAGCAAACAAGGCAAAAAGATTTGGAATTATTTTTACGTTATACAGAGGCGGAGCGACCAGAATCAATCGATGATATACCATTAACTGTGATGGTTCCTGCGTTTGCCTTAAGCGAGATTAAAACAGCATTTCAAATTGGATTTATGATATTTATTCCATTTTTAGTAATTGATATGATTGTTGCTAGTATTTTAATGTCTATGGGTATGATGATGCTACCGCCAGTAATGATTTCTTTACCTTTTAAAATATTATTATTTGTGTTAGTTGATGGCTGGTATTTAGTAATGAAATCGATTTTACAAAGTTTTTAGGAGCTGATTGTAATGAGTAATGAAATGGTAATTTCGATTGCAGAACAAGCTATTTGGGTCATACTTCTTACATCAGGTCCTCTTCTTTTAATCGCATTAATAACCGGTCTTGCTGTAAGTATCTTTCAAGCAACAACGCAAATTCAAGAACAAACGCTTGCATTCGTTCCTAAGATTATTGCCGTTTTAGTTGCTATTGTTTTTTTTGGACCTTGGATGCTATCACATGTAACATCGTATGCATCGGATATCTTTGAAAATTTAATACGATATATTGGTTGATGTTATGAATGAAATTTTACCTAAACTAACTGTGTTATTGCTTGTTATTGCACGTGTTTCTGCTTTTTTCGTGACGTTGCCTCTCTTTTCACATCGAACAATTCCTGCAACTCACCGTATTGCTTTCGCAATCGTTATTTCATGGATGATGTATTATACAATGGATGTTGAGCCATTTGAGGTAAATGGAGATTACATATTATTAATAATGAAGGAAGTCATGGTCGGTTTATTCATAGGCCTGCTAGCTTATATTATCATGTCAGCTATTCAAATCGCTGGCGGATTTATTGATTTTCAGATGGGGTTTGCAATTGCTAATGTAATTGACCCTCAAACTGGTGCTCAAAGTCCATTAGTTGGGCAGTTTTTGAATACATTAGCTCTTTTATTGTTATTGGCATTGAATGGGCATCACTTATTATTAGATGGAATTTTTTATAGTTATCATTTTATACCCATGGAACTAGCCTGGCCACATTTGGGGCAAGAAAATTACATTGAGTTTATCATGAAAACATTTGCCGGAGTTTTTGCAGTAGCATTTCAAATGTCGATTCCTATAGTCGCTACTCTCTTTTTAGTTGATATCGCTTTAGGGATTACTGCTAGAACTGTACCACAACTCAATATATTTGTTGTTGGTTTTCCAATAAAAATAGGTGTTAGTTTTTTAGTGCTTTTTGTCATGATGGGAGTTTTGATGGCAGTTGTTCAGAAATTGTTTCAAATTATGGTCGTAAGTATGCGTGATCTAATGATAATTTTGGGTGGTGGCTAGTATGTTCAAACTCCGATTAGATTTACAGTTTTTCGCGGGAGAAAAAACAGAAAAAGCAACACCTAAAAAACGACAAGATTCCCGTAAAAAAGGACAAGTATTAAAAAGTGCAGACGTTACAAGTGCAATAGTGTTACTTTCTGTTTTTCTTTTTCTGTTTTTTAGTGCTAGTTTTTTAAGAACGGAATTGTTTTCTTTTTTTAGTGTCACATTTACAAAATATATGTTAATTAAAACTTTAACGGTCGAATCAGTAATAGAAATATATAAAAGTTTACTTATGGAAATGGCGAAAATATTGCTTCCGGTTATGGGAGTAGCAGTAGTTGCTGCCATAGCGGCTAACTTTTTTCAATTTGGATTGTTGTTTACAACTGAACCATTGAAGTTTGACTTAAAAAAAATTGATCCTATAAAAGGCCTTAAAAGAATATTTTCTCTAAAAGCAGTTATTGAACTTTTAAAATCTATATTAAAAATATCTTTTATCGGTTCTGTTACTACCCTTATTCTGTGGATGAATTTAGAGAAGGTATTATCTTTATCATTCAAAACTGCTTGGGACACACTCTCTACGGTTGGTTGGTTGGCTGGAATGATGGGTATAGCAGCTTCTTGTGTTTTATTATTTATTTCTGTATTGGATTTTTTTTATCAGCGTTTTGACTATGAAAAAAATCTTAAAATGTCCAAACAAGACATTAAAGATGAACATAAGAATTCGGATGGGGATCCAATTATCAAATCTCGTATAAGACAGCGTCAAAGAGAAATGGCTATGCGTCGAATGATGCAAGAAATTCCAACTGCAGATGTAGTTATTACAAATCCAACGCATTTTGCAATTGTTCTAAAATACGACGATGAATCTATGGATGCTCCAACGGTAGTTGCAAAAGGTGCAGATTTTGTTGCACAAAAGATCAAACTGATTGCAAAAGAAAATGATGTAATTATGGTTGAAAATCGTCCACTTGCTAGGGCTATGTATGACCAAGTAGAAATTGGTCAACGAATTCCAGATGAATTTTTCAAAGCTGTTGCTGAAGTACTAGCTTATGTATATCGTATAAAACAAAAAATTTAAAGGTAAAGATTGAGGTGGAAGTATATGCAAATCCGCGATATAACCGTATTAGCAGCTGTAATTTCTATTGTGGCTATGCTAGTAATACCTCTTCCTCATTGGTTATTGAGTTTTTTAATAATCATAAATATCACCATTGCATTGCTAATCTTAATGACTGCTATGAATATGCAAGAGGCGCTTCAGTTCTCTGTGTTCCCTCCTTTGTTATTGCTTGTCACATTGTTTCGATTAGGACTCAATGTTTCTACTACTAGAGCAATATTATCAGAAGGAGATGCAGGCAAGGTTGTTGAAACGTTTGGTACGTTTGTTACTGGAGGAAACATTCTAGTAGGTCTCGTTGTTTTTGCTATTTTAGTAATTATACAATTTATTGTAATTACTAAAGGTGCAGAGCGTGTATCAGAAGTTGCAGCACGATTTACATTGGATGCGATGCCAGGTAAACAAATGAGTATTGATGCGGATTTAAATGCTGGAATGATCTCGGAAAAAGAAGCAAGAGAAAGACGTGAAAAGGTTAGTAGAGAAGCTGACTTTTACGGAGCGATGGATGGAGCAACCAAATTTGTAAAAGGTGATGCAATCGCCGGAATTATTATCGTACTTATTAACTTGACAGTAGGAATCGTAATAGGGGTAGTTCAGTTAGGACTTCCATTTGCTGAAGCGGCAATCCGGTTTTCTACTCTTACAGTTGGTGATGGTTTAGTTTCACAAATACCTGCTTTGTTGATTTCGACTGCTACCGGTATTGTTGTTACAAGAGCTGCTTCGGAAGGTAATCTTGGTAGTGATATTACAAGCCAATTATTCTCACAACCAAAACTTCTTTATGTTGCAGCTGGTACGATTGCCATACTTGGAATTGTAACTCCTATTGGTCCGTTTATTACCTTTCCAATTGCTATTGCACTAATAGCGGGTGCTTACGTGATGAATAAATCGAGAAAAGAAGATCCAAGTGAAATAGAAGAATTCGAAGAAGAGGTCACAACAGACAACATGAAAAGTCCGGAAAATGTTATTAATCTCCTTAATGTAGATCCAATTGAGTTTGAATTTGGATATGGTCTCATTCCTTTAGTAGATACTGCACAAGGTGGGGATTTACTGGACCGGGTTGTTATGATACGAAGACAGCTTGCATTAGAGTTAGGAATTGTCATACCGGTTGTCCGAATTCGCGATAATATTCAGCTACAACCAAATGAATACCGTATTAAAATTAAAGGAAATGAAATGGCAAGAGGCGAATTATTACTTGATCACTATTTAGCGATGAGTCCTGGAGATGATGATTCCATTGAAGGAATAGATACGATAGAACCTTCTTTTGGATTACCAGCAAAATGGATTACTGAAACAGTGAAAGAAGAAGCTGAGATACTTGGCTATACTGTTGTTGATCCGCCAAGTGTTGTCTCCACACATATGACGGAAATCATCCGAAATAATGCGCATGATTTATTGGGTCGACAGGAAACGAAACAACTTATCGACCATATTAGAGAAACTTATCCTATACTTGTAGATGAATTAACTCCAACACCACTTACGGTTGGGGAAATACAAAAAGTTTTAGGCAATTTACTAAAGGAACATGTATCTATTCGTAATCTGCCAATAATTTTTGAAACACTTGCAGATTATTCAAAAATGACTTCAGATGTCGATATATTAACAGAGTATACGAGACAATCATTAGCGAAACAAATTACGACACAATATGCAGGAAATAACCATGTATTAAAAGTCTTAACCGTTTCTGGTAGAGTGGAAAAATTGATTGCTGATAGTATTCAGCAAACAGAACATGGAAACTATTTATCTATTGATCCAAATGATTCTCAAGCAATATTAGAATCGATGGCGAGAGAAATAGAACGAGCATCTTTAATGGAACAATCACCAATTATATTATGCTCACCAGCTGTAAGAATGTATATGCGTCAAATGACAGAACGATATTTCCCTCAAGTTCCGATTCTTTCTTATAATGAATTAGAATCATCCATTGAGGTACAAAGCGTTGGGGTGGTGAATGTAGAGTGAAAATGAAAAAATATACGGCAAGTACGATGCCTGAAGCTATGAAACTAATACGAAAAGAATTAGGTGAAGAAGCAGTTATTTTGAATTCAAAAGTTGCTTATTCGAAAGGTTTTTTAGGTTTGTTCAAAAAGAAAACTATCGAAGTGCTAGCAGGTATTGATACGTTTGATCCTCCAACCGCTCCTGTCGAAAAAGCGACGGTCCCAATGGTTCATTCAAATAAGGCAACGGACGAAATAAAAAAAGAATTAGAAGACCTAAAACATATGGTGAAATCGATTCAACGTCCACAAATGGATGTTAATTATCCAGATGAATTAGGAACTCTTATTCACTATTTGAAGGAACAAGAGCTAGCAGAAGAGCTTATCACAACAGTTGGTGATGAGCTTTTTATGCATATGAAAAAAAATGATTATACCATTGATTTAGATAAACAAATTACAATAACAAAAGAATGCCTATCGTCATCCTTAGAACAAATTCCTTTTGGAGGACTCTCTTATACTAAGAAATATATTAATGTACTAGGTCCTACAGGCGTAGGAAAGACGACTACAATTGCAAAAATGGCTGCTAGGGCTGTATTAGAAAAGAAGAAAAAGGTAGGGTTTATTACAACTGATACATATAGAATTGCTGCAATTGAGCAATTAAAGACATATGCTGGGTTGCTTCAAGCACCCATTGAAATTGTTTACAATGAAAAAGATTTACAAGAAGCAATGAAAAATTTTGAATCATTGGATATTGTGTTTATTGATACTGCAGGTAGAAATTATAAAGAGCACAAGTTTGTAGAAGACTTACAAGAGTTAATTGATCTAAAAGAGAATACAGAAACTTTTCTTGTTCTATCTACTACTTCTAAGCAAAAAGACATGGAAGTGATTATCGAACAGTTTACAGAATTCCCGATTGAGAAATATATTTTTACAAAACTAGATGAAACAAATTCTATTGGCTCAATTATCAATTTAATGGTTAAATATAAGAAGGGACTTGCTTACTATACGGATGGTCAAGAAGTCCCGGAAGATATAGTCGAGGCTAATCAAAATGAATTACTCAATATGTTATTAAAGGGGATTCGTTATGAGTGATCAAGCAGAAGAGTTAAGAATGCGGATGCTTAGGAGTCAGAACAAATTAGGTCGGTCTATTGCGGTTGTCAGTGGTAAAGGAGGGGTGGGGAAAAGTAATTTTTCCATGAACTTCACTACTATGTTGAGTTCATTAGGTAAAAAGGTTGTTCTAATTGATATGGATATAGGTATGGGAAACATTCATATTTTAATAGGAAAAACTGTTTCCTCTAATTTGAAAGATTATTTAGTAGGAGATGCTTCGATAGAAGAAGTGTTGTTTGATGGACCTAATAATCTTCAATATATCTCTGGCGGATCTGGCTTATCAGGTGTAATGGAATGGAATGAAGAAATGTTTGGAAGATTGGTAGAGGCATTTGAGTATATGCAAAAAAATTATGATTATATCGTATTTGATATGGGAGCTGGTGCAACCAGTCAAACATTGGATCTATTAGTTTCAGTAGATGATATTATCGTCATCACAACTGCAGAGCCGACCTCTATTACGGATGCCTATTCCATGATGAAGTATATTTTTTATAAAGATCCGGATAAAAACTTCTTTCTTTTGTGTAATAGAGCTTTTACCGAGGAGGAAGGGATAGAAACAACATCTAGATTAAAATTAGCGATGTCCAAATTTTTATCTAAAGAAATTGTTGTACTTGGTTCATTGCCAGAGGATCCATCTGTTCGAAAAGCTGTGAGAGAACAAGTTCCATTTTCATTATTATATCCCCATGCAGAAATAACGAAAAAGTTAAAAGAGATTGCCAGTAAATTTTCGGATTTAGACTTTGAGAAAGAGAATATACCTAGACAAAGTAAATTTATATCTCGATTAAAAAATCTCTTTGCGGGGAGGTCGTGACCAAGTGGAGCAGATACAAAAAAAGAAACTTCTCATAGTAGATGATTCTGCTTTTATGCGAAAACTAATTACGGATTTTTTTGCCGATAGTAAATTTGTTGAAGTTGTAGGGATTGCTCGAAATGGAAAAGATGCTATTCAAAAGATAAAGTCTCTTCAACCAGACGTTGTGACGATGGATGTTGAAATGCCTGTAATGAACGGTATAGATGCTTTAAAAGAAATCATGACAAAAACACCAGTTGCAATTGTTATGCTCTCAAGTACAACTCAAAAAGGTACAGAAAGTACACTTCTCGCGATGGAATATGGAGCAGTAGACTTTGTTGCAAAGCCAAGCGGTACAATCTCTTTAGATTTACATAAAATAAAAGAAGAATTAGTAGTAAAAGTTGAAAACGCAGCGACCGTTTCGATTACAAAAATGAAAAGGCCACAGTTAGTAACCGAGAAATCTATTATTTTTTCTGAAGTTTCTAAAGTTAAAAAACCTAGTATTCCATTAACATCCAAACTGCAGAATTGGGATAAACAAAAAAGAAAAATGATACTAATTGGTACTTCAACTGGTGGTCCTCGAGCGCTTCAAGAAGTTATTACAAAGCTTCCTAAGAATATTCAAGCTCCAGTACTAATCGTGCAACATATGCCTGCTGGCTTTACAAAATCGCTAGCTGTTCGGCTGAATCAGCTAGCTGAAATAGAAGTGAAAGAAGCCGAAAATGGAGATATTTTAAGAAATGGTTATGCATATATCGCACCTGGTGGTTATCATTTACGCCTAAGTAAAATGGGAAATGTCTATACCATTGTTTTAGATAACATAGAACCTCCTAGAGCGGGGCATAGACCATCTGTAGATGTGTTATTTGAAGATAATAGTCGGTATAACGATTTTGATAAAATAGCAGTAATTATGACAGGAATGGGCTCAGATGGTTCAGCTGGACTACGAAAGTTAGATGAAAGCGGAAATGTTGTGGCTATTGCGGAATCTGCAAATACTTGCATTGTATATGGTATGCCAAAAGCTGCAATAGAAACTAACTTAGTGAACGAAGTAGTAGATTTAGAAAATATCACACAAGCAATTTTACAATACTTGCCTTAAAGGGGTGTTTATTCATGGATACAAATCAATATTTAGAGATGTTTATAGAAGAAAGTAAGGAACATTTGCAAGCTTGCAATGAACATTTATTGGAACTAGAGAAAAACCCATCAGACATTGCAATTGTAAATGAGGTTTTTCGGTCTGCTCATACATTAAAAGGTATGTCGGCTACTATGGGTTATGAAGATATAGCTAATTTAACACATAAAATGGAAAACGTTTTAGACTTAATTCGAAATAATAAATTACATGTGACTGCCGAATTATTAGATGTAGTTTTTATTGCCGTTGATCAATTAGAAGAAATGGTATTAGATATTGCGGCAGGTGGAAAAGGAAAGTTAGACGTAACAGAGACAGTACAAAAATTACATGTGATTGAAACTGGTGAAGTTGCTCCTGTTGCAGCAACAACCATTGAAACCATAGTAGAAACTGAATTTACGCAAGAAAACTGGCTTACATATGATGATTATGATCTTACAGTAATTCAGCAATCATTTGAACAAGATTATCAAACATATGAGATATCCGTACAACTTCGAGAAGATTGCCTTTTAAAGGCTGCCCGAGTATACATGGTATTTGAATTACTGGAAAAAATGGGAGATGTTATTAAGTCTTCACCTTCTGTTGAAAAGCTTGAGGACGAACAATTCGATAATACATTCTATATTGCTTTAGTAACATCAGAACCGAAAGATGATGTACAAAAGAAACTTCTAAAAGTTTCAGAAGTTACAGAAGTTAAAGTTAACTCTGTGACAATAGATCAGTTAAAAAACCGTCAAAATGATGCTCTAAATAAAGTTGTATCTCAAGAATTGGCGGTACAAAAAGAAGAAACAAATAATAGTGAAGAATCTAATTCTGTTCCTTCAGAAAAGTCAGGATCATCTAAAACTGCAGGAAACAAGACGATTCGTGTCAATATTGAGCGATTAGATATATTGATGAACTTATTTGAAGAGTTAGTCATCGATCGTGGACGTCTTCAATCTATATCAGAAGAACTTCATAATAATGAACTAGATGAGACAGTTGAACGGATGTCAAGAATTACTGGCGACCTTCAAAATATAATTTTAAACATGCGAATGGTACCTGTCGAAACGGTATTTAATCGTTTTCCAAGAATGGTGCGTCAACTAGCTAGAGATTTAAATAAAAAGATTAATCTTGAAGTGATTGGTGCCGATACTGAACTTGATCGTACAGTAATAGATGAAATTGGGGATCCACTTGTCCATCTAATTCGAAACTCATTAGATCATGGTGTGGAAAGCCCTGAAATTCGAAAAGCAAAAGGGAAACCCGAAGAAGGAACTGTGGTGCTTAGAGCATACCATAGCGGAAATCATGTCTTTATCGAAATTGAAGACGATGGAGCTGGAGTAAACCGTCAAAAAGTTCTTAAAAAGGCTATTTCAAAAGGACTTGTTACTGAAGAAGTGGCATCAACCTTGACCGACAAGCAAGTAGCGGAATTTATTTTATCTTCTGGTTTTTCTACTGCTGATGTAATTTCAGATGTTTCTGGTCGTGGAGTTGGTTTAGATGTTGTGAAAACAACAATTGAATCACTAGGAGGAACAATTGATATATCTTCAACAGAAGGTAAAGGTTCCTTGTTTTCAATTCAATTACCTTTAACTTTATCAATTATTTCTGTCATGTTAGTAGAGCTTAGTGAAGAAATCTACGCAATTCCGCTATCTTCTATTATCGAGACAGCCATTATTAGATCATCTGATATTTTAAATGCACACAATCAAAAAGTTATAGATTTCCGCGGAAAAGTAGTTCCATTAGTATTTTTAGAAGATGTATTCGATGTACCAAGAGAAAGTAATGAGGAAGAGTTCCACTCAGTTGTTCTAGTACGTAAAGGTGATAAACTAGCTGGATTAGTAGTAGACTCGTTTATCGGACAACAAGAAATTGTATTAAAATCACTTGGAGAATATTTATCAAGTGTGTTTGCAATTTCAGGAGCAACTATTTTAGGAAATGGTCAAGTAGCTTTAATTGTTGACTGTAATGCATTGATAATATAAGGGAAATACTCTTGGAAGGATGCGTAAACTATATGACAGAAGCCGTAGAACTTAAAAGTGTAAAAGTAGTAGTTTTTCAATTAGCAGATAAAGAATATGTAATTCCTGTGAGTCAAGTACAGGGTATAGAAAAATTAATTCATATTACACGTGTTCCAAAAACACCCTCTTATGTTAAAGGAGTGATTAACTTAAGAGGTGTAGTAACACCAATTATAGATTTAAAGAATCGCTTTGGACTTGGTGAAAGTGAATTAAATGAGTCTTCGCGAATTATTATTATTACTTTAGAAAATATGAATGTTGGAGTCATTGTCGATTCTGCTAACGATGTATTAGATATTCCAACTGATGCTATTGAGCCACAACCAGAAGTTGTTGGAGGATTAGAACAAGACTTTATCGCCGGTGTTGCAAAATTAAATCGTCGTTTGTTAATACTACTTCATTTAAATCTAGTGTTAAATCCCATTAAGTCTGGGGTATAAGTTATGTATGAAAAAAGTATAACCTCGATGCATTTAGATGTTTTAAAAGAGATAGGGAACATCGGTGCTGCTCATGCTGCTACATCACTTTCTACTTTACTAAATAAAAAAATAGACATGAAAGTCCCTAAAGTAGAAATGGTTTCTTTTGATGAAATGATGGACCTAGCAGGAGGCCCTGATAGTGTTGTTGCAGGAATATACCTTCGCATAGAAGGCGATGTAACGGGAAGTATGTTTTTTGTTTTACCTGTAGAACAAGCTAATCGTTTTATTAGGAGATTAGTTCAAGACGATCATTTTGATTTTCAAACGGGAGTAGTTTCTGAGATTGGTGTATCGGCTATGCAAGAACTAGGAAATATTCTTTCAGGTTCTTACTTATCCGCGCTATCAGATTTCACTCAACTTAATATTTATCCTACCGTACCTGCACTAAGTGTAGATATGGTAGGAGCGATTATCAGTTTTGGATTAGTGGAGGTTTCTCACATAAGCGATTATGTTATTGTAATCGATACAGCTATAAACGAAGAAGATGTACCGAATGAAGAAAGTGTAAGAGGACATTTTTTCTTATTACCTGATCCTGACTCATTCGAAGCTATTTTTAATGCATTAGGAGTAAACTAATATGATTGCACAAGGACAAGTAGTTAAAGTGGGCATTGCGGATATGAATGTTGCAAGACCTCCTGATACAATTCGCACTTCGGGTCTAGGTTCATGTGTTGGAGTTGTACTTTATGATGAAAGATTAAAAATAGCTGGATTAATCCATGTTATGTTACCTGATTCTAGTTTAGGAAGACTAGAGAATATAAATATAGCCAAGTTTGCAGATACAGGAATTCCGGCAATGATTGAACAACTCAAATTGGAAGGTGCGCAGCTATTTAAGTTACGAGCAAAAATTGCTGGAGGGGCACAAATGTTTCAATTTTCAACAAGCAGAGATACAATGCGCATTGGTCCAAGAAATGTAGAAGCTGTCAAAGAGCAGTTGAAAAAATATACAATCCCGATTGTTTCTGAAGATACGGGAGGGAATAGTGGTAGAACTATTGAATTTGATCCGTCCACTAGCATGCTACATATACGAACTGTTAACCAAGGAGTGAGAGAAATATAATGGTTGGAACGATTCTTTCAAACTTTTGGGCGGCTCTATTAGCTTTTAGTATTTATTTTTTTTCAACTTATCCATTTCTTAATGCGAAAAATATATTATTTAATGCAAGTATAATTGCAATTTTAATATTTTTGATTACATTCATTGCACGAGCAATTATATCCTTTGTAATGGAAAATCATTATGAAACAGAGGTTCTTGAAGTCTTATTGAACGAAGAGGAAGAATCTGAAACAAATCTTTCTTCTGAGGAATATGCAAAAATTGTGAAATCTATGTTGAATGAAAACGAATGAGGGGAGTTCGAATATATTTCGACTCTCCTTTTGTCTGTTAATTTGATATAATTAGAGTATTAATTTGATATATTGGGAAAGGGGGATATTTGTGGTAAAACATAATTCGACAGAAGAACAGCTTCTATGGAAAAAATGGATTGATAACAAAGACCCTGAAGCAGGAGATTCTTTAATCCGTCAATATACACCTCTCGTTACCTATCATGTTCAACGTATTGGTGCAAGCATCCCTAAAAATATATCAAGAGATGAGTTAAAGAGTCTAGGAATGATGGGATTATTTGATGCACTTAATAAATTTGATTATTCAAGGGACTTGAAATTTGATACTTATGCTTCGTTCCGAGTAAGAGGAGCAATTATCGATGGCTTAAGAAAAGAAGATTGGCTTCCTAGATCATCACGAGAGAAAGCAAAAAAACTAGAGTCAAGAATTGAAGAATTAGAACAAAGACTTATGAGACATGTAACAGCTGAAGAAATTGCAGATTATGTTGAAATTCCTGTAGAAGAAGTATATCAAACAGTTCAGGAACATTTTTTTTCAAATGTATTGTCTATCGATGAACAACTTCAAGATAACGAAGAAATGGAAAACAAATCATTCGTAATCAGGGATGACTCACAGAAAACGCCAGAACAAAAAATGGTCAAACAAGAATTACTCCAAGACCTTGTAGAACAAATTAATATGCTCAATGAGAATGAACAACTAGTATTAAGTCTTTTTTATACAGAAGAGTTAACATTGACGGTGATAGGTGAAATGCTCAACTTATCAACATCGAGGATTTCACAAATACATTCTAAAGCATTATTTAAACTACGCAAATTATTAGCAAACGAGATGACGAATGTCTAAAAAGGGAGAACTAATTATATGAGTTTAAAAGGTGTAGAACTCCAAATTGCTATTCCAAAAACATTCGATGCTGGTAAGGTAGCAGAACAACTTCAACAACAAAGCTCAGTGAATCAATCAAATGCCCAAGCTACTTCGGATAGACAGTTAGAAAAAAATAGAGAAACAGTAACTAAGTCAAATAATGCGGCAAGCTTAGACGATCATGAACACGAAAATGCAGAACATGATCGTAAAAAACGCGAGAAAAAAGAACAGGAAATGAAAGAAACAAAGCATCCTTTTAAAGGAAACTTTGTGGATTTTAGTGGGTAGGAGCGGTTATGACACCAATTATATTAGTAATATTATTTTTACTTCAAATAGTTAGTTTTTATTTAATTGCTTTAATGTTTGCTAAATTAACTAAATTTAAAGATATGGAAAAGAAACAAGAACAAGTTTTAAAAGAAATAGATGATTCGTTCGGAGCTTGTATTGCAGAAATGAAAGATGAAAATAATAGGCTTTTAAAAGAGTTGAATAAATCAGAAAAATCATTTATAGCTTCTACACAAGAAGAGATAAAAGAAGAAACTCGTTCTTTTGAACTTCCAAAATCATTTGTATCTAAGCAACTTGCAGCAAGTAGTTACTTAAAAACAGTAGCAACAACAGAGAAAAAGATACCTGTAACAATAAAAGAAAAGGTTCTTTTTTATAGTGAAGAAGGAAAAGATATAGATGAAATAGCAAAACTTTTGCAAATTGGAAAGACGGAAGTAGAGCTTTTCTTAAAATTTAAGGATAAAAATAGTTGAAAGATATAAATATGTATGGTATATTACAATACGGTATGAATACACACGCAGTTCGGATGGATTTAGCAGGTGCTCTAGCTAATAGAGTAGCTAATGAAAAATGATGAATGCGGAAGACTAAACCAAATCAGGAGGAAATAATCATGTCAGTAATCTCTATGAAACAATTACTTGAGGCTGGTGTACACTTCGGTCACCAAACTCGCCGTTGGAATCCAAAAATGAAAAAATTCATTTTTGTTGAACGTAACGGAATCTACATCATCGATCTACAAAAAACGGTTAAAAAATTAGAAGAAGCTTATGACTTCATGCGTCAAGTTGGTCAAGACGGTGGAAAAGTTCTATTCGTTGGAACTAAAAAACAAGCTCAAGAAGCTATTAAAGAAGAAGCTGAACGTTCTGGAAACTACTACATCAACCAACGTTGGTTAGGTGGTACTTTAACAAACTTTGGTACTATTCAAAAACGTGTAGCACGTCTAAAAGCTATTGAAAAAATGGAAGAAGACGGTACGTTTGATGTACTTCCTAAAAAAGAAGTTGTTCAACTTAAAAAACAACATGAACGTCTTGTAAAATTCTTAGGCGGTATTCGTGATATGAAAGCTATTCCAGATGTAATGTTTGTAGTTGATCCACGTAAAGAGCGTATTGCTGTTGCAGAAGCTCGCAAACTAAACATTCCATTAGTAGGAATTGTTGATACAAACTGTGATCCAGATGAAATCGACTATGTAATTCCTGCAAATGATGATGCAATTCGCGCAGTAAAATTATTAACTGCTAAAATGGCGGATGCATTACTTGAAGCAAGACAAGGTGAAGACGAAGAAGTAACTCCAGCTGAAGTTGCTGCTGAGTAAGACACATGTAAGTAACAGGTGATAAGCGGCCAAACCACTTATCACCTTTTTTTGAGAAAATGAATTTATATGTACTAGGAGGAATTTAAAATGGCAGTTACAGCACAAATGGTAAAAGAATTGCGTGAAAAAACTGGCGCAGGTATGATGGATTGTAAAAAAGCTTTAGTAGAAACAGACGGTAATTTAGAAGCAGCAATCGACTTTTTACGTGAAAAAGGTCTTTCTTCTGCAGCTAAAAAAGCTGATCGTATTGCTGCTGAAGGTACTACTTATATCCAAGTTGAAGGAAACAAAGCTATCTTATTAGAAATGAATGCTGAAACAGATTTCGTATCAAAAAACGAAGAGTTCCAACAATTAGTAAAAAAAGTAGCTTCTCATTTATTAGCAACTGAACCAACTTCAGTAGAAGAAGCTTTAGCTTCAACAATCGAAGAAGGAATTACTGTTGAAAACTTAATTTCTAATGCAATTGCTAAAATTGGAGAAAAAATTACACTTCGTCGTTTTGTTATTGAAACAAAAACAGATGCTGATGCATTTGGTCCTTACCTACACATGGGTGGACGTATTGGTGTTCTTACAGTTCTTGAAGGTTCAACTGATTCAAACGCGGCGAAAGATGTTGCAATGCATATAGCTGCTTTAAATCCTGCATTTATTTCACGTGACGAAGTATCTGCTGAACAAGTGGAACATGAGCGTAAAATATTAACAGAACAAGCTTTAAATGAAGGAAAACCTGAAAATATTGTTGCAAAAATGGTAGAAGGCCGTCTTGGTAAATATTTCGAAGATATTTGTCTACTTGACCAATCTTTCGTTAAAAACCCAGATCAAAAAGTGCGCGTTTTTGTTGAATCAACTGGTGGTAACTTAAAATCATTTACTCGTTATGCTGTTGGTGAAGGAATTGAAAAACGTGAAGATAACTTTGCGGAAGAAGTAATGAGCCAAGTTAAAGGTAACTAATAAAAGAATGGAAATTTGTTCTAACAAGTTTTCGCTAAATAAACAAGAACAACTAGGGAACACGAAATTTGTGTTCCCTATTTTTCAAGAAAAGAGACGGAGGATACCTATGAGTACACCACAATACAAAAGAATCGTTTTAAAACTAAGTGGCGAAGCATTAGCTGGGGAACAAGGTTTTGGGCTATCACCGGAAATTATTAAATCTGTAGCGGAACAAGTGAAAGAAGTAGTAGAACTTGGAGTTGAAGTTGCAGTAGTAGTAGGTGGTGGCAATATTTGGCGAGGTAAAGTCGGTAGTGAAATGGGAATGGACCGAGCTACAGCTGATTATATGGGAATGCTTGCTACAGTGATGAACTCCCTTGCTTTGCAAGATTCATTAGAAAAAGCAGGCATCGAAACCCGTGTGCAAACTTCCATTGAAATGCGACAAGTTGCAGAACCATACATACGTAGAAAAGCAATTCGTCATTTAGAAAAGAAACGAGTAGTAATTTTTGCAGCTGGTACAGGAAATCCATACTTCTCAACAGATACAACTGCAGCACTAAGAGCTGCTGAAATAGAAGCGGACGTAATTCTAATGGCCAAAAATAATGTAGATGGAGTTTATTCCGCAGATCCTAAAATTGATAAAGCAGCTGTAAAATATGATGAACTTTCGTTTATTGAAGTGATTCAACAAGGATTACAAGTGATGGATTCTACTGCATCTACTTTATGTATGGACAATGATATTGCACTTATTGTATTCTCAATTATGGAAAAAGGAAATATTAAAAGGGCTGTTCTAGGTGAAACAATTGGTACAGTCGTTAGGAGGAATTCATAATGCCGAAACAAGTAGTTGAACAAACAAAAGATAAAATGGCTAAAACGATTTCAGTTTATAGTAGAGAGTTATCAACGATTCGTGCAGGTCGTGCTAGTGCATCTTTGCTTGATAAAATTTCTGTAGATTATTATGGTACGCCAACTCCAATCAATCAAATGGCTGGTATAGCAATTCCTGAAGCACGTTTAATTACTATCCAACCTTATGATAAAACAATTCTTGGAGACATTGAAAAAGCTATCATGAAATCAGATTTGGGCATAACACCAACAAATGATGGTTCCCTTATCCGTATTGCTATACCGGCACTTACGGAAGAACGTCGTAAAGAATTAGTTAAGCAAGTGAAAAAAGAAGCTGAAGAAGCCAAGATTAATATTCGTAACGTTCGCCGTGATGGCAATGACGATTTGAAGAAACTTGAGAAATCTGGGGCTATTACGGAAGATGACTTAAGAAGCTATACTGAAGAAATTCAAAAACTTACGGATTCAAATATTGAAAAAATCGATGTAATTACAAAAGAAAAAGAAAAAGAGATTATGGAAGTTTAACTCTTTCCTATCAAAGTCGAAACGATAGGTATTCTGGATAATTCCTTTTTAGGTTGTGGCAACTAACTAAGATCACTACTTGAGGAAGTTTAATGTAATAAAACTTTTACGTAAATGTCCTAGCAAGGAACGAAAATCCTGAAGACAAAAGCTATTTGTGATTATAACAAGTTTAAGGAAGTTAATCATGCAGCCGCGATTCAAATCCGGACGTGAGATGTAATTTGATGATTTGAACTTTTCACAAGTAAGAGGCGTCCTTTTAGTGGGACGTCTTTTTACATTCATGAGAAAATAAATACTATTATATAATGATTATATTTAATGATCTTGAAAGCATTGTGCTTTTCCAAATTTCAATGAAGTAAAATTAGGTGAAATTTGATATGATAGGATATATATGTTCCGAGTTGGTTTAAAGTGGAGGATTCAGTATGCTAAAAAAACTTATTCGTAAGAATGAACAAACGATAAGTAATGATTTGTTTGAAAGAAAAGAGAAAGCTCAACAAGAAAAATTACCAAACCATGTTGCTATTATTATGGATGGAAATGGAAGATGGGCGAAAAAAAGATCCCTTCCACGTATTGCTGGTCACTATGAAGGTATGAAAATAGTGAAAAAAATTACTCGTTTTGCAAATGAATTGGGTATTAAAACGTTAACTCTATATGCTTTTTCGACGGAAAATTGGAAAAGACCCAAGTTAGAAGTAGAATTTTTGATGAAATTACCAGAAGAATTTTTAGGAACTTATTTACCTGAATTAATTAAGCAAAACGTACGTGTGAACATGATGGGAAATATTGAATCATTACCTGAGCATACAAAAAGAGCAGTTAAAAATGCCATAGATCGAACTGCAAGCAATAATGGACTAATCCTAAATTTTGCTTTAAATTATGGAAGTAGGGACGAAATAGTACAAGCGGTTCAGAAAATAGCAAGCGATGTAAAAGAAGGAATTATTACTTCAGATATTATTTCTGAAGAGCTTTTAGATAGTTATTTAATGACGAAAGATTTAAGTGAACCAGATTTACTTATTCGTACAAGTGGTGAAGTGCGTTTAAGTAATTTCATGCTTTGGCAACTTGCTTATACCGAATTATGGTTTACTGATACTTTGTGGCCAGATTTTGATGAATCTTGTTTGCTTGATGCAATTGAAAGTTTTCAAACAAGACATAGAAGATATGGCGGTCTTAAGGGGGAAGAGATTAATTGAAACAACGTATCATTACGGGTGCAGTAGCAGCCGCGTTCTTTTTACCTATCGTAATTTTAGGTGGATCAGTTTTCAATATATTAATATATCTGATGGCAGCTATCGGATTATTTGAAATTTTGAGAATGAAAGGTATAAAACTATTTTCCATTACTGGTCTAATATCTATATTACTTTTATTTGTTTTATTAATTCCTACATCAGTTGCAGATAATATATTGCAATTAAGTGGACATACAAAAATTGAATGGCTATTTGTAGCAATCTTCTTATTATTAATTTATTCAGTATTTGTTAAAAATCAATTTACATTTGACGATGCCGCATTCGCAATAATGGCAACTTTATACGTTGGAATTGGTTTTTATTATTTTATAGAAACAAGAGAAATTGGATTGACTTATGTAATATTCGCGTTAGTTGTTGTATGGACAACAGATTCAGGTGCTTATTTTACTGGTAAAAAGTTAGGAAAACGAAAACTTTGGCCTGAAATATCTCCGAACAAGACCGTAGAAGGATTTATCGGAGGAATCATTTGGGCAATAATTGCTGCGCTCATTCTACAATGGATAGCCCCATTTAGTTCGTCCTATATAATATTAATCGGGATAACCATAGCCGCTTCCATTTTTGGTCAGTTAGGTGACTTAGTAGAATCGGCTATAAAAAGACATTACGATGTAAAAGACTCTGGTAAAATACTGCCAGGACACGGTGGGATATTAGATCGCTTTGACAGTTTGCTTTTTGTCATTCCGTTATTGCACTTTTTACATTTTGTATAAGGAGAAGACATGAAATTATGACAAAAAGAATAAGTTTATTAGGAGCAACAGGTTCTATTGGAATACAAACATTGGATATAATTAAAGAACATCCAAATAAGTTTCAATTAGTTTCTTTCTCTGCAGGAAAAAATTTAGAAAAAACCAGAATGATTCTAAAGAATTTTCCAGTAGAAGTAGTTTCTGTTGCGCTTGAAGAAGACGCTATTCAATTACAAAAGGAATTTCCGAAAATACAAGTTTTTTTTGGTGATGAGGGTTTGATCCAAGTAGCAGCTAATACAAATGCAAATGTACTTGTTAATGCAGTTCTTGGAAGTGTTGGACTAAAACCTACATTAGAAGCAATAAAAAAAGGTATTACGATTGCAATTGCAAATAAAGAAACACTTGTCACAGCTGGGCATTTAGTGATGCAAGCAGCAAAAGTGCATAATGTTCCAATATTACCTGTAGATAGCGAGCATTCTGCTCTCTTCCAAGCAATGAATGGGGAACAAAAATCCCAAATCTCGAAGCTAATCATCACTGCTTCAGGCGGAAGCTTCCGCGACCGAACTAGAGAAGAGTTAGAAAATGTCACTGTAAAAGATGCTCTGAATCATCCGAATTGGTCTATGGGAGCAAAAATAACCATTGATAGTGCAACTATGATGAACAAAGGGCTAGAAGTGATAGAAGCTCATGTATTATTTAATACATCATATAATGATATTGAGGTTTTATTACATAGAGAAAGTATAATTCATTCAATGGTGGAGTTTAATGATACAAGCGTTATTGCCCAATTAGGCACACCGGATATGCGGGTTCCAATTCAATATGCACTTTCATATCCGGATCGATTAGAGCGCTCTAATGCTAAAAGATTGAATTTAGTAGAGATTGGAAAACTGCATTTTGAAGAAATGGACTATACAAGATATCATGCATTAAAGCTTGCAATTGATGCAGGGAAAGCAGGAGGAACAATGACAACGGTACTTAATGCAGCAAATGAAGCGGCAGTGTCATTGTTTTTACAAGGAAAGATAGGTTTTTTAACTATTGATGAGCTCATAGAACGTGCGATGACTGAACATGTGAACATATTCAGCCCAAATTTAGAAACAATCTTGCATGTTGATGCTGAAACAAGAAAAAACGTACAAAACATGATAAAATGAGTTTGAATAAAGGACATGTTGTATTAACTTTACAGCAAATGTCTTTCTGCGATTAGCCTGCGCAGGAGCACTTCTTCTAAGTGGCGAGTATGGTTTTCTACTAAGAATTGATTCGGTGTTCTCGTGCTTTTTCTAAACAAACATGATAAAAATTGGCGCATTGTTTAGTGCTTAAGCTAAGAGGAGTAATGCATCTACGTCCAGTCGTAATTGATAATAAAGGTGGGGTATAATGGAAACGGCCATTGCGTTTATAATAATATTTGGTAGTATTGTTTTTTTTCATGAACTTGGACATTTTATTTTTGCTAAAAAAGCAGGAATTATGGTTAGAGAGTTTGCGATTGGAATGGGACCAAAAATTTTTGGCATGACAAAAGGAGAAACGATATATACACTTCGGTTATTACCTATAGGTGGATATGTACGAATGGCTGGAGAAGATATGGACTCTGTCGAACTTCTACCAGGATTTCGTTTAGGTATACATGTTAATAATGAAAATGAAATCGATCAAATTGTATTAAATCAAAATAAGCAATTTCCAGACATGCTTTTCTTAGAAGTCGAGAAATCTGATTTAACTAAAGAAATGTATATTGAAGGATATGATGAAGAAGAACGTTCCGTACGATATAAAATAGCTAGAAATGCTGTTATAAATGAAAATGGAAAAGAAACTTACATCGCACCATATGATCGTCAATTTGGATCTAAAACGGTTGGTCAAAGATCAATGGCAATATTTGCAGGTCCACTTTTCAACTTTATCTTATCATTTTTCATATTTTTATTATTAGGTTTGCTCCAAGGGGTACCAACATATGAACCCGTCATTACAACAGTTGTAGCAGATAGCCCTGCTGCACAAGCTGGAATGAAAGATGGAGACTTAGTAACTAAAATTAATGGAAATCCGATTTCAACTTGGGATGAATTGTCGGAGGAAGTCAAGGTAAGTCCAGATAAAAAAATGGATTTTACAGTTGATCGTAACGGGGAATCTTTAGAATTTACGATGACTCCAAAAGCAGTCGAATCTGGAAAAGAAAAAGTAGGGCAAATCGGTGTTCAATATGTCAGTCCTCTTGAAAAAAATCCAATCAAAGCAGTAGCTTTCGGTGCAGAACAAACGTATGATTGGACTAAACGTATATTTACCTTACTAGGTTCTCTAATTACTGGTAAATTCTCAATCGATGATTTATCAGGTCCTGTAGGTATTTACAAGGCTACAGAAGAAGTTGCACAATATGGTGTATTCAATTTAATGCATTGGGCTGCTATTTTAAGTATTAACTTGGGAATTATGAATTTATTACCACTGCCTGCGCTTGATGGTGGTAGACTTTTATTTTTCTTATTTGAAGCAGTCAGAGGGAAACCAGTTGATAAGCAAAAAGAAGGTATGGTTCATTTTGTAGGCATCATGCTCTTAATGGTATTAATGGTAGTAGTAACTTGGAATGATATACAAAGGTTTTTCTTCTAGAGAAAAAACTACAAGAAGGGAAAGTTCGAGTTGAACTTTCCTTTCTTTTTCTGTTATAAGTAGTAAAGAGAGGGGTTCGTTATGATGCAAGACGGTAAAACAAGGATGCATATATTGTTACAACAACTGAATTTAACGGAAGATTTATTCGTTAAACATTTCGAAGATGCCTCTATTACAAGATTTACTGTACATAAAAAAATAAGACAATGGCATTTTCAAATTCATTGTTCTACGATTCTTCCAATTGATATATATAAAGTTTTTCACCAACGATTAGTAGAAAGGTTTACTGGCATAGCAAGTGTATATTTATCTATTGAAAGTGAAAGCACAGCTATTTCGGATGTTCAAATAAAAGAATACTGGATACCTGTAATGAAGGAATTAAGTGATATGGCTCCACCTCTTAAGGAATTGTTGCTTAAACAACAACCTGAGTGGAATGGTCAGATGATCCAACTTACATGTGGACATGAGCTTGAACTTCGAACATTTAAAAGGAAATATGTAGAGCAGTTAGCCGATACTTATGCGAAGTTTGGTTTTCCGAAAATGGCAATAGATTTCAAACTAGTCGAAGATACACAAGCACTGGCTGAGGCACAGCTAGCCTTTTTGGAACAAAGGAAATTAGAAGAAGAAGAACTGGGCAAAAAAGCATTAGTAGATCTACAAAAAAGAGAGCAAGATCGGCAAAATAGTGGGGCAGATGGAGCGGAAGGACCTTTCCAACTCGGAATCCCGCTTAAAAAAGAAGAGCCAATCATGGAAATACGTCAAATTCAAGATGAAGAGCGTAGAGTGACCATTGAAGGATTTGTATTCGATGTAGAAGTAAAGGAATTACGAAGCGGAAGATCCCTTCTAACGGTGAAAATTACCGATTACACGGATTCGATACTTGTTAAAATGTTCTCACGTGATAAAGAAGACGCACAAATGATGGAACGATTGAAAAAAGGTATGTGGATTAAGGTAAGAGGATCTGTACAAAATGATACATTTGTTCGTGACTTGATCATTATGGCTCAAGATATGTGTGAGATAAATCCGGTATTACGTTTAGACACGGCAGATCAAAAAAGAGTAGAATTGCATCTACATACACCCATGAGTCAAATGGATGCTGTTTCATCAGTTTCTGCTCTTGTAACGCAAGCAGCTAAGTGGGGTCATAAAGCAATAGCCATTACAGATCATGCTAATGTTCAATCATTTCCGGAAGCATATGCAGCTGGCAAAAAGAACGGTATAAAAATTTTATATGGACTAGAAGCAAATCTAGTTCATGATGGAGTTCCAATTGCTTACGATGAACAACATACTTTACTGGATGATGCGACGTATATTGTATTCGATGTTGAGACGACCGGTTTATCTGCTACGTATGACAAAATAATCGAACTTGCAGCAGTCAAATTGCAAAATGGTAATATAATTGATAAGTTCGAGCGGTTTGTAAATCCCCATCATGCACTATCTGCAACAACTATTGAACTTACAGGTATTACAGATGACATGGTTCGTAATGCTCCTGAGATTGAATCGGTCATAAAAGATTTTTATGAATTCATAGGTGATGGAATAATTGTTGCACATAATGCCTCATTCGATATGGGCTTTTTATATGAAGGTTATCGAAGATGTAATATTGACCACTTTACACATCCGGTGATTGATACATTAGAGCTTGCAAGATTTTTACATCCCGAGTTAAAAACGCATCGTTTAGGTTCTTTAGCTAAAAAGTTTAATATTGAGTTAACACAAGCTCACCGAGCAATCTTTGATTGTGAAGCAACTGCATATTTACTTATGCATTTATTAAAGGAATCGGAAGAAAAAAATATTCACTACTTGGATGATTTTAATAAACATATCGGCCAAGGGGATTCTTATAAAAGAGCAAGACCATCCCATTGTACAATTTTGGCAGTTAATGACGAAGGGTTAAAAAATTTATTTAAATTAGTATCACTTTCTCACATTTCTACTTTTTACAGAGTCCCTCGTATTACAAGATCGACTTTACAAAAACATCGTGCTGGATTAATAATAGGTTCTGCTTGCGATAAAGGGGAAGTATTTGAAGGACTAATGCAAAAACCTTTAGAACAAGTAGAGGAAATTGCAAGATTTTATGATTATTTAGAGATCCAACCAAAAGAAGCTTATTCACATTTACTGGAATTAGAGTTAGTGAGAGATGAATGGAACTTAGAAGATATTATTCGGAAAATGATTAAATTAGGGAAAAAATTAAATCTGCCCGTTGTAGCAACTGGAAATGTTCATTATTTACATGAAAATGATGCGATATTCAGAAAAATATTAGTGAACTCTCAAGGTGGTGCTAATCCTCTAAATCGCCATGAGCTACCTAAGGTACATTTCCGAACAACTAATGAAATGTTAGATGCTTTCTCTTTCTTAGGAGAAGATTTAGCTACTGAGATTGTAGTGACTAATCCACAAAAAATTGCAGATTCAATTGACGATATTAAACCAATTAAAGATGATTTATATACACCTAAAATTGAAGGTGCAGATGAAGAAGTTAGATCATTAACATATGCTAAAGGAAGAGAGATTTATGGAGAAGATCTTCCAGAAATTGTAGAGGCTAGAATTGAAAAAGAATTAGCTTCTATTATTGGACATGGGTTTGCTGTCATTTACTTGATTTCACATAAACTAGTGAAGAAGTCTCTAGATGATGGTTATTTAGTGGGGTCCCGGGGTTCAGTTGGTTCTTCATTAGTTGCAACCTTAACGGAGATTACGGAAGTTAATCCTTTACCTCCACATTATGTTTGTCCAAGTTGTAAGCACTCTGAGTTTTTTCAAGACGGTTCAGTAGGGTCCGGGTTTGACTTGCCAAATAAAGACTGTGTGAAATGTGATACTCCTTATGTAAAAGATGGACAAGATATCCCTTTTGAAACATTTTTGGGTTTTAAGGGAGATAAAGTTCCAGATATAGACTTAAACTTTAGTGGTGAGTATCAGCCGACGGCACATAATTATACGAAAGAGCTTTTTGGAGAAGATTATGTATTCCGAGCAGGAACAATTGGAACTGTTGCAGAAAAAACAGCTTATGGGTATGTAAGAGGATATACGAATGATAACAACTTAACATTACGCGGGGCGGAAATTGATCGATTAGTACAAGGGTGTACTGGAGTAAAAAGAACAACAGGTCAGCATCCAGGGGGAATTATTGTAGTTCCTGATTATATGGATATCTTTGATTTTACGCCTATTCAGTTCCCAGCAGATGCACAAGATTCTGAGTGGAAAACTACTCATTTTGACTTCCATTCAATTCATGATAATTTATTGAAACTCGATATCCTTGGACATGATGATCCAACAGTTATTCGAATGCTTCAAGATTTATCAGGAATTGATCCAAAAACAATTCCAACAGATGACCCTGAAGTGATGAAAATATTTAGTGGCACAGAATCTCTTGGAGTAACGGAAGAACAAATCGATTGTAAAACAGGTACACTCGGTATTCCAGAGTTTGGTACTCGTTTTGTTCGTCAAATGTTGGAAGAAACCAAACCTTCGACATTCATGGAACTTGTTCAAATTTCGGGTCTTTCCCATGGAACTGATGTATGGCTTGGGAATGCGCAAGTACTTATTCAAGATGGAACATGTCAATTGTCGGATGTTATTGGATGTCGTGATGATATTATGGTTTATTTAATATATCAAGGTCTTGAACCATCGTTAGCGTTTAAGATAATGGAATCTGTTCGAAAAGGAAAAGGATTAAGTCCGGAGTTTGAGGCTGAGATGAAAAAAGAAGGCGTACCTAATTGGTATATAGAATCTTGTAAAAAGATTAAATACATGTTCCCAAAAGCCCATGCGGCTGCTTATGTATTAATGGCTGTTAGAATTGCATATTTCAAGGTGCATTTCCCAATTCTATATTATGCAGCATATTTAACAGTACGAGCATCAGATTTTGATTTAATTGCCATGGTTAATGGTTCACATACTATTCGTGCAAAACTAGATGAAATCAATTCAAAGGGTTTGGATGCCTCGCCCAAGGAAAAGAGTTTAGCAACAGTACTAGAAATTGGACTTGAGATGTCAGAGCGTGGCATTAAAATGCAAAAAGTTGATCTTTATAAATCAAAAGCCAGTGAGTTTACTATTGAAGGGAATACGCTTATCCCACCTTTCAATGCAATACCAGGATTAGGAACAAACGTAGCTTTCCAAATTGTGAAATCTAGACTTGATGGTGAGTTTCTGTCGAAAGAGGATTTACAGCAAAGAGGGAAAGTGTCGAAAACAATTATTGAATATATGGACCTAATGGGATGCTTGGAAGGTCTTCCAGATGCCAATCAGCTTTCCTTGTTTTAGGCTAGAAAGATAAACTATTAGAGATGGTAACTGTCCAAACTCCAGGAGCTAGCCGCACAAGGGCAAATGCCAATTCCCTGCGGTATGAAAAGTTGCCTTCAACCACATTTGCTTGTCGTAGTTAAAGCAGAGCCTTTCGCATTTCTTCTCAATTTGCAAGAAAATCATTAGTATGGTAATATAAAACTACCAATGTTTCATAGTTCTGTGACGAAAGAGTGGGATTTCCCGCTCTTTTCTGTTGTTATCTAGGAATTATAAAAATTACACTCGTAGAAAATAATCTACAACCATAGAAAATCATTATTGAGTAGGAGGCTCTTATGAGTAATATCACTAGTAAAATTGAAGAGCTTGTAACGCCCATTTTACAAGAGTTAAATTTAGAACTTGTAGATATTGAATATGTGAAAGAAGGTCGCGACTGGTTTTTAAGGATCTATATTGATACACCATCTGGTGGAATAGATATTGAGCAATGTGCTCAAGTAAGTGAAAAGCTAAGTGAAAAATTAGATGTCGTAGATCCGATCACAGATAATTATTTTTTAGAAGTTTCATCTCCAGGGGCTGAACGGCCATTGAAAAAAGATGCAGACTTTCTACAAGCAATTGGAAAATATGTATATATTAAAACGTATGAACCGGTAAACGGTGCAAAGGAATTTGAAGGGACATTACTTTCTTATTCTGCTGAAGAAGGTGCTTTAATAGAAGTACGTGTGAAAACAAGAAGAATTAAAATCGAAATTGATAAAGAGAAAATTGCGCTTGCTCGTTTAGCAATTGATTTTTCTGCATAATGTATATTAAGGAGTGATAGCTATGAGTAGTGATTTTTTAGATGCGCTTACCGCGCTCGAAAAACAAAAAGGAATTTCTAGAGATGTTTTAATAGAAGCAATAGAAGCTGCCTTAGTGACAGCGTATAAAAGAAACTTTAACCAAGCACAAAATGTTCGTGTAGATATCAATTTAGCTACAGGTACTATGTTAGTTTATTCAAGAAAAGATGTAGTTGATGAAGTGGCAGATGATCGTTTGCAAATCTCTTTAGATGATGCAAAATTGATAAACCCTCATTATGTAGTTGGGGATATTGTTGAAGAAGAAGTAACTCCTCGTAACTTTGGTCGCATCGCTGCTCAAACTGCTAAACAAGTTGTAACGCAAAGAGTACGTGAAGCAGAACGCGGTCTTATATATGAAGAATACGTTGATCGCGAAGACGATATTGTAAACGGAATTGTGGAGCGTTTAGATGCACGCAATATTTACGTTGGCCTAGGTAAAGTAGAGGCAGTGTTACCTGTAAATGAACAAATCCAATCAGAAACATATCGTCCTCATGATCGTATTAAAGTATATATTACGAAAGTAGAACGAACTACACGCGGACCTCAAGTTTTTGTTTCAAGAACACATCCAGGTTTACTTCGCCGTCTGTTTGAAATGGAAGTTCCTGAAATATTCGAAGGAATTGTTGAGATTAAATCCATTGCTAGAGAAGCGGGAGATCGCTCTAAAATTTCTGTATTTGCCCATAATGATGAAATTGATCCTGTAGGATCATGTGTGGGGGCAAAAGGTGCTCGTGTTCAAACGATTGTGAATGAATTAAGCGGTGAAAAAATTGATATTGTAGAATGGTCAGAAGATCCAGTAGTTTTCGTTGCAAATGCACTTAGTCCTTCTAAAGTATTAGATGTACAAGTAAACGAAGAAGAAAAATCCACAACCGTAGTGGTTCCAGATTATCAACTTTCACTAGCTATCGGTAAAAGAGGACAAAATGCTCGTCTTGCTGCCAAACTAACTGGTTGGAAAATAGATATAAAAAGTGAAACTGATGCTAGAGAGCTAGGAATTTATCCAAATGAAAATTCTCCTGAAGTAGTATTGGAAAGCTTAGAAGATGAAATGGATGACTTTGACTTTTATAAAGACGAAGAGTAAGCAAAGGATGGTGAGTTTGGATGGCTATTCAAAAGAAAATTCCATTGCGTAAATGCGTTGCTACTGGAGAAATGTTTCCCAAGAAAGAAATGATTCGTATTGTTCGGTCTAAAGAGGGAGAAGTTTCTGTTGACTTGACTGGAAAAAAGTCAGGTAGAGGTGCATATGTTTCTAAAACAATCGATGCTGTTAATAAAGCCAAAAAGAAAAATTCTTTAGGTAATCATTTAGAGGCATCCATTCCAACTGAAATATATGATGAACTTGTTATTATTATTGAAAGAGAAAAAATAAAATGACAATTGAACAACAAATAACTCAACTACTTGGACTAGCAACTCGAGCAAGAAAAACAATATCTGGAGAAGAACTAGTAGTAAAAGAAATTAGAAGCCAAAAAGCAAAGTTAGTTATACTTTCATCAGATGCTTCTAAAAACACAGCAAAAAAATTGAATGATAAATGTGCATCTTTTAACGTTGAGCTGCATGTCTTTGGAGACCGGCACGATCTCGGACATGCGACGGGAAAAGAGGCCAGAGTGGCAATAGCCATTATGGATGACGGTTTCGCAAAAAAACTGTCCGGCCTTCTCAACGAATTTAACCGGGGGTGAGCTAATGACTAAAATCAGAGTTCATGAATACGCGAAACAAATAGAAAAATCAAGTAAAGAAATTATCGAACAGTTAGGAAAGCTTAATATACAAGTGGCTAACCATATGTCAATGCTTGAAGGAGACGCTGTTAAAAAATTAGATGGAGTTTATAAAAAGTCTAACGAATCTTCTAATAGTGTATCCAAAGCTCCAACACAATCACAACAAACTGGACAAAATAATCGTCCAAATCGACCTACAACAAATAATGCAAACCAAGGGCAATCAAGACCTGCAAACCAAGGGCAATCGAGACCAACAACACAGGGGCAATCAAGACCAACAACACAGGGGCAATCAAGACCAGCAACACAGGGGCAATCGAGACCAGCAACACAGGGGCAATCAAGACCTGCAAACCAAGGGCAAAGCCGCCCAGCAGCACAAGGTACAAACAATCAATCTAAAGATAAAAAACCATTTAATAGTAATAATAACCGTCCAGGTGGACAGAATAGACCAGGCGGACAAAATAGACCAGGACAAAAATTCCAAAAAAGAAGAAAAGGTCCTACTACACCTGTACAACCACCAGTACCAAGAAAAGAAAGAGAATTGCCATCAAAAATTACATTCACTGAGTCATTAACAGTAACAGAACTTGCGAAAAAACTTGGTCGTGAGCCATCTGAAATCATTAAAAAACTGTTTTTACTTGGTGTAATGGCAACAATTAACCAAGAACTTGATAAGGATGCAATTGAATTAATTTGTGCAGACTATGGAGTAGAAGTAGAGGAAGAAATTAAAATCGATATTACCGATTTAGAAGCTCACTTCGAAATCGAAACGACAGAAGAAGATGAAGCAAATAAACAAGAACGTCCACCTGTAGTTACAATTATGGGTCACGTTGATCACGGTAAAACGACCTTACTTGACTCTATTCGAAACACAAAAGTTACTGCAGGTGAAGCAGGTGGTATTACACAACACATTGGTGCATACCAAATAGTTAATAACGGGAAAAAAATTACATTCCTTGATACTCCTGGACATGCAGCTTTTACAACAATGCGTGCTCGTGGAGCAAAAGTTACAGACATTACAATACTGGTAGTTGCAGCTGATGATGGAGTTATGCCACAAACTGTGGAAGCGATTAATCATGCAAAAGCGGCAGAAGTACCAATTATTGTTGCTGTAAATAAAATGGATAAACCAGCGGCCAATCCTGATCGTGTCATGCAAGAACTAACAGAACATGGATTAGTATCGGAAGCATGGGGCGGGGAAACAATTTTTGTACCAATCTCGGCTTTAACTGGGGACGGTATCGATAACCTTATTGAAATGGTCTTACTAGTTTCCGAAGTTGCGGAATTAAAAGCAAACCCGAAACGTCTTGCATTAGGATCTGTTATTGAGGCTCAATTAGACAAAGGTAGAGGGTCAGTTGCTACATTATTAGTTCAAGACGGAACATTACGAGTAGGTGATCCAATCGTAGTAGGTCATGCATTCGGGCGAGTTCGCGCAATGGTAAATGATCTTGGTCGTCGTGTGAAAGAAGCAGGCCCTTCTACTCCTGTTGAAATTACAGGTTTAAGTGAAGTGCCACAAGCAGGAGATCGTTTTGTCGTTTTTGAAGATGAAAAAACAGCACGTCAAGTCGGTGAAAATAGAGCATCACAAGCACAAGTTAACCAACGCTCTGAAAAAACTCGCGTGACATTAGACAACTTATTTGATCAAATGAAACAAGGGGAAATGAAAGAGCTAAACTTAATTGTTAAAGCAGACGTTCAAGGTACTGTAGAAGCAATGGCTGCATCTTTAATGAAGATTGAAGTAGAAGGTGTAAATGTACGAATCATTCACACTGGTGCCGGAGCAATTACGGAATCAGATATTAGTCTTGCAGCTGCTTCTAACGCTATTGTAATTGGATTTAATGTTCGCCCTGATGTGAATGCTAAACGTGCAGCAGACGAAGAAGGCGTAGATATCCGCTTACACCGAGTTATTTATAAAGTAATCGAAGAAATTGAATTTGCGATGAAAGGATTACTTGATCCTGAAT
This sequence comes from Psychrobacillus syltrankelensis, assembly GCF_055454035.1. Lineage (NCBI taxonomy): Bacteria > Bacillati > Bacillota > Bacilli > Caryophanales > Bacillaceae > Psychrobacillus > Psychrobacillus syltrankelensis. The sequence continues at coordinate 1,098,782 of NZ_CM144227.1, read as the reverse complement.
TCCAAGAAAAAATTATTGGTCAAGCGGAAATACGTGAAACATTTAAAGTTTCTAAAGTTGGTACTATCGCTGGATCTTACGTAATTGAAGGGAAAATTTCTAGAGATAGCGGTGTTCGTATTATTCGTGATTCAATTGTTATTTTCGAAGGCGAATTAGACACATTAAAACGATTTAAAGATGATGTAAAAGAAGTGGCAAAAGGATATGAATGTGGTATTACGATTAAAAGCTTTAATGATATTAAAGAAGGCGACATTATAGAAGCTTTCGTTATGGAAGAGATTAAACGCTAATGATTGTTTATGCAGAGTGTGAATACATCATTTCTACTGCACATTCCTTAAAAGAAAAGCGAGCAGTTCTACAACGAATGCTCACACGAACAAAACAAAAATTCAATGTTTCCATTGGGGAGTTAGATCACCAAGATGTCTGGCAGCGTACTTGCATTGGAATCGTTATTGTTGCTTCAGATAAAGTAGCAGCTGACCGAGAACTTATGCATGCCATAAGATATTTGGATTCTAACCCTGAGTGGGAACGAATTGAATTTAGAAAAGAATATTTATAATCAGAATATGAGGTGTAGCGATTATGTCGATGCGCGCAAACCGAGTTGCTGAACAAATGAAAAAAGAGTTAGGTGAAATTATTGTCCGCAAGCTAAAGGATCCTAATATAGGCTTTGTTACCGTTACAGATGTAGAGGTTACTGGTGACCTTCAACAAGCGACTATTTATATTACTGTTCTTGGTGGAGAAGCGAAAAGTGGTCAAACATTAAAAGCTTTAGAAAAAGCAAAAGGGTTTATTCGTACTGAAATTGGACAACGAATTAGACTTCGTATAACGCCTGAACTACTATTTAAGTTTGATGAATCAGCAGCTTATGGAAATCGAATTGATGATTTATTAAGACAAATTAACAAATCATCAGAAGAATAAAAAATTAGAGAAGTCTGCTTAATACAACAAGCAGACTTCTTTGTTGTATATTATCATTAAAATGAGGTGAAAAAATGTACGAAGGTATACTTCCATTATGGAAAGAAAAAGGCATGACTTCTCACGACTGTGTGTTTAAACTCCGAAAAATATTAAAAATGAAGCGTATAGGACACACAGGTACACTCGATCCAAGTGTAGAAGGAGTTTTACCAATATGTCTAGGGCAAGCAACGAAGGTATCTGAATATATTATGAATGAAGGTAAAACATATATAGCAACCGTTAGTATTGGGACTTCAACTACAACTGAAGATGCAGATGGTGAGGTCGTAAATAAAGATGAAACGGAAAAGTATTTTTCTCGGGATCAGATATTAAAGGTTTTGAACGAATTAACTGGTGAAATCGTACAAACCCCTCCAATGTATTCAGCTGTTAAAGTAAATGGGAAAAAGTTATATGAATATGCAAGAGAAGGTAAGATTGTAGATCGTCCGAGTAGAAAGATAACCATTTATAAATTACACTTATTGGACGATACCCCCGAATTTTCAGGAGAAAATGTACTATTTTCTATTCAAATAAGTTGTAGTAAAGGTACATATATTCGAACACTTGCAGTTCAAATAGGGGAATTACTTGGCTACCCAGCACATATGTCTACTTTAGTTAGAACTGCTTCGGGAAGCTTCACAAAAGACCAATGTTTAACACTTGAGCAAGTAGATAAGGCTAGCGAAAGTGGTTGTTTAAATGACTCTATATTTCCTGTAAAGTATGCTCTACAAAGTTGGCCAAGTGTTGAAATTACTGCAGAAACTGATAAAAGCATTGCGAATGGTCAAGTGATCCATGCACATCCATTACTAGAGAAAAATGAAAAAATAATCTACACAAAAAATTCAATTCCTAAGGCAGTATATATTAAGCATCCAACGAAAGATGATATGATGAAACCGGAGAAAATGTTTTCAACCGAAAAAGGAGATTAATATGGAAGTACATTACTTATCTTACCCACATCATTTATTTGAAAATGAGCAGGACGAAGCATACTCATTAGCTATCGGTTTTTTTGATGGTGTACATAGAGGGCATCAAGCTGTCATTCAAGAAGCACTAGATAAAGGAAAAGAGCTTAAAATAAGAACTGCGGTCATGACTTTTGATCCTCACCCATCGTTAGTTCTTGGTAGAAGTAAGGAACAAGTATTTTATATTACACCAATTGAACAAAAAATAGAAATATTAAAAGGACTTAACGTCGATACATTATTTGTCGTTCGTTTCACTTCAGATTTTGCTAAGTTAACACCTTCACAGTTTGTTGATTCTTTTATAAAAAAGGCGAATGTAAAACACGTTACAGCAGGTTTCGATTTTACATTTGGTGCATTTGGAAAAGGAACAATGAAAGAAATGGAACAGTTATCGAATGGTGAATATACTGTTTCAGTAGTCGATAAGCAAGTGTTGTCAGGTGATAAAATAAGTTCAACTAGAATAAGAGCAGAACTGAAAACTGGAAATATAGAAGAAGTAAAAGAACTTTTAGGGCGTCCTTATATGTTAACCGGTGTAGTTATTCATGGAGACAAAAGAGGTAGAACGATAGATTTCCCTACAGCAAACGTTCAACCGATGGAAGGGCAATTTATACCTTCAACTGGAGTCTACTCAGTGAAAATATGCGTACAAGAAAAATGGTATAATGGTGTATGTAATGTTGGATACAAACCTACATTTAATAACCCCGAGGATAAAAAGCTTTCAATCGAAGTGCATATAATTAATTTTGACCAATCGATATACGGTGAAGAAGTAGTAATTCACTGGTATTCGCGTATTCGATCGGAGCAAAAGTTTAATGGGATAAATGAATTAAAAGAACAAATTGGAAAAGATAAAGAAGTAGCTATAAATTATTTTAAAAAAAGCGAATGAGTTGATTCTGATTTAATCCTATGGTATATTTTAAAAGTACAAATTTGTACTAAACCTTTCCTTGGCTTATTCGATTCTCCAACGATTGCTCAGGAACAGGGGATATTAAGAATTTTTAGGAGGAAAACAAAATGGCAATTACAAAAGAACGCAAAAATGAACTAATCGCTGAGTACAGAACTCATGAAAGCGATACTGGATCTGCTGATATTCAAATCGCAGTTCTTACAGAAGAAATTAATTCTTTAAACGAACATTTACGTACACATAAGAAAGATCACCATTCTCGTCGTGGTCTATTTAAAATGGTTGGACGTCGCCGTAACTTATTAAAATACTTACGTGAAAACGAAGTACAACGTTACCGTGAGCTAATCGCTAAACTTGGTTTACGTCGATAATATTTCATGGAATAAAGCGGGATTCGTCCCGCTTTTTCTTTTGCATAAAAATACTTCGCATAGTTTAGGTATTTTTGATACACTACTTATGATACATATAACTTTTATATACCTTATATTAGGAATTTTTGAAGTTGAGAGGAGTCCAGATTAAATGAGTGAAAAGAAAGTATTTACGTACGAATGGGCAGGTCGTCCTTTGCAAGTAGAAATTGGGCAACTTGCAAAACAAGCGAATGGTGCAGTTTTAGTAAGATATGGTGATACTAGCGTATTATCAGTTGCAACTGCTTCGAAGCAACCAAAGAATCTAGATTTTTTCCCATTGACAGTTAATTATGAAGAGAAATTATACGCTGTTGGAAAAATCCCAGGTGGTTTTATTAAACGTGAGGGTCGTCCATCTGAAAGAGCAATCTTAACTAGTCGCTTAATTGATCGTCCGATTCGTCCGTTATTCCCAGATGGATTCCGTAATGAGGTTCAGGTAATTTCCATCGTAATGTCTGTGGATCAAAATTGTTCATCTGAGATGGCTGCAATGTTAGGTTCTTCACTAGCACTTAGTGTATCGGACATTCCTTTTGATGGACCAATTGCAGGAGTGCAAGTAGGTTTAATTGGGGAAGAATTGATCATTAATCCAACAGTTGAACAAATGGAGAAAAGTATTTTAGATCTTACTGTTGCTGGAACAAAAGATGCTATTAACATGGTAGAAGCAGGAGCAAAAGAGGTTTCTGAAGAAGTAGTGTTGGAAGCTATTATGTTTGGTCATAGTGAAATCATTAAATTAATTGAATTCCAAGAAAAAATAGTTGCTGAAATTGGAAAAGAGAAAAAAGTGATTTCCCTTTTCGAATTAGACAAGGATCTTTTTGCAGAAGTAAAAGAGCTTTGTGAGGCAGACTTGGTACAAGCTATTCAAGTGCAAGAAAAGCATGCGCGTGAAGAAGCAATTGGTATTGTTAAAAATGAAGTATTAGAACAGTACACACAAAAAGAAGCAACAGACGAAACACTAAAACAAGTACGAGAAATTTTAGATGCTATGGTTAAAGATGAAGTTCGTCGTTTAATCACTGAAGATAAAGTACGCCCAGATGGTCGTGGGGTAGCTGAAATTCGCCCGCTTTCTTCTGAAGTTGGAATTTTGCCGAGAACGCATGGTTCTGGATTGTTTACTCGTGGACAAACTCAAGCATTAAGTATTTGTACATTAGGACCACTTGGTGATGTTCAAATTATTGATGGTATTGGATTAGAAGAATCAAAACGCTTTATGCACCATTACAATTTCCCACAATTTAGTGTAGGGGAAACAGGACCAATCCGTGCACCTGGCCGTCGTGAAATTGGTCACGGAGCATTAGGAGAGCGTGCTTTAGAGGCAGTTATTCCAGATGAAAATGATTTCCCTTATACACTTCGTTTAGTAGCTGAAGTATTAGAATCAAATGGTTCAACTTCTCAAGCTAGTATCTGTGCATCAACTCTTGCAATGATGGATGCTGGTGTACCTTTAAAAGCACCTGTTGCAGGTATTGCCATGGGACTTGTAAAAAAAGGCGAAAATTATACAATATTAACAGATATTCAAGGAATGGAAGATCACCTTGGAGATATGGACTTTAAAGTAGCTGGTACTTCTAAAGGTATTACTGCGCTTCAAATGGACATTAAAATTGACGGACTTTCAAGAACTATCTTAGAAGAAGCTCTTGAACAAGCTAAAATAGGTCGTATGCAAATTTTAGAAAGCATGCTTGCAACAATAGGTGAACCTCGCGAGAAATTATCTAAATATGCTCCAAAGATAACAGTTATTAAAATTAATCCTGATAAAATTCGTGATGTAATTGGACCAGGTGGGAAACAGATTAATAAAATTATCGATGAAACTGGCGTAAAAATTGATACTGAGCAAGATGGTACAATTTATATTGCTTCAGCAGATGAAGAGATGATTGCACGAGCAAAAGAAATAATTGAGAACATTGTTCGTGTTGCTCAAGTAGGGGAATATTATCTAGGAAAAGTAAAACGAATTGAAAAGTTCGGGGCTTTCGTAGAAATCTTTAACGGGAAAGATGGCTTACTGCATATTTCGGAGATTCAAGAAGAACGTACGAAAAATGTAGAAGACGTGCTTAAAATCGGAGACGAGTTATTAGTAAAAGTAATTGAAATTGATAACCAAGGTCGCGTAAACTTATCTCGTAAAGTAGTTTTAAAAGAAGAAAAAGAGCGTGCTGAACAAAACGAACAATAATATGAGAAAAGTTCAAACGCTGACAGTGAGCGTCTGAATCAAGTTTGAATAGATATAGAAAAATTATACAATTTGTAATACACTAGGTTGACCGTAGGGAATTATTGTCTACGGCAACTTTTTTTAATACTTGAATAAACTAGATAGAGGTGCAATTTTGATAAAAAAAATAACTTGTAATAATGGGCTACGTATTATCTCAGAGGATATTCCCCATGTACGATCTGTTGCAGTTGGGATATGGGTACAAGCTGGATCTAGATACGAACTTCCAAAAGAAAATGGCCTAACACATTTTATTGAACATATGCTGTTTAAAGGAACAACAACTAGATCAGCAAAGCAGATAGCAGAGGAATTCGATAGAATCGGCGGTAATATTAATGCATTTACATCTAAAGAGAATACATGTTACTATGCAAAAGTATTAGATCACCATGCGAAACACGCTGTAGAAATTCTTGCAGATATGTTTTTCAATTCTCTATTCGATCCAAACGAAATCGAAAAGGAAAGACTAGTTGTTTTAGAAGAAATAAATATGGTGGAAGATACTCCAGACGATATAGTCCATGAATATCTATGGAGAGAGATGTATGAAAATAATCCTTTAGGGTCTCCTATACTAGGGACAGAGGAGACATTAAATAGTTTTACGAAGGAAATGATTTTGTCTTATATGGAAAGACATTATACACCAGATAATGTTGTAATTTCAGTAGCCGGTAATATTCAAGAAGGATTTTTAGAATATATTGAATCGCTTTTTGGTCAATATAAAAGTGTAAAAAAATCAGTAAAGTCTTTGGAAACACCTGTTATAAAACCAATATATACAGAAAATTTTCGTGAAACAGAACAAGCGCATATTTGTTTAGCATATCCTGGTTTAAGTATAAATGCGGACAATATTTATAGTTTAGTCGTTTTGAATAATATTTTAGGTGGAAGTATGTCCTCGAGGTTATTCCAAGAAATTCGTGAAGATAAGGGACTCGCATATTCGATTTACTCGTATCACTCTTCTTATGAAGATACGGGAGTTGTTGTAGTTTACGGTGGGACTTCTAGTAATCAGTTAAATGAATTAAAGACTTCCATTTTTGATTCCATTCAGAATGTAATGAACAAAGGATTCACAGAAACAGAAATTCTCAATTCCAAAGAACAGTTAAAAGGAAATTTGTTGTTAAGTTTAGAAAGCACAAATGCACGGATGAGTAGAAATGGAAAAAATGAGCTGCTTTATGGAAAGCATCGTTCTCTAGATGAAGTAAGTGAAACGATAGATGAGGTGACTTTAGAATCCGTAGTGGAGCTTGCTAAAGAAATTTTTTCTTATAAGCCGGCTATTTCTATTATTATGCCTAAAAAAGTAGTCGATCTATAATGATCGGCTTTTTTGCTGAAAGTATATAAACTTTTGTCCCATGAACAGGTTGATTTCCGTTGCAGGCGGAGGCTTTCCGCGGGCGGTCCGTGAGTCTCCTCAGGCCAACACGATGTTGGTCACGAAGGCGTTGCCACACGAGGTGGCGTTCTTAGTCTTCGTTCCTTTGTTTGCTCCTGCGGGGTCTCACCTGGACACGCTTTTCCCGCAGGAGTCGCCGCCTTCCACTACAATCAACAGTCTCAAATAAAAAAAAACTTCGTCCAATTAATGAACTGGTGTATTTTCTTTTGCTTTACAAGATAAGCGGAACAGAGAAAAAATAGGTAGTATCCACGGATAAAGAAGCGGAGGTAGCGGCTTCTGTGGGAATAGCATGGGGGGCAAGTATCAAGCCGCTTCCGTTGCTCCTGCGCTAGCTCGTCGCAAAAGTAATTTCACTGTGCTACGTTCAGTGTCTTGATTTGCTTGCTAATCCCCTAGGAGTCACCGCCTTCCGCTCCAATCAACAGTGCAACTAATAAAAGGCTTTGTCGAAATAATGAACTGGCACTTTCTTTTTCTTATCTATATGGGAAGCGGAAATAGAGAAAAATAGGTAGTATCCATCGATAAAGAAGTGAAGAGCTTCCGAAATAGTATCTTCGGAAGCTTTAAAAGAGTAGGGAAGTATTTTTTCTTTAATTAGCTAGACCAAACTCATCATGTCCTTCCAAATTCCAAGAGGGCGACGGACAAACATCCGCCCCAAGATTACCCCAAGACTTAATGTTAATAGTGTAGCCTATGTTTCATCCAAAGACCCAGGAATAAGTGATGACAAGATGCTCGTGTTTTTCATATTTGCTTAGTACAAGTCGAACAGTTTTTCTGATTCACTTTGTTTAGCTAAAAGGCATATACATAAGTAGAAATATATATTGGGGAGGGGAAAGGTTGTTACTTTCGGAACTTGCTGAAAAAGAGCTTATCCAAGTGAAAGATGGTGCTAGATATGGAAAACTAGCCAATACCGAATTACTATTTGATCCATCAAGTGGGAAAATTAAAGGTTTTGAAGTATATCAGAAGTCAGCTTCTTTTTTTCAAGTAAATAAAGCAAACAAGAAAAAGGAATTTATCTCTTGGGAAGAAATTATTCTCATAGGGAAAGATCGTATTTTGTTTAATGAAACTGATTCTTTTAATGAAAATAGTGAGTACTCATGAACAAAAAATGTGCCATAATCGGAACGGATGATAGATTACTGTATTTGCAGGAAGAATTATCAACCAATCTTGAAGTTAAATTATTTTCAACAATGGTATGGAATGAAAAACTAGAGTCGGATATTCATGAGTTCCAGCCAAATGTATTATTTTTTCCAATTCAAGCAATGAATATGGAGCATCCTTTTACATTACCAAAATCATGTGAAGTTCTTTTTATTGGAAAGAAATTTGAAGAATTTGAATCTCAAGAACGAAAAGTGTTTTATTATCTAGAGGATGAGCAGTGGATTTGGGATAATGCAAATCTTACTGCGGAAGGGTTTATTAACTACTTTTATTTGAATGAAAAAAGGTCATTGTACAATAAACAATTTATCATTACCGGATATGGAAGAGTAGGGAAAAGACTAGCATACGCTCTTCATCACCTTGGGGCGAAAGTGATTATATCAGTAAGATCTGAGCATCAGCTGTTTGAAGCAAAAAGCTATGGCTATCAAATTGAAGCATTAGACAATATTATTCAAAAGTCAAAAGAACAGTCAACTTATCTAATTAATACGATACCTTCTAAATGGCTAATAAATACAGATGCTTCCTGTTTCATAAAAGTATTCGATCTTGCTTCAAAGCCGGGATGTTTAATAAACGATCAGAAAAATATCCCCGTTAATTATGTAAATCCAACAAGTTTACCTGGAATGTTTTTTCCACAAGATGCGGGATATTTAATAGCCAGGTCGGTTCAAACTCAATTGTCTGTATTGGAGGAGGAAAAATAGTGTTAAATGGTCTTCGAATAGGTCTTGGGATTACCGCTTCTCACTGTACGTATGAGGAAGTAATTCCAATGATTAGACAGTTTACTGAAAGAGGTGCTACTGTAGTTCCAATAATTACGTACTCTGTTTTAACTGCTGCAACACGATTCGGAACTGGTGAAGAATGGATTGAAAAAATTGAAGCTTCAAGTGGGAGCAAAGTTGTTTCAAAAATTGTAGAAGCAGAACCTTTTGGACCAACAAATCCACTAGACTGCATGGTCATTGCACCGATGACAGGAAATTCAATAAGCAAGCTAGCAAATGCTCAAACGGATTCACCTGTATTAATGGCTGCAAAAGCCACCTTACGAAATGGAAAGCCAGTTGTACTTGGTATTTCAACCAACGATGCACTCGGTTTAAATGGTATGAATATTATGAAACTCCTATCTACAAAAAACATTTATTTTATCCCCTTTGGTCAAGACAATCCTCAAAAAAAACCGAACTCATTAATCGCAGACTTTACAAAGATAATTCCTACAGTAGAACATGCAATTCAATCTAGACAAATGCAGCCTATACTTATTAGTCATCAATTATAAATATTAAAGATGATGTATTTTCATGTAATATATGATACAATATCGCCAATATGTTTTGATTTGAGAGGAGAGCTTTAAATGTCACAGGGTTTTACGGTAGCAATAGTTGGAGCAACAGGTGCAGTTGGTCAAAAAATTATTGAAAAATTAGTTGAAAGAAGTTTCCCGTATACAACATTAAAGTTACTAGCTTCAAAGAATTCAGCAGGTAAGCAAGTAGAAGTAAATAATTTAATGTATGAAGTTGAAGAGGCAACACCTGAATCTTTTCAAGGGGTGGACGTAGCATTTTTCTCAGCTGGTGGGTCTATTTCTAAAGCACTTGCAAAAGAAGCAAGTAGTAGAGGTGCTATTGTAATTGATAATACGAGTGCTTTCCGTATGGATAAAGATGTTCCACTAGTTGTACCGGAAGTGAACAAACAGGCATTACATGAGCAAACAGGAATAATTGCTAATCCGAATTGTTCTACTATTCAAATGGTTTGCGCATTGGAGCCTATTAAACAGCAATTTGGATTAACGAAAGTAATTGTTTCTACTTATCAAGCTGTGTCAGGTGCAGGAGCTGCCGCTATAAATGAACTCACAACTCAAAGTACTAATATCACTGAGAAGAATCCAAAACCTAGTATTTTACCTGTAAAAAGTGATGAAAAACATTATCCGATTGCAGGAAATGTTATCCCACAAATTGATGTGTTTGATGAGGATGGATTCACATTTGAAGAACATAAAATGATGAATGAAACGAAGAAAATAATGTCAATGCCTGAGCTTGCAGTTGCAGCAACTTGCGTTCGAGTGCCAGTTGTTACTGGTCATTCAGAATCAGTTTATCTAGAAGTAGAAAAAGAGAATGTCTCAGTAGAAGATATTAAAGAATTACTTTCTAATTCATCCGGAATTACAGTTCAAGACAAACCGGAACAGCAACAATATCCAATGCCTTATTTTGCAGAGGATAAAGATGAGGTATTTGTTGGTAGAATTAGAAAAGATCCTTCAAACAGTAAAGGCTTCCATATGTGGATTGTTTCTGATAACCTTCTAAAAGGTGCAGCATTAAACTCGATTCAAATTGCAGAGGCTTTAATTGAAGAAGGAATATTAAAAGAGGTGTAACAACATGAATATAGGTCATATTTCTACAGCAATGGTTACTCCATTTCAATCAAATGGAGACATTGATTTCAATGCAACGGAAAATTTGATAGAACACTTACTCTCGAGTGGAACGGATTCTCTTGTTGTATGTGGAACTACGGGAGAATCTCCTACATTAACTACTTCTGAAAAACTGGAATTAATCCAGTTTGTTGTAGAAAAAGTGAACAAAAGAGTTCCTGTCATTGCGGGAACAGGCAGCAATAATACGGCTGCTTCTATTGATTTATCCTTAAAAGCGGAAGCACTTGGTGTAGATGCAATTATGATCGTCACTCCATATTACAATAAACCAAACCAACGAGGAATGGTTGCCCATTTTGAAGCAATTGCAAATGCAACCACTTTACCAATTGTTGTATATAATATTCCTAGCAGATCTGTTGTAAATCTGGAGCCTGAAACAATCGTTGAATTAAGCAAAATTCCTTCTATTCAAATTGTGAAAGAGGCAAGTGGCAGTTTGGATCAAATGACTAAAATATTAGCAAATACGGAAGAAGATTTTCTCGTATATAGCGGAGACGATTCTTTAACCTTACCGTTATTAGCTATTGGAGGAACTGGAATAATCTCAGTTGCTTCCCATATCATCGGAAAAGATATGCAAGAAATGATTCATGCGTTCCATGAAAGTAATCATGCGGCTGCTGCAAAAATTCATCAACGAATTTTACCGGTTATAAAGGGTCTATTTGAACATCCTAATCCAGTCGTGGTAAAATACGCCCTATCTAAAGTGGGAGTAGAGGTAGGTTCTCTTCGACTTCCGTTAGTTGAATTGACAGAAGAAGAAAAGATAAGTTTTGATCAAATATGGAATGAATTCTTACAAAATAAATAAGTGTAAAAAGACTGAGGCTCTTTTCAGTCTTTTTTTTATAGACAAGAAAGTATGCGTACGATTTGGTAGTAAAATGAAGTACAAATTCTGGAATAGCAAAATGCATGCTTTATGCTTTTAATATTGTGCGAATCGTCCTCGTTCGATATAATGAAAATAAGTGGATGTTGGTCGGGTTAATTATAGGAGGAAAACAATTGGTAAAAGTAAAAAATGAACTTATTCGAATCATACCGCTCGGTGGAGTAGGTGAGATTGGAAAAGCAATGTATGTAGTAGAAATAGACGAAGAAATATTTGTTGTGGACAGTGGGCTTATGTTCCCTGAAAATGAAATGCTCGGTATTGATATTGTCATACCAGATATAACTTATTTAGAAGAAAACAAAAATCGTGTAAAAGGAATCTTTTTGACCCATGGACACGAGGATTCAATTGGTTCTATAGCATATTTATTGCAAAAAATTCAAGCACCTGTATACGGTTCTAAATTAACGATTGCTTTAGCAAAGACGCATTTAAAAGCGTTACCTTCCAAACAATCGGTTAAATATTTTGAAGTGACAAATAAGAGTCGGATGAATTTCCAAAGCACTTATGTGACATTCTTTCACACAACACATAGCATTCCAGATTCATTTGGCATTGTATTTCATACTTCAGAAGGCGCAATTGTTCATACAGGCGAATTTAAATTTGACCAATCGGCTAAAGGGAAATACCGTCCAGATATCGCCAAAATTGCTGGACTTGGTGAAGAAGGAGTATTTATTTTATTATCCGATTCAACAGAAGCGGAAAGACCTGGGTATACAACTTCAGAAGCAGTTATTGAAAACCAATTATCAGAAACATTCCACGCTGCTCGAGGTCGTATTCTTGTGTCTTTATATGCATCAAATTTTATACGAATTCAACAAGTATTCGATAAAGCTGTTGAAACTGGCAAGAAGGTTGCCATTGCAGGAAAAAGTTTAGAAAATATTTTTGAAATTGGACTAGATCTAGGCTACTTCTCTGTTGATGAAGATACAATTATTTCGATTAAAGAAATTTCAAAATACAATGATGATGAAATTGTTATAATAGTATCTGGTAATCAAGGAGAACCACTTGAAGCATTAGAAAAAATGGTGCGAAAACATCATAAAGATATAAAAATTAAAGATACGGATACTGTTTTAATCACTTTCACGCCTTCGCCAGGAATGGAAGTAGGAATGTTCCAAACGATGAACCAACTGGCTAAAGCAGGGGCGAAAGTATTAACTTCAAGTAAAAATGTCCATGTTTCTGGTCATGGTAGTCAAGAAGATTTAAAAATGATGCTTAACTTAACAAGACCAAAATACTTTATCCCAATTCAAGGGGAATATCGTATGTTAATGGCTCACTCCAAATTAGCTCAAGACATAGGTATGGCAAAATCTGAAATTTTTATTGCGGATAAAGGTGATATTGTTGAATATAAAAATGGCAAAATGAGAATGAGTGGAAGAGTACCAGCTGGCAATGTATTAATTGATGGTATTGGTGTTGGTGACGTAGGTAATATTGTTTTACGTGATCGTAAACTTCTCTCCCAAGATGGTATTTTTATAGTTGTCATTACTTTAAACCGTGCACAAAAGAAAATTGCATCTGGTCCAGAAATTCTATCAAGAGGATTCGTTTATGTTAGAGAATCAGAGGAGCTAATGGATGAATCGGCGAAACTAGTTAGAACGATTGTTGAAAAATATGTGAATAAAGAAACGTTTGAATGGACAAACATTAAACAAGAAATCCGCGATACGCTAAATTCATATTTATTCCAACAAACAAAACGACGTCCAATGATCATCCCGATTATTATGGAATATTAATATGAATATGAGGATTTCCTTCCGAAAGCGGATAGGAAATCCTTTTTATCTTTTAGGAAAGTAGGTGACTGGCTTGGCTCAAAAGAAGAAAAAAACTTTAAAAAGACCAACAAAAAAGGACAAGAAAAAACCTTTGCACCCTCTTATGTATGAAATTATTGGATTAATCGTAATAGGAATAGCGATTATTTCTTTTTTTGAATATGGTTTAGTAGGAAGAGGTTTGGCATATATAGGATATTTTCTTTTTGGTAATTGGCATATTGCAATACCTTTTTTCTTGATTGTTTATGCCCTAATAATTATGATCAAGCAAACTTTTCCATCTTGGAATCATCGACTAATTTTAGGCTCAATCTTTTTTTTGAGTAGTCTTTTATTATTTAGTCATTTAGCTCTTTTTGAACAATTATTTCAAGGAAAAGCTTTAGTAACTAATTCGGTGTTAAGAGAAAGCTACAGAGTTTTAGTTGAGAGCGGAGGAATTATTGATAGGAGTAGTTCGCTTGGGGGTGGAATGATTGGAGCCATACTATTTGCAACATTTCATGTATTATTTGATTCAGCAGGAGCAAAGATAGCTGGATGGATGTTGTTACTTATTGGGCTTGTTCTTCTAACTGGAAAAGCTCTGGTCCCCTATTTAGTAGAAGTATCCCCAAAAATTAGAGATTCGTTAAAAATAAGAAAAAAGAAGAAGAAACAGAAATCAGTTGTTTCTGATAGACAAACAAGGAGAAATAAAAAAGAGATTCCTCAAGAAGAGGCTGTTACAACACATGAAGAAATGATTCATATAGACGATATCGTACATGAAACAGCTCCTATAATTTCTGCATTCACAGAACGTATTTCAAAAAAAGAAGAGCTAGTTGAGCCGACAGAACCGATTGAAATAAATATGGATTCCGATTTAGTTGAAAATGAAGATTATCAATTACCTGCTATTTCACTATTAGACTCACCAGCCCATAGTGACCAAAGCGGTGAGTTAAATATGATTCAAGCGAATGCGAAAAAATTGGAACAAACCTTTTTGAGTTTTGGTGTAAAAGCAAAAGTTACTCAGGTCCATTTAGGTCCAGCTGTTACAAAATATGAAGTACTTCCAGATGTAGGAGTTAAGGTTAGTCGTATAGTAAGTCTGCATGATGATTTGGCCTTAGCGCTTGCTGCAAGAGATATTCGGATTGAAGCACCAATTCCAGGGAAATCTGCTATAGGTATTGAAGTTCCAAATAAAGAAGTTGCTATTGTAAGTCTAAGTGAAGTACTAGAATCTACGGAGAATAATAAACCGAACTTAAAGCTATTAATTGGATTTGGAAGGGACGTAACTGGTCAAGCTGTTTTAGCAGAACTTAACAAGATGCCTCATTTACTAGTTGCGGGTTCAACTGGTAGTGGGAAAAGTGTTTGTATTAATGGCATAATTGTTAGTATTATGATGCGTGCGAAACCACATGAAGTAAAAATGATGATGATTGATCCAAAAATGGTGGAGCTAAATGTATATAATGGAATTCCACATCTATTAGCGCCAGTTGTAACAGACCCTAGAAAAGCTTCTCAAGCATTGAAAAAGATCGTTTCTGAAATGGAAAGAAGATATGATTTATTCTCTCATACGGGTACACGTAATATGGAGGGATATAACGAACATATCGATAAATGGAATGAAGAGAACGAAGAAAAACACCCTAAACTGCCATATATAGTTGTTATTGTAGATGAGTTAGCAGACTTAATGATGGTTGCATCAAGTGATGTGGAGGACTCAATCACAAGACTTGCACAAATGGCACGAGCAGCTGGTATTCATTTAATTATTGCTACTCAGAGACCGAGTGTAGATGTAATTACGGGTATCATTAAAGCAAATATTCCTTCACGAATTGCATTTGCGGTATCTTCAGCTATTGATTCCCGCACCATATTAGATATGGGTGGTGCAGAAAAGTTACTTGGTAGAGGAGATATGTTGTTTTTACCAGCGGGAAGCTCTAAACCAGTTAGGGTTCAAGGTGCTTATTTGTCCGATGCAGAAGTAGAGCGTGTAGTGGATTTTGTTATTGAACAACAAAAAGCAAACTATCAAGAAGAAATGATTCCAGAAGAAATGGAAGATTTAGAAGAACAAATGGATCGAGATGATCTGTATGATGATGCAGCACAATTAGTGACGGAAATGCAGACAGCATCGGTTTCATTACTTCAACGACGTTTTAGAATTGGATATTCTAGAGCCGCAAGAATTATTGATCAACTGGAAATGAGTGGAATCGTTGGACCTTACGAAGGTAGTAAGCCACGTCAGGTACTTGCTCCAAAACACCCATTAGATCATGACCTTATATGACAAAATGATTACAAGATTATGAAATTACCATTAAATCTTTTTTTGAAATAAGAATAAAAGTATTTATTTCAATCTTCAAAAATGGTATAGTATGACTGATTAGTAGGAATGTTTTACATCTGAGGTCTGATCTCTTTAAAATGGTGGTGTTTTCGTTGACAATCAAAATAGACAATCGTCATTTATATCTTCAAGTGATAGATCGTCTAAAAAAGGACATTGAAAAAGGCATTTTCAAAGAAAAGGAGAAACTTCCTTCAGAATTTGAACTAGCTAAATCACTTGGAGTAAGTCGTGCAACATTAAGAGAAGCACTTCGCTTATTGGAAGAAGAAAATATAATTATCAGAAGACATGGTGTAGGAACCTTTGTGAATTCGAAACCTGTTTTTACCTCAGGAATAGAACAACTCTCAAGTGTTTCATCCATGATTCGAAGTGTTGGTATGGAGCCGGGAACGATATATTTGAGTTCTATGCAAACGCTTCCTTCTGAAGATGATTTAAAACGCTTTCAAAGTAGTGAAGAACAATCTATTATTTCTATGGAACGAGTACGCACAGCAAATGGTGAACCAGTTGTGTATTGTATCGATAAAGTTCCAGAAAAATATTTGCCAAATGATTTCCTCGTTAGAGAAGAAGGTTCAATATTTTCGGCATTAGAGGAATCTGGAGACATTCATGTTTCATATGCAGTCACTTTCATTGATCCAGTGGGATATCATGAAATTGCTTCACCAACATTGAATTGCGATCCGGAAACGTCATTGCTAGTATTAAAACAACTTCATTACGATGAAAATGATCGTGTAGTATTGTACTCGAAAAATTATTTTCGAGCAGATAAGTTTAGCTTTCATGTTGTTCGAAAAAGGGTGTAAAATCTTTTAGTTCCTGCTAATAAGAAAAAAAATGGGGGTTTTCAATTTGACGAAACGTAAATTTGGATTAGGACTGTCGCTTGTACTAGCTACTGGTACTATCCTTGGAGCATGTGGTTCAAAAGATGAAGGAACAACTTCTACAAAAGATAATGAAGGTACATCTACAGCAAAAAACTTCTCTATAGCTATGGTAACTGACGTTGGTGGGATTGATGATAAATCATTTAACCAATTAGCTTGGGAAGGTATTGAAAAGTTTGGTAAAGATAACGGTCTTAAAAAAGGTGACGGAGGGTATGATTACCTTCAATCTGCTGGAAATGCTGATTATACAACAAACTTAAATAGCTTAGCACGTCGTAACTTTGACGTTGTATACGGTATTGGTTTCTTAATGGAACAACCAATTGCTAAAATTGCAGAACAAAAACCAGATAATCACTTTGCTCTAATTGACTCAGTTGTTGATGCTCCAAACGTAGCTTCAGTAATGTTTAAAGAGCAAGAAGGTTCATACCTAGCTGGAGTTGCAGCTGCACTTATGTCTAAATCTAAAAAAATCGGTTTTGTTGGTGGAATGGAAATTCCAGTAATTGAACGATTTGAAGCAGGGTTCTTAGAAGGAGTTAAAGCAGTAGATCCAAGCATTAAAGTAGATGTTCAATACACAGGTAAATTCGATGATGCTGCTCTTGGTAAAACAACTGCAAACCGTATGTATTCTTCTGGCGTAGATATTATTTTCCACGCTGCTGGCGGTACTGGTAACGGAGTATTCTCGGAAGCGAAAGAACGTAAAAAGAAAGATCCAAATGCTAATGTATGGGTAATCGGAGTTGACTCTGACCAATATGCAGAAGGTCAAGTTGGCGATAAAAACGTAACACTTACTTCTATGCAAAAACGTGTAGATGTTGCAGTACAAGAAATTGCTAAACTAGCTATGGATGGTAAATTCCCTGGTGGTAAAACAACTACTTACGGTATTGCTGAAGGCGGAGTAGGTCTTGCTGACTCACATGGAGCTATTTCAGATGATGTTTTAGCTAAAGTGAAAGAATATTCTGACAAAATCGCTGCTGGAGAAATTGTTGTACCTGAAACAGTAGCAAAATAAAGTGTTTTTCAAACATCATAAAGGCCGAGTAATTCGGTCTTTATGATATTTTAATTAATAGAAGAAAGATTTTAAATATTTTAAAGTCTTATTTGGGTTGAATGCAAAATCTAATGTTGAAGGTGGACATGTTCAGTTGTTGTAAAATAACTTGATAAAAATAGTAAACAAGAAGTATTTTTATAAATAACTGGATTAAAAAATTTAAAGTCTTTCCTGTATTAATTTTGTACTAGTATAGTAGGGAGTGAATTCATTGGATTATGTAATAGAGATGCTTGGTATTCGAAAAGAGTTTGGATCGTTCGTTGCAAATGATAACATTACCCTTCAATTGAAAAAGGGAGAAATTCATGCTCTTTTAGGGGAAAATGGTGCTGGTAAATCAACCCTCATGAACGTCCTTTTTGGACTGTATCAACCTGAAGCTGGTGAGATAAAAGTTAATGGGAAATCTGTTAAAATTACGGACCCTAATATAGCAAATGACTTGGGAATTGGAATGGTTCATCAGCATTTTATGCTTGTAGAAAATTTTACTGTTACTGAAAATATCATTCTAGGAAATGAATTAACAAAAAGCGGAGTGCTCAATGTTAAAGATGCTGCAAAGAAAATTCAAGCATTGTCAGAAATGTATGGTTTAGAAGTAGACCCATATGCAAAAATCGAAGATATATCTGTTGGCATGCAGCAACGTGTTGAAATCCTAAAGACTCTTTATCGTGGAGCAGAAATACTAATTTTCGATGAACCAACAGCTTCACTTACACCTCAAGAAATAACTGAACTTATTCAAATAATGAAGCGACTGATCCAAGAAGGAAAATCGATTATTGTAATTACTCATAAATTAAAAGAAATCATGGATGTATCAGATCGAGTGACAGTTATTCGTAAGGGTGTAGGTATTGGAACTGTTGTTACAGCAGAAACAAATCCAAATGATCTAGCTTCATTGATGGTTGGTAGACAAGTTGATTTTACGACTGTGAAAGATGAGGCACATCCAACAGAAGATTCGTTAATAGTGAAAGATTTAGTTGTAACAGACTATCGTGGAGTTGAAAAAATTAAAGGATTGAATTTAACAGTACGTAAAGGTGAAATTTTGGGGATAGCAGGGATTGATGGGAACGGTCAATCGGAATTGATAGAAGCTATTACAGGACTACGTAAAGTAAAAAGCGGATCAATTTCCATCAATGGTAAAGATGTTACAAATAAAAAGCCGAGAAGTGTTACAGAAGCTGGTGTTGGTCATATTCCACAGGATCGGCATAAACATGGGCTAGTACTCGATTTTTCGATTGGACATAATATTGCGTTACAAACATACTACGTCCCACCAATTTCAAAAAATGGAATTATTGATTACGGTAAAGTATCTGAACTTGCACAAAAAGTTATAACTGATTTTGATGTACGTACGCAAGGAGAAGATACGCTTGCTCGTTCTTTATCAGGTGGAAATCAACAAAAAGCGATTATTGGACGAGAAATACTTCGAAATCCAGAATTATTAATAGCAGCTCTTCCAACTCGTGGATTGGATGTAGGAGCAATTGAGTTTATTCATCAGCGTTTAATTGAACAACGGGATAAAGGGAAAGCTGTGCTTCTTCTTTCGTTTGAACTAGATGAGGTAATGAATGTTTCTGACCGTATTGCTGTTATTTATGATGGTCAAATTGTTGATACTTTATTACCGAAGGAAACAACGGAACAAGAACTTGGGCTGTTAATGGCTGGTCAGAGAAGAAATGAAAAAGATTTAAATCAGGGGGAAAAACAGCATGTCGAATAGAGTAGTCAATATACTTGTCCCCATTATTTCCGTTATTTTAGGGTTACTTGTAGGTGCCATCGTTATGTTAGTAAGTGGCTACGATCCAATCGAAGGTTATGCTGCATTATGGAATGGAATTTTTGGTGATGCATATGCAATGGGGGAAACTATACGTCAGATAACTCCATACTTATTATCAGGATTAGCAGTAGCATTTGCTTTCCGTACTGGATTATTTAATATTGGGGTAGAAGGGCAGCTACTTGTCGGTTGGTTTGCAGCTGCCTACGTTGGAATTGCTTTTGATCTTCCAATGTATATTCATTTACCATTTGCCATTATCGCTGCAGCTTTAGCAGGTGCATTGTGGGCATTCATTCCAGGACTTTTAAAAGCAAAATTACAAGTTCACGAAGTTATTGTAACAATTATGATGAACTATATCGCGCTTCACACAACAAATGCTCTCATCCGTGTTGTCTCTCACGGTGGTGAAAATACAGGGAACATTAAACCAACTGCATCATTAAAATCCGCATTTTTTGAAAGTATAACGGATTATTCTAGATTGCATTATGGTATTTTCATAGCACTAGCGATGGTGTTAGTTATGTGGTTTATATTAGAAAAAACAACTACTGGGTTTGAATTGAAAGCGGTTGGATTTAACAAAAATGCTTCTCAATATGCTGGTATGAATGTTCAGAAAAATATTATTCTTTCTATGGTTATCTCAGGTGCATTTGCCGGACTTGCCGGAGCGATGGAAGCACTAGGGACATTCCAGTATGCGAATGTTAATGGTGGATTCACCGGTATAGGATTTGATGGTATTGCAGTAGCGCTTTTAGGTGCTAATACACCACTTGGAATTATATTCGGTGCAACTTTATTTGGCGCGCTAAAATTTGGATCTTTGAATATGCCAAATGCAGCAGGTATACCAGTTGAGATTGTATCGATTGTAATTGCAATTATAATTTTCTTCGTAGCTTGTGGTTACGTAATTCGCTATTTCCTTGTGAAAATGAACAAGAAAAAGGAGGCGAAATAATATGAGCTTTTTAGAAGTTCTATATTTCATCATTCCCGCAGCTATTTTTTATGCAGCTCCACTTATCTTCACGGCAATTGGAGGAGTTTTCTCAGAGCGATCAGGTGTTGTTAACATTGGATTAGAAGGTTTAATGGTAATGGGTGCATTTATCGGCATACTATTTAACTTGAAATTTGTTGACGTATTCGGAGTTTATACTCCATGGGTAGCACTTCTTGCAGCAATGGTTGCTTCTGCATTATTTTCTCTAATGCATGCAGTTGCAGCGATATCATTCCGTGCTGATCAAACCATATCTGGGGTTGCGATTAATATGCTAGGTGTAGCAGTCGCATTGTTTTCTGTGAAAATGATTTTCGGTAAAGGACAAACAGACTATATTCAGGAACGGTTCATACGATTTGATATCCCTTTTTTAAGTGATATTCCAGTAATTGGACCAATGTTTTTCAAAGATGTATATTCTACATCTATATTAGCAATTGGTGTAGCAATTGGAGCTTGGTTCGTCATTTACAAAACTCCGTTTGGCTTACGTCTTCGTGCTGTAGGAGAACATCCGATGGCTGCAGATACAATGGGTGTAAACGTAACAAAAATGCGTTATATTGCAGTTGTATTATCTGGAGCTCTAGCTGGTATCGGCGGTGCAGTATATTCACAAGCCATTTCTGGAGAATTCAGTCATACTACTATAAATGGTCAAGGATTCATGGCACTTGCTGCAATGATATTTGGTAAGTGGCATCCACTTGGAGCCCTTGGTGCAGCTCTATTCTTTGGTTTTGCCCAAGCGCTAAGTATTGTTGGTGGTCAAATTCCTTATATTGACCAAGTACCAAGCTACTTCTTGCATATCTTGCCTTATGTTTTAACAATTTTGGCGGTTGCAGGATTTATTGGTAAAGCACATGCGCCTAAAGCTAGTGGAGTACCTTATATCAAAGGAAAAAGATAAAACTTTGAGGAACCAAATTTATTTGGTTCCTTTTTGTTTGTCATAGAATCGTTAGAACATGTATAGTGAAGAGAAGAAAGAGTTAAACTAGAAAGAAAAAGGGGGACACCAACATGTTTCAGCAGTTTGATCTAGCGCATGGTGTTAAGCTTTATGTACGACCGACAGAACAATTTAAAACAATTAATATTTCATTTAAATGGAAACAGTCAATAACAGCAAAAGATGCTTCTATTCGTGCAGTACTTGCCAACATACTTCAATATAGCAATGAAGTATATCCATCAAATGCAGAATTTCGTAAACGATTAGATGATTTATATGGAGCGGTATTATATTTTGATACAACTAAAAAGGGAAATAATCATATTTTTTCCTTAAATGCAGAAATGGTGAATGATGCATATTTATTAAAAGAAAAAGTTGTAGATGAAGTTTTTTCATTACTTGCAACAGTGATCTTCAAACCTTTATTAGTGGACGGAAAATTTGTAGATTCGATTGTAAAACGTGAGAAGGAACAAGTGATTGAGAGAATTCAATCGATGTATGATGACAAAACAAGATATGCTCAACAACGTTTGCTCGAAAATATTCGTCCAAATCAACCTGCATCTATCTCATCAAATGGGACAGTAGCTACAGTACAATCAATTACAAATGAACAATTGATCGATATGCATAAAAAATTACTAAATGAAGATGAGCTATCCATTTATGTGGTTGGGGATGTTGAGGTTCAAGAAATTAAAGAGAAAATGAAAAATCATTTCACATTTTCGGGGAGAAAAGAGACACTTCCAACTGGCCAACATAATGAGCAGCGACAATTAATAAATGGTAAGAATTATTTGCATGAAATTCAAGACATGAAACAAGGGAAATTACATATCGCATATCATACACCAATTACCTTTTATTCAGAAGAATATCCTATTATGCAAATGACAAATGGCATATTAGGAGGATTTGCTCATTCAAAGATATTCATGAATGTCCGGGAAAAAGAAAGTATGGCTTACTATGCTTCTAGTAATTATTCGTCTTTGTATGGTCTAATTTTTGTGTTAGCAGGAATTGATTCAAACTTGCAAGAAAAAGCAGTTCAATTAATTGATGAACAGCTAAAAGCAATGCAAAAAGGTGAAATCTCAGACTTAGAAATTAACCAAACAAAATCAATGTTAAAGAATCAATTAAAAGAAGCCTTAGATTCTGCAAGAGCGCAAATTGATATTTATGATCAATATAAAGAATTAAATGAAGATTTTACTGTAGAAGAATGGGTAGAGAAATGGTCCAATGTGACAAAGGAACAAATACAACAAATGGCTTCTAAAATAGAGAAGGAGTTTGTCTACTTCCTATCTGGTAAGGACGGTGCAAGCAATGAATGAAACTTATTTTAATCAACTAGAAGAAACTTTATACCATGAAAAATTACCAAATGGTTTAAATGTTTATATTTTACCGAAAAAAGGGTTCTCTAAAACTTTTGTAACTTTTACTACGAATTATGGTTCAATTGACCGGGAGTTTATTCCTCTTGGTAAGGATGAGCCAGTAATTGTTCCTGACGGAATAGCACATTTTTTAGAGCATAAAATGTTTGAAAAAGAAGAAGGGGATGTATTTCAAAAGTTTAGTGAAAACGGTGCATCTGCCAATGCATTTACTTCTTTTACTAGAACAGCCTATTTGTTCTCATCAACAGATCTTGTGCTAGAAAATACAAAAGTATTGCTTGATTTTGTGCAACAACCTTACTTTACTGAACAAACGGTTGAAAAAGAGAAAGGTATTATTGCACAGGAAATAACGATGTATGATGACCAACCAGATTGGCGTTTATACTTTGGTGCAATAGAGAACATGTACAAAGAACATCCAGTAAAAATTGACATTGCTGGAACAGTTGAATCGATACAACAAATTACAGCTGAACATTTATATGAATGCTATAATACTTTTTACCACCCTTCTAATATGATGGTATTTGTCGTAGGAGCAGTGAATCCGGAAGAAATGATGACTTTTATAAAAGAAGATCAAGCATCGAAAACATTTGAGCAACCACAGGAAATTAAACGATTTTTTCCAAATGAACAAAGTTCTGTAGCTTTTTCAGAAAGAACATTACAAATGGATGTACAAAAACCAAAAATAATCTTCGGAATAAAATCTAATAACACGGATATTTCTGGTAAAGAAATGTTAAATTATGAGCTTTCAATGCAATTAGCGGTAGAACTCGTTTTCGGAAGAACTTCTCCTTTCTATCAAGATGTATACGAAAAGGGCTTAGTTGATGAATCATACTCTGCAGATTTTTCGATGGAACATGGTTATGGGTTTACGATGATTGGTTCTGATTCTATTGATACAAATGCGCTGGTAAAATCGATTAAACAAGCCATTCTTAACAATTCGAAAGAATGGAATTTTTCGGATGAAGATTTAAAACGGATTACTCGCAAGAAAATCGGATTTTTCTTACGAGCATTAAATTCTATTGAATATATTGCAAATCAATTTACTCGTTACTCATTCAATAATATGAACTTATTTGATGTTGTTCCCACGTTGGAAAATATAACAATGGAACAAGTTAAAAATGCTTTTGAATCGATGCAAGACGAAGATATGCATACAATATTTACAATTATTCCAAGAGAGAAAAAGAACAATGATTAAAAAATTTGCATTAGTAGTAGGTGCATCAGGTGAAATCGGCCATGCAGTTAGTTATAAATTTGCAGAAGCTGGCTGGTCATTGTACTTACATTATGCAAGTAATGAAGAGCTTGTAAAACATCTAGTAGAAAAGTTAGAAGCAACTTATCATGAGCAAGAATTTATACCCGTACAAGCTGATATGCGTGATTCGGAGTCAGTAGAAAAATTATCATCTTCAATTTTTTCAGTACAGTCGGTTGTTTTTGCTCAAGGGCATAGTTTGTATAAAGGATTGGAAGAGACTTCATTAGAAGAGATTCGCCATCTATTCCAAGTACATGTGGAGCATCCAATGTATTTAGTTGCTCAATTGACTCCTAAACTTCGCAAAAATGAAAATGCTTCAATTGTTTTTGTAGGTTCAATTTGGGGAGAAACAGGTGCTTCCTATGAAGTTGCTTATTCTGCTGCAAAAGGGGCTCAACATGCATTTGTAAAGGCTTATGCGAAAGAGGTAGGTTCCCAAAAAATTACCGTTAATACAGTTGCTCCAGGATTTATTGATACTAAAATGAATCATTATGTAGAACAAGAAGTTCGACAACTCTTATTGGAGGAAATACCAGCAGGTGTATTTGGTTCGGCGGAAGATGTAGCGAATACTGTGTTATTTCTAGTTAGCGAGAAAGCGAATTATATAACTGGTCAAATTATTCGTGTAAATGGTGGATGGTATATTTAATATGATTGGGATGTTTTAAACTTTAACCACGTGTTTGACCCAAAGCCCGAAATACCAAATGTGGATATAATCTAACGAACTTGACGACAAAAGTATTTTTATAAACGGTTATGAATAGGGGTTAATCTTTATAATGAGGTTACTTCATCCAATTAAAATTAAAGATAGTGGATAACTATTATCAGGAATTGTTTACAAGGCAGGGAACACCACAAAGACTACTGTGGGAATAGCTTGAGCTGAAGACCCTTTTAGGAACGCCTTCATTACCAACATCGTGTGTGGGCCTAGGAGACTGAAGCCAAGCCCATGGAAAGCGAAGTGGTGGTCCTTGCCTAATTTAATATACAACTCTATGCATACAAAATTGAGTTTGACTACAGTCTGAAAAGAGCTTTATTGCAGCTCTTTTCTTTTTTTCTTTTATTCACCTAAGAAATCAGATATGATAGAACTTATAATGAGTGAATAACGTCATCTAAATAGAGAGGACAGATATAGTATGGCTAGTGAGTGGTTTTTTGAATATGAAATTCAGATAAATCGTCCCGGACTTCTCGGTGATATTTCTTCATTACTTGGTATGCTTAGAGTTAACATTGTAACAATTAACGGTGTGGACGAAGGACGTCGTGGAATGCTTATTAAAGCAGAAAAAAAAGAAAATATCGAGCGATTTGAGCATATTGCTTCTACGATGGAAACGATTCAATTAACTAAGTTTAGAGAACCGAAGCTTAGAGATCGCCTTGCTGTTAGACATGGTAGATATATTCAACGAGATGCCGATGATAAAAAGACATTTCGTTTTGTTCGTGATGAACTAGGTTTACTTGTAGATTTTATGGCGGAAATATTTAAACAAGAAGGTCATAAGTTAATTGGAATTAGAGGGATGCCGCGTGTAGGTAAAACTGAATCAGTTGTTGCTGCAAGCGTATGTGCAAATAAAAAATGGATTTTCCTTTCTTCTACAATGATTAAGCAAACAATAAGAAGTCAACTCGCTGGGGACGAGTTTAGTGATCGCAATATATTTATATTAGATGGTATTGTGACAAGAAATTCAAACGATGAAAAACATCAAATGTTAGTAAGAGAAATGATGAGAATGCCAACTATTAAGGTAGTAGAACATCCGGATATGTTTATCCAGCATTCCGAGTATTCAATTGATGATTTTGATTATATAATTGAACTTCGTCATAGCCCTGAGGAAGAATTTACGTATGAAATGATGGAGAAAAACCACGGAATGTCCGACAAGGGATTTGAAGGATTTGGTGGATTTAATTTTTAGTGGGTAGGTGTTTTAATTGACAGAACTAGGATCTCGCTTAAAAGAAGCGAGAAAAGCAAAAGGTTATAGTATTGATGATTTACAAGAAATTACAAAAATTCAAAAGAGATATTTGGCGGGAATAGAAGAAGGTAACTATGAAACGATGCCAGGATCTTTCTATGTGCGTGCATTTATTAAGCAATATGCGGAAGCAGTTGGTTTAAATGGGGACGAGCTATTAGAAATGTATAAAGCTGAAATTCCTACCCCATCTAATGAAGAAGTTTCAAAAAATATTCCAGCAACTCCTACTAGAAGATCTTTGGGTGGCCGTTCTTCCAATAAATTAATGGAAGTTTTTCCAATGGTTGTTGTTGCTCTGTTTATTATTGTTATTATCGTTATATTATGGATTCTTTTTCAGAAATCTCCTAAAAACGAAATAGATCAAACTGAAGTGGATAATACTTTAACAATGGTGACAAAACCAAAGACCGAAGAAAATAGTTCGGTTAAACCAAAAGATGAAGAAAAGCCTAAAGAAGAAGTCGAACAACCAGTTGAAGAAACAAAACCTGAACAACAGCTAACATTTGTTGATACGCAAGGTGAAACGTCTACCTATGATTTAACAAATGCTGAAAAATACGATCTAAAGATAGTAGCGGCTAATAAAACGTGGCTTAATATAAGAGATGAAAACAACAAAATACTTGTTGATAAAGCAGTTAATGCTGGTGAGACTTATGAGTTAGATGCAAGTGAATTTTCACGTATTCGTGTTCGAATGGGTCATACACCTGGTAACATGGTGTATATTAATGATCAATTGGTTGAATTTCAACCAAATAGAACTACTCAAAATTTAGTAATACAGTTCAACAAATAGTCATCTATAAGATGGCTATTTTGTTTGAAAAATGAAAGGAGCTTACTGGTAGATGAAAATGAATGTTCCAAATCAAATTTCGATGTTTCGTATCTTTTTAATTCCCGTTTTTATGTTTTTTATGCTGATTGATTTTAACTGGGGAAATGTAAGTTTTCTTGGAGCCACTATACCTATGGGACATCTAATTGGAGCAATTGTTTTTATTATTGCTTCAATTACCGATTTTATAGATGGTTATTATGCACGTAAATATAATTTAGTTACCAATATGGGGAAATTTTTAGATCCTTTAGCAGATAAACTTCTTGTTTCAGCTGCACTCATCATTTTAGTTCAGTTTGGAATTGCTCCTGCATGGGTAGTAATTTTAATAATAAGTCGTGAATTTGCGGTAACAGGATTACGCTTGATCCTTGCAAATGAAGGAGAAGTAGTTGCAGCAAACATGTTAGGGAAAATTAAAATGTGGACACAAATCATTGCAATATCTTCCTTGTTATTAGGAAATGTTTTCTTTGAAATGTTCTCTATCCCTTTTGACACGATTATGTTGTATGTTTGCCTTTTCTTTACTTTATGGTCTGGTATTGATTACTTTTATTTAAACCGTAAAGTATTACTGGATTCTAAGTAGGAAGGAAGAATGAGTAGATGAAAGCAGAAATTATTGCAGTGGGTTCAGAATTATTATTGGGGCAAATTTCCAATACAAATGCAAAGTTTATATCATCTCAATTAGCTGAGCTAGGAATCGATGTGTATTATCATACAGTAGTAGGTGATAATTCTAATCGATTATTAGAAACAATTAAACTCGCAGAACAACGTGCAGATTTACTCATTTTCACAGGTGGTTTAGGACCAACAAAAGATGATTTAACAAAGGAAACGATTGCTACTCATTTGAATAAGAGATTAATAATGGATGAACATGCCTTAGTAGATATAGAAGAGTTTTTCAAAAGAATTGATCGCGCGATGACTGAAAACAATAAAAAGCAAGCGTTAATATTAGAAGGTTGCAATGTTCTTCCAAACAAGCATGGTATGGCTCCAGGAATGCTGTTAACTACAGAAAAACACTCATATATACTTTTACCTGGTCCACCAAAAGAAATGGAGCCAATGTTCCAATTTGAAGCAAAACCATTACTTTCAAAATTGACAAATGAAGAAACAATTATTTTATCACATGTTATTCGTTTTTATGGAATTGGAGAAGCGGAATTAGAAACAAAAGTCCAAGACCTTTTGGATAATCAAACAAACCCCACATTAGCGCCGCTTGCTTCAGATGGAGAAGTTACGTTGCGTCTTACTGCTAAAAGTGAGACTGAATTGGATGCACGTGAAAAAATTGATACCCTTCAAGCTGAGATTTTTAAGCGTGTAGGAGACTATGTTTATGGTTATAATGATGACTCTCTTGCTTCCAAGCTTCAAGAAATTTTAGTTGAAAACCAACTGACTATTTCTGCTGCTGAAAGTATGACGGCAGGGTTATTTCAATCAGAACTTGCTTCAATCCCTGGCATGGGAGCAGTACTAGTTGGAGGTATGATTACATATACCGAAGAGATTAAAGTGGAGAAACTTGGCGTAAAGCAACAAATTATTACTGAATCAGGAGTTGTATCTAGCGCATGTGCAGAAGCCATGGCAACTCGTATTAAAGAAAGGTTTGGAACGAATATAGGTGTTGGTATTACTGGGGCAGCTGGGCCAGATGCGCATGGTGGACAACCTGCAGGTACTGTTTGGATAGGACTTGTTTTGAACCAAATGGCACCAGTCTCGTACAAGCTAAATCTTACTGGAATGAGAAACACGAATAGATTGAGAGCAGTAAAGTTTGCCATTCACTATTTAATCCGATTACTTCGAGAACATGGATTTACAACCATTTAACACTGGTACGAGTGACCGGAAGAGTAGAAGTAATGTCGTTTATATCAAAATAGAGTTTTCAACGAAAAAAACAGTTCAAAATTGATTTTTGGACTGTTTTTAACTTCTAAAATGAAATTGACGGGAAAAATAACGAATAGACGTTCGCTTTTTTCTTGTATATTTCTCAATTACCTAGTATAGTAGAGATAGAAATAAAAATCAGACTTTCTTTAAGGGAGGAAAAACAGTTGGCTAATGATCGTAAAGCAGCTTTAGAAATGGCTTTAAAACAAATAGAGAAACAATTTGGTAAAGGTTCAATTATGAAACTTGGAGAAAAAACAGATAGAGAAATCTCTACTTCTTCTAGTGGCTCTTTGGCACTTGATGCAGCATTAGGAATAGGTGGATATCCAAGAGGTCGTATTATTGAAATATATGGTCCAGAAAGTTCTGGTAAAACAACTGTAGCTCTTCATGCAATTGCAGAAATACAAAAAACTGGCGGGCAAGCAGCTTTTATTGATGCAGAGCATGCATTAGATCCAGTTTATGCACAAAAACTAGGTGTAAATATTGATGAATTACTATTGTCTCAACCAGATACAGGAGAGCAAGCACTTGAAATTGCAGAAGCATTAGTACGTAGTGGTGCTGTGGAAATTTTAGTAATTGATTCTGTGGCTGCTCTAGTACCGAAAGCAGAAATCGAAGGAGAAATGGGAGATTCACATATTGGCCTTCAAGCTCGTTTAATGTCACAAGCTTTACGTAAGCTTTCTGGTGCTATTAACAAATCAAACACTATAGCTATTTTCATAAATCAAATTCGTGAAAAAGTAGGTGTAATGTTTGGAAATCCAGAAGTAACACCAGGTGGACGTGCACTTAAGTTCTATAGTTCAGTACGTTTAGAAGTTAGACGTGCAGAAGCGATAAAACAAGGAACTGATATTGTAGGGAACAAAACGAAAATCAAAGTTGTAAAAAACAAAGTAGCACCTCCATTTAAAACTGCAGAAGTAGATATTATGTATGGTGAAGGAATTTCTCAAGAAGGAGAAATTATCGATATAGGATCAGATATGGATATTGTACAAAAAAGTGGTTCTTGGTATGCATACAATGAAGAACGCATTGGTCAAGGTAGAGAAAATGCGAAACAATTCCTAAAAGAGAATCCAACAGCGAAGAATGAAATAGCTGCTAAAATACGTGAGTCTATGGGAATGACTGCTAGTTCTTTAACAATTGCTGCACATGAGGTAGAAGATGATGAAGAATTTGAATTATTATTAACGGAAGAATAAAATATTGAAAAGTCTCTCAATTATTGGGAGACTTTTTTTTTATATTCCTTTCGTTTCCTTGACAGAGTATTTCTACATCTATACAATTAAAATTGTATAATTTCTTGAATAAAAGATGAAAAGGCAATACATATATGCAGTATGTATATATGTGCCGACTATAACTTAAAAAGTATAGCAATAGGGGGGTGTTCGAATGTTAGAAATTATCATCTCCGCCTTGCTTGGTCTGATTGTCGGTGCGCTTGTTGGTTATAATTATCTTAAAAAAGTGAACGATTCAAAAGTGTCCGGTGCAAAACAATCTTCTGCACTCATCTTAGATGAAGCAAAGCGAGAAGCAGAAGCTTTGAAGAAAGAAGCACTGTTAGAAGCCAAAGATGAAACTCACCAATTACGAAATGAAGCAGAATCTGACATCCGTGAACGCCGTATGGAACTGCAAAAACAGGAAAATCGGTTATTACAAAGAGAAGAGAATCTTGATCGTAAGGATGATGCTCTAAACAAGAGAGAAGTAGGTCTTGAGCGTAAAGAAGATGCTCTAACTGAAAGACAACAGCATATCGAACAGAAGGAAAGTAAAGTGGACGAGCTAGTTAGAATGCAAAAAAGCGAGCTTGAAAGAATTTCTACTTTAACGCGTGAAGAAGCGAAGTCAATAATTCTTCAAGAAGTAGAAAATGAGCTAGCAACAGACATTGCTGTCATGACAAAAGAATCGGAAACTCGTGCAAAGGAAGAGTCGGATAAAAAGTCTCGAGAAATCCTATCTTTAGCATTACAACGATTTGCAGCTGATCATGTAGCAGAAACAACTGTTTCCGTTGTCAATTTACCTAATGATGAAATGAAAGGTCGCATCATTGGACGTGAAGGTCGAAACATCCGTACTTTAGAAACTCTAACTGGTATTGATTTAATTATTGATGATACACCAGAAGCTGTTATTCTATCAGGATTTGATCCGATACGTAGGGAAACAGCTCGTTTAGCACTTGAAAAGCTAGTACAGGATGGGCGTATACATCCTGCTCGTATTGAAGAAATGGTGGAAAAATCCAGAAGAGAAGTGGATGAGCAAATTCGTGAAATCGGCGAGCAAACAACATTTGATATCGGTATTCACAATCTACATCCAGACCTAATGAAAATTTTAGGTAGACTTCGCTATCGCACAAGCTACGGTCAAAATGTGTTAAAGCATTCTACAGAAGTGGCCTATTTAGCTGGATTACTAGCTGCTGAGCTTGGGGAAGATGTAACTCTTGCGAGACGTGCTGGGTTACTACACGATATTGGAAAAGCAATTGACCATGAAGTAGAAGGAAGCCATGTAGAAATTGGTGTAGAATTGGCAACCAAGTATAAAGAGCATCCTGTAGTCATAAACAGTATTGCTTCACATCATGGTGACACGGAAGCTACTTCGGTTATTGCAGTTTTAGTAGCGGCTGCAGATGCACTGTCCGCTGCACGGCCTGGAGCTAGAAGTGAAACACTTGAAAACTATATTCGTCGTCTAGAGAAATTGGAAGAAATTTCTGAGTCGTACGAAGGTGTAGAAAAATCTTTTGCAATACAAGCAGGAAGAGAGATTCGTATTATGGTACGTCCAGATCAAATAGATGATTTAACTGCACATCGTTTGGCAAGGGATATACGTAAGCGAATTGAAGAAGAACTAGATTATCCTGGTCATATTAAAGTGACTGTTATTAGAGAAACTAGAGCGGTAGAATACGCAAAATAATAGAAAAAGGCTTCGTTTAAGAAGCCTTTTTTTCGTGAAGGGATAGAAGTTGAATATGAAGATTTTATTTATAGGTGACATCGTTGGTTCAATAGGAAGAGATACATTAGAAAGCTATTTACCAAGATTAAAAAGAAAATATTCGCCAGATGTAGTTATTGCAAATGGAGAAAACGCTGCGGCAGGACGAGGTATTACGAAAAGTATTTTTCAATCATTATTACATATGGGTGTCGATGTTGTAACTATGGGAAATCATACTTGGGATCAAAAAGAGATTATGGACTTTATTGATGATACAGACTATTTAATTCGTCCTGCAAATTTTTCAGAAGAAGCTCCTGGTAAAGGAATGACGACTATTACTAAAAACGGACAAACTGTTTCTGTTATCAACTTACATGGAAGAACTTTCTTACCTCCACATGATGATCCATTTAAAAAAGCCACAGAATTAGTAGAAGAAGCAAAAAAAATATCACCTATTATCTTTGTAGACTTTCACGCGGAAGCAACAAGTGAAAAAATTGCTTTTGGGTGGCATTTGGACGGAAAAGCATCAGTTGTAGTAGGAACACATACCCATGTCCAAACAGCAGATTCTCGGATATTACCAGGAGGAACTGCATATATTACAGATGTTGGAATGACTGGTCCATATGATGAAGTTTTAGGCATGAAAAAAGAAGATGTTTTATATCGTTTCCAAACGAATATGCCGACTCGTTTTGAAGTACCAAAAAATGGCCGTTCCGTATTAAGTGGAATATTTGTAGAAGTAAACGACGTGACTGGTAAATCAATACATCAAGAACGAGTTTATATAAATGATGATTATCCCTTTAAGGGGTAAAAGAGTCTAAAAAAATTCCTCTTAGCATAAGTTAGATTATGGACGAAAGCAAGTTCATAATCTAGCGATAAAAGGAGAAATGATAGTGGATTCTTTAAAAGTATCTTCTCGTTCAAACCCTAATTCAGTTGCAGGTGCATTAGTTGCAGTAATAAGAGAACAAGGGTATGCAGAGATGCAAGCAGTAGGAGCAGGTGCATTAAATCAAGCAATTAAAGCAATCGCAATTGCAAGAGGATTTGTTGCGCCTAGTGGTACGGATTTAACTTGCTCACCTGCTTTTACAGATATTGTTATATCAGGTGAAGATCGAACTGCTTTGAAGCTATTGGTAGAAAAAAGGTCAAAATAATCTCAGACTGTTGAAAATGTGTTTTCATTTTTCCAACGAAATTAAGTTGCCTCGACTGATAAGTGTATTAATAATAGTCAAAGGCGACAACTTTGAATTTAAATATTGTTTACCTGAAGTCGTTACTGTATTAGTAGCGACTTCACTTATGTTTTTTGGGATTTTTTTGCTCTATTAAAGAAGCATGTTGGGAGTAGTTTCAACGATTTTTTTAAAGCTAAGAAAGAATATGGAATATCGTTCTGCGAAACCAGTTTCATAGTACTTGAAAGAAATAAATAATACCGCGGATTTCCGTTTCAGGTGGACGCGTTCCGTAGGGTGAGCGATGATCCATCACCGCCGCTAACACGTTCGTTTGTGATGGATCATCTGTCTCACTCATCCTGCTGGAGTCGCTACCTTTCACTACAATCCAAAGTGCAAACAAGAAAGACAATATGCTTGATCCAAATTAATAACCTTGTGCTTTTTTGTTTATCCAAATGGAAAGCAGAACATAGAAAAATAGGTAGTATATAAAGGTAGAGAGAGGAAGAGCTTACGAAATATTATCTTCGGAAGTTTTTAAAAATGTAGAGAAGTATTTTTTCTCTAATTATCCATAAAGGGTTTAAACCTATTCCACAGGTTTTTTTCTTAACACAGATTTGCGCCATCTCACACAAAGTTAACTCTTTATATGGAGAAATGGTTGCTTTTACGATAAAATTGGTTGCTTTCGTCTCGAGATTGGTTGCTGTCACTGTGGAATCTGTAGCTTTCTCCTTACAATTAGTTGCTCTATGACAGTTTTTAACTTTTGCTTCTCATAAAAATAGACAGTCTCTATTGATAAAGAAATGAAGTCGCGGACGAAATTGTATCTTCGTGCGCTTTTAAAAGAATAGGAAAGAATTTATTTTTTCATTAACCAAAATAAATGCATTATGTCTTTGCATATTTCAAGAAGGAGACGGACAAACATTCGCCACAAGATTACCGAAAAAAATGGCTCGTGAAGTGACGCAGTCACTTCACGAGCTAAATTACTTCGGTAATAGTGTAGTCGGTGTTTCGTCCAAAGCACCTTGGAAATAGTAAAGACAAAATGTACTTAAAGGGCGCTTGCGCTTTTCTTACTTATTGGACAGCACTATCTAGCAAATTAGTTTAAATTGGACTTTTCCAAAGCCTTCCGCAAGCTCCTTAGGGGATTGGTAACACGTTTTTCCGCGAGAGTCTCTCGGATTTTCGTACAAAAACAATAGCATATTTTAACAGAGCTTATGAAACATAATGATATTCAGAATATAATGTGACATTGTAATTCCGTCAAAGGTCTGATTTTCATGAAAAATATAGGGAATACATAGTGAATCTCCTTACTTCGTGATAAACTTATGAAGGAAAAAAAGATTTAGCTTCATTGCTTCAAAGAGTAGAGGTTTAATTACATACCCTTCAGAAAAGTCACAGATATTGATATGAATTATAAGAGTAATGTTATCTAAATTCGCCGATAGCTTTGGCTAATGCTAAGTTTTATGTATTATTTAATACATAACGGCTTGGTAAAAGGCTGACCTATGATCAATTCAAATTCTGGACGCACATACGATGAGGCACATTTGAATAAGAAAGACAGGAGATGTTTATATGTTGCAACAACTTTCATGGAAAGTAGGAGGGCAGCAAGGTGAGGGGATCGAAAGTACTGGTGAGATATTCTCAATGGCGATGAACCGCCTTGGATATTACCTATACGGATATCGTCATTTCTCTTCTCGTATTAAAGGTGGACATACGAATAATAAAATCTGTGTACGACCAACGCAAGTACGTACAATCCCAGATAATTTAGATATACTTGTAGCGTTTGATCAGGAAACAATAGATGTCAATTACAATGAATTGACGGAAAATAGTATTATACTAGCAGATGCAAAGTTTTCACCAATTTCACCTGAAAATTGTGTAGCACCTATGTATATTGTTCCTTTTACGGAAATTGCCGCAGAGCTTGGTACATCACTAATGAAAAACATGGTAGCAATTGGAGCGACTTCAGCATTATTAAATTTAGATAAAGCTGTGTTCCAAGGCGTGGTTGATGAGATATTTGGTAAAAAAGGAACAGAAGTAGTAGAAAAAAATATGCAAGCTATTCAACAAGGATTTGATGTAATGGCTGAGCAATTAGGAGACCGTTTAGGTGAATGGGAACTTGTTGCGGCTGACGGCAAGCATCGTATGTTCATGATTGGAAACGACGCAATTGCACTTGGCGCGTTAACTGCGGGGGTTCGATTCATGGCCGCATATCCTATTACTCCTGCTTCTGAAATTATGGAATATATGATTAAAAAGTTACCGTTATTTGGTGGTGCAGTCATTCAAACAGAAGATGAAATTGCAGCTGCAACGATGGCTATAGGTTCAAATTACGGTGGCGTTCGTGCTTTTACAGCTTCTGCAGGACCTGGACTTTCTCTTATGATGGAAGCAATTGGTTTATCAGGAATGACGGAGCAGCCACTCGTAATAGTAGATACACAACGTGGCGGACCATCAACAGGTCTTCCAACAAAACAAGAACAATCCGATCTTATGCAAATGATTTATGGAACACATGGGGAAATTCCTAAAGTGGTTATTGCTCCAAGTACTGGGGAGGAAGCTTTTTTTGACACGATTCAAGCATTTAATATCGCTGAAGAATTACAGCTTCCAGTAATCATTTTGTCCGATTTACAACTATCATTAGGTAAACAAACAGTGGAGCCATTTGATTATTCTAAAATAGAAATTCGTCGTGGTAAATTAATTCAAAACGAAGAAATTCCAGCAACGGAAGATAAATCTTACTTTAAGCGTTATGAAGTAACTAAAGATGGAATTTCACCGCGTGTCCTACCTGGAACTGAGCATGCAATTCATCATGTAACTGGTGTAGAACATGATGAAACTGGAAAACCATCCGAAGCAGCTACCAATCGTAAAGCGCAAATGGACAAACGATTAGGAAAACTAAAGCATATCAATTTTAGTGAACCGGTTTACGTCAATGCTCCTTATGAAGACGCAGATATATTATTTGTTGGCTTTAATTCTACAAGAGGTGTATTAGAAGAGTTACAGCAAACACTAAATGCCCAAGGTATGAAAGTGAATCATGCACATATCCGATTAATACACCCATTTCCAGTTGAAGAAGTGCAATCATTAGTAGCAAATGCAAAAAAAGTAGTTGTAGTGGAAAATAATGCAACAGGTCAACTAGCAAGCATTTTGAAAATGAATGTGGGCGGACATGATAAAGTGATAAATGTAACGAAATATGACGGAACACCATTTTTGCCGTTACAGCTTGAAAAACAAGTAAAGGAGTTGCTTATCTGATGGTAACATTTAAAGATTTTCGTAATAATGTCAAACCAAATTGGTGCCCAGGTTGCGGTGACTTTTCTGTTCAAGCAGCTATTCAACGTGCGGCAGCAAATGTGGGAATACTCCCCCATGAATTAGCAGTAATCTCTGGTATTGGATGCTCGGGACGTATCTCAGGGTATATCCATTCATATGGTTTCCATGGTATTCACGGTAGAGCACTTCCGATTGCACAAGGGTTAAAAATGGCAAATAAAGATCTTCACGTTATCGCTTCTGGGGGAGATGGAGACGGTTTTGCCATTGGACTTGGGCATACAATTCATTCCATTCGCCGTAATATCGATTTAACCTATGTCGTTATGGATAACCAAATTTACGGATTAACAAAAGGACAAACTTCTCCGCGTTCTGCAGAAGGGTTTAAAACAAAGTCAACGCCAGGTGGGGCAATTGAACCGTCGCTTAAACCACTGGAATTAGCACTTACTTCTGGTGCGACATTTGTTGCTCAAGGATTTTCATCCGACATAAAAGAATTGACTGCTATTATCGAAGCAGGTATTAAACATAAGGGCTTCTCATTTATTAATGTATTTAGCCCATGTGTAACGTACAATAAAGTAAATACGTATGATTGGTTTAAAGAACATTTAACGAAGCTTTCTGATATAGAAGGTTATAATCATACAAACCGTGAAGAAGCAATGAAAGTAGTAATGGAAAAGGAAGGTCTTGTAACTGGTATTATCTATCAAAATGAACATGCACCTTCGTATCAAGAGCAAGTTCCAGGTTATGCAGAAGATCCACTTGTTGATCAAAACTTGAAAATGACTGAAAATGAATTTAATCTTTTGATGCAAGACTTTATGTAATATTTGAGACTGCCAATGAGAATTGGCGGTCTTATTATGTCTAAATAAGAACTTTTAAGGTTAATACCTTGTAGCAATGGAGTTCTATTAAGTATAATAGTAGGATGGATATTCGTGTTATTATACGAATGTATGAAAGGAGCGTTCTCATGAACGAAGAATCACGTTTACTTAGTAGTCAAGTGAAAGAACCTAATTCTCCGGACAAAAAATCCGAGAAGGATTATAGTAAATATTTTCAAGCAGTATATACGCCTCCATCTTTAAAAGAAGCAAAAAAACGAGGAAAAGAAGAAGTTGCATATCATAACGACTTTGCCATCGCCGAAGAATTTAGAGGTATGGGACAAAATCGAAAATTTTATATACGCACTTATGGCTGTCAAATGAATGAGCATGACACAGAGGTGATGGCTGGTATATTCATACAACTTGGATATGAACCAACAGATACCGTGGACGATGCAAATGTCATTCTTTTAAATACTTGTGCAATCCGTGAAAATGCGGAAAACAAAGTGTTCGGTGAGCTAGGTCATTTAAAACATTTGAGACAAAATAATCCAGATGTACTAATCGGTGTTTGTGGATGCATGTCACAAGAAGAATCTGTAGTAAATAAAATTTTGAAAACTTACAATCAAGTAGATATGATTTTCGGAACTCATAATATTCATCGACTACCTAATATCTTAAACGAAGCATACCTTTCTAAAGAAATGGTAGTTGAAGTTTGGTCAAAAGAAGGCGATGTTATTGAAAACTTGCCACGTGTGAGAAAAGGTTCGATCAAAGCTTGGGTTAATATTATGTATGGCTGTGATAAATTCTGTACGTATTGCATTGTGCCTTACACACGAGGTAAAGAACGTAGTCGTCGACCAGAAGATATTATTCAAGAAATTAGACATCTAGCTGCTCAAGGATACAAAGAAGTAACATTGCTGGGTCAGAACGTAAACGCATACGGAAAAGACTTTGAAGATTTAGATTATCGTTTTGGTGATTTAATGGACGATCTTCGTAAAATTGATGTAGCACGCATTCGATTTATGACAAGTCACCCAAGAGATTTCGATGATCATTTAATCGAAGTGCTTGCAAAAGGCGGAAACTTAGTTGACCATATTCATTTACCTGTTCAGTCAGGTTCTTCTGAAATACTAAAAATAATGGCTCGTAAATATTCTAGAGAACATTACTTAGAACTTGTTCGTAAAATTAAAGCTGCTATCCCAAATGCATCTTTAACAACTGACATAATTGTTGGATTCCCTAATGAGACAGATGAGCAATTCGAAGAGACAATGTCTTTATATAAAGAAGTAGGCTTCGAACTTGCTTATACGTATATTTATTCTCCACGGGAAGGTACTCCAGCTGCTAAAATGGTAGACAATGTACCAATGGAAGTGAAAAAAGAAAGACTACAGCGTTTAAATAAACTGGTTAATGACATGTCTGCAGAAGCAATGAAAAAGCTTGATGGACAAATTGTGGAAGTGTTAGTAGAAGGAGAGAGTAAAAATAATCCGGATGTTCTAGCAGGTTACACAAGAAAAAGTAAGCTAGTGAACTTTAAAGGACCAAAAGAAATTATTGGCCAACTAGTGCAAGTGAAAATTACAGATGCAAAAACATGGTCACTTACTGGAGAACTAGTAGACGTACCAAATGGACAAAAGGTGGGAATATAATGACTACTAAGTACACAAAAGACGATATCATTGAAAAAGCAAGAGAAATTGCTACGATGATTGCAAGCACAGAAGAAGTTGATTTCTTTAAAAGAGCAGAAGCTCAAATCAATGAAAATCAAAAAGTTCGCGAAAAAATTGCTAGTTTAAAAAGCTTACAAAAACAAGCAGTTAACTTTCAACATTTAGGGAAAGAAAAAGCTTTAAAATTAATTGAAGGAAAAATTGAAGCAATTGAAGCAGAAATTGATGAACTACCAATTGTTCAACAGTTTAAGCAATCACAAGGAGATGTAAATAGTCTTTTACAAATGGTGGCAAATTCTATCTCTAACAATGTTACAAATCAAATTATAGAGGCAACAGGTGGAGATTTACTTAGAGGCGAAACTGGTTCACAAGTAAAAAACTCTACACCAGGTAGTTGTTCTTAAATAAGAAGAATTCGAAAAAGAATGTACAGGAAATCTGAAAAGATTTGTGTATGTTCTTTTTTTTGAAAAATCGAGAAGAATATAAATTTTTATTCCTTGAACAGGTTGTTTCCCGCTGCAGGCGGACGCTTTCTTACCTCTAGTCCAGAGTAATATCTATAAAAGCAAATGAAAGATAGTGATCCAACGAGTTGTTGCTTTCCGCGGGCATGGCTTGAGCCTCCTAGTTCGCTTCGCTACCTGCGGGGTCTCAAGCTCATGCACCTGCCGCTTCGCTTTCGGTGCAGAAAACATCTGCTATTCCCGCAGGAGTCGAGCACATGCACTCCAAGCAACAATGAACACGAAACAAGGGGACTTATCAATAATCACCTTTAAAATTAATTACTTTATTAGGATTTTCTCCTTCTATGTCCCTATTGCAGGAGCGAATTGATCCGGCTATAAATTTGGAAGACAAATGATGAAAACTGGAACTGATAGAAATTTTGTAAAAAAACTTTACAACAAAGCTAAAATATTGTACGGTTGGATAGTCGAGTGTTCAAGTAAACATGTTAATGGATTCGGAGGTGAAGCGTTGAAGCCATCATTAGATGAAAATCAACCACTTTTTCTACAAATTGCACAAATCATATTAGATGAAATCGTGGAAGGTCATTTAAAAGAAGAAGAACAATTGCCCTCTGAGAATGAATTGTCTCGCTTTTACAATATTAATCGTGCAACCGTAAGAAAAGGGCTTCAAACTTTAGTTGATGATGCTTTTATTTATAAACAAAGAGGTATCGGAATGTTTGTGAGTGAAGGAGCTTATCAAAAAATAATAGATGAACGGCAGAAACAATATAGTCAGAATTATATAACCCCTTTATTAGAAGAAGGTGCCCGTTTAGGGATGGATGTCCAAAAGATTATCCAATTAATTAAAAAGGAGGATCAATCATGATAGAAATCAATCAGGTTCACTTTAGTTATGATTCAAAC
This sequence comes from Psychrobacillus syltrankelensis, assembly GCF_055454035.1. Taxonomy (NCBI): domain Bacteria; kingdom Bacillati; phylum Bacillota; class Bacilli; order Caryophanales; family Bacillaceae; genus Psychrobacillus; species Psychrobacillus syltrankelensis. Next base: position 1,058,085 of record NZ_CM144227.1, on the reverse strand, counting down.
AGAATATTGCATGACTTTAATTTGTCAGAGAGCGAGAAAATCATCGTTGGACTTTGGGGGCGAAATGGAACTGGGAAAACAACCTTTATGAAGTTGTTAGCCGGTCATTTAAAACCTGATCAAGGGGAGATAAACATACAGGGATTTAATCCTTATAACCATGATCGAACAAATAATCATTTATGTTATATGCAAGAAGAGCATCCATTCAGTAAGATTTGGAAGGTAAAAGATGCGTTACGCTTTGGCGATTATTACAATCCAAATTTTGATATGAGTTTTGCTAAAGAGCTTTTAAAAGTTTTTAATTTGGATGAAAACAAAAATGTATCCAGGCTCTCTAAAGGTATGAAATCAGCACTGCAATTTATTATCGGTATTGCTAGTAATGCTGATATAACAATACTTGACGAACCGACCAATGGTTTAGATATAGGTATGCGAAAGAAATTTAACAAAGTATTATTGGAAAGTTATGAAGAAAATCCGAGGCTCATTCTTTTATCCTCCCATCATATCGAAGAAATTCAAACTCTATGTGAAGCGTTGGTAGTGATTCATGATGGTAGAGTATTTCTCCGTGAAACAATGGAAACGATGCGGGAAAAAGGCATTTGGTTAAGTGGGGAGAAGACTTTTTTATTAAATATCATCCAGTCGCACACTGTGTTGGAGCAACAAGAAATGGGTACGAAAATGAAAGTCATGCTTGATGAACCTTATACGAACGAATGGAAGCATTTTGCTCAGTCCCATGGCTTATCAATTGAACCAGCCACCCTACATGATTATTTATTAAATAGAACGGAAGAACGAAATGAGGTGAGCATATGAACTTGAAGAGTGGGACAATTAGGATGGTTTATGAAGAGACACTATTTGCCTTCGGGAAGTTGCTTTTACTATATATAACGATCCCTTTACTTTTGTTATGGTTATTCATTGGATATTTCTTTAACTTGGGTGAAGATGTTATCGCCGCCATCTCAGGACCAACATATTTTTTTATTCTTCTGTTTGCAATTAATGGATTCAAAACTATTTTCCCTGTCGCAATAGGAATGGGAAGTACAAGAGTCAATTTGTTGAAAACCTTTTATGTGGTAGGTTTAGCAAGTGTACTGGTTATCACCTTTATTTTAAATGTCTTTCAATGGATTCTCTTAACACTTTATGAACGATGGAACGTAGCGGCTAATATATTGCATCCAGCAACCTTTTTTAATCAAGAGTATACCTTCCTATCCTATTATTTAATAGATTTTATGTTTTGTGTTTTTACCTTCTCTTTCGCTTTTCTGTTTTATACTATATATTATAGACTTGGATTCAGGAAAAGTGTGATCTGGTTGATGGTGTTAGTGATCATCGGTACGTTAGTAAAATACAGTGATTTAGTCGATTTTTCATTATTGGAATGGTTAGTGACTCAGGACTTTCATGACATGGTGATATTTTCTTTTGTGATTACTAGTAGTCTGATTGCATTGTTCATCACATATCCCGTCATGCGAAATGCACCGTTAACGGCTAAGTCGAAAAAGGATTAGAAAAAAGACTTATAAGAGTGATCAAATTAAAACAGCTTTTTTCCAACATAGGTGGTTAATAGATTGCATCTTCCACAATCGGGCGCTTATTGTTGAACAACACAGACAGAAAATGATCAAACTTTTTTATAAAAGCTACTATTTATTAATCTCAAAAGTGGAATCCATTTTAATCAATCTTTTTTCAAGGTGGATTCTTTTTGTTTTAAGTAGAAAGTAGGGTTAAGGATTTTTGATCAAACTTTATTTCACACCAACAACGGCAGTCAAGACATGCCTCTTCCGGAGCTGTCGATAATGATAGATCCCATGTCTGTCCAAAGCCCTCCAGAAACAATTGAATATAGGATTTGTACCAATAGGGTGCTTGAGCTTTTCTTATTAGGCACAAGAACATATATAAAACCCAAAAAGTATAATAGTAACGTATGGTGGATTAAATAACGGATAGTTATAATAGAATTAAAGAATAGTGCATGACAATGAAGAAACGCTTATCCCCCAAAGCTTTTTCATCTTGCTTTAAGGAAAAGGAGATTTTTAATGAATTGTCCAATTTGACCCACTAAATTAAATTTAATACTTATTTAATTAAATGGGGGATTACAATGAAAATAAATAAAAACTTTCTTTTTTTAATGCTCGGACAGTCATTTGCTAATTTGGGTGATGTATTTTATGTAGTTGGTATCATTAGTGTTTTATACAAGTTAACGGGCTCTGCAACTGTGGCTGCATTTGTTCCGTTTACGATTACTTCTGCTATGTTCATTTCTAGTATTATTACTCCTATAATAATTGGAAAGTGGCGTTTAAAAACAGTGTTATTAGGTTCGCAAATCGGAAAAACCGTTTTACTTGTGGGCTTAGGTTTTTTTCTTTTACTATTTTTGCATGATAAGAATTATTATTTTGTCTTTTTCATAATTGCGGGCATAGCACTTCTCGATGGTTGTGCGAATCCAATTTTGCATACTTTTCTTCCTTACTATGTAGAAGATAATCAGTTGGTAAAAGCTAATAGTATAGCTGAATCCATTACTCAAATGATTCAAATAGGAGCTTGGCTTTTCGGAGGTCTCTTATTGATCGTAATAAGCCCAATTCAATTAATAGGTATTGTAGCTTTACTATTTATGCTGTCCTGTGTATTTCTGACCTTCATTCAACACGTGGATTATGTCCAAAAAGAAAAACAAAAACTTTGGGAACAGCTTACCGCAGGATGGAAAAGTATTGGAGCTACTCCAGTTCTTAAAAAAATTATTCAAATGGACATTTTAGAAACCATTGCTGGAACGGTATGGATTGCTGCAATTCTTTATATATTTGTCGAGCACGCACTACATGTCGGAGAACAATGGTGGGGCCTTGTAAATGGTTCATTCATTATTGGCTTATTAGTAGGTAGTTTATATTGTATTAAATTCCCTCATATTGTTGATCAATATAAGTTCCTTTTTATTTTCGTAGGAGTCTTAATCTCTAGTATCCTAACTATATTATTTGGTACAACAAGCCACCCTGTAATAGCGTTAATTTTGACATTTGGTATTGGTTTGTTTGGACAGCTTAAAAATATTCCACAAAGAACTATTATTCAAAGAAGCGTTCCTCCTGAGAAACTAGTAACTGTATATACTTCCATGGGTATGGTTGCAACTGGAGTTTTTGGAATTTCTTCTTTGGTAATTGGGCTATTTGCTGATCTCTTAGGGGTACGTACTGTATTTATATTTTCAGGACTATTATTAGTAGTAGTAAGTATAATTGCGTACAGATATAAAAAATTATTCGTATAGTCTTTTAGAAAGGGTGTCTACTAGTAGGCATTCTTTCTTTTGTGTCATAAATTCCTCACAACTTCATAGAACTTGGGACTTGTTTGTTCTAAACCATTTCTTCTATGATGGAAGTAGTAGCAGGAAGGATGACAGGCATGTTAAAAGAAGCAGAAGATTTTATACGTAGTTATTATTATGAAATTGGTCGATCGGAACTGGAAATGCATTCTCGTTTGCTTGAGATTGAACGACAAATAAAGAAAAATGGAAGTTATGAACAAACAATAGATGAGATTACGTATGGCGCTAAAATGGCATGGCGAAATAGCAATAAATGTATTGGTCGGTTATTTTGGCAAAGCTTGAACGTTTTTGATAAGCGCGACTTACATACAGAGGAAGAAATCTTCCAAGCTTTATTAGGGCATATTCAGTTTGCAACAAATGATGGAAGAATTCGACCAACAATTACCATATTCAATTCTCAGGATATTCGTATATGGAACCATCAATTGATTCGCTACGCAGGCTATGTCACGGAAAGAGGAAGAATAGTTGGGGATTCAGATTCGATAGAGTTTACGAAGATATGTCAGGAACTTGGATGGAAAGGTAACAACGAAAAGTTTGACATATTGCCAATTGTAATACAAATAAATAACAATCAGCCTAAATTATTTGAGTTACCAAAAGAATATATTTTAGAAGTGCCGATTCGTCATCAGGAATACAAGTGGTTTGAGGAACTGAAAGTAAAGTGGTATGCAGTACCGATAATTTCAAGCATGAAATTAGAAATTGGAGGTATTACATATCCAGCAGCACCATTCAACGGATGGTATATGGGAACGGAAGTTGGTGCCCGGAACTTGGCAGATGATGACCGTTACAATATGCTTCCTCTAATTGCAGAGAGCATGGGCTTAAACACGAAATCCAATGCTTCTCTTTGGAAGGATCGTGCTTTAGTAGAGTTAAATGCGGCTGTATTATATTCCTATAAAGAAAACGGAGTAAGTATCGTAGATCATCATACTGCAGCCCAACAATTTAAGAGGTTTGAATCAAATGAAATGGATGCAGGACGAGATGTGACAGGAAATTGGACCTGGTTAATTCCACCTTTATCACCTGCAACAACACATATTTTTCACAAGCCATATAATAATGAAAAGAGATCACCAAATTATTTTTATCAACCTTCACCATATTAAAAAGAGGAATCAGCATATAAATTTGCTGGTTCCTCTTTTTTGCATTGTCTCCACATATTTCAAGATGGCGACGGATAAACATCCGCTACAAGATTACCCAAAAAATGGATCGTGAAGTGACGCAGTCACTTATACGATCCAAGACTTAAAAGGTAATAGTAATGCAAATGGTTTGTCCAAAGCACTCTAAAAGAGAGAAGAAATGATGTGCCTTTGCTTAGTTCTCACTTGAAACAAATCGATCTCTTCCAGCATGGATACCAGCAAAGAATAGTAAGACGATGATTACGATAAATAATATTTTCGGAACAAACCAGCTTGACGTTTCATCGTGTATAAATCCGAAAAAAACTGGGCCGAGTGCTGCCAACAGATATCCAATAGATTGTGCTGTCCCAGAAAGCTCGGCAGCTTCGATTGGTGTTCGAGATCGAAGAGAAAAAAACATCATGACTAGTCCAAACGAAGCTCCTCCAGCTAAACCGAGAAAAATCATCCAAACAACTGTTAGTGAAGCAGGACCAGATAACAATCCGATGAAACCAATTAAATACAAAGCCGTATAAACTACTACAAGTATTCTTTGATCTTTTAACCGGCCAGCAATAATGGGAATAATAAATGTCATTGGTAACTGAGAAAACTGCATAATAGATAACATCCATCCAGATTGTTCTGCTTTCATTCCCTCTGATTGCAAAATTTCTGGTAGCCATGCAGCTGTAGTATAAAAAATTAATGATTGAAGTCCCATGCTTAATGTTATCGTCCACGTTAAAGGATTATACAATATAGACTTAGCTTTCTTTGTGGCGGAAATTTTCCGTACTTCAACTTTTTCTTCTCTTTTTCTAATTTGAGGTATCCAAACAAATATGGCAATAATAGCCAAAATTACCCAACAACCAAGGGCTCCCTGCCATCCATATGCAGTACCTTCAGCAATAGGATAGCTGATACCTGCTCCAATTCCAGCAGTTAAATTCATGGAAACGGTAAAAATTGCTGTTAATAAGCCAATTTGTAAAGGAAATTTTAGTTTTATTAAACTTGGCATTAATACATTTCCAAATGAAATAGCAATTCCAATTAATGCAGTTCCAATAAGCAATAAAGATGTAGTTCCTAAAGATCGAATAATTATGCCACCAGTTAACAAAATGATGGAAAAAAACAAAGTCAGTTCCATTCCAAAACGGCGCGCAACTTTAGGTGCAAAAGGAGAAATAACTGCAAATGCTAGAAGAGGGATAGTAGTAATAAAGCCTGCTAACACATTTGAAATAGTTAGACCTTCTCGAATATATGAAATTATTGGTCCTACCGAAGTCAGAGGTGACCTTAAGGAGGAAGATATGAAAATAATTCCGAGTATTAATAAGATCGTATTTTTTTTATTTAAAGCTGTATTTGATGACAAAAAATTCTCTCCTTAAGTTGAAAATATTAATTTGTACTATGAAAGACTAACATTTTTTGATAGTAAAGTTCAATAGAAAGATAATGGAGGTAACTAATTGAATAAGTCATTGGTATTAATCATGTTATTAATTGGGACGGTTTTTTTATTTTCGGCATGCGAAAAGAAGGAAAAAAAAGAAGAGGATGTGTTTTCAATGGAGAAAATATTAGGTAATTGGGAGGGAGCAATTCAAATCCCCGAAACACCTCTACCAATTACTATTCATTTCGGAGAAAAAAATAGTACTATAAGTATCCCTGTTCAAGGGTTAAATGAATATCCAATAGAAAATGTGAAATTATCGGAGAAGGCACTCTCTTTTGAAATGCATATTCAAGGTCAACGAATAACCTTTGATGGAAAAGTAGTAGATGGTGATAATATCTCCGGAACATTTAAGCAAAATGGACAACAGTTCCCTTTTAAATTGACGAAAGTATCAACTGAAACTGTGATGGATAAAGGAGAGATTGTGAAAGTAAAAGTTTCTGATGGAGAAATGGTTGGTGTTTTGGAAAAGCCAGAAGGAAACGGACCTTTTCCAGTTATGATTATTATAGCGGGTTCTGGACCAACTGACCATAATGGGAATTCGATTCTGCTTCCAGGGAAAAACAATAGCTTGAAAATGTTAGCAGAAGACTTAGCAAAACAAGGGATAGCAAGCATTCGGTACGATAAAAGAGGTGTTGGAGTGAATGCACTTTTAGTAACGAAGGAAGATATGCTAACTTTTGATCAATATATTGATGATGTAGCGAGTTTTATTGAGTATGCGAAAAATGATAAGTTATTTTCTAAAATAGGGGTCATTGGACATAGTGAAGGTTCATTAGTAGGAATGGTAGCTGCAAATAAAAAGAATATAGATGTATTTATTTCGATAGCAGGAGCAGGAAGACCGATTAACGAGGTATTAATTGAACAATTAGAAGGTCAGCTGTCCGGAAATCTCTTAGAAGAATCTAAAAGTATTTTAGGGAAATTAGCAAGAAAAGAACAAGTAGGAAATGTTAGCTCGGAATTGAATAGCATTTTTCGTCCATCTGTACAACCATATTTGATTTCATGGCTAGCATATAATCCTTCGGAAGAAATAAAAAAATTAAACTGTCGCGTGTTAATTATTAATGGAACAAATGATTTACAAGTACCGGAAACAGATGCCGAAGCACTTTATGACTCGAAAGTTGGCTCCTCTTTATTATTAATAAAAAATATGAACCATATCCTAAAGAACGCTCCAGCCAATAGAGAAGGGAATATGGACACTTATACAGATCCCAATCTTCCATTAGCAAAAGGGCTTGTAGACGGTATTGTAGAATTCATAAAATAATTGGAGGTGTTAGTTTTGAGTGCAGAACAGGTGTTGTCATTAATAGATGTATCTAAAAGTTATGGAAATAAAAGAGTGTTGAAGGGGGTTAACTTAGAAGTTTTTAAAGGTCAAATTATAGGATATATTGGTCCGAATGGTGCAGGTAAAAGTACTACTGTAAAACTAATGCTAGGATTATTGAATGATTACAGCGGAAAAATTGAAATTTTCGGGAGTGATATATCAAATGGTGATATCAGTTACAAGAAAAGAATAGGATATGTACCCGAAACCGCTGAAATGTATGAAAATTTAACTGCATGTGAATATTTAACTTTCACTGGAGAACTTTATAGTTTGCAAAGTGATGTTGCCGAGAAAAGAGCGTTAGATTTGATGAAAGAGTTTAATCTAGAAGCAGCATTTCATCAGCGTCTATCTTCTTTTTCAAAAGGGATGAAACAAAAAGTACTAATAATTTCGAGCTTGTTACACGACCCTGATTTACTATTTTTTGATGAGCCTTTAAGTGGCCTTGATGCAAATAGTGTGATGGTAGTTAAAGAGATACTAGCAAAACTTGCGTTACGTGGAAAGACAATTTTTTATTCCTCTCATATTATGGATGTTGTTGAGAAGATTAGTAACCGAATTGTATTGCTTGTAGATGGCACGGTAATTGCGGATGGAACTTTTGATGAATTAAAAACAAACAACAAAGAAGGAACACTCGAAAATATATTCAATCAGCTCACAGGGTTTACACAACATGCTGAAATAGCAGAAAGATTTGTGAATATTGTAATCGAGGACTCCCCCAATGAATGATTTTAATTCTTTGCGAATCCTAGATCATTTTAAAGGGATTTTTATGAAAATGGGCATAGATTATGAAGTAATGAGGAAGATAGTACAGTTAAAATTAACAATGGATAGTAGAAGAATGCCAACTATTTTTAATGGATCAAAAGTGAAAAAAGAGGGAAATCAATTTTTGAAATCTTTGTGGATGTATGCGTTATATGGACTTATACTATTGACCCCTTTTCTATTTTTAGGAAACCAATATATATTTTTCATAAGTATAATGTTTAGTTTATTAATGTTTATATTAATGACATCGATGATATCCGATTTCTCAGCTGTTTTACTAGATATTCGTGATAAAAACATTATTCATACAAAGCCAATTAATACAAAAACATTAAATACAGCTAAAATAGTTCATATTTTAATTTATATTTTTTTATTAACAGGATCGTTTGTTGGGATTCCATTAATAATCAGTATATTTACAAGTGGAGTTAAATTTTTCTTCCTATTTTTAATAGAAATTTTACTTACTAGTTGCTTTGCTGTTGTATTAACTGCGTTTGTTTATTTATTTATATTACGTTTTTTTAGTGGAGAAAAACTGAAAGATATAATAAATTATGTTCAAATTCTTTTAACGATTGGCATAATGGTTAGCTATCAGCTAGTAGCACGATCGTTTGAATTTATAAATCTTAAAATAACTTATACATTTGAGTGGTGGCATTTATTATTACCTCCAATTTGGTATGGAGCACCTTTTGAGCTTTTCTTAAACAAGGACTACACAGCACATATTATTATATTATCTATTCTTGCATTCATAGCACCAATATTAGCTATACTATTCTATATTCGTTTAATGCCGGCATTTGAGCGAAATCTATCAAAATTGCTAAGTGATTCTACTACAAGAAAACAGAAATCACGAAAAGTTGATAAGTTCTGGGCACGAATATTATGTAAAACAGATGAGGAAAGAACTTTCTTTCTTTTTTCTTCACTTATGATGAAGCAAGAACGTGAACTAAAATTGAAAATTTATCCTCAATTAGGTTTTGCCTTTATTTTTCCTTTAATATTTTTGTTTAATGAGATGAGAATACAACCATTTGATGAAATAGGAAAAGGAAATATGTATTTGGTAATTTATTTTAGCTTATTGATGATACCCACAGTTGTTCATATGCTTCAATTTTCTGGTACTTACAAAGGTAACTGGATATTCTTAGCCGCCCCAGTTCAAAATAAAGCATCTATCTATAAAGCTACGTTAAAGGCATGCATAGTTAAATTCTTTCTTCCAGTATTTGTCATTTTAAGTGCCCTATTTATATGGTTATTCTCTATACGAATATTGTCAGAATTATTGATAGTATTGCTTGTGGCAATTGCAATAACGCTGATTTCCTATCAGATGTTGAATAGAGAGGTTTATCCATTTTCAAACTCCCATGAGCACATGCAAGATGCGAGTACATTTAAAATTTTTGCTAGTATGGTTGTGATAGGTATGTTTGTATTAGTCCATGTGATTGTTTCTAAAATACCTTTTGGATTATATGGATATATGACTATCTTAATAATTGGAATAATATTCGGTTGGAAAGCAGTATTTCCAAAACAATCTAAAAAAGAGGTAATTAGGTGAAAATCAACAGTGAAATTGAGATTATTAATTTAATCCAGGAAGATGAATGGATGATGGAAATATTAAATGCAGCAAAAAAATTAAAACTTCCTGATTGGTGGATTTGTGCGGGATTTGTTCGTTCGAAAATATGGGATATTATTCATGATTTTGATAAAAGAACTCAATTATCAGATATTGATGTTATTTATTTTGATCCTACTAATTTGGATGAAAAAATCGAAAAAAAATTAGAAGAACAGTTAAAGGTATGGATGCCTAGTATTCCATGGTCTGTGAAGAATCAAGCTAGGATGCATATCATAAATAATTTACCTTCCTATTATTCATCCGTTGATGGGATTGCACATTTTCCGGAGACAGCAACCGCATTAGGTGTAAAGTTAGACGAAAAATATAATGTACGATTAACTGCTCCACATGGAATAAATGACGTCATTCAGTTAAAAGTGAATCCTACCCCGCAATTTGTGGCAACTAAAGAATTATTTGAAGTATATGAGGAACGATTACTAAAAAAGAATTGGGGTTCAACTTGGCCAATGCTTATCTTTAATAATATGAGGAGTGATTGAATGAAAAAAGTTTCACTTTTTATTACTTTATTATTATTCATAGCAAGTCTAGGTGCTTGTAATAAAGAAGCTTTATTAGCGAACACGCTTGTAGAAGTAAAATTAACCGATAGAGAAAAATTTCTATTGTCTTCTACAAGTGATAAATCATTTGTTTTTGATTACAAGGTAGATAAAAAATATAAACAAGTCTCTTTGTGGGTAGACAAATATGAGTTTGGAAAACTGGTAGAAGAGAAACTAAATAATACAGTAACTGATATTACTAATAAAGGTACAATTATTTTTTCCATTTCCCCAACGCTTGTAGATCAAAAAGAGTCAACTTTTAATATAAGCGTTGGAAGTGAAAGTGGCTATAGTGGTAGCAGTACAAAACAAATGATACCAACAGGGATGCAAAGTACGTGGGGGAGCAATCCATCTGAAAGTGTTCAAATATCCGATAAGATAGTTCTTGCTAGTATTTGTTACTCTAATGGTCAAGGTATGAGTTCACTTACAAAAGCTTTTTATTCCGAAATAGACAATCACTTAAATCAGATAAAAGACTACAATGTTGTATATGTATTAAGAGCAGAATTTCTCGATAAGTAAAAAATATTAAATTTTTTAAAAGCATGGGGTTTTGTAGATATTTCTAATCGCGACTCACTTTGTGTAGAACATAATTATCGATAGTTTTCTTAAGAGATACAAGAGTATATGAAATTAGCTACAACTTAAGTTCTATATGTAGAGAGACTTTGGTTAGTGTTTATAAGCTGTGTCTCTAATCTTGCAAGGGCTTGTTCTTTACTGTTTTTTTCCTTTTAATGTCCACAGTATATATAAATCAGTGGGTGAATATTTAGAGTTGGTGGTACTAGAGAAAAAAGCGTAAAGCAGACGAAATTACATTTTCGTCTGCTTTAAAAGAGTAGGACAGAATCTTATCTCTTATTACCCAAAATTTAGATAACATGTCTCTACATATTCCAAGAGGGCGACGGACAAACACCAGTACCAAGATTAATGAAAAAAAGTGGACCGAGAAGTGACTTCGTCTCTTCTCGGTCCACAAAAATTCCCACGATAATAGTGTAACAATGGGAAATGGTAAAGCCAAGTTGTACTTAAAAGACAATACCGCTTTTTCTTATTTTATATCTGTAATAACCGTTACATGCGGATGTCTCTTTAATACTGTAATGGGAAACTGTTCCGTAATTTCATCTCCAAGTAAAGCCTCTATTGCCACACGTTTTTTTTCTCCAAAAGCCAGTAAAATGATTTTCTTCGCATTCATAATAGAAGCAATACCCATAGTAAAAGCTCTAGTAGGAATATTTTCGTTACCATCAAAATATTGACTATTCACACCAAGTGTAGAATCAGTTAGATTGGCCACATGGGTTACAGAGTCAAAAGAAGTTCCAGGCTCGTTAAATGCAATATGGCCATTTTCCCCTACGCCTAAAAATTGAATATCTAATGGATGTTCATTTAATGTATTTTCATATCTAATACATTCTAATTCTAGATCCTCCGCAAGTCCGTTTTGGATATGTGTTTCTTTAAATTGTTTTTTGGAAAATAAATGTTCCTTCATGAAAAAAGCATAGCTATTTTCATTCGTGTGAGCTAAACCGATGTATTCATCCAAGTTAAAAGCGGTAACTTTGGAAAAATCTAAAGGGGATTCAATAATACTTTTATAAATTGGAATCATTGTACTTCCGGTTGCTAGTCCTAATGTATGCAATTTATTTGCATCTAAATCCTCTGTTAGCTTTTCTATAACAATAGAAGCTGCTTGTTGTTGACTATCTACATGAATCATTTCAAAAAATGGCATTCGTATACCTCGCTATTCTATTTATTTATTAAGTGTATTTGTAAACTTTCGAAAGGTCAATCATGTATCTTATAAAAAATATGAACCCATTGGGCGTATAGCGCATATGATGTTATGACTTGAATACAAGGAGGAAAAAAATGAAACATTTACGACAGATAGTGACGAAAGCTGTTATTGCTAAGGGGAAAAAGAGAACGGAATCAGCTGAAATTTTGTGCCCACCAAATACGCCATCTAGTATTTTAGGATGTTGGGTTATTAACCATACGTTTCAGTCTAAAAAGCATGGAAAATTCGTAGAGGTAACAGGGAAATTCGATATAAATGTTTGGTATGCTCATCATGACCATTCCAAAACATCTGTTTTTACAGAAACAATTAATTACAAAGACAGAATAAAACTAAGCTATCGTGATAAAGATTCTACAGGCGAAGAAGTACATGTACGTGTTATTCAACAACCTAATTGCACTGAAGCAATTATTACTGCAGGAGGAACTAAATTTCAAGTAACAGTAGAACGTGAACTTCTTGCTGAAGTTGTAGGGGAAACAACAGTATGCATCCAGGTTCACGATCAGGATTTCGAAGAAGAATGGGCGTTCGATGAAGAAAGTTCCTCTAGTTCTTCTAGCTCATCTAGTTCTTCAAATGATCACTCTTCCTCCTCACTTTAAAAGCCGGCTAGTATTTCCGGCTTTTTTTCTTTATATTTTGCTATAATAAATAAAGAAGTTTAGAAGAGAGAAGGAAAGAAAATGATAACACATACTCCAATGATGCAACAATATCTGAAAATAAAAGAAGACTATATAGATGAATTTTTATTTTTTCGATTAGGCGATTTTTACGAATTATTTAATGAGGATGCAATAAAGGCATCCGCCATATTAGAAATAACGTTAACGAGTCGGAAGGATAATATTCCAATGTGTGGAGTACCACATCATGCGGCCCAAAATTATATTGAATTACTTATTAGTAAAGGACATAAAGTGGCGATTTGTGAACAAGTGGAGGATCCCAAAGTTGCAAAGGGTGTTGTAAAAAGAGAAGTAGTACGCTTAATAACCCCGGGAACTATTATAGAAGGTAAAACAATGCATAACAAGACGAATTATTTTATAGCCTCTGCAGATTTGCTACCGTCTAATGAAGTTGCTTTTTCTTATCTAGATGTTTCTACAGGTGATGGTTTTACTACTATATTACAGGGTGATGAAAAAGCAGTTGTGCAAGAAATAATGTCATTACAAGCAAAAGAATTAATTGTAAGTGAACAGTTGTATGTACTAATTAACGACTTATCAGAATTGCATGAATTTACATTGTCCATTGAACAAGAAGAGCTAAATAATGAGGAATCAGAAAAATATGTAGAAAATCATCCAAAAGAAGCACATCGAACAGTCAAACGATTATTGCAATACATTCAAAAAACGCAAAAGCGATCTCTTTTACATATTCAGCCTTTCACATTTCAAAGAAGAGATTCCTTTTTAACCATGGATTATCATTCGAAAAGAAATTTAGAGCTTATTTCTTCTATTCGAAATGGAGATCAAAAAGGAACATTATTATGGTTATTAGATGAAACAATAACTGCTATGGGAGGACGAAAGCTGAAGCAATGGATCCATCAGCCACTTGCAGATAAAAGAAATATAGAAGCACGTTTAGAAATTGTAACGAGCTTCTTGGAAGACTTTATGTTAAGAGAAGAAATAAAAGAAGCATTTAAAGAAGTATATGATTTAGAGCGATTAGTTGGAAAAATAGGGTTTGGAAGTGCAGGTGGAAGAGATCTTGCACAATTACGACAATCACTTTCTAAAATTCCAATGATAAAGCAGGTTTTATTACAATCAAACGATAATGCATTAATCGCTCTAGGACATGTAATAGAGGATTGTCAAGATATTTGGAAAAAGTTAGAAATAGCTATAAGTGAAAATCCACCTATTTCTGTGAAAGACGGCGGAGTGATAAACAACGGATACAATAATCGTTTAGATCAACTTCGTGATGCGTCTGTTAACGGTAAAAAGTGGATAGCTGAGTTAGAGCAAAAAGAACGAGAACTAACAGGTGCTAAAAATTTAAAAATAGGGTATAACCGAGTATTCGGCTATTATATTGAGTTGACGAAATCGAATATTCACTTGGCAGATGATGAAAGGTATGTTCGAAAACAAACACTAGCAAATGCTGAGCGCTATATTACAGATGAATTGAAAGAGAAAGAGTCAATCATCCTTTCCGCGGAAGACGAAAGTTTATTGCTAGAATATGAGTTATTTACACAATTAAGAGATGAAATAAAAGCGTATATTCCTCGCGTACAGAAACTAGCAAAACAAATAAGTGAGTTAGACGTATATATTTCTTTTGCTCAAGTATCGGAAAAACATCGATTAACAAAACCAAATTTCCACGAAACAAATGCAATGGTTATTAAAGAAGGAAGACATCCTGTAGTTGAAAAGATGATGAATAACCAATTATATGTACCAAATGATTGTGTTTTGACAGAGGATGAAAATATGTTGTTAATAACTGGTCCAAACATGTCTGGTAAAAGCACTTTTATGCGACAAGTTGCTATTACAATAATTATGGCTCAAATTGGTTGTTATGTACCTGCGGAATCTGCAAATCTACCAATTGTCGATAAAATATTTACTCGCATTGGTGCTGCAGACGATTTAGCGGGAGGACAAAGTACATTTATGATTGAGATGATGGAATCTCAACATGCTATTATGAACGCTACAAGTAAGAGTTTGCTACTTTTTGATGAAATTGGCCGTGGAACATCTACTTATGATGGGATGAGTCTAGCACAATCGATGATGGAATATATTCATGACCATATTGGTGCTAATACTTTATTTTCAACCCATTATCATGAATTAACTGACCTGGAACAAACGCTATCTAAATTGCGAAATGTTCATGTTTCTGCCACTGAAAAAGATGGAAAAGTGGTATTTCTTCATAAATTAAAAAAAGGTCCTGCAGATAAAAGTTATGGTATTCATGTTGCGGAACTAGCACAGCTTCCTAAGGAAATTATTATAAGAGCAAGAGCTATTTTAGCTACATTTGAACAGAAAGATAAAAATGAAAAATCAGCTTCAGTAATAAACGATACACAGCTATCCCTTTTTGATGAATTACAAGTAACACATACTGATTCTAAAATAGATGATGATAAATCATTGGAAAAGATAGTGAAAAAACTCAAAAAGATTAACATTTCTGGAACAACACCTTTAGAGGCATTACAATTATTATATGAATTGCAAAACGAATTAGAATAACTAAAAAAGTAGGGGAGAATATGGGACAAATCATCGTGATGGAAGAACTACTTTCCAATAAAATAGCAGCGGGAGAAGTAGTGGAACGTCCCGCATCCGTAGTAAAAGAGTTAGTGGAAAACGCCATTGATGCTGAAAGTACATCTATTGAAATAGTGCTTGAAGAAGCTGGCTTATCAAAAATACAAGTCACTGATAATGGGAAAGGAATGGATGAAGAGGATGCTGTCCAATCTTTTTCACGACATGCGACTTCAAAAATTACAACGGAACATGATTTATTTAGAATTCGTTCTTTGGGATTCCGAGGAGAAGCACTAGCAAGTATTGCCTCAGTTTCAAAAATTAGTTTATGGACGTCCGATGGAGAAAATATTGGGACAAAAGTGGAACTTGAAGGAGGACGTGTACTTTCCTGCGCACCGGCACCAATTAGACGAGGTACGGATATTGTTGTAAATCAATTATTTTTTAATACCCCTGCTCGATTAAAATATTTAAAAACAATTCAGACAGAGTTAGGTCATTCCATTGACTTAATTAACCGATTGGCACTTAGTTTTCCCTCAATTGCATTTAAATTATCAAATAATAGTCAAACTATTGTTCAAACAACTGGTAGAGGGGATTTAAAGCAAGTTCTTGCCTCTATTTATGGTGTATCTAACGTTAAAAAAATGATTAGTTTTGAAAATGAGTCTGCTGATTTTCATATTAATGGTTATGCAACGTTACCTGAAATTACTCGGGCATCGAAAAACTATATTACAATTCTTGTGAACGGTCGTTGGGTAAAGCATTATGGTTTAAATAATGCGATTGTAGATGCTTATCATACTTTGTTACCAATAGGAAGATATCCGATTGTAGTATTAAATATTGAAACAGATCCAATGCTCACGGATGTAAATGTACATCCCGCAAAGCATCAAATAAGATTAAGTAAAGAAAAGGAATTAATGGAGCTAGTAAGAACAACAATTCGTTCCGTTATTCATAGAGTACAACAACCACCCAAAATTTCGGAAAAGACTGAAGTGAAAAAACAACCAAGTATTCAGTTTGACTTTTTTAAACAGCCGTATCAACCACCAGTTGAAACAACTATAAAAGCACAAGAAACTAAGCCACCATCAATTATAAAAGAGGATATAGAACCTCTTCTAGAAGAAATTGTGGTAGAAGAATTTATAGAAGAGTTTAAAGAAGTGAAAAAGCCTTTTCCAGATTTACATGTAGTAGGACAAATTCATGGAACATATATTGTTGCGCAAAGTGATGATGGCTTTTACTTAATAGATCAGCATGCAGCACAAGAGCGTATCAAATATGAGTTCTACAAAGAAAAGGTTGGGGATGTAAGTGCAAGTGAACGACAAGCATTATTACTTCCACTTACTTTTCACTACTCGTTAGATGAATCATACCGTATTAAAGATTCCTTAGACGAACTAAAAAATGTCGGCATATATTTAGAAGAATTTGGTTCATCTAGTTTTGTCGTTAGAGAACATCCATCTTGGTTTCCAAAAGGAAATGAAACCAAAATTATTGAAGGATTAATTGAGCAAGTATTAACGAATCGAAAAACCGATATTAAAAAGCTTAGAGAAGATGCTGCGATTATGATGAGCTGTAAATTATCTATCAAAGCTAATCACCATTTAACTACTAGAGATATGGAGCAGCTTCTAGAAAGTTTAAAAAATGCGCAGCATCCATTAACATGTCCACATGGTCGACCAGTAATCGTTCATTTTACTACGTATGAAATTGAAAAGATGTTCAAACGAGTAATGTAGGAGGGATATGAATGGGGAAATATATTTTATCAATTGATCAAGGAACTACAAGTTCACGAGCAATACTATTTGATAAACTAGGAAATATTGTACATTCTGCTCAAAAAGAATTTACCCAATATTTTCCGAAACCGGGATGGGTAGAACATGATGCACAGGAAATTTGGGGATCTGTCTTGTCTGTTATAGCTGGAGTTTTAACGGAAAGTGGTAGCCAACCAGAAGATGTTCATGCGATAGGCATTACCAATCAAAGAGAGACAACTGTTGTTTGGAACAAAAAGACGGGTAAGCCTGTTTATCATGCGATTGTTTGGCAATCTAGACAAACGCAAGAAATTATTGATCAATTAAAAAAAGAGGAACTGGATTCTTTTTTTAAAGATAAGACTGGATTAATGCTGGACCCATATTTCTCTGCTACGAAAGTAAAATGGATTTTAGATCATATAGAAAATGCTAGAGAACAAGCTGAAAACGGAGAACTTCTTTTTGGCACTATTGATACTTGGCTTATCTGGAAATTATCAAATGGTAAGGCACATGTTACCGACTACTCTAACGCATCTAGAACGATGCTTTATAACATATATGAACAGTGCTGGGATGAAGAGATATGCAAAAAATTAGATATACCGATGAAAATCCTACCTACTGTAGCTTCTTCATCTGAAGTATACGCGCAAACAGATTCAAGCGTGTTCTTTGGGAAAGAAATTAATATTGCTGGAGCAGCTGGTGATCAACAAGCTGCACTTTTTGGTCAATGTTGTTTTGAAAAAGGGATGGCAAAAAACACATATGGAACAGGTTGTTTTATGCTGCTTAACACGGGAGAAGCAGCTGTTTCGTCACCATCAGGATTACTAACTACGATTGCTTGGGGACTGAATGGAAAAGTAACTTATGCTTTAGAAGGTAGCGTATTTGTAGCTGGATCTGCTATCCAATGGTTGCGGGATGGCCTGCGAATGTTGCAAAATGCAGCAGAGTCTGAAAATTATGCAAAAAGAGTAGACTCTACAGAAGGGGTATATATTGTTCCAGCATTTGTTGGGCTTGGTACTCCATATTGGGACTCCGATGCACGGGGAGCTATTTTCGGTTTATCTCGCGGAACTACAAAAGAGCATTTTATCCGTGCTACACTTGAATCTCTTGCCTATCAAACAAAGGATGTACTTCAAACAATGGCACAAGACTCTGGAGTAAGTGTAGAAGTACTCCGTGTAGATGGTGGGGCAGTGACTAACGAATTTCTTATGCAATTCCAAAGTGATTTGCTTAACTTGCCGATAGAACTCGCCAAGCTGAATGAAACAACGGCGCTTGGAGCAGCATTTCTAGCGGGCTTAGCAACAAAATTTTGGCAAGATGAACGAGAGCTATTAAAGATGCGTGAAAGTCAAAAACAATATGAACCAAAAATGAATGAAGTGAAACGAAATAATTTATACAATGGCTGGAAAAAGGCTGTTGAGGCAACTAGAATATTCAAACCAATGGATGAAGGAGTATAGTAAATGAAATCTTCCGTAGAGCGTGAACAAATATTTAACACGTTAAATTTTTATGAATTCGATGTATTAGTTATTGGTGGAGGCATTACAGGAGCCGGTATAGCATTAGATGCTGTTACAAGAGGAATGTCTGTAGCTCTTGTAGAAATGCAAGACTTTGCTGCTGGGACTTCTAGTAGATCGACGAAATTAGTACATGGTGGTTTACGTTATTTAAAGCAATTTGAAGTGAAAATGGTGTCAGAAGTAGGGAAAGAAAGAGAAATAGTTTATGAAAATGCTGTCCATGTAACCGAACCTGAATGGATGCTTCTTCCATTTCACAAGAAAGGTACTTTTGGTCCAATTACCACATCTGTCGGATTAAAAGTTTATGATTTTTTAGCAGGAGTAAAAAAAGAAGAAAAGAGACATATGTTATCGCCTGAAGAGACCCTACAAAAAGAACCATTACTAAAAAATACGGGACTTCTTGGCGGAGGATATTACGTAGAATATCGAACAGATGATGCTCGTTTGACTTTGGAAGTTATAAAAAAAGCGATTGAAAAAGGTGCAGTATGTTTAAACTATGCAAAAGTAAGGTCTTTTGTATATAACGATAATAATGATGTCGTTGGAGCAGAGGTAATCGATCAGATAAATAATAAGAAAATTACAATTCATGCTAAAAAAGTAGTAAATGCAGCTGGCCCATGGGTAGATTCTGTCCGAGCACTCGATGCAATGGATAATAATAAAAAATTAAGACTGACAAAAGGTGTTCATATAGTAATCGATCAACTATTTTTCCCTCTTCGACAAGCAATCTATTTTAATACACCGGATAAACGAATGATATTTGCGATTCCACGCGAAGGAAAAACATATGTAGGTACTACAGACACTTTTTTTGAAGGGGATATACAAAATCCTGCAGCAACAAAAGAAGATGTTCAATACTTATTAAAAGCGATACATGATATGTTCCCTAAAGTTCATATCTCCGAAAAAAACGTAGAGTCTACTTGGGCAGGTGTAAGGCCACTTATCTATGAAGAAGGAAAAGACCCTTCCGAAATTTCCCGAAAAGATGAAATATGGCAATCGAATTCTGGTTTGATTACAATAGCAGGTGGTAAACTGACAGGATATCGTAAAATGGCGGAATCTATTGTTGATTTAATTTCAAAACAATTGGGAGATTACAATTATGGGCCATGTGTGACGAAGCACTTAGTACTTTCTGGAGGAGACATTGGTGGATCGGAGAACTTTCTAGCTTTTATTGCCAATAAAGAAAGATTATCACAATCTTATGGTTTGTCTTTTGAAGAAGGAAGAAGATTAGCTAAACTGTATGGATCAAATGTGGATAAAATATTTAAATATGTACACTTGTTAAAGACAACTTCCGATTCAAGTTTACCGCTAAGTCTATTAGCGCAAATATATTATGCAGTACATGATGAAATGGCATACTCACCAGTAGACTTTCTAGTACGAAGAACGGGTATGCTTTACTTTAACATAGAGCAATACAAAACATATAAAAATGAAGTTTTACAAGTAATGAAAGACCTGTTGAATTACTCGGAACAAGAAACGGTAAAATACCAAAACCAACTAGATAAACTTCTTATGCAAGCGACTTTAGAATGGAGTTGAAAAGCGTAATGAAATCAATTTTAGAAGTAGAAATGTCAGATGGTCATCATATACATGTAGTGAAATATTCCCCAGAACAATCACCTATAGGCCATATACATTTATTACACGGTATGGCAGAGCATATTGAGCGATATGATGAATTTGCTCTTTTTCTTGTAGGAAAAGGATATATAGTGAGTGGGCATGACCATAGAGGGCATGGTAGAACTGTCGAGAAAAATGGACAACAAGGTTATTTTGCTGAAACTAATGGTTTTGAGCGCGTAACAGAAGATGTTCGAGAAGTATTGTTGAAAGTTCGAGAAGATATGGTAGAGATACCACTTATATTATTTGGACATAGTATGGGATCTTTCGTTGCACGAAGATATATGCAAAAATACAGTGATTCACTGTCTAAAGTAATTATTTGTGGCACTTCATATAGTCCAGGGATTCTTGGAGATGTTGGATCGATCATTGGAAAAATTGCTTCTAAACTTCAGACACCAACAACGGAAAGTAAATTACTCAATAATTTATCTTTCGGTGGGTTTAATAAAAAAATTAATGATGCCGAAACAACATTTGATTGGTTAAATACTGATAAAACAGAAGTTAAAAAATATATAGAAGATCCAATGTGTGGGTTTATATCAACCAATCAGTTTTATATTGATTTGTTTTATGGCCTTAAAATAATTCATAAAACTGGAGAGATTGCACGAATTAGAAAAGACTTGCAGGTTTTACTCTTAAGTGGAGAAGAAGATTCAGTTGGTAAAAATGGAGAAGATATATTTAAAGTAGCGAAAGGTTTGACGAATGCAGGGATGGAAAATGTGACTGTACATTTAGTGGAAAATGCAAGACATGAAATTTTATTAGAAAAAAATAAAGAAGATACATTTAATGTTATTGTAAAATGGATGATGAATAATGAGTGAAAGACCTTTTGTCATAGCAATTGTAGGTCCGACAGCTGTCGGAAAAACAGCGCTAAGTATAGAATTAGCAAAAGCTTGTAATGGTGAAATTATTAACGGGGATTCTATGCAGGTATATCGTGGATTGTCTATTGGAACTGCTAAGATTAATTCCGATGAGATGGAAGGAGTTCCCCATCATTTATTAGATATTAAAGATCCAACAGAAAGTTTCTCAGTAGCTGAATATCAAAAACTGGTACGACTTAAAATAGAGGAAATTGCTTCACGTGGTCATGTGCCAATTATTGTAGGTGGAACTGGGCTTTATATACAATCTGTACTATATGACTTTAGATTTACTGAACATTCTAAAACAAATAGTAACTTATTAAAGGAATTAGAACAGTTGTCACCAGAAGAGTTATTCGAAAGGTTAAGCAAGTTAGATCCTATTGCTGCAACTGAAATTCATCCGAACAATGTTCAACGAGTAATGAGAGCGATTGAGCGTGTTGAGTTAAGTGGAAAAAGAAAAGATGAGATTGAACAAAATCAGGGCAATGAAAAGGTATATCCACATTACATCATTGGACTTTCTATAGATCGAGCAATTCTATATGAAAGAATAAATAAAAGAGTGGAAATAATGATGGAAAAAGGGTTACTTCAAGAAGTAAAAGGGCTTTATAAGCAAAATATCCGACATGTTCAATCCATTCAAGCTATCGGGTATAAAGAGATTTATGATTTTCTAGATGGGCATATAACTTTTGAGGAAGCAATTGATAACTTGAAGCAAAATTCTAGAAGGTATGCCAAACGCCAATTAACTTATTTTCGAAATAAAATGGATATCCATTGGTATAATCCATTTACAGACTCGGAAAGAATTATAAAAGAAATTCAATCAATTTTGCAGGAGATAAGTGAATAATATCGAATAGTAGTTATGAAGAATCTTTTAACGCAAAATGTAAAATGGGGGTATTGGGATGAAACCAGTAAATATTCAAGATAATTTTTTAAATCAATTAAGAAAGAATGATATTTTTGTAACCGTATTTTTATTAAACGGTTTTCAGTTGAAAGGTATTATTAAATCATACGATAATTTTACTGTGTTGCTGGAATCCGAAGGTAAACAACAGTTAATTTATAAGCATGCAATTTCAACTTTTGCTCCCTCTAAATCAATTAATATTAATGTGGAATAGAGAGTTACCGTATGTATTACTCAAGAGCTGAATGATAATTCTCGGTGAGTTGGAAATGGTTTAGTTGACATCGAGAAATGTTCCTATTACTATTTGTAGGAATATACATGGAAAGTGGCGATAAAAAATGAATTTTATAACGACTGAAGAACTATTACAAAAATTAGATGCTGGAGAACAATTAAGCATTATAGACGTACGTGAAAATGAAGAAGTAGCAAATGGTATGATACCAGGGGCGAAACATATTCCACTTGGACAAGTAGATTCAAGTGTAGATCAAATGGATAAGTCTGTACCTCACTATATTATTTGTAAAGCCGGCGGCCGCAGTGCAATGGCTTGTGAAATTCTAGAAGAAAATGGATTTACAGTAACGAATGTAGTTGGCGGAATGCTCGAATGGGATGGGGAATTACAGTTTTAAGTTTTGAATAGAAAGGCTAATTTCATTATGGAATTAGTCTTTTCTATTTGTATATGAAAACAAGAGCGCAGGAGAGATTGAAATGAATTTTAAAACTACATTATCAAAAGAAATATTAGAGTTAGCTGATAATACAGAGGCTAAAATCGCATGTTTTAAAAAAGATGTTGAAAACATTGCATTTATTAATCAACAAAAAGTCATAAACGCATTTAAATTACATCATGTAAGTGATCATCACTTTCATCCTTCTACTGGTTACGGATACGATGATGAGGGTCGTGATACATTGGAAAAAGTATATGCATCTACATTCGGTGCAGAAGCAGCTCTTGTTAGACCACAAATCATTTCAGGTACACATGCGATTTCTATAAGTTTATTTGGTTTATTGAGACCGAGTGATGAATTACTATACATAACTGGGAAGCCATACGATACGCTTCAATCGATTGTGAGTGGAGAAGGGGAAGATACTGGATCTCTAGCTGACTTTGGAATAACTTACAAGCATATTGATTTATTGGAAACTGGCGCAGTAGATTGGGAAAACGTAGAAAGTGCAGTAAGAGAAAATACAAAAGTAATTGCCATACAACGATCGAAAGGGTATGCAGTTCGTCCTTCTTTTACAGTGGAACAGATTAAGGAAATGGTTAAAAAAATAAGAGCTATAAAAGAAGATGCAATCATTTTTGTAGATAATTGCTACGGGGAGTTTGTCGAAGAACTAGAACCAACGAATGTCGGAGTAGATTTGATGGCAGGATCACTTATAAAAAATCCTGGAGGGGGGATAGCTAAAACGGGAGGTTATATTGCAGGAAAAAGTGAATTTGTGACGAAATGCGCTTACCGAATGACTTCACCAGGAATTGGTGCAGAAGCAGGTGCTTCACTTAATACTCTTCTAGATATGTATCAAGGATTTTTTATGGCACCTCACATAGTTTCACAAGCTGTTAAAGGCGCCATTTTTACTTCCGCAGTACTAGAGGAGGTCGGGATGATAACAGAACCACATTATACCGAGAATAGAACGGACCTTATTCAATCTGTTTCATTCAAGACGTCACAACAAATGATTCAATTTTGTAGAGCTATTCAATTACATTCGCCTGTTAATGCTCAATTTGCACCAGAGCCTGCGTATATGCCGGGTTATGAGGATGATGTTATTATGGCTGCAGGAACTTTCATACAAGGATCTAGTATGGAATTAACAGCAGATGGACCAATTCGTCCTCCATACACTGCTTTTATTCAAGGTGGATTAACATACGAACATGTTAAATATGCTATATTAGGAGCAGTACAAACGTTGAATAAATAAGTATTTAAGCCACTTTCAATTGGAAGTGGCTTTTCTTAATGAATAAGAAAGTATTTGGATTTATCTCCTGCCAACCCAAGTTCATAGTACTTTAAAGAATTACTGTGGATTTCCGTTTCAGGTGGACGCTTTCCGCGAGGTGAGCGATGAACCATCACCGCCGCTTACGCGTTCGTTGTGATGGTTCATCTGTCTCACTGAGGAACAAAGGCTAAGAGCGCCACATCGTGTGGCAACGCCTTCGTGACCAACATCCTGTTGGCCTCCGGCTGGAGTCGCCACCTTTCACTACAATCCATTAAGTGAGTAATACCTAACAGAAAGACTTAACCCAGCATTCAATGAGAGGATAAAATGCAGTTCTCTAACTACTGTTTATAGGATTAAATGTCATCTATCTTACTAAGTAATTATAAATCATCCCATACATTCTAATTGATAGGAGCAGACGGCGACTTCAGCGGGAATAGCAGATGTATTCTGCACCGAAAGCGAAGCGGCTGGCCTAGCAGGAACGCAAGAGAGGGATGGAAGGCTAATGACTCCTCTTCTCTGAGGCAATGCCTTTCATGACCACCAACATCCTGTTGGCCTTTGAGAATGAAACCATGCTCGCGAAAAGCGTCTGCCATAGCTGAAAGAAACGATATTATGCTTCTCTTCTAACAAGGACTAGGCGGCTTTTGCACGGTTTTTCATACTGAAAGAGTATATGATTTTTGGAATCCAGTAGTAGTAAGGCTTTATAGAATACTTGAATTAGTTGGTGCATGATTAGAGTGGTATTAGTCGAGAAAAAATAGATAGTATCCATTGTTTGAGAAGGCTTGAGCGGACGAAATTGTATCTTCGTCCGCTTTTAAAAGAGTAGGAAAGTATTTTTTCTCTAATTATCCAAACCAAACTTATCATATCTTCACAAATTCCAAGAGGGCGACGGACAAACATCCGCCACAAGATTACCGGAAAAATAGATGGAGAAGTGACGCAGTCACTTCTCCATCCACAAAGTTCCCTGGTAATAGTGTAGCTAATGTTTTGTCCAAAGCACTCTAGAAATAGAGAAGACAGGATACACTTAAAGGATGCTGGCGTTTTTCTTATTGTTTTTTATGCCATGTCAGTTTATCTGACATGGATTTGACAACAAAGCTGACATGGAGTATAGTATTAGCATATCCAACTGGGGGTGCAGTGATGGAAAAGGAATGGAGACGTTCGATGCCGTTGTTATCCATGAATATCGTGATGCAGTTAACAGGATTAACGGCAAGGCAAATTCGTTATTATGAAGAGCATAAGCTAGTCCAACCTGCACGAACGGAAGGAAAGCAACGTATGTTCTCTCTGGATGATGTTGATGTTTTATTAGAAATAAAAGATATGATATCTTCTGGAGTCAATATTGCGGGTATTAAACAAATTTTTGAAATGAAGAACATCCCAACTTCCAAGGGAAAAGTGCAAGAAGTTATTTCTGATGCACAATTACGAGCAATTTTCAGGGAAGAAATGGAAATTGCTCAAAGACACCAACGAGCATCACTAAGACAAGGTAATTCTCTCGCTTTTAACCTTAAAGCGAGGTTTAAATAAAAATCAATAGGAGAGTGAAATAATGAGCAAGTATACAAAAGAAGACATTAAAAAATTCGTTCAAGAAAATGAGGTGAATTTTATTCGTCTTCAGTTTACTGACATCCTTGGTACGATTAAAAACGTTGAAATTCCAGTGAGTCAGCTCGATAAAGCTCTCGATAATAAAATGATGTTTGATGGATCATCTATTGAAGGATTTGTTCGCATTGAGGAATCGGATATGTACTTAGTGCCAGATTTAAATTCATGGGTAGTGTTTCCTTGGATTACAGGTAAAGGTAAAGTAGCTCGATTAATCTGTGACGTTAATAAGGCAGATGGAACTCCATTTGCAGGAGACCCACGTAATAACTTAAAACGAATTCTAAAAGAGATGGAAGAGTTAGGATTTACAAGTTTTAACTTAGGTCCAGAACCTGAATTTTTCTTATTTAAATTAGATGCACAAGGAGAGCCAACACTTGAACTAAATGACCATGGTGGTTACTTTGACTTAGCGCCAATGGATTTAGGTGAAAACTGCAGACGTGATATCGTACTTGAGCTAGAGGAGATGGGTTTTGAAATTGAAGCATCTCACCATGAAGAAGCTCCTGGACAACACGAGATCGACTTTAAATATGCAGATGCATTAACTGCTTGTGATAACATCCAAACATTCAAGTTAGTAGTTAAAACAATTGCTCGTAAACATGGCTTACATGCAACGTTTATGCCAAAACCACTTTTTGGTGTAGCTGGATCTGGAATGCACTTTAACGTTTCCCTATTTAAAGGTGAAGAAAATGCATTTTTTGATGAATCCGCTGAAAATAAAATGAGTGAAACTTCTATGCAGTTTATGGCAGGAGTATTAAAGCATGTACAAAGTTTTACAGCTATTACAAATCCTACAGTAAACTCATATAAACGATTAATACCAGGTTATGAAGCTCCTTGTTACGTTGCTTGGTCAGGTCAAAATAGAAGTCCTTTAATTCGTATTCCTTCTTCAAGAGGCTTAAGCACTCGAATTGAAGTTCGTTCTGTAGATCCTTCTGCAAATCCATACCTTGCTATGGCGGTTATTTTACAAGCTGGACTGGATGGTATTAAAAACAAATTAACACCACCACCTGCAGTCGATCGCAATATTTATGTGATGACCGAAGAAGAAAGAAATGAACATGGTGTTTATAATTTGCCATCTTCTCTTCATTCAGCAATTAAAGAACTTGGTAAAAGTAAAATAATTCGTGGTGCGCTTGGTGAGCATATTTATGCAAACTTCGTAGAAGCAAAAGAGATAGAATGGGATATGTTTAGAACAACTGTACACCCTTGGGAACGTGAACAATATCTAAAAATGTATTAATAAAGAAAGCGTTGGAGCCCTGGGCTTCCGACGCTTTTTTATTTTTATGAGTCTATTTTAGAAAAAGTACTTAGCAAGTGATATTTTCATTTAAAAATACCAGGACTAAAGAGAGGGCTGTGTTCTATCTTATTAACTATGGATAACACCTTTGTAAAACCGATAAATATATAAAGAGGTTAGAGGAGTTATTATGGATATAAATGAATTAATGAAAAAAATTAATGAAGGTATGGAAAATTTCGATTTGGTTTCTGCAAGAAAGTTTATAGAAGAAAATATTGAATTAATTGATGAGAATAGACATCTTCTAAGAAGTAATGCTAGATCGTTATTTGAAATATTGAAAGAAAATACTAACTCAGAAGTTAACCCATTAAATCGAAAAGAGATAAATGTGATACATGCCATAAATGCGTATGCTACAAAATTTGATATTAGAGGATTAAAAATGTCGGTTAAAAATAATTCGGAACTTTTGATAAGAAATGATATAAAGCACTATTTAAACGAAGATGCGAAAACTTTATTAATTGGAATGAATGCTCTCTATATCGATGAAAAATAGGTGCTGTAAATAAATAGATGAGAACGTGAACGTCTTTTAAGGCGTTCTTTTTTTAGTTGGGCTAATCTAGTAGTCGAATTTACTATTTTGATTGTAAATTTTTTGCTCGTCTTTTTGCAAGATAGTCAAAGCCTGACGTAAAAGGTTTATATCTGAAAGTATTTGTTCTTTGATACTTGAATTATCACATTTATTATAATCATAAATTAAATTACTAAGCTCATTTTTAAGTATAGACATAAACCATTTATCCTTTCTCTAAATCTTAATAATTTATTTTATTATCTACTATTTTTAGTTAAAAAGAAATAATCAAATGAAAAAAATTCTGTCATTTAATAAAGATATAGTGTTTTATACCCTCTCATGCTAATCATTAAGTAATACCATATTGTTAATGATTTAAAATGTTAAATGCTTCTGTAAATTTTTTCGCAAATGATAACGGTGGCTCAATAGATTGGAAATGTACATATAGAATAGAAGGATTCATGAATATCCAGTGATTATGGATAGCACTAACTATTAGGTTGTTTTTCACTAAAATCTTAATAAATTCAGGTAATTCTTCTTGAAGTACCGCTACTTCACCTAGGTTAAGGGCATTTCCTTCATAATCTAATGACTCAAATGTTATTCCCGCTGGAAGTGCACTTCGACTAGGACGACCTTGAATAGTAACATGGAGATTTCGTTCCTTTTCTACTGAACAAAATCCTTGCTTAAAGCTAGCTCTCCCGTTAACAATTTGTGCATATTGGTGGCAAATAGCTTGAAAATTCTCCAAGAATAACACACTCCTTATTATTTTAATAAGAAAAAAATCCAACATAATTAGTTGGCAGTTACCACCAATTTCATAAAAACCAATAACCAAAAACCAAACATTCTTTCATTTCGTCCATCATAGGAGATTGCTCAAATTGCTCAGGAAATATATTTAAATAAATAAATCATAGGAGTTTCGGGGCTACTTTTTGATAAATAATATTTAATCTCCTCATTTCTTATTTCTAGAATATAATCCTCATTATTTTGTGATAGATTGGCATTGTTCAATACATGGAGTTAGATTCTTGAATAAATTGCTTTTACAAGATTCACAATTAAGCTAAATTCATACCCAACTTCTTGTACATATAAAAAAGTGAGAATAATATTTTTTAAAAGTAATCACTTTTGACTAAGATACCTACCAGTTCTTTGCATTTGATAGTAAAGTAAGTTAAAGATTTTGTAAGTAGAATTTTAAAAGAATTGAAAGGAGGGATTATATGTTATTTATTAAACCATGTGAGGGAAGAATAACCTCGCGATATGGGCAAATAAGAAAGAACTCTGGTACGAACACTTTGAGATTGCATAAGGGAGTTGATTTTGGTAATGATGGAAGTACAAAAATTATAGCAGCGGCAAGTGGTATTATTACTCGAGCGAAAGCTATCGAAGGATATGGAAATACAGTAACGATTGCACATGTTATAAATGGTAATAAATATGAAACTTTATATGCTCACCTTAAATCAATCTCAGTAAAAGTTGGACAAATAGTTAAACAGAGCCAACAAGTAGGTATAAAAGGCGATACAGGAAATGCTACTGGAGTAAATTTGCATTTTGAGATTCATATTCCTAGGTATGAAGCAGGTCAACCAAATGCTGTAAATCCTTTAAACTATATCGTTGTTTCTGAAGTAGTAGAAATACAGAAACTTTTAGTAGTAGCAGGATATCAGATTGTTGTAGATGGAATTGAAGGACCTGAAACTGAATCAGCTATTAAAGCATTTCAAAAAGCAAAGGGATTAACTCCAGACGGAATAATAGGGCCAGTTACGCTTGCTGCTCTAAAAAGCCAAAATAAAAGTTGAATGAGAATAGCGCTAAAGATGAAACTTCAAAATTAGGCAACAATAATCGAATAATATAAAAAGTTATAAATAAGGCCTATTTTCCTTGTATAGGTCTTTTTTTATATGTTTGAATGAATGAAAATATACATTTTAATGGCTTTGATACTAATTGATGTTTTTTACTGAATGTTCTTGGGAATAATCATATAAAGAGTAATAATATTTAATCCTTTAGGTATTCTGTAAATGCAGAATAAGGCTAAGGTAACCGAATAGTAGATATGAAATTACAGCCCAAGTTGTTCGGTTGGATAGAACTAACAATACGATTGCAAGTTCTATCAGAAAATATTTACTTAAACTAACTTGTTTTAAGAACTGTTCAGTTTAATCTTTTTAGTTTGTTTGAAATATAAATTTAGGGGGAAATTAAAGTGAAAAAAAGTAAAATTTTATTGTCTATATTAACTACAGCAGCTGTATTATTAGGAGCATGTGGTAATAATTCTACAAAAGAAAATAATAAAAATTCATTATCAGCTATTCAAGATAAAGGAGAAATAACAATAGGGATTATGGGTACCTATGCACCTTATAATTTCATGAATAAAAATCAAGAATACGATGGTTTTGATGTTGATATTGCGAAAGAATTAGCAAAACGTTTAGGGGTAGAACCAAAATTTGTAGCACAAGACTTTTCTGGACTTATACCTGGCTTGCAAAAAGGTAAATTTGATATTTTGGTTAGCCAAGTAACGATTACAGAGGACCGTAAAAAACAAATTGATTTTACGGAACCTTACATTACAAATGATGTGAGAGTAATTGTAAAAGAGGATAATACAACTATACAATCAGTAAATGATTTTAAAGGAAAGAAAATTGCAGTAGGGCTAGGGACGAATGATGAAGCATTTTTACGCAATGACTTAATGCCCAAAGTAGGCGACTTCAAAATAAATACG
The DNA here is from genome assembly GCF_055454035.1 of Psychrobacillus syltrankelensis. Taxonomy (NCBI): domain Bacteria; kingdom Bacillati; phylum Bacillota; class Bacilli; order Caryophanales; family Bacillaceae; genus Psychrobacillus; species Psychrobacillus syltrankelensis. Next base: position 1,027,356 of record NZ_CM144227.1, on the reverse strand, counting down.
TACGATGATGTCATCACAACATTAAAAGATTTAGATGCAGGTCGTGCGGACGCTACAATAAATAACGCATACGCTTTAAAACCTATAATTGAGGAAAATGGATTTAAAGTGAAAGCTGTTGGTGAACCAATAAAATCGGATATAGCTGCAGTTGCTGTTAAAAAAGGTAATACAGATTTAGTGAATAATTTAAATAAGGCATTAGATGATATAAAAAAAGACGGTACGTATAAAAAAATTTTTATAAAATGGTTTGGTGAAGAACCAAAGGCTGAATAGAGAAAGTAGGTAGTTTCCATGCAAGTAGTAATTGATAATTTGCCCTTTTTACTTAAAGGTGCGTATTATACTTTATTGATTACAGTGGTATCTATGTTTTTTGGCTTGATAATCGGTTTAATTACAGCGATTGCTCGTCTAAAGGGCAATCGTTTCTTTCGTACTGTAGCGAGAGTGTATGTATCGATTATTCGAGGAACGCCGCCACTTGTCCAAATCGTAATTGTATATTATGGTCTTGTTGATTATGGCATTGAATTAGGACCGCTCACAGCCGCGTATATTGCTCTAAGTATTAATATTGGAGCATATGTTTCAGAAGCGTTTCGTGGAGCAATTCAAGCTGTGCCAGTTGGGCAAACTGAAGCTGCTCTTGCGACAGGTATGACTGAATCCCAGGCTGTTCGGCGTATTGTGATTCCACAAGCAATTCGTATTGCCATTCCACCTCTTGGGAATACATTTGTAGGTATGCTAAAAGAAACGTCATTAGTATCGGTTATAACTGTAACAGAGTTATTACGGTCAGCTCAGTTATTAGTCGCTCAATATTACGTATACATGCCTTTTTATTTATCTATAGCTGTTATGTACTGGATAATGAGTACAATCTTTACATTTATATTGAATAAAATAGAGAACCGATTATCGATTTATTAAGGAGAGGAAATTTGTGATACAAGCTAATGATTTATCTAAAAGCTTTGGTGAGCAGGAGGTATTAAAGCATATTTCAATAAATATACCAGCTCATCAAGTTGTCGCAATCGTTGGTCCAAGCGGTTCTGGAAAAAGTACTCTTTTGCGTTGCTTAAACGGCTTAGAAGCTATCACTAGTGGAACTATAACTATAAATAATCATCAACTTAGAGCAACAGATAAGAAAAAGATACGCCAAAAAACGATTCATGAGATTCGTCAAGATACTGGTATGGTCTTTCAGCAGTTTAACTTATATCCACATAAAACAGTAATTGAAAATGTAATGGAAGCATTACTTGTCGTTAAGAAACAAAATAAGGAACAAGCGAAGACAAAAGCTAGCCAATTATTAAAACGTGTTGACTTGCAAGAAAAAGAGGGAGTCTATCCATCTAAGCTATCAGGAGGTCAACAACAACGCGTCGCAATTGCTCGTGCATTAGCAATGGAACCACAAATCATGCTATTTGATGAACCAACGTCAGCGTTAGATCCTGAACTTGTTGGGGAAGTGTTAAAAGTGATGAAAGAATTAGCAGATGAAGGAATGACAATGATTATTGTAACCCATGAAATGAATTTTGCCCAAGATGTAGCAGATCGTATTTTGTTTATGGCGGATGGACAAATAATAGAAGATGCAGAACCAAAGGCGTTTTTTGCCCATCCTGATACAGAACGAGCACAAAAATTTTTAGCAAAAGTAAAGGAATTCTGAGGAAAGAAAGGTTGATAAAAATGGAAGTAAGAGCAAAATGGCAAGGTGGACGTGCTTTTGAAGCGCAAGGCCCTTCAGGATACCCAATGTATATGGACGCAACACCAAATTACGGAGGAGAAGGCAATGCTCCAACACCAACAGAAATGTTACTTAGCTCTCTAGTAGGTTGCATTGGAATCGATGTTACGATGATTTTAAAGCCACATTTAGATAAAATTGAGTCCATTGAAATTATAGTAAACGGCTCACGCAGAGAAGAATTGCCAACTGCATTTACTGCAGCTTCCTTATTATTCGATGTAAGAGGGGATATCGACGCAAAAAAAGTAGTACGAGCAATTAAATTGGGAGAAGAAAAATATTGTGCTGTATCCGCATCCTTGAAGGCAGAAATATCCTATCGTTTAATCTTAAATGGTAATGAAATTGAAGTTTAAAGATTTCTGTACAACAATAAATGCAAAAACCTTTTAATTTGTTTTAAGAATTAAAGTACTCCTTCATCCATAGGGTTGAAGGAGTTTTTAATGCAATCAAAGCATCTAAAATAAATTCATTTTAACAAAATCGAAAATCCTGCATATCCTTATAAATAGAGATCAAAGGTCTTGGGGAGGATAAAATGCATTGGATAACTATTATCCTTATAGGGATAGCAGCTAATTTAGACAATTTAGGAATAAGTTTGGCCTACGGAATAAAACAAACTAAGATCCCTATTTTTTCAAATGTAACAATAGCAATTATTTCGATGATAGTTGCTTATGTTGCAGTCGTAAGTGGAGGAATTATTACTAACTATATTCCAATTTTACATGCAAATTTTTTGGGGAGTTCTTTACTATGCATTGTCGGTCTATGGACTATTTTATCAAGTATACTTTCTAATGAGGATACCACCAAAAAGACAGAACAAATAGATAAAGATGGAAATAATATTATTTCCGTTAAAGAAGCAATAACGTTAGGATTTATTTTATCAGTAAACTGTTTAGTAAGTGGAATTGCAATTGGAGCAAGTGGAATTTCAGCCATTTGGACAGTATTTTCTATAGGTTTTTTTTCAATTTTGACTGTTAGTATTGGAAGTCGTTTTGGTTTAATACTAAATAAAACTTTTCTTGGTAAATATTCTATTTCTATTTCAGGCGGTTTACTAATTTTTATTGGTATATACGAGCTGTTTGATTAGGATTTGTATTATCCATCAAAGAAAAATCTATCATTCCAATGATATACGTTTTTTACAACAAATATTAATAATATAACAAATAAAAACCCCTCAACCATAAAGGTAAAGGGGTTTTTTCGATAATCTAAACGAAAATGTCCACTTTTCGTTTAGATATGATATCGGCTCTATTACATATTATATATAATAGTAGATTATGTCAAGATACAAGGAGTTTATTGAATATGACGATAAACTCCAACTACTTTTCCTAAAATAGATACTTGATTGACAATAATCGGCTCCATAGAGGAATTTTCAGGTTGTAAGCGGAAGTAAGTCTTTTCTTTAAAGAAACGTTTTACTGTTGCTTCATCATCTTCAGTCATTGCAACAACTATTTCACCGTTATTTGCGGACTGTTGCTGTTTTACAACAACATAATCACCGTTTAATATACCAGCTTCAATCATGCTATCACCCATAATTTCAAGCATGAACAGGTTATCATCAGATGTGCCAAACGTTTCAGGAAGAGGGAAGAACTCTTCCACATTTTCAATTGCCGTAATAGGAAGACCGGCTGTTACTTTACCAACTAAAGGTACGTGAACAACTCCTTGTTTTTCTATTACTGAATTGGTACCATCAAGTATTTCAATTGCACGTGGTTTAGTAGGATCTCGTCTAATTAAGCCTTTACTTTCCAGTCTAGCCAAGTGACCATGTACAGTTGAGCTTGAGGCTAGTCCAACTGCTTCGCCTATTTCACGTACGGAGGGTGGATAACCTTTTTTTCTTACTTCCTCTTTAATAAACGCTAAAATATCTTCTTGTCTTTTAGATGCTTTCTTCAATACCTTCACCTCTTTTAAATATTATTTAAGTGTTGTTCTTATTCTTATTTATAGTATATCAGTCTCTTATACAATATGCAAACATAGGTTCTAAAAGGTGTTGACAAAAACATGTGTTCGTTTTAATATAAAAACATATAAAGCGAACAGATATTCTAAAATGGGGGTATTATGATGAAACTACTTAAAAAAAATTATTTTCTAACTATATTTTTGGGATTAAGTTTTTCTTTTATAATGGTAATTGCTTTTATAAATTCTAATGGTGAAAGACGAGACTATCCTATTATAATTGAACATGGAGATTCTTTATGGAAGTTGGCTGATAAGTTTGACTCAGATAATTCAAAAGAAGATTGGATTAATGAAGTAATTGCATTAAATAACTTACATTCAGCGCATATTAAAGCAGGAGACATTCTTATTATCCCAAATAGGTCAAATCAGGTAAATCTAGATCATTCTACAGAGCTAGCAGGTATAAGCCAATGAAAGCAGTCATTTATTGTCGTGTCAGCACAGAAAAAGAATCACAAGAAACGTCATTAGCAAGGCAAGAAGAAGAACTAACTCAATTTGCTGTTCTTCAAGGATATGAAGTAAAAAGAGTATTTATTGATAAACATAGTGGCTATGATATCGAGAGAGATGGATTGCTTGATTTATTATCATTTATCAAAGAACAGCCAATAGATGCTGTTTTTGTACAAGATGAGACTCGTATTGGACGCGGAAATGGACGAATGGCGGTATTACATCTTCTTCAAAAAACAAATACTTCTGTTTTTACTTTACAGGATAAAGGTGTATTAAATTTAAATGAGATGGACTCTATGTTATTAGAAATTCTTGCCCTAGTAGAAGAGTATCAACGGAAACTACACAATGCCAAAATTAAACGGGGAATGAAGCGAGCAGTTTCTCAAGGATTTCGTCCTGAAAGGAATTTAAAGACTCTGGGTAACCCTGAAGGCAGGGAGCGGATAGAGATCCCAGTTCAAGAAATAGTAAGACTGCGCAATGCTGGTTTAACATATGAAGAAATTACCTCTACATTAAAAGGATTAGGTTTTGAAATAAGTAAAGCAACAGTTCATAGAAGATATATTGAATTTATTGGAGCACACGGAGGGTAAAGGCTTGCACTCTGTGTGTTTTTTCCTTACCTTTAAATAAGAATAAAATTTAAAGGGTGAATAATATGTTAAGTAAAGAGAAACTTGAACGAATAAGTGAACTTTCAAGAAAATCAAAGTCGAATGGCTTGTCTATTGAGGAAGCAAAGGAACAAAGTGCATTAAGAAAGGAATATTTAGAGACATTTCGAACAACAATGAGAGATACAATTGAGAGTGTAAAAGTTGTTGACCCTGAAGGTAATGATGTGACTCCACTTAAAGTACAGCAAGCTAAAAAGGGGAAATTTCTGAATTAACTAATCATTACGAAACCATTGATAATGCAAACATTGTTGTCTAAACTAGAAGTATAGAAAAAATTAGCTCGAGAGGATGTCACTAATGTCATTAAAAACAGATTTACTTGCAATTAATACTATCCGTACTTTATCAATTGATGCAATAGATAAAGCGAACTCTGGTCATCCAGGTCTCCCAATGGGAGCGGCACCAATGGCTTATACGCTTTGGACAAAACATTTACGCCATAACCCAAATAATCCAAACTGGTTCAATCGTGACCGTTTTGTTTTATCAGCTGGTCATGGTTCTATGCTTTTGTATAGTTTACTTCATCTTGGTGGGTACGATTTACCAATGGAAGAGATTAAAAATTTCCGTCAATGGAATTCAAAAACACCGGGACACCCAGAGTTTGGTCATACTGCAGGAGTAGAAGCAACAACTGGACCTCTTGGACAAGGTATTGGAATGGCTGTTGGAATGGCGATGGCAGAGGCACACTTAGCTGCTACATATAATCGTTCAGAATATAATGTTGTGGATCATTACACATTTGCTCTTTGTGGTGATGGAGATTTAATGGAAGGTGTAGCGGGAGAAGCAATTTCTCTTGCTGGACACTTGCAATTAGATAAATTAATTGTCCTTTATGATAGCAACGATATTTCTTTAGATGGAGATCTGCATAAATCCTTCTCAGAAAATACAGAGAAACGTTTTGAGTCTTATGGCTGGAACTATATTTTTGTTAAAGACGGAAATGACATTGAGGAAATTTCATCTGCTATTGAAAAAGCAAAAGCTCAAAACAGTAAACCAACAATTATTGAAGTTAAAACTGTAATTGGATTTGGTTCTCCAAATAGAGCTGGTAAATCAGATGCACATGGTATGCCACTTGGAAAAGAAGAATCACTTTTAGCAAAAGAAGCATATCAATGGTCATCTGAGGAGGATTTTTATGTTCCAGCAGAAGTGTATGAAACTTTTAAAGCAGCATCTAATCGTTTAGGTGTTGAGGAGGAAGCATCTTGGAATGAGAAGTTTAATAAGTATTCTTCTGAATTCCCAGAGCTTGCAACAACATTGCAACAAGCGATTAAAGGAGAGCTTCCAGAAAACTTTGATGCTGCTATGAAACCTTACGAAGAAGGTACTTCTCATGCAACTCGATCTGCGTCAGGTGATGCAATTAACGCATTAGCTCAAAACCTACCTTCATTCTTTGGAGGTAGTGCTGATTTAGCTGGTTCTAACAAAACGACGATGAAGAATGCAGGAGATTTTTCTGCAGAAAACTACGAAGGTAAAAACATTTGGTTTGGTGTACGTGAATTTGCCATGGGGACTGCTCTTAACGGTATGGCATTACATGGTGGTTTGCATGTGTTCGGTGGTACTTTCTTTGTATTTAGTGATTATGTAAGACCAGCGATTCGATTATCTGCTCTTATGGGACTTCCTGTAACGTACGTATTTACACATGATAGTATTGCTGTTGGTGAAGATGGGCCAACTCATGAACCAATAGAACATTTAGCTTCTTTACGTGCAATGCCAGGATTGTCTGTAATCCGTCCGGCAGATGCTATTGAAACAAATGAAGCTTGGAAGCTTGCAGTTTCTTCGAAAGATCATCCGACGGTACTTGTACTTTCAAGACAAAACCTACCGACACTTACAGGATCAGTAGAACAAGCAAGTGAAGGCGTTTCAAAAGGAGCTTATATAGTTTCACCAAATGAAAACGCGGAAGCAATTCTATTAGCAACTGGCTCAGAAGTAAGTCTTGCAGTTGAAGCTCAAAAAGCTCTTGCAAATGAAGGAATTCAAGTTTCAGTAGTATCCATGCCATCTTGGGATCTTTTTGAGCAACAAGATGATGCTTATAAAAAATCCGTACTTCCGTCACACTTAACAAAACGTTTAGCTGTCGAAATGGGATCTTCTCTAGGATGGCATCGTTATGTTGGATTTGAGGGAGATGTTATCGCAATCGACAAATTTGGTGCTAGTGCTCCTGGCGAAATTGTAATGAAAGAATACGGTTTCTCTGTTGAAAATGTCGTTTCAAAAATGAAAAACTTACTACAAAAATAAGAAATGTATAAAGGCAATTCGAATACTTGTAAACAAAAGTATTCGAATTGCTTTTTTATTTGAAATTATATAGTATGCTTTAAGAATCTATAGTATAATTTCTAGTGGTGTCTTGTACACGTAGACAAGAACGTAAAGGAGGAGAAAGTATGCAAGATTGGATTTGGATTATTATTGTAATCGTTGCTTTAATCGGTGGTGCAGCAATAGGATTTTTTGCAGCACGTAAATATATGATGAAATATTTAAAAGAAAATCCACCTATCAATGAACAAATGCTTCGAATGATGATGGCTCAAATGGGACGTAAGCCTTCTGAAAAACAAGTAAAACAAATGATGAATCAAATGAATAAAATGCAAAATAAATAAAGCACTCACTTTTGAGTGCTTTTATTTATTTAGTAAATTATTTTGTTGTAAGAAGTCTGCAACTACTTGTTCGTATTCCTCACTATTTTCATTAAAAGATTTGGCATGAGCCCCTAATTCAAATAGTTTTAATGATTTTGGTCCTTTTTTCTTCTCATACAATTCCTCCGTCATTTTAGGGAGAATAAAGTCATCTTGTAAACTATGGATGAAAAGTACGGGCTTTTCTATATGATCGACTACATCAATAGGAGATACTAAATTTAAAGTATACCCATCTCGCATTTTTAAAAATAAATTAGCAAAACGAATAGCTAAACTTGAACGAAGTGGAGTAGTTTGTCGCATAATATTTAACACTTGGTCTTCGAAATCTGAAAATGAGCAATCAGAAATATAAAAATCAGCATCATCTTTAATAGATCCTGCATACAGTAGTGTCGTTGCTGCACCCATTGATTCTCCGTGAATTCCAATGATAGCATTTTCTCCAGCACGCTGACGAACAACTTCTAAAATAGATTGCAAATCAACTTTTTCATAAAAGCCAAAACTAGTTGTTTTTCCACCGGAATCTCCATGTCTTCGGTGATCATACACAACACTGTTAAACCCTAAACGTTCAAACATTCGAACAAATCGAAGTGAATTAATTTTATTTTCAGTTACTCCATGGCAAATAACAACATAATTATTTGTCTGTAATGGTTCGACAAAGATTGCTTTAAGCGAATAACCGTTTTTCGATTCAATCCATTTTTCGGTTTTGTTGACTTCACGAAACCAAGCTTCGTCTAAGCGTTTAGAAGTTATCTCGCGATTTAATATAAAGTCATCTTCTTTTTTCTTCATATACATGAGCCGATTGGTAACTAAATAGCCAAAGATCGTAGTAGCAGCTGTTAAAATACTTGTTAATAAACTCGTCCAAATAATTACACGTTTTTTCATCGCATCAACCCCTAATTATTTTTAATAAGTTTATACATCCCGGTCTCAATTGGTCTTGAAACATAAGGCGCAATTATATCAATAGCTTTCACTAATAATTCAAGATTAATATTTGTTTCAATATCCATTTGGTGTAGCATATTCACAACATCTTCAGTTGCTACATTTCCTGTTGCTCCTGGTGCGAAAGGGCAACCACCTAAGCCACCTGCAGAGCTATCGAAACGATCAACTCCTGCTTGAAGAGCTGCAAAGATATTTGCCAAGCCCATTTTTCTTGTATCGTGGAAATGTGCTGTAATTAGAGTTGTTGGAAACTCATTTTTAATTAATTCGAACAGTAAATAACTTTCTTGTGGATTAGCCATACCTATAGTGTCTGCTACACTTAATTCATTTACTCCCCAAGAGACAAATTCTCTACATAATTCAATTGTTTCATGAGGATCAATAGCTCCTTCATATGGGCAATAGAAAGCGGTTGAAATGCAAGCACGAACAAAATTACCTTCTTTTATTAGTGATTCCACGATAGGTTTAAGCCCATGCATACTTTCTTCTGTTGTTTTATTAATATTATTTTTATTAAAGCTATTTGATACACCAACAAAAACGGCAAAACTATTGGCCCCTGCTTGTTTTGCAAGTTCTACACCCTTTTCGTTAGGTGTTAATACAAATTGTCTACCTATTTGGTTGGTCCTCTCAACAATCTCTTTAGCATCTTTCATTTGTGGTACCCATTTTGGTGATACAAAAGAAGTCAACTCCATCTCTTCCACACCAGCTAATTGAAGCTTTTCAATAAATTCTAATTTTACCCCTGTTGGTACTTCGTTTTTTTCATTTTGTAATCCGTCTCTCGGACCGACCTCGATAATTGTCACTTTTTTTGGTAAACTAAACATAATCATCCCTCCAACTATATTGTAAGTAATGGATGGTTAAACAAGCAAACTTTAATTTTATTTCAAAGAAAGAAATAAAAAATAAGTCGGGTACAATCAGCAAGAGGAATATTATATCAGGGGATTATGAGGAGGAAATAACTTGTCAAACGAAGTTGTTATCGTTAGTGCAGTTAGAACTGCAATTGGGTCATTTCAAGGGGCGTTAAAAGATGTACCAGCTACTAAACTAGGTGCAATTGTAATTGATAAAGCGTTAGAAAAGGCAGGGGTCTCAAAAGATTTAGTGGATGAAGTCATTATGGGGAATGTACTTCAAGCAGGATTAGGGCAAAATCCCGCTAGACAAGCATCTATCCAAGCAGGATTACCAGTTGCTATTCCGGCACTAACTATCAACAAGGTATGTGGATCTGGTCTTAAAGCAATCCATCTTGCAACACAAGCAATCATTGCTGGGGATGCAGAAATTATTGTCGCTGGTGGAATGGAAAATATGAGTCAAGCTCCTTATCTATTGAAGAATGCTAGAGATGGCTTTCGAATGGGAGACCAAAAAGTAGTGGATAGTATGATTTCCGATGGACTATGGTGTGCATTTAATGATTATCATATGGGAATTACTGCGGAAAACTTATGCGATCAATATAGCATCTCAAGAGAAGAGCAAGATGCATTTTCAGCTCGTTCTCAAGCTCGTGCAGCAAAAGCAATCGAAGATGGAAAATTTGTGGATGAAATCGTACCTGTAGAAATTCCACAACGAAAAGGCGATCCAATCGTTTTTGATATAGACGAATATCCGAAAAAAGGCTCAACACAAGAAAAATTGAGTGCACTTCGTCCAGCTTTTAAGAAGGAAGGGTCCGTTACTGCAGGAAATGCTTCTGGTATTAATGACGGAGCAGCCGCTGTAGTTGTTATGTCAAAAGCAAAAGCAGATGAGTTAGGTTTAAAACCTTTAGCTACAATCGTTGCAAATGCATCAGCTGGAGTCGATCCGAGTGTAATGGGTATTGGGCCAGTTGAAGCAGTGAAAAAAGTATTAAACAAATCAAACATTTCACTTGCGGACATTGATTTAATTGAAGCAAATGAAGCTTTCGCTGCTCAATCGATTGCAGTAGATCGTGAGCTTTCATTTGATCATGATAAACTAAACGTAAATGGTGGGGCTATTGCTTTAGGTCATCCAATCGGTGCAAGTGGAGCACGTATTTTTGTTTCTCTACTTCATGAAATGGAAAAACAGAATGTAAAAACAGGACTTGCGACACTTTGTATCGGTGGTGGCCAAGGAGTAGCAACTATTGTTAAAAGATAATTAAAGAAGGTGAAATTTGTGGCAAAGAAAAAACAAAGACAACCAGTAAAACCTGCTGTTGCAAAAGAAGAGGGAAATGGTCTTTTCGATCAACTTTCATCTGATGTGCTTGCTAAACTAAAGGAAACAAAGAAACAACTAGTGGCTGCAGAGCAGGAGAAAGAGGAAGAAAGACAAGCTCAACTTCTTTTTGAGAAAAAGCAAAAAGAAAAAAACAAAACGTTTGAAGAACTACTCGATGAATATGGATTTGGCGGTTCAAAATTTTAATGAAAGACCTATTCGCAGTTAAATTGCGGATAGGTCTATTTTTAAAGGAGAAAATAGTACTATGCCATAAAAAGTTTGATATTCTATGAGGTTCAGATCAGGGTTTTTCTATATATTAGCTTTAAATTTAATGAAAATATCCTTATTAATAATAGCGATTGATGTGAGTCTGCAGTTGCAATGAGAACTAATATACCCCATTGTATACAACTTCTTATCAATAATGGTAAAATCTATATATTAAAATACTGATTTTTTGAGTGTACTGAAGACTCTAAATTAGTATTTATAATTGTTATTATTTGAACAATTTTTTCTTCAAATGAATGGACTTAGCGCGTCGGTATAACTCTCCATCGGGAAGCGAATACACACAAAAGTCAGTATCTAATGATGAACTAATTAGCAAAGCTTCGTTGTTTCGATAGACAATTGAGGGGAGAGAAGAAAAATGATTAAGGCTGTTTTATTTGATTTAGATGGAACTTTACTTGATCGTAATGAATCGGTAAGAAGATTTATTGATGATCAATACGAACGTTTGAAAAAAGGCATAGGTCATATACCAAAAGAAAAGTTTATAACAAGATTCATAGAGTTAGACTGTCATGGTTATGTTTGGAAAGATAAAGTGTATCAGCAACTAGTAGAAGAATTCAAAATACAAGCTATAAATTGGGAATATTTATTAGAAGATTATGTAAATGGATTTAGAAACTTTTGTGTTCCTTTTTCTAATCTCCATAGTATGTTAGTAGAGTTGAAAAGGAACAACCTAGTTTTAGGGATGATTACAAATGGATTTGGGCAGTTTCAAATGGATAATATAGTGGCTTTAAAAATCGAGAAGTATTTTGATACCATTCTAGTTTCAGAAACAGAAGGAATCAAAAAACCTAACCCTGAAATATTTGAGCTAGCATTAGAGCGCCTAAATGTAACACCAAAAGAAACCATATTTGTTGGAGATCATCCAGAAAACGATGTGAAAGCATCCGAATATGTAGGGATGAAAGCAATTTGGAAAAAAGACTCTCAATGGGATGCATTTGAGACAGATTATATTGTGGACGATTTAGCAGAACTACCAACAATTATCATGAAAATGGATATCGAAAGCAGCTTTAGATAAAGATAGAAGGGAATGGTGGGTATATTGATCTTTCGTATATTGAAAATAAATTTATTTACAATTCCAGTTTTCCTTTTATTTGCATGCGGCCATGTCGAAAAAATTGAGCATGTTGAGGTTTTTATAGTAGACACATTTGGCGAAAATAAAGTAGGTCCAGGTCCAGGTTTTTTTGAAAATACTGGATACAAAAAAGTGAATGCAATAACCAACATGCAGGAAGGAAAAAATTATTTAAAATCAGATATTAAATCTATCGAAGATTTTTATGATACGGAAGGTAATTATATAAAGACAGAAATAACGCATTTTTATGATACCACCTCATACGTAACTAATGTAGTACATGGTGATAACTTGAAAGAAGAAGTTCAAAAGCCTTCCACAATCCTATTACCTAATAATGGGAAAGATAGTTTTAGATTAGATAATATGACTGAGGAAGAAAAGGGACAGGTGAAAAATCATGTTTTGTCATACACCGAGAAACTAAAAAAAATGAAAAAGAAAAAAATGTAACCCTTATTATGTTGTGGTAATGCTGCAGTTGTTCAATTACAATAAATCTGCATTGGAATAAGATAAATATACTGCTGTATTATTTGTTCAATTAACACTGTCTTCTAACAGTTAGGGTAAGTGGGAGTAGAAAAAATAGGCAGCTGCTAATGTTAAAGAAGCGCTGAGCAGACAAAATTGAATCTTCGTCCGCCTTTAAAAGAATAGGGAAGTATCTTATCTCTCATTAACCAAATCTAATACACTAGGTCGCTGCATATTTCATGAGGCAACCAAACATTTCGCCACAAGAATATCGAAGAAATGGATCGTGAAGTGGCGAAGTCACTTCACGATCCACAAAAATTCCAACGGTAATAGTGTAGTTGATGTTTCGTCCAAAGCACTCGAGAAATAGAAAAGAAAAGATGCACTTAAAGGGCTTTTGCGTTTTTCTTATAATCGATGTTCTTTATACACATCCCGCTTTGTAATCTCACTAGCTTTTAGGAGAATATCATCAGAAACTGGTTGGTTGTAAGCTTCGATTGATTGCAAAAGCTGCTCCGAATTACTCGCACCAATAATCATTGAACCTGTCGCTTTTTGTTGTAAAACATACTGAAGTGCAACGGAAGTAATAGGTGTATATAATGATTTCAGCTGTTCAATTACGGAAATTAATTCTTCGTTAGTATAGGATAAATATTCCGACGTTTTATTGGCTCTATCAGTACCCTCAGAAGTTAATAACCCTTTTGCTAAAGTACCACGACTCAACAACGATACATCATTTTTTTCTAACAATGAAAGCCATTCCTCAGGTCTTCTATCAAGTAAACTATATTGCATCATAACGGAAACCGCATTGCTATTTTCTATAAATCGTTTAATTACATTTGGTCGGATAGAAGAAATGCCATATTCTCGAATTAGCCCTTCTTTTTTCAAAGATTCCATCGTATCAATCACTTCATCGACATCATCTTCCATTGTTCCTCCGTGTAATTGATAAATATCTATATAATCTGTTTGAAGACGTTTCAAAGATTTGTGAACTGCGGAGGTTATCCACTTTTTAGATGGATCCCATGACCAACCCTCACCAGATGCATGCAAACGATTGCCGACCTTTGTTGCGAGAATAATATCCTTGCGATTATCTTTTAAAGCATTGCCAACAATCTTTTCATTTTCCCCTTTATCATATAAATCAGCAGTATCAAAATAATTAATACCGTTATCTATGGCATACTGTATAATCTCATTGGAATCTTGTTGATTGGTAGGTAGCGACATACAGCCAAGTCCAATTTCAGAAACAAATAAATCACTTTTACCTAATTGCCTTTTTCTCAATTTTCATCACGTCCTTTTCTACATGTTACAATGTGTATTAATCAGTTACAAATGAAAGGAAGATATAATATGAAAAAATTCGAGGAAAAAACAATTGCATCTGATCTTAAATACGAAGGAAGAGTAATTACGTTGCAAGTTGATAAAGTTATGCTTCCAAATGGCAAAACGAGCAACAGAGAGATTGTAAAACATCCAGGAGCAGTGGCTGTAATGGCTATTACAGAAGACAAGAAGATTATATTAGTGGAACAATATCGAAAGGCATTAGAACGCTCCATTATAGAAATTCCTGCTGGTAAAATAGAACCAGGTGAGCTCCCAGAGGTAACTGCACGAAGAGAATTAGAAGAGGAGACAGGGTACACAACAAAAAGCCTACAATATATTCAATCCTTTGCTACTTCCCCAGGTTTTGCAGATGAAATTATTCATCTTTATTTTGCCGAAAATATTGAAAAAATGACTGAAAAAGCTTTGCTAGATGAAGATGAATTTGTTGAATTGTTGTATGTATCTTTAAAAGAAATGAAAACTTTAATAGAAGACAATAAAATATATGATGCCAAAACAGCTTTTGCCTATCTTTGGTTAAAAGATTATTTAAAAGAAGCATGAAGTAACTTTGTACAAGCATATGATGAAAATAGATAGGGAGGTGTTCCAATTTGAACCAAGCTTATACTATTTTCATTTCATTATGCGTACTAGTTTTTAGCTTTATTGGGGGTTTAATTCTATTTGAAAAAAGCACAGCAGAACAGCAGCAATGGATTATTCATCTCTTGGACGCTCGTGTTCTATTAGTAGAACAACCTACGTTTCTAGAAACTATTTTCCCTCATTTAATGATTGCTGTTGTGTTCTTCTTATTTTATCAACATCCTTATTTACGAAAACTCATTTTAATAATCTGTGCTTTCAAAATTACTTTTTACGGGTTTTGTTCCAGTTATTTGCTTCAAACACAGGATTCTACGTTTCCATATGTTTTTTGGTGGTTTCCTTTTCAGTTAGTATATTGTCTTCTGCTTCTTGCCTTAGCAAATCGGGTCAATTTGTTTGCGCTATCCTTTTATATTATTATCGTAATAATAGAATACTTCATACTACCATTTATATTATATAATAATTAGTTTTTATTAATAATTATTATTAAGTGAATCCCTTGTCATAAGAATTCACTATTTGGTATAATAGAAGAAGTTTAAGGAGGCGTCACATGGAAAGCCGTATTGATCGAATTAAAAAACAATTATCTGGTGCGAGCTATAAACTGACGCCACAGCGTGAAGCGACAGTCCGAGTTTTGCTTGAAAATGAAGAAGATCATTTAAGTGCAGAAGATGTATTTTTACTAGTTAGAGAGATATCTCCTGACATTGGACTTGCAACAGTTTATCGCACATTAGAATTATTAAACGAATTGAATGTTGTCGATAAAATTCAATTTGGAGATGGCGTATCACGCTATGATTTAAGACAAGAAGGAGCAGCTCATTTCCATCATCATCTTGTTTGTATTGAATGCGGTGCTGTGGATGAAATACAGGAAGATTTACTCGAGGACGTAGAGGCTATCGTCGAAAGGAAATGGAATTTTATTATTAAAGACCATCGATTAACTTTTCACGGAATTTGTCATCGTTGCCAGGAAGATAAATAAACAAAGTAAAATTTTAATTACGAAATCTTCGTTTGAACTAAAGTACCAGTCATTCGAGGGACTAAGTTGAAAATCGTTGTCATCAGACTGAAGGGTAGCTATTTGCTATCCTTTTTTTAATAGGGAGTAGTTAAAAATGAAAAATGGATTGTTTCAGTTAGAAGATTATTTGCATTTTTTGCGTATTGAACGACAATTAGCAGATAACACGCTGATTTCTTATAAAAAGGACTTAACCGATTATTTAATACATATCTTTGACATACAACAATTGACTAGTTTAAGTGAAGTAGATCGTCAGCATATTATTGCGCATCTTAGAAAGTTAAAAGCGGATGGAAAAAGTCCGAGGTCCATCGCAAGGCATATTTCCTCCATTCGCTCTTTTCATCAATTCCTTTTGCGAGAACAAGTGACTCGTCAGGATCCAACTATACATTTAGAAATTCCTCAGATGGAACAGAAGTTACCAAACTTCCTTTCGGTAGAGGAGTTAAACAATTTATTAGCTAGTATAAATATATCGAAACCTCAAGGAGTTCGTGATTTAGCGATGTTTGAACTAATGTATGCTAGTGGGATGCGTATAAGTGAATGTTTGAATTTAAATTTAGAAGATATACATTTAACTATGGGATTCGTACGTTGCTTTGGTAAAGGTGGTAAGGAGCGTATTATTCCACTTGGTGGTGCTGCAATTAAAGCTTGCCAGAAATATATGGATGAGGCTAGACCCAAATTACTAAAAATAGGTGAGAAGACAGATGCAATTTTTATAAATCAAAGGGGAAAAAGATTAACTCGACAAGGAATATGGAAGCTGCTAAAAATGCATGCTATGAACGCAGACATAAAAAAAGAAATTACACCCCACGTATTGCGTCATTCATTTGCGACCCATTTAATCGAAAATGGAGCAGATTTGCGAGCAGTGCAAGAAATGCTTGGTCATGCGGATATTTCTACTACACAAATTTATACTCATGTAAGTAAAACTCGTTTAAAAGAAGTTTATAAACAATTTCATCCAAGAGCTTAAGATTAATGTAAGTAGAATTGGTCTGTAGAAAATGGTAATTATTTTGAAGTATTCGAAAATGTCAGAGGTCTGACCTGTACTTTATTAAAATTTTTGGTAAACTAGAAGGAAATAGTGGGAGGGAAAAAGATGAACAAATTTAAACGTATTCATGTGATTGTTATGGACTCTGTTGGTATTGGAGAAGCTCCAGATGCGGCAGACTTTGGGGATGTAGGATCGTATACATTAGGACATATAGCGGAACAAATGAATGGACTTAAAATGCCT
Source organism: Psychrobacillus syltrankelensis (assembly GCF_055454035.1). Lineage (NCBI taxonomy): Bacteria > Bacillati > Bacillota > Bacilli > Caryophanales > Bacillaceae > Psychrobacillus > Psychrobacillus syltrankelensis. Next base: position 1,010,317 of record NZ_CM144227.1, on the reverse strand, counting down.
GAAATGCAAAAACTAGGGCTAGGCAATATTGAAACTATTAAAGGGATTGATCCTGTAGAACAACCTTCTGCTTACTTTGGAAAAATGCAGGAAGCTTCTGTAGGTAAGGACACGATGACCGGACATTGGGAAATGATGGGGTTGAATATCGATAAACCATTTAAAGTATATCCTGAAGGTTTTCCCGAGGAATTAATTTCTGCATTGGAAACTAAAATAGGTCGAAAAGTAATTGGAAATAAACCAGCAAGTGGAACTGCAATTTTAGATGAACTTGGCGAAGAACATATGAAAACTGGGGCAATAATTGTGTATACATCTGCTGACCCTGTACTGCAAATTGCTGCACATGAAGAAATAATTCCGCTTGAAGAACTATATCATATTTGTGAAGTTGCAAGAGAGCTTACTCTTTCACCGGAATTTTTAGTAGGTCGTATTATTGCTCGTCCTTTTATAGGAGAACCAGGAAATTTTGTTCGAACTTCGAACAGACATGACTATGCACTAAAACCATTTGGTCGTACTGCGATGAATGAATTACAAGACGCTGGGTTAGATGTAATGGCATTGGGCAAAATATATGACATATTTAATGGAGAAGGAATAACTTCTACTGAACGTACGAAAGATAACATGGATGGAATGGATAAATTCATTGCCACATTAGACAAAGATTTTACTGGGATTAGCTTTATAAATCTAGTAGATTTTGATGCCTCATTTGGACATCGGCGTGATCCAATTGGATACGGAAAAGCTTTAGAAGAATTTGATGCTCGATTAACAGAAGTTTTACCAAAGATAACAGAAGAAGATTTATTGATTATTACAGCAGACCATGGAAACGACCCTACAATGCCTGGAACAGACCATACAAGAGAATTTGTTCCGTTAACAGTTTACTCTCCTGCATTGAATGATATCAAAGAATTACCGCTACGTATGACATTTGCAGATATTGGTGCAACAATTGCCGAGAATTTTGGTGTAGCTAAAACAGCATTCGGTGAGAGTTTTTTATCTTTACTTAAATAACATAATAAGTTGGAAGAGGTGTAGTTACATGAACACACTAGAACTAATTGATAAGAAAAAAAGAAACAATCCACTAACTGAGGATGAAATACAATATTTGATCAAGAAGTATACAAATGATGAAATTCCAGACTATCAAATGAGTTCCATGCTCATGGCAATCTTAATAAATGGGATGAATGATAAGGAAACGTCTTGGTTAACAAAAGCAATGGTTGATTCGGGTGATGTAATTGATTTATCATCTATCGAAGGTTTCAAGGTTGATAAACATAGTACTGGAGGAATTGGAGACAAAATTAGCTTACTAGTTGCACCAATTTTAGCATCTTTAAATATTCCGGTAGCTAAAATGAGTGGAAGAGGACTAGGCATTACCGGTGGTACAGTAGACAAGCTTGAATCAATAAATGGTTTCCATGTTGAATTGTCATCCGATCAATTTATCAAGCAAGTGAACGAACATAAAATAGCAATAGTAGGGCAATCAGGAAACTTAACACCAGCAGACAAAAAATTATATGCATTAAGAGATGTTACTGGTACAGTGGACTCAATTCCATTAATCGCTTCATCTATTATGAGTAAAAAGATTGCAAGTGGTGCAGATGGAATTGTTTTAGATGTTAAATGTGGTAAAGGGGCATTTATGAAAGATTTAGAACATGCTTCTGAATTAGCTTCCACAATGATTAGTATTGGTGAAAGTCTAGGCAGAAAAGTAGCAGTAGTTATTACTGATATGAATCAACCATTAGGCCATAATATCGGAAATAAACTAGAAGTTGCAGAAGCACATGATTTTCTAAGTAACTATAAAGAAAGTGAACAAGGTTTACTAGATGTTACAATAGCTATTTCATCCAAAATGTATCAGTTAGCAACTGGAGTAAATGATGAAGAAGCAGAACGAAAAGTATTAGAAACACTTTCAAATGGTGCAGCATTAGATAAATTCAAAGAATTCATTACTGCTCAAGGTGGGGATTCAACTGATATTGTTGCTAAAAATACGAAGCATCAGATTGAAGTTAAAGCATTAAATGATGGTTATATTCAGTTGATTGATGCTGAAATGATTGGAAAGTCTTCTTTATTAATTGGAGCTGGAAGATTAACAAAAGCAGATATTCTTGATTTCGATGCTGGAGTTAAATTAGTAGCATTAACAGGGCAACAAGTTAAAAAAGGTGATACTTTAGCTATTTTGTATTCAAATAAAGATGAAGTTGCTGAATCGATACAATTAATCGAAAATGCTTACACTTTCACAGATGTTGAACCTGTAAAGAAAAATTCTATCTTAAAAATAATGTAAAAGCACATGTGTGTTGATTAATTCAACACCAATACTGTGATTTCTAAATGCCAGAGGGGCGCTGATAATACTAGCGCCCCTCTGGCATTTTTTAGGTAGTGAGAAAGTGCAATTCCAATAAATTTCCGCTTATAGGACGCATTCACTTTCCGTTAAATGCAAGTACTTGTTAAGAACGTATCAATATTTGACATAGGTTCTTCGGTGAATGGACAAGTTAGTTACACAGCTGAATCAATTTCATAATTCAAAGTTAGAGCATAAAACACGAAAAATATTTATTTAAATGAAATGTTAGAACATGTATCATATACTCTTCATAGATCAGCATGATTTCCGCTATCGGCGGACGCTTTCCGCGGGGTGAGCGATGAGCCATCACAGCCGCATTGTGATGGCTCATCTGTCTCACAGAGGAACAAAGGCTAAGAGCGCCACATCGTGTGGCAACGCCTTCGTGACCAACATCCTGTTGGCCTCCCGCTGGAGTCGCCGCCTGTCGCTCCAATCAACAAATAATCATTGTTCGTGTTTTAATAATTACATGCTATTTATGAAATTAACTCAGGTAATTTTAATTAATAAGGACTTTCTAGCTAATATCGCATTAAGTGGGACACAAAAGATATTAGTTTGGATATATGAATTCATTAAAAACAGCAGAGTAAAAGTTAGACTGTGTTTTTAGTGAAGATTTCTTGTAACCTTTTAGACGTTTCAAACGAATAATAATTGAATACATAAAAGAGAGGAGAGAAACATGATTGATTTAGATAACTTAGAAGACAGCATCAGTAAAATCTACAGACAATACTATTTGGATGTATATAGGTTCCTGATTTGTTTTTCAGGAGATCAAAATGACGCGGAGGACTTTACGCAAGAAGTGTTTATTCGTGTCTTAAATAATATATCAAATTTTAATGGCAACAATAATTTGAAAACTTGGATTTTTTCCATAGCAAAACATCCGTTAATGGAATAACGCCAACAGAAACATTGCCCTTATTTTGTAGAGATTCCCGATAGATGCCAGCCCCAGATTCACTAAATCATCTTCTCCATTAAGATGTGGTACTATTATTTTGCAATAAACATGAAGGTGGGCAACCAATGAACAAAACAGACCGTTTGTTAGCCATCGTGCTGGAACTGCAGCGTAAAGAGATTGTACGGGCCGAAGATTTGGCAGCCCTATTTGAAATGAATGTGCGGACCATCTATCGGGACATTCAAGCGTTGAGTGAAGCGGGCGTACCGGTCATAGGAGCCCCTGGAACAGGATATTCCCTGACAGAAGGCTATTTTTTGCCTCCGATTAGTTTCACGGTACCGGAAGCCGTGAGCTTGCTGATTGGAACAGACTTTATCGAACAGCAATTTGATGATAGTTATCGCGTCGGAGCCCAAACTGCCCGGAAAAAAATAGAGACCATTCTCCCTAAGTATATTCGCAATGAAACATCTCAAGTAAGCAAGACTATGCGTTTGCTCATTTCTGATAGACAGGTCACGCACTCCAAAGAAAAGGAATATCTGGAAAAGATCCGTCAAGCCATATTAGACAAGCGAAAGATCTGCTTTCATTATGTAAAAAAAATTGCGGATTCCGAGGGGAATCGCCATAGTGTTCGTACCGCTGCTCCCTATGGATTAGTGCTCATTCAGGGATCGTGGATGCTTGTCGCCCGGTGTGATATGCGCCAGGACATTCGTCATTTCCGCCTGTCCCGAATGACACAGATTATTAATCTGGAGGAACAATTCGAACTGCCGGCGCATTTCGACTTAAGGGAGTATACCCCTCCTGATGATCGGAAGTTAAGGGTGCTTCTCCGATTTAACCATGACATCGCAGATAAGGTGAAGGAATCTAACTATCATTACATTGAGGGGATGGAAGAGCATCAAGATGGATTGCATGTGGTCTTACGCGTTCATCAGCTGGACGAATTGCTGCAATGGGTGCTTGGCTGGGGAGCAAGTGTGATTGTTTTAGAACCTGAATCATTCAAAAATCGTATCCTGGAAGAAGCCCAAAAAATGTTGAAACGCTACTGACATACTGTTGTCAGTAGCGTTATTTTATAATCGGAAATAAGTTATCATAAAGGGGGTTTAGTGGGAAATGCGAAGTATGCCTCGCATTGTTTAAGGAGAGAACTCCAATCAGCATTCACAGCCCATCCATTTTACATGGATCAATCGATCAGCATCCAGGTATACAAGGATGTTTGAAGAACCAAGCGGTTCAGGTTTTTAATAACTCTGACCATTACAGGGAAATTTATGACAAAATGAAATGATACGATATTGTATCATTTGTTTATAGGAAGGATGATATCTGATGAATTTTGCTTCTGTACGTATCATTACTGACGACTTGGATCGTCTTGTCAAGTTCTATGAGAAAGTCATGGGTGTTTCAGCACAACGCCCTGCGCCAGTTTTTGCAGAGTTCGTTGTGCCATCGTGCACCTTGGCCATTGGCCACTCCCAGACTGTGCCACTGTTCGGTGAAGGTTCAGCAGTGGCGGCCGACAATCACTCTGTCATCATAGAGTTCCGAGTCCACGATGTCGATGCCGAATACGAGCGTTTGAAGCCGTTTATCGAAGAATGGGTAAAGGAACCAACCACGATGCCGTGGGGGAACCGTGCTATACTGTTCCGTGATCCCGACGGCAACCTCGTTAACCTCTTCGAGCCAGTGACCGAGGAAGCAATCAAACGGTTCAATGGCAGGGATTGACGGACAGTTGAAGTGAGGCCTCGATTTTGGGGGAGTGGCATCGATTCGTAAAATGTATAGAAATTCGGCCGAATGCGCCGATAACATTTCTCCGGTCTTTCCCGGTATGACAATGATTCATTAAAGAGCGTATGAAGTATTATCGACTGGTTTAAAATAATCCGTTAAAACAGAAATCGTTGCATTATCTCTCTAATATCCTGAAATTACCTTGAAATCAAGTTTTCCATAAAAGGGCGCTTTTCTTGAATAAAGAAGCGCCTATTTTACATTGGATGGTAGGTATGGGATTAGTTTTCGGTAATCGCTTATTCCCCTTTTTCGGGGGATGTGCAAGTCGTTACGATCTCGCCATTTAAGGCGCTATCAGGACTGGTTAGCCACCAAAAGCCCCTTAGTTTAGTAAAAACCCTTTTAAGAAAGGATAATTCGTAATGAAAGATGATGCTTCACCGAAATAGACAGCAGGTGGTTTTTAGAACGATTGCATGGACGGAGATGCATAAAGGTAGGAGTTAATAAGTGATGCCTTTCCGCTCATTAGTAATTGATCTTTATTTGTATTTTCATTGGGTAGATAAATGTAGCTAGTGAAAGTTAAAAAAATTGATAGCATGAATTGATAAAGAAGCGCTGAGCGGACGAAATTGCATCTCGTCCGCTTTTAAAAGAATAGGAAAGGATTTATTCTCTCGTTATTCAAACCTTATGTACCTTGTCTCTACCTATTTTAAGAGGGCGACGGACAAACACCCGCCACAAGATTCTCGATTATAACACTAACGGTAATAGTGTAGCTGATGTATCGTCCAAAGCACTCGGGAAATAGTGAAAACAAGATGCCCTTAAAGGACGTTTGCGTTTTTCTTAAAAAAATAAGAGAGTTTATGCTTTTCTAGTTAGTAACAGTCCATACTCCAGCGCCTTGCCCCTCGAGTTCAATGTGAAAAAGCTGCTCCTGCGCAAGCTCGTCGCAAACAAAGGCGTTTGTGGTGACTGGAGGCTGCCTCCTAGGCCCGCAGGACGCGGGTCATGTCTGCATTGCCACAGGATGTGGTGAATCTTGCAGACCTACACCTTCCCCATTTGCCTGTTGTGGCAAACATAGGAGCTTGCGTTTTTCTTATCTATTAGTTTCAAATTGATATCGGATACCGTTGTAGAGCTCTTCGGAAAACAATAGGATTGAGCTTCCTTAAAAGTCATTTTGATGAAGATTAGTATGGCTCCCTTACACTTAAGCTTACTGTAATGAGAAACTAATTTTAAAATAAATAGGCATCTTGTAAAGGTTTATAAAAACTTTTACGAGATGCCTATTTTTTGATTAAAAAAATGTTTATATTCCCATACTGTGAATGAATAATTTTATGTCGAAAATCAACTAAAAAACGATGATTTTTTCTACTTTTGTCAAGCAAAAGGAATTTTAGCCATTGATGTTGAATTGCGCTATCAGAGGAGGCGATTATATGTATCACGAAGTAGAAAAAGTCGGGGAAGAAATTATTATTATTCGTTTAAAAGGTGAATTAGATCATCATGGTACACATGATATACGTAATGAAATAGTACCAATGATCAAAAATGGTTCTATTAAAGTAATAGTTTGGAATTTAAAAGACTTACATTTTATGGATAGCTCAGGTATTGGACTAATTCTTGGTAGAATGAGGGAATTGGCACCATTAGAAGGACAAACAATTATTGTAAACCCATCTCCAACTATGAAGAAAATTTTTCAGTTTGCTGGGTTAAGCCCGTATATTTATAATGAGTCAGAAATTGAAATTATGTCAAATTTAGGGGGCATTGTTTATGGACAATGAGATTACTTTATCTTTTATCGCTAAGAGTGAGAATGAAGCGTTAGCTAGAATGGTAATGTCTAGCTTTATTGCTGCAATTGATCCAACCATTGAGGAATTATCAGAATTCAAGACCGTAATATCAGAAGCGGTAACAAATGCAATAGTACATGGTTATGAAGAGGATGGAATCGGTAAAATTGATATTCATGCACAAAGAAGAGATAGAGAAATAGTTGTTTCGATCGTTGACTATGGTCGAGGAATTCAAGATGTAAATCAAGCAAGAGAACCTCTGTTTACCTCAAAACCAGAGGAAGAACGTTCCGGAATGGGTTTTACTATTATGGAAAGTTTTAGCGATGATGTGGACATTTATTCTATTCCTAATAGGGGGACTACTGTAACTATTACGAAGAAATTTGTACCAATTCATGAATCTTGTAGGATCGTCTAATGATGAATAATAAGCCATCAATTTTACTTACACAAGAAAAAATGAGAGAGCTAATTGCATTATCGCAAGAAGGGGATAAACTCGCTAGACAACAAATGATAGAAGGTAATACAAGGCTTGTTTGGTCCATCGTACAAAGATTTGCATCAAGAGGTGCTGATTTAGAAGATTTATTTCAAATTGGTTGTATTGGGCTCATGAAGTCCGTTGACAAATTTGATTTAAGTTATGAAGTAAAGTTTTCTACGTATGCAGTTCCAATGATTATAGGAGAAATTCAACGATTTTTAAGAGATGATGGTATGGTGAAAATTAGTCGATCAATTCGTGAACTCAATTTTAAAATTCGACATGCTACGGATGATTTTTTAAAAACGAATGAACGCCAACCAACCATTTTAGAACTAGCAAGTATTTTAGAAGTTTCAAGAGAGGAAATTGTAATGGCAACAGATGCCCTACGAGATCCAGCATCTTTGCAAGAACAACTATATGAAAATGAGAGTGGCGATGCTCTAACATTAATGGATCAAATGAGGGATGAGCGTTCAGAAAAATCTTTTGATCATATTCCTCTTAGAGAGCTTGTAGAAAAATTAGAAAAAAGAGAACAAATGATTATTTATTTGCGTTATTACCTAGACTGTACGCAGAGCGATATAGCAGAACGGCTAGGTATATCTCAAGTTCAGGTATCAAGACTCGAGAAGAAGATACTTACCCAGTTAAAAACATGGCTAGTACCTGCTGGTTTTGCTAATAAACAAAAAGTAAAAGATGGGTGATTGGTACGAAATCGAATTCATTATTTTCAAATATGGCGGAAGCAGAAGATTTTTTAAAAGAAAAGTTTGGTGTCAATGAATCATATGATGTTGGTAATTTACATACACACTTATATGATTTTCCGGTTTTTCTTGTCTATATAAATGGATTAGTAGACAGTCTAGTTCTAACGGAATTATTGGCAAATGTGCAAGAAAACAAATGGGAAACAGATTTAGATGAAAATAGAGTGATGGAACATTATTTCCCATATCATGCCATTACTCAATATGATTCTAAAGAAAAATGGATAGTAGCACTTCTTAGCGGTCAAGTGACCTTTATATTGGAGAATGGATCAGTTTATACGATTGATGTTCGATCCTATCCTGGAAGACAGCCAGAAGAGCCAGATAACGAAAAAGTAGTAAGAGGATCTAGGGACGGCTTTACAGAGAATATTGTTCAAAATACAGCTCTTATAAGAAGAAGAATTCGCGATACCGATCTACGTTTTGAACTACATCAGGTCTCTTCCATGGGTCAAACGGATATTGCTATATCTTTTATAAAAGGAATTGCAAATGAAGACAATCTCTCACAAATAAGGGATAGACTAAACCAAATTAAACATGATGGGTTTACAATGACTGATAAAGCGTTGGAAGAGTGGATATTTAAACAAGGTTTTCATCCGCTCCCTTTTGTTCGTTTTACAGAAAGGCCAGATATTGCCGCTGCACATTTACTTGAAGGACATATAATAATGATAGTTGATACTTCTCCTTCTGTCATAATTGTTCCGACAACATTATTTCATCATCTTCAGCATGCGGAGGAGTATAGACAAGCACCGGTAATTGGAACTATTGTAAGGTGGTTACGTTTTTCAGGTGTATTATTGAGCTTATTTTTACTCCCTTTTTGGTACTTAATAGCAAAACACCCGGAATATCTTCCGATGTCATTAGATTTCTTCGGTCCAAAAGATATAGGTGAAATTCCCCTGATAATACAAATATTATTTGCGGATATTGGTATTGAATTTTTGCGATTGGCGGCTATTCATACACCAACCCCATTATCAACTGCGATGGGTATTATTGCAGCGATAGTAATAGGGCAAATGGCTGTTGATGTAGGATTATTCATTCCAGAGGTTATTTTGTATGCTGCTCTTACAGCTATTTTTACTTTTGCTATTCCGTCCTATGAGTTGAGTATTACTACGAAAATTTTTAGGACATTTATTTTGCTTAGCACTGCATTCTTTGGAGTAAATGGTTTTTTTGTAGCAATTGTATGCTTACTTTGGTATGTATGTTCTGTAAAACCTTTAAATGTACCTTATTTATGGCCAGCGTTACCTTTCTTTCCAAAAGCTTTTCTACGCATATTAGTAAGGTTTCCGATGCCAACAGAAGCAAAAAGACCATTTATTACAAGAGCACTTGTTCGAAAAAGATGATAAATAAAATTGCAATATCCTCTTTTCCTGTGTTAAAGTTCATATAGAAAAAGAGGAAAAGGGGCGCGACAAATGGTGATGGTATCTAAGCATGCTGTAAATGAAAAAGGTCACTTACTTATTGGTGGAATTGATAGTATAGAATTGGCTAAAATTTATGAAACACCACTATTTGTATATGATCTGTCGCTTATTAGAGAACGAGCTCGTTCATTCATAAACACATTTAAAGAACAAAAAGTACAAGCACAAGTAGCGTATGCAAGTAAAGCTTTTTCAAGTGTGGCAATGTATCAAGTTATGAATCAGGAAAATTTATCACTAGATGTAGTATCAGCAGGAGAGTTATATACTGCGATAAAGGCTGGATTTCCTGTAGAGCGTATTCATTTCCATGGTAACAATAAGAGTAAAGAGGAAATTCTACTTGCTCTAGAGCATAAGATTGGTTGTATAGTCGTAGATAATTTTTATGAAATAGAATTATTAAAAGAATTAACAAGTGAACTTGACCAAAAAGTAAATATTCTACTACGTGTTACACCAGGAGTAGAGGCGCATACGCATGATTATATTACAACTGGTCAACAGGATTCAAAATTTGGATTTGATTTATTAAACGGACAGACTGACCGAGCATTTCAAGAAGTTTACAGAGATGAGCATATTCAATTACTAGGCTTGCATTGTCATATTGGATCACAAATTTTTGAAACAATTGGATTTAAAGTTGCTGCCGAAAAACTTATTAAAAAAATGATTGCATGGTATAATGAATTTAGTTTCCAATGTACAGTTCTAAATCTTGGTGGGGGATTTGGTATCAAATATACGGATGAAGATACCCCTTTAGAGCCTTCTGCATATGTAAAAGAAATGGTAATTGTTGTGAAAGACTTAGTTGCAAACACAGATTTTGCAATGCCAGAAATTTGGATTGAGCCTGGTAGATCATTAGTAGGCGATGCAGGTACTTCTCTGTATACTGTCGGATCAGAAAAAGAAGTTCCAAGCGTTCGAAATTATCTTGCTGTAGATGGTGGCATGTCTGATAATATTAGACCTGCACTATATGGTGCATTGTACGACGCGGTTATTGCGAACAAAGTCGATAATAAAAAAGAAAAAGAATATACGATTGCTGGTAAATGTTGTGAATCAGGAGATAAACTAATTGAACATATTTCATTGCCAAAAGCTGAAGCAGGAGATATTTTAGCTATGTTTTGTACAGGAGCATATGGATACGCTATGGCGAGTAATTACAATCGTTTAACCAGACCGGCGGTAGTTTTCGTGGAAAATGGAAATCATCAATTAGCTGTTAGAAGAGAAACGCTAGAAGACATCGTTCATTTAGACCTTCCTTTTACAATGGAAAAGGAGTGAGGAATAGATGAAAAAACAAAATATTATCCTCTTCTTTATCCTTTTATTAGTTGGAATTGGCTGGGGATTAATATATTGGCTCTTTTTCGCTCCGAATGGTAATTTGTAAATTAATCAAATTTCGTGTAAGATAGAAAAAATTTCTTTAAGAAATTAAAAGAGGGTCATTAATATGTTGCTACGTTATAAAAAAGCATTTGAAAAAATTTCTATGGGGCTTTTATCCTTTATGCCACAAGAAAAAGATGTTAAAAAGTTATTGGAAACAATTCATCAATATGAAACTAATCCGAATTGGCACTTGTTCTTATGGAAAAGAGATGAGGATTTAGTTGGGATAGTTGGTGTTAGAATGGATGATACAAATGGAATTATTCAGCATATTTCGGTTAATCCTTCGCATCGAGGAGAAGGAATAGGGAAAGAAATGATTCAAAATTTACCATCGATTCTACATACAACATCTATTCAACCATCAGAAGACACTAAGTCTTTCTTTGAAAAATGTCAGACAGAAAATGAAGAGGAATGACGTTACCATTTGTCATCTCTTCTTTTTTTGCTTTTTTCTCGTTCCTCAAGTATTTCTGAACGATCTCTTAGCATATGCTTATGAATAAGAAAATGTAATTCATCACTATTTTTGATCTTCAGTTTGTTAACTAAAGAGAGTAATTCAGAATCTATAATTTGAATAGAAAAAGGTTGAAATTCACTTATTTTTTGCATTAGTAAGAGAGAGTTTGTTGTACTTTGCATGATGTCTTTAAAGTCTAGTGTTGTAAAAAAAGAAGAATCGTATGTTTCAATAAACCGCTTAATGCTCTTATTCATTGTTTTAATAGCCCCTGGAATATTTCCTCTTCGCCAATGATACATACTTGTGGACATTAGTATAAAGGCTGTTAAGGGATGATTCTTTTGTCTTGGTGCTATCTCTTTCCAGTAATCTTCTAACACTTCGTGGCATTCAAAATAGTCATTGGTATCATTAAATTCTTTAAGAAATTGTACAAATTTAGGATGGAATGTAGGGTGCAATACAATCACCTTTCCTCTATAATGATGTTAAAAACCGATAATAGGTGGAGTTATATGTCGTATGAAGTAAAAACAGAGGCATTTGAAGGACCTCTAGATTTATTATTACATTTAATAAATCGTTTGGAAATAGATATATATGATATTAAAATGGCAGAAATCACTTCTCAATATATGGAGCATATTCATGCTATGCGAGTATTAGAGCTTAATGAGGCAAGTGAATACTTGGTGATGGCGGCTACATTATTGTCCATTAAAAGTAAAATGCTCCTTCCCATCCATCAAGACGATGAGATGGAAGGCGATTTTGATATTTCGTTTAATGATCCTAGAGATGAATTAGTATTAAAATTAATTGAGTATAAAAAGTATAAGGAAGCAGCTAATAGTTTGCATGAGATGGAGGAATCTCGAAGTTTATTTTTTACAAGACCTCCTGCCGATTTAAGTAGTTATCAAGATAATCAGCAACTAGCTTTGTTCGAACTAGATGTTAATGTATATGATATGTTAGGAGCTTTTCAAAAAATGCTCCGTAGAAAGCAATTAAATGTGCCACTTCATACTAGAATTAGTAAACAAGAAATTTCGATAAAAGATCAAATGAAGAGTGTTGTCACAACTTTAAAACAAAGTGGAGGTAAATTATCTTTTTTTGATTTATTCCCGTTGAAAGATAAAATGACAATTGTTATCACGTTTTTATCATTACTCGAACTTATGAAGCGTCAAATTGTTCAAATAGAGCAAAAAAGTAATTTTGAAGAATTATTTGTTCTATTGCGAAAGGAAGTTGTAGATAGTGAATACGACGATGAAATTAAAGAGTAAAATTGAAAGCCTACTTTTTGTAAGTGGAGACGATGGTTTAACAAAAAAGCAACTGGCCTTTTTAACAGATATGTCAGAAGATATTGTAATAGAAACGCTCCAAAAGATGATGATAGATTATGAGGAAAATGAGGAACGTGGCATTGTCATTAAACAACTTGCTGGAGCCTATCAATTTGTGACTAAATTAGATAATGTCCAAAGTATCCAAAAGTTAGTAGAAAATCCTACTTCTCAATCACTCTCTCAAGCGTCCCTAGAAGTGTTAGCTATAATTGCGTATAAACAACCAATTACAAGAGTAGAGATAGAAGATATAAGGGGAGTGAAATCAGAAAGACCAATCTATACATTATCAGCAAAAGGTCTTGTTCAAGAAGTAGGTCGTGCGGAAGGAACGGGAAGAGCTATTTTGTATGGTACTACTACAGAATTTCTTCAATATTTTGGACTCAAGGATATTAAAGCATTACCACCTTTGCCAGAAGAGATTTCAGTAGATGAAATGGAAGACACTGATTTATTTATGACGAAGTTCCAAGAAGCGTTTGTTCAAGAGGAATAACTAAAAGAGGAGTATATATTATATTCAAAAAAACATTTATTTTTTTGTTGCTATTTCTTTTTTGGCAAACAAATAATGTAGAAGCTTCATCATCATATGTTGTGATTGATGCCAAATCTGGTAGATTGCTAGAAGGAAATAATGCGTATACGGAACTTCCAATAGCTAGTTTAACGAAAGTATGGACAGCTTTAATCGTGTTAGATTCTTGTGATTTGGATGAGGAAATAACTATATCAACTAAAGCAGCATCGCAAGAAGGGTCTTCTTTATATTTGCAAGCTGGTGAAGTTTGGACGGTAGATTCTCTTCTTCATGGACTTCTTTTACAATCAGGTAATGATGCTGCTTATGCACTTGCGGAACATACTGGAGGTTCAATTGAGGGATTTGTTCAATTGATGAACGAAAAAATTCAACTTGCAGGGATGGAGCATGCACATTTTACTAATCCTTCTGGACTCCACGATGATAATCATTATGCTTCTGCTTTTGATATGGCTACAATGCTTCAATTAGCTATTCAAAACAAGGACTTCTATAAAATTGCATCTGCTAAAACTTTTAAACCTAAGGAACGAAATGTGACATGGAGAAACAAACATAAGCTTTTGCATTACGAAGATGATGCAATTGCAGGTAAAACAGGTTTCACCAAAAGAGCTGGTAGGACGCTCGTTACTTATTTTAAAAAAGGATCGAAAGAAGTTATTGTCGTAACATTAAACAATTCTAATGATTGGAAAATGCATTCTTCTTTGGCAGACAAAATCTTTTCGAACTATGAAGATGTGAAGGTAGTTGAAAAAGGTAGATATAAATTGTTTAATAAAGAAGTGATCGAGGTTAATCAGGATTACCATTTATTGATGAATAAGAATGAAAAAAAACAATTACAAAATGTACTACATATTCCACGGAAAAAAGATAAAAATAGCGCTTATTTATGGAATGTTTATATAAATAATGAAATTGCTTTACGATTTAATGTAGATAAAATTGAATAAATAATTTTAGAAGACAGTTTTACAAAAAGACTGTCTTCTTTTAATTTATCCGAAAGTATGACATAATTCACTCATGTTAGTGGAAAGAATGGACGAGGTGAACGATTTGGAGAGATTACAAAAAGTACTTGCGCATGCAGGTGTAGCATCAAGAAGAAAGTCAGAAGAATTGATTTTGCAAGGAAAAGTGAAAGTTAACGGTAAAGTAGTGACAGAACTTGGTTTAAAAGTTACCGATGCGGATACAGTGGAAGTAGAGGGTGTAAAATTAGAAAAAGAACAAAAAGTTTACTATTTGCTATATAAACCAAGAGGAGTTATATCCGCTGTAACTGATGATAAAGGTAGAAAGACGGTAACGGATTTGTTACCACATGTTACCGAGCGTCTTTACCCTGTAGGTAGATTGGATTACGAAACATCGGGATTATTATTACTTACAAACGATGGCGATTTTTCATATGCGCTAACGCATCCAAAATTTAAAGTGGACAAAACTTATGTGGCAAGAGTAAAAGGAATTCCACTAAAGGAGCAATTACGTCCGTTAGAACGGGGAATAGTTTTAGAGGATGGTAAAACTGCTCCTGCCCGAGTTAAATTATTATCTTCAGAACGTAAAACAAATAAAGCGATTATAGAGATTACGATACATGAGGGGAAAAATAGACAGGTTAGACGCATGTTTGACGCAATAGGTTTCCCAGTACAGAAGCTAAAAAGGGAACGTTTTGGGTTTTTAACATTGCATAGTCTAAATGCGGGAGAATGGAGAGAACTGTCTACGCATGAAGTCAAACAGTTAAGAGTTCTTGCCGAAACAGGTAAGATAGGCAACTAAAACCAAGATGTTCACAAAGCAGTCAAAAGTCTCAATTTTAACCGTTATTTATTTTGGTATAATAAATAACGGTTATGCTTTGAATTGGAGGAAAAGAAATGGCTCAATCTAAAAAACAGCGGTTGTATATAAGAACCGTAATTTTGGTAGTGCTTACATTAGCAATTGTATTTACTGTGTATTCAAACATAAATAAAGATAAGATTACAGTTCTTCAAGTAGGCGACAAAGCTCCAGATTTCGTTTTGGTTGATATGACAGGAAATGAGCATAGACTGTCAGATTATAAGGGAAAAGGGGTTTTCTTGAACTTTTGGGGAACATGGTGTAAGCCTTGTGCCACTGAAATGCCAGCTATGGACAATCAATATAACATTTATAAAGATCAAGGTGTTCAAACACTTGCTATCAATATAGGTGAATCTGATTTGAAAGTAAATAGTTTTGCAAAACGTTTTGGATTAACATTCCCAATTGCAATCGATCGAAATAAAAGTGTAATGGAATTATACAATATTGACCCATTGCCTACTACTTTTTTAATAAATCCAGATGGTCGGATTGTAAAAATTATAAAAGGTCAAATGACCGAGCAAGATATTGCTAATTTTATGGATCAGGTTAAACCTTCCTAAAGGAGTTCGTTAAAATGGACAAAATAGTTTGTACATGTGGGAACGTAAATCCAGCTGGTACAGAGTTATGTGAAAGCTGTGGACGTCCTTTAAACAATGATGTAAGAGAAAAGAAACTTGTAGATATGCGATATGAAGGTTCTGCAAGACGTTCTCAAACATATAACAAAACAATAATCGATAAAATATGGAATTTCTTTTCTAGTGTAAAAGTTGGTATGTGGATTATTGTTCTAATATTAGTTGCAGCTGCAATAGGAACAATACTTCCCCAAGTTTTTTATGTTCCAGCTTCTAGTGAAGCAGATATAGCAGCATATTATGAAAGAATTTATGGCACTTTCGGAAAACTTTATTATGAATTAGGATTATCTGATTTATATAGCTCCTGGTGGTTCCAAACTTTAGTTGGTATGCTAGGAATATCGTTAGTTATAGCCAGTTTAGACCGAGTAATTCCTCTTTATAAATCATTAAAGAAACAAAAAACAAAAAGGCATATTAGTTTTCTAAGTAGACAACGAATCTATGGGTTTGGGGAAGTAGAGGTTCCTAGTGAATCACTAAACAAGGCGGAAGAAAAGTTAAAATCATTGCATTATAAAGTGAAACGCGATGGAAATGCTATTTTAGCCGAAAAGGGACGTTTCTCAAGATGGGGACCTTATATCAATCATCTTGGTCTAATTCTATTTTTATTTGGAGTCATGTTGCGGGCAATCCCAGGTTTTTATGTCGATGAAACTATGTGGCTTAGAGAAGGGGAAACTCTACATATACCCAAAACGGATGGGTACTTCTTGGAAAGTAAACAATTTACTTATGAGACTTATACAAAAGAAGAATCTGCAGCTGTTTATGGTGAAGCTATTGACCGAGTTGGTTCTATCGCTAAAAATTATCAGACGGATGTTACCTTATACAAAGGTTCAGACAATGCAGTTGCTGGAAAACCAGAGGATTTAAAATTTGTAAAAGATGCATCTATTCAAGTAAATAAACCTCTTAAATTTAATAACTTTTCCGTGTTTCAAATGGATTTCCGTTTGGATGAGTTAAAATCTATGACATTTCAATTGCAGGACAAAGCTACTAAAGAATCCTTCGGAGATTTCACTATTAATTTAGCTAATCCTCAACCTGAATATGATTTGAAAAATGGTTATAAAGTAGAAGTATTAGATTATTATGCGGACTTTACAGGATTTGAAGATGGAGTTCCACAATCAAAGTCTCCACTTCCAAACAATCCAGCATTTTTAGTGAAAATGTATAGTCCTGAATTTCCAAAGGGTGAAACAAGCTTTGTTATGATAAAAGAAACACTAGAACCGCTTGGTGAAACTAAACATAAAATTGCTTTCCAAAGTGTTGAAACAAGAGACGTCTCTGGTTTAACAATTCGAAAAGACCTAACACTTCCTATTCTTGGACTTGGAGGACTTATATTCATGATCGGAGTAGCCCAAGGTTCGTATTGGAACCATCGTCGTATTTGGTTGCAGCTACTAGAAAATGGACAAGTTGTAATTGCCGCACATACAAACAAAAACTGGCTAAGCATCAGAAAAGATTTAGATGCTCTGTCAGCAGTTGCTGTTCTTCCACCATATGAAGATCAATCAGATTTAGATTCTAAAGTAGAAAAAGCGGAAGGGGTATAATTTTATGGATATGGTATCACTTAGTAGTTCCTTATTGTTAGTTGCGTTTATCGCTTATTTAATAGCAACCTTTTTATTTGGAGGCGCAGTAAGGGGATCTAGCTCTGAGGCTTCAAAGTCTTTTGAACGTTGGGGTAAATTAGCAATAAGTGTAACGATTCTTGGTTTTATCGCTAATATTGGTTATTTTATTACTAGATGGATTGCAGCTGGACATGCTCCAGTAAGTAATTTGTTTGAGTTTACAACTGCCTTCGGTATGATGGTCGTTGGGGCATTTATCTTAATTTACTTTCTTTATAGAATTCCAGCCCTAGGTCTTTTTGCATTACCTATCGCTATCTTAATTATTGCTTATGCAAGCATGTTTCCAAAAGACATTACTCCATTAATACCTGCTCTTAAAAGTTACTGGTTAACAGTCCATGTAATAACAGCAGCACTTGGTGAATCCATTTTAGCAATCAGTGCTGTAGCAGGTTTGATTTGGTTATTAAAAAATATTGATTTAACTAAAAAATCTAAACAACGCTTTTGGATAGAAGCAGTTATGTACGTAGGTGTGTTAGTTCTAGGATTTGTTGTTGCAACTACCTCTTTCTCTTTAGCAGATTATAAAGCTGAGTATAATTATGTAGATAAAGAAGAAAAAACAGCTAAAATTGAATATGATATGCCTCCTATTTTTGGGATGAATAAATCGGAAGCAATTACAGAGAATGCTATGGTTCCATTAGTAGAAATGCCACCACTTGTAAATGCAAAAAAACTAACAATCGTAACTTGGTCTGTTATTTTTGGAACCGTATTATATATATTACTGCGTTTAATATTACGTAAACGTATTGCAGCAGTACTACAACCATTTGCAAGAAAAGCAAACTCTCAGTTTATGGATGAAATAGGTTATAGGTCGGTTCTTATTGGATTCCCAGTTTTTACACTTGGTGCACTAATTTTCGCGATGATTTGGGCACATGAAGCTTGGTCAAGATTTTGGGGTTGGGATCCTAAAGAAGTTTGGGCGCTTATTACTTGGCTTTTTTATGCAGTATTCTTACATCTACGTCTAACAAAAGGTTGGCAAGGTGAGAAATCAGCTTGGTTAGCATTAATAGGATTTATCATTATTATGTTTAACTTAATTGCCGTAAACCTGATCATTGCAGGTCTACATTCTTATGCTTAAGATTTTTTAGCTCATATCTCTTCATAAAAGAGGTGTGAGCTTCTTTCATTTTGTGAACACAAATTGTACAATAAATAGTAGAAGTTGATAGAGAGGTATGATAAATATGTCTGAAATGATTAAACTTTTAGTAGTGGATGATGAAGATCGAATTCGACGCCTGTTGAAAATGTATTTAGAAAGAGAAGGCTATGAAGTTGAAGAAGCAGAAAATGGTGAAGTCGCTTTACAACTTGCATTAGAAAATGAATATAGTTGCATATTATTAGATATCATGATGCCCGAAAAAGATGGTATTGAAGTAATTACTGAATTGCGCGAGCATAAAGAAACCCCTGTTATTATGCTAACTGCTAAAGGTGAGGAGGCAAATCGGGTAGAAGGATTTGAACTAGGAGCAGATGACTATATAGTGAAACCTTTTAGTCCAAGGGAAGTAGTTTTGCGTATTAAAGCTATTCTTAGACGTTCTTCCGTGTTGTCTCCAGTGCAAGGAACGTCTGCATCAAAAGATATCGTTGTATTCCCTCATTTAACGATTGACCACGATGCTCACCGTGTAACAGCGGATGGAGTAGAGGTTAGTTTAACTCCGAAAGAGTATGAATTACTCTATTTCTTGGCGAAGGCACCTGATAAAGTATTTGATCGGGAACAATTACTGAAAGAAGTTTGGCATTATGATTTCTTCGGTGATCTTCGTACTGTAGATACCCATGTAAAACGTTTACGTGAAAAGTTAAATAGAGTTTCCGAAAAATCTGCGAAAATGATTGTAACCGTTTGGGGTGTTGGTTACAAATTTGAGATTGTCAATGAATAGAATTTGGAATAGTGTTGTCGGGAAGCTATGGGGAACCATACTGCTTCTCGTTTTATTTGTGTTGTTTATTGTAACCGTTTTAATGCTAGAATTTTTGGAAAATTTTCATACTCAGCAAGCAGAAGAAACATTAAGACAAGAGGCAGCAACGATTGGGAAAATAGTTGAACAATACGATAAAGTGGAAGATTCCCTTCAAATCATAAAAGATATTCTAGGAGCAGAGACAAACGCTTTAATCGTCAGAAACTCTGAATCTGTTTTTTTATCGGTTCATGATGGATTAAACAAAGATGTGATAAAGAATAAATTATTGAAAGATCCTGACCTTACGAAAGTTTATATATCGAATAATACAATTATTAAAAAAATGTTAATGCCATCCATGACAAAAGAAGACCAAATGGAATCTTATATTATTTTAGCCTCGCCTTTTGAGTCAGATAAGGAAATTCATGGAGCAGTCTTTATTTACCAAAGCTTAGAAGTCGTAAACAAAACTTCTAATCATACAACAAGAATAGTTTTTTTATCTGGTTTTATTGCATTACTCTTAACTACCATGTTTTCGTTCTTTTTAACTTCCAGAATTACCTCTCCCTTAAGAACGATGCGAGAAGCTGCTTTAGAATTAGCAAAAGGAAATTTTGAGACGAAAGTTCCTCAACTACAAAGGGATGAGATAGGCGAGCTAGGATCGGCATTTAATCGAATGGGCAGACAGTTAAAACATCATGTGGAAGTAATTAACCAAGAAAAAGAACAGCTTTCTAATATCTTAACTTCTATGACCGATGCAGTTATTACATTTAACAAAGACTTTAATGTATTGGTCAGTAATCCTCAAGCTGATAAACTCTTTAAAAAATGGAATATTGATAACGAAACAAAGGATAAATCTCACTTACCAGCAGAGTTATACCATTTACTCGATCATGTATTTAATTTTGAAGAAGAATTAGAAGAAGAGCTTGAGATTAAAGGATTCTACTTCGATATATCTATTAGTTTGCTTTATAGTAAAGACTCGGTAAGGGGAGCAGTTGTTGTTCTTAGAGATATGACCGAACAGCATCGATTAGACAAAATGCGTTCAGATTTTATTGCCAATGTATCACATGAGCTTAGAACACCAATTTCCATGCTTCAAGGGTATAGCGAAGCGATAATAGATGATGTAGTTACGACAGAAGAAGATAGAAAAGAAATGATTCGTATTATCTATGATGAGTCAAAACGTATGGGCAGATTAGTAACAGAGCTTTTAGACTTAGCACGTCTAGAGTCGGGATATTTAAGTATTTACAGAGAGAAAGTCTCCATAATTCCAACGATCGAACGAATTACGCAAAAGTTTGATCAAATAGCAAAGGAAAAAAGTGTTCAATTAAAGTTTGAACAAAAACTTATAGAACCCCTATTTCTAGAAATAGATGAGGATCGTATGGAGCAAGTACTTACGAACTTAATCGATAATGCATTGAGACACACGGAAGAAAACGGCATAGTAACCGTGAGATTATTTCAACGGAACCATCAATTGATTGTTGAAGTGGAAGATACAGGATATGGTATTCCAAATGAAGATCTTCCTTACGTATTTGAACGTTTCTATAAAGCAGACAAAGCAAGAACAAGGGGGAAAAGTGGAACTGGTCTTGGGCTAGCTATCGCTAAAAATATTGTAGAGCGTCATGATGGTAATTTATCCGTAGAAAGTGAACTTGGCGTAGGTACAAAATTCATTATCAGGTTGCCCATGATTTAGTGAAACAAAAAAGGTTCATGAACGACTAATTGAAAGAACGGGGGGAGCATATGAATGACTCCGTTTTCCACCGCTTGTATGATAGTTATCATCAAGACGTTTTTCAGTTTCTCATCTATTTGGTTAAAAATAGACAAACTGCGGAAGACTTGGTCCAAGAGGTATATGTGCGTGTTCTTAGGGCGTATAGCAGATTTGAAGGGAAGAGCTCAGAGAAAACATGGCTATTTTCAATCGCGAAAAATGTTGCCATTGATCATTTTAGGAAACAAACAGTAAGGAAAAAAAGGTTGTTCGAGTCTTTTGATTGGGAAACAATGCAGCTTGCTTCGACTGAAATGCTTCCAGAAGACTCGGTGCAATTAAACGATGAAATGAGGTCTTTACTCATCGCATTGGATGATTGTACAGGGGATCAAAAAATGGTTATTATTATGCGTTATTTTCAGGAACTTTCCATTGCTGAAACAGCTCAAATTTTAAACTGGACAGAAGGGAAAGTAAAAACAACTCAACATCGAGCGATAAAAGCTCTTCGTGAACGATTGTCTGTAACAGAAAAGGAGGGTAATGTTCATCATGAGTGAATGGAAAAAAGATGAAGAAGCACTAGATGAGCTTTTAAATAAAATGCCCAAATTTACAGATCAACGTTCAAAAGAAGATGTGTATAAACGGGTGAAAATGGAAATAGAAAATCAAAAGATTAATGAAAAAAGACGAACTACTCGTGTAACTTTAACAAAGTGGCTACCTTTTGCTGTTTCTATTGCCTCCATCCTTATTCTTACGTTTTTAGTTTCATCCTTTTTCAATGATAAAGAATCTTCTTTGATTGCAAGCAAATCCATTGAACAAAAGAGCAATAAAATGTCAGATATGCGTTCAATGGATACTAACGAGAAAGCAACTCTAACAAGTGATGATACGGAAACTGAACAATCTAACTCAATGATGACAATTTCTAGTTTTGATGATTCTCATATAGAGTTAGTACCATTGGACAAAACCAACTCAGTTTACAAAGAAAGTTTAAATGGGGGAACAGTATTTCATTTTTCGTTAATAGAGAATGCATTATCTGTTCCGATCACAATAATAATTCCAAAGAAACAAATGGAAAAAGATTTTCCTAACATGAATCCGAATAGTATTCAATTATATGAACGTTTTGGTAGCCGAATTGACGAAGAAGCATTGGGGTTTGATGAATATCATCCATATAAAGGGTACTTCATAGAGGAAGGCAAGATTTTGAAGCATTATTTGCCTGAGAACCATGGATACGACATTGCTTCAGGTACACTAGGTCCGTATTGGGGTTCAATCAATGAAATATTTAATGATTTCGATTCCATTGAAGTATTAAATGAAGACGGTTCACCAATTGAGTGGAATCAGGTAGGGACTCTGAATGAACCAATTAAATTGGATGGAAAGCTAGGTTATCATAATTATTTTTACTACGTTGCCCAAAGTGGAAAAAGCTATTTATCACCTAATTTTAGTGCTAAGTACAATTCTATCTCAGAAGCATTTTTGGCAATGAAAGAGTCAAATAACGACATCTATACTTCAGTCATTCCATCCAATGTTACGTTTGACTATTCTAATGTTGGTGGTAAAGCAATTATTCGATTTACCGATCCACTAGATTTGAAAACTATGGATTCATTTGCTGCAACGGGACTAATTGAAGCATTTGCTCTTACAGCTGCCAGCTTTGGAACAGAAGTGAAGCTAGAAAATGTTGTTCAACAGCAATGGGCAGAATTTGATTTATCAAAATTTCTTCCAATTCCATTAGGTCCTAACGGTTTTATTATGGAAGAAAAATAATTTTTTTGAATGCTAGCCATTAGTAATCTTATTGGTTAGCATTCTTTTTATGCATCTATATTGAAACAGTTGTATTGCACGTCTGTTTTATTTTTGTTAAGATGATAGTAATTCAAGATATTATCTTGAAGAAAAAAAATATTGATTCATCTTCGGGGCAGGGTGTAATTCCCGATCGGCGGTATTAGAAGATTTTTTTCTTGAGCCCGCGAGCCGTTAAGGCAGGATTTGGTTAAATTCCAAAGCCGACAGTATAGTCTGGATGGGAGAAGGTGAAGGTACAGTCGTTTTTCGTATACTCAAGTACGGATACGCTTATTTTAGTGTGCCTTGTTTCTCCCTTAAGCAATTTTTTTAGCTTAAGGGATTTTTTGAGTACGGAATACGTTCTGAACTTTTCTTCTTGTGGAGTGAATCGCAAAAGGAGAGAGTATATTATGTCAAAAAGTAAGACGCGAATGCTTATTGCAATCGCTATGTTAAGTAGTGTTTCGTTTGTATTGATGCTACTTGCATTTCCATTACCAGTGTTACCAGCCTATTTGAAGGTAGATTTTAGTGATATACCTGCATTAATTGCAGCAATTACAATGGGTCCGATTGCAGGTATTCTAGTAGCATTACTAAAAAACGTATTAGATTGGTTGTTTTCTGGTAGTCCTACCGGTGTCCCAGTAGGGCATATGGCTAACTTTGTAACAAGTATTTTATTTTTAACACCGGTATATGTAATTTATCGCAAAGCATCATCTTCAAAAGGGATTATGTATGGTCTATTCTCTGGAACTATATCTATGGCAATAGGGATGAGCGTGCTTAATTATTTTGTGTTTTTACCTATGTATTCCTATTTTTTGAATTTCCCTATGGAGACAGGTACTGCGCTATTTAATACGATTATTTTCGGTATTTTACCGTTTAATTTAATAAAGGGTATTTTAGTGACGATTGTAATGATAGTTTTATTTAAGCGAATGAAGCCATTGCTTGATAAGGTGAACAGAACATTCAGCATTCCAAATACTAATTAAAATAAGGTCGTTTCTCTTTTTAAGAGAAACGACCTTTTATTTAAAGAAAGAATATGGATTATTGGTTATCTTCTTGCAAAAACAGTGTTCAGAGTAGTTTAAAGAATTAAATAATACCGCGGATTTCCGTTTCAGGTGGACGCTTTCCGCGGGGTGAGCCCATCACCGCCGCTTACGCGTTCGTTGTGATTGCTCATCTGTCTCCGAGGAACAAAGGCTAAGAACGCCACATCGTGTGGCAACGCCTTCGTGACCAACATCCAGTTGGCCTCCCGCTGGAGTCGCCACCTTTCACTCCAATCTATAAAGTGAGTGGTACTTAAGTAAGAGATGCTATTGCTAGCGAAAACAATTTTTTGCACCTTGCAAATACGAAAGAAACTTCGCAAAGTTTGGCACTTTCATTTGCTAATCCCTATGACAAGCGGAACTAGGGGAAAAAATAAATAGGTTTTAAAGGTAAGGAAGGGGAGAGCTTACGAAATTGTATCTTCGGAAGCTCTTAGATGAGTAGGGGGAGCATTTTTTCTCTCATTATCAAAACCAAACGCATTATGTCCACACATATTCCAAGAGGTCAACGGACAAATATCCGTCACAAGATTACCAAAAAAATGGATCGTGAAGTGACTCAGTCACTTCACGATCCAAAAAGTAAATGGTAATAATGTAGCCTATGTTTCGTCCAAAGTACTCAGGAATTAGTGAAGACAAAATACACTTAAAGTGACTCTTGCGCTTTTTTTATTCAAACTTTAATGCGTCGCCTTCAAATGATTCATCTGCCACTTTAATAGAATCAGTTGGGCAACCTTCAAATGCATCTTCCATATCTTCTAGTAATTCGTCTGGTACTTCAGCAGTACCCATGTTATTATCTAGGATAACGAAAGCAATACCTTCATCATCATAATCGTATATATCTGGTGCAGCGGCACCACAAGCTCCACATGCGATACATGTATCTTTATCTACAATTGTATATTTAGCCATTACAATATTCTCTCCTTTATATCTACTTACAAGAATAAGCTATCTTATTCATTCTAAAGGTGTTTACTCGACATTTCAACAAAAATACATTTAAGATGAGAGGTATTTCAATTGTATTTTCAACAACTGTTATTATTAATCATCCATAAATTTCAAGGTGAGAGATCATCTACAGCACCATTTTATTTGTTAAAAGGAAAAAAATCTGGACAAACAATTCAGGATGTTACTTATTTTAACTTACATCCATTTTTCTCAATTTATCCTAAAATATCAAAAGAAGAATATGATGAAGAAATTTCAACATTATTATTTAATGGATATATTAATATAAATGAGTCAACCATTTCATTAACGGAAAAAGGTTTACTTTTAGTCAATTCAATGAAAAAGCCTTTATATAATGGTTGGTTATATAGAGGAAATGAACTTATTTTTTGGGGTAGAGTCGAGTTAGTTGTACAAACATTGTCCAATTTTCAAGCGAATGAAAGAAGGTTTATTCCAAATCAAAAAAGTCTTGAGATTCATCAATTTGTAAAGAACTATTTATTAACGAGGAACTTTCAAGATAAAACATTTGTAGTTGCAATTAAGCAACAATTAGAGCGATTATTTGAAGATCCAATTTTTCAAGATATACACCCTGAGTTATTTGTTTATCGACTAAGTGGAAATGATAAAAGTGGGAATACATGGGAGCAACTTGCTCGGCATTACAATAAAAGAATTATCGATTTGAAACTGTTATTTATTGAATGCTTACATATTATTTTACAAAAGTTAACTCTCGAAAAGTTTCCTGACTTGTTTATACTTACTGAAAATATTGAAGTGCATACTCCGCTCACTGACTCAGCAACGAAAACTTATGAGTTATTTGCAAAAGGGTATGGTATCAAAAAAATTGCAGAATTGCGATCTTTAAAATTAAATACAATTGAAGACCATGTAGTTGAAATAGTCTCTGCAAAACGCGATTTTCCCTACATTTCTTTTATTTCTGCGGAACAAATACGAAAAGTATTGTATATATCCAGGAAGTTACAAACCAAAAAAATTAAAAGTATTAGAGAGCAGTTACCGGAACTTAGTTTTTTCCAAATAAGAATTGCACTCACGAAAGGAGAAGAGGTAAATGGATGAGTTAATTGAGATACTTCAACGAAAATTCGGTTACTCATCTTTTCGAGAAGGGCAAGAAGAAATAATCCAACAAGTCCTAAAAGGAAGAGATGTAGTAGCTATTTTACCAACTGGAATGGGAAAATCGTTATTATTTCAATTACCAGCTTATTTGATGGAAGGTACGGTAGTTATCGTTTCACCATTATTATCACTCATGCAGGATCAAGTGGAACAATTAAAAATGTTGGGAGAAAAACGAGTTGTAGCAATTAATTCGTTTTTAACTTTTGAACAAAAAAAATTCGTCCTTCAAAATTTACGAGCTTATAAATTTATATTCACTTCTCCTGAAATGCTTCAAAATGAACGTTTTAAAAAAGCACTTTCTAATATTGAAATAGCATATATAGTAGCGGATGAAGCTCATTGTATTTCGCAATGGGGTTTTGATTTTCGGCCAGATTATTTGAGAATTTCTACATGGCTAGAAGCTTATCCTAATTTGCGAGTTCTTGCTTTAACAGCTACAGCAACAAAAAATGTTATTCAAGATATAAAAAGCACTTTACATATGAAAGAACCATATGAATTTATTCATTCGTTAGATCGTCCCTCTATTGCGTATGAAGTACAACAATTGGAAAATAAAAAAGAGAAACTAGCATGGATTTTAGGACGAATAAAAACAACTAATGGTCCTGGGATTTTATATACTCAATCTCGAAAAAAAACGGAGTTTTATGCAGAGGAATTACGGAATAGAGGAGTTAGAGTTGCTTTTTATCATGCGAAAATGGAGCAAGATGATCGCGTTTTAATTCAGCAACAGTTTCAACAAGGTGAATTGGAATGGATTTGTGCAACAAATGCTTTTGGAATGGGTATACATAAAAATAATATTCGACAAATAATTCATGATCATATTCCAACATCAATGGCTAGCTATATGCAAGAAGTCGGAAGAGCCGCAAGAGATGGTGAACAATCTGTAGCCTCGCTTGTATATACAGATTCAGACGTCGAGCAAGCCTTTTACGTTGCAATGCAGGACTTTCCCCAGGAAGATGATATAAAACTTGTCTATCAATCGGAAAATAAACAAATACAACTCCCTGAAACGACTTTTCGTATTTTAAATTATTGGAAAGAGATTTTAACTGAACAAGAAACAACTAAATTGTTTAATGACATCAAAGCGAAGAAATGGACCGAAATACAGCAATTGTTTAACTTATTTCGAAATGAAAAGTGTATAAGGGAGCAACTGTTAAACAACTTCGAAGAACAATTAAATGAACGGCCGGTAAACTGTTGTAGTGTTTGTTCGTTTGACATTCATCGCGTGCTCACAAAAAGAATCGAACAGGATGAAGAGAAAAGACAACTCAATTGGAAACTCAGGCTAAATGAATTGCTTCCACAGTAATATTGTTGGGAAGTTTACTTTTTCTACAAAATTCGTCATAATAGAATTAGAAAAGAAGGAAATGAATGGAGTTCGAACAATATGAAACAAGATGATTACCAAAAAAAAATAGATGAGCATAGACAGTCAATTGGTGTTGAGGAAGATATGACGGAGTCTAGAAGAAGTAGAAGATCCAGCTACACAAAGAAAAAAAAGAAAAAAACTAAAAACCTATTAATACCTACATTATTTTTTATCTTTATTTTAATACCAGTTTGTTTTTTAATTTATGTTCAATTTTTCTACACTGGAAAGGTTGAAGACGTTGCAAGTCCAGGTGTCATAACAGTTGAAACAAAACCGATTTCTAATACTGGTAAAGATGACAATAAGGAAGATAATGAAGAGAATAAAACAGAGATTGTTGAAGAACAAAATCCAAAAGAGACTATACCAGAAACTGAAATAAAAGAAAATTCTAAAGTAGAGGAACCAAAAAAAGAACAACAAACAGAGCCAAAAACAGAAACAAAAGAGGTTTCTCAGCAAAAAACACATATAGTTCAAGCTAATGAGACACTCTATCGAATAGCTATTAATTATTATAAAGATCCTAACGCAGTGGAAAAAATAAGAGCTGCAAATGGACTAAAATCTAACAGTATTTCAGCTGGTCAAAAACTCATCTTACCTTAAAAATTAGAAGAAGGGATATTAAGCGCATTTGTCGAATATATATCATTAATCTGTAATGGAAGAGGTGCTTATATGTTTGTTAAAAGTGTAATGATTCCGAAAGAAAAATGTTTGACTGTAAATGGTAATGCTTCTTTGATGGAAGCACTCCAACAATTAGATGAGAAAGAAATTGATGCATTACCGATAATTGAAAACGGAATGTATAAAGGAATGTTTAATAAATATCTTTTATACAAAGCCTATTTCTATAGTGATGTCGACAGAGAAATCTTCTTAAACCAAACGACTGTAATGGATGTAGTTGTAAGAGAAGATGTCTTCGTAAATATAGATGATGTTTTTGAAAGTGCATTAATAAAGTTGTATGATTTTCCAATCATCGCAGTATTAGATGAGGGAAAATTTCTTGGAATAGTGACTAGATACGATACAATTACTCAATTCCGTAGCGCATTCGGTATGAATAGTAAGGGAACAAGAATAACATTTACCTCTGTTGAATCAGAAGGGCGAATATTAAAAGTATCCGATATATTACACAAATATCATACACCTGTCATTTCATTAGTTACATTTGATGAAACGGATAAACTTGCGCGCAGAATTGTTTTAAAAATTGACAATGATGAGAAACTGGAAAAGATTATAGCAGATTTTGAAAAGTCCGGTTTTCGTGTATTACACATTTTTAAAGATTCATAATCAGCTCGATAAATGTGATACTGGACAGGGGATATCCCTGTCCTTTTGTATTTTTAAGTAGGAGGATTTTTTTAGTGAATTATCTTATTTTACTTTTTATAATCTTCATTGTTATTTTACTTTTGTATATGCTGACTTTAGCATTTCAAGTTAACGTAAAAAAACATTCCATCATCATTAAAGAAATGAAGGATGGGGAACAGTTTCATGTATTTTTTATCTCAGATATTCATCGAAGAAAAATACCAGAGAAACTAATTAATTCTCTTCAAGGGAGAGTAGATATAGTCGTGATTGGAGGGGATTTAACCGAAAAAGGAGTCCCAATAGCACGAACAAAGGCAAACATCATGCAGTTAAGTAAACTAGGAATCGTTTATTATGTATACGGTAATAACGATCGAGAAATAGGAGAAAAGCAATTAAATTCAATATTAAACGAATATGATGTACACATATTAAACAATACATCTACAGGAATAATAATTGGTCAATCAATAATTCGTCTTGTTGGAATTAATGATGGATT
This sequence comes from Psychrobacillus syltrankelensis, assembly GCF_055454035.1. Taxonomy (NCBI): domain Bacteria; kingdom Bacillati; phylum Bacillota; class Bacilli; order Caryophanales; family Bacillaceae; genus Psychrobacillus; species Psychrobacillus syltrankelensis. Next base: position 980,626 of record NZ_CM144227.1, on the reverse strand, counting down.
TAGTGGTAGGGTTAAAATATATGATGCGTTTCAGAATGTATCTAAAGATGATATTATTATTTTTGTATCTCATGCACCAGAATTCTTTCATAATGCTAAAAAAATAATTTGCCCACATCTATTGTTGGCAGGCCATTTACATGGCGGCCAAATACGATTTGGTCCATTTGGTATTTATGAAAATGGTACGTTTAGGCAAAAAGAAAATAGCTCAGAACTTATTAGTAATGGATTTGGTACAACAGGTGTTCCTTTAAGACTAGGGGCAAAGTCAGAATGCCATATTATTACCTTATTTGGAAAAGTAGACGAAAATAATTAGAAGTAAGATGGAAGGAAGTTTTAAGGTTGGAACAAAATGTTGACGTACTAATTGTTGGTGGGGGTCCATGCGGATTAGCTGCGGCAATTTCTATACAAGAAATTGGATTAAATTATGTTGTTATTGAAAAAGGAAATATTGTTGAAGCAATTTATAACTATCCTACACACCAAACCTTTTTCAGTACGAGTGAGAAATTAGCGATTGGTAATGTACCATTTATTGTTGAAGAAAGAAAACCAAAAAGAAATCAAGCCTTAGTTTATTATAGAGAAGTTGCAAGATTAAAGGACATTAAAGTAAATAAATATGAACATGTAAAAACTGTTGAAAAAATAGAAAATAATTTCCTAATTACTACTTCAAAAGCGATCTATACATCCCAATATGTAATATTTGCTACAGGTTATTATGATCAACCAAATTATATGAACATCCCTGGTGAAGAGTTACCAAAAGTATTTCACTATTTTAAAGAAGGTCATCCTTATTTTGCTCAAGATGTTTTAGTAATCGGTGGTAAAAACTCTGCAATTGATGCAGCCCTAGAGTTGCACAAAGCAGGAGCAAATGTGACTGTTTCATATCGAGGTAGTGATTATTCTCCAAGTATTAAGCCTTGGATTTTACCAGAATTTGAGGGGCTTGTTCGGAATAGAGAAATTGACATGTTTTTTAATACAGAAGTCCTTTCCGTTGATGAACAGTTCGCATATTTAAAGGGATCAAATGGTAAATTTCAAATTGAAAATGATTTTGTATTTGCAATGACAGGTTATCATCCCAATCATTCTTTTTTAGAAAAAATGGGAGTCCAAATCGATCCTGTGACTGGAAGGCCGTCAATTAACGAGGTGACAATGGAAACGAATGTAAAAGGTGTTTTTATAGCAGGCGTTATTGCTGCAGGTAACAATGCAAATGAAATTTTCATTGAGAACGGACGTTTTCATGGTGGGCAAATTGCTCAAGAAATAGCTAGAAATCGACAAGACAGTTAAAATTCCTTTCACTTTTAACAGACTAAGAAAGTATATATATTTTTTGGCCATGAAAAATAGGAAGTCTACACCAAATAAAGAATTAAAAGAACTCCCGAGATTGTATCTTCGGGAGTTCTCTGTATGAGTAAGAAACAATCTTTTCTTTTATTATCCAAAAGGGTTTAAACCTATTTCTAAAGTCGTAAAAGAGCGACTTGTCAAGGTAGACATAGGCGCTTGTGCATTTCTTAAATAGAAAAAATATTATCCATTGCTTTGCTTTGATCGGAATGATTAAGTGCAATAAGTAGCGCGAGTCTCGCTTTTTGTCCATTTAAACCTTTTGTGAAAATTACACCTTTTTCTTTTAAACCTTTTCCACCACCAGTGTATCCATATACATCCTGTGCGATTCCATTAAAGCATCTAGAAACAAGCACAATCGGTATCTCTTTTTTCAAAATTTCTTCAATAATTGGAACGAGGCTTGGCGGTACGTTTCCTTGACCTAATGCTTCTAAAACAATTCCGTCATAACCTAATTTTACTGAAGCTTCTAATAAATCTGGCTCCATTCCTGCATATACTTTAAATAATGCCACCCTTTTCGTGATAGCTTGAATTGGGAACACGGCACGATGATTAGGCGAATGATGAAAATGGACAATTGATTTTGAAATAAAACCAATTGGTCCATATTGTGGACTCTGGAATGTACTAACATTGCTGGCATGGGTTTTTGTCACGTTTTCCGCTGTGTGTATCTCATCATTTAATACTACTAGAACTCCCTTTTCTTTTGCATCATCTGAACATGCAACTTTAACTGCAGACAATAAATTGTATAGCCCATCTGATCCAATTTCATTGGAAGAGCGCATTGCTCCTGTAAGAACGATTGGGATTGCTGTTTCCACAGAAAGGTCTAGAAAGTATGCCGTCTCTTCCAGTGTGTCTGTTCCATGGGTAATAACAACACCATCAATTTTCATTTCCTTAGTATAGCGTTCAATTAACTGCTTTAAAATGAGCATTTCTGTTGGCGTTACATGAGGGGAAGGTAGGTTGAAAGCTTCTATTTCAATAATATTAGCGTGTTCTTTAAGTTTTTCTCCCTCAAATATAAGGGGATTATTATCTGTCGGTATGACTGCTCCTGTCTCTGCTTGTACCTGCATGGAAATTGTTCCACCAGTATGAATTAGTAATATAGTTTTCAAAAAAATACCTCCGTAATTTTTACAAATTATCTAAAATGTAATGTATAATAAAAATTGGCCACACTCATATGTGATCAATGGATGGAATAGATTTACTTTATATTTCATCCTCAAGCACAAGTACCGCTTACGGAATAATTACGTCGAAGCAAATGATTTAAGTGGAAGGAGTAAAAATATGTTCATACTACTTTCCGTTGCAATTGCTCCGGCACTTGCGCTTTTAAGTTATTTCTATTTAAGAAGAGAAATTTCAGAAGAACCTTCAAAATTATTGTTACATACATTTATATATGGCGCCATATTAACTTTCCCAATATTATTTATACAACATGTAATCGAGGAAGAAAAAGTACTATCCTCTATTTTTGTTCATCAAGCCTTAGTAACAAGTGCGTTAGAAGAATTTTTTAAATGGCTAATCTTAATTATTGCTATTTATAAACATGTTGAGTTTGATGATCCTTATGATGGAATTTTATACGGAGCTAGTGTTTCCCTTGGGTTTGCAACCGTAGAGAATATACTATTTTTATTAAATTATGGAATGGACCAGGCTTTTTTACGTGCATTACTACCGGTTTCAAGTCACGCATTATTTGGTGTAGTGATGGGATATTATTTAGGAAGAGCTAAATTTACCGATTCTAAAACGGCTAAATTTGAAATTACTTATTCATTTCTAACTTCATTTGTGTTGCACTGTATTTATAATAGTATACTATTTATTAATGGAATTGACTTGATTTTAATCGTTCCTTTCATGTTATTTTTATGGATATTTGGTTTATCTAGAGTAAAGAAAGCCCATATATTTATGCGGACTAAAAGATTTGAAAACCATGAATATTTTGTAAAAGAGAAATCTAGCTAAATGCTAGATTTTTTTTGTATATTTAGGGATTTATTATCCAAGCTATGTATAAAGGAGAGATGTCGTTTGAAACAAATAAAATACATCCTTATTAGCTTGGTCATTTGTACGATTAGCTATTCATTCATCAATCAAGGAGAATCTACACAGGCTTTCTCCACTCAAATATTAGAGCGTGGAGCTTTTGGTGATGATGTGATTGAATTACAGGCTAGACTCCAATTCATCGGATATTATAAAAGCGAGATTGATGGGAAATTTGGATATAGCACCTACTGGGCGTTAAGGAACTTCCAAGAAAAATATGGACTTCCAGTTGATGGTTTACTAGGAGAAGCAACAAAGAAAAAGCTTGTTAGTGCTTCAGAATTTAACAAAGCATGGGTACATGAACAAATAAATAAAGGAAATAGTTTTACCTATTATGGTGGCACAGACTTAGGAAAACAAGTAAAAAACAAGAAGGCTGAAAGTACTAAAATGCAACTTCCACCGAAATACTCAGAAAAAGATTTAAAAATTTTAGCAAATGCAGTGTATGGTGAATCAAGAGGTGAACCATATGAAGGGCAAGTAGCAGTAGCTGCTGTAATTTTAAATAGGGTAGAGCATCCGGATTTTCCAAATACAATTTCTGAAGTAATTTTTCAACCATTAGCATTTACTGCGGTAGCTGATGGTCAGATTTGGTTAGAGCCAAATGAAAGAGCTAAAGAAGCGGTTCTAGATGCATTGAACGGTTGGGATCCTTCGGAAAATGCAATCTATTATTTCAACCCGAAAACAGCAACTAGTAAATGGATTTGGTCACGACCACAAATTAAAACAATCGGACAGCATATTTTTTGCTCATAAGGAGATAAAATGAAAAAATTTATATGGATAATTGCTTCTGTCGCTGTCATATTCCTTGTGTATCATTTTTCTGTCCAAAGTAAGAATACACGTTTAGAAAATGCGCTTGCTATACAATATTCCAATCAATTAACTTCAGCATCTGAAAAACTGACAAAACTAAGTGACTCCATTGATCAAACTCTAATGTTCAAAGACAAACAGGCACTTGATAAACCTCTTGATGAAGTTTGGAGACTATCCTCCGATGTAAGAGCATCCATTTCTGCCTTACCTATAGATCACGAAACTTCAACTGTATGGATGAACTATTTAACGAGAATAGGTAATGGTGCATCTCTTGTGAAGACTGGGAAAGTACCAATAGAAGAATGGCAAAAAAATATGACATCTGCCCGTGAAAATTTAAGAGAACTATCCGATCAATGGGCATTTACGACTAAAGATGGAGGAAAAAAAGATTATATTGTGAATCAATTTGTATTAAATAAAGTAAATAAAGATAATGAAAATACTTGGAAAGCACTAGGTAATTCTGTAAAAGCTTATACGGAAAGCGACTTTCCAATGACAGCTAGTGAAACAGATAATCAAAAAAAGAAGGATCTGCAACATATTCAAGATTCGGAAGTAAGTATTGATCAAGTAAAAAACAAATTTGCAAAGTTATTTCCCGAATTAAAGGATGCAACAATTCATATTACGGAAAGCTCAAACAACGCTCCATATCCTTTTTATCATATACAGTATCACAAGGGTATACGTATTGGTTATGCGGACTTTACGAAAAAAGGAGGACATTTATTATCTTTTTTAATGGAAAGACCGTTTGAAAAAACAACTATTAGCGTGGAGCAGATGAAAGAAAAGGCGAAGGGTTATATGAAGTCATTTGATTATGCAGATACTGAAATGGTAGATTTTCGAGAAAATAATATTGCTTGGCATTTAGCCTTTGCAAGAATAGATGCAAATAATAAAGCGCTTATCTATGCTGATGGAATACAGTTAAAAATAGCAAAAGATAATGGTGAATTGTTAGGATTAAATGCAATGGAATATATTCAAAAAGAAAAAATCGAGCCACAAGCAATTAAACCATTAAATTATAAAGAGTTATTTTCAAATAATTTTTCTGTGGAAGAAGAAAGATTGTCATATGTAGAAAACAAGGAACTACAACAACGCTTGGCCTATGAAATTTTGACTAAAAATGATTCTATTGGCACATACAAAATTTATATTGATACAGAAAATCATGAGATTTTAAACGCAGAAAAACTACCATAACTAAAGCAGTTGTAGCATTCCTGTTACAAAAAAGGTTTTTTTGATAATTGGAATAAAAAGTACTAGTGTCTTTAAAATATTTTATAGAAATTAATTCCTTTAAGTGTCATAATAGAACTATAATCACACTTAAAGAGGGATTACTTATGAAAATCAAACTAGGGACGATTCTAATACTAGAACCGACTTTTGTAGAAAAAGAAGAGAAATATCGTTGTAAAGTAGTTGATTTAGATGAACATTTTGTTTATGTAGATTATCCAATTGACATCGCGACAAATAGAACTGTATTTTTAACTGAAGGTGCTCAAATTCGTGCAACTTATGTGGAAGAATCGAAAGCTGCTTTCGCTTTTCAAACTGAAGTATTGGGAAAAAGAAAAGGACAAATTCCGATGATTAAGCTTTCTTGGCCTGGTGATTCGGAAATTATTAAAATCCAAAGAAGAGATTTCGTACGTGTTAGTACATCTTTGGATATTTCAGTCCAGTTTGAAGATAAAAGATATCAATTTGTAACCGATGATATCAGTGCTGGTGGATCAGCTGTTATATTAAATCGAGAAGTTGAATTTAAAGATGGAGACGAAATCTCTTTAATACTTCCGCTTGCATTTAATAATGGTGACATTAAGTATGTTTCAACCACCGCAACAGCTATACGAATATGGGAAAGAGGGCAACAAAAACTTGCGTCTCTACAATTTACAGATACAGATGATATGGATAAACAACAGATTGTTCGATTTTGTTTTGAGCGTCAACTACTTTTAAGAAAAAGAGAAATGAATTAAAAGTCTGTGAATACAGGCTTTTTTTTTACGTAACGTTTTATGATAAAATAAACTTGAATAGAGTGGAGGGCTACATTATGACAAAACAAATACAAATAGCAATTGATGGTCCTGCAGCGGCTGGAAAGAGTACGATTGCCAAAAAAACTGCAGAACTACTAGGATATACATATGTGGATACAGGGGCAATGTATCGAGCAATAACGTATAAAGCAATCCAATTTAACATAGATTTGCAAGACGGTGAAAAGTTAACGAAATTATTAGATGAAACATCTATTGAACTGAAGCCGTCTTCAAGAGGACAAATAGTATTTTTGGATAATGAGGAAATAACTGAGGAAATTCGTTCCGAAGAAGTAACTGCTTCTGTTTCAATTGTTGCAGCACATGCTAATTTACGAGAAGAAATGGTATTAAGACAGTTAGAAATGGGGAAAAACGGCGGTATAGTTATGGATGGTCGTGATATTGGGACTCATGTATTAACAAACGCAGAGCTAAAAGTATTCATGTCTGCAAGCGTAGAAGAAAGAGCAAAAAGACGTTTTCTAGAAAATCAAAAAAGAGGGATCAGTACAAATATAGAAATCCTTATGAAAGAAATAGCACTTCGAGACAAAATGGATAGTGAACGGGAAGCTTCTCCGCTAATAAAAGCAGAAGATGCGATATTCATTGATACAACTTCTCTTACTATAGAACAAGTATCAGAGAAAATTATGGAACTTGCAAAAGAAAGGATGATCTAATATGTACCTCTATTCATTTGCGAAAACTGTAGTATATGCAGCTTTAAAACCAATTTATCGATTTGAAGTAATCGGAGCAGAGAACTTTCCTAAAGACGGAGGCATTCTCTTATGTTCCAACCATATAGAAGCACTGGATCCACCTGTTGTTGGTATCAATGCTCCTAGACCAGTACATTTTATGGCAAAAGAAGAATTGTTTCATATTCCTATTCTAAAAAGCATTCTTCCTGGGGTTAACGCATTTCCTGTAAAAAGAGGAATGAGTGATCGTGATGCTCTTCGACGCGCTATAAAACTTTTAAAGGATGGAGAAGTAGTAGGACTTTTTCCAGAAGGAACGAGAAGTAAAGATGGAACGTTAGGAAAAGGTTTTAGTGGAGCAGGTTTCTTTGCACTCAGAGGAGAAGCTAATGTAGTACCTTGTGCAATTATTGGTCCATATAAGCCTTTTAGAAAGTTAAAAATTGTTTTTGGTGAAATGATTGATATAGAACCATTTCGAGAGCGAAAAGCATCTCCAGATGAAGTAACAGAGGTTATTATGTCAAACATCAGTCAATTACTTGAACAATATAAAAAATGAAATAATCAATTTTTTAAAATTTGATAAGGGCTTCCTTTTGTATTTCTAAGCTAGTTCGCATAAAATAGTAATGAGACGTTGTGAAGGAGGATATCATATGTCAGAAGAAATGAACTTAGTCGACACACATGAGTTTAAAGAAGGAGATCTAGTGAAAGCGACGGTTGCGCAAGTAGATGAAAAGTCAGCAATCGTAACAATTGAAGGTGCACCTTTTGATGGTATAGTTCCGATAAGTGAACTATCTAGCTTGCATATTGAAAAAGCATCCGACGCCGTTTCCATTGGTGATGAACTAGAACTAATGATCACAAAAGTGGAAGATGCTAATTTTGTACTTTCTAAACGAAAAGTAGACGCGGAAAAAGCATGGGACCATTTAGAGAAACAATTCCATTCAGGTGAAATTATCGAAACAGAAGTAAAAGAAGTAGTAAAAGGTGGATTAGTAGTAGATTTAGGTGTGCGTGGTTTTATCCCAGCGTCTTTAATTGAAGATTATTTCGTGGAATCGTTTGAAGATTACAAAGGTAAAGTATTAACTTTTAAAATCGTTGAATTTGAAAAAGATAAAAATCGCCTAATTCTCTCTCATAAAGCAGTTTTAGAAGATGAGAAAGCTGTAAGCAAACAAAAAACACTTGAAAATATCCATAGTGGAGATATATTAACAGGTACTGTACAGAGAATTGCTTCTTTCGGCGCTTTCGTGGATATTGGTGGGGTAGATGGCCTTGTTCATATTTCCCAAATCTCCCACGATCACTTAGAGAATGTTGGAGATGTGTTATCAGAGGGACAAGAAGTAAGTGTAAAAGTCTTATCAGTAGATAGAGATTCTGAAAGAATTTCTTTATCTATAAAAGATACGCTACCAGGACCTTGGGCAGATATTGAAGATAAAGCATCTAAAGGTGCAGTGTTAACAGGGACTATTAAACGTATTGTTTCTTACGGAGCTTTTGTAGAAGTATTTCCGGGCGTAGAAGGACTTGTTCATATTTCACAAATAGCTCATAAGCATATTACGACACCTCATGAAATACTTAAAGAAGGCGAAGAGGTTCAAGTGAAAGTACTAGATGTAAATAGTACTGATAAACGTTTATCTTTAAGCATAAAAGATTTAATCGAAAATGAGAACGATTATAATTTAGAAGATTATCAACTACCAGAAGAGTCTAAAGGTTTCTCCATAAGTGATGTACTAGGAGACAAGCTAAAAGATTTTACAAATAAAAACTAAATGAGTTAATTTCATAAATAGCATTTAATAGCATTTAATTATTAAAAAAGAACAAATGATTATTTTATTGATTGGAGCGACAGGCGGCGACTCCAGCCGGAGGCCAACAGGATGTTGGTCACGAAGGCGTTGCCACACGATGTGGCGCTCTTAGCCTTTGTTCCTCTGTGAGACAGATGAGCCATCACAAACGACGCGAATGCGGCGGTGTTGGCTCATCGCTCACCCCGCGGAAAGCGTCCGCCGATAGCGGAAATCAACTTGATTTATGAAGAGTATATTATATATATTCTCATATTTCGCTTTAATATTGTTCATGTTTTATGCTATAACTTTGAATTATGAAATTGAGTCAAATATTAATAAATACCCTGCAGGCGATTTTATAAAGTCGCCTGCTTTTGTCATTTTGTTGTATAATACAAAATAGACGAAGTTGGAAGGATGAATAAGTAATGACAAAACCAGTAGTAGCAATCGTTGGTAGGCCAAATGTTGGCAAATCAACTATATTTAATCGTATCGTAGGAGAACGTGTATCCATAGTTGAAGATATTCCTGGAATTACGCGTGATCGTATATATAGTTCAGCAGATTGGTTGACACACGAATTTAACATTATCGATACGGGTGGAATTGAATTAAGTGACGAACCCTTTTTAGAGCAAATTAAGCAACAAGCAGAAATTGCAATGGACGAAGCAGATGTAATTATATTTTTGACAAATGGTCGTGAAGGCATAACAAGTGCTGATGAGTATGTAGCAAAAATATTATACAAAACAAAAAAACCTATTGTATTAGCGGTAAATAAAATCGATAATCCCGATATGAGAGAGATGATTTACGATTTCTATTCTCTTGGAATGGGTGAACCATTTCCTATTTCAGGGTCTCATGGACTTGGGCTTGGAGACCTCTTAGATGAAGTTGCTAAAAACTTTCCTGAACCAAATGATCAAGAATATGGGGAAGAGGTCATTAAGTTTTCTTTAATTGGAAGACCAAATGTAGGGAAATCCTCCCTTATTAATGCATTCTTAGGACAAGACCGAGTAATAGTAAGTGATATTGCTGGTACTACAAGAGACGCAATTGATACAGAATATTCATTTGATGGGCAAGAATATGTGATGATTGACACTGCAGGAATGCGTAAAAAAGGTAAAGTGTATGAAACGACAGAAAAGTATAGTGTACTTAGAGCATTGAAAGCAATAGAACGTTCTGATGTCGTTTTAGTTGTATTAAATGCCGAAGAAGGTATTCAAGAGCAAGATAAGAAAATTGCAGGGTATGCACATGAAGGTGGAAAAGCTGTAATTATTGTGATGAATAAATGGGATGCTATCGAAAAAGATGATAAAACAATGAATGAAATGACAAAATCAATACGAAAGCATTTTCAATTTTTAGATTATGCACCAATTGTTTTTGTTTCTGCTAAAACAAAACAACGTGTTCAAGCTATCTTACCGGTTGTAAATAGAGTGAGTGAGAATCACTCACTTCGCGTTCAATCATCTGTATTAAATGAAGTGATTGAAGATTCGGTTGCTCGTAACCCAGCTCCAACAGATAAAGGGAAAAAATTACGTATTTACTATGCGACGCAAGTGGCTATTAAACCACCAACGTTTGTTGTTTTTGTAAATGAACCTGAAATGATGCATTTCTCCTACGAAAGATTTTTAGAAAATCGTATTCGTGAATCATTTGATTTTGAAGGAACTCCTATCCGAATCATTACTCGTGCAAGAACTTAATCATATAAGTGTATATTTAGCTATGTAACATATATAGTGACGAGTAAACGAAGGTAAATGTTCTCAATTTCAAAGAATGCTGAAATGCCTACACTTTGGTTTGAGGCTGACACCGGCTGAATTAAGTAGCCTCCGGCGATTGATACAGATTTTTCCGAGCATACTCGTGAAATTTTTGGGCAATTCGCCGAGGCTTAATTGATAGGAGTGTAAATTGGATGGAGAAAATAACTGTGCTAGGGGCGGGTAGTTGGGGTACAGCGCTTGCTATGGTATTAGCTAATAATAATCATGATTGTCTTTTGTGGTCACATCGAGAAAACCAAGCGATGGAAATAAATTTTGAACATACAAATAAAAAGTATTTACCAAATACAATACTTCCAAATAATTTACGTGCTACAAATGATTTCGGGATAGCTATTACTCATGCTACAACCATAATAATTGCTGTACCAACAAAAGCTATTAGAGAAGTTTGTCAGGAAATGAAAGATTTACTGACTGAAAAAAAACTATTGGTTCATGTGTCTAAAGGAATTGAACCAAATTCATTAAAACGGATATCTGAGATGATTGAGGAAGAATTACCTACTAAATTAGTAGAGGCAATTGTAGTACTTTCAGGGCCAAGTCATGCAGAAGAAGTTGTATTACATCACCCAACAACAATTACTGCTGCGAGTGAGAATTTAAAAGCTGCCAAAAAAATCCAAGACCTATTTATGAATAACTCTTTTAGAGTGTATACAAATGATGATGTTATTGGTGTAGAAATAGGAGCAGCCTTAAAAAATGTAATCGGACTTGCAGCTGGTATTGTAGATGGATTAGGTTATGGTGATAATGCAAAAGCTGCACTTATTACAAGAGGTTTAGCGGAAATTTCAAGACTTGGTATAAGTTTAGGTGCCGAAGCCTATACCTTTTCGGGTTTAACAGGTATGGGAGACTTAATTGCCACATGTACGAGTGTACACTCCCGAAATTGGAAAGCGGGTAATTTACTTGGCAAAGGTGCGACACTTGAGGCAGTCCTTGAAGAAGTAGGGATGGTAGTAGAAGGAGTTCGTACAACAAAAGCTGCTTATCAGCTTGCTCAAAAACAACAAGTGAGTATGCCTATAACTGAAGCCCTCTATTCGGTATTATTTGAAAATGTAAATCCGAAAGAAGCTGTGGATAATCTTATGATGCGCACTAAAAAGCATGAGTTAGAGGATTATAAGACGTTTTAATTTTATAGATTATCTTAGCATCTATTGTAAGTTAGTTCAGAAAAAAGACTTTGCATCCAAAGTATCTAGCTTGGGATACTCCTTAGAGAAGTGTTTACTATAAGTCTGAATAATTCTACCAAAATATAAAGGTATAAAAAAACAAATTGGGTTGTACAAATTGCAACTCTTTTTTGATGTGTAATACTTCTAATTTTTAGAAAGGTGAGGGATAGCCAATGTTATTAGTTACATCGATGGAAAAAATGTGGATTTCATTTGGTTCTATGGGTAGTTTATTTTTAGCCATGTTGTTTATGTTTTTTGTTAAAACAAAATTTCAAAATAAATTCTTTAAAGCTATATTTGGTTTAGTCGCATACATATTGTTATTTATCGGTTTCATTACAATGGTATATATAATCTTTAATCCAACAAAAGCTTAGTAAGGAGATTCGAATGAAAAACTTAAAATTTTTAGCAATTTTACTTTTAGGAGTGCTTATTTTAACTGGTTGTGGCTTTAAAAGTGGACAACAGCCCGAAAATTTATTGCCTTATGAAGATCAGCTAACCGCGGTTCAAACCGCAGTTAATAGCTTTAGAGAAGATTCTGGTGGCCTATTACCGATTAAAACTCGAGATATGGAAACAGATCAATATATCAAATATCCAATCGATTTTACAAAGATTATTCCAAGATATATGGGTAAGTCACCAGCCAACTCATATGAAGCAGGTGGAATTTATCAGTATGTTTTAATGGATGTTGATGATAATCCAACAGTAAAATTGGTAGATTTGCGAATAGCAGATACACTGCGTGACATTAATTATCGTAAAGGCATTAATGGTTATGGTCCGATTGCAGAAACAATAGCAGATGGGGTATATAAGCTAGATTACAACAAGATGGGCTACAAAAATGAGTTGTCCGTACAAAGTCCATACTCAGATACACATTTACCATTAGTAGCTACTGGAGATGGGAAAATGTATGTAGATTACTCGATCGAACTAAATCATATTCTACAAGAAAACAAAACAAAAGTAATACCGGGCGAGGACATCCGTCATTTGCTCACGGATAACTTTGCAATCGTTCCTGCATATTCACTTCCCTATACGGTAAATGAAAAAAATGAACCAGTTTTTATGTTATCCAAATAATCAAATGAACGTTTCATGTGTATGCATGAAACGTTTTTTTTGTGCATATATTAAACTGCGAAGAAAGGAGAGTATCCATGTCAAATAAACTTTATGAACAAATAGCTGAGCGTACTAATGGAGATGTGTATCTTGGTGTTGTAGGGCCAGTTCGAGTTGGTAAATCTACTTTTGTGAAACGAGTAATGGAGCTTGTAGTTATTCCTAATATAAAAGAGGAATCAGAAAGATTGAGAGCACAAGATGAGCTTCCACAAAGTTCACCAGGTAACGTAATTATGACCGCTGAACCAAAGTTTGTTCCTGCCCATGGAACCAATATTTATCTTGGAGAAGAACAATTACGTTTACAAATTAGATTAGTAGATTGTGTTGGTTATATGATTGATGGCATTAAAACTCATTCTGGAGAAGAAGGGCAAAAACTTGTGCATACACCTTGGCATAGTGAAGCCATTCCATTTGAAGAAGCTGCAAGAATTGGCACTGACAAAGTGATTAGAGATCACTCTACTATTGGGATTGTAGTAACAACAGATGGTTCAGTAAATAATATTCCAAGAAAAGCAGCAGAAAGTGCAGAGCAACAAATCATTGCACAATTAAAAGAAATAGGTAAACCATTTGTTATTGTGTTAAACAGTAAAATGCCTGGTCATGCAAATACAATTCAATTATGTGAAGAGTTGCAAAAAGAACATGAAGTACCTGTTATTGCAGTAGCTGTGGATAGAATGACTGCTGAGGAAATTCAATACATACTCCAACAGGCGCTTTATGAATTCCCAATTACAGATATTGAACTCATTAAACCAGATTGGACCGACGTCTTAGAACCAGATCATTTTGTAAACAATGCGATCACTTCTTCTTTACAAGAATGGCTTCAAATAGTGTCAAAAATGAAAGATGTGAAAGAGCTTGCATCTAGATTTAAACAAGTTCCCTTCATCCAATCAGCAGATGTAGTAGAAGCGAACCCGGGACGAGGCTCAGCATGTATACAAATTGGCTTAAAACCAGAAGTTTTCCAAGAAGTTTGTGATGAATGGTTAGAAGAGCCTATTCAATCCAAAAAAGATTGGCTCTTATTCGTAAAGGAAGCTTCGACTGCTAAAAAAGCCTACCATAAATTTTCGGAAGCATTAGAGGCAGCAAGAACACATGGATACGGGGTATCGCTCCCAACGCTTCAAGATTTCCAACCCTCAGCACCGGAAATTATAAAGCAAAATAATTTCTACGGAGTTAGTCTAAAAGCAAAAGCTGCATCTCTTCATATAATTCGAGTAGATATGGAGGCAGAGTTTGCTCCATTAATTGGTTCCGAGTTTCATAGTCAGCAGTTACTAAAAGATTTAAAACATGGTTATTTACATGATCGGGATGCATTATGGCAAACACAAGTTTTCGGCACTTCTCTTGTAGAAGTAATGAAAGAAAGCTTACGTTATAAAACAGAAAATGTTTCCGGTATAGCTAAAAAGAGAATGCGTGAAACAATTGAAAGAATGGTTAATGAAGGGGATAGAGGCTTAGTTACGTTTATTTTATAAGCATATGGAGGGTTACTAAGACAACTCTTAGAAATCCCTCCATTTATTTTTGTTCATTACTTTTAAACAGATGAGCGTAAAAAACTTATTTGTCATGAACAGGTTGATTTCCTGCGACGAGCAGATGACAGCTAAAAGATTACCAAAAAGAGGTAAGTTGTGACTAAAGTCACGACCTGCCTCTTTCATTAGCTTTCGGTAATGATATAGCCAAATCTGTCCATAGCCCTCAGGAAAAAGGTTTGGTACTTAAAAGGTGATTGCGTTTTTCTTTTTTCATAAATCACAGTAAATAACGGGTAACGAGAGTATAGAATACTCGGACTTTTGTCATTTTACTTGTAACGGGACTATTCTTGTCTATGTGAAAAGTCCCGTTATTTCATCAAAAACACTTTTTTTTGCTTAAAGTTCCTAAAAGACGTACAAATAGTGTTGCGTAGCCTTTTTGGTTGTGATACTCTTTTTACAGGATTGAAGCTATCTTCCTTTGAGAGGAGGTGAATGTTATGAATAAAACAGAATTAGTGAATTCAGTTGCTGAAGCGGCAGATCTTTCTAAGAAAGATGCTTCAAAAGCAGTTGAAGCTGTATTTGAATCAATTCAAACTGCACTTGCAGATGGTGAAAAAGTTCAATTAATCGGTTTTGGTAACTTTGAGGTTCGTGAACGTGCTGCACGTAAAGGTCGTAATCCTCAAACTGGTAAAGAAATCGACATCGCTGCAAGCAAGGTACCTGCATTTAAACCAGGTAAAGCGCTTAAAGACGCAGTTAAATAACTGATGTTGTAGTACATAGAACGGCTACCATGAAGCTATCTTCACGGTAGCCGTTCTTTTCATTCACTAAATAACATAATAGACATGATACTTATACATAATTGAAAAATATTTATTATATTTGATTGGTATGCTAAGATGCTAATGACATATTACGAAGTTTGGTTTAGGGGGGATAACAGATGACAAATGTCGATCTGAAAAAAATAGAAGAGGCAGTTAAAATGATCTTAGAAGCTGTCGGTGAAGATCCTACTAGAGAGGGATTACTTGATACACCAAAAAGAGTATCTAAAATGTATGCTGAAATGTTTGAGGGCTTGCATCAGGACCCAAAAGAATATTTTAAAACTGTTTTTAACGAAGAACATGAAGAACTTGTTTTAGTAAAAGATATTCCGTTCTTTTCGATGTGTGAGCATCATCTCGTTCCTTTTTACGGTAAAGCACATGTTGCTTATATTCCAAGAAATGGAGTTGTGACTGGGCTAAGTAAACTAGCGAGAGCGGTAGAAACAACTGCAAGACGTCCTCAACTTCAAGAGAGAATAACTTCCTCAATTGCTGATGACATCATGGAAATGTTAAACCCTCACGGTGTTTACGTAGTAATTGAAGCAGAGCATATGTGCATGACAATGCGTGGAATAAAAAAACCGGGTGCTAAAACTGTTACTGCTGTTTCGAGAGGTATTTTAGAAAACGATGAAGTTAAACGTTCGGAAATATTATCTTTCATTCAGATGAGGTAACAGTTTTGGATGAATGGGATAGAATATGGTATGATAAAAAAAGACTGTGAACAAAGGAGACTTTAAAATGTCTAGTTCAGATTTTATCGTAATCAAAGCAGAAGAAGATGGAGTTCATGTAATAGGATTAACTAGAGGAACAGATACTAAATTCCATCATTCTGAAAAGCTTGATACTGGAGAAGTGATGATCGCTCAATTTACGGAACATACTTCGGCAATGAAAATTAGAGGTAAAGCGTCCATTCAAACGGCTAATGGCGTGATTGAAAGTGAATCTAAGAAAATGTAGTAAACTATATAAAAGATTACCGCGGTTGAGAAATGGAGTAAAGTGTATGAACGAAGCATTGATATTACAACATGTGGAAACTTATAAAAAGAATATTCTTATGCAACTTCAACAAAACACTTTGCAAAAATACACTGGCAAACCTGTAATTGATGAAGATCGTTTGTTTTTCACAATCTTACCACTACTTAATGAGGAGATATGGGACAAATCAGTAGAGATATCTGCAATCGCTGTGTCTCTTATATTTTCTGCTCTTGCTGCACATGATTTAGTAAAAGAAGAAAATGCGACAGCTAAAACACAACAATTACAAGTATTAGCTGGAGATTATTATAGTGGTCGATACTATCAACTTTTAGCAAAAGAAAATAAAATTGAGTTAATCCAACAATTGTCTAATAGTGTTGCAATTATTACAGAGCATAAATCTAGATTTTATGATCTAGAGGATTATACATTGGAAGAATTAATTCAATCTATTCAACAAATTGAAAGTAAACCAATTGAACGATTTTTAGAATATTATGCTTTTCATGAATACGTATTTATCATGAAAGAAGCATTATTACTAGCAGCTTTAAAGAAAGAGTTAGCTGCCTTCGAAAAAAATGAAAAAACATTTTATATAAGTAAATCGAAAACTTTTCAAATGAATATGGGTGCTCTACGCCGTGAGATTGAAAAAATCGAGTATACACTAGTGCGGGATGTTCGAACCTCAGAATTATTATCTGAATCCTTAAAAGATGCAATTTTAGAGCGAGTGAGCAAACATTCACTGGAAAAGCAGTTGAGAGAAGGGTAAAAAGTGGGAAAATCAAAAGAGCAATATGTACATGAAGTTTTTGAAAAAATCTCAAGCAACTATGATTCTATGAATTCTGTTATAAGTTTTCAACAACATATAAAATGGCGTTCTGATACAATGAAAGCAATGCAAGTGAAAAGAGGAAGTAAAGCACTCGACGTTTGCTGTGGTACTGCAGATTGGACAATTGCATTAGCAGATGCTATTGGATCTAATGGAAAAGTAGTCGGATTAGATTTTAGTCAAAATATGTTGAATGTAGGAAAAGAGAAAGTAAAAAATATATCACAAATTGAGTTGGTACAGGGAAATGCAATGGAGCTACCTTTTGAAGATAATTCATTTGATTATGTGACAATTGGTTTTGGTCTTCGAAATGTGCCGGATTATAAACAAGTATTGGAAGAAATGAGTCGTGTAGCTAAACCGGGTGGTATGGTCGTTTGTTTAGAAACTTCGCAACCAGATTCTAAATTATTTAATTTAGGCTTTCGCCTATACTTCCGTTATATTATGCCTTTGTTTGGTAAACTATTTGCTAAAAGTTATAAAGAATATTCATGGCTACAAGAATCAGCAAGGGACTTTCCAAATAGAGAAGCATTATCTCGATTATTCGAAGGAGTAGGTTTACAGAAAGTTTCAAGCAAACCTTATAGTGGTGGAGCAGCAGCAAGACATATTGGATTTAAAAAAGATATTTGAGTGGGAGAAGGTATTATCTGTGGATAAGATGAAGTTAAAATTACTTTATTCCGATTTAAAATCGGATTTAGATGTCATCGAAAAAGAACTAGCAACTGCAGTGAATTCTTCATCTCACTTATTAAATGAAGCTTCTCTTCATTTACTTCTAGCTGGAGGAAAGCGAATTCGTCCTGTTTTTGTTTTACTTTCAGCAAAGTTTGGTAACTATTCGATTGAATCAATAAAAAATGTTGCTGTCCCCATTGAACTCATTCATATGGCCTCACTTGTCCATGATGATGTAATAGACGACGCGGAAACAAGAAGAGGAAGAGAAACGGTAAAAACTCAGTGGAATAATCGGGTAGCGATGTACACTGGAGATTTTCTCTTTGCTAGAGCGATAGAATACATAACAGTATTAGATAATACATATGCACATGAAGTTTTGTCTCATACGATGGTGGAGCTTTGTATAGGTGAAATTATACAAATAGAGGATAAACATATATTGGAACAAAATGTTCGAGACTATTTAAGAAGAATAAAGAGAAAAACAGCTATTTTAATCTCGGCAAGTTGTGAACTTGGTGCTATTGCTTCTGGAGCAGATAAAAAAACGATTCGACATTTAAAACGATTTGGCTATTATATAGGTATGTCTTTTCAGATCATTGATGATATTTTAGATATTACTTCGACAGATGAGCAACTAGGCAAACCAGCTGGAAGTGATTTACTACAAGGTAACATTACATTACCTGTTCTATATGTAAAGAATGAACCAACTATCGCGCCATTATTAAAGGAAATGTTAGATGGGATTATTTCAGAAGATAACAAGCAAAAGCTATTAACAGAAATTCGTAATTCCGACGCAATTAATCTTGCTAAACAAGTAAGTAATATGTACTTGCAAAAGGCATTGAATGAAGTAAAGCAATTGCCTACAAACTCTGCGAAAAAGTCTTTACAAAATATCGCCTTGTTTATGAGTAAACGTAAGTTTTAATCTTATTCAATGAAGATAAGATTATTTCTTCCGAAAGACTCTTAAAAGTTTAGATGATAGTCTAATTAGCAGGAAAAGTTAATTTTTTATGTGATGAACTTAAACCCGCTACGTTAAGTCTAAATTTAATTTGAAAATAATGCATCATAGTGATATTATTTGTAACGGTGGAGAAATTATCCCCTTATATATTTGAAGGAGTGTTAATCATGGAAAAAACATTTTTAATGGTAAAACCTGATGGCGTACAACGTAACCTAATCGGTGAAATCGTAAATCGTTTTGAGAAAAAAGGATATCAATTAGTTGGAGCAAAATTAATGCAAATTCCAACTGAATTAGCAGAACAACATTATGGCGAACATAAAGAACGCCCATTCTTCGGTGAATTAGTAGAGTTCATCACTTCTGGACCAGTTTTTGCAATGGTTTGGGAAGGTGAAAACGTTATTTCAACTGCTCGTCTTATGATGGGTGCTACAAATCCAAAAGAATCGGCTCCTGGAACAATCCGTGGAGACTTTGCAGTAACTGTTGGAAAAAATATTATTCATGGTTCTGATTCACCTGAAAGCGCTGAACGTGAAATTGGTTTATTCTTCAAACAAGAAGAACTAGTAGCATACACTAAAGAAGCTAACAACTGGATTAACTAACCTAAAAACAGGCACGTTGCCATTATGCAAATAAAATATCTCTGAAATGACAGTCAAATTGTTCATATTTGACTGTCATTTTTTATAGAAAAAGGACAAAAATAATACAAATTGGGCTTTCGTATAGCGACTGGAAATTTTTGATCGGAAAAAAGATAATGTGACCGGATAAATAATTTTGTGACCGGATAATAATTTTTCTGTCCACAAAGGAAAATTTCTGACCATCCAGACAATTAGCGGAAATTTTCGGCATTTCTAAGTAACTCTTTATTAAAAGGACCGGACGTCTTTTTACCCGGTTTTTCTTATGTCCTAAATGTTCAGAATACGATATACTTTATAATAGGTATTTTGAAAGGAACGATGTTATTGTGCCAGACTACATAAAATTTGTGGAAGCTATCAAATCTAAAACAGGTATCAATCTTGCAGCGTATAAAGAAGCGCAGATGAAACGCCGACTTACTTCGTTATATGAAAAAAAGGGATTTAAGAACTTTGTAGAGTTTTTTAATGCGCTTGATAATGATAGAGACTTATTGAATGAGTTTTTAGATCGAATGACAATTAATGTGTCCGAATTTTACCGGAATGGGAAGCGTTGGGAAGTTTTGCAAAATAAAATATTTCCTAAACTATTAGCTGAAAATAAACGGTTGAAAATCTGGAGTGCTGCTTGCTCCACAGGTGAAGAACCATATACAACTGCAATGGTATTATCAAATTATCTTCCTCTTTCCCAAATTTCTATTCATGCAACAGATTTAGATGAAAATGCAATACATAGGGCCAAAGTAGGGATATATCCTGAGCGCTCACTGGCAGAAGTGCCAAATGATATGAAGACTAAGTATTTCGAGAAACAAGGCCAGTTTTATAAAGTAGAAGATGTGATAAAAAAGACGACCAATTTTAAAAAGCATAATTTATTAAAAGATACATACGATAAAAATTACGATTTGATTATTTGCCGAAATGTAATGATTTATTTTACAGAAGAAGCAAAAGATCAAATTTATCAAAACTTTAGTAATTCACTCCGTTCAGGTGGTATTCTATTCGTTGGAAGTACAGAACAAATCTTTAATCCAGGAAAATTTGGTTTTGAGATAGAGGACACATTTTTTTATCGAAAAAAATAATTTGAAACTGTCCGAGGAAAATCGGACAGTTTTTTCTATACACTGAAATAGATTTTATGATATAGTGGAACAAATACTTTAGCGAGTTGAAGGGGGAAAGTGTTGTGCGTTATTTAACTGCAGGTGAGTCACATGGACCACAACTAACAGCAATTATTGAAGGGTTACCAGCACAATTAGAAATTACGAGTGAACAGATTAATAAAGAACTTAAGCGTAGACAAGGTGGTCACGGTCGAGGAAGAAGAATGCAAATTGAAAAAGATACAGTTGCTATAACTTCTGGGGTTCGGCATGGTAAGTCATTAGGATCTCCCGTTTGTCTTGTCGTAAACAATGATGACTGGAAACATTGGACGAATATTATGGGAATTGAGCCCCTTGGAGAAGAGATTGATCCAGAGGATATTAAAAGACAGATTTCTAGACCCCGACCAGGTCACGCAGATTTAGTCGGCGGAATGAAATACGGGCATCGTGATTTACGGAACGTTTTAGAACGTTCTTCAGCTAGGGAAACAACTGTCCGTGTTGCAGTTGGAGCAGTCGCTAAGCAATTACTTAAACAGTTGGGAATATCAATAGTTGCTCATGTAACTAAAATTGGTGGGATTGAAGCGGATTTGAATATAGCAACGGGCAAAACTATTGAAGAAATTCGAGCGATTGTAGAAGCAGATTCGGTATACTGTTTGGACCCAGTAGCTTCTGCAAAGATGGTCGAAGCAATTGATTTTGCTAAAAAAGCGGGCGATACAATAGGCGGAGTAGTAGAAGTAATTGTTACTGGAATGCCAGCAGGTGTAGGAAGCTACGTCCATTACGATCGTAAGTTAGATGGGAAATTAGCAATGGCAATGATGAGTATAAATGCATTTAAAGGTGTAGAAGTTGGTTTAGGATTTGAAATGGCGAATTTATTTGGAAGTCAAGTTCATGATCAAATTTCTTGGAAAAAAGAAGATGGTTATACTCGGGATACAAACCGTTTAGGTGGATTAGAAGGTGGTATGTCAACTGGAATGCCAATTGTTATAAGAGGAGTTATGA
The DNA here is from genome assembly GCF_055454035.1 of Psychrobacillus syltrankelensis. Lineage (NCBI taxonomy): Bacteria > Bacillati > Bacillota > Bacilli > Caryophanales > Bacillaceae > Psychrobacillus > Psychrobacillus syltrankelensis. The sequence continues at coordinate 958,808 of NZ_CM144227.1, read as the reverse complement.
AACCAATTCCAACACTCTATAAGCCGCTTCAAAGCGTTGATATTGAAACAAAGGAACCGTTTAAAGCAAGTATTGAACGTTCTGATAGTTGTGCTGTACCAGCAGCATCTGTTGTAGCAGAAGCAGTCATTGCATGGGAAATAGCGGCAGCTGTTTTAGATACATTTAATGGAGACCAATTAGAAACTTTAAAAGCAGATATTGAACGGCACAGAGTATATACAAAGGGGTTTTAACTAATGATAATCCCAGTAAAAACAAAGGAATCTCTCTATGAAGTACATTTAGGAGAAAATATTTTGCAAGAGTTTTGTGAAAGAAATGCTGCCGTTTTTCAAAAGGCAGATCAAATAGTTGTTATTTCGGATGAAAACGTTTGGAATTTGCATAAAGGTTATTTTCAACATAATTTTCCGTTTGCATATAAAATTCATCTAGTACCAAATGGTGAAGCTTGTAAAACTTTTGAATCCTATTTTGATGTTCAAACATATTTACTTCAAGAAAATTGTTCAAGAAATAGCATTTTATTTGCTCTAGGCGGAGGCGCTGTTGGTGATTTAACGGGCTTTGTAGCGTCTACTTATATGCGAGGTATTCCCTTTTATCAAATTCCAACGACGATTTTAGCGCATGATAGTGCCGTAGGTGGAAAAACAGCGATTAATCATCCAAATGGGAAGAATATGATTGGCGCTTTTTATCAACCGAAGGAAGTATTATATGATTTTCATTTTCTACAAACTTTGCCTGAAAAAGAAGTTCGTTCGGGACTTGCCGAAGTAATTAAACATGCATTTATTAGCGATGTGAATTGGGTAAATGAACTTTTACATTTGTCTAGTATCAAAGATATACAAAAAGAAGAACTACTTGTATGGCTTGAAAAAGGAATACGAGTTAAAGCGCATATAGTAGAGTTAGATGAAAGGGAACATTCCTACCGCAAGTACTTAAATTTTGGGCATACATATGGCCATGCAATCGAAGCTTCTGTTGGTTATGGAAAAATTACACATGGAGAAGCTGTGATGATTGGAATAATTCCTGCACTAATGTTAAGTGAAAATTATGGTGATGTGGAAGTTGGCTATGCGCGTAAAGTATTTATGCTTGCGCAAAACCTTGGTTATCATTTTCAACATGTATTAAATTGCTCTTTTGAACAGTTAGCTAGTTTTATGTTGAAAGATAAAAAAAACGCACACGGAGAACTTCATTTCGCTTTACTAAACAACATTGGGGAACCTTTTGTTCAAGTTATTCCCATGGAAGATGTAAAAAAATGCGATGAACAATTAAGAATATGGATTGAGGAGGGGAAGTAATTGATAAGAGGAGTTAGAGGTGCAGTAACAGTAACAGAAGACACAAATGAAGAAGTACTTCGAGAAACCACTAGACTTGTAACGGAAATGGTTAAAGCAAATGATATAAATCCAGAAACAATTGCTTCCGTATTAATATCAACAACAACAGATATCTCCTCTGCTTTTCCCGCTAGAGCAATACGTAGCTTAGAAGGATGGACATTCGTACCAGTTATGTGTACGCATGAAATGAATGTACCTGGTGCATTAGAAAAATGTATTCGATTATTAATGCATGTAAATACAGAGAAACAACAAAAAGATATTCAACATATTTATTTAAACAATGCTGTCCAGCTAAGGCCAGATTTAGTTAAGAAATAGAATGAATGGAGGAGCATTTTGATGAAATTCAAAAAACAAATTAAAGGACTGGAAGCATACCAACCAGGTAAAACGATGGAAGAAGTAAAAAAAATATTTAATCTAGATAAAGTTACTAAGCTAGCTTCAAATGAGAATCCATACGGATCTTCTCCAAAAGTTAAAGCATTTTTAGAAAGTTCGAAAGTGAATTATGCTATTTACCCAGATGGATATGCTTCTAAGCTACGAACCGCTATGGCAAATCATTTAAATGTTTCAGAAAAGCAATTATTATTCGGAAATGGATCCGATGACAATATATTAATTGTTTCCAGAGCAATCCTTCAACCTGGATTAAACACAGTTATGGCTGCAATCACATTTGGCCAATATAAGCATAATGCAATTGTAGAAGGTGCAGAGGTTAGAGAAGTACCACTAACAAACGGAGAACATGATTTAGATAAAATGTATGAAGCAATAGATGAAAATACAGCAATCGTTTGGATTTGTAATCCGAATAATCCAACTGGAACATTAACTCCTTCAAACAAAATAAAAGAATTTCTTGAAAAAGTACCTAGTGATGTATTGGTAGTGCTTGATGAAGCGTATACAGAATATATTACAGATGAAAAATATGAAAGTTCAATTGGATTGTTGGAAAAACATCCAAATTTATTAATTATGCGTACTTTCTCAAAAGCTTATGGATTAGCAAGTTTCCGAGTTGGTTATGCGATTGGTTCAGAAGAAGTAATCAGTCAGTTGGAACCAACTCGTGAACCTTTCAATAATACTGTATTAAGTCAGGAAGTTGCGATTATCGGATTAGAGGATCAAAACTTTATTGAAGAATGCAGAGTAAAAAATTACGTTGGTAAAAAGCAATATGAAGCATTCTGTACAGAACGTAATCTTCATTATTATCCTTCTCACACAAACTTTATATTGATGGAAGTTAAAGCAGATAGTGATGCAGTTTTTCAAGGGTTAATGAAGCGAGGCTTTATTGTTCGTAGCGGGAATGCATTAGGTGTTCCAGGATATCTAAGAATTACAATTGGTACACAAGAAGAAAATACGGAATTATTACAAAAACTAGATGAAGTTTTACATGAGGAAGGCGTACTTTAATGAACCAAAAAATTTTCATCATTGGACTGGGTTTAATTGGAGGATCTTTAGCGCTTGGAATAAAGCGAAATAAAGATATTTTAATTATCGGTTATGATGCAAATAGTCATACACTAAACACGGCAAAAAAAATAGGTGTTATTGATGAAATGGCTATTCATATAAAAGAAGGATCAGAACTTGCGGATATTATCGTATTTGCTACTCCAGTTAATGAAACGATTCGATTAATGCATGAGTTGCCTAATTGGAACCTTAAAAAAGATGTAATTGTAACGGATACAGGTAGTACAAAGAAAGAAATAATGCAAGCAGCTCTCCTGTTAAAAGAAGCAGGTATTACTTTCATTGGTGGACATCCGATGGCTGGCTCACATAAAAGTGGTGTGGAGGCAGCACGTGCCCACCTATTTGAAAATGCATTTTATATGCTCACACCATTTGAAAACGAAAATCATGTAGAAGTAAAAAAACTATCTGATATACTGCAAGTAACGAAAGCAAAAATTGTTCAAGTAAATGCAAATGAACATGATCATATGACGGCAGTTGTTAGCCATTTTCCTCATTTAATTGCCGCATCACTAGTGCATCAACTTGCAGATGAAAATGAACAATTTCCTTTTACAAAGCAACTTGCTGCTGGTGGTTTTCGTGATCTAACAAGGATTGCTTCAGCAAATCCAATAATGTGGCGAGATATTACATTACAGAATCGTAAAGAGTTAAGTAATCAACTACAATTATGGACGGAAGAAATGATAAAACTTCAAAATCTGTTGACTCATGCAGAAGCTGAAGAAATAGAATCTTATTTTTCAAAAGCGAAACAAATTCGTGATGAGCTTCCAATCAGTTCTCAAGGAGCCATGTTCTCTGTGTTTGATTTATATGTAGATGTACCGGATTATCCTGGGGTCATTTCTGAAATTACGGGTTATTTAGCAAAAGACAACATAAGTATTACAAATTTAAGAATTGTTGAAACTCGAGAAGATATTTTTGGTATTTTAGTTATTAGTTTTCAAACGATGGATGATCGTGCTAGAGCGAGTAAATGCATAGCAAATAATACAACTTTTGAAACATATATTTCTTAGGGAGGAGAATAATTATGAGAAAAATATTAGATTATGGACAACCCTCCTTACAAGGAACATTAAAAACACCCGGAGATAAATCTGTCTCACATCGTTCAATAATGTTCGGATCCATAGCTAAAGGAGAAACTACGATAGAAGGATTCCTTCAAAGCGATGATTGTTTAGCAACAATCGACTGTTTTACTAAGCTAGGGGTAGAAGTTCTGATAGAAGGTGAAAACGTTCAGGTTAAAAGCAATGGAATAGATGCTTGGAAAGAGCCAAGTGATATTCTATACACTGGTAACTCAGGTACAACGACAAGGCTAATGCTTGGCATTTTAGCGGGTTCAAATCTTACGACTGTTTTAATTGGAGATGAGTCCATTCAAAAGCGTCCAATGAAACGAGTAACTGCCCCACTAAAAAAAATGGGCGCACACTTTATTGGACGAGAAGATGCGCAATTTACCCCTATTGCAGTGGAAGGTAAAAAGCTTCAAGCGATTCACTATAAAATGCCTGTTGCAAGTGCTCAAGTAAAATCTGCGATATTACTCGCTGCTCTAAATGCTGAAGGAGAAACTATTTTAACGGAAATGGAAACCTCCCGCGATCATACGGAAAAAATGCTTCGCCATTTTGGAGCAGATTTAACTATCGCCGATAAAACAATTTATCTGACAGGCGGACAAAAGTTAACTGGTACACATGTTGTTGTACCAGGGGATATCTCGTCGGCTGCTTTCTTTTTAGCAGCCGGTTCAATCGTACCTAATAGCAAATTGGTTCTCCAAAACGTTGGATTAAACCCTACTAGAACAGGAATTGTGGACGTTTTGAAGGAAATGGGTGCAAATATATCGATTCGAGAATTAGATAATGTTAGCCACGAAGAAATAGGAGATATAACGGTCGAAACATCTGAACTCAAGGGAACAGAGATCGGCGGGGATTTGATTCCTAGATTAATTGATGAAATTCCAATTATCGCCTTACTTGCGACGCAAGCTACTGGTAAAACAATTATTAAAGATGCGGAAGAACTGAAAGTAAAAGAAACAAATCGAATAGATGCTGTTGTCAATGAGTTGAAAAAATTAGGAGCTAATATAACAGCTACTGCAGATGGTATGATTATTGAAGGTCCTACAGCTCTGCACGGAGGAGATCTAGATACTTATGGAGATCATCGTATTGGTATGATGGCTGCAATTGCATCTCTCATTACTTCTTCAGCAATGACAATTGACAACGAAAATTGTATCGCTGTTTCTTATCCAAACTTTTTCGAACACCTATTATCTGTGATAAAATAGTGAACTCTCCTTATTTGGAGAGTTTTTTTCTTGTATGACGTTTATCTGTCCTGTACGATGAGAAGATAATAGAAGGATAGGTGATTAGTTTGGATAAATTAGAGCCGTTTTTAGAAGCGATAGAGCATGGAAATGTAGAAAAGCTAAATGTTATGATTGATTCTTTTTTAATAGAACCAGATGCTGATACACAATATAAGTTAGCAGATCTTTTGGCCCAATATGGATTTGTAGAGGAAGCGTTAAAAGTTTTAGTTCATCTTCAATTTTTATATCCAGAAGAGAATCAGCTAAAGATAGATCAAGCACAACTTCTCTTAGAATTGGACCAAGAAGATGAAGCATTAAACCTTTTAACTAGTATAGAGAAAACAAGTGAGGCATATCCACAAGCCCTACTTACCCTTGCGGATTATTATCAAATGATTGGATTATATGAAGTAGCTGAGCAAAAATTAAATGAAGCTATTACCATTATGCCAAATGAGCCATTATTACTATATGCAAAAGGAGAAATGCTCTTTGAAACAGGTCGGTATTTAGAGGCTGCTAGAATATTGGAAAATCTTCTTCCAGTTCAAGACTCCATTCAAGCAGTTGATTTACCTTTAAAGCTAGCCCAAATCTACAGTGCTGGAGCAGCTTATGAAGAAGCTATCCCATATTATACAGAAGCATTGAAAAAGGAAGTAACTCCAGATGTATTATTTCAGGCTGCATATGCTTCATTTCAAGTTCAGCATTATGAAACAGCAGTAAACCATCTTGAAAGCCTAGTAGAAATAGATCCAGACTATTTTTCAGGTTATATGTTGTTAGCTGAATCATATGCAATGCTAGACAAAAATACAGAAGCATTTAAAGCAATAACGGATGGAATTGCCCGTGATGAATTCGAAAAAGAATATTATTTATTTGCAGGTAAAATTTCGTTGAAAATGGGAAGAGTGAAAGAAGCAGAAACATTTTTAAGAGAAGCAATCGCATTAGATCCAGAATATATGGATGCTATTTTCATTCTATCTTCTTTATTTTCTAAGGAAGAGAAAGATGAAGAGCTAATCGAATTATATGAAACGCTGAAAAATGAACATTTTGAATGGTCATCCATGTATCCATTTATAGCAGAGGCGTATAATCGATTAGAAATTTACGAAAAAGCATACGAATTTTATAAGTTAGCATATACTGAACTTAAGGACGATGCACAGTTTTTGGAGAAATACGTTTATTTCCTACTTGAAGAAGGAAAAAGAGAAGAAGCTTCAGAAGTAATAGCACTATTGCAGAAATTAGAACCTGAAAATAGTACTTGGTTTGAAATAACCTAATTTAGCAATACGTTACTGAGTTAAGGTGAGCCTCCGGAGTATGCCACAGATATTGCATAGAGCATGCACGATGCAATATCTGGACGCAAATAAGCCAAGGAGGATTTGAGTGGACAAAAAAAGGAAGGAGAGGTTACGTGACTGCTTCTGTTTCAGTTGGCGAAAAGAAAGAATTTGTCCGTTGGTTTTTGAAAAAATATCAAATGAAAAGAAGAGAGTGCGTCTGGATATTAAATTATTTAATTAGTCATGAAACATTACTAAATAATGTGCATTTCGTGGAGGAAGCGCATTATTGTCCGAGAGCAATGGTTATGTCCGTTACAACGTCGTCGGGAATCCCTTTTCGATTTTATAAAGGAAGTATTATGACAGCTGATGCTGAAAAATCGTTTCATGATTTAAGACTGCATCCGGAGGAAGAGATGTACATCCAGCTAAACTTTCAAACAGTACCACCAAGTCCCGAATATTTAGCTGTACTAGAAGAAAATCCTTATATGCCGAAATATTTGCATATTAGTGAAAAAGATAAGCTAATTGTAGAGGATGTATTGTCGGAGAGTCTACATTTTTTTCAAGTAGAGCAGTTACAAAAAAAGATAGATGAAGCAATTGATCAAAATAATAAAGAAAAATTTCTTGAACTTTCTGCTTTGTGGAAAGAACTAGTAGCTAAAGATATTTAGGAGAGATAATTATGCATTGGAACGGAAAAGATAGTGTAGTATTTCAAGCACAAAAAGAGTATATAGATACAGCTGTAATTCCATTAACATTAATCGATGGTTCTCAAAATGGATTTCAATTTGCGGCCTCGGCTGCAGATTTTACTTTATCATTAGGAAATTTAATTGAAAATCAGTTTAAAGGAAGGATTGTTTTATTTCCTTCCTTCTCTTACACAAAAAATCAGGACAAGTACTTATTGTTAGAAAACTGGATGGAAGAATTGAAAAAAGCACAATTTAAACATATATTTTACATTACTTCTGATCGAGATTGGACTACAATGGAAGAAGATATAAATATTTTCTGGATTCCTTCTATACCTCTAGAATCTATGGATCAAAAAATGAAGAATTCAGTCTTAGAAGATCAACTTCGTCAACTTATTCCTACTTTTGCAAAAAAATGGGCGAATTAGTGACAACATCTTTCATTAATTGTTCACAAAGTTCATAATTCGTCTCTCGGAAATATTGACCTTCCTTTTTTATTGATATATCATGTATATGTCCTAGTATTATTAATTCAAGCAAGTATGTCCATTGGACTGACCTTTAAGTTAGAGGGGGGAAAAGGATGAGTAACAATAAGGTTTCAAGACGTCAGTTTCTAAGTTATACATTAACAGGTGTTGGCGGATTTATGGCAGCTGGAATGCTAATGCCAATGGCACGTTTTGCAATTGATCCAGTTTTGCAAAAAAAATCTGGTGGAGACTTTGTACAAACTGATAAAAAGGTTGCAGACATTACGAAAGTTCCTGTTCGCGTTGACTTCACTTTTGAACAAGTGGATGCATGGTACAAGTCTGATGTAACGAATACTGCATGGGTATACAAAGAAGGAGATCAAATTATCGCTCTTTCTCCAGTATGTAAGCATTTAGGTTGTACTGTGAACTGGGAAGGTGACCCAGCCCACAAAAATCAATTCTACTGTCCATGTCATGGTGGTCGCTATGAGAAAAACGGAAAGAATGTTCCAAAAACACCACCTCTAGGTCCGTTGGATCAATATGAAGTTCGTGAGAAAGACGGTTTCATAGCAATTGGAAAAGCTATACCTAACACATTAGTTTAAAGTAAGGGGGTACGACATCAGTGCTGAATAAAATCTATGATTGGGTGGATGAACGTTTAGATATTACACCAATATGGCGTGATATCGCAGACCACGAAGTACCAGAACACGTAAACCCTGCTCACCATTTCTCTGCATTTGTATATTGTTTTGGAGGATTAACGTTCTTTATTACTGTTATTCAAATTCTATCAGGTATGTTTTTAACGATGTATTATGTGCCGGATATTGTTAATGCATGGGAATCTGTATACTATCTTCAAAACGAAGTAGCATTTGGTGAAATCGTGCGAGGAATGCATCACTGGGGAGCATCTCTTGTAATAGTTATGATGTTCTTACATACATTACGTGTATTCTTTACTGGTTCTTATAAAAAACCTCGTGAACTAAACTGGATGGTCGGAGTTTTAATCTTCGCTGTTATGTTAGGTTTAGGATTTACGGGTTACTTACTACCTTGGGACATGAAAGCATTGTTCGCAACAAAGGTAGGTATTCAAATTGCAGCATCTGTTCCACTGATTGGTGGAGTTATCAAAACATTATTAGCCGGTGATGAACATATTATCGGAGCAGAAACATTAACAAGATTCTTTGCGATTCATGTGTTCTTCTTACCAGCTGCATTATTTGCTCTACTTGCAGCACACTTTATCATGATTCGTCGTCAAGGTATTTCTGGACCACTATAATGGGTAAGTGGGTCAGATAATTCTTAAAAGGAGGGGACATTATGCATCGCGGAAAAGGTATGAAATTTGTTGGGGACTCTCGTGTAACAGATCCAGCAAGCAGACCAAAGAAAATGCCGAAAGACTATTCTGAGTATCCTGGTAAAACAGAAGCTTTCTGGCCTGACTTTTTATTAAAAGAATGGTTAGTCGGTGCTGTTTTCTTGGTAGGTTATTTAGTGTTGACTGTTGCTCATCCATCGCCACTTGAGCGTCCGGCTGATCCAGCTGACACTGCATATATTCCAATGCCAGACTGGTATTTCTTATTTTTATACCAATTATTAAAATACGAATTTGCTTCAGGACCATATAATGTTATTGGAGCTATCATTATTCCAGGATTAGCATTTGGTGCACTTTTATTAGTTCCATTTTTAGATACAAGCAAAGAAAGAAGTCCTTGGAAACGTCCGTTACCAACTGGATTTATGCTTCTTGCTCTTGCTTCAATGATCTTTTTAACTTGGGAATCAGTAGTAAATCACGACTGGGTTGCTGCTAAAGCTCAAGGGGAAATTAAAGCACCAGTTGCGGAAGTAGAATTTGATAAAGAGTCAGAAGGATATCAAATTTATCTAGGCTCTTCTTGTATCGGATGTCATGGTAACGCTTTTGAAGGCGGTATTGGTAAACCTTTAATAGGTTTAAAATACACTGCAGATGAAATTGTGAACATTGCTCATGAAGGATTACCAGGTGGAATGCCAGGTGGTACTTTCAAAGGTACAGAAGAAGAACTTCATAAGCTTGCAGAGTTTATTACAACTCTACAACCTGCAGGAAAATAAAGAGCGTAAGCTAAACATAAAAAAGAGTCAGGAAACTGACTCTTTTTTTTTACCTATATATATTTAGGGGTGTTTTCATGAAAGATCTAATGATGTTTTTGAAAGTAATACTCTATAATAAATCATTTATGTGGCTACTGTTCATTGTTAACTTATTAGGCACGGTATATGGTTATTACTGGTATGGTTCACAGCTTGCCATTACCGAACCAATATTTTATCTATTTGTTCCAGACAGTCCAACTGCTAGTTTATTTTTTACGATCGCTTTATTGGGCTGGTTGTTTAAGAGAAATTGGAAGTTAGTCGAAGTACTTGCATTAATTACTCTAGTGAAATATGGATTGTGGGCAGTTGTAATGAATATTTGGACTTATATAGAAACAGGCTCAATTGGTTGGATGGGCTGGATGTTGGTCATTTCTCATTTCGCCATGGCACTTCAAGCTATTTTATATATTCCCTTTTATAGATTCAAATGGATTCATATTGTGATTGCATCTATTTGGACTGTACATAATGATATAATCGATTATGTATTCGATCAAATGCCTATTTATAGTAACTTAAGTTCATATGCAAATCAAATTGGTTATTTTACATTTTGGTTGTCTATAGTATGTATATTAATCGCTATTGTTAATTATCAAAAAAGGTCAAAGCTAATAAGTTGATGGATGCTATTTTTCGAATTACAATAATAGTATAGAGTGAGAGGGGGAAATTTAGTTGGTTTCTTATATAGTGTATTTTGCAATAATTTTATTATTGCCTTTATATGCACAAATGAAAGTGAAAAGTACGTATAATAAATATTCTAAGGTTCGCTCTACATCTGGTATGAGCGGTGCACAAGTTGCGAGAACCATTTTAGATGCAAATGGATTACATGATGTAAAAGTGATCGAGAGTAGAGGATTTTTAAGTGATCATTACAATCCAATGACAAAGGTCGTTGCGTTATCTACCCATAATTATCACGAGGCATCTGTTGCTGGTTCAGCAATTGCAGCTCATGAGGTTGGACATGCAATCCAACATAAAGAAGCTTATTCGTTTTTAACATTAAGACATAAATTAGTACCTTTAGCGAATATTTCTTCCAATGCATCTTGGGTTTTTGTGATGATTGGTATTTTTGCGAGCCTAAGTAATATGCTACTTTTAGGTATTGTTTTACTTGGAGTTGGTGTTGTATTTCAATTCGTAACACTTCCAGTAGAATTCAATGCTTCTAGTCGAGCGTTGGACCAAATGGTATCCTTAGGTATTATTAGAAATGAAGAAGAGCGTCATGCGAAGAAAGTATTAAGCGCTGCTGCTTTAACATATGTAGCTGCTACAGCAGTTGCAGTTCTTGAGTTATTACGTTTAGTATTAATCTTCACAGGTATGAATAGAAATGATTAATTAAGAAGTAAATCTTAAAGGATTGTTCTTTGTCAGAATAGACTAAGGACAATCCTTTTTATATGAGTTTTGTGCTAACCTTTGGAAAAGCAAGTTTTATATTTGAATTAAATTCACTCTTTTTTTATTGATACATTTTATCTTTCAATATGTATGAAATACGAAAGTAGAAATCCTCTGAAGATTTTAATAGAGTAGGAAAGCATTTTTCTCTAATTTGCTAAAAACTCATCGCCACAAGATTATCCAATTCCTGCTGTAATAGCACTTAAAGGACGCTTGCGCTTTTCTAAAGAGATAAGAACGTAGAAGCATCATCTTCCTGCAGAAACCAATATTCATAGTACTTCAAAGAATTAAATAATACCGAGGATTTCGTTTCAGGTGGACGCGTTCCGCGGGGTGAGCGATGAGCCATCAACGCCGCTAAAGCGTTCGTTTGTGATGGCTAATATGTCTCCGAGGAACGAAGGCTAAGAGCGCCACATCGTGTGGCAACGCCTTCGTGACCAACATCCTGTTGGCCTCCTTCTGGAGTCGTCACCTTTCACTTCAATCCATTAAGTGAGTATTACCTAAGTAAGTATACTTGAATCAGTTGGTGAATGATTAGAGTAGGTGGTACTCGAGAAAAATAGATAGTATACATTGATAAAGAAGCGCTGAGAGGACGAAATTGTATCTTCGTCCGCTTTAAAAGTATAAGAAAGGATCTATTCTCCCAATATTAAAACCTAATGCACCTTGTCTATTCTATTTAAAGAGGGCGACGGGGAAACATCCACCACATGATTACCGAAAAAAGAGGATCTGGAAGCAAGCAGCCACTTCCAGATCCTCCATAAAAGACTTCGTTAATAGTGTAGCCAAATTTTTGCGACGAGTAACCGCAGGAGCAAGTGTTTCGTCCAAAGCATTCTAGAAATATGAAGACAAGATGAACTTAAAGGCCCCTTGCGTTTTTCTTGTTCGCTACTCTATTGGTCTTTTCTCATCATCAAGTGTAAAGCCTTCACCCATTACATCATGCATTTCACTCAAAGAAACAAATGCATGTGGATCAATAGACGTGATAATCGATTTCAAACGGATGATTTCATTTTTTCCAATGACACAAAAGAGAACATCTTTTTCGTTTTTTGTATAATGACCATATCCTTTTAATACAGTGACTCCGCGTTCCATTTCTAAAGAAATCCGCGTTGCAATTTCGTCCTGTAATTCGGAGATGATAAACGCACCTCGAGCAGCATAAGCACCTTCTTGTACTAAGTCGATTACTCTAGCCCCCACAAAAACTGCAACTAAAGTATACATCATCGAACGTTCGTCTAAAAAAGTAAGCCATGATAATAATATAACGAAAGCATCGAACATAAACATCGTTTTCCCCATACTCCAGCCGACATACTTATGAACAAGACGGGCAATTATATCTACCCCTCCAGTAGTGCCACCAAATCTAAAAATAATACCTAAACCTACTCCAACAAAAACACCGGCAAATAAGGAAACAAGGAGCATATCATCCTTCAGACCAATATCAATTTCGTACATGTGGAATATTTTCAGAAATATGGATACAGAAACTGTACCAATAACTGTATACGCAAACACCTTTTTTCCTAATAGTCTCCATCCTAAAATAAACATAGGTATATTCAATAAAAGGTTCATAATTGCTACATCCCATTTAAATACGAAATACAATATTAAAGTAATACCTGCAAATCCACCTTCTCCAAGTTCGTTTTGCATATTAAAGTGTATAAAACCAAAACTATAGATAGCAGCCCCAATAATAATAAAAATTATATTTTTGAGTTTTAAACCTATTCCCACAAATTCACCTCTAATATAAATATAATATAGATAATATTATCAATCATTTGTTTGCTTTTGACAACCAGTGTATATTTTTAATAGGATGAGATTAGGAGTGTGAAAATAATGGCTGAAAATAAAACATTATACGAATTACAAAATGAAGTAGATATATATATAAATCAGTTTAAGGAAGGTTATTTTCCTCCAATGGAACTGTTAGCAAGATTAACAGAAGAGTTAGGTGAGCTTTCTAGAGAAGTCCAACATAAATATGGCACTAAGAAAAAAAAGAAAACGGAAGTAGAAAAGGAAATTGCGGATGAAATTGGAGATTTCTTTTTTGTACTAATTTGTATGGCAAATGCTGAAGGTATTAACTTACAAGAGTCTTTACAAAATGTCTTAAAAAAATACAATACAAGAGATAAAGATCGTTGGACTAAAAAGGAGGAATAGTTATGGTTATTAAAGTAGCGATAGCAGGACCAAGAGGAAGAATGGGTAAAGAAGCAGTAGCAACACTGATTAAAAATAATGAGTTTTTATTGGTGAGTGTATTGGATCATAGACATGAAGAGGAATTTTTGGAACATGATATTCCTGTTTTCACTTCATTGGAAGAACTAATCTATCATACCAAACCAGATGTATTAGTCGATTTGACAGTGCCATCGTGTGTATTTGAGCATACAATTACTGCTTTAGAAAATGGAGTAAGACCAGTTATTGGTACAACTGGCTTCACTGATTTACAATTAGAGGAGGTTAGGAGGAAAGTAGAAGAAAAAGAAATTGGCTGTATTATTGCCCCTAATTTTTCAATTGGAGCGGTTCTGATGATGAAATTTGCACAAATGGCTGCTAAATATTTACCTGATATTGAAATTATAGAGATGCATCACGACCAAAAAGTGGATGCTCCCTCGGGTACAGCTTTAAAAACAGCCCAAATGATCAATGATGTAAGAGAATCTTTTGAACAAGGACATACAGACGAAAAAGAACTAATTGAAGGTGCTCGAGGGGCAAATATTTCTGGAATGCATATTCATAGTGTACGTTTACCAGGTTTAGTCGCACATCAGCAAGTGCTTCTAGGAGGAGAAGGACAGCTATTGACCATTCGTCATGATTCTTTTGACCGGACTTCGTTTATGTCGGGAATCGTATTATCAATCAATGAAATAATGAAACATAATACACTTATATACGGCTTAGAGAAACTTATTTTATAGGAGGAAAATAATGAGAATCGCTTTAGTGGCACATGATAAAAAAAAGGATGATTTAATCCAATTTGTAACTGCTTATAAACCTTTTTTAGAAATTCATGAATTATTTGCAACGGGAACGACTGGTATGCGAATAATTAATGAAGTAGGTTTATCTGTTTTTAGATATAAATCAGGTCCACTTGGAGGGGATCAACAGATTGGATCTGCCATTGCTAATAATGAAATGGATATGGTTATTTTCTTTCGTGATCCTCTTACTTCTCAGCCACATGAACCAGACGTATCAGCATTAATAAGACTTTGTGATGTCTATCAAATACCTCTAGCAACTAATATGGGAACAGCTGAAGTATTATTAAAAGGATTAGAGGAAGGTTTTTTGGATTGGCGGTTATTAGAAGAAAGACGTTCACGATAAGGAAGTGATTAGATGAGGAAACTAAAAATCGGCATTACTTGTTATCCTACAGTAGGTGGCTCTGGAGTTATTGCTACGGAACTTGGAAAAATGCTCGCCGAAAAAGGACATGACATACATTTCATAACTTCAAGTATGCCTTTTCGATTAAATAAAATGTATACAAATATTACATATCATCAAGTTGAAGTAAATAGCTATTCTGTCTTCCAGTACGCACCCTATGATATTGCATTAGCAAACAAAATGGCAGAAGTAATAGAAGATGAAGGACTAGACGTTCTACATGTGCATTATGCAATTCCTCATGCTGTATGCGCAATACTTGCAAAAGATATGTCAAATTCCGATATAGGAATTGTTACTACTCTACACGGAACAGATATTACCGTCCTAGGAGACGATTCGTCTTTATCGGGAGCAATTCGGTATGGTATTGAAAAATCTGATATTGTAACTGCTGTTTCTGATTCATTAGTAAGTCAAACGATGGAGTTAATCGCTCCTCGAAAAAAAATAGAAACCATTTATAATTTCGTTGACGAACAAGAATATTCACAAAAAGATGTGGGAAATCTAAAAGAATTATTAGGAATTAGATCAGATGAAAAAGTTATTATACATGTTTCAAACTTTAGAAAAGTAAAACATGTTCCTGATGTAGTGAAAAGTTTTGAACTTATTCGAGAAGAAATTCCAGCAAAGTTATTGTTAGTGGGGGATGGACCTGAAAAACATCCGGTAATGGAATATGTTAAAGGGAAACCGATTGAGGAAGATATATTATTTTTAGGCAAACAAGACAACTTATCTGAACTATATTCAATTTCTGATTTGATGCTACTTCTCTCTAAAAAAGAGTCATTCGGATTAGTATTGCTAGAAGCTATGGCATGTGAGGTGCCTTGTATAGGGACAAATGTTGGTGGTATTCCTGAAGTTATCACTCATGGCGAAAATGGATTTTTAGTTGAGTTGGGAGATATTTCAAAAGTGGCAGAGTACGGTGTGAAAATTTTAAAAGATCCTATCTTACATAAAAACTTAAGCGAAGCATCATTGAGAATTGTTCACGAGAGATTTAGTTCTTCTAAAATTGTCGGACAATATGAAGAAATGTATGAAAGAGTGGCGAGAAAAAAATGATGAGAAGTCGGTGGCCTGTCGCATATCAAGTAATTGAGAAACTTGAGAATGCAGGATTTGAAGCATATGTTGTAGGTGGAGCAGTCCGCGATTTTGTCAGATCAGTTCATGCAAATGATTTGGACGTTACAACAAATGCAACACCGAATGAAGTAAAACAGTTATTTGAACATACGATTGATGTTGGGATAGAACATGGAACGATACTTGTTGTATTAAAAGAAACGATTGAAGTGACTACTTTTCGGTCTGAAGATACTTATTCTGATTTTAGAAGACCGGATAATGTTACCTTCGTCCGTTCATTACAAGAAGATCTTCAAAGAAGAGACTTTACAATGAATGCAATGGCCTTAAAAAAAACGGATGAACTGATTGATTATTTTGGTGGAAAAGAAGACATTGAGAAGAAACTAATTCGAGCTGTTGGTGATCCAAACATGCGTTTTACGGAAGATGCATTACGTATGCTTAGAGCTATTCGATTTTCGGCACAATTAGATTTTTCATTGCATCCTCTAACACTAAAAGCCATTCAAGAGAAACATCATCTTATCAAACATGTTTCAATGGAAAGAGTTAAAGTTGAACTAGAAAAAATTTGGAAAAGTAACCACGTAGAAAAAGGAATGAAATTATTAGTCACAAGTAAATTAACTTTAAGTTTCCAAGGTGATTGGGAGTCTTCTCTAGAAAAGTGGAATGGATTTTTTATGTTTCAAAATGTAGCGAATGGTTGGGCTTTTTTTGCACTTATGCAGCAGTCAACAGATATAAATACTCTATTAAGTTATTATAAATGCTCTAATGCAGAAAAAAGTTATGTGAAGCAAGTTTTGCTTGCTGTAGAGAAACTAAAAATAGGGCCATGGACTACATATGATTTATTCCAATTTAAAGAAGAGGTATTAAGAGTAGCTGCTCATTATGCGGACACCATTCTAGATATTCAGTTACCTTATTCAATTGAACAGATGTATCAAATGAAAGATGCAATTCCAATTTCATCTGCAAGGGACATTGTCATAAATGGAAATGAACTTATGGAATGGAAAAAAGAGAAGAGAGGACCCTGGATAAAAGAGGCCCTGGAGAAGTTAACGAGAGAAATTGTAAATGGACAAGTACTTAATGAGCGTGAACATATAAAACAATGGTTTTTTCGTGAGTATGACATTTGAAAGTAAATAACTTGGATTTAAAGTACTTAGGACTGGTGAGTGGAAAGTTGTTACTACTTCAAAGCTAAAAAAGTAGAGGAGGAACTAATAAATTCCACACTCTACTTTAGCTTTTAAGAAAATCTTTGATAAACCGACATTCCTGAGGAGTATCTTTAGCAGAAGCCTCGCTAGAGTTCGAGGATGCTGAAGAAACGTACACGGAGAGTGAGCCGTCTCTATGATTTTCTTACTTATTGGACAGTACCTAAATCCTCTATGGAATTAGTTAGCAGCCATATCCGCCATATCCGCCATATCCGCCGCCTAAAAAGCTTGCGCCAATAATTATCAACAGTATAAACAGAACAACAACTAAAGCGAATCCATTTCCTGTACCATATCCACCAACTGCATTACCCATACTAAACACCTCCATTATTCAAGATAGTTCATTCTATGTTAATACTGGGATTTTGTCTGATTCATTTGCAGGTTTGTAAAAAATCTATAAACACTGAAGGCTCGTTATTAGCACTAAAAACTCTATACGAAAAATTTCTAATTATGTTTTCTCCTTGGATTTTAGCTCTCTTGCATTCGCTTTCTACGCGGACGAGGTTACCCTTCGAATGAGGTGTCTTATTTAGAGGCAGGTATCAGATTGCAAATTTCTCTTCAGTTATATTCAATAATAAAAATTAAAGGGCTGTCCGAAAAGTCATATTAAATTGACTAGTGGACAGCCTTTAAAGTGTTTTCAGTTGTTAAGATCCCATTTTAAAATTATAGAATAGGAACTAATTCTGAGTTCAAAACACGTTGAGCAACAATGATGACACCTGAAGCTGTTCTTCCGTAAACTGTATATAATCCACCAGTTTGATTTGGAACAATTTCCGTTTCATATTGAAACGCTCCTCCAACTAAATTAAGTGTTACAAAAGTAGAAGCATTTGCACCTACACTAAAATTAGCTGATGAAACTAATCTTCTTGTCCCATTTAATCTGTATAGATTAACTACTCCAGAAAGTCTCCCTCCAGTAAGGTTGAGTATTTTAACTCGAACATTAGTTGCATTGGCAGGTAAATTTCCAACATTTTCAATTGGTCCTGTTGTTAAAGGCATAAAGCACACCTCCTCTCATTATTAGATTCATAATCTGCAGATTATATAAACATTGTATTCAGTAAATCTATTAATGTTCTAAACGGTTTAATCATTTTATAAAATATAATCTCCTAATAAATTATTTTCTTTCTGACATTTCACTTTAGATTAACTATAATTAGGACACTGAAAAAGTGTAGATTTTTCCCGGTTTTTCGCAGGCTTACTCAGGAAGAGGCGCTTTAGCCTCCTTCCTATCAAACTCTTCCTGCGGTGTCTTGCTATTCCCGCGCCGCATTAAATCATTTTATGGATGAGTAACTTGAAAAAATTAAATTGAATGTTTTTAGTGCCATCATCTGAAGTGAATCTCTTTTTTTTTCAAGCTCTTCGCAAAGAAATATTTAATTATTGTTAAATAGTCTTCAAATGTTCAAATTAGAACAATTTATGAGTTTAGATTCTACTTTTAAGATTATCTTAGACCGTTTGTGATAATATTGTTATTAATTACTAATCAAACATGATAAAGTGCTTGTTTTCATGATAGTAAACTTAAAAAAGGAATGGTTTTTTCAATGACAATTAAAGAAAAGATTCTTTCCCAATTGCTAGTGGCAAAAGGGGAACCAATATCAGGTCAAAAACTAGCGGATGAATTATCTATTTCCCGCACAATGATTTGGAAACATCTGAAAGCCTTAGAAGAGGAAGGCTATGTAATTGAGGCCGTGAAGAAAAAAGGATATATTTTAATTTCTATTCCAGATATAGTTTCTAAAGAAAGAATAACTCCCTACTTACAAACGATGCAGTTAGGAAGTAACATTTTATATTATCCAGTATGCGATTCCACTCAAAATATTGCTGCAGAGAAGGCGAGAGACGGGGCATCACATGGTACTGTAATTATTACGGAACAGCAAACTGCTGGAAGAGGAAGATTAGAAAGAGCATGGGACTCATCTGCAAATAAAGGGATATGGATGAGTGTTATCATTCGTCCAGAAATTAGTCCACATATGGCACCCCAATTTACACTTGTTTCAGCAGTAGCAGTTACAAAAGCGATAGAAGAAGTTACAGGCAGTGTTCCAGAGATTAAATGGCCGAATGACTTATTGATGAACGGGAAAAAAGTAACTGGCATATTAACTGAACTTCAAGCAGACATGGACCGTGTTCAATCCATCATTATTGGAATTGGGGTTAATGTAAATCATGAACTAGAATCATTTGAGCAATCGATTCAGTCAATTGCTACTTCATTAAAAATAGAAACAGGAATTGAGATAAATCGGGCTGCTTTAGTGGCTAAAATTCTTTTTTACATAGAGAAGTACTCAACAATATATATCGAAAAAGGTTTTGAGCCTATAAAGTTACTTTGGGAAAGCTATAGTTGTACAATAGGAAAGCGAATCAGAGCAACTCTTTTAAGAGAAACACTAGAAGGAATAGCTATCGGTATAACAAATGATGGTGTACTTGAACTTCGGTTGGATAATGGGGAAATAAGAGGGATATATTCTGCAGATATTCACCTAACATGACTCCACTGAATTTTTAAAAAGTGAAAAAGTATGCCATTGGGTAGAACAAATAATAATTTGGACTAATATGTAGTATTCTGTTAATCTATATGCGAAGGGTAGTATCCTAATCGAACTGCACCTGAAATATTTGGAACTCAAATTTAATAGTCTGCCTTGATCATGATAGACAGGGACGGAGAAAACCTATTTCTTACATTTTCTGCCCTTTTGTCCACTTTAGGATTGAAGGGCTTTTATTGGTTTTCTTCTCAAAAAAGAGGAGGAGTAAAAATGAAATCAACTAGTAATTTTGTAGACATGAAGAAAAATGATGAAAAGATTTCAATGGTAACAGCCTATGATTTTCCATCTGCTAAATTTGCAGAAAATGCTGGTGTAGATATGATTTTAGTTGGAGACTCAGTTGGGATGGTTGTTCTTGGGTATGATTCCACAGTACTCGTGACATTAGATGATATGATCCATCATGGAAAAGCAGCAAGAAGGGGAGCTCCAAATACTTTTTTAGTAGTGGATATGCCTTTTGGTACTTATCATGGTTCATTAGATCAAACGCTTTTAAATGCAGTGAAAATTATGCAACAAACAAATGCTCAGGCAGTTAAAGTAGAGGGTGCAGATGAAGTAATTCCTGTTATTCAAAAGTTAACTTCTGCAGGAATACCTGTAGTTGCTCATCTTGGGTTGCTTCCACAATCAGCAGGAGTGCTAGGCGGTTATAAAGTACAAGGCAAAACTGCAGCAGCAGCAGAAAAATTAATAAATGATGCAAAAAAATGTGAACAAGCAGGGGCTTGTGCAGTTGTGCTAGAGTGTATTCCTCATCAACTAACGGAGAAGGTTTCAGGAGAATTGATTATTCCAACAATCGGAATAGGTGCAGGGGTTCAAGCTGATGGGCAAGTGCTAGTCTTCCATGACATGGTAAAATACGGTGCACATCATATACCAAAGTTTGTGAAGGAATATGCAAATGTAGGGGTTCACATCGAAGAAGGAATAACGCAGTATGTGCACGATGTTAAAAGCAAAAAGTTCCCAGCAGAACAACATCAATTTACAATGAAAGAAGATCAACTTTTACAATTGTACGGAGGCAATCATGAAAACAGTTCAAACAATTAATGAATTACAAAATATTTTATCTAGCAAAAAGGGAAAAACCATCGGATTAGTACCAACAATGGGTTATTTACACGATGGTCATTTAGCGCTTCTAAACAAAGCAAGAGAAGAAAATGATATTGTTGTGTCAAGTATATTCGTGAATCCAGCACAATTTGGACCAAATGAAGATTTAGATCGCTACCCTAGAGATATTGAGCATGATACCGAATTAGCTGCAAAAGCAGGGGTAGATTTTCTATTTGTTCCTTCTGTAACTGAAATGTATCCATTCGAAAGTGGAATTACAATTCAAGTTGGTAAGCTTTCCACTAAACTTTGTGGGGAGAGCAGACCTGGCCATTTTGATGGAGTTTTAAAAGTTATTACGAAATTATTTCATTTAGTACAGCCGACTAAAGCATATTTTGGTCAAAAAGACGCGCAACAACTTGCAATTATCGAAACTTTCGTGAAAGCCTATAACTTCCCTGTACAAATTGAAAGAATTTCCACTGTACGAGAAGCGGATGGATTAGCAAAAAGTTCTCGAAACGTGTTTTTAAGTATTAAAGAAAGAGCAGAAGCTATTCATCTTTTTAAAGGACTTACAATCGCAACTGAGATCTGGAAAGAAACAAAAGATATAAATAAGGCGCTCAATACAGGAAAAGAATATATTGAACAGAATACTTCTGGTAAAATCGATTATTTTGAAACATTATCGTATCCAAACTTACAATCAGAATTTACCCATGCAGAAAAAATCTTATTCGCAACCGCAGTATTTTTCGAAAATGCTCGTTTAATTGATAATATTATTGTAAATGTAAAGGAAGTGTAATAGATGTTACGTATGATGTTAAATAGTAAGATTCACCGTGCTGTAGTAACGGAAGCCGATTTAAATTATGTTGGAAGTATTACAATCGATCAAAATATTTTAGATGCTGTAGGGATGTTACCAAATGAAAAAGTTCATATTGTAAATAATAATAATGGTGCACGATTTGAAACGTATATCATTGCAGGAGAAAGAGGTAGCGGTGTTATTTGCGTAAATGGAGCAGCTGCTCGTTTAGTTCAACGTGGCGATATCGTCATTATTCTTTCTTATGCATATGTTATGAACGAAGAAGCAAAATCACATCAACCAACTGTTGCAATTATGAATGAAGATAATACAATTAAACAAATTATTCATTATGAACCAGAAGCAACTGTAATGTAGTACTCTATAACACACCATTAAACGGAGTCAGCTTATAAAGCTGCTCCGTTTTGTAATGAAAGTAATGTTTTTGGTAGTAAAATTTTAGTGAAAGGTAAATGGATGTGGTACAATTTTTTTAGATTATAGGAATTGTGAGTTGAGGAATGTTGGAAAATCATAAATATGCAGTTGTAGATATTGAAACAACAGGCCATTCATCTTCCAATGGTGACCGTATTATTCAACTTGCAATTGTATTTATTAATAATTACAAAGTCGTACATACTTTTTCTACTTTTATTAATCCAGAGAAGTCCATACCTTTTTTTATTCAGGACTTAACAAAGATCCATGATGCAGATGTCGTGACTGCACCATTGTTTGAAGAAGTTGGATCAGAAATACTAGACATGCTACAAGATCATATTTTTGTTGCACATAATATTCATTTTGACCTTACCTTTTTACAAAGTGAGTTAAAAAGAGTCGGACTGCCAAAGTTGATTTGTAAAAAGATGGATACAGTCGAATTTACAAAATTAATGTTTCCAAATTTATATAGCTATAAACTTCAAGATATTGCATCCGAGTTACAAATTAACTTGCAAATGGCACATAGGGCGGATGATGATGCTCTTGCTACCGCTCACTTACTACTAAAATGTATGGAACAGTTATCCCAATTACCACTTAGAACGATTGAATTATTACATAAAAGATCTTTTCATTTAAAATCTGATTTGTCTTTGCTTTTCTTTGAGGTTTTAACTAATAAAAGAACAAAGTACGAAGAAAAAGAATATCCATTGTATCGTAATATTCCATTGAAATTTGTGAAAGAGGAAATGGAGTCACTTACTATACAACAAAGCTTTCCTTTAGAAAGAGTCAACAAATTAAATATGTTCAAAAAAGGTATATCACAGTTTGAAGAGCGTATGGGACAGTTCGAATTAATGGATACGATCCATTTTGCTATGCAAGAAAAAAAGGAAACTGTTTGTGAAGCTGAAACAGGGATAGGAAAAACTTTAGGTTATTTGTTACCTGCAACTATTTATGCGATGGAAAAACAAAAGCCAGTTATAATAAGTACATATACTACCCATCTAATAGACCAGTTGGTACAAGAAGAAATACCTAAACTTAATGCAGTATTAGGCGTGGAAACTAAAGTTGCGAAGTTAAAAGGAATGCATCATTACATTGATTTGTACCGATTTTGGCAACATCTTCAATTAGAAGATGAATCATATGATGAAACTTTTACTATTATGCAAATATTAGTTTGGTTAACCCTTACTGATGAAGGGGATTTAACAGAGTTAAATGTATCCGGTGGCGGACAATTATTTGTAGATAAGATTAGGAGAGCGATACCATATAAATCAGATGAAACTGAAGTAGTTGATTTTTATGAGAGAGCTATTAAAAGAAGTGCAAATTGCGATATTTTAGTTACTAATCATGCAATGGTTCTGGCAGATCAAGACCGAGAAAGTCCTTTATTATCCAAAGGATGTGCAACAATTATTGATGAGGCTCATCAGTTTATTCATGCAAGTATGTCGAGAAAAGAACGGATTTTTTCATACACAAATTGGAAGTACATTCTTGGACAGTTTGGTACATTAGATACCGAACATTTACTTCATAAGCTTTCAATCATTCATATACCACGGCCTTTACGAGAGCGACTTGAGAAAGAGTATGTGGAAGTAGTAAATACTTTTGATGATACCGTTTCTTATATTATCAATTCAGTTAACCATACAAATAAAAGTTCAAGGAACACAAAAAGAACCATTTTACTTGATGAATTAAATTTAAATAAGTCACTATTTCGTCGAGTTGCAACTTCCATTCAAACATTTATCCTATCTTCTAAATCCATCATTCATTCCTATTCCATGCAAGTGGAGGAACTAGCGCCAATTATATTGAATGAATGGGATTATTGGATCAGAGAACTTGAGATAAAAGTAGCTGAGTGGGATGAAATCTTTTTACAAGAGGAAGCAATTGAGGCGAAGTGGTTAGAAATTGATACGCGAAGTATACCAGGGAGTCTTACGATTATTAAGAGACCGCTTAACTATCAGAATGATATTAAGAAAGCACTTAATCCGTTAAGGGCTACAGGGGCGGTTATTTGGACATCAGGAACACTTTCTGTGCCCTCGAATCCCCATTTCATAACTTCTCAACTTGGATTAAATGAAAAAATAACAATACATTCATTTAAGACTTCCGCTGATTTTTATATTGGTGCAGAATTATTAATTGTTGAGGATATGCCAGATATTAAACACGTTTCTCAAAGTGATTATATTGAATCGGTAGCAGAGGCTATCGTTCAAACTGTACTCGTTACAGAAGGAAAATGCTTTGTATTATTTACTTCTCAAGATATGTTGCGAAAAACAGTGGACTTGATACAAGACACAAAATTATTAGATGATTATATGTTGTTTGCACAAGGTATGTCTTCAGGAAGTAGGATGCGTTTATTAAAGTCATTCCAACGCTTCTCGAAATCTGTATTATTTGGGACAAATAGTTTTTGGGAAGGAGTGGATGTTCCAGGGGATGCGCTCTCCGTTGTTATTATGGTAAGACTTCCATTCTCTTCACCAGATGATCCTCTTTTTAAAAAGAGAGCAGAGTTACTAACGCTAAACGGTCAAAATCCTTTTTCCGCATATTCTTTACCGGAAGCAGTTCTTCGATTTAGACAGGGATTTGGACGTTTAATCCGTTCATCATCCGATAAGGGTGTTTTTATAGTACTAGATCGTAGAATTGAAACAAAATCTTATGGTAGTGATTTTATACAAGCCATTCCGAATATTCCTGTAAAGAAAGTCTCTTTAGAAAATATGGTCTTGGAGCTTGAAAATTGGTATAATAAATGAGTATGAGTTTTATGAAAGCGGGTAGAAATATGGAAAACAAAATTGAAGTGCTTTCAACCGTGACGGTCAATTATCAAAGTGACTTATATAAATTGGTTGATGCATTAAATCGTACTTTAAAAGAACAGGATTTAATGTTTGGATTAGCACTAGATAAGCAAGATCAAGAAAAAGCTGTATTTACTATTTATAGGACTTAACAAATGGCACTAAAAAGATGGATTCTGTTTATCGTTACTTTTTTGATTAGTCTTACGGTTATTCTTAGTTTACTTATTTATTTTCAAGCAAAAGCTCCTTTTAAAGCAGCCAGTCAGGATGCCGAAACTTATGTATTACATAATAATTTGTTATCCCATATTAATGATTCATATGTTTTTAATAGCACAGCTACTTATCATACTGTTATTGGTACAACCGCTAAAGGGGAAGATAAGGCTTTCTTTATTCCTGAAAAGAAAACAAATGATACTATTATGGAAGTTAAATTGAAAGATGGTATTACAAAAGAACAGGCAATAGAACTAGCAATGAAAGATGAAAAAAACAGTAAATTGTTACATGCAAAACTAGGAGTAGAAGAAGTAGGACCAGTATGGGAAATTTCGTTTTTAAACAAAGATAATAAGCTCGGTTATGTATATTTATTATTTGATAACGGAGATTGGTGGAAACGAATATCTAATTTATAAAGAAACTTTTGAATTTTTGGAGGATAAAATGAAAAAAATTATGATTAAAGATATGGAAAACCATATAGGCGAAACAGTTAAACTTGGTGCATGGCTTGCCAACAAGAGATCAAGTGGTAAAATAGCTTTTTTACAACTACGTGATGGATCTGGATTTGTTCAAGGTGTTGTCGTAAAAGAGGAAGTTGGAGAAGAAATTTTCCAATCTGCTAAAGGATTAACACAAGAAACTTCTATGTATGTAATTGGTGAAGTAATAAAAGATGAGCGCTCTTCCTTCGGATACGAATTACAAGTAAAAGAAATTGAAGTTATTCATGCCGCTGTTGACTTTCCAATCACACCGAAAGAACATGGAACTGAGTTTTTAATGGACAACCGTCATCTTTGGTTACGTTCTAGAAAACAGCATGCAATTATGAAAGTCCGTAATGAGATAATTCGTGCTACATATGAATTTTACAATAATAATGGCTTTGTAAAAATGGACCCACCAATTTTAACTGGTTCTGCTCCTGAGGGTACTTCTGAATTATTCCATACAAAATATTTTGAAGAAGATGCTTACCTTTCTCAATCAGGACAATTATATATGGAAGCAGCTGCAATGGCTCTTGGAAAAGTTTTTTCTTTCGGTCCAACATTCCGAGCAGAAAAATCTAAAACTCGTCGTCATTTAATCGAGTTCTGGATGATTGAACCGGAAATGGCATTTGTGGAATTTGAAGAAAACTTAGAAGTACAAGAACAGTATGTAGAATTTATTGCTCAAGCTGTATTGAAAAATTGTACTTTAGAACTAGAACGTTTAGGCCGTGATTTGTCAAAACTTGAAAATATTAAAGCACCATTCCCACGTATTTCATATGATGATGCGATTAAATTCTTGCATGAAAAAGGCTTTGATGATATTACATGGGGAGATGATTTTGGTTCACCTCATGAAACTGCGATTGCTGAAAGCTTTGACAAACCAGTTTTCATAACGCATTATCCGATTGGTATTAAACCATTCTACATGCAACCTCATCCAGACAGAGATGATGTAGTTTTATGTGCGGACTTAATTGCTCCAGAAGGATATGGGGAAATTATTGGTGGTTCGGAACGTATCCATGACTATGATTTATTAAAACAACGACTAGCAGAACACAATTTAGATGAATCAGCATATGCTTGGTATTTAGAACTTCGTAAACAAGGTTCAGTGCCGCATTCAGGATTTGGTCTTGGATTAGAAAGAACTGTTGCTTGGTTGAGTGGTGCAGAACATGTTCGTGAATCCATTCCGTTCCCACGATTATTAAACAGATTATATCCATAAATAGCTTTTATACTTTGCAATATCTTAAAAAGGGGAGACGAGTATGCAAAAGCGAGATCGACTCCGTATTTGGACTGAGCAGGGAAATGTAACCATTTCCCAGCTTTTTTTTAACTATTATAAAATGATTGATGTAAAAGATGAAGAAGCAATTTTACTTTTACACTTAATCGCTTTTGGTGAAGCGGGGAACCACTTTCCAACACCACAAAACTTAGTCGAACGTACGCATTTTGATGAAAATAAAGTAACGAGTATATTACAACGTCTTGTACAAAAAGGGTTTGTTCAAATTGAACAGCAAATTGATGAGGACGGTATACGTTTTGAATATTATAATTTCCAATACTTATGGAATTTACTTTTAAACTATGCGGAGCAAAAAGAAAATAGTGTAGATGATGATTTGTTAAAATTAGAAGAAGGTAATATTTATAAATTATTTGAACAAGAATTCGGTAGACTGCTATCCCCAATGGAATATGAAACGATTGGCATGTGGTTCGATCAAGATCAACATTCTCCTTCGTTAATACGGTTAGCACTTAAAGAAGCAGTTTTGTCACAAAAGCTTAGTTTACGATACATCGATCGAATTTTATTTGAATGGAAAAAGAAAAATATTAAAACTGTGGAAGCAGCAGAAAAACAGTCATCTAATTTTAGACAACAAATCCCAACACAAAATCAAGTTGAACATGCTTCTACTTCAACGAAGGTATCATTTTATAATTGGTTAGAAGAGAGAGAGTAGGAGGGGAAAATTTGCTTTCAAAAGCACAATGGCAATTTTGCCTAGATGAGATGGAGCGAATGTTTCCTAATGCTCATTGTGAGCTCGTTCATGACAATCCATTCGAATTACTAGTAGCTACATTATTGTCAGCACAATGCACAGATATTTTGGTGAATAAAGTAACAAAAAATCTATTTCAAAAGTATAAACAGCCAAAAGATTATTTGGCCTTATCTATTGAAGAATTGCAAAATGATATTCGTTCCATTGGCCTGTATCGAAATAAAGCTAAAAATATTCAGGCGTTAAGCAAGCAACTCATTGAAATATATGATGGAAAAGTGCCAGCGAATAGGGACTTGCTTACAACTTTTCCTGGGGTGGGACGCAAGACCGCAAATGTCGTTGTTTCGGTTGCATTTAATATCCCGGCGATTGCAGTAGATACACATGTTGAACGTGTAACTAAAAGGTTAGGTTTATGCAGATGGAAAGATTCAGTTCTACAAGTGGAAGAGACACTAATGAAAAAAACACCGATAGAGTCATGGTCAAAAGCACATCACCAACTCATATTCTTTGGTCGCTATCATTGTAAAGCTCAAAATCCGAATTGCCCGGAATGCCCATTATTGGCAGTATGCCGCGAGGGAAAGAAAAGGATGAGTAAAGTTGTTTAATGATAATTTCATCGATGTCGGAAGCAAATTTGCTGAGTGGGATCAACTAAAAGAGAAATTAGCATTGCTTTTTAGAATTGAAGACGAATCACGACTTATTATGATGAAGCATAGTATTTTACTATTGACTCAAATTTTAGATGAGATGGAAGAGGCTAGACCGGTTAATTTTTCAGACCGTTTGGAATTTATTAAAAAGAATACTCATAACTATACTTCTTTTCGTCAACTTGAAGAGTTATTCAAAGAAACCAAAAAGAAATATGCAGTAAAAAGAATAATGGATAATAAATAGATGAAATGAAGTTTTCTATCTTTTTCCGTTAGGTTGAAAATGTAAAATTGTACCTTAGAAGGACATTAACTTAATGTCCTTCTTTTTGTAGAGATAAGAAACAATATAAATCTATCTTGGATGCTAGGAATCTTGCTAGATCTTGATTGTTTTTCCTTTTACAGTACCTTGTATACTTGAAGCAGGGTGGATAATTAGAGTAGATGTTACTAAATAAAAATAGATAGTATCCATTGTTAGAAAAGCGCTGAGCGGACGAAATTATCTCTTCGTCCGCTTTTATATAAGGGATTTATTCTCTCATTAACCAACCTATTGGACTTTGTCTCAACATATCCGCCACGATATTAACGAAAAAAGAGGATCCGCAGGAGCAAATATTTCGTCCTAAGCACTCTAAAATAATGAAGACAAGAAGCACTAGGAATTTTTGGTTTGATTTGGATAATTAGAGGAAAAATACTTTCCTACTCTTTTAAAAAATTCCGAAGATGCCATTTCGTAAGCTCTTCACTACTTTACCTTTAGATACTATCTAGTTTTTCTCTGGTTCCTCTTGCCATATGGATAAGCAAAAAAGTACTAAACTTTACATCAGCAGCATCTCTTACTTAGGTAATACTCACTTAATGGATTGAAGTGAAAGGTGGCGACTCCAGCGGGATGAGTGAGACAGATTAGCCATCACAAACGAACGCGGTAGCGGCGGTGATGGCTAATCGCTCACCCCGCGGAACGCGTCCACCTGAAACGGAAATCTTTGGTATTATTTATTTCTTTAAAGTACTATAAACACCCGTAGGAGCAATGTTTGGTCCAGGGCACTCGAATTAGTGAAGATGCTACTTTAATGCCGCTTGCTCTTTTCTTATTCTCAAAGCAATAGAGCAGAGGAGAGTAAGACGAGTTTGAAGTGAAGTTATTCCATTACTATTTCAATAGAAAAAGCTGTTATTGCTAATTAATGTTGAAAGTAGCAGAACATTCATGCAAAATATTCCTTCGTTAGGATTTAATTTGTTTTATGATCTTCGAGAAAATGCAAATAATCCACACCATTTGAGGTGATTCTTGTACCAGTCCTACCTCTTCCTTTTGTTATGAAACCTTCAACTTCCAAAGAATTCAATCTACGTCGAACCTGCTGTGGAGATAAATAATGCCCATTTTTTTCACTAATTATTGAGATCAGTTGCCTACTTGCAGGCTTGCCATTATCATTACATTGCTTAATAGTTTCTAAAAGGAATAGATATTCATGCATTTCCAATAGATCCTCAGGAATCGGAAAACTAGTTACAATATCTTGAATTCCTACTTTTTGAAACCGGTCATGAGGAATGTCCTTTAATTCAATTTTGTTTCCATTACAGATGGTGAGCATATAATCAATCATACTTTTTAATTCTCGAATATTACCTAACCATTCTTGTTTCCGAAGCTTTTCTAGGACTTCTTCATCGACCCTAACCCACTTTCCGCTTTTTGTAATAAAGTGTTTTACTAGTAAAGGTATATCCATTTTCCGCTTTCTAAGAGGCGGAACAGAGAGGGTAAGAACGTTTAAACGGTAAAACAAATCGGAACGGAACGTTCCTTCCTGTGATTTCATTTGAATATTTTTATTAGTTGCAGCAATTACCCGGACATTTACAGGGATTACTTTTCTTCCACCGATCCTCCTCAATTCTTTTTCTTGAAGAACTCTTAATAAATGAGATTGAACTGTTAAACTAATGTCTCCAATCTCATCTAAAAAAATCGTTCCATTTTCCGCTAATTCAAATAAGCCTTTTTTCCCGCCTTTTTGAGCTCCTGTAAAAGTTCCTTCCTCGTACCCGAACAATTCACTTTCTAGCAAATTTTCTGTTAAAGCGCTGCAGTTGATTGCGATAAATGGTCCGTTTTTTCTCACTGAATGAAGATGGATGGAGTGAGCAAATAATTCTTTCCCAGTTCCTGTTTCCCCTTGTATTAGTATTGGATGTTCCGAGAGGGCAAGTTTTTTGGCTATTTGTATACAATCCTTGAGTATTGGATGATCTCCAACAATCTCATCAAAATTATATTTTGCATAAAAACCCTTGTTTTTTAACTCCTGCTGTGCAATTTTTTTTACTTCAAACGCCTGATTAATGCTTTTAAAGGTCGCTACAATTGTATTTTCTGTTTCCATTTGATGTCGGAATATAACTAGGTCTACCCCGTATATCGTAAAGAATTTACTTTCTTCATTACCATGGAGGATAAAGTCAATAATATCCAGACTAGCAATAACCTTCCCTAACTGTTTGTGGATTACCTCTTCTACAGATAAATGAAAAAGCGCTTCTAAACGACGGTTAAATACGGTGATTTTTTGCTGATGATTAATCGCTAAAATACCGTCATCGACAGAGTCTACAACGTTTTGAATATGTTGACTCAATTGTTTAGCGTTTTGTTCTGCATCTGATAGTTCCCGTTGTAGATCAATAATGTTACGGATATATCTTTCTGAAATTAATGAGGAAATTTTTTCGCCTAACCCGAAGTATTCTACTACCTTTAAAATAGTTGCCATATCGAACAAACGGACGCCGATATCAATCACATTTTTAATATATGGAGGACAAAGATGAGACTCTCCCGGGGAAACAGCGATATCAATATTATTATAAAATAGCTGATCCCTCTTAAATGGTTCGTACCTAAAATGATCAATACCCAGCTGATAAAGAGATTCAATTAGCTCAATCGTAGCAAAATCATCATCATTAACAATTAGTACGTTAGAATTTTGTGGAATTTTTAATAGCTGATCAATAAATTGATGATGGACCGTTCGTTTGCCTACAATCATTTCTTTACCCGTTATATGACACATCTCATTTGCTTCTATTCTCGTAACCTCAGATGAAAACAGAATAAAATCAGCAGTCAATTGCGCGGGTAGTCCGTTCATTGTTGCAAAACTTGTTATTTGAACATAATCTCCCAATAATTGGTGAAGCTGCTCAAATAAGACTTGTTTTGTTTGGGTACTGCCTGCTATTAACGTAATTGATTGTTTGATCATCGAAATCTCCTTTTTGAATGGTGTTCTTTTAGGTTATATTATACCACCAAAGAGAACCAAAAAAGACCAATTAATCGGTTAAATAAATTTAATTTTCAGAATTATTACGTTTTGCAAGTTGGCACGAAAATTGCATATATATTAAGAGTGTGGCTTTAAAATTAAAAAGGGAGATGAGAAGATGAGTCAATTGGGTAAAAATGTTGAACCAATTACACCAAATAGAAAGCCGGTTCAAATCAATGCATTTGCTTTATTATTCTTTGTTGTAGTAGCAGCCATGATTTTAACATTTATTTTACCGGCAGGGGAATACAATCGTGTAGAAGTGGATGGTCGGACTATTGTGGAAGCGGACTCCTTTAAATGGATTGAATCCTCACCAGTCTATCCATTTGATATGTTTAAAGCTCTCCATAAGGGGATGGTTGAAGCAGGAGGAATTATTTTCTTTGTATTAATCATTGGTGGGTTTTTTGGTGTCCTTAAAGCAACAGGTACAATTGATGTATTGATTGCTACAATGGCTAGAAAACTGCAAAAACGAGAAAAGCTATTAATTCCTATCATGATGCTATTCTTTGCTGCAGGGGGATCGTTAATGGGGATGGCGGAAGAGGGACTTGCCTACATTCCCCTATTAATCCCGCTAGCACTAGCCCTTGGATTTGATACAATCACGGGTATGGCTATTGTATTACTTGGTGCAGCTGCAGGTTTTACAACAGCTGTTATGAATCCATTTACAGTAGGAATTGCTCAGGGGATTGCAGAATTGCCACTTTTCTCAGGAATAGGACTACGCTTAGTATTATTTGTGGTGGTTTACCTTGTCTCTGTTATATTTGTCTATCGCTATGCAATGAAGGTGAAGAAAAACCCCGAACTAGGTTTCTACGGAAACTACGACAAGTCAGCTGCAGATAAACTGTTGAAATCTAATATAAATCTTTCAACCAAACACAAGCTTATTCTTGGGGCGTTTCTATTAAACTATGTTGTTTTGGCATATGGGGTCATTAAATTCGAATGGTATCTTTCCGAGATTGCTGCCTTATTTATTATTTTAACGATTGTTGTGGGGATTGTTGGGAAACTCTCTATTGACAATATGGTGAAAAATTTTATGAGTGGGTCTGCTGCGCTAATAGCAGGTGCTTTAATTATCGGTGTCTCGAGAGCGACATTGGTCGTATTAAGTCAAGGGCATATTGTCGACCCTATGCTTCATGGAGTATCAGAAGCGATTAAACATGTACCAGGAACGATTAGTGTAATCGGTATGTATGGCTTCCAAACTGTAATTCATTTCATTTTAGCATCGGGAAGTGGCCATGCAATGTTAACAATGCCAATTATGGCGCCACTAGCTGATTTGCTTGATATTACTAGACAGACAGCTGTTTTATCATTTTCATTTGCCGACGGGATAGGAAATATTATTTTTCCAACCGCTGGTACATTAATGGCTGGTTTAGCTATTGCGGGGATTCCTTGGACGAAATGGGCAAAATGGGTTTTTCCACTAGTCATTATCCAATTTGTGATTGGTTTAATTGCAGTTATTGTTGCTCATGCAATAAATTACGGTCCATTTTAGCAAAAACACATACACATCGTTAGAGTAACCAAGGAGGAGAAAATTTGTGCTGACGTTGATTAAAAATGGTGAAGTGTACGCACCTCATTATTTAGGAAAGAGAGATATTTTAATAGTTGATAGTAAAATCGGCTATGTTAAAGAGATCATTGAACATCCACAAGATTTTGTTTCGGTTAAGGTGATTGATGCTTCTGAAAAGCTGGTTGTCCCTGGTTTTATCGATGCCCATGTTCATATCATTGGTGGAGGTGGGGAAGGTGGATTCAAGACTCGAACACCTGAGTTGACCTTAACTAATTTAACAACTGCGGGCATTACAACGGTTATTGGACTTCTGGGAACTGATGGAACGACACGACGGATGGAAAGTCTGCTCGCAAAAGCACGTGGCCTAGAAGAAGAAGGTGTAACATGTTATATACATTCAGGTTCATATCAGTTGCCGGTAAGAACATTAACAAACAAGATACAAGAAGATATCATTCTTATTGACAAAATAATCGGGGTCGGAGAAATTGCCATATCTGACCATCGATCGTCTGAACCAACGTTTAATGAAATTGCAAAAATTGCATCAGCAGCACGAAACGGAGGAATATTATCAGGAAAAGCTGGACTATTGGAAATTCATGTCGGTGATGGAGAAGAAAAGCTTTCATTACTAGAGGAAGTTGTCAATAAAACCAATATTCCAATTTCCCATTTTCATCCGACTCATATAAATCGAACGGAGGAATTATTTACTGCCGGAATTCAATATGCCTTGAATGGAGGATATGTTGATTTAACTACGAGTACTGTTCCGGAGTTTTTAGAGGAGGGAGAAGTAAAGTCTAGTACAGGCTTAAAGAAGATGCTTGAAGAAGGAGTGTCAATCGAAAAAATTACTTTTTCTTCTGATGGCCAAGGAAGTTTGCCTACATTTAACCGAAATGGCGAGTTAATTGGACTTCAAGTAGGATCTGTTTCTTCTTTATATAAAGAGGTTAGAGACGCAGTCCTAGAAGAAGGAGTTTCATTAGAAGTTGCACTACAAGTCATAACGTTAAACCCTGCTAAAGTGCTGAAGCTGCCAAATAAAGGTAGGATTCAAGAAGGAACAGACGCTGATATTGTACTATTAGACAAAAAGACACTTGAAATAGATAGTGTCATGGCTAAGGGGCAATTAATGGTTCAAAATAAAGTGCCAATTGTCAAAGGGACATTTGAATAAGAAAAAATGGAGGGATTAATGTTGAGAAAACTTTCGTTTATTTTTGTCCTTGTTTTATCGATGTTTGCCATAAACATGTTTACGTTTCAAGTAGAAGCAACTCAAAATAGTTTGTCAAAGTCCGCTGGTTCTCTTGTTATTGTAGGTGGTGCATTAAGTTCCGATAATGAGGCAGTTTACAAAAAATTCTTAACCTTGGCCCAACAATACAAAGGAAAAGCATTAAAGGACGTAAAGATTGCGATAATCCCTGCTGCAAGCGCTGTTCCGATTGAAAGTGCAGATGGATACAAAGAAGATTTCGTCCGCTACGGCGTCCCAATAGATAACATCTATACAGCACCAATTGCAGTAATCGATGACCCTTCAACAACCGAGGTTGACGAATCGACTTGGAAGGATAACGGTAACAGTTCTGAAATTGCAAAAAATATAGAAGAGTTTGATGCAATTTGGTTTGTCGGCGGTGACCAATTACGTCATATTAAAACACTAGTGACTGCAGACGGGAAAGATACAGTTGTATTAAAAGCTATTAGAAAAGTATATGAAAACGGTGCGGTCCTTGGTGGAACAAGTGCTGGGGCTGCAGTTATGAGTAACCCGATGATTGCATCAGGAACGAGCGTAGGAGCCTTAACGGATGGGGTTCATATTCTTAAAAATTTTGATCAGGATACTGGTGATGATCAACTTTTTCTTACGACAGGTTTAGGGTTCTTTACTCATGGGATTGTAGACCAGCATTTTCTAGAACGCGGCCGTTTTGGGCGTTTGCTTGTCGCAACTCAATACAACAAAGCACGATATGGATTTGGAATTGATGAAAATTCAGCAATGGTTTATACAAGTAAAGACGACAATATTGAAGTCATTGGTGCAAGTGGTTTAATAATTGTTGATCTTCAAGGGTCAACAATTATTAAAGGGAAACGCTTTGCCATGAAAAATGTAACAATGCATTATTTGGAAAAAGGCGATTGTTTCAATGTTAAGGAAGGAACTTTTACGTTAAATAAGCTTCATAAAACGACCAAAGGAATCGAATATTACAGTAAAAATCCAATTGCAATGGATATCTTTGGAAAACAAAAATTGAAAACGGTTCTAACGGAAGATTTAATTGATAATGAAGCAACTAAAGCAGAAGCGTTATGGTTTGACATGGATGATGACAAAAAAGGA
Organism: Psychrobacillus syltrankelensis; assembly: GCF_055454035.1. Taxonomy (NCBI): domain Bacteria; kingdom Bacillati; phylum Bacillota; class Bacilli; order Caryophanales; family Bacillaceae; genus Psychrobacillus; species Psychrobacillus syltrankelensis. The sequence continues at coordinate 923,043 of NZ_CM144227.1, read as the reverse complement.
AATGGATTTAAATTTACATTCAGAAAAACAAATTTAACAGAAGGATTCTGGGGAAGAATTGATCAAGTCGGATCTTATGCTGCATTAAATGTTCAAATGGATGTTGAACCAATTTCAATTAAGATCCAAATCGAAAAATAGTGTATTAGAACATTAGAGCTTTCATCATTCGAGAAGTTAGATTCTGAAGCGAAAAGGAAAGCCCGAAGCACTTGTATCTTGCATAAAAATTTTGCTTAAAAAATAAAATGGCCGATCCTATGTCGAGAAATTCGACTTAGGATCGGCCATTTATAAAATAAACTATGGGTTTGTATTGGAGCTATCTTCAGAACCAGTGGTGCCATCAGGATTTGTAGTTTCATCAGGGGTAGTTCCTGATTGGTCTCCACCTGAATTGTTTCCACTTCCGTTCCCGTTGCCTTTATTATTTCCATTCCCATTGTTATTCCCATTGTTATTGCCATTTCCATTATTGTTTCCATTATTGTTTTCGTTACCATTTTTATTCCCGTCACCTGGATTATCAGCGGGATTTGTTTCATCAGTTGGGGGTACTACAGGCTGTTCTTCCACAACTGGATTTACTGTAAGCGAAATAGATGTTGGATCACTGCGTACGTCATCAGAAACGGCAGTAACCGTGAATACATACGAACTTCCAGGAACTAAACTTTGTACATTTAAACCGAGTTGGTCCGTTGTTTGAAGTACTTGATTTGCTCCTTTGTCAATAGAGACAGATACTTCAAATTTAACATTCACTTCTTTGTCTTTTGGTTTATCGAAGTCCCATGATAATGTTGCAGATAATGACGATTCATCATAATCTACATTTAAATTACTCGGAGCATTTAGTACAGGTTTCTCGTATATATTCGATACAGAAGTTGGCTCTGTACCCTTTACAAATAACTCCGTTTTCTTTAAATCATCTGGTGTAAACTCACTTGCTAATTGAAGCGGATTAGAACCTTTTTCGATCGTTGCTTCAACAACTGAACTAGGTTTTTTAAAGCGCCCAGTATTTTTTCCTTTTGAAATGTTAGTCATCACTTCTTTAAAAATATGCTGAGGTAAATATCGTTCCTCGTTTGTAGTCATTGGTGTTTTTAAATCAGGGTAACCAGACCATATCGCAATGGAGTAATCTGTAGTGTATCCTGCAAACCAAACATCTGGGAAAGCACTACTTGGTAAGTTCCATTGTTTGATTTGATTTGAATCATAGTTGGATGTACCAGATTTACCCGCAATATCTAATCCACTTATCGCAGCTCGTGTTGCAGTTCCTTTTGTTAAAACATCTCGTAAAACATCTGTCACCATATAAGCGGTAGAGTCTTTCATAACTGGAACTGACTCAGGACGATAATTTTTTTCTGTTTTTCCATCACGGTATACAATTTTATTAATAGAGTAAGGTTCTGTATGCACACCGTTATTACCAAAAGCTGCGTAAGCTCCAGCCATCTGAATTGGTGACATCGATTTTGAAGTCCCACCAATTGCACTACTTTCTGTTACATTACCAATATCAATACCGAAACGATTAATAAATTCTTTAGCATTTTTTGTACCTACTTCTTTCAACGTTTTTACTGCAGGTACATTTCGAGAGTTATAAAGTGCTTCACGCATAGTCATAGCACCTTTATATTTTCCATCAAAATTTCTTACTACTTGATCAGATCCAGTGTACGTAATTTTATCATCTACAATTGTTTGTCCGGTTGACCAATTTAAAAATTCTACTGCTGGGCCATAATCAAGTAATGGTTTGATAGTAGAACCAGGAGATCTAAGTTTCATATCTTGCGCATAGTTAAATCCACGTTCTGCCCCGTAATTTCGTCCTCCACCAACTGCAGCGATTGCTCCCGTTTTTGTATCAATTACAGCGATACCTGATTGAATATCTTTATTCGGGAAAATATTAGAGTTAAGACTCGCTTCTACTTGTTTCTGAGCATTTGGTTGAAGGGTCGTATAAATTGTAATACCATCAGCAATTGAATCACCGTCACCATTTTTTTCTAATTCATCTAATACAATATCAATAAAGGCATCGTATTTAGAATTCCTCTTAGCAATTCGCTGATCTTCAGGAAGTAAAGAACTCTCTACTGAAACCGCTTGTGCTTTTTTCATTTCAGCGTCCGTAATTTTGCCGTGTAAGTTCATTAAGTGTAGAACGACATTTCTACGTTTTTGAGCAAGTTCAGGATTTTTAAATGGATTATAATTGTTCGGACTTTGCGGCATACCAGCAAGTACAGCAAACTGATCTAGCGATAAATCTTTTAATTCTTTTCCATAGAAATACTCTGCAGCTGTTCCAAATCCATAAATTCTTCCTGACATTAATACTTTGTTAAAATACATTTCAAAGATTTCATTTTTGTCATATTTACGTTCTAATTGTAAAGCAAGATATGCTTCTTGTGCTTTTCGTTTTAATGTTTTTTCGTTTTTTAAGAAAGAGTTTTTAATAACTTGCTGTGTAATCGTACTTGCACCTTGGGCTCCGAATCCTCCAGTCACGTTGGCAATGACTGCTTTTCCTAATCGCAAGAAATCGATACCATTGTGTTGATAAAAACGAGAGTCCTCTGTTGCGATAATAGCATCTACCATTTGCTTTGGAATTTTATCAAATGGGACATATTCTCGATTTTCCGACCCAACAGTTGCAAATAAGTCTCCATTTGCATCAAGCAGCTTTGGACTTATAGGATCCTTTAAAGAAGATTCATCTAACTTTGGTGCAGAGCTTACATAATAAGCAAAAAGAGATCCTCCACCAATTAGCCCTAATACTCCTACAATTAAGATAGTAGCAATAATACGTTTAATCCATGTTTTCACAGGTTTTTTCGAATGTTTTTTTTGCTTTAATTCTTTTCTTCTTTGTTCACGAGTTCTTTTTTGTTCACTCATAAACGTCTCCTCACTTTCACTTTATACGATCAAATTATCAATTATCTTGAGATAATCAATTCTTGGCGTATATCTTGGGGTAATCTCTATCGCTTGATCCTCAAATTCAGTTAAAGCAATAGATTTTCTACCTCCTGTATGCATTCTATCCCAAAACAATTCTAATTGTTCGAATGGAAGATAAAAATAACGATCAAATGCCGAAAAACGAACAAGTAAAAAACAATAGCCATGTTGTTTCATTACTTTTCTCATATGTTCCATTTGATGTGAATGAACATTCTTCAAAGGAAATGCTGTTCTATTTTCCGTTTCTTTTGCTTCAAAGTCAATATATTTCCCTCGGTACACACCATTAAAATCAGTTGTAGAAGGAGTTCTGTAATATGCTTCTCTAATAACGGCACTACTTCTACTTGGATAATCAACTTTTACTACTTGTATTGGAATTGGTTTTTTATAAATTACAGCTATTTCATTTGAAAGATAATAGTCATTCGCGTCATTTATCTCATCTTCCAACGTTTTACCCCTATTACTAAAAGAATAATCCTTTTTATTTATTCTTATTTGTTCTTTCTTTGGCGTGTATATTTTTCCATTTGGATAATGAATAGCCAAGTAGATCACCTCTTTATGCTATTAGTTTATCACAAGTTAATTAGACGAAAAGCTTACCGATTTAGTTTCACTTACGAGCAAAATCTTAAAATATTATACTCCTACTTATATTAGTTGCAAAGAGCTCTATCGAGTATATGACGATACTTAAACGTAGATACACTCGAATAAACGAGGTTAATATTCTTGTTTTAATATATAGGATATTTTAGGTCTTCATAAGCTTTTAACTCGCTTCTGCAGGCGGTAGCTTTATAAGTGTAGGAAGTATTTATTCACTAATTATCCAAACACAAACGCATCATATCCTCACAAATTCCAAGATGGCGACGGACAACATCCGCCACAAAATGACCGAAAATGAGAATTTGGAACTCCAAAGCTAATAGTGTAGATCAGTTTTTCTGCGATGAGTAACCGCAGGAGCAAATGTTTCGTCCAAAGCACTACGGAATTAGTGAGTTCAAGAACTTATTGGTCAGCTATCGCTATATGTCGACACTTCACTAGTTTTGTCCATTTGAGAGAACGTTTGTCGTTAGGGAAGGTATTTACATAGAAAAGAAGGAACATACTCTAAAAAGGGAGGAATTAGTATGAATAAAATTGAACGTTTAATTGACCAATTGGAACTATTAGAGTATTTGTTGGAAAATCGTTTACATGACGAACAGGATAAATTTAAGGAGAACTTTAGTAAATCATCTTTTCAACTTCTAGCGAAGATTGAAAAAATTGAAAAAAAATTATAAGGAATGTATGTTCGTTTGAAGCTAGTATTATGTTTAGGAATTTGCTAAACTGTTACTAGAAGGCGAGGGATTACTTTGTCATTATTAAAATTAAGTTTGCAGCTATTAAAAGAATGTGATGATTGTATCATCCGTTTTGAAACATATAGAGAAGAAGATAAAGATCCAGATTTTTTTAAAGACGTTAAACCACATGCTTATCAAATTGATGTATTGTTACAAGAATGGGAAGAACTTGTTCGAAAGTGGATACAGATGAAACGTCCAAAATATGTTCATCCAAGTCAGGTTGATTCTTTGGAAGAGTCCATGAAGCAATTTATTGTTCAATCTTATTACAAAGGTACAAGTAAGAAACGATTTTTAAAATCGGTTCACTCATCAAAATATACAATTGAAACAATTATACAAGCTATTAGAGAAGTGGGTGATGAGTTTGCATAAGAAAAAAAGCATCCGTCAATTATTAGATGATTGGAAAATAGACGAAAATAGAAATAATAGAATTTTACATGTTCATTCAACAGAAGAAAAACAGGCAAAATATGCACCTTTTCCAGATAATATGCATGTTTCCATTCAAAAAGCATTAATTAGCCGTGGAGTGAAAAAATTGTATATGCATCAAAGACTGGCTTTTGACACTGCATTATCTGGAAAATCATATACGACGATTACTCCTACGGCTTCTGGAAAATCTCTTTGTTATCATCTTCCAGTTCTTCAGTCTATTTTAGACGATCCTACCTCGCGAGCCATTTACTTATTCCCAACAAAAGCATTAGCACAAGATCAAAAAAGTGATTTGAACGCTCTTATTCAAGCTAGCGAGGAAGAAATTCTAAGTTTTACCTACGATGGGGATACAGAGCCTGGAATTAGACAGAAAATTCGAAAGTCAGGTCATATTGTTTTAACAAATCCAGATATGCTCCATTCTGGAATACTTCCTCACCATACTAAATGGGTGTCTTTATTTGAAAATCTAAAATATATAGTGATAGACGAAATTCATACATATAAAGGTGTATTTGGTAGTCATGTTGCACATGTTATTAGGCGTTTACAAAGAATTTGTGCTTTCTATGGTAGTCATCCACAGTTTATTTGTACTTCCGCAACTATTAAAAATCCAAAAGAACTTGCGGAATCATTAACAAATACATCGCATACATTAATCGATAATAATGGTGCACCTGCCGGTAGAAAACATTTTGTCTTTTATAATCCCCCAATAATTCATCCCGTATTTAATGTGAGAAGGAGTGCAATATTAGAGGTAAGAGATTTAGCCCAGGAGTTATATGTTAATGGCATCCAAACGATTGTATTTGCTAAAAGTAGAGTTCGAGTAGAAATGCTAGTTACTTATTTACAAGCAATGGTAAGTAAAAAGATAAACGATCAATCAATTCGAGGTTATAGAGGTGGCTATTTACCATCTGAAAGAAGAACAATTGAAAAAGGATTAAGAGAAGGAGTCATTCGAACAGTTGTAAGTACTAATGCACTTGAGTTAGGTGTTGATATTGGACAATTACAAGCCTGCATTATGACTGGTTATCCTGGAAATATTGCTAGTGCATGGCAACAAGCAGGTAGAGCTGGGAGAAGACAAGACGAAGCGCTAATTATTTATGTTGCACAGTCTACAGCGCTTGATCAATATGTTGTGAACCATCCAGCATACTTTTTAGGCCAATCTCCAGAAGAAGTGAGAATCCACCCTGATAATATGATTATTTTAATGGATCACTTAAAGTGCGCTGCCTTTGAGTTACCATTCACTGCTATTGATTTATATGCTGAATTTAATGTTCAGGATTTATTATCATTTTTAGAGGAGGAAGGCGTTTTATTAAAAACAGCAGAGAAATGGCATTGGATGTCAGAAAGTTTCCCGGCTAGCAATATTAGTTTGCGATCTGCCTCTCAGGAAAACGTTGTTATTATTGATCAGTCAATACCAGCAAAAACCCGAGTAATAGGTGAGATGGACCTGTATAGTGCAATGACTCTTCTTCATGAAGAAGCAATTTATCTACATCAAGGAACCCAATTCCAGGTAGAAATACTAGATTGGGACGAAAAGAAAGCATTTGTACGAGAAGTAGATGTAGATTATTTTACAGATGCCAATATTGCTATAGAGTTAAAGGTGTTGAGTGAGGATAAAGAAAAAGAAGTTAATTTTGGAACATTGCATTTTGGAGATATAATAGTGCTGGCTCAGCCAACCATATTTAAAAAAATTAAATTTGATACGCACGATAATATTGGATCAGGAAAAATTCAATTACCTCCTATAGAATTGCATACTTCATCTACTTGGTTTAGTTTCAATAAACCAGAAAATTGGACAGATACATTACTATCGGATGCAATGACAGGGGTTGCTTATGCACTTCATTCTTTTATACCGTTGTTTATTCATTGTGATGCAAAGGACATTCACGTTGTCCCTCAAGTAAAATCTATAAATAAGGAAAAACCAACTTTTTATATATATGATAGTTATCCAGGTGGTATCGGTTTATCGGAAAGAATGTTTGATTTATGGAATGAATTAGTTCCAAAAGTAACGAAACAAGTGGAAAATTGTTCATGTTCAAAAGGATGTCCTGCATGTATAGGTGCGCAGGATGCATCGTTAAATTTGAAAATAGAAGTATTGAAATTACTTTACTATCTAAAGGTAAATGAAAATGTCATATGAAAAAAAACTTATGCAAATGAAGGGTCTTGTAAAAAAGAACCTTATAAAAGAGCAACCAAAAGAATTAGTAACAAGCAATGAGGTTCCATTTTATACAGATGCATGGATGAACGCAGGTTTAAAACCAATTCAAAATGAACACGGATTATTTTTTCTAAAAGAAACTTTTTACTCTGAACACCATATACATGGAAATATTGCACTCAGCAAACTTTCAAGTGCGATAGCGTATATGAACAAAAACTATCCAAATCATCCACTCACAATAGATAAAAATTACCCTTTTACTTTTTATGATACTGAAACTACTGGTTTAAAAGGGACAGGTGTACTCATTTTTTTAAATGGACTATTAAAAAAAGTGGATCATGGTTTTCTTTTAAGCCAATTTGTTCTTGCAGATCCTAGTCATGAAGCTGCATTTTTATTTGCCTCAGATTTTTGGAAAGATGTACAAACTGTTATTACGTATAACGGAAAAAGTTTTGATCTTCCACAATTACAAACTCGTTGGACGATGAACCGAAACATACTACCAAAACTAATTCAACATGAACAAATTGACTTAATGCACTCTTCCAAAAGAATTTGGAAAGGTGAACTGGAGAGATTCAAGTTGAAACAAGTGGAAGAACAGAAGTTAGGTTTCGTAAGAAAAGAAGATATCCCTGGTCATCTAGCTCCTATCATTTATTTTGATGCAGTAAAGAGTGGGAATCCAACTAACTTAATGAAAGTTCTAAAGCATAATGAATGGGATATTCTTTCCTTAATTACCTTATATATATTGTCTGTGGACTTACTAAAAGATGATGAAGTTATGGAATCTGCCCTAACATATACGAATATTGGAAAGTGGTTTAAAGATTTAAAAACAAAGGAAGCAAGTTTCGAGTGGTTTCAATTTGTAGTAAACCACTTTTCAAATGAAGATGCTTGCCTAGCTTATTATTATGTAGGCTTACATTTAAAAAGAAACCAGTTATTTGATGAAAGCATTCAAGCATTTCAAACGTCATTAAAGGAAATAGACGGGAAATATCGAGTGATAGTTTATATTGAATTGGCGAAATTATATGAACATCAAAAGAAAAATTATGAATTAGCTTTGGAAATAACGTTCCAATGCTCAGTATACATGGAGAAAATAGTAAGTGAATTGTCACCGTTAAAGCTATTAAGGTTTAAACAAGATCTTCAAAAAAGAAAAGAGAGAATAACTAGGAAATTAAATATTTCCCGGGAAAGCGCACAAGTTAACAAAAAGCGCGTTGTATTGCCTTAAAATACTCCATTAATCGACATGGTTATGCTATAATACTGATAGCGAAATGCAGATGGAAGGAAGATACAATATGGAAATGAAATTAAAAGCTTCGGATATCCTAGAGAAAGAATTTAAAACAGGATTAAGAGGTTATAACCAAGAAGAAGTTGATATCTTTTTAGATGATATTATTCAAGATTATGAGGCATTTGAGAAACAAATTTCCCAACTTCAATTAGAAAACAAACAATTAAGAGATGAATTAGCAGATGTTCCTAAAAGAGTCCCACAAGCTCCACAAACAGGAGCAACTAATTTCGATATATTAAAAAGATTGTCTCATTTAGAAAAACATGTTTTTGGAAGTAAATTGTACGAATAATTATATTAATTCTTAGGCATTGTAACTAGTCCAAATATCGTTTATAATGATAATACCACTTATATATTCGGGCAATCGCTGCAATGCTAGACATTGTAGAGGAAAGTCCATGCTCACACAATTCTGCGATGAATGTAGTGTTCGTGCTTAGTGAAAAAATAAACTAAGGCAGCTAGATTAGCTGACGGCGGGATGAAGGCCTAAGTCCATTAGGATATGGCTGAAAATCTCTGAAAGTGCCACAGTGACGATGCTGTATAGGAAACTTTACAGGTGGAACGAGGTAAACCCCACGAGTGAGAAACCCAAATTATGGTAGGGGCATTTTCTTGAAGGAATTGAACGGATAGAAGAACAGAAGTAATTCTGTAGATAGATGGTTGCCATCTACATCGTACGAGGTAAATCACCGTTTGAGTACCGTAGAGACAAAACATGGCTTATTGAATGTATGAGTGGATAAAATTAAATGATTAAAAAGCTCTCCATTCTAGGAGAGCTTTTCTATTCTTACATAATAAATACTTTTAACTAAAGGGTTTATATAAAATACATAGTGAGTGAATGTAATTATTTTCTTAATCATTCGTGAAAGTAGGTATCCCATGATGAAGAAAGAGCAACCACCAGATCAATTTTATTTGTACCCAAATAAATTAGTGGACGAAGTTTTTCATTCAACTACTGAAGGCATTATGATTACAGACCATCTGATGAACATTTCACTTGTAAACTCTTCCTTTGAAAAGGTTACTGGTTATTCATTAGAAGAAGTTCGAGGGATAAATCCACGAATTTTACAATCTGGAAAGCAAGATGTAGAATTCTATAAAAAAATGTGGGATGCAATAAAAACAAAGGGTGTTTGGCGCGGTGAGATTTGGAACAAAAGGAAAAACGGAGAAATTTATCCAGAACACCTGTCTATTGCAAGTATTTTAAATGATCAAGGAGAAGTTACAAACTTTTTTGGGGTTTTTTCAGATATATCTCATAAAAAAACTGTAGAAAAAGAAATAGAAGAGCTTACTTTTACTGATCCTTTAACAAATATTGCAAATCGCAACTCCTTTAATGAATCCTTAAATAATCTTATCCATAGTTCTAAACAATTTGATAATTTACATGCTGTATTATTCATTGATTTAGATCGGTTCAAACAGCTAAATGAATCGGTTGGAAATGATACAGGAGATTTGATTTTGACCGATGTTGCTAATCGAATTAATTTAATTGTTCAAAAAAAAGATTTCTTTGCAAGATATGGTGGAGATGAGTTTTTATTAACATTAAGTAATATTCAATATCAAAAAGAGGCTGCTAATTACGCAAAAAAAATAATAAAGATGTTAAATAAGCCTTTTTATATAAATGGGGAAGAAATATATATAACCTCTAGTATAGGAATTAGTATTTATCCGCAAGATGGTATAAGTGCAGGAAAACTAATACATAAAGCGGATAAAGCTATGTATTTTGCCAAGCAAAATGGCCGAAACCAATATGCATTTTATTTTGAAGAATTAAAGCGTGATTCTAAAAGATTACTGTATCTTGAATCAGAACTTAGAAAAGCTATTCAGAAAAAGGAATTCCATATTTATTATCAACCGAAAATTTCAATAGAAAAACAGGAAATTATTGGTGTAGAAGCATTAGTAAGATGGCAAAATGATAAATTAGGAGCTGTATCTCCGGGAGAATTTATCCCTTATGCAGAAGAGACAGGGCTAATCATTCCATTAAGTGAAGTAATTATTGAAAAAGTATGCATGGATATTATTGAATGGCGAAAGAAAGGGATGCTTAATCTTCTAGTTTCAGTAAACATAGCATCTTTACACTTTCAACAAGATGACTTTATTGAAAGAATAAATGCAATCCTCATGCAATATAATTGTAGTCCAAATCAATTGGAATTAGAGTTGACGGAACGGACAATTATGAACGATGCAGAGGGGATTGTCGAAAAACTAATCAAATTAAAGAAAATGGGTTTTAAAATTTCTATAGATGATTTTGGTACTGGCTATTCTTCATTAAGCTACTTAAATCGATTTCCGCTTAATTATTTGAAAATTGATAGTAGCTTTGTGAAGCAAATAACATCATTAAAGGATAAACAAGCTATTGTAGATTGCATAATTATGATGGCGCATCGATTACATATTAAAGTTGTAGCAGAAGGTGTAGAAACTAAGGATCAGGTAAAGCTTTTAAAAGAAATGGATTGTGATATTATCCAAGGATATTATTATAGCAGACCAATTCCTAGTAATGAGCTATTGGATTTCTTCGAACTATGGGAAATTCATAAGGAAGAAAGGAATGTACTATGACAAAATTTAAATTAGTAGCAACTTCAGCAATGGGGCTAGAATCGATTGTTGCGGATGAAGTGAAAGCATTAGGATATGAGACAACAACGGAAAATGGGAAGGTATATTTTGAGGGTGATGAGAGGGCAATAGCTAGAGCTAATATATGGTTACGAGTAGCGGACCGTGTAAAAATAGTGGCAGCTCAGTTCCCTGTTAAGACTTTCGATCAGCTTTTTGAAAAAACAAAAGCAGTACAATGGGAAAAGTTTTTACCTGTAGATGCTGCTTTTCCGGTTCAAGGAAAATCAGTCAAATCTACTTTATTTAGTGTTCCAGATTGCCAAGCAATTGTAAAAAAGGCTGTTGTCGAGCGACTAAAGTTAGCCCATAAACGCATTGGTTTTTTGGATGAATCAGGTGCTACTTACAAACTTGAAATTAGTATTTTGAAAGATATAGCGACCATTACAATTGATACTAGTGGGGCGGGTCTTCATAAACGAGGTTATCGCCATGAACAAGGGGAAGCGCCATTAAAAGAAACACTTGCAGCTGCTCTTGTGAAAATTTCCAAATGGAACCCAGATCGTCCTTTTGTAGATCCATTTTGTGGTTCTGGAACAATAGCGATAGAGGCTGCTATGATTGGGCAAAATATTGCACCTGGATTTAACAGGGACTTTCACAGTGAAGAATGGTCATGGATGCCTAAGACAATATGGGAAGATGTAAGAGAAGAAGCAGAATCACTTGCAAATTATGATCAAGACCTTCAAATTATTGGTTCTGATATTGATCATAAAATGATTCAAGTTGCGGAAAAGAATGCATTTGAATCCGGCTTTGCAGATATTATTAAATTTAAACAAATGCAAGCAACTGACTTCTCTACAACATTAACTGATGGTGTCATGATTGGTAATCCTCCATATGGCGAACGAATTGGAGAAGTCGAAGAAATCGAGAAATTAATCAGTGACTTAGGATATATAATGGAAAAATATCCTTCTTGGTCCATTTACATGTTGTCATCAATGGAAAACTTCGAACAGTTATATGGAAAAAGAGCAACAAAAAAACGAAAACTCTTTAATGGATTTATACGGACAGATTTTTATCAATTCTGGGGTAAACGATCTTAATAGAAGATTATTTAAAAATGATGGGGACAAAAGTCTCAGTCTGACGGAAGGGAATATCTCCTTTCCGTTCTTATTTTATTTTGGAGGAGTTAATATATGAAAAAAGCGTTACCTTTTCAATTATCAAAAGACCGTTCTTTCTTCGAATCATTAGGTGATTGGATGGGAGATGTATTGTACGATGAGTTACCAGAGAAAGGTTTTGAATGCCGTGATGAACAAATTTTTATGGCATATCAAATAGAAAAAGCGTTGAAAGAAAAAAACGTTTTGTTTGCGGAAGCAGGTGTAGGGACTGGGAAAACAATTGCCTATTTATTACCAGCAATTTCATACGCTCGTTATACTGGAAAACCTGCGTTGATAGCTTGTGCAGACGAGACATTGATTGAACAATTGGTAAAAGAAGCAGGAGATATATTCAAAATACAGAATTACTTAGATATTAAAATTGACGTTCGTTTGGCAAAATCTAGAAATCAGTATTTATGTTTGAAGCGATTAGAAGATGCCCAAAAAGATATAGAAAATGAATATTTCTTAGAGGAAATAGAGGACCTAATTCCTGATTTTGTCTATGGACATTCTTCGCTTCAGCAAATATATCCATATGGGGAACGTAGTCAATTTCCTCGTGTAAGTGATGAAGATTGGCAAAAAGTTAATTATCATCCTACACAACAATGCATGGTTTGTGACATGAGAAATCGCTGTGGGCAAACAATTCATCGACAAAATTACCGAGAGTCCTCAGATTTAATCATTTGTTCTCATGAGTTTCTAATGGAACATATTTGGACGAAAGAATCGAGAATTAGAGAAGGACAGCTACCATTACTTCCAGAAGTCTCGATGACAGTATTAGATGAAGGCCATCTATTGGAATTTGCAGCACAAAAGGCTCTTACGTATGAAGTTCAAAGTGAAACACTTGTACGTCTATTGGAAAGAATTATGGTGGATGGTATAAGAGAAAAAACATTATATTTAATGGAGCAATTACAAGAAACACATGATGAGATTTTTGGCTTAATCAGAAAAAATAGTATATCTCAAGATAGTGAGCGCATGACAATAGAAAAATCCGATCTACTTATTCAAACATGTAAAAAAGCCATAAAGATCACTGATGACTTATTAGAAGAGTTTGTTTTCGAATCTGAACTATTCACTATTCCTGAATATGAACTTCGAATGGTAGAAGAATTTTTAGAGCAATATTCTTTTTCTTTACGCTTATTCACGGAAAAAGGGGATGGTGTTGAATGGCTTGAAATAATTGATGGACATGAGACGCTAATCATTATGCCGCGTTTAGTTACTGATATATTAGATGAAAAACTATTCTCATCTAAAATGCCAATTATATTTTCTTCTGCTACATTATCTATACAAAAGGATTTTACGTATATTGCAGACTCATTAGGAGTTGATAAATATCAATCGTTTTCAGTAGCATCGCCTTTTGACTATGAGGAAGTAATGAAAATCTATGTAAACAAAATGGAGCAAGAAAAGAAAATAGCACATGTTCATAAACTGTTAGAAGATAAACAACAGACTCTGATTTTATTTAAATCAAAAGCAGCTATGGACCAATTCCGATTTTCAAACTTATCTACAATGGATATCGTATTTGAAGGAGATCGAGAGCTTTCCACAATTGTGAAAGAGTTTCAAAATGGAGACTTTGCAACTCTTTGTTCCTATCATTTATGGGAAGGTTTAGATTTACCAGAGAAAGCTTTAACGAGAGTCATTATATTTGATTTACCGTTCCCGCCTGTTGACCCATTATTTGATGCAAAGCGTAAGTTTTCAAATAATCCATATGAGGAGGTAGATTTACCTTTCATGCTTTTAAGACTTCAACAAGGAATAGGAAGGCTTATTAGAACTTCAAATGATTATGGAGAAATCCATATATTGCTTAATGACGAAGAGGCTGTAACAGAAAATCGTTTTGTGAATATTTTGCCTACATCTATTCAGAGCTAATAAACATATGGTAAGCTTAAAATAGAGGGAAAAAGGGGGAAATAATTTTGACGATTGAGCAGCAGTTTCTAGACTTTGTAAAAAAGATTGGTGCATACAATGAAGCATTAGGGGTTTTATACTGGGATATGCGCACTGGGGCACCGAAAAAGGGCATAGATCAACGTTCTGAAGTAGTAGGTGTACTTGCAACAGATGTTTTTAATCTATCTACATCAGATGAATTAAAACAATTATTAGATGAGCTAGAACCTACGATTGATTCCGGAAATACTGTAACTAAACGTGTATTTGAAGAAGTAAAAAAAGAATATGAATTAAGTAAAAAAATACCAGCTGATGAATATAAAAAGTTTGTAATTCTTCAGTCTAAGTCCGAATCTGTTTGGGAAGAAGCTAAATCCAAAAATGATTGGAATATGTTCCAACCTTATTTAACAGAAATAGTTGATACGTTAAAGAAATTCGTTGAATATTGGGGAGTTAAGGATGGTAATCCGTACAATGTCCTTTTAGATCAATATGAACCAGGTATGACAACGGAAGTTTTGGATACAGTATTTGGTGACTTAAGAAACCGTATTGTTCCTTTATTGAAGAAAATTTCGGATTCACCAAACCAACCAAAAACAGATTTCTTATTTAAACATTTTGATAAAAAGCAACAAGAAGCATTCAGTCTAGATATACTAAAACAATTAGGTTATGATTTCGATGCTGGTAGACTAGATGAAACAGTTCATCCTTTTGCTACTGGTTTAAATCGTGGAGACGTTCGAATTACAACAAAATATGATGAATCAGATTTCCGTTCTGCTGTATTTGGAACAATTCATGAGTGTGGTCACGCACTTTACGAACAAAATGTTGGAGAAGAGTTAACTGGAACTCCTTTATCCGGTGGCGCTTCTATGGGAATTCATGAATCTCAATCACTGTTTTACGAGAATTTTGTAGGACGCAATCCGAAGTTTTGGGAACAAAACTATGAGAAATTACAAAGTTATTCTCCTGAGCAATTTGGAAACGTTTCAATGGAAGACTTTTTACGAGCGATTAATGAGGTGAAGCCTTCATTAATTCGAATAGAAGCAGACGAGTTAACTTATGCATTACATATTATGATTCGTTATGAAATCGAAAAGGGTTTATTCAATGGAGATTTCAAAGTAGAAGAATTACCAGAAATATGGAATAATAAGTATGAGGAATATCTTGGTGTTCGACCAGAGACTAATGCAGAAGGAATTCTACAAGATGTTCACTGGGCAGGGGCAAGTTTTGGTTATTTCCCATCTTATGCTTTAGGATATATGTACGCGTCTCAGTTAAAAGCGGCAATGTTAAAAGAAATTCCAAACTTTGATGAGCTATTTGAAAATGGAGATTTATCTCCAATAAAAAATTGGCTTACACAAAATGTTCATCAATATGGAGCTGTGAAAAAACCACTTGAAATATTAAAAGATGCAACAGGGGAAGGGCTAAACGGCAATTACCTTGCTGATTATTTAGAAGAAAAATATTCGAAAATATATCAATTATAAAATATATAAAGAGAACTGAGCCTTTAAAGCCTAGTTCTCACAGACTGAAGTCAAACTCGATAATACTGAGTTTGACTTCAATTTTTTTCAGAACATTTTTATGCAATGAACAGGTTGATTTCCGCTGCAGGCGGACACTTACCTCTAGTCAATAGTAATTTCTATAAAAAGCAAATTAAAGAAAGTAATCCATTCAACGAGTTGTTGCTTTCCCTTCCTGCGCTCGCTTTCTGCGGGCATGGTCATAAGATTACCGAAAAGAGAATTATGAAATTTAATCCCTAAAAATGGAAAAGTAGGGGAGGAATTTAACCACGCTCTACTTTTTAATTTCCTTCGATAGTAAGGACGAGATGCTTTTCTTTTACCAGAACTTATATCCAATAGATCCCGGAGGTGCATTTTGAATAATATCAATAACAGGAACTGTATAGGCAAACAATATTAATACAATACAAACAGTCAGCCAAATTTTCCAGTTTTCAAGTGCCATCGGAGTTTTTTCTGCATGCTCAGAGACTTCGCCTACAGGAAACTCTGTTTCACCTTTTGGGGCAAACCATAATATGTTTGCAATAATATAAAGAACTAAAACGATACCGATAAAAAGAATTGTTCCCCCAACAGCCTGCGCAATCTGATAAGGAATCCATTCCGCTGCTTGAGTAGAATCACCGTAAGTAGAAAAAGTAGATCGACGTGGGGCTCCAAGTAATCCAACGATATGCATGGAACCCGACATGATTGACATCCCAACTGTCCATACAATAGCTTGAATTATAGCAAGTCGATTCATTTGTTTTGTTAAAATTCTTCCTGTAAGGTGAGGGATTAGCCAATAGGATGCTCCGAAAAAAGTTAAAACAACTGTAGTTGCCACTGTCAAATGAAAATGACCTGTTACCCAAATCGTATTATGAATTAATTGGTTCATTTGATGAGAAGCATTTATAATACCTCCTGCACCGGCAGGTACAAATGCAACCATTCCGATAAAAGGAACTACAAATCGTGCATCTCCACAAGGTAATTGTTTTACCCATCCAAATAAACCTTTCCCACCTAATGCACGTCCACGAGTTTCAAAAGTTGCAAACATCGAGAAAGCAGTTAAAAGGGAAGGAATAACCACCATTAAGGTCAAGACCACCTGCAAAAATTTCCAAAAAGAACTGATTCCAGGTTCAACTAATTGATGATGAAATCCTACTGGAATTGAAAACAAAAGGAACAAAATAAATGATAATCTAGCAAGAGAATCGGAGAAAATTTTTCCTCCAATTATTTTTGGAATAACTACATACCAAACCATATATGCTGGTAATAGCCAAAAATAAACAAGGGGATGCCCAAAATACCAAAATAAAGTACGTGACAGTAATACATCTACTTTATCAACCCATCCTAAAGACCAAGGAATTAGCTGGAATAAAACCTCAACAGCCACACCTAAAGAACAAATAATCCACATTGTTAAGTTCACAATAACCATAAAAGTAAGAAGGGGACTCGGTTGTCCTGGATTAGCCTTACGCCATTCTGTGTATTTTAGAATTTGTCCCAATCCACCTATCCATGAACCAACAATAACAAGTGCTAAACCAACATAGAATATCCAGTGGGCTTGTAATGGTGCATAAAATGTATATAATACAGTTGCTTTATTAAGCAACACCATTGTTGAAGCTGAAGCGGTTCCAATCGTCATAGTCCAAAAGCCAATCCAGCCTAATAAACGTTGCTTGTCTGTTAATGTTCCAGAAGTTCTGCTTACTGCAGCAATTTGAAAACCAAAAATAAAATATGTTGTTAAAATGAGGCCAAGTAAAACACCATGTACAGTTAAAATTTGATAATAATTAATTCCCCAAGGGAGCGTAAGTTGACCGGAACGGACTAATGTTTGTAAAAGACCACAAAGACCTCCAATTGCTAATGCTATAAATGAAACATATATATGAGCGAGTGCTAATTTCCCATCTCTTTTATCTACTTTTACAAGATCTTTTGTTCTTTCTGAAATTTTTGTCATTTTACTCTACCACCTTTAACATGGAAGTCATGGACGCATGCCCAAGTCCACAATATTCGTTACATAATATTAAGTATTCACCAGCTTTATTGACTGTTGTTACATATTCAGATACATAGCCTGGCTCAAGCGTCATGTTAATATTTGTTCCGGCTACCTCAAAGCCATGCACTACATCTTTTGTAGTTGCAATAAACTTAACTTTTGAGCCTAAAGGAATATCAATCTCTGGAGGATTATAGTAAAATGCCGAAGCAACAAAAACTACCTCATAATCCCAGTCCTTTCCTTCTACTTTATGGACACCAGGGTTATTGAATGGGCCAATTTCGTCTACTCTTACAGGATCAACATATACTTTTGCACTTGGCGGGTGAGAACCATAATGAAATGCACTAAAACCAACCACAACTAAAAATAATACAAGTGAGCTAACACCAAATATTAACCACCATTTTTCATACTTATGAATATGCATCATTTTAAACCTCCGATTTAATCTTGAACTTCTCTAAACCCTTAAATATTTTCAGAAGCGGATAGAATCACCTCTAAAGTGTTATCAATTTTAAACTCGTAACTCATAGAAGTAGGTAACTTCCATTGATTGGAGTTAAAATCGATCAATAAACAAGTTAAATGCCAAGAACCAAGTAACTAAAATGAATGCACCTAAAACTCCTACAGAATACAATGTACCTTTTAAATCCGGCTCTTTTTCGTGCTTTTTCGACATATACTAACACCTCCTGGGAAAGAGTTCCTGTGTAATTAATATTAAATAGAAATAGAGTGAGATGATGTGATAAATGTCACAATTGAAGGGGATAATGTGAACTAAATGTGAAGAAAGGAGAAGCCTAAAATAATTTTCAATTAAAAAAAGACTTTCTCTAAGTAGAAAGTCCGTGAAAATAATTATTCATCAATAGTTAAGATAATCATTAAATCACCAATGTCAGATATTTCGACAGGTAGCTTAAAAGCATGCTGAAAGCCAAATAATTTGGTAGTTCCAACTATTACCGTAGGAGGGGTAATGTCGATTTCAACATCATTTCCCGCAACGGAAGTACATAAATTACCTGCAATCATATTTCCTAACTCACCTGTAAACGATTCTAGCATTTCACCTTCTAGTGGCATGCCAAACATAGTAGCACCAATAGATGAGAAGCAATTGGCAGTTGAATCTATAATTATTCGTCCTTTAACATCCCCAATTATCCCTATAAGAACAGCCATCTCTTTTTGCTCAAATGGTTGTACCATTAAAGAAGGGGATTTTATTTCCATCGTAAGAGGGATAACAGATTTTAATGATTGTATTGTTCCATTTAGTATAGTTTGTATGTGTTTTGACTCACTCATTCTTTCCCTCCATCTAGTAAAGATGGCTTAATTTTATCATAAAAGTAATCCCAAATGAATACTTTATGTAGAAAATGTCGAAATACTGTGCTATTATTTAAATGAGAATGAATTTCAAGTTCAATTGAAGGGGCGATTTGTATGATTCTTTTATTAATTGCATCAACAATCTTATTATATAGTGGGGTTACAGCTTATGTTTTACGCTCAACAACGCCGCATGCAAAATAACAGTATTAATATTGATGACTTCGTTTGTTCTTCTTTAGAAAGACAAATGGAGTCATTTTTTTATGAATAAAACTACCATTGCTCTCAACAAGATGACGACGGACAAACATTTGCTACAAGATTCCCGAGAAAATGGATCGTGAAGTGACGTAGCCACTTCACGATCCAAAACTCCGCTGTAATAGTGTTACCAATGTTTCATCCAAAGTACTCTGGTAATGGTGAAGGCAATCTGCACCTAAAGGGCGCTTGCGCTTTTCATAAAGATTAAGATTAAGATTAAGTATATGAAATATCGTGTTCATTGTGTTGTGTTTTTAGTTTCACAGAATTTTTAATGCTAATTTGTGCCATCTCACATAAAGTTAACTCTTTACATAGAGAAATGGTTGCTCTCACAATAAAATTGGTTGCTTTCTTCAAGGCGTTTGTTGCTTTCAATGTAGAATCTGTAGCTTTCATCTATATTTAGTCGCTCTATGACAGTTTTTAACTTTTTAGTGGAGCCATGTAAACTTAATAATATCAGTAATCCTGTGTAATTGGAGAAAAATAGGCAGCATCCATTGATTAAGAAGCGCTGAGCGGAAGAAATTGTATCTTCGTCCGCTTTTAAACGTATTGGAAAGGATTTATTCTCTCATTATCCAAACCTAATGCACCTTGTCTCTACATATTTCAAGGGCGACGGACAAACATAAGCCACAAGATTACCGAAAAAGGAGGATCTGGAAGTGACATAGTCACTTCCAGATCCTCCATAAAAATATTAGTTAATAATGTAGCTTTGTTTCATCCAAAGCACTTAGGAAATAGTAAAGACCAGTTGCGTTTTTCTTATACATATATACTTATTGGCAAGCTCGTCGCAAAAATCTAATGAACGCTTTTGTGTTCATTAGATTTTTGCTATGATATACATACATTGTCGAATTATAAAGGAGATTTACTTTTAAATGATTAATATGGATGAGCTACATTATATAAAAGAGCAAAATGCGTTACTTGCTACGTTGTTCCAACATGATAAAGATGAAGAACGATATGCAAAAGCAAAACTATTTGCTGATAAACTCGAAAAAGGCACGTTTACAATTGCATTTGCAGGGCATTTCTCAGCTGGTAAATCTAGTATGATTAATGCATTAGTAGATGAACACTTACTTCCGACAAGTCCGATTCCTACTTCCGCAAATATTGTGACTGTACAAAAGAGTGTTGAAAATTATGCGCTTGTTCATTTTATTGACAGAGCACCAGTAAAATTTTCGGGTGATTATGATATTCAATTGGTAAAAAAATACTCAAAAGACGGAAGTAAAGTTTCTCAAATCGAAATTGGTTATTCAGGGTCTCGTTTGCCTGAAGGGATAACAGTTATGGATACTCCAGGAGTGGATTCAACAGATGATGCCCATCGAATATCTACGGAGTCAGCACTTCATCTTGCCGATATTGTTTTTTATGTGATGGATTATAATCATGTACAGTCTGAGCTAAATTTTCAATTTACAAAGCAGTTACTTCATTACAACGAAAATGTGTATCTAATAGTGAACCAAGTTGATAAACACCGAGAAGAAGAATTATCGTTTGATGCATTTAAACAGTCAGTTGCGAGTGCATTTAAAGCTTGGGCGGTCGAACCAAAAGATATTTTCTATACTTCCTTAAAAGATAAAAACTTTTTACATAATGATTTTTCAAAAGTGCAACAAATTGTCCAACATTCGATTCAGAATAAGGAGCATTATTTTCTTACTTCTGCAAAAGCCACTCTTGAGAAGTTAAAGGATGAACATATGCAGTTTCTAAAAGATGAAAAAGAAATTTGTTTAGAAACATTTGAAGATCAGTTAACAGAAGATGAATGGACTAATAAAGAAGAGATAAAAGAACAATTAAAAATATCTCAAAAGCAAGTAGAGCTTCAAGATCTAAGTCTTTGGAAAAAAACTTTTGAAGAAAAACGGAAAGATATATTAGAAAATGCCTCTATAATGCCATATGAAATGCGAGACTCCCTTAAATTATTCGCTGAAAGCATGCAGGGTTCCTTTAAAGTAGGATTTTTAGGAAGCAAAAAGAAAACAGAAGAAGAAAGACTAAGGAGGCTTGAAGAAGCAAGACAATTACTTGAAAAGGTAATATTAACGAATATAACAGTTCATCTGAAACAATTGATGAAAGGCATGTTGAAGGATGTTTCACTTTTAACAACTGAACGGACGAATGAAATAGATGAGAGAGTATTTGGAATCTCTTCCTCGTTAGTTAGTGAGCCGTTACATGATGGAGCTAGTACAACTGGTGATGCAATTCTACATTATGCAAATCGTGTTCAAGATGCGGTTACACGTTTTTTTATTCGAGAAACAGACAGCTGGAAAGATCAAACAATGCGTTTTATGCATGAACATCCGATAGAAGAAACAGAAAAGATTGCTCAAAAAACACAAATTTTAAATGAAAAGATGTTGGCAATTCAAACGGTAGAAGAGATAGACATAAAACTTCATTCATTCGAACTAGCGATAAAAACGCCGGATTTAGCTCTAAGAAAAGAAAGAGATCAATTAATTGTTGAATGGGAAGAAGAAAGACAAAATTTCCGAAACTCCATTACAGAATACGATCCATCTATAGAGGTTAAGGAAAAAAGTATAGAGAAAACACCATCCTCTATGGAAAAGCCTGAAGAAGATATACTACTTTCACCTGCGGCTGTATTAAAACGAGCAAATAAAATTGCGGAAGCATTAGAAGAACTTCAAGCTTTCAAAGAAGCAGCCAATGTGATTAAACGAAAGGCAAAGCGAGTAGAAAAGCAACAATTTACGATTGCTCTATTCGGGGCATTTAGCGCAGGTAAATCTAGTTTTTCAAATGCATTAATGGGTGCAAATGTTTTACCAGTTTCACCTAACCCAACAACTGCTGCTATTAACAAAATTCATCCTATTTCCGAAAAACATCCGCATAATACTGCAGATGTTACTTTCAAATCGAAGGATCAATTATTAGAAGATGTATCATTTGCCTATAGCCAACTAGGGATTACCGTTATGTCCTTAGAAGAGGCTTTTGATCAAGCGAGCATGGTATTGAACGAAACTGTAACAGCGGAAGTGCATAAATCTTTTATTACAGCGTTTCATAAGGGGTATCCAACTTTCCAAAATCAGCTAGGAAAAGTCCTTCGAGTTTCTGGTGAAGAGTTTGGGATGTTTGTTGCAGAAGAATCTCGAAGTTGTTTTGTCGACTTTATTGATTTTTATTATGATTGTGAACTGACGAGACTTGGCGTTACTTTAGTGGATACACCAGGGGCAGATTCTATTAATGCTCGACATACTGGTGTTGCTTTTGACTATATTCGAAATGCTGATGCTGTATTGTTTGTGACGTATTTCAATCATGCATTCGCGAAAGCAGACCGAGAGTTTCTAATACAACTTGGCCGTGTAAAAGATGCCTTTGAACTTGATAAAATGTTTTTCGTTGTAAATGCTATCGACCTTGCAGATACCGAAGAAGAAGCTAGTCTGGTGAAACAATATGTACAGGGGGAACTTCAACGATTTGGTATTCGATTTCCGAGGGTATACGGAGTCTCTAGTTTACAAGCTTTAAAAGAAAAGCTGGACCATGTTGGACTACATGAGGGCATGGTGGAATTTGAAGAAGCATTCCATCGATTTTTGGAAAAGGACCTAAAGCAAATAGCTGTGACCTCATTAGAAGAGGAAGCTATTCGTCAGCAGACAAAATTGCATACATTAATAGAACAAACGGAAACGAACCTTGCTAGAAAAGATACAAGGCTAAATGAATTGCGAGAACAAGAGCAAAATGTACGTAAGCGTTACTCTAACTCATTGTCTTCTGTTGTTATGAAGGAAGCAAAGCAAGAGCTTGAAACGTTGTTATATTACGTTTTGCAACGTGTGTACTACCGTTTTAATGAATTTTTTAAAGAGGCATATAATCCTTCTTTATTTACCAATACATCTGCTCATGTAGCGTTAGAAATAGCATTAAAAGATATACTTGGCATGCTTCGATTTGATTTAGAACAAGAAATGCGAGTGACCAATTTTCGGGTATTGCAATTTATTCAAAAACAAATAAAACAGTTGGAAAAAGAAGAAATACGGGTATTAAAAGATTGGAATGCTAGCTTTACATTTACGCCACATGAGAGTGAAAATCGGAATTTATTACAATATGTAGGTCCTTTTAATGAAATAACAAAATACGAAAACGTCAAATCTTATTTTAAAAATACGAAATCCTTTTTCGAAAAAAATGAAAAAGAAAAGTTGCGGGATGCTTTGTCCGAACAAACAAAAGTAGAAGCACAAAGCTACTTGAATAAAGAGCAGGAAAGACTTACACAATGGGTAGAGCAATATGTCGATGCGGAAACAGAATCAGTTCGTTTGAAATGGCTTAATGAATCTATTATACAGATTGATTCTGAGCGTAAATTATTGGAACAAGAAGCAACACTTGAAAAATGGAAAGAAATCTATGCAAGTATTACAAAAGAAGGGAGATAAGAGGATGAGCAAAGTTTTTATCGATTTAAAAGATTTAGATGCAAAAAAAGTCCGTTATATTGATACTCGTTTTGAACTTGGAAATGGGGATACTGGAAGACTTATGTATGAAGCGGGGCATTTAGAAGGGGCTATCTATTGGGACTTGGAAAAGGATTTATCCGATATGCAAAGTATATTTGGTCGTCATCCAATGATTTCAAAAGATAAGATGACAAACCTTGTAGAGCAAGCGGGTCTATTAATAGATGATTCGATTGTCATTTACGATCAAGGTGGATCTCCATTTGCATTAAGAGCATATTTTTTATTAGATTGGGCAGGCTTTACCAATATTCATGTCCTTCGTGAAGGATATGAGGAAGCAAAAAAGGTTCTTCCAGTTTCAGAGGTGAGACCAAATTATTCCCCTACGAATGTAAAGTTGAATTGGAAAGATGAACAATACGTTGATATAGAAACGGTTAAGAAAATTGTTGCGGGTGAAATAGAAGCTCAATTAATTGATGCTCGTTCTTCTATTAGATATCGAGGGGAAAATGAGCCAATAGATGCTGTGGCAGGACATATTCCAACTGCTCTTAATTTTGATTGGGAACAGTTAAAGCAGGAAGGAATGTTTTTGAAACAAGAAGCATTAAAAGAAAAATTGATTGGTTTAACCGGTTTATCAAAGCCTGTTATTGCTTATTGTGGAAGTGGTGTTACAGCTGCTCCATTGTATGCAAGCTTAAAGGAAGCTGGATATGATAACGTTAAATTATATGTTGGTAGTTACAGTGATTGGATAAGAGAACAAGAGGTGGAAACCTCTTTGTAAGAATGTAATTTATATGTAAATCAGAGAAAAGGAAGTCATTTGAGTTCCTTTTCTTATTGATTGAAGAGAAATTTTTTATTAACATATGCCCCATCTTTGTTGGCTATTATTTCGGCATAAGGGAGACCAAAAACTGTGTAGGCGATAACTACTGATGAAATAAGTTCTCCATTTTCTTCATCAATGGATTCAATTTCATATGAAACAATTAAAAGCTGATCTAAAGAATTATTAAACTTATCGGTAGTCATTTTCATGACGTTCATTGCAATATCTCTGCTATTATTATCCTCATAATCCAAGAAATTTGTTTCTAAGAAGCTGGAAGGCAAAAATGCTAAAATTCCAATTATTAGCATTGCCAATTTTAAGTATGCCTGCCTTTTTTTTTGAGAAATAATTTTTTTGTTCTTCTTATTCATATTGAACAACTCCAATTCACGTTTTGCATCTTAATCTTTTTTCAAAGTAATAGTAAGTGTATTAGTATATTATTCAATGCCTACTAAAATTAATCCATCATTCCTAACCACTATTCGTTAGGGAAATCAAAGTGTTGAGAAAGCTACAATAGAACACTCCATTGACCGAAAAGTGGCAGAAAACATTTATGAGTATCCCGTTTTTACATTTCTCGATGTTTTCGTCTGTGGTAGTGCCATTGTTGGATGTATCTGAGAGAAATAAAATTTTTCTCTGGGATATAACCGTAGGAGAATATTGAGTCTGTAGTTGGACAGTAACTGAGTAAGAAATTATTATACTTTTTTAGAAAAACAAAATAATATCTTTTTATATACATTTTAGGTATAATTAATTGTCGTATGTAAACATTTATAGTATAATGGGCAAATTGTATACGAATGAAATGAGGAATTTACATGAAAAAATCGATATATGGTCTAACAAAGGACCAGTTAATAGAGTGGTTATTAGAACGAGGGCAGAAAAAATTCCGAGCGGAACAAGTCTGGGATTGGTTATACATTAAAAGAGTACAGAGCTTTGAAGAGATGAATAATGTGAACAAAGACTGTCTTCAAATTTTAGAGGATAATTTTGTCATCCAAACATTGAAACAGTCTGTAAAGCAAGAATCTGCGGATGGAACGATAAAATTCTTATTTGAAATGCAAGATGGCAATCTAATTGAAACTGTGTTAATGCGATTTAATTATGGTCTATCCGTTTGTGTAACAACTCAAGTTGGATGTAATATCGGCTGCAGTTTTTGTGCAAGTGGATTACTTAAGAAAAATCGTGATCTAGATTCCGGGGAAATCGTTGGTCAAATTATGAAAGTACAAGAGCATTTAGATAATTTGAACAAGAATGAACGTGTTAGCCACATAGTAGTTATGGGCATTGGCGAACCATTCGACAACTACACCAATTTAATGAGTTTCTTACGTGTCGTAAACGATCAAAAAGGACTTGCAATTGGAGCAAGACATATCACGGTTTCTACTAGTGGGCTTGCGAAGAAAATAATGGACTTTGCCAATGAAAACATTCAAGTAAATCTTGCAGTATCATTACATGCACCAAATGATGAGCTTCGTACACGTATTATGGTGATCAACAAAGCGTTCCCAATCGAAAAAGTAATGGCTGCGGTTGACTATTATTTAGAAAAAACTAACCGACGAATTACATTTGAATACATCCTACTTAGAGATGTAAATGACCATGTGGAAGAAGCACAACAACTAGCTAAACTTCTTGAAAATAAACGTCATTTATCCTATGTAAACTTGATTCCTTATAACCCGGTAGATGAACATGGCCAATATCAACGTAGTTCCGAAGAATCAATCAGCGCATTCTTCCAAACGTTAAAAAATAGAGGTATTAACTGTGGTGTTCGTATGGAACAAGGTACAGACATTGATGCCGCATGTGGTCAACTTCGAAGCAAACAAATTAAAAAAGAAAAAACTACTGTATAAGAAAAGAAATTAAATAATATATTTGGCATCGCTTTTAGCGGTGCTTTTTCTTTTGTACTAATATATGGATTTGAAGGTTATTGAAAAACTCTATGATATTTAGAGCACAAATAATAAAGGGAAATAATTCATTTAATTATTACGTTGTTAAAAGTAAAATGTAAGTAATAAGTACAAAAAGGAGGTTATTAATGAGTAAAGAGAAGTCGGGATCTCAAATTGTATTGGGAATAATCGGTGTTTTTACATTGGTAGTTGTAGTAGGGGTTTATGTATATTTTTTTCGTGGAATGACCCAGGATATAGATTGGCTTAGTATAGATAATGTGAATGTTTCTGATAATTCTATTGTTATTAAAGCTTTTAATCCAAATAGCGGACAAATGATTACTGGTTATGACTATACTAAGGAAGATAAAACAGTGTCTATAAAAATTAGGGGAACATTAGTAAATGGATTGGGGAAATCAATATCCGAGGATAATATCGTTATTAATGGAAATTTCTCGAGTATAGAAAAAATTGTCTTACTAGGGAAATCCAAACAGAGTAAAATCATTTGGACCAAATAAATTAGAGCCGCATAACCAATATGGTTTATGCGGCTTTAATAATGCGTAAAATATTTTTGAGTTGATGAAACTTAAGGGAAATAATTAGCTTTTATCTATATAGAAGTGCAAAGCTATTATCTAATTCCTTTTATAAGGGGGATTAAGGATTAATTATCCAACCTTATGCATTATACATATACAAGTTTTAAGACAACGACGTAAAACAAACTTTCAAAAGCTTACCGAAAAAACAAAAATTTTTCAAAAAAAGTGTAGCTGTTATTTAGCTCCAAATAAACTGTAATTAATGAAAACACAGAGCACATAAGTAGTATTAGAACTTTTCTATCTGTT
Organism: Psychrobacillus syltrankelensis; assembly: GCF_055454035.1. Taxonomy (NCBI): domain Bacteria; kingdom Bacillati; phylum Bacillota; class Bacilli; order Caryophanales; family Bacillaceae; genus Psychrobacillus; species Psychrobacillus syltrankelensis. The sequence continues at coordinate 895,484 of NZ_CM144227.1, read as the reverse complement.
GTAATTGTTCGAACAAACGTGAAAGTTCAAACATTCACGTTTGTTTTGGTGCCTGGCACCTGAAATATAATGGTATTGACTATCTTTCGAATGCAGTGTAACATATCTTTAAATTGACACTTTAGCGAGTTGAATCGTTAGAGTAAATGATTTTACTAGGGGGTTTTGATAAAGATGAGAAAAAGTGTGAAAAGATTAGCGTTTATGCTAATAGGGGCAGTACTGTTATTGGCTGCTTGTGGAGGAAATGAAAATTCAAGTTCGTCTCCTAAATCAAGTGAAGGAGCAAGTTCAAGCAATAATACTAAAAAATTTAAAATTGGTGTTACACAAATTGTAGAGCATCCATCATTAAATGCTGCATTTGATGGATTTAAAAAAGCTTTGGAAGATGCAGGGATTGATGCTGACTATAAAGTAGAAAATGCTCAAAATGATAATAGTTCAAATACAACGATTGCAAATAATTTAGTGAGCTCAGGTGTTGATTTAATTTTCGCTAACTCTACTCCAAGTGCTCAAGCTGTAGCGAGTGTAACGAAAGATATTCCAATTGTTTTTACATCCGTTACGGATGCAGTAAGTGCTGAGCTTGTTCAATCGATGGAAAAACCAGGTGGTAATGTAACTGGTACTGTAGATACACAACCAGAAGCAATTCCAAGTACTATAAAATTTTTAAAAGATGAACTAGGCGCAAAAAATGTTGGCATGGTATTTAATGCTGGAGAACAAAATTCACGTGCACAAGTAGATGCAGTGAAAGAACAAATGAGTGCTGTAGGTTTAAATGTAGTGGAAGCTTCTGTTTCTACTTCAGCTGAGGTGAAACAAGCAACTGAATCACTGATAGGCAAAATAGATTCATTGTATATTATTACAGACAATACAGTGGTATCTGCTCTTGAGTCCGTTATTTCTGTTGCGAACGATCACAAGATACCGATGATGGTTGGTGAGTTTGACTCTGTTAAAAGAGGTGGATTAGGCGCATATGGATTTGAATATTTTGATATCGGTTATGAAGCAGGGCAAATGGCTGTGAAAATTTTAAAAGGCGAGAGTACACCAGCTGATTTACCAGTACAATATCCTCAAAACTTAAGATTTGTATTAAATAAAGAAACGGCTGATATCCTTGGTCTAAAAGTTAAAGACGAGTGGAATTCGGAATTTGTGAAATAGATAGGAGATTGATTCTTTATGTTTACAGCTATATTTGGATCTGTTGAGCAAGGAATCATTTATGCAATTATGGCACTCGGAGTATATATAACATTCCGAGTGCTTGATTTTCCAGACTTAACGGTAGATGGGAGTTTCGTTACAGGGGCTGGAACAGCTGCCACGATGATTGTATTAGGATATCACCCTGTTCTAGCAACTTTAACTGCTATTGTAGCTGGGTTTATTGCAGGATGCTTAACAGGTTTATTACATACTAAAGGGAAAATAAATCCTTTATTATCAGGAATTTTAATGATGATTGCTTTATATTCTATCAATCTTCGAATAATGGGTCTAACTTCAGAAAATTCGATTGGTCGTCCAAATATTCCCCTTTTAAATTCAGAAACTATGTTTAGCTTATTTTATGGGTGGTGGGGTAAGTTAGGAATCGATGAATCAATAAATAGTTTACTAAAAAGTATTGGGGTTCAGTACGTTCCCGGTACATGGGGGACAATTGTTTTAGTTGCTATTATAGTATTAATCATCAAATTAATAGTAGATTGGTTTTTGAAAACCGAAGTTGGTCTTGCCATTCGAGCAACTGGTGACAATAAAAAAATGATCCGAAGCTTTTCAGCGAATACTGACAATTTAGTCATCATAGGATTAGGAATTTCAAATGCACTCGTCGCGCTCTCTGGGGCATTAATTGCACAATACGCAAAGTTCGCAGATATAGGAATGGGCATCGGAATGATAGTAATTGGATTAGCATCCGTAATTATCGGAGAAGCAATTTTTGGAACGAAGACGATTGTTCGTACTACGTTAGCTGTTATATCTGGCGCGATTATTTACCGTATTGTATTAGCACTTGCCCTTCGTGTAGATTTATTAGATACAGGGGATATGAAATTAATAACAGCAATAATTGTTATTGCTGCTCTAATATTGCCGCAATACATTGATAAACGACGAGAAAAAAGAAGAAAAGCAAGACGCCATATGCAGCGTACTATTTCCGAAGTTCAAGTCCTAAAACAGGAGGGGAACGATCTTGCTTAAACTACAATCGATAAATAAAATATTTAATGAAGCAACTGCAGATGAGAAAATTGCATTAGATCAAATTAATTTAGAATTAAAAGCTGGAGATTTTGTCACTGTAATTGGAAGTAATGGTGCAGGTAAATCCACCATGATGAATATGATTTCTGGAGCACTCACACCTGACTTTGGAGAGATAGTAATAGACGGTAAAGAGGTATCTAAATTACCAGAATATAAAAGGTCTCAGTTTATCGGTCGAGTATTTCAAGATCCAATGGCAGGAACTGCACCTTCTATGACAATAGAAGAAAATCTTGCACTTGCCTTTTCGAGAAATAAAAAGCGTGGATTAAAAATCGGCGTGGATAAAAATAGAAGAGAGTTTTTCAAACAATCACTAGAAATGTTGCACTTGAATTTAGAAACTCGTTTAAATGCAAAAGTAGGTATGTTATCCGGTGGAGAGAGGCAAGCACTTTCTCTTTTAATGGCGACTTTTACAAAACCGTCAATATTATTATTAGATGAGCATACGGCAGCGCTTGATCCTTCTCGAGCAGAATTAATCACTAATTTAACGAAGCAACTTGTTGAAAAGGACCAACTTACTACCCTTATGGTTACGCATAATATGCAACAAGCTCTAGACCTAGGCAATCGATTGATCATGATGGATAAAGGTCAAATTATTTTAGAAGTTGATGAAGTAGAGAAGAAAGGCCTAACAATTGCAAAACTAATGGAAGAGTTTCAACGAATCCGTGGTGAAAAGTTAACAAGTGACCGTACGCTTTTATCTGTATGAAAAAGCGAAAGAACTGTTTCTTAAAGTCTTATTCGACTTAAGGACAGTTCTTTTTTTGATTAAAATAAATAGGGCTATCACACTCGATTTAGTTTATGTTAAGACATCGCTGCTTCGATATTCCCCCAAGGAATTTCCATTGCATCGGCAAGTCCTTTTCCATATGCAGGATCAGCTTTGTAGCAATGAATAATGTGACGAACTTTAATATACTCTTCTACACCATTCATATTACGAGAGGTGTTTTCAAACAATACTTGCTGTTGTTCTGAACTCATCAAATTGAACAGTTTACCAGGTTGTTCATAGTAATTATCGTCGTCCTCTCGGAAGTCCCAAATAGAAGCTGCACCGTTTATCGCAAGAGCTGGTTCTTTAAATTCAGGTTGTGCCTTCCATTGTCCGTAACTGTTTGGTTCGTAGTGAAGTGTTCCACCTAAGTTACCATCTGTCCGCATTGCGCCATCTCTATGGAATGAGTGAACAGGGCATTTTGGTTGATTGACTGGAATTTGGTGATGGTTAACACCAAGACGATAACGCTGTGCATCACCATATGAGAATAATCGTCCTTGTAACATTCTATCAGGAGAGAAGCTAATACCTGGTACTACATTAGCTGGTGTGAAAGCAGCTTGTTCGACTTCTGCAAAATAGTTTTCAGGATTGCGATTTAGTTCCCATTCTCCAACTTCAATTAAAGGGAAATCTTTTTTGTACCAAACTTTTGTTAAATCAAATGGATTATACGGCATATTATTTGCTTGTTCTTCTGTCATCACTTGAATATACATTTTCCATTTTGGGAAATCACCTTTTTCGATACTTTCAAAAAGATCACGTTGATGACTTTCACGGTCTTTCCCTACAAGAGCCTCTGCTTCATGATCCGTTAAGTTTTTAATTGGTTGCTGAGAGCGCATATGGAATTTTACCCAAACTCGTTCGTTATTCGCATTTATCATACTGAATGTATGGCTACCAAAACCATGCATATGACGATATGTTTCAGGTATACCACGATCACTCATTACAATGGTCACTTGATGAAGCGCTTCAGGTAATGATGTCCAAAAATCCCAATTGTTATTAGCACTACGCATATTTGTACGTGGATCACGTTTTACTGCATGGTTTAAATCGGGAAAGTTAAGAGGGTCACGGAAGAAGAATACAGGTGTATTATTTCCGACTAAATCCCAGTTTCCTTGGTCAGTGTAAAACCGCATTGAAAATCCACGAATATCACGTTCTGCATCAGCAGCTCCACGCTCACCAGCTACTGTGGAGAAACGCACAAACATTTCAGTTTCTTTTCCAATTTCGGAGAAAATACTTGCTTTTGAATATTGAGTAATATCATTAGTAACAGTAAATTTTCCATATGCTGCCGAACCTTTCGCGTGCATACGACGTTCTGGAATAACTTCTCTATCAAAGTGCGCCAGTTTTTCTAATAACCAAACGTCTTGAAGTAATAATGGTCCACGTGGTCCCGCAGACATAGAGTTTTGATTGTCTACTACTGGTGCTCCAGCTGCGGTTGTCAATTTGTTGTTTTCTTGACTCTCTGTCATTGACTATTTCCCCCTAGATTAGAATATTTATAATACAAGAATGATTATATCAAAGTAATAAGTATATTACTAGGAACGAAATATAAAAGTTTTCGACAAAATACACTATGTTTCGTAATAAAAACACTTGTGAGTATTGATATCACAAGTGTTGTTTAAGTTATATTAAATTAATAAGTCGAAAAGAGTACTATCTTTGTTCACTTCTTTATAAGAAAATCCATTCTCAATCATTCGAGAAATTAAGCTGATATAATCATTACTATTTTTCAATTCAATTCCAACTAGTGCAGGTCCACTTTCTTTATTATTTTTTTTAGTATATTCAAAAGTTGTAATATCATCGTTTGGTCCGAGTACTTTATCAAGGAACTCTCGTAAGGCTCCAGCTCTCTGAGGGAAGCTAACAATGAAATAATATAGAAGTCCTTCATGTATTAATGATTTTTCTTTAATCTCTTGCATTCTACCAATATCATTGTTCCCACCACTAATTACGCAAACTACAGTCTTTTCTTTTATTTGTTGCTGATAATAGTCTAAAGCTGAAATAGGAAGTGCTCCAGCAGGTTCAGCAATAATTGCATGTTTATTGTATAAGTCTAAAATAGTTGAACAAACTTTCCCCTCTGGAACGAGCACAATGTCATCCACATATTTTTGACAAATTTCATAAGTGAGACTTCCTACACATTTAACTGCTGCTCCATCTACAAATTTATCGATTGTTTCAAGAACAATAGGGCCATTATTTTCTAAAGCGGCTTTCATACTACCAGCACCAGCTGGTTCTACACCAATAATTTTTGTTTGTGGAGAGAGATTTTTTATATAGGTAGAAACCCCGGAAATTAAACCACCGCCACCAATACTACCGAATACAAAATCTATAGGTTCTTCAATGTCATTCATAATTTCAACAGCAACTGTTCCTTGACCTGCAATGATATCCGAGTCATCGAAAGGGTGGATGAAAATTCGATCTTCTTCTTCCGCGTAAGCAATCGCGCTTAGTGCGGAATCATCAAAGGTATCTCCTGAAAGTATTATCTCAACAAATTCACGACCAAACATTCTCACTTGGTCAATTTTTTGTTTAGGGGTAGTGAGGGGCATGAAAATTTTGGCTGTTATTCTTAAATGTGCACAAGCATATGCAACACCTTGTGCATGATTCCCAGCACTTGCACACACCACACCTTGCTCTCGAGCTTCATTCTCAATTGACTTAATTTTGTAATATGCTCCACGTAATTTAAAAGAGCGAACATGCTGTAAATCTTCTCTTTTAATATAAACGGTGCAATTGTATTTTTCAGATAAATATTCGTTTTTTTGTAATGGTGTGTGGACCACAACATCTTTTAGAAAATGATGTGCAATTAGCACGTTTTCTACTTGAATCGATTTCACATCTGCTACTTGCATCATGATATTGCAAACCTCCAATATATTAAATATTTTTAAATTTTAACACACCACAGTGGTGAATTACCACAATAGTTTGGAGAATTCGAAATAATGTAACAAATTATAAATTATGATTTTATTATTACAGGAGTGTTACTGGTGCCTGGCACCAGTAACACTCCTGTAATAATAAAAGAGAGGTTACCGATGATTATTGGTAACCTCCTGTTAGTTATATTTATTTCATACATGTGTTTTCAGCTATTTTAACAAAATAGTCTGTGCCGAATTGTAAAGCATCTTCGTCTACCATAAATTTAGGATGATGAAGAGGGAAGTCATTACCAAGCTTTTCGTTATAAATGCCGATAAATTGCATAGATCCAGGCGCTTTTTGTAAATAAGCAGAGAAGTCTTCTCCACCAAACATTGGTTTATCTTGATGAATAACATTTTCTTTTCCAAACACTTCTATTGCTGCATTTCTAGAAATTGCTACCGTTTCTCTATCATTTATAACTGGATCATATCCTTCCATCCAATTAATTTTATAAGATGCTCCGTGTGCCTCTGTAATTCCTTTGACAATCTGATTGACATATTTTTTTGCCTCATCTCGACTTAAATGGTCAAGTGAACGCAATGTACCTCCAATATATGCAGTTTCAGGAATTACATTTAAAACATTTCCGCTTTGGAAGACAACAATAGATAAAACTGGTACTTGTAACGCAGAAATTTTTCTAGCTACTATTTGTTGAAGGTTAGTTACAACTTCTGCACCAATTACAATTGGATCTATTGCTTTTTCAGGCATTGCAGCATGTCCGCCTTTACCGATAATAGTTATTTCAAAGTCATCGATAGCAGCACACCATACATCATCCTTCATTCCAATTGTTCCTGATTTTAAATATGGATCTACATGTAATGCGAAAATATGATCTATTCCATCTACTACTCCTTGTTCTACTAATCCAAGAGCTCCGCCAGGACTAACTTCTTCTGCATGCTGAAAGATAAATCGAATTTCACCGCTAATTTCCTCTATTCTCGTGGAAAGCTCTTTTGCAGCACCTAGTAACATAGCAGTGTGCGTATCATGACCACAAGCATGCATTACACCTACATTTTTTGATTTGAATGAAACATTTGTTTCTTCTACAATTGGAAGTGCATCTATATCAGCGCGAAATGCAATAGTAAGAGGTCTCTCGGTAACTTTTTTACCTTTTAATACTGCTAAAACACTTGTTTTTGTAGGTCTTGATACTTCTAAATTAGGAAATGCTTGTAATAATTCAAAAATAAAATTAGATGTTTCAACTTCCTCAAAACCTAGTTCTGGATTTTCATGAATATGTCTTCTCCAACTAATAATTTCTTCTTTAATTGATTCTTGTTTAATTGCCAATATTATTACCTCCAATGATTAAAATTGTCCATATTTTGTGTATTGAGCAAACATTAAAAAAGATAATAAAGAGACTTTAATACCTCGAATGGGAAAACCCATTTTAGCCACTTTGTAAACGGAATACCGAATAACGCTAAGTCGCCATTAAATTTCTTTTCCATTTGATGGAAACGTTTAATTTAAATTATATATTCGTGTTGAAGTTTGTCAATATGTTCTGGAGATAATGAATACACTTTTTTGAAAGTAAATTCAAATAATTCACGGAAGTGCATGAGCATAGGACAAGCATAAATTTATACTCACGTGGTATACTAAAAAACGTCATAATTCGCTAAGAATTTTTCTTGGCAAGAAATTAAATAGATTAGAAATAGAAAGAGGAGACTTACTGATGGCAATTAAAGTAGCAGCAATTATTGGAAGTAATAGAAAAGAGTCCTATAACCTAAAGCTAGTAAAATATATGAAGGAACGTTATGCTGATAAATTAGATATTGAAATCGTGTCTATTAATGATGTAGAAATGTTTAGTGCAGATATTGAAGAAAATCCACCTAAAGGTGCAATGGATTTTAAATTAAAGGTTCGCAATACAGAAGCAATCTTATTTGCAGTACCAGAGTACAATTTCTCAATTCCAGGTGCATTAAAAAATGCAATAGACTGGATGTCTCGTAGTGGACATGACATGAAAGACAAACCAACTTTTATTGTTGGTTCTTCAATGGGTGTACTAGGAAGTGTGCGTGCACAAATGCATTTAAGAGAAATCATTACAAATCCAACATTACAACCAAAATTACTTCCAAATAATGAAGTATACATTGGCGCAATTCATACTAAAATGAATGAGCAAAACGAATTAACGGACGAAGGAACAATTGCTTTCCTTGATCAAGTTGTAAACAATTTTGTTGAATTTTATAACAAAGTAAAATAATTGATGTATTAAAACAAACAAACAAACAAACATGAAAAACGTGAAATTCACGATTTTCATGTTTGTTTTATTTTTCATGAATATCATAATTATTATGTTTGTTTTGGTGCCAGGCACCTGCAACACAATTGTAATAATGATATTATTTTTGTTTTACTCTGCTAGTGTGCTAAAGTTTTTGTTTTATTTTTTGTTTTTAGATGGCATAATAATAGCATACTAAAAGCGGGGGCAAGAGCATGATTGGCATTATAGATTATGGAGCAGGTAATTTACATAGTGTGTTGAAAGCAATAGCCGGATTAGGTTATGAAACCAAACTCATAACAAAATTTATGGATCATGATGATTCCATTTCCAAGCTAATACTTCCTGGAGTTGGGAATGCAAAAGTCGCTATGGATGTTTTGAATGAAACTGGTTTAAGTGATTATTTAAGAAATGAGGTTGCGAAAGGAACTCCTTTACTAGGAATTTGTTTAGGAATGCAACTACTTCTAGAATCCAGTGAAGAGGGCAATGTGGACTGTTTAGGGTTTCTAAAAGGAACGGTTCCGGAGTTTAAAGGGGAAGCTGAAAAAATTCCACATATGGGTTGGAATCAAGTAAAAGATGTTCAAAATAATGTTTTGTTCAACAATATTCCTGATAACACTGATTTCTATTTTGTTCATTCTTATTTCGCGAGGCCTTTGGAAGCAAAAGATCTTCTTGGATTAACAAACTATGGCATAGATTTTGCTAGTGCTATAGGCAATGAACAAGTCATGGGAGTTCAATTTCATCCAGAAAAAAGCGGGAAATATGGCATTCAACTATTAGACAATTATTGTAAATAAGGGGTTAACATATATGCTTAGAAAAAGAATAGTTCCAGCAATTGATGTATTGAATGACAAAGCCGTAAAATATGTACAATTCAGAAATCCTACTATTATTGGAGCTCCTGCTGAGTTAGGAAAAAAGTACACTAAAGATGGTGCTGACGAATTAATTTATCTAGACACAACAGCTTCGTTGAAAAACCAAGATCTTAAAATTGAATGGATTCGCAAAGTAGCAGAGCAAGTTTACATTCCTTTTTCCGTTATAGGTGGAGTGCGAACCGTAAATGATTTTAAAAACCTGCTTCGAGCAGGGGCTGACAAAGTAGGTGTAAATTCTGCTGCAGTTCAGCGGCCAGAGTTACTTAAAGAAGCTGCAGAAATTTATGGAAAGCAATGTGTCGTTTTAGGATTAGACGCTATGCCCATTTATAATGAATATCAGGAAATTATTCGTTGGGAAGTATACACGCATTCAGGTCATGAAAATACAGGAATGGATGTTATTGAATGGGCGCAACAGGCAACAGAACTTGGAGCTGGCGAAATCATTTGTACAAGCATTCATAAAGACGGTATGAAAAATGGTTACGATATAGATCTAATAAAATTACTTTCAGAAAAAGTAAATGTCCCAATAATCGCTTCTGGTGGAGCAGGAAGGTTGGAGCATATAGAAGATGTATTTACTGAAGGAAATGCGGATGCAGCACTTGTTGCTTCGATGATCCACTACGGGGACTATACAATTTCGGAAATTAAAACATTTCTTCAAGAAAAAAACATTGATGTTCGTCTCTAATGATAGATAAAAAGAGTCGTTGAGTGTTGCGATTCTTATTTAATATGGTACTACTTTGTAAACTTCTGAAGGTATTCTTCCATTCGATACGGAAATATAAATTCGTATATTAATCTAAAGGTAATTTATAATAATCTAATTATGTACATAACAAAGGGTAGATTTTTAAATCTACCCCTTTGTTCTTATACGGGTACTTTGGGAATTAAGTGGGAAGTGAGATTAGTAGTTTCCCATAAAAGTTGCCCCTACGATGATTAGAAGAATAAATAATACTACAATTAAAGCGAAGTTTGAGTTCATTCCACTATAACCACCGCCATAGTTACCACCATTTGCATAACTCATAAATTTCACCACCCACCATATTGAGATTAAGGGTTAAAAGATTACACCCTTAGAGATATGTTATGTGATAAATCAGAATGGAATTGGACTAATGTGTTATAGATTGTGGAATTGTTTATAAATTTTATAGAATTGTTTGTAGTTTTGAATATATATGATTCTTGATCTCCAAACAGATTTATTTAGTTAAACTAATAATGAGCTAGTAGTAATTATAGGATGTAGCTCCCCATTCATAGCAAAAGAAACTCTTCCTGTTTCTTCGGAAACAACAAGAACTAGAGCGTCACTTTTTTCTGATAAACCTATAGCAGCACGGTGCCGTGTACCAAGTTTTTTTTCACCGACAATTACATTCGATAAAGGGAGTACATTTGCTGCGGAAAATATTTGGCTATTACGAACTAAAACAGCCCCATCATGAAGTGGGTTACCAGGATAAAAGATTGATTCTAATAATGAATGTGTTAACTTTGCACCTATTACTGTGCCAGGGCGAATGAAAGAATCCAGATGGTCCTCTCTTTCAATCACAATTAACGCACCATGTCTTTGATTAGATAGATGTTGAATGCAAGTAGAGATATCTAGATACTTATCAGTAAATGGAGACAAATAACAGTTTAAATAAAATGATGCTGCCATTGCTTCTGCTTTTTCAAATTGTTCTTTGATAGTAGCAAGTTTTCCTAAAAGACAAAAGTTATCATTATCTAAAGTTTTTAAGCCTATATTAACTTCTATCGAGATATTCTCGAGCCTTTTTTTTAATTTTTCTTTTAGTGGTGAAAAATCGCAATTATTTTTTTCCATATAAATATTCCTCTTTCCAATAGATTGAATTATGGTTTAGTTTAACCTAATACCAATCATTAATTCCTTTTGAATGGGAAAGAAAAAGTTCGTTAAGAATCCATGGTTTTGGACTAAAGATATTAGAATAAAAGGAGAGATGCTTTTCGGAAATATACATGTGGGGAAAAGACAAACAAATTATTTAAAACAAATTAATAAATTATTGGTACAAAAAATATTTATGTTAAAACCGAATTTATTGAAACAGAGTTAGTTCCTCGGGAAGAACATCTGAAGAAGATAATATGTTAAAGGACTAGATGCAATAACTAGGAAAACATTACAATCTTTTATTAAGTTCGTTAAATCTCACATGGAAGTAATTATCTGAGGATAGACAGTTTTAATCTTACCTCATACTAATCTGATTGATGTGTTTGGTAGTGGATTCAGATTTATTTATGAATGGCATCAAGTTGAATAATTTATTAGGAGTCCCTGAATGTATTAACGTCATCGGAAATATTAAATTAATTTATCGAGAATCCGTTGTACGTTTTTTCGTTTCTAGATATGCACAGGTACCAATTTCTTACACAAAAAATAGAAAACTATACAAGGTAATGAAACAGTCTAAAATAATAATAATAATACATCTTATTTTAGAAATATTAACTGTAGTGTTATTAAAATAGGGGAGTCCATTTAATAGGAAATCCCCCTCTCTTACATATTAAATAATCTCCCAACCACGCTCTTTTGCGACGCTTCGAAGTTTAATCTCCGGTCTTACCGCAACTGGGTTTCCTACTAGTTCAAGTACAGGGAAATCAGAATAGCTATCACCGTATGCATAACTATTTTCCCAGTCAATAGGGTAGCCTTCTAATGCAGATAATATCTTTTTAGTTTTTTGAATACCATTGACATGTTTAATTCGAGTTTCTGTATTCACTCGGTTTTCTTTATATAATATATCTGTACCAATAATTTGATCAAAAGAAATTCCTGATGTTACTTGATGTAAAAATTGTGTATAGGCACCTGAAACAAGTAATATATGTATGTTTTCTTTTTGATGTTTTTTAAGCCTGGAAACAACTTCTTTATTAAAATCTTTTTGCATTTTTTCCGTTAGTTCTTCAAAAAAAGCATCCATTTCCAGTTCAGATAAACCTTCAAAAACTTCCAAATACAATTGCATCGAAAGCTCTTTCATTTTCGCGGTAGAAAAAAGCTTTAGTTTATTTGCAATATAAGGAGGGACTATGGATCTGTAAAATTTTTTGTATCTCGATTGGTAAACCGAATGCTCCTTTAAATGATTCATGAGAAGCTTAAATGTTTCTTCAGCATATAGTGTGCCATCAAAATCGAAAATTGCAACACGCATGTTTTTCACCTTTTCTTTACATAATAATTACTTTATTCTATTATATGTTAATTTGTAAAAGAAACAATTAAAAAATCGCCCCTAAAGAAATAGGGACGAAAAGAGATTACTGCATTTTATTCATTGTTTGACCTTGGACAGGTGCATAAGCATTAAGCAATTCCTGCATGTTTTGTTGATCTAGTTGTGGAACTTGATAATAGTGGTGTTTGTTTTGATAAATTGAAAGCTCATAAGCCATTTCAATACAGTTTGGTATCGAATCTGCAATTACTCTTCGAAGAACTGGATTCGTAGTTTCTAAAGCAGCAGTTGTTTTGGTTGTAGCAGAAGTTTTGGCTGCACCAAGTAAATACCCCGAGATCATTTCATCAGAAATTTCGTTAGCATTTTGCATTGGCTTTTTAGGTTGTGATGGTTTCATCCCATAAACAAAATCGTTACCAGTTTGCATTTTATAGCTAGAAGTAGGGTGAGAAGGGTCTTTTCCTGTCTTGAAAGATTCAACTATAATATTGTATTCATCCACTCCAAATGTATATTGGCGATCTAGAATACTCAGTAATTCTTGGTCTTTGACATGGGGGCGAAGTATCGTCATTAAATTTAGCCCAGCTATTGCACTAGATAAAAGTTCGTGAACATCAAACACTTCATGTCCACCGTGATTCATTTGTTGGGAAATATTACCTGTTTGCATATTTTGATGAGTTTGACCTTGATTTTGATTTTGTCCAAATGGGTTTTGAGTCATTCCAATTTTTCCTCCTTGTAGAAAATGTGATGAAACATCTTCATTAGTTTGGCCAAAGTCATCTGACATATGCATCACTTTTTCTAACATTCATAACATATTACAAATATATTACAAGTGCCTGGCACCGAAACAAACAAAACAGTCATGAATGTTTTAATATTCATGACTGTTTGGAAATATATTTATTTTTCAGTAGCTTCGACCATTGAAAATAAAAATGTGAACAAAAAGTGCATAGTCTCTTTTAAAGTAAAGTTCTCTTTAAACTGATCTAGATAATTTAGTGGGAGGTTAACTTCCCATAAACCATCCTCTCCTGAAAACATTAAGCTATAGTTCATTTTTTCAGAATTGAAATGTTCGTTTAGATAATCGCGTAAAGTTTGCCCAAACTTCTTTTGAACTGCTAACCCAAACATTGCAGTGTGCACATGAAATACTTCATCGAATTCTAATGCAATAGCATCTACACCTATGATATCAAAGCTTTCTGATTCCATAAATAAATATTCATTTTGATTTTCTTTAAAGTATGATAGCGGAGAATCTAAAAATCCTGAAGATTCCTTGGAAATAAGTTCGTCCGTTTCTTTATTGTATCTTTCAATAATCCCATCTGAAAACTGATTATTTTTTTCTATAATAACTACAGTTTGATCTTCTTGAAGTAAATTATTTCTTTCGGCAAATTCCTTTTCTTCAATAAATAATTCCACTTCACTATTTGTTTCTTCGATTTTTTTCAATAATTTTTTTGATATCATATAAAATTATTCCTCTCTTCTTCTGCAATTTCTTCTGCCATTAGTTGAAGATCATATGCATCTATTAAGAAAATAGAGTAATTTTCTTTTTCAGCATATTTTTCAGCAAGTTTTTTTATGTGTTTAGGTGAACCTTCATTTTCTTCATCATATACAATAAGAATTCCATCCGAATTTCTTAATAAAAATTTGTTTTTTTCAATGAATTGCCAAGGAGCCTCATATGGTTTTTTCGTAAGGCTTGTTTGAAAATCAGCTTGAAATAATAAGGCTCGGTATTTTTCTTGTTTAAGTTCATTCCAATTTTTTTCTTGTTCTAAAAAGGGGGTAATAATAGCGTATTTTAAGTGTGGAAATTCTTCTTTCATTTCCAAAACAAGCTCAGCAGTCCACGATTCGACGCCTTGTTGTCCGCTTAATATAACCCATTCCAAATCTTCATTGGTTAATGCAACTAATTGATTTTTAATAGCTTTTTTAATAATTGGGATACCGGGGTGAGAATCATTAAATATACCCAACTCATGTGCTTTATAGCCTGTTACTACTAATCGTTTTACCATTTGATATACCTACTTTGTTTAACAACTCAGTTTATCATAACATTTTTTCAACGCTATATAAATATTCATCACTTTTTAGTACTTAAAAATACGAAGAAGATAATAATAAAAACCGAGTGCAAGAGCATCCGGTTTAAGAGAACTACTATTTTACTTAAAATAACTGTAGTTTTTCAATTCGATTTATCGCTTCTATTAATCGATCTTCTTCTACTAATAAACCAACACGGATATATCCTTCCCCAAATGTACCGAAACCATTACCAGGTGCAACTGCTACATTCACCTTTTCTAAAAGTAAGTCTGCAAATGTTTCACTTGTGTGACCTTTTGGAACAGGTAGCCACACGAAGAATGAGCCTTGAGGTGCCTTCACATCCCAACCTATTCTAGTACAAGCATCAATTAATGCATTTCTTCTTCTTTCATATAAAGAAACTAAGTCGTTTACACATTGCTGGCTTTCGTTAAGAGCTGCTGCAGCTGCAGATTGAATAGCGGGAAAGAGACCAACGAATAAATGATCTTGGATAATATTAATAGCCTCAATCATTTTCGAATTTCCAACTGCAAAACCAACTCTCCAACCAGCCATATTATAAGTTTTTGAAAGTGTATACATTTCAATGCCAACTTCTTTTGCACCTTCTATTTGTAAAAAACTGACTGGTTTCTTTCCATCAAATCCAATTCCGCCATATGCAAAATCGTGAACAATGGCAATATCGGATTCCTTTGCAAGTGTAACTGTTTCTGCAAAGAACTCTTTCGTTGCAGTTGCCCCAGTTGGGTTATTTGGATAATTTAAATACATTAATTTAGCATCATTTTTTTGTTCTTCTGTTAATTTGCTGTAATCTGGCAAGTAATTATTTTCTTCCAACAAAGGCATGGTTTCGTAACTTACATTTGCTAAAGAAACACCAGATAAATAATCGGGATAACCTGGATCTGGTAATAACATTAATTCATTTTCATTCATAATTGCTAACGGTAATTCCACAAGTCCAATTTTCGTTCCAAACATAATTGCTACTTCTGAATCTGGGCAAACTTCTACACCATATTCTCTTTTATAAAAATCTGAAGCAGCATGTTTTAATTCATTAATTCCTCGAAATGGGGAGTACTTATGTGACTGTGGATCTAAAGCCGCATCTTGCAAAGCGTTGACGATATGTATTGGTGTCGGTTGATCTGGATTTCCTTGACCCAAGTTAATCACATCTCTTCCATCTGCGATAGCACCTGATACCTTTTGGACAAGTGTTGCAAAAAACTGAGTAGGTAAACCTTTTAAACGATTTGAAAATTCCATAGATGATACCTCATTTTCATAATAGTTGCATAGATTAGACAAATCTTATAATCTTTTTAGTATTATGTCTATAGGTGGTGGCGAAATGAAAGTTGCATGCGTTCAATTAGATATTGCTTTTGGTAACCCAAAAGAAAATTTTCACAAAGTAGAAGGAAAGATTAGAGAAGCTGCTTCGTTAGGTGCAAAAATAGTAGTATTACCTGAAATGTGGAACACAGGTTATGATTTAACAAGATTAGATGAAATTGCGGATGTAGAAGGTCACGATACAAAAAAACTTTTTTCCCAGTTGTCTAAGGAACTTAAAATTTATATTGTCGGTGGTTCTGTATCAACTAAAAAAGGGGATAAGTTTTACAATACGATGTACGTTACGAGTGATTCAGGGGACATAATTTCTGAATATAATAAAGCACACCTATTTAAATTAATGGATGAGCATCTTTATTTAGAAGAAGGGAATCAAAGGAACTTATTTTCAATTGAAGGGATGGATATGGGGGGAATCATTTGTTATGATTTGCGTTTTCCAGAATGGACTAGAGTACATGTATTAGATGGAGCAAAAGTTTTATTTATTCCCGCTCAGTGGCCAGATAAACGAATTGATCATTGGAAGACTTTATTGCAAGCAAGAGCAATTGAAAATCAAATATTTATTGTTGCTGTTAATAGAGTTGGACATGACCCGAATAATTCCTTTAACGGAAATTCGATGGTTATTGCACCTTGGGGAGATGTTTTATGGGTAGGTGAAAATGAAGAAACTACTCATATTGTAGACCTAAATTTAAATGAAATTGAACAAGTAAGAAATACAATACCTGTTTTTCTTGATAGAAGAGAAGTATTA
The DNA here is from genome assembly GCF_055454035.1 of Psychrobacillus syltrankelensis. Lineage (NCBI taxonomy): Bacteria > Bacillati > Bacillota > Bacilli > Caryophanales > Bacillaceae > Psychrobacillus > Psychrobacillus syltrankelensis. The sequence continues at coordinate 878,689 of NZ_CM144227.1, read as the reverse complement.
TATAAATAAAATAAACAAGGGGGAGTATGATCGATGGAAGAAAATATTCGTGCGATTCAAGATGAGTATCCAGATGATTTTGCATGGTGTTACGGTTGTGGAAGATTGAACGAAAATGGTTATCATTTTAGAACATACTGGAATGGAGACCAAACAGAAACGGTGTATGAACCGAGAGAAGAGCATATCGCTATTCCTGGATTTGTATATGGCGGTCTGATAGGTGCATTAGTAGATTGCCATGGGACAGGTTCGGCTTCGCTTGCATTACATCGTAAAAATGGATTTGAACCAGGGAGTGGAGAGAATCCACCTCGTTTTGTCACGGGTTCACTACATGTTGATTTCTTAAAACCGACCCCGCAAAAAGTAGCTTTAAAAGCAATTGGAACGGTTGAAGAAATTCATCCAAAGAAATGGAAAGTGATAACAGAGGTTTTTGCTGGAGATACACTATGTGCTAAAGGAGAAGTTATAGCTGTAGTAATGCCTGCGACATTTGCTCAATAAAAGTTTTCTATAATATAAAACACAGGATCAATTATTCCTGTGTTTTTTTCGTTCTAAAAACATATATATAAATTAGCAGGAAGGTGGGGAGAATGTATTTTAAGAAATCTCTGATTATTGTATTTGGAAGTATTTTGGTTGCAATTGGAATTAACTTTTTTTTAGTACCATTTCATCTATTAGATGGTGGAGGAATTGGGTTAGGGTTAATAATTCATTATTTATTTAACGTAAAAGTAGGACTTGCAATTATTGGTATAAGTCTACCAATCTTTCTAGTTGCTTGGGTGAATTATAGATCATTTTTTTATAATGGAATACATGGTCTGCTGATTTCTTCCTTAATAATTGATTTTTTCTATCCTCTGCATAGATTAGGGGAGAAGATAGTACCAAATGGTGTAATTGGAGCATTATGTGGTGGCATTTTAGTAGGTTTAGGAATTGGATTAATGCTACAATGGGACACTACCATTTGTGGAACAGACTTATTAGCACAAATAGTCTCAAAGTTAGTGAAGGTGAACGCGGGAATAAGTATTTTTTTAATAGATTTATTCGTAGTCTTATTAGGGAGCATATTCGTCGACTCTGTTTCAATATTTTATTCAAGTTTAACTGTATTAACGGTTGGTATAACAACATCATTCATGGTGAGAAAACATTAATAATACTATTAATGCGTTTATACATATATAAAAGAGAGTAGCAGATATTTCTACTACTCTCTTTATCTTTTAAACACCTTTAATCTACAACTACAGCTGGTGTTGGTTCAGGAACACGAGATAGTATTATTATTCCAATAATAAATAAAATAATTAAGCTGAAAACTCCATAATTAGACTTTCCAGTTAATTGAGTAGTTAACGCGACTAATAAAGGACCCATAATGGAAGCAAATTTACCAAAAATATTATAAAACCCGAAAAACTCATTCGAATTTTCTTTGGGAATTAGTTTCCCAAAATATGATCTGCTTAATGCTTGGATTCCACCTTGGGATGTAGCGACTAGCATTGCTAGAATCCAAAAATCTACAACTGTTTTTAAGAAGAATGCATAGGAGCAAACTATAATATAAACAAATATTCCTACATAAAGCATTTTTTTCTCCGAAAATTTACCTGCAAGCTTACCAAAAATGATAGCGAAAGGAGCAGCAACTACTTGAGTTACAAAAAGAATAATGAGTAGGTTGTTTGTATCTAATCCTAAATCTGTTCCATAAGCTGTAGACATATTAATAATTGTACCAACTCCATCAATATAAAAAAAGTATGCTAGTAAAAATAGAAAAAGAGCTCGATATTTTTTAATTTCCTTAAATGTTTTTCCTAAACGCTTAAAACTTTGAGTAATTTGATTTCCATCTCGTTCTATATAGTGTATTTGATGAACATTTTTTATAATTGGAATCGAAAATACAACCCACCATATTGCAGTAATCATAAACGAAATTCGACTTGCGGTTATACTTGAAATGGGAATTACGTCACTGCTAGCAAGCAAAATAATAACAATACTAATTAAAAACGGAATAGTACTACCGATATAACCTAGACTATAACCTCTTGAAGATACTTCATGCATTCGTTTATTGGATGTTACATCAACAATAAAACCATCATAAAACACATTTGAACCTGTTGCTCCTAATGCGGCTATGGTGTAACAAATTAATAGAAGCATCCAATTATCAAATGGAATGAAAGCGAGTAAACCGGTAAATACAACGCCGAGTACAAAGAAAAATGTGAAGAATTTCTTTTTCATACCACGATAGTCAGCAATTGATCCTAAAATTGGACCTAGCATCGCTAAAATAAACGTGAAGATTGCGATCGTATAACCTAAATATGCTGTGGAATTGGCAGCACTAACACCTGCTGCAGTCGCGGATGACTTATAAAAGATAGGGAAAACAGCTGTTGTAATAATAATTGAATAGGCAGAAGAACCCCAATCATACATAGCCCAACTATTTTCTTGTTTTGTAAATTTACCCATGTTATTTTATTCCCCCCTTATTAATTCATATTTTACATGAAAGTCATACATTTTGGTCAAATCTTCTTAAAAATTACTTAATATTAACAATTAATTACTTCCAATTCATATTCCGTTTTTCGAAAAAAAGGGTAAAAGACGAGGTCACTGTTTTTAGGTACTAGAGGAGAGGAGATAATTTAAAACCACATATATGATCTGAGTAGGATAAATACTATTTTCATTGCACAAAAATTAATTAATATACTTTTTTCTTTTAAAAAAACCACCTTATAATAGGCGGTTTCAGACTGTAGACAAACTCAATTTTGGATGTATGGAGTTGTATATTAAATTCGGCAAGGGCTACTACTTCGCTTTCCGTGGGCTTGGCTTCAGCCTCCTAGGCCAACATGATGTTGGTCATGAAGGGCATCTCCTCAGGACGAGGCGCTCTTAGTCTTCCTTCCTATATTGCGTTGATGAGGGGTCTTCTGCTCAAGCTATTCCCACAGGAGTCTTCGTGGGTCACTTTTATCGGATGAAGAAACCTCTTTAAAAAAATAACTGTCTATACATATCGGTTTTTAAAATACTTTTGTCATCAAGCTGAAACCACCTAATAAAAGGTGGTTTAATTGAAAATATACTCGATAAATTCTATCTAAAATTGCCACTCCGATTTTGCAATAGTGGAATGACCTATAAGTTAGATTTCAACTAACCTATTCTCAAAAGGATTACATAGAAGAACAAATAACAGTTTAACCTATAGTTTAATCGCAGCTTGTGATACTTCAAAAGCTAAATCCTCATTACCGAATAACTCCAGTATATGAAGTACTGTTTCTGTGTCTACTTGTAAAAAATCTTTTTCGGTTTCTTCCATAATCCTTATTAGTATTTCGTTCTCAACTTGAAAAGGGTAAGCATTTTTATATAAGGTTAGTGCATCAATACTATGATTAATACACCACTGTGTAAATAACCGAATCATAATGTTTTCATCTTCTTGATATTGTTGAATTATTTTATCCTTCAACTTCTCTTCACTCCCCATTCGTCTATAAGCACCCAAAGATTGTGAATGATAGAAATGGTCTTATTTTCTAGAGAGGAGCCATAAAATGCTTCTGAAAAAGCAGGCACAATTTTTTCTAAAAGAAAAGTTCTTGGTTTTTCTTTTGATAACTCTTCAAGAATAAACTCTATAGCTTGTTGCTCATTCTGCTGAAGATTATTCTTCTCTTCTAAATAAAATGCCTCTAATTCATCCATAACTTGTTGTTTTGAAATAAGTGAATCCTCTGTTTTTATTTCGAAATTTGCTTTTAAAAGAAGTGAATCATTTGTTTTTGCCATCTCGTAAATCATAGATTCAATTCGTCTCAAGACAAATCGTATTAATTGTTCGAAAGAAATATCCTCTAGTTTTATCCATGGATGCTGTAATTGTTGAATCATCCCTAGTGTAAGTACTGCACAATCTATTGCCACATTCTTTGTTATTTCACCGAAAACATCTTCTAATCGTTTCGAAAGCCAATTAATTTCTTCGAAGTAATTCTTTTTAATGATATCTCGGAGTTCCTCATCTTGAGAATGAATAATTGATGAGAAAAGGGGGAATAAATTATATTCACGATATATATTCATCCGAATAGACATTTGTTCAATCAATATACTCACATTGGACTCATTATGTTGAGTATGTAAGTCTCTTCTCTTAATCAATGTTTCCTCTCTAGCATTTTCAATTATAGCAATGATACATTCTGTCTTTGACGTAAAATAGTTATAAAAAGTACCTTTAGAGATTTTTGCTTCCTCGATAATATCGTGAACAGAAGTGGATCTAAAACCTTTTTCAATAAAGAGTCGTTGTGCTGCTAATAAAACATTTCGTTTTTTTGTATTCATATCTTTTAATCACCTTTAGACTAGTAGTATAAATCATATATTAACTGTTATATCAATGTTTATCAAACTTTCTTTAATTAATATGGAATTTATATTTGCTTTTTTTGAACTATGAGTATAAAATAGTCAAAGTGTTATAAAACAGGGCTAAAAAGAAGTTTAGTATAATAGGAGGAACCAATTAATGAAAGAAATGCAACACAAGCCACCGTATGCAATGATTGCAATCCTTTTTGTAGGTGCATTCATTGCGTTTTTGAATAATACGCTACTAAATGTAGCATTACCTACAATAATGAGAGAATTCGATGTGAAACCAACCGTTGTCCAATGGCTAACTACCGGATATATGCTTATAAACGGAATTTTAATTCCAGCTAGTGCATTTTTTGTTCAAAAATTCACGAATAGAAAATTATTTATAACGGCTATGATCTTTTTTACAGCAGGTACAATATTAGCTGCAGCTGCACCAGCATTTGGATTTTTAGTATTAGCAAGAATGATTCAAGCAGTTGGATCTGCAATGATGATGCCATTATTGATGAATGTTATGTTAACTGCTTTTCCAATTGAACGTCGTGGAGCGGCAATGGGGATGTTCGGATTAGTAATGATATTAGCACCAGCAATTGGTCCGACTTTATCAGGATTCATATTAGAACATTACCAATGGAGAGCTTTATTTGAAATTATATTGCCTTTTGCTGTAATTGTTTTACTTTTAGCTATATTTAAGTTGCGAAATATCACTCCTAATAGAGATGTAAAATTAGAAGTATTTTCACTTATTTTATCCAGTATTGGTTTTGGGTCACTTCTATACGGATTTAGTACGGCAGGGGATAAAGGTTGGGATGCTCCAATAGTATATGGAACAATTATAATTGGATTTATCGCAATAGTCCTTTTCGTTTGGAGACAATTAAGAGTAGATGAGCCTTTGTTGAACGTGAGAATTTATAAACATCCAATGTTCGCATTGTCTTCTGTCATTTCAATTGTTGTATCAGCTGCAATGTTTTCCGGAATGATATTAACTCCACTTTATGTGCAAACAATTAGAGGTATTTCACCATTCCATTCAGGATTATTAATGCTTCCGGGAGCAGTTGCAATGGGGATAATGTCTCCTATAACAGGTAAACTCTTCGATAAGTATGGAGCACGAGTTTTAGCGATTATTGGACTAACAATCACTACAATTGGAACTTATTTAATGAGTAATTTAGGAATGGATTCAACTTATTACTATATTATGTTCATATACACAATTCGTATGCTAGGAATGTCAATGGTAATGATGCCAATTATGACGAACGGATTAAATCAGTTACCTATGAAAATGAATCCGCATGGTACTGCTACGAATAATACATTGCAACAAGTATCAGGCGCAATTGGTTCAGCTATTTTCCTAACGATTATGAACTCGAAAATGGAATCATCTGCAAAAGTACTTGCGGCAGATGCAGCTAAAGCTGGAAATATGCCTACTAGCCCAGAAGGTCTTGCTCAATTTAAAATCGATATTGGTATGAAGGCTATGTTAGAAGGTATAGAACACACGTTCCTTGTCGCTACTTTTGTGACTATCGTTGCTCTAGTTTTATCATTTTTTGTAAAGAGAGTAAAAGTGGTAAAAGAAAGCTAAACCGGAAATGGTTTAGCTCAGACTGTTGACAAACGCTCGCATTCTTCGTTGCTTGCTCCTGCGCAAGCTCGTCGCAGACAAAAACGTTTGCACTTCGTTGTAAGCTCATGAACTTTAGTTCTATTCGCTTCCGCCTCGTGCTGGCGCGCCTCGACTGACAAGCGTTTTCAAGACAGTCTGAAGAGATACCAATCAAAAATGACTTTGTCTACAACCTGAGCTAAACCGGAAACGGTTTAGCTTTTTTTTACAGCGTTTATAAAGCCACCACAAGATTACCAAAAATAAAGGGGTGGTGGAACACTTTTTTCCCCTAATGTACTTCTACAGAAAAAGTGGAGCAAATGGTTAGTTCAAAGCACTTAGGAATTAGTGACCTTAAGATGCACTTAAAGCTTGTGCATTTTTTAAAGGCAAGCAAGTATATAAAATTGGACTACTGAAAATCCTGTATTCATAGTGTATTAGTAGCGCAGTTTTTTTTCTTAACACTGATTTGCGCCATCTCACATAAAGTTAACTCTTTATATGGAGAAATAGTTACTTTCACGATAAAATTGGTTGCTTTCGTCTCGAGAATGGTTGCTGTCACTGTGAAATCTGTAGCTTTCTCCTTACAATTAGTTGCTCTATGACAGTTTTTAACTTTCGTTTCTCAAAAAAATAGACAGTATCTATTGATAAAGAAATCCAGAGCGGACGAAATTGTATTTTCGTCCGCTTTTAAAAAGAATAGAAAGAATTTATTTTCTCATTAACCAAAATAAATGCAATATGTCTTTGCATATTCCAAGAAGGCGACGGACAAACATTCGCCACTTGATTACCGAAAAAAATGGATCGTGAAGTGACGCAGTCACTTCACAATCCAAAACTTTAATGGTAGTAGTGTAGCCAATGTTTCGGCCAAAGCACTCTAGAAATAAAGAAGACAATATGCACTTAAATTCCGCTGGTGCTTTTCTTAATTCTTATCAATTTCTTCTGTAAGAGTTATTAACTCATCTATTAAAGACCCTATATATTCAATAGTATCTCTCAATGGCTTTTCAGTCGTTATATCCACTCCTGCCATTTTAGCAAGCTCGACAGGTGACTTTGTACCACCAGCCTTTAATACTTCGGTCCATTCATCAACTGCAACTTGACCTTCTTTTAAAACACGTTTAGAAACCTGAGTAGAAATTGTTAAACCAGCACTATATGTGTAAGGATATAATCCCATATAATAGTGAGGCTGTCTCATCCAAGTTAATTCTGCACCTTCTGTAATTTCTACAGCATCTCCCCAAAACTCTTCTAAAACACTACGTTTATATTCATTTAAAATATTTGCATTCACTGGAAGTCCTTGATCAACACGTTCATAAACTTTCCGTTGATATGCAGCTTCCAATAAATGTGTAACAAAGTTATGGTAGTACGTTCTAGCGACTATTGAAGAAATAACCCATCTTTTAAACTTAGGATCATCAGAGTTTTCTAGTAAATGATTTGCAACAAGCATTTCATTCATTGTAGAAGGGGCTTCGATAAAGTATAAAGATGGTCGAGCATTAAATATATTTTGTTCCTTATTTGCGTGATAGAAGTGGCCAGCATGACCTAATTCATGGGCTAAGACAAATACTTCGTTCATTCTGCTAGACCAGGATATAAGTATATATGGATGGTTACCATATGGACTAGAACAAAATGCACCAGTCGATTTTCCTGTATTTTGAGCAAAGTCAATCCATCGTTCCTTATAAGAACGTTCGACCATATCTAAATATTCTTCACCCATAATACCAAGAGCATCTACAATATATTTCTTAGATTCTTCTATAGTTATTTTCGGTTCATAGGAGGGGTCCAGTGATATTTTTAAATCTGCAAAAGTCATTTTATCTAAACCATGTACTTGTTGTAGTAGTTTTGCATACTTACGCATATGAGGCGCAAGTTCTTTCATGATTAAATCAATTTGACGATCATATAATGTACGGTCGACCTCTTGATTTAGCAAAAGATAATCAAATATTGAGTTATATCCTCTTAAATCTGAAGTTGTTTTCTCTATTTGTACATGCATATCATATGTTTTTGCTGTTGTATGTTGATATTCCTTTAGTTTACTAGAAAAGGCTTTAAAAGCAGCACGTCTAACTTCAGTATCAGACTCGGCTTCCCAATCATTTTCAAATAATACGTAGCTTAATGGGAAGGAAGTTTCGTTTACTTCAAAATTACTAAAGGATATGTCTAACATTTTCGTCGTATCATATAATTTATAAGGTCCGTTAAATGTTGAAGAAAAAGCTGCAAGTGTTTTTTCAACTTCCGGATGTAATTGATACTGTTTTTTGATAAGAAGTTTTTGTAAATAATTTTCAAATGATGGACTATCTTCGATTGCTTTTTGTAGAATCTCATTTGGTAGTTCCACTAACTCACTATTAATAAAAGACAACTTACTATTTACTTTTGCAGAAAGCGAGGCAAACTTACTGCTACGCAGTTGTGCTTCAGTATTCGTTTGGTCGGTACTCAGTGATAAATTAGCATAAGTTCCACTTGGAACAAGTTTTTCATATATAGAAGAATATCCTTTTAGAGCATCAATTATTATAGTTGGATTGTCGATTTTCCCTTTAAACTTCTCTTCAAAATCATTTACTTCTTCCTCAACTTCTAATAATAATGCACTAAAATCTTCTTCAGATTCAAACAAATCTTTTAAATTCCATGTTTCTTCTAAAGGTATTTCGGATCTAATTGGTAAACTTTTAACCATTCTCATACTCTCCTTTTTATTACGGTTATCGAACTATCATCTAGTATATCCGTAAATGACAGAAAAGTAAAAACAATCATTTTATATATATTTTTCAAATAATTACATATTTTATTAGTGAGAATGATAGGAATATCCATTTTTAAAGTTGGAAATTTTAAAGAAATATATATCGAAAGTCTTATATTTAGAGAAGCGAATTGTTAATATTGCTAGTAATACCAAGGACTTTAGTGATGAGTCGAAATACTTTTATAATTTAAAGTTGGAAATTTGTAAATTAAGAGAAAAATTAGTATAGACTGAATTTAAAGTTTGTTTTACAATGAGATTGTTCTAACTAATAAGTTGATAGTTTCTGAAAAGCTAAAATACAAGAAAAAGACAGTAGTATAACTTATATTTTCAGAACTATCAAAATAAAATGGGGGTAAACACATGAAGACAAAGAAATTTGCTTCACTATTCCTTGCAACTTCTCTTTTAGCAGGAGTTCTTGCAGGATGTTCGAGTGGAGATGAGGGAAGTAGTTCAAAAGGTGGAGACACGATTAAAATTGGGGCCAACCTGGAGCTTTCAGGAGCTGTAGCATCATATGGTTCATCCGAAGCAGATGCTATCGACTTAGCTGTTGAAGAAATCAATGCAGCTGGTGGTATTGATGGTAAAAAGATCGAATTGATTAAAGTAGACAATAAATCGGATGCAGCAGAAGCAACTAACGCTGCTATCAAATTGACAAGCCAAGACAAAGTAACAGCAATTATTGGGGCGGCAACTAGTGGTAACTCAGTGGCACAAGTTCAAATTGCAACTGACAGCAAAACACCTATGGTCTCACCTTCTGGAACTAGTACTACTGTAACAGTAGGAGATAACGGTAAAGTGAATCCATTTACATTCCGTACTGCATTTATTGATCCTTTCCAAGGAACTGTTGCAGCGAACTTTGCAGCAAATAAATTAAAAGTGAAAAATGTAGCAGTTTATGCTGATAATGCAAGTGATTACGCTAAAGGTCTTGCTTCTTCTTTTATAAAAGATTTTGAAGCGGCTGGAGGCAAAATTGTAGCAAAAGAATCTTATGTTGCAAAAGATACGGATTTCCGCTCGACTCTTACACGCATTAAAGCTGCAAATCCAGACTTCATCTTTATTCCAGGATATTACGAAGAAGTTGGGTTAATCGTTAAGCAAGCTCGTGAATTAGGAATTACAGTTCCATTAATGGGGGCTGATGGTTGGGATTCTCCGACAATCGTTGATTTAGCTGGAGCTGATGCATTAAATAATACTTACATTATTACTGCATACTCATCAGAAGATCCAGATGGTTTAGCGAAATCTTTTGCTGAGAAGTTTAAAGCGAAATATGGTAAAGATCCTAACTCATTTAATGCATTAGGATATGATACTGTTTACCTATTAAAAGATGCTATCGAGCGTGCTGGTTCTCTAGATGGAACAAAAATTAGAGATGCAATCGAAGCTACAGACAATTTAGAATTAGTAACTGGACTATATTCTGTTGATGAAAATCATCATCCTATTAAATCTGCTACTATTATTGAGTTTGTTGATGGGAAACAAGTATTTAACACAAAAGTTAATCCTTAAGATTAGCAAGCAATATGGGGGGGATAATGCCCCTCCTTTTCTATTTCTAAACTAGTTGAAATTTTGAACTAAAGGAGTGAAACTTTATGGAATGGGTGCAACAATTAATTAACGGTATTTCACTCGGAAGTATATACGCATTAATCGCACTTGGATACACGATGGTTTATGGAATTATAAAATTAATTAACTTTGCACATGGTGACGTGTTTATGGTTGGTTCTTTCATTGGATTTTATTCTATTACAGTCTTTGGATTAGGATTTTTTCCAGCTCTTATTTTATCGATGGCTGCTTGTGCTTTATTCGGTGTTATTATTGAACGTATTGCATATAAACGTCTAAGAAATGCAACACGAATTGCCGCACTTATAACTGCAATCGGTGTATCTTTGCTAATTGAATATGGTGTTATTTATGTTAGAGGGGCTCAACCTGTTGCATATCCGGATGTATTTTCAAAACGCTCATTTGAATTTTTGGGAGCTCATATTAGCATACAATCTATTCTAATTCTCTCGGTTTCTGTAGTACTAATGATTTTATTGCAATTTATTGTGCATAAAACGAAAACTGGTAAAGCGATGAGGGCTGTTTCACATGACACTGAAGCGGCAAAATTAATGGGCATTAATGTTGATAACACAATTTCTGCTACATTTGCAATTGGTTCTGCTTTAGCTGGAGCAGCCGGTGTTATTTTTGGAGTTTATTATACAAAGATTGATCCGCTAATGGGTGTTATTCCAGGAGTAAAAGCTTTTGTTGCCGCAGTTCTTGGTGGTATTGGAATTATACCTGGAGCAATGGTAGGTGGATTGGTACTCGGAGTTGTTGAAACGGTTGTTAGTGCGCTAGGTTTCTCATTATGGAGAGATGCTGCGGCATTCGTCATTTTAATATTAATTCTGATTTTCAGACCATCTGGAATCTTTGGCAAAAATACACGAGAGAAAGTGTAGGTGGTACATAATTATGAAAAAGTCAAAACAGTTTTGGCCATTTGTTATTGCGGCAGTATTGGTATATGTAGTTGTTCAGGTTCTTATCTCAAATGGAATGATGAATCAATTTTATTCTAATACACTGATTTTTATTGCCATTAACATAATTTTAGCAGTCAGCCTACATTTGGTAATCGGTATCACAGGGCAATTTTCAATAGGGCATGCTGGATTTTTAGCAGTTGGAGCTTATTTGTCTGCCATAGTGACCATGAAGTTGCATCTTCCCTTTATAGTAGCAATTTTGGTAGGTGGGATTGTAGCTGCATTAGCTGGTTTAGTTGTTGGTATTCCAAGTTTAAGATTAAAAGGGGATTATTTAGCAATAGCTACACTTGGTTTTGCTGAAATAATTCGTATTGTTTTCTTAAACATTGACTATGTTGGTGGTGCAGCTGGTATGCAGGTATCCCATTTAACAACATGGACGTATGCATTTGTTTGTTTAGTAGTTACAATTATAGTCATTGTAAACTTCACAAATTCACGGCATGGAATAGCAGCAATTTCGGTAAGAGAAAACGAGATTGCAGCAGATGCTATGGGAATTAACACGACTTATTATAAAGTAGTAGCATTTGCAATAGGTTCTTTCTTTGCTGGTGTAGCGGGAGCTTTATATGCACATAACTTCTACATAATTCAACCAAGTCAATTTGGATTCTTGAAGTCGTTTGATATTCTAATTTTCGTAGTACTAGGTGGACTTGGAAGTATTTCAGGGGCAATTCTTTCTGCAATTTTGCTGACCGTAGTTTCTACTTATCTTCAAGGGTTTCCGGAGACTCGAATGATTATATATAGCCTTGTATTAATCTTAGTAATGTTATATCGCCCAAAAGGATTAATGGGTACGATGGAAATTACGGATTATTTCAAGCTTTGGAGAACGCCAAAAGGAGGCGGTCAACATGGAAAATAAGCCTTTGTTAGAAGTGAAAAATGCAGGTATTCAGTTTGGTGGTTTAAAAGCAGTTCAAAATTTAAATATGGTGCTAAATCAAGGCGAGTTAGTTGGTTTAATTGGACCGAATGGTGCTGGGAAAACAACTAGTTTCAACTTATTAACAGGAGTATACGTTCCGACAGAAGGGGATATTTTGTTTGATGGGGAACGTATCAACGGGTTACCTCCTTATAAAGTTACAAGAAAAGGTATAAGTCGTACGTTTCAAAATATTCGACTTTTTAATGATTTATCTGTATTAGACAATGTTAAAGTTGCCTATCATTCTCTTGCGAAGCATTCTATTTTAAGTTCGGTTTTACGATTACCCTCTCATTTTAAGGGTGAACAAGAAATGGAAGAAAAATCAATTGAATTTCTTAAAATTTTTAAACTAGACAAATATAAAGATGAACTAGCAAAGAACCTACCATATGGTCAACAACGAAGATTAGAAATTGCTAGAGCATTGGCTGCCGGTCCTCAACTTCTATTATTAGATGAACCAGCTGCTGGTATGAACCCTCAAGAAACGAAAGATTTAATGGATTTAATCGCTTTTATACGCAATAAATTTGAATTAACCATTTTACTTATTGAGCATGATATGAATTTAGTAATGGGTGTTTGTGAAAGAATCTATGTGCTAGATCATGGTCAACTTCTTGCTGAAGGATCACCAGAGGAGATCCGTAACCATCCTAAAGTTATTGAAGCGTATTTAGGGGAGGAAGTCCACGATGACAATGCTTAAAATTGAAAATATTGATGTGTTTTATGGGAATATCCAGGCACTAAGAGATGTCTCAATCGAAGTAAATGAAGGAGAAATAGTTACTCTTATTGGTGCAAATGGTGCTGGAAAAAGTACTCTATTAAAAACTATTTCTGGATTGCTAAAGCCTAAAAAAGGAACAATAGAGTTTTTAGATAAATCTATTTCTGGAAAACAAGCTCAAGCTATTGTTAAATCAGGAATCTCGCACGTACCAGAAGGCCGTCGAGTATTCGCAAATTTGACGGTTGAAGAAAATTTAGAATTAGGGGCTTTTTTAAGAAAAGACAAAGCTGGCATTCATTCAGACATGCAAAAAGTATATGAGATTTTCCCAAGATTATTAGAACGAAAAAAACAACACTCTGGTACCCTTTCAGGAGGAGAACAACAAATGCTTGCGATGGGTCGTGCCATAATGGCAAAGCCTAAGCTAGTATTATTAGATGAACCATCGATGGGACTTGCTCCATTAATGGTTAAAACAATTTTCGAAGTAATAAAAGATATCAATCAAGATGGAACAACTGTGTTACTAGTAGAACAGAATGCGAATATGGCATTATCAGTTGCAAGTCGTGGTTATGTAATTGAAACAGGGAGAGTAGTAATTTCTGGTTCATCAAAAGACTTACAAACAAGTGAAGAAGTACGACAAGCTTATTTAGGTGGACATTAAGCTATTCACATTAAATAATTTATCTAAAGCTTTCATTAAGTGAAAAAACTTAATGAAAGCTTTTTTCTTGTACTTCTATTGACATGTTAAGTGGTATAATAGGAAAATATGCATTTTTTTGGAGGAACAATGATTAAAACTCTTAGATTTTGGATACTTACTCTTATTTCTTTTTCATTAATTGCAATATTAATTAGTACTTTTTTCTCTAGTTATTTAGTCACAAAGAAAAGTCTAATTAATAATTCTTTGGAACAGAACGAAGTATACTCATTAAAACTTGCGCAGCTAACCCAAGAAGTTTTTAAGTCAATGCAAGCTAATTTAGAAGCAAGAAAACCAGATGTAATTGAAAATATGGATGATCCGATTGAGCTTACTAGAATTCTAGATCAATTATTGATCAGTGGAAAAAACTTTAACTCTCTGTCTGTAATAGGAAGCGATGCTATAGCAATAGCTACTTCACCAAATATAGGAATTGCAGGAAACAAAATTGAATCACCAGGGGTACTTGAAGCGCTCAGCAAAAAAACTAATATTATTTCAAGTCCCTATAGAGCAATTACTGGTCGGCTACTAATACTGATTTCAACACCATTATTCGATGCTCATAATAAATACATAGGCATGTTAAATGGAACTATTTATTTGGAAGAAGATAATTTTATAAAAGATATTTTAGCAGAGCATTTTAGTGAAGATGGCTCATATGTATTTGTAGTAGACAAAGAAGGAACTTTAATTTACCATCCTGAAAAAAACAGAATTGGGGAAAGTGTAAGAGAAAACAAAGTAGTTCAAAGTTTAATGGAAAAACAAAGTGGAGCGAAAGAAATTTTCAATTCAAAAGGGCAACATGTACTTGCAGGATTTTCGTATATAGATGCTAGTGAATGGGGAGTTGTATCACAAACGCCATACAAGAGTAGCTTAAATCCTTTAAGTGGTATAATGCAAAAAATGTTTTTCTATACAATGCCCTTTGTCATTGTATTTTATATTTTGGCTTTCTTGTTATCAGAAAAGCTTGCCTCTCCTTTGAAAAATTTAGCTTTATTTACGATGAACTCTAATTCGGAAGAAACCTATGAAAATTCTAAGATTTCGACTTGGTATTTTGAAGCAAAACAGCTTACAGAAACGATAGAAAAATATCGTAAGATGCAAGAAGAAACATTAGCTGATTTTAAACAGCAATCATTAACCGATTCATTGACTGGGTTAAGAAATAGAAGATACCTAGATTTACTTTTTACAGATTTAATAGAACAAAATAAAGTATTTTCTATCATTATGATTGATATTGACCATTTTAAAAAAGTAAATGACGAGTTTGGACACCAAGCTGGAGATGAGGTATTAAAATTTTTGGCAAATCATATGACATCAGCTTCATATGAAAAAGGTGTATGTATTAGACTTGGTGGAGAGGAGTTTCTTATTGTAATTCCAAATACTCAAGCTAAAGACACCTATGATTTGGCTGAAAAATTAAGAAAAGATGTAGAAATAAGCATGCCACCTATAAATAGAAAAATTACTATATCTACAGGTGTAGGTGAATATAAATTAAATCAAGAAAGTATAAGTAGCTTAATGCATCGAGTTGACGAAGCTTTATATGCAGCAAAATCCGGGGGTAGAAATAGAACAGTTATTTCTAAGTAACTATAAACACTATTTATTTAAATGGTTTTAGTATAAAAGCTAAAGGGATTGCCCCTAAAATGTCAACTTTAGAATTGAGTCTTGGTATTCTCATTGCTTTATTTATTTTAATGGTCTTTGCTCTTGTATTAATAAAAGTAAGCGTAAAAATCCCTATTCATCGATTCTTTATAGTAGCGACGGTTCTAATTTATCTATTGGCATTCAAAATTATTGGAGTTAGTGTGCATACTTTACAGTTAACAAGTGTAGTTCCAATGACCACGGTAGATTATTTACCTGTCTTTAGTTCACTTGGCTTTTATCCAACATAAGAAACGATTATCCCACAAATGTTATTAATTTGTGTCTTTAAATGTGGAACCTTTTCCGGAAGAAATAAAAAAGAAGTTTTTCTCGCATTCAAACGCGGAAAAACTTCTTTTCTTGATTTGTTTGCTAATCCCCTATAAGTCGCCGCCTTCCGCTTTAATCAACAGTTCAAATAAAGGGAACATGGAAAGTATATGGATTATCGTCTGCGAAACCAGTGCCTCATCAGTCTCACAGAGGAACAAAGGCTAAGAGCGCCACATCGTGTGGCAACGCCTTCGTGACCAACATCCTGTTGGCCTCCGGCTGGAGTCGCCACCTTTCACTACAATCCATTAAGTGAGTAGTACCTAACAAGAAGAAGATTTAGCCCGGCTATAGCTAAGAGGATAGAAGTAGTTTAAGTAAACGTAGTGGTCATGCCATCCTGTAATCGTTGTTGTTTGCCGCTGCAAGCGGGAGGGTAAGCATCAAGCTGCTTCACTTCCTCCTGCGCAAGCTTGTCGCAAAAAAGACTTTGCTCCTGCGATTACTCGTTGCCTTGCGAAATCGGCTCTAAACAATATGTAGCATCCACCGATAAAGAAGCGGAGAGCTTCCGAAATGTTATCTTCGGAAGCTTTTAAAAGAGTAGGAAAGTATGTCTTCCCTAATTATCCAAACAAAAAGCATCATGTCCTCACAAATTCCAAGAGGGCGACGGACAAACATATGCCACAAGAATACCGAAAAAAGTGTAGCTAGAAGTGACGCAGTCACTTCCAGCTACATAATTCTAACGGTAATAATGTAGCCAATGTTTCGTCCAAAGCACTCATGAATTAGTGAAGACAAGATTCATTTAAAAGGCGCTTGCGCTTTTCTTACTTGTTTTTTTTCAAGATAAACAGAACACCTTCTATTATAATTCCGATGACAAATCCAAATGAAGTATATATGAACAAGGATAAAATTCCAACTAAGTCGCCCCACCCATCTTTCCCTGAAATAAAGGATCGAAATAGTTCTATAAAACCGAGTAGCAATCCTGCTGTAAATATAAAATATGCAACTTTTAGTTTATAAAATAACAAAGCACCTGTAATTGTCCCAACTAGTACAGAAATGATCGCAAATGCAATGAAATTTCTAATGACTAAATCTTGACCCAACACATATTTAACACCAAGAATAAGTAGGAATAATGATATAATAATAGTGATTCCTGCAATTTTTCCATAATTTTTCTCCAAAATAATCGCCTACTTTCTTATATTTATCATAAAGGAAATAAAGGGATATTCCAATATAGTAAAATTCAAAGGGGATACTAAAATGACAGAGCATTATTTTCATTTAAAAGCAAACTGGCCTGGAAATCGCAATGATATAGGTGAGATTCAAGCTGATAATTTGTATACTAAGGTGTCGATTCCTAAAGAAATGGATGGGCCAGGAATAGGTACTAATCCTGACGAAATGCTCCTAGGTGCTGCTGCTACCTGTTATATTATTACACTTGCTGCAATGATGGAAAGAAGTAACATTTCAAAAGATCAATTAAATATGGAATCCACAGCAGTAGTGGATGTGACAGATGGAGTATTTACATATAAAAAAATCATCCATAGACCAACGATTAAATTGACTAATATTAAGGATATGGCTTTAATGGACAAATTGGTTATAAAAGCAGAAAAAACATGTATGATTAGTAAAGCGTTAAGAGGTAACGTAGAAATTGAACTTGCACCTACTATATTGTTAGCGAATGAATAGTTTCTACCACGTGTTATTTATTGTATACTTAAAATATTCAAATATTTATAAAGTGAGGACACCAATATGACTGGTATGATCGCAGTTATTCTAATTTTTTCAGTCCCGATTATTAAGGTATTAACCAAGCATTTTGAGAACAAAGAACTAATGAAAGGAGAAAGGGTGAAATCCGAACTAGAACTTGAGAAGTTAAAATACGAAAATTTCGTAATTGAAACGGAAAAAATGAAACTCCAACTAGAACAAATGAGACTAGAATCGCCATCTCAAGAAATTAGTAACTTATTGAAATAACAAAACCGCCCAAGAAATTGGGCGGTTATATGTTTATAAAAATTGTCAAAAACACAATGCATATCGCCGAAATACTTGTGGATGATTTAGTTGAAACTGATTAGGAAAAGGATGAGGAAATATGAAGACATTATGGACGGATGGTAATATTTTTACAATGGAAACAGCAGGAGACAAAGTAGAAGCAATTTTAGTAGAGGATGGAAAAGTCATTCAAACGGGCTCTAAAGCGGCATTATTGCCATTTGCAGATAAAGTAAATTCTTTAAATGGTACTGCTATGTATCCGGGTTTTGTTGATAGTCATATTCATCTCATTGGTCATGGTGAAAAGTTAGCATATCTTGATTTATCAATGATTTATTCCATTAAAGAGATAGTGGATAAAGTTGAGGATCGGGTGATAAAAGGAGAATGGTTCGTTGCCGAAGGATGGAATGATAATAAATTAATGGAGGAAAGACCAATTACTCTTTTAGATTTAGATCATTTAAATGAGACACCTATTGTTTTAAAAAGGGTATGTAGACATGTACTAGTAGCTAATTCTAAAGCAATCGAGCTAGCTGGAATAACGAACGAAACTCCTAATCCAATAGGAGGAGTCATCGGAAAAGACAGTGAAGGAAATTTGAATGGATTATTTTATGATGAGGCACAACGGTTAATTACAAGTAAAATACCTGCTGCAACTACAGAGTATTTAGTAGAAGTAATTAAGAAGAGTGTTGCTGATTTACAATCGAAGGGATTAACGGGCGTACATACAGAAGATATGGCATATTATGGACCGTATACAGTACCTTTACAAGCTTATCGAGAGGTCATAGGTCAAAGCTTCCGTACTCATCTATTAAGACATCATGAAGCCTTTGAGAAAATGCAGGGGGAGGAACCGACTGACTTTATTGAATTTGGAGCAATGAAAATATTTGTGGATGGATCCTTAGGGGGACGAACAGCCTTATTGTCGGAAGACTATTCAGATGATATAGGAAATAAAGGTGTTTCTGTTCATGAACCAGAAAAATTAGAACGATTAGTACAAATAGCTAGGAGATATAATGAAACAATTGCCGTACATGTAATTGGAGATAAAGCTACTGAAATCATAATTAGCTTAATCGAGAAGTATCCTGTACCAGCTGGGAAAAAAGATAGATTAATTCATGTAAATGTTTTACGAAAAGATTTAGTGGAAAGAATGAGGAAATTACCTGTTGTACTTGATCTCCAACCAATTTTTGTACCTTCGGATTTTCCATGGGCAATTGAAAGACTAGGAAAAAATCGATTAAAATGGGCATATGCCTGGAAAACCCTACTGGATTACGGTTTTGACTGCTCAGGAGGCTCTGATTCTCCTGTAGAAATGGCGGACCCTCTTATAGGAATGGATGCCGCAGTAAATAATAGATTTCTACCTGACCAGGCTTTAACAGTATTTGAAGCAATATCTTTATTTACATCTGGGAGTGCAAAAGCAATCGGAAAAGAAAAAGAACGTGGAAAAATTGCTCGAGGTTTTGATGCGGATTTCACAGTAGTTGATAGAGAATTAAATGAATCAAGTCTTTTAAAAGCTAATATACTAGAAACGATTGTTGCAGGTAAAACAGTTTATGAGAATAAAAACTTTAGAGAATAGTGAAACGAATTATAATATAATACGTATAAAGTATTAACTTACGGAGAGGAGTATGACACAAATGGAAAACACGGGTTTAAAGGTATTACTACATGCAAGCACATGGTTTGCCCCTTTTTTGGTGCCATTTATCTTATATTTGGTTGTTGACGACGAAGAAATTAAAAAGCTTTCGATTCAAGCAGTTCTATTCCAATTGGTAATCGGTGCTTTGATTTTTATTTCTGCGCTATTAATAATTTTCTTAATCGGTATCCCTATGATTATTATTTTTGGTATAATGGCATTTGTTGTTCCGATTATAGGAATAGTTAAAGCGATTACTGGAAGCACATTTAATTATCCAATTGTAGGTTCTTGGATTAGATAAAAGGGGAATTTTTATGGCTACAAAAATCGGTATTGATGCAGGTGGAACGTTAACGAAAATAGCTTATTGGGATGAAAAAATGGAATTACATTTACTAAACTTTCTTTCATCTAACTTTAAAGCGGTAAAGGATTGGATTGAATCTAATCATTCGTTAGCATCCATTTGCCTTACTGGTGGTCGTGCGGAGCAGTTAAAGAAATATCTGACTTCGCAAAATGATATTCCATATATAGTGGAATTTGACGCTACAATGGCTGGTGTAATGTATCAACTAAAACAAGAAAATATTCATTGCGAAAAAGCAATTATCGCAAATATTGGCACAGGGACGTCTATTCATCTGATGAATGGAGAATCACATCGCCGACTTGGTGGAACTGGAATTGGCGGTGGAACATTAATAGGCTTGGGGCAAGTATTAACTGGGGTAACCAGTTATGAAGAGATGATAAATCTTTCAAAATTAGGAAGTAGAGATTCCATAGACATCTTGGTGAGTGATATTTATAAAAGTAATAAACTGCCGTTAAATGGATCACTTACTGCCAGTAATTTTGGTGGAGTAGCTTTAAAATCAGATGAAAATAAAAGTCATGCAGACTACTTATCTGGTTTACAAGGTATAATTGGTGAGGTTGTCGCTTCTTTATGTATCCAAGCAGCTGATGCCCATAACGTAAATCAGGTTATTTATATTGGTTCAACATTAGAAAATAATGATTTGCTCATGAAAATTATCCAAAGTTATACGAATTTAAAAGAAAAAGAACCTATCTTTTTAGAAAAACATGGGTATAGTGGAGCAATTGGTGCATTATTGGAAAGTATTTAAAATGTTTAAGTAAAACTGTTGCATTAATAATAAATGCATGCTATATTTAAAGAGGATTATTTTTGTTCGGTTAGTTAGTAGGTGGCAACACTTTTACTTAACAGTGTTGAGCAAGGATAGTAACACAATGTATGCACAATCGCATACGAGGAGGAAATACACATGGAACAAGGTAAAGTAAAATGGTTTAACTCAGAAAAAGGATTCGGATTTATCGAACGCGAAGGCGGAGACGACGTATTCGTACATTTCTCAGCTATTCAAAGCGAAGGTTTCAAATCTCTTGACGAAGGTCAAGAAGTAACTTTTGAAATCGAGCAAGGCCAACGTGGTCTTCAAGCTACTAACGTAGTTAAAGCTTAATTTTAAACCTAAACTTTAACAGGCTCTCATTAGAGAGTCTGTTTTTTTGTGTTATGATATGTTATATCATTCGGTAGAGTGGTGATTAAGTTTAAGGAGTTGAAAAAATGAAAAAATGGAAAAAAGAAATACTTATTCATGCACCAATTGAATACGTTTGGTCATTTTTTTATGGTAGTTTAGAAAAAAAGAAAATAATTTTTCCGAAAGTAATTAACGAAGAATTTATCCATCAAACAGAACAGGTAGTTGGCACTATTATTATACAAACATATCAAATTGGTTCTCTAACGGAACAATACGAAATCACAATAAAAAAATACACAGATGAACAAAATTATAAAAAGCTCCAAGAGAATTTTCTGTTAAACAATCGTTTTCGTATGACAATTGACTATGAATTAGAAAGTAAGAATGATACTACTACAAAATTTATATATACATCGATAAATAAACCTAAGAATCCTTTATTATCCATCTTTCAATTGTTCGGTAGCGATGAGGTAGTACAACGTTTTATGGAACGTACAAAAGAGTCGATTGAAGCAGCATATAAAGAAGAATTTCAAAGTGACATTTATTGATTGGATGTAGTTGTCAAGAAGATTAGACACAATTTAAGTGAGAAAAAACTGCCTTTGGATTAAGGTAGTTTTTTTAGTACAGCTTCTCTTGCTAATGCGTGGGCTGCTTTATTTTGATCGTCTGGAATCCATTTTATAAAAAAGAAGTCAAATGAATCGCTTATCTTTAATATTTTTTCTAAAATAGCAGCAAAATCAGAATTTTTTGCATATCTTTTTTCAACTGCTGCACACACTATTTGTGAATCAGTCCTTGCTGATACAATTGATGTTGTTAATTTTTGCACTTCTTCTAGTCCTTTTAGAAGTGCTAAGAATTCTGTAGTGTGATTATCATAAATTCCGATATATTCGCTAATTTTAATATGCTGTCCTTCGCCTTTAATAAATACTCCTATACCACTTGGACCCGGATTTCCTGTTGTTGAACCATCAATATATACTTCAATCATTATAAACCACCTATTTGAATCAATTTCAAAAATCAGATTTAGCTCATAAAACACGATCAATATTAAAGTGAAATATATGGATATGTATAATATTCACTTCATAAAGCAGCATGATTTCCGCTATAGGCGGACGCTTTCCGCGGGGTGGGCGATGAGCCATTACCGCCGCATTCGCGTCGTTTGTAATGGCTCATCTGTCTCACTCATCCCGCTGGAGTCGCCGCCTGTCGCTCCAATCAACAAATTAAGTATTGTTCGTGGTTTAATAATTAAATGCTATTTATGAAATTAACTCATTTATAATTTATTTTATTTATTTTATTTTCATTCTTTAATTCTTAGTTTGAACTAAAAATTGCACTCTTGCAAACAAAATACATGTAGTAGTAAAATCATACTTATTATGGTGAGGAGATTTAATATGAAAAATACTCAATTGATTACTGAAATTGACCATTTATTAGATACCTATTGTGAGGATTGTTTTATAAAAAGTCTTTTACGTAAAGAAAAAGGGAAGTCAGTAGCTCATAATTTCTGCATTTATACATGTACAGTTGGAGAGGAGATTCGAGAAATTGGGGAAAAGCTTCACTCCAAATAAAAAAGACCCACGACCTTTCGTCGCGGGAAGAACTATTCCTAACTATTTTTCAGTACGTTTGCAGCTTGAGGTCCGCGGTTACCTTCCACAATTTCAAAAGAAACTTCTTGTCCTTCTTCCAATGCTCGGTATCCATCTCCTTGAATACCGGTAAAATGGACGAATACATCTTCTCCATCATTGTATTCGATAAACCCATAGCCTTTTTCATTATTAAACCACTTTACTTTCCCCTGTTGCATAAACGTTCCTCCCTCAATCCACTAAATATTCGGATAATGGATAGTTAAATCATACATTAAATGACAGTAATCGTCAATAATGTGTCGAATATCATTTATATTTTCTGTTATCACTAAAAATGCATTTTCCTATATAAGTATTCCCATAAATTCAAAAACAAAATCAATTTATTTTGAGAAAAGGATACATTTAGCATCTTTAAGGTTGTTCACCAATCAATTAGCGGTCTTTTTCTATGATATTGTATATAATGAAAAAGATGAATCCGTTTAAGGAGATAGATAGTATGAATACAATAGAGCAATGCGAACAATTGGTAATAGAAGTGTACAAGCATTTTGATGCAAGTCACGACTTTCAACATATTGAGAGAGTGAGAAAAAATGCATTAGAAATATTAGAAGCGGTGGATAATGCTGATAAAGAAGTTGTGGAACTTGCTGTTCTACTTCATGATGTAAGTGATCCAAAATATGCAATAGAACAAACAAAGTCTGAACAAACACGTATAATCCAACAGTTGAAGCTACCTCAATCAAAAGTAAATCATATAAACGATGTGATAAAATCAGTGTCTTTTAATGGTGGAAATGAAGAAGAACCTAAAACAATCGAAGCAAAAATTGTTCGAGATGCAGATCGTCTTGACGCAATCGGAGCAGTTGGAATAGCACGTACATTTGCATATGGAGGGGCAAAAGGTAGAAAACTGTATGAGGTAAGTGAAACCCCTCGGGCAAAAATGACTGTGGAAGAGTACCGTTCAAAAGATACAGCCTCTGTTACGCACTTCTATGAAAAACTATTACTACTTTCAAATGGTATGATGACTGAAAAAGGAAAAGCACTTGCAAAAGAAAGGCATGCATTTATGGAACTTTTTTTACAAAACTTACGAAAAGAAACTGGGGAATTAATATGAGTCATTTAATTATTTCAAATTTAACGAAAACAGTTGGAGAAAAAACGCTGTTTGATAATATTTCATTTACAATCAATAATCAAAACAGAGCGGGTTTAATAGGTATCAATGGTACAGGAAAATCAACTTTTCTTTCCATTATTGCTGAGCAGCTCGAAGCTGACTCAATTGACCGTGATCATCCAAACAAATATCGAATTGCCTATTTAGAACAACAACCGACTTTTGAGAAAGAAGAGACTGTTCTTCAAGCGGTATTTAGTGGAGATTCTCCGATTTTAAAGATAAATAGAGAATATGAAGAAGCATTATTAGCATTAATGGAGGATTCCAATTCAACTGAATTACAAGATAAGTTGATGAACCTACAATCACAAATGGATGACTTACAAGCTTGGGACGTAAATGCACTTGCAAAAACAGCTTTAACGAAATTAGGTATCACCCAATTTGAAGACTCTGTCTTACATTTATCTGGTGGCCAACAAAAAAGGGTTGCCCTTGCAAAGGTGTTAATTGAACCTGCCGATTTACTTCTATTAGATGAACCTACTAACCACTTAGACAAAGAGTCTACAGATTGGTTACAGGAAATGTTACAACGTGTAGAGGGAGCCATCATCTTCGTTACACATGACCGCTACTTTTTGGATGCAGTCGCTACACATATTTATGAACTTGCGGATAAAACACTTTATACCCATTCTGGAAATTACGCAGATTATTTAGAGTCAAAAGCAATTCGCGAAGAAATGAATGCATCTTCTCAACAAAAATTACAAAACTTGTTTCGAAATGAATTGAAATGGATACGTAGAGGGGCGAAAGCAAGATCTACAAAACAGAAAGCCCGAAAAGATCGTTTTGAAGAAATCGATTCTAAAATTGATCGTAATAATTCCAATCAGAACTTGGAAATGGAACTAGCTACCACTCGACTAGGTAAGCAAGTGCTTGAAGGTAAATCAATTTCTAAAGGGTTTGGAACGAAAAAAATAGTAAATGATTTCAATTTCCTTTTACAAGCTGGCGATCGAATTGGTATTGTAGGTCCTAATGGAGTAGGGAAAAGTACGATACTAAAAATGCTAGCAGGAGAACTTGATATGGATTCTGGTGAAATTATTGTTGGTTCAACAGTAAAGCTCATGCATTTTACACAACAGTTACCTGATATGAATGAGCAAACTAGAATGATTGAATATGTCCGTGAATCTTCTAATCTAATTGAAACAGGTTCTGGAGAGAAATTTTCTGCAGCTCAAATGTTAGAACGCTTTTTATTCCCTTTGAATACTCATGGAACACAAATAGGTAAATTATCTGGTGGTGAGAAAAAACGACTTGTTTTATTAAAAATGCTTATGGAACAGCCGAATGTCTTGTTACTTGATGAACCAACAAATGACTTAGATATTCAAACATTATCGGTTCTAGAAGACTTCATGGAAACTTTTCCTGGTGTCATTATTACTATTTCCCATGATCGCTTTTTCTTAGATCGTATAGCGAAAAAGCTTTGGGTGTTAAATGGTGATGGATCTGTAAAAGAATGGCTAGGTATATACTCGGATTATCTAGAGGAGCAAAAGATAAGCCCATCAAAAGTAGATGATTTAAAAGTAGAAGAAATCCAAGTAAAACCAGTAAAAGAAAAGAAAAAACTCTCTTATAAAGAACAACGTGAGTGGGAAACGATTGGTGATCATATAGATAAAACAGAACTCCGTATTAATGAATTAGAAGAAAAGTTATCTAAAGTAGGTTCCGATTTTACTTTACTTCAAGAGCTAACTGCACAATTAGATATAGAAAATGAAAAATATGAGCAATTAATCGAACGCTGGTCGTATTTAGAAGAAATTACTTCATTTTAATAATTGATTTTTCTGGAGGGGATAACGATGAAAATCGTAACAATTGAGCCAACACCTAGTCCAAATACAATGAAAATAATTATAGATGTAGAGCTTCCTTTTGGCAAAAGTCATAATTATAAAAAAGATAACTTGGAAGGTGCTCCTAATGAAATAAAAGACATTTTAGGAATAGAAGGTGTAAAAGGGGTATATCATGTAGCAGACTTTTTAGCAATTGAGCGAAATGCTAAGTTTTCATGGGAATCCATTTTAGCTTCAGTAGAAAATGTTTTCGGGGCAAAAAATGATGGAGTTTTGAATGAAAAACCTGTAGATCATTATGGAGAAGTATTTGTTCATGTTCAGCAGTATAAGGGAATTCCTCTTCAAGTAAAGGTTTTTGACAGTGAATCAGAGTCGAGATATGGATTATCCGAGCGATTTATTAATGCTTTAGACGTTGCAATGGAAGGTGACAAAGAAAACTATTTACTGCTTCGTAAGTGGGTAGATTTTGGTGTTCGCTATGGAGACCAAAAAGAAATAGGGGAACAATTAGTAAAAGAGCTGGAAGCAACATTTCCAGAAAGTAAACTAAATAAATTAATAGAGGATAGAGACATTTCCACAGAAGATAAATCACCAATTCGCGTCCCTTTTAAACTAGAACAATTTATGGTTAGTGATTGGGAAGAAAGATTTCAATTACTGAATAATTTAATTAATCCAGAAATGGAAGACTTACCGATTTTAGCAAAAGCAGTTCAAGATGAGCAAGTGTCTATACGTCGTCTTGCGACTGTCTATTTAGGATTAATAGAAGACGAGGCAGTTGTTCCTTTGTTAGAAATTGCTTTAAAGGATAAAAGTGCTGCCGTTAGAAGAACTGCTGGAGATGCCATGAGTGATCTTGGGTTTGCCCAATTTGCCCAAGCGATGAAAGTTGCTCTCTTTGATAAAAACAAGCTTGTCCGTTGGCGAGCTGCTATGTATTTCTATGAAGTTGGAACAACAGATGCTCTGCATATATTAAAAGAAGCAATGAATGATAAAGAATATGAAGTTAAATTACAAGTTCGAATGGCCATCGCTCGAATTGAAGATGGTGAAGAAGCAAAAGGTTCTGTCTGGAAGCAAATGAACGAAGCTAGAAAATAATAGGTAAAAGTAAACAATGGATTAACGAGGCGGTTTTTGTGGATTGTGAAGTGACTGAGTCACCTCGCAATCCATTTTTTTCTTATACTTACGGAAAAGCTAAATAAGAGAGGATAGCATTTATCGATAAGTAGGTGAAATACTGCGGGATTGGTGTAAAGAGGCATATATTGTTAATAGAGTGGTAGAATACACAAACATGGCATTTGTTTTTGTAAAATTGAATGATGAACAAAATGAGCAAGGAGAAGAATATAATAAATATGTAGAGAGGTGGGTTATAAATGAATCATGTTAATCAATTGAATCAATTGAATCAATTGAATCAATTGAATCAAACGAATCAAACGAATCAAAAGAGTCAAACGGGTCAAACCAGTCAAACTTTAAGAATTGAAACCAAGGACATATTTATTGGAACACTTTTTTCGGTTGGAGGAACTATGTTAATTCTAATTGGTGCGTTGATTGCGTCAGTTGTAGCTTATAGGGCCTACCAAAGATCTAGCAATGTAGACGTGGTAGAACTGGTATAAAAAGTGATAACTAAATAACAACCATTTTCTCCGACTCTTCGCTGTATTATTTCTCTTAGAGCAGTTGCCATTTGCTCTAATCATTAATCCCGGAGAAAGAATAGGCTTAGTCTTATCCATGAACTGGTACTTACCATGACTCATTCGTAATACAATATGAAACAGAGGAAAAAGAAAATGTCTACCGATAAAGAAGGATAGAGCTTCCGAACAACGGATTCTTTATAGCGATTAAGCTAGTCCCTAGTTTATGGCTCTATCTCAACAAAGCATACGATAAATCACTGGAAGAATTCGCAATGGATAAGAAAATGAAATCCAAGCGAAAGTACGAGATAGATAAACTTCGAGCCAAAAGGAAAGGGGAAGACTTTTTCTCACCTCTTCGCCTTCAAAAGATGCAAAATGCCTGGAATGCATAACACTAGAAATAATTGGTAACATATTGGCAAGCCGTATGCCTAAATAGAGCACGTGCGGTTTGAAATGGGGGAAGCCATGAGAATGGTTTCTCTACTTTATTTTTACATAATTTGATTTCTGTGATATTGAAGTATTGCGTAATGGTTCTCAAGTAGGTATCTAGTGTAGTATTCTTAATAATATATCCTGTAGAGGTGGTATTAACATGAAATTCTTAAAAGTACTTTTAACATTAATCGTAATTGTTGTATTAATAGGGTTAGCGGCATACTATTTTGTACCCAAAATAGTTGCTGATCAAGTAATGGATAAGGTGGCTGTCGAACTACAAAATAGCGGCCAACTAAAAAATATTAAAGAAGAGATCAATAATGATCCTCAATTACAAGCATTTATTGAGGAAGGGAAAAATATAGATAGTAGTAAGCTTCCTTTTCAAACGAAAGAAGAAGCGACTAGAGTATTAATGAAAAAGTTTAATCTAAGTGAAATAAAAGAAATCCAATCAAAAACACAAAATGGAATGACAGCTGAAGAGAAACAAGAAATTTTCAATAAGCTCCAAAATAAACTAACAGATGAAGAAATGTTAGCCCTAAAAGTTCTAGCTTATAAGGAATTATCAAAATAATCTTGTGTATAAGTAGAAAAACGTGAAAAAATATGAAAATGCAAGTAGAATGTATTATAGAAATCCCTTTAAATAAAGGGATAATGAACATAAACGAAAGTGGGAGAAACCATGAACGCGTACGATGAGTATATGCCTTCATTATTTCTCAAACCCTTGATATCTCAACGTTTTAGAGTGAATAAATGTTAGCAAATGAAGAAAAAATAACATTTTGCTAACATTTATTTTATTTTTATCTTTTTTTCATCAAATAACTAAACTTATCATGCATTTTCTTCATCGCATTTTCTCGCATTCCCTTAGTAACATGTAAATAGATGTCAGTAGTTGTTCTCGAATCTTTATGACCTACTCTGTCCATTATATAACTTAATTCAGCACCAGCTTCCGCAAGTAAACTAATATGTGTATGACGAAGCATATAAGTATGGAGACTTTTGGGAATTGTTGTTTTCAGACCAATTCTGTAAACCGTTTGCCGTAAATATTTTACCGTTGGAGGATGGCCATCCCTAACGTTCCCCTTATTGATATACCATACTGAGAGGGGAAACAACAATGAATATCAAATTAAACACGATTTATAATATGGACTGCTTAGAGGACATGAAGCACATTCCGGAGAAGTCTAAAGGGAACATATATGCCTAATTGGTTTGAAGGTGTTCTTAAAGTAAGATGTAAAAAAGAAGAGATTAGTAAGTTTGTATTTGAAGCATTGCAGATGTTCTAGTGAGGGCAAATCTTCCGGAATATTGTTTGGTTCATAACAGATTTAAACCAGCAGTTTCTTATTAAACAAAAGGTTGAGTTTGTAATTTAAAATATAATAGCGCCTGAAAGTAAACAAGCGCTATTAAACTGGGAAATTAACCCCTATCTAAGCATGGTTTAAATGTTCCAGGACCACAATTTTGATCAGGGGTAACTGGTGAAGCCAAAGCGGATGTTGTAAGACCAAAAAGAAGAATAAATGCACTTAGACTCGAAAAAATTTTTTTCTTCATTTTTTTCACCACCTTTCAAACATGTTTAAAGTATATCAATCGATTTCACAAGACTCAATTTTTATTATTCGTAAAATTACGACAATATTCTACAGATAATTGAGAAATACAAGAGTAAAAATGTTAATTAAGGAGGATTTCAATGAAAAAATTCGACGGTGTAACGGATACATTAAGATAAATAATAAGAATGTCTTCCCATCTGGGTATTATCTATTAGATTTACTTTGCTTTTATATCTTAGTTCGACACATAATACGTCTTAAATTATTTTAATAGTTTATTAATGTAGTAAAACCTGAGAAGTAACAAATAATTAAAAGCTAATTACAAAGAAAAAATGCCATCTCACATCTAAAAATAGATGAGAAAACAGCATTTTGTTGTAATAATTATTTATTTTAATAGTTTATTTATGACTAGGAGCTAAGTAAGCCTCCTAAGCCATAAATAAATTCACTTATTTACTTAATCACTTATTTCTTTTTACTTTTTTAAACAAATTGATGATCTTTCTCTCAACAAAATCTAAAAGAAAAACAAACAACCCTGCACTGACTCCCATTAAGAAATTATATAAGATAACCTTTGTATTAATCACCTCATCAAATTTTTGAAAGGTGAATTTATTCAATGGCTTAGCCTATGGCCTTTGGCTTAACACTAGTATATGAGATAACACCAATATAGATGCAAGATACAAATAAAAAGACAGGACTCCTCCTGTCTCGCTCAAATCAATAATAACACATTGGAGGGGACTTGGTGAATATGGAAAATTTAGAAATAGACACTAATACAATGCTGCTAACAGTCGATATAATGAATATACCTACCAGTTGTGTGATCGTGATCTGTGATGGAAAGGCAAAACTCAGAGAGCTTCCTCCGCATGGGGAGTATAAGATTGTTACGCATCAGGGAAAAGTTAAGCGGATGCGGAGGGAAGAAGGGGAAGAGTTTTGAAAAGGAGAGATAATTTTTATTTCTATTTTAGTATTTTCTCTTTAATATTTAGTTTTATATTAATCTACTATTTTTATGAAAAAGAATTTTGTTTGTCAGATTTTTTGGATGTTAAAACAATACTTACTGTTTTAGGAACATTGTTTGGGGCTTTTTTCGGAGCCAAGATAGCGGGAAGAAATGCAACAAATATTGCAAAACTTCAAATCGAACAACAATATAACAAGGAACAGCAAGAAAATCATAAAAATAAGATCAAATATTTATTTAAAATATTTACTAAGTTGAAAATTGGTCTTGAAGCATCTAGAAGTTTTAAAAAACAATTTGAATACTATTTTAGTAATAAATTGTCTTTTTCAGAGGTAATACTAAATTCATCAGTGGAAGAAATTAAAGAAATTGAATATATACTTAAGAATGCTGAATCAATTTTTTTGGATATAAATGAAATTGGAGATATTCATAATCTCTATGTTAGTTTAAACACTATACAAAAATTGTCTATATTAGGCGTTAATTTGATTAATTATGATCGTAATCTATTGAGTGGAAGTATTACAGGAGATACCATATTACATCAAAGTAATATAAAAAAGGAATACGACGCTATTATATTTAATTTTGATAAGAGCTTATTATTATACGAAAAATTATTTTCTGAGTTTGACGAAAAATAAGAAACACCAGCCAACTGGAGGACAACAAACGATTACAGTAACTACTGAGTCATTTGTTGTCTTTTTTTATAATAAATAGCAAAATAATGATGGAAATACTAACCTCTTAATAGGTATAATGGAACTAGGTAATTATGTGTAAATGTACTTGTTCTATAGAAGTGGAGAAATATTAATTCATGAGTATGCTTTTCAAAAATATGTTTAAGGGAATTGTATTACCGATTATTGTGATAATGATTGCTTCATTATTAAGGATTACTGGTTTGGCTTTAGAAATAATAGTTATTGCGGCATTTTTAGTATTTTTTATTTTTTTATTAACATTATTATTTCCGACTGAACCAAAGAAAAATAGGTTTAAGAAAAATATATCTTTATATCAATGGATGGACGATTTGACGGATTTTGATGAATACCTAATGTATTCTTTAAAAAATTATAATATAAAATACAGTACTATTGATAACTTAACACATATTAAGAACATGATTATGAAGATTACAAATAAAAAGATATCTACACTAAAAATGTATAGAGCTTTTTATGATCAACAATTAAAAGAATCTGGAGAAAATGTTTACTTAAAAACTATAATTGTTTCACTAATTCCAATTGTAACCCTAATATTTAGTGATTCTATTTTTGAAATTAATCAATTCTCGACACGATTAATGTTGTTGATTTTCATTTTTGTTACTATTGCAGCAATAGGGATGAAATTTGGAAGTAACAAAAAAAGAACTGGTCTTATTATAGCTATAATTTCTTTATGTATTGAAGAAATAGAAGAAGAAACAGGCAAGAAGGCAAGATGAAGCTGATACAGAGGGAAGTGGGAGAAGAGTTTTGAGATACTCAGTAAATTATATGAAAAATGAATTTGGGAAGATGGTAAAAAAGGTAGCAATAATAGATGGACCTGAGTTAAAAAAAGATGAGTCGAATTTATTAGAAGTCGAAAAACAGATAGATGAAATCATGTATAAAGAATATGGTAGGAATATCAAAGTAATAAGTATGAGGGAATTGTAAATAAAAGCCAAATAAGTCTGCCCCAGCCAACTGGAGGACAACTTTTGATTACAGCGATCGCTGTGTCATTTGTTGTCCTCTTTTTTATTTTATCTAAGGGAGAGATGGGAATGAGAACGATTCAAACGGAGCTAATTGAAAAAGGGCTAAAACAGGCTATTAGGGGTGAGTTAGTCAATCCGAATACGAAGAACAAGCAAAAAGCAAAAAGAAAGCTATTCTCGTAGGGAAATTGAAGAATTAATGGGGTGCAATCGAGATACCTACAAAAGAGTACGTGGTGCAGTCAAAAGACGATAGGGGGATTCATCATGGATAACTGGGCAGATAGATTAATACATGAATATAGCGAGGGTAAAAAGGAATTGAATGCATTGAAAGAAAAGTCGATAGATGCTCTTGATATTAAACAGATCAACAGCATGGTAGATAGCATGTCCTACTCTATCGAATGGATGACCACAGGACGACAACCGGGTACATATAGAGAAGTAGATAAAAAAGGTATCTATCAACGTCAATTTATCCAATCTATAGAATGTATACCAGACATAACTGAGCAACTTGAAACAGAACCAAAGCAACTGTATATGACAAGAGAAGAAAAAATCATTCTTGCGGATATACTGGCGGCTTTATCTCATCGGGAAAGGTATTGCTATATTATGTATGTCTCACAAGGGCTAAGCATGAGTAAGATTGCTGAAGAAATAGGACTTAGTAAAGGGACAGTTCAAATGTATATAAAAAGAGCGAAAGAAAAGGTAAGAGAAAGAGTTGCATAAAATGCTTTGTCTTACGATTGTCTTACGATTTAATTATTAATGAGGGGGAGAAAAAGAGGGGCTGCGTTCGAGTAGCGCATTCTTCTTTCTATCCCAGTGTACGAGTTTATACTTTATTGGAGGATTTTCACTTTCTTTGGCGAATATTGTCACTGGGAGGAGATTATAAATGAATGAAGTATGGATAGTAATACTGACTAGCACAGTAAGTACAGCGATAATTAATATTGGGTGGAAATTTTATGAAAATAAAAGTTCGTTTAAAAATGCTAAGTATATGCAAATCAGTAATTATTACCGCGAGTCGAGTGGTAAGGAGATGCACAGAATAATAGAATTCTGGACAGAAATGTTGTTTTTGATGGATGATCCAAAGGTTAAGAAAAAAATGGACGATGGAAAACATCTGAAAAGTTTGTTGAACAATACATATTTATATTCCTCACCAGAAACATGCAAACGGTTAGCGGAATTTCAACAATATAATTATACTAAACTAGGTAGCACTGATAGTGATAATATTGAAATACTGATCTTAATAGCAGGAATAGTTGTCTCATTGAAACACGATTTTACTGGTGAATGGGTTAGTATTGAAGAAGTATTAAAGATAAAATTAACTGATTTTAATGTACATAAAAATGCAATCTCAAAACAGATAAAAAATTATAAGTACAAACAGTAAGCACTTGGTATAATGCAGGTGCTTTTTTTATATCTAAAAAGCAAATAGCATAATGGGGTGATTGAAAATAATGAAGATTTCGGAGGTGGTGTTATGGTAGATGGTTGAAAAGTATGAGCTAGCCGAAAAAGATTACTTGGCTGGCATGAAATATAAAGACATAGCGGAGAAATACGATGTATCAATAAACACAGTTAAGTCTTGGAAAACTCGACATAAATGGTCGAAAGATACAACTAAAAAAAGTGTGCACACAAAAACAAAAAGGGTGCATACAAAAAAAGAAGTAATAGAGCCTGTTGTTGAGTCGGATGCACTGACTGATAAACAACGGCTTTTTTGCATCTACTACATTAAGTACTACAACGCAACAAAGGCTTATCAAAAAGCTTATGAATGTGCTTATACAACAGCGATGGTTGAAGGACATAGACATCTAAGAAATCCTAAGATATCCAAAGAGATTGATAGGATGAAAGAAGAACAAACGAATGAGTTGAAGCTCGATATTAAAGATGTGATTCAGAAGTATATCGATATTGCTTTTGCCGATATTACAGATTACTTGAAGTTCGGCAGAGAAGAAGAAATCGTTTATAACGAACGTGGAGAACCTGAGCTTGATGCCAATAGCAATGTTAAAACGCAAGCTTACAACTACGTCCATCTGAATGATTCTAGTGAGATAGATGGAACGATATTGACTGAGGTTAAGCAAGGTCGTGATGGTATTACAGTGAAACTTGCTGACAAAATGAAGGCATTAGAAGCACTTGAAAAGTACGTCGGTTTCATGAGTGAGGAACAGAAAGCACGAGTGGACTTATTGAAATCTAAGGTACCTAACCAAAACACAGTAGATATGAATAAGCAAATTGTTGCCCTTGCGGATCTAATCAACAATCCTGCACCGAAAAGGGTGATAGATGATGATTGATAACGGTTTAATTCCATA
Organism: Psychrobacillus syltrankelensis; assembly: GCF_055454035.1. Lineage (NCBI taxonomy): Bacteria > Bacillati > Bacillota > Bacilli > Caryophanales > Bacillaceae > Psychrobacillus > Psychrobacillus syltrankelensis. Next base: position 844,037 of record NZ_CM144227.1, on the reverse strand, counting down.
CGCTCCATTGACAGCAAATCAAGCTGAATATATCAAGCAATCGCAAGATAGTTGGCTGAATGTTGCAGAGGGTGGAAAGCGTGCAGGAAAGAACATTATTAACTTGATTGCTTACGCTATGTGTTTAGAGATCCATCCAGATAAACTACATTTGGTTGCAGGAGTTTCATTAGGTGCCGCCAAAATGAACGCGATTGATTCAAATGGATTCGGTCTGCAACATCTATTTGCAGGACGTTGTCGTGAGGGTGAGTATAAAAATAGGGATGCCTTGTACATTCAAACCAAGACAGGAGAGAAAATTTGTCATTGTTGTAGGTGGCGGTAAAGCGAACGACGCTGCACGAATCAAAGGTAACTCATACGGAACAGTTTACATTACAGAAGTAAATGAGTGTCATCAAACGTTCGTTCAAGAAGTATTTGACCGTACACTTGCCAGTAGTAAGCGAAAGTTATTCTTTGACCTAAACCCTTTTCCTCCATCGCATTGGTTTTATCGGGATATATTAGATCATCAAGACTTACTTAAAAAACGTGGGGAGAATCCTGGTTACAACTATGGCCACTTCACGATTATGGAAAACATGTCGATTCCAGATGAACGTCTACGTGAAGTTTTACTTACTTATGATAAATCATCCCTTTGGTATCAGGCTGACATTTTAGGAAAGAGAACCGCTGCAACGGGTAGGATTTACACTGGCTACACATATAAAGATGTGGTTAAAACACGTGAATACCTTTTAGATAAGAAGTTTATTCAATTCTCTATTGGTGTAGACGTTGGTGGTACGGATGCTACAGTGGCGACGCTAACTGCTTTCACTCCAAACTATGCAGAAACTATATTGTTAGATGGCTATTACCACAAACAAGGCAAAGAATCTGGTTACACGCATGATCAGTATGCAAAAGAAATAGTCGATAAGATTGAAGAGTGGTCGGATACCTATCCGGCTTTTTTTGCGTCTGCTCATATCTTTGCGGAGTCAGCTGATAAGCTTTTCAGACAAGCACTAGCGAATGAATTGCAACGCAGAGGGATTCACATTCAGGTGGTTCCATCTTACGATATTGAAGAAGTTCCAGAAGTTAAGAAAATCGGTGGTGTAGAATTACCGATTCGAAGTGAAGTAGAAATTGAGATTGCTAATCGGACTATTGCTGTTTTAGGTTAATCAAAAAGAAGGATTTACTAAGCACATGTTGAATATGATAAATGAGGTGAAACAATGTCTGAATTTTTGAGCACTTTTGTATTCTTGTTACCAGGTGTAATGGCATATTTCTGGTTACAAGTTTTTGGTCTAAATCCATCCGTTAAACACACGCCACCAGAGTTTACAGGAATAGCTGCATTATTATGGCTGCCAGTTAGTTTTGCTACATTATTAGTTTTAAACATGTGGGGATATTTTATTAATAGCAAATATTTTTCCGTAGAAAGAGTTTGGTCTCTTGAAGCTTTAAATGATGCAACTTCAGATATTAGGTATTTGGTTTTGTTCCTATTAGTAAGTTTCATAATGAGTTTCTTTATTTGTTGGTTCTGGACTCTTTGGGGGCATGAGTTTATAAGGGAAATGATAAACAAGGTGAGGAAAACGAGAAAGATAGCACCACTATCTTCAAGTTCTTCAGTTTGGGAAGAATTTTTTATTAAAATTAATAATGAGGATAAAGATCAGGATGATAACTCTATTGCTAAAGAGGCAGTCTATATTGTCCATAAGATTGATAAGCCAGAAGAATTCATTATAGGCTCAATGACTAAAGCATCGAGACCTATAGAAGTTGATAAAGCACTGGTTTTAGAAGACACTTCACAATGGATGGAATCGACTAAAAATGATTTCGAATTTGACATACTTAGGGTGTATATTGATACCAAATCAGGAATGGTTGTAAAAGAAATAGACTTTAAAAATCCAAAAAACAAACCCATTCCTGATCTTTAAGACCAATTTATTTTTTCTTAGGTGGCGGAGACACTTTTCTACCTTCTACTGCGAATAGCTTTCGGGCAGACGAAGATTTACTGCTATTTTTACTGGGTGGTTTTGCTTGTGAATTTTCTTTAGTCATTTCAATACTCCAATCTACCATGCTAATATTTACTTTAAGATTTTATTTACGAGGTTTTGGAGTCAATGGAGGTGATACCTTTTTACCATCGACGGATCTTTCCTCTGTGCTCTTTTTATTTAGTTCAATAAATTTAATATTTACATTGGTCATACTAAACCCCTCCTTTTTAAATTTTGTGTGGACCAAATGTAATAATTCGACACATAACAATATTATCTTTATTCTAATAGAACTTTTAGGTTTTGGTGAATTAATGTATTTTTACTTATAAGAAGGATTCCTTCCTCCTTTGTCGAATTGTGGATGAGAGAGGAGGGGTTTTAATGCACAGGAATTATGATTCGGTTAATTTAATTGATATTAAAGAATATAAGAGACTCGAAAAAGTATTAGATAATGATATACAAACGTTTTATGGGGAAGGGTTAGAAGATTTGATAGAGCAATTTGGAGATCTTGAGGATAAATTTTTCGATTTGGAAAATAGTATTATGGAAATTGAATCCTATATTGAAACCATTTTAGAAGAATTTAATACAGAAGAATCAATAGGTCAGAGGGTAATGCCAAATGCAGTCATTATTCATGAAAGCATACAAACTAAAGACTTGAAAATAAAAAGGTTTAAAGTAGAATTAGAAAATCATAAAAACCTTATTGAAGATTATGGCGAAAAAGAAATTAAAGCTTATTATTATTATTGTAAAAAAGGTTACTTCAAAGGGGATACTAATACTCATCTTTTTTTATTTCCAAAGGGAATTTGGCATGAAAGTATTTGTGAATGCTTAAAAATAACTGATATCATATCAAAAAATGATAACTTTAATCACTATCAGAATATTATTAACATGGGGCATCGAGTATTAGTTAAAATTAATGACAGTACAGCACCTTTTTTTATTAAAAAAATTGTAGGGAGTTTGATTGATACTAAGATTAATGAATTCCAAGAAGCGTATGAATCAGCATAGAATTAACTAATTATATTAATTGAAGAACGTCCAACCTGGCGTTCTTTTTGTTTTGCCAAAATTAAATATAGGAAGGTGGTCACCATGGTGATTACGTTAGAAAATTTTGAAATAGTAAGGTTTTATCTGTTTGGGAGCATTAAATTTTTAGACTTTTTACTAATCCTAATGCTTATCGATATTATAACTGGCATTGCTAAAGCAGTCAAAAACAAGCGGTTATTTAGCAAAACGGCGTTCATAGGATATCTAAAAAAAAATAACAATCTTCGGCGTGATTATTACATCTAACTTAATGGATCAAATGTTAAATCTAAATGGGATGTTAGCTAACGCTACGCTCTTTTTTTATGCGTTTTATGAGATAACATCTATATTGGAAAACAGTGCAGAACTAGGATTACCTGTACCAAAAATTATTCAAGATAAATTGAAAGTAATTGAACAAGAGAGTATAGGGAAAGAATAATGGTAGTGATTAATGATATAAGATATAAAACTGCACCGTCGCTAACAAAACGAAAAGAATCGGACATTAAGAAAATTGCACGTCATCACTCCGCTACACCGAGTGGTGACTATTTTGCCTTTTGGAACAACAGATGGAAAGGTCTTGGCTGGGGAAAAGGCGGCTACCACGAAATCATTTTGACGGACGGTACTGTACAACTTTGCTATGATGCCATTTATCCGACTAATGGAATAGCTAACCATAATTCATATGTTTATCATATATGCGTAGTCGGTAATGGTAAATTTACTGCAGCACAAGAACGAGTTTTTGAAGAGCGCTGCTTGTTAGCTATGAAACTTTTCGATTTATGTGTGGATGATGTTCTTGGACATAATGAATTTAAGGGAACGGCAACAGATTGTCCTGGTATTAATATGGATAGTGTACGTAATCGTTTAAAAGCTTTATTAGTACCTAACCAAGTTGGTGGAGTAACTAATGTTACTGACAATAAAATCATGTGGGGTAAGACAGAATTAAAACCAGGTCAAATTGTTAAGCTTACAATTCTTAAACAGATTAACTTGTGGACGGAAAAGGACGGTAAATTGGAAGAGGTAAGAGTACTAAATCCTACTGAAGAGTATCGAGTTTACGGTTATCGTGAAGATCACGGAGGGCAATATAATGTAGGTGGCGGTATGTGGGTTACTAAATTGGATGGATACATTAAATACGAAACTCCATCTAAAGCGATGTTAGCACAATTAAATAATAAATAACTATTAGCCCCGCTCATTAATTTGAGTGGGTTTTTTTATATTTTCTGATAATTATATAGACATCTAAACTTCCAAATTGTACTATATTAGTAAAGTATAAAGGAGGTCAATGTATGACTGATATAGCTAATATAATTGCAGAAACATTTAATAAGATGGCTATGCAAATGCTCGTGTTTGCAATTTGCGGAGTAGTTGGTTTCGTAGTTGTTTATTTTATCGTAAAAGCATTTAGTAGATCGCACCAATTCGCTAAATTCATTGGATTGATGGCAATGCTCTTGGTCTTTTATTATTCTTGGGGACCTATATTTGGGCAATAAAAAAGAGGTGGTTTCACTAGATATCTCCAATTTCAACACCTATATTTATTAGCTACGTCACCCTATCTCTATTTCAATAAATACTTTTACCAATTACTTTTGACTCATTTTATATGATTAGGAGGATTTTACTCATTATTTGTAGAAATAGGGAGTATAAGGGGGAATAAATATGGCGAAAAGTGTTCGGTTTGATTACTTTAAAGTTTATGCAATGTCGCTAAATCAACAAACAAATAATATGGAAGAAAGGCTTTGCGATTTGTCAGTTGTGTTACAAAATGCACAAGGCGTAGCTACTACGGACAGAGTTTTTGGTGTAGGGAATGATCTAGCTAGACTCCAAGAGATTTCATATAACAACAATATGTGGGAGTTGCATTTTCTCAGAATAAGGAAAGATAACTTTCCAGTAATAGCAAATGATGATGGCACTATTGATTTTTTTACCGATTTCGGAGACGAGGAAGGATTTGGAGAAGAAGTATCCGCAATTTATAATACTGAGAATCATGTTATAATGATTAGAAGAAACGGACTTAGCCTATCACCATCAGCTATTGCGAATTACTTTACCAAATTGATAAATCAAATTGGTTTTACTATCATTTTTAAACCACTCCTACATCCTAGGTCTTTAGAATTACTCCAAAGAGATCATTTGATAAGAAGTATTGAAGTGGGTGTTGCAGATGTTAAAAATGCATCACCTAGAACTAAAAGGGCTCTTGGGAGGATTGTAAGTAGTGCTGAAGAAATAGATGAATCTGTTAGTGTAGTATTCAAAATTGGAATAGAACAAAAAGGATCGAGAAAACATAGTAAATTACCTATATATGAAGAAATTGAAGGGTTTGCTACAGACGAAAATGTAAAAAGGGCGATTGTGAAGATTAAAGCAGACGAAGATGCAAGAGTTGAAAAAATGGATTTAATACAAAATCGATTAGTGGATTACGAGCTATTTTCAGACGAGGACATTGATGTGGAATCAAGAAATATAAGACATACAACTGTTGTATCCCGAATGCATAGATTATTTAGAACTAGGAATAATGATATAAATAATATTTATGAATGAGGTGTAAATTATGCGCAGGGGTTGGGAACTATATTACCCTCTGATACTCGCTGTGTTAAGCGCTATAGCAATATTTTTTTTAAAATGGGACGTTGGTAGCGTAAAAAATTTTGCTTCTATTTTAAATGCTACAGTCACCTTGAGCGCTATTGTAATTGCTTTTTTGGGGACAATGCTCTCCATACTCATTACTGTTACAAATTCTGAAGTTATGAACAGGATAAAAAGTGAAGACGCAGAAGGAGACTTAACATCCTATATTAAACTAGCGGTTATTTCGGGTTTTATTCTTGCAGTGTATTCTATGATGTTAAATGTTTTCGAGGGATATGAAGGTCTAATATCAAGGATATTACTATGCATTTTTGTTGGATTGGTATTATATTTTGTTTTATCTTCTTATAGAATAATTAAGGTGTTCTCAGGAATATTAGAATCAATCTTAAAGGAAGGTAAAGAAGATGCAAAAGCAAGTTCTGCTAAAGCAAAAAAAGTCTTTACTCCACAAATTAATAAAGATTAAAAAGCTTCTCACACGAGATGCTTTTTTATTTGCCCAAAAATAGAATAAATTTCTTGTTGCATAAAAAAACATATGTTCGCATATACTTAATAAAAAGGAGGGAACAAATGTGCGTATATTATTAGAAAAGTATCTCAGTCGTGGTCAGTTTGTTGAGTTAATGTATCTTTCAAAATCAGGTGAAATCAGTAAACGAAGAGTGAAAGTAATTAATGTTCAAGGTGAAACATTCCAAGCATATTGTTTTAAACGGAATGCTAAACGTACTTTTCTAATCGATAACATGCTGGCACTTGTTCCTGTTAAGAAATATGAAAGGGATGTTATCTAATGGCATATTTCGATGAAATGATGGATCATAAATTGGATTTATCAAAAGTGCGAGATAGAGGCTCTAAAAAGTGGGTTGCTATGATGCTTCCAGAACACCTGAAACTCGTTCGTGAATACATCGACGAACAAAAGAAAGAGCCACGTCCACAATTAAATGAATGGGATCTAGATATTATTCAAGAGAACATCCAAATTGCAATGAAACGAAATGTTGAGGTAGAAATAAAGACTTGGAAAGACGGAGCTTTTGTTTTCCATATCGGAAAATTTACTTGGGTGGATTTAAAGAAAAGAAAAATCGAAATGGAAGATGTATTTAAATCGTTTGTGCTACAGCTAGATGATATAGTAGATGTGACTGTATTGGAATAACTTTTAGGAGTGTATCTATCACTCCAATAGCAGGAAATAGAAAATACATGATTCATAAATTTCAATATAGAGGCATATTAATTTACTTTAACTATAACTTTCGATTAAATAAAAGTAACAACAAAAAGTAACAAAAAAATAACATTAAAAGTGAAAACAAGTGAAAAAATATGAAAAGAGAAGTAGAATGTATTATAGAAATCCCTTTAAATAAAGGGATAATGAACATAAACGAAAGTGGGAGAAACCATGAACGCGTACGATGAGTATATGAAGCAAGTTGTAAAACCAATGAGAAGTGAGCTAACAAATGCAGGTTTTAAAGAACTAGTAACTGCTGATGATGTGCAAGATTATATGGCAAAAGCTGAAGGAGTATCTTTAATCGTTATTAACTCAGTGTGTGGCTGTGCAGCAGGTTTAGCAAGACCAGCAGTAGTAGCTGCTTTAAATGAACTAGAAATTAAACCAAACAATTTGGTAACAGTATTTGCTGGACAAGATCAAGAAGCTACAGCTACGATGAGAGGTTATTTTGAAGAAGTCCCACCAAGCTCACCTTCCATCGCAATTTGGAAAGAAGATCAATTAGCATATTTCATCCCACGTGAACAAATAGAAAGCAATTCAATGGAAACAATTAAGGATCATTTATTTGGTGTGCTTTCACAAATTGTTACTTCATGAGCGCTATTGTAACTACTGCCGGAAGAACGAATGAAAAGTTTATTGAATTAGCAAAACAAATAGCAATTGACCTTTCATTGCCCTATTTGAATAGGGAAAAGAAATCCGTAGAAGTTATGCAAGTAAAGTTTCAATCTGATGTGTTAGTAGTAAGTAAGGAAAGATTAGAGTTATACCCTTATGGGGTTAAGACTCCTTTTTTCTTCCATCCAAACTCCGCTGCTTTTCGCTTGAAAAGATTACTTAAAGGTCAACAAGACCTTTTCTTGCAAGCAACTAACTTGCAAAAAGGGGATCGTTTCTTGGATACAACAGCGGGACTCTGCTCTGATAGTATTATTGCTGCACATGCTGTAGGAGATACAGGAATCGTCCATGCTTGTGAAGTAAATAGACTGATAGCATACATAGTCGCTACTGGTTTAAAAAGTTACAAAACGGATTTTTGTGAGCTTCAATCATGTATGCATAATGTAAATTTATATTCTCAAGATGCATTAGAAGTATTAAAATTGGCAGAGTCTAACTCCTATGATGTTGTTTATGTGGATCCTATGTTTGAAGAAATAATTGAAGAATCTTCTAACTTTGAAGCTCTTCGTAAAGTTGGAGAGCATAATCTATTAACAGAGGAATGGGTGGAAGAAGCGAAAAGAGTGGCTAAGAAACGAGTTGTTTTAAAAGCTCACTTTAGATCTGAATTATTTCAAAAATTTGGATTTAACCAATTAGAAAGACAATCTTCCAAATTTCATTACGGTATTATAGAAATAACATAACTATATAAAAACGCTTTGCATCAAATTGCAAAGCGTTCTTGTTTTAAAATTAGTCAGTAAAGTTAAGAGAAATTAAATATCCTAAAAAGAATAAAAAACCGATTCCAATTACTATGCTTGTATCCATTATAAATTCTCCTCCTTCAAAAAAACGTGCTGTATGTTTACATTATTTATTGTACAATGAATAATAAGAAGTTGAAACCTTTTGTTCCTAAAAACGTATTATATCATAATGAGTGTTTTAAAATTGGTCAAAAATAGAAGGTGATGTAAAATGAAGAAATGGTTTAAAAAATCCATAATAATAACAGTAGCATTATTAACATTTGGTCTTATTTCTCCTGATCATCTCATTTGGGAGCAATTATTAGATCCAAAAAATCCCGAGAAGTCATTATTTTCGGATACAGAGTCTTTAAGACATGAGCAAGTTTCTTTATTAAAGGAACAGGATTTTAAAGATTCAATTTCAATTACAGCAAGAGAACAAGCATACATAAAATTTGGTGAACGTATCGGTCCAGTAATCAGAAATGAGTTCGATGATGTAATTTTTCCACGTATTCAAGAAGTTATTAACACAACCGTTTCTAATACGGAACCAGAAAAGGTCGTAAACTTAGCAATAACTGAGCAACCATCTGGTGAATATCACGAAAAGATTTTTCACATTTATAACAACGATACTAGAAAAGATTTAATACGATTTCATGTAAGAACAGATAAAAAACCTCAAGAAGGTTATTATTTTAATTTCCATTATCATCTCGCTAAAGATAATTATGCAAAACATTATGCATTAGGTGAAATTTATTGGTCAAAAAACACTCCTCCTAAATGGCTTTCCTAAACATTTAATGCCCTCTTGTCGTAAAGAGGGCATTTTTTAGTTATAATGGATTCTATACTAGAAGGTAAAAAGGGGCTTTACAAATGGAGCAGTATTTAAATTTATGTAGACATATAAAAGACTATGGCGTAATGAAAGAAGATAGGACGGGAACTGGTACTAAAAGTGTATTTGGTTATCAAATGCGTTTTGATTTGGAGAAAGGTTTTCCATTATGTACTACAAAAAAGATAGCATTTCGTTTAGTAGTAAGTGAGTTATTATGGTTTATTAAAGGAGATACAAATGTCAAAACTTTAATAGAAGCTAATAATCATATTTGGAATGAATGGGCTTTTGAAAAATGGGTGAAAAGTAAAAGTTATGAAGGACCGGATATGACTAATTTTGGAGTTAGAGCTGCTAATGATCCTGCATTTAAAACCATTTTCGATGACCAAATGGAATTATTTTGTGCAAAAATAATATCAGACGAACAATTTGCTGAGAAATTTGGTGATTTAGGACCGGTTTATGGAAAACAATGGCGTTCTTGGCCAGGACATAACGGAGAAACAATTGATCAACTAAAGAACCTAATTGACCAAATAAAAAATAATCCAGATTCGCGTAGACATATCATTACAGCATGGAATCCAGCCGAAATTGATGAGATGGCTCTTCCACCTTGTCACTCCTTCATGCAATTTTACGTAGCGAAAGGAAAGCTTTCATGTCAATTGTATCAACGTAGTGCAGATGTTTTCTTAGGAGTGCCATTTAACATTGCATCTTATGCGTTATTAACACATTTAATAGCGAAGGAATGTGATCTGGAGGTTGGAGAATTTGTCCATACTCTTGGTGATGCACATTTATATTCTAACCATATGGAACAAATGGATACTCAATTAAACCGTAATCCAAAACCACTGCCAACATTAATACTTTCTTCGGATAAAAAATCTATATTTGATTTTGAATTAGAAGATATTTTCCTAGAGGGCTACGACCCACATCCTCGTATAAAGGCACCCATTGCTGTTTAAAATATGATAGGAGGAAGTAAAAATGATATCATTAATAGTAGCACATGATCCAAATAGGGTAATGGGACTAAACAACAAAATGCCTTGGTATATACCAGGTGATTTAGCTTATTTTAAAGATAAAACGATGAGTAAGGCCATTGTTATGGGTCGAAAAACGTATGAATCCATTGGAAGAGTCCTTCCTGGGCGAAAAAATATAATTATTACAAGAAATCCTTCCTATAAAGTGGAGGGTGCTGAAGTAGTTAATTCGATTGAAGAAGCACTTAAAATTGCAGAAAGTTTTCACGAAGAAGTAATGATTATCGGCGGAGAACAAATTTTTAAAGAAGTACTACCAAAAGCGAATCGTCTTTATATTACTTATATTCAAAATGTTTTTGAGGGAGACACATTCTTTCCTACTTATAATAGTGATGAATGGATGCTTGTCGATACAACGGAAGAAATGAAGACTGTTGATGGGATAACATATGCCTATTTAATTTATGATAAAAAAAAGAAATAACTCCATTATCGTGAAATTGCTGAAAATATTTCATTAAAATTAGATATAAAAAAGTTCAAATATTGATTTTACAGTCATATATTGAAAATAGAATCCAAGGTATTGACACTAAATTCAAAATCAAATACTTTATGAAAAAAGTAAACTGTCTAATATACAAAAAATCGAAATAGCAATTCTTCTTATAATTGGTGTTTAGAGGAAAGAAGGGTTTTTGTGTCTAAAATTCATATTGTAACGGATTCAACGGCGGATTTATCAAAAGAGTTGATAGAAACCTTTCAAATTCATGTTGTTCCATTGACACTACAAATAGACGGAGAATCATTTGTTGACGGAGTAAATATTCAACCAGAAGAGTTTTTAGAAAAAATGGGTTCATCAAAAGAATTACCTAAATCATCTCAGCCAGCGGCAGGTGTCTTTAAGGAATTGTATGATAAACTTGGAGAAAATGGAGATCAAATATTATCTATTCATATGACTGGTGGCATGAGTGGAACGGTGAAGTCGGCGGAAGCTGCGGCTGAAATGTCTGATTCTGATGTAACAGTCATTGATTCAAAATTTATTTCTTTTGCATTATCCTTCCAGGTAGAGGAAGCAGCGAGAATGGCTGATAGGGGAGAAACATTAGAGGCAATTTTGAAAAGGTTAAATAAAATTCAAATTAATACTAATTTGTATGTAGTAGTGGATACCCTCGATAATTTAGTAAAAGGTGGGAGAATCGGTAAAGGATCTGCCATATTAGGCTCGTTGTTATCGATTAAACCAATTGCTAGTTTAGCTGGTGGTGTTTATACGCCAATAACGAAAGTAAGAAGTCATAAACAAGTAGTTAGTTTTTTATTTAAACAATTTTCTGAAGATACAAAAGGAAAAATAGTAAAAGCAGTTGGAATCTCTCATGCAAATGGTTTAGCCATGGCAACACCATTAATGAAGCTAATTGAAGAATCTGGCTTTAAGCAAATTCAAGTCTCTTTTACTTCTCCTATTATTAGTACGCATACGGGGCCAGGTGCTATTGGGTTTATGTATATGACAGAGTAGGTAGTTGGAAAGCAGGGGTTTATCCCTGCTTTTATTTTTAAAGATAAGAAACTATATGAATTTATTATCTAGGAAACTAGTCTTTACAATGACTTGAAGAGTTTTTTTAATGGTGGCTCATTTATGAACGATTTTCCATATAGATAGCGTCTTCCCCGAATTTAGCGCTCTGGTATTCGCTTTTCTCGGGGTCTCGTCTGTTTCGCTGATCCCGCAGGAGTCTCATACCACTGAGCTAATTCCTTATGTATAGGAATCTATATAGTGATGAAATCCCAGAAAATCTATTTAGCGTTGTGTAGTCTCTATCCTGCTAATCAGTCTATAAGGATCCGGATGGCCCTTTCTATTAGTTGTTTGGAGTAGCGTCCGCCCGATTCCAACTGGGAAGTTGAGTAATAGAGACCCCAAAGGAGCAAAGCGATAAGCTTCGGAAAGCAACTGAGCGGAGTACGAAGATTGCCTGAGGGTGCTGGGGCTTTTCTTAATGAAAGGAGTTAGAAATGAAGTACATTTTTTACTTATTAAGTATTATCTTATTAGCAGGTTGTGAAAATCATGATACTTTTGCATTAGACTTTACGAAAAAGGAATCTATTTCTTTTGAAGAATATGTTATCCCTTATTCTTTTTTTCCAAGAACATTACGGTTGGTTGGAATTGGCGACTCCCTAACAAAAGGTGTAGGGGATGAGTTAAAAAAGGAAGGCTATATAGGAAGAGTAAAAAAAGAATTTTTACAATTTAATGGAATAGAAGATGTTATTTTAACCAATACTGCATTAAGAGGTAGAAGAAGTGACCAATTATTAAAACTTCTTAAAAATGGTGATATTGATTATGCAATTCGAAATGCAGATATTATGATGGTGACAATTGGTGGAAATGACTTGATGAAAATTGTGAAAAAAGATTTATTTAACTTAAAAGTAGAATCCTTTGAGAAAGGTTTAGTTTCGTTTGAAAATAATTATATGAAAATTATTGATAAGATTCGTAAGATTAATAGTAACGGAAAAATAGTGTTAATTGGTCTTTATAATCCTTTATCAACTGTGACCGAAGATTCTAGAGAGTTTGATAAAATTATTAATGAATGGAACGAAGCCATAGAAAATATTGCTAAAGACGATGAAAATGCTTGCTTTGTACCTATAGAAAAACTTTTTGATACAAATGCAGATCTAGTATATCACACAGATTTTTTTCATCCGAATAGCAAAGGGTATCAATTAATGGAAGAAACAATTATAAGCTACTTAGTAGATTGTGGTTTTATAGATGAGCAAAATAGGGAATTGTTGTTTTAAGGAGTTGATGAGATGAACAAATGGAAGATAGCATTCTTTTTACTTGTACTAATGATTATAGGGTTAGTGGTTGGATTATTTTATTGGATATCGGCTCCATCTGATTCATCCGAAGAACAGTTAGAAACAACTAACTATACAGGGAATGTGCTAACAGTAAATTCTACGAAAGAGGATTTTGAGGGTATTGCTAATACGTTTATGAAAAAAGCGATGGGTGGGAAGACTTTACCTTTAAATTTGGAACTAAAAGAACAAGTAATTTTAACTTCTGAATTAATCTTTTTTAGGAGTATTGTTCCTGTTAAAATGTATTTCGAACCTTTTGTTGAAGAAAACGGAGATATTCGTTTAGTGCAATCTTCTTTAGAAATTGGTAAAATAAAACTTCCACCAGAAACAGTATTAAAGGTATTAAAAGACTCCATTCAACTTCCTGATTGGATGATTGTTAAGCCTTCTGACAAAGAAGTTTTAATACAACTAGCGAGTATTCCAATGTCTTCCGGAGTACATGTACGTGCAAAAGAATTAAATTTAGCTGAAGATATAATTATTTTAGAAATAGTAATCCCAGAAGAGTGAGGAGGAAATAACTTGGAAAAAGCAACATTTGCAGGTGGGTGTTTTTGGTGTATGGTTAAACCTTTTGATACTTTTGAAGGTATTGAAAGTGTGATATCTGGCTATACAGGTGGTCTTGTTAAGAATCCAACTTATGAACAAGTTTGTTCTAATAATACAGGTCATTATGAGGCTGTTCAAATTACTTATAATCCAGAGATTTTCTCGTATGATCAGCTATTAGAAATCTTCTGGATGAATATAGATCCTACTGATGAAGAAGGTCAGTTTTTTGATAAGGGGAGTTCTTATCAAACAGCAATATTTTATCATTCAGATGAACAACGAGAAAAAGCTGAAAAATCAAAAGAAGATTTGGAAGCATCAAAAAAATTTCATTCAAAAATAGCTACTAAAATATTGCCTGCAAAAGAGTTTTACCCAGCTGAAACCTACCATCAAGACTACTATAAGAAAAATGCGACTCATTATAATCGGTATTATGTCGGTTCCGGAAGAGCGGCATTTATAGAGAAAACGTGGAGGGATTCCAAATGAAAAACAAATTAACAGATATGCAGTATTATGTGACACAGCAAAATGGAACTGAGCCACCTTTTCAAAACGAGTATGATAAGCATTTTGAAGAGGGGATTTATGTAGATATCGTATCAGGGAAACCATTATTTCATTCGAAAGATAAATACGATGCAGGTTGTGGTTGGCCAAGTTTTACAAGACCAATCGAATCTCTAGAAGTGGTCGAACATATTGATGATAGTCATGGGATGAGAAGAGTAGAAGTAAGAAGCAAGACCGCAGATTCGCATTTAGGACATGTGTTTCCAGACGGTCCCCCTGAAGAAACAGGATTACGTTATTGTATTAATTCTGCTTCTTTGCGATTTATACCAAAGACCCAGCTTGAAGAAGAAGGTTATGAAGATTATTTGAAATTGTTCTAAAAGCAGAATGGCATAAAGAACAGAGTAGCTGTTGTCAGAACGTTTCTACACTAAATTGATAAGAGACTACAACTCAAGATGCTTGAGAACCAATAATACCTCCTACACTTAATTGTATAAAGTGTATGAGGTATTTTTTTTAAAGGTCGTAACAGTTAAATGATGCCTACATAGCCGACAGATGGGAAGTAAGCTGAACTCAAGCAAAATAGGTAGTATTTGTTGATAGAGAAGCGCTAAGCGGACGAAATTTCATCTTCGTCCGCTTTTTAAAGAGTAGAATAGGATTTATTCTCTCATTATCCAAAGCTTATGTACCATGTCTCTATCTATTTCAAGAGGGCGACGGACAAACACTAGCCACAATATTACCAAAAAATGGCTCTTGAAGTGACGCAGTCACTTCAAGAGCCAAATTACAATGATAATAGTGTACCTAAGGTTTAGTCCAAAGCACTCGAGAAATAGGATAGACTTGGTGACTTAATGGACTACGCTTTTGTTATTTACAGTTTAAATTCATTCACTACTTTTCGAAGTTCGTCTGCTTGGTTAGATAATTCAACAGCGGAAGCGTTGATTTCTTCCATTGCAGCAGAGCCCTCTTGTGCAGCCGCAGCAGATGTTTCTGTATTTGTAGCAGTATTTTCTGCAATTTGGTTAACCTCAATAAAAGAAGCAGCAACTTCTTGACTAAAGCTAAGTGTTTCTTCGATTTGATTTACCATTTTGTCGATTATAGTAATTGTTTCATTAGTTTGGTTCATAATTTGTTCTAAAGATGTATTTGTTTCATTTGCAACTTCTACTCCACGAATCACATTTTCTACACCCTCATGATTTTGTTTTACGATTGAAGTAACTTCTGTTTGAATTGATGTCACAATACTAGTTACTTCTTTAGCTGCTTTTTGAGATTGCTCAGCAAGTTTACGAACTTCATCTGCTACCACTGCAAATCCACGGCCGTGTTCACCAGCTCTTGCAGCCTCAATCGCAGCGTTTAATGCAAGTAAATTTGTTTGTTCTGCAATTGCAGTAATAGTTTTAATAATTGAAGTAATTTCATATGATTTTGTTCCCAGTGCTTCAACGGTTTGAGAAGTGTTTGCCATTGTTTCCTCAATTCTCATCATAACATCACCAGAGTGGTGTACCGATTCTGCACCTCTACGAGCAGCAATCATCATATGATCAGTAGCCTCTTTTACCGCCTGGGCATCATTATTTAAATACCTAGTTGCCTCTTCGAGAGAGTTCATCTTTTGAATGGCGATATTCATACTTCTCATGGTTTGTTCACTTCCAGCAGCGATTTCATTAGTTGAGTCTGCTATAGATTGTATAGTAATTGCTGTTTCATCTGATGAAGCCATTAGTTCTTGTCCACTAGCTGAAACATTTTCGGTAAGTAAACTAACTCTTTTAACAAGATTTGCAATAGAGCCGATTAAAATATTTGTACTTTCAGCGATTTCACCAAACTCATCTTTTGATCGTACTTTAACGCGACGAGTTAAGTCACCACCCGCCTGGGCGATATCTAAAATTGAACGGTTAATCGCATATGTGCTTTTCTTTATGGAAAGAAATAAATATATTCCGAAAGAAATTGTTAATGCAACTGAAAAAATAGTTAATGCAATGAATAAGAATAAAGAAGTATTATTCCCTTTCTTTAAAAGGGCTATTTGTTCTGCATTGTTTTTAGCTAAAATTTCATTCATCGATTCGATATGTACATCTACATAATTCATTGCGGTTTTACCATTTCCGGCATTTACCAGCTTTTGCGCTGATTCAATTCCAGATTCATCTCGTATTTTAATTACTCGTTCTGAATATTGAAGATAAGTATTAAAAAATTGTTGAATAGATTGTATTTTTTGTAATTCTTCTGGTCTATCTTTATAGGTTTCATTTAATTCTTTTAAATGTGTAATAATTGCATCTTTATATTTTTTATGACTTCCCATATAATTTGATTTACCAGTAATAATATAGCTTTGTTCTGCGTAGGCCAGTTGATTTATTTCTGTTGATATTTGGTTTACCATCATTTGCTCTTTAATATCAACACTAGTAAACTTCTCTAATGCTTTCTGAGATGAATACATTTTAGTTGAAGTTAAGACAAGCATTGAAATTAAGATTATAATAAGAACAGAAAAGATGAGAATTACTCGACCTCTAATAGAATTTAAAATGTTAGTTTTAGATGAAGCAGGAAACTTTTTTTCTATCTGTTTCGTGTTTTTTAAAAAAGTAAAGATAGGTTTTCTTTTCTCCTTGTCTCTTTTCTTTTTCTGCTTATTTACTTTCGGTAACTTCAATGGTTTAATTTTTTTACTTATCCCCTTAAACAACCATATCAACCCTTTCTACTAGAAATACTTATTAATATTTTTAAGTTTACTTCTTTTAGATTAAATTATCTATATATTTTTGAATTTTCTATGACTTCATGACTAAAGGTGGAAAAAAATTATGAAACAATCGTTTTATTTATTTGCTTTAAAATTCCGGGGGGGACAAAAGAAGGATAAAAAAGCAATGTTTGCTGAAATCATGTTCAATCAACATGATTTCCCTAAAGCTGAAACTGATTTTGATTCCTTATCTAAGTATATTGAAGAACTTGCACATTCGAATATGAGCGCAACTGTTTTTGATGAACTTTGGGAACTGTATATTGAAGCTATTAACTAGCAATATAATTGCATTTCCATCTGAAAAAATGTATCATTAATCCGATAAGTAATAGAAATGAGGTCAAATAAATGAGTATACACATTAGTGCAAAAAAAGGTGAAATTGCGGATACAATTTTACTGCCAGGCGATCCACTTCGCGCGAAATATATTGCTGAAACATTTTTAGAAGATGTTGTTCAATATAACGAAGTTCGGAATATGTTTGGATATACAGGTACATATAAAGGAAAAAGAATTTCCGTTCAAGGTACTGGTATGGGCGTTCCTTCTATTTCTATTTACGTACATGAATTAATGAATGAATATGATGTACAAAAATTAATACGTGTTGGTACTTGTGGAGCAATCCAAAAAGATGTAAAAGTACGTGACGTAATTCTTGCTCAAAGTGCTTCAACAGATTCTACTTTGAACAAAGTGTTATTAAATGATGTTAGTTATGCGCCAACAGCGGATTTTGATTTATTATATAAAGCATATAATGTTGGTAAAGAAGCTGGTTTGAGTCTAAAGGTAGGTAATGTATTCACTGCGGATTTATTCTACAATGAGAATGCTCAAAACGAAAAATGGGCTGATTATGGTGTACTTGCAGTTGAAATGGAATCTGCAGCACTATATACTTTAGCTGCTAAATTCGGTCGTCAAGCTCTTTCTGTATTAACTGTAAGTGACCATATAATTACAGGGGAAGCAACTACTTCTGAAGAGCGTCAAACAACTTTCAATGACATGATTGTAGTTGCATTAGAAGCGGCTATTCTAGACTAAGACTTTCAGCTATTTGTTTGAATGTCTTACAAAGATTTCTTCTATGATAGATCTTATCTTCATAAATAGACTGTCATTTTGATGACAGTCTATTTTTAAAATCTCTTTAAGTTTTTTTGGAAAAGGGTGAAAAATTTGGACGAACAAAAGAAATCAAACGAAGAATTAGAATCATCAGAAATAAAATCAGTATCTCGTTATATAAAGATGAAACCATTTGTTTTTCTAATGATGATTTTTGCCTTAATAATAGCGACTACAGCGATTACAATGTTTTCTCTTACCATAGGGAAGGATAAACTTGTGGGTGAACTAAAACCTCAATCGGAGCGAGCAGAGTTCTCTAAGTTATATCTTGCTTATGACAAATTAAAAGAAGAATACTATAAAGATATTGATCAAGATGCTATTGTTAATGGCGCGATTAATGGAATGATAGATGCATTAGATGACCCATACTCTGATTACATGAATAAAGAAGAGGCATCTCAATTTAATGAGAGTATATCTTCAAGTTTTCAAGGAATCGGTGCAGAAATTCAAGAGAGAGACGGAGTAATAACAATCGTTTCTCCTATTAAAAATTCTCCTGCTGAAAAAGCGGGTTTATTACCAAATGACAAAATTTTGGCGGTTGATGGAAAAGATATTAAAGGATTTACTGCTTCTGAAGCAGTACTACTAATTCGTGGTAAAAAGGGAACCGAGGTTAATCTGACCGTTAATCGTGGTGAAAATGCTACCATGGATATAAAAATCGTCCGTGATAATATCCCAATAGAAACTGTTTATGCTGAAATGGTTGGAGATAATGTTGCTCATATCATTATTTCAAGCTTTTCATTGAATACGTATGATGAACTACTTAAAGCTATTGATGAGATGAATAAACAAGGAATGAAAGCACTAGTCCTAGATGTGCGCCAAAATCCAGGAGGACTTCTTAATAGAGCTATTGATATTTCTAATTTATTCGTTGAAGATGGAAAACCAATTCTTCAAATTGAAGATAAGGGGAGTACTGATGTAACAACTGCATCGCCTGGAAAGAAATTAAAAGTGCCTGTTTCTTTAATAATTGATGGTGGTAGTGCATCTGCATCCGAAATTTTAGCTGGCGCTTTGAGTGAATCCGCTAAAGTTCCATTGGTTGGATTAAATTCATTTGGTAAAGGGACAGTTCAAACTGTAAATGATCTTCCAGATGGATCTAACATTAAAATTACTACAGCAAAATGGTTAACACCTAAAGGTAATTGGATACATGAGAAAGGGATTGCTCCGGATTATGAAGTAGATTATCCTTCTTATGCAATGCTTGCACCACTAGACCCGTCTGTAATATTAAAAGAAAATCAGTCTTCTGAAGCTATTCAGAATGCTAAAGAAATGATGAAGGCAATTGGATATGAAGTCGGAGAAGTGAATGAAAATTTCGATGCGCAATTTGCTAAATCTGTGAAAAAATTTCAGACGGATAATAATATTGCATCGACAGGCGAGTTAACGGGAGAAACCTCGTTTATTTTAATGGATAAACTTCGTGAAAAAATAGTAAAAGATGATCCTCAGTTACAAAAAGCTAAAGAAGTAGTATTAGAGCTTCTAAAAAAATAAAGGTCTGGATGCTCCTCACAGATTTTAAATAGAGATTGCTTCCTATCACTCCTTTTAAAACTGTACTCTGCGGCGTGTATTAATCGTTCCATATAAAACTATTGGAAAATTTGAGTTTAATAAAATAAAAAGCTGGCCTTATTGGTCAGCTTTTTATATATGAAGAAGGGGGAAAAAATCTTTGAGAGATGTATATTTGTTAAGTGGTTTTTTGGGAAGTGGAAAGACTTCTTTATTATCTCATTTAATTGCACAATTTAAATCTGAAGGTTTAAAGCCTGCAGTAATCATGAATGAGTTAGGCAAATTTGCTTTTGACAGTAGAGCCGTCGATAATGATGTTCCATTAAAAGAGATGTTGGAAGGGTGCATTTGTTGTACTGGTTCGGAAAAAATGGAGGCACAGCTTCAAATGCTTCTTGAGGGGGAAAGCTTCGATGTATTATTAATCGAGACAACTGGAGCCGCCCATCCCGTTGAGGCAATGGATGCAGTTTTTTCTCCTCTATTTGCTAGTAGGTTAAATATGAAAGGTATTATAACTGTAGCAGATTGTAAAAGGTGGCTAGATCGAGATAAAATGACTCCGCAAACGAGAATGCTTTTTCTTGAACAAATAAGACATGCACATTTAATTGTAGCAAATAAAACTGATTTACTTACTGAGTCTGAAATTGCATTAGTTACAATGCAAATCCAAGCCTTAAACAATTCTGCCCCACTTATACAAACAGCGAATAGTAAAATTCCTTTATCACTAGTAAGGAAAATGGAAGCAACTTTTCATGAAAAAGATATAAACAAAACAGCTCTTGGAATGCAGCTTTTTCTTTCTTCTCGATTGCACATTTTTAAAGAATCGGTTGATAAAGATATATTTGAAGAATGGGTAAGAGGACTTCCTGATAGCATTTATCGAATGAAAGGTTATATACCATTGAAGGGTCATAAATACCCCTTCTTATTTCAATATGCATATGGAATGGTACAGTGGATGCCCGAATTTGTTAAAATGCAGCCTCAAATTGTTATAATAGGTGATCAAGTAGATAAAATAGATATTTTAGGAGAAAATTCGAATGATTAATGCTTTTCAACGGTTATATAAAGGGAGAATAGCATTGGAAAAAATACAAACTGAAGAAGAAATTCGAATGATAATTCAAAGTGAGTTGAAAGATGAATTTACTCACCCAAGAACAAGGCAATCAGTAGATAAAAAATATGAACTTGCTATTTCTCGAATTCAAATGAGTACACTCTCTTTAGAAGAAAAACTCAGACTAGAAGAGGTGTATAAAGAAGAATATCTAAAACTGTCAACAGGTTACGAAGTGTAAATTTTGTTCTAGTTGGTCAAGTTAACCAATAGTAGTCTTATAGTTTGCTATTCTGACCAATATCTTTTATCCAACTGGACGTGTTGGCAAATATTATTTAAAAATTTCCTCCAATCCTATGTTTACAATAGGGGTGCACAAAAGAAGGAGGAAATGAAAATGAATAAGAAACATTCTATCATTGTTGGATTACTTGCAGGTGGCTTATTGTTTTCAACAAATACAGCAGATGCAGCGATGACAACTGGAAATTCAAATACTACTTCCGAGGCAAAAGCAGTTGTAATATATCAATGGAATTCTCCGTTTGAATTTATAACTAAGTATAATTGGAAAAATTTAGAGAACTTTGATTTTAACTATTTTGTCCAGTCAAATCAGATATTAGATAAACCTGAAGTAAACCAACAACCAGGGGATACAACACCAGTTACTCCGGTAAAAAAACCAGTAGCTGACAAACCAGCTACTCCAGAAAAGAAACCAGTAGCGGAAACACCAGTTACACCAGTAAAAAAACCAGTAGCTGAAACACCAGTTACACCAGTAAAAAAACCAGTAGCTGACAAACCAGTTACTCCGGTACAGAAACCTGTAAATCAACAAACGCCAACAAATAACAATCAAGAAGTAAAAGTTCCAGCAGCAGTTCAAGAAGTTGTTGATTTAACAAACAAAGAACGTGCAAAAGAAGGACTAAAAGCATTACAAATTGATGTAAAACTTACTCAATCAGCACAAGCAAAATCACAAGATATGAAAAACAAAAACTATTTTGATCATACTAGTCCAACTTATGGTTCTCCATTTGATCAAATGAAATCACTTGGCATCACATATAAATCAGCAGGTGAAAATATTGCTATGGGACAACGTAGCGCTGCTGAAGTAGTAGATGGATGGATGAAATCACCAGGACATAGAGAAAACATTATGAATCCTTCATTTACACATATCGGAGTTGGATTATCAGATAGTGGCTTCTATTGGACACAACAATTTATAGGTAAATAATATATTCAGGGCCTACCAAGTTTTACACTTGGTAGGCTTTTTAACGTTCTGCGATACCAGTGTTCATTGTACTATAAATAATTAAATAATACCGTGGATTTCCGCTTTAGGTGGACGCTTTCCGCGGGGTGAGTGATGAGCCATCACCGCCGCTACGCGTTCGTTGTGATAGCTCATTTGTCTCACTCATCCCGCTGGAGTCACCACCTTTCACTCTACAATCCATGTAGTGAGTATACCTAACAAGAAGATTAAGCCGAGCTATTGCTAAGAGGATAAAAATAGATTAAGTAAACGTAGTGATCATGCCATCCTGTAATCCGAATTAGAGATGCTATTGCTTTTTAAAATTTTGGTGCAATATTGTGAATCCAGATAAAATGAGTTCTCTAACTAATGTTCATAGGTTATAAATGTCATCTATCATCTTACGAAGCAAATAATAATTATTCACATACTTACTTGTTGATTGAAGTGCAAGCGGCGACTTCTGCGGGAATAGCAGATGTTTTCTGCACCGAAAGAGAAGCGGCAGGTCCCGCAGGAACGCATTAGAGGGAAGGAAGGCTAAAGACTCCTCTTCCCTAAGGCAACGCCTTCATGACTAACATCCTGTTCACCTGAGAGACTGAAGCCATGCCCGCGAAAAGCGTCCGCCATAGCGGAAAGTAACGGCATTCATATGCTACTCTTCTTGAATGGGCCGGGCATCTTTTTGTCCGGTTTTTCTTAAAAGAAAGTATATAAAAATGTCCTGTGAACACTGGGTTTAAGGGACTTGAAAGGATGATTAATCCTATGATTTCCGTTTCGGGTTGGCGCTTTCCGCGGGCGTTGTCTCAGCCTCCTCGCTCGGAAAACATATGCTCCTGCGGTTACTCGTCGCAAAGACGTTGCCCAAACAAAGTTTTGCCAATGTCTTCGCTGCGGGGCCTTCGCCTAACGCTTTTCCCCGCAGGAGACGCCACCTTGCACTCCAATCAATTAATGTGTAGTACTACACTAAAAGATTTAGCATAGCTTATCGATAAGATAAGAAGATTGGACTAATTTTTAGTGATTAACTTAAATTACTTGTAATCTTTTTTGAATTATAAATGCTTTCCACTAAGCTAGAGAATGACTGATTATTTATGCGATATTGTATACAACTTTCCTATATAAAGGGCTTATTGTTGATTGTAGCGCAGGTCGGCGACTCCAGTGGGACAGCACGAGGGAGAGACTACAGGCTCGAGCCGTGCCCACGGAAAGCGTCCGACCGGAGCGGAAATCAATGGCATATCAAGGTTTTTGTTCTGAAAAGATCGGGCGTCTTTTGCCCGTTTTTTTACGTTTATATTCAAACCATAGAGCACATACTTCGAAGTGAAGGGGTGATCTAGTGGTTGTATATAAAGAAACAATTGAATTACTTAAAAGTTCGTTTTCCCATTCTTATGATTTTATAACAAAAGAATTACGATGGAATGAGGATCCTGTAATACTATGCTATTATGCAACAATGATTGATACAGAAATCGTTCTGAAACAAATTAATCATATACAACTATTATACGAAACAAATGATCCGAATTGGAGAATTACTCCGTTTTCGGAGGAAACAGAATTTACGATAGAACAACTAGAGATAAGTATTCCTACAGGAGAGACAGTTCTAATATTTCCGAAATCAAATACGATGCTTCGAATAATAATTCCTAAAATTGCTTCTAGGGTACCTTCACCACCTCAAAATGAATATGTGGTAAGGGGATCCCATGATGGCTTTGTAGAAAATGTTGAAGTAAATATAAATTTAATAAGAAAAAGAATGAGTACACCGGATTTGAAAATAGAAAGATTGGTAATTGGTTCTACAACTAATACAAATGTCTCCATTATATATTTGAGTACAAAAGTAGATCAAGGAGCATTGGAAGTATTGAAAGAAAGGATATCTAAAATAGAGTTAGAAATGTTATATAGTTCTGGACAATTAGAAGACTATTTAGAGGATAAGATTTGGTCACCTTTTCCTCAATTTCTAAACACAGAAAGACCAGATCGAGTGGTTGCAAATATATTAGAAGGTAGAATTGCAATTCTCTCAGATTCGGATCCTACTGCACTTATAGCTCCAACTAGTTTAATTACTTTTTATGAATCACCGGATGATTATAATGGAAGGTTATTAGTAGGCTCTTTTTATCGATTAGTTCGTTTAGCCAGTTTTTTTATAGCTATCTTTTTACCGGCTATTTACATTGCGGTAGCTAGCTTTCATTTTGAAATAGTACCAATAGATTTGGGGGAAGAAGTGAAGAGTTCTGTCAGTCATGTTCCTTTTCGACCAATATTCGAGGCGTTTCTTTTAGAGATAACAATTGAATTAATACGGGAAGCGAGTATTCGATTACCAAGTCCTGTAGGTCAAACTATCGGGGTAGTAGGGGGATTAGTAATTGGGGATGCAATTGTTTCTGCAGGACTTGCTTCTAATTTAATGGTGATAGTTGTCGCATTGACTGCTCTTGCTAGCTTTGTGATTCCATCAGTTGAGTTAAGTACATCAATTCGTATTTTAAGATTCCCATTTATGATCGCTGCATCGATATTCGGATTTTTTGGACTTGCTATTGGTTCTCTACTTCTTTTCATTCATCTGTTAAATTTACAGTCTTTAAATCGGCCATATTTGTCCCCTATAATCCCGTTTGAACCTAAAAAGCTGTTTGCGGTCTTTTTCCGACCTCCTTATTATAAGTCGAACAAGGGGCAAAAGAGTTTTTATTTCAAAAAAGGATTGAAGAAAAATGAATAAGTGGACTATGTCTAATAACCAATTGTTTTTATTTTTATTTATAATTCAAACAGGTACGATTTTTATAACACTCCAAACTCGAATTATAAAAGCTGTAGGACAAAACGCTTGGATTGTATTCACCCTAGTTAGTTTCCTACATTTTATATTGTTCATGATTTTTAATAAATATTATAAGTACTTTCAATTAAATAAATTCGAAAAGTGGCTTTATCAAATTTATTGGTATGTAGTAGTTATTATTTTTTTGGGAACAATAGATTTTTTGCTGACTGTTTGGGTTTTTCCTTTAACGCCACACTTTATTGTTATTGGTATAATAGTTTTTATTTCTTTTTATACAAATATAAGCAAATATGCTGTTCCTTTAAATATCTCCGTTATTTTAATTCCATTCATAATATTGTTTTTGGGAGTATTATGTCTTGCTGTTCCTGATTTAATATGGACTAATCTGTTCCCTATAGGTCATATTGATAAAGACCAGTGGATAGCTGGGATAAAAGAATCTCTAAATGCCTTTCTCGGTTTGGAAGCTTTCTTGTTATTACGCCCATTTGTGCAAGACAAAAGAGAAATAAAGACAAAACAGATTTTATATTACCAGCTTACTCTAACTCTATTTTTTTTAATTACTATCTTTTTCACCATATTATTTTTTCCTTTGGAAGAATTAAAAGTAATTCCAGTTGCAATAATGTTTTTATTAAAGTCACAAGACGTAACCTTTGTAGAAAGATTAGATTTGTTTTTTACTTATATTTGGATGATGTGGAGTATAATAACGGTTTCGTTATTTATGTTTTTAGGCATTCACCTATATAAAACAATGCATAAACAGCATTTGAAATTTACAGTAATCATACATCTGATCATATTTATTTGCCCTTTATTTTTATTGTCTCGAGATATATTAAAGAAAGCAAATGATTTACTAGTATACGGTCACTTGATTTTTGGGATATTATTACCATTATTTATTCTTCTAAAGGGATGGAGGAATTCATTGCGTGAGTAAAAAGATAAGTATATTAATAATAGTTTTAATCTTATTAAGTGGATGCTGGGATGAACGGCTAAACAAGGATTTTGCAAGTGTACCTATGATTGGCTTTGATGGCGATTTAGGTAATTTAACGGGTTATTTTGGATTGCCAGGAGAGCAACATCAAAGTGAGGAATTCGAAATGTTAACAGCTAAAGGTGTGTCTGTACAAGATGTAGCTCAAAAAGTTGATCAAAAAGTAAATCAAAGATTGGATTTGTCAAAATTAACAAGTATTTTATTATCTGATGAAACAGTAAAAAGCGATTTAAATCAATACCTTGATTCGTATTATCGAAATTCTCATAGCCGGTTAAATACTGTTCTAATAATCACAGAAGGTAGTGCAGCTCCATTCATTCAATATGGGGACAAAATGGGGAGTGATATAAATAATTATTATAGCGAATTTGTAGAAGGATTTAAACTACAATCAGTTTTATCGAAAGCGGATATTCAGCAGTCTATTTCCGATTTAAAGGATGAAGCAGTTGATCTAACTTTGCCATATATCAAAATGTCAAAAGGAGATATTCCAGAATTAGGTGGACTCGCACTATTTAATGAGAAAAAATTTTCTGGGAAAACGTTAAATAAAGACCAATCCATCATTCTGCAATTAATGAAAAAGAAGAAAGGGAAGTATCCTTATTTGACTTATACACATAAAGGAGTCCCTATTACGATTAAAGTGGACAATTTACAAAGGAAAATGAAATGGGACGGTAAGCATATTGAAATCCATTATAAAATGAAAGTAGGGATAATGGAATATTACAAAAATCATCTGCTAGAGAAAAAAGAGCGTCAAGAATTAGAAAAATTTTTAGAAGGTAAATTAACTAAAAAAATGGAAGAGATTTTAAAAGTATTACATGATACAAATTGTGACGCAATTGGAATTGGTCGCTATGCTAGGGCATTCCATCCAGATTTATTTGTGAAAGATAAATGGCATGGGATATATTCAACGTTAACGATAACTCCTAGTGTGAAAGTAAAAATAAGTGAAACGGGCATAACAGATTAAAAACGACGCTAATACGCGTCGTTTTTTGACTGGAAAAAATCTATCATTGCTGTCAAGACTCTACAACGTTGAGGGTATTTCAAAGCATTTTGGTAATTACGAAGAGCTAAGTCTTATAGGTCACTTGGTGTTTTATTTATTTTCCTTTGTAAATAAATAAGTCTTGTACCAAGAGTGATGGCACCAAATGTTAATCCAACAATAAGTCCAATCCAATACCCGAATCTTTCAAAAGAAGTATAATTTGCTAAAACATATCCAGTTGGTAACCCAATGATCCAATAGGAAACAATTGCCATTATGAAGGTAATGGTAACATCTTTATATCCACGAAGGGCACCTTGTACTGGTGCTTGAATGGAGTCAGAGAGCTGAAACAATGCTGCAAAGAAGAAAAATTGAACAGTCAAAGTAATAACTGATTGATCACTCGTATAAATCGATGCAATTTGTTCTCTAAATATAAGTAAAATCGACGCAGAGATAAAGCTAAATAAAATCGCTGTACCTACTGCCAACCAACTATACGTTTTTGCATCTTTAAATCGATTTGCACCAACTTCATGACCAACTAAAATGGTTGCTCCCATCGCAATACTTAATGGAACCATATAAAGAAGGGAGGTAAAGTTCATGGCAATTTGATGTGCAGATATGACAGCGGTAGAATATGTACTCATAAGTATAGTTACAGCCGAAAAAATGGTTGTCTCAGCAAATATGGATAACCCTATAGGAATACCTATTTTAGTTAATGTTCCAATTTTTAGAAAGGATGGTTTACTCCAACCTTGAAATATCTTTAATTCTGCGAAAGGTTTGTTCCGATACACGATAATAATCGCGATTAACAATATTAACCAATATGTTAGTGCCGATCCTAATCCTGCCCCAACACCTCCGAGAGCAGGAAAACCTAATTTCCCATAAATGAATACATAGTTTAAAGCAATATTAATAGGAGCAGATAACAATGTAATAATCATCGATACGCGCGTTTTTCCTAATGCATCAATAAAAGAACGAAGCACACTATAAAGAAACAAAGGAATAAGTCCAATACTCATCATATATAAATAATTCTTGGCAACGAGGCGTACACTATTCTCAAGTGGGATACGTTGAAGAACAGGATCAATGCATAAGAAAATGCCTACAAATATAATGAGTGCTAACACAATGGCAATATAAAATCCTTGTTGTACAAAGGTACGTACATCTTTCTTCTTTTTCCCACCTATTAATTGTGCTACAATTGGCGTAATGCCTAGTAATATACCGGTTAGTCCGGTATAAACAGGAACCCAAAGGGATGAGCCGATGGAAACACCTGCTAAATGGTTAATACTATATTTACTAGTCATTAAAACATCAAAAAATGTCATTAAGTAGAGGGCGACTTGTGTGACTAGTATAGGAACGACTATCTTGATCATTTGAAAACTTTTTTCTGATAATGTTTTCGTTTCTTTCATTTTTGCATACATCCTTTAAAGTTATAAGATAGTTAGGAGATTATTAATGAATAATAACACAATTGTTTTAACAGGTGGAGGAACTGCAGGACATGTTTCATTAAACCAAGCAATTATTCCAGATTTAATCGAAAAAGGTTATGAGTTACATTATATCGGTTCTTCTGATGGAATTGAAAAATCAATAATAACACAAAGCTTTCCTTCGCTTCCATATTACGAGATTTCAAATGGTAAGCTACGACGATATTTTTCCTTAAAGAACTTTTCTGATCCTTTTAAAGTTCTTTATGGCACAATGCAGGCAGCAAGAGTACTTAAAAAGGTTAAGCCATCTCTTGTTTTTTCTAAAGGCGGTTTTGTTTCTGTTCCTGTAGTAATAGCAGCAAAACTTGCAAATATCCCTGTAATTATTCATGAGTCTGATATAACCCCAGGGCTGGCAAATAAGATTGCTAGTTCTTTTGCAAAGCATATATTTACAGTTTTTGAAGCAACATTGAAGTACTTGCCTGCAGAAAAGGCTTCTTCTATTGGTGCAATTATTCGCCCTGATTTGTTAAGTGGAAATAAGTTTACTGCAGAGGAATTAACAGGTTTCAAGGCGGAAAAAGAAACTATTATAATTATGGGCGGTAGCCAAGGTGCCGCAAAAATTAATGAAGCTATTTATGAAAATATAGACGTTTTAACTAAGAAGTATCAAATAATTCATCTTTGCGGTAAAGGAAACTTAAATACTTCTTTAATAGGTAAGACAAATTATATTGCCTTTGAATATGTAACTAACGAGTTACCTCATTTGTTAAAAATATCAGATTACGTTATAACTAGAGCGGGATCAAACTCAATATTTGAATTTTTAGAGTTAAAAAAACCAATGCTTTTAATACCTCTATCCATTCATGCAAGTAGAGGGGATCAATTGTTAAATGCAAATTACTTTGAAAAAAAAGGTTTTGGTATTGTTTTGGAAGAAGAGAATTTAACTCCGGGTACTTTTTTAGAGTCTTTTGCATTGTTAGTTCAGCAAGCTGAGAAAATTATTGCCAATCAAAACGAAGCAACAAATTCCAAAACGCCTTCACAATTTGTAGAAGCACTACTAACTTATAAAAAATAAAGAACTCCCGTCAAATAAATATTTGACGGGAGTTTATACTTTTCGTCACATCGCTTGTTCTTCTTCGGTATTATCCTGAAGCATAACTAGATGGAATAGATCCTTCGGAATATAGTATAAATCGAATATATCATTCTCTTTATTAATTTCTTCATAAATGGCAGGATGTGTAGAATTTGCTTTTAATGCATAAGGAAGTTTTTCGGTAGCACGAATACTTTTTAAATTATTTTTTCGTATACGCAAAAATATTGTGTGGATTTCTGTTTCAAAAAACATTTCTTGCAAAAACTGTTCTTTGGCTTTTTTATTATACCCAAGTCCTTGAAAAGGTTTGCCTATCCATGTGCCAAGGAATCCTGCTCCATTGTCTATGTCAAACAAATTAATTGTACCGATCGGTTGACCAAAATCGCTCACAATTGTTCTTGAGATAGCGGATCCGTTTTCTTCTTCTTCCATTAACTGTTTAGTCATGAACCAATATTCATCCGCTGAACTTGCTTTTTGGCGAACATAAGCAAGAACGGTTGGTTCAGACATTAAATCATAAAGTGCTGTACATTCATGTAAATCACGTTTTCTAATCAAAAAAAGCGCCCCCCAAAAGAACCGTAAATGAGCATTATCATCCTAGGTCCCTGAAATTTTTCATTTCGAATTGCATAAAAAATTTCGGGGTAGGAATCGAACCTACTAGGACCAGCTCAAAACTGGTGGCGCACCATTTGCCTTCCCACGACAAAGCGAACTTTGTCTTATAAAATTATTTGCTTTTATAATATACTAAGTTTTAATCCATTTGCATAGAAAAAACTCATAAAAAAAATATTAATTTTTTGTGAAGAAATTTTTTTCGAAACCAATTTAAATACTTGTATCTTTTTTTCGAAATACATATGATGGAAGGATAAGAATCAACACTGATTGGAGATCGTTTGATAAAATGACTCAAAGAATAATTACACCAACTCAATTTAAGTTATTGTATGATTTATCTGCTGACTATGTGTTTCTTATGAAGAAAAAACATAATTCATATGTTTATGAATGTATCAATCGAAAAGCAGAAGAAATTTTTTCTGTAAATCCATTGAATAAGAAACTTGAAGAATGTTTAGACGAATTCCACTATAAAACTATTATAAAAAATTATAATCGTGCTATTTTAGAGCGAAAGTCTATTTTTTATCAAGATCATTATTGTCTTATGAACATAACTTATGTCAACGAAACTTCAGCTATTCCTATTTACGATGGTGAAGATCAATATATTTTAGCGATGACTAAAGAAATTTCACGTACCGAAGAACTTAAAAGTTCCACATATATATTGGAAAGTTTTAAGAAAGGTATAAATGGAGCTGCTTTAGTTGCAATGACAAACAAAGAAGGAATTATTGAAATGGCAAATCAACTTTTTGAAACGACTTGCCAGTTTGAACAGCAAGAAATATTGGGTAAATCTTTTCGGATAGTAAACTCTAACTTTCATGATGAGTCTTTTTTTGAGGAAATGTGGAAAAAAGTTGAATCAGGTAATATTTGGCGAGGAGAGATTAGGAATCGGACTAAATTTGGTTCTTTTTATTGGGTTGATGCCAATATAATTCCTATTCACAATGAAAAAGGAGAGATTGAAAAGTATTTAACCATTCAATTTGATATTACCGAAAAGAAAAGAATTATTGACGAGTTAAGAAATATTGAACGAACTTTTACACTCATTACAGAGTATTCAAATGACCTTATTGCCATTACGGATGAGGAGGGGTGCCTGCTATATTCCTCACCAAGTCATGAAACTATTTTACAATATGATAAAGAAGAGTTGTTAGGAACAAACTATTTAGAGCAAATAGCGAAAGATAAAGATCAACTTAAACTTTTAAAAGAAAGAATAATAGCATCGATTGACGAACAGTCTGCTGTTCGAAAAGAATTATTACTTAAAAAGAAAAATGGTAAACCAATTTGGACAGATACTTCCATCACTTCAGTTAAGAGGAATTTGGACGGGGATTCCGAAAAGTGGTTTGTATTTGTTTCTAGAGAAATAACGGAGAAAAGAGAAATGGAAGATAGGCTTAAGTTTATGGCATATCATGACAGCTTGACTGGATTACCAAATCGCCGTTCTTTTCACGAGGATTTCTCGAAAGTTATACAAACCGTATCGCCTCTTAATCCACATATCGCACTAATTTACATTGATGGAGATGATTTCAAAGCAGTTAATGACAAGTTTGGACATGATGTTGGAGACCAATTCTTAGTTCATTTTGCAGAAAAATTAAAGCAAAGTGTTAACTTCGAATATAAGGTATATCGAATTGGCGGAGATGAATTCGTACTAATCGTTGATCGAATGAATGATTATACAGATGGATCAAGTGAAAAGGTACAAGCAATTGTTCATTCTATTCAAAACTCTTTAAAGCAAGGGTGGACTATCAATGAACACATATTCACACCCACTTCTTCTATTGGAATATCTGTGTTTCCTAATGATGGAACCAGTATGGCTAAATTGTTAGACAATGCAGATCAAGCATTATATACTGCAAAGAAACTAGGGAAAAATAATTTTATCTACACGTATGCCGTTCAAAATTAAAATTGAACGGCTATTTTAAAAGGTGGTTAGTAGTATGAAACGCCATATATTATTAATTGAAGACGAAGTAAATATTGCTAAATTTGTAGAATTAGAACTTAAGCATGAAAACTTTGAAGTTACTGTTTCTCATGATGGTAGAGAAGGTATGGATCATGCACTTAAAAATAATTATGATTTGTTATTAGTTGATCTTATGCTGCCAAGTTTAAATGGACTTGAGATTTGCAGAAGAGTTAGGAAACAAAAAAATACACCAATTATTTTAATCACCGCACGGGATGCCATAATTGATCGAGTCTCAGGGTTAGAAGCAGGTGCAGATGACTATGTAGTAAAACCTTTCGCAATTGAGGAATTGCTTGCAAGAATTCGAGCAGTTTTGCGTAGAGTTGATGGGGAAGGGAAAATGAATTCTAAATTGGAAATGTCCGATTTATCCGTTGATAAACATGCTCATCAAGTTTTTTATCAAGACAATGAGATTGAACTAACAAAAACTGAGTATGATATGTTGGTTTTATTAATGGAAAATAAAAATAAAGTTCTTTCTAGAGATGTGATTTTAGAATCAATTTGGGGTTATGATGCTGAAACGGAAACAAATGTTGTAGATGTTTATATCAGACATTTAAGGAAAAAGTTATTAGGTGCCTCTCATTTGATTGAAACTGTAAGAGGGGTTGGGTATGTGATGCGTCAATGAAAAACTGGTCACTCCAAAAAAAGTGGACATACAGCTCCGCTATTTCAATTTTTTTTAGCTTTCTCATAATGTGTGTCATACTTTACTTTTCAATTTTTAATTGGATGCTTATATCCGAGAAGAAGATTGCTCAAAATACATTGAACGAAGTTGTGCTTTTTCTACAATCGAAAGGTCCGTTCATTACTATTCAGGATATAAGTAGGAATCATACGTTGTTAAACCAAATAGTCAATCAAAAACAATCTATTCGACTATTAAACAAAGATGGGATAGAACTACTTCGAATAAATGATGCAAGTAATTTTCCTAATTTCACAAAGGAAACTCCATCAGATTTTTCTCAAGAAGTAGTAAACAATCAGCGTGTATATTTTAAAATGGAAGAACTTAATTTTGGAACTTTTTCGGGTTATGTTGAAATTTCGCATAGCTTAGAAAATTTTTCTCAACTAATGAATTATATTTTAATCGCAATGGTAATTTTCGCATTAATTTCTCTTTTAATATCTGCTCTTATTGGGTTTTCCCTTTCATCTATTTTGCTAAAACCTATTAAAGAACTTAGAGATGAAATGCAGAGAGCAAGTCAGAATAAGTTTTCCAAGGAAGTAAGTTTTCATTATTCATCTAAAGATGAACTTGGTGAATTGTTATTAATATACAAAGAACTTATGAATGAAGTATCCGAAACGATTAAAAGACAGGATGAATTTATTTATAATATTTCACATGAATTGAGAACGCCGATTCAAGTAGTTGAGGGACACTTGTCTCTTCTAAATCGTTGGGGGAAAAATGAGCGTGAAGTTTTAGAAGAGTCATTAAATATATCGTTAGAAGAGATTCAAAAAATGAAAAAACTCATGGAAGAAATGTTGAATCTTGCGAAAAGGGAACATGCTAAAGAAATTAGTCAAACAAATATATTAAAAGTAGTCTTGCTTTTACAAAAAGAATATAAATTGTTAAATCCTAAAGTAACCATTTCGACGGAGATCGATCCTGTTTATTGTGTTAACATCCAACAAGTCGCATTACTTCAAATTATTAGAAACCTGATAGACAATTCAATTCGTTATAACGAAAATGATCCAAATATATTTATTTCAGTAAATCGAGATTCTAAGAATATTATAATTGCCATAACTGATAATGGAATAGGAATATCCAGTCATCAAATTTCAAAGA
The DNA here is from genome assembly GCF_055454035.1 of Psychrobacillus syltrankelensis. Taxonomy (NCBI): domain Bacteria; kingdom Bacillati; phylum Bacillota; class Bacilli; order Caryophanales; family Bacillaceae; genus Psychrobacillus; species Psychrobacillus syltrankelensis. The sequence continues at coordinate 809,905 of NZ_CM144227.1, read as the reverse complement.
TTTTTGAAAGATTTTATACGGTAGATGAAGCTAGAACAAAATCAAAAGGTGGAACTGGTTTAGGTTTAAGTATTGTAAAAATGTTGGTATTGGAATATGGAGGGGAAATTGATGTAGAAAGTAATTTGGGAGAAGGTACAACTTTCCGGGTTCATCTTCCATATAAATAGAAGTAGATGATGTTTTAGACAAATGAAAAAAGTTTTTACAAAAATCCTTATTTAATTTACAAAAAAGCATTGTAATTTTTTTCGATAGTAGTAAGATGGTAATGGAAAAATCGTTCTTTCAAAAGGTTCTTTAAGTACTCTTGAAATAGTGGTAAACTGTAAATGTGTGTAAAGTTGTATGTTTTACACAGATATCCTTGTTTTTATACAAATTATTTTATTATTGCATTTTTATCATCAATGCCTAAAAGGCACAAAATGTTGGAGGTTTTTTTAAATGTCGAACAATCAATCACCTTGGTCAGCTTTTTCTGGTCCTAACCTTGGTTATGTAATGGAGCAGTATGATTTATATCTACAGTCTCCGGAAGAAGTGGATAATGAATTAGTTAGCCTATTTCAACAATATGGTGCTCCGTCCATCGTAACTTCTTCTGATTTAAGTACAAATCCATCTAACTCAGCAGTATCTTCGAATGATTTCGATAAAATCGTTCGAGCTATTAAGCTCGCGGATGCTATTCGTTCATCTGGTCATCTTGCTGCTAATATATATCCTCTCAATGATGGACCAAAAAACGAATCAAAAATTGATATTAAAACTTATAATTTAACAGAACAAGATTTAATAGAAGTGCCAGTTTCTTTTCTTATAACTAATGCACCGAAAAATATTTCAAATGGATTGCAAGCAATTGAACACTTAAAAGCAGTTTATACAAATAATATTGCTTTTGAAATTGCTCATATTGTTGAGCCAGAAGAACGTGCATGGTTACAAAATCGAATCGAAAACGGCGTGATTAAAGAAAACCTATCAGCTGATGATAAGAAAAAGTTATTATTACGTTTAACACAAATTGAAGGCTTCGAGAAGTTTATACACCGTACTTTTGTTGGCGCGAAACGCTTCTCCATTGAAGGTTTAGACACTTTAGTAGTACTAATCGATGAGTTGGTACGTCAATCGGATAAAACACAAACTAAACAAGTTAATATTGGAATGGCCCACCGTGGACGTCTAAATGTATTAACTCATGTATTAAATAAACCTTATGAGATGATGTTTGCTGAATTTGCACATGTTCCAAACGAATCGTTTATACCAAAAGATGGGTCACTTGAATTTTCGGAAGGATATTATGGGGATGTAAAATACCATAAAGGTGCATCTTATCATTCAAAATCTGGATTAACTGTCAAGTTAGCATATAATCCATCCCATTTAGAAGTTGTAAGTCCGATTGTTACAGGTCAAACTCGTGCTGCACAAGAGTCAACTAGTGAGCCAGGATTTCCAGTACAAGATAAAAATGCAGCATTCGCGATATTAATTCATGGAGATGCAGCATTTCCAGGTCAAGGTATCGTAACGGAAGTATTAAACTATAGTCGTGTTCGTGGATTCCAAACCGGTGGTTCAATTCATATTATTGCCAATAATATGATTGGATTTACAACAGAGGCTTATGATTCCCGTTCTACTTATTATTCTTCTGATCCAGCTAAGGGTTATGAAGTTCCTATAATTCATGTAAATGCAGACGATCCTGAATCTGTATTAGGTGTTGCTAAATTTGCTTATGAATACCGTAAACAGTTTGGTAAGGATATTGTTATTGATCTACTAGGATATCGTCGTTATGGCCATAATGAAATGGATGAACCATTAGTGACAAACCCTACTATGTATCATCTAGTTCATAAACATCCAACTGTTAGAGAAATATACGGTCAACAATTAGTTAAGGAAAATTTAATTGATTCTAAGGAAATAAAATCTTTAGATGAAACTATTTTTAATGGTATGCAAAAAGCATATGACAGAGTAAAAGAACTTCCACAATCAACAGCCCATGAAATTATTATTCCTGAGGCAGTATTAAATGGTATGCCGGAAATTCAAACAGGTGTTGCTAAGCCACAATTAGCAAAAATAAATGAAGAATTACTAACGTGGCCAAAAGACTTTACGGTCTTTAAAAAGTTAGGGAAAATTTTAAAACGACGTGAAGAACCGTTTAATGGTAAAGGTAAAGTGGATTGGGGACATGCCGAAACACTCGCATTTGCTACTATTTTACAAGATGGAACATCCGTTCGTTTAACAGGTCAAGATGCACAACGTGGAACTTTCTCTCATAGACACTTAGTGTTGCATGACGAAACTAATGGGGCAGAATTGACTCCTATGCATAATATAAGTGATGCAAAAGCTTCATTTGTCGTTTACAATAGTCCTTTAACCGAAGCAGCAATATTAGGTTATGAGTTTGGATACAATTTAGAGGATAGTAATTCCTTATCAATTTGGGAAGCACAATATGGTGATTTTGCAAATATGGCGCAAGTTATGTTTGACAATTTCATTAGTGCTGCACGATCCAAATGGGGATTGAAATCCGGATTAGTTATGTTATTGCCTCATGGTGCTGAAGGGCAAGGTGCAGAGCATTCAAGTGCTAGACTAGAGCGATATTTACAACTTGCTGCAGAAAATAACTGGACAGTTGCGAATCTATCAAGTGCTGCTAACTATTTCCATATTCTACGTAGACAAGCAAAAATGTTAAAAGAAGAAGCGATTCGCCCATTAATTATCGTTTCTCCAAAATCATTGTTACGTCATCCGTTAGTTGGAGCAGAAGTAGCAGATCTATCTACTGGTCAATTTGAAACAATAATTGAACAACCGGGTCTAGGGGAAAATGCGAAAAAAGTTAAAAAACTTGTATTTGCAAGCGGTAAATTGGCAATTGATTTAGCGGATAAAGTAAAAGATGGAACTGGATATGAGCATATGCATATTGTTCGTATTGAACAAATGTATCCGTTCCCGACTGAAAAAATTCAAGCAATTATCGATCGTTATCCAAATACGAAGCAATTAGTTTGGGCTCAAGAAGAACCTCAAAACCAAGGTTCATGGAATTTTGCACTACCATATTTACTAGAACTTGCAAATGGTAAAGATATCTCTTACGTAGGACGTGTAGATCGTTCAAGTACTGCTGAAGGGGATATTGATACTTATAAAGTAGAACAAGCGCGTATAATTGAAGAGGCAGTTAAAAGCATTTAACTTAATCTAGTTAATTGTCGCGGGCTCATGCGCAGAAGCAAACTAATGTCTTCTGTGACGAGCTTTGCACAAGAGCTTGACGTATATATAACCGGCGAAAATGTAGGATAATTTAGAGGAGGAAATTCAAGTGGCAGATATTATAGTTCCAGAATTAGCAGAATCAATTACAGAAGGTACCATTGCACAATGGTTAAAACAACCAGGTGATACAATTGAAAAAGGTGAGTTCATCGTTGAACTTGAAACAGATAAAGTAAATGTAGAAGTAATTTCTGAAGAAGCAGGGGTTGTAAGTGAATTACTTGCAGCAGAAGGAGATACAGTACAAGTAGGTCAAGTAATTGCGAGAGTTGGGGAAGGTTCAGGGTCAGCTACACCATCACCAGCTACTGAAACAAAAGAGCCGGCAGCTACTACGCCAACTGAAGAAACAAAGACAGTGCCAGCTACTGTTGAAACTACTTCTGAACAAGACCGTACAATCGCAAGTCCTGCTGCACGTAAAATGGCTCGTGAAAAAGGCATTAACTTAAGTGAAATTTCACCAGTAGATCCAATGGGACGCGTTCGTGTGCAAGACGTTTCAGCTCATGGAACTGCACCTGCACCAAAAGCAGCTCCAGCTCCGTCTACTGCGATTTCTCAAGAAGACGATGGTCGTTTTACACGTGAGAAAATGTCTCGTCGTCGTCAAACAATTGCTTCTCGCTTGTTAGAAGTAAGACAAAGCACGGCAATGTTAACTACATTCAATGAGATTGATATGACTAATGTTATGGCATTACGTTCTCGTAAAAAAGACAAATTCTTCGATGATCATGATGTACGTCTTGGTTTTATGTCATTCTTTACAAAAGCAGTTGTTGCTGCACTTAAAAAATATCCATATGTAAATTCTCAAATCGATGGAGACTATATTGTAAAAAATAACTTCTATGATATTGGAATTGCAGTATCAACGGAAGGTGGATTAGTTGTTCCAATCGTACGTGATGCGGATCGCAAAAACTTTGCAGAAATTGAAGACAATATCGGACAATTAGCGAAAAAAGCACGTGATAATAAATTAGCTCTTTCTGATATGTCGGGTGGATCATTTACAATCACTAACGGTGGGGTATTCGGTTCATTACTGTCTACACCAATCCTTAACGGCACACAAGTTGGTATTCTTGGAATGCACACAATCCAAAAACGTCCTATCGCAGTTGGAGATGAAATTCAAATTCGTCCAATGATGTATGTGGCTTTATCTTATGATCACCGTGTAATTGACGGAAAAGATTCAGTTGGATTCTTAAAAATGGTAAAAGAGCTTCTAGAAAGCCCAGAAGACTTAATGTTAAATTCTTAATTATTTCTGAAAAAGAGACTCCCTAATTGGGAGTCTCTTTTGCGAAAGTATATGGATTATCGTCCTACGAAACCAGTGTTCATAGTACTTTAAGATAATACCGCAGATTTCCGTTTCAGGTGGACGCGTTTCCGTAGGGTGAGCGATGAGCCATCACCACAGCTCACGCGTTCGTTGTGATTGCTCATCTTTCTCCGAGGAACGAAGGCTAAGAGCGCCACCTCGTGTGGCAACGCCCTCGTGACCAACATCCTGTTGGCCTCCGTCTGGAGCAGCCACCTTTCACTACAATCCATTAAGTGAGTAGTACCTTGACTGGAGTGCTGGCTGCGACTTCTGCGGGAATAGCAAATGTTTACTGACCGAAAGCGAAGTGACAGGTGCATGAGCGGAAGGCCATGCAGGAACGTATATGAGAGGGAAGGAAGGCTAAAGACGCCTTTTCCCTGAAGCAACGCTTTCATGCCCGCGAAAAGCGTCCGCCGTAGCGGAAAGCAACGACATTCAGATGCTACTCTTCCAAAAAGAACCGGGCGAATTTTGCCTGGTTTTTCTTATTGGGATTAAAGTATTTTTTATTAGAATCGATCAATGAAGCTGGATAATCGATCAATCAAATCAAATAATCGATCAATCTATGGTCAAAATCGATCAATCTTTTAAATAATCGATCAATCAGCAACCTACATTTGTTGAAAAGAAGAGTGATCAGTATATGCTGGCGTTGAAAAAAAATGAATACAATCGTATACTATAAAGTAAAGGAAGTGGTTAGATGATACATACAAATTGGGCAACTAAGCCAACACTTAAAACAGTTACATGTGTTCATACAGATGCTAAAAAATTCTTAGTAAGTAATGTATTAACTGTTGGAAAAGTATATGAAGTAAAAAATGAAACAGAAGAGTTCCTGTTCGTGATTGACAACACAGGTAAAGTCGGCGGATACTATAAAGAATATTTTCAATAAAAAAACCGATGAATTTCATCGGGTTTTTTTATTAGAGGGAGAATTTAAAATATGATTAATCTAATCGAAAATGAAAAAAAGGTTCGCTCAAATAGAATTCATAGTGAGGAAGATCAGCGATTAATAGGAACTGGTGGATATCTATCCCCTAATGATTATTTATTAAATGATGTCTTAATTGCTGTAACTTTAAAAAAGAATGTGTTACTAAAAGGTCCTACTGGGGCTGGGAAAACAAAGCTTGCTGAAACAATATCTCAAGTTTTTTCGCAACCTGTACAAAGTATTAACTGTTCTGTTGATTTAGATGCAGAGGCATTAATAGGATTTAAAACGATCGTTTTAAAGGATGGTCTTAACTCTATTGAATTTGTAGAAGGTCCTGTAATCGAAGCAATGAAAAAAGGTCATATATTGTATATTGATGAAATCAATATGGCGAAATCAGAGACATTACCGATTTTACATAGTGTACTCGATTATCGGAGAATGTTAACAAATCCTTTTACGGGAGAAGTAATTAAAGCCCATCCTGATTTTTCAGTGATTGCTGCGATTAATGAAGGGTATATTGGCACGACACCTATGAATGAAGCTTTAAAAAATCGATTTGTTTCATTTTCAATTCCTTATATTTCAGGAGATTTGCTTGAAAGTCTTTGGAATGCGCTATTTCCTTCTGCATCAAAAGAAATGCATGCTCTAATGTTAAACTTGGCAGAAGATTTAATGAGCCAGGTGAAGCAAGGATTACTTTCCGAGGAAGCAGCATCTATTCGAAGTCTACAACATGCAATGGAGCTTTCGGAATACATGGAACCAATTCGAGCGATTAATTATGCAATAGCTGAAAAATTAGAGGATGAACAAGAGAAAAAACTTGTTTTAGAACTAGCCTCTTCTTGGATAAAGTGAGGGATGTAGATGCCCTCTGTAAATCGTTTTATTCAATTTAACAATGAGACAATCGATGCAAGACAATTAATGCATTATGAAAATGTAGCAAAGGCATTAACGAAAAACCCAATACTAATGGTTAATGAGCGAAAGTTATTGGAATTTCAACCTGAAGAACAGACAATATCAATTAGTGTTTTTTGGCGTCATAGAGAAGAATCTTTAATGGATGCAGGTAGATTGTCCGATATTTACATATTGGCGGAAGGATTTTGGAGAGATTTTGATGTTACTGCTTGGGAGGAATATCTCACTGAACGTCAGGAAAAATTAGGAAAATGGATGGATCAACTAGTATTTTGTTTAGAAGAGTTTCGTTTAGTGGAAAAGATACAGAAAAAAAGATTTGGTACAGTTAAACTTTTTAAGAAGCGAATACAAATGTATTTATCCTTTCACAAACAACAATTAATAGTAAATAGTCAAAAAGGTTTTCTTGCAGATGCATTTATTAGTTATATTTATATATGCCTTTATGAAGGCACTATGCATGTAAATGGCCCTGAGGTGTTTAAACAGGCGAATAACATTATCCAAAAAATCTATGAAAATAAAGATACCCAAGCATCTATAAACATTGTGTATGAACTATATTTTTTATTACATGAGGACATAAATGAAGATACATTGCATGAATATTACTCGGTCATTTCATCTGTCAATTTGCCTAAAACCGACTTTCATTATCACCAAGGTACGATGGATTCTGAAGTGGGGGAAGATGGAAAAAAAGATACGATAGAAGAAATATTCCGAACCTGGCATCGTGAAAATGAACAGGAAAATGGAATTCATTTGCAATATGAGTTAGAGCATGGAAGAGATGGGAAAGCAAATCAAAGTATTTCAGCAGAAGAGGGTAAAGAAGGCCATGAGATTACGGAGATTGGCCATGGGCAATCAATAGGGAATACAACTGAAGCAAAACAAGATAATGTTTCGAACAAGGAGTCAAATGTATTAAAAAAAGCAGGGAAAGCATTTGGGAAAGAACATACACATGTTGTTTATGAAGAAAAACGATTAAATTCTAATTCCACCACTACAGATAAAGTAATGTTACAAACATATCGACAGGAACAAGCTCCTTATGTAAAAGCTTTCGTTGAAGAAATGAAAAAGCGAATGGAACAGAAAAAGATAGAGAAACGAGTAAATTTATCAAGAGGGCGTTTATCCTCCAAACAAACTGTACTTTGGACGGAAGAACGACCAAAACCATTTTATAAAAAGACAGCTCCAAGTACACAACTAAACGCTGTATTTGGACTACTTGTAGATGGTTCTGCTTCCATGCAAGATAAACTAGAAGAAACAAAAAAAGCAGTGCTTTTATTTCATGATGTGTTAAGAAAATTACGAATTGCCCATGAGATTGTATTGCATTATGAAGATGCGTATGAAGCTTCAGAAACAAAACAACCAAATACTTTTGAATGGATTCACAAATTAGAGGATGCGCAAAAAGACAATGGCATGAAAATTCTTTCGATTGAGGCACATGAAGATAATAGAGATGGCTTTGCCTTAAGATGGATGGGAAAAAGGTTAGAGCATAGGACTGAAAAGCACAAATTCATCCTCATGTTTTCTGACGGAGAGCCATCTGCTTTTGGATATGCACAAAATGGTATAATGGATACAGCAGAAGCAGTAGTTGAACTTGAAAGGAAGAATATATCTGTCCTTCATTTATTTTTAAATGACAACGAAGCATCTGAAGAACAATTGAGTCTGTTTCATTTAATTTTTGGAAAAAAGACAGCAACTGCTTCCTCTTTAGAAAAATTTTCAGATGAGACGTTAAGATTACTAAAAAAAATGCTTCATCATGTAGTGAAAAGCTCTTAACATAGGCTAGAAGCAATTAATTGCCTAAATAAATGAAAACATAAAACCGTCTTTCCTAGGAAGGACGGTTTTGTGATTGTTCTGCTATTAAAAGTAGACGTTGTTTTAATTCTTCTTCCATACGACCGATTTCTATTTCTGCAGCTTTTCGTTTTACACGGCCGTCTGCTTGAATTCGAAGTGTTTCTTCGATAGTTTGTAAAAGATTTTCCTGTGTTTTCTTCAAAGTATCTATTTCTACTATACCGCGTTCATTTTCTTTTGCCGTTTCAATACTATTTATTTTCAGCATTTCAGAATTTTTCAGGAGTAAATCATTAGTCGTTTTAGTCACTTGTTTTTGTGCTTCCACTGCTTTTTGTTGGCGATTCAGCGTTAAGGCAATCGCGATTTGATTTTTCCAAAGTGGAATAGATGTCATAATAGAAGATTGTATTTTTTCAGCCAATGTTTGGTTAGTTTGTTGGATCATCCTAATTTGAGGTGCACTTTGAATTGTAATTTGTCGTGAAAGCTGTAAATCATACACTCTTTTTTCTAATCGATCTAAAAATTGTGCCATATCGTTTACTTCTTGATATGCCATTTGGTCATTCGAACTTTCTGCTTTTCTTCGAAGTTCAGGAATTATTACGTTTGATATTTCATCTTTTTTTAGTTCTGCTGCGGCAATATATACGTTTAGAGCTTGGAAATATGTTTTGTTTTGCTCATAAAGTTTGTCCAGCATATGAACATCCTCTACTAAACCTCGTTTAGAATGCTCCAATTGAATCCCAATGCGGTCAATTTGTGTGCTCAGTTTTTGATACTTTGTCATCATTTCTTGAACGGAACGATTTACCTTGTGAAAAAGTTTTTTAAGACCTGATTTTTTTTGAACAGAAAGCTCTTCAGGGTTTATCTCTGACAACTTATTCATTAAGTCACCTAAAATATCACCGACTGGACCAATATCTTTCTTTTGCACATGATCTAACATCTGGTGGGAAAATCGAGAAAGCTCCGTTTGTGCATTTGCTCCGTAGGTTAAAATCGCTTCATAATTACCAGCAGGAATTTGGTCAGCTAATTGACGCGCTTTCTGCTGTTCTATTTCGGATAATCGATCGATCAATTTTGTTGGAGCTGGCTCATTTGTATTAGTAGTTAGAGATTGCTCCTTTGGTGCTGACATTTCAAAAGGGCTTTCTAATAATTCATCCATTAAAAAATCATTATTTGTATTCGATAGTTTTTCGTTCATCCTCTGATTCTCCTTTTAAATATAAAGGTCGTTCTTTAGTTCCAACAGACAACTTAGCAAAATCTAATTCCATTTTTAAATGTTCAATGTCTGAAGCAAGGACGTCTTTTAAGTCATTTTCCAAGACTGAATTTAAATCTTGTAGTGTATCGCGTGTATCTTGCAATGCAATTTTCATATCACTGTTTTTAACTGGTTGAGATACTAACAATGAGTATTTAGAAGTAAGTTCTACTGCGGAATCTAGGTGTGCGTAGAAAAAGTTCTCCGCTTGATAAAATTTACGAGGATTCGCTTTCACTAATGAAATAATACGTTTTGCTAGCCTATTCATTTCAAATAGTTGTTTAAAAGAACTTAATGATCTAACTTTAAGGTATTGATTATTTAGGGTTCGTACTTTTTTATTTGCTTCTTTTAATTGATTTTGTATGTGAAAATACTCAGTATGTGTTAATTGATGTTTTTTCATTATACTATGTTGCTGCAATTTTTTTATGGTAAAATTCGAAACTAAATAAACCCCTAACGCAAGAGCAGAACAAATGAAAAAGCTTTGGTCGAATGCAAAAAAGAAGATGAACCAGGATGAAACCATAACAGGTATATTTAAAATGTGTCGAAAGAGCGTGTGAACTACTTCAGTCATAATTGGTTACCTCCTTTTATCTACAATATATTATACGAACAAAAAGGAAGAAGGTTTCATTTTGAAAGTACAAGGAAACCATAAATATTTTGTAGGCTTTTAAATAATATACTTCCAATTATATACGAAACTCGATTTTTTGCATAAAAAGTGTTCCAGATTTTTGTCAATTAAATAAATAGAATAATTTTATTGAATGAGTACCCTTTTTAAGAAAATTGTATTAACTATAACTTAACCGATAATTGTTTGATTTTCAATTTTATTTTATCCTAATAAGTCATTTAAGTAGACTTTCTAATGGATAGCAGTAAAATATGAGTTAATAATTAATGTTAGAGGCGATAAAATAATGTATGAAATTATTTATATGAAAGCGGACTTTGAACCATGGTGGGCATTTCCAGGATGGGAAGAACATATAATTGAAAGAGTTACTTTTGAAAATAAGGAGGAGGCTGTAGCTTTTTTAACTAAAAAACTAATCGAATTTCGAAAAAAATTTCCAGCAGAAAAAATGAAAAACGATAAGTACTGGGCTTTTTGGTCCGTAAAGGAACTATGTTTTTGTGACTCATGTGATGAAGACCTACAAATTTACCATGGAATCATTTGGAACGAAATTTAATAAACGATTTAGAATTATAAAATTATTTATTGACTATATTTATCCAAATGATATAATTTAATTAACAATCCATAGTGAGAAACAAGTATTTGTAATTCACATATCCTATGTAGTGATCGATGTGATATCGGTACTTCATGGAATATGTGAATTTTTGTTTTTCACGTATTGATATTAATTTTTTGGAGGTAATAAAATGAAACAAGGTACTGTAAAATGGTTCAATGCTGAAAAAGGATTTGGTTTTATCGAAGTTGAAGGGGAAAATGATGTTTTCGTACATTTTTCTGCTATTCAAGGAGAAGGCTTCAAATCTCTAGAAGAAGGCCAAAAAGTTGAATTTGAAGTAGTAGAAGGAAACCGTGGACCACAAGCTGCAAATGTAACAAAACTATAGTATTAGAAAAGAAGTTCTTCCTAAGTGGAGAACTTCTTTTTTTATTGAATTGGTAATTTGAGTTGAGAAGTGTATAATTTCAGAAATAGGTTTAGAAAACATAAATATAGGATATTTATAAAGTTGGAAGATTACTTTTTTAGGGGGAAAAGTTTTGAAAGAGGAATTTTTAATAGAGGATTTTAATAATTTTTTTGAGTTGAACAAAAAATTATTTGAAAGAAAATTATTAGACCAGGCAGTTAATGTTCGAGATAAAATTAATGATATTTTAAGAGTAGGGGATATTGATCTTATTAATAATGCTCATAAACTCATTTATTATATTATTGATGGAGATAAACAAGTTGAGCTACAAGCTTTTGCAAAACAAGAAGGAATAGCGTGGGCATCTCATTCACTGACACTCTCGTTTAAGCTCGAATGGGTGCAAGCAATTCGCAGATCACTTTGGAGTTTTATACAAGAATACAGTAATCGTATACAAAAAGTGTCTATTGACACTTTCTTCGAATTGGAAAAACAATTTAACAACAATATTGATCACTTTTTGAATGAATTTTTCCTAAGTTACTCGACTTTCAAGGATTCTCTAATAATAGCCCAAAGAGAAGTTGTAGAAAATTTATCTGTTCCCATTATCCCAATTACACCAACTATTTGTATATTGCCATTAATAGGTTCCATAGACACTTTTAGAACTACAATTCTGGAAGAGAAGGTATTGATGGAAATAGGAAAACTACATATTCAAACGTTAATTATGGACCTTTCAGGTATTGTAGAATTAGAGACGGAAATAATAGACCGTCTTATGAAGACTATTTCTGGGACCTCAATGATGGGTTGTAAGTGTGTCATCACCGGCTTACGACCTGATGTTGTCAGACAAATAATCAAGTTAGGAATCGCGTTCGATAATGATACAAAAACATACGGGACATTGCAACAAGCATTAAACGTATATTTGATGAAATGAGTCTATAAAAAAGAATAACTAGTTAATTATAATAGAAGAAGCTCTTCTGGTCTAAGAGCTTCTTATTTTAATAATTTTTCAAATGTGGAGGAAACAATTGATTGTTTACCATCTGTAGTCATAGAAAATTCTCTTTTTATTTCCCCGAAGTCTTTAGCAAAGTATTTTCGTTCAATAGTATTTTGTCCATCGATCTTTTCAATCACTATTACATCTTTAAAGATATTGCTTTTTGATTTTACGATTTCAGAAGTCGATATTACCTTCCAGCCCTCAAACTCATTTCCAACCTTTAGTGGTGTCCCCAAATATATCTCAAGCTCTGGCATAGCTTTTAGTTCTTCCAACGTTCGAATTTTAGGTTCGTACACTTCAGCGTTTTTAGCTATAATGCCAATATGATCATCGAAAATTCGATATATTTTTTCTATAACTGTACCGCCATTATCTTCATAAGTTGCAATATAATCATCAAATAAAAATCGCGTTTTCAATGTATAACTTGTAAACTCATTTCCTTCGCCTTTAAACTGTACAGTTGAATTGTCATTCATGAAGAATTTTGATAATGTTATGTCTTCTTGAGTTTGTTTTTCTAAAGTTATTTGTTTTTCAGGTAAGGTGGGTTTTTTGTTTAAATCGCATCCAGTAACAAAAAGAATAGGCACAATAAGTAGAAAAAATTTTTTCATTTTTCTCCTCCTTTTTGTTTTAGACGTGTAAAGATATAGAATGTTTCATTTTCCGGCGTTTTTGGTATAGTAAAATAAGAAAGGAGAGATTACTTTGGATTATGAATTAAAAAGAGACTTACCACCATATGAACAACAGCTAGATTTTTATGAAAAGCTGCGTTTAAAAGTAATGGCTTTTCTTTCAACGAAATCAGGCAAAAAAAGTAAATTAGCACCTTATTTATTATTTGCTCCAGATTTGTTTTATTTGTTAATAAAGGCTTTGTTAGATAGACGAATAGATACAAAGAGTAAAACAATAATTAGTAGTGGAATTCTTTACTTTATTTCACCATTAGATTTACTACCGGAGGGTTTAATAGGACCGGGTGGATATATAGATGATATTATCGTTGCAACCTTTATCATAAATATGTTGTTAAATAAGTTTTCTTCTGAAATAATTGAAGAGCATTGGGTAGGGGATATGAAACTATTAGAAGCTTTGAAAAAAATTGCTGAAACTAGTGATACATTGCTTGGGAAACTGCCTGCAAGATCATTACTCGGAAGATATATTAAAAAATCAAGTAAGAAAAGCACAAATCCTCTTTAAGAACTAAACCTCATCAATCGTTTTCGGAGGACTTTAGATAGTATAGAGCAATATCATTACCGAAAGCTAAAGAGGTAGGTCGGGGCTGACGGGAAAGCGAGGTGATGCTTGCCCACTAGAAACGTCCGCCTTAGGTAGAATCAACTTGTCCATAATAGAGTTTTATACTTTCATATGAAAAAAAGGTTAAGGGACTTATAAAGCCCCTTAACCTTTTATTTTTGTTGTTCTTTCCATTCTAAATATTCATCGTATGTTAACTGTTTATCAAATATCGATCCGTCTTCACGAATTTCGATAACACGATTAGCAATTGTTTGGATGAACTGATGGTCATGTGATGTAAAGATCATTGCGCCTTTAAATGCTATTAAACCATTATTAAGTGCTTGGATTGATTCTAAGTCTAAATGGTTTGTTGGTTCATCAAGTAAAAGTACATTCGATTCGGAAAGCATCATTTTAGAAAGCATACAACGTACTTTTTCTCCACCGGAAAGTACAGATGGTTTTTTCTTTACTTCTTCGCCAGAGAATAACATACGACCTAGAAATCCGCGTAGAAATGTTTCGCTTTCGTCATCTGGAGAATATTGACGTAACCAGTCAACTAGTGAAGTCTCGCTTCCTTCAAAATACTTTGCATTGTCTAGAGGGAAGTATGCACGAGTTGTTGTTACACCCCAACGAATAGAACCTTCTTGTGTTTCCTCTTCTTCTGCAAGAATGCGAAGTAGAGCAGACTTAGCAAGTTCATCACCTATAAGAATAATTTTATCTTCTTTATTTAAAGTAAAATTCATTTTAGAGAAAAGTTTTTCACCTTCAAATGTATAACCTAAATCTTGAACTTGTAAAACATCATTACCAATATCCCGTTTCATGGAGAAATTCACATAAGGATATTTTCTTGAAGATGGTCTAATGTCATCTAATTCAATTTTGTCTAACATTTTCTTGCGAGAAGTCGCTTGTTTTGATTTAGATGCATTTGCACTAAAACGAGCAATAAACGCTTGAAGTTCTTTAATTTTTTCTTCTTTTTTACTATTTTGGTCAGAAGCTAATTTTAAAGCAAGTTGGCTTGATTCATACCAAAAATCATAGTTCCCAACATAAACTTGAATTTTGCTAAAGTCTAAGTCAGCAATATGAGTACATACCTTGTTTAAGAAATGACGGTCATGGGAAACAACAATAACAGTATTTTCAAAGTTAATCAGAAAATCTTCTAACCATTGAATAGCTTTAATATCAAGATGGTTGGTAGGTTCATCTAAAAGTAGTACATCTGGTTTACCGAAAAGAGCTTGAGATAATAGCACTTTAACTTTTTCAGATCCCGTTAATTCAGACATTTTCTTTTGATGCATGCTGTCAGGAATACCTAATCCTTGAAGAAGGATAGCCGCTTCTGATTCAGCTTCCCAACCATTTAGATCAGCAAACTCTCCTTCTAATTCTGCCGCTCTCATGCCATCTTCATCTGAAAAGTCTTCTTTCATATAAATAGCATTTTTTTCATTCATTACTTCATATAGGCGTTTATGTCCCATAATAACTGTTTCTAATACTGTGTATTCTTCATATTCAAAGTGATTTTGTTTTAGAATTGCTAGACGCTCATCCGGGTTCATAATCACGTTTCCTTCTTGAGCCTCAATTTCTCCAGAAAGAATTTTGATAAATGTAGATTTACCTGCTCCATTTGCACCGATTAAACCATAACAGTTGCCTGGAGTAAACTTTATATTTACGTCTTCAAATAATTTACGATCACCAAAACGAAGACTTACATTACTTACTGCAATCATGGTAGTACCTCCTAAAATTCACAATGCTATTATTATAACATGAATGCGACAAAATTAGGTATTATTATTAATGAAGAAAATTCAGTTCTTTCATGACTTGTACCAATGGAAATGCATTCACATGTAGCTTTGAAAAATAATGTTGTAATAGTATAGCCAGTGTGTAGTCAAAAGCTATAAGGAATAAATATTTTTTTAGCAAAGTTCAATTTTGATATTGGGAGGAATTTCTGGAAGTCTGTAGAATTAATAAATGTACTTAAAACTAACCAGACTAATAAATTTCAGTAAAAATAATAAAAGTTTTAAATTTAATGAAGGAGTATGTAAGGAGAAAAAATAGTATTACTATGGAGTCGCAGGTGATTCAGGAAGTGGAAAAACAAGGTTTAGTAAAAGGCTCGAAGAAAATTTAGGGGATATAAGAGTCAAAATTATAAATACGGATGATTATTTTAAGATAGTAAAACCAAGACTACGTCCATCCTGATTCAGTTGATTTGGAAAGTTGTGTTCGGATTTTATCTGTTTGATTTCATGTGAATAGTATGATGTTCTAATTATTAAAGGCTTAGAAGGCTTATTGGTTTTGTAATTTGATGAAATTAGAAGACGTCTTGATTTGAAAATATTTGTCGATTGTCAATCTAAGCAAATATCTATAAATGTTATTAGAGATTGGGCACTAAAGAGTTATTCAGGTTTGGCAAGCATGCATTAATTGGGATTCTTCAAATATGTTGATACAATAGCTCAGTTCAAAGAACTAAGCTATCGTTCAATTGTTAGTCCCAATATTTTTCGATAAATTCGTCTCGGCCAGATTGAGCACGATCTTCTTTATAATGTTTTGGACTCTTTTTATAATAATCTTGGTGGTAATCTTCTGCTTCGTAAAAAGTTTTTGCTTCTCTAATTGGAGTTATTATTGGCTTTGAAAACTTACCGCTAGCTGCCAATTGTTCTTTCGATTTTTCAGCTTGAAGTCTTTGCTCCTCTGAATGAACGAAAATAGCAGAAGTATAACTTTCTCCACGGTCTTGAAATTGACCTCCTGCATCAGTTGGGTCAATTTGTTGCCAAAAAATTTCAAGAAGTTGATTATATGAAAAAATGGCAGGATCAAATTGGATTTCCACGACTTCTAGATGACCAGAATTTCCTTTCTTCACATCTTCATAAGTTGGGCTTTCTAAATGACCCCCCATATATCCTGATTTTACTTTATGTATTCCGTCCCATGAATCAAATGGCTTCACCATACACCAAAAACAGCCACCTGCAAATGTTGCTTTTTCTATCAAAAGTATCCCTCCTAATCTTGTAAAATTTATTCTATCACTTCATTAATAGTTAGACAAAGAAACAGAAACTATTATTAATAATATACGTTATTTATATAAAGGCAAAGGAGAGGTTTTTGTATGGATGAAACTCAAGAATCGAGACGTTCCCAACCGAAAAGAAAAAGAAGGTTTAGAATAGGTAGACTTTTCATGTTATTACTAGTTTTAACAGTATTGATTTGCGGTATTTATTCCATTATCCAGTTCAACTATGGGGCAAAATTAGCAAATGGAGAAAATCTAAAGATTGAGGAATTTAAAGGTGATAAGCTTAGTCCGAATGATAGGGAAAATATTTTAGTTCTTGGTGTAGATTCAAGAGGTGAAGATAAAGCAAGATCAGACACAATGATGCTTGTTTCATGGGATAAAAAGAAAAATGATGTGAAAATAATTTCGTTTATGCGCGATATTTATGCGGAAATTCCAGGATTTAAATCATACAAACTAAATACTGCATATTATTTAGGTGGCGTCCAACTGCTAACTACAACATTACAAAATATGTTTGATATTCCTATTCATCATTATGCATTAATTGATTTTAGCAGTTTCGAATCATTAGTTGATATTATTGCTCCAGGCGGAGTGCCTATATCCGTGGAAAAAGATATGTCAGAGAAAATAGGGGTATCACTAACAAAAGGACAACATGATTTATCTGGAAAAGAATTGCTAGGTTATTCAAGATTTCGACATGATTCCGAAGGTGATTTTGGAAGAGTTTCGCGACAACAAATCGTTATGGAAGCATTAAAAAATGAAGTACTTTCCATTAAGAACTTACCAAATATACCTAAGTTTATAGGAGCCGCTGAAGGGTATATTGAAACTGATTATAAAAAAATGGATAAAGTTAAACGTGTTTTAGAAGTTATAACGAGCGGTAAAGTGGAAATCGAAAAATTAACAATTCCTCTTGAAGGAACCTATTCATTTAACAGTTATGCTCACGCTGGCTCCGTAATAGAAATAAATATTGAAAAAAACAAAGCTGCAGTTTCAGAATTTTTAAAAGAAAAGTAATACTTATACGTTGCTAATCTTGATTTTCCTCCGTAAAATAAAAGTATATTGGAAAGGAAGTTTGATAAGAGTGGAACCTGAAAAACCTTCTTTTTTTTCTACAAGATACATAAAATTTTTAGGAGGGCGTAATACATTCTTTACGTTAATAGCATTGCTGTTAACCGGTCTAGTTGTAATGGTATACGATAAAATATCTTTTATTTTTATACCACTAACTGTATTTTTGGGGAGTGTGATTTTACCCATAATTTTAGCGGTCATTGCATATTATTTATTAAGACCAATATTACGACTCTTAGAAAAAATAAAAATTCCTAGAGTTTTGGGAATATTAATCATCTTCCTAGCATTAATAGGATTAATAACATTGCTTGTATTTTTAGTATTTCCATTTTTGAAAGCCCAATCTATCAGATTGGTGGAGGAATTACCTAATAACCTTATTCAATTGCTTAATTCTTTAGATACTTTTTTGAGAAACTCTTTTGTTGCAGATTATTATTTACAAATTGAAAGTGATGTCATGGACTTATTAAAAAATGTACCTACTGAAATAAGCAAATTGTTTCAAAGTACCGTCGCAAGTATTGTAAGTGGAATAACATCTATTGTGGGGGCAGTAACAAGCTTTGTATTATCCATAATTATGGTTCCGTTTATCCTTTTTTATTTATTAAAAGACGGAGAAAAGCTACCACAGTATATTATGAAATTATTTCCACCTCGTATGAGAGATGATTTACATTCCGTATTTAAAGATATTGATAAACAAATTAGTTCGTATATACAAGGCCAAATATTAGTGTCTATGTGTATTGGATTTATGATCTATATAGGATTTACAATTATCGGAATGGATTACGCCTTGTTACTTGGAGTAATAGCAATGGTAACAAGTGTTGTTCCCTATTTAGGACCAGTTATAGCAATCACACCAGCTGCCATCATTGCACTTGTTTCACCACCCTTTATGTTAATCAAACTTGCGATAGTATGGACTATAGTTCAATTAGTGGAAGGTAAATTTATATCCCCTCAAATTATGGGTAAGTCACTACATGTTCATCCAATTACGATTATTTTTGTTTTGATAACATCAGGATCATTGTTTGGTGTTCCTGGTGTAATATTAGGAATTCCAGGTTATGCAATATTAAAAGTTATTGTTTCACATTTTTATACACTATTTAAAAAGCGTTATAATAGGTATGAAACGAATTTAGAAAACCATTATGAGTATACAAATAACAAGGTGGACTGAGAGTTATGGCGAAGAAGTTTGAATCTTCTATAAGAGTACAAACGATTAAAATTGACACAGTGGTCGATCATCCTTATATTGAACATGGTATAAACCTTTCCGGAACTATATATATTGATGGTGTACATGATGACGAGTCAATAGGAAATATTAAACTAGAAGTTTTCAAATTAATAAATGGGGAAGTATCCAAAATCGTATCCAAACATTCTATTGAACTTGTAGGTACAGTAGCATCAAAAGATATGCAAATGATTCCTTTTGAAATTATACCTGATGATAGATGGCTACCTGATGGTAATGACGAAGTTACAAAATTAATCCTACGTACAACCGTGTTATTTGAAAATGGATCCGAATATAATGACGAAGACGAGATTAACTTCGACATTGAAGAATAGATATTTTGAAAGCTCCAGTGAATTTTTGCTGGAGTTTTTTTATGGATAATTCAATAAAAAAAGAGCAATCTAATGGAAAATGAGGAGAGATATTATGAAAAAGTTGATTGTGGTGCTATTAGTTTTCCTATTGCTTAGCTTATCTGCTTGTGGTTTCAACAGAAATTCAAATGGACCACCTAATACACAAACCCAAGTTAACGGTAATGCAAATCCAAATACTGTTCCAAATACTGGTAATAAAAAAGTGGATATGGAAAATGATGTTGGAATTCCAGATAAGAATGAAAATAATGACCACCTATTAGTTAAATAAGAAAAATTTATTTGGCATAATATAAAAGATATGATAAAATATTATCAACTTAGTGAACGGAGGTGACGAAAGAATGAAAAACACTGTGAATGCACATGGATTTATACTGGAATTTTTATCCACATCTTGTGCGATTACTCATGAAATTGAGCCTAACGGGACTAGTCTGTCCTTTTTTAGACAATTTAATGAATTTCACAGCTGATAAGCCATTCTTTCTGAACCAAAATTTTAGGAGAAGACTGCTTATATGCAGTCTTTTTTCTTTGCAGAAAAATGCTTCCAGCTAAATCAGAGATGAGAGGAAGCGGAAAATATGATATGTACAATACAAGAAGTTAGTAAAATGCTTGGAGGAAACACAATTTTTGAAAATTTATCTTTATCTATCAAAACTGGAGATAAATTAGGGATTGTAGGACGTAATGGTAGTGGTAAAACAACCCTACTTACGTTAATAACTGGTTTAGAAATGCCAGATGAGGGCAAGATTCACTTCAAAAAAGGAACGAAAATTGGTTATTTAGCTCAGATTCCATTATTTTCAAATAATGTGTCCGGCATCGATGTACTAAATTCTGCATTTAAGGAACTAATAGAATTACAATCTAAGATGAAAGAACTTGAAGGAAAGCTATCCACTGAGGACCCTAAGGAGTTAGAAAAATTACTTCAAGTATACGGAGAAATTCAAGAGGAGTTTACTAATCGTAACGGCTATGCGATTGATTCGGAAATCAATAAAGTAATAGAGGGTTTGCAATTATCCTCTTTTGTGCATCTATCATTTACGACATTAAGTGGTGGGGAACAGACAAAAATAATGCTTGGTAAGCTTTTGTTAACGAAACCAGACTTATTGTTACTAGATGAGCCTACGAACCATTTAGATTTATTTGCAGTTGAATGGTTAGAACAATATTTAGTTTCCTATTCGGGTACAGTAGTTATTATTTCACATGATCGATACTTTCTAGATCAAGTTGTTACTAAAGTTGCTGATTTGGAGGATGGAGAAATAAAGTTATATCACGGAAATTATTCATCTTTTATTATCGAAAAAGAAGATGCATTAATGCGCGAGTTTCAGCAATATGAAGAACAACAAAAAAAGATAAAGAAAATGAAAGAAGCAATTAAACGATTAAAAATATGGGCTAATGAAGCAGTGCCGCCAAACGCTGGACTTCACAGACAAGCGAGAAATATGGAACGTGCATTAGAAAGAATGGAAAAGGTAAGAAAACCACTAATAGACCCTAAAAAGATGAGCTTATCGTTTGAGGCAGCTCCTAGAAGTGGAAAAGAAGTGATCATCATGGAGCAAGTATCGAAAAAATATGGGGAAAAAGTGCTTCTTCAAGATGCTAATTTACACGTGTACTGGAAAGAGCGTGTTGCCATTGTTGGACGTAATGGTACAGGGAAATCTACGATACTAAAAGCACTTTTACAAGAATTATCGGTGGATACAGGAAGTGTACGTCTAGGCAGTAATGTCCGAGTTGGATTTCTGTCTCAGCACTTTGAAATAAACAATCCAAAAGAAAAGCTAATTGATGTATTTCGAAGTGAAGTTAATGTTTTAGAAGGAGATGCTCGTCACATACTTGCTAAATTTATGTTTTACGGACCAGATGTATTCAAAAGAGTGGGTGATTTAAGTGGGGGGGAGAGAATGCGCCTGCGACTCGCCCAGCTTATGCATCAAGATATCAACTTATTAATGTTGGATGAACCAACGAATCATCTGGATATAGATTCAAGAGAAGTTTTAGAGGATGCATTAGATGACTTTCAAGGAACAATTTTAGCTGTTTCTCACGATCGATACTTTTTAAATAAATTATTTCCAAGAACTGCTTGGCTAGATCAAGGTCAACTTACAACTTTTGAAGGGCCTTACCAATGGGCCCGTGTAAAATGGGAGGAGCAACAGTCAAAGCAGAGTGTCCCAGTTATAGAACAAAAGAAGGGGCTTACTAAACTTATCGAAGTAAAGCCTCTAAATATTCGACAGATTGAAGAAGTAATTAGGAATTTAGAAGAGGAAGTTCTGTTGTTAAAGAAGCAAATTGAAAAGGAACAAGACTGGTCAAAATATGAAAACCTTCTTTCGATCAGAGATGTAAAAGAAAAAGAATTAGAAGAGTTAATAGAACAATGGCTTGAGTCTTAATAATTTCAAGTTTGAGATTAGTAACTGAAAACTAATTACCGAAATAATTTTTGTGTCATTGTTTAATCTTTATTGCTTAAATGTTCTGAAAGTGATACTATGAAATTTATATTTTAGTAATAAAAATAATATACTCTTATTAAGAGAAGTTGAGGGATATGGCCCTATGACGCTTCAGCAACCTCTGACTTTGTCAGAAAGGTGCTACTTCCATCAAGATTGTTAATGATCTTGAGAGATAAGAACAAAGAGCTTGAAGGAAACCCTCTTTTCTTATCCATTAGAAAAGAGGTTTTTTTATTTTGTAAATGGAAAAGGAGACAAAATAGATGCCTATTAATATCCCACAGAAATTACCTGCTACTGAATTGCTTAAGGAAGAAAAAATATTTGTGATGGATGAGAACCGCGCTTCCACTCAGGACATCCGCCCCTTGAACATCATTATTTTAAATTTGATGCCTGAAAAAGAAAGAACAGAATTACAATTATTAAGACTTTTAGGAAATACACCCCTTCAAGTAAATGTAACGTTCTTGAACACAGCAACACATGAATCAAAAAATGTAAGTAAAACGCATTTAGATACGTTTTACACTACTTTTAATCAAATAAAACACAGACGATATGACGGAATGATCATTACAGGAGCCCCAATTGAACACTTAGCTTTCGAGGATGTTGACTATTGGGAAGAAATGACTCAAATTATGGATTGGACCAAAACCAACGTGACATCTGTTTTACATATTTGTTGGGGTGCTCAAGCTGCATTGTATCATCATTATGGTATTGGGAAATATGATTTGCCCCAAAAATGCTCAGGGGTATATACACATCGAATTTCCGATCTAACAAACAATCTAGTTCGAGGATTTAATGATGAGTTTAATGCTCCACACTCCCGTTATACTGCAGTATCTTTTGAAGAAATTCAAAACGATTCGAGATTAATACTTCTTGCAAATTCGGACGATGCAGGAGTTTTCCTTGTTATATCTGAAGATAAAAAACATATTATGATCACGGGACATTTAGAGTACGATGCAGATACACTTGCAGATGAATATAATCGTGATGTGAATAAAGGACTTGAAATCGATGTACCTAAAAATTACTTTCCAGACGATGATCCAACGAAACAACCGATAAATTCTTGGCGTTCTCATACGCATTTATTATTTTCAAATTGGTTGAATTATTATGTCTACCAAGAAACACCGTTTGAGTGGGAATAATATTGAGGGGGGCTGTCCGAGGATGTTTACCCCCTAATTATAGGCAGATTTTTGATTTAGTCTCGAATTTATCAGAATTGGTTACGATTTCATTTACTTTAGTCTCGCTTAAGTACAAATTGGTCTCGATCTGCCATTTGATATAAGAAGGATGAACTTTTTATTAGTAGGAAATACAATATTAAACGAGATATATCATTCATAGGAAGTGATAGAAAAGTTGTCTTTTAGCCAATTGAATGGCTTAAAGACAACTTCTCGAAGATTATTGGAAGATTTGGTCAATTTGTTTTATTTCTTGTAGGCTAAGCTGCACTTCTAAGGTCTTTATATTATCCAATACTTGCTCCGATTTTTTCGTTCCAGGTATAATCACATCGATTGTATCCTGCGTTAAATACCAAGCAAGAACTAAATTTGAAACTGCTGCGTTTTTATCATTTGCTATTAGTCGAAGTTGTTCTATTTTTTCTAGATTGCGAACAAATTCTTCTCCTTGGAATAAAGGATTTTTTGAACGGCCATCTTCAAAAGTACTATTTTTATCAAATTTTCCAGTAAGTAAACCCGAGGCTAGTGGGAAATAAGGTATAAAGGAAATATTGTGCTCTTTTGCGTAGGGTATTAAATCATTCTCCACCTCTCGTTTTAACAAGTTATAACCGGATTGAAGGACGTCAATATGTCTATCTTTATTACCTTCTTTTAATTGATCTAGTGTAAAGTTTGATACACCAATAGCACGTATTTTTCCTTCTTCTTTCAAACGAGAAAGCGACCCAATGGCTTCTTCCTTTGGAGTGTTTTCATCTGGAAAATGAATGTAAAATAAATCGATATAATCGGTTTGAAGACGTCTCAAGCTATTTTCAACTGTTTCTCTTAGGAAATTTGGGTTATTATCCACTACCACTTTTCCATCCAAAAATTTATGTGCCCCTTTGGTAGCCACAACAATATCTTGACGTTTCCTAGTTTCTTTCAATACTTCTCCAATTAACTCTTCTGATCTTCCTGGACCGTAAATAAAGGCTGTATCCAAAAAGTCAATTCCGTTATTTATAGCAGTACATACTATTTCTTTTCCAGTCTCATCATTGAGGTTGGGGAAAAGATTATGCCCACCAACGGCATTGGTACCAAGTCCTATGGGATTTACAAATAGTCCAGTTTTACCAATTTCTACTTTATTACTCATAGCTAGTTTAAACATCTCCCTTTTTCCGAATAGTTACACTATCATAATAGCAATATTGTAAACAACCTCAAAGGAAACTGCTTTTAATGATATTATTAAATGGAATGATAATAAAGGGAGATGATTAGATTGTCAGAAATAACAAAACTGCATGCTGATTTTGTTCGAGTTATTCGAAAGAAATTTGAAGAAATGAAAAGCGATACGGAGAAAGCGATTATGCAAATGGATGAGAAAGCATTATTTTGGTCACCAAATGCACAATCAAATAGTATCGATGTTATCGTCAAGCATATGAGTGGAAACCTAATTTCTCGCTGGACTGATTTTTTAACGACAGATGGGGAAAAACCTGATAGAAATCGTGATGGGGAGTTTGAAAGTACAATAGAGTCACGTGAAGAATTATTGAAAATGTGGGAGAATGGTTGCAATGTGTTTTTGAATGCAATCGACACTATAGAAGAGAAGCATTTACTACAAACAATTTATATTAGAAATCAACCTCATACTGTCATGGAAGCAGTTATAAGATGCATAGCACATATATCAAGCCATGTTGGACAGATTATTTATATTGCGAAACAAGTAACTCCTGAAGACAAGTGGACAACTTTGTCTATACCCAAAAAGAAGGGATAAATAATATGGTTTCAAAATTTACTTATATTCATAGTGCGCCAGATAGTAGTAATGTAAATAGAACATATCCAGCATTATTTTTAATGCATGGAATGGGTAGCAATGAACATGATTTAGTAGGACTCGTATCTAGCTTACATGAGAAATGCCATATTTTTAGTATTAGAGGACCGATTTCACAGCCACCAGGTTATGCTTTTTTCACAATTGAAGGAATAGGAAAACCCCATCTTGCAATTTTTGATCAAGTATTAAAAGATCTCCAAACTTTTATCGAAGAAACTGTAGAAGAATATACGATTGATCGCGATCAGCTTTATCTTCTTGGTTTTAGCCAGGGGGCTATACTTGCTCAATCACTAGCACTGGTAATGGGTAACCGAATAAAAGGAATAGTGGCACTTAGTGGATATATTCCAGCAATAGTGAAAGAAGAATATTCGATACAGCCTGTTGATCAATTAAATGCATTTATTTCACATGGTGAATTAGATAATATGCTGCCATTTGAATGGGGAATAGCAAGTCGAGATTATTTCATCGAACTAGGTGCAAACGTAACATTTAAAAGTTATCCAGTTGCACATGGTGTAGCACCAGAAAATCAAAAAGACTTATTAAAATTTTTACGACAAGATATTTAAATAAAAGGATATTTCACCCTTCATGACGAATAATACTCATCTTGAGGGGTGATTTTTTGAACGATATGCATTTAAATATACGTTAATACAATGAGAAAGATGAAAATCAAGTGAATCATTTAATTAAACTATGTAAGGAAGAACAATATTTACAACGAATATTAAAAAGTGAGAAACTAGTTTTATTATTTAAAAGAGCATAATGTTGAATTCTTACATGGCGAATTTGATACGACTAGTCCATTTGCAATGTAATCTCTCGGTGTTTTACCATTCGATCCTTGTCCTACATGGATTACTTATCAAAAGCATTACTAAACAATTAACAGGACTACTTTAGAACATATAAACAGTGAATGAAATACAAGGGGGTAATTCACTCTGAAGCTTGGATTAAATAAAGACGAAGTGAAACTAATGCCTTATACAAATGAATGGAAGACAGAATTTACTAGAGTTAAAGAAGCATTACTAAAACAAATGGATATAAGAGCAAATTGTATTGAACATATCGGAAGTACCGCAATCAAAGACATGGTAGCAAAGCCGATAATAGACATCTTAGTCGGTGTGAACGATATAGAAAAGGTAGATATATCCTTCACGGAAGCTTTACATAAGGTCGGATTTTTAAGGCTTAAAGTGGAGAGACCAGGTGAAATCGTATTCGCGAAATTTACGGATGATACGTTTGTAGTGAAAACACATTTCATTCATGTAGTTGATTATGAAAAAGAACTTTGGAGAAATCTTGTTTTTTTCAGAGATTATTTAAATGCAAATGAAAAAGCTAGAGAAGAATATAAAAGGTTGAAAATAAGCTATGCTGCCCGCGGAAATATTGAAATAACGGAATATACCGATTTAAAGGAGCCATTTGTGAGAAGTATATTTACGAAAAGAACTATTTAGGAGGTAGAATTATTTTTGATTACAAATTTATATTTTGTTAGACATGCACATTCTACCTATACACCAGACGAGCTAGGAAGACCTTTGTCTGAAAGTGGAATGGCAGATGCAAGGAGAATGACTAGACTTCTGAAGATGGAGAATATAAATCATGTTATTTCTAGTCCATTTAAAAGAGCTGTGCAAACAGTTGAAGGGATTGCTAATGAATTAGGTAAAGATATCGAAATTATTGATGGGTTTAAGGAACGGATATTGTCTGACCGGCCAGTAGCAGATTTTAATGAGGCGATCAAAAAAGTGTGGTCTAATTTTGATATTTCTTTAGATGGTGGTGAATCAAATAATATTGCTCAGGAAAGAGGCGTTGCTGCAACGATACAAGTTCTTGATAAATACAAAGGCCAAAACATCGCTATCGGAACGCATGGCAATATAATGGTATTAATCATGAACTATTTTGATCCACAATATGATGTTCACTTCTGGGAGCAGCTTGCAATGCCCGATATATATAGGCTTACTTTTCGTGATATGCATTTAATTGATGTTAAGAGAATAGATGATGATATATCCCTATGCGCTGGTTATCCTATCTAAGCTTTGAAAGTAATAGGGAATTTGAAATCACAGTAGTAGACAACGAATAATTTATCGAAAGGATGCTAGATTAATGAATTACTTTAAAAAATTACTGACTTCTATGATCACAGTAATAATTTCTTTTGGATTAATAGGTTGTAATGGAAATGAAAAAAATGTAGAAATCTCAAATACGAAAGAAGTTAAAGTAGCAGGAGAAAATGACAAAAACATAAATCTTAGTAAACTTGATTTTACTTTTCCTTCGAAATGGTCAAAAAGAGGAAACGAGAATGAATTGTTTTTTGATGACGAAAATAAACAGACAGTAGGTGGAATATCTCTGGTTGGGTATTATGGTGATTACAATTCTACTTTGCCAAACCATAGCGAAATATTGAATACGGAAGATGTAGAAACAGATATTGGTAAAGGTAAAGTCTTTACTCTTAAACGAAGTAATCCTGCAGCGGCTAATAATAATGAAACATGGATTGAAATACATGCAGTAATACCTGCTAACAATAAGCAGGCATATGATATTTGGATAAAAGGAGAAAAGGACACTCTTTTAAAAATTTTAAAAAGTATTCATTAAAGTAAATGTTTCATTCGATAATCCAAAATAAATAATACAATAGATTCTCTTTGTAAATGAATTACAACAGTATTGCTTAAATGAGCTTTATTAATATATAGGAGATAGTGGATAAATATAGTCAATTTTTTTAAATAAGTGAGGGGTTTTATGGAATGGCTATAAAAGGCTTAAATCATTTTTTATTTTCTGTCTCTAACCTAGAGAAATCAATTAAGTTCTATCAAGATGTTTTTGAAGCTAGTTTATTAGTGAAAGGAAGAAGTACAGCTTATTTTGATTTAAATGGTATGTGGCTTGCTTTGAATGAAGAAGATATACCTCGTAATAAAATAATTGAATCCTACACACATATAGCTTTTTCAATTTCAGAAGCAGACTTTGATAATACATATAAAAAACTACAGGATTTAAATGTAAATATACTTGCTGGCCGCCAAAGAGATGCAAGAGATAAAAAATCAATTTACTTTACTGATTTAGATGGACATAAATTTGAATTTCATACCGGAACTCTACAAGAAAGAATGGATTATTACAAACAAAAAAAAGCGCATATGGAATTTTACGATTAGCTAAAGATTCAAAATAGGAGTGGCATTATACGAGGACAATTATGGTAAGAATCTCATTTTGAAATCATAAAAGGATTATAAGATAACGTGTATGCGAAAAAAAGGAATATTTAAAGAAATGTTAGGACAATCAAAAGCAGCTCGGTCTATTGCAATATGTCAGGCTGGAATAAATCGGCGAAATAACTCACTTTGAAGCTCTTCAGTTATTAAATGTCATCTATACGAAGGGTTTATCTATATTTCAAAACTAAAAATTACCTAATTCATTATGATACTTATCTCATTTACTTGAAAAAAGTAATCCATTTTTGAGTTATTACTCTGGATGGATTACTTTTTACTACTGGTAGATTTTCTTTATAGAAAGCATGCTTCAGTGTATTATCTTCTTCCTTTTAGAAAGTATAAGTTTTTAGTGCAGTTTATCTAATCAACAGGATATATGTTTATTTCAAATTGCTACATCACTTTCTTTTTTCTATACTCTTGTTAACTACGGTAGCTATATTTTGAATGATATTTTCAAGAGACTCTATTTTATTTTCAAATCGATGTAATAAATAAATAGTGACTACAATGGGAAATCCGAAGTTGCCAATTAATTGTATAATGTTTCCCTCGCCAATCATGAGTATCCCCCCTTTCTCCATTTATTAATATTCTTCAGTTTTTTATATACCTGTTGAGTAATCCCTTTAATTTACAAATATTTATTTATGCCAAATTGTTTCTACTTGTCCTTTAAAAAAGAATTATTCATATTTCACATCACTTGTAGTAATGGTAATTGTCGTTGAAAAGAATAATAAATATTTATTATATAATACTAAACTTCTTGTATTTTTAGAATATTTAAAAGTTGGGAAATATGTTTTGGGTTTATAAGGTTATTTATATTTAACTTCCACAAATTTCTTATTAGAATGAAATTTTACTTTTTTATAATGAAATTTGGATAAAAATTATATTTTATTCTACAGCCTTCTGGTAGGTTTCTTAGTTTTCGACAAAAATGCAGTCGGATATGGTCGAACGATTGAAAAAGGATTTTTTGTTTTTTTCAAGAAATAGTATATTACTAATTCATAAAGGGTGAAGAAAATGAGTAGTATAGGTCATATCATAAAATCTGAAAGATTAAACCAAAGTATGAAACAAATCACATTGGCCATGGGAATCTGCTCTCCATCCTATTTAAGCAAAATCGAAAATAATACAACAGTTCCAAGTGAAGAAGTAATAACTTTACTACTTAAAAGACTGAATATAGTGATAGACCAAGTATCCAGTGAAGAAGAAAATAAGGTTGTTGCATCATTATTTAAATTGTATAAAACTGGCATTTTGGAGAGGGATAAGAATTTAATACGAGAATCCTTGCATAAAATCACCAATCGAAAAATTCACTTCTTGCAGCAAAATAATTATTATAGCTACCATCTTTATATGTTTCGATTGCTGTTAATACTTAATGAGGAGGAAACTAACCTTTCATCTACTTATTCAATTATAGTGAAATTAGAAGATAAGTTTGTGAATAAGCAACGATTTGTAGCTAACTTAAATCTTGGTCTTTATCATTCTTTGAAAGATGAAAATCACAAAGCATTATGTAAATTGGAAGTTTCATTAAAACTCGTTAATAACTTAATTTTCGATGATTGGGAATTAGCTGATTTTTACAATGTACTAAGCCATACGTATTTCAAGTGCAATGAATATTGTAATGCTATTGATTATGCTTCAAAATCATTGAAGTTTTATAAAGACAATCTCTTATTCGAACGAGCGATTGATAATTATATAGTTATAGGGGCGGCTCATAAAAACTTAAGAAAATATGATGAAGCAGAGAAGAACTATCATCTAGCAAATAAATTGGCGATTGACTTTAAATTGTTCTCCTATGAGGGGGTGATTTATCAAAATCTAGGATCTTTATATGCGATTCAGGGAAGACACGAAAAAGCGATTGATCTCTATAAGAATAGTCTAGTAATTAAAGTAGAGAACAGTAACTCAGAAGGATACTTACTGACAATATTATCTATTGTCAAAGAGTATTCCAAACAACGTAATCATTTACATGTACTTAGTTGGTGTAAAGAGGGATTAGAAAAAGTAGAAGGGGTTAGAAGTCAACGTAACTATGAACGTACTTCCTATTTTTTTCACTTCGAGATATATCAAGCACTGCATAGTTTTGATGAAAAACTTGAAAATGTATTGAAAAGTGCAATAAATCATTTCGAGGAAATTCAAGATGATAGACATGTACTAAAGTATTCTATTTTATTGGCAAACCACTACTTTAAAGAACATAAACTTAAAGCATCATGCTTATATTATCAAAAATCAAATCAAATTCTATTTAAACAAAAATATATTAATCAATGGGAGGATTTGTGAAATGAAAAAGAGATTAGTGTTATTAACGCTTTCAATTGTTGCGATGTTAAGCTTAAGCTTTATTGTTAACACAATTAACATTGCCGAAGAGGAGCTTCCTAGACCAACAGCTATTACAAATTCATTTATTTAAAAATTATTAGTTAATAACTGTGTATACTAAAACCTAATTCTAAATAGCTAGGTAGAGGAGTCAGTCCTTGGAAGCTCACTTCAACGCGACTCCACCTAGCTTTTTGGTTGTTATCTATTTGATTTCAATTTAGGGAATTGTCCAATGAAATAACAGAGTTCTTTACGAAAACTAAATGATTTATTGTTGATTTATTGAAAATTGCACACGATAGATTTCAAATGTGATGTAGGAATTCAAGAGTATATGATAAAATCTTACATAGAAGGTAAAAAGAGAATATCACAATAAATGAAAAGGAAGTGTAATTATGAAAGCAATTATTTTTGATTTTGATGGAACTCTTGCTAATACTTTGCCTATTTGCTATTACTCTTTTCAAAGTGTATTTAAAGAGTTTGACAACAGAGATCTTTCTAATGAAGATATTAAAGCAATGTTTGGTCCCTCAGAGACAGGGATTATTAGAGAAAATCTTATTCAGTTGAACAAAGAACAAGCAATTGAAATGTATTATGAAAAGTATTTAGAAAACCATGAGCAACTAGTCAACCAAAACCATGAAATTGATGATTTATTAAAATATATTAAAGAATTGGGATTAAAGCTTGCTATTGTTACAGGGAAGGCAAAAAGAAGTTTAGATATTTCGTTAAGAGCACTTCGAATGGAAGACCTATTTGAAGTATTAGTAACAGGTGATGATGTGATAGATCCGAAACCTCATCCAGAGGGAGTTATTAAGGCATTAACTCTTTTAAATGTTCAAAAAGAAGATGCGATATTCATAGGTGATAGCGAGGCAGATATAGTAGCAGGATTGCAAGCAGGCGTTGTTACAATTGGCGTACAATGGTTGGAAGATTATCAGACTGCTGATTTTAACACACAGCCTAACCAAACATTTAAAGAAATTAATGATTTTAAACAATTTTTACAAGAAAGTATACTTCAAAATAGATGATTAAATATATTAAAGATCGATCACATGCTAGAGAATTGCTCGAACTTGCTAACCAACTTAATCCGGGCCCGTGGTATAAACACTCACTTAATGTAGCACAAGCTGCTGAAAATATTGTAATTGAACTGACAAAAAAGGGTCTTCATCTTGATTGTGATATTGCATATAATGCTGGGCTACTTCATGATATTGGTAGATACAAAGGATTTACAAAATCAGTTATCCATTCCTATGATGGTTATAATTTCATGGACGAACTTGGTTATCAAGGAAATGCTATAGTATGTGTTACACACTCCTTTCCTAATGAAAATAAAGATATTGAAACCGCTGCGGATTGGACAATTGTTCCACCTCATATGAAGGAAAAATTAGTGGAAGTTTTAAAGGTGAATAATAATTATGACTTGTACAATAAGGTAATTACGTTATGTGATGCATTAGCGGATGAAAATGGATTTACCACTCTTGAAAAAAGATTCATTTCCGTTGGTTTAAGGCATGGCACGGACACAAATACCGCAATTCGCTGGAAAAGTTTTTATGAAATAAAAGAAGAGATAGAATTATTAATTGGAGAAAGTGTTTATGCTCTACTTCCAGGTATTGAAAAAACTATTTATGCAAAGATGGAGTGTTAGTGAAGCTGTAAATTTAAGAACTATTTAAAACTTATAGTGACAGAGCTATTTGTAAGGAGAGAATTTAAGTGAAAAAAACAGCGGTCTTGTTATATCCCCAATTTAGCGAATATGAATTAACAGTAGCGTTATCCATATTAATGCAAGGAAAAAAACCAATCATTACGGTTGGTTTAAGCAACCAATCGATAAAAGGAGAGTCAGGGTTATCTTGTGTAGCTGATGCAACTATTAGTGAAATTAACTTTGAAGAAGTAGATAGCCTCTTATTACCAGGTTGTATGGATATTTTGACTTTAAATGAAGAAGAAAGATTATTTGATTTCATTAAACAAGTAGCTACTAAAGAAACGGTAATTGCAAGTATATCTAGCTCCCCATACCTTTTAGCAAAAGCTGGCGTTTTAAGAGGGAAAAAATATACTGTAGGAATGACCGAAGAGAATATAAAGAAGTCTGGTGTCTTTGAATTAGAAAATTATTCAAAGGACATGGTAGTGCAAGATGAAAACATTATTACAGCAAGAGGACGAGGGTTTGTTAGATTTGGAAAATATTTAGGCAAAGCGTTAAATCTTGAATTTGATGAAAGATGGTATCAGGAATAATGTAATTGGAATCGTACATAGGATTTTTAAAAAATAGTAATGTAGCACTTCTAACTGCAAATCTATAAAAATGCACCTCACAAAATGGTGTTTTTGGTGGTTTTTACATTACCAATAACAAAATTTTACTCAGGTGCATTTTTACTTTCCTAATCTCATTTGTATTCAACAGGTTTTGACCATTGTATGTCGTATTTGTTCATTAATTGAATTGCCTTATTTCCAGCAAACAGAAATGCTAAAAATATCAGACTGGAAAATTCATAACTCATTATTCTTCTAACGATAATTAAATGCATAAACGCATCCGCACCGTGATTTATAATTAGCCAGACCATAAGATAGTTCATGAGAAGTCCCCGAATAACGAAAATGGCTGTAACCAATTGAAACCACTTCAGATTCTCTTTCATAAAATATAACAGGAGGTTAACATATTGATTGAAAAGCAATTATTTGCCGAAACAGATCGACTAATTCTAAGACCCTTTCAAAATGATGATTATGTAAATTGGTATAAAGGGTTTAATGAACGTCTACCTTCGCAATACAAATACGATGATGGATATTCAGATATGTCTTATTCTACTGAAGAATGGTTCATCCAATGGATTGATGGGTTTCAACAAGCTGCTGAAAAAGATGAAATGTACATATTAGGGGTATTTCGAAAAGAAGATGAAGTAAATGTTGGGAAAGTAGAATTAATCACGATTCTAAGAATGGATTATCAATGGGCGATGATGGGGTATTCGATACATAACCAGTTTTGGAAAAATGGGTATGGTGTTGAGAGTGTAAAAGTAGCAACTAAACTATCCTTCACAGAATTAAATTTTCATCGTATTGAATTGCATATTAATACGGATAATGTACCCTCTAAAAGATTAGCTGAGCGAGCTGGATTTACTTTTGAATGTAAGAGAGAACAATTCTCTCTAGAAAACGATGAATGGACGGATTTTCTTATTTATTATCAAAACAATAACTAAAATAATATTCAAATATACTTTAACACTCGAAATAGAGAGGTGAGAGAATGATAGAAACGTTAGCAAAGCAGATTCCTATTATTGGGGATTGTAGAGATATAGTCCAAATTAAAAAAGGGTTTTCATCAGATGAAAAGTATCTAATACATTTTGATAATCATAAGTTACTTCTTCGATTGTTTGACCTAGCAGAGCTTGAATCTAAAAAGAAAGAGTATTCTATTTTGACAAGAATGCAGGACTACAATGTTATCTGCTCAAGACCGATTTCTATTGGTGAGATCGGAAATCAAGGGTATATGATTACTACCTATATAGAAGGTAAAGATGCTGAAGAAGAAATCCAAAATTACTCAGATCAAGAACAATTTAATATTGGCATGAAGGCTGGAAAAGAATTAAGAAAAATGCATCAATTTGCAGCCCCAAGTAATGTCTCCTCGTGGTATTCAAGAAAAGCGGAAAAACATAAGAAATACATAGATGCTTATTTAGAATGTGGCGTTAAAGTAAAAAATGATCAAGATATAATGAATTTTATTGATAATAACATTCACTTAATGAAACAAAGACCAAACTTATTCCAACATGATGATTTCCATGTTGGAAATATTATTGTTAATAATAAAGAATTCTCGGGAGTAATTGACTTCAACAGATACGATTGGGGCGATCCAATTCATGAATTTCTTAAAATTGGTATTTTTAGCAGAGAGGTAAGTGTCCCTTTTTCTAAAGGGCAAATCAAAGGGTATTTTAATAATACAGATCCAAATGAACATTTTTGGAAGATGTATTCACTTTATCTGGCTATGTGCGTATTTTCAACAGTAGTTTGGACATTAAAAACTATTCCGGATGACATGAATAACATGTTAGATAAAGTGTATTTGTTTTTAGAAGATCATGATTACTTCAGTAAATTTAAACCTAGTTGGTACAAATAGAAAAAAACCTGGAGGTCTGCTTATTTACTTGCATGCAGATTTTCAAGATCAGTAGCATAATTCTGATTGAAATATTTGAGACTTAATTCTCAGAGATTTTGCACTTCTTATTTGTGTCTGTGGAGAACTACGGACGAATGATTACCAAGCGATCGTCCAAAAAAATTCAACTTTACGAAATCACAATTTTCCTTTTGACTCCTTGTTTCACTTAATTTATATGGAGATTAGGTTAAATCTATGTAATGTCGAAGATGGGCATCTCCTTATTATCTTCTTATTTCAAGTTAAAACAAAAAAGACTGTAATCAAGGACGAATTTCATCGAGGTTGATTACAGTCTTAAGCTAAGAAAAAAGTATTCCGAAAGTCTTGTGTAGTTGAGACATTTCTTTTTCTATTTTTATTCTCGCTAACTCCTTTATATAAATCTACTAAAGGTTATTAGGTAAGTTCGTAAATGCCATTGGTTTCACCATTGAATTATTTAAAAGCTCTTTTTGAGTGTTAATAATGCTTTCTAATTCGGAAAAGGTTAGTACCGAGTTCATTAAATGCAATAGCAACTAGAATAATAGCCGTGCCTAGCCACTGAAGCGGCGTTACCGTTTCTGACAAAATAATGCTAGCTGATAGGATTGCGATAGGCAATTCAATGGTTGTTAATATATTCGCAATTCCACCTGAAACCAAAGGTGCGCCCACTGCGAAAAATAGTGGTGGAAGGACTGCTCCAAATAACGAAACTCCTACGGCAGTAGTTAACAGGTTTTCCTCCAATGGCAATACAGTTGGGACGTCGCGCATGAATAGGACAAACACTAAAATGGTTGATCCTGTTACCATCAAAGAACTCCGAGTCCATGGATCCACATTTACAGCGACCTTTCCACTGAAAAAAATAAATCCAGCATAAGTGAATGCGGATAAAATTCCAAAAAGGAAACCTTTAATAGGAAGGCCCTGTATGTCTCCATTTAAAATATTCGAAGCAAAAAAGACCCCTACTAAAATTAAAATGATGGACAATATTGTTACAGGAGAAGGTTTTATTTTACTGAAAATCCATTCTAAAAAAATCCCTATCCATACAAATTGGAACATTAAAATGATAGCAAGTGAAGCGGGCAGATATTGCATCGAACCATAATAAAAGATACTTGTTAAACCGATAAAACAGCCGGTAATCATAATTTGAAGAACATTTTTCTTATTAAGTCCTTTGAAATTGGAGCGTTTAATTAGAGTAAAACACCATAATAAAAAAAAGGAAATTACCATTTGAACTATATTGATTTGGCCAAGGGAGTAACCGTAGCTAAACCCCAATTTAGCAAATATTGGTGTAAAACCAAAAAATGAAGCACCTAATAATATAAATAAAACACCTTTATTTAATTTCAATATGAGACCTCCTTGGTGCACAAAACTAACCATACTATTATATCATGAATAAGCAGAAGATTGACCACATCCGGCCACCTCTATCCAAATGATGTAGAAGAATTAACGATTATTGAGATAGATTCTATATTTTTTCTTTTCCCACGCTCAGATGAGTGTGTCTTCAAACAACTCTTCATGCTGAAATAAAATCGAAAAGTAAGTCAGGAATAGATAAAATAGATTATTGAAAGAAAAAACATGAAGATCTTATCTCATTTTATTTAGTCACGTAGATCAGTACTGTAAGTAAGTGAGGTTTTTTCTAAATAGAATATGTAGAAAGGTATGTGAACATTGTTGTTTTACATACCTTTTTCAATTGGAAGGTATTTCGATATAATGTGTTGAATATATCGTTTGCTCATCATAAGGGAAGTATTTACAAGAACCTATTAATTTTGAGGAGATTGCTCAAAACGTTTGTGTACCTAGGGTACTGGTCACACTTAATTAAGAAGATACCGATGGCTTTTTTATGTTTACATGATTTCTCTTGATAAAAATTAACCGGCTATTTTGTATCAGTGATTAAGTTATGTCGGGAATGTTGTTCTTTGAAACGAATGAAGTGAGCTTAAATGGCAAGGCATGCCAGGAGTTTTCTTGTTTAAAATATACGTAACTCCAGATTCAATAGATTTGACTCAAGAGTATTTAAGTAATGTATAGAGTTAGTAGTTCTTACAAATGATAAGTTTTAAGAAATGCAAGGAGTGAAAATTATGGGGAAATCCTTCAAAGGTTCAAATAAATTGATTACAGGGATTGTATTTGGGGTATTAACATTTTGGCTTTTTGCTCAAGCAATGGTCAACGTAGTTCCCGCAGTTCAAAAGGATTTAGGGGTTTCTTCCAGCACATTAAACGTTGCAATTAGTTTAACGGCACTTTTCTCGGGTATTTTTATAGTAGCTGCAGGTGGTCTTGCTGATAAAATTGGAAGGAAGAAAATGACAAATATCGGACTAATGTTAAGTATCATTGGTTCACTTTGTTTAGTTTTAGCAAATGGGTCAACATTACTCATTATTGGTCGAATCTTTCAAGGTTTATCGGCCGCTTGTATTATGCCTGCAACGATTGCCTTGGTGAAAGAATATTTTGAAGGGGCTGAACGTCAAAGAGCACTTAGTTACTGGTCAATCGGTTCTTGGGGTGGTTCTGGTCTATGTTCGTTATTTGGCGGAGCTATTGCAACCTATATGGGATGGAAGTGGATTTTCATCTTCTCCATTATCTTTGCAATTCTTGCATTGTGGTTAATAAAAGACACACCTGAAAGTAAGGCGAAGCAAACTGGTAATTCGAAATTTGATATTGGCGGTCTAATTGTTTTCATTATAACTATGTTAGCATTGAATATTTTCATCACACAAGGTGCCGATATTGGTTGGACAAACTGGATTACTATCGTACTGTTAGTTGTCACAGTTATTGGTGCGATTGTCTTTATAAAAGTTGAAAATGGTAAATCGAATGCGCTAATCGATTTTAGATTATTTAAAAACGCGCCATACACTGGTGCAACAGTTTCAAACTTCTTGCTCAATGCTGTTGCCGGAACGCTTGTTGTTGCGAATACGTATGTACAACAAGGAAGAGGTTTCACATCTTTTCAATCGGGTATGCTTTCTATCGGTTACCTAATTGCTGTACTTGCAATGATTCGAGTTGGGGAAAAGATTCTTCAAAAAATTGGTGCAAAAAAACCAATGCTTTGGGGAACTATTTTAACCCTTATCGGTGTTGGGGTGATGGGCTTAACATTCCTACCTGATGTTGCTTACACAGTCGTTGTATTCATAGGATTCGCTTTGTTCGGTTTAGGCTTAGGGATCTATGCAACACCATCTACAGACACTGCGGTTTCTAATGCACCTGACGATAAAATTGGTGCAGCATCGGGTATTTATAAAATGGCAAGTTCCCTCGGTTCTGCTTTCGGGGTTGCGATTTCTGCGACTGTATATGCGATGATTGCAGACAAAAGCGGAGTAAATGCAGCTGCAACTGGAGGTATTATCGCCAATGTAATTTTTGCAGTCATCGCATTGTTATCGATTATTTTCATGGTTCCAAATAATGCTGGTAAAAATGAAGCTTCATAAGGGAGTCTGTTAGATATGAGAGAAAAATTAATGGAAATGTTGGATGAACGTAAAGATGAAATGATTCAAATCCGTCGTTTTTTACATGAACATCCTGAATTATCATTTAAAGAAGAAAAAACAGCTCAATATATTGCTGACTTTTACAAAGGAAAAGACGTCGAAGTACAAAGAAATGTCGGGAATGGTTACGGAATTATTGTAACAATAGTAGGAGGAAAACCTGGAAAAACAATTGGATTGCGCGCAGATTTTGATGCGCTTCCAATTGTAGAAGAAACACCCGTACCCTTCAAGTCGAAAAATGAGGGTGTCATGCATGCATGCGGACATGATGGTCATACAGCTTACTTGTTAGTTCTTGCTGATTGTTTAATTCAATTGAAATCAGAATTATCCGGAACTATTAAAATCATTCATCAGCATGCTGAAGAGGTTCCACCAGGCGGAGCAAAAAGTATTGTAGAATCTGGACTGTTGGATGATTTAGATGAAGTGTATGGAATTCACTTACTGCCAATTGCTCCTGCTGGAATGGTTGGTTACAATAAGGGCTATGCATTCAACGGAAGGGCCTACATGAAATTGAAAATCCAAGGGCGAGGTGGGCATGGTTCATCGCCTCATTTAGCAAACGATGCAATTGTTGCAGGTGCTCATTTTGTAACCGCAGTTCAAACCATCATAAGCCGTCGATTAAGTCCATTTGAAATAGGCGTAATTACAATCGGATCGTTTGATGGAGCTGGTACCTTTAATGTGATAAAAGATAGTGTAGAGCTTGAAGGTGATATTCGTTACATGACTGTTGAAACGAGAGAAACAATTGAACGAGAAGTAAAACGTATTGTCAAAGGTCTTGAAGAAGAGTTCGATGTAAGTTGTGAACTTACATATACACCAGACTATCCGCCTTTGTACAATAATCCTGAACTTACTGAAAAAGTTGCAGAAGCACTAAAAAATGCGAATGTGAAAGAAATTACAGAAGTAAAAGAAGTCCCACCAATGGCACCATCAGAAGACTTTGCTTACTACGCTGAAAAGTTCCCTGCTTGTTTCTTTTATATCGGGTGTACACCAAAAGGCGTTGAAAAGCCATATTTCAACCATCATCCAAAATTTGATATCGACGAAGATGCACTTTTAGTGGCTGCTAAAGCCGTCGGACAAGTTGTTTGTAGTATGCAGGAATAAATCAGTAGAGTCGTTCAAAATATACTTTTTGAACGACTCATTTGCGATTAAATGGGTCCATTGAGGAAAGGAGGAATCATTTTGACATGGGACATTCTTAACATCATTGGTACCATTGCTTTTGCAATAAGTGGTGTGCTTATCGCAGTAGAAGAGGATTATGATATTTTAGGTATTTACGTTTTAGGGTTTACAACAGCATTCGGAGGGGGTCTTGTTCGAAATTTATTAATTGGAATACCAATTGAAAAGTTTTGGTTACAAGGTTATTTATTTGAAATAGCATTTTTGACAATTACCGTGATTTATATATTGCCGAATAAAAGGATTTGTAATTGGAAAAATAGGGTGGATTTTTTTGATGCCATTGGGTTAGCAGCATTCGCCATTCAAGGTGCAAATTATGCTGTATCTATTGATGCTCCATTAATTGTTGTAATCATAGCAGCTTCCATGACAGGTGCAGGTGGTGGGATTATAAGAGATCTATTTTCAGGTCGAAAACCGATGATTTTTCGTTCGGAAATTTATGCCTTATGGGCAGTTTTAGCAGGTCTTGCCATTGGTTTAGATTTGATACATGGCGCCTATGCCACATTTTCCCTCCTATTCGTAATTGTTATATTAAGGTTATTATCCATCTATTTTCACTGGAATCTACCACGCAAATAAAAGAGGTATGGACAAATAAAAAAACAAGTGATTGCAAGCTTTCAATAAAATACTTAGTAGGTTGAGGTAATTTCATTTTTTAGCAGATTCACGAAAGGTTAACCATTGTAGATGGCTAAAGGAGGCTTTTCTTAAAGATTCAGAATTCGAATTAACACTATAAATAGTCTAATATATTACTTTATAATTGCTATAACAAGCTTAATAGAGCATACTCTCAAATGAGCCTGTATAAAATGTAGTAGATAACGATAACGCGTAAATTAATTTGACAAACCGATTCGTTTTATGTTAAATTCATCCATAATAAAACCATACAAATTCGTTGAAGAGAAAAAGTAGTAAATGAAAATGTTCCAAAGAGAGCCGGTAGATGCTGAAAGCCGGTGTTCATTTCATTTATGAAAATCCTCTCTGAGAAGTCGAGCTGAAATTGAGTAAGTGAGACCGGGTGTCTACCGTTAAAAGGAACGCGTATGATTGTACGTGGCTAAGTGCTATTGTGGAGTGAAAGCTTGCAATAGAATTAGGGTGGTATCACGGTTAAACCCGTCCCTTTTCCAGGGACGGGTTTTTTGTATGTTTTATTAATAAAAATAGGAGTGATATCAAATGGTCAAAGCGAACGAAAAAGAATCTGTAAGTGAGCGAGAAGCACGGATTCGAGCACAATGGGAGAAACATAATATTTTTAAAAAGTCCATAGATGATAGAGCAGAATGTCCTTCTTTTGTCTTTTATGAAGGACCACCTACAGCAAATGGATTACCACATGTTGGTCATGCACTAGGTAGAACGATTAAAGATGTAGTTGCACGATATAAAACAATGACTGGACATCAAGTTATCCGAAAGGCTGGTTGGGATACGCATGGTTTACCAGTTGAATTAGGTGTTGAAAAGCAATTAGGTATATCTGGTAAAAGTGATATTGAAAAATATGGTGTAGAAGCTTTTATTGAAAAATGTAAAGAAAGTGTTTTTATATATGAAAAACAGTGGCGTGAGTTTACTGAACAACTAGGTTACTGGGTAGAAATGGATGATCCTTATTTAACTTTAAGTAATGATTATATTGAAAGTGAATGGAACATTCTTGGCACAATTCATGAAAAAGGGTTACTACAAAAAGGTCACAGAGTATCCCCTTATTGTCCTAGCTGTCAAACTTCACTTAGCTCACATGAGGTGTCACAAGGATATAAAAACGTAAAGGATTTATCTGCAACTGCTAAATTCAAAATAATAGATCGTGAAAATGAATACTTTCTTGGATGGACGACAACTCCTTGGACTTTACCAGCTAATGTTGCACTTGCAGTTAATCCTTCGTTGAAATATGTTCGCGCAAAAAAAGGGCAAGATATTTTTATTGTTGCGGAAGCATTAGTAAGTTCTGTATTAAAGGAGGACTTTGAAATACTTTCTGTGCACGTAGGAGCAGATTTAAAAGACATGACATATACGCCATTATTTGATTTTGCAAATGTGGAAATCGGACATAAAGTGGTAACTGCGGATTATGTATCTTCAGAAAGTGGAACAGGGATTGTTCATATTGCGCCAGCTTATGGAGAAGAAGATTATAAAGTGGTGAAGGAAAATGGGTTATCCTTCGTTAATGTTGTAGATGAAAAAGGAAAGTATACTTCGGAAGTTATTGGTTTTAAAGGCCGATTTGTGAAAGATTGTGATGTAGATATTGTTCGATACCTTTCTGAGAAAGGTTTGCTTTACAGTAAGGAAAAGTATGAACATAGTTATCCTCATTGCTGGCGTTGTGATTCACCTCTTTTGTATTATGCAAATGAAAGCTGGTTTATCCAAACAACTGCGTTGAAGGAACAATTTATACAAAATAATGAAGGAGTTACTTGGTATCCGGAGCATATCAAACACGGCCGGTTCGGAAACTTTTTAGAACAAATGGTGGACTGGAATATTAGTCGTAAACGGTATTGGGGCACACCGCTCAATGTTTGGGAATGCGAAGAATGTAATCATGAATATGCACCGAAAAGTATCGAAGAGCTAAAAAAGCATTCTGTTCACACTTTAGATGACATTGAATTGCATAAGCCATATGTAGATCATGTAAAGCT
Source organism: Psychrobacillus syltrankelensis (assembly GCF_055454035.1). NCBI lineage: Bacteria > Bacillati > Bacillota > Bacilli > Caryophanales > Bacillaceae > Psychrobacillus > Psychrobacillus syltrankelensis. The sequence continues at coordinate 767,369 of NZ_CM144227.1, read as the reverse complement.
TCACTGTTCATGTTGTGGAGGGACTATGACAAGAACACCTGAAGTAATTGATGTTTGGTTCGATAGTGGTTCTATGCCATTTGCACAATACCATTATCCTTTTGAGAATAAAGAGTTTTTTGAAAAACAATTCCCAGCAGATGTAGTCATTGAAGGTATTGATCAAACGCGTGGGTGGTTTTATAGCTTACTTGCTGTATCCACTTTATTTACAGGTAAGGCTCCTTATAAACGGGTCCTTTCGACTGGTCATATATTGGATGAAAAAGGACAAAAAATGTCTAAAAGTAAAGGCAATGCCCTAGACCCAGTAGAGCTAATTCAAAAGTATGGAGCAGATGCACTAAGATGGGCTTTATTAGTGGACAGTGCACCTTGGAATACAAAAAGGTTCTCTGAACGAATCGTACAAGAAGCTAAGTCTAAATTAGTTGATACACTCGACAATGTGCATAGTTTTTATTCACTTTACGCTAATTTAGATAACTACAATCCGAAAGCTGCTTATGAAGTAGAAAAAAATAAACTGGACAATTGGATATTATCCCGTTTGCATAGCACGATTAAAATCGTTCGATCAAACTTAGAGGATTATCATTTTACAAACGGTGCAAGAGAAATTGCAAAGCTACTAGAGCAAGTAAGCAATTGGTATGTAAGACGTTCCAGAGAGCGTTTTTGGTCAAGTGATATGAACCCAGAAAAAGCAGCTGCATATGAAACGCTCTATGAAGTATTAACAAAAACTAGTCAATTGTTAGCACCATTAACTCCGTTTCTTGCAGAAGATGTGTTTATGAACTTAACAGGTGAAAGTGTCCATTTATCGGATTTTCCATTAGCAGATGAACAACTTATGAATGAAAAACTGGAAAATGAAATGGATGCAGTTTTACAAGTAGTCGAGTTAGGAAGAAGTGTTCGAAATACTACTTCCTTGAAGGTAAAACAACCTTTAGGTAGTCTTTCACTAATAAGTCCTAATAAGGATATTAACTGGAAATTATACAAAGATATCATACTAGATGAGTTAAATGTGAAGGTATTTGAACAAACGGAAAATGAAGGGAAGTTTGTAACTACAAAAATAAAACTCGATTTCAAAAAATCAGGTTCAAAGTTTGGTAAGCAGTCGAATGCAATTAATACTTGGCTTCAGTCATTAGATGACAAACAAGTTCGAAAGTTTTTGCAAGAGGGCTTTTTAGAATATGAGAAAGAAAATGTAATGTTAGAAGATGTTCTGATTGAAAACATAGCAAAAGAGGGATATGCTTCAGCAACAAATGGTGCATACACCGTAACTTTAAATCTTTCTTTAACCGAAGAACTGATTCAAGAAGGATTGGCGCGTGAGTTAATACGCGCAATACAAGCATATAGAAAACAACTGAAATTACCAATCGATATGCGTGTGGATATTGCTGTAAGTGCAGATGAAGAACTTCAGCTAGTTATTGAAAAGTTTAAGCCTATGTTGCAACTAAACTTGTTAATGCGTAATTTATTGTTTACAGAAAATACACCTGTTGGAACAGAAATTAAAATAGCAAATCATACTATTTCGTTGCAAATAATGCCAGCAGAGTGAGGATTCTATTATACAAAATCGGATATTAGTATTCATTCTAATATCTGATTTTATTAAATATCGTCATTATGTTTTATACTTGCCAAAATGTTTGGAGGTTTTAAGATGTTTTCATTTAAAATGAATGATCAAATAGAAATTGAGTTATTACAACAGCAACACAAAGAGGAGTTATTTAATCTTGTGGACAAGAACAGAGAGTATTTAAGAAGATGGTTGCTCTGGGTTGATAAGAGAAAATCAGCAGCGGATTTTGAGCCTATTATTCCAATTTGGATAAAAAATTATGCCGATAATAATGGATTCGATGCTGGTATTAGGTATAATGGAAAATTAGTTGGAATGATTGGTCTCCCTTATATTGATTGGAAAAATAGATCAACCTCTGTTGGTTATTTTCTATCTGAAGAAGAACAAGGAAAAGGTATTATAACTAAAAGTTTACAGTCAATAATAGATTACCTATTTAAAATTATCAATTTAAATAGAATTGAGATTCAGGTTGCAGCTAATAATCTGAAAAGTATTGCAATCCCAACAAAATTAGGTTTTGTTCAAGAAGGAACAAAACGTGATGGACAGTGGTTATATGACCATTATGAAGACATAATTACATTTAGTCTCCTAGAGAATGATTGGGAAAAAAAGAAAAAATGCAATTTGAATAAGTAATACCAGTTCTTTTAGAGTAAATGGTATAAATCGGAACGTTGGTATTAAACGTTATTGCGGAGCTCCATTTAATGCAGTTCTGCAAGGAGTAGAGCTAGGAAAAAATGTTCATAGAAGGAACAGAAATAAAAATAAGCTTACCATACAATTTTATTGTAAATAAAACCGTCAAGTTGAGAGGTTAACGTTAAAGAAAATCGGATATAATTTTGTATCTCATATCCGATTTTACTTTTATCCTTAATTAGAGTTTATTTTACAACACTAAGCACAAAACCATCATACCCTTTAATACCGACTGTTTGAATAGCGGTAGACTCTATTCGAGGTTCGTTTTCCAATAACTCTATAAATTTGCGCACGCCTTGTACTCGTTCATCTTTACTTATTTCATCCATTACTTCTCCGTTTCTTACTACATTATCAGCAATAATAAGCGTCCCCGACTTAGCTAAGTCTAATGCCCATTTTAAATAATGTGGATTATTAGGTTTATCAGCATCGATAAAGATCAAGTCGAAGGGGGAAACTCCTTTTTCTTTCAAGTCTGACAAACTATCAAGCGCTTTTCCAACAATTACTTCTACTTTATTTTGACAATTTGCATGTCGGATATTCTTCACTGCAATTTTTGCATATTCTGGCTCAATCTCAAGTGTGTATACTTTTCCATTTTCAGGTAGAGCACGTGAGAGCCATATACTACTGTACCCACCAAGGGTACCTATTTCTAAAACATTCTTTGCCCCTTTTATTTTAGCTAATAGATACAATAACTTTCCTTGTGTAGGAGACACATCGATCTCTGGAATACCAGCCTCTTTATTTGTTTTTAGTACATGTTCAAGTATTGAATCAAATGGTATTAGTTTATCAATAAAATACTCATCCACTTCATTCCAAGTTAAGTCATTTCTCATGATATTCTCCTCTATTTCTGTTTTATTTTCATGCTTACAGGATTAGTGTATGTTAAAATAAAACATAAAAAAAATATATTATTATTACTAATTCATAACTTTTATTTATGAATGGGAGTGAAAAGATGAATCTTCATGGGTTAAAGCTTTTTCATCAAGTAGCGATTACTAGTAGTTTTACTAAAGCAGCGGAAGAGATGAGAATTAGTCAACCTGCTGTTTCTAGCCAGATTAAAAAATTCGAACAAGAAATAGGAATTCCATTATTTAAGAAGCACGGGCGCGGAGTTCTATTAACTGAGTTTGGAGAAGAGTTAGCGGAAAAAGCAAAGAATTTTTATGCTTTTGAAGAACATATTGAATCGTTTATTGAAGATTATCGTTTGGCCAGAAAGGGAAAGATTCATATTGTTGCTACTTATTTGCCAGCAAATTATTTAATTCCTAAATGGGCAGCTACTTTTTTGGCTTCCAATGAAGATGTAAATTTAGTCATTTCAACAACAAACACAAAAGAAGCCTTTGAGCAATTAAAGCAATTTAAAGCAGATATCGCTATATATGGAGGAGGTATATCGGAAAGGCCAGCAGAAGTTGAGTGGGACGAATTACTTGAAGATGAGCTTTGGTTTGTTGTTTCACCTCATCACCCATATGCAAATCAATATATTTCACTAGCTGATATGGTGAAGGAGCCATTTATAATGCGTGAAGAAGGAAGCTCAATGAGAGAACATCTTTTTTCTCTTTGTCAGACCTACCAAGTAAAACCACCAAAAGTAGCTTTGCAATTCAACGGTTTGAATGAAACAATTCGCTCCGTAATGGCGGGCTACGGAGCAAACTTTATTTCATCTCTTGTTGTCCGTGAATATGTGGAAAATAATCAGTTAGCTAGAGTATATGTTCAAGATATCCATGTGGCACATAAAATTGCAATTTGCACAAGAAAAAACGAGAAACAAAGTTTACTAGTAACAAAATTTATAGAGACTTGTAAAAAGTCTCTATAAATTGAATTTCCTATTTGTAGATATTTCATTCAGTTCTACTATCTTTTTTATTATTAATTGGGCTTGACTCACGCAGAATAGAGACACTCTTTAAAGTAACTACTATTTAGGACTAAGTTCAACATTTTTAAGTGATATCTTATCTCACCGAAAATACTCTCTTACTAGGCAACTCAAGGCAATTCATTTGCCCCCCATATACTGCTCCACCATCAATGCCAATGATTCGATTGCTCCCGAAAAAAACATGGTGATTTTCTTCATCCTCATGAAGTAGATTTGTTTCTGTATGGCCGAATATTACAGTCTTATCACCGTTGTATCCTTTATGAAATTCGTCTCGGATCCATACTAATATATATGGATCTGTCTCAGAGATAGGTGTTGTTGGGTGAACGCCAGCGTGAACAAAAATATAATCGTCTGTTTCAATATAGTTTTCAAGGTTTTGGACAAATTCTAAATGTTTCTTCAGCTCTTCGGATTCTAACAGAGGTTTTTGAAAATTTTCTTTACTAACTTCAGTTTCTTTTTCGGAATACCCATAGCTAAATAAGGTTTTATCCCCTCCACACCTCTTAACCCAGTGGTTCCATGATCTCTCTACATCAGTCGTTAACGCTTTTATCATCATATCCTCATGATTACCTTTTAGTAGTCGGGCTCCGGATTTTTTTAAACTCATTACTTTTTCAATAACACCTTTTGCATTAGGGCCACGATCTACATAATCACCTAATAATATCAATTGGTCTAATTCTGGATTGTAATCTGCTTCTACAAGCAATTTTTCAAATTTCTCTAATTCACCGTGAATATCACTTATTACAAGGATTCTTTTCATAGTTTTCTCTTCTTTCTTACTCTGTATGTTTTCAGTCTTTACTTAATCATATTATAAACATAAAGCGGAGTTATCCGCACCTAAGTATCGTTTTCCATTGGTCATACGATCCTTTAAAAGAAAAAAATTAGTATTAGTTTAAATAATCACAAAAAATAGTTTGACAATTAGAAGTATTCGTACTAACATAAACAATAACTTTTATGTTCGGATACGGGTAGAAGGCACCGGGAGCGGTGTCGCCCATAGAACAGACGAGCCGAGATTAGATGAGCATAGTTGAGAAATTGTTTGAATAAGAGGAGTAACACTAGTGTGCAATAAAGAGAGTCAGTGGTTGGTGGGAACTGATTTGTAGCTAGTGTGAATGGACTTATGAAAGCTACTTTGAGAACGATTATTCGTTTTAGGGGTAGACGTATTTCCTACGTTACAGGATATTGAGTGGGAGTGGTAACGCTCCAACTAGAGGTGGCAACGCGGTCAACACCGTCCTCTTCAAAGGGATTTTTCTGAATTCCTTTGAAGAGGACTTTTTTTATTTCTTTTAAAAGAAAATAGTTGAGATGAGCAGAGGAGAGAATTAGATGAGAACAGAACAAGTAAGCTTGCGAACAACGATGAAAAAATTGAATGGGGATTCTTTGACTCCGATTTTGATTTTGAGAAGATTGAAAGGGAAAAGGAAATTTTTATTAGAAAGTTCAGCTAAGCATGATAGCTCAGGTAGATATTCGTTTATAGGGGTAAATCCATTGAAATCGTATACGGTTCGTAGTGGAAAACTAATCGAACACTTCTACGAGAATGGTAAAGAGTACACGCATGAAGGAAATGTTTTTGAACTATTAAAAAGGTTAATGCCAAGTATTCCGGATAATACAGGGTTACCATTTACAGGTGGGGCAGTTGGATACATTGGTTATGAGGCATGTATAAATAAAAATTCGCCTTTAGAAGATGAAATCGGTTTACCAAATGTCTATTTCAATGTTTATGAAACGCTCGTTATCTTTGATCATCAATTAGATGAAGTTACTCTAATAAATACAGATACCGGATCAGATGGAGAACTACCTAATTTGGATTCTATAGCGGACCAAATTCTTTCACGAAGTGAGCTACAAGATGGAGAAATTCAAATAGCTGAATATTCATGTTCCATAACACAAGAACAATTTGAAGAACTTGTTCTTAAAGCAAAAGATTATATTGAAAAAGGTGAAGTGGAACAAGTTGTGCTATCTCGTCGACTTGTAGCTAATTTTAAAGGTGATCCATTTTCATTATATCGAAAACTAAGAAAACGTAATCCTTCACCTTATATGTACTATATGGAATTTGATGAGTATGTCATCGTAGGAACTTCACCAGAAAGTCTAGTTCAGGTTATTGATAGAAAGGTAACAACAAATCCGATTGCTGGTACCCGTAGAAGAGGGAGAACTGCTGAAGAAGATGTTTTGCTTGAAAAAGAACTGTTAACTGACCCTAAAGAAATTTCTGAACATAATATGCTTGTTGATCTTAGTATCAAGGAATTAGGAAAAGTTTGTGTGCCAGAATCTGTACAAGTAACAAACTATAAAAAAATTGTTCGGTATGAACATGTCATGCATATTGTATCGGAAGTAGAAGGAGTATTAGCACCGGTATTGCATCCGCTCGATGGTCTAATGTCCTGTTTTCCGGCTGGTACTGTAACAGGTTCACCAAAACAACGATCAATAGAAATTATTGAGGAATTAGAGCTTATGCAACGTAGTTTTTATGGAGGCTCAATTGGATACCTCGCATTTAATGGAAATATGGACTTTGCTCTAACGATACGTACAATGCTTTTAAAACATGGGAAAGCGTATGTGCAAGCAGGTGCAGGTATTGTTGCAGCATCTGAACCTAAATTGGAATATAAAGAAACGTTTAATAAAGCACGGTCCTTACTAGAAGTTTTGAAGTGATTTAGAAGAGCTGAGACGAGGAGAGATTTAGATGAGAAACTTTATTGAAAAAGTAGAGAAGAACGAGCATTTAATGTATGAAGAGATGATAGAGGTATCACAATTAATGTTTAATGAAACAACAGATCTGCAATTAATCACAGATTTCCTAATTGCGCTTTCCAAAAAAGGAGAAACTGCTTACGAAGTTGCAGCTCTTGCTTCTGTTATGAAATCATTTGCTTTGGAATTAAACTATCCTAAAGGAGATTATATGGATAACTGTGGTACTGGTGGAGATAGCTTAAACAGTTTCAACATTAGCACGTCTTCTGCTTTTGTATTAGCAGGAGCAGGAGCATCTATCGTGAAACACGGAAATAGGAAAATTACAAGTAAAGCCGGTAGCACAGATGTTTTAGAGGCCTTAGGAATCCCTTCAGATATCAATACGGAAGCATCAATGGATTTACTTGTACGAGAGGGTATTACTTTTCTTAATGCATCAACTATTCATCCGAAATTAAAGCGATTAGGTGTCGTTCGACAACAAATTGGTAAACCAACAATTTTTAATCTTATTGGGCCGCTAACGAATCCAGTGGCTTTAAAGAGTCAATATACTGGTATTAATAGACCGGGTTTTACGATGGAATATGCATCCGTTTTACAAATGCTTGGTAGAGAAAGAGCAATTGTCGTGTGCGGATCAGGAGGTATGGATGAGGCATCTTTAGCAGGGCAAAATGATTTTGTTTTGGTCGATAAAGGCGATTTAATTCCGTTTACGTTAACACCAGAAGATGTTGGTTTAACCTCTGCTCCCATATCTGCAATAAAAGGTGGAAATGCGCAGGAAAATGCAAAAATTATGAAGTCAGTATTCCGAGGAGAGCGGAGTCCTTATTTTGATACGGTGATTTTTAACGCTGGAATTGGTTTTTTTACAAATGGAATGGTCAGCAATATTCCTGAAGGTATAAAATTAGCGACTGATAGTATTATGTCTGGAAAAGCTTTAGAAAAGTTAGAAGCTATTATTGAATTTTCTACCAATGCCTGTAAACAGGAGGTAGTTTGATGACGACTATTTTAGATAAGATTCTTTTTGAGAAAAAGAAACAAATTGAAACAATGTTAGAAAATGATATTCCAATAAAGAAACATAAAATTACACGTCCAAGTTTGTTCGATCAATTATATGGTACGGAGCATTTGCAAATCATTTCAGAAATAAAGCGTGCATCTCCATCTAAGGGATTAATTGCAGAAGGAGTAAATCCTGTAGAGCAAGCAAACGCCTACTATAATGCTGGAGCTGCTTGTATATCCGTTTTGACAGATATATCCTTTTTTCGAGGTTCATTTCAAGATTTAACTGTTATTTCTGATTCGGTGCCTATCCCGTTATTATGTAAAGATTTCATACTTCATAAAGTACAAATTGATCAAGCGATTAATGCTGGAGCATCTGTCATTCTATTAATAGTTGCAGCACTAAGTGAAATAGAACTGCAAGACCTTTATGAATACGCAATATCTGCAGGATTGGAAGTGCTAGTAGAGATACATGATTCAAACGAGTTAGAAACTGCTTTAAAAGTGGGAGCCAAGCTCATTGGTGTTAATAACCGAGATTTACGTACTTTTGAAGTAGACTTATCTCGTACTGCTGAAATTGCTTCTATATTCCCTTTCCACGAAGAACGAGTATTGATTAGTGAAAGTGGTATTTGGAATGCGGAAGATGCAGCTCGAGTAGCGAGGTATGGTGTAAGTGCAGTGCTTGTAGGAGAATCGCTTATGAAAAGTGAGGATGTAAGTGCTGCAATAAGTGCTTTAAAAGTGAAGCGAGGTGTTGTAACTGTATGACGAAAGTAAAGATCTGTGGATTAATGGAAAAAGAGCATGTACAAGTAGCGATAGATGCGGGAGCAGATGCTATAGGCTTTGTGTTTGCACCGAGTAAGCGAAAACTGACGCTTGAACAAGCAAAACTACTAGCTGAAGAAATTCCTCCGCACATCCTAAAAGTTGGTGTTTTTGTGAATCCATCAAGAGAAGAGTTAGAAACTGTTTTTCGAGAAGTACCTTTAGATTTGGTTCAATATCATGGCAATGAAACATCTAAATTTATCCAAATGAATGGATTTCCTTCTATTAAAGCATTATCTATTTTAAGCGAAGTGGATGTAACACTAGCAGAGAAGTTTACAACGGAATACTACTTATTTGATGCTCCTGGAATCGATTATCAAGGGGGGAGCGGACATACATTCGATTGGCAATTATTGAAAGTAAATAGCATAGCAGATAACAAAATTATTTTAGCTGGTGGATTGAATCCTTTCAATGTCAGAGAAGCAATTGAACGAGTTAATCCTTATATGGTGGACGTTTCTAGTGGAGTAGAGATAGAGGGCAGAAAAGATGCTGAGTTGATTCGTGCGTTTATTCGTGCAGTTAAAGTTGAGGAGAGATGAGCAAATGGTAAAAGAAGAAACAGGGAGATATGGTCGCTTTGGTGGGCAGTATGTACCGGAAACTTTAATGACTGCACTAATTGAATTAGAACAAACTTATGAAGAAGCAATAACGGATCCTTCTTTTGCAAAAGAAGTGGCTTATTATTTAAAAGATTATGTAGGTCGTGAAACGCCTCTATACTATGCAGAACGTCTTACAAAAGAACTTGGAGGGGCAAAAATTTACTTAAAAAGAGAAGATCTAAACCATACAGGAGCGCATAAGATCAATAATACGATTGGTCAGGCATTACTTGCAAAACGTATGGGGAAAAAGAAAATAGTTGCAGAAACAGGAGCGGGACAGCACGGGGTTGCAACGGCTACAGTTTGTGCGCTATTCGATTTAGAATGCGTAGTTTTCATGGGGAGAGAAGATGTGCGCAGACAGGAACTTAATGTTTTTCGCATGGAATTGCTCGGTGCAAGAGTCGTGTCGGTTGAACAAGGATCGGGTACTCTAAAAGACGCGGTGAACGAAGCGCTTCGTTACTGGGTGTCCAATGTTGAGGATACGCATTATATTTTAGGCTCTGCTCTTGGACCTCACCCATTTCCTAGAATCGTCCGTGATTTTCAACGAGTAATTGGCGTGGAAACCCGTCATCAAATCCTTGAAAAGGAAGGTAGGTTACCAGATGCAGTTGTTGCATGTGTGGGTGGAGGTAGTAACGCAATCGGTATGTTCCACCCATTTGTTGAAGATGAAGAAGTAGCACTTTACGGCATAGAGGCAGGTGGTAAAGGTATTAATACTGGGAGACATGCGTCTGCTGTAGCAGAAGAAAAAGAAGGCGTTTTACACGGAGCTTATATGTATATTTTGCAGGATGAAAACGGGTTTATCCAAGAAGCCCATTCCATTTCTGCAGGACTTGATTACCCTGCTATTGGTCCAGAACATAGTTATTTACATGATATCGGTCGGGTGAAATATACATCAGTAACAGACTCAGAGGCTTTGGAAGGACTACAACTACTTTCAAAAAAAGAAGGGATCATTCCTGCTTTAGAAAGTGCTCACGCCATATTTTATGCTGCACGTATTGCGAAAGAAATGAAACCAAATCAGATTTTAGTTATTTGTCTTTCTGGTCGTGGCGATAAGGACGTTCAGACAGTTAGAGATGCGCTGGGAGGTAAATGAAATGAGGAAGAAGCGATTGACAGAAGCAATTTTAGCATGCAACAGTCAGGAAGAAAAAGCGTTTATACCATATATAATGGCTGGTGATGGTGGACTCGAAACATTGAAATCAAAAATTCTATTTCTCCAAGGAGAAGGTGCCACCGCTATAGAGTTAGGTATCCCATTTTCAGATCCAGTAGCAGATGGAACAACGATTCAACTAGCAGGAAAACGCGCACTAGCAAATGGAACTACACTTCGCTTAATAATAAAAGAAATCGACCAGTTTTATGAAGAAATTAAAGTACCGCTTGTTCTAATGACTTATTATAATCCTTTACTAAATTACGGATTAGATCAGTTTGCAGTAGATTGTGAGCGTATAGGAATTGGGGGAGTAATCGTACCTGATTTACCTTTAGAGGAAAGTGATATCCTTCGAAAAGCACTTGTAGCGACAGACGTTGCACTTGTTCCCTTAGTTTCGTTAACAAGTCCACCTGATCGAATTGCAAAAATTTTAGCTGTTGCCGAGGGGTTTATTTACGCAGTAACTGTTAATGGTATTACAGGTATACGTGATGGTTTTGATGAATTGTTGAAGCAACATTTAGCAAAATTAAAGGAACAAAGTACCATTCCAGTTCTCGCAGGATTCGGAATTTCCACACCAGAACAAGTGGAAAGTATGGTCGCTGTTTCTGACGGAGTTATCGTTGGTAGTGCAATTGTAGATGCATTTTATCATCAAGATTTAAATACAATTCAAACGCTTATTCAAGCATCTAAAGAAAGTTATTAACTAAAGAAGAGTAGCTATTTCCATTGGGGATAGCTACTCTTTTTATGGAAATACTAAAGTCTCCAAGTTAGAGGGTGAATGCAACAAGAGATAGTCGCATAGACAATACTTTAATACCACTTTCTTTATGCAGTTTCCTTCTTTTCAATATCCTCTACTTTAACAAACTTAAACACGAGGAATAAAAGGACAAGTCCAAGAACACCAACTGTAATATAGCTTACATTGAGGTAATTCTTCATAACGAGTGACATGATAGGAGGACCTGCAGCAACCCCAATAAATCTTGCGGAGCTGTAAAATGAAGTGACAGTTCCTCGCTCTTCTTTTTTTATGTTTCCCGTTATTATTGCATCTAAAACTGGAAGTAATGCGCCAATCGCAATACCCACGATGCTCGTTACAACTAAAAGAAGAACTAGTTTTTCTTTTGTAAAGCCGACAAAAATTACACTGGCGGATGTGACGATCAAACATATAACCATCATTCGTTTTATAATTGGCAAACTTCCTTTAATTTTTCGACCAGTTATAAAAGAAGCAATACAAAGCAGTAAAAGGGGAATGGCTAGAACAAATCCTTTTTTGACTCCTTTTATAGCATGCACTTTTTCAAGGTTTTCGGATAAGAAGAATAACACGCCGAATAGTATTAGCATTGCATATATACCCATTAGGAAAACAGTATATAACCATCTTCCTTCTAACTTAAAGGTTTTCTTAATGTTGCTTAGGAAGTCTTTCAAGTTAGTTGGTTCATCCTTTTCCTTAGGAACTTTTACAAAGAAAAAGATAAGTATAATGGATATTAGACTGAAGATAGAAATGGAGAAGAAAGGTAAAAACCATAGGAGGGCTGCAAAAACGGATCCCAATATCGGGCTTAACACTTTACCGAATGTGTTCGAAGTTTCGATAATTCCTAAACAAGAGCTTGTCTTTTCATCATCACCTTTATACAAATCACCGACAAGTGGCAAAACAATCGGCATCGCACCTGAAGCTCCGACGCCTTGTAAAATTCTCCCGATAATAATCCATGTATATGGATTTTCCATTTTCCAAGAAGCAAAGCCTGCGATTAATCCTCCAATAAGTGCGAGTACTAAACTGGGTAAAATGATTTTTTTTCTACCAAAACGATCGGATAGATAACCAGCAATAGGTATGAGAAGAATCGCAGCAACCGAATAGCTTGTAATAATCATACTGGACTGGAAAGAAGAAATTCCAACCTTTTTCTCTAATATTGGTAGTACAGGTATTAACATGGAATTACCAAGGGTCATGACTAGCGGTATGGAGGCGAGGCTTATGATGCACCAAATACTAACCTTATTTTCAACGTTGTTCGTGTTTTCCATTGGACACCTCATATAAATCATTAGTAAGAGGTATGATTCCCAATCTATGCGTTATTATGCTTCTACCTATTTAAAAGATGGAGTGATATGCTTGAATACCAAAATAAATGCCAAATCCTATCATAGATAATGAAGAAACTAATGAGATAATTTTCAATAATGGACCTGATAATAGCTTCCGAGATGTACTTGAAATAACTGACATAAAAAGATCAACCAATGCTATTCCGAGTAAAATCGTTATACTAAAAACGATAACTTGAATACCCGATGTATTTCCAGATCCTCCAACAAGAATTGACCCATAGATACCTAACCAAAATAAAATGGTCAATGGATTTAATAATGCCATTAATAGACCCGCTATCATGGAGTGTCGCAAACGAATAACTTTTTTATGTTTTGTATTAGTGGATATAGTATGTAAGGTTAAAATATTTTCAATTCCTGTATACATAAGTACAAAAAAGCCGAAAGACCACAAAAATGTTTTCATAAATGGAGAATCTATAAACTGAGCAACGCCAAAGTAGACCATTAGCATATATAATATGTCGGTCACGATAGCGCCCATGCTAAAGAACCAAGCATGGTAAAAACCATTTTTAATTCCTGTATTTAATAATGTTGCTTTGACTGGCCCAATTGGAGCTGCTAAGGAAACACCAAGAAGGAAATAGGTTGCTAATGAATTCATAAAATGGAGCCCTCCGTAAAAATGATTTCTTAGAATCATATTCGACTGGGACGGGAAGTACGACTCAACAAAAGAAATTTTTAATTATTGGAATAAATTGAGAAAGTGGATAGCAAAACTTAATAAATTTAAGTATACTGATGAAATAACTGATGATTCTATTTATTATTGAAAATGAAGGTGATTAATAATGGTTAACGCACTAGATACACATAAATTAGCACACTTTTTGGCAGAAATGAATGTTGAGCCTAAACAACATATTGGATATTGTGGCACTGAGGAAAAAGAAATATTACATACACTTCTTCACGATTTTTCAGATTTGGATTTATCAAAGTCATTTGCATTAGCATACGTCAATGGCGAAATAATAGGGGCATTAGGTTTTGATATCGATATGGAAAGTAAAAGTGCAGAAGTGTGGGGACCGTTCATTAGAGATTGTCAGAATTTTAGTATGCTTGCAAATGATTTGTGGGAAAGGTTACAAGTTCTTGTACCTATAGAAATACATACCTATCGTTTTTTTGTAAATAAACAAAACTCGAATGTGAGGAGCTTTGCGTTAGAAAAGAATGCGATAGAAAAGGGGAGTCACTTTATATTGGAAGCTCTACGACATAGCTTTCATAATCCGAAACATAAAGATATCGTAAAATATAACGATTCCTTTAAAGACGACTTTTTTGAACTACATAAACATACTTTTCCAAATACATATTATAGTGCGGAAGAAATATTAAATCGTATTGATAAGGACAATTTATTACTAATCATGGAAGATTCAAATGAAAAGTTAATAGGGTATTTGTATGTGGAAGCGAATCCGGCTCATAAGGAAGGAACGATTGAATATATCGCCGTTTCTCCATCCTATCGTAAACAAGGGATTGGAAAGACGCTAATAGGAGCAGCACTAAGCCATCTTTTTTCTTATGAAGAGATACTTGAGGTTTCTTTATGTATAGGATCAAGAAACGAAAAAGCTATTCACTTATATAAAGCTGCTGGATTTCAGACGAGACATCAGCTGATTTCTTTGGTAATGGAATAAAAATGAAAACTACCCTTTTCGAGTAGTTCTCTCTTCATAATTTGTTTCATGTTTCGTATCTGCAAGAATTTGATTATTTTCTTTTAATTCCGGATCCATTCCCATCATCATATCATCGAATGGCGTATAGTTGCTGTGAGGTAACCGTTTCTTTTTTATTATCTGATAAACGATACGACCGATAAGTATGATGGAAAGAACTAAGTAAACGATACTTAATACATTCAAAATTTTCACTCCTTTTTTATACTATTCTATTAAGAGAAGGAAAAAACCTTTTAACCTTTATTTAGGAGGAATATTTTACATGCCAACAGAACTAGAACACGCCATAAGTTTGCGGAACGAGGGTAAGAAAAAGGAATCAAATGAATTATTACTAAAATTAGTAAAACGGTCACCTGCTGATGCAAGCATTCAATATCAATGTGCTTGGAGTTACGATGTATTAGGAGAGGAGTTAAAGGCAGTACCTTATTACGAAAAAGCTATTGAATTAGGGCTCTCCCGTGCTGATTTAGAAGGAGCTTTGTTAGGCTTAGGAAGTACGTATAGAACACTTGGTGAATATAAGAAGTCAAAACATGTTTTTTTGAAAGGAATGGAACTTTTCCCAAGCAATAAAGCAATCCAAGTTTTCTATTCAATGACACTCTATAACTTAAAAGAGCATCAAAGTGCTGTGGAGTTATTATTAAAATGCTTGTTAGATACTACTAAAGATGATGAAGTTTTGAATTACAAAAGAGCAATCCTTTTTTATGCTGATAAGCTTAACGACGTTTGGAAATAAGCCTGTTCTTATTCTTTATCTATTGAAAGAATACTCTTTCTAATTTTGAAATAGAATAAATAAGCACTATTATTCTATTATTCGAAAGGGGAAACGAAAGAATGGGTGTCCGATTTCTTCAAATCGCGGTAGTCTATTTTGCCATTGGTGTTATTTTAGGACTCTATATGTCTATGGCACATGATTACGAATTAAAAGGAGTACATGTACACATCAATCTTTTGGGCTGGGCTTCTTTTGCTTTAGCTGGATTTGTGTATCATTTATTTCCAAATACTAGTAAAAATCTCTATGCAAAACTCCATTTCTGGAGTGCTAATATTGGACTTCCACTAATGATGATTGCTCTTTCAGTACTTATTTTAAATGGGTCTGAAGTTGCAACCATTTTTACAGCAATTGGAGGAGTAATAGTTGTATTTAGTGTAATCATGTTCGCAATAAATGTTTTAACGAACGTTCGTTCTGTAAATTAATAAGTTAAAAACTGTCAAAGAGCAACCAAGTGCAAGGTGAAAGCAACAAATTCTACACTATCAGCAACCATTTCCGTGGAAAGAGCAACCAATTTTCTCTAAAAGCAACCATTTCTCCATATAAGAGATAGGGATAATCAGCGCTCCAAAGTTTCTGTGCAATCAAAACACTATGAACACGGGATACTCCAAATACTTTAATCTTTAAAAAGCGGCTCCGTTATTCAATCTACGAGCGGCTTTTTATTATGGAAAATTTTGTTGCGAACTATCTGAAAATAATGTAAAGTAAAAATTCGTTGTTCAAAAACTTCCAATACAGAAAAAAATGAGGAGGAACAGAATGAATAAGTTGGATATACCATTTCTAAATACATGCTCCTATTTTCAATTAATAGAAGAAGGGTTTTCAGACGATGAAAAATGGTGTGTAGACCACACCTATTTACTACGTATTTCACCACATGGAGATATATATAAATTAACAAAACAAGCAGAAATAATAAATAAGGTACATTCAGTGGACAGCCACATCCCTAAAGTTCATGATGTTGGAATATATGGAGATAAGGCATATATGATTTTAGATTATATAAATGGAGAAAATGGGGAAGAAGCTTTACCGCTGAAAAGTGAAAAAGATCAATACAAAATTGGTATTCAAGTAGGTAAAACTCTTAAGAAAATGCATAGTTTTCCTGCTCCAGCTAACTTTCCTTCCTGGGAAGAGACTTGGGGAAATCGACTTGAACTACAAGCTCCCCGTTTTAGTGAAATAGTAGAAAAAAATTCACGCTATCAGAGCATCTTACCTTTTATCCGAAACAATTTACATTTATTGAAAAGTAGACCATGTTGTGTTCAACATTATGATTTTCACCCTGGTAATATATTGGTTCATGGAGATACCTTTACTGGTTTGATAGATATGCAAAAAATTACATACGCGGACCCGATCAATGAGTTTTATAAAATGGAATATTTTAATGTACCAATTAGTAGAAACTATTCCAAAGGGGTTTTCGATGGTTATTATGATAAAAAGTCTATACCGGATTCTTTTTGGGAATTGCATCGTTTGTATGCAGCAATGCATATTGTATTTGCAGAAGTTTGGGGCCATGAAGGTGGTATAAATCAATTGGAAAAGTTTCAAAAGTATACTCGTTTTACAATAGATCAATTTGATGATTTTAAGTTACTTGTTCCGAAATGGTACAACCAATAAGATATGCAGTCGAGGTTTATATCATTACGAGCAAGCATAGAGGATGATTGGATGAGGACTTTAGTATAAGGTAATTTATAGTGAAAATTTTGAGGCTATTTTTAGCATTTATTCTCATAACAGAACATACGTGTGGTATAATGGTATAGTAATAGAATAGGTGACTCAAGGGTGGTCGGCTCACTCTCCTATGGAAGGGGGTGACGCCAATGACAGTATTCGAGGCATTAATGTTTGCTATAGCTTTTGCAACATTAATCGTGTTAATACTTTCATTTAACCAGAAAAGAAAATAACCCATCCTTGAGTTAACGGCTCGTAGGGATGGGTAGTCAAACCATTCAGAAGTCGAAGCCCTTAGAGGGCACCTCTGTTACTCTGACCGAATGATGCTACAACATCTTTCGGTCTTTTTTATTTTATTCATTCTATAAGTTTATTATACGTTTATATCGCTGCTCTGACAACAAATTTGAATCAAATTTATTCGTGAATAGTCTTATCTATAATAACAATTCTACGTCTTAGGGCTGATATAAAACACTCCTAGAGACCATATGAATGTTTTGTCTGTACAGTATAATAAGATATAAGAAATAGTTCAATCAAATGGGGGATTAAGTAGATGGGGATTAAAAAAATTGCTATTATATCATTATTTGTTTTATTAGTAGGAGCAGCAATTAGTATTTTTTTAAACTTAAAGGACGCGTTGATAAATAAATCAGATGAGATTATAGTGGAAAATAATTCTTTCACAAACATTCATATCTTGAGTGATAATGCTTTAGTAGAAGTTATACCGACGAAAAACGAAACAACAAAAGTAATGTTTTCGGGAAAAATGAAAAAAAAGTCCCGATACAATTTTCATGCAGATGTAAAAGGGGATACACTAGAAGTTGAGTTAAAAGAAAAAAGATGGAGCTTTATTCAATTTGGTTTAACTTCACATGACATTAAACTAACTGTATATGTACCAAAGCAAGAATACAGTAAACTTATGACAAAGATAGATAACGGACGTATAGTTGCTGAAAATTTGAATGTCAAAAACGTTGATTTAGAAACAGATAACGGTTCTATTGAATTAAAGAATATTAATTCAGTTTCTGTTCTTACTAAAACGGATAACGGACAAATTCTAATGGATAATGTAGAAGGCAAGTTAAAAGCGAAAACGGATAATGGACGCATTGTATTAATTACAAATAATTTGGAAAGATCCATTGATTTTAAAACTGATAATGGTCTAATCGAAATACAAACCGATAAAGAACCTTCTAATGCGACTTTTCAAGCAAAAGTGGATGTAGGTAAAATTGATATTTTTGGGCATTCGAATACACAAACGATATTTGGAGATGGATTAAACTTGATCAATTTACAATTAGACAACGGTAAAATAATTGTAAAGAAATCTTAACAGGAAATTATTCTTTAAAAGATTATAGAAAAGAAGTGTGTGTTTCTTCATGTAAATAGTTTATTAATAGAGTGTCTATTATGTTAAACTGTGAATTATGGGTGCTCACGGGAGTAAAAAACTCGTTCCTTACAAGGGACGAGTTTTTTGTCTGAAAAATTTTATATCTAATTAGAGGAATATGGGGGTCATTATGAAAAATTTAATTGTTGTTGTTGGGTCACTTATTATTGCATTTGGGTTTAATTTGTTTTTAGTTCCTCAAGGAATACTTAGTGGAGGAATTAGTGGAATTGCAATCTTACTTGGAATTATTACTCCTTTTGATACCGGATTACTGAACTTTGTACTTAATTTACCACTACTTGTATTAGGGTACTTTAAACTTGGTAAAAAGATTACAATTAGTACACTTCTTTGTGTATTTTCATTATCTGTTTTTTTATATGTGCTCCCTGTTGTTGCTGTTACTGATAATATGTTACTATCAACAATTTTCGGTGGCATTATTAGTGGAATGGGAGTTGGGATAATTTTGAAGTACGCGGGTACTTCCGGTGGTTTGGATATTATTGCAATTATCATTTCACGTACTAGTAATATGAGTGTTGGCCTGCTACTAACTGGAATGAATGGCATCATAGTACTTATATCAGGAGCTGTTTTCTCTTGGGAAATATCGTTATATACACTTTTATCTATTTATTTGACAGGTAAGATGATTGATACGATTTACACAAATCATGAAAAACTGACAATGCAGATTGTAACTACTAAGGGTGATTTAATACGCAATGAATTAGTACAGTCCATTTATCGAGGGTTAACTATTACAGATGGTTTTGGTGGCTATACGGGAGAAAAGAAACAAATATTAATGATGGTCGTTACACGATATGAAACGATGCAAATTAAACAAATTGTTCGCAAACATGATAAAAGTGCATTTATAAATATTTTTGAAACAATAGAAGTCGATGGTAATTTTGCGAGAAATTAATGAATTGCGCGATAATATTTTGAAGACTTTAAATTGTAAAGGCAGGTAAAATAGATGAAATATCCTCGTGATTTTGAAATGAAGATTGTTGGGGCTTTTGGTGAAGAAGGAAAAGAATGGCTAGGTACATTAGAAACATTGGTGGATACATACTTGAAAAAATGGAACCTTCACTCAGAAGGTGCAGTAGAAAATTTATCATATAATTATGTTTTAAAAGTAATAGACGAAAGCGGAAAAAGAGCAATCTTAAAACTAGGAATTGCTAATTACGATTTTGGAAACGAGATACGAACAATCCAAACGTACAATGGAAGTGGGTGTGCCAAATTAATAAAAGCGGATTCTGAAAATGGTGTTATGCTATTAGAGCATTTACAGCCTGGTACGATGCTTACCGAATTAGAAGAACTTCTTGCTGTAAAAAAATATTCTTATGTTTGGACTACTCTCCGAAGAAAAGTGGAAAAAGATGCTAATCATCCGTCTATAGCGGATTGGATGCAAGCATTCGATCGTTATCTAGAAAAATATCATACGAATGAAGGTCCCATCTCCAAACATTTTGTATTTCTTGCAAAAACTTATTTTAATGAAATAGCTAGTTCCTCAGACAATAACGATTTGTTGCATGGCGATTTACATCATGAGAATATATTGTACTCAAATAATTACGGATGGCTTGCAATTGATCCAAAGGGAGTAAAAGGTGACACGTACTTTGACTTTATTTCATTTCTAACAAATCAATTGTTTAATAAACCAGATCCAAGACAATTATTAGAACAGAGAGTTTTTTTGCTCTGTGAAGAAATGCAATTAAATAAAGAAAGACTTTTAAAATCGGCCGTAGCGATGTCCACATTATATGCTTGTTGGGGAATAGAAGACAGTGATCCTGAATGGGAAAACTCTTTTAAATGCGCACAGTGGTTTGAGGAATTTATGAGATTTATTTAACCTTGTATTTTTACCCGAAACCATAATTTTCATCAGATAACAAGGGTATTGAAAGGACTGGCAAATCAATGAATTTCATCGAACTTTATCATTTGACTGATTACGACAATGTTTTAATAGTCGATGCAAACGGTATTACCATTTTTTATGATTTAGCGGATTTGAATATTTTACAGCAATTAGGGTTAAAGCCCGAAGAGTTTTTAAGAAAGCACATAACGTCTTTTTATAAAGACCTATCTATAGAAAATAGCACTTTGATGAATGTGTTAAAAACTGGAGAATCATTATGGAATACAGAACAAAAATTAACGTCCACAAATGGATTTAGCTATATATCGAAAAGTTCCTCCTTTCCCATTAAAAAAGGAGACACAATAATTGGGGCTATAGAGTTCTCAAAACATTTTTATCAAAAAGAAGATATTCAAAAGCTTGAACAATTTGCTGAAAATAAAATATATAGAAAAAATAATACTTTTTACACGATAGATAACTTTATTTCAGAAAGTAACTGCATGCAAGAAGTGAAGAATAAGATTCAAAAAGTTTCTAACACAGACTCTACTGTATTAATTTATGGAGAAACTGGAACAGGAAAAGAAATTGTAGCCCAAGCTATTCATAACTTGAGTAAACGGTTCATCCAACCATTTGTTTCTATTAATTGTGCAGAGATTCAAACTGATTTTATTGAGCATATTCTGTTTGGAACTGAAAAGGATAGTGTAACTGCTACACCAGATATTATTGGTTTATTTGAACAAGCTAATGGAGGAACAATTTTTTTAGACGAAGTAAATGCATTGGATTTAAAGATCTAGGCAAAGTTATTGAAAGTTATTGAAGATAAGATTATTCGTCGAATGGGTAGTACATATGATGTTCATTTAAATATTCGTGTTATAGCTGCTATGAATGCGGATCCTGATAGGTTAGTTGCTAATAAGGTATTACGTGAGGATTTATATTATCGTTTAGGTGTTTTTCGTATCGATTTGCCTTTATTGTCAGAGAGAAAAGAGGATATCGAAGGGCTAACGAAATATTTCATACAGTTTTATAATCGCCATATGCATATTAAAATGGAAAGAATGGACGAAGATGTATTATTCTTATTCAAACAATACAATTGGCCAGGTAACGTGCGCGAACTGAAAAATGCGATTGAAACAGCATATAACAATGCAAATTCAAAAATTATTACTATGAATGATATTCCTACCAAAATAAAAAATTCTTTAACTAACCCGATTGGAATTAATCAGACGGAAAGCAGCATGAATCTAAAAGATAAAGTCGAAGAATATGAAAAGAGTTTAATTGTTGGGGAACTAAGAAACACGGGTGGTAAACTGGCTGAGTCAGCAAGAAGATTGGGAATTTCAAAACAGTTATTAAAATATAAGATGGAAAAATACGAGTTAAGGTAAAAAGTTTTTACAAAGGGGGTGAAATATTTACCTCCTTTTTTTATTACTCATAATTATATATTATAAAAAATAACTATTAGAAAATTAGAACTTGGGGGTCAATTAAACAGCCTTATAGTTTTTTACTTTACTTCGCACATCTCTTCCTACGAAAAGGAACCGCTGAAGATGTGATGAACGTTTTCTTGTAGTTTTGTAAGGGTTTTCAATGGGGTTATATTTGAAAGAGGGGAATTTTATGAGTAAAACAGTACAACATAGTTTAATAGTAGGATTTGCATTATTTGCTATATTTTTCGGGGCAGGAAATTTAATATTTCCGCCATCTATAGGGAATGTATCAGGTACTGAATGGATAGTAGCTTTAGTTGGTTTTTGTGTAACAGGAATCGTTTTACCACTATTGTCAGTTATTGCGATTATAAATGTTGGTGGAAAATTTGAAGATTTAACTAGACCAATCAGTCCTTGGTTTTATAAAGTGTTTAACTTGTTATTAATGGTTGGAATCGGAATGTTTGTAACAATTCCAAGGATGTCTGCAACTACCCATGAATTAGGAGTTCATCAACTTTTTCCTAGTGTTCCATCCATTGTTACAATTATTGTATTCTTTGCAATTTGCTTTTACTTTGCAATGGATAAATCAAATGTAATTGATAAAATAGGAAAAATACTTACACCTTTGCTAGTAGTTATCCTGTTATTTATCGTTGGTAAAGGTATTTTTGACCCAATTGGTGCTCCAGTTGTAACAAATATTAAAAATTCATTTTCTAATGCTTTTATTAGTGCTTACCAAACAGGAGATGTAGTGACAGGAATATTTTGTGCGCCAATATTTATAGCAGCGATCGCTGGCTTTGGTTATAAAGGAAAATCTGCTCGGAAAATGGCGTTAACAGGTACACTTATAGCAGGTATAGGATTACTGATTGTATATGGTGGTTTGTTATTTATTGGAGCATCAGGAAGTGGGTTTGCACCAAAAGGTATTGAAGATACTGCTTTAGTATCTCTATTAATTGATCGTTCGCTTGGAAGTATTGGTGGGGTAGCTCTTGCAGTTGCAATTGCCTTAGCATGTCTGACCTCTGCAATTGGAGTTATTGCTGTTATCGGAGAATTCTTGAATGATTTGACCAAAAATAAACTAAATTATCGAGTTTGGGTTGGGATTATTTGTGTTGTCGGGATTGTTATAGGTTCAGCAGGAGTTGGAGCAATTGTTACGTATGCCATGCCAATCTTCCTAGCATTGTACCCTGTAGCTATTGTATTAGTATTACTTGGTGTTTTTGCTAAGTTTATTCCGAATGCTGGTTCTTATCAAGGAGCTATTTTGTTAACTTTCATCGTTAGCTTTTTAGAAACCGTTGGATCCT
The DNA here is from genome assembly GCF_055454035.1 of Psychrobacillus syltrankelensis. NCBI lineage: Bacteria > Bacillati > Bacillota > Bacilli > Caryophanales > Bacillaceae > Psychrobacillus > Psychrobacillus syltrankelensis. Next base: position 744,114 of record NZ_CM144227.1, on the reverse strand, counting down.
TATTAAAGACACCAGTTTTAACAAACATAATTGCAAAGTTACCACTTGCTTCAGATGGATTTAGTTGGTTAGTACCAGCAATCGTAGGATTTATTGTTGGGACACTAGTTTATAAGCTAAAAGGTCATAATGAAGTTACTTTGAAGCAAGTTAAGGCTGAATAATCTACAAATTTAAGAGAAGGTTTCTTGCAAACTTTATTGTTCTAGATATTGATATTAGAACTTATCAGGAAGAAATAAGCCTAACTATCTGATACAGAAATTTTACGTTTCAATAAACATAATACAAGTTTTAAAACACCAAGAGTTTAATCACTTTGGTGTTTTTTTTGTCATTTTCTCCTATATGAAAAATCGATATAAGCTCAATTAGTAAGAATTCTATTAAAATAAACAAAAATCTCGTAAATATGTCTTCAAATAGGAATAAAGTATAAGCTCTTGTTAAATTGGCAATACTCTATTATGACAAAAGATGCTACAAAAAAATAAATAAATGATAAAGAGGGAACGTATGGGTTTTTTTAAAAAGAATAATAATATTGTATTAAATCCCCCGCCTCCTTCGCCTCAAGAGAAGGAGTCAGAAGAAAAAACTGCACTAAATTCAAATATTCAAGAAAATATTCAAAAAATAAATGAAACACTTGGAAAAAGCGGAGATATTATAATCCGTGAAATAAAAATTGGTAAAGATGGGAGTATAAAAGCAGCAGTCGTTTATACGGATGGTTTAAGCGATGCAGCTTCATTACAAAACTTTATTTTGGAAACACTAATGTTGGACATTAAAGGAACATCACTGGAAAACGATTTAACTCCAAATCCTAATATAATTAATACTTTAAAAGATTTTGCTATGACAGTTGGAGAAATTAAGGATTTAAACAATTTTGATGATCTATTTACTCACCTATTATCTGGTGACGCAATTCTAATGTTGGATGGATATACAAATGGATTAATAATTGGTAATAGGCATTGGGCTGAACGTGGAGTAACCGAGGCAACTGCTCAAAGTGTAGTGAGAGGTCCAAGAGAAGGCTTCTCTGAAAATATCCGAGTCAACACTGCACTTGTTCGGCGCATCATTAAGGATCCAAACCTTTGGATGGAATCCAAAGTTGTAGGGAAACGGTCCAAAACGAATATCGCCATTATGTATATTAAGGGAGTAGCGGAAGATGGTGTTGTTAAGGAAGTAAATTCTAGATTAGATGCGATTAACATTGATGGAATATTGGAAAGTGCCTATATTGAGGAATTAATTCAAGACTCACAGTATTCGCCTTTCCCAACAATGTATAATTCCGAAAGACCTGATGTTGTCGCTGCAGCACTTTTGCAGGGGAGAGTAGCTATTCTGGTTGACGGTACACCATTTGTTTTAATGGTTCCAGCATTATTTGTTCAATTTTTTCAATCAACAGAAGACTATTATCAACGGGCATTAATGGCAACCTTAATTCGTCTTCTACGCTATTTTGCCTTTTTGATTTCGTTGCTATTTCCTGCATTTTATATTTCCATCCTCACTTTCCATCAAGAAACGATACCACCAGCTCTGCTTATAAGTGTTGCGGCACAACGTGAAAAAGTTCCATTTCCAGCATTTATAGAAGTAATGATTATGGAAATTGCTTTTGAAATACTTCGAGAAGCAGGATTAAGAATGCCAAGAGTAGTAGGTGCAGCTATGTCAATTGTAGGGGGATTTGTCATTGGAACTGCGGCTGTTGAGGCAGGTATTATCTCAGCGGCGATGGTTATAGTTGTATCACTTACAGCTATATCTAGTTTTGTTTCACCACTCTATGATATTGCAATTGCTGGTAGAATTCTACGATTTGCTTTTATAGGATTAGCTGCAGTGTTTGGTTTTTATGGCATGACAATTGGTTTTATAGCACTTATTTTACATTTATGCAGTTTACGTTCATTTGGGGTTCCTTTTATGTCTCCTTTAGCACCTTTTAACCTTTCAGATCAAAAAGATACGATAATTCGATTGCCAGTTTGGAAAATGAAGACGCGGCCTCAGGCAATCTCAAAAAATAACGTAAGAGAAAATTTTACTCCTCCTAAACCAAGTGAGAGAGGGAAGGATGAGTAAAGGAGAGAGTATATGTGAAAAAAGGAATTTTTATACTAATAATTCTCATCCTTTTCGTTTCTGGATGTTGGGATAAAAGAGAGTTAAATGAACTTGCCATAATAGTTGCAATTGGCATAGATAAAATCGATGATGAATATTTGGTCTCTGCACAAGTTGCGGTACCATCTGAGCTTTCATCGAAAGGAGGTGGACCAGGTCACTCTCAAGTAACACTTTACAAAGCAAAAGGACCAACCGTGTTTGAAGCAATTCGTCAACTGACCAAATCTTCTCCAAGAATTATGTACTTAGGGCATCTAAGAATGTTAATAATAGGGGAAACTTTAGCAAGAGAAGGGATAGGAGATTCATTAGATTTCCTTGCAAGAAATTGGGAAGTAAGATGGGATTTCTATGTTGCAATTGCAAAGGATAGTACTGCTGAAAACATATTGAATGTCCAAACTCCATTAGAGAACATTCCAGGTGCAGAAATGTACTTTACGCTACTAAATTCAGATAAAACTTATGCAAATACATTAAGCGTGACTTTACTTGAACTGTTAAGAGATCTAGATAGAACAGGTAAACAACCTGTATTAACTGGTGTTCACATTATAGGCGATCCTAAAAGTGGTTCAGATAAGTCTAATATAGATTCCATCAAACCGGCCGCTAAAATAGAATTCGATGGATTAGCCATTTTTAAAAAAGATAAACTTGTAGCCTGGTTGGAGGAAAAAGAAACCAAAAGTTTTAATAGTGTTACTAATCACATAAACAAGTCTGTAGCAACTATTTCCTGCCCTAAGAAGGGGAAAGTTAACATAGAAATTCAACAATATAATTCAAAAATGAAAGGTAAATTTAAAAATGGGAAGCCAGAAGTAGATATCAACATTCTAATCAAAGGAAATGTTGGGGGAGTAGAATGTAAACTCGATTTAATGAAAGTAGAAACACTTCGTGCATTAGAGAAAACATTTGAAAAAGAAGCAAAAGATGCTATCGAAAAGACAATAAAAAGAGTGCAGAAAGAAGTAGACGTTGATATTTTTGGATTTGGAGCAGCCATTTATCATGATGATCCAAAAGGATGGAAAAAAGTAGAGAAAAATTGGGATGAAGAGTTTCCTAATTTAAAAGTAAACGTTTCTGTAAAGCTTGATATTCAATTAATAGGTTCAATTAACAATTCTTTTAAAGAAAAAATAAGGGACTAACTAATTATGGAAAAAATAATAGGATTAATTATTGTTTTTGGAATTATTTTAAAACTAGAAATTCCAGAATTATTGAAAAACAAGGATAAAAAAGGAATTATTGTTTTTTCGTTTCTCATTGCTTTAAGTTTTGGCTTGAGTGTTGCATTGGCACTAAATAAAGCAATTCCAAATCCGGCAGATTTTTTATCATTCGTTTTAAAGCCTATAATTAATGTATTAAATACAAAAAAATAATGAAAAGCAGCTGTAGAAAGGCGTGATGGAATGCAAAATATTAAAATAAGTCCTTTTCAATTCCTAGTCCTTGTCATTTTCTTTATGATTGGTACTAGTATCCTTGAACTACCATCCGTTATAGCTGCAGACGCTAAGCAAGATGCATGGATTGCAGCTATTATAGGTACAGGAATAGGTATATTGGTTGTTTGGTTTTACACCAAAATAGCATCTTGGTTTCCAAATCTCACTTATGTTCAACTTAATGAAAAAATCTTTGGGAAATGGATTGGTAAATTCAGTAGTCTTTTATTTATTTTTGTATGTATTTTATTTACAGCGAGTTTATTGAACCATTCTGGTTTCTTTTTATCATCACAATTATACCCAAATACACCGATTATTTACCTAAATATTCTTAAGTCAACTATTTTAATTATGGGTATTCGGCTTGGTATAGAAACAATAGCACGATCCGCAGAAATACTGATTTTTTTATTCCTATTCCTTTTTATAGGATTAGTCATTTTTATTCTTCCGGAAGTAGATATTCAAAATCTCGAACCATTTTTTGTTTCCGATATAGGTACTCTATGGAGGCCTTCTATTTACGTAACTATTACATCATCAGTAAATTCTCTTGTTTTATTAATGATATTTCCTTCACTTGTAAAAGAAGTTAAAAAAGGAAAAAAATCTTTCTTTTTAGGAAATATTATTGGTGGATTGGTAATAATTATTGCCACCCTGTTATGCGTTTTTGTTTTAGGTTCAAGTACAACAGCTAGGCAAGTTTATCCAAGTTACGTATTAGCGAGGCAAATAAATATCGGAAACTTCTTAAATCGCATTGAGGTTCTAATGGCGGCATTATGGATAATATCGCTCTATTTTAAAATGGCGTTATATTTTTATGCTGGAACGATAGGTTTGGCACAAATATTTAATTTGAAAGATTATCGCCCTTTAACTTATCCTTTACTAATAATTGTTATTGTACTTTCAATGGTTATTGCTCCTGATTTTATTTCAAAACAGAACTTTGACTCACACGCTAGTACAGCCAGTTCCGTAGCTGTTTTTCTCTTTATTCCTATATTGTTAGCAATTGTATATGCATTCCGTAAAAAACAATTTAAAAAAGCGGAACAATCGTAAAATGTTGTTCTTATAAGATTTTACGGTTCATATGAGTTGAGAGGTAAATTACGTACAATTACTAGCAGTGGAAAAGTTAAAAGCTTCTCAGAGCGAATTTGAAAGTAGTAAGATTATGTGTATAAAATCTACTTCCAATTAGATTTTTTACTGAAAAATACATTAAGGTTCCCAAATTCATATTTGGGAACTTTATTTTGTGATAAAATAGGAGGATATGAGGTGATATTTTTGCAGAGAGAAATTCCAAAACTACTAAAGGATTTTTTAATATACTTAACTACGATTAAAGGAAAATCACTACGAACAAGAAAAGAATATGAATATGATTTGAGTTTGTTTTTCAGATTTCTAAAAACAGTGAAAGATGATATTAAAATTGACAATATGGATAAAATCAACATTAAGGACATTACAATAGATTTTATTAAGGAAATATCATTAGAAGACATGTATTTATTTTTAGAGTTTTGTGAAGTTCAGCGGAAAAATAGTCCAGCAACTAGAGCAAGAAAAGCAGCGACACTTAAATCATTTTTTAAATATTTAAAAGGAAAGAGAAGACTATTAGAAGATAATCCTGCTGATGAGCTGGAATCCCCGAAAATAGGAAAGAAAAAGCCAATCTATATGGATCTACAAGAAGCGGAGTTGTTTATAAAAGGGATAAAAAGGAGCAACCATTATTATCGTAATTATAGTATGATGATGTTCTTTTTAAACTTAGGGTTACGTGTTACAGAGCTATGTAGTCTAAATCTTACATCTATCCAAGGTAATGTATTGCATGTTATCGGGAAAGGTGACAAAGAACGTACTGTATTTTTAAACAATGCTTGTATCCAATCTCTTCAAGTTTATATGAAAAAAGAACGAACATACATAAACGGTGTAAATGACAATGAAGCTCTATTCTTATCTCAAAAGGGGACAAGACTAACCCGCCAAACCGTTGCAAAAATTGTTAAACAAATCAACAACGACTCCGGCTTAAATAAAGAAAAAATTACACCACATAAGCTAAGACACACTTCAGCAACAGTTATGTACAAAAATGGTGCTGATATTAGAAGTCTGCAACATATTCTTGGTCACTCGAGTGTATCTACTACACAAATATATACGCATGTAGAAGATAAAGAAATTATACAAGTGATAGAAAGTAACCCTTTTAACAAAATAGGGTTAATATAATTATATTATGTAAACTAATTATTTCATTATAATTTGGAAATATTCTAAACAATCTAGTATTATTATAAACAACAATAAGGAGGGATTTTATGTTTACATACATAATTGATGAAAAAACAAAACTAAAAATGCTCGATTTACGGGACACTGAACATTTGTTCGATTTGACGATTCATTCAAAAGAAACTCTGAAAGAATGGCTACCATTTATCGATTACAATAGGTCTGTTGCAGACACTCAGAACTTTATTCAATCCACGATGAAACAATTTGCAGACAATAATGGTTTTCAAACAGGAATTTGGTATGATGGCAAAATTGCAGGTGTTATCGGCTTTCATCAAATCAACTGGAGTAATAAATCAACAAGTATTGGCTACTGGCTTGGTAATGACTATGTAGGGCTAGGTTTAATGACTAAATCAGTAAAAGCTTTTGTTGATTATGCGATTAATGATTTGAAATTGAACAGAGTAGAGATACGTGCAGCTGTAGAAAATAATAAGAGTAGAGCGATTCCAGAAAGACTAAATTTCACAGAAGAAGGTTGTGTACGAGAAGCCGAGTGGCTGTATGACCATTATGTTGATCATGTTGTTTATGGAATGTTAGCTCGTGATTGGAATAATAAATTAGCTTAATAAGTTAATATTAGAGGGGGGAAATGATGACTAATACAACATTTGTTTATGAAATCTACATCGCAACAACTCGGAACAAGCTTTGGGAAGCTCTAACTAGCAGCGATATTATAAAAAAATATTGGTTTGATTTACAAGTTCAAACTGATTGGCAAGTAGGATCAATAGTTTCCTTTTTAGATAAGAATGGAAAGATTACAGACCAAGGGAAAGTACTAATAAATGAGCCATTTCAACTTCTTTCATATACTTTTCAATGGTTGGAAGATAAAACAATACGTGAACGTCCTACAACGGTATCCTTTGAACTAAAACAGATAAATTCGTTTGTAAAATTAACACTCAATCATTTGGATCTTTTGCCAACGGATTTTGTTGAAGAAAACGATGGATTTAAAGGCTATAATAATGGCTGGCCAATGATTTTGAGCAATCTGAAAAGTCTACTTGAAACAGGGGAGACCTTACAATAGAATAAATAATTAAAACCCTGGTTTGTAGAAAAACCAGGGTTTTAATTATTTATTCATACGTATAGTAGTCTTGAGCATGAACCACTTGGAATCCTATTGATTGATAAAGTCCAAGTGCATGCTCATTTAAAGTTTCTACTTCCAAATGAACAGAGTGTCTTGATTCAGACTGTTCCTTAACTACTCTTTTCAATACTTTTCTTCCAATCCCTTTCCCTTGATATGTCGGTAAGATGGAAAATCCATAAATCCAAGCTTCACCATTTTCTCGTTTCACACGGATTTTCCCGACGGTTTCCTCGTTTACATCAATCATGAACATATCGTTGTCCGCATCTCCGTCTATTCTACTTTCCATTGCTTGTGCATCTTCTCTAGCTATATCAAATGCTTCGATATCTAAACGAATACGCATTTCTAAATCCTCAGTATTTGCATGTCGCAATGTAAAACCATGTACTTCTTCTAAATGCTTTTCTTGCCACTTCATCTGATGTTCGGAAAATCCATAGCTAGCTCCATGTTTCGTTAAAAAAGCTTTAGCTTCCGTGGATCTGGAAGGTGCATTTAACAATATTCGTTTAAAACCCATTTGTTTTGCCGTAGTCATGCCTTGCTGAAACAATCGGGAGAAATGACTTTTTCGTCGTTCGCTTGGTTTTACCATTCCGCATACTTCTACTGTTGAACCAAAAGCGTATAAACCTAAAAAGGCTACTAGTTCTCCGTTTTCATAATGAAGGTAATCTAGTTGATCTGACTCTCTATGCCGAAGCATTTCCCAGTTTAATTTTAACTGGAGCTGATCATACGTTTCACATTCATTTTGAAGCTTTTCAATATCTAGTAGTTGTTTGGATGTTAGCATGTATGTATTACTCCTTTATTTGTTAAATTTACTCTAACATTATTTTACACTAACCTAACATCGAATGGGGTAAACCAAATAAAAAAAACCGCCCTATAAGAAAAATATTCTTAAATAGGACAGTTTTGAGATTTGTGTTTTTATATATCAATTATGATTGGCAGGATCATTGGTCTTTTTTTAGTACGTGAATATAGAAGGTGTTCAATTGACTTTTTAATATCTTGCTTTAATTCTCGTTGATTTTTACTTCTATCACTCAATTTCTTAATAGTCGTGCTGATGGATTCGTTTACTTCATTTAAAAGTTCCTCTGCATTTGGTCCATATACAAAACCTCTTGAAAGTAAGTCGGGTCCAGAAATTATTTTTCCTTGAGACTTACTTAAGGTAATAACGATTACTAGCATTCCATCTTCTGAAAGTACTTTTCGATCGCGTAAAATAATATTCCCAACATCTCCAATTCCAAAGCCGTCGACAAAGACATTTCCAGAATCAACACTACGAGTTTGAATTGCTTTTTTATCGATTAAATCTACTACGTCACCATTATTAATAAGAAATATGTTCTCCCTATTAACTCCTACGGCTTCAGCTAACATACTATGCTTATGTAGCATTCTGTATTCTCCATGAATAGGAATGAAATATTTGGGTTTCATTAACGTTAGCATTAGTTTTAATTCTTCTTGGCAAGCGTGACCGGAAACGTGCATTCCAGTTACATTACCCGATCCATAGATTACTTTTGCCCCTAATAATAATAAGTTATCTATAATTCGTGATACACTTTTTTCATTCCCTGGTATTGGACTTGCAGCCATAATGACTGTATCTTCCGGAAGTACTTCTACTTGGCGAAATCTAGAGGAAGAGAGTCTAGATAAGGCTGCCATTGGTTCCCCTTGGCTTCCGGTACAAATAATGGCTACATTCTCTGGATTCATTGTATTTACTTCACTAGCGTCTATTAACATTCCCTCAGGCATTTCCAAATAACCACGGTCCATCGCTACAGAAACAACATTAACCATACTTCTACCTAGAAGAGCAATTTTCCGATTCGTCTTAATAGCAGCTTGTATTATTTGTTGTACTCGGTTTACATTAGATGCAAAAGTGGAAATGAAAATTTTTCGAGGTGCGTGACGGAACGCATCCTCAATATGTTCACCGACAACCAGCTCTGATTGAGTAAAGCCAGGTCTTTCCGCATTGGTACTTTCTGATAAAAGTAGTAGAACACCTTTTTGCCCTAACTCCGCCATTTTGTGTATATCCGGAGCTTGATGGTCCACTGGTGTCAAATCAAATTTAAAGTCGCCGGTATGCACAATTGTGCCTTGTGGAGTATGGAATGCAATACCCAAGCAATCGGGTATACTGTGACTTGTTTTAAAAAATGTTGCATTTATGGTGCCTAATCGAATTTTTGAATCGGAATCGATCATAAAAAGCTTCGTTTGTCTTAATAACCCATGTTCTTTTAACTTAATTTCAATTAAGCCTAACGTTAAATTGGTTGCATAAATTGGTACATTCAATTGTTTTAAAAAATAGGGGACTCCACCAATATGATCTTCGTGTCCATGAGTGACTATTAAAGCACGAATCTTTTCTTTATTATCCTTTAGATAAGAAATGTCTTGAATGATTAAATCAATTCCCAATAGACTTTCATCCGGAAACTTGGATCCACAATCTATTATTACGATATCATCGGATGATTGGATGACATACATATTTTTTCCGATTTCATTTATTCCACCTAATGCAAAAATGGAAATTTTAGATTCATTAGTATCCAAAAATAACTCCTCCAATTGATTGTTATTTTTAGTATTACCGAAATTCTCGTTTTTATAAGAGATTTTAAAAAATGTTGGAATACTCTTTCATAGTTAGGGTAAAGAAAAGAAAAAACAAGTTATTAAGTGGATCTAAGCTTACTGGAGAGTGTTCTTATGAAAGGACTTTTTGTTGTATATGAATTTTTTATCTTTTTGTTAATCTTACTGTACTTGACCATTATTCTTGTGGGATATACAGGTAGCGAATTGCTAACGAAAGAACAAGTTAAATGGATTGACTACACATTTATTGTATATTTCGCTGTAGAATACATCATAAGAATACTTAAATCAGATAATAAAGGAGAGTTTGTAAAAAATAATATTTTTGATCTAATAGCACTAATTCCTTTCGATGCCTTTTTTAAAGTGGCTCGTTTAATGCGTCTTGTTCGTTTAATTAGGATAATGAAGGTATCCAAGACATTACAAAGTGTTTTCAAATTAGGTGGTTTAACCTATGTATTTATTTTTACTTTTCTCGTGATGGCGTGGGGAGCAATAAGCAATTTCCTGTTTGAAAAAGGTTATAACCCTAGTATCAACAACGTTGGTGACTCTTTCTGGTGGGCTATGGTAACTGTCTCTAGTGTAGGGTATGGGGATATTTCTCCTGTTACAGTAGGAGGAAGAATTGTAGCAGGAATTTTAATGCTTGTGGGCATTGGTTTAATAGGTTCTATAACAGGGAGCATGGCAATTTACTTTTCTAATATCGAACGGACAATTCAGTTAGTAGATGATCCACTTGATCACGATGAGGAGGATTTACATACGTATATTACGAAACAAGTGAAGAAAATAGATACTTTAGATGAAGAGGGCTTAAAGCACCTTATCGATTCTCTTAAGGTATTACACAGGAAAAAGATGGAAAGTAGGGAGAGTATTATAAGAACTAATATTAATGACGGGGGTGATCCAGATGATATGTAAAAAGTGTAATGGTACTGGAAAAATAAAAATATTCTTACCTATACCAATGAATATAAAGTGCACTGTTTGTAAAGGAACCGGTCAAATATGATGTATTTAATAGAGATCTTTGCAATAGTATCTTTAGTATTGCTTGTATCAATTCTATCTCTTAACCATGCGAAGGAGTTTTTTCATATTTAGTATATGACACCTTAAGTATTTTTTAATTGCAACATTTTTTTATAATCAGAGTAAAATACCATAATAATATTATGTAAACAAAAACGTTTGTTCAGAAGAAATGAAGGGAATATATTTGATATTTATTGATGCATGTGCAAAAATTTTAAAAAATGAAAATGAAAGAAGTAATATTTTTGATTTAAATGTAGAAGAATTGGTTGTTTTTACAAGCAAAAATCCTAACTACTCAATTTTCTTGTCTTCCAAGTCAAAGCTCATATTCTTCTGACAAATTCGAAAATGGAAGATGGACACATCATTTTAATCAATGCTTTAAGTGGCAATGTAAAAGAGGCGATTAAAAAAGGAAGCTATGTTACAGACAGATCCTTAAATGATTTTTTATCTAGAGCAGTTTCCCAATCAAGATAATTATCAATAAGCTCTTTATTAAATATTTTAATTAGGATTTAAAAACCAGCGGAAAACTAATACTATTTGCTTATAAAAAATTATCTGATATAAAACTAAGTTGTATTGGGTGTATTCTATGATTTATGGTAATTAGCTCATAAAGGGCGGCTGTTCTTATTGAGCTATCGTACAGATTAGTGAAAGAAGGTATTGTTAAAAACAATGGAGAATAAATACCTAAGCCTTTATTTATAAGTAGGTGTTAGAAATGAATGGGAATTTTCGATCAATAATAAATCTGAAAATAGAAAAGAACCATGTTTTTGATCAATTTTTTTCGAAATGATGAACTTTTATATGCGTAAAATTTATTCAATCTTTTTTCAAAACCAACAATAATGTAAACAAAAAGGAGTAAGTTATGTGCCGAAACATTAGAACATTATTTAATTTCGACCCACCAGTTACCGAAGAAGAGATTCATGAAGCATCTATTCAGTACGTCAGAAAGATAACGGGTTATAACAAGCCCTCGAAGGCGAATGAGGAGGCGTTTATTCGTGCAGTCAATGAGATTGCAATGGTTTCTAGAGATCTAATGAACACACTAGTAACTAGTACCGAGCCACGGAATCGTGAGGTCGAAGCTGAGCGTGCTCGTACTAGAGCGGCTAAAAGGTATGGAACAAATTAGAGGACTCAAAAATAGAAAAAAAGTGAAAGTATTTTTGATTTTTCATTATTCCACAATTGGACACGATCTTTGATCAGCATAACTAGAAATTGAACAAATTTTTTTATAAAAATCAAGCTTTACTTTTAAACCAGATTCTTATTATTTACCGTGAAAAATAGGAATGCTATTAGAATGCTTTTAAAATTTTGTACTTAACGTTGTACATTAGTTTAACAAGAAAAGAAAAATACGCTTAGAGAATTATTCACGAGGCGTTTTTTATGTTATTTACAATTAGAATGTTAATTCGTAATATTCAACCCACTTTTCTTTTTCCCGTTCTAATGCTCGATTTTGCCGCACAAACCAAATATTTTTTTATCAAAATTTCAAAACTGTATTATCATTTTCCACTTTTATTGACAAACTTATGATATAGGAATAGAATTAATTCGAATTTAATACATCTCAAATTCGAGATATTTAGGAAGGGGTTTTTTATATGGTTATCGATTGGTCAGTAACAGCAGTCTATAACACAATTATGTCGGTTTCATCTGGCATTGGGTTATTATTAATTCTTCAATTTAGTTCCCATTTGGCTAAAGAAAAAGTTGGACAACTAGAAGGTTGGGCAATAGGATTTGGAATACCTGGCATTATATTAACGCTAACTGGAGCTCATATGACACTTACTTGGCCCTTGTCAAAGATTGGATTCCCGTTTGATGATATTATTTTTGGTGAGACTTCTTTAGCTTTTGGGATTATGCTTCTGGCTGCAGCCGTCTTATTATGGAGAAAATCTAATCTATATTTAAAACAAGGTATTAATATGAACGATACGAAAATTGTATCCAATTCTTTAAGTAGTGAGTTGCCATACTTGTTTAAACCTTTATCTTATTTTGCTGCGGCAATGGGGCTAGCACTCATTTCTATCGCATTTGCAGGTATTGGATTTCAATTATTTGCAGCACCACCAGAAGAACCAATATCAGGAACTTTTGCTGATTATCCAATGTTAGAGGCTACTTTTATGTCAGGATTATTCGCGATTATAGGGATTGGAGCAGTATTATTTCCTTTTTCTTTAAACAAAGACGCAAATCCAAACTTTGCTAAAGTTATTAAATACCTTTGGGGAATTGCAGGCATCGCCTTTGTTCTATTTGGAGCCATGAATTACTTTACACATATTGGATTGATTGTGAATACAATGGCCAAATAGTATTGAATGAAATACAATGCCTGTCGCTCCCTTATTAGTTGTTATAATTCGACAAAATACGGGTGGCACAGACATGTACATAAGAGTGATCAAGTAGGGTAGTGCTAAAGAGAGGATGTAGAAAATGCGGATAATCATCTGTATTTTCTACATAAATGAGCTTCCAAAATAAGACATAGCAAAGGCAGGCTAGGGGAAACCCTTAGTCTGTCTTTTTCAATGATAATTCTTTTACTAATCTTTATCCCGCAATTTTTTATACCTTGTAGTCAAAATCATAGTCAAAAATAATCAATGCCCCCACAAACTTTCTGAGACGGTTGGTTCGGCTGCTGTCTCTATACAATAAACAAATTCCATGTGTCAGAATCCGCGACTTTAAGTATACCTTTGCCATAATGGAAGGATATACTTAAAACTTTTCCTGAATCTTTAGCCATCCATAACTTTATGAGGTATTTAAGGAGTAGTGAATAAAATGGAAAATAATTCTTCAAAATTGAAAAAAAAGACGGTGATTCTTAAAACAGGGACAATGGGAGAGATCCTAATGGAACTGTATAAACCAAAGGAGCTTCTCTATATATTTGGAGCAGGTCCCGATACCGAACCATTAGTGGAATTAGCAGCAAAGCTAGACTTTTTAGTTTGCCTAGTTGACCCAAGAAGTCAAAGATGTAATCACAGAACATGAGTTTGTGGAAAAGCATGATAAAAGTAGGAAAGTAGATGTCTATGAATCAAACGAAATAAATAAATCGGAAAAAATACACTTATTAAAGGAAAAAATTTTAGTATTATTGGATAAACATCCAAAAATTGCTTTAAAACTAATAGAAAAAAACTTACTCTAATTAAGAATTATTTCGGGAGAGGCTATAGATTGACTTTTAGTGGCAAGGCGCAGACCGGTTAAAGAGATAACTGGTGGGTAAATGGGTAAGTGAGCACTTATCGCTTTAAATATGCTGTTTGTTGTGGTGATGGCAATTTTAAAATCAAGTTTGCAATCGATACTAATAAAGGTAGAATTTATTCCCCATCTTATTAAGTTAACGCATCAGTTAGTGGGACTTAGTAAAATAGCGACCTCATGATAGTGAAATTAGCAAATAATCATCTTAATATAAATTGGCCAAAATCCTTATATCGCCAAGGTTTTGGCTGTATTTTATTTTGCTTTAGGGTTAAGGAAAGAAGGATTAATTCAAAAAGGTGAGAAATTCAGCCAAAGTAAAGAAAGAAGTATTAATGGCCAGTCTTGAACGTGTTTATCGAGAGAGTGGTGGACCAGATAAAACTTTTGATGAGACTGCTAAATAAATATGAGTGTTGAGCTAGAAAATTTAAGTAGCTTAATCTCCGGAACGCATTTTTAAGAGACAGTAGTTCGACTCCCGCCGTCTCCATAATACAATTTCATTGAGTTTCAATGAACGTGTGTGACTTTAAGTATATCTTTGCCATATCGGCAAGGATATACTTAATTTTATTCTTGGCAAGAAAATACTTAAAATATTTAATACATTATAGATAATAGTTTCTAGATAAGGATTATGGACTTAATTAATGGAAATATACTTGCATGTATTAGTAATTATTTAGTTATTCGACATTTCTTAAAACACCCGAAACTCTTGAAATATAAAGAATTCGGGTGTTATTTATTATCCGGAGAAGTTAAGGAAAGAAGGATTAACGCAAAAACGACTGAAAATCGACCAAAAAAGAAGAAATAATCCAAGATAAGGTAATATTCAATCGATTAGCAACGTCTATATAGTCGTTGCTCTTTTTATATTTAAAAGTACTTCTGATAATATTCTTTCCTTAACCTTCCACTTAACTGAGCATAGATCTTGGTGGTTTCACTCTTCTCATGCCCCATAAGACTTTGTATGACTTCAATAGGAGCTCCATTATTCATCAAATGAGTTGCGTAGCTGTGTCTAAGTTGGTGTGGATGAATCTCTTTATTGATTTCTGCACGATTGGAGATCCGCTTGATGATGTATCTCATTTGGGCAACACTCATTTGATGTGGCTGTCTTGCTGTTACAAAGATAGCTGAATTATGATCGTTACGGGTTTCCATATAGCGTTTAAGCCATAAATCGCAACGTGTATTAAAATAAACTTCCCTTTCCTTATCACCTTTTCCTCTAACGATAGCAGATTGATTGGACCAATTAATATGGTTCTTCTCCAATTCGACAACCAGTGGAAAACATGAATTCAAAAATCGCTTTTTCCATTGGGGAATGACAGGATTCACGAAGGTGTTCGATCTCCCGTTCGGTTAAATACTTGGGGATCCGCTTGCCTACTTTGGGTTCTTTAATTTTGGAAGTTGGATTCTTATTCAGGTAGCCTTCTTCATGAGACCAACGAAAAAATGATTTCATAAACCGGATACGATGTGCAAGACTGGCTGGTTTTAAATGTTTGCCGGATATAGCAAGGTACTCCTTTAGTCGATTTGTATCCAGCAATTCCATGTCTACATCCTTAAAATAATCAATTAGTAGCAAAGACTGTAACTGGTAGGCCCTCAATGTTCGTGGCGAAAAGCCCTCTATTCGTTTATCCGCTTCAAACGAAGCCCATGCTTTTGATAGTAACAATTCCATTCCCCCTAAAATAGTAATATAAAAGGATTATTGCCAACTTAATAGAATTATAGACATAGGATGTGTTTTTAATAACGTGGCAGTAGGTTTAAGAAGAACTTCGTTGAATGAACTATATATATTTTGTTCTCTAAAGGAAAATAATGTTAAAATGGTATTGGTAAGTATATGTTGTGGGAGGGGTTTTAGTGTTGAGATTTGTTGATGACTTAGCAGGTGCTATATATGATATTTTTAAATTTATTATAAGGCCAATTAGCTATTTACTTGCAGGGATGATAATTGTTGCGGTTCCTATGTATCTTATAGTTTGGGTTTTCGGCTTATTTCAATAATCATATTCAATTAACGGGTGCTTTACTTCAAGAGTGAGTAAAGCCATATTCTTCTTCAACTAAAGAAGCAGTTTAGTTCAATTAGAGAAGGAGAAGTTTTATGTCGTATTTGGTACATAAGGCGTAGCATGGAAAGAGATTAATATGTACTGGAAATATAGAGTAGTAATGATAATAAGCAAACGTTTTAGGGGGGATCTTGATGACAAATACTAAAAGAAAATTAAAGAAAAGAAAAAAAGTATTATTAGAATTAGACAGGTTAGATGAGCATGCATCAAAACTTTTATTCATTCATTATTCTTGTGAGAGTTTTTATGATTTAAGAGAATCGGGACGTTCAGCTCGTATAACTTCAATTGCAGTAAGATATTTTGAAACGGGACAGTCGGTGAGTTTTTCAATTCATACTACAGCTGAAAAGGAAGGTAAATTAAATAGTATTGAATCACACTATGATGAATTAGAAAGTATAATGTTAGAAGATTTTTTTGAATTTGTTAATCGTCATGATAACTATTATTGGATTCATTGGAATATGCGAGATATAGGGTATGGTTTCCAAGCGATAAACCATCGTTTACGAGTGTTAGGAGGAGAACCAAAGATAATTGCCGACGATAAAAAATTTGATTTAGCTGATAAACTGAAAATAATTTTCGGTGATAACTATATTGAACACCCCCGCTTTGAAAAGTTAATTATTAAGAATGCTATTTCTGATAAGGATTTTTTAAAGGGCGCAGAAGAGGCGGCAGCTTTTGAAAATGGAGAATATATTAAATTGCATCATTCTACTTTAAGAAAAGTAAATGTAATGCATGATATTTTTAATAAGGTACTAGATAAAAATTTAAAAACAGATTCTAAGAAAAAAGATATATATGGTCTATCTATCCAAGGGTTATATGAAATGGCAAATGGTCATTGGTTATTTAATTTAATCCTACTTTTTTTGGGGGGCATAATTTCATGGCTTGTTACAGAGTTACTTAAATAATTAGTGAGGAGACAAAGTTGCCAAAAAGAAGGAAAAAATGCTTCTTCAACTAACGTGTGCTTTACTTCAAGAAGGAGTAAAGCCTTTTTTCTTATTGAACTAAAGAAGCAGTTTAGTTGAAGAGTAATGTTTAACTTGTGTTCAACAATCGAGACATATAAGGGAACAAGCTTTATTGAACTAACGAGGTCAGGTTGGTTTAATCGAGTCGAGATTTTGATTTATAATTATCATGGTAGGAGGGTATGTAGAACATTTCAATGGAGGACAAACTAAAAAGGTCAGGTGATAATCCTATGAATTTTGAAATAAGAAATCTTAAAAAACACGATATCCCCTTCTTGCGAGATATGGTGTATGAGTCCGCGTTTGTACCAGAAGGACAAAACCCTTTCCCACGAACAATATTAGAAGAACCATCTGTCTCAAAATATGTGGATGGATGGGGGGAACAGAGTGGTGATATTGGATTGATTGCGGAAAAAGATGAACAATCGATTGGTGCCATTTGGTTGCGTCTGTTTGATAAAGAACGCAAGGGCTATGGTGATGATGAAACGCCAGAAATAGGAATTGCCATCCTTAAAGAATTTCGGGGTGAAGGAATTGGAAATGCTTTATTAAGCGTGCTTGAAACGGAAGCAAAAAATTTTGGCTATCAGAAATTATGTTTAAGTGTAGACCCAAGAAATCCAGCTTGTCGCTTTTACGAACAATTCGGATATGTTCATGTTGGCTGGTATGAGACTTACTGGACAATGGAGAAGGAATTAGTTTGACACAACAATAGGGTTGGTGAAGAAGCGTCTCTGCTCTTATTAAGCTAACGGGTGCGTTAGTTCAAGATCAACGAGCTGCATAAACGGCTCTTTTTTCTTATTGAACTAACGCCGCAGGTTAGTTGAAGAGTGATGTTTAACTTGCGCTCAACAATCGTGCCGTTTAACAGAAAAGGAAAGCTTAAAAAGTGAGCAATTGAAATACACAATAAGGGGGACAATATGAAATTTTATCTTTCATCTTTTAAAATTGGAAATGAAGAACGGAAACTAATCGAATTAACGGAAAATGGGAATAAAAAAGTTGCATATATCAATAATGCATTAGACTTTGCGACTGATTGAGAAAGAAAAAATAAAAGTGATGTTGCAGACGTGAGTGAACTGCAAAGAATAGGTTTCACAGTGGATATTTTAGACTTGAAAATGTACTTCCATAACCACGAAAGATTGAAAGAAAAGCTTGACCAATACGATGTTATTTGGGTAAGAGGTGGCAATACTTTTGTTCTTGCACAAGCAATGAGATTAAGCGGTTTCGATGAAATCATTAAAAAGTATTATAGAGAAAAAAGAGATATTCTATATGGGGGATATAGTGCAGGTGGTTGTATTCTTGGACCAACTTTAAAAGGCATACACTTAGCAGACGAACCTGAGCAGAAACCTTACGGAAATGAACATCAAGCTATATGGGAAGGTTTATGCATTTTGGATTATGTAATTGCCCCACATTATAAATCAGACCACAAAGAATCTAACGATATGGACCGAGCAATTGAATTTATGATCGATAATAAAATTCTATTTAAAGCATTAAGGGATGGAGAAGTAATCATAATTGAATAGTTCTAATCCAAAATTCTAAAACAGTTCAGCAATCGGGCGCGATTTTTTAATAAGCGTCGCTGTTCTTATTAAACTACCATGAAAATTAATTTCTTCAAGAAAAAGAAAAATGATAATACTTAAGATTCTCTGTGGCAGCACTTTTTTTGTGCTGCATGGATGTCTAACGGGTGCTTTAGTGGAAGATCGTTGAGCTGCTTAGACAACTCTTTTTTCTTATTGAACTAAAGAAACAGGTTAGTTTAACAATAAATGGTTTTTAATGGTAAAATGTTATTAAAAAAGGGAGAGAGGTGTAAAATGGAATACTTTTTAGCAGCGTTCTTGTTTTCGATACTATGGTTTCTTAATTTAGTCCAACTATTAGAAAAATTAAACCAAGGAAAAGACATACATAATCAAAAAATACTAGGCTGTGTATGGAGCGTTGGATTAACTTTTTCTTTGATTTTTTCTATAGCAGTTTTTATGTAAAAAGGTTTTAGAATACCTTTCCAGTGCTGTTTTGGTCATGAGCCCATATTAAGAACAAAATAAAATTATTATTGTGCTAACGGGTGCGTTAGTTAAACAAGACCATCAAAAAAAATGATGGTCTATTTTTATGTACAATGTGAAATGTTACACTTAAACTAACGAGACAGTTTAGTTGAAGAAGAACAGTATTTTAATCTAGGTTGGTTTAATTACGGTAAATGACAAGGAGTTCGGATAATTATTATGGACAATAATTCATTAAGGTTGGCAATAGAAAATGAAAAGTTTGATGATGCAGAAATCATTTTAGAGGAAATTAGCAGAAGTAAGGACATTCAAGCAATTCCTCTACTTATTGAATACTTACAAAGTACAGAAAATGCTTTATTTAGAAACTCCATTGCATTAACGTTAAGTGATATTGGGGACGAAGAAGTGGTACAACCGTTAATAGATGTTATTAATGACCCAAAAACTTTAGGTTTTAGAGGAACACTATTATACGCACTAGAACCATTCGATTGTTCAGCACATTTAGAAACACTAATTTACCATTTGATAAATGGAAACTTTGAAGTACAAGCACAAGCACATCAATTGATAGAGTCAATTAAAGGTGAAATATCAGATGAAGTTTTATTGAACTGTATTATTGAGGTAAAAGAAGGGTTAAATGAAATAGAACGACAAATGGATATAATGTCAGATACGTTAGAAACGTTGTTTGCTTTAAAGAAAAAATAATTAAGTTCTTTTTCTTCTTCAATGTAGTGTAGTGATTTAATTTAAAATCTTATAATTGAATACAAAGAAAAGTCCCTACTCTCAAAATAAAAGTAGGGATTTTTGGCGTTTTAATAGACTTAGGGATATGTGGAAAATTGGGGGCCTTATTGAAGTAAAGCCCGGTAGTACAAGAAGGTTTGTTCTTTGTTAGGTTTGATGTATAAGTCAATTCTTTCTTTAGCACTTTCACTCTTCCCCCCCCATTCAACAATCATGTAAATATTATTTACTTCGTTTAATGTAATAGGGGTTCCATCTTCGTTCAGATATGTTCCACCTTCAATTGCGCCAGTTGATTCCTCAGTAATATCAATTCCAACACCAGTTACCGCACCAGAATGCACTACTACGTCTTTTTCGTTAATAACTATGTGTGTTTCGAAATGAATAGAGTCTACAATAGACTTATTTCCATTTTTTAAATGTAAAATTCCATTGCCTACTTTAAAACTTTCTGGTGTTATCACAACTTCGTATCCATTTAAAATCCAGGTCTGACTTTCTCCCATTAACGATAAATAGTAATTACTAACTGACTTCTCTTTACCATTACATCCCGAAAGTAAAACAACAAGTAATAAAAAAAGTATATAAATAATTCTTTTACTTTTCAGTATCATAATTTGTCGATGAGTATGGTTTAAGCACCGATATTGTTAATGGCGGGGACTTTTGGGTATCAATGGATTGGTTAAGATTAGTATTACTGTTATCGCTTTGTGTTATATCTGGTATTAGTCTTTTTGTTGCTGAATTAGGTGATATAAAGTAAATAAACATTATGAAGAATTACACTCTAACAGGTCCTTAGTAGAACAAGATGAAAAGAAGAGCTTTCATGTTTAATAACCTAGCCTTAGAACTTCTTATTAGAATATCGACTTTAGTCATAGTATTAGGGAATAATGATAATTCTGAAACAAAAGCAGAAGGAAAAACTGCATTAGAAAATTATGAAATACGAGGTAGGTTTAGTTGAAGAGCGCTGTTTAACTTGTGTTCAACAATTGGGCCAGATTGTTGGATAATTAAAAATAGAGTGAAGGAGTGAAATAAGTGAGGAAATTATTTGTTATGATGTTTTTAGTCCTCTCAATTTTGTCGGCTTGTAACTCATCAAAGTTAAGTTTTAGTGAAATTGAAAACGTACCAAACAAAGTGCAAGATAAAATTGATCCTAACTTAAGACTTCAGTCAATTAATGAAACAAATGGTTCTTATATTATTTTTCATTCAAGTGGAGAAGTAGAAGCTGATTTAGAGACACAGGGGAATACAGTAATTATAAAGTTTAATGTACGTAATTCTAAAGATGATGCCGTAA
Organism: Psychrobacillus syltrankelensis; assembly: GCF_055454035.1. NCBI lineage: Bacteria > Bacillati > Bacillota > Bacilli > Caryophanales > Bacillaceae > Psychrobacillus > Psychrobacillus syltrankelensis. The sequence goes on along the minus strand of NZ_CM144227.1, from coordinate 722,786 downwards.
AACAAAATGTATATTATTTAACAACTGATTCAACTCATGAAGTAATAGACGTTCAAGTGGATGGCAAATCAATACCTTTCGATGTTGTAACTATTTAAGAGGATCTTTTAAAAAGGTAATTATTTATTACATTAACAATCGGGAGCAATTGTTTAATATGCGTCTCTTTTTTCTTCTTCAAATCCATGAAAATTATTTCTTCAAGAAACACACTTAAGAAGACCCCTGCGTAATCAAAGAGGAGAGCGTACATTAATAAGTCTATTGTTTTCAGTGGACTACTAGTATTGACTCCTCTAACCATTTTCATTCTCAGTGGTGAAGTACTAGTTTATACGCTTCATGGATGACTAACGGCTGCTTTAGTAGAATATTGCTTAGGTACCTAATTTTCTTATTGGATTAGCGACGCAGTTTTTTTTAGAGAGGGCATAGCTAATTTTGGAGGATAAGACATGAGAATAGTAGATTTTTAAAAAAGTCTTTCTTTAAAAAGTGAATTTATTTATTTTGATAGTAATGATTATTTACGAGAGAAGACTTCAAATCCTTTGAGACTAAAACAAGTTATTGCTGATGCGGAATATTTATTAAAAATTAGTATTGAAGAAAGCGATAAGTATTTCCTTTACGGAACAGTGGGTAATTTGTATAGAATTTGCGGAGAGCCTCAGAAAGCACTCAATTACTTAAATTTCTGCCTATGTCATGCATTAGAAGAGGGAAACATAATAAGGGAAACAGTCACATTAATACGACTTGGTGAAGTATTAAAATATGATGAAATACATGATGAAGCGATACAGTTTTTTGAGAAAGCATTAAAAATTGTAAAGACAATAAGCTAGACACTTACTTAGATTTTGCTTTACAACATAAGGGAAAATGTCTAATGGAAAAGGAAAGGTTAGATGAAGCTGAAATAAGCTTTACAAAAGCACTCAATCTAAGAGAATTAAAAGGAGATACTACTTTAATTGATTCAACTAAAAAAGTATTAGAATTGGTGAAAAGATTAAAAAACCAAAAATCTTTAATCAACTAACGCGGCAGTTTAGTTGAATAAGGCATTTATATTATTATGAGTAAAGTAAAATTATAAAAGGAGGAAATAAAATGAAAAAAATACTCACGCTATTATTATTTACAATATTAGTTTTAACGGCTTGTACAGAAGTCACTAAAAATGAAATTACTAAAGATGAAGTTACTAACAATAATTATAAATTTATTGGAGAAAGTGAACATTGGGAAGCTGAATATATTTATAAAGGAACAGAAACATGGGGAGATAATAACGGAACAAAAACTTACTCTAACGAAGATAACCATGAATTTGTATTAAAATACAAAGGAGCTTTAAAAGAATTGTCTTCTATGAAAAAACTTGAATATTCTTATGAAACATTTAGTAGTAGTGGGAAATCAACAGAGGAATTCACTGACCCTCCTAAAGAATTAATATTTACTTCTAGGGGAAGTTCAGGAGGTGGAGCAAAAGTAAACGAAGATGAAGTTATACAAGTACATGTAAAATGGAATGAAACTGAAGAATCATTTGAATTGCATAATAAAAATAAGTAGATTTGATGAACTACCATGAAAATTAATTACTTCAAGAAAAGAAAAATGACAATACTTAAGAAGACCCCTGCGTAATCGTAAAAAAAGAGGAGAGCTACATTAATAAGTCTATTGTTTTCAGTGGACTACTAGTATTGACTCCTCTAACCATTTTCATTCTCTGTGGTGAAGCGCTGATTTTGCGCTTCATGGATGGCTAACGGGTGCTTTACTTCAAGAAGGAGTAAAGCTTTTTTCCTTATTAAACTATAGGGGCAGGTTAGTTGAACAAGGATTAGGCACAATCAGGAGAGAATTCTCAAAAGGAAAAGTAGATAGGAGTAAACTATGTTTAGTTTTTTATTTGAATTAATTGCAGGATTATTCGGCAGTGTTGGATATAGTGACACTTTAAATACGAAAAAAATTGACCAAAATATTGAACGGTTAAATCAATACGATTGGTTTAAAAAGATTTACGAGGATGAAGAATATCACCGTTTGTTTTTTGTAAATAAACACGTCAGACGTTATTTACAAAGCACAATTCGTGTTAGAAAAATTATTCGTAGTAAAGAAGCACGAAGAAAGCTATTGTACCTTCTTGATAAAGAAATAAAATCATAATTTTCTAATTGAACTAAAGGTGCAGTTTAGTTGAATTAGAAAATTTGTTAAAAGTACTATATTTTTATCTGAGAATGTTATGAGAAAGGGGTTCAAAGTGGCTATTTATTCAATAAATAATTACGAAAAATTAAAAGACATTTATTTACACGATTCCGAACTTCAAAATATATTGGTTAATTACAGTAAAAAGGAAATAGAAATAAATCTAAGAACAGCGACGAACCAAGATACAAATACAAGGGAAATTAAGTTGTTTTTCAATGAGGTAAGAAATTTACACGTTCCAATGCTAGAACCATGGGGAAGTGGCTTTTATATCTACTCAATTGATTTAGAAGTAGAAGATGAATATATTAAGACTACAATTACATTAAACTCTGGGGACGAGATAAGATGTGTCTCAGAAACAATAGAAACGGATTATTCTTATTAAGCTAACGGGTGCTTTACTTCAAGAAGGGGGTAAAGCCTTTTTTCTTATTAAACTAAAGGGGTAGGAGTGAAGAAGATATTATCTATTAACGAAATACCATCAGCAGATAAACAGGGAGGTTATAAGTTAATGGCACATCCGTATGAAATATTTGAAGGAACACCTTTATGGGACATTGTTAATAAAGGAATTAATGACCTTGTAGATAATAATGACATTGAAGAAACGACTCAAAGAGAATATATCGTTGGCTATCTTTGCAAGTTAATAAATGAATTGGAAACAGAAAAATGAGTTGTCCTTATTCAACTAACGGGCGCTTTACTTCAAGAGACCGTGATAGCAATAAATATAAAGATAAATCGAAAGGAATTGGTCTTAAGATGAAAAAAATTAAGTATTTAGCCTTTGCGATAGTTTTAGTTTTATTATCAATCTATCTATATAAGAGTTTCATATATTATTCGATTCCTTTCAATCCTATTAAGGAGTACTCATCTGAATCCGATGTTGACTTTCATATTACAAAAAATCTCCCTAATGGTGAAGGATTCAATGCAAAATGCCATGATGCAAAAAATTGTGGCTTAGTTTTGGAATACCTTAGCGGTCTAAAATTAATACCTTTAAAGGATAAGGTAGCACAAAAAATGCTTAATTATGAAAATGCAACCTATTTTAATGGGATGCTAAAGTTTAATGAATCGGAAATGATATTTATCTCGGATATATCTATAGACACCCCTAGTGTCCTTCGTATTAGTTCTTCCATAACTGGGTTCAAGGATGGATATTATGAAATTGAGGATTCTACTTTTGACTATAACTATATTTATGATTTGATTGGTGATACCAAAGAATAACGTAGATTAAATGTATAGGTCTGAACTGAATCACCTTTTGCTTTGGTGCTATATTTGCAGCAAACGGACTCGATTGTCGAGTAAGCTTCACTTTTCTTCTTCAACTAAAAGGGTGCACGTCAGATTAAGATCATTAGAAGGACAGTTTCAAATTACTTACAATTTAAAGCGGATTCGAAGAGTTATGAAGAAATACGAAATTGTATGTCCTATTAGAAGGACTAATCCTTACAAGAAAATGTTGAAAGCCACTCAAGAACACACTGTAGTGCCCAATTTATTAAATCGAGACTTTAAACAAGGAATTCCAGGAAAAGTACTACTCACTGATATTACATATTTATATTACGTTAATGGACAGAAGTCATATTTGTCCACCATTAAAGAATTTTGATAATTTCAAATGGGAAATTTATTTAAAAATGGAACCTCAATTCGTCTCAAACGTATTCAAGTAAAGCTGCAGATTAGTTGGAGTCGACCTAAAAATATTTATTTGGGAGGGTATTGTTAGTTATGGAAGGATATATAAGTATTGGGTTTATGATTATTGGATTTCTTATATTATATTATGTGATTCAGGCAGCAGTTACAAAAGGAATTAACAATTCAGCTATTGGCAAATTACTTGAAAAAGAACAAGGGGAAAGAGTAAAAGAAAGTTTAACGGTTGAAGATGTGCTTGAAAGTTATAAAAGAAGAGATGATAACAATAAGAGTTGATGCTATTCTAATTGAATTGTTCAACTAACGAGGTGCGAGGTGCTTTACTTCAAGAAGTAGTAAAGCTTTTTTCTTAATGAACTAACGCAGCAGGTTAGTTTAATAAGCTATATGGTTTTTTCTTTATTTGAAATTGAAAATATTGGAACCCTTTTTTCTTACATCCGTATTAAAGTAAAGAGGCCTGTTAGTCAAATAAAGGTGGAGATAATTAAAGTGAAAAAGAATACTTGGATTAGATTATGTTTGGTTACTTGTTTAACTATTATGTCTAGTTTTCTATTAAGTTCTTGTGATAACAACAATGAAAATACCACAATTAAACAGCAAAATTAATCTTAACGAAATAGGGGTGTAAAAACATCCCTTTTTTTATTTTAACAAGCAAGTTTGTGAAATATTTCACTTAAACTAACGGGTGCTTTACTTCAAGAAGGGGTAAAGCCTTTTCCTTATTGAACTAAAGTGGCAGTTTAGTTGAATAAGAAGGTTTTTTTGCTATTGTGTTGAATAGGTTAATATATGTAAAATATTGAAATAACGGGTACAGAATAGTGTATAAACAGTGGTTTCTTAATATTTATAGGGGGATGGATATGTTTTTCTTTAATAAAGAAGATGTTTATATGGGATTTTCAATGGAAGAATTATCAAAGGTAACAGCAATTTTAAAAAGAGAAGGTATTAAATATACCTATAAAGTTATAGACCCTTCAGGAAAATGGTTGGGACCTGGTACATCAAGAGGAAACTTTGGAAGTTTCGGAATGAACAAGAATTATGAAAAACAATATGTTGTTTCTGTTAGAAAAAGAGACGCAGATGATGCAAAATATTTTGTTCATAGTGTTTTGCATTCATAAGTTTTATTTAACTAAAACAGTGTGCTTTACTTCTGAAAGGAGTAAAGCCTTTTTCTTATTGAAGTAACGAAGCAAGTTAGTTCAATAAGCTAATTTTGAGTTAGTACGTCTAATAAGGAGTGAGGCATATGAGCCATCTATTAAAGCTGTGGTTATTGTTATTCATACTTATTGTCATTAATGGATGTGGACCGACTTCAGAAATTAAAGAAAGTGCAAAAGATTCTTTGAAAGAAACCGCTAAAGATACCATAATCACAGGTGGTCCTCTTCCACTGCAATGGATAAATTATGGTGGTGAGAAGTATGTTTTTAACAGAATTATTTCAAAAGAGCAAGTGGATATGAGTCAAATTGTCACAACAAACGCATTAACTGCATTAGGAGATGGTGCTGAATCTGGGAATGAGATTTTTCTTTATAAGAAAGACGGTAGTTTATTCATAATAGATAACACAGGACCTACTGAACAATGGGCGAATTTCAGTAAAAATAATTAAAATTAAATTTGGGCAATATAAAATCGGTGTCTATAAAGCTTTCCTTTAGCGCATACTTACAAAACGACTTGAGGCCGGAGATACGCCGCTGGATGGTCCTAGGCTTCATTTTGGCATTTATCATCTGATCTTGGATAAACCGTCTGACAATCGAGCGATTTAGATCCTGTAGCTCACATGAGCGCTGGTGGTGCTTTAAGAAGTGGCGGAAACATGTCAGGTCCTGTTCATAGCTGCGAATGGTTTCTTCCGAATAATTTTGTTCGATCTTGAGATACAATAAGAATTCGTCTACGGCTTGCTGAATTTCCATTAGAAAGACCTCCTAAAAAGTGATTATTTGTACACACCGTGAAATTCTGTCCCGTCCCAGAGAGTTATAGGTACGTACCTGCCACTTATTCAGCAGGCATTGTTTCTTATGGTCAACTTGAGTGGAGGAACTTGACCATATGAATAATTATGGGAAGGTAAATGATTGGTTATTGGTATCCCTGAAAATAATTAAGTTTACATAATATATATTATCTGCAGTTGTATCTCATTAATAAAGTATACTTGAAACATTGAGATATTCGAGAGAAATTTACATAATTTTAGTATTTTATGAACTTTAGTAGCTGTTCACTATTTGCAACTAAAAACAAACGTAATCAATGGATTGACATTGTTTACGTTTGCATTCTTGATAATTATTAAAACTACTTCCTACCAGATCTAAAGATACTAATTAAATAATCTTCTTCGAAAAAATCGCCAATATATTGGAATCCATTTTTAGTATAGAATTCTTTAAGTTTTATATTACCAGCCCAACAATCTAAATATAGTACTTTGTTTAAACTTTGAGCACTAGTACATGCAAAATCAGTTATTTTAGAACCTATTTTACTTCCCTGGTATTCTGGAAGAATTGCAATTTTTGATAAATATAAGCTTTCAGGCTCAATTGTATGTTCACCTATTTTAACAATTGTTTCAATAAAAAAGGTACCAATTACATTTTCGTTATGCATTAATTTATATGAATTACCTTCACTAATTTCATTACAAATATACTCAGAATCCCAAGGATTAGACCATTGATTTATATTCCTTTTTTGCAAATCAATCGTAACTTTATTTAAAACTTCTAGTATGTGTACTAAATCGCTTACCCCTGCTAATTTTATTATCATCAGATTTCCCCTGTTTAAAGTAATTATTCTAGTATACCAGCTTGATTCTGATAGTTTCGAATTATCATGCCGGATGCTTTCATCATCCCGTGCCTCTCATAATAAGCCTGTAAATGGTCATCACATAGTAAATCAATCATATAGAGGTCTTTAAGCTCCGCAATCATTCTTTGTAGTAGCTCTTTCCCGATACCTTTATTTTTATATGCAGTTAAAACTTCTAAAAGTGGAATATATGCACTTATAACGCCATCACAATTTGCTGTTATAAACCCTACTACTCCCCCACTTTCGGAATCGATAGCTAATATTTTATGAGAACTGCCTTGAGTATTTTCATATGAGTCTCAGTTGAAGGTGGGTTTGGCCAATCGACAAAAAATCCTTCTAATAATTCTGACTGAATATTTGCTAAATCATCTGTATATTTAATCACTTGTTAAACTCTTTCCTATCACAATTCATATGGGTGCATTTACCATATGATCAATAAAAAAGTAAAAACATTATACCTTCCCCTCATATATAATGTTCTGGTGCATATGTTGTAAGGCATTTATATCCTAAAAACTTGATAAAACACTACTTAAATGTTCATGAATTAATTTCCATTCATTCTGATCTTTTTTAATAAAAACATTTGTTGCACGTCCACATCCAGAAACAAATTTGCCATTATAATAACCTTCATAGTGGTATGTATAAATACAAGTTGCCGTTTTTTCCTCAGTTACTAACCACTGAACATTGGATACTGAATAGACCTCTTCTTTAATAACTTCCCATGAATTTTCAAAATAACTTTGAATTTCATTGATAGTTGTACAAGATTTATCAGAAAACCAATAAACTACATTTGGATGCAATAGACTTTTAACGTTTTCAAAATTATGAGTGTTTGTAGCTTTTATATATTGCTCCAGACATTTTATAAAACTCATACAATTCCTAATCTCCTCAATTCCCCATTCATTTATGGAGAGATTCTTATATTTCTTTTCCGTATCGAACTTCTTCATATTCTTGTTCAAAACCAACAGATGTATATAATAACATTGCTGATTCATTGTTTGTATTTACATCTAGAAATGCTGATTTACAACCGTTCTCTTTTAAATAAGAAAGTGCCTCAGAAAGTAAAAATCTTGCAATCCCTTGCTTTCTGCAGGATTCACGAACAAAAAGATCCTCAATGCAGCCATGCCCGTCTTCTTTCCATACCATCACGCTAGCAACTAGTGTATTATCGCGCCATATAGTGAGGGCTTTCCATAATGGTTTTTTTGATATTCAATTAATCGATCCAATCTAAGTGGTGAATCTGGCCAAATTTCAGCTTCTACTTTTAAGTATTCCTTCATGTCCTTATTAGTTGTCATTTCCCAGATACGAAATTGAAAAGGTGCATTAATTTTAAGTTTATCGATAGGCTTATCTAAATCCCTTTGCATCGAGAATATACTCTCTATGTATTTAAATCCTTGACGTATGAAAAATGCATTATTAAGTTCTTCAGTTGAATAATTTCCAACACATAGCATCGTTTTATTTTGACTTGAGAGCGATTGCTTTAATTCGTTTGCTTTTTGAAGCAATAACATACACAGAATCATAGAGGTTATTATCTTCTTCTCTCCCTGGTAAAATCTTAAGATTTGTAAAGATTTTATGAATCCCTGGAGTGCCCGCAGGGATTTCCGCGACAATTTGCACCTGTCCTTTTGCAATCATTTGATCATTCTCAAATGCACAAAATACATTTTGCCAATTTTCTTTTGGTCCTACCCACCAAAAAATAACTTTCTGTTTAACTGTTAAATTCTCACGAGATGTTTTCAAAAGCTGCATATCTTTTTCTTGGAAATTTCTAACCTCAATTTGTGCCATCTTTGCCACCTCTTCTCGGCTAATAGATTTCAGAATTGTCTAATATGATTATATGAATAAATTGTCATAAACGACAATTTATAATTGTGTAGCATAACTAGGCTGATAACTTGTTGGTTTAACTACTCAATCCTTTAAAAATTACCACTTGACTTCAAGTAGTAACTTTTACTTTAATACTTCTATTGATTTACTCTAGTCAATTTAGTTGAAAATAACAAAGTGGGTGGTATTATATAAGTATCAATTGAATATATTAAAAAAAAGACTGTTTGGTGCAACAACACCCAACAGTCTTGCAATAAAATAGTGTCGCTTCAAAGGCGATCAGCAATTACTAAGAGTAAACTACCCAATGCTTGCTACGGCTCAGGGGCGGTTTACTTTTTTTCTTTTGAAAAAGTAAGAATGTAGACAATTAAACCAGCGAACACTACTGCGTACATCAAAGCTTCAAAAGTCGTCATATGCAACATCTCCTTTCCCTATTCCTGTTAAAAAACAGGGATAGTAAATAGGAATAAAGGAAATGCTGACCGCCCATGAACACACTATTCTATTGCACTTTTTTTATATCATAAGTTGATTTTTATATTATCTAAGCATTCTGACAAAATGAGTTTTTTAACTTGTATTTCCACTAAAATTAATATACGCTATCCTTTGAAAGAAATAATTACTATAGGAGTGATTGAGATGGCAAAATCTGCTGCATATAAAAAACGAGCTCACCAGCTTCGAAACACAGGAAAAGATGTATCTGCATTTAGAAATGATGTTGATTTTAGTACCCACGTACGAATGACAAAAACAAAGAAAGAAAAATTACAACAGTATCAAAATAAACATAAAAAGCATTTCCAACAAGGTTTACGCCCCGATGGAAATGCTTTTTATGTTGCTTAAATAAAAGCTAATTTACTTTTTTTCATTCTCCATACGAAAATGGACGTTATCGATACACTAAGCAGGCCAAAGACAATGACCATGTATTGCATACCGATGGCATCTAAAAGAGCTCCTGTCGATAGCAAAACAACTTGGAAAGCTATTCTATCCAACATACTTCGGAATGAAAAGAATCTACCGTGAAATGCTTTAGGTATTTGCTTTTGAAAAATAGTCATAGCTGTTGGGAAGAAACAACCAAGTGAAAAACCAAAAATAGCAAAAACAATTAGTGTTAATGCCTGATTTGCAGCAAAGTATAGTAAAATCTCAGCAGAACCGATGATAAATACAAATGCAAATAAAACATTACTTATTTTCCACCTTGCGCCAATATACTTTACAGCTACCGTACCGAGCATAAAGGAAACTCCTTCAACTGCATAAATAGTTCCTTTAATCGAAGACGAGCCTTGTATTTCACTAATATTAATAACAAGTAAGTTAAAAGAACCCAAAAATAAGACTGGAATTAACGTTAAAATAAGTGTCATGAGAACAGCAGAATTTGCCCTTAACATTGGAAAAATCTCTTTAAATCCGCTCTTCTCTTTCCCAACTTGTCTTGCTACCTTTTCTTTTTCCTCTAATTTAAGAAAACAAGTAAACACTAACAAACCAGTATAAGAAATCATTGATCCAATATAAAGTGATTGTATTGGCCAATACACAAGTACAAGTCCAGCAATAGCAGTTCCAGCTACACGTGCAATAGTAGATATATTCATATGCCAACCATTAAGTTGTAACAATTCCTTTTCTTTAACAATCAAAGGTAATGTTGCTTGTAAAGCAGGGAAATAAAAAGCTCCGGATATTTGTAAACTAATTAAAAATAATACCATCCACCATATCGAACCTGTAGCAATTGCAACAAACATAAACAAAACACTAAGAACCCGTCCGATACTTGAAACGATTAACACCTTTTTTTTCTTAGATTGATCAATAATCTTCCCTGCAAACGGACCTATCAATACACCTGCTAATAGTCCGCTTGCAAGAATTAATGATTTATGAAAATCAGATGGAACTTTTTCTTGCATAAACTCAAGATTACCAATAATGCCACTCCATAGACCGAAGCCTGCAATCAATTCCCCTATTAAAACAATCCAAACATTCGTATTTCTCCACATATTATACCCTTATTCTTTCAGCTCAATCGGCTGTTTCCATACTCGAACAAGTTTACCGTCTTTTTCAGTATCTACAATAAATGACCCGTTAGAATAACGGTCAGTTGGACGCAAAGTGTTCGTTTGAACGATTTCCTGAACTCCTTTTTCTGTTTCTAAGACAAGTTCATCTGTTTTATTCGTTAAAATTACTGTAAATACTCTATGTGCATTCGTTTTTAATTCACGAAGGGTAACAATTCCTCGTTTCGCACGACCACCTGTTTCAATTTCTTTTAAGGCCATTTTTTTCACTGATCCACGATGCGTCACCAATGTAATATCATCATGACTATTTTGACTAATTATATTAACACTTACTACGTAATCATCTTCTTTTAAGTTTATAGCTTTAACTCCACCCGTTTTAACGCCAGTGATTGGCACTTCATCTAATGAGAATCGAACGGAGTAACTATTGTAAGTGGTAAATAATACTTCATCGGAAGGTGAAACAAGTTCTGCAAGTATTAATTCATCTTCTTTTTTCAAGTTGATAGTTTTAATCGGTCGTGCGTATCGTTGAACAACATAATCAGAAAGTAAAGATCGTTTAATCTGGCCATCTCTAGTTGCGGTAAGTACACATAAATCCAGATCGAATGATTCTATACCTATTGCATTTATGATGGATTCATTCGTTTCTAAAGGTACTATGCTTGAAATATGCTGACCAAGATCTTTCCAGCGAATATCAGGCAACTCATGAACAGGTTGATAAATATAATTTCCTTTGGAAGTGAATAGTAGTAAATGATGTTGTGTATTAATTGGTTCTTTGTATAATACGTAATCAGATTCCTTTATTGCAAAGTCTTGTCCGTTAGAAGCAGTAAATGATCGCATACTTGTACGTTTAACATACCCGTCTTTTGTAACTGTTACAATTACTTCCTCACTTGGAATTAATACATCTAGCGTAACTTTAATCTCTTCAATTTCATCTTCAATTACAGATTTTCTTGGTTCTGCAAATTGTTTTCGGACTTCTAACAATTCTTTTTTTATAACTTTTAAAAGAACAGCTTCGCTAGCTAGAATACTTTCTAATTTTTTTACTAACGCATTGAGCGTTTCTTCTTCATTTTGTAGTTCTGTTATATCTGTATTAGTTAGTCTATATAATTGCAATGAAACAATTGCTTCAGCTTGAGCTTCAGAGAAAGCAAATGCAGTCATTAAGTTATTTTTAGCATCTCGTTTATCTTTAGAAGCACGGATAGTTTTAATTACTTCATCTAAAATGGATAATGCTTTCATTAAGCCAGCAACAATGTGCAGACGTTCCTTTGCTTTTTTTAAGTCAAAAGCAGTTCTTCTAGTCACAACCTCTTTTTGATGACCGATATATGAATCTAATAACAATGGTAAGGTCATCATTGTAGGTCGTCTATTATGAATTGCAATCATATTAAAGTTATACGTTACTTGTAGATCTGTATTTTTGAATAAGAATTGAAGGATACCATGAGCCTCTACTTCTTTTTTCATCTCAATAACAATACGTAATCCCGTACGGTCGGATTCGTCACGAACATCTGCAATTCCATCGAGACGCTTATCATGTCTTTGTTCATCAATTTTTTTAATTAGATTGGCTTTGTTTACTTCAAAAGGAATTTCAGTAATAACTATTTGCTCTTTACCGCCTTTTATTACTTCTATTTCCGTTTTAGAACGAACAACAATTTTCCCTTTACCTGTTTCATATGCTTTTTTAATGCCATCCACACCTTGAATTATCCCGCCAGTTGGGAAATCAGGTCCTTTTATAACTGTCATTAACTCATCGATTGTAGCAGCAGGATTTTCCATTCGCATTAATACAGCATCCAATGCTTCATGAAGAGCATGAGGTGGTATATCTGTAGCGTATCCTGCAGATATACCAGTCGATCCATTAACTAATAGATTTGGAAAACGTGCAGGTAAAACAACAGGCTCTGAGTCGGAGTCATCAAAATTTGGAATATAGTCTACTGTGTTTTTATTAAGATCTCGGAGAAGCTCATGTGAAATAGCAGAAAGTCTTGCTTCTGTATAACGCATTGCAGCAGGTGGGTCCCCATCAACAGAACCATTATTACCATGCATTTCCACTAACATATGTCTAAGTTTCCAATCCTGACTCATACGAACCATTGCTTCGTAAACAGAGCTATCGCCATGAGGATGGTAGTTACCGATAACATTACCAACTGTTTTAGCGGATTTACGGAAAGGTTTATCATTTGTATTTCCTTCATGGAACATTGCAAATAAAATACGGCGTTGAACAGGTTTTAACCCATCTCTTGCATCTGGTAGTGCACGGTCTTGAATGATGTATTTACTATAACGTCCAAACCGATCACCTATCACTTCTTCTAGTGGTAAATCTTGATAACGTTCGGCTTGTGTCATACTTGTTCATCCTCCGTGTGAATTCTTTCATTTTCTAAAATATTTGAATCATCTTCTAAACTAAAATTAACATTAGCTTCAATCCATTTACGACGGGGCTCTACTTTATCACCCATTAAAGTCGTTACATGTCTTTCAGCACGAGCACCGTCTTCTATAGTTACACGAATTAATGTACGAGTTTCAGGATTCATAGTTGTATCCCATAATTGGTCAGCATTCATTTCTCCAAGCCCTTTATAACGTTGGAGCATAAATCCTTTCCCAATCTTCTTGGAAGCCGCGTCTAATTCTTTTTCTGTCCAAGCATATTGGAACACTTCTTTTTTACCTAGACCTTTATATACTTTATAAAGAGGAGGTAAAGCGATGTATATTTTCCCGTTTTCGATCAGTGGTTTCATATAGCGATAAAAGAAGGTTAACAATAGCACTTGAATATGAGCGCCATCAGTATCAGCATCAGTCATGATTACTACTTTATCATAAGCAATATCGGCTATATGGAAGTCCGTTCCTACTCCACCTCCGATAGCATGAATAATAGTGGCAATCTCTTCATTTTTCATAATATCCGCAAGTTTTGCTTTTTCTGTATTAATTACTTTACCTCTCAAAGGAAGTATTGCTTGAAAAGTTCGATCTCTTCCTTGCTTGGCAGATCCTCCGGCAGAATCTCCTTCGACGAGATAGAGTTCATTTTTAGAAGCATTTCGAGATTGAGCGGGAGTTAACTTACCAGACAATAACGTGTCAGAACGTTTTCGTTTTTTTCCATTACGAGCGTCTTCTCTTGCTTTACGTGCTGCTTCTCTAGCTTGTTGAGCACGAATTGCCTTTCGTATTAACGAGGATGTAAGCTCAGCATTTTCTTCCAAAATATATTGAAGTTTTTCCGAAATAACTCCATCAACAGCACTTCTTGCTTCACTTGTCCCAAGTTTCCCTTTTGTTTGTCCTTCAAATTGCAGTAAATTCTCTGGAATACGAACAGAAACTATAGCAGATATTCCTTCTCGAATATCTGAACCTTCTAAATTTTTATCTTTTTCCTTTAATAAACTTGTTTTCCGAGCATACTCATTAAAAACTCTTGTTAGTGCAGCTTTTGCACCAGTTTCGTGCGTTCCGCCATCTCTGGTACGGACATTATTTACAAACGAGAGAATTGTTTCTGAGTACCCATCATTAAACTGAAAGGCAAACTCTACTTCTATTTCATCCTGTATCCCTTCCATGTAGAACACGGGATGTAGGACATCCTTTTCTTCATTCAAATAAGATACGAATGCTTGTATTCCAGTTTCATAATAAAAAGTTTCATGGGTACTTGTTCGTTCATCAATTAATTCGATTTTTAATCCTTTTAGAAGAAAAGCAGATTCTCTTAATCTTTCGCTTAATGTTTCGTAGTTATATTTAACTACAGAAAAAATGGAGTCATCTGGAAGGAAATGTACGGATGTACCAGTTTCTTTTGTCGTCCCAATTTCTTTTAACGGTTGGACAACTTTCCCACCATTTTCAAATCGTTGGATAAATTTTTTTCCTTCGCGATGGATAATAACCTCGACAATTGATGAAAGCGCATTCACAACGGAAGCCCCTACACCGTGTAGACCTCCACTTGTTTTATACCCTCCTTGACCGAACTTACCGCCAGCATGTAATACTGTAAATATAACTTCAGCGGTCGGTATTCCAGTTTTATGCATACCAGTCGGCATTCCTCGTCCATAATCTCGAACAGTAATACTTTGATCTTCATGAATTGTCACGGTAATATGATTACCAAATCCCGCGAGGCTTTCATCTACAGAATTATCTACAATCTCATACACCAAATGATGCAATCCTCTTGCATCTGTGGAACCAATATACATACCAGGTCTTTTACGGACGGCTTCGAGCCCCTCCAATACCTGAATATCATCATCACTATAGCTGTGTATTATTTCGGTTTTACTCAATATATGTTCCCCTCCAAAAAAAACAAAACATCTGTTCTTAGCTATTCTTTAAGCCTACAAACAGATTGTTCGTATGTCAATACTTTGCTTACATAGGGCCAGCTTTAATTGTAAATAAATATAATGCTGTTTGCAATCTACTATACACTAGCTTTCTCTATTGGTATGCATTTTTCCTTCTTTATGTTTAACAGAACTTAGCTTACATGGTAAACATAATAAGTTCAACTTATAAATATTTTAACTGATTTTCATTCGTTTGACGTTCTTTACATTGAACAGTGCTTATCGTACATGGTAAACTAAGAGTTCAATATATTATTAGTTTTATACTAAAAGGAGTATTTTATGATGATCATTATTTTGCTATTACTTGCATATGTAATTGGTTCAATCCCTTCTGGCCTGTGGGTTGGAAAATTATTTTATAATACTGATATAAGACAGCATGGTAGCGGAAATTTAGGTGGAACGAACACATTCCGAACTTTAGGCAAAAAAGCTGGTTTGGTTGTTACTATTATGGATATACTAAAAGGAACTGCTGCCACTCTACTTGGTTTGCTTCCATTTTTTGAATCTACTAATGTTCATCCTTTAATACTTGGCATAGTTGCAGTGGTTGGCCATATGTTCCCAATTTTCGCTAATTTTAAAGGTGGTAAGGCAGTTGCCACTTCTGGCGGAATATTACTTGGTTATAACTGGCCAATATTTGTATTATTAATTGTTGGTTTTTTGGTTGTACTTAAGATAACTAAAATGGTGTCTTTAACTTCAATGATTTTAGCAATCATTGCCTTATTATATTCTATAATTTATTATTTTACTTTTGATCATGATTTACCGTTAATCGGAGTCGTTTTACTAATTGCAATCTTTATCTTTTATCGACATCGTTCGAATATAAAAAGAATCAAAGCAGGAACCGAACCGAAAGTAAAATGGATTTAAGCTATTGAAAGCTGGTGATTAGTTTGAAAATATTCATCTCTACAGAAGCAATGAACTGGTTCCAAGAAGAAATGGAAGCGAAAGGTGGAGACAAAATTCGCTTTTATGCTCGCTACGGTGGATCAAGTCCTTTACATGATGGGTTTTCTATTGGCATGACAAAGGATACTCCGGTTATACCATCTGTTACATTAATGTTAAAAAATATTTTATTCTTTATCGAAGAACTAGATGAATGGTTCTTTGATGGTCATGATCTCTATGTTAATCTAGATTCAGAGTTAGACGAATTATCTTATTCATATAAAAAAGCGTGATTATACCACGCTTTTTTTATTTGAACCTCTTTAATTGTGATAGAAGTCCTTCTTCTTCCATAATGTCATATTCGTATTTTCCGAACAAATCAAAATGAGGATATCCTTCTTTTAAATCAATCCATTGTTCTTTTAATCCGTACTTTTTACCCCACTCTATTAGTGTAGAGATGTTGCTACAACCTACTTTTGTAACTGTCTTGCAACCGGGGAATCGCTTATCAACCCAATAGTGAGTAAGGAATGCTATTTGCTCGTTTTTTACTTGTCTTTTCCACTCATTAAGTTCATCTCGAGTTATTCCAAAAGCCATTATTCATTTACCTTGGCGATTTCGGCATATTTCGCATCCCAAATAGGATCTATTTTCTTTAGAGAAATTGGTCGAAAAGTGTCTTTTTTTACTACAACATGCTCTGATGTCGCGGTAGATGCAATAGTGCCATCTTTATGTACTATCTCATATCCATAAGTAGTTCTTAATTTACCATGGTTTTCAATCCATGTTTTAACGATTACTTTTTCACCGTATTTAACGGAAGATTTATAGCTAATATTCACATTTGTCACTGGAGATATAAAGCCATGTTCCTCTAGCCCAGCATAGGTGAAACCTAAGTCTTGAATTAGTTGAGTACGCCCTATTTCCAACCAAATAACATAGTTCGCATGATATACAACTCCCATTTGATCTGTTTCTGCATATCGTACTTCAATTTCTTTTTCACTAATAAACATTTGAAAGTCACCTCTATATCTATTATACAAAAAGACGACTTAAAAAGCTGTAAAGTACTACTCTACAGCTAATTGTAACAATTTTTTTTTATCAATTTTACCAATATCAGTTCGTGGAAGTTCTTCTACATTAAAAATCTTTTTTGGAACTTTAAAGCCTCCAAGTGACTTTCTACAATGGGTAATAATCTCTGATTCATCAAATTCATTCGGTTCTTTACATGTTATGAAGGCAGTAACACATTCTCCCCAATTATCATCTTTTACTCCAATTACCGCTACTTCTCGTATATTAGGATGTAATATGAGACACTGCTCCACTTCTTGAGGATATACATTTTCTCCACCAGAAATGATCAGTTCTTTTATCCGGCCTACGATAAAATAATCCCCGTCTGCATCCTTTTTTGCTAAATCCCCTGTTTTTAACCAACCATTAACGAGCGATTGACTCGTCTCTAGCTCATTGTTCCAATACTCAGTGAATACATGCTTTCCTGAAATATATAACTCCCCTATTTCATTTGTCTTACAGATTTTTCCTAATTCATTTATAATTTTTACATCATTGAATTGCATACATTTCCCTACAGATCCTATTTTATTTCTTGCTACTTCTGGTTGAATATAAAAGTTATTTGGTCCAGCCTCTGTTAATCCATATCCTTCTTTAAAAAGTGCTCCTTTCTTTTCAAATTCTTTGTAAATTGTTTTGGGACATGGAGCTCCGCCTGATAAAAAAACTTTTACAGTAGGGAATGTGGCAGTTTTCATATAATCTGTTTGAAGCATCGATTGATACATTGTTGGTACGAATAATGAAATAGTCGTCTTATATGTATTTAAAGCTTTTAAGGCTTCTTCTGCATGGAAACGACTACCAGTGACAACGGTTCCACCTACCATTAGTACTGGAATACAAAGGGCATTCAAACCTCCTGTATGGAACATTGGCATATAATTGAGTGTACAATCCGTTTTATTTAAACCCCAGCTAATTATCGTGTTGATAGCATTCCAATTGATCGCATTAAAAGATAGTACTACCCCTTTTGGCTTACCAGTAGTTCCGCCCGTGTATATGATAAACCATGGATCAGATGGGGTACAATTAGAATAGGAACTTGATAACTCTGAATTGTTATCTTTTATATCCGATATTAATAATCGATTGATATTTGTAAACTTACTACTAATAATTTGATGTTCTGCATCGTGGATAATGAGAACTGGTTGACAATCTTCCAAAATATACAGTAATTCTAGTTCACTTAATCGGAAATTGAGTGGAACATATAGAATCCCCTTTAAACCACATGCAAATAAAATTGAAAACAGTTCAATTCTATTTTGAGACAAAATAGCAACTCTATCGCCTTTTTGATATTGTTGAAGATTAAAATAATGAATCCATTTAGAGATATGGTTAGTTAACGTTTGATAACTCCATTTTTCACCTGAATTACTATCAATTAAAGCAATCTTCTTTGGAGACAGTGCTGCACGTTTATATATCCAAGTTTGCTCTGTATACAAATTGCACCGCTCCTTTCATTACATCATAATACCGCCATCCACTTGTAACACATGCCCATGCACATAACTCGATTCGTCAGAAGCTAGAAATAAATAAGCATTCGCAATATCTTTTGGATCCGCAAGTCGTTGGAGGGAAATAACGGATTTCATTTGATCTATTATTTTATCAGGCATCTTCTCAACCATCGCAGTACGCGTAAATCCAGGAGCAACTGCGTTGACATTAATCCCTTTTCGCCCTAACTCTTTTGCCCAAGTTTTTGTCATCCCAATTACAGCTGCTTTCGAGGCAGCATAATTCGTTTGACCGACGTTACCATATACACCAGTTACGGAGGATGTATTAATGATTTTTCCAAAACCCTGCGCGATTAAATAAGGCACTACTGCTTGTGTACAATGAAAAACACCTTTTAAGTTAACATCTAAGACAGCCGAAAAATCTTCTTCTGTCATTTTAGTTAACATTGCATCTCTCGTTATTCCTGCATTATTTACTAAAATATCAATTTTTCCAAAATAATCAATTGTTTGTTGAATTAGAGAGTCCACACTCTCACGGTTCGCTACATCTACTTGAATAAATTTTACTTCTGCACCTTGTTCTACTAATGATTCTGCCTGATCAGATCCAGAAATTTCATTGTAATCTGCCAATACAACTTTCGCACCTTCTTCAGCAAAACGTTTTGCAGCAGCTAAACCTATGCCATTAGCAGCACCTGTTATAATCGCTACTTTTTCTTTTAATCTCATATATCATTCTCCTTTGTTAAGAACGTTTCAATACGATTTGTTAACTGCTCCAAATCATCGATTAAAGGCGAATGACCACAATTGGTTAATGGAATATACGTAGCATTTTCTCCTAAATCCGAGACAATTTCTTGTGTCATTTCTTCCGTGACTACATAATCTCGATCTCCTCTTATAATGAGTGTAGGAATGGTGATGTCTTTTGCTTGATTGGATCCGATTTTTACGCCATTATGTTCGCCACTGATATTAAACGTGTTTAATGAATGATAGACATCGGCCAAGTTTCGTTGTGTTAACATATCATCCACGTATGCATCATAATGAGCTTCACAAGGCTGATTATGTGTATAAATGGCTGCATTCCAAACTGCTTTTAATCCATCTTTATTCCGGGTGTCATATAATCCTTGCATTACAATGGTTTTAGATGGATCTGATTCTATTTCCTCTAGTGTCTGTAATCTATGTTCTAGGTTTTGAGTTCCATCTGATTTCGTTCCATAGAATGGGTAGCCACGTGTAGAAGCAGATGCTAGAAGAACAAGTTTTTCGCAGTATCCTGGAAAATCTGCAACAAATTGCATACATATTGCCCCACCGGTTGACCATCCAATTAAATGAAATTGTTTTAACGATAATAGGTCAACAAATTCTTTCAAGTCATCTGAAAAGTCTTTAATTCCTTGTACACGTGTATAATAAGTGGACCCCCCAAACCCTCTAAGATCAATAGCGTATATAGTGAACTTCTTATCTAACTTTTCTAATAACACATCCCAGTGCTTTGATGAAGTCATATTTCCATGCACTAGCACAATCACATATTCTCCACCTAGACGTTCCCTATAAGCAATTGCCTCTCCATTTGCTAACATAACTTTTTGAAATTCCATTTTTAAAGCTCCTTTCCCCATTTAACTACCACTGATCCCCAGGCATATCCGATTCCTGCACTCACTAATACTGCCAAATTTCCATCTTTTAATTTTCCTGAATCCTGTGCAAGCTCTAGCGAAATTATTTGATCCATTTGTCCAATATGACCGTAGTTATCTAGATAGATTGATTGTTCACTTGTTAAACCTAATTCATCTAGTACAAAGTCATGCGCAGATTTTTTCATGTGAAGAATAGCTAAATAGTCGATATCGTTATCAGAATATCCGCTTTTCAACAACGAATTTCGAATCACTTTTAAAAAGTTTTGCATGGATTTCTGTTCCAGCCTTGCCTTCATTCCTGCTGGATCCAACACGTCCAAACGATAAAGTCCTTTTTGCAAATGTTCTTCAGTTAAAGGCACCTTAGTCCCGCCAACAGGTACTACTACATCTTCAGAAAAAGAGCCATCTGTAATGATGTCTGACTCTAAAATAATATTTTCTGGATGATCTTTTTTTAGGATCATCGCTGCTCCTCCAGCACCTAAGTTAAACATAAAACGAGTTCGTTCATTTGTGTAATCAATAAAATCGTTATTCCGGTATCCACCTGCAAGAAGAACGGTATTAATAGTAGTATCTGATTCCATCAAGCTCTTCGCTACCTTGATTGCCATAATAGTAGTCCCACAGCGTAGGGCCACATCGAATCCCCATGCATGATAGGCTCCTAATTCTTCTTGCATTTTTATTGCAGCAGTCCATAAAGGATATTCTTTATGCTCCTCCCCAATATAAATGACTAGGTCAATTGTTTTCGGATCCACTGCTCCTTTTTGAATTGCTTTTTCCGCTGCTCGTATCCCCATTGCCACGGTATGATCATCTGGGCCCGGGAGAGGTTTTTGAGTAATACCCATTTTGGTTTTCACGATTTCTACAGGTATGTCAGAAAGGCTTGCAAGTTCTTCCGCAGTCATTTTGTGATCTGGTATGTATACACCAGTACTAACTATTCCTATGGTCATTTTGCTTCCACCTTTCTTCTGGAAGGACGTATCCCTACATTTACTGCTTTATTTTTTCGTTTCCAAAAAGCATATTGAATCGTTCCAACAATCCCTCTTGGAAAGAAGATTACAGCTAAAATATAAATAATTCCGAAGAAAATAATCCATCTTTCGAAAATAGGGTATTCTTTTGCAAGTCCGGACAAATAATGTTGGGCCAGCTCTATGACACCTGCGCCAATAATAGGTCCAATTAGTGTTCCTACTCCGCCAATAATTGTCATAAGTAATGCATCTAATGTAATATCCATTGTAAGTACACTAGTGTTTACAAATCTTAATGAAACCGCATAAAGAGATCCAGCTAAACTTGCGACTGCTCCTGCAATGACTGAAGCAATTACTTTATAATAAAGTGTTTGATAACCTAACGATTTCGTCCTTTGCTCATTTTCACGGACGGCAATTAGTATTCTCCCAAGTGGTGATTCCACGAATCTTCGCAAGAAAAAGTACACAACTACTAAACAAACGAGAACGAGCAAGTAAAACATCATACGATCCTTAAAGAACTCTGGTGCTTTAAACGTGAAACCATCATTTCCATGTGTAAGCGTTCTCCATTTTTCTGCTAGAACTAAAAACAAACCTGAAACAGCCAATGTTAACATTGCAAAGAAATGACTTTTTAATCTTAGTGTGAGTAACCCTACTAAAAAACTGATGAATCCTGCGATAATCATGCCAACGATAATCGAAATGAAAAACATACTTAAAGTAGCTTCAAAATGATTAAGCATAATAGCCGTTGTATAAGCACCCATCCCGAAAAACATAGCATGACCGAAGGAAACAATCCCCGTATAACCTAGTAAAATATCGTAACTCATTGCAAGTATTGAAAAAATGAATATTTGAGTAAGTAAAATTGTCCAAGTACGTGAGTCTGAGATAAAAGGAAAAAATGCGAGTATAGCTATGATGACTAATAGTATGACATTATTTAATTGAAATTTTGATATCATTTCACATCATCCTTTCGCTGTAAACAAACCTTGCGGACGGAATATTAATACAATTGCCATAAGCATCATATTAACCGCAAGTGATAAAGCTGGAACGTAGTAAGCCATGAAACTACCCGCAAGCCCTACAAGAATTGCTGCAAGGAGTGATCCAGGAAAACTACCCATTCCACCAATGACAACAACGATAAAAGCTAGGATGGCGAATTCCATCCCCATTTCCGCATAAATTACTCCAGAATATGGAGCCATTAGAACTCCGCTTAGTGCTGCAAGCGCTGCTCCAGCCATAAATACATATAAAAATATTTGTTTTATATTAATCCCGAGAGCTTGCACCATTTCTTTATTCATCACACCTGCACGAACGATTAAACCTATCTTCGTACGTTTTAATAAAAATTGAAAACCCCCAAATACTAAAAATCCAATTAGGATGATGAACAAACGATATTTAATAATAATGACATCTCCAATTTCCCAACTTCCAGCGAGTAAGGGAGGTGTTTTCGCTGCAATTTGATTTGGACCGAAAACTACTTTTAACATTTCCGATAATACGATCATAAAGCCAAGTGTGATCAGGATTTGTTGAACATGATTCCCGTAAACTGGCGTAATAATGAGCTTCTCTGTAATAAATCCAAGTATAATACCAGTTAATATCGCACCAATTATTGCAAACGTAAAACTATTTGTTAATCCATAAAACCATACGCCTGAAAAAGCCCCCCATGCAAACAACCCACCATGAGCAAAGTTCAACACATCCATTAACCCAAATATTAAAGTTAATCCGGCAGCAAGAAGAAAGATAAGCATTCCTGTAGCTAAACCATTTATAAATAGATTGATAAGTAACTCCATCTTTTAACCTCCTTACCCGATTCCTAAATACTTTCGTTTCAATTCCTCATTTTCTATTAAGCTACTCATTTGTCCTGATTGAACAGTTTCCCCATCATCAATAAGTGTATATGTATCTCCAATTCGACTTGCCATCATAAAATTTTGCTCTACTAAAATAATGGAAGTCTGCTTTTTCATTTCTATAATCGCTTCCATTACTTTTTCAATAACAACAGGTGCCAGGCCTTTAGAGGGTTCATCGATTAAAAGCAACTTACTGTCATTTACAAACGCTCTAGCCATTGATAACATTTGTTTTTGCCCACCTGACAAATGCCCTCCCTCTTTTTTCCAATAGGTTTTTAAGTCTGGAAATAAATCGAGTACAAATTCTTGCCTCCCATGAGCAGCATCATCCTCTTTTCTCATAGCAACTTTAATATTCTCTTCTACAGTCAATGCTCCAAAAATCCCTTGATCCTCAGGAACATACCCTATTCCATTTGATGCTATGTGATGTGTCGCGTTTTTTGTAATGTTTTGATTTTGGAAAATAATTGAACCAGAAGTTGCTGGAGTCAACCCTAAAATGGTTTTTAAAGTAGTTGTTTTACCAGCCCCATTTCTACCTAATAGAACACTCACTTCCCCTTCCTGTGCTACAAAAGAAACTCCTTGTAATATGTGATATTGTCCGATAAATGTGTGGACATTTTCTAATTTAAGTAAGACGCTCATCGTACAACCCTCCTAAATAAGCTTGCTGAACAGTTTCGTTATTCATTATTTCGGTTGGTGTACCATCTGCTAGTAATCTCCCATTAAACAAAACCATAATAGAGTCTGATAAATCCATAATCATATCCATTTTGTGCTCGATTAATAAAATTGTTTTCTCATCCGTTTGTTTTATTTGCTTTATCACTTCAAGAATAGCCGGAACTTCTTCTAAAGACATTCCTGCTGTTGGTTCATCTAACAACAGTACTTCCGTATCTAGTGCTAGCAACATCGCAATTTCTAATTTCCTTTTCTCACCGTGAGATAATTGGTTTGCAAAGGAGTTTGCTTTACTGGAAAGTAACACAATTTCTAATAATTTTTCTGCCTGGATATGCAAACTTTTATAAGATGAAAAATGGCGAAACATTTGATACCGAATATTCTCTTTCGATTGGACTGCTAACCGAACATTTTCAATGACAGTAAGATTAGGAAATACATTAGTTATTTGAAAAGAACGACCAAGTCCTTTTCTAGTCCTTTTTACCGAAGAATATTTGGCCATGGATTCCCCATTAAAAAAAACATCTCCCACAGTTGGTTTTAACTCACCACTTATCAAATTGAAAAAAGTTGTTTTTCCTGCACCATTAGGGCCAATTATGGATTTAAATTGTTTCTTTGACATGAAAAAGTCCACATGGTCTACAGCAGTTTGACCTCCAAATGTTATTGTTAAGTTTTCTGTTCGTAGTATAGGTTCCATCATTAAAATGCTCCTTTCCAACATCACTCTCCATATGATAGAGAGATGGTCTATCATATGGAGAGTGAACGACCTAATCCAATAGGTCGTCACTTTTTTACAAAGAACGTATATAAAACCTAAAATTCATGGTATTTTCATTACAATTACATGAACAGTTTGATCTCCGCTCCAGGAGGCAAGTATCAAGTCGCTTCCCTCAGTCCAGGGTCTTTTATAGGACCGTGTTTCTTTTGCAAGGATTTTCTTACTTATTTTTTGTTTAGTATCGGTGGTTCGGTTTCACTTGGAGATAATTCTCTTATAAGAACGGGTACAGGATAATCCAACCCATCTTGCTTTTCTAACCTAATAGAGTAAAGGGCTTGTAAAGCCTGATGGTCATCTGGTCGGAAAGTCATTGTTCCCTTTGGTGTTTCAAATGACATTCCTTCCATCACCTTAATTAGTTCCGTACCATCTGCAACACCTTCTGATTTCTTCAGTGCCTCAATAATCGCAATTGCTGCTGACATTCCACCAGGTGTAAATAAGTCAGGTACGACTCCGTTAAAACGTTTTTTATGTTCTTCCACTAACCAATCATTCACTTTATTATGAGGAAGTGTATGATAATAAACTGTGAATCCTTCCATACCAACTAGAGGCTCCATAACAGATAACGCAGCAATATCTGGAGCACCTGTAGAAATTTTAATACCTTTTTCTTGGATTTTTAAATCAGCAATTTGGTTCCATGGAGAGTTTGCTCCTGCCCAAATGACAAATAAATAATCTGGTTTTGTTTGAATAATCTTTTGTAAATTTGATGTGAAGTCAGTTGCAGCTGGATCTGCAAATTCTTCTAGCACCACTTCTGCTCCTAACTTCTCTGCCGCCGCTTTAAATGCCGCAACACCATCCCATCCAAAAGAGTAATCTGGAGCAAATGTTGCAATTTTTACACCGGGTTTTGCAATTGCCGCCGCACCAGCAACAGCATCTTGGGAAGAGTTACGACCTGTTCTAAAAATATAAGGATTAAACTCTGAGCCAGTAATGCTATCAGCAACTGCAGGTTCAACTACCATTATTTTTTTATATTCTTCTGCAAGTGGAAGAACAGCTAATGTATCACCAGAACTAGAAGAACCAACTAAGAAATCCACTTCATCGTCTTCTAAAAGCTTCGTTGCCTTTTGTACTGCAACTTCTGGTTTTGTCTCCGTATCTTCATAGACAACTTCAATTTTCTTTCCTGCAACTTCCATTGTTCCTCCAGTGGCATATTCAAGTCCTAATTCAAAGCCATTTTTCGTTTGTTTACCATATGACTCAAGGGCACCTGTCAGGGAAGCAAGAACTCCGATTTTGATCGTACCAGCTTCTTCTGTCACTGTACTTGACACAGGTGTTGTTTCTTCTTTTTCCTTTTCTTCCTCTTTCGAGGTACCCGAAGTACCTGTCTTATCGCTACAAGCAACACTAAAAATAGCAAAAATAATAAGTATTAAAAGTAAGCCCCATTTTTTTGTCATCCAAATCCCCCTTATTTTTTGTGAGCGCTCTCATGCTTCTGTTTAAGAATATAAAAGAAGAGTTACAAAAGAGTTACAGGAAAACAGAAGCTCGTTTTAAAGCACAGGTTTTCCTTTCCTCAACTGTAACTCGTTATCATTTCATACATTTGAATTGTTGTATTCATTGGTTCTACTTTTAATTCAGCTTTTAAAACTGAAATACACCGCTCGTACCATTTGACTGCTTTTGTCCTATCTCGAAGCTGATAGTAGGCAAACATTAATAAGCGATATGCTTCTTCCCAAGTGGGGTCCAACCTTATCAGCTTCTCAGCCCAGAAAATTGTTTGTTCAAATTCTTTTAATCTTGTACAAGTCTGTGCAAGGCGCTCTATAGCTAATAAATATTCGTTTTGAGTTTTCTCTCGATGATATAATATCCATTCAATAGTAGGTTTATCTTCTAATAGTTCACCTTTATATAAGTTCACTGCTTTTAACAAATATTCTTTAGCTGTTATTGCGTTTATTTCATTCATACCTTTTTCAATATAAACATGGAAAAATTCTAAGTCACTATAAATCGTTGCGCTCGGATTTAAACGATACATCGATTGTTTTCGGGTTATAAAGAAAGATTCAACCCTCGCTAGCCGATTCGGTTCTATTACTTTCAACAAGGAGTTTAAGACCACTTTAAAATCACGGTCGGCTATTTTATCATCAACTTCTCCCCATAAAACACGCATTAATTCATCTTTTGGAACGAATCGATTTTTATGGATGTAAAGATAAGTAAATAATTCTTTTGACTTGTCCCTCTGCCACTTCCGTTCACTAATTTCTCTACTGCTCATAAAAAGTGTAAAAGGTCCAAGGAATTGGAGCATTAGTTCGTAGCCTGGGTAACTACTTGTTTCATTTATATTTAGCAACTTTATAATTGAATTTAGATAGTTGGAACTGATATTAAATAGAAGCGCTTTCTGAAACAATGGATAATGTATTTGTAAATCTCTAGGACCGAACATAGTTTTTCTTAATAAGAAAAACTCAAAATGGAACTGAACGCAAAGGAATGCAAATTTTTCGGTATGCAGAATAAAGGCTTCATTATTTCCTTCATAATTATATATATTCATGTACCAATAGTGAGAAATCATTTCACCGTAAACATCTCCACTACTTGTAAAATGGTGATTTGCTTCATTTACTTTTTTTATCGCCTGCTCCATTTCTCCTTTCTCAAAATATGCAATCGTTAAACATATTAAAATATAAGCAGACAACCAATAATCGTTGCCTTTATCAGTCTCTCTTAGCCCTTTTTCCCCGTAAGAAATTGCTTCATGAAATAATCCCTTTCTAGAATTTAAAATTGAAAGACCCATGTATGGCTCCGCTTTTCCTCTAGAGACGTTTAACTCTTCCATTCGTTGAACAGCCTTTAGATAATAGCTCTCAGGTGTTTCCAAATCGAAAGGATTATCTAATATTTCTGCATGACCTCTTCTAATCCACCCAACAGCTTCTACAAAACCTGACTTTTCACGATATCCCGTTTCGATTCCTTTTATAGCAGCTCGTTTTGCGTCATCTGCTTGACCCATTAAAGAATAGATAAATGATAATAAGACTTCTGTTTCCCTATGCGAATCAGGTAAACTTAACTCGTCGTTTATTCTATTTCCTAAAACAAGTTGTGCCTCATTTAGCATCCCGGTACGGAGCAGTATCCGTGCATCTAAGTTCCCTTCCCTGAGAATAGAAATATCAAATTCCTCTTGTTTAACCCACTCTCTAGCCTCTTTGGCCTTCCCTAAATTGACAAGATTCTCTGCTAATAAGCGTTTTAGAGATAGCATTTCATGTTTTGTTATGTCAGAGCTCTTCATTGCCCATTTCACCGAGTCTTCAAGAAAAGGCTTAGCGAGTTTCGGTTGTATCGTATCCAGATAAATATGGGCTATACCTGCATTAGCACGACTTAAAAATAGCAAATTTTCATTTTCCATCGCAAACAAAATGCACATTTCATATGCCTTTTTTGCTTTCTCATAGAAAGCCCTATATCGATGACATTCGCCTTCATAATAAAAAAGTTCGTAAAATTCTTTTCTTCTTTTCTCAGAGAGATGATCTTTTAGTAATTCTAACAACCAATCAAATTGACCTGCTCTAATCATAGAGTGTGCAAAATGAACAATCTTGTTTCCTAGAAAACATTCATCGTTTGCTTTAACCGCATGATGAAGCGACTGAATTACATTATTTTGACCAGCATAAAAAGTAGCAGCTCTTTTATGTGTGTCATAATATGACTTTTGATCTTTTTGTAGCCACTTTGTCTCCAAATATTGATGAAACAATGCATGGAATCGATAAGAATCCGTATCACTTAACGATTGAATAAAAGTGTGGCTATTCGCCAATCTTTCTAGATTAGTTGCTTCATTTTCCCCAAATAACGTCTTTATTACCTCCGAGTTAAAGGTTGGAAAAATACTAAAATTTAAAATGGATTGTCTATCTTCCTCGTTCATTCGAAAAAATACTTCATCGGATAAATAAGAAAACAAATCTTTGAAAGCAGGATCAAATAACTCGTTTATTTGTTTACTCGTCTCTGCAAGCTGCATCGCAATTAAATGTATTGCAATTGCCCAGCCTTCTGTAATTCTCATTATTTCTACTGCTTCATCGTACGAAATAGTTTTTTCAAAGTAATCCTCAAAAAAAACTTGTATTTCTTCTTCATTAAAAATAAAATCTTGTTCACTGATTTCCACCAGTTGTCCTTTTAACTTAAGATTTACCAACTTAGACCATTTAGGACGACATCTCGATGCAATGACAAGATGAATATGTGCAGGTAAAAACTCAATTATTTTTTCCACTAAATAATTAATATGAAACACATGATCAACGAGGTGAAAATCATCTAGAATTATCGTAAAAGGAGCATGGATCATGGAAAGTTCATTACTAAACAAAGAATACCACTGCTTTAATTCCTCTTCCTTTGGATACATGGAAATTATTTCTTTATCAATTAAGGTCTCTCCGAACATGGGAACAATTCTACGAATACTATGTAATAAATGTCGTAAAAATGGTAGGATGTCATCATCTTCTTCTGATATGGTATACCACGAAAACAATTCATTCGAATCCGAATAGTACTGTGCTAAAGCAGAGCTTTTACCAAATCCAGCCCCACTATGTATCAGAGTTAATTTCCTACCTTCATTTGATCGGAATTTCTTTATGAGAGATGATCTTCTCATATAAAAAGATGAGGTAATAGGAGGGGTCAGTTTAGATATTATAATCGTTGAATGTTCCATCCTTTACCTCCACTCCTAAATTATAGTTTTTCTATTTATCCTAACATATAAATATTCGAAATTGAATGATAATTCAATTGTATTAGAAGATATAAAAATATGGTAAAATAACTAGATGATTGGAATGAAACTAGGAAGGAAGATGTAACATGAAATTTCCAGTTTTAGAGACAAAGAGGTTAATGTTAATAGAAATAAAAGAAGAACATTCAGATGATATTTTCCGTATTTTTTCAAATGATGAAGTAATAGAGTACTATGGTATGTCACCTTTCACACAAGTGGAACAAGCAGAAAATATTATCAAATCATTTTCAAAAAACTTTATCGAAAAACGATCGGTGCGTTGGGGTATTGTGCTGCAGGACACGCTTGAATTTGTAGGCACAGTAGGATTAAACAATCTCCTTCTTCCGAGTAAGCGAACAGAAATAGGGTATGACTTAATTCCTGATTATTGGAGAAAAGGGATTATTAGTGAAGCAGTGGAAGCGGTAATTCATTATTGTTTTGAGGAATTAAACTTATATCGAATAGGAGCGGTTACATTTCCAGAAAATGAACCCTCCTATAAGTTATTATTGAAATTAGGGTTTAAAAAAGAAGGACTCTTAAGAGGTTATATTTACCAAAATGACAAGTCTAATGATGCTTTTGTTTTTTCATTAATCCAACCCGATTGGAAAAAGTAAAATAATTGTCTACCAGTAAAGACTCTCATCATTACTTACTTTGACTTTAAATAGACTTGGATCTAGTTTATTAGTTATGAGGAAATCATTAAATATCTCTTTAATTTTTTCTTGTCTCTGTTCATTTGCTTCCATATCTTTCAGTACAAGCTTTACTAATATTTCCTTTTTGGAATTTATACCAGTAATAATAAGATGATTATATCCTTTTTCTTTCAATTGCTGGCCCAATTGATCGTACAAACCTTCTTTTTGCATAAAATTGTATTGAAAGCTTTGTGCTATTTCAGGTTCCTCTAAATACGGGGAACAAAGCTCTAATACTAATTTTGTGGTTTGCGTATATGAAAAAAGATATATAAAGATTGCTGAAAATAACACACTCCCAACAATTACGGGGTTCTTTTTTTTCGCTTAACTCACTCCTCCAGTGTTTATTTTCATGATATGAACTTAGTAGAGAACCTATTACCACATAACTAAAAGGAGTAGTCAGGTTAAAAACAACCACTTCTCTCAACTTACCTTGATATTGGACCCTTTAAGTAGACGGTGAAAAAACCATGTATCGTAAAATGACGAGACATTTTACTTGAAGGGGATTTTATAAAGCTTATTTTAAATGAAAAGAAAAAAGACTGTAGACAAACCCAATAAAATCGAGTTTGTCTACAGTCGGAAAGGACTTAATTCCCAAAGGATTAGGTCCTTACTCATTTAATTAAGCTTCAAGCATTTTGTTACGTAACACCATTTGAAGGATACCACCGTGACGGTAGTAGTCTACTTCTACTTCTGAGTCGAAACGAGCAAGTACGTTGAATTGTTTTACAGTACCATCTTCCGCTTTTGCTGTTACTTGTAGAATATCACGAGGTTTAACACCTTCTGCAATATTTATACTAATTTCTTCTTTGCCAGTTAAGCCAAGGGATTCAGCATTTTCACCTGGTAAGAAATTAAGTGGTAAAACACCCATCATTACTAGGTTAGAACGATGAATACGTTCAAAGCTTTCCGTAATTACAGCTTTAATACCTAAAAGGTTTGTTCCTTTAGCTGCCCAGTCACGAGATGATCCCATTCCGTAATCTTTTCCACCAAGTACTACTAAACCAGTACCCTCTTCTTGATACTTCATAGCAGCATCGTAGATTGACATGATTTCGCCAGTTGGCCAGTAAGTAGTGTATCCACCTTCTGTACCTGGAGCAACTTGGTTACGAATACGGATGTTAGCGAATGTTCCGCGCATCATAACTTCATGGTTACCACGACGAGAACCATATGAGTTGAAATCACGAACTTCTACACCGTTTTCACGCAAGTATTTACCTGCAGGAGTATCTTTACCAATTGCACCCGCTGGTGAAATGTGGTCCGTAGTGATAGAATCACCGAATTTCGCGACGATACGAAGTCCAGAAAGTGTTTGAATATCACTAGGTTCTTTCGATAATCCTTGGAAGAATGGTGGGTTTTGAATGTAAGTTGATTTGTCATCAAATGAGTATAGAGACTCAGTTGAAGTTTCAATTGCATTCCATGCTTCGTTTTCATCGAATACACGTGCATATTCTTTTTGGAACAATTCACGTGTAACAACTGTTGAAAGCACTTTGTTTACTTCTTCTGTAGATGGCCAAATATCCGCAAAGAATACTTCATTTCCGTCTTTGTCTTTACCGAATGAATCTTTTTGTAAATCGATATCAACTGTACCAGCAAGTGCATAAGCAACAACAAGTGGTGGTGAAGCTAAATAGTTGGCTTTTACAAGTGGATGTACTCGGCCTTCAAAGTTACGGTTACCAGAAAGAACAGAAGTAACGAACAAATCTTCGTCAATAATTGCCTTTTCAATTTCAGGTAATAAAGGACCTGAGTTACCGATACAAGTTGTACAACCGTAACCAACTGTATTGAAACCAATTTGATCTAAATATTGATCTAGACCTGAATCTTGTAAATAACCTGTAACTACTTTTGAACCAGGTGCTAAAGATGTTTTTACGTATGCAGGAACTGTTAATCCTTTTTCTACTGCTTTTTTCGCAACTAAACCAGCCGCTAACATTACGTATGGGTTAGATGTGTTTGTACAAGAAGTAATAGCAGCGATTGCTACTGCACCTGTTGGGATTGTTACATCGCCATCTGCAAATTTTGCAGTTGCAGTTTTATCGAATTCTTTTTCTGTTAAACCGAAACCTTGAGTACCTTGTGGAGCAACAACTGCTTCATGGTAACGAGCTTTCATATCAGTAAGTGGAATTAAATCTTGTGGACGTTTTGGTCCAGAAAGATTTGGTTGGATATCCGCTAAGTTAATTTCTATTACATCTGTATAAACAGGCTCTAAAGTTGGGTCAAAGAACATGTCGTTTGCTTTTAAATATGCTTCTACTACTGCAATATGTTCTTCGTCACGACCTGTTAAACGTAAGTAATTAAGTGACTCTTCATCAATTGCGAAGTAACCACAAGTTGCACCATATTCAGGAGCCATATTTGCAATAGTTGCACGGTCAGCAAGCGGTAATTTTGATACACCAGGACCAAAGAACTCAACAAATTTACCAACTACTCCACGTTGACGAAGTACTTGAGTAACTTTAAGTGCTAAGTCAGTTGCAGTTGTTCCATTTGGAAGGTCCCCAACTAGTTTAACGCCGATTACTTCAGGAATTGGGAAGTATGAAGGTTGACCAAGCATTCCTGCTTCCGCTTCGATACCACCAACACCCCATCCAAGTACACCAAGACCATTGATCATAGTTGTATGAGAGTCAGTACCTACTACTGAGTCTGGAAATGCTTCTAAAACGCCTTCAGCAGTTTCGTTCACATGTACGATTGGAGCTAAATACTCTAAGTTAACTTGGTGAACGATACCAGTTGCTGGAGGTACAGCACGGAAATTATCGTAAGATGTTTGAGCCCATTTTAAGAAGTTGTAACGCTCTGCATTACGTTCAAACTCTAAATCCATATTTGCTTTTAATGCTGTTGAAGTACCATATTTGTCTACTTGTACAGAATGGTCAATTACAAGATCAACTGGTATAGCAGGATTGATTTTGTCAGGATTTCCACCCATTTCATTCATAGCTGAACGTAATGAAGCTAAATCAACTACTACTGGAACACCTGTGAAATCTTGAAGTACAACGCGAGAAGGTTTAAATGGAACTTCTGCTTCCGTGTTTGCGTCTTTACCCCATTTTGCAAGTTGGTTTACGTGATCTTCTTTAATTACATAGCCATCATATTGACGTAAAACTGATTCTAATAATACTTTAATTGAATAAGGAAGGCGTGAAACATTTGCGATACCCGCTTCTTCTATTGCAGCTATTCGGTAATAATTATACTCTTTACCATTTAGCGAAAAAGAAGTACGGCTATTGTGTAAATTACTTTTTGCCATTTGTGTTCCTCCTAATGTCTATTGAAAAGATCTTTTAAAATGACTTTTCTCCACTACTTATCATACTTCACTAGAGTCTATAAGTAAATTACATTAAAATTATTATAAGTAATAACTATTTCTTATGACCTTTTATTTTTTCAATTGTTTTTACTAATTGTTATAGATGTCTTTTTTCATGAAGTCCTACAAAAGGAAACCATTTTATTAGTGGTCTTGTCCAAAATTGGATGTTTTATAGATTAATTTTTCTTGATGCGTCTACGTTAATAGAAAGCAGTACCATTCTAGAAGGGCAACTTCATTTCTTCTTTTGTATGATTCCCCTCACTTGGAATTGTATGAGTTGGAGCTTTTATCTTATTAATTCCTAAGGTAGAAAGTTGAATTGGTTTTTTCTTTGCTTTTGGACTAGTTGGATCTTCTAATTGTTGTCTTCATCTTATCTAAATGATCCATTATTTCACTAGGAGACCAATCATTTTTTTCTGGCTTCAAATTGAACTTTAGTTTACATAAAAGAACTAAGCAATTAAATGTTCTTTATATTGCAGATAAAATACTCCAGCAATTTAGCGTTCTACATTCGTACTCTAGAGTCGACGAGCCTCTGCACATGGAGCCATTGCCGCGCTTTCGTTGAAATCGCTTTCCTACAGGATTCTCACGCGCCACGCCAAATAATTTTAAAATAGTAATAGTCGGACTCTTTTCTATCAAAAAAGACTGTAGACAAACTCGATTTTTTCGAGTTTGTCTACAGTCTGAGAACAATTATTTATTGTTCTTTTTAATGTAAGGAAAACATATCGGCAGCCAAGTTTACAATAAAGATTGTATGAAGAATGACAAACCATAATCCTTGCTTATTTAACTTTCTTGTTTTTTGAATGTCCATATTCTCCACTCCCTTTTTTTTCAATTATAATACTTTTAAATACAAAACGCAAAATGTTTCGAAAATTCTTTTTCCTTTTTTCTCGCATTATATTTTTTGATTAATTCACCATAAAAGAAAAAGGAAGAGAGCTATTTTATTTATAAAGTCTTAGTAACAGAGGACAATAAAGATGATTTAGTTGCGGATGAGGAGAATTTAATTGTGGGATGCCAAGATAAGAATTAGAGGATTAAATTGTTCGATTAACGAATGAACTTATTGCTAATAAACATTTTGTAGTTTTTATCAACGAATCCATATGAACATAACAATCAGTTTTAAATTGAACCGTGCACCTTTCTCTCCTTATAATATTTGTAATTCACCAGAATGTGAATTATTTAGAAAGCTTAAAACAGTATATGAAATTAATGAAGAATGAATTATATGAATGGATAAATGCACTATATCTCTATTATGACTACAAATTTACTTGAGGAAGAACGGACTACTGACGAAATTCATATAATAGTTGTCAATACAGATATATGTGTACTCCATACTGCTTTTTGGATTTCGATTGTTGCTCAATAGGATGCTATGCAAGCTTTCACGAAAAATGTTTTGGTGCTATTGTTTAAAAAATATTTTCATGATGTTTAGCATTTCTTCTTTATGGTTATATAAAGAGTGTTACCTTATAAATCATTTTAAAGGAGATGGAATAAATGGGATTTATTCTATATTTAATTATCGGTGGTATTATCGGATGGTTAGCAGGATTAATTTTAGGTAAAGATATTCCAGGAGGAATTATTGGTAATATCATTGCTGGTATTATCGGGGCTTGGATTGGCGGATTAATATTCCCAGACATGGGTCCAAATATTTGGGGCATGGCAATTATCCCGGCTTTAATTGGGGCTATAATTTTAGTAGCTATTTTAAGCCTCATCCTAAAATCTATGCGAAAATAACCGTGAAAAGCACACGTGCTTTGGTCAAAGTAGATACTTAATAAAATAAATATTTGGTATTACTACTAAAGAGGTTGGGTCATATTAGAGCCCAACCTCTTTAGTTGACTTTTTTATAGAAGCTGCTTGAATTTCCTCTAACTGACTTTCATACAAATTATAAAAATGAAGAACATCCTTAACATACTTCTCGCTATGGTTATAATTAAAGATAGCTTTTTCGAGCTTGCCGTCCGCAGCACCACTTGCCGCTAAATAATTTGCAGCACTAAATATGGCATCTTCCATATCGAATGGATCTGCCCTACCATCCCCATTTGCATCTACTCCATACCCACCATATTCTGCAATAATTTTAGGATTTGTTTTATCTTCCTCTGGTATATTACCCTTACCTAGTCCACTGCAACTTGGATGGGACCAACCTACAAATGTACAAGGCATAAACTGCATATGACCTTCAGCACCAAATGGAGAAATTAAAGGATCCATTGTTGAGAATTTTGTTTCAACTCGATGATGTGCAGCAAGAAGTGTCCATGGAATACCGTATTTTTCTGCAGCTTTTTTATATATAGGAATGTATTCATTTGGAACATCCAATTTCTTACCGTTAGGTACTTGCTGTATAGATTCTGCCCACTCTTGAACAGCTGGTATTTTCTTCAGCTCTTGCCATCCAATGATTGCTACAATATAAATTGTAACTGTAAATGGGAGAAGTAATATAATTATCCAGATTTTCGTTTTATATGAGTTATTCTTCTTCTGTTTCATCGGTTACTTCACCTATTCCATAAATTACTTTTTATATTCTATTAGCAGTTGTTCTTGTGATAGTGGTTTACTGAAAAAATAACCTTGAAGATAGTGACATTGTAATTCATTTAAGTTTGCAACTTGAAAAATATCTTCTACACCCTCTGCTAATATTTTCATATTTAAATTATGAGCAAGAGAAATAATGGATTGAACAATGGCCTTTGTTCTTACTTTATGTATAGCTTGGGTAAAACTTTGGTCTATTTTAATAATGGATACAGGTAAAAGTTCTAAGTATTTAAAAGAAGAGTATCCAGTTCCAAAATCATCTATTGCGATTTGAAACCCAAAATCCTTTAAATCTTGCAAGGACTTTATTACAAAGTCTGTGTACTCCATAATAATGGATTCCGTAATTTCCAAAACAATTTTACTAGGATGTATATTCGTTTCTTCTAATATTTTCTTTGTGCGGACAATATAATCTTTTTGATAAAATTGACGAGCTGAAACATTAATACTAAAGATTAGCTCTTTACCAACTTCTTTTTCAATTATAGGAATAACTTTACACGTTTCGCGTAAAACATAATCACCAATTTTTATTATATGCCCACTTTTCTCCGCAATAGGAATAAATTCTCCTGGAGATATGTATTGACCATCATGTTTCCATCGAAGAAGTGCCTCTACTCCAATGATTTCATGCGTTTCTGAAGCTATTTGCGGTTGAAAGTTTAAAAACAATTCATTTTTTTCTAATGCATTGTGTAAGCCCTTTTCTAAGAATAATTCCTTATTTGATAAATCGGATAATTCCTTACGGTATTTAACATGCGTTAATCCACCATTTTTTTTGGCTTCGTCCACTGCAAGTTCTGCAAATCTCAACAGTTCTTTCGGTTTAATTGAATCAATTGGGCATTGGACAGATCCAATACTTAACGAACTCATGATTTCTTTACCATTTATATGTAGTGGAGTTGCTAATTCATTTAAAAGGTTTTTGACGATTATTTCAATATCTTCATAAGTTCTATTTTTTAAAATTAGGATGAATTCATCAGCTCCCCAACGTGCAACTGTATCGGAAGCATTGACATAATCATTACCAATTAATCGATTGGAAATTTCAACTAATACGATATCTCCACAATCATGCCCATATAAATCATTAATCGTTTTAAATCGATCGAAATCCACGAATAATAAATAAAATATTTCTTTATTGCGGATTAAATTAGTTAACACGTTTTGCAATGAACTTCTATTTTGTAAGCCAGTTAATTCGTCTTCATATTCTTTTAATAATAGGTCTTGTTGTGTTTTCCAGGATTGTTTCATTAAAAATAAAAGTAAAAATACACTGAATGATATATATATTAAACCCTTTAGTACAGAATTTCCATTTGGGAAAAATTGAAAATATAATTTATCTGATAGTGATATCCATAATATACCTGTAACTGCATATATGAATACTATTCGAAAAGATATTTTTCGGAATGTTCTTTTAAACAAATTTTGGTACACCACCCATCTACGTTCTAGGAAAACAATAGCACAAAATCACTTTAAACAATAGTCTGAAAATGTTATGAATTTTTAATGTTATACATTTTCAAGAAAATACCCGAAACCCATACGTAGTAAAAACGGACTTGTGAGATACTTCATGAATGAAGCGCTGGAGTCCCCAGAGTTGGTGTAATTCTAATAATTCTCTAACAAATAGTAGCATCTGCGTAAATAGAAATCTCAGATTAGTGCCCTAGAGTGAAACTAGTGAGGAGTCAGGACGGTTTGTCCGCTGTAGCAATTGAGTTTTTAGGTGTTATTTTCTTACTTACTATTTTAAAGGAAAAAAGACTGTAAACAAACTCCATTTTAATCGAGTATGTTTACAGTCTGCAAAGTCCTATCTCAGAAATAGGTTCCTCTATTATTTCCCATCTTTAATTAATGATTCAACATCCATAACAATTTCTTCTTTTGGAACGTCCGATACTCCACTATAGTTTTTTACTACTATTCCATTTTGGTCTACTAAATAAAAGGATGTACCATGAATTACTTGATTGGATTTCGGATCATCTTTTACTAATGTTTTAAATGATTTTTCAGCAAAGCTTGCAATTTCATCTTGTTTATAACCAGTTAATAGTTCCCACTTACTTTCATCGGCTACGTCATAGTTTGCTAAATATTCTTGGAGCTTCTGAGGTGTATCTACTTCTGGATCAACACTAAAGGCTACAATTTTATAATCCTCTATCCCTTTATCATGAAGCACTTGTTGAATTTCGCTCATATTAAAGGTCATTGGAGGACAAACTGAAGTACAGTTGGTAAAGATAAATGTAGCTAACCAGACGGTTCCTTTCAAATCCTCTAATGAAACCTTTTTATTATGCTGGTTCACATTAGTGAAATCTTGCACCTGCCAATTTGTTTGAGCTTCAAAGTTGCCACTACTGCCACAACCTGCAAGGACGAGCAAAGTGATGGAAATAATAGCTAATAGTTTTTTCATTTATGAGACCTCTCTTTTCTATTCATAGCTTTATCTTATCGAAAGAATTTTGTTCATTCAACTACATTGTCTCATCTATTTCAACAGTTTTGTGAATAGATAGCTCATTTTAAAGATAACAGGACATGTTTGATTTCTTCTAGTTTGCTTTCTACTCGGTGCATTAAGTAAAATGACACAAATATAGGAAAGCCAACATCTTGAATCAACGAAAGCCACTGTTCCATATTATTCACTTCCTTTTTAAAAAAGACCCTCCATTACTGGAGAGTCTAAATAATTAAATAATATTTGTAACGTTGCGTTCTACAACTCTTGCACTTTTTACTATCGATAGAGGTGTCCCCTCAACATGAAATACATTACTAGCAATAATTGCTTTCATTCCTTCATCAATCTCAGTACTGGTTAGCGACTCTTTTGGATCATCTACAGTAAGCATTAAACTTTTTCCGTTTGCAGTTTCAAAGTTAAGTTGTAATGATTTTGCCACTTCATTTCCTCCTTTTTTTTATTAATTTAAATTAGATAATAATCGATGTTTCCATTTTTTCAGCACCTATATAAGGGCTGTTTGTGAAGTTTGCAAGTGTAGTAGCGACTGTTTCCAATCCATTGGCTGTTGCACTTGCTCTAATGCTACGATAGGATTTTGATTTAAATTTCATCTTACCGTCATGAGTCAATCCACCTTCAAATACCAATCTTAATACTGCTTGCTTGTATTCTAGATTTGCCATTTGTATCACCACCTTTCAACTAGTAAATAGAAACTTTCTTTAAGAAAGGATACAAAGAGAGTGAAATTTTTATAAGAACATCTTATACTTAAGATAGAAAAATGAGGTGATAGATTGGCTTTAACTGGTTGGTTTTTATGGTTTATCCTATTTTGGGTAGTAGTTTTAGTAGTCTTAATGGCCATCGGAGGATTTTTTATGTTCCGTAAGTTCTTAAAAGCACTTCCCAAAAATGATGGGAAATCGGACTTAGATTGGGAAGAGTATTACGTGGATAGTACCATTCATCTCTGGAATGATGATCAAAAAGCGCTTTTAAATGAATTAGTGAGTCCTGTTCCAGACCTTTTTAGACCTGTTGCTAAACAGAAAATTGCTGGTAAAATTGGTCAGCTAGCTTTAGAAGAAAAAGCAACTTCTATAACTCGTGAATTACTAATTCGGGGCTATATAATAGCTACTCCAAAGCGGGATCATAAGTTCTTAAGAAAAAAACTTGCTGAAATGGAGATAGACGTTACCCCATATAACATGTTCTTTGAAGAATCAGAGAATAGAAAAAAAGCATAACTATAAAAGCGAGTACCCATTTTCAAAAGGTACTCGCTTTTTAATTTATTCGTTTGCTCCTGCTTTTTGAAGTTTTTTATAGCGTAAAAACATCGCCATACGCCACGGGACAATCATACCGAATGCTAATAACCAAAACATTCCGCTAAGCTGTCCTACATCAATTGTTGAACTTAATATTACCTTTCCTACTATACGTACAATTAACAATCCAATTATTATGAAAATAAAAGCCTTTGATTGCTTTAAATAGATTTCTCCATCTCTTCGTTCAAACTTTGATGTCCAAATTAACACTGTTGAGAATAACATTCCAATTCCAATTGCTTCTAATATTTCCGCACCTGTTACGCGAAAGTATGGATATACAAACATGAGTGCACCGGTAGACATAAACAGCGGTGGTAATAATATCTTTTTGACGCTTGCAGGCTTTTTCGACGATCTTGCTCGTATGGTTGTTACAAGTATTCCCATACCTATAGCCATGACGGAAGTAACAATAATCATTAAATTAGGTTGAATCTTTTCAAACATTAGAATTCCCCATATCATTTAAAACTTTTAATGGTTACACATATTTTTAAGTATTTTATCACGAGAAATCTTGGGCATCAAATTTCATTTCAATTAGTAACATTTTGCAAAACTTGTATAATTTGTTCTGGATTAAAAGGTTTCGTGATAAAATCCTTTGCCCCGCTTTCAATTGCTTCTACAATGAGTTTTTGTTGGCCAAGAGCAGTGACCATGACAATTTTAGCTTCTGGAAATTCAGATGTAATTACTTTCACTGCCTCAATGCCAGTCATCCCTGGCATAGTTATATCCATTGTCACCACATCTGGTACTAATTCACGATACTTTTCAATTGCTTCTTTCCCATTTGCAGCCTCACCAATTATTTCAAATTGATGATTTTCTAGCATTCTTTTTATAGTTGCTCGCATGAAGACTGCATCGTCAACAACTAACACTGTTGGCATCATCATGCCTCCCTCTCTTTAAAATCCTTGAAATTCGCCAAAAATTGGACTTAGAATACGAATAATGAAAGTTAAACCATCAAAAAATAATAAGATTCCAAGTGCAATCATAATATATCCGCCAATTTTCACTATTAGATTACTATTTTTACGAATCCAGTTAAGTCGCGTGACAAAGAACGATAATACGAAAAATGGAATAGCAAATCCAAATACATAAGCAAGCATATATAACATCCCTGCATCAGGATTCGATCCAGCCATAACTATTACCGCTGCTAAAATAGGTCCAGTACATGGTGTCCACCCAGCAGCAAACGCCATACCGATTAAAATTGTTCCCAAATATCCAGCTGGACGATTTTTAAACTGGAGACGCTTCTCTTTCATTAAGAACGCTGGATTAAAGATTCCTATGATGATTAAACCAAAAATTACAATAAAAATTGCTCCGACTTGACGAAGAAGATCATCATATTGAATGAAAAATGTTCCTACAAATGACGTTGCGAATCCTATTGCAACAAATATGATAGAAAACCCTAATAAGAAGAATAACGTATGAAGCATCCCTCTTTTTTGCATTTGTTTCTTATCTGTTTTTATATCTTCTAAAGACATTCCTGTAATATAGGATAAAAATGCAGGATACAATGGTAAAGTACAAGGCGAGATAAAACTTAAAAATCCCGCTCCAAAAGCCAATAATAAATTTATATCGGTACTCACGGCAGTCTTCCTTTC
Organism: Psychrobacillus syltrankelensis; assembly: GCF_055454035.1. Taxonomy (NCBI): domain Bacteria; kingdom Bacillati; phylum Bacillota; class Bacilli; order Caryophanales; family Bacillaceae; genus Psychrobacillus; species Psychrobacillus syltrankelensis. The sequence continues at coordinate 680,926 of NZ_CM144227.1, read as the reverse complement.
CGATTTACTGTCCCTATCGTACCAAATTTTTCACACTTTTACTCTACTAAAGCTTGTGACAGCTTTTTGACTCTTTTAAGCGATTTCATCAACAACTCCGTTTTGAAGTAAGTACATTTTATGATATAAACCTTTTTCATTCAATAGTTGTTGATGTGTACCTCGTTCAACAATCTCTCCATGATGGAGAACTAATATTAACTCTGCATCTTGTATAGTACTTAACCGATGGGCAATTGCAATCGTTGTCCGACCCTTACGCATTTTCTCTAAGCTACTTTGTATAGCAACTTCCGTTTCAGTGTCAATATTTGCTGTAGCTTCATCCAATACTAATATCTTTGGATTTGTTGCTATTGTTCGTGCAAATGCAACAAGTTGTCTTTGACCACTCGAGAAAGTAGATCCTCTTTCTGTTACTTTTTGCTTGTAACCAAACGGCAATTTCTCAATAAAGTTATTCGCCTGGACAAACTCTGCTGCTGCCTGAACGTCTTCATCCGTCATATTTTTGTCATGTAATCGAATGTTACTTTCAATATCACCATAAAATAAAAATGGATCTTGAAGTACCAACCCTACTTTTTCACGAATTTCCTCTGTTTGAAAGTCTTTGACAGAGTGGCCATCAATCTTAATATTTCCTTGTTCAAATTCATAGAAACGCATTAGTAGATTAATAATAGAACTTTTTCCGCTGCCTGTATGTCCCACTAAAGCAACAGTTTGACCTGGTTCTGCTGTGAATGAAATATTTTTTAAAACATTTGTTTTTCCATCATATGAAAACGTCACATTTTGAAACTCAATTTTTCCTTGTTCTATTTTAGCTTCTACACTATTTTTTTGTACTGGCGCTAAATCTTCTTCATCTAAAAGTTTGAACACTCGTGAAGCCGCAACAATTGCTTGTTGGAAAATAGATAGACGTTGCATCACTTGATTTATCGGCTCAAAGAAACGGTCTATATAAGTTACGAATGCATATATAACCCCTACTTCTACAATGTTATTCATCGAAGTAATTCCAAAATAACTTAGTACCATGATAATCGCTAAAGCGTAAACTAAATCGATTGCGGGGCGAAGCAGTATGCTATCCAGTTTGATATTGCGTTTCCCTGCATTCCAATGGGAATCGTTAATCTCATTAAACTCGTCTTGTAAACGGTCTTCTTGTCTAAAAGCTTGAATCATAGTCATTCCTTGTAGCGATTCTGCAAGCTTAGCATTAAGTTGACTCAGTCTTTCACGTAAATCCTGGTAAACAACCGAGCTAAACTTTCTATATGTTTTAATAATCACAAACATAATTGGTAATAAAATCGTTGCGAACAGTGCCAATTTTACGTTCAAAATAAACATAGCAATGTACACACCAATTACTAAAAAACCACTCTGTACAAATCCTACTAATACACTAACGAACATATCTTTAATCGCTTCTGTGTCATTTGTTACTCGCGACACTATACTTCCCGCCGGAGTTTTGTCAAAATAACGCATACCTAGCTTATGCACTTTAGTGAACACATCAATTCGCATTTGTTGTATTATTTTCAATGCAATCTCTTGGAATTTTAATAATTGAAAATAACTTACGATGACATTTCCAACTTGGATAAATACATAACCTAAAGCCAATCCTACAAGTGGTCCAGTTGGAAAACTTTTGGGTGTTAAATAGTCATCCATAAACGTTTTAATTAAATATGGTCCAAGTATATCTCCTGTCACTGTTAATACAAGCAAAAATAATGCAATTCCAATTACTTTTTTATGTGGTTTTAAGAAGGTTAATAATCTCTTTAATATGTTCCACTGATCTTTTCCTGAAAGCTGTGGTTGCTTTTCATTCATACCTCTTCACCCCCCTTTTCAACTAAAGACTCTAGTTGCTGCAGCTGATACATTTCAAAATATACTCCTTTTAAATCCATTAGCTGTTCATGTGACCCTTTTTCTATAATAGTTCCTTCACTCATGACAATAATTTGGTGTGCATGTTGAATCGCGCTTAGACGATGCGAAGTAATAATTGTAGTTTCATCTGTCCGTTTTGTTTTCAATGCTTCTAGTATCGCTTCTTCTGTTCTGGCATCTACTGCTGATAATGAATCATCTAATATGAGTAATTCAGGCTCCATCATTAAAGCACGAGCAATCGAAATTCGTTGCTTTTGTCCACCAGAAAGTGACACACCTCGTTCCCCTACAACGGTATTGTAGCCATCCGTAAACTGTAGTATATCTTCATGGATGTATGCGAGTTTTGCTGCTTCGTGTACTTGCTCCATCGTTGCACTCGCATTTGCGAAGGCAATATTACCAGCAACGGTCGTCGAAAACAAGAAGTGATCTTGAGGTACATAACCAATTGCTTCTCGTAAGCGACGTTTTTTGTATTCGTCGATGGTATGGTCTCCGTAAATGATCTGCCCTTCATACCCCTCAAATTCTCTCATCAATAGTTTTAAAATTGCTGTCTTTCCTGAACCGGTTTTTCCGACTACTCCTAATGTTTCTCCGCGTTTTAACGTGAAGTGAACATTATGCAGTGCCACTCGGTCATCTCCAGGAAATTTAAATTCATCTATATTAAAATGTACATCCCCTTCTGGTTTTTGATCCAACGCATTTTCTATATCGTCAATTTCTACTTTTTCATCCAATAAATCCTTAATTCGGTCATACGAGGCACGCCCACGCTCCACAATATTAAATAACCAACCAAAAGCAAGCATTGGCCATACAAGTAGACCTAAATACGATGTAAAAGCGAACAAATCTCCAATGGACATGTCATTCGCAAGGATAAAACGAGTTCCAAATACTATTGATAGGAAGAAGCACATGCCAACAATGAGCGATATCGTTGGATCGAATAACGAATCCACTTTTGCTACATGGATATTTTTCTCCACGACTTCTTGGGATAACTGAACAAAGTCCTCCGTATCTTCTTTTTCCTGTCCAAAAGTTTTAATAACCTTTACACCGGAAATACTTTCTTGTGCTTTGTCATTCAAATCAGAAAATGCTTCTTGGGCATATCGAAAACGTTGATGCAGTAACTTACCATAATAACTCGTTAATATTGCCATTAAAGGAAGTGGGATAAGTGCTATTAACGTAAGTTTCCAGTTAATCGTAATTGCCATAGCTGCAATAACAAATCCACCTGTTGTAATAGAATCGACCAGTGTTAAAACACCAGCACCTGCTGTTTGTTGAACCGCGGACAAGTCATTCGTTGCATGAGCCATTAAATCTCCAACACGTTTTTTCTGATAAAACGATGGTGCCATTTTTGTAAAATGATGAAACAGTCTCTCTCTAAGTTGTCTTGCTAAAAAGATAGCTGAACCGAATATCATAATTCGCCAATAATAACGTAGAATATACATCCCAATAGCTGAAAGCGCTAAAAAACCAAGCCATTTAACTAAAAAAGCTGTAGTCAATGTACCTTCACTTATTTCATCTACAATAAAACCAATTATTTTCGGCGGAAGCAGCTGAAGAAATGCAACAAACATAAGCATGAGAATCCCAACTAAATACTGCTTTTTCCTCTCTTTAAAAAACCAGCCCAAATCTAAAAATACTTTCACTTTATTTCCCCCATGTTTATATATTAAGACTTTACTAGTTTAGCAAATGTTCGAAGATTGGGAAAGATAAGAAAACAAAATAATTCGGATTTTGAAATATTATTCATCGTTCCAGCATTTATTTTTGAAGTATAGAAAAGTTAGGTTCGTGCAATTTCTAAAGAAATTTTGAAGTTTAACTAAGATGTGGCTATACGCACCTGCTCGGAGTCAATAAGCACCTAAATTATTGTTATAAGCGCGTAAATCGAAGTTATCCGCACCTACCTGGAGTCTATAAGCACCTAAAACGAAGTTATAAGCACGTAAACTGTGGAGTTCAGCACAAAATATGTATATCTGCACCTACTCGGAGTCTATAAGCACCTAAATCGAAGTTATCCGCACCTAAACAGCAAAGTTGACCGCAAAATATGTTTATCCGTACCTACTCGGAGTCTATAAGCACCTAAAGTATTGCTATAAGCACCTAAATCGAAGTTATCCGCACCTAAACAGCAAAGTTGACCGCAAAATATGTTTATCCGTACCTACTCGGAGTCTATAAGCGCCTAAATCGAAGGTATAAGCACGTAAACAGTGGAGTTGAGCACAAAATATGGTTTTCCGCACCTACTTGGAGTCTATAAGCACCTAAAGTATTGCTATAAGCACCTAAATCGAAGTTATAAGCACGTAAACAGTGGAGTTGAGCACAAAATATGGTTATCCGCACCTACTCGGAGTCTATAAGCACCTAAAGTATTGCTATAAGCACCTAAATCGAAGTTATAAGCACGTAAACTGTGGAGTTGAGCACAAAATATGGTTATCCGCACCTACTTGGAGTCTATAAGCACCTAAATCGAAGCTATCAGCACCTAAACACTAAAGTTGATTGCAATATATGTTTATCTGCACCTACACGGAGTCTATAAGCACCTAAAGTATTGCTATAAGCACCTAAATCGAAGTTATAAGCACGTAAACTGTGGAGTTGAGCACAAAATATGGTTATCCGCACCTACTCGGAGTCTATAGGCACCTAAAACGAAGTTATCCGCACCTAACCTATTAAGCATAGGAAGTGTTTATCGTATCAATGTCTTAATTTATAGCTATTATTAATTAGTTTCGTTAACAATTTATTCACTTTTTTTAAAAAATTTCGTTAGTTTCATTGTCTAGCAAACAAAAGCGTATATAATGAATAAATAAAATCATTCATATATGACAGGAGAGTGTTTATCATGGATCTTTCAAATAATCGAACTTTTAATTTTAATGCAGGCCCTTCTGCTCTTCCACTAGAAGTTCTAGAAAAAGCTCAAAAAGAACTTGTTAATTTTCGTGGGACAGGTATGTCCATCATGGAGATGTCTCACCGCAGTGCAATTTTTGAAGAGGTACATAACGGAGCCATTACGCGAATGAGGAAATTATTTTCTATTCCAGATGAGTATGAGGTTCTTTTTCTTCAAGGTGGTGCTAGCCTACAATTTTCTATGATCCCTATGAATTTTTTGGAAATTAATCAAAAGGCTGGCTACATTATGACTGGATCCTGGTCGGAGAAAGCTTATAGTGAAGCCAAATTATTTGGAAAACCTTATGAGATAGCAAGTTCAAAAGAAAACAAATACTCCAACATTCCTGCATTAGAAGATATTCAATTTAATTCAGACGACGCATATATTCATTTAACTTCTAATAATACAATTTATGGAACTCAGTGGTCTGTCTTCCCTGACACTGGAAATATTCCTTTAATAGCAGATATGTCAAGTGATATTATGTCGAAGTCAGTTGATATAAGTAAATTTGGCATGATCTATGCAGGTGCGCAGAAAAACCTTGGACCATCTGGTGTGACAGTTGTTATTGTTCGAAAAGATTTACTTGAAAAAGCAAACACGGAAATACCAACTATTTTAAAATACAGCACACATGCTAATAGCAATTCCCTATATAACACTCCCCCTACTTTTGGTATTTATATGCTAGGAGAAGTACTCAATTGGATTGAGGAAAAAGGTGGACTAGAAGCAATTGCCAAAAACAATGAGGTAAAAGCAAAAGTGATTTATGATGCTATTGATAATAGCAACGGTTTTTACACTGGACATGCTACTCCGGAAAGCCGTTCACTAATGAATATCACATTCCGCGTCTCTGATGAAGCTTTAGAAAAACAATTTTTATCGGAAGCAAAAAAAGCTGGTTTTGTAGGATTAGATGGACATCGCTCTGTTGGTGGTTGCCGAGCATCTGCTTATAACGCAGTCCCATTAGAAGCTTGTCAAGCACTTAGTGACTTCATGATTCGTTTTCAAAGTAAACTAGTGTAATAATAGAAAGCTCTTTGCATTTCCTCAAAGAGCTTTTCTAAACATACTTTTCAATGAATTTAATCATTGTGCTATATATGTTTTGTCTGAATCACTAGAGATTCACTAAAGTTGTCCACTTTCATATTATAGTAATCTTAATGTCATGGTTCCATCAACCTTACAGAAACTCTAACCAACCAAACATATTTGCTCCAATCAATTCACCGAGAATACAGTACTTTATATGTTATGAAATAAGTGATAAATCCTGTTATTGGAAGAGCTGCAATGGCGAAGATTGCGTATGATAAAGGATCATTCAATGCACGCGGAACTAAAGCGAAGCTTGCTAACAAAATAAAGCTAAAAACAAACATGGTTGAAAATGCTGCTTTTGCCGATTTACCTGTTATTTCAGATTCTCTCTCATCATCGTGAATCATTTCAGGAATTACCACTTCTTTAATTTTAATTCTTCCATTATTCCGCTTTTTTGAATGATAGTTTGTGTACCAGGAGTTCATGCTCGCAAAAAATATTGGTAAAACATTATACCATCCAACGTTAAACCTATTTTCTCTATAATATTTAAAGCCTATTTCATCGTTTAAAAACATATTAGAAAGTTGAGCATTTTTAACTGTAACAAATGCAAAAACTGCAGTTGAAATAATTAATAGTATTCTTAACGTAATTATTATGAATAAATTTTTCATCAAACCCCACCTCATTTTCTATTTAGCATGAAAGTACTTAAATGTAATTAAATATATGAGAAGACCCGATACTGGTACCGAAGCGGTCGTAAAAATTGGATACCAAGGATAATCGAGAAAATAATTTGGTATAAACATATAAGAACCAAGTAGTAAAAATGTATAAAGTAAAATAACAACGAATGCATATCGAACTGCTTTTCCTGTAATCTCTACTGTTCGTTCATCGGCAACATCATATTCAGAAAGAATATATTCTTTTAATTGGGCATGTTTCTTCTTCTTTACTACAATAAAATCGATAACATTGAAAACGACAAGAAGTACTGCGACTGCACCAAAAAAAGCACCTCTCCATGTAGTGACATATACGGAAAATCCTTCGATATATCCTCTTTCCATCATTACGAAATATTGCTCAACTTTTACATAGTCATAAACCATCATAGCGAGAGATACGTAAAGCAACACCCTCAAAGTAATCGTAATATACATCCTCATTTCAGATCCTCCTCCTTATAAAAAATCTGTTCAATTGGCTCTTCAAACACTTGAGCGATATTCATAGCAAGTAGTAATGAAGGGGTATAACTTCCTTTTTCCAATGAAACAATTGTCTGTCTTGTTACACCAGTTTTTTCTGCTAGATCCCCTTGCGTCAAATTAAATCTGGCTCTTAATTCTTTTACTCGATTTTTCAACAAACTGCTCCCTCCAAACATTCTATTCGAATTGTATAATTAAATGATGGTTTTGTATAGTTTATTTTACTTTTTGACTAGTTAACTTTACTTTGCAGCGCGAAAATATAAGGATAAACTAAATTGAATTACTGATTCGTCCTTTATAACATGCAATATTGCTAATATCCTCCACATTCTTGCAAGTAAGGATAAATGGATCATATCTAAATAAGTGATTGATAACAAATAATGCTTGCTTCTCTCATTCACTACTTGTATATTCACAATAAAAGATCACCAATACATGTAAAAGAGTGATGAGATTGCCTTATAAAAACAAACATTTTAAAGTGGGAAACCGTAATTTGAGGATAGTTTATTTATTTGCGATTTTTATTACCATTTTATTAGGTCTATCCTCTAGAAAATACGGTCATTTTCTTCCGTTATTTATTGCTCATAATGCTGGGGATGTCATGTGGGCCATGATGGTCTATATCGGTTTTCGTTTTCTTTTAATACGTAAAAGCATGGTAACAGCCATCTGGTTTAGTATCTCTTTCAGTTTTGGCATTGAATTCAGCCAGCTGTATCAAGCAGAGTTGATCAATCAAATTCGCGGTACATTGCTAGGGGCATTGACTCTAGGTAAAGGATTTCTTGTAGTGGACCTAATTCGTTATGCCGTAGGAATTATGATTGCTACTGTTTTGGATAAGATGGTGCTAGTAGTGATTCAACGAAGATATAATAAATGAATGGGCAGATCTAACGGAAATAAAAACTGCTAACGTTTTTTTGCAATAGAGTATATTTTAAAAGACTGACTAATGTATGAACACTAATCAGTCCAAAAAAAGTTTCTTCTGTTTCTATTTTTCCTTCATTGTTTCTACAACTAAGAAGTGGGCGTTTTTCATTAATTGTTCGTACTTTTTTGGTTGTTTTAATTTAAAATCCTTTGTGGGTTGTGGTTCTATTATTTTCTCTATAGAGAAATATTCAAGTGTTTTGTTCATTATTTCATGAAGAGGACGTCGATAAAATGGTACTTCAATCAATATACCTTCTCTTTCCCATTGATCAATAATCAATTCATTTGAAAAGTAATCATCGGTTTTGGACAATTTAATATCCATAAATGGGTGGTGGACTGAAAAAAGAAACTTCCCATTTGGTTTCAATATTCTGTGAAACTCGCTGAAAGACTTGCTCCAATCCTTTATATAATGAAGTACTAAAGAGCTTACAATTAAATCGAAAGTTTCATCTGCAAAAGGTAGTTTATTCTCCAAATCTAAACACATAACTTTCGCGTTATCTCCAATCCGTCTTTTAGTAGCTGCTACCATGTTAGGACTAATATCGATTGCAGTTACATCAGCACCTGATTTAACTAATTGAGACGTATACCAGCCTGCTGCACATCCTGCATCTAGAACTTTCCTTTTTCTTAAATTTGTTGGAAGTAGTTTCATCATAGCTGGTCTTTCATATTCCGTATTAAATAGGCTCTTTTTATCTACGTTGTGTTCATAATCGTTTGCAAGCTGATTATAGGTTTCTCTTACTTTGTTATTCATAATACACCCCAAAAAGAAATATTTTACATAACTTTCTTTATTCAATAAATTATTTCAAATACCTTCTTTTTTGTTTGAAGATATGCCATCAATGTGTAAACAAAGAAGACTTTCAAGATGGTTTAGAAATACAACTTGAATTATAGTGTTTATACGTTTGATGAGTTCATGGATCGAGCCCAAAACATAATAAACGCCATCGCTATGAAAACTTACTTGCTCATAGCGGTGGCGTTTATTGTATGTTTTGGTTATAATTTTTTTAAGGTTGAAGCCTATTAATTAAGTGGAATATCAATTTCCACCTTGCCGTCCAAATACATCGGATAGCTATTAATATTGAAACGAATTGGATTCACTCCATTATTAGGAACAAATATAAAGGTTTGTGTGATATAAGGTTCTCCTCTGCTAAAATGAGTTAAGTTCGTTTCGATTAAATTACTAGTAAAATCATTTCCTTCTTGATCCACCATTTCTGAAAATAGTTGCCAACCGCTAGATGGATAAGTAACTTCCAATGTATTGCGTGATGGTACTTGAACGTCAATATCCAGTTCACTCGGTACATACAGCACTTTCTTTTGCTCGAAATCTACCTCGATATAGTCGGAGCCTTTTGGAACTGCTTGAATCCTCTCCAACACTAACGTTAATTTTTTCGGCTGTTGGAAGTAATTGCTTTGTAAAAACAGACTCACTTCACCGTCAGACAAATTGTGGATGCCCCCTGAGATATTTCTTGGTTGAGCCCAATCTTCGCCATTCTCATCCATCAACCGGACCGATATAAATTTTAGTAATTGCATCGTGTTTTGTTCGTCAGTAGCTAGTCGGATTTCTGCACGTAACGGCGATATTTTCAAATGTTTAATATCAATTGTTTGACCATCTACTACAACGTCTTGGTTCAATTCATATACTTTTGGTTGTTCAATAGGCTTGGTGAGTGTGAATGGCACAGAGAACTTTGTCTCTGTTTCTGTTGCATCACTCAAGTGTAAATTAAATTCAAATGTCATATTCTCATATGATAAATCATCGGCAGACCTAATTTCAACATTGTCTTCAATTACATTCCCTTCACCTGGACGTGACATGTAGGAATCTATGACACCAAATGGAATGCCTTGTTGAGAAACCTCTATCGAAGTTACACCCCAATGATCAAAGGGGGATTCAAGCTGATAGAATATAGTCATACCCGAATAATCAGCCACCACACCCTGTAAATTCAAGGTATAATCACCCTCAGTTACCACAATTCCAAGTTCCTCATAGTAATTATTTTCGACAATGTCACTGATTCCTTTATCATAAGTAGCAATCATGTGCACGATTGAAACAAACCCAGGGATTTTGGCTACAGCTTGTGCAAATACGGGAGATACACGAATGGAAGTTACAAATAGCAACAGTAAAATAGCGGCGACACTGGCAACTGAATACAGACGGCGTTTTCTCCTCTTCGTTAACCGATGCTGATGCACAGCCTTTGTACGTGCTTGATGTAACGCTTCTTTAGGGATTTCAATTGCTTCTAATTCCTCCTTTAGCTTCTGCCGATCCTGCTCGTTTAAGGTAGTCATTTTACAGTCCCTCCTTTCCAATGAGTAGGCGTAATCTTTTTAACGTCATGTGTAGCCTCGATTTCACAGTGCCTTCGGGAATTTGCTTCAACTGTGCAATGTCTGCGTTCTTCATGTCCTGAAAATACTTTAAGTAAATCAGTTCCTGTTGTTCTGTTGGCAAACTGGCGATAATATCTGTGATTTCAAATGGTTGCTGATCTGCCGATGGAATTTCCACATCATGATTATAGACAAACTTCTCCTGCTTCTTTTTCACATCTAAACAAATATTAATGATAATCCGAACAAGCCATGTTGCTATGTATGCGGGTTCTTTGACGCTATGAATCTTTTTTAAAGCTCGAAACGTCAGCTCTTGTACCGCTTCAATAGCATCATGCTCATTTTTCAAGTACGCATAGGCTGTCCGATAGAGCGTATCTTCATGTCGCTTCAAAAGCTCCACTATCGCCTGTTCTTCACCCGCAATTGCTCGTTTTTCCAAATCCAAACTCCCACCCCCTCGTTATCTATTAGACAGTCTGAAATGATAAATCGTTCATTTTATTTTTGCTCAATAAAAAACGAGTTCAACTACGATTGAGAACTCGCTATCCAACTTCCTACATCAACAAGGAAAGAAGGTACATTTATAATCAAATTTTTAGTACCTGTTGGTTTGTTTCTACTTATTATTTAGCTCATTTATTCGCTGTACAGCTTCCTCAACATTTTGAACTCCAATTATTTCAATTGGTAGTTCTAAACTATTTTTCACCTTGTTTGCTACCGCCTTTAATCAATTCTGTTCTTTCAATCTCACAAATTCTGCGGAACTAGGAAAATCTGTTTCAGGTACATAGATATAAGAATAATTTTTAAAAATGCCTTCTATTTCTAGTTCACCATTTTCAGGTAATTGTTCTAATTTATCACCTAAGGCTTTTTTTAATCCATCCTCATTTTCAATATCAAGATAGACACTACCTTGTTGAAACTGTTCTAACGTGTGTGGCATTCTCTCTAGATTCTCTCTAACAATAAAAGAATACTTGCTTCCTCCAATTACGTTGTGCACTATTGATCCGCTAACTTGGAATTCGCCTGAAAATTTCACATTATAACTAGCTGGCTCTTTTGTAGTCTCCATATATACATCAGAAACTGTTAGTCCAGCGATTTTATTTCCTTCTTTAACTTCTTCTAATGAAAAAATACTTAATGTATTAACGAGGGTATTCGTGTTTGTATTTAAAAATTCAAATGCCTTCTGATAACGTGTAATCATTTCATTTTGCTCTTCATTATCTGCTTGTAATGTTTTTATTTCATAATTTAATTGATCATTTTTTTGAGATAATTCCGAACTTACTTCTATAGTTTGATCCGATTCTAATTGCTTTTTTTCTACTAGTAACATTGCATTTTCTTTCTTTAACTGTTCATTTTCTTGTTTTAAATGATTCTCAGATTCATTGTTCGAGCAACCACTTACGGTCAACATAGAAATTATGAATATCGTACATAAATATTTCATATGCACCTCCTTAGATACTTGTTAATTCATCTGCGTAATTTTACTTCACATAACTACCCTAAATAAGATACTTATTCAACCTTTCATTCCACCATAATCGTTCGATATATTCTTTTAATCGCTTCCAGATGCATAGCTTCGTGATAAAAGCTAAAGAGAAATGTTTCTCCAAGTGTGTGAAATGTGATGCCAAAATGGTTCGTAAATGGTTTTGGTAGTTTTTTATGTAAATTTCCTTGAAGGGATTGTTGGATTCTTATTTTTTGTTCAGATAAAACGGAATAAATATTGGCTAATGATGGGGGTGTTTCTTTCCAATCAGTTGGCTTAGTTCCTGCTCTAAAAAATTCTCTATATTCTACTGGGAGATTTATCTTTTGATCTAATACTCCATAAACCAGGTATTCCTGAATATATGCAATGTGGCCATAATTCCAACGAATATTGTTATTAAAATCTTTGGGTACTATATCCGCAATCTCTTCTGATGTCTTTAGGATAGATTGCTCCGTTATTCCTCGTACCGTCTCCATATGTTGAAAAATTGTTTGTTCCATTTAAAAGTCCCCTATTCTCCACGAAATTAGATTCCACTCAAATATTAAAACTATTTTTTAGTTTATATTTGCTTTAAATAGACTGTTATTAACTTGAATTGCTATTGCATCTCCTACATTTATATCCTTTATTTTGAAAATTTTACTAGGATTTTCATATGGGTTTTGGTCTTCCGAGTAGGAGACTATTTCATGAATTCGTGTAATTTTACCTATTTGTTCTTCCACCTCGTTAGTGGGTATAACTTCATCGGTCATTCGGTAGGTTAAGTTGTCTATTTTAATTATAGCTGGTGTAGTGTTAGTGAATTCAGCACTGTTTAAATTTTTCGTATTACATCCTGAGAGTAAAATGAAAACAATAATTAAACCTATTGCTATTGCTTTTTTTAATCATTTCTCACCCTTTATTTCACAGAATTTCTGGTGCAATCTTATCGAAGCGTTTGAAGAAATATCCTTTCATTCCACCGTAATCGCTCGATATATTCTTTTAATCGCTTCCATATGCATGGCTTCGTGATAAAAGCTGAAGAGAAATGTTTCCCCTCTATTGTGAAAAGTGATGCCTAATCTATTTGTAAATGGCGCTGGTAGTGTTTTATTTATATTTCCTTGAATAGATTCTCTTATTCTTGTTGTTTGTTCGGTTAATACAATAAGAATATCTGCTAGTGATGGCGGTGTTACTTTCCAATCAGCTGGTTTCGTTCCAGCGCTAAACAGTTCTTCATAGTTACTTGGTACATCTAACTCTTCACCTAATACTGCAAATACGAGTCTTTCCTGTATAAACGCAATATGACCGAAATTCCAACGAATACTATTATTAAAGCCTGTTGGAACTATATCCGCAATCTCTTCCGGTATCTGTTGAATGAATTCTTTTGTTATTCCTCGTACTGTCTCCATATGTTGAAAAATTGTTTGTTCCAAATTAACTCCCCCTTATTTACTCTTTCTTTTAGAACGCATTCCTTTTAAAACTGTAATCGCATCTGACTGTAGAAATTGCTTATATTTATCACTATTAGCATCATAAATTGCTATTTTCCCTTCTTCATCATAGTGGATTCCCCACCCATACTTTTTTACTAAAGCTGAAGCTCTGAAACATGCTTTAGATGTTGCAAAAAATTGTTCTCGTAGTTCTTCTAACTGATTGGATTTAGTTTGATTCTTGATCAGGTAAGTTTTAAATTGCACATCTTCTTGTGTGTATTTGTAGGGATTGTTGTAGATTAAATCGTATTCAATATAAGCAATTGTAGGTTTTTCATTTTTAGACATCGGTATAACCGCGGAAGTAACTGGTGAATCTTCAGAAATTAAAATAAAAGTGTTTTTATAGCTCATAGAATTCTCCCCATTCATAACTCCTTGATTATCTATCCTTCTTTTTATTTATTTCGATAAATTTTCGAATTTCCCTTTAATTTTCTACTTTTTATGTCCTCCAAGTAATCCAGCTCGTTTTCTAGCGGTTCCTGCTTCAGTATAGGACACTGCTCGCAAAATTGCGGTGGAACCATATTTACTTCGCAAGTCATCCATGGTTTTTCCCAGTTTTCGTATTTTCCATTTGTCCGCTTCAAATAAGCTTAGTTGCATCGAGTGCTCCGGTTCTAAATTCGTTAAAGAAATCGATAGTCTCCGAACCGGACGATGATCATAAAAATCGTCGAAGATTTGTTCGCATACTTTATATACTTTCATCGTGGCATTCGTCGATTCTTCTATGGAGCGAGAACGGTTAAATCCCCCTCCAAAAGCATCTTTGCTGTATCCGACCGCGAGATGTATCGTTCTTCCAGCCATATTTGCTTCTCTTGCACGTCTTGCCACGTCTTCACACATCTCCAAAATAACCGCCATCACTTCTTTTTTCGTTCGGTAATCACGAAATAATACTTGCCCTTTTCCATAACTAATTTGGCCTTCTACTAGAGGTGCACCAAGTTCGGATAAATCAACTCCCCAAGCATGGTAATATAGCTGATTTCCCATCACACCAAATTTCTTCTCTAATATTTCTAAAGGAGTTTGCGCTAACTGACCTACAGTGAAAATGCCCATATTATTTAGCGTTTTCTCTAAACGGGAGCCAATTCCCCATAGTTTATTTAATGGTGAGACCGGCCATAATTTTTTCGGTACGTCCTCATAAGTCCATTTTGCAAAACCTGTTTTTTTCGCATCTAAGTCTAATGCAAGCTTCGCCATAAGCATATTTGGTCCCATTCCAACCGCACATGGCAATTGAAATTGACTATACATCCCATCTTGTATGCGCTTAATTGTATTCTCTACTGGTCCCCAAAGCTTTTCGGTTCCTCCTAAATCTGCAAAGCATTCGTCCACGCTATACACATGAATCGCTTCATTCGGAACAAACTGGTTTAAATAACGGACGATTTCTACAGAAACACGAACAAAAAACTCCATCTTCGGCTCGATTAGATGAATAGATGGATGATCTGGGATTTCGAATAGCCTAGTTCCTGTTTTTACACCAAATTCTTTTTTCATTCTCGGCGAAGCAGCAAGCACAATACTCCCCTTTTGCTCCAAATTACCAATCACAGCAATAGGTGTTGTCATCACATCAAGTCCAGCATCCGCTGCCGCACAACTTGCGAAAAAGCTTCGCATATCAATGCATATAATTTTTCGGTTTTCTAACCCTTCATACATATTCTCCACTCCTAAAAAAGGAACATTTGTTCTTAATAGTATATGACAAACATTCGTTCTTATACAATGGTAATAAATAGTTTTAGATACACGCGGGACCAATAAAAAAAGAGTGCGTTTTGACATATTAATCAAAACACACTCTGACAACGATCAATTAGATTCACTTGCCATTTTATTAGTTCTTAATTAGCTATTAGGGTAAGCTTCGGAAGAAATATAACGTTCTCTAATTATGTTGCGATGATGCAGTTCATGACCAGCTATAATAGCGATAAGTGCACGGACAGTTACTTCAGCATTGTTTGCAGTTCCCCGGCGAAGTAAATCTTCACTTGATAGGCTCTTAATTAAATGAATAGTTGACTGGCGAACAATATTCAAATTTTGAAGAAGGTCCTCTACAGACTGTTTATTAAAAGATGCATTTTGTACATATTCATTATCATTATAACCAGGGAGAGCAGCGGTTTCTCCTCGAGCGATGGAAACCAGCCTAAAGCTCATAATTCGCTCAGTATCTGCCATATGCCCAATCACTTCTTTTATGCTCCATTTCTCGGGCGCATAGCGGAAATGAGCTTGATGATCAGAAATGTTGTGAAGTAATGCAATGGTTTCTTCCATCTGTTGAACTAAAGTTTGTATGGAATCCCCATCAGATACTAACTCTACATATGTTGAATAATACGGTGCGTACTCATTTTTCTCCAGTAATTTGTGCATTTGTATGCTCCTTTATTTATTATATTTTTACTATTCTACAGTCACACTAGAAACTCCTTTGTTTTATTAAAGAAGTGCTACTATAAAGCAAACTGGTTACAACTGTATTTGAAACAACTACATATGCTTTAATACCGCTGCGTATGTAAGTGATATCAATAAACGAGCTAATTTATAGCATTTAATTAAAATAAGGCAGGCGGCGACTATACATTAGACTGTAATGCTTATTTTGGTGTTTTATTCATTAAATCTTCCCATAACAACGGTGTTGTAATATTGACCGTCTGAAAGGATTTTGTCATTTTCTAAAATACCTTCCGTTTTAAAACCATACTTTTTATAAAGATTTATCGCTTTGTCATTTGTTTCTAAAACATTTAAAGTTATTTTCTTTATTCCGTTCAAATCAGCCCAATCAATAGATTCTTTTAAAAGGTTTGTTCCAATACCGAAACCCCAATAGTCCTTTAATACACAGACCCCGAATTCTACTTTATGGGCGTAACGTTTCAAAAAATTTCCTTCACATCTTGAAAATCCGACAATTTTATCATTAATAACGGCAACTAGAAAAAGGTTTTTCTTATTTTCCGTATCCGTTTTGATTAAATTCTCAAAACCAGCTGTGTCTATATATGCTTCCCCTTTTTCTCTATCAAGGTTTTGAGACTCTCCATCAATCTGTAATCTGATTTCCGACAAATTCTTCGCATCTTTATTAATCGCATGTCTTACTATGTAGGAAACCCCGTTAACACTAAAATCCTTCTGATTAATTTTCATCCCTATCAATCCCTCCCGAGATAAAAAACTGCAGACAGAGGTCTACAGTTTTGGTGTATTTTCTTGTTCATTTTGAAGCAACAGCTGCAATTTTTCTTTTAACTGCTGCTTATTCCATTTGAGTGTCTCATCCGACACAAAAGCAACTTTCTTTCGTTTAGGGATTTTGACTTGGCCATTCACAGCTCTCGTATAGCCTTCGATCATTGCAGCAACTGCTAAAATGACAAGGGCGAAACAAATAGCAGGTGCAAGCGGAAGCCATGGAACACCCAACAAATAACGAAACGATGAACCAAAAAGTCCAGCCCACTCATAGGCAATCGATTTCGGAGGATCTCCAAACATTGGATCATAGCTCACTTTCGTTCCTCCGATAAATAATTTAAGAAGACCCAAATGAGTGAAAACAACTAATGTTTCAACAACTTGCTGCCCATATAATACAAATAATTTCTCGCGCATCATTGGAAACAGATGTCGCGTAATAATTCGAAGTCGACTAGCACCAAGTGTTCTTGAAGCCAAAATATACTCCTCGTGATAAAGTAAATTCGCTTCATTGCCAATTAACGACGCAACAATTGGCACTGTAATAATCGCCATTAGCACAACTTGAATAACAATACGCTCCCACACAGTAGTAGAAAACCCCTCTATTGGCTCCCATAGGACGGGGTACAGTATCAAATAAGAAAAAATAGTCATAGGGATATAATGAAGTGGATCAATGAAACTATTAACCAATAAACGTCTCTTTTGCCAATACGTACCGATTGCAAATCCAAGAGGTACTGCAATAAGCATACGCACGGCAGCCACACCCATCGCAGCTATAATTGTATATTTTGCGCCAAGCATAATTTTCGAAAGCATATCATATCCGAACTGGTCGGTCCCAAAAGGATGCATTAAACTAGGAGATAGCGGAGCGGCTGCCACCAACCTACCATTTTCATAGATAAAATACGTTTGTTTCGGGTCCGGTCCAAAAATCCATTCAAATACAAAACTACCAACCAAAAAGAATGTTAGCACACTAAATCCAAAAACAAAGTACGGTTGCTTCCAAACAGATTTCATTCCAAAGCACCTCCACGATTTAAACGATGCAAGAAGTACCACTCACCAAAGCTATATATGAAGAATACTGGGAAGAAAAAGCTGCAAACAGCAATAAAAAATAATTCCCCTGACAAGTGTTCACTCAAGTGAAACATAATACCTGGCATGTTAAACATTCGTTCTAATATAAATAAATTGGAAAGCATAAACCACATCGTCTTTTTCGATTGAAAAAATATACTAATAACTGCGTTTCTAAAAATATGTATAATTAAAATAATCAACTTACTAAAACCAAGAGACTTGGTAAGCTCAACATACGTTTTTCGTTCCTCTGCTTCAAATGTGAGCATACTTAAACGATACAGTTGAACCATTGGTAAAATCATCAAACAAAAAACAGGTAACATATAGATTCTTTCTCCACCAGTCACAGCAATCTTTGAAACAAAAACACCTGTTTGCTTATGAATCATGATAATTGTTAATTGAACAAGCAAAATAACTAAAATGTCAGGAAATGACTCCAAAAAGAAAAAGATTGTTTTAATTCGTTGTCTTGCCCGCTCTTTAAACAACATTGTAATAATTGTAAATAGGAGTGCTAAAAAAACTGCGAAAATCATTGCCAAAAACAATATTTCTAAAGAATAGCTAATGTAATATCCGATTTGTGAACCATAATATTGGTCCATAAAATTGGAAAGTGGAAATAGAACAAGTAATTGTTGTCCGTATTCTTTCCACAAAAATTCTCCTTGTTGAAAACCAGTAATCAGTATAGGTAGTCCACTAATTAGTAGTATACCTACGAATGCAACAACTAATTGAAGCATCCATTTCAAAAAGCCCTTCACAAAAAATCGCCTCACTATCAGAAAATTATGATGAAATTATCATAACATAGTGAACTATAAAAAAAGAGAATTTTTGGATATTTCCTGCGAATGAGGCAGTTTATTATAAATTCTAATTATTCCTACCATCTCGAAATAATTATCTAACTTTGAATTATGAAATTGGTTCAAATAAATTGACTACTATCTCCATACAAATAGTGAAGTACCTACGAAGTAGATTCATTCCTTCATGGGTTTCTTCATCTGTTATTTTATATCTGCCCAATGTATGCGATTGTTTCATTTGGGACAATAAGCCTACCGTCTATGGCATATTTGTCGAACAAATTCTTCAGCTGCTTTATATAACTATCATATTCCACGTCATTTTCTTTTAGTGAATAGGATGCTGACAGGTTTCTTTCGATAAATTTTGATTTATTAAATTGCAAATCATTTTGAAAACGATGTACATCAAAATTACTAAAAAACGTTTTGATTTTTTCATCCATATATCCAATTCCTCCACTGAAACCTTTAAAATCCGCGCAAAACCTTCTAAAGATTTGTTCATTCTCTTGTACTAACGGACTGTCCATCACACGGGAATTCCATACTAAAATAACCTTTCCTTTGTCATGAAGAATACGGCTACACTCCATTTTGAATCTAACTGTATCAAACCAGTGAAACGCCTGTGCAACAGTAATAAAATCTACACTTTTTGCCTGAAGAGTAGTATGTTCCGCAGTTCCATTCACTGGATAAAATGTTGAGAATTGTCCTAAATTTTCTTTAGATTCACTTCGCATGTCTTCACTTGGTTCAACGCCGTACACATTACATCCCATTTCAAGTAATGTCTTTGAAAAAACCCCTGTTCCCGAACCTATATCAGCGACAAAGGAGTCCTTAGCTATCCCAATGTATGATAAATGGTTAATCAATTCAGGCGCATAGCTAGGTCTTGCGTTTGCATAAATAGCAGCTTTACCGTTGAATTTCTTCGTGTTGTCCATTATATTTTCTCCTTTTTATTACTTCTCTACACTATAAAACATATCGTATCATATTTAATAATACGTTACGTATATGATCAATGATTACAAAAAGGACAGACTCATTTCAGCCTGTCCTTAGATGTATATTAAATTGCTAATTCACTTAAAATAAACGATTCAAATTCGCCATTTCAATTGCGGACACTGCAGCATCATAGCCTTTATTTCCGACTTTTGTACCAGCACGTTCAATCGCTTGTTCAATTGTTTCCGTAGTTACAATACCGAACATAACTGGTACACCTGTAGTTAAGCCAACACTTGCAACGCCTTTAGCTGTTTCGTTACAAACATAATCGTAGTGTGTCGTAGAACCGCGAATAACGGTACCTAAACCGATAATCGCATCATATTTTTTCGTTTCTGCCATTTTTTTTGCGATGAAAGGTACTTCAAATGCACCAGGCACCCATGCAACATCTACATTTTCCTCGGCAACGCCATGACGCTTCAATCCATCCAATGCACCATCCAATAATTTACCATTAATAAATTCATTAAATCTACCAACAACTACACCAATTTTTAAATCTGTACCTATTAAATTCGCTTCAAATACTTTTCCCATTCTTTATCTCTCCTATAAGTTCATTTTAAATTTTTTTATCAAACTGCTTGTTCTTGTTCTTGTTCATTTCGATATTTCACTAATGCTTCGATCGTCACAAACTTTAAACCATGTGTTTCGGCAATAGTATGTAATTCAGGAACTCTCGCCATTGAGCCGTCTACACTCATAATTTCGCAAATAACTCCTGCAGGTTGCATACCACAAAGTTTCGCAAAATCAACAGCTGCTTCTGTGTGACCTGGACGCTCGAGTACACCATTTTCTTTTGCTACAAGTGGGAACACATGACCAGGTCGGCGGAAATCCGAGCTAACCGATTCCGTGTTTAACAGTTGTAATATCGTTTCTGAACGCTCAAATGCACTAATGCCTGTTTCAGTCGTTTTATAATCCACACTTACAGTAAACGCCGTTTGATGATTGTCCGTGTTATCTTGAACCATCGGATATAAATCAAGACGATCTGCTAACACTTGAGTGACAGGCGTGCAAATTAAACCCCGACCATATGTTGCCATAAAATTAATGTTTTCCGGTGTTGCGTACTCTGCCAACACTAGAAAATCACCTTCATTTTCTCGGCTTTCATCATCTACAACGATAATAATTTTCCCTTTTTTCAAATCCTCTACTGCTTGTTCAATTGTATGGAACATATGTAATGTACCGCCTTTTCGTTAGAATCCATTTTGTCTTAAAAAATCCATTGAGATCGACGAACTTTCTTGCTTTCTTTCCAAATGGTTTATCACGTATTTGCCAAGTAAATCATTTTCAATATTCACTACATCATGCTCTTTTTTAATACCGAGAAGTGTTTCACTAAATGTAAGTGGAATAAGGGAAACTGTTAGTTGATTTGACTTTATACCAAAAATGGTTAAACTAATGCCATCTACTGCAACCGAACCTTTTAGCATACAGAATTTACTGAGTTCCTCACTAATGCTAATATCTACATATACGGCATTTTCTACTTTTCTTTGTCTTAAAATGACACCCGTACCGTCCACATGGCCCGAAACAAAGTGACCACCAAATCGACCATTAGCAGGCATTGCACGCTCCAAATTAACAGCATGACCAATTTGCAAAGATTGAATGCTTGTAGACTTTACCGTTTCTGGCATAACATCCACTGTAAATAGTTCATTCGAAAAAGAAATGACTGTTAAACATACACCATTAACCGCAATACTATCCCCTAGGTGAATATCTTCTACAATCTTTTTGGATTCCAAAGTTAATTGCATACTATTAGGTCCGCTTTTCATCGATTTAACTTTGCCTAAATCTTCTACAATTCCAGTGAACATAGGCTACACCTCTTTTCTGTTTAAGAATTTACTCAAAAATAAAACCCCATAGAAACATCTCTAAGGGGTAGTTGGAAAATTATGTTTTACGCGTCAACAAATAAACCTCTTGAAGTAGTAATTTTCTCCATAAGGAAATAAGCTTGCTCGTACATCCTTCTCCCATCCAGACTATACTGTCGGCTTTGGATTCGCACCAAATCCTGCCTTAAAGAAGGCTCACGGGCTTAGAATTTCTTCATCACCGTCGATTGGGAATTTCACCCGACCCCGAAGGACTACATGTATGAAATTTTGCATTTTGCTAGGTTTTATTTAAAAATAAAACCCCATAGATATATCTCTACGGGGTAATTAGGAAAATTCTGTTTAAAGCATCAACAAATAAACCTCTTGAAGTGTATTTTCTCCATAAGGAAATAAGCTTGCTCATACATCCTTCTCCCATCCAGACTATACTGTCGGCTTTGGATTCGCACCAAATCCTGCCTTAAAGAAGGCTCACGGGCTTAGAATTTCTTCATCACCGTCGATTGGGAATTTCACCCGACCCCGAAGGACTATTCATCTATAAAAACAGTATAGCACTTAAAAAGAAAATTTTCATGGTATAAAAAGTAAACTTAAGTTTCTTAATTTCTGTTCTTAAAAGTGAGCACAAAAAAGACAGACTTTTATCAGCCTGTCCAACTATTTTTTACATATTATTCTTTTCTCAGTTTAACCATGTAAGACATTGCTTCGTTTAAGTCAACATGCACATGATATTCCCAAGTTTTGTAGTTCATCGCACCACCAGGTTCAATATCGACAAGCGTAAGTCCAGTAGTCTCTAATAACTTTTTCAAGTCTTGAGGAGAGTAACATCTTAAAGATTGAGTAACGCTTCCTTCCCCATCAAACCATGTATCAAGCATACGGCAATTCAAAAAATCAAAATCATACTTTCGAAGTGTATTTTCTACTGCCATCTCTTGACCAGCAACACTTGCCCAGTACCAAGGAGTATAAATATCTATTAAGATACAACCATCAGGTTTTAGCCAATTGCTCATTCGTTTTAATAATTTGTGTTGATCTTGATCTTCACCAATACCGAATCCGTCTATATAGCAAATAACATCAAAAGAGTTATGAAGTTCTACCTCATAAAAGTCGCCTTCTACCATTTCAAGCTCCCCGATTAAACTATGTTCGCTTTTCAGCTTTTTCATGTAGTCAATTCGAGATGTTACTAGTTCTACTGCAGTAACAGAGTATCCCTTTTTAGCAGCTGTTATTGCAAACTCTCCGCCTCCCGCACCTAACTCCAAAATGGAATGGAAAGGGTTAGAGACCATTTTCTCGATTTTCGCCAATATTTCCTCATGCTCTTCGTTTGGACCTGTTAGACCTTCTTTATATAATTGAAATTGTTTTTCGTAAAAATTTTTAACCCATTTCATACTGAACACTCCTTATCCAACATTTTTATCATTCAATAAGGTCGATCAGGATGAATCAATTGTAAAGCAGCATATAATGCCTCCAATAACTTGTAATTTAATAGATTATATCACAGATTATTTAGAAAATTATATATAACATTTTATGGAATGAACAGGTTTGTTTACGCTGCAGGAGGACACTTTCCAGGGGGCACTCATCAAGAGGGTTATCTCGCTTCGCAGTCAATTAAAATGAGAAATGACGCAGTTTAATTAATAGCATCTTCATTTTCCGCGGTACAATCTGCTATTAGATTAATACTGCACCGAGCAATTTTTCGTGTTGTTCTCATTTATGAGTCCACTTCCTTTCAGTGGTCTACGTTTTAATTCAAGATGAAACGCTTTATTTCCTTCTTAAATTTATAAATGATCTTTAAACTAACCTTCCAACAATGGTATGTAAGGAATCTCCATTCCATCAACCACAGCAATTTTAAAACCCTTACCTGTTGTATAAATCTTCGTTCCAACAGGCAACTTATTTGCTGTACCATTATTAAAGTTAAATGCAGATTCTTTTTGTTTTATTATTATCCCAACTTGCTCACCTAGCGTATATTCGGATTCTGTAACCCATTCAATCTCTTGGGCATTCGCGTATACAATATCTTCTAAAAGAAAAATATCTGCATCTCTGTTTTTAAGCATATCTTTTGGTGTTGGATTTCCAGTTATTATTTCATTGGAACAACCTAAAACTATTAATAAAAACAAAGAAATATAGAATAATACTCGACCGGTTCTACCTATAAACAAAAACATAGAATAGCCCACTTCCTTTTATTCGTATAAGTTTCTATTCTTTAATAAACGTATTAAGTCCTTCTTGAAGACATATCCATAAATTTGAAATAAGGAAGAAATATTCCTAGCAAAGACACGGTACAGATAATAGATCCTATCAAAAAGTACAATGGCCGTATTCCCCATTGTGCGCTCAAAACTCCGCCTACTAGAACCCCTAATGGCATAGCTCCCCTAATTATAAACAGTCGAACGGAAGATACTTTCCCCATTAACTCATTTGGTACGGTTTGCTGAAAAATGGTTATATTATGTACTCCAAAGATTGCCATAGCTATCCCAGCAATAACTTCGGTAATAATAGCTAAGATAATGCTATGACTAAAGCCTAACGTAATAAAAGTTAAACCACCAATTACTAAAGCTCCTAACATTAAAACTCTTCTACTTTTGTATTTAATTTTTCCAACTAATATTGAACCAACTACATAGCCTAATGGAAAACCTGCCATGAAGTATCCATATTCTGAATAACTACCAGCTAATTCATTTGTAATATAAGGCAATGTGACAACCATCGTCACCCCTACTCCAAATTGAACAAAACCTAAAAAGATTCCTAACCAAACGATAAGACGTTGACCAAAAAAATAAGTTACTCCTTCAAGGAATTGCTCGAGCCAAGATTTTCGTACATTTTGAGTGATTCTTGTCTCTTGTATAAAAAGTAACAGTATACCGCTTGTAAAAAGTATTCCACATACGAATATTAAAGTTGGTATTACGCCTAAATCCTCGATAACAACTCCACCTAGAATCGGTGCAAGGAAGGTCATTAATCGGACCGTTCCGTCAATATATGCGTTCGCTGTTGCTAATTGATTATTAGAAACAATAGTAGGTATAATCGCTTGATTGGCTGGTGTATAGACAGGAATAATTAAACCAACTACTATTTGAACAGCATAAATATGCCAGGTTTCAAGACTTCCAGTAGTAAAAGATACAAGTGGTATGAGAAAAATTAACCCTCGAGTCCATTGAGAAAATACCATTATCTATTTTCTACTCCATCGGTCAATAAATGGACCAATAAACAATTGCAAAAAGAGGGAAGGTATAAAATACAATAACCACATACTGCCTATTGCCATTGTGGAACTGGTCAGTTGATAAATTAGTATGGAGTTACAAAAAGTCCCGAATGCTCCTCCTAATTCAGAAATGACATTACCTACCCATACAATGAGAAAAGGACGATTTTCTAATAAGTTGTTACGTATCCCTCTCCTCATTGATTTAAATATAACTCCAATTCTTTTGATAACATATCGAGCGCATTTCTCTTAAGAGAATACTTTGCATCGATAATCTCCACTAATTTAGCTGCTCTCAATATTTTAAGATGATGATGGATGGTAGATTTACCGATATTTAATTTTTCGGTAATATCCTGTAATGTACGATCGTGTTCATATAGTAATTTAACGATTCGAAGACTGATCAACGTCGCGAAAAAATAAGTTTATTTTCTGTTCCTGAAAGTAGCCTATGTATATTTTCCATATGCCTAAAAGTAACCATAAACGCCATTAGGCACGCAAATATATAAAAATATAAGGTATTCCCAAAAACAGGGATAAATGAAATAGTCGCAAAAAGCATTGTAGCACATATTGTGCCTAAAGAAACATAGCGGGTTAAAGCTACTATTATCACAAAAAAGCCAAGGCATAAAAGGGCCATAACCCAGTCAACCATAAACAGCACAGCCACTGCTGTAAGTGCTCCCTTGCCCCCTTTAAACTTAAAATATATCGGCCAGTTATGCCCTATAACCACTCCTGCGCCTGCCGCTAAAAGGCTTAAGCAGTCTTTAGCATCTCCCGAATAAAAATTAACGCTGAGGAAAATTCCTATTAAACAGGCAATTATCCCCTTTAATATATCTCCCACAAGAACAAACACCGCAGCAGATTTCCCAAGTACCCTCAGAGTATTGGTAAGCCCGGCGTTTTTGCTTCCATGGCTCCTTATGTCCTTGCCGTATATTTTCCCTACAATCACCGCTGTATTAAGGCTGCCTAAAAGGTAACCCAAAGCTAAGGCCGTAAAAAGCTTTAAAATATCAATCATCACTCTTCTCCCTTGGAATTATTCTAATTTTCTTTTATTTCTACATAAATACAGGATCTTCTAACTATGATTTTACCAGTACGCTACATGTATCTCAATAGAGTCACTCTATTAAGATAATAATAAAATAAATACAGATACACGCCATAATCGACAATAATTTCCCCTTTTTAAAAGCTGCGCAAATACTGTATTTTCATTTTTCAATAATTGCAGTTCAATCTCATCTCTCAAGTTCTGTGTAGCAATTACTTTAGAGATATCAGTTTCATGTTTTTCTACTCTATTAAATGATTCCAATACGTACATCTAAATAACTTAAGAAAACTTCCTTTTGTGCAATCAATGCTTCAAACGTAGACCACTTATCGTGTCAACAGATGATCTTATGTGTATCGAATGGATAAACTTCATCTCGGGCTACTCCAGATTATGAGTAATAATCTTTACCTAGTAGGCTGGTTCCGCTCGACTAGGAATAATCGATTCGATCTTAATAGAACTAAAGTCAACTTCCTTGTACATACTAAATATTATTATCACTTAAATCAGTGGAAAACGTTCTTATTGTTTCCTGTTTATTAAATATTTGAGAAAAAATCATTTTTTCCTATAGTTTTTTTCACTTACCCAAGTATTTGAGACCTTGTCCTGAATGGTTCTATCACAATAAAAGTTTCCTTAGAGAAAAAAACTTTTACAAAGACAAGATACCATGTTAAGATATTTACATATACTAAAAAGTGTATTATATTACCTCAAAAGTTGGTCTTGGGAAACATTTTAACATAAAAAGAAATTTAGGAGGGATGAAAAATGAGTTCTCGGCCCAAAAATAAGTCAAACGACCAGGGATGGTTTAAAGAAAGTTCTAATGTAAGTATGGAAGAGGTAAATAGCTCAGTAAACGTTCCGACTAAAGGAGGATTTTGGCGTAAGCTTCTGGCGTTTGCTGGACCAGGTTCGTTGGTAGCTGTTGGATATGTTGATCCAGGAAACTGGGCGACTTCCATTGCAGGTGGTGCAAGATTTGGTTACACGCTATTAAGTGTCATTTTACTCTCTAATTTAATTGCAATAATATTACAGTCATTGTCAGCAAAACTAGGGATTGTAACTGGAAGAGACCTTGCTCAGGCAACAAGGGATGCAACCGGGAAGAAAACGGCTATTTTTCTTTGGATTTTAACGGAACTTGCAATTATTGCAACAGATTTAGCAGAGGTCATCGGTTCTGCGATTGCTTTGAATTTATTATTTGGAATTCCTCTTTTATTAGGGATTACTATTACAACACTAGATGTATTACTTTTACTTTATTTGCAAAAGAAAAGTTTTCGGATTATAGAATCGATTGTCATCGTATTAATGGTAACGATTTTTTTCATATTTGCATTTGAAGTGTTTATTTCCAAGCCGGAGATTTCCGCTTTATTTGGAGGATATGTTCCGCAAATGGAAATTGTAACAAACCCAGGCATGCTCTTTATTTCACTTGGAATATTAGGTGCTACGGTTATGCCACATAATTTATATTTGCATTCTTCCATAGTTCAAACGAGAAACTACAAAAGAACAATAGAGGGAAAAAAAGAGGCATTAAAATTTTCACTCATTGATTCTACATTTTCTCTAACTGCGGCCTTCTTCATCAATTCTGCTATATTAATTCTTGGAGCAGCAGCCTTTTATGGAACAAACTTAAATGTATCCGAAATTGAAGCGGCGTATGAATTATTAAGTCCTACGTTAGGTGTTGGTATTGCAAGTACATTATTTGCAGTTGCTTTACTAGCTTCCGGACAAAATGCTACTATCACTGGAACGATGAGTGGTCAAATAGTGATGGAAGGATTTATTCATTTACGAATTTCCCCTTGGTTACGTCGCTTGATTACACGATTATTAGCAGTTATCCCTGCTTTTGTTGTAACTTGGATTGCTGGATCAAAAGGAACAGGTGAACTACTTTTATGGAGTCAGGTCGTATTAAGTCTAGCTCTCCCATTTGCCGTTGTTCCTTTAGTAATGTTTACTAGCGATAAAAGGAAAATGGGTGAATTTGCAAATAGATTACCAGTAAAAATATTAGCTTGGATATGTACCGTTTTAATCATCATTTTGAATATATTCTTAATCTGTTATATTATCATCACTGGGCAAGATTTAGGATAATAAACATTGAAAAAACGGCATGATTTGATGAATAATCATGCCGCTTTTTTTCATGTATAAGTATAAAATTCTCTTTTAGTCAATTCAACCATGTCTAATCGAATATTCAAACCAAAGCAAACCGAAAACGTATAGATGCAAATGGAGCACATTTCATACAAGGATTTTATGTAAGAAAGTGGTTAATCAACGCCTTGTTTTAATTTAGTAGAATTATTTAAAGAATTATCATTAATACCATCCAGTTATTTTGGTTCCATCCTTATAGATCCTAATCACTTCTGTATCATAATTAATAGGAGTTGGTGAGAAACTAAACCATATACGTCCTTTATTAGTATCTAGAATTGTAGCCTCAGTACTTTCTAGATTTTTATATTGAATTAGTAATTTTTCGATTTCATCATCATAAATAACACCCATTAAGATTGTAACGTAATCATCTAATGATGATGATCTACGAGGAAGCAAATTGGTAAGTGATTTAGTTAATATCGAGTCATTCCGATTGAATTCTTCACCTCCAGACCCACCAGACCAACGATAGCCGAAGAAGTTTTTTTCGATTAGAGCAGCGGATAAAATATTATTATCTCCATATATGATAATAGTATTTCCTTTCATTTCTGTGGTATAAAAAATTTCATCCATAGGCACGTTTGATTCCTCTATGGCTTCTTCTAATGTCTTATAATCCATTTGATAATAAATTATAGAAATGATAAAAATAAATGAAATAACAAAAAGCCATTTTTTCAAATTTAATCTTACACCTCCATATGAAGTTATTTATTAGTCCATTAACATGTGTAACTGCTAAAACTGTAAACTAATTGCATTCTTTGAATTGCCTTCCCTCAAGTTTTCCAACTATCTTATTTTGCACAAACAAAAAATGTAGATAAATCTCTAGTGCATTATAATAAGCAAGCACGTATTCCACTTGAATATCAACTGGTGGAAAACATGCTTTTATTAACTCTAAATTTAGCGGTAATCTTGAAGTGCTACCTTTGCCTTGATTTGTCTAAGTTGTCTTTTATCAATCTTACCTAATGGTGTATACGGAATATGATCCACAAATACAATATCCTTTGGTAATTGAAACCGCGCTACCCTTGGACGTAACCATACAAAGAGCTCCTCTTTGGAGAGATGAACATCAACTGGTTGTACAAATGCTTGTAATCTTTGACCAAACTTTTCATCGCTAATTCCGATAACTGCTACATCTTCAACTAGTTCATGATTTATTAATGCTTGCTCAATTTCAATGGGATAAACATTTTCTCCAGCTGAAACTATCATATCATCTGTTCTCCCTCGTAAAAAATAGTACCCATTATTATCTCGGTAACCTAAATCACCGGTTTCTATCCACCATTTCTCACTATTTGTCATCGACCATTTATTTTTAATGAAGAATTGTCCTATTACACCATTTTTGACCCTTTTATTATTGTTATCCAATATTTTTAATCGAACACCGTCTATTTTTTTACCGATCGTATGAACCGAATACTTCAGATCATTTGGTGTTGCAATTATATTCAAACCAGCTTCCGAAGTGCCATATAAATTATACAAAACATCCCCTAATTTACTGAAGACATCCTCTACAAGTTTAGGATTCAGCTCTGCTCCTCCAGAAGCGATACAAACAAGAGATTGCAAATCTTCTGGATTGGTTTTTAACATTTTATGTATCATTAATGGTACGACTGTAACAATATCAACATTATTCTCACGTATAAGGCAACAAGCCTTTTCAGCATGAAATCCTTTATTTAAAATCACTGTTTTCCCTAATCCAATAAACGAAAATAAAACAGCAATCCCATAACCGTGATAAAGGGGAGTAGCAATATATGCAGTATGACAATTTAATAGATTTAATCGTGTAATTAATGCTAAGAATGGATTTAAAAAATTGAATACTGAAGGTGTATGTGCGACTTCCTTTGATTTCCCTGTAGTTCCACCTGTTAGCAGCACAATTTTACTCTTTGAAGACTTTTGAAGCTTGTATTTAACATCTATTCTTGAATGAAGTAAGTTATTAATTGCCTGAAAGTTATCATGGTAGCTCAAAATTTTCTCTTTATTGTATTGGGTTTCTTCTATATAAGAACTCAATTCAAAATCATAGACAATTAATGCGAAATTATGTTGAATTACTAATTGATTAAACTGCATTTTGCTCATTTCTGTATTAAGCAAATAGATGTCAGGACCTAAACGGGAGATAGCAAAAATAGATTTTATCAGAGAAGAATGGTTTTTGCACAAAAAGCCAACCTTCTGCCCTGATTTTAATTGGAATTTTTCTTTTAAAATAAAGGCTAATCTTTCGGATTGTAATAGTAATTGC
Source organism: Psychrobacillus syltrankelensis (assembly GCF_055454035.1). Classification (NCBI taxonomy): domain Bacteria; kingdom Bacillati; phylum Bacillota; class Bacilli; order Caryophanales; family Bacillaceae; genus Psychrobacillus; species Psychrobacillus syltrankelensis. The sequence continues at coordinate 650,382 of NZ_CM144227.1, read as the reverse complement.
TTATAGCTTATTGTTTCTTCTTCGTATACTAGTGCGATTTTATTGCCGTATGCCCTCTCGGCAATATATAACAGAAACATGGTATTTACTCCACATTTATAAATACCAATTATTAACCAATATATTCCTAATGGAGAAAATAACTTGATTTTATATAAAACTTTTATAAGTTTTACTAATCTCACTTTCCTTCTCCCCTCTTTCTTAAAACACTAGTAATACAAGTTTCCAGAATGCCTCTAAAAAATATGGAGGTCAACTGGCCAAATATTAACCACCATGGCCTATATTTTTTCCTTTTGGTATACATGGATTTACAAATAATCTGTGCTACATGTTTCGGGCACATGGCAGGCATCTTAAGATAAACAGTTGTAGGAAGTATCATGGGGGTTTTAACTAATGGTAAGTAGATAGAGCTTGTAGATATTCCCATCATATTTAACTCTAGAGCTGCAGATCGAAACCAAGTATCAAAAGCTGACTTGGATGCTTGATATGCAGCCCAATATGGAATTGGTATTAAAAGAGCGTTTACTGTGGAAATGTTGATAATTTGTCCTTTATTTTTTTCTAACAAAGGAATGACTGACAAAAGCAGTTGAACTGGAGCGAAATAATTAATAGCCATCGTACGGGTAAAATCGTGAAATCGGTCTAATGAATTGTGAATAGAGCGATTAATTGATAAACCTGCATTACTAACTACTATATCCAACCCATTGGGAAGTCGATGAATAAAATCCAGTAACTCCTCCATCTCTTCTTTGTTTCTAAGATCTGCCCTGAAAATACTTACTTTGGCAACTTCCTTTTCTATTTCACTTTTCATTATTGAAAGCTTATCTTCTCTTCTGGCAACTAAAATAAGATGAGCATGAATATCTGCTAGTTAAGCTACTTTCTCTCCTATCCCAGAGCTCGCACCAGTTATAAGAATCGTTTTTCCATTTAGTTTACTGCTTAACTTCTTTTTATTGAAATATGTAGGAGGAAATAATAATCTTTCTAAAAGGTTGTATTTATGCATATTAACAATTCCTTTTACTTGTTATAGTTTTTAGATTTGCGACTTAATGAAAAATCATCATAGTTTGAATCTATTATTATTTCATCATCTGATTATAGATATAAAGACTGTATAATGCTGGAATTAATAAACTCATAGCAAGACAAACGACTGCTGCTAATTTTGACTGTTTTATCAGACGTTCATCACCTATTTTTAAGTGTTGAAAGAAAGTAAGAGAGAAATAAAAGCATAATACAATCAGTATTATAGAAAGTATTCCAATCCAATTTCCAGCTCCCAATAAGTTCATATTACCCATTCTAACACCCCTTTTAAAATCCAAAACTTTATGAAAAAGTTCAAAAATAAGGTCTCTATCCCATAAATCCACACTATAAATTCCATAAAAATATATGAAAAAGCTTTATTGAAAAGAAAATGAAAGTAATGAAAAATTTATTAGTATCTATTTGTTCATTTTCTTATAGTTCAATCAATTTTATAATTCAAATTTAGAGCATAAAACACGAACAATATTAAATTGAAATGCATGAAAATGTATAATATATTCTTCATAAATCAGCATGATTTCCGCTATAGGCAGTCGCTTTCCGCTGGGTGAGCGATGAGCCATCACCGCCGCATTCGCGTCGTTTGTAATGTCTCATCTGTCTCACTCATCCCGCTGGAGTCGCTGCCTGTCGCTCCAATAAATAAATTAAGGATTGTTCGCGTTTTAAAAATTACATGCTATTTATGAAATTAACTCAGTTATATCTATATTTTATCATTGTCTTCTTCTAATTTGTTAATAATATTCTAATTATTTCTCTATGGGGGACGGTTTTACAACACTAAGCCGATTTTTAAGACGATTCCCCCTTTTTTAACAAAGTCACGAAAATTTTACTGGTCTTAAAGAATCTAAAGAGAATACTTTCTCCGATTTAAAATGGTATACCCTCCGTGAATTAATGTGTTTCCTACCAAAGGTGACTAGATGGAGCAATCAATTTTCATTAATACCCTATAAAACCGCTTATTTTACTTTTTGCCACTACTAGTTAATGGATAGTTTTATTCGAGGACGAGTCGCTCTATACCAATGCAAACAAAGGATGAAGATAACAATAATATCAATGGCATCTCCACCATAGAACATAATCATGCCTCCAAGTTGTGCCTGTTCTAACGGTACTCCAGTAGGTGGGTGAGCATAGATGAACTTTGATAGAATGCCATGACCTGCTAAGAAAATAATTAATACGATTGAACGGTACAAGAAAGATATTCTATGGGGTAGTGGGTCAATATAAACCATGGATACCGTGAATAGATAGCCAGCTATGAATACATGGAAATGCATTATGAGATGAAAAAGGGTATTCTCGTGCACAAGCGAATATATGTCGGTAGTGTACAACAACCAGAGACCTCCTAAATTAAGGAAGGATGTAACAATGGGATGAGTCATTATGCGAGACGGGCAACTCTTCAGAATACGAGAAAGTCGTCGGGCTAAAGGGATGCTTAGCGTTCTTAGCACAAGAGTCATTGGTGCGGCTATTACCATAAGCAATGGTGCTAACATTCCCAATAGTAAATGACCGAGCATGTGCGCTGTGAATTCAGTATGGGAACGATTGGCAAGGGGGCCAGCAACAGCAATAACCGCAAACAGAACTCCGAAAGTCCAGCAGATGGTTCGGTATAATGGCCACGGCTTATAACACCGACTAGAAAGGACTACAGCTAGGATATACAGAATCAATGCCATTATAAATGGCAGGGCTAGGAGCATCTGAGGTATTATCCAGGCTATATGCGGTATCTCATTCCCATCGTTATGATAAATGTGATTATTAATGTTCATGTGAAACTGCCTTTCCGAATTGTTTCTTACTTCGTGTGCGAACAATAAGAATGAGACCAATTATGATCATTAAAACAGCTAGCATGTTCCATACTAAGTCATAGACAATAACGTTTTCCACGTAACGAATCTGATGTATCCGCATTAGTTTGTGTTGGATTGCACCATCATATAATTGGAAACCACCTGCTCCAATCAACACACCACCCACCCACCTGCTAATCCATAGTGCGTTTCGCCGACGAAGATCGGAAAACAAGAATAAACCTGCTATTGTTGCAAACCAACTAAAAGCGTGAAAAAGACCATCTGAAATTAGTCCAATATCAGTCGTAGATTTATCGTAAAAATGGTGCCAACGCAGTAGTTGATGAAAAATTGTCTCATCTATAAAAGCGGCTACTCCAACCCCGAATAGAACCCCCGACCATAGATTTCGATTTGAGTAAACAGAGACATTTGTAAAATTGGAATTGGTCTTCTTGTCTTCTTTCATAGCCATTTACTTCTCCTTCACCATAAATCTACATTATTTACCCTCCAATATTGGTCAAATAAATAGTTCTTATTCAGAGATATAGTCTTAACGTTGATTATCCGCATTCTGCTGACGGTACCCTCTAAAGATATTTTCAATCCTCTAAAATTCACCAGTTTATTTTAGAACGATAATTTTCTAACACAAAGAGCTTTTTTAGTCTAAATTGATTTCATATTTTACCTCTGCAAAGTTTTTTATAAGTAGTGCTTCGTTTATACAGTTACCTGTTTTTTTATCAATCGTTTTTCTCCAAATTTCATTTTGTCTATAATTTTTTTCATTCTCCCTAAAAAACATGTGGTTCCTTTCTTCTAAATGGTAGGTATACCGTACCTTTTCGTTTGAATAGATTGCTCCCTTTAAATGCTTATTAGTCAACCAAACACGGATTTGGAAGGAGTACTTCGTTTTATTCTCAAATCTTAAATCTACAAAATTAAAGAAAACACTTGCACCGCTACCAAAAGGAAGAACTCTACCATCATCTGGGAATGGGTCAAAGCTGTGATGATGTCTTTCTAAAATAGTTAACGGAGTATGTAAAGCCATCCAATAAAGTAGGTTTGCAAGTTGACAAATCCCACCACCAACACCAGTTTTCACTTCTCCATGTGAGAGTTGCATACCTTCTATATATCCTTTTGCTTTTGTTGTTTTCCCTACTAATTCCCAAAACGAAAAAGTCTCACCAGGACGGATAATGATCCCATCTATATCATTCGTTGCAATGGATAGATTTACTATTTTATTTTCTTGAAGTCGTGGATCGCTATCACCTAACCGCCTCCTTAAGAGCGATTGGTGTTTTTTACATGTAAAAGGATAAGAATCCTTGCTGTGGTTCTTTGCAAATTTTTTTCTGTCTCTCATGTTTTGTAGATAACGAAATAAGGTCTTTTGCTTAATCCGAATATGGTATAGAAATGGATGAATCTCTGAAAATCTCAAATTATTCCCCCTTCCTTATTATTCAGTAATCCCATGGATCTTTCAAAACACTTTCTTCATGTCAAACATCCAAACAGTTTTTTGGTATCCAGCCTACTTCTCCATTTGCCCTCTTAATAAGAATATACCCTTCACATTCCTTATCAACGATCCAAACTTTTTCGTCTCGATTTACAGACAAAAAAGTTGTACTAAGATCAGTTCTGCAATTTGTTAAATTATCATTATCTACTAGATATTCATTTTTTATCCATTGATCTATTCCTAGTTTCATATTTTCACAGAGGGTAAAGTATTCCTCTCGCTTTAATATCCGCAATTCATAGTTTGGATAAGTAACGGTTCCCATTCTGTTCGCTAAATCGGAATAATCTTTTTGTACAATCATTTCTTCTGTTAACTCATCTACATATGTATATGAAAACGTATCGTTATTAATAATTAGAGCATTTAACTGGCCGTCTTTTTTAATTTGATTACCACCATCTAATGCAATTACCTTTTTATCTAAATCAATTAATGGATTATGTGAACTTATTTGCTTTGCTCGATAGTTAACGACTGGCCAGTGCCCTACAATGACTGTTTTATCCGCTTGGTGTTCTTTTTCGTAAAAGGAGTCTATATATAAAGCAAACTTTTCTTCTGTTTGATACCAATCTTCTATCTTTTCAATACCTGCATGGATGACAATAAAATCATCTGTATCATAAGCATTTGGCAATGATTCAATCCATTCTATTTCATCTTGAAAATGCTCCCGATAAAAATGAGCTAATTCAGTTAAATTACAGAAATCATCCAGTGTTTTACTATGTATTGTTAGTATTTCATTTAAAACCGAATTAGGTTGTTTGTTCATGTATGGAATGATTCCCTCACTCCCGTTAAAAACATAACGATATATAACATCACAATTTCCTTTTGTTACATACACATTTTGAGATTGCTCAGATAACTCCCTTACATACTCAATAACCCCTAAGCTGTTCGGTCCTTTCTCGCAAAGATCACCGTTAATAAATAAATAATCTTCCTTCGTGTATTTCACCTTGCCTAAAAGTTCTTTAAATACCTTTAAGTTTGCATGTATATCGGAAATAACTATTGAACGTCTTGTTTTATCTAATTGCAGTCGTCTTACATCAATCATAATCTCAACTCCTGAATTTTCGTTCTTTTAAGAATATTATATCAAAACAATCTTAAGATTAATTAATAGAAAAAAACTTTAGACATGTTCGTAATAATACGGGTGTCTAAAGTCTTTAAATTACTTTACGCTTTTATATTTTATATTAAATATTCTTATTGGAGTTAATTTCATAAATAGCATGTAATTATTAAAACACGAACTATGATTATTTTATTGATTGGAGCGACAGGCGGCGACTCCAGCGGGAGGCCAACAGGATGTTGGTCACGAAGGCGTTGCCACACGATGTGGCGCTCTTAGCCTTTGTTCCTCTGTGAGACAGATGAGACATCGCAAACGACGCGAATGCGGTGGTGATGGCTCATCGCTCACCCCGCGGAAAGCGTCCGCCGATAGCGGGAACCATACGGATATATGAAGAGTATATTATACATATTCTCTCATTTCACTTTAATATTGTTCGTGTTTTATGTTCTAACTTTGAATTATAAAATTGATTCATTGAATACGTAATTCAGATTCACAATCAAAAAAGTGTGCATTATTAAGATTAAATGCTAAGTCGACTGTTTGACCAGCTATAACATTGAAACGCGAATCCACTCGTGCCACAAAGTCTTGGTCATTTACTTTCGAATATAGAATAGTTTCTGCTCCCATAAGTTCAGCAACTTCTATGGAGACATTAATTTTTGTTTCAGGGGAAGAATCAATGAATAATGGCTCATCATGAATATCTTCTGGGCGTATTCCAAGAATGAGCTCTTTCCCCATATATCCTTGATCACGAAGCTTTTGTAGCTTTCCTCCTGGAACGAGTACTTTTACATCTCCCATAACAAAATAATTCTCTTCTAATTTGCCTTTTAGAAAATTCATGGAGGGTGATCCGATAAATCCACCAACAAATATATTATTAGGTTTGTCGTAAACCTCCTTGGGAGCTCCTACTTGTTGGATAATACCATCTTTCATCACTACGAGACGTGTTGCCATTGTCATCGCTTCTGTTTGATCATGAGTAACATAAATAGTTGTCGTTTGCAGTCGTCTGTGCAGTTTTTGAATCTCCGCACGCATTTGAACACGTAACTTTGCATCTAAATTTGATAGTGGTTCATCCATCAAGAATACTTCCGCATCACGAACTATTGCCCGTCCTAAAGCCACACGCTGACGTTGTCCACCAGAAAGAGCTTTTGGTTTGCGATTTAAGAGATCTTCCAAACCTAAAATTTTTGCTGCATTATGCACACGTTTTTTTATTTCATCTTTTTTCAATTTGCGAAGTTTTAAACCGAAAGCCATATTATCAAACACATTCATATGAGGATATAGTGCATAGTTTTGGAAGACCATTGCAATATCTCGATCTTTTGGGGCGATATCATTTACTCTTTTGCCACCTATAAAAAGGTCTCCATCTGTTATTTCTTCTAAACCAGCAATCATTCTAAGCGTAGTAGATTTCCCACAACCAGATGGTCCGACCAATACTAAAAACTCTTTATCTCTTATTTCTAAGTTAAAATCTTGTACTGTAACAATGTCTTTATCGTATACCTTTTTGATATTCACTAATTGTAAATCTGCCATTATCTTTCCTCCAATGTTTTGGCTTTATATATTACATTATGAAACCTTCACTTCTTTTCCAGGTTCTAGATAAATAAAATCTCCTTTGTGAGAAAGGGTCAATTCTTCTCCTTCTATTAGCAAATAGATTACAAAATTTCTTTCTATAATTACTTTTATTAATCTATCTTGATATTGCAAATGAAACTTAAGTGACTCCCAATCATCTGGAAGAGAAGGTGCTAAAGAAAGACCACTTTCCTTCACACGTAAACCTGCAAATCCAAAAACAATAGCAAGCCATGTACCGCCCATATTAGCCATATGGAGACCATCTTTTGTATTACCATGTGTATTTTCCAAATCCAGACGGGCAGTTTCTCTAAAATACTTATATGCCGTTTCTTTATATCCAAGTTTGGAAGCCATTACACTAAATACACAAGAAGATAAAGAAGAATCATGTGTTGTAATTTTTTCATAGTAGTTAAAGGAATTTTCTATCGTTTCAAGATCTTGTTCATCTTCCAACAAAAAGTGTGCCAATACAGTATCAGCTTGTTTGCAAACTTGGTATCGATAAAGTGTTAACGGATGATAATTTAGCAAAAGTGGAAATTTTTCTTTTGGCGTATTTTCTAAATCCCAGCGATCCTTTTGTAAAAAACTATCGTCCTGTGCATTGATTTTGTATTTCTTATCATATGGAAGATACATCTTTTCTCCAGCATAGCTCCATTCTTCCACTTCTAATGGTGATAGTTCTAACCTATCCGATAATTGCTCTAAATAATTTTTATCTTTTTCTTTTAAAAGATTATACACTTTAGCAGCCCATTGAAGATTATGTTTTGCCATGACATTTGTATAATAATTATTATTAACAATACAAGAATATTCATCAGGACCAGTTACACTATCGATTCTAAAAAGATCATCTTTCATATGACCTGTATCCAGCCATAAACGAGCGGTTTCAAAAAGGACTTCTGCCATATAATCTGTTAAAAATGCTTCATCTTTTGTTACTAAATAATATTGGATATAGCTATAAGCAATATCTGCACTTATATGATACTGCGCAGTTCCCGCTGGAAAAAATGCCGAACTTTCCGGACCAGTAATCGTTCTCCATGGGAATAATGCTCCCTTTTTATGTCCCATCTCTTTCGCTCTTTTTCTAGCACTATCTAAAATAGAATATCTGTGTACTAATAAATTTTTTGCTATGGTCGCATTGGTCATTAAAAAAACAGGGAACATATAGATTTCCGTGTCCCAAAAATAATGTCCTTCATACCCTTCACCAGATAATCCTTTAGCAGCTATATTACTTACTGAATCTTTACCGACGGATTGTAAGAGTTGGAAGAGATTGAATCGAATTCCTTCTTGAAGTTTTAAATCTCCATTAATAATCACATCGGATTTATTCCAAAAATTATTTAGATATTTTTTTTGTTGTATTAATAAATCTTCAAAGGTAGTTAATTTTAACTTTTGTTGAATAGCAATTGCTTTTTTAATTACTTCTTTCCCATGTCTTAATGTATCTGTGTAAACATTGTACTTTGTAAAGTGAATTGCTTTATTATCCTCACATATATAGGTCTCTACTACACTAGTATCATCAGTATTACTCATATATTCATATTTTTCTAATCCAATACTGGTTGTGGTTACACATGCTACTTCTAGTTTTGTAGCATATGTTTTACTTTTTATTATACTATAATTGTCATCTCTTCGAACTTCTTCCACAGATTGACGTTTTGCATGACCAGAAGCAACCCGAGGATCATTTTTATCCACAAAGTTTGAGACATCTCCATTTACAGACGAAACAATTTTTACTTGCTTCACATGACTTAAAAGTTCTATTTTTACATCTATAGCAAATAGTTCTCTTGTAACAAAAGAAATGAGCCTTCTAAAGGAAATATGTATCTCTTTCCCTTTTGGAGATTTCCAGTGTACAATTCGTTCCGCATAACCTGCATCCATATATAAGTTTCTTTCGAAGTTAAGTACTTCCCCTTCATATAAAGAAAAAAGTTCCTCATCAAAATAGATTTGTACGGTTTGCGCATCAATGACATTCAAGATTTTTTGCTGAGTCTCTGGAAATCCATACAATTTCTCTCCATAACTAATTTCTATTTCATCATGAAAAGCATTTATATATGTACCACGAATCGTATTGTATGTATCTTCATAGCCCTCCTCAAAGTTACCTCTTACACCTAAGTAACCGTTACCTAAAGACAAAAGGCTTTCATTTAACAAAAGGTTACGATTATCAAGCTCTGATTTAGTCAATTTCCAGGTCATGAAGCTATCTCTCCTCCATATGTAACTTATATATATATTGATTTATGATTTCTTCATAAATCAATTCAGAAGTATCTCCCACTAAATAATCAGCGTGAGATAAATGTTCTCCTTTTCCAACTCCTACAGAAAACATATCGGCTTTATTGATAGCTTCAATACCTGCGGCAGCATCTTCAATGCCAATACATTTTTTGTAAGGAATACCGAGGTAATCCGCAGCAGTCGTGAAAGTCTCTGGATCCGGTTTTCCTTTTTCCACCTTCGAAGCATCTACTATATAATCGAAGTATTTAGAAAGTCCAAGCTTATCTAACACTTGAAGGGCATTTTTACTTGCTGAGCCAAGCGCAATTTTAATATTTTGTTCTTTATTTTTATTCAAAAGAGTTTCAATTCCCGGTAAAATATTCGATGAATTAATAGATTCCACTAATTCTAAATAGTATTCATTTTTTTGGTTTGCTAGTCTTACCTTTTCTTCATGAGTCAGTTTTAATAAGGAAGAATTTAGTTTTAGAATATGCTCTAAAGAATCCATACGACTTATTCCTTTGAGTTGCTCATTAAACCGTCTATCAATCGATATGCCTAATTCATCTGAAAGTTTCTTCCACGCTAAAAAATGAAATTCTGCTGTATCGGTAATAACACCATCAAGATCGTATATAAATGCCTGTGGGTATAGGATCATTTGTTTTTTTCCTTTCTATCTTAGTTGTTAACGAGTGTATAGACACTTCCTCGTTCAATTAACTGGTGTTTTACATAAATATGTTGTCGATCCAATTTATTCTCAATTAAGTCTTGCAATAGAAGAGCTGACAACCTTCCGATTTCAAAAAAGTTCTGACTAATCGTGGTAAGTTGTGTATAACTGCTTAACATTAAATCATCGAATCCAGTAACAGAAATATCTTCTGGAATTCTAAAACCGGCTTCATTTATAGCTTTCATTACACCGAATGCCATTAGATCGCTAAAGCAAAGAAATGCAGTAGGTTGTTTCGTTTGTAAGTATATTTTCGCTAAAGTATAAGCTTCTTCCTCTGAAAATTGCGCGTACAACACTTTCTCCTCATAAAATTCCAACTTCCTTGCTTTAAAGGCGTCCTGCACTCCTTTAATACGCTCTTTATTTACGTAAGTTTCTAATGTCCCTGCCATGATGACAATATCTCGGTGGTTACGTTCCAATAAATATTCAGCAATCTCTCTGCTAGCCTCCGCATTATTAATAGAGACACTCCCGATTAGTCCATTGTCTGTTTCTGTCATAATGTCGAGGACAACACAAGGTATATTCGTATCGATTAATTCCATATAGTATGGATCATCTATACGGATTCCCTGTAAAATAGCCCCCCCAATATTTCGTTCCCTACAGTATTGAGCATAGCTTTTTTGTTTTTGCCGCAGAGAATCTATTAGATAGATTGACAATTCAAACTGACTTTCCGAAACAGCTGTATATACTCCTTTGAATATATCGAATGCGTTATTATCCTTTTCATTGTTGTTAAGAACGCCAGATGAAATCAATCCGACTGTCATTTGCTTTTTGGATGATAAATTTTTAGCAACTATATTAGGTGTATAATTTAGTTCTTTTGCTATTTCAAATATTCTTTGTCGAGTTTTTTCATTTACATCTACATAATTATTAAATGCTTTTGACACAATACTTATCGAAACTCCTGCTTTTTTAGCAACATCTTTTATCGTGGCCATTTCAATTAGTCACTTCCTACATTATTAATTATTTTAACTACTTTTTAATGGACATTGCTTTTTTCTCTATTTTTAAAGTAAAACGATAAAAAGCAGAAAAAGAAAAAAATGCGCTTAATGATCCTGTAAAAATAGGAAACAAGAATAAAAACTTTGATGCACTTATATAGAACAACAGGAAATTACTACTTAAGACAAATAAGAACAAGACAGGATTACTAAACGTAACAAAAAACGTATTGATGAGTAGAGCCCTAATATTCATATAGTAATGTACAATTAATGAGTAGAAATTAATTGTATACACAAACAATAGTATCCCTACTAACAAAATCATTGTCCTAATTAAGTCGTTTTCATTTTTAAAATAATAAAAATCAGCAACCCAAATGAGCCAAACAGACATCAAGATTAGTCCTGATAGTAAACTCTTCTTATAATAAGACTTTAAGTAGGAAAAAAACGCTTTTGTAATGGAATTTAGGTCCTTTTTCATCACCAAATCACGCATTGTAGCAAACATAGCGATCGTACTTGGGAAAAATAATGCTGGTATTAAAATTACTAATGGTATTAAATATAGAAGAAATTCATTACTAGAATTATTGAAGTAAACACTTAAAATAATTATTATGTTGGGGATATTCATGAGAAACCAAAATACATTAATAACAGAAAACCGCATAACCCATTCCGTAGAACTGTACAATACTCCCAAGAAGCCTGGAAACTCTCTCATTTTCATCCCTCCTGAAAGATTGGTCTTATTTTACTGCCCCTTCCCCTATACCTTTAATAATATGTCTTTGAGCGAGAACATAGAAAATCACTACAGGAATGATAGTTAGCATTAAACCTGCCATTGCCAAATTCCACTTAATCGTAAACTCCCCAAAGAAATAAAAAGTGGATAGTGGTATTGTACGAAGTCCCTTATCAGTCAGTGTCAGAGAAGGCAATAGATAGTCATTCCAAATATTAATAACGTTTAAAATCATCACTGTAACAGTAATCGGTTTTAACATCGGGAATATGATTCTCCAAAAAACCCCGAACTTGGATGCTCCATCAATTGTGGCTGCTTCCTCTAAAGTAATTGGAATGGATTTGACAAAACCATGATATAGAAAGACTGAAATACTCGAACTAAATCCAACGTGCATAAAAATTAATCCTTCACGAGTATTGAACATTGGAATGTGTAACATATTCGTAATGGAACTCATGAGTTGCATTAAAGGCATCATAAGTGTTTGGAAAGGAATAAGCATGGTCGCGATAAAAGTCATGAAAATAAACTTGCTCAACTTATTGTCTGTTCTTGCTAACATCCATGCGGTCATAGAGGATAAGACGACGATGATTAATACAGATATAATCGTAATATACAATGAGTTTCCCAAAGCATTTAAAAAGTTCATCTTTTCCATAGCCTCAAGATAATATTTAAAACTAAAACTTTTAGGAAATGCTAGTGCATTTTCATATAACTCCTGACGATCTTTAAAAGAGTTTACAATTATTATGTAAATAGGAGATAGGAAGAAAAGAGCTATTATGAGAAGTGATATTTCTTTTGTAAATCCACGTATTTTTCTCATCACATTTCTACCTCCCGCTTCTTCGTAATATAAACTTGTGTTAGTGTAATGGCAGCAACGATAAAGAAGAAAACAATTGCTTTTGCTTGACCAAAACCATAATTACTATAACCAAAAATCTCATTATAAATATTCATCGCGAACATTTCGGTAGAATTAGCTGGCCCACCATTTGTTAAAGATAGGTTAACATCGTATATTTTAAATGCCGATGAAAGTGTTAAAAATAAACTAATTGTAAAGGCAGGCATTAAAAGTGGAAAAGTAATTTTTCTAAGCCTTTGCCATCCGTTTGCCCCATCAATTTTAGATGCTTCAATTACATCATTTGGAATTCCTTGAATACCTGCTATATAAATAATCATGATATATCCAGCCATTTGCCAAGTAAAAACGAAAACTAATGCATACATAGCGTAATCAACATCGATAAGCCAATTAAAAAATACATTGTCGAATCCAGTTACTTTACCGAAGAGAGTAAAAACATCCAAAAATATAAACTGCCAAATATACCCTAAAATTAATCCGCCAATTAAATAAGGCATAAATATCATCGTACGTGCCGCATTCGCAGTTCGAAGTTTAGACGTTACGAGGAGTGCAAATACGAGTCCAACTACATTTACAAAAATTACTGCTAACAATGTAAATAAAACTGTTTTCCCAGTAGATGCTAGAAAACGAGTATCCCCAAATAATTGGCTAAAATTATCCAATCCAACAAACACTTTTGGATTTGCTGAAATACCATCCCATTCAAAAAAGGAGTAATAAATTCCTATTAAAAATGGAATAATCACTACTGTTATAAAAATTAACAATAGCGGAGTAGTAAATAATATATACCACCATTTATTACTTTTATTTGGCATGTCATCACTTCTTTCATGTAGTTTGTATAATCACTAAAAGGAAGGTACTGGACACCTTATAAAAAGAGATGCCCAGAAAAATTAGTTTAATAAAAGGAATCAATTACACAATTCAAATCTAAAGATAAAACACGAACAATTTTAAAGTGAAATCCTTGAACACGTATAATATTCGCTTTATAAATCAGCATGATTTCCGCTATCGGCGGACGCTTTCCGCGGGGTGAGTGATGAGCCATCACCGCCTCATTCGCGTCGTTTGCGATGACTCATCTGTCTCCGTGGAACGAAGGCTAAGAGCGCCACATCTTGTGGCAAAGCCTTCGTGACCAACATCCTGTTGGCCTCCGTCTGGAGTCGCCGCCTGTCGCTCCAATCAATAAGTGCAGTTTTGTTCGTGTTTTAGTATTTTAATGCTATTTATGAAATTGATTCAAAGATATAATTATTTGTCCAAATTTTACTTTACAGCGTTTTTCCAAGCATCATCTAACTTATCAACAAGTTCTTTACCAGTCATATCTTTTGACAAGAAGAATTCTTCTGCTTTTGGTGCAAAATCATTTGGAATTATATTAGCTGGATAGTAATTTAATGCCCAAGGAATTGTTTTACCACTATTAGAAGCATTCAACACATCTTGAGATAAAGGATCCAATTTATCTGATTTAATATTTGTCAAAGCAGGAACAAATCCAAATTCCTCTACAATATATCTCTGACCAATTTCACTTGTAAACATCCAATTTAAGAAATCATTTGCCGCTTTTACTTCCGCTTCATCCTTTTTACCATTGATAGCCCAGTTATTTCCGACTCCAACAGCCAATTTATCATTACCCATTAATGGGAATGGAAGCATACCTACCTCGAAATTAAAATCGAAATCAGAAAGCATACCAAAAGCCCAGTTTCCTTGATGAATCATAGCTGATTTTCCAGCGGCAAAGTCACCAACTTCTTTATCATATGTCACATCTAAAGGACTCGGAGTGTTTGCTTTAATCGCATCCATAAACTTTCCAAATTCTTGGAACTCTTTCGTTTCAGCCATTGTTACTTTCCCTTCGGTCAACTTATCGATGTATTCATAATGATTCTTTTGTAATGCAAAAGGATAGTTACTAATATGACCAATTAAGAAATATGCTTCTTTCGAAAGCCCAAGTCCATTAATACCTTCTGCTTTAAATTTTTCTAAAGTACGTACAAAAGAGTCATAATCAGCAACGTCTTCAGCTTTAACTAAGTCTTTGTTATAAACCAATCCAAATCCTTCAACTCCATAAGGAACACCAACAATTTTGTCATCAATTTTAAGTTCCATTCCAGGTGCAATATGTTTTACATATCCTTCTGAATTCATATCGTAAACATATGATTTCATTTTTTCTGCTTCCGTTATATTTTGAAGACTAAAGATGGATGGTCCTTGATTACTATTCATACGGATCTGCAGTTGTTGGAAGTAATCATCCCCTGTTGTTCCCCAAACTTCGACCTCCACGCCAGTCTCTTTCGTATATTCCTTTGCTAGCGCTTCTAACTGATCAGAAATTTCAACTTTACTTTGGAAAATGGTGATTTTTTGCTTGGTTGATTTTCCAGAGTCATCTTTGTTTTCGCTCGCATTTCCAGCGTCGCCATTCCCACTACATGCAGCTAAAATCATTAATAATGCTACTACTAATAAACTACCGAACGTTCTTTTTTGGAACTTCATTTGAATTCCTCCCCCATAAGTTTGAATTTCTATAGAATAAAATGACAAAACATTTTATAACTACCTACATTTGTTACTTTCTCTTAGTATTAAATTAGAATGAAAGTCGAATCGTTTGAAAACGTCATCAAGTATCTACTATTCACATTATCGAATTGAATTCTATATTAATAAAATCGTCAAACTCATACTTTTTCCCATATATCTCAAATGCTACTTTAACCTTGTTTTCTGCTTTTAAAGATATAGAAGAAGTTGAAAGGAAAATTGTTATAGGTTGACCTTTCCAATGAATTGTAAATTGCATTTGATGCCAGTGTTTTGGTAATTTTGGATTAATACATAGTTTTCCATCTCTTAGTCTTAATCCGGCAAATCCAAATATCGACACTTTCCAAATCCCACCAATAGCGGCTGCATGAATGCCATCGTCTGAAGTATTCAACAAAGATCCTAAATCGACTTCACAAGCCTTTTTAAATAAAGAATACGCTAAGTCAAACTCCCCAATATCATTTGCCAAAATTGAATGAGTGGCTAAACTTAAAGACGAATCGTGTAATGTCTTAGGCTCATAATAATGATAATTAGCTTGTTTGACAGCCTCTGAAAAACGAAGATCATCATGCAAAAAAGTTTGTTGCAACAAGTAAATAAGGATTAATGTATCTGCCTGCTTTGTCACTTGAATTGAATTAATCTGTTCTGGATTATAATCTCGATAAATTGTTCTAACACTTTCTTGATTTTTATATTTTGTCAGATCTATTTTTTTTAGCTCTAAGTACGTATCGTCCTGTGGTATTACTAAATCTTCCTCTTGAGGTTTAGGTAAAAAGATTTTTTCTACTTTCGACCGCCAAAGTTGGTATGAATTATTTAAATCTAACTTTTTATTCAAATTTGTTATTATTTGTAAGTCTTCATTTTTTAATTTTTCATAATAATGGATTGCTAGTTTCATATTAAAATAGGCCATATAATTGGTAAATGCATTATTATTGACATGTTCTTTGTACTCATCGGGGCCAATTACATCGTTAATATGATATTCTTGTTTATCTTCGTTCCACTCGAGACGACTTGCCCAAAACCTTGCTGTATCAAAAATAATTTCATATCCATAACTATTCATGAAATCATGATCGTCTGTTACACTATAGTACTGATAAACTGCAAATGTAATGTCTGCGGAAATATGTTGTTCTATAAATCCTGACCATATTTTGGTTTGTTCACCTGTAACGATATCTATATCCCCAAGTTTCGGTGTTACTTCTCCATCAGTCGGCCAAGCTGCTTCCCAAGGGAACATCGCTCCTACATATCCATTTTCAACTGCTTTTTTCCTTGCACCTTCTAAACCATGATAACGATACATTAAAAGTGATTTTGCAACTTTTGGATTTGAAAAGATGAAAAATGGGAGGATGAATAATTCTGTATCCCAAAACGAATGTCCTTTATACCCTTCACCACTTAATGCTTTCGCACCAATTCCCATTCTTTCATCATGTGCAGGTGCCATAATAGTTAAATGATAAAGTGAAAATCGCAAAGCAAGTTGATCAAAGGAATCATTACTATTAATCTCTAAGTTATATGCATTCCACACTTTATTTAGCCATATATCCTGATGAGAACGAAAAAGCAATTCATATCCTTTTTCAGAATTGACGTATATATCGTTTAATGAATTCTCACGTAGTTGGAGAATATTGTATTCGGAGTGAACATATTCTTTATCACGACTTGTATACACTGTTGTTAACTTTTCCATTTCCAGTGTATCGCTAGTCTGGAGATCCAAATCATATGTAAGCCACACTTTACGGCGAGTCATGTTCATCTCAGGTTCTACTACTCTTTCCTCTCCGTTTATAATAATTTTGTGGGAAGTATTAAGAACAATATCAATATTTGATTCATTCGTAGTTTGAACTAACTGAATGAATTTTTTATCGAATATTCTACGCTCCCCTTCAAGAAAATGCTGTGAGCCTGAGTTACTCATTTGTGCATCAATACCAGTATCAAAGGAAATTTGAACCGGATCTGTTACACTTTTTACGATCATTTTCATCCCAATCAAATGCAAATTATGAAGTGAGACAAACCGTTTGAATTGAAATTGAATTTTTTTCCCCTTAGGAGAAGTCCATTCAATATTTCTTGTCAGTTCAGCTGTCTTTAAGTTTAATTGACGTACATAGACTCTTGTTTTGCCAAATTCAAGACTAAATCGTTCACCATCTACTCTTATATCAATTTTTGTCACATCTGCTAAATTGGGCAACTCAGTGACCTCATTTTTATCTGCCTTGTTAAAAGTACCATTAACAAACAAATTTCTTGTTTCACATCTATATGGCTCTTCTGTTGCAGAGCGTAATCCCAAATAGCCATTTCCAAGACACATGATTGCCTCGCTTTTTCCAAGTGATTCTGGATTGAATTGCACCTCCGAAACAATCCAATTCTCTAGTTCTTCCTTACCTTGTGAATAATTTATCAAAATATGAGATTCTCCTTTCTAGAAGTAAAAGTCAAGAATCCGAAAACGTTTTCGGAAAATCGAAAAAAACGTGCGCTTTAAAGTATTAATTCGTTTTAACGAAAACGTTTTAGTTTTTGGTAATTAAATGTAAGCCCTTACATACCAACTATAGTTCTGCAATTCATAATTGTCAATAAATTAATAGTAAATTTTTAGGGAGGTTTTGCTCATGGTAAATTTTTTAGGAGAATAAATTGAATCAATTTCATGATTAAATTTAAAACAATATAAAAGTGAAATCAAACGGAAATGATGGCCCCTGAAACGTAGTGACGAGTAAACAAACGCCTCGTTAGAGGAATGCTATCCAAACAGCGGAAATCATTTGCGCTGTTTTTCTTTAGCGGGCAACAAGGATTAGTAACCCCGTTCTGTATATGATTTACTTTGATTAAATCTTAATTTTCTTTGGTACTTCAGGTATTAGCCCCGGTACTTTTTAAAGTATTGAATAAACTAATTTATAACTGAGAGGTACATCATACCTCCTCGGCTGTGCCTCCAGTGATATTAAAAAATATTTTTTTTAAAAAAATAAGCAAATGAATCAGGTGAACATCCAATATTGACATAGAATGAATTATCTCGCCTTAGGAGGTGTACAAAATGGGTTATGGTTATGGAGGATATGGATATGGTTGCGGACCTGTATGCGGACCGGGATATGCAAGACCAGGATTAGGATCAGGATTTGCTCTAATTATTGTTCTGTTTATTTTATTAATAATAATTGGCGCAAGTTTCCTATCAAATGGTGTTGTCGAAGGTTGCTAATATAGGGTATAAGCAAGACAGGTTATGATAACCTGTCTTTTTTAGTTTTTTATATACATTTTTTGTGATTCCTTTTTCTAATCATAATTTGTGTCTAAAAAATTGGCAAATAAATTTCTACCACTTCTTCATTATTTTCACCTTTATGATATGTTTCTACAATAAAAGCCTCTAAGTTTCTTTGTAATCCTTGTTCTTCAGCCCAATTTAATAACTTCATATGAAGTTCACCTATACTAGCTATTTTACCTCTGATGTTAATGTAATCCGTTGTAGTTTAAATATATTCCATTCCGACTGGAGTTTCATTTAATGTTTCATCAACAATTAATCCAACGTAATAATGACCATTCAAATGTTTTGCACTTCTTTTAGGCTTATATAATGTTATTTCTGTTTACGAACGATTTGTTATCTCATTTGCCCGCAATAAAAATTGGTGTGCAAAAATAGGGACTTCCCTTCTGAAACACTCTTGTCCATATACTCTTCAGGTGAATTTCAATAAATAAAACGGCTGTTTAGATTCAGAATAATCCGATTATGGTTCGGATAGCGAGGCTATTGGTGATTAATAATCGGAGAGTCGCGGATAAGCCCTTTCTAATACAATTAGTTTTAATACTCATTTGAGAAGAATGGCTTCATTTTGTATTCGAACATCGAATTATAAATAATTGAAGAGTAAAAAAGGTATTAAAATTTTTATAAAAATAACTTAGATTTTAATATATATGTTATACTTTTCCATATTAGTAAAGGAGGTCTAAGTCCAATGGTAAATAAATAAAATGAGAAAATCTTAAATTATTTTATTAATTTTGGAATATACATGTAGATTTTCTCTTTCATAAAATTAATTAATATTATTAGAATAGAGGAGTTTTAACATGTTAAATAAATTAAGTGATAGTATTTATTATTTTTCTAATCAAGATGATAGAGATCGACCGACATTAGGTTTGGTAATTGGTGACCAATGTAGTTTAATCATAGATTCTGGTAATTCTACTCAACATGCTAAGGACTTTTTACTAGAAATCGAGAAGCTAGATGTACCACCAGTTAAATATTTGGTAATTACGCATGCACATTGGGATCATTTTCTAGGTATGAATGAATTTGATGCTACTGTTATAGTTAATAGTGAAACAAATAAAATGATAAATGAATGGAAAAGCTATTCGTATGATGATATTTCACTCAATCAATATGTCATTAATAATCAGATGAGCTCTATGTGTATGAAGATAATACAAATTGAGATGGAAAATAGGGAGAGTTTTAAGTTGAATTCTCCAGATGTAATCTTTGAAAAAACATTAACTATTGATCTAGGAAATAAAGTTTGCATAATTGAAAGGATCAAAAGCACTCATACTGATGACTCTACAATCATTTATATTCCTGATGAAAAAGTAATTTTTTTAGGTGATAGTACGTATGGTACGACTACAAACTCTTTATTTCATTACAAGAAGTTATTGTTATTACCTATGATAAAAGACATTCAAAAATATGATTCTGAAATGTTCCTACTAGGTCATGAGTCTATCTGTTATAAAGATGAAATGAATATTTATTGGAAAGAGTTAACAGGAGCAAGTAAAGCTGTAAATTCTACATCACTAGAAAATGCTATGGAGAGCTTTAAGTTAGAAAATAAAAGGGACCCTAATGAGAATGAAATTTTTTTCATAAAAGCATTTGTTAACGACTATATCGTAAAGTCACAACAATTTAATTGATAAATTAATCAAGTAAATAAAGTAGCCATCTCATAAAGATTGATATGAGATGGCTTTTCATTGTCAAATTGAATGTTTAATGTCTGTGTGATTATGATTCAATATGAAAATCAGTATTATCTACAGTCTTTAATATGCAAACCGTCTCTTAACTTCTTCAATTTGAAGAAGAACTTGTTCAAAGCCTGTTCCACCAAGTGAATTTCTTCTTTTTACAGCAGCTAATGGTGATAATACATCGAAAATATCGGACTCGATTAGACTGCTTGCTTCTTGCAGATCTTCTAGCGGGAGATCCAATAAGAAATAACCGCGTTGGATACATATGAATACTAACTTTCCTGTCACTTCATGCGCTTCGCGGAATGGAAGCCCTTTTGCTGCAAGATAATCGGCAAGCTCTGTCGCATTTGAAAAATCTTTGTGAACGGTATCGCGTAGTCGTTCTGTATGAACAGTCATTGTGCGAATCATTCCTTCAAATATTTTCAACGATCCAACGATTGTATGCACCGTATCAAACATACCTTCTTTGTCTTCTTGCATATCTTTGTTGTAAGCAAGTGGCAATCCTTTTATTACAGTTAATAAACCCATCAAGTTTCCATAAACACGGCCCGTTTTTCCACGGATTAACTCGGCCATATCAGGGTTTTTCTTTTGTGGCATAATACTTGAACCCGTGGAGAAAGAATCATCTAGTTCAATAAAGTTAAACTCTGAACTTGACCATAAAATAATTTCTTCAGCAAAGCGAGATAAATGCGCCATTAACATAGAAGAATTACTTAAAAATTCCACGATGAAATCACGATCACTTACCGCATCCATACTGTTTGCATAAACATTCGAGAAACCAAGATATTCTGCGGAAAGCTTACGATTGATTGGGAAAGTAGTTCCGGCTAAAGCACCTGCTCCAAGTGGCGAAATGTCTATACGTTTAATGGAATCCTGAAAACGCTCTTTGTCTCGATCAAGCATCCAGAAATATGCCATTAAATGATGAGCAAACGAAATTGGCTGTGCACGTTGTAAATGGGTATATCCAGGCGCAAGTGTTTCTACATGGATTTCGGCTTGAGCGACAATTGTTTTTTGGAAAAGCTCAATTAACTCAATTATTTCTCCTACTCTATTTTTCAAAAATAAATGCATATCCGTTGCTACTTGATCGTTTCTACTGCGGCCTGTATGCAGCTTTCCACCTACAGGTCCGATTAGATCAATTAGCATTTTTTCTAAATTTAAATGAATATCTTCGTTTGCAACAGAAAACTCTAATGCATTCTCTGCTGCACGATTTTTTAATTGTATGAGACCACCTAAAATCTTCCGTACATCTTCTAAAGGTAAAATATTGCAGTCTCCAAGCATTTGAACATGCGCAATGCTGCCATCTAAGTCTTCCATTACTAATGTTTGGTCGAAACTAATAGAGGCTCCAAATTCATCTACCCATTGTTCTGCTGATTTTTGAAATCTTCCGCCCCAAAGTTTGCTCATGCTTTCACCTTCCCTGCTCCCTTGTTCACCATGGCATGAACCTTTGTTGGAAGACCCCAAAGTTCGATAAATCCAACTGCTGATGCATGGTTAAATTCATCATCTGCTGTGTAAGTAGCAAGTTTTTCATCATATAAAGAGTTTGGTGATTTACGTCCTTCTACAATTGCATGTCCTTTAAATAATTTCACTCGAACTGTACCATTTACATATACTTGTGTTTCTTTTAAGAATCCTTCTAAAGCAGTTCTTAGTGGAGAAAACCAAAGTCCTTCATATATAAGCTCTGTTAGTTTTTTCTCCATTACAGGTTTAAAGTGAGCCAATTCTTTTACTAGTGTAATATCTTCTAATTCTTTATGTGCAAGAAGTAATGTATGAGCACCTGGAATTTCGTATACTTCACGTGATTTAATTCCAACAAGACGATTTTCTACGTGATCAATACGACCAACTCCGTGCTTACCTGCTAAATCATTTAATTTCAAAATCAATT
Source organism: Psychrobacillus syltrankelensis (assembly GCF_055454035.1). Lineage (NCBI taxonomy): Bacteria > Bacillati > Bacillota > Bacilli > Caryophanales > Bacillaceae > Psychrobacillus > Psychrobacillus syltrankelensis. The sequence continues at coordinate 627,935 of NZ_CM144227.1, read as the reverse complement.
CGTATAGTTTGTATTCCACACCATCAAGCGCAACAGGAACACCATTTATAAACTCGATTTCAATAATATCCGCAGTGTCAGGTGCATCTTCTAATGCAACCGTTAAATCGTATGCATCTGCTGGTGGAGCAGCCCATGGATCTTCTAAAATTCCACATTCATTAGCTCGACCCCAAAGGTTTTGGTCGATAGAAAATGGACTATCTAAATTAATTGGAATAGGAATATTTTTCTCTTTTGCGTATGCAATCTCTTCTTCACGGCTCCAGCTCCATTCACGAACTGGGGCAATTACTTCTAAACTTGGATTCAATGCTTTAATGGAAACTTCGAAACGTACCTGGTCATTCCCTTTTCCTGTACAACCGTGTGCTACAGCAGTTGCTCCTGTTTGTTCTGCAATTTCCACTAACTTTTTAGAAATTAACGGACGTGATAATGCGGAAACAAGTGGATATTTGTTTTCATACCAAGTATGTGCTTGTAAAGAAATTAATGCATATTCATTCGCAAATTCTTCTCTTGCATCAATCATATAACTTTCAATAGCGCCAACTTCTATTGCTTTGTTTTTTACAAATTCTAGATCTTTTCCTTCGCCAACATCTAGACAAACTGCGACTACGTCATACCCTTCATCTTTCAACCAAGTAATTGCTACGGATGTATCTAGTCCCCCTGAATATGCTAAAACGACTTTTTTGTTCATTTTATAATCCTCCTTTGTATTTATATACAATAAATCAGTATTAATATACACAATTTATCACATGGAATGTATAAATACAACAAATACTTCATAAATATGAGCAATAAATTCATTTGCAAAACACTTTAATTGATTTCAGTGAAAGATAAAAAGATAATAGTAGAAAGGAGTGTGTTGGAATGTCGAATTTATTTTCCCCTATTACATTAAAAGGACTTAAATTAAAGAATAAAATAGTAATGGCTCCAATGTGTCAATATTCAGTGGAAGCAAAGGACGGTTCCCCAAATGATTGGCATTATGTACATTATGTTTCTAGAGCTGTTGGTGGAACAGGACTGATTATTGTTGAAATGACCGACGTTGATCCAGATGGTAGAATCACTGATTTCGATTTAGGCTTATGGTTCGACGAGCAAATTCCTGCATATGAAAGAATCGTTAATGAGGTGCATAAATATGATTCCAAAATCGGTATTCAAATTGCGCATGCGGGTAGAAAAGCAACAGATGCAATACAACCTGTTGGCTCATCTAATATTCCTGTAGATGTAGGATGGAAAATACCAAGAGCTCTGACAACCTTGGAAGTCAAAGAGATGGTTGAAAAATATAAAGAAGCTGCAAAACGTGCTGTGACAGCTGGATTTGATACGATTGAACTCCACGGAGCCCACGGATATTTAATCCATCAATTCCACTCACCAGCGATTAATAATAGAACAGATGAGTATGGAAAAGACTTGTCCAAATTTGGAGTAGAAGTTATTCAAGCAGTTCGTAGCGTCATGCCAAAAGAAATGCCACTCCTATTCCGAATTTCCGCTGTTGAGTATATGGACAATGGATACGGATTAGAGCATTCATTAGAAATTGCTAAGAAATATAAAGACGCTGGAGTGGACGTATTCCATGTTTCAAGTGGTGGTGAAGCAACTCCTGGTAAAATAAAACCAGCAAACACACCTGGATACCAGGTTCCGTTTGCTCGTGCATACAAAGAAGCATTGAATGTTCCTGTGATTGCAGTTGGCATACTAGAAGATCCAAATCTTGCAGAAAAAGTGATCGAAGAAGGCGACGCAGAACTAGTTGCTATTGGACGAGGCATGTTAAAGGATCCATATTGGGCACTACATGCAGAAGAAGTTATCACAGGTAAAACAGTACCCCCTACACCTTATAAACGAGGATTTTAATTAAGTAAAGAAAAGTAAACCGTCCCTATTGTCAGCTAGGCTGAGGCGCGGTTTACTTTCTTCCATATCATTAATACTTAGGATTACTTCTACTCGAAACAACGCCCCAGATTTTTAAATAAGAACTTTAAAAACAATAAACCAATGAATTTTATGAGAAATCTTCAATAATTTCTACCACTTCAATTATTCCATTAATTAAAAGTTCTGGTAGCCCACTTTTTACATTACCCTTCCAATATTCTCTAGCTTGTTCAATTTTTTTAGAAAAAGGGACCCCATCCTCCTTTGGTAAAAGGTTCCCATCTCCCTCAAAAGATTCCCCAATAACTCGAAGTCTAACAATCTGCAAAACTTTTCTATTGTAAGACTCAAATAATGCTTTCCATTTTAATGCATCTTCATAGCTTTTCGAAGCAAATAAGCAAGACAACCTTGAAGGATATTCAGGATATTCTTGTATTCTAACCATTTCTACTATTACTTCTCTAATAGCTCTGATTGTTTGGCCAACATAATTTAAAGCTACTTGGGCATCTTCATTATTCAAGTTCAAGCCTTCATTTGTATATTTACTTTGTAAAATCTGAATGAAGTCTTCACCTTTAGAATTCAACTGTTCCTTTTCAAAAAAGAAGCTGTATAATGTGTTCTTTTGGTTATTGTCAAAATTAATTATCTGCCCAAGACTCATTTTTTTTCGAGTAACGATATGGTAAACATACAATTCTTTCTTTTCCATTGACTGCCTCCTATTAACCAACATCATCATGCATGATGAATTAATTTCTCATTAGTTTAGTGAATGTGATCATTCTTAATTTGGAGCAGAACCTTTCGTAAAACTAACCTTCACAATTTGTAAAGAAAGAAAAATGAGCCGTCTATGCAGCTCATTGTTTTTTTATTAAATTAATACGTAAGTTGATGAAGAATACAGGATTACTTATTTGTCGTCTCGCTAGTCCCTTTATCGTTTATAATCCTTATATTATCTAAAGGCCAAAAAATCATTCTTGCAGAACCTAGTATTTTCTCTATTGGAACAAATCCAACACTAGGGTCTCGACTATCTGTACTAAAACGACGATTATCTCCTAATACAAAAAAGTAACCCTCAGGTACAACTTTTTCACTTAGATACTCGTCTAACGTAAAATCTTCCGTTAATTTCCCATTATCTTTTAATTCTTTTTTATATTCATCTAAGTATGGTTCCTCGTATCTATTATTATTAATAAAAAGCTCATCGTTTTGATAGGCGATGTGGTCTCCAGGAATTCCAATTATACGCTTGATATAATTAGTGTCTTCTTTTGCTTCAAAAACAATCACATCAAATCGTTTATACTCCGTTAATTTTGGGCCAAATTTATTAATAATTACTTTATCACCGTCTTCAAATGTAGGCATCATTGAAGCTCCACTAACCACAATTGGTGTTAATAAGAAAAACTGTATTCCCCATGCTATTAAAATAGCAATTCCTATTACTTTAACCCATTCTATTAATTCATTTTTTTCTTTCGTTTTTACCAAGTTCAACACCTCATTTTCTTTCAATATTTGTCTATTAGTTGGTAACTTGTGATATTGACTATTTCGACATGTATTTTATTTTACCTGCTTATTAATCTAACATCCTCGTTGTTCATCTAGTAAGCGCAAAAGGTTCTACACCATAGATAATGAAAATGCCTTCAGAAAAAAGTAGTGAAAACTATAGCTGGAAAGGAAGTTTGATGAATCATTGTGCCATAGAGTATAAAATGTTATTTTAGTATTCCATCAACCTATTTGAAACCCATTAATATTTATATACCAAAAGATTCAATTTCATGAAGTTTATAATTTTTTAGTTAACGGAAATAAAACACAATCTTTGATCGTATCACAATCAGTTAGTACCATTAGTAGGCGTTCAATGCCGAATCCCCATCCAGATATGGGTGGCATACCATATTCCATGGCTATTAGATAATCTTCATCCATCTCCATAGCTTCTACATCTCCATTACTCTTAAGAAGAGCTTGAGCTTCTAACCTTTTTCTTTGTTCGATTGGATCAACCAGCTCAGAATAGGCATTAATAATTTCAGCACCATTCACGACTAATTGGAATCGATCTGTAAGAGTAGGGTTATCATCATTAGCTCTTGCTAACGGAGATAAATCGATAGGGTGCTGAACTAAAAATGTTGGTTTTATAAGTTGAGGACGACACATTTTTTTGTATAGAAGATCAATTAAATTTCCTCTCCCTAATGAATGAATATCCGAATGTTCTAAGTTGATATTTTTTCTTTTTGTTTCTTGATATAGTTCTTTAACGTCCATGAATAGGATTATATCAATACCAGTGTCTTTTAATATTAGATCTCTAAACGAGACAATCTCCCATTCTAATGAGAAGTCAATTGTTTGACCATGCATTGTAATTATCGTTGTATTAAAAGTTTTCTCAAGTACATACAGAAACATTTCACGCATTAATTTCATCGTATCCTCATAATTCCAGTATGCTGCGTATCCTTCAACCATAGTAAACTCCTGCAGATGCTGAGGGCTGATCCCTTCATTTCTAAAGCACTTTGCTATTTCAAATACTTTGGTAAAACCACCTACAATTAGTCTTTTTAAGTAGGTTTCCGGGGCAATCCTTAGGTTTAATTCAGTATCTAAAGAATAATGATATGTACTGAAAGGTTTAGCTAGTGCACCGGAGGAAGTATGCTGTAATACCGGCGTTTCTACTTCCAAAAAATCTGAGTCTTCAAAGAATCTACGAATGGCACGTACCATTTTAGTTCTTACTAATAAACGATTTTGAGTATCCTTTGTCATGATTAAATCTAAGTAACGCTGTCTATATCGAAGTTCTACATTATTTAATCCGTGCCATTTTTCTGGAAGAGTTTTCAATGCCTTTCCAAGAAACACATAGCTCTCCATACGCAGTGTTTTCTCTTTCGTTTTAGTTGTATACATATGTCCTTCCACACCGATAAAATCTCCAATATCCAATAAATGATGGAATTGATAAAATGAATCTTCCCCTATTTCCTCTTTTTTAAAAAGAAGCTGTAAGTTTCCATGAATGTTTGAAAGCGTAATGAAACTCAATTTACTGAAGTTTCTAATACTCATTATTCTTCCAGCAACTCGAACTCCAGATGTTCCGTCTTGAAGCATTGCCGCTTCATGAAGTTCATAATTCGCTGAAAATTTTTCTGGGTATACATGAATTCCTTGATTTCTTAATGTCTCTAATTTCTCTGTTCTTTGAGTATTTTGTTCATTACTCATTGTATTTCACTCCAGTCTATATTTTTTTTAATGCAATTTGAATTATAAAATTTATACGAAAAACAACAAAAAGACTCCCACCCCCAAGATTATTCATCTTGAGGACGAGAGCCATTAGCTTCGTGTTACCACCTCAGTTTATTGATATGTTGCCACATCAACCTCTTCGGGTACGGCAATTTTTAAAAAATTGATTATACCCTATCTCTTTAACGGGAGATCCCGTCGCAGTATCACTAAAAAATTTTAGATCCGTGCGAAGCTCAGAGACTTTTTTCATTAAGAACATTATTACTCCTTCTCACCTATAGGAGCTCTCTGGAAATAATGGATCAAAACTACTCTTCTCTTCTTAGCCGTATATTTGATATTAGATAATTAAGAAAACTATATCGTAACTAAATGGTTGAGTCAATGAATAATTGAATTGTATTTCACTACAATTCCTTTATTGGTTTATTTTTATAATTTTTATGTAATTAAGAACTACCGAAGCTTTATACTATAATGTCTCATTGATTTAGGTATTCCTTTTAACTCGAGTACACCACTGTATACTAAATGCCGAATCCTATATTCTAAAAAGAAATAATCCATATAAGCTTCCTTTTGTGTCCAGATTTCTCCAATCACAGTTCCAGTCCTTATAAATTCTTTCGTTCCTTGTTTATGATGGAGCTTTTCAATTGTTTCGATAATGAGTGGATCATAATGATCTTCTGATATACATTTAATTTTATCGTCTTTCCACAAACGTAACACTTCTTTAGATTGGGATAGTTTTTCCCATTCCCTATGAAATTGAAGTCGTTTTTTAGGAGATAATGGTTTATTCTCTTTATTTTTTTCAAAAAATAATCTTAGATTTTTCGGATCAATTTGAGCTGTATGCAAAATAGGTTGCACTTCTTCAGTAGCACTATATTTCTTATAGAATTCAGTAGAGTTCATAAGAAAAATATCATTTGTCTTTTCTCGCAATAAATAGAGGTAAAAACGAAGACCTGTTTGTTCATCAGCATTATTACCACACCAAATATAGATTGGAACATTATTAGCTATATCCTCAATCTCACGCAGTGTATTGTTAAACTTATTTTCATATTCATAATCATCTTGCTCAAAGTTAATATTTTCAAATAGCCATTCCTCACGAAAGCTTTGACCAATTTTTTCATCTAACTTCCACAATGGGCCAATCGAAAAGGAGTCTGGAAATCCAATTACAGTCTTTGGTCTTTCAACTCCTACTCTTAAAGAACCTGCAACAGACTCTGAAGTTACGATATGTACAGCACCAAATTGATTCACCACCCCCTTCATATGTCGGCTTTTTTGAATATGCTTATTTATTTCTTCCACCATCTTGTTCATATCATCCTGATTTATCATGAATCCTTTTCCTTCAACTGGCTGGCTTTTCTTGTAGTTGAACGTTTCAAAGCTTTCTGTATGATTAAGTTCAAATGTCTCCCATCTGCCAATATCTTTCAAATCCGAAATTGTTACATATTTTTGTGTTTCCATGTGATAAACAAAAACGACATTGGGTTCCATAAAAAAATAGATAAATGGATAATTGATTTTAGTTTTAATTAGGACCTACCACCTTTTCCACAATTTTACCATAAACACATCTCTGACAATCGTTATTCATTAGTAAAAAAGCGGCTCTACTAATTGCTACCGATTTATGAGAAAAATGCAGCAGCTATCAGCAACACTACTTAAAATACACTTATTTACTATAAGATGAATAAATACTCCTTCTTTTTTATCTAACAAGTATCTTCAGTTCTGCATAAAGTAATATTTTTCAACTATAAGTTAAATTCATTTTTGATCATAAGAGCTACTTCCTGTGCATCCAATTTTGTATTGTTAATTCGTAAGTAATTTTTTCTTTTGATTTCACCATCTATTGAGTTTAACCTTCTATTTTCTAATGTGCTAAGTAAATGTTGTTCCGATTGCTCGACATTTCGCTTGGTTGGCTTGTGTTCAAGTCGATGGGTTGTTTTTCTAATTAGCCTCTCTTCTACATCTGCTTCTAATTCCACGAAATAGATCTCAACCCCTTGAGAACTAAAAATATTACATATATTTTCAATCTCATCCCAATCTTCTTTTTGATCAAAATACCATATTTTCGTAAATATCATTCCGTATTGATCACTTTTGGAAAAGGAAAGAAATACTTCTCGACGAAATAAGTGTGTTAGACTCCACATTTCAGAACTAAATCCAAATAGAGGTTCTAATAAATCAATGGTCATAGGGTTATGAAACAACTTTAATCCAGTTAAGGACGATAGTTGTTGTCCAACTGTCATTTTCCCAACAGCTTGTGGTCCAAATATAAAAAAATTTTTCCAACGTATTTCCTCCAAATAATAATTAAGAAACTCGTATTTTGTTCAGTTAGAAAATATCTTAACGAATTTTAAGTAAAGCCGCATTACTCATCTTTTTACAAAATTATCTTATAAATAGAAACAACCAAGTTATACTGAATATGATAAAGGAAGCTGAAATGGTCAACCAAATTGTATTTTTGGATGTATGAGCTTCGGTATCTCTACTAACCTTTTTGATTAGTGATACTAAATTTAAGCAAAATACAATTGCTAAAATTGGATTTAAAATAAATGCTGCTCTTATTATTAATTCCATCATTTCACCCCACCTAGACTTTCCTCGATTTAGATAACTCTTCAATATTAACTTCTTCTTATTCACCAAAGTACCTTTGCTGCAATTATTCAGATACTAACACTTATCTAAAATGAATATATCAAAATATATTGATATTTGCGATAATACACTTGAATACTTTCTTTAAATGGAGGGAAATAAATGTTAGATATGTTTTTATATAATTGGAAAGTAAGAGAAGAATGGTTTAATTGGTGTCAAAATATTTCACATGAAGAATTAATTAAGAAACGTGTTGGAGGGCTGGGAAGTATCTTACATAATTTATTTCATGTAATCGATTGTGAGCAAATTTGGTTTAATCAAATGATAGGAACACCGGTAATTATTAAAGATATTAATACTATATCTAATCTAAAGGAAGTTATCGAGTTTTCAAATATTACAAAAACGAATACGCTCATTTTTTTACAATCTTATACTAGTGAAATTGGTAAAAAAATTATTGAAATGAAAAGTAAGAATGGAACTACATATAATTTTTCTTATGATAAAATAATCCGTCATGTCATAACACATGAGGTTCACCATATTGGACAATTATCTATTTGGTCAAGGGAAATCGGGATTAAACCAATTTCTTCAGATTTATTATTTAAGTAATTATAATATAAGTCAAAACCTCTTTATGCTTGTAAAGTATAGGTTTTGACTTTATATTTCAACTATCCTTCCGTTAGTTGAATCAGAAGATCCGTTTTTGAATCCCAAGCTAAGGAGAATTCTTCTACTGTTGAATATCTTTCTTTTTTATTTGTATTAATTGCCTTTATTGCTATTTCATATAGTTCCTTACCTGCATCCCATTTTAATATAGAACGGTCAATTTCTCCCCCTAACAATCCAAATGCTATTGCCCCCATATTAAACACATTCGTTATTTCATCAATTTCAGCACCTAATTCAAATTCTTCTGGGGACATAAATCTAGATGAACCCCAAAGTCTACCCATTGTATTTATAAATGGTTTTTTCTGATATAAATCAATGTCACAAATCTTAGTTACATTTTTATTAAAATCATATAAAATACTCCCGTCATAAAAGTCAACTGCTACATAATTATTCTTTTCCATATTGACATGGAATTCTAAAATACTTTTAAATGATTCTAAGCGCTTTTCAATAGGCAACTGTTTAAATCGAAAAAAAGGGGAATCAGGATGAGTATATTTATGAGGAGGAGGAAATGACCAATGGGAATGAAGACATTCACCATCAAACCAATCAAAAACTAACGCATATCCCTTCTCAACCTCAAAATGGTCAAGTAGATTTATTAAGTGTTCGTGTTGTAAATCTTGATAAATTGGTATTGAATTCTTTAACCTTGCTATTGCATCTTCTGGTAGTCCTGAATATTCTTTCGTCTTCGCACCTGCATATTTCACAAACTTTTTTATTCCATCCTTTTCAATTCCGAAGCATATATTTCCAGAATCTTGTTCAGCAAAAACGCTGAACACTTCTCCATAATCTTTTAGCCATTCGAAGTTATGTTTCTCTATTAATTGGAATGATACTCTATCTAAATATATAACTTGCAACTCGTCCATGTAAAACCTCCAGTTATTGTTCAAATAAGGACTTATTCTATTTCTTTGATAAATCTTTTATAGATTTTTATTCTAAAACTAGTTAATATAAAACTTTCTTAATACTACCTTTATTTTTTATATTATATTCAGTGCTTTAAACTATATCTGAAGGAATTACAACAGCATTACATGCTTTTTCATAAAACTCTATTGGTCCCGCATCTCCAATAATTGCATACTCATAACCAATGTCACTCATATCTTTTAAACAATGATGCAGTAAAGAATAGCCAATCCCTTTAATTCTGTTGGTTAATTCAACACCCATAGGACCAAAATAACATTTCTTACTCTTATAAATATCAAATGCAGCAAACCCAACAATATCTCCGCTATTATCTAAAGCAATGTATATCGGAGGATCACTTAATAGGAATGCTTCTCTAATAGTTTGTGACCACTCAATCGAGAAATTAGTTTCAATAAAATGAACAAGATCGTTAACATCCTTCTTATTAACTTTACGGACAAAGGATGAATTAATTACTGGGAATGAATAATTCCCAATATTAGTAATCATATCTCGCGAGGTAGTACCAAGGGATAAAATTATATTTCTAGTCTCATTGGACAAGAAATTGTCAATTACATTTGTTGTTATTAATGCTTTAAGTAAATGACCTTCATTTACATATACTTGGTTATATCTTTTCATATAACTAATAGCAACTTCCATAACTTTAACTACATTTTTAGTAACTCTCACGTTGAAAAAAACACTGTTTGTTGTATTTTGATTTGGAATATCCTCCATTTTCGCTAATTCTTCTTTCAGTGAGGTAATGTCTAAATTGCTTTTAAGAGATATTTCTCCAAGAGCTCCTGTTTTCTCATTCAAACATGCTATTAGGAGGTATCCTGGCTGTAATACCTTAAATTTTGATAATTGGGCTTCATTTTCAGCGTATTCTAATATCCTAAGCATTCTACTCGAAAAATTAATATTTGAATTAATCAGTTATCCCACCTCCTATTAAGCAACATACAATATAATGACCCATCCACTTTAGCTGAAGAATGTAATTTAAAAATATATTAAGTAAGGATAGGTTTTATATTCAATAACCCCTTATCAACTGATGTCTCTATATAACCAACTATCTGATCAAACGTAAATACATTAAGTTTTTCATTTATAACTTCCTTATCGTACTCCAGATCACCTAATACATAAGGAATGAATTGTTCAACCTCTTTGGATTTAACCTCTTGCAAATCAAGGACTGTCGAAGGGAACTTTAGCATTTTTCTCAATTCATCCGTAAAACCATAGTATTCTAATAATTTTCCATTCAGTAATCGGAAATCATTATGGTATAAACTTAATATTTCTTTACTAGCTTCCATTCTGTTTTTCAACCAAGGAAGATAAAAACCTTTCAGCCATATATCATCAGCGATCAAATGTGTAAAATACCCCAATATATAATGACTTTCTACTTGCGAAGCATATTTATGTAAAAATCCTTTATAATCAATACTTCTTGAATAATCTTCTACTTCTCCTATAAAGAAATGTGACAAATCTTTAGGTGAAACAGCATCTGGAGCAATGCCTCCTATTAAAAAGGGTATTTTATCTTCTATCGATAGATACTCTGCGATTCTATTTGCGCTAACCAAGTGCATTATTCTTGAACCCATACTTCCCCTCACCCTTTAAAAATTTTCTTCAATCTTTAAGATAGTAAGTTATCCATTTACTAATAAGTTATTTATACTGGTCATTTTTTTAATCTCATTAAATTACTACCATTTACATCTGTTGAAAAACCGAATTTTTCATAGAATCCTACTAATCTTTCAGGACAATATAGTTCTACTCTGTCTACCTCTCGAACTAGTGGATGTTCTAGAATACTTTTCATCAAAATAGTACCAATTCCACTATTCCTAGAATTCTCTTTTGCAATAACATCGAAAATAAACGCTCGATAAAGTGTATCTGTAATCGCTCTTGCAAATCCAATTAAATCTTCCGTATCATTATCAACTAATCCAACTACCACAGCACTGTTTTCTACCATTTTTCTTATTTCTGTGAGCTCACGTTCCTTCGTCCACCATTCGTTTTTAAATAGACTATGTAAATCTTGTAATTGTTTATCGTTAAACTCATCAATAATCATATAATTCACTTTCTCTTAACCCCCACAAATAATTTGTTATTAAATATTCTCTTCCCGTGCTCACTCAAAAGAACATGAACATATCTATCAATATTCTACAAAAGCCCTCTAAATCCTCCTTCACCTGCAACCTTACATAACTAACACAATCTAAAAAGGACTCATTAAACGGAATGCTATCCCGCATAACAACTGTTGAGTATTTGGATAATGGATACCGACTAGAGCATTCATTAGAATTGCTAAAAAATATAAAGATGCTGGAGTGGATGTGTTCCATGTTTCAAGTGGTGGTGAAGCAACTCCAGGTAAAATAAAACCAGCAAATACTCCTGGTTACCAAGTTCTGTTTGCTCAAGCATACAAAGAAGCATTAAATGTACCGGTAATTGCGGTAGGCATACTAGAAGATCCATATCTTGCATAAAAAGTGATCGAAAAAGGCGATGGCTTATTTAAGTATCTCAGCAAGTTAGAGATTAATTAATTTTAAGTTTTAGCCTAAAAATTCTTGAGGTGTATACATATTTAATTTGAAATAAAAGCCAAAATATAAATAATACTCCGCTTACAGTAAACAATCCAACTGGGAATAAATAATACCAATCTGGAAAATAGCTATGTACGATATAATATTTCCCTGCATTGAATCCTTCAGTTGGGTAAAATAATTCAGTTATCAATTTCCCTTCCTTTACAGCATTTATTGGAAACAAATATTCTGCCTCTATTAAATCTAAATCTAAATATTGTACGTCATTGATTACGTCTTTTTTGGCATATATCGCAATACTTTCAGATGTATGAAATTTGTCATTAATAACTTGAAGAGTATTTTCGATATTATTGATATCATTATTGGAAAGCTCTTTACCATTAATTTGATTAACTAAGTTATCACGAACCACACTGTATTTAGATTTTATTAAATCAGCTAGATTGAAACTTATTAATCCCAAAACTAAAAACAAAAGGAAAAAATAAAATAAACCCTTAGTTTTCTTATTAAATCCAACAAAATTCATTCTAATCCCTCCGTTTATTTGCAGTTTTAGTAATATTCTATGTAATATCAAAAAAACCTTCTTTTTTTTGAATCTATGCCTATTTCTTGTTGAACTAACCTGCAACGGGTTGAGAGTTATGAATTTCTACTTCTCTTGTACTAATAAATTCAAAAACTCAAAACCATTATTCTTCGTTATATTCAAATAACTACCTCCAAGTCTGCAAATGCAGTTATTTCACTAACCTGCATAGCCTAGTTGAGGAACAACGATCAACGCAGCCGTTGGATTAATAAGCACTTATTCTCAATTTTTGTTTAAATCATTTGAAATCCACCTTACTGCTTCAGCTAAATTACCCGCTATATAATTCTAAAGAATAATTTAGCCCAGTATGTGGAAATGGTTCACTGACGAAGTATCGGTATGAATGGCATGAAGTTGAACCTGATTTGGATAATTCTTTTCATTTTGTTACAGAACACTCTTTCCTTTACTTTCCAAACATTATTCAGTACCTTTAACTTACTTAACAATAAAGAGGATGATACCGTGAAAATAAATATGGTCAAAATCATTACGATTCTATCAATAGTTGCAACTATCATGTGGGTTGGAGGTTTATTTTTAACGATAAATGATCAATTTTTCAAGAACCCTCCTCCATCTGAACCAACTTCAACTGCCATTTCGTTAAACCCAGCTCAAACAAAGGGCATCTCAATCGTTGCCCTAGGGGATTCATTAACACGTGGAACTGGAGATTCAACTGGAAAAGGATATGTTCAATACATGTTGGTCGATTTGAAATCAAAAACGAAACAAAAAGTGCAATTATCGAATTTAGCAATAAAGGGCCTTACTTCCCAACAACTTTTAAACCAGCTTGAAAAAACAGAAATTCAAAGACAATTACGTGATTCCAATCTGATTGTTATGACCATTGGTGCGAATGATTTATTTCAAGGAGGCAATACGCTCTCTAATCTTGATCAGTCAGTTATTAATTCACTTGAAAAAAACTATTTAGGCAATTTGAAAAAAATCTATGACACCATAAGAGAAATTAATCCACAAGCACCCGTTTTCCACGTTGGAATTTACAATCCTTTCATCGAATTACCCAATTCCGAAAATACTTCCAAGGCTGTTCGCAGATGGAATTTCGATACTGCAGAGTTGGCAGCTTCTTATAAAAAAATTGTGGTGGTGCCAACTTTTGACTTATTTGAAATGAATGTAAATGATAATTTATCCAGTGATAAATTCCATCCAAACAGTAATGGGTACCAATTAATCGGAAATCGTGTTGCAACTCTCATTACCTTTGAGAAGGAGAATAATCAAAATGAATAGCACTCAGTCTACTTTATTTGTTAAAAATCTTAAAAAAACAATCGGGAAAAAAGATATCATTAAAAATATTACATTCGAATTGAAGCAAGGGGAGGTTTTTGGATTTCTGGGTCCGAATGGAGCAGGTAAAACAACCACAATTCGCATGCTTGTTGGTTTGATTAAACCAACGTCAGGGATGATTTCCATTTGTGGCTACAATTTAGAGGGAGATTTTTCTAATGCCATAAAAAATCTTGGATGTATCGTGGAAAATCCTGAACTTTATCCTTATTTATCGGGCTGGGAAAATATGCAGCAGTTTGCTCGAATGGTTCCAGAAATCAATGAATATCGTATACATGAAGTCATTGCCCAAGTCGGACTTCAAAACCGAATTCACGATCTAGTTAAAACCTATTCTTTAGGAATGCGTCAGCGACTTGGAATTGCCCAAGCCTTATTGGGAAAACCCAAAGTTCTCATTCTTGATGAACCTACAAACGGTCTCGATCCCGTAGGAATAAGGGAAATGCGTGAATTTATTCGGATGTTGGCAGAGAAAGATCAAATAAGCATTCTTATCTCCTCCCATTTACTCAGTGAAATCCAACTTATGTGCGATCGAGTAGCGATTATTTCAAAAGGAGAAATCATTAAGATTGATTCAGTTGCACATATACTTGCCGAACAGGAGCGAGTATCTTGGAAGCTTCATCCGATAGCAGAAGGCAGAAGAATTTTATCAGAAGAAACAACCATATTGTCTGAGCAGGATGGATTGTTAATTACTCTTTATGATGAGCAAAGACTCTCGTTCATTAATGAAAGATTGGTTCGCGAAGGTGTTAAAGTAAGTGGAATCCAAACAAAACTTCCAACGCTTGAGGATTTATTTATCGAGTTAACTGGAGGTGAAACGATTGATTAATTTAGTACAGAATGAACTCATCAAGCTTGTTCGTAAAAAGCGTCTATACGTCATTGTCGCTATTGTGGCGGTTCTTGTTGCATTGTTTACTTACGCTCAAATGAAAGAAGTGAAATCTTTACAAGAACGATTGGGCACTACCGACTGGAGAACGCAATTGCAACAGGACATTGTGAATACACAAAACCGCCTTGCATCTAGTACGATTCCAGATGATTTCCGTAAATATTTACTTATTAGAGTCAGCCAGCAGGAATATTATTTGGAACATGATATCGATCCCTCTGCACCAGGAGCCCCTACCTTCATGCGCATATTTTTGGAAAACTCTATTGACCTATTGTTGCCGCTGATGGTTGTCGTCGTCGTTGGTGATTTAGTTTCCTCCGAATTAAGCGGTGGGACAATTAAAATGCTCCTGACGAGACCGGTTAAAAGGTCGCGGATTTTACTGAGCAAGTTTCTTACCATGATTCTTTCTGTTTCCTTTATCGTGTTGTCCCTTGGTTCATTGTCATATCTCATATCGGGAATTGTCTTCGGATATTCCGGTTGGACGATGCCTATTCTGACCGGATTTTCAACAAATGGAGATGACCTCGTCACAACGTACGTTCACGTAATTGGCCAATGGCAATACCTTCTGATGGAATTGGGTCTTACTTGGTTTGTTGGAATCATTGTCGGATCAATTACGCTGATGCTTTCTGTCTTAATACGCAGTACGGCAGCTGTGACTGGCGTTATGCTGGCAACTCTTATCTCGGGTCCCATTTTAGCCAATATGGTCTCATCTTGGGAATCGGCAAAATATCTATTTATGGTCAATCTTCGAATCACGAATTATATCAGTGGAGGTGCTCCCCCCATACAAGGAATGAACCTGGGCTTTTCGATGACAATCCTTACAATATGGGGAATCACAGCACTTCTTATTGCCTTTATTACTTTTACGAAAAGAGATGTGTACTAATTTCAGTTTAGTAAGTCTTTAATTGGAATCTACAAACTAAAAAAGTGTGTGAATGCTTAAGAAATAAAAAGTAAACAGACTTATTTATATGCATTAAATGAAATTAAGGAGGGGATTTTCACATCCCCTCCTCTTCTGCTTGTTAAAACATCCCAATTTTAAAAAAGACCACACCCATCATAAAGATCTGGTGTTGTTTTACCTCGGGCTGATCAGCAATTTTTTAAAAAGACATTTCTTTTCTTACAGAATAGGAAGACCTATAATGGATATAACTTATTTTTCAGAGGAGAGTGACAACAATTGACTAAAATAGAGAGAAAAGCAAATTCTAAAAAAATTGCGAATTGGTCACTCGGCATAATGGGTATGGGATTCTTGGCTACCCTGCCAATAAACGATTCCAAAACGGGAAAGTTGTTGCAAGGAGGATTTGAAGCAGGTCTTATAGGGGGCTTAGCCGATTGGTTTGCAGTAACTGCGTTATTTCGACACCCACTCAATATAAAGATCCCTCACACAGCACTCTTACCTAAAAACCGTGAACGGATCATTCAAACAATTTTACACGTATTAGAAAATGAATGGCTCACGAAAGAAAGTATTATTAATAAAATTAACAACATCCAAATTGCACAATTGCTAATAGACAAAATAGAAACGGAACTTCAAAGTAATGAGATGAAAAAGCAACTTCAAAAAGCCACTATTTATCTAGCTAGTAATTTCGATTTAAACCCATTCAAGCCTCAATTTGAGATGTGTGCAAAAAAACTTATGAGTAACATCAAAACAGAATACGTGATTCAAATAGCCATTGATAAAGCATTAGAAAATCAAATGGATGAAAAATTATATACAATGACCCTTAAAATGGTAGATAGTAAATTGTCTGACCAAAATACAAAAGATGAGATTACTAAAATGATCACAAACGCAATTGAAAAAAATTCAGAAAATAAAATTTTTGGAATCGCCTTAAAATCTTTGATGTCTATGGCTAGTGGAAAAGTGGCAGAAATCATCGATGTTACGATCACGGAATTTCTAGAAGACTTAAATAGCGATACCAGTGAAAACCGAAAAAAAATCATTGGTTTTATTCAAAACGAAATGGAGAAAGTTAAAAACAACGAATCCGTTATTCAACAAATCGATACACTTAAGCAGAGTACAATAAATAAATATGACATGAAGCCATTATTTGAAACTCTAAAAAATCAAATTCAAAACCTTTTGTTGGAATACGTTCGACAAGAAAATTTCATAGATGACATACTCTCGCCAATTATTAAAAAAGGAATTGTCAAATTGAAAGAACATCCGACCGCACTATCGAGATTAGATGCGTGGATAAAGGAAGAAATTCTCGATATTATCGAACAAAATCACCAAAAAATCGGGCAATTAGTGAAAGATAATTTGGATAAGATGACAAACGATGAAATTACAGTGTTGCTTGAAAACAAGATTGGAAACGACATCACTTGGATCCGTGTAAATGGGGCATTATGCGGTGCCTTAATTGGACTTGCCTTAACTGGAATCAAACTACTCACAGGATAAATTCTGCCCCCGAATAAAGCACCAATCCTTCTTTCCGTACCATAAACACCTAAACATAAAAAAGTTCAAAATCTTTATACATTAAGTGAGTTAGTTGCGTTTTTAAACAGTATTAACGAAGAGTTCCAATACAAGAAAGAGAACTGGTTTATTAAATATTGAGTTTCCTAATATAAAGGCGTCCCTATTATAGTAGGAACGCCAGTTTTTTTCTCTTAAACTCTTTTTGAAATAAT
Source organism: Psychrobacillus syltrankelensis (assembly GCF_055454035.1). Lineage (NCBI taxonomy): Bacteria > Bacillati > Bacillota > Bacilli > Caryophanales > Bacillaceae > Psychrobacillus > Psychrobacillus syltrankelensis. Next base: position 610,231 of record NZ_CM144227.1, on the reverse strand, counting down.
AAACACTCCACCACAATGTGATATTGGGTAGAACACGCTTTTACTCAAATTCTTTAGCATAAAATTTAACTCCTCATTAACAAAATAAAATTCCTCATCATCCCAATAATTTAAACTATTTAATCGACAAGATTCTAACTGTACCCTCGTTTCGAAAGCTATATCCCCAATATAGATGTTGCCGTCTTCAGTAAGTAAAGTTAGCAATTCTTCAATTAGCTCAACCTTCTTTTCATCTGTAAGATGGTGTAAAACGTAAGTACTCACGATTGCGTCATACTTTTTGTTTTTGATTGTAGCTGGCAATCCACGAGATAAGTCCCACTCGTCTAAATTAGCTTGCGGCATTTTAGATTGTGCAATTTTAATCATTTTAGATGAAAAATCTAACCCATCAATTTGATGATCATTTTCGTAAAGTTTTGATGTTAAAACACCTGTCCCAAAGCCAATATCTAAAACGGACGATTCGTTTTTTTGCATTATTTCGTTAAAAATTGTATTTAGAATTGTTTTATAACCTGCAAACGGATATTGATTGTTTTCTTCACTCAGCTGAACAGTTTTATCATAACCATCCGCCCATAAATTAAATCCTTTTTGATTTAGCATGAATGCTCCCCCTATTGTTCTAATAAGGCTATCGAGCATCTAAATTATTTTAATGATTACTTGATAGCCGTTTCCTTTTCTTTTTTTACGATATAATTAAGGTTATTAAAAGTGATTTTTTCCATAAAAACCCCACCTTTCATTGTTAAATTGATTATATAGAAATTTCTATAAATTCACAATATGGTATTCTATTGTGGCTTCAATAAAAATAGGTATTGATCAAAATGATCAATGAAATACCAAGGAATCTTGCTTCAGTGAGAAATACAGACTATCCCATTAATCATTTTCTACTCCGATAATTTGGAAATAGATAGCTTTAAGGGATACGAATACATTTTTACAAAGTAAATGTACTTCTACATTTTTTGTATTATCCGTAAAATAAATAATGTAGCAATAAATTTAAGACCTAAAAGGTGGGATAGAATGAATGCAATTTTAACAGTTATACCAATTTTACTTATTAGGCATGGTATATTAAGTGCGATAAGTAAAGAGGGGTCTAAACGTGCAGGTTTCTTTGCTCCATTATCGAAAAAAGAAAAAGTAGCTTACTGGATTTATCAAATTACGACCGCCGTTATTCTATTATTTTTAATACTACTCAAAATTAGAACAGACTCTGTTCTGTTTTATATTGGGCTGATAATCTATATTTTAGGAATTGTTCTATATACGGTATCTACAGTAAATTATGCTCATCCTAAAATGAATGGGATAAATGTAAACGGGTTATATCGAATATCCCGAAACCCTATGTATGTTTCATATTTCATTTACTTCATGGGTTGTGCATTGCTTACTCATTCATGGATATTACTTGGGTTATTAATAGTTTTCCAAATTTCAGCTCATTGGATTATTCTTTCAGAGGAAAGATGGTGTATCAATAAATTTGGCGAAGAGTATATAAAATATATGAATAGCGTGAGACGTTATTTTTAGATTTGTGTTGTATAAACTTGATATTCAAGTGTTGATTTCTCAACTTCAAATAATATTCATTAAGTAGTCCATACTTAATTCCTTAAAAATAATAAATATTATTCTTAAACATAGCCTTAATTGTATTTTATTCTTAAACCGAAATCTTCTACTGCTTGAGTAGGGTTATCAATTCATATAGCCAAGATCTTTATCTACTACAGAGGATGAAATAATACGCGATATACCAGACCGGAGAGACTTTATTTAGGCATCTCCTATATAAATAAATTTAAATTCCATGTCTATATCAAAAGACATATGAATTAATTGTGATCTTTCATTCTTTGGATCATCAATAAAATAACTTATCTCCATCCCACCCGGTTGTTTAATAAAGTTGGCGATGTACATAAAATTTCCAGTCAATTCGATAGGAAATGGTGTATTGGATTCTGGTACACCAAAATCTACTGCATCTTCCTTTACTTCAAATTCAACATCAAATTCCTTCTTTAACTCTTCAAATTTACCTTCTGAAATATAACGCAGTATTTTCCGTGCTTCGCGATCAGCTTCCTGTAAAGACGATCTATAATTTACGTCCGGAATGAAGTTAAGTGCTTCAATTTCTTGTTTCAATTCCCCAATTTCCTTTTGCTGTTCTTTGATCTGGCTCTCGTATTTGATAACTATTTGATTTTTTTCATCTTCATCCGAGCAGCCTACAACAAACAACAAGATAAAAATAAGTATCCCTAATTTTTTCAACTAATCACTCCCCCTGAAAAAGTAAGACAATTATTTTTATTATAATAAACTCCCTCTATAATCATTGAGGGATCAACAGTTTTCACCTTATTGGTTGAAGAAGATAATTAATTTTTAACTACATAATGTAGTTCTACAAACTGATTGAAAATCCTTGTTCCTTTTAATGAGAGGTCTAATTGATAATCTCCTTCTTTAAATAATGGAATTCCTTTTCCTATTATTGTTGGAGCAACTGTTAAGATAATTTCATCAACTAATTTTTCTTTTACAAAATATTGTAACAATTCTCCTCCACCAACAATCCAAATGTTTCTTCCTTCTTGATTTTTCAATTTATTAATAAGACTAACTATATCATCATTAACAAATTTGACATCTTCGGTATCCTTAATTGAAGTCCTTGTGAAAACGTAACATTCTTTATTTTTATATGGGAATTCACCTGCATCATGTTTTGCAATCCAATCGTAAGTTTTTTTTCCAATTAAAACTGTATCTACTGTCTCATAAAAATCTGAATATCCATTATCACCTTCACCTTCAACATTAAATAACCATTCTAATGACTCATCTTTAGTAGCTATGTATCCATCTATACTTTTTGCAATATACAATACCAATTTACGTTTTTTACTCATAATTAACCCCCTAAAAAGAATGTATGTTCGTTTGTAATATAACAATAATTAAAGCACTTTACAACTAACCTTACTTGATCCCATCGATGAAGAGCAAAATCAGCCCTTCATCACAGAGAATCCAAGGTAATAGATTCAATACTTTCACTACTCTTGGGAGAGGAAGACTGATACATTATTTTCTTTAATTATACGAATATTTTTTCAAGTTTCTTTCTTGAGTCATTACTACAAACATTTGAAAAAAAGGATATAAGATATTTTCTTGCATCTTCTTTGTCAATATTAATGGACTCAATTCTATTTCTATTAGCCCATGAGTCATATGTTTCAAAAGCTGTACTGCTCCATCCTTTCTTTTCACTTTCTGCATTTCTTTTCTCATGAATGCCTGAAATTACAATATCCATTGTTCCTTGTAATTCTAATAAAGCGTTCTCAAATATCCTTTTTTTGTCTTTTTCCTTTAGTCCTGCCATCATTCTTAATGACCTTGTGTCTATCCCTTCCTCTTGGCTAATAATTTTGTATATACCAAAAGCCTCTTTTGAAACGTTTCCATTAAAATATCGTTCTTCAATAGACTCTGTATATCCTAAAACCTTCTTTACATATGGGAGAAGCTGGCGCGAAACCAATACCGATTTTTTCTTGATGAATTTACCGTATGCCGCAACCCCGTCTGTTGAAAATTTTGTCCTCCAAATCCATGGATCAAACTCTGATTCAGAATGCCAATACTTTGCTAAAGTAATAGTATTTAAAGAAGGAAAATCGGGTATTAAAGGGGCAAGGGGAAGTAAACCAATCTCTTCTATTACATCTAAGGCTTCCTCATATGTTTTTACTTTATATTCAATCAATTTGTTATCTCCTTTTTTAAAAATAGACATATGGACTAATTTCTATATTTAAATTAGTTTTTCCTTCTTGAACTAACCTCCCCCGATAGATTTCAAGAAAAAAACTGTTTCATATCTCATTGTTCATCTACTAAACCTACTTTTAGTTGAAAAAAAGCTACTTATCGGTAAGTAGCTCTTTCCACAATTATTACTACTATCCATTAAAAACCTTCTACTTTTTGCTCCGAGATTATTTTTCTTACTTCTCTTGTTATTGTAATCTATTACTTACACCTGGAAATCCTCCATCATGTTCAAAGTAATCGGTACTACACACTATTTTGCAATAAACACCGAATTTGAGTTACCTTGCTCTATACGGAATTCCAACGCTCGCTTGAATAATACAAGTGCTTCTTCCAAATTTCCACTTTCTCCCTTCGCCCAGCCGATGTTATTATATAACGAACCTAACCAACGGCTGGCTTTAGGATGATTTTCGGCATACTCTAGCGACTTCATATTCCATTCCATTCGTTTCTCGGAAGTTGCTTCAGCAATTCCCAACATGTGAGCTGCATCAACAGCATAATCATCCTCACCAGATTGGATTCCCAATTCCCGTGCGTGGAGGAAAAACGGAATAGCGTCCAGACGTCGAGATGAGGAATTAAAAACTCTACATCTTTCTAGAAAATATCTAATTCTAGCTACACTTAAATCTTTGTTTAATAAACTCTCTGCACGTTCAAGCGTCTCATACGCTATTTCATATTTTGACTGTAATCCCTGAGAACGTGCTATTTGAGTCAAAAGTTCCACTAAGTAGCCAATGTTTCCTGAGTCCTCTGCTTGCTTTAGCAAACTGATAAATTTCTGCTAGGTTTCTTCAGGATGATTGTAATCCCAAAGCACATCAAAATTTAACGTAAATCACTCTCCACATAGAATAATATTTGATTAATACAAATTCCTTATTTTAATACCATAATGATTGAAGTTTCTTCTCTTCCAAGCTCAACAAAACCTAAACTACGGTACAGATTTATAGCATTCGTATTATCAGCATCTACACTTAATGATAATGCTTTAAAGCTATTATTTTTTGCTTCATCTATTATTGAATGCATTAGTTGAGTGCCAAGACCTTTTCTCCTTACTTCTTTTTTAATAGCAATTCCTAACTCAGGTGTATCATCGTTCACATAGCCATACCCACGTTCTTCACTGCTAAATAATCTATACCATACTGCACCTACAGGAGTTCCTGTATTATCAACCGCTATTAACGCTTTGTCACCTTTTCGACCCCAGTTTTGGTGGTATTTCTTCAACTCATCTGTATAAAGAAGTTCATCTAGGGGTGGTTTTTTCTCTATCTCTATGTGAATTGACTCGTAAAGCATGTCCATTAGAAAACTCTTTTCATTCTCATTTATGTATCTTATTTCAAACAATTTCATCCCCCCTTGAATTCACTGTTTTTTATTATTTTTAGGCGCAGTTTTTTCTAATCCTTTAGTGCCAGTTTAACCGATGTATTAATTTCTTCTGTAAACACGCCAGTTGGATTAATGTTCAATAGTTCTTCTTTTAAATGCTCTTCAAATGAATTCGCATTTTCTCCAAGAAATCGTTTAGAACCAAAAGAAGTTGAATAGTGATTCCCGATAATAGAATCGATTGTCCATAACTGTACATATGGTGGCATTTGATGAACTTCTAATTTGAACTTTGAGTTAGCTATTATTTCTTGGTGTGTAATTTCCGGATGGGAATAAATCGTATTACCTGCTCTTCTTTTATTTCCGTACCAATGGTTTACTACATCTTTCACTTTCTCTTGCCACGCTACGTGAACTCCATTTGGAGAAAAATTGTCTATAATAGCTATACCCCCTCCATCAGAAATTATTTCATATAAATGATCTAGAACGAGAGGTCTATCCATCCAATGAAAAGCCTTGGCAATAGTCACCAATCTGAAATCTTCGTTGGATAGGCTTTTATATTTTTCAACATCCCCAATAAACCAATCCGCATTTTCAACTCTATATTCTTTGCTAAGATTTTGTGCTACTTGAATCATCTCAGATTCCAAGTCAACTCCAACTATTTTTTCAAACCAATCCGAAAACCTTAAAGCTAATCTTCCATCACCACAACCTAAATCTAGCATTTTACCCTTTCCATCTAAAGAAAACCTACTTATTAAAAATCTTATTAAAGAAGCAGAATATAATGGCCTATGACGTGAATAATATAATGCTGAACCTTTAAATAAATCCTCACCGTAATTTATCAATTAATAATTTCCTCCTAAGTCTTTATCTAAAAGATTTTCCCACTATTTGTTAAATCACTCGAATATCTGTGATATATAAAATCTTTAAATACACTTTTTATCATTAAATATCTCTCCCAATCTTCTTCATTCAACTCTTATGTTAATTCCCTTGAATAAATAATAGGAGCAACGGTGGGCTTAGTTACATCTATTATTGCAACTTCAATTATCTTTCCAAAAATCGTGTCGAATGTGTTGGAACAGTAATTAAATGCTTCTAATAATTTTTCTGAGGACAATCTATTTGCTAAAGTACAATGAGGTATCCAACTATTCGGTAAATATAACGAATTAGGATTATCATTATGTATATTAAAATTCCGATGATGATTGGCGTGGAGTTCAAATAATTTATTCGTAACTATTGGCGAAAAAAACAATGTCCCCGAATTTAAAAACGAACCAATTGTACTAAAAGTAATATCGACAGCTTCTTTATCTTCATAAAATTCATCCATCTGTTTCATAAACGTCTTTATGTCGATATGATTGTAGCTGGCTAAAGTGATGTGGGGTCTTCTATCTTCTACTTCATATGCATAATTACTAATCGACTTTTCCTTTAACTCTTTCCAGATCTCTTTAATCATCTGCTCCGTTTCACCATCAAATAAAGCAATTACTCCGTACATTTTTTTATCACCATCTATTCTTATTCTCTTAGGAAGATTCCATGTCTTTTAAAGAGCCGATCTATCTGCTAATTCTAAAATTCTATGAATAAATTCGCTTTTCGCTTCCGTATATTCCAAACGAGATTTCGATTTCTTTGCTAATAATATTTTTAATTGTTCATATTCCCTTGTGACCTCAGGATGTTCTCTTAAGTAGTTACGAAATTTGAGATGTCTTCGCAATTCTTCATTATCCTTTGTACATACATATAAATGATGTTCTACCCATTGTTTTTGATCGTCCCTCCAAGGAACAAACTCATCTTTTCGAGCGAAGGCTTCTCTCCCCTCAATACCTAAATTACCTTCATGTAAATATCCTATATCAAAAAGTTTTTGAGAGACAATTCCAAACTTACTGTTATTATCTATGACTATATCTAAATCAATAATTGGTTTAGCAGCTAAACCTCTAACTGAGGTACTTCCAACATGCTCTACTTCAATCATTAATTCGCCAAGAATTTCACTCAATATTTGTTTTAGTAAAAGAAATTCACTTCTCCATTGTTCTTTGTATGATACGATTATTATTCCAGAGGGATTTTCATGCTCATTAAGATCCATTTTCGTTTCCTCCATAAACTTTTCTGTTATCAGTATTTGTAAAATTCTTGGAATCCCACATCATTTAAAAAAAATTGATACAATAATAAAACCGACTATTAATACAAGAATAAGAACTCCAGTACTTTTCCATCCCATATCCGTAAAACTACCAGTACCTGTTCGATTAAAAGCATCATTTAAATTCCCGGTTGGATTCCTTTTCAATTCTTCTAGTCTTAATCTTTCTCTTCTATTTTCAGGTGTTTCCTTTTCTGTATTCATCTGAACACATCCTTTTTATGTAGGAAAAAACTCCATAGGTTCTTTACAATGCATATATCCATTCTTTTTATAGTAATCAATGCTATCATCACTTGGCCAAACGATGATAAATTCATATTTCTCGCTTTCTACCCATTCGTTAATTGTTGTAATTAATTTACTACCAATTCCTTTATTCCTAAATTCCTTGACTGTATAGACATTAGTCATATATGCAAAAGGATAAGTTACCCTACCAGGACGCGGTACTTTTTGTATTAATTCTATGTAGATATGAGATACAATATTTGAGTTTTCCTCTGCAACCCAAATAAACCAGGTTTCACTATTAAGAGCCTTGTCTAAAAAGTCTTCACACTCTAATTTAAATGCTTTGAAATCACTCTCATTGAAAAGTTTACTTTGATTGTATTCCAATGTGAAATCCCATCTCATTTGAATTAACTGGTTAATATCTTTTCTTTCAGCGAGCCTAATATTCATTATTTCCCCCTCTTTTCTGTTATGCATAATGAATTTTCAAGAAATTCAATACGTCTCCAACAAATTTTTCCTTTTCCTCTAATTCCGGAAAATGAGCACTATCATTAAACAATATCCATTCACTGTTTGCTAGATTTCTATTAATAAGATTAGATATAGGTATCCCCGTATTTCGATCTTGAACTCCAGTAATAAGTAATGTTTTATGTGGAATATATTGAAGTCTTTCAAATAAAGATATATCTACAGGATTTCTCTTTAGTTCTTCTAACATCAGCCCTGTATTATGCAAATTACTTTTCATTGCCAATTCTCGGTACTTTCTAGCAATATCCTGATTTACAAATAATAATCGGTCAACGGTATCACTATCTACAATCTCCCATACTTTTTTATATTTATTTTCAATTGAAGTATTTTCACTAAGTATTTCTTCTATTTTATGTACTAAGGGAGTATCTGCAATTGATACGAAACCAGCTATTTGAAACATATATTGAGTATTTAAAGACATTAAACTTGGCCCAGATAGCACTATTTTATTAATATTAGTTGGAAGTGCATAACTAAATTCAAGCGCTAGTTCCCCACCAAAGGAGTAGCCTAATAAATCAACTTTATTAATATTCAACCACTGAAGAATTTTCTTAAAGTCATCAATTAATTCGTGAATAGAATAAGCATTATCCGAAATGGGTTTTTCACTTCTTCCACATCCACGCTGTTCATAATATACAACTGTTCTTTCTTTTGAAAGGTATGGGCCGACAGTTCTTTCGAATGTATATAGGTTTCCTCCTGGCCCACCATGAATAATGACTAATGGGATCGTATTATTTTCTTTCCCTTCAACTTTTATCCAGTGTTTGATTCCATTGATAACTACGTGGTATTCTCCATTTTTTAGTTTCATATGTTCTCCTTTTTATATTAACAGTCTGAAATGCTAAGTATTTGTGGCTATAGTGACAAATTACATAGTCCATCTTGCTTGAATAATAATAGTACTTTGCCAGTAACCGACAATATAAACTTCCGTAGTCCTTCTTTATTTGCCCTTTCCTTACTATACCAATATCATACTTACGTTTATAAATATAATAAGTTCCACTTTTCCAAAAATTCATTTCAAACCAACTGATCATTAGGAAAAACCATACGACTCTTATTAGATTATCTGTTGAATAAGTTTATAAATTATACAACAAAAGGATCAAAAAATTTTGATCCTTTTGTTAATCGTCTCTATCCTAATTTCTTTTCTCTGTATAAGTTGCCAACCATTCTTCTAAATTGTTTTTCTTTAGTGGATCTTGAACTATCTCCTTGAATTGTGTGGGGTCAATTAAATTAGATAGATTGTTGTTGAACCACTTTTCTACATTACTACGTGGAACTATAAATGACTTATTCGGAAATTGCATCTCAATTTGCTGTAAATTTTTAATGAGGACAAAAGCAGCAGTCGTATTATAAATGACCGACTGTTGTATCATACGTTCCGACACGCCTTCCATTGAACCGTATTTAATAATGAGTAAAAACTGATCGGAATCTATTTCAAACGTTCCAAGATGCTGTTTTAGTGGTAAGTTTCCAAATAGGTTAAAATCATTACTAGCATTCCCCATATAAAGATTTTGATATTTAATCACTTTTTCAAAATCATGCATTTCAGGATCGAGTTGCTTCAAGTTATCTTCTTCTCGAAGTTTTTCTTGACCTGGAAAATAAACCATTTGCATCCAGATGAAAGGAATAAAACCCACTACAAATAATCCTAATATCAATTTATTCTTCATATGTATCAACTATCCTTTTCAATTTATTCATTAGAAGAGGAATTATAATAGAGATAAGTGGAGATGCATACATCATACAAATTCCTGCAAATTCATAAGGTCCATTAATATTAATTGGACGCCAAAACCATATGTTACTAGCAAAAAGTAATGCAGTTACCATTCCCCATTTTACAACGATAAAGAAAGCCCAGATAATCCAAATAATTTTTTTCCCTGCCTGAATTTTGAAAAGATTGATGTTTACAATATGTTTTGGGAGAAACCCACGACTAAAATATAGAATCAAGTAAATTACACCTATAATAATAATGATAATGAAAAGTATCCAAGAAATACCTCTTATCGAACTGAATATACTTAAAGGAATGGTAAGAATCCATGCAATAATTGTGAAGATAAGCGTCCATTGCATCAATTCCATAACAATACTAGTGATCTGTACCGGTTTTATTCCATCGATTAGATCATCTAATTTCTCCATCTTACCTATACTAATTTGAAACGCTTCATCAAAAGAAATGTCTTTCTTTTGCAAGTCCTCTATTTCTGCTTCTAAATTTCCTATTACTTCTTCTTTTAATTCCCACGTTTCATCTGTTTTAGGATATTTGGCAAACATTTTATCAACATGTTTTCTAACATTCTTCATTTTTCTCACTCCTTTCTTGTACTAACCTATCAATTAATTCTTTCGCTCTATTCCACGCTAACAAATTTTTATTAAAGGAAGTGATACCTTCATCAGTTAGTGTATAATACTTTCTTCGACCCCCCTGAGACTGATCTCCCCAATACGCTTTTATAAAACCGGCTTTTTCGAGTCTTTTTAAACTACTATACAGAGTAGGTTCTTTTAAAATGTACTCTCCTGAGCTTCCTTCAGAAATGGCTTTCATAATTTCATATCCATAATTGTCTCCATTTTTTAAAACTCGCAAAATAATTGTGTCGATATTTCCACGTATCAAATCGGCACTTACTTCATTTTCAGACACAATCATCACCTCTAATTAGAATGTATAACATATTACTATGCGTGTCAATGTAATGTGTTTAAATTGGTAAAATTTAAAAACCAACTCACCAGAAGGCGAATTGGCTGATTGACTTATATTGGATTACTATACTTTGATTTATAAATTGAAGGTAGCATTTCTACTAATTTTTTAATCCCATTAATAATTTTTCGATAAAATTCAAACTCTGGATGAAAACATAAGTATCTAATGGAATAAGTAAGACAAAAAATGTCAAAACCAATAAGAAAACTTGTTTATATTTTAAATAGTAATACAAAGCTAATGAATGTAAAAAAATTGGAAATATAATTAGATTCATAAACCAAAATGATTTTACAAAATTTAACTCATGTTTCAATAAGGCAACTTTAAGTTCATTTTCTGTTGTGACCGCAATTTCAAATTGTTCTTTTTGAAAAAAGCTTTTTTTGATTAAAGTTATTTTTTCTTGATTTTCATTTTGAAGTGAGTAACCACCTGGATAAAATTCTAGAAAAAATGAAATTGCAGCTATAAATATTACTATTAACATTAAAATAGTAGTAAACAATCTTAGTTGCTTAATAGATAAACTTCTTTCCAACAATGTTTTCCCTCCTTCTAAAGATGACAAATGTCATTTTGTATGGTCAATAGACCTCTAAGTGTTTAGTACAATTATATAGATTACAGTCCCACTGATTTTCGTTATTTTTAAGAATGGTTATGGATGTATTTTCAATATATGTAGTTGGAAACAATTCTGGAAGCAATCGTTGTAAAGTTAGTCCAATTAAAGCTCCATGACTTATAACCAATATTCTCTTATCTTTATATGTAATTACTGCTTCTTCTAAAAATTCCAATCCTCTTTTTGCTACTTCTTCAAATTTTTCTATACCCAAATCTAAATCTCTCCAATGGATTCCCCACTTTTGAAGTCGTTCTTCTTCCGTTGTTCCTTCTATTTCACCGCAATTGATCTCACATATTCTCTGGTCGTAAATGCAAAGAGGCAAATTTAAATGATTTGCAATTATTTGTGCAGTTTCTTTTGCACGTGTTAAATCACTTGAGATAATGACATCCCATTTCTCTTCAATTGAAAGCTTATTAGCTAATGCTTGCGCTTGTTTTATACCAACTTTATTTAATGGAATATCAGAAATCCCTTGTGCTCTTTTTAGTTCATTCCATTCTGTAATTCCATGCCTTATTAAGCCGACTGTAGTCATGTTTAACACCTACTATCTTAGTTCTTTACTCGCATAAAAATCATTACTTTTTATCTTTAGAAGTTCTGTAACACGATCGTTTTGATTTACATAATTACAGTTTTTCAATTGCAGTTAAGGAGAATAGAATAAAACAACTAAGACAATCAGTAATCCATGAAAGTGTTGAATTTCTTTACCAATATTATACACCAATTCCAACTGAATTCTTATAAAAAGCACGTTAAATCCGACGAAAAAATTGTAAGAAAAAACCTATTCCAACTAACTATTCTATTTTTCCAACTAAATACTCCTATATTCCAACTAAACACTCTTATATTCCAACTTAACCTGCTAATTTTCCAACTAATATTTAGAACCACAAATTTTTGCGATTTTAACAAGGTACTTACCGATTTGAATAACTTTGCTTGCGATTCTAGCATCCTATTTTCGATTTGATCTCTTTATCTTGCGATTCGGTTGTTCTTCATATTAAATTAGCTTAACTTCAGCTTTTACAGGACTTATAGATTTCATTTATAGAAATGTTTATTTGAGGAAAAAGAAAAAGCACCCAATAGGATGCTAGAAGTTAAATTTTTTGTTTAATTCTATGAAGTTCAATATCGTGTAATTGGGATTTTTCCAATAAGTAAGCTGTTTTATTCTCTATTGTTGTAACTGTTTCTGTAGTATGAGCGGTTTGTTGCTCAAATTGGTAACCAATACCATCTAATTTACTTTCAATACTATCAAGTCGTGTATTTACCGATTCAAAACCTAATTTCATTTTGTTATTTGTTTCTTGTATTTCTATTTTCATTTCGTTCTTTGTTTCTTGTATTTCCATTTTCAGTTCTTGTTTTGTTTCTTTCAGTTCTTGTTTCATTCCAAACATATCTTGCTTCATTTCTTGCATACCTTGTTTCATTTCTTGCATTTCTTTTTTTATTTCAACTAACACTTCTAAAACTTGGTTGTCCACGGTCATCACTCCTTTCAACTATTGTAACATATTAACTTCTAATTTAATGAAAATCGCGCACAGCAGATTCCTTTTAAAATCCCGCTTTCTTCAAGAAATTGAGTACTAAATGGACATGTACTTCTCCAAACAGGTGAAGAATTCAATCATTTGAATCCACTGCTAATCTTATGAGATTTGAATAGAAATTCAAGTCAATACGCGCAATTTGTAATAGAGCTGATGGTCAAGCAGTAAATAGTGAATACCCTTCTTTACCACTGTCCTGGATAATCTTCTTTTAATTTTTTAAGCAGTTCATTTCGTATTGGTGCGTTAAAAATTTGCTGTTCTTCAAGCAGTCGTTTATAACCGGGAACAGGAAATCCAGAATTTATTAAACGAAGCGCTTCTGCAAAATTCACAGCTCTTTCAATGTTGTATACCGGAGCTTTCTTCGCATTTAGTTCGACAATTTCTGCATATTCCAGTGCTTTTTCAGAGTCAAATAAAAGATAAATCTCAGCCAACTGCATGATATTAGCTAAGTAACTTATATTTCCTTTATCTTGTATTTCATTATTTAATAAATTTATTGCTTTTTCATACAGTCCTTGTTCCAAATAAATTTCTACTAAAAGGGAATTTGCATAATCAATATCTTCTTTAAAACCTTCGTTTTTTATTTCAGTTAATAATTTTTCTGCTTCATTATATCGATGATCCAAAATAGCATTTGAAACTAGAGCAAATTTTTCGCTAATCTCTTCCTCTTTCAATTGAAGACCATTTAAAAAGGTTTGCTTAAACTCTTTTAGATTCTTACCAGTAATTTGTTCAAGATTGTTATAAAAATCGTCTACTGTTTTTGAAAGTAGAAGTTTTGGAATTATCGATGTCCCATAATCATTTACTAATGCTTTCACTGCAAAATAGCTCTGAAGATATGGATTATAATTTTCTCTTGCTGCATGATAACTTTCACTCGAGTCTAGTAAATGAAAATCGGCAATATCTTTTAATTCGGTTACACTACTTATTCGTCTATTCTGATAACCTATTAATACACAAACGCCTTCATTAAACCATACAGGTACTTGTTCTGAATTTTGAGCAAGATGGTTCATCTTAGAAAACTGTTGAATTCTGTAATGTGTATATTCATGTAGTAGAATTTGTTTCCAATTATCATTATAATCTTTATCAATTTTTAGTACATTAATAGACTTGTTAGTATAATCATAATAACCTGCAACATCATTAAAGTGGGAGTTTGCTTGTAATCTAGTAGGATCATTATAAATTTCTATAATTAAACGGTCTTTAAGTTCGCTTCCAAAAAGTGCATCCATAGATGATTTCTTTTCTAAAAACAAAGCTTCGAACTCATCAACTGTATCTCTATTTTCCGGATGAAACATATATGTAATTCCTTGTCTTTTCTCCTTTACAACATCTTTTTGACTAGATTGATACGTAAATAAGTTTAATACGAGATGTTTTTTTTCACTAAAGGTTGGATTTTCTAAAGTGTCTTCCATCGCAGTATTTGTAATTGTAAATAGAAAAATAAACAAAGTTAAGAAAAGGTTACTTAATAGTAAGCCTCCCACTTCAATTCTATTATAGAGCTTCCATTTTAATATCTTACCTGACACCAGTCCAAAAATACTTACCAAAAAAATAATACCGTTCAGAACAAGCAAAACAATCCCTACTATAATACCTGTTTTCATGGGTTGATTAAATAGTACTAAGAAGCTTGTAATAGATAATATGATAAAAAGAATTAATATACCAAATAATTTCAAAAAAGTTTTCATTTTAACTCCAATTCCAGCCTCCTTCATTATTTAGTAAGGAATGATTTAGCCATATAGTAAGCACTTACAGAAAATAGTTGATTGATCTCCCCATTAGTAATCATCGGTTCCATTTCATTTAAGTCAACCAAATGTACATCAATAAACTCAGTAGGATCTAATTCTTGTTCAAATGCCTTATAGGCTTCGAATAGTAGAAATGTTATTACTTTATTCGTTTGTGTTGCTGGATTAATATAAAATTTCCCTAATAATACAGGTTTTCTCTCCGTAATATATCCTGTTTCTTCCCTTACCTCTCTCAAAATAGCTTCTTCATATGCTTCATTTTCCTCAAGCTTACCTGCTGGAATTTCTAAAAAGAAGTCTTGTGCTGCATATCTATACTGTTTAACGAGTACAATCTGTTTCTCTTTTGTGAGAACAATTGCATTCACCCAGTCTGCGTATTCGTTGACATAATAGCTCTCTATTTTTTGTCCATCAGGAAGCTCGCAATCATCTTTCCTTAAATTCCCGAATGGAGTTTTGTATACGTAACTTGAATTTAGTGTTTTCCAACTGTTCATTAAATTTTCCTCTTTTAGCTTCATTTTCATATAAGCTCTCTCCCACATTCCGAACAATACTTTGCAGTTCGTTCGGCTTGATGGCCACAATTGGAACAGTAGTGACCGGAATCAGAAAGGCCCTCTTTTAATCCTTGCCCTACAACCCTCATTTTATCTCTTAAAAGATCTTCGTCTAATTTTGTTATTTTACTCCGATAAGCAATTGCTGTTAGGATAAAACCAACAAATATTACAGGCATGGCTACAAAACCTAACCAGAAATAATCAGGTCCTTCCCATGAGTTCGAAGTAAAAAAATCGTATAAAGAAAAGCCCACCCCTGCTATACCAATAAAAAAAATAAACGGACCAATAAATTTCATTCTATTTCCTCCAAGTTAACATTATAAAAAAACTTTTTAAAAAAATTCATACAATCCCCTGTCGAAGTAATCAAATTCCTCTTCCGTGATAGTTTCTCCTTCATACCCCTTATAAAAAGCTAGTAACAGCGCTTCATTGTTTATGATTGAACGAGTAGCTAATGCAATATCATACCGAGGATCCCCATATATTGAACCAGCTAAATCAATAAACGTGCGTACTCTTCCGTTTGAAACAAGAACGTTATCTATGGTGCAATCACCATGGATTAACGTTTGTTTGAATGGGACAGGTTTATGCCTTTTTAATTTATCCAGTAATGGTTGATCCCCATCTACCTCGTAGTTTTGTAAATTATATGTAGCTTTTTCCAATTGTTCATCAAGCCAAGAATCTTTTGTAACACACGATGTTGGTGGTATTGTTTCATGCAATTGCTTTAAAAGAGCGCCGAAACTTTCGAGAAGTGCATATTTTTCTTCATCTGATTCTGCTTTCAGAAGTGCTTCCCTTAGTGGAGTTCCTTTTTCTAGACTCATTAGTAAATAACTCTCTTGATTTTTTCCAACAAATTGATAGAAAGTTGGAATAGGTAAGTTTGTTTCTTCATTCCAATGTTTCATTACCTTTGCTTCCTCTAAAAGCCAGTCTTTATACGGTGATTTCTTCGCAATTTTACAAACAAACAACCCATTCGCCGTTTGTAAAAATGTTACTTCTGACGTAGCACCTTGTCTTTTAGGGAATGAAAAAGTATCCACTTTGCCTATAATTGTTTCAAAATGTTCGAGAATAGCTGGGTGAATTGAATTGTTCATAAATAAGCTCCTTTTATGTACTTCTTATTTCGCTTTTTACACAATAAATTGGGTAAATACATGAAAAGTAACTGATTACCCTCGTATTACAATTGCGATCATGAATGACAAAAATCAATGAAAACAGGCAATTGCTCTTGTTATGCCTCTCCCTATATCGGCCCACCGAAGATTTGGAATAAAACCGGAGATAGTAATACCCAAAATTATGTAAACAACTTAAACTAATACTTTTCTCAAGGCTATACAATTCAAGAAGTTGAACCTTATAACAATCCGACTAATTAATATTGATTGCTCATTAAACTAATTTTTCTTCAGAAACACCATCGATGGCATACCTAATAAAATAAATAAAGGACAAATAAAACGGATAAATAATGAGCTGACCAATAATAATAAGTCCAGATGCTGGTGCAGGGTCATCTCCTCTATACGTTATCGGGAATAGTTTTGCAAAAATAAAGACAAAGATAATTAAATATGGAAGCCAAAGAATGGATGACCAATACCTTGACTTTTTACCGTGCATCCACTTTTTATCGAACATATAAACAAGAAATGTTAATAATATAAATCCAATAATATGTAACACTCCAGTTATAAGACTTATTGTATTAGCTTCCCATCCACTTAATCGCAACATTCGATAAAAGTTAAGTTGAAGTTCAAAAGAAACGAATAAAAAAAACGCATATATAGCACTAATAATATTTAACTTCCAAAGATAATTAATTGGTAAGACCCCTATTCATTCAAAAATTATTTTTTCACAATGGAAATTTGGGTTGTGTCTAATCCTAATCTTTCTGCCAACTCATCTGTAATTGAAAAGGAAATAGTTGTACCGCTTTTAACTTCAAAATACTGATAATGTATCGCAGTTACAACTGTCCCATCCGTCCAATATGTTTCCATTGGGGTTGGCTTGAAATCTAGTATATGTTTTTCATATCTTCCACTAATTGCGCCTTTACTAAAAATTTCACCTGGTAAAGCATTAAATGTAGATTGTGTTTGGGATAAAGAAATCTCAATAGTATTTTCTTGTATTTCCATTGTTCCTTCCTTTGGCACCTGTTGATTGTTTACTTCCAACCTGTAATCCCATTGTTTTTTCGCTAATTCAAGTAATTCTTTATCACTTAAATAATGCAATGCGTCTTGACTGAATTGTTGAAAGTAATCAATTTGTTCTCTCGCAATTCTTAGATCTAATTGAGAAGAATCCAAGTTAATTAACAGTTCTTCATTTTGTTTTTTTAATTCAATTATTTGGGCTTCTTGCTCTTTTATGATTAATTGATTTTCGTTTAGGGTTTCATTATTACCATTCACATTAGTATTCTCACAGCCGAATAATATAATCGCTACCCCTATCATATTCATTAGTATAACTTTTTTCTTCAAGATTAATCCTCCTTCGTATTCAACTTGTTATACGCTTTCCGATAAATGCGATATGTATAGGCACTCCACTCTTCGTTTAATTCTTTCCAAGGAATAATTTCCCAAGGATTAAGAAAAGCGCCAGCGTCCTTTAAGTGCATCCTGGCTTCACTAATTCCTGAGTTATCTGGACGAAACATTAGCTGTCACTTCACAATCCATTTTCTCGATAATCTTGTGGCGGATGTTTGTCCGTCGCCCTTTTGGAATATGTAAAGACATGATGCATTTGTTTTGGATTATTAGAGAAGAAATACTTCCCTACTCTTTTAAAAGCTTCCGAAGATACTATTTCGGAAGATCTTCACTTCTTTATGGGTAGACACTACCTATTTTTCTCTACTTCCGCTTGCCATATGGATAAGCAAAGTGCCAGTTCATTATTTCGACAAAGCAATTTGTCTTTAAGTTGCACTGTTGATTGAAGTGGAAGGCGGCGACTCCTAGGGGATTAGCAAGCAAATCAAGACCCTGGACTGAGCGAAGCGAAGGAAGCGGCTTGATGCTTGCCCCCTGGAAAGCGTCCGCCTGCAGCGGAAATCAACCTGTTCATGGCATAAAAATTTATATTATTCTTTGAAAAAGGTTTGACCGTTTTTATTGAAATATAAATGATCTCCAAGATGATGGCTGCATATTGAACTACTAAATTAAATCGCGGTTTATATTACTATCGATTACTAGTTATGCATTTATCTAACAAAAAGTCGCTTTACTTTATAGAAAACTCCTAAATTTAGATTTTTGAGAGCTTTTGCGAAGTAAAATAAGCCAATGAAGCTATGAATAGTATTCCAACTAAATGAAATGTCGAGCTCTGTCCCAAAACAGTAGTTGGATCTGAAATCGTCTTTCGCAAAAAATCTGGAGTATATAATATTGTTTGTAGCCATCCCGATAAAATTTGGAACACCAATAAAAACAAAGTAAAACTTAACATGAATACAACATATTTTTTCATTATTACACCCCTTTTACTAACTACTACGAAAAAACTTTGGGATTGGTTTCAATTTTCGAATTTTTCACAAGAAGCTAGTTAAAGATTTTATTATTACTCCAACTAACTTAAATCATTTATCTAACATAGTTTTCCTTTCAAAATTAAGTTAAGATTGATCAATTAGGATCACACTTACGCAGAATTCATAGCTATCATATGTTGTCTACAAATAAAAAATTTGTATAATAAACACGATAATGACAGGAACCATGCATAATGTTCCATAATTAATACACTTATCTTTACATTTTCAATAAGTACAACTCTCTGGAATAGTATCTCCTTACTTATTAATATTCCTCTTTTCTACTAATTACCTTTTATTTTTTAGTGATTTACTAAAAATTTATATTTGCGTTTTTCTATATTCGACTTATATCCCACTATTATGTGACAAAATTGTGAACTTTCTAAATTCCTCCGTAATATGACAAGTTTTGCATTTTTAATATATTAAAATAAAAAAAGTTGCTTCCCTACCTTCTAGATAATCTCCTCAAGAATTGAAGCTAAATATATTGTATGGAGGAAGTTTTTGTGAAAAGTTTGTTGGATGAAAAAGCATTGTTAACACAAATTAGTATTAAGAGAAAAGATATGTATAGGAAGGCTAAGAATTTTGGGCTAACCCATCCTATTGTTGTTTCATGTAGTCAAGAGCTGGATGTTCTACTAAATAATTATCAAAAAAAAGTATCTTAATAGTAATTGGATAAAATAAAACCGATCAGTAATCTCAACTTGAGTACGATCGGTTTTATTGTTTTAGATGAAAAAATTCATTTCTAATATCTGCCCATCTATAGATCAATAGGTTTAATTCAATACCAGCAATATTGATTTTTTTCGATTTAAATAGTTGGGCACCAAGAGCTTCGTAGAAAAATTTAGAATCATTATCTTCCAAAACTTCAACAAAAATTGTTTTATAACCTAGTCTATTAAATGTTTCAAATAGTTTATTCACAAGCTTTTTTCCTACTCCCATTTTTTGATAATCCTCAAGTAAATAGATGGAAGTTAAATCACCAGAGCATTTGAGTTTATTCGTATATCTTTTTTCTCCATCAGCAAATCCAGCTATCTTACCCTCACTATTTTCTGCAACAAATACATAATGATTATTATCTGTTATATTCTTTATCCAAGATTCTGTCTTATGCTTGTAAGACAATTTATCCAGAAATTCACTTGGCAAACAATTTTTATAGGTAGTTCTCCAACAATCAACTTGCACTTTTGAAATACCTATAGCATCATCCAAAGTGGCAGCTCTAATTTTCAAAATAATCTCCCCCTACTAATCGTTTATTAAGATTAAATGGTTGTGTCACAGAATTTGTATTCAGAGTAGTGATATTATCAAGTGAATTAACTCGTTATGTAAAAATCATAAAAGCCTGTTTCAAAAAATGATTAAATGATTTCTTTTTGTTTTCCGTATTCTAAAAGAGCAATATACGGATCGCCTTCTAAACCTAAAAGCTTGCAAAAAGCAGGCTCGGTTTTAACCCCTTGTCTTTTTAACCTAATTACTTCTTCTTTGAAATTTGGGAAATGTCTTAATACTGAATTTTCAATTACCATATGATGATAAGCAAATTGTTCTTTTACTGGTTGATGTTGACCAAATAGTTCAAATTCAAACCCGGCATATTTAAAATTAACTTTAATTACTGATACATTTCGAATTGAAATTTTTTTTAATGTGAATTCTTTTTGCTTTTCATACATAGTAGTTACTTTTTTCTCAAATGATGAGAACTCTGAAACATTCATTATAATATCTAAGTCGGAACTAACTATATCAATCCCAATTGGGAAAGTACCACAAAGTATGGGAGTATATTCTGAAAGGTTTTGCATGATTCCCAATTTCTTGATGGCGGAATAAGCATCTTTTTGTTTTTTGTTTCCGAATCGTAAGTAATCTATTGTTTCAAACATATACACCTTTCCTTCCTTTAAGAATAGCATTCGCATCGCTTGTAATGGCTCATCTTTCTAACATCCTGCTTGAGGCGCCGTCTCTCTTTCCAATAAATAAGTTAAGCATTGTACTTATTCATTTAATGCTATGTATGAAATTAACTCAATTAATAACTTTTGATAGTTCATCATCAATGATATCTTTTATTTCATCATTTCCAATTACTCCAGAATGAAATGTGTTCGAATCGGCCCAATAAAGCATTCTAAAAGTAATCCCATTGTTCAATTCAAATTCTAAAAAAACACGTGTGCCTTCCAACTTTCCTTCATTAATTAAACCTTCAACATCTTCTAATTGTAATTCATACCAGCTGTTTATGAATTTGTCTTTTGAATATTGGGAGATTGTATGTATTCTGCTACCATCCTCCAAACTTTCAAAATAAATGTTTTTCACCAATGAATCTAAAGGTAATAGTTCACTAGCCTTTTTTGCGTATTTATTTTGACTGACTACAAAGGGCTGATTATCTGCCAATACTACAAAAGATGGAGGATACCCTTTAATTTCAAAAATGGGTGTACCTTCTTCTAAAAATGTGGCGTCACCATTTTTCATCCGATGATTACTACAAGCACTACCTGCCATCCTATAAGTTACTTTACCAATTTCATTTCCTTCTTCCATCACTAATGGAATAGGTTCATCTGCTGGGTTAGGAAAGTAATTGTTTTCAAACTTAATATCATTCATCATAACTGCATTTATCCATTCAATTTCACCATCAGGACAACCAATGTTCTTAATGTAATTACCGGTATTGTATGAACAACCGCTTAAAAGGAATAAGATCAATATAATCTTCACTAAATCTTTCATGATATTCGAGACCCTCCTACTTTTCGTTGCTGCCCTTTTCTTGCATTAAACAATTCTCAATTAATAACACTTCGACACATGTAAGAAAGTTCCTTTAAATTCAATCATTAATAAAAGAATTAACGCTATTATTAAACTTATAAAGTTGCAATGATTGCAGAAAAATACATGGAAAATAAATTAATTTTACTAATTACAAAGTGGAGGAAATTACTTCCATAATTATAGTGAATCTACATTTATATTTCCTCTGATATAACAAATAATTTAATTTCTCTATCGATTGTTATCATACTGGAATAGACCAAGGAATATTATTGTTATAGCTAATGGAGGTGGAGTATATATTGAACAAAATTGGAATGATAATTCGAATGCTACTTTTCAGAAATATATTGAAGTGAATTTACAATTCTACTTAATGGAAATCAAGCTGTTGCTAAATGAAAGATTATTTAGATAGTAAGATCCTTTCCTATAAAAATAAACTGGACAAGTTTAAAACAAAAAATATATCAATCAAATAGTACTTGGAGGTTTTAAATCGTTAGCTACTAGTTTTTCTCATCGTTTCCTAGCTAATTTTCTTCCATTACAATTTGATTTATTCCAGTTTTCCAAGAATCTTCAACATCTGAGAGTTTCTTTAACTAGCATGATAATCTAATAATTTCACACTGGAAGGGGAATCGAATGTTAGAATATCATCAAAAATCATCACTTGAAGTCATGAAGAAGCTTAGCGTGACAGCTCAAGGTTTGAATGATTATGACGTCGAAAAGAGACAAGAAGTATACGGTTACAATAAATTGGTCGAAGGAAAAAGAACAAGTACACTAGCAGTGTTCTTTGGGCAGTTTAAAGATTTATTAGTCATTATTTTAATGATTGCTGCTTTCATTTCATTTCTATTAGGTGAAGTAGAAAGTACCATTGTAATTATGATTGTCGTTATTATTAATGCAATACTAGGCACTGTTCAGCATGTGAAGGCAGAACAATCTTTAGACAATCTAAAAGCTTTGAGTTCTCCAATTGCAAAAGTGATGAGAAATAATCAGCTAATGAAAATTTCATCAAAAGATATTGTAGTTGGGGATCTTCTGTATTTGGACGCTGGTGATTATGTAAATGCCGATGGAAGATTATTAGAAAGCCATAATCTCCATATTAATGAAAGCTCGTTGACTGGTGAATCATTAGCAGTAGGAAAAAGTACCGAGCCTATCGATGTAGATCAAGTAACTATTGGTGATAAGAAAAATATGGTTTTTACTGGAAGCTTCGTAACTAATGGACGGGGTATTGTAATTGTTACTTCTATTGGGATGGAAACAGAAATAGGAAAAATCGCAACTTTACTTGATACTGCGAAAGAAAAGAAAACTCCTTTACAGGTAAGTCTAGATCACTTCGGGGAAAATTTAGCGTTAGGTATTACGATGATTTGTTTAGCTATTTTCACTATTGATCTTTTTCGAGGACGAGAGTTAGTAGAATCTTTTATGTTTGCTGTTTCACTAGCAGTTGCAGCAATTCCAGAAGCATTGAGTTCAATTGTCACAATAGTGCTAGCTTTTGGTACACAAAAAATGGCGAAAGAAAATGCCATTATACGTAAGCTCTATACTGTAGAAAGTCTAGGAAGTGTCTCTGTTATTTGTTCAGATAAAACGGGAACATTAACTGAAAATAAAATGACTGTTCAACAAGTATATGTGGATCAAAAAGTAATTTCACATGATCAACTAAATATTAGAAATACAATTGAGAAAAATCATATCTTAATGGCACTATTATGTAATGACGCCGTGGAAAAAGATAATAAGGAGATCGGTGACGCTACTGAAATTGCTCTCGTCAAATTAGGAAAGCAGTATGATCTTGATGAAATAACGGTAAGATATCACAATCCTAGAGTAACGGAAATTCCATTTGATTCAGACAGAAAGCTAATGAGTACATTAAACCATATCAATGGACAATCTATTATGATTACTAAGGGAGCATTAGATGTTCTACTAACTAAAATTGTGAAAATCGAAACTTCCCAAGGTATCCTTAATATTACAG
Organism: Psychrobacillus syltrankelensis; assembly: GCF_055454035.1. Classification (NCBI taxonomy): domain Bacteria; kingdom Bacillati; phylum Bacillota; class Bacilli; order Caryophanales; family Bacillaceae; genus Psychrobacillus; species Psychrobacillus syltrankelensis. Next base: position 586,196 of record NZ_CM144227.1, on the reverse strand, counting down.
AAGAACATCGTAAAAAGATTGAAGAAGTAAACCGAGACTTTTCTATGAATGGTTTAAGAGTACTAGCAATTTCGTACAAAGAGATAAAGGACAAACAAACAATCGATGTAAAAGATGAGCGAGATTTAATCTTTGTAGGATTAATGGCGATGATGGATCCACCTAGGAAAGAGTCAAAAGCTGCTGTAGAAAGCTGTATAAATGCTGGCATTAAGCCAGTTATGATTACAGGAGATCATAAAATAACTGCAACCGCAATTGCCAAGCAAATTGGAATTTTAAAAGATCCATCAGAAGCTATTGAAGGAAAAGAAATTGAAGGATTAACTGATAAAGAATTACAAGAAAAGGTTCAAGATTTCTCTGTCTACGCCAGAGTAACACCAGAGCATAAAATTCGAATTGTGAAAGCTTGGCAAGAAAAAGGAAATGTCGTTGCGATGACTGGAGATGGTGTCAATGATGGACCTGCTCTAAAACAAGCAGATATCGGTATAGCAATGGGGATAACCGGTACCGAGGTAGCGAAAGATGCATCCTCTATGATCTTAACAGATGATAATTTTTCAACGATTGTAAAAGCTATTGCGAATGGAAGAAGCATTTATACGAATATAAAAAACGCCATTCTATTCTTGTTATCAGGGAATGCAGGTGCTATTTTTGTTGTTTTATATGCAACGGTACTAGGTTTACCAGTTCCTTTTGCACCAGTGCATCTATTATTTATTAACCTACTTACCGATAGCTTGCCAGCAATCGCAATCGGTTTAGAGCCTCATAATAAAAAAACAATGAAGGACAAGCCTAGAAAAATTAACACTCATTTATTAAATAAAAAATTTACTATTCAAGTGATGCTCGAAGGGTTATTGATAGCTATATCTACTATCATTGCATTTCAGATGGGATTGTCTACAGGAGATAGTCTGACAGCCAGCACAATGGCATTTGCAACATTATGTTTATCAAGATTAATACATGGCTTCAACTCTAGATCTAGAGAATCAATCTTCACAATAGGTGTATTTTCAAATAAATATACATGGCTAGCATTTTTAATAGGATTTTTATGTTTACATTTAGTATTATTTATACCAAAGCTTACTGGTGTGTTTGAAGTCGCGGCTTTGAGTAGAGTACAATTAGGCTATATTTACTGCTTGTCCTTTATGCCATTTTTAGTTAATCAGTGGTATAAAGTGTTGTTCGTAAGAAGTAAAAAATAGTTTGTGGACCCTGTGTCAGACACTATTCTGAAACAGGGTAACAAACTTAATGATTGTTTAAAATTATTCCTATAGATGCATAAATAATAACCGTGCCGAAAATGAACATCATATGAAATAGTGAGTAAGCAAACATGCGATTCGCCCACTTCTTCCCTTCCTTCTTATGGTATCCCATAATACTCATCCAAAGCCAAATTGCCCCTAAAATAATTGAAACAAATGTAAGTCCTAAGCTAAGTGGTAAAAATAAGAAGCTTGTTAAAATTAATAAAACTAAGTAAATGTTAGTTTGAATATAAGTACGACGTTCTCCTTTTACCACAGGAAGCATTGGAATATTTGCTGCGGCATAATCATCCTTTTTACGTATAGCTATTGCATAAAAGTGTGGCATTTGCCAAATCATGACGATAATGAATAATGCCCACGCTGCTGGATGCCAAATGTCGGGTGCTACTGCTGCCCAACCAATAAGTGGGGGCATGGCACCTGAAATACTACCAACTTCTGTGTTCCAAATTGTACGACGTTTTGTCCAAATAGTATATGGTACTACATAGAAAAATACTCCGAGAAAACCTAAGAACGACGCAAGTGGGGTCGTTAATGCAAGTAATCCAGTTCCAATAATAAGTAGAGAGATTCCAACGACTAAAACTAGTTTTGGAGATAAATCACCTGTTACAGTGGGACGATTTTTCGTACGTTGCATCACAATATCAATGTCACGATCATACAAATTATTAAACGATCCTGCTGCTGCAATTACTGCGGCTGTTCCTAAAATTGCAAAGACAACATTTAAAATATTGTCACGAAAACTTAACTCATACGTGTATATAGCGAGCATGAGACCTGCTACCATTGGAATTAAATTAGATTTAATAATCCCAGTTTTTAGTGCTAGTGCCCATAAGTTCAAATAAGATAGCTTTTGCATAGTGTTTAGATAACACTCCTTCATTTCCTGAACGCATTTCGAATTTCTCGATATTATTACTCTTCTAAATATAACAGAATTATGGACTATTCGCCTTCTTTACTAGGTGACAATCTGTTGACATATCAGACCATATTATTGTTCTGTACTATTCATAATTTAGACAATATTCTTAGTCCTTATTTGGTTTTAAATCCTGGCAAATTACGAGCTCTTTAAGAATAAAACCTTCTCTAATGTGCACATTAGGAAATAGGAGGTGATAATTAATGAGTAAAAACAATAAAAAAACAATGAATGAAAGAACGCATAATAGTTTCGAAATTTATAAAGAAAATAAAAATAGCAACAGCAATAACGATAACATAAGCCAGGAATTTGCTGTAGAATTTGGCTCTACAGCAAACATCAATGCAACTAACAAAAATAAGAATATCCAATCTCTCAAAAATAAATAATAGTAGTATATGATATGTGAGAACTATATGAAAGCTTACTTTTATCAATATGTATAGACTTAAAGCCTCCCTGCTTAGAAACTAAATTCTATTTGTTTCTATGCAGAGGGGACTTCTTTTCTTTCCCGTTTGTTTCTATTATTAAAGGCTTTTTCTCTTTTTTCACTTCTTTAGTTTTCAATAATGATAACTAATGACCTGGTAATTGGTGCAAGTTTCTTATTTTTTATTTCATCCCAACATATCTTTTCGTAAAATCTTTCATCAATTTAACCCTCGATTATATTTGGTTTTGTTTAGAAGCCAATTTCATTTACGAGAAAATACTCAAGACTTAGGAGGTGAACTGTATGTAAACGGTTCACCAATTTTACTGGAAATTGATTAAAATAAGCGAAAAAGAGTGTATTTATAATTGAGGTTCCTTAGTGCTGTGTACCAATTTACCATTGATTCAGATTGTCTTAGGATCTTGTACCTTTTAGTTTACCTACTTCAATCCACACTTTCATTTTATTTTCACTTAAACATCAAAGTAAGTCTCCTCAAAACATTCCCGTTCTCATTCAGCTTAGAAGTAAACTCTCTGGTGCTGAATTGAGCAAAAAAGGGCTCGGTTCTCCTACACTGTATAGCTGCAAATGATGCATAGCCCGGGTACAGGCTGTGTAGAACAATCTACGTAGGCTTTCATCACCGTATACTTGCACCGATGCGTCATATATGATTACGGCGTCGAATTCGATACCTTTGGCCAAATACGCTGGTATGACTACAACTCCTTGCTCATAGTCAATTGAGCCGCTCTTAACGAGCTTAATTTCTTCGATATCGATCAGAGCATCGTATGCGTTGGTGCTTTCCTCCGCAGATTTGCATATGATTGCAATCGTATTATACCTCCGCTTCTGCAAATCTGCGACTTTGGAAACGATGCACCGATGTAGTTCGAATCGATTGGACAATTGTGTAAGGACAGGCATCTCTCCGTCGCGTTCAAAAGCGGTAATCTGTTTGCCGCGAGGAACGAGTCCACGCGTAAAATCGACGATCGGTCTTGTGGATCTGTAGCTGCGGGTCAATGTTATCGTATCCGACTCATTCGGTCCGTATAAGCTCGCAAGCGTGTGAAAATCAAGCGTTTCGCTGGAATGGGCGAATATCGCTTGGTTAAAGTCGCCAAGCACGGTCATCTTGGCCGAAGGAAACAAACGTTTCAAAAACTCAAATTGAAACGGAGAATAATCTTGCGCTTCGTCTACAAGCACGTGTTTTATAGAGCCGTTCGTTTGAAAACCTTGAATCAATTCTTTCAATAGTAAAAAAGGAGTAGCATCTTCATAGAATAGCTTTCCTTCATCTAGCATTTTCACAGTCGATAAGCAAATATTTGCCCACTCCTCGGGTCTTTCCCCCTCTACCCAAGGTTTGATCCACGTTAAATCGGAAAAAATTCCTTTGTACATTCCCTTTATGTCAACAAAATTTAGTGTTCGAATTCGTTTGCGTAACGGCTTCAACTTCTGCCGAACAATCAATCGGCATAGCGCTTCGGGTTCAATCTCATAATCGTCAAATGATTTCCCTTTCAGGCTATGTTTTTTCCGTAAGTGGTTATATGCCTTTTGGTAATCCTCGTTGCTGAGTAGTTCAATTGCTTCTTGTACCCATAGCTCGTTCCGCTCTAGCATCTCTGCTTCATCTAATTGTTTGTTTAGCCAATCCTTCAACTTCTCAAGTCTGTTATGAAAGCGGAGAGATGTGTCACTACTATAAAACCTTTCAGACATTTGGTTGGAAGTGACGAGTGGTTTTCCTCTAAATATAATTCCTTTGAATTGCATTCCGGATAATTCCAGTGACTGCCTGTATGTTTTAATTATCTCAAAAAAACGAACTGATGCTTTAAATCGTATGCTCTCAGTCCTAGTCTTGTATGAAGAGTCATCCGCCGAAGTCAACACATACTCCAATTGTTCATAAGGTCCTTCAACTTGAAATGAGTTGCTTAGGCGATGTTCCAAGTATTGCTGGAATGTGACCTGCTGCATATTCTCTTCGCCGAGTTCGGGCAAAACATTGGATACATAACTGTTAAACATTGAGTTAGGTGAAAATAGAATAATTTGATCGGCTTTCAGTCTATCCCGATACTTATAGAGCAAATAAGCAATACGCTGAAGTGCGGCAGATGTCTTCCCGCTTCCAGCCGCTCCTTGAACGATGAGTAGCCTGCCATGATCATGCCGGATAATTCGATTTTGTTCTAGTTGAATGGTAGACACTATATTGTGCATATGTTTATCTGTGCCTTTTCCGAGCACCTGTTGTAAAATCTCATCTCCGATAGTGAGATTAGTATCGAACAGCGATTCTACAACCCCATCGCGGATGATATATTGCCACTTTTGGTCTAGTATGCCGTGGATAGTTCCTCCAGGCGTAGTGTATTCGGCAGGTCCCGGCGAGTAATTGTAGTAGATGCTCGAGATTGGAGCTCTCCAGTCGTAGATAAGGAAGTCCTCTCCACTTAAATCCCTGAGGGTGGAAATGCCTATATAGAATCTTTCCGTAGCCAAAGTTCCTTCTTCTCTGAAGTCAATTCGGCCGAAATAAGGTATCTCCTTCATTCGACGTAGCGCGGTTAATTTGTTAAAGACTTGTCTGTGAGTACTTTGACCAACTGAAAGATTCTGAGCTTGTTGTCTCAAGCTGATGATCGTCTCAAGATAATCGTCAAAAGTATCGGTGTTTACCTTGATGTCATCCCAAAAATGTTTGCGGAAATCAATCACTTCTTTTCGACTCCGATTGGTTTCGTCTTCCAGCTTGCCGATTTGTTCAGTAATAGCCTCCATTACGCTATCCAATCGTTTTTGCTCCGTCCGAAGATCCGTTTTCATATCAAGCACTCCTTTATAGAATAAAAATGGGGGTTGACTTTTCGAACAATGTGTAATAAAATTAAAATAGGGATATTATACTCTAGACGACAAATAAACTGTGTTTCTATATAAACTTACCATTGTTCTTTACTTTTTTCAATGTTTTTTTCACAAATATAAGGTGCCAGGAAAACAATTTCGAATTGTTTTCCTGGCACCTTTAATTATTTCACCACCTACTTGAAATTCCTAGCCTATTTAGAACAGTATCCTTCTTTCACTAATCTTTTCGCTTTTTATCAATTCCTTAAAAGTCAAATATGTATAAGTTTATCTACTATAGCAAAAACTTTAAAGAGGAGTGATGAAGATTGGATAAAAAAGAAACTTATCTTACAACAGCGCCAAAGAAGTCTCAAATAACAATTGAAAATGGTTCAACGTTTCCAAATTTAAAAAATGTACCAGGGAATTCTGTAAATGAGCATAAAGCGCTTGAAGAAGCCAATATTATAATTACTGGCGACGAAATTAAACAACAAAACGAAAATTTATAAAGAGTCAAACTCAAATACTAGAGAAAAAGGCTCAAACGCCTCCCTCTAGAATTTGAGTTATGATATTCAACACATACTGCTTATGATTGATTAAATAGGCTACACTAGTTAGGCAATAGCTACACGAAACAGGTGAGAATAATCTACTATGTCCAACAATACAATGGAGATGAATTAAGATGACCGTCTTAACGATGAAAGAATTGGCATTTATAGAGGATGAAATCCGTGCGGAGGAGATAACCGCAAAAACGATGAACTGGTGTGCAACACAATGCAAAGACCACAAGTTAAGAAAAGCACTCGAGGAGATGGCAGAAAAACACCAGTTAAAAATTGCCGCGCTCTCCCAGTACTTCAACCGAACAAACAACATTCAATAATTGCAAAGGGGGGTTCATATGCCAAATAATATCGCAGGGCGAGGCTTAACAGACCGTGAAATGCTCCAGCTTTGTCTAGAGCTTGAGAAGGGACGCTGCCGAAGCATCAGCAATACCATGTTAGAGACCACACATCAGCAATTATGGGAAATATATAAGCAATGTTTTGAAAATGCTAGCTCAAACCACTTTCAGCTTTTTGATATAATGAGCAATAAAGGCTGGTATACGACCGAGATAGCATCTAACGAGCAAGTTGACAAAGTAAGGGAACTTATGCGAAATAACTTGCATCCTGATGACCAATTTTAGAAATTACGAAAACACAATTTAATGTAGCTTGTCTTATTTCGAAACCCTTTTTGATTTTAATTTAGTTTAGAGTATTTTTAATGAATAGTTTACCTCTTCTTGCTCGTTTGTTTGAAACTTCTGGACCTTGCCCAGTCTAGTACGCCTCTTGAACAAATTGATAAGCAGTTCATCGATTTTCAAGTAAAGGTACAACGAGGTTTTTGGTTTAATTAATATTAATCTCAAAAATATAAGTTATTTTTCCCTATATTCCATTGAGCAACTTTTTCACTTCTGATCAATGTTTAAACATCAAACTGTTTTAAATGATGGTCAAGGTGCTTGTATATACCTTTACCCCATTGCTCAGAAGTAAGTTTTCCAAAAAAGGGATGCGGATGAGTTGTGCACTTCTCTGGTCCATTATTTTGGAATGTGATAATTTTTTGTTTAAGCTTTTCTTTTTCTGTTTCAAATTCTCTTTCATCTGCAATCAAAATGGTTGGAATAGTAGACATATTATGGGGCAGTGTCTTGTCATTGTAAATGATATGTTTTGCAAACCTCCCTACTATTAATCCTAACCAACTTCTTGGTGGAAAAGAACTTCCCATTGCAATGTCTTGAAAAGATGAGCAATGCGCTAGCATTTGAGCAACATCCATTTTTCCCCATTGTGGTTGTGAAGTTGGACTCAATTTGTCAATACGCTTTAAAATTTCTGCTGTATGCATATGATCAAAAATATTTTTCATTTGTGCATCTCCTTTAATTGTTATGAGTTAATCTTCTTAACTTATTTGCCCCAATTTAAACAACACTCATCAGCGAACCTACTGCGTTCGAATTAAGACCCTGCATTGCAATAAAAATTTAATCTTTTTCAATAAATTCTTAACCTCTTTTAGTGAACTGTCTGAAAGTTTAAAAATCACAAGCCTACGTTATTTGAACAAGAAATTTTTCATTTATGATACTCAATCAACCAACAATCTTGATATTTTCCCTCGTGAAGCTCACGACTTGGAAGTATTTTTACTTTTTTAAAACCACATTTCTCATAACATTTTATAGCCCTAGTATTTCTTGTTTGAGGGTCCATAACTATTCGGTCTGCTTTTTTGTTTTCGATTAAAAATCTAATCATAGATGTAACAAGTAATGTTCCAATTCCTTTGTTCCAATACTCTATTTCTCCAATAAATTGGTCTGTCCCATAAACATTTTCGTTAAGATACCCATATTCATTTTTAGTTTCATCATCTAACTGATAGAATTGGATATACCCAATTTCGTTACCATCATATTCTACAATACATTTAACTTCTTCATCTTCAGGGGCATAAAAAACTTCATTCACTTTGTCTAAATCAAATGGATTATCCCTACCTTCATAGAACTCAAGAACCGATGGATTTGAGAGCCATTTTGCTAACAGAACATTATCTTCATCTTCTAATATTCGAACTTTTAAATCCCCATTATGAAACAATATAATAATTCCCCACTCTCAATTTAAAATACTATTTAAAGAATTCGTTTCTTTAAGGAAAAATTCCTCTAATGAGTTGTTCAATTATCCTGCTTTGGTTTAAGTGTAACATTTAACTATGGATTTCTGAGATCTACTTTATGTTTCGATAAAAAATTATCCCGTCGAAATCAAAAGCAACCGTAGTGAAAGAAGAACATATCTCTTCCACCTTTGTTTAAAACGAATGAACTGCGATAATGCCTTTTTTGCTAAATTACAGAAGTTTATTTTAATGGTAGTTCTATAAGAAAAGCGATTCTTATTAAAGAATCGCTCCTGACTGCGGAAAATAATTTCCCTTTATGTGTTATTCCAAAGAAATAACTGAATTATTGGTTTAAATCCATATATTATTTTCTGCAGTTAATTTAACATTAGTTTCACCAGTGTTGACTACACCTTTAGGCTCTACCAGCATTATATGACATTCCTTTTCGGCGTAAGGCTTATGCTCCACGCCTTTTGGTATCACATACATTTCTCCTTTAGAAAGTTTAACCTCTCCATCACGGAATTCGATGGACATCTCGCCGTCTATCACGATGAATGCCTCATCGGTGTCTTTATGATCATGCCATACAAAATCTCCCTGAATCTTAACTAACTTAAACTGATAGTCATTCATTTCCCCAATGACTTTGGGAGACCAGTGTTCACTGAATTTGGACAGTTTCTCGCTTAGATTAATAGCATTATAATTTATATAAATCCCCCCAGAACTATTCATAACCTAATTTTACAACATCCATAGATTAATTACTATTTTGATAAAGATCTCAATAGTTTCTGCTTATCTTCCACAAAATAGTCCAATTGTTGACAAACAGTACTCTTGAACTAACATGCAACGTTAAATTACAATAGTAGCTATCGCTCTATTCTACTAAAGCACCCGGAAGTTGAATAAGAAATTTCAATTTAATTCCGAAACTTTTCCCAATCTTTAAGACTTCCAACTAATCCTTATACTGCATTAATGCTAAAACGCCCTTGTGGAGCCTTTATTTCAAAAAAGTACTTTTCTTTCCTCTTCAAACCGTCTAATTTAACACTTTTTCCAAGAGGTATTAAAATTTCGTCAATAATGACATCACCCTTTTCGTCTTTAACCCTTAGTAACAAATCACTTACATTATTTGCACTATTAATAATCTCCTTCTTCCAAAAAAAGCTATCATATATCACATAATCTTGATGAATAATTAAATCAGAAGAGAAGCTAATACTTTGCCACTCTTCCATGTCATCCTTTATTTCTGCAACTGCCATGACTTTTGGGGAAAATAATTGATTAACAATCCCTACATTTTGCACGACTTGATAACCGATTATACAAATCATAAAGCTCAGCACGATAGCTATGATCACTTGCAAACGTCGCTTTTTGTTGATGCGTTTAAACGGTTCCTTTGCAGCTTCCACATTTGTATCGACTGTTTGTACTGTTGGTTGCTTCATCTTTTGCATAGTATCTTCGCACCCTTGGCAATGCTCGATATGTTCTTCGACTGCGACAACTGTTTCTTCGCTACAAATACCATCTATATAGGATGGTAATAAATCCTTTATAATATTACAGTCCATCCAAATTCACCCTTTCCGTTAATTTGCATTTTGCACGATAATATGTAACCCTCGCCCAATTTTCACTTTTCTCAAAGATGTCACCTATTTCTTTAAAACTTAAATCCAGCGTTGTTCGAAGTAAAAAGATTTCAGCATACGGCTCCTTTAATAGTCGAATTTCTTGATGAATTGCACGTAATGTACTCTCTTTCATCAATGAAATATCAGGTAAATCTTCATTTGAACGTATATCTATACCTGTTTGCGCTAAATAATCAATACTCGTATGATTTCGATGTTTTGCCTTTTTTAAATAATCATAATAGCTATGCTTGGCAATTTGACATAGCCAGACAGAAATTTTGCATTCACCATTGTAACTATGAATTGATTTGACAGCTTGATAAAATGTTTCCTGGGTTAATTCTTCTGCTAAATCCTCACTTGATGTTAAACAAAAAAGAAAACGTTTTACTTCATTTGCATAGGATTTATAGATATCACTTAAATCCTTCACTAGATGCCTCCTTCTACTGTCACGATACTTATATATAGAATGAAACCGATATTCGTTACAAGAAACACCAAATTTCTTTTGTAAAATTAAAAAAGTATATTATGTATAGACTCTCAACAACTTATTTTACTTTTCAAGGGTTTCGTAATCTAATTGCAGAAGCCTACCCTTAGTTGTATAAAAGATATTTTCAATACATTACATCGAAATACCTTCCAACTGAAAAAGGTATGTAAACAACAGTGTTCACATACCTTCTTACATATTCTTTTTCTTGCGATAACTAAATTTAATTCTTTTCTTATTCAACTAAACTGCAGTGTTAGTGAAATTAGATAAAAAAACCAGTGATCTTATCAGAAGCACCTGTTAGCACAATAAGAAAATACCAAGAATGGCTTCTCTTTTAACTAACTATCACTTGGTTACATTTTTTATAACTGCCATTTCCTTACCGAACCTATCACCATTATCAGTAAATCCCAAACTAGAGTATAAATTATGTGCTCCCAAATTTTCAGGATGATAACCTACAACAATTTTTTTCGCATTCGGTAATTTACCCATTTCTGAAATCATTAACTTAGTGGCAGCTTTGCCTATCCCCTTGCCTTGGTGTTCATTATCCACCATTATTCTATATATCCAATAACCATCAAGTTCTTCTTGAACAGAATTGTACATCAAAAAGCCAACTATTTTATCTTCAGCATAAATAGCATATGGCTTTAATGTAGGCTCAAACTTTGACTGAGCTATTGATATGGCATTAGGCTCCATGTATTTTTTTTGTTCTGTTGATACATTTATTTCACAACATTCGTACCAGTTTTCTGCATTTAATTCTACAATTTTCACATTTTCTGTACTCATAATTTTCCCCTTTCAAAATTGGGGAAACGCTAAACAACTTTGTTAATTAGTCGTTATCCCCTTGTAGTCATTAATAATATAAATTCTTTTACTTGTCATAATGAACGCCTCCTCTAACAACTAATATCTAATAAGTATATCAATTAATCTTCAAACTTTTTAATTATACTATTTTTTCCCATTGAAAAGTTTACTAGAGAATAAATAATACATACAACAATATTACTTAAACTAACCTGCTTCGTTCAAGTCAATTAACTTCAACTCTATCACCCATTAGTTGATGAATGTTTGATACTCAGGCCTCTGATTTCTGGTAAATGGCTGCCTTCCAAATTCCATCTTCCTGTATTAATGGGTATGTTTTAATATATTTACTATTTCCAAAGACTATTTCCAACTGTACAATTGCTAAATCTTCATTACTTGCTGTGTTCATGGATATATCATCGTAATGTCTAAACATCAAATAATCCATCTCTAATTCCGATGTAAAGTTTTTCGGATATTCTCCAATGAATACATCTACAGAAGGTAATTCACCACCATTATAAGTTAGAATATAGAGTTTATCGATTTGGTGTTCAAATACTAGGTTCATATAGACCAAAACAATTTCTTCTGGTGTAAAATCACTTAAATGATTGATGCTTCCATTAAGTAAAAAATTTTGTAGGTTTCTAATTTTTCATCTGACAATTCTTCAAGGTACGTAAAATCATATTGCCTGTCTATCATTGGAGTAACAAGAATGCTGTCTTCAGTTTGAATCGAAACCGAAGTATCGACTTTCTCAGAAATTTAATTTTTAGGAGTACAATTTATCATGACTAAAGAGATTCCTAATAAAATTAATATTATACCCTTCAAATTTTTCCTCCTCTTCATCGAAACTTCTCATTATATATACTACTAACTAATTTAATTAAATGAACCGATCTCCTAGACCGATATAATTAAAGGTAATTCTTTAAGTCTTACTATTTTTTTTCGTGGATTTTAAAATCTTGAAGAAATTACTATCATTTGCGATTGTATAGTATTCGTTCGTTTGATCATGCGTATCAATGATACAAAGTAATTTTTTATCTGAATCAACATACATTGCATATCCTGTATTAAATGTTATATTTATTCGGTAATCGTAATCACTTGAAATATCTGTTACGCTTTTAAATTTAGCATTTTTAAAGGCACCTATAAGTTCCTGTTGTGTTTCTTTTGGAATTTCAATTGATGTGAATATATCCTCTGTTTCTACATCGATACTTGCAATGCTTACAAATGGTTTTTCTGCATTTAAATCAGCATATTCCCCTAATACATCTGATGCGGAATAAGTCCTGCTATCAAAGGAAATGATCCCCACAATAATAAGCAATAAAGCTACAATTATGATTCCTCTTTTTTTATAGTTTCGCAATATTTTCTCCATATTGACACCTTCTTTTTTTATACTTATTTAACTAGTCGAGTAGAAGGGAACCTCTCTTCCTTGGTAGATATATACATTCTCCTTACTGGAACAGGATGATAACTTTTACTTTTTAGCCTACTTACTAAATCCTCTATATTTTCCTCTAGTGTTTCACTGTATTGCTCTTTAGTTGTGCCATTAATCCCAGTTGCTTCTTGTTAGATAACTCAAGATGATTTGAACTATCCCAATTGACTTCTTATTAGGTAATTCATGATGGCATTGAACTAGAGATTGCTTATTTAGTAAATGTGCAAGCGATGTAAATTTCATTCTTGGTTCAGATTTAGCTAATTCTGCTATCCTTAATAGTTTTGTTTCCATTTATTATCCCTACCTCCACGTGTAGTAAATGTGTCCCTAGTAAGGGATGACAATACACCGTCGTCATCTTCGGAAATTTGTGGATTAAATATTTCGTTCCTCACACTCGAAAGGTTCTTCGCACGAGAAAACTTCATGGAAAAATCCCTTATACGGGATATCTTCTTCGAGGCATTTTATGCTATATGACAACTCCTCATCGCACTTCAGCTCTTCACCGTTGTTCCGCATGACCTCGACTGCATCTATAATATTTTCCATGAGGGTAATTTGGATAAATAAAGACAAATTATTCAACATCGAATCTTCGATTTTGGTCTCAGATGTGTATCCTTCAAGTACTGTTCTGAAATAATCTTCCATAAAGTTTTTTCGTTTACCTGCGTCTGGCTCAAATTGTATCCATCCCATTCCGAGTGTCCAGAGATTTGCCAAGTCATACATATACCAACAGAAACATGAATTATCGAAATCAAATACAGTGATTTGTCCCGTATCAAAGTCAATCATATAATTACCATCACTAAAATCAAAATGTACCATACCGAAAGACTCAGAGTTCTTGTCCAATCCTTCTAAGTCTTTAAGAAGCTCTACCATCTTCTCCTTAAGCAGTGGTAACGTACCCGGTATCAGATTATCGATATACTCGACATTGTATTTATCAAAGAAACTATACCGGCGATGAACAGGAGCATAGCCTTTCGACAATTGGTGCAGCTTCCCGAGAACTTTACCGCAGTTATAATAGTATTCCGTAATAGGAACTCCTTCGCGATACTGATAATGATTTTCTACAAGCATTTTTCCCCTAGCCTTTTCGAACAGGCAGACAAAAAAGGTGAGATTATTATGAGTGAACTCTTCCAGTAGATTCCCCTTCCGGGAGCTGATCACATTCGAGACACTACCGCCATGCTCAAATAAATATTGGATATATTCAACTTCGCCCAACAAATCCTCTCGGCTCCTGTCATTTAAATAAGCGATTCTGAGTATTTTTGCACTAGCGCCCTCTTTCTCATAGTTATAAACGACATTCCGCCCTCCGGCATGAGCATTAATTAGACTTGTTTCATAGCCTTCCAACTCGTACAACTCTGATACTAGTGGACTTAAATAAGCTTCGTATATTTCAGCAACTTCATTATGATTCATAATTAGTATCTCCTCCATCTGACTTCATTTTCACCCAAAGTGGGTGTTTGTCTATATTGCTATATTTCAAGGCTCATGTTTAAGAAACTTAACTTATAAACTTGCCTTCAGTAATTTCATTTAACCTTTTAACCATTAATTGCTCGGGTACTTTTTTAGTTTCCATTACAGACACGGGCATATTAATCGCCTGAATTACTGACTTTCCGTAGCAGCAGCTGCTTTTTACCATTTAAACTTCTTTGTCCTCATTAATACAAATTGCTGCGGAACCAAACCATTCTAGCACCTTATCCCTCCAACTTCATGTTCAACAAACCTTCTTGTTAGTTCAATATAAAAGTGCCTGTCCCAGCCGAAAGTTAAGCACCCTTGGAACGCCTTCACTTTTGTTCAAAAGTTTACATGTTTTAACTTATTCAACACCATTCCAAAAAAACCTTCTTATTCCACTAAATATGCTGTGTTAGTTTAATTGTAAATTTTCACAATGGATTTATGAAATCTACTTGATGTTTTTGGACATAAAAATAGACCATCGAAGAATGGTCTTGTTTAAAGCACTTCCAAAATTTAAAGTCGTCCAAGTCAATAGTTAGTATGGTGAAAGTGAAAATTGGGTGGGTGATTTAACAATTGAAATTTCGAAGGGGGGAATAACAAAACTAAGTAAGACTAGTTCGATACCGTCGAAGTATTATTGAAGAACGGAATTCGACACCAAATCGCATACAGAAAGTATTAGTGGGTGCAAATCTTCATTAATCAACTCTTGAAGTAAAGCACCCTTTTTGTTCAAAAATTTAGATATATTAACTTATTCAATACAATCGCAAAAAAAACTGCTAATTCATCTAAATTGCACCTGTAGTTTAAGATTATAATAATAATGTCCAGTTCCTTCTATTTTAATTTTTCAATTGGTGTTAAGGATATTTTCTCGGTTAACCCCAATTTATCTGTTTCATTTTCTAATTCTTTTTCATCTAACGGACCCAAAACTTTATGATTGTGCACATCGATTAACCAATATTGAAAATCTTCCAGAGAAGGTTTTTCAGGTGGTTGTTCATAACCTCTTTCATCAGCTACTAATACGATTTGTTTAGCGACTATATATTCCTCGTTCCACCATACATCTGACACCTTAGCTGGAACATATAAATAATTATAAAATGTTTCATCATCTGATTTAATAGGTTCATCTCCGTAAATTGCAATTACATGGACTGATAAACGGTCTATACGATATCCATTATCTAAATTGATTTCATAGTCAGCCAACCCTGCACAACCAGCGAAACTCCAACATAGCAATATTAAAATCACTTTTTTCAAATAAGTGCACTCCTCTAATATGTAATGATGGATAAAAAAACTTTAGAATGGATACCTTCTTGAACTAACCTTCTTTAGTTGAAAAAGAAAAAAATGCCGCCTATTCAGCTCATTGATCTTTCAATAATGCACTCGTTCGTTCAATAAAGAAATTCAATATATAACTCTGAAACTTTTCCAAAAAACAACTTATTTTATTCACATCTATAAGGCTTCCAACTATTAAACAACTCACAAAATGAATACAATATGGATCCCTAATCATTGCTTCATTCCCAAAGAATATTTACCTTCTACCTTTTTCGTTTCATATTGTAGCCCTACAATCTCTAACGCTTCTTTAATTAGCATTAATTAGTAGATTTACTTTCGCTGTAAGTTTTCATAAAATCTTGGCACTTCAACCATTGACCCAATACTTCTTAAAATCTCTTTTTGAATCTTGATTAAATCTTCGCCGAAAATTTCGATTTTTCCATCGGTAAGTTTGATTAACCAATTTAACTATCCTGCTTCTTTTGTTGAATAAGAAAAAGAGCCGTTTTACCAGCTCAGGGACCTTCAAAGTAAAGCACCCTTTAGCCATCCATGCAACACAAAATAGTGCTGCACCAGAGAGAATGAAAATGGTTAGAGGAGACAATAGTCCACCGAAATCAATAGACTTATTAATGTACGCTCTCCTCATTTATGCAAGGGTTCTTTCTAGTATTGTCATTTTTCTTGTCTTGAAAAAATTCATTTTCATGGTTGTTGAAGAAGCGATTTATTTGTCATTATCCAAATCACTATCAAGAAATAATTTTTTCGCTTCTTTAACCCCATAATTCTTTTCGATAAATTGACCAATCACAGATTTGTTAATACCATCCTTGACGGCTGCTGAAATTACTATATACAGAATAAATATACCAACAATCCAAAGAACGAAATCCACTTATAACTCCCCCCAAACTAACTACCAAAATATTCTATACATTTTACCATAAAATTGATTCTTGCACAGGTACCTGTTTGTTATTTTATCTGACAAAAAAGGCAGCTCCCTGATGAGGGATAGCTACCTTCGTTTAAAACTTTTATGAAAAGGTAGGAGCAGGGAATTCATCAATTCTCATACGAAGTAAACTGTATGGTTTTTCCCGCAGGTCTCTTCCATAATGAAATCTCGCCTGCCGATGTAATTGATTCACTATGACATATAAGTATTGATCGGGGCCAATCGAAAAAGTATCCGGCCATAAAATTCTCGGGTCATGTGCGATGGTTTCCATTACGCCATTCGGCAATATCTTCCGGATACTGTTGTTTTCATAGTCTCCCGCATAAACGGTTCCTTTTGAGCCGGTGATCATTCCATCAGACGCGCCTTTTTCTCCCCAATACTGCACATATTGGGATAAATTAATGTCCTGTATCCTTCTATCTCTTAGGGCTTCTGTTGAGATTGAGAACAGCTGACGGCTGGTTAGCGGAGCATAAAATAAAGCCTTTCCATCAGGAGAAATTGCTAAACTATCGGAAGCCAATCTAAATGGGAAAGTCGAGCCGTCCGGGTTTCGATTCATCAAAATTTCACCTTCTACTTTCGGTAAAAAATAGGGATCAGGTGAAGTTGATATTGCCCCATTTAACCGTCTAAACGCGTTCCCATTTTCTAAATCTGCGACGATAATGCCCCCTGGCCCTCTGGAAGAAGAATCCGTTATATATGCATAGCCTGCTCTTCCAATCCGAAAATCCAAACGGACATCATTCAAATAAGTTGTTGGCAAGACAACATCTTCTGTAAAGGTATATACTCTCCTTATTGTATTCGTGCTTAAATCAACAGCAACTAATTTTGCTCCCCCTTGAATAGGTTCAGAAAAATTTGGTGCCCCCGTGTCTAGTACCCAAAGTGTTCCTCTTCCATCAGCAACGATACTTTGGACACTTACGAAAGACATCGTAATATTCCTAGTATTAACCAAATTAGTTTCTAAACTGGGATAAGGCTGCAATTCACCCTCAACAATTTCCGCCACAGTAAATTGAACGTCGTCTCCCCATTTCGGAAAGCAAACAAAGATACGACCGGTTTCGGAAACGCTGACACCTGTTGGCATAGCCCCATAAAAAGCATGCACCAGTTCAAACTGCCCAAAATAATTTTCCATAGGTAATATAGGTTGCATGATATCCTCCTCATCAAACCAGATATCATCTATATATGATGAAAAAATTTTTTAGTGCATAATTTTTGATAAATTTTTTGCTAATGTTCCTTTTATGATAATTGCTTGTCATTCACATGTTGTTTATCCTTTGAATGGATTCCACCTACGTTCTACGTTAATCTTTCTTACTTTGAAACTTAAACAAATATGCTCAAAACCCGTATATATCAATGTATTTGAGCATTGCCATTAAAGTGGGTTATTTGCGTTAAAACGTTACATGAGGATTATTCCTGTACACATACAACTCAAGTGTCCCCATTAAGATTTTCAGTCAGAATTAAATAAGACCCGATTCAGTTTCTGAATAGGTCTTCAGGCTTTGGATAAAAGGCACTATGAATGTAGAAATTCGAGTGCCTTTTGGGACTTAATAACAATTTTAGGAAAAACAAAAATCTCGAAAAAACTATAAGGCACATTCACTGTCACCATTTGAAATGCTTTTTGTCTACAGTCTGAACCTTAGGAACATTTCTCGAGGTTTTTGTCATTACTTCACATTTCTTTGGCGGCTTTCTCAACTGCGTCCCAGTTCCATTTACGAAAAACATCTCTGTATAAATAAAATATTTATTGGAATAATAATCATTGTTCTATAGAAAAGGAGGTTAAACTTGGATGGAAAAATTAGCACCTCATGAATCGCTGGATTTACATGAAGCGATCAACTTTAAAACTCTCTGTTTAGCGAAGTCAAAGTTAATGCAAGGGCTGGTATTTGATCAAGAACTGAAGGCTTTAATGCAAAAAGATGTTGAACAATCTATACAAGCTCTTATAGAGTTACAGGAGATATATGAACTTGCACCCTTTCAAGCTCCTGTCCCTCAAAATCGTCCAACTCCAATTGTTAATTGAAAGGTAGGTAAGCCACGTTGAATAATGATCACTTAGACCCGCGAAACTCAATGAACGTACCAGAGCTAGCAGATACAACATTTGCTATGGATTTTCTGCTTCGTGCAAAAGAAGGTGTGCGGAATACAGCCGTTGCCTTAACCGAAACCGCATCACCTATTCTTAGAGCACTTTTACGAAGACAACTATCTCAAGGGATTGCTTTGCATCACGAAATAACAGAACTGATGATTAAGAAAAAATGGTTTCATCCTTATGAATTGAATGAACAGTATCAACTCGATCAACTATCTGCCAAAAATACTATAATGATCGGCAACATGAAATTGTTCCCAGGTGAAACGAATAGAAAAGGTATGTTTGATCGTACACCAGATGAACAATAACTTAGGAGGTTGTTTAGATGAAGGCAGTAACGTATCAAGGCATCAAAAATGTTGAAGTCAAAGAAGTTCCAGATCCTCGGATTGAAAAACCAGATGACATGATTATTAAAGTAACAAGCACAGCAATTTGTGGATCTGATTTGCATTTAATCCATGGAATGATTCCTAATTTGCAAGAGGATTATGTAATAGGACATGAACCAATGGGGATCGTAGAAGAGGTCGGACCCGGTGTTACAAAGGTAAAAAAGGGAGACAGAGTCATTATTCCTTTTAATATTGCCTGCGGTGAATGTGTCTATTGTAAAAACCACCTTGAGAGCCAATGTGATAATTCCAATGATAATGGAGAAATGGGAGCTTATTTCGGCTACTCAGGTACTACCGGCGGCTACCCTGGGGGACAAGCCGAATATTTACGAGTGCCATTTGCTAACTTCACCCACTTTAAAATTCCTGAAACTTGTGAAGAACCTGATGAAAAATTAAGTGTTATCGCCGATGCCATGACTACTGGTTACTGGAGTGTGGACAATGCGGGTGTTAAAAACGGGGATACTGTAATTGTTCTTGGTTGCGGTCCAGTCGGCCTTTTTGCACAAAAGTTTTGTTGGCTAAAAGGGGCAAAGCGAGTAATAGCTGTTGATTTCATTGATTACCGCTTGCAGCATGCCAAACGTACAAACAACGTAGAAATCGTAAATATTGAGCAATACGAAAATGTCGGAATGCATCTTTTGGAAATGACTAAGGGTGGAGCTGACGTTGTCATTGACGCAGTGGGCATGGATGGAAAAATGAGCGACTTAGAGTTCCTTGCAAGCGGATTAAAGCTTCACGGTGGAACCATGAGTGCATTTGTCATTGCTTCCCAATCGGTTAGAAAGGGTGGAACCATTCAAGTTACTGGTGTATATGGAGGAAGGTATAACGGTTTCCCACTAGGGGATATTTTCCAACGGAATGTGAATATTCGCTCAGGACAAGCTCCGGTTATTCACTATATGCCATATATGTTTGAGTTAGTTTCTACAGGTAAAATCGATCCAAGTGATGTAGTAAGTCATGTACTTCCATTGAGTGAAGCTAAGCGAGGCTATGAAATCTTTGACAGAAGGACGGATAATTGTATTAAGGTCGTTCTGAAACCCTAAATAAAGGAGGTTTGTATAGTGGATTACGCATTACATGAAGTCCTTGAAGTACAAGAAATAACCGCATTTAAAACCCTTTGTTTAACTAAGTCCAAAACAATGAAAGGTTTAGTATCAGATGAAGAACTAAAAAATATTTTGCAACAAGACGTTGATACTTCCACTAGACAATTACAGGAATTTGCTTCCATCCTATCTAAAGCAAAGCCTAATTAGGAGATGAAAGAACATGTATCCGATAATTAAAAATATAACTGGCATGGACGCTCTGACTGACCAAGTTGTAGCAATGGATCTACTGAATTCAGCTAAAAGCGGCATCAGAAATTATGCCATGGCCGTTACTGAGTCAGAAACACCAGAGATTAAAGCCATTCTCACTCATCATTTAGAGGAATCTCTTAATATGCATGAAATAATTTCAAATTATATGATGGAAAAAGGCTGGTATCATGCATGGGATCGTGACAAGCAAACCGAATTAAGTCTACAAAATATTGAAACCGCAATAAACTTGCCTACTCTATAAAATATACGTCAAATGGAAAGATGTATATATTTTATGATTCACTTCTAATAAAAGTACAGATATAGAGAAAGTCACCTACAGGTGGCTATCAGACTGTAGACAAGCTCGCCGAAAATCAGGTTTGCCTTCAGTCTATTTTTTTTATAGATATACCAATGCTTGAGGTGATACAAATGCTGTCTAAGAATAATGAAGCAAGCTAGATCAAATCAAAATAAGCACTTGACTAACTTGTCCCCTCTCTCATTGTGTTCCTCTGCAAAAGCAGAAGGGTACAATAACAGAAAAAGTAATAATTCCTTTATTAAATAGTAGCTCCTGATTGGAAACTTAATAGTTTGTATAAAAACAACCTTTCATAACCTTAATTTGAAATTGAAAGTTATTAAATTTAATTATTTTATTGATTAAATAATCTGTTTCACTGTTACCATTCATAAATATAACCGAAATGGTGTTGATTCCTTAATCATTTTGAATAACACCTTCTATTCTGAGCACATTAAACTCTAGGAGGTGACGATATCATGGCAAAGAAAACAAAACCAAACTTTAAGAAGAAAGAACCTAATTCAAAAAACAATAATCGTGAAGAATTTGCTGGAGATCAAGATTTGAATCAAACTAAACGTAAAACGCACAACAAAATAACCAACAAAATCGATAATGCAACTATATTATGAAATAGCTCTGTTCATTTTGTTTCTATAAACACAATAACCATCTATCAGACACTTGATAGATGGTTACTTATGATGTTTTAAAAATAATTTTTCTACAGTTCTAAAATAATTATTCTGAAAAGATTCGTCAAATCGCGTCTAAATCATTTATTCCTCATTAAACCACAGTTGATCTTTGTCATCAACGTCGCCATTATAATTGATTAGAATTTCTTCTCCAGATTTTATATCTTTGAAAGCATAGAAGTCAAATGTACGATTTTTAAAATTAATCTCATACGTTGCATTAGGTTCATACGAATGATTAAACAACATTCCGTAACCAAGAAGAATAGCAGATTGACCTATCCCAAACTCAAAAGCATAATCCCCGAGTATGGTTTGCTCAATGTATTGATGCTCTTCATTCGGATAAGAAATAACAGGTGCTTCATGTAAAAGCTCACCTTTTTTGAAATCACATTTAGCAAATACCCCTCTATTGAATTCTCCACCACTTATTGGAGATGTTTTTACCTCAATCATGTTTGATCGCCTACTCACTTTTAAAATATACTTTCTAACTGTAACATAATTTTGTGGTCACGAAATAAAAAAGTTCGAATTTGACCAAGGAACCTAATAGTATTTTACTGAATTAGCTATCCGAACTAGTGTGTCAGGTGTTTCTGTTTTAGATACCTTTTTATGAAATCCGAGAATATATTGTAAATTATTTTTTTCAAAGACAAAAAAGTTGAATAGTTGGTCTTCAAAGTATATGGCTTTGAGATCATCTTGAAGTGTATACTCTTTGTCTTTTAAATTCAATTTATTTTTTAATGTAGGAATTCAATTTTATAAATATTTTCAGTTAAATCTTTATTAACAAACATTTTCTAGGGAATCATTCATATTTCAAACTCCTTAACCGCCTCTTTTACAGATTTATATCCAATTTCAGTGAACTTCTCCTCAAAAGAAGGTGGTGTATAGTTTAGATTTGCATTTACTTTTCCATAATTCAACACACAAATAACATGTAAAATAAAACCAATAGAAGAGGAACATTTTTGTTCAATGTCATCGCCCCAAAAGTAATGTTTAGGTTTAGATTGTCCAGTTTACCTAAAATAATCCTTATTTAAGAAAACAACTCCATTAGCACGTAAATAATAAAATTCGAAGCTTGCAAACAGCAAAAAAAGTCGTTTCCCTGAGTTTAAAGGAATCGACTTTTCTTATTTTTATACCTAAGCAATAACTCTAGTCAGTTATATTAACAATTTGGAGTACTTATTAATAAATTCCTCGATTTATCTGCTAATCTATAAACAAGATAAAAATATTGTTTTGAATTACCCGAGAAACTAGAACGTTGAATACCTAATAGATATAATAGATACCAGTATTCTTCTTTTTCTTCTTTAGTAGTTAATCGATTAAGGAATGAGGAATAATCTATATCTTCTTGATTTTTTTGACTCAATATTATTCGATACTCACCGATCGATTCTAACTGTTCTGTTCCAAGTATAAAATTTAATAGAGTAGATTTACCGACTCCGTTTTTCCCCTCAATAAAGAATCTTTCAGTTGGATATACGTCTAAGTTGATAGGCTTAAAAAGGGGGACACCCTCTCTTAAAATTGAAAAATCACGAAAGAACAAAACTTGTTTTCTTGGTTGTTTAACATTCATTTTAAGTTCAAATACATTTTCGATATTATTAATAAGACTTTCCTTTTCTTCAATCATTGCGTTTGTTCTTTTTTTGATTGCTTTCGCTCTTTTCATTTGTTTAGCAGCTGATCGCCTTGCTGATGCATCTCTTGTACTATTCTCTTTTTTTATCCCCCAAGTGCTCACTTGTCTTGAAACATCATTAAGACGTTTAATTTCCGATTTTAGTTCGGCATTCTTTTCTTCAGAAAGCAAATCAGTATTTTCTTTTTCGTATTTCCACGTATCCACATTTCCTTTGATCAAGTTAATCGATTCTTTATTAATTGCTAAAACATGATCAACAAATTTATTTAAAAATGACTCATCATGGCTAATAACAATAAATCCCTTTTTCTTTTTTAAGTATTGTCCAACGATTTTTCTGCCATGTAAATCTAAATTATTTGTCGGTTCATCAATTAAAGGAAATGAATTTTCATTCAAAAATAGCTCAATTAGCAAGAGTTTTGTTTGTTCCCCACCACTTAATACACTAAATTTTTTATCTAGTATGTTAGGCGATAAATCCATATAGGCTAACTCACGCTCAATTTGCCAAATATTAATATGTGGGTTTTGTTTTAGTAACACACTTAAAGCGGTTAAATCTTCATGAATGTCCGGATATGATGGGAAGTATTTAAAATCTAATGTTGAATCTATAGATCCATCAAAATCAAGCTGGTTTAAAAGGATTTTTAAAAAAGTTGTTTTTCCTCGACCATTCCTGCCAACAATCCCTAATTTCCAATTTTCATTAATGTTTAAATTTACATTTTTAAAAATCGGTTGGATCATCGATGCGTATTTAAATGTCATATTTGTAATTAGAATATTCCCTGTCATTCAAAACACCTCTAATGAGAGGAAACAAAAAAATCCTCCCTTTTATTTGGAAGGATCAGTCGTTATAAGTAATCATTTATGCATAACAAATACACCTATTTTGAATGTATAAGGTTCTTCGAAATATGATAAATGAGCAGACTAATCCTATTTTGCATGTAAATGTGTATACATTTTTACAATAAATAGAATTAGTTTAACATTGGTCACTCATCATCCCTTCTAAGATATTACAGTAAAAATAGCATAAGGTTATTTAACTGTCAAACTATTATTAGCCTATTCGCAAAATTCAATCAGTTATTATCATACATTCACTCTCAGATATTTCCTCACTCAACTTTTCCAATTTCCTTTGCTACTTTATTTATTCTTTCTAGCATTGGAGGATGGGAATACCGAAACCATTTTACGAGTACTGGAGGGTTCACTTCACTTAATCCTGCCTTTGTAAGTTCTTGAAAAGTGCTGACAGCTGCATCTGGGTCAGCCACTAAACCTATTGCATAAAGATCCGCTCTATTTTCTTGATATCTAGAAAAGTAATTTGACAGTGGACTTGAAACAAATAATAAGATAGAAGAAATAAGTAAAAATAAAGGCAGCGAATGAATAGCATTTATTCGTTTAATTTTTAATATATGTCCAAAATGAGCGATGATCCAAGGCATTAGTTTCCCTATTAACCAGAGACCAACAAGTAAAGTTATGAGATAGCTTGCGATTCCGAAGTATATATGTTTCTCCACATAATGCCCCATTTCGTGTGCCATAATGAAGAGAATTTCATTTTCTGACAAGCGGTTTAAAGTCGTATCCCACAACACTATTCTGGCATTGCTCCCAATACCCGTAACATAAGCGTTTAACGCATTTGTCTTTTCCGCCATATTTACTTCATATACATGCTCAGTTGGAATATCTGCTTGTTCAGCAAGAGAGATAATTTTGGTCTCTAATTCTTTATTTGTTAGCGGATAGAAATCATTATATAAAGGGTCGATTACTACTGGTTTAATAAATAGAAGAAATATGGAGAAAGGTATCATCAATAACCAGGCACTAAGCCACCACTTCTTTATACTTTTATTCATAAGCCAATATAGAAAAGTCACAATAAAGAAAGTTATTCCAAAATTAACCCAAAATTCTATGACATTATCTCGCATCCAAGAGTTAAAGCTTTGGGTACTGATTTCGTAATATTTACTCAAAAAATATTGGTAATAGTTTAATGGAAATAAAGCGATAAACGTAATTAACGATAATAAAAATACATAAATTGCATTTTGAAATATTACCCATTTCTTTTGCAAAGGTAACCATCTTTCAAATGCTAGAGATAGCCCCGTAATCAGTATAAATAAATAAACAAGCCATTCAAACGGAGTTACTACAAAGAAAAGGAAATTCCTAATTTTTGAATATTCCTCACTTAGATACAATTCACGCTCCGACATAAAAACGGACGGATCTGCAACTGTTCCTTTAAAAGCTGCTGGTATACCACCACTATCACTATGAAAGATATAAAAATACATCGCTAATGCATACATTCCAAATAGTACTAGAGCTCTAATACCCCATTTTTTCGTCAATTTCCCTTCGCCTCGATTCACACTCACTTACATTTAGTGTAATCAAAAACAGAAAAGATAGAACCAATTTCTTCAATACTTTCTTCTTACAAAATTTTTTCTCCATTTATTTATTCATTGATTGTAGGTCATTAACCTTAACTTTAACACTCTATTCGTTAAACCTAATACTTCTCGATAAATTGTGAAAACAATTTGGTTTTCTTCTACTGCTTTATTTTATGGACTTTTTTGTGAAAATTGCTAAATTACCAGAAAGTAATAACCCAGTTATAACGAATATGGTTGCTATAAAATCATATTTTGTAATTGTTTCATTTAGAAAAATTGCAGCTAATAAATACCCAAAAACTGGTGTCATAAATAACCAGTTATTAGCCCTTACTGCATCCTGTTTCAACAAGTAAAACCATAGTAACATCGTAACGATTGAAATAATAAACACTAACCAAATTAACGACCCAATTAGATAATAATCCATTTTTATAAAATAACTATCTTTTTCGAGGATATAAGTAATTGGGATTAAAACAACTCCGCCAATCAACACTTGCCATGTATTAATGACAATATTCGGAAGACTTAAATTGGATTTTTTAAAATAAACACTTCCAAGTGACATTGAAACCATTCCTAGTCCTAAAATAAGCAATCCAATTCCTTTTACTTCATTGCTTGTTAAAGAGGGCCAAGTGGCTATTAGTAATCCAATAGAAGCAACAATCATTCCCAACCACTCTTTTAAAGAAACTTTTCTTTTTAGCCAAAGGTAAGAAAGAATAGCAACGATAAAAGGATTTGTTGTAACAAACAAATTAAATATACCAGCGGATACATAGTTCAATGCCCAGAAGGTTGCACCTAAATAAAGTGTTGTGTTCAATAGCCCTAAAACAATTAGCCCTCGCCAGTCCTGCAACTTCGGCCAAGGATATTTTCTATTAATCAAATAAACATAAAGAAAAAGCAAAATTCCCGCGATTAAGAATCGAGTGGTAGCCAATACCATAGGAGTAGTAGAATACAATCCAAACTTTGTTGCTATTGCTGCAGATGACCATAAGAATGTGAAAAATAATGCTATTACTGTTTTCATACTTCCGCTCCTTGCTAAAGATCTTAAACTTAGGCATTATACCAAGCTATTATCTAATTTTCACATAAATTAGATGAGCGTTTTTTCCGAAAATCAGATGTTTTTATCTAAATATCGTATGTGGGTATTCACTAAAAATTTTTGAACATTTTTTTCTAGATTCTCATATTTTTCATTCGAAATTGGCTTGGTGTTATTTCCTCATATTTTTGAAATATTCGTGTTAATGACGATTGATGTTCAAAGCCTACTTGAATAGCAATATGTAAAATCGGTAAATTTGTATTGCAAAGTAATTCTTTTGCTTTATTTATACGTACTTCCTGTATATATGCAGAAGGTGATTTACCGGTTTCTTTAAGAAACCATTCCGAATAATAGGAACGGTTGTAGTTTTCAATTGATGCTAGCTCTTGCACAGTAATATTTTTGTCATAATGTTCATGAATGTACATAATAGATTTAGATTGTTGTTCATGGAATAGATGTCGAGAAATATAGGGATAGAGCTCTTTTAGAGCAGAACCATTTAAAGATTGTTGTTCTATTTCATTCAAAATTAGATATCGAATACTTCTCCATTTGTTATTAACTTGATAGGAGATTACTCTATTCTGTAATTCGCTACCTGTAAACATAAAAGTTGGGATATCTAGTATTATAAACTCGTTTCTTACATCTGAATGAAATGTGTGATCGCAATCAGGTGGAATGAATAATATTGTTTCAGGGTCTAGTAAAAGTTCCGTTGAGCGCGCCTCTATAGAAAGTTTTCCTTCAATAGGTAAGATTAACTGGCCATATGAATGAATGTGATTTTCGCTATAAGATGTATACGTTCTCCGTTCTGCTACAATTTCATTAATTTGTTCCATTACTAACTCCTCCAAACATACATCTTCAACTAGTTCCCTTAACCTTTGATAAAACCTATTAGTTTCGTATATTTTTCATATTATCATAACGCTTTTTTCTCTTCCATTTGTTCAAGAATATAACTGACGGATGCTTACTACTTATTGAATTTATCATAACTATTACAATCACATTACTAATCCACATATTATTTATTACTATGTTCTAAATCTCCGTTCTAATCATAAAATATGTAGATTCTATCTTTTAGAAACTAGTTTTAAAGAATAAGGGGGATAAGAAGATGTATGCCATTCACTTTTTTGAAAATAAAACTCGAGTGTTAAATCAAGCTTTGCGGCGAATTCCTACTATTGATGAGGAAATAAAAATAAAAGGTCGAAAATGCAAAGTGATTAATGTTGAGAAATTGGAAGAAAATATATTTCATGTATATGTTGAGTTTGAAAAAATAGTTGATAAAAATAAAGCTGCTACGAAAGAACTTGGAAAGAAGAAAAAGAGATAATTCTTCAAAAGGATTGTACAAAAAAAGCTTGCCTTTAATTAGCAAAGGACTTCACATTTGAAGTCCTTTTAGGTTGTAGACAAAGTCATTTTTGATTGGTATCTCTTCAGACTGTCTTGAAAACGCTTGTCAGTCGAGGCGCGCTAGCACGAGGCGGAAGCGAATAGAACTAAAGTTCATGAGCTTACAACGAAGTGCAAGCAACGAAGAATGCGAGCGTTTGTCAACAGTCTGAAAGGACTTCACATTTGAAGTCCTTTTCTTTATCTCGAATAACCCAATACCTTTCCATGTATTCTTTCGACTGGTAACAAACCGAAATCTTTGCTGTCTGTCCCCCTCCACCACTGATCAACTAATACAAAAATCGTGCCCTCTTCTACTTTAATGGGATTTAGATCTGTTTTAAAGTAACTTTTCACCCAATCAATATCCTCTACTTGGCTTAGATCTGCTTTTTCGAAATACTCCTCTTCTGTAGCTCCAGTAATTGTTGCCTCTCCATAAAAAGTATCTAATTTTTTATTATTTATATATACGTGACCATACTTGATCATGACTGACTCTCCAGGACATCCGACTACTCTTCCTAAATAATTTGCTGGAATCATTGAATTTTCCGTGAATTTTTTGAAAGTGAAAAAGCTACTTCTATGTTACAAGAAGCAACTCCATACTACTTTATTATTAATCAACATTCCAAAATATATGGAAGAACTACATAGATCTAAATGGGCTATCACCTGATTTTATCTCTTTTTAAAGACTTTTTTTACGTAAAATTTGAGTTTTGAACATTGAGGGTATTTTAATATTTTGCGAAATTAATGCTAAGAAAGTGAAACTTATCACGTTAGTCCAAGTTCATTTATATTTTTGACATAACATATTTTTAAGGATGTATTCTAGTAATCCTTAATCTTAATGTAGGAGGTGAAAATATATGAGTGAAGAATTATATAATGGAAACTATAGCGGTGGCAGTAAAATGAATTCAAGCTTTGCATTGATTGTCGTATTGTTTATTCTCCTTATCATCGTAGGTGCTTCTTTTATGAGTAGTTACTAATCTCTATGTGGTGAATAATATTTAATATTTTTCACTCCATTAAGTATTACCACCACGAATAATAAGGATAATGGGCAGGTTCAAGCAATCTGCCCATTATTATCAATAATTTGCTTGGAGAAAGATATGAGAACAATATGTTGGAATTGTTTAGAATGAATTCAAAGAATACTCGAACTTCAGAAAGGGGTGATATTATGGAACCGTTTGTTATGAGAAATATGGGCCGTCGGGTTATGATGAGAGATAGAATGGGTAGAAGACAGATCGGAATGATAGATGGGATAGTCCCAGGAAGAGGAATGTTTATACGAAATCGCTTTAGAAGAGAATTTTTTCCTTTCTTCTTTATCACAACTCTATTTTTAATATAAAATTAAGATAGAATCCGATTAGTACCTCTACTTCACACAATATTACTAATTCAAAATCAAATCCTTTCACCTACAACTATGTTGTTCTTTTATTGAACATGGTTGTAGGTGAATAAAACTTGGCGCACGTCATTGTGGTACATTACATTTATTAAAATAATCCAAAGTGTTAATTATATTCGGTACAAGACTTTGCGAAATTATTAATGAACTTTTTTATGAAAGAAAAATTTTAATGAATAGAAGATGGAATCATTACATAACCTATAAACTTGATTTACCCTCGTGATTCGTTTTCTTAAACTAGAGAAACCTTTATAGTTGTTTTAAAAAAAGTCGATTCCCTCTTTGGTTAAAGGGATTCGACTTTTTTAGATTTAAATTTATTTTGTTTTGTCAGCTAATTCTTCCAATGCATTAGTAA
Source organism: Psychrobacillus syltrankelensis (assembly GCF_055454035.1). Lineage (NCBI taxonomy): Bacteria > Bacillati > Bacillota > Bacilli > Caryophanales > Bacillaceae > Psychrobacillus > Psychrobacillus syltrankelensis. The sequence goes on along the minus strand of NZ_CM144227.1, from coordinate 556,332 downwards.
GTTGATCATTCAATGTTTTTAATGCGTCTTTATCAAGTTCAGAAGCTTCTGTTCCTGCAATCGTTGGGTCAAGATAGTTTTCAATTTTATCATAAAGATCCTTATTATCTTTTTTTACATCATCTTCAAATGTTTTCCATTGATCTTCTAATTTTGGACCAACTTCTTTCACCTTTTCTTGGTCTCCATTATTAATTGCTTTTGACAATTGATTAGTAGTATCTAACATTTTATTGACACCTTCAGAAACCTTACTATTATTGGAACCACATCCTGCTAATAATAATAGACTTCCAAGAGCTATTGTTAAAAACTTTGATGTTACCTTTTTCATATTCAATTCCTACTCTCTTTTTAACTATTATTGTTTGTTGAAATCACTTTTTTTACTTTAATTTGTTTAAATAAAATGATACTTACTGCCCCTATTACTAAAATCACTTGAGGTATAGTGCTTTCCCATGAAGGATATAGAGCGAAAAAATTTAAACTTGGTATATTTGGAGCATTAGTAGTTGGAATTAATCCAGCTAATTGCAAGCTATGTATACCCATACCAGTAAATTTAACACAAAGGTAAAAAACAATCACACTAGAGACCATGAAGAATGGTCGAAGTGGTAATTTCAACCCAACAAATATCATCAAATAGGCTAAAATTCCAAGTATTACTGCACCTATTAGAAAGCCTAACAAAAGTGATTGTAACTTTATTTGACTTGCCATACCAATATAGAACAAGACCGTTTCTGTTCCTTCACGAAATACTGCTAGAAAGGCTAGAACACCTAAAGAAACGAGCTTTCCAGTTGTTAATGCTGTTTGGCTTTTTTCACGAATATAGCGATTCCAATCCGCGATATTCGATTGACTATGAAGCCAATAACTCATATATAATAACATTACAGCTGCAAATACCCCAGTCCATCCAGCAATTAGAGCATTATTATTACCAAATGCACCTGATGAAATCACAAACTTAACAATGAGAGCAAGAATTATACTAACTCCCAAGCCTCCAAGTACTCCAGACCAAATCCATCCTTTTCCTCTTGTCTCGCCTGATTTGTTTACGAAGGACATAAGAGCAATTACAACAAGTAATGCTTCTAAACCTTCACGAATGAGAATCATAGCTGCATCCCAATACGTGTATTCAGATTTGTTAGCTAATGGAGTTAGATATTCTACCATATTATTAATAACCTTATTAGCCTGCTCATATTCAGGAGGATTGGCCGAAAGCATTGCTTGAACTGTTACCAAGTCTCTTTCTGAATCATTATAAACTGAAGCTGATTGCGCAACAACGATTCCCTCTACACTTAACCAGCTATTACTAGCACTTTTAATGTTCTCAATAGCAAGACCTTGATTTTTTTCACTTATTTCTTTTTTGGTTTGTTGAAGAATTAGAATAAAATCATCTAAAGAAATGTCTTCTTTCTTAAAACCAGAATCTTTTGGATACCCTCCGTTAGCTACTTTTTCATTTACATCTTTTAAACCCTGTAGAGCCACTAAAACTTGGTCCTCTTTTTTTATAGTAAAGGCATAAACTACCTTTCCCATATTCGATTCAATATCTCGATATGCACCAACTGAATCAGCCTTGATCCCTTCCTCAATCTCTCGCCAGGTTTTATTAAATTCATCATAAGCTTTTTTTGCTTCTAGAAGATCCCCTTTCGAAGCAAGATCAATCGCTTTATCAATTGATTCCTCAGCTTTCTTTATATCTTCACTTGTATTTCCAGTTGCTAATGCAGGTGTATGTAAAACGAATCCAAATATTAATAGAAGGATTGAAATCTTGAATAATAGATTTTTGCCCATAAGCTAACTCCTAAGCTATATTAGTTTAATTGATAACGATTTTCAATATCGCTTATCCATTTATTATTCTATTTTAAATGATAATGATTGTCAATTAAAATTTTATATATTGCTACTAAACGTGAATTGGAATGTAACCTTTCCACAGCAGCATAAACTTTCATAATTCGCAGTCCATAGTATATTTAGCATGTGTTTTTTATTTCATTATTGTTTTGGTATAAAAGTTGTTGGTTCAAATGCAATTGCGGAAGAAATAGAAATTGCGCGATAAATGCGGTTATATTACTATTTCTTTACACTAAAAAACGACCAGCTCATTTAGGAGAAGGTCGTTTTTTTAGAAGAGAAGATACTTAATGAGATAGTATAGATATTATTTTTACCTTCTTAATTAATAATCTCTCTAAAATCGTTGATAAAATAGACAAATAAATTGCCCTACGACTAAAAAGCGATGTTGTCAAAGCTATCTCGATTAATTCAAATAATCTACTTCATTTTTGTTTAGTATCTCATAAGAGTTGCTCCGACAATAATTAATAAGATAAACAATACTACAATCAATACGAAGGTCGACCCGTTGTTACTGTACCCACCATATGAATATTCACCACAACCATACATAATATACTCACTCCTTTCCTAATGATATTTATAGATTATGAAAAGATTATGTTATTGAATAGGTAATTTATCATGTATTGAAGAACTTAATAGTTAGGGTTGTTGGTGCAAATTTAAACTAACGCGGAATTGACTTTCATGTAAAATAATAAAGCCCTACCCACAATTAAGTGAGTAGGACTTTCTTAATTTTTTTTTGTATTTCAACATTTTTAATAGTTGCTTTTACAATGGTTTGAATTGCCTTTCCCTATGCAAAAATAGTATTTATTCCCATATAATCGTCCTATAATTCATCTTTCCAATTAGAACAGTACAGGTGAATATTCAACCGTTTGGATAGACAATTTTCATATCAGGTAATTTGCAAATCCAGTATTCAAGTCTCCTGAAGTTAGATTATCTGCTGGTATTTTGGTTATTGTGCAAGTAATGCTAACTTGCTTTTAGATGGTGTTTCGTATTTTATATTTGAGGACTTCTGAATGTAACTTCCCCCACCCACACCATATAAACCGCCATGATTACTATTATAACTATAGACTCGGTATTCTTCGCCTTTTTTCAAAGTACGGACAGTAGTCAATGAACCGTTACTATCCATTTTTACTAAATTCGTATTGGATAGAATAGTAACTTTACCTATTTGCCCTAATTTTAGTTCTGTTTTTCCCCACATAACTTTTATTACAGTGGGTACAGCCAACTTATTCGTAATGTAAGCAGAGGAAATATAACCTACTACCTTATGATCTTCCGTTTTAACTGGATACCATACAAATTGGTTTATACTTGTCACAGACTGATCAAACAAGAAATTACCATCTATAATTAAGGTAGTATTCTTTGATAGAGATTTTGCAACTGAAGAAGTACTTGGTTGTGACCTTAGCTTTACAGTGTCTTTTGTTAATAATACTTTGTCTCCTTTTTGAAAGTGATATGCTGAAGTATGCATTTGATCCGTTAATGTATATTCCATGGTTCTGAATATAATATTTTCACTACTGTTAGGATCATATTCAAAGTCAACTCCATTAAAGGGAAACTGCCCTAATTTTGTATCGTTTATGTAACTATCTTTTTCTATAAAAGCAAAAACTTTTTCTTGATAGGCATCTAAATTCTTTAATCCACTTGACTGATAAAGAGGACTGTTACTAGGCTTTGTACCGTTATAAGCCATGACGGGAAAGTACCAATTTTCGATTATTTCTCGTCCAGACCCTTTTATTTTAGGCAAATCTGTACGACGATACATGCTACTAAGTATTTCAAGGCCAGATTGAATATTGTAGTAGATATCGTATTTCAATTTCTCTTGATCATAGTTTGGTTGATTGGTAATTTGCATAAGACCGATCCCTTTGTCTTTTGAGATTATAGGTTGGCCATTCTCATCAAATTGTTTCCAAGCCCCATTTTCTTTTGAAGCCACAGCTTTTACAACTTCCGGAGGGATTTTTGCTTCTAAAGCCGCATTCGTAAGTAAGCAGTTCATATGCTGAAAAGTGGGATTTTGATTTGGCTTAATTTCACCATATGATGAACATTTAGAGATAAATGTTGATTCAGCGGAAGCTTCTTCATAAGTCCAAATCAGAAGTATTATGCAAGTTAAAAAGCCTGCTTTCATTATGATAGATTTCATTTATTCATTCTCCAATCATTTAATTTTTTATATTTATAGTATATTTTACCATAGATTAATATTTTATATAGTCCGGAACTTTCTCATGTACATTTCATATGCATGGAGATTTGGATGTTTCTATATAAGACTTGTTGTTGAAAGAAATAAAATATATATACATCCTTATACAAGTAAAAATTGTACATTTATAGAGTCAATTTTATGTTAACTTTTGTTGATTGGTGCGGATTATCAAAATGGATATACTATAAAACATTCCAAAATAAAAGTTTGGTAAATTGCAAAGCCACCTAAATCGTTGTATTACCAACGTTCTAGGTGGTTCTCATTATTTTATCAAATAAACTTAAAGCTAATAAGGATTCCATTTATTTCAATCTGAACGGTCCAAGGTTACTTATTTTGTATAAAAATATTAAATTTAACAGAACCTTATCGAATAGGATTCTCAAAGTTCCAGTTAGTATAAATTACTTCTGCAATAACTGGATCTGCGGACGTAACTTCCGTAAAACCGCCTATTAAATTGCCCACTCTAAATGTAGGCTCAAATAACTGTTCTTCCTTAGGAGGTGCAGTTGGACCATCTATCCCCAATTTTGTTTCATCTGTAACCACTACTTTCATTCCGTTATCCAACGTAAAGCTCAGTCCATCTTTTCCAACTTCTGTTATGATTCCTTCGATATTTAGCATTACACTTGTAGCAGGACCTGAATTATCCACCACAATTCTTTCCGTCAAATCTAACGCTGAATCGTTGTTTGAATTTGTTATAGCAACTACAGCAATTACAGTACAAGCTACTAAACTTCCAACCAATAATCTTATATTTTTCATATTAACCCTCTTTTCTTGTTTATATTCAATCATCTCTTTAAGCATTTTGCTCTTAAATTCTTCGGAAGCATGAATCTGCCTCATCACTTTCTTATAAGCATTCATCATACTTAACTCCCTTCTTCTAAAATAATTTTTAACTTTATTCGTACCCTTCTCAGTTTTGAACCTACCGTGTTTATTTTCATCTCTAATAGATTTGCAATTTCTGCAGTAGTGTAGCCTTCGTAATAATGTAAGTAAACAATTGCTCTCTCTTGGTGATCTAACTCAAAAATCTCAGGGAGAACAAACTGGTCCTCTTTTGCAATAAACGTCATCTCTTCTGTTATTGGTACCGTCTTCTTGAAGCGTGAAGACTTAAAGTAATCCTTGCATTTATTAAAAGTCACTTTGATGAGCCAAGCCTTTAAATGTACTTCATTATCGAAGGGCTTTTTCTGTCTCATAAGTGTCATATAGACCTCTTGAACAATATCCTCCGCCTCAGACATATTTTTTGTCTGATGCACAGCAATTCGTATTAAGGTGTCGCTAAAAGTTTGAACAATCTCATGAACACGTAAGCCGGCGAACGTTTTCATAACCACCCTCCTTTCATACATAATACGATTCATTTTCGTATATTCGTGCATCAGAAAAATTTTTCCGAGAATTAAAATAGATTTGTTGTTCATTTATGACAAACATTAATAGAAAAAAGAGAAAGAACTCATCAGTAATAGATAAGTCCTCTCTCCTTTTAAAGGTGAAGTGTTTTCTATTTTTGTATTTTATACATCTTACAGTGCTGAAAATTTAAACAAAATGAGTATTTATCAATCTATAAGCAAGCAACTTAAATTATGAAACTGGACATTTTGAATACCCTCTTTTTAACTTTAGTAATGAAAATAAACCAAAACTATGCAACTCTGTATAAAAAGCTGCATAATATCGGCCTAAGGATTTTATTTGTTATAGAAGTTTGGCTTTTCGTTACATTAACAGAGCCTTTCTAATTAAAAATTATAGGAAAAGTAAATGTAACGAAAGCTGCCCAAAGTCCGTAGACCGGCAAATACTTAGTAACGGCATCTTGGATAGTTGATGGTCCGGATTTGTTTTGTAGAAAACGCATATAGGAGAGCATAATCCAAATTAGATTTGCCCATATAAGTACGTTTACTCCTAAAACAGCAAGTCTATTAGGCGTAATCCCATAAGAAGAAAGTCTGAACAATATGGCTGACAAAGCTACACTGTCAATGATAAGAGCAAGAACAATTAAGGCAAAATTTATATAATCTGAAATATTCTTTTTCTCTTCTGAGTCGCTCTCGATAATGGAAAATATGGTAACGGCCAATACACCAAGGAGTATTCCGTTGAAGGCTATCAGGAAATTGCGGTCCAAGAATGGATTTTTTCCGACCCATATAACCGTTATAAGATAGACCAACAATGTGACCAGAACAAGAGGACTAAAAATTTTAGCTAAATATGGTGTAATATTCTTAGCAAGTTTAAGATTCATTGATACCAGGTATACAGCCACAATAGCGAGAGCGGCAGCACCAAATAAAACGACATTACTAAAATAGAAGTCTTCTATATCCAAGCCAACAAAGCTAAATAACTGCATGGTTAATGCTGCTAGTACCATTCCGCTAACTGCCATGCTGGCATAGAGAATACAATATTCCAAATTAAATTTAATATAGGCTAATCTTGTACTGCCTTTTGAATATTCATTTCCTGTAAAAGCAAGCCCTACCAATACCCATAAGAATATGGGAAGGTGTAAATAAGCAAGGAAAATACTGTCTTTATAATTTAATGGCAGCATATTAAGATAAAACCCGGAAATTAGAAACAACGCTGCAAGAAAATAAATAACACTTTTTTTCGGAGTATTATTGTAAACAAAATAGGTAGCAATAAAGGGAATTATACCAAAAGCCAGATTAATTGGAGCAATTGCTTCCTGTTCGACAAAATGGAAAATGATCCTGGTGCTTATTCCTGCTAGAATGGCTAAAATGCCCATGAATATGAAACCTTTTTGAAGCAAGGAAGATTTTTCTGAATTTGCCGTCTCCTTGAAATGCAATCTTTCATACCATACACCAAGAACCTGAGAATCAGGATTTTGTTCCCATGCTTGTGAGAATGACTTTTTAAAAGCTTTCGGGTCTTTTCTATACAATCTCTCCAGCTCATGATGGTTAGCAATATTTTCAATAATTAAATTGTTAATGTCCATAGTTATACCTCCCCTAATAATTGTTATATTAAGTTTCCTCCACAATGTTTAACTGTCTTCGTCACTTTTGTATTCTAAAATATCTCCAGGCTGACATTCTAAAGCTTTACAAATTGCTTCTAAAGTGGATAATCGAACCGCTTTTGCCTTTCCATTTTTCAATATAGAAAGGTTTGCCATTGTTATTCCAACCTTCTCCGAAAGTTCTGTTACGCTCATTTTCCTTTTTGCTAACATCACATCAATATTGATAATAATTGCCATTGTTATTCACCTCAGACCGTTAAATCATTTTCTGATTTGATATTAATTGCTTCTTGTAAAAGTTTTTGGAGAACAGCCGCAAAGACTGCGATAACCATCGAAGCAAAAGGAACAACCAATCCGACTAAGATAACTCCTGGTGCGTCGTCTATTTCCGCAAAGATATAGAAGAGCGGCCAAACTAGCACATGCAAAATACTGATTGTGTTGGCACAGTATTTGATTTTCTTTAAAGCTTTTACAGATAAGTCGGAGAAAGCTTTATTATTGTCAATATAGCGTAAGAGTTTGAAAGCCTGATACAAAGCAAAGTAAAAAGGTATCGCCGATGCATCAAAAGCGATGAAAACGAGATATTTTATAAAAGCAAACTCTGGAAGCAATTTTGCTGCAAGATTTGCCATCTCCGGCACCAATAAGATGCACAGAGCAAGAACTGGGACTCCTAAAAAAATAACAGCTATTTTTAAAAACAACGTTGTTACTTTTTCCATAAAAAAGCACCTCACTCATTTATTCTGATTTTGATTTTAATACATAATTTATCGTTTTACAATAAATTTTTATTAATTTGAGTAACATTTTTATTGTAGGTTTTTGTTTTAAGCAAAAATAAAAAGCATTTCTTATTCAAAGAAATGCTCTATACTTTAAACCATTAAATTTTTTGAAGATAGCTACTTCTTTTCCCCTAAATTTCACAGAAAATCCTAAGTTTTTTCGACAAATTACCTAATCTTCCTTTACCTAGGTTATTGGTTCATTTTCTTCGATTCAAGTATTTTTCTTGATTCCACCAAATACTGCGGCGCATCCAAGGGGTTTCCTGGGATGATCTCAATGATGCACAGCCGGTTATGACATTCCGTTTCCGCTTGTTTCATTGCTCGATCCAACTCTTCAACGGTCTTCACGGTAGCAGTATAAGCGTCCCCGCCAAATGCAGCTGGCAGTTTGGTATAATCCCATTTGGGAATGACATTGTATTTCTGGTTCAAGGTGTTTACGTTTAGATACTTTTCAACAACATATTGTCCATTGTTTAATATAAAGAGGATTGGCTTGTAATTGTGTTCCAACATAGTACTGATTTCCTGTGCGGTCACCTGGAGGGAACCGTCTCCCGTAAATAGCAGAACTCTCCGGTCTGGTGCTGCGACACAGGCACCAAAAGCTGCAGGGGTGGCGTATCCAATAGATTGCCAGCCACCTTGTGTGACATACGTTACATTTTTTCGCAGCCTGACCTGTGAAAACCCGTTTTGCAAGGTACCAGTTTCCACAACAATCACATCGTTGTCCTTGATAAACTGTTGAAACATTGGATAATAGTTTGCTGCCACCAATGCGTCGTTAGGCTGTCCCAGTGTCTGGCTATAAGTAAATATGGCTTGGTTGACCGGGCTACTTTGTTTGGCATTCAATTGCATAAGCGAGTTTATCATATCAGTTGCCAATATATTCTGATACATTGCTTCCCCTATTACTACGCTGTTAGGCTGAATTTGAATCGTCTTCGTAAATTCCATTTTGGCCGTAAAGTTTGCCGTATTGGTATCAGCCCAAACCAACCCAACCGCAATTACACATTGTGCATTTTCTACTGTATTTTGTACAGATTGCTCTCCACAACTCCCTGCGTAAACGCCGATATAATTGGGATGTGTTTCATCAAACGAACCTTTTCCGTAAACAGTAGACGCAACAGGTATATTCATTGTTTCAACCAATTGTTGCACTAGCTTCTCTAGATGAAAACGCATTACCTTAACATCTGCTAGCAGGACTGTATTATTACTTTGATTTAGAAGTTGTTTGGCATGTGCTACCGCCTGCTGTATAGACGTTTTGCTAGTAACTGCGGTCGTCATTTCCGCAGTGCTGACTGCTATTTCCTTAGACAGTAAATCATTTGCAATCATTATATATACAGGCTTCTTTTTTGTTTGCGCGATATTTAAGGCTTTCGGGATTTCGTCCGATGCGTTTTCCAATGTAACGGAGGTTGTATAGGCGGAAATTGGTTCATATACCTGTTGAAACGTCTGGAAATTTCCATCCATCAGAGAGTGGTGCATAAACTTATGTCCTTTTTGGGAAGGAGTTGGTGGCGCACCCACGATATGAACAACAGGGACACTTTCGCTATTTGATCCTGCAAAAGCGTTACAGGCACTGAGTTCGCCAACTCCGAACGTAGTAACTAGTGCGGCGATTCCTTTCAAACGCGCATATGCATCGGCGGAATAACCGGCATTTAATTCATTCCTATTGCCTATAAAGGTAATCTCTGGATGCTTCTCAAATTCATCCAAAATGGTAAAGTTGTAATCTCCAGCTACACCAAAAACCTCTTTAATACCTGCCTGGCTTAGACAACGGCATAAAAAATTGCCTAATGTTATTTTTTCCAATGTGTAAAACTCCTCTCAAATGTTTCAATGATTAAAATTCCCAACTCATAGCTTTTTATGTCTGGCGATTAGCGCATCATTTTAGTCTTAACTAGTGGTTTGGTAAATAATTAAATAAGCCGTTTAACATATTAGACATGTCCCAAATGTTAAACAGCTTGTTACTGAAATTATAAATTTTTATTTTAGATAAAACCTATCCTCTGATTTTATGCTCTAAATTTGAATTATGAAATTGATTCATATAGTAAAAAAACAACTGGTTTTACAAATGTATAATTCTCTTCATTTAACTAATTTGCCTCGTTATATGAATAAGAAAAAGAGCTGTCTAAATAGCTCATTGATCCTCAACTAGAACCACTGTTAGTTGAATATAAAGAGCATGGTTCAATAGTGAATGGTGCCAGGTTCTCGTTGAATTTAATTTATTTTGGAACCTGATACCACAAAAAATATATTTTGACATTGTGGGAAAGTTGGTGTACAAATTACTTTAGACTTTAAACAGAAGGAGGATACATATGGAGTATCGTTCAATTGAAGTCAACGGCGGCACACTTGCTTACGCTGACTACGAAGGATCAAAAGGTGTCATTATCGCTGTTCATGGCTTAACAGGAAATAATAAACAACTACATTATTTTGCTGAATTACTTAAGGACGATTATCGATTTATTTCTGTCGACTTACGAGGTCGTGGCTCAAGTTCCGCTGCTCCGGAGAATACAGGTATCGAGCAACATACGCAAGATATCATTGCGTTAATCGATGCATTAAACATTCAGAATCCAATTTTAATGGGCTACTCAATGGGTGGATTCATTATGGCAAATGTCGCTAGTAAACGCAAGGACGTGAAAGGTGTTATTTTACTTGATGGTGCTGCCAACTGCACAGATCATCAACGACAAATTGTGGAGCCTTCTCTTGGCCGGATTAGTAAACATTACGATACTGCGGAAGCCTATTTGGAAGAAATCAAAAAAATCTATAGCAATCTTGGAGTAGTTTGGGATGATCATATGGAAAGTGTTGGTCGCTATGAGATAGCAGAAGTGGATGGTCATTGGGAGAATAAATCGGATGAAACTAAAATTCGCCAAGACTTCCAAAGCTTCTATGATTACAAACCAGCTGAAGTGTTTGCTGGGGTAGAATGTCCAGTGTTACTAGTACATTCAACCGGTGGTATCGGTGCTATGCCAGCTTTATTTTTAGCTGAATCGTATATAGAAACACAGCAATACGCAAAAAATATCCATAAAATTACAACTGATAGTAATCACTATACACTTGTTTTCGAGGAACGTAGCGATGTAAACCCTACAATAAAGGATTTTGTAAAAAAATTATAAAAAAAGGTTGAAATTTGTCGGATTTTATGTGAATAATTAGTTAATCATAATTTTAAAGCCTATCAGGTGGCAACAGAGAAATGATCTTTCTTTGTTTTTCCCCACTTGACTGTTGGCCTCATTACTCTCAAATGACACTTATGTTATGTGTTTATGGGCGTAGTGTGGCCTTTTTATTATTTAAAAAGGAGCGAATATGATATGTCAACTGGATTAGATTACTTTAAAAAAGTTTACGATGATGTACCAGGTTGGGTTCAAAAAATGCATGATTACAATCCGGCAATGCTAGATCATTACACTGCATTACGTGGTGCAGCAATGGCTGAAGGAGTACTTTCGGTAAAAGAAAAAGATATTTTACTAGTTGGTATTAACTCTGCTCGACATTATGCACGAAGCATGGTTTATCACACAAAAGGTACAATTGATGGTGGTGCTTCGCTTGAAGAATTAGTTGAGTATTTACTTGTAGCCTATAACTACGGTGGAGAAAAAGCATTACAAATTGGTCTTCAATCCTTTGAATATGCACTTGAACTAACTGGCACCCAATCTGAGAAAATTTCACACGATTCAACAGCTACAGATATTGTACGTTATTATGCACAATTCGCTTCAACTGATGATGGTAAAGCTTACTATGAACAGCTCCTTTCTCTTTTTGTGTCAGGAAATGAAAACGCTTTAACTGATAAATTACTAGCATCAAACGTAGTGGATGAACAAATGAAATACATTTTAATGACAGGCATTTACACGACTGTTTTAAAAAATACAGAAACAGATTACTGGGCTAAAAAAACTCGTGAAAAAGGAGTAGATGAGCCCCGCTTAGCTGAACTTGGATACATTTGTCTTTTAACAGCTGGTATCCCTTCCTGGTTTGAAATTAGTGACGCACTTATCCAAAAATAACGGAGTGAAAAAATATGAAAATTTATAACTCGGCTAAAGAGGCACTAAATTGTGTCCAAACTGGTCAAACAATTATGGTCGGTGGCTTTGGTCTTGTAGGTGGTCCTTTAACACTAATTGATACTTTAGTAGAACTAGATGTAAAGGATTTAACGATTATTAGTAATAACCTTGGTGAGCAAGGTAAAGGCTTAGGGAAATTACTAGAACAAAGGAAAGTAAAAAAAGCGGTAGGCTCTTATTTCACTGGAAATCGGGACGTAGGTGATGCCTTCCAGCGTGGTGAAATCGAAATTGAACTATTGCCACAAGGTACATTAGCAGAATCCATTCGAGCAGGTGGCGCAGGGATTGCAGGGTATTATACGAAAACGTCTTATGGCACTGATTTATCCAAGGGTAAAGAAACCAAAGTGTTTAATGGCGAGGAGTATGTACTTGAAGAGGCGTTACAGGCAGATGTAGCTATTATTCGTGCTTATCAAGCTGACACATTAGGAAATCTTGTGTATTACAAAACAGCCCGCAACTTCAACCCTCTTATGGCAACCGCTGCTAAAACAGTTATTGTCGAAGTGGATGAAATTGTTGAAGTTGGCGAACTAAAAAGTGATGAAATCGCTACACCCCACCTGTTCGTTGATCGCATCATCTTAGCGAAAAAGATTTTGACAAAGGAAGGTGTCATCGTACATGGCTAATCCAATTCAAGAAACTATCGCCAAGCGTGCTGCTCAAGAATTAGAGCAAGGACAAATTGTTAACTTAGGCATTGGAATTCCAACACTTGTGGCCAACTATGTTGAGCATAACCATGTTTTCTTCCACACTGAAAATGGAATGCTTGGTGTCGAGGATGTAAATGAAGAAGATATTGATCCAAATATCGTGAATGCAGGCAAATTTGCAGTTGGAGAAGCTATTGGTGCCTCTTATTTTGATAGCGCAGCATCCTTCGCAATGATTCGCGGTGGTCACGTGGACGTAGCAATTCTAGGGGTTCTTCAAGTAGATGAAAATGCACGTATCGCTAACTGGGCTGTACCAGGAAAAAACATTATCGGTGTAGGCGGTGCTATGGATTTACTAGTCGGTGCTCGCAAGGTCATTGTAACGATGACCCATACATCAAAGGATGGAAAAAGTAAAATTTTGAAGGAATGTAATTACCCTATTACCTCCACACGTAGTGTAGATACCATTATTACGGATTTAGCGGTTTTTAAATACATCGAAGGTCAATTACATTTAGTTGAATTAATGCCTGGGGTCGATTTAGAAACAGTAGAAGCTAATACTGAAGCTACATTTATCCATGCATTGAAATAAGGAGGAATAACCATGAAAGAAGTAGTGATTGTAGAGAGCGTTCGTACTGCAATTGGAAAGCTCGGCGGCTCACTCATGAATCAGACTGCTGATTACTTAGGCGCAGCTGTTATAAAAGAACTACTCGCTCGCACTCAAATTGACCCTAATGAAATGGATGAAGTTATTTTAGGTCAAGCAAAACAAAGTGCTGATCAGTCTAATGTTGCTCGCCTTGCTTCATTACGTGCAGATATACCGCTTGAAGTGCCCGGTTACACGGTGCATCGTCAATGTGGTTCTGGCTTACAATCTATTAATAATGCTGCACAGCAGATTGCACTTGGATTAAGCGATGTTATTATTGCAGGCGGTACAGAATCAATGAGTACAGCCCCCTACTATATTCGCAATGCAAGGTACGGGCTAAATGTAGGTAATAGCCAAATATTAGATCCAAATACAGAAAGTCAACCCGGCTCTCAGCCAGAATCATATGGTCTAAAAACAATGGGCGAAACAGCTGAAAACCTAGCCGAAAAATACTCCATTTCTCGTGAAGCTCAGGATGCATTTGCCTATCAAAGTCAATTACGCACTGAAAATGCTATACAAAATGGATACTTTGAAAAGCAAATTGTCCCGTATGAGATTAAAACACGCAAGACAACGGAAATATTTAAGGTAGATGAGCATCCACGATTAACACCTTTAGAAAAACTAGCTACTTTAAAGCCTGTTTTCCGTGAGGGTGGATCTGTAACTGCGGCTAACGCTAGTGGTCGTAATGACGGAGCCGCAGCCCTTCTAGTAATGTCAAAAGAAAAAGCCGAAGAGCTAGGTCTTCAGCCAAAGGTTAAAATCATCGCTCAAGCAGCAGCTGGTGTAGACCCTTCTATCATGGGTATTGGACCTGTTCCAGCAACACGAAAAGCATTAAAACAAGCTGGCCTTTCCATTGAAGACATCGATGTGATTGAACTAAATGAAGCCTTCGCTTCCCAATCACTGGCCGTTATCGAAGAACTAGGCTTAGATCAAAGCAAAGTAAATCCTAATGGTGGGGCTATCGCAATGGGACATCCCATTGGGGCAACTGGTGCTATTTTAATGACGAAGCTTATCCATGAATTAGAGCGTACAGGCAAACGTTATGGGTTAGTTACACTATGTATCGCCGGTGGACTTGGCATAACAACAATCGTTGAGAATTGCCAAGTACAATAGAAGAAAGTTCTCTTAGGAGAATTTTCTTTTATGAACAAATGTAAACGCTTTAATATCAAGAACTATTTTAGTAAGCTCATTTAGCTATTTTTTCTAAATATCTTTTCTGTGCAGATTTTAAAGCGACAATAACTGCTCCACTTGAAGGAGCCATGTAATGGTCTTCAATACGTTCGATTAAAATATTGATGTCAGTTGTAAAGTCAAAATTTAATAGCATGCGTTTAAAGAATTTTTGTGCTAACTCCGTTATGAAAGTAAATTCGGCATCTACTATTTTATGTGTTTGTTTATCAATTTCAAGCACTATTCCTGCGTGTTTGTAGATTTCATACATTGCCGTACCTTGTGGAGCTTTTGCATACGCAGTCACCAATAAAGTATTTAATTTTTGCATAGATAGTAACCTCCGTTAATTTAAACTAGATATAGTTTAGCATAGTTAAACTCAAAATTAGCGATTGTCATGCAAGTTAAGATTAATTTGTTCAAATTACAAAATTTATATGGGAGTTATTGTTACTTATTCAACAATTTTAGGGGGATTTTATAATGGAAAGATTAACGAATTTCTTCACGTCTGTGATGAAAAAGTATTTGCCAGACCCATTCGTATTTGCGATTGGTTTAACAATTTTAACATTTATTTTAGCACTTTTAATCGAGGATATTTCATTCCTTAATTTAACAACTTCATGGGGTGACGGCTTTTGGAACCTTTTAGCCTTCACTACACAAATGGCTGTCATTTTAGCAATGGGTTATGTACTAGCAACAGCACCAATTACTGATCGCTTCTTGAATAAGATTGCTAGTATGGTACATGCACCAAAAACGGCAATTATTGTAGCTACACTAGTAGGTGGAATCGGGAGTTACTTGAACTGGGGATTCGGACTAGTAATCGGTGGAATAATCGCAAAAAAATTAGCATTAAAAGTTAAAGGTGTCCATTATCCATTAATTATTGCAGCTGCATACTCTGGTTTCACATTTTATGGATTAGGAATTTCCGCTTCTATTCCAATTCTAATCTCAACACCTGGGCACTTCTTAGAAGAGAACATGGGCATTATCGGTTTATCTGAAACTATTTTTAGTTTACCAATGATTATTACAGCTATTTTCTTATTGATCACATTACCACTATTCAATGCTATGCTTCATCCGAAGGACCCAAAAAATGTGAAAGAAATTGACCCTGCTTTACACTCAGACACGAAAAAATTAAAAATAAATGTATTAGAAGAAGAAAATACATTCGCTAACAAATTAAACAATAGTCGCATCCTTTCTTATGTGATCGGTGCTTTAGGTCTTATTTACGTGGTAATACATTTTTCTAATGGGAAATCATTAGACTTAAATATTCTTAACTTTTTCATCTTATTCGTAGGGATTATTTTACTTGGTACTCCTGCAAAATATACGGAGCATTTATCAGATGGTATCAAAACTGTATCTGGGATTATTCTTCAATTCCCATTCTATGCTGGTATTATGGCAATCATGGCCGCTTCTGGCTTAGTAGATACAATTGCAAAAGTATTCGTTGATATTTCTACTCAGCATTCACTACCTTTCTGGGGATTAATCAGTTCATTCTTCATTAATTTCTTTGCACCATCTGCTGGCGGTCACTGGGCTGTACAAGGTCCTTTCATGATTGATGCAGCAAAATCTTTGGGAGCCTCACTTGGAGAGACTTCGATGTCAGTTATGCTTGGGAATGCTTGGAATGATCTAGTACAACCATTCTGGATTTTACCAGCTTTAGCACTATCTCGTTTAAAACTAAAAGATATTATGGGCTTCTTAGTAATGATTATGTTCTATGTAGGAATTGTTTATATCGTCGCTACACTAGCTTGGTCTTACCTAGGCTAAAAAAAGGGCCTTTGTTTTCATAACATCGGCTCTTTTCATTTAAATGGAGGTTTCGTTATGCATTCTTTACTAAAGGATTCTCATCTATCAAAAAAAGACAAGTCATTACTATTAGTTGGTATATTTGCTGCTCGTCGTGAGGAACAGGCTATGCTTCACTTCACGGAAGTAGCTATTGATGCTGGCAATACGGTCAATGAAATTGCTGAACTAATATCTGCTGCTATTATTTCTCGTGGAATCCCAGCCTGGTTATCGGGCATCGATGCAATTTCTACGGCAATTGAACTAACAGGAAAAGCAGAATCTACAATAGAACCACAAAACATTTCCGCTTTCTCGACTCAAGAGGATTGTGTAAGCTATTATCAATCGGAGTTTGAGCAGCTTCCGAAATGGATTGAGTATTTAGTGGATTTTGCTCCAGATACATTACTAAAGTATAGCAATTTACGTACTACCTCCCTTCGTGACGGCGTCGTTTCTCGTCTATTAAAGGAACTGCTTTTATACGCAATTAACATTTGTGATCAATACCCAAAAGGCATAGAAATTCATGAGACGAACGCCATTCAATTAGGAGCAACTGAAGAAGTACTGCAGGATGTTAGAACCATTTGTATATATGCAGTAGGTGTTCAAGCTGTTCTGAAATATTAAGGAGGTGAATCATTTGCAGCATGTATGCATAATTGGTGGAGGCTTTATGGGTACTGCCCTGGCTAAATATTTTTTAGAAGCTCATATCAAGGTATCGTTATACGAAGGTTATACAGCACGTCGTCAGGAATTAATGGCAGATAAAAATTTTCAAGAAGTACGCTTTTTAGAATCCATTGAGGAGTGTAAAGAAGTAGATTTTATAATCGAGGCAATTACGGAGAATTTACAAGCGAAGCAACAGTTATTCGAAAGCATAGAAAATTACTTCCCTACTTCTACTACCTTTTGTACAAACACATCCAGTTATTTAATTAGCTCAATTGCAGAAAACATAAAACATAAGGAACGAGTGATCGGCACACATTTCTTTTCACCAGCACATATCACTCCTTTGGTAGAAGTTATTCCAAGTGCTTTTACAGATGAACATCATATCCAAAAAACGATGACCTTTCTTCAATTCATAAATAAAAAGCCAGTACTGCTTAAAAAAGAAATTCAAGGATTTGTGGCAAATAGACTCCAAAGTGCTCTATCACGCGAAGCGATGTCTCTTGTCCAAAATGGCATTGTCTCGCCTGAAGAACTTGATTTCATAGCTAAATGGAGTTTAGGTATTCGACTAGCCAATACTGGCCCTATTGAACAGCGAGATATTAATGGGCTTGATACACATATGGCTATTGTGAAATACGTTTATCCTACTCTTGAAAATGGTATCGAACCATTATCGATACATGAACAACTAATAGAAAACAAACGATTTGGCATGAAGACAAATGAAGGTTTTTATGATTGGTCTACAATAGACAAAAAACAATATCTAGCCAATAAAGATGATGTATTATTAAATATTATTAGGGCTGTTTCAGTTCAGGATGAAGAGGTGGATAAATAAATGCATAACAAAGTACTTGTAAAAGCTTCATCAGCTCAAAAGGATATAAAATTCGAGACTTACGAAATACCAGAATTAAAGCCCAATCAATGCTTATTGAAGGTAAATGCTGTTGGAATATGTGGCAGTGATTTACATATGTATGATGGGCATGGAGGCTATGATTGGGTAACCTATCCTCTAGTGTTAGGGCATGAGGTGACTGGTAAAGTTGTTGCAGTGGCTGAAGGCGAAATCCCTCCACAGCGTATGGTCATTAACCCGTATAAAAGCTGTGGCAAATGTGAATTCTGCCTTGCAGGTGATAGTAATCGCTGTGATTTCGATGATTATAAATATATAAAAACACCAACGGAAGCATTACGTTATGGCTTTCGCGAACCGGGTGGAATGGCAGATTACATGGTTGTGGACAATAAAAATCTAATCCCAATCCTGGATGAAGTAACGGATGAGGTCGCTGCAATCTCAGAGGCTTTAGCCGTTAGCTATACCGCTATTCTGAAAATAGAAAACTTTGCTCAAAAGTCAATCTTAGTAGTTGGTCCAGGACCGATTGGCTTAGGTGCAGCAGCTATCTTAGTAGGCTCTGGTAATTCACAAGTGGTTATGTTAGGCACTGCTGTTGATAAAGATCGTCTTCAGCTCGCTAAAGACATTGGAGTTTCTCAGGTTTATGAAAATGCAGAGGATATTCCAAATGAACAGTTCAAAGGTTTTGATGCTATTATAGACTGTTCTGGTCATCCGGCTATTCCAAATACAGCACTTAGCATTTTAAAACGAGGTGGCGAACTCATCTTAGTTGGCATTAATCCTGCTAATTTTTCTGTTCCAATGGATCAAATCGTTCGTGGAGAAATCAGTATTAAAGGAAGCTACGGCATTACCCAATCAAATTATGAAGCCGTATTATCGCTTGCAGCAGATGCTCGGTACCCTTTCCAGAAACTAATTGCACAAACAGTATCATTTAAAGATTGCCTTGAAGGATTTGAAAGTGCATTAAATAAAGCCACAGGTAAAGTTGTTATTAAAATGTAAGGAGGAATTTACATGAAACTAATTGATTTATCTTTAGAAATTTACGATGGACTTCGCTCATATACATCACATCCACCAATTGCTATTGCAGAGGAATCTACTTTCGAAAATTCGGCTCATCGCTATGTGGCCCCTTGTGAAGGTTTTGAGTCTCGCATGCTTAAAATGTCCGATCATAGTGGTACGCATATCGATGCACCGTTACATTTTATCCGAGATGGTGAATCTACCTCTGATATGGATCTTTCTAAAGCCTATGGTGATGCTGTATTGTTAGATGTGTCCGATTTTAAAGAACCTTTTCAAGCTGTGACATATGAAATGTTGGAAGAAGCCGAAAAACGCCAAGGTATTACTGTTCAACCTAATGATATTGTAATCACACGTACTCGCAAACTTTCATGGGGAGAAGGGGCATTTTATGAAGAACATGCCTTTGCACCTTGTGCGGGGGATTGGCTCGTAGAAAAACAAGTAAAATGTGTGGGATTGGATTTGGCCAATATCGACGTCCACGACAATATGAGGCGAGAAGTACATTTAAAACTATTAAGCGTCCCTATCTATATTGTAGAGAACTTAGTCAATCTACATCAGCTTCCTTTAAACAAGCATTTTACTTTCATGGCACTTCCACTAAATCTAAAAAACGCAACAGCCTCCCCTGTTCGAGCTATTGCATTTATTAAATAATTCCCCTGTTGGAGTACCAGGTTTCCATTGAATAGATTGTTTGGAAACTGGTACTTTTCACTAGGATTCATTGCCATTTTTTTCCCGTGTATTTGTTTGGATTTAGTTTTGTCTCTTCCCTTTTTATTAACTGCTAAATCAACACATTTGTATTATTCGTTGATTGTACGAAGATGAATCGATAATAGTTCACACCTGTCCCGATCAATGTTTTTCACATAACCGTCTTTTTCGTTGGCAATCTCTTTTTAACTAGTTTGCACCAATTTCCATATTCAACATCAACGACTTCTTCTCAGCACAAAAAACCTTCACAAATCAATATGATGTTCTGAATAGAGAATTAATGATTCCTTCAGCCAATAAAAAAAGCATCTTCATACTATCTGGCTACTAACTGTCGCCTATAATAGTGTAAAGATGCGTCTACATTTATGACATGATTTTTTCTAGCTCAGACCACTTCTTCATACGTGGTAGATCTACATGTTGATTATACGACTGGTCCATAATATAAACTTTCGCCGCAATTTCAATTAGAGTTTCAAGTACTGCTGGTTTATCGTCAAAATAAAAATCTAATTCTAGCTCTTTAATAGTCGCAATTTTTTCATCGTCTTGCATGCCACAGAAAAAATGATCATCTTGAACTGGAAAGCCTTGCGCTTTCATCCATTCGCGCGTTTGCGTACAATACTTTTTGGGACGTGATGTTATATAAAATATCTCGTGTCCGTCTTTTTTTAATTGCTGCAAAGTTTCAATAGCACCTTCAAATGCTGGACAATCTGTAAAATATATTTCTTCCATTAAGTTAACCCACATTGCATTACCAGCTTCTTTTTCAAGTCCGAATGCTTCGTGGATTTCGACTGTATTAATACTTCGAAATACTTCTAATCCTATATTTTGATTTAATTTTTTATTGTATAAATGAAAGGCATGTTCTCTTAAATTAATTAACGTATCATCAATATCAAAACCAAATTTCACGTAAGCTCTACTCCTTAAGCCAATACGACAAATTGGGACGCAAATGATTGCTCTTTCTCAATTTGAATCGCTTGAATCTTTTCTACTTCTTTTTTTCTTTTAGTTGCACAATCCAATAAATCGAGTTGCGATACATAATTTTTATCAATGAGGGTTGCTAGAAAATCTGCATCTTTTAATGCGCTATTTAATCCGAAAGCCCCTGTTGGTGTCATTGTATGCACCGCATCACCTAATAATATTACACCGTCTTTTCCCCAGCTTTCACTCGTAGAACTGTACACATCTAATAAGACAAAATCCTGCCAAGATTGAATATGTTGATGAACGGTTTCTTCAAGCTCTGGAAATGCATCAACCAATTGCTCGATAAACGGAGTAAATGGTTGCTTACGTAACTTAGGATACGAGCCTTCTTCAATATTCCAACCAATTTGAATAAAGCCTTTCGCTTGTGTAAATAGCGATAATTGTTTATCACCAATAAGTGCCATTCTAATTGACGGAGACCACTCTTTAGGTGCAGGTATTCTAGCCCAAAGTAAATCGAATCCATGCTTTCGAATTGTCACATCAATATCTGCTTTTTTTCGAACAGTTGAGTATCGACCATCTGCACCAATAATAATGTTGCTTTCAATCACAATTTCTTCTCCATCACTTATTGCTTTGACACCACAAAAATTTCCAGAGTTATCTTTTAGCAACTCTACTACTTTCGTATTCATCATACAACTAAATGTAGAGTATTGCTGTGCTGCCTGTAACAAGACTGTTAACAGATGCGCTTGTGGTACATGAATGCCAAGATGCCCTACTTTTGGATCAGGTAAGACCGTCTTAAATGGCATTCCCTCATGCCAATATTCCAGCTGTTCCATGCGAAGTAACCCTAATTGTTCTATAGCATCAAAAAGACCATGTTCTTTTAGAATTGCTTCGCCTTCTTCGTTTAGATGCTCCCCACGAAATGCTTTTCCTACTTCCTGTTGACGTTCCAGAAGTATAACGGAAACATTTTTCTTCGCTAGTAAATACGCAAGAAGTACACCTCCTGGTCCCGCTCCTACAATACATACATCTACTTTATTATTCACTTTTTATCACCTTGTTTTGGATACGCTGTAATTCGAATATCTTCTCCAAACTTCTTGATTTCTTCAAATGACAAATCTATTGCAGCATCCATTGAATCAATATCATCACCAGTAAATGGTGTTAACGAATTTCTTCCACCTAACACTTTTGGGGCAATATATATGAGGTACTTATCAATTAATCCAGTTCTTAAAAACGAGGCATTTACTGCTCCTCCACCTTCAACGAGTACATCTGTAATTCCACGTTTAAATAACTTTCCAAGCATTTCTTGTAAATTCAATCCATTGTCTTCACGTGATACATAAATAAAAGAAACACCTTTTTCTTCATATAGCCTTACAAGTTCTGAATCTGCATCAATAGTTGTGACAATGATTGTATCTGCTTCGTCGGTTTGTAATACATTTGCCTCTAGTGGTGTGCGTAATTGACTATCTAAAATAATGCGAGTCGGGTTTTTCCCTCCGCCTTCTGGCAACCTAGTCGTTAAAGATGGGTTATCCGCTAATACTGTCTTAACACCGACTAAAATTGCATCTACTTCGTTACGAAGTAGATGAACATCGGCACGTGCACTTTCTCCTGTTATCCATTTTGAATGACCATTATAAGTCGCAAGCTTGCCATCGAGTGTCATTGCAAATTTTGAAATGACAAATGGACGCTCCGAGATCATATTATGAACAAAGCGTTCGTTGAGTCTTTTTGCCTCTTCTTCTAGCACACCAACATCTACTACAATGCCGGCGTCAAGTAGCATCCTAATACCTCTTCCAGCCACTTCAGGGTTTGGGTCTTGCATGGCTACAACCACGCGGGATACTTCTGATTCTTTCACAAGTTTCGCACATGGTGGTGTTTTTCCGTAATGAGAGCAAGGCTCTAACGTAACGTACAAGGTCGCCCCTTTCGCATGCTCACCTGCCATATTAAAAGCGTGCACTTCTGCGTGAGGCTCTCCTGCTTTACGGTGTAGCCCTGTTCCAACAATTACGCCATCTTTTACTATGACAGCCCCAACGATTGGATTCGGGTTTGTTTTTCCTTTTGCACTTGCAGCTAAATCAAGGGCAAGGCGCATATAATCTTGGTCGTTCTTCATCGCCATGCACTCCTTAGACGTTTATAGTCGGTTTTTCTTCCAAAATATGTCCTGACTTTTGCACTTTAGTTTCTAAATAGAAACGATTTGTATCCGTTAATCCACCCCATAGTGGTACGTGATTAACTGCTAGTAACCCATGAGCCTTTAGTGCAGAAAGTTTTTTCGGATTATTTGTAATTAGTGTAACTGGTTTATCTCTTAATGCTTCTAACACACGAATCGCATCGTCGTATGAACGTGTATCATCTTCAAAGCCAAGTGCATGATTCGCTTCCACTGTGTCATACCCATCTTCTTGTAGTAGGTAAGCTAATGATTTAGAAAATAATCCGATGCCTCTTCCTTCGTGGTCTGCTAAGTAAAAAATTGCTCCGCAACCATGATTCGCAATCATTTTCATCGATTCGTGCAGCTGATAGCCACAATCACATCGTTGACTACCAAAAATATCACCCGTATGACAAATACTATGCATACGAATAAGTGCGTCATCTTCATGTGCAAAGTCACCAAACACTAATACCGATGATTGTTGTCCAAAAGCTAAATCTGATTTTGCAAGCAAGTCAACAACCTCTTCTTTAGAAAGTGATGCATTGACTTTTAACCATGAATACCAGTTAAATGTTGCGGTAAAATCACCTTGTTTAATTGGCAATTTTACAGGGCCAACTAAACATAATTTCTCATTAGCAGTTATTTCAATTAATTTCATTTTATCTTGTAAAATATCCATTGTTTCTTTTAATATAGTCATCTCATTCTCACCAATCTTATAGTTTAAACAGATTTACATTCTAAGGTGAATCATCTGTTTTCTATTTGTCGTTTTAATCAAACCTTCACTTACATAACGTAACCTAGTATATAATTACAAGCGCTTTTAGTCAAATTATATACACTAACTGCAATTAGCATACTAGAATCATATATTTTATGCAAAAAGTAATGATAATAATTGGACAAAAGCCGTATTGATTCTTCCATTTTAATGCACGCTCTTCATTTCGATCTAATCGCATTTACTGACTAAGCCCTAAAACTACAAACTAAATTCATATTTTTTCTTTATTTCCATACTTATTTAAAGTATGGTATCAAAAAGTTAAAAAGTAGAGGAGGAACGTCAAAATCCCACACTCTACTCTTGTTTTCATTCTTCATAAATTATTAAAAAAGGCACACAACTTCATGCATACTCTTTAGCAGAATACCCTACTATGAGTTTCTAAATAAGTATTTTTTATTTATGATTTCCGTACTCACTTTATTTCAGTTATTCAGTGCCATCCAGAGTAATTTCAAAGTTTTTCTTACTTATCGACATCATTCCATTTTTCTCTAGTAAAAGAGAGTTATTCTTTATTAATTCAGATCCTTCTTCATATAATAATGCTTATGCTCTCTGCCGACATTTTCCAAGCATCCATATACTTCATAACCATGTTTTTTATAAAATTCTAACGCCTGAAAACTAAGTGTATCGAGCTTAATGAAGTCACACTGACTATCTCGCGCAATTTTTTCGGCTTCTAATAATAGTTTTGATCCAAGCCCGGATTTCCGTAAATTCTCATCGATAATTAAGATTTGAATCTCTAGCCAATTCCAGCATACTTCCCCTATTATTCCACCACGTACAGCATTATTTTCGTCTCTTAGAAACAGAGTTATCTCTTTATATCTACCTTTTAAATCTTCTGGAAAATGCATCAAATTGTATTGATATAACTCGTTATTAATATATTTATTACCTTCTTTATCTGCCTCTTTTGTGATGAGAAAATTCATGTTTTAATTCTCCTCTGTTATTAACCTATTTCTTCCTTTGTAGTAATTAGTTACAAGTTTAGTAGCACTTTGATCAGCAATTATTGGATACTCGTAATCTAGTTCTACTGCAATTTGTTGGGCAACTTTTCTATAAAGCTGCATTGTGTGAAATAAAGCATCCCAAACACTTTCCTCATTATATTTTCCATAAATCGCCTGAAATTCATGTACTACCTCTTTATCTGCCCATTCTTCAAAAAATCTTACATCATGCCAACTTTGCCGATTTGTTCTATTTTTCATCTTTGATTGCAACTTTACAAATATTATCAACAGTCGCTTCAAATATTCATCGCAGTTAGACTTAGCAACTAATAACTCTCCGCGGCGTAATTTCTTTGCCACATAAACTGCATGGAACCAAAAATCATTTACATCGTTTTTAAATTCACTAAACTTAGGTACTTCTTTGTTTTTTATCACGTAGGAAGTATTATGAAAGATTTCAGTAATGGAATCTTTATCTAGTAATATTTTGACTCCACGCGCAATTACACCTTGCACTTCTTCACTATTTAAAAATGTTTTAGCTATTTCTAATTTCAAAAAATTAAAGTCTACGCTAATTGCTCCATCAAACATAACTCGTCTTTCTATTAAATTTCCAACTGGAGTTCCCTCTAAAAAAGATATTTGAGGGTTTCCAAAATTACTAATCCACTCCTCATTTCTCAACCATTTTTCAACATCTGAAGATACAATAACTAAGTCCATATCTGACCATTCATCTGAAGGTTTATCACTTCTAGCCATTGATCCAACAACAAAAATGGCGCGAATATCGTCTTCTCTTTCTCCCCAAAGTATCACTTTATTCATGATTTCCTTATAATCGCTCATGTGGTTTACCTCTGCTTTCTCATCTTTGATTTAAAGAATGGAGATTTCTTTTTTACACATCTGCTCAGTCTTTTATACTTAGAAGCGGCTTTTCATATTAAAATTACTTGAAAACCCTTTTTAGCTCTTGTAAATCGTCAATAACTAGTTCTGCCTGAGAAAGCTCAGCTTCTTGGGAAAAATCAAATCTACATCCAATAGAAGTTAATCCATTCTTTTTAGCTGCGTTAATATCTGATAATCTATCCCCTATTACAGCACCTTCTTGAATATCATGCTTCTTTATAATAGTAGAAACTAAATCAGCTTTGTCATCCGTGTGAACTTGTTGAATGCTAAATGTTTCAGAAACCCACTGAGCTAAGTCATAGTAATCTACAATCGCCTTCAAATACTCAATTTGCCCATTACTAGCAATATAGATTGAATAGTTATTACTTTTTAAATAGCTGAACACTTCCTCCACATGAGGATATAGAGCTCCTTTTCCATTCTTAATATTTGCTATTAATTGGGCATGAAAAAACTCGTTCGCTAGTTCCCGAACTTCCAACGTTTGATTTGGCAATAAGTTTTCCCAGACTACCGGTAAGGAAACTCCCATAATCTCGCGGTACTTCTCGATTGGGGTTTCTTTATCCCAAAGTTTTGATTCTCTTAAATAGTTAAATGTATTTTCAAGTGAAATTTCTAAAATTTTGTCCGTTTGAAATAACGTACCATCCATATCAAAAATTAATGATAGTTTCATTTTTTTCTCCTCTATTCTTATGTACTACACTCTAATACGTTTATAGAAGAAAATGGTTGCAAATAAAAAATCCGAAAAGAAAGATTTCACACACTACACATGTATGACCACTTTCTATTCGGACTTTTTAAAGGATACTTTAATTATATCCCAGTTGTATTCATTAGCACTATTCGCCAACCATCTGGATCTTCAATTGTAATACCCGACTTTTCCCAATACGGATTTTCAGGAGATACTATATTGTATCCCATTCCTTCTAATCTATTTTGTATCTCTTCAATCTCTTCAAAATTAGGTAAATAAAAAACGAGCAAATTGTCTTTAGTAGGAGCAGGACAAGGACTACCGTCTTCATGCTGTGTAAACTCTAAATGATAATTTGCATTTGGAAGGCCAATCATGACACCAGCGTAGCCTTCATGCCCAGTAAAAGATCCAATTTTCTTTAAACCCAGCCCTTCACAATAAAATTTGATAATTTCCTTTAACTGATGAGTTGGGCGTGCTACTCTAATTTGTGCTACTTGCATATTTTCCGGCCATTTAGCTTGCATAGAACCAATCCCCCTTTTTTGTTAATTTTATCATTTAAAATTAAGGGACTAACTCATACATTTGAATGAATTTTTGTTTTTAGACTTTGTTATTTTCCAAATGCAAATATCAAATCTGTTTCACAAACTAACTTTCCATCAACGGTGGCGATACCTTTTCCTTTCCAATAGGTCCTTTTAGACGTG
Organism: Psychrobacillus syltrankelensis; assembly: GCF_055454035.1. Taxonomy (NCBI): domain Bacteria; kingdom Bacillati; phylum Bacillota; class Bacilli; order Caryophanales; family Bacillaceae; genus Psychrobacillus; species Psychrobacillus syltrankelensis. The sequence goes on along the minus strand of NZ_CM144227.1, from coordinate 529,090 downwards.
TAATCTCTACTTCCAGTCGAAGTTGATCTCCTGGTTTAACTTGCTTTTTAAACCGACAATTATCTATGCCAGCTAAAAGTCCCAGTCTACCCTTGTTTCCATCTGTAGTAAACATGATTATTCCACTTAGTTGAGCTAGCGCCTCTACAATTAATACACCTGGCATTACAGGATAATTTGGAAAATGCCCAGTAAAAAATTGTTCATTCACTGTCACATTTTTTTTTCCAACAGCTCGTTTTCCTTCCTCTAATTCTAGTATTCTATCCACTAAAAGAAATGGATAGCGGTGTTTAATAATTGATTGAATTTGTTGGGTGTCTAACATTCTTAAAACCTCACTAATGATATAATTTTTTTACTATATTATATCACTTAGTATTAATACCTAGTATAAATATGTGTGTTAATTGTTTTTAAATCATAAATTATCTCTCTCAGCGATTGTGAAAAAATGCTTTACATAGGGAACAAACGAAATAGCACCATTCGAGAAATATAATCTCAAATGGTGCTTACATGTTGTATAAATAGTATGTCTCAAGTATGATTTCAGACGTTTCCTTTGCATATTCCTTAACTTCTAAATAGCCATTTTAGTAAACTTTTTCCCTGTTCATGAGTTATCTGTCCCTCGGTAATTGCCTTTAATATAGAACGCCACGAAGAAAGTACAACAACATCAAGGGGAAGGTTTTCTTTTTCTAGCATGTTTGTTAAAAACTCCTCTATCTTATCTTGATGAGTATAGGGTTTTTCATCGCTCAGAAGTTTACAAAGGTTCATTTTTACAGCAAAATTTAAACCAGTAACAAGTGCTGCCTCCAATGCCTCTCTCTCTTGATCAAATAAAGAAGCTGCTCCCTCCATTCTGTCTATAATTCTTTGTTCCATATCGTTCCTTATAATTTCATACAGTTTTGCTTTAGAACCAAAGTGGTGATAGACGGCGCCCGTTGTCATATCTGCTATTGCAGCTAACTCTGCAATATTTACCGCTTTGTATCCCTTCACACTAAATTCCTCGAGCGCTACTTTAATAATTTTATCTTTGTTTGAGCCTGGTACAGGTATCCAATTTTTCATACAATCATCATAACATGTCCATAAATTCACGTAAACATATTACGCTTGACATAATATGATTACGTCATACATAATTAAATTATCAAAAAAATAAAAATATTGGAGGAAAGTATATGAAATTAGTATTTATGGATTATCCAGTTGAAAATCTAAAGGAATCACTTGCTTTTTATCGTGATGTATTAGGTTTTGAAGAAGCATGGAGAGAAGGAGATCATACTGTTGCATTAAAAATGCCAGGCTCAGAAGTCCAATTAATGATAGAAAATGATGAAGTAGGTTTAACTCCCGGAGCAGTTTTTTTAGTTGAAAGTGTAGATCAATACTTTGAGGAAAATAAAGACAGTATAAAGTTCATTAAAGAGCCTATCGATATTCCTCCTGGTCGTTACGCTATCTTTCAAGACAACTCTGGGAATCTAATAAGAATTTTAGACTTTAGTAAAGAATAACAAAAAAGTAATGCCAGATTTTAAAGGTCAAATCTGGCATTCAGCAGTTTAGGTCTTTAACTTCAAGTTAATTGATTGATTTAATGCAAATTATTAACGAACCAATAACTCGCAATGACGATAAAGAATTTGGAACTCACTAGTGTAGTTGGACTATCCTTCATATACGAAACAGGAAGACTAACCTATGGGAAAGATAAGATCTTTTGCTTTTATTACCAGATAGAATCTTTTACCTTCTATACTTAGTTCCTTTCTCCTCACCTACATTTTTAATTCAAATATTTAATATAATAATCACACTCATTATCTATATGCATTCCCATCTGCTCATATAATGATTTTGCACTATGATTATTAGTTGCTGTCTGTAATGTAATAAATCTAACTTTCTCTTCTTCACAAAATTGAAAAGCCTGTTTCATTAGTGCTTTTCCAACCCCTTTCTTTCGACAAGATGGGTCGACAAACAAATCATTTAAGATGTATGCTCTCTGCATACCTACTGAAGAAAAAAACGGATATAACTGAACAAATCCCACTGGGTTATCGTCCAGATATGCAATGTAAATAATCGATTCCTCATTTTGAATTCTTGCTAATAAAAAGTCTTTTGCACCTTCTTCATCGCTCGGCTGTCCATAAAACAAACGATACCCATTAAATAGTGGAATGAGATCCTTTAGACATTTAAGATTCCCTTTTACAATTTTCATATCAATACCTTCTTTCTAAATGAGTAGCACCATTTACTAAACCCCATTTTAGTTTCATAAAAACGATGTGCATCATACCTCTCAAGACCAGATTCTAAAGCAACATAAGCAAAGCGATATTCTTTTGCGTGCGTAATAAGAGCATTCATAAGTCTTTCTCCATATCCTTTTGACCTCTCATTTTCATTTGTCACAAAATCAAGTACAAATAAGTGTTTTTCATTGTAAAAGTTATGACGTTCTTCAAAACCAATAAATGCTTTATATGTCTCATCCACAATAACCCATCCTTGATATGTTGGCATTTGTTTTAAAAGTTCAAAATACCGTTCTTCCGATAAATGGGATCGCAATTGTTGAATAAGAGGATATACGGATTTCCAATCTTCATTTGTCTCTAAAATTTTTATTTGCATTTTTTTCACTCCTTTCATATAGTATTAAAAACAAATGACATTATAAAAAGATACAGTTTTGACTATTTCAATATGTCAGTAAGAGGTGCAGTATGAAAGAGTTAGTGATACATTTACGTGAAAACAGTCCGAAATATAAGCAAATTTACCTTTCCATTCGATCACTTATTGAAAATAAAGAACTCCAGCCTAACACTAAACTTCCTTCAATTCGTCAGCTTGCTGAGATTTTACATGTTAGTAGAAATACGACACTTGTCGCATATGAACAATTACTTGCTGAGGGTTATATTAGAAGTGAGCAAAAAAGAGGTTATTTTGTTGAAACTTTCGAGTCAGTCGATATACATACCCCGACATTGCATACCGAAAAGTACATATCTGAAGAATGTAATATTACGGTGGATTTTCGAGCAGGATCCGTTGATCAACATGCATTTCCTATAAAAGCTTGGAAACAATGTGTCAACGAAGTGTCGAAGGATGAAATTGTATATATGTACGGTGAACAACAAGGAGATAGGTTACTACGAGAAAAAATTGCAAGCTATTTATTGCAATCTAGAGGTATTCGAACTTCTGCTGACTCTATTGTGATTGGTAGTAGTACACAACAACTATTAATGAACCTAACCTTTATATTAAAGAGGGATTATTCTTCGATTGCCGTCGAGAACCCAGGCTATGATGGTGCTCGTGCTGTTTTTCAGCTTAATGGATTTCAGATTAATCCTATTGAAGTAAAAGAAAAAGGATTATGTATAAATCAGCTTGAACAGACGGATTCAAAGCTTGTGTATATTACCCCATCACATCAGTTTCCAACAGGTGTGACATTACCTATCGCAGAACGACTAAAATTATTAAAATGGGCGCGTACACAAAATGGCTATATTATTGAAGATGATTATGACAGTGAATTTCGGTATCAACAACAGCCAATCCCTGCTCTTTTATCGATTCAACAAGAAGCACGAGTCATTTATATAAGTACGTTTTCAAAAGCTTTTTTACCGTCGATTCGGTTATGTTATATGGTATTACCTTCTGAACTATTGGATCAGTATAATCAACAATTCGCTACTTTTGAACAAACAGCTTCTAGCATTCATCAACGGACGATGGCTCGTTTTATGGAACGTGGACATTGGGATTCACATATTCGGAAAATGCGTGCAACATACAAAAGAAAAATGCACGCGCTCGTTTCTTCCTTACACTTGGCTTTTGGTCAAGCCATTAGCATTATAGGAGCGCAATCTGGATTATATATATTAATTCAATTACACTCCACCGAAAGTGAAGAAAGACTAATACAATTAGCAATTGACCAAGGAGTTAAAGTATATCCTACTTCACATTTTTTTATTGGTAATCATCCACAAGAACCAATGCTTCAACTTGGTTTTAGTAATCTATCAATCGATGAATTACAGCAAGGTGTTCAGCTTTTAAAAAAAGCATGGCAATGATTAATTAACTGAATCAATTTCATAATTCAAATTTAAAGCATAAAACACGAACAATATTATAATGAAATGTATGATTATGTATAATATACTCTTCATATATCAGCATGATTTCCGCTATAGGCGGACGCTTTCCGCGGGGTGAGCGATGAGCCCTCACCGCCGCATTCGCGTCGTTTGCGATGGCTCATCTGTCTCACTCATCCCGCTGGAGTCGCCGCCTGTCGCTCCAATCAATAAATTAAGTATTGTTCATGTTTTAATAATTAAATGCTACTTTATGAAATTAACTCAACTAATACAACATATCTTTTCTTCTTTCATATTTCGACTAGTATTTAATTCTTTTATTACAAATATATTAAATTTATGATTCCCTACGTAATGTGACAAATTTTGCATTTTTTATGTCGTACAATGGACAAGTTGCTTCCCTACCTACTAGAAATTATCCTCAAGAATTGAAGCTAAATATACTATATGGAGGAAGTTTTTGTGAAAAGTTTTTTGAACCAAAAGGCATTATTGATTCGGATTGGAATCAAGAGGAAAGATATGTACAGAATGGCGAAAAAGCATGGATACACCCATCGAGTGGTCGTCTCTATCAGCCAAGAATTAGATCATCTACTTAATCAGTATCAAGACAAAGTATCATAATTAGATTGAATTCCTCACAAAATAAAACCGATTAGTCGTTTAAGCTGATCGGTTTTATTATGTGAAGCGAAAATTGAATCATAATATTCTTTTTTGCATAAATTCAGACGGATTTAATTCTTCAGATTCTATCACAATAGCAGTTAAACCAGTTTCAGTTGTTGTTTCATGACCTTCCCCTTTTTTCCAGAAAACTGCATCGCCGGCTTTAACCTTTACCTTGAATTCATCTTCCCCACGAACCCATCCTTCTCCAGCAATTACAAGAAGTAATTGAGGTACAACAGCTTCATGATAACCAACAACCCCATTGTTTTCTAAATACATACAACCAATATGTATTGGCTTCTCGGTTCTTACAATTCGAGACATGATAAAATTCGAGTTAAAATGTGAAATATTTTTTCCTACTTGTTTATCAAATTTATATAGTTCCAATATTATTTCCCCTTCAAATAAAATCTCTAACCTTGGATTACTTTAATACTTTTTCCACCTAAATATGCATGACCCATCTTCCATTTTGCTACAGTATTAAATCCATATTTTTGATATACTTTTTCAATTTTTTCATTGATAGGAAACACCCATAGGTTTTCTAACCCTTCTTTTAAAACTTCAACTTGGAGATATTGTATTAATTCTCCTATTAATCCTCTACCTCTAAATGTTTCTAAAGTAGCTACACTTTCCATACGAGCTTGGTTGTGATAACTAAAAATACAAGCAGTTGCACATGCAGTACCATTATAACGGAGTAGAAAGTGCTTAAAATTAGGATGATTAAATTCCTGTTCAAACGCTTTTTCTCTAACTTCTTTACCACCGAACTCTTTTATACTGCATTCAATGTTCAAAGCTTCTTCATAATTATCTTTCGTAACAATTTCAATCACTACATCCTTATTATTCTCTATATCTACAATTTTTTTATCCCACAGTTGAACTGGACTAATTAATTCTTCGAAGCCAAAACTATTTAACTTTAAAGTTGCAATTAGATTTTGTTGGTTGTCTAAATCGTATATATAAAATCTCGGTATAATTTTTTTAGTTTCATAATAACGAACTACTTCATCTATTAATTGTTGAGGTGATTCAGATTTTCTACTAATATGTGCATGGTTTGCATCATAATATGAGGGTTGATTTTCATTGCAAAATAGTGAACCCCAATTGGTTTCTGTTCGTCTACTAAAAGTTTCTAAATATGCAAATTCTAATTTTAAAATATCTTGATAAATCATCTAAAATTCCTCCTGTAATTAATTGAAATGCTACTTTTTATTAAAAAACGCTTTTCCTAGTGTTTCAACTGTCTTTGGGAAAATTGCATAAAGTTTACTCGTTAGACTCATATATGAAGGAAGATCTACCTCACGAACTGGATGTTCAATAGTTTTTATGATCGCTTCCACTACCTTTTCAGGTGATAAGAGATGTTTGCTAAGTTTGTCGCGATAATTGCCGGTTAGATCTGCTAGGTCAAGGAATGGTGTATCTATTGGTCCAGGATTAATTGTTGTGACTTGAATTCCATACTCTTTTAATTCCATACGAACGCTATTTGCGAATCCTAAAATTGCGTGCTTAGAGGCTGCATAGACTGATGCTTTCGGTGTAGCTACTTTTCCTGCTTGAGAAGCGACAAAAATAATATGTCCACTTCCTCTTTCTTTCATTTTCTCAGCAAAATACTTAGTCAGAATCATTGGAGCTATAACATTTACATGCATCATTTGTGTCATATCTTTTACTTCTAATTCCGATAAATAAGCAAATGTACCAATACCTGCACAGAGTACTATTGTGTCTGGAGTTTCCATCATTTGAAACAACTCTTCATAAGACTGTTCCTTTGCTAAGTCTGCTTGTATTGTATGTAAGCCAAGCCCATCTAGATGCTCCAAAACTTCAACATTGCGACCACTAGCCCAAATTGCATACTCAGCTGCGTGGAGTTTTTTTGCAAGCAGTAATCCAACACCACTTGTAGCTCCAGTGATAAAAATATTCTTACGCTTGGTCATATAACAAAATACCTTTCTCGTTTCGTCGTTCATTAATATAGCCTTCATCCATTAGATAATCGATTTGTCCTATCGTTTCCGAAAGAGTTAAACCTAATTCCTTTTCATATACTTTTGGAAAAAGTTGTTGAGTTAGCTGAAAAATAGTTTTTTCCCCTTCTTTCATCATGTCCAAAACTTTTAAAGCGCGTTCTCGCTGTTTTTCAAGTCTGCTACTAATTAACTCAGATACGTTGTATACTTCGTTTCCATGCCCACTAAATATCTTTTCTACAGGTAAAGTTTGGATTCGTTTAAGTGAGGCATTATATTGAAGCATAGATTTTGAACGCTCGCCCTTTAAATTGAGTGGTGGTTCAATTAGTGGATTTGAAGAAATTTTTTCCAGAATATGATCCCCGCCTATTAGAACTCCTGTTTTCTCCGACCAAAAAGATAGGTGACTTTGAGCATGACCTAATGTTTCCAATACGGTTAAATCGGGATGACCTGGAAGGATGTCACCATCTTTTAAAGGCTTTTCAAGTGGTCTGTTTCCGATAAAGTGAATCGGTCTTCTCATTTTTTCAACCCAATTGAAATAGCTCTCAGGTACTCCTTCCTCCATAAGACACTTTAGATAAAATTCATCATGAAAGCGGAAAAAATCAGCATCTCTTGTTAGCCACGGTTGATTGTATGCATGACCTAATATTGTAGCGTGTTCAAATGCATCGACCCATCCAGAATGGTCAGGATGGTGATGTGTTAAAAGAACTTGTTCTATATCTGATTGTGAGTAACCCGCTTCTTTTATGCCTGCTGTAAGAGCAACAAGCGCTTCTTCTGTTTTAGGACCAACATCTACTAATGTAAGTACATCACCTTTAATTAAATATGCATTTACATCCCCAACCGCAAATGGTGTTGGAATAGTAATTTTATGTATTGTCATATAAGAACTCCCCTTCTAATGAATGGTAATTCATTCTATTGTACATTTTTTTATTGGCAACGTCACTAATGTATCAGTAGAAATAGAGTTTAATCAAACGCTTCTACTATGCGAAAGCTATGCCAGTCTTAAGCGAGTAATAAGCTTTTCCTCGAGCAGTATCTGCATATCCGAGAGCCTGACACACCGATACGAGAGCAACATCCGCCGATGCTAGAGCAATACCCAGTCTTCCGAGAGCATTCCGCTAATACTAGACCATCTCTAGCTATCCGAGAGCACATCACTCTGATACGAGAGCAACCCCTTCTGTTGCGAGAGAATTGCACAATCATACGAGAGCAATCCACTTATACAAGAGCATTCTCTGGCTCTCCGAGAGCTCTACTCACCGATACGAGAGCAATCCCTGCTATTGCGAGAGCAATCCACTTATACGAGAGCAACCCCTGCTGTTGCGAGAGCTATGCCAAGTCATACGAGATCAACCTGCTTATCCGAGAGCTTTCGCTTGCTATCCGAGAGCTCAACCCACCGATACGAGAGCAATCCCTGCTATTGTGAGAGCATTGCCGAGTCATACGAGAGCAATCCACTTATCCGAGAGCATTCTCTGGCTTTCCGAGAGCACAACTCACTCATACGAGAGCAACCTCTGACGATGCGAGAGCTAAGTACTATCATCGGAGGAGCAACACGCTTATCCGAATCATTCTATATCTATCTGAGAGAACATCACTCTTATACGAAAGCAACTCCTGCTGATGCGAGAGCTTTGCCCGATCATCCGGAGAGCATTTTCCGTGCAATCTATTTATTTCTAATAACAACTCCATTTGATATTAACCTAGTCTTCTCATCTACATTTAATAATGAATTTGACTTTTACTCACAACAGTCCTATAATTTCATTAATTCAGAAAATAAAAGCCAAGATGAAGAACAGTAAATATATGATGGAGTTTAGAGAGTGAAATGACCCGCTGCAAGTTTCACCTCCCGCTCATATGTCGAACCTACTTCGGAGCTACTATGAAAACATAGTCGTGTCCTTCGCGATAAGAAGGATTAAGTTGTGCCGATATTTTCGGCAAATTTAGGTGGTACCGCGGAAATCATTGCGTTTTCGTCCTTATGATATATAGGACGAGAGCGCTTTTTTTATTTTTAAAAGGAGGAATTCATATGACTAGAATTGTATTTGTCGGTGCCGGTGCTATGGCTGAGGCTATTATTCATGGATTAACAAAGCAGGAGAAAATTTCTCCGGAAAACATTCATGTGATGAATAAGTCGGATGTGGAACAGCTTCAACAATTAAAAAAGGCATATAATGTAGAGATTGTTTGTAAAGAGAAAAAAGCATTATGTGAAGCTAATATTGTTTTTTTAGCAATGAAACCAAAAGATGCTAAAGATGCAATGACAGACATTGCTCCTTTTTTAAAAAAAGATGCAACGATAATTTCTGTGATAGCTGGTGTAACGATACAAACGATTACAAATTATTTAGGGAGTCGTCCAATTGCGAGGGTTATGCCGAATACTTCTGCTGCTGTTGGTTTGAGTGCTTCGGCTGTTAGTTGGAATGAACTTGTAACAGATAAAGAAAAACTTTTAATAATCGATATCTTAGAGTCTATTGGAACTGTTAAAGCCGTAAATGAAGAAGACTTGCATGTAGTTACTGCACTTTCGGGGAGTGGTCCTGCTTATTTTTATTACTTTGCAGAGCAATTTGAAGCGGCCGCTATACAGCATGGTTTAGAAAAATCGGATGCCCGCCAATTATTTATTCAGACGATGGAAGGTGCAGCACAAATGATGAAAAACGGAGAATTCGAACCAGAAGAATTGCGTAGAAGAGTCACAAGTCCTGGTGGCACAACAGAAGCAGGGTTGGAAAAGCTAATACAACATAATGTAGGAGAGGCTATTTTTGCTTGTATTGATGCAGCTCAAAATAAATCGCGACTGCTAGGAAAACAGTACGAATAGATTAAAGTAAATGGCAGAACGAGACCAAAATACTTTAATCGAGACCAATTTTCCTAAACCGAGACCAATCGATAAGAAAGGACTGAACGAATAATGGATAACTCCTATTTTGTAGGTTGGGGTACGCTTGCCCTCATTAATGCAGGAATTGCACAAGGGAAAAATAGAAGTGGACTTAATTGGTTCTTACTTTCCCTGATTATTGGACCAATCGCAACACTAAGTTTAGTCATTACAGATAAAAAATATAAAGATTCCGAGTGATTGTATCAGCGCTCGGAATCAGTTATTTTATTTAATGTACCATTTGACCAATCATACTCTGCGAAATCTTCTGCAATATAAATTGGGAAATCAAAATGATCCACTTGATTTAACATTTCTGTTAAATGGAAAGGTAAAAATCTTGCACTTATATGATTAACGATCAAATGTTTTGCATTCGCTTCTTTACAAACATTCGCCGCATCTAAAATAGTAGAATGACCATATAAACCTGCTAATTCAGCAGTGTCCTTATCGAAAGTAGCCTCATGTATGACGATGTCTGCGCCTTTACTAAGCGAAATAGAATTCTCACAATATTTCGTATCACCTAGTAATGCAATTTGGAAGCCATCTTTTGGCTCTCCAGTTACATCTTTACTTAAAACTATACTTCCGTCTGGAAGTTCAATATCATGACCTTCTTTTAATTGTTTTAACAGAGGGCCTCTTGGAACTCCTAATGCGTCTGTTTTCTCAATTATCAATTGTGGTTGGAGTGGTTTCTGCGTAACCTTAAAACCAAAACAAGGTATTACATGTTCAATCGATTTTGCTTCTACGATAAATTGAGCATCTTCAAATATTATTCCATCTTCAATTTCTATAATGGTTAGTTTATATTGTAAGTATGTGCTCGATGTAGCAAGCGTTAATTCAATCCATGCCTTTATACCTTTTGGACCATATATTGTTAGTGGTGCATCTCCTCCTAAAAATGAACGAGAGCCTAATAATCCTGGTAAGCCATAAATATGATCTCCATGTAAATGTGTTATAAAGATTTTTTCTAATTTACGAGGTTTTAATGTCGTATGAAGAATTTGATGTTGAGTAGCTTCTCCGCAATCAAAAAGCCAATACACTCCTCTTTCCTCTAGTAGTTTTAACACCGTTGCAGTTGTGTTTCGCCCTTTAGACGGCATTCCTGCTCCAGTTCCTAAAAATAATAATTGCATTTTCTCACCTATTTTCATGGTCATCTAAAAAATCTTTACTAAAACTCGTCTTTGACTCTAATGATGATTTCTTTTTGATTTTGATTCCTCTTTTTATACTTTCTGCACCAAATTTTTCTTGTAACTGTTCTACAAGCTTTAATATAGGCTCTTCTTTTGCATGTTCTTCAAAATTAAATATGGATAGTTGCTCCACATACTCACCTTTATCATGAACATTATTTACAGTTACACCAAGTAAACGAATAGGTTCTCCATCCCAAGTTGAGTGAAACAATGTTTTAGCAAGATGAAATATTTCCTTTTCTTCAAACAACCGATTATTGATTGTTTTACTTCTTGTTTTATTTTTCCAGTTTGCATCACGAATATGAATGGTAATCGAACGTCCCGCAAGATTTTTTGCATCAAGTCTAGCAGTTACTTTTTTAGACAATCGTAATAACACTTTCTCAATTTCCTTTATATTCGTTTCATCATATGGCAAAGTAGTGGAATTTCCGACGCTTTTTGTATCAAAAATAGAAGTAGGATCAACTGGCCTTTCGTCTATTCCGTTCGCTCTTTCAGAAAGTCTTATTCCTACTTTCCCTAACTTCCCCTTCATTATACCCAATGGAATGTTTGCCAAATCTCCGATTGTTTTAATATCTATTTCCGAGAGCTTTTTTGCGGTACTTTCCCCTACACCATGCATTTCGATAACAGGAAGTGGCCATAACTTTTCTGCTACTTCTCGCTTTCTCAATACGGTAATGCCCATTGGTTTTTTCATATTGGATGCTGTTTTGGCTAAAAACTTATTCGGTGCTATTCCTATAGAGCTTGGTAAATCTAGTTCACGAATCAATCTCTGTTGAATGGATTCAGCAAATGTTATAGCGTCTATTGACAAATCAAGTTCACTTACATCCATATAACCTTCATCAATAGAAACTGGTTCCACGAGTTGAGTATAAGATCTGAGAATATCAAACATCGCTTTCGAAGCAATTCGATATCGTTCAAAGTTTGGAGGGAGTAAAATAATTTCTGGACATTTACGTTTTGCTTCCCAGACAGACATAGTTGTATATACACCTTTTGCACGCGCCTCATAAGAACAGGTAACTAAAATTCCACGGCGTTCCTTGGGGTTTCCTGCAATTGCGATTGGTTTTCCTTTTAGAGAGGGATCGTGTGCTTGTTCGACAGAAGCATAGAAGCTGTTCATATCTAAATGAAATATAATTCTGTTTTTTCTCTTCAACTTCATCTCCCTCTCGTATGGAAAAAAGGTAGCTAAGTTAAGCTACCTCGAACTTGTTATTTAGCTATGTTATCAGCCATAGCTAACTCCTCTTTTTTCACTGACTCTAAATATGACTGAATATCTTTAATACCTTCAATAGAGCGAACTAGGATTGAAGGATCCACAATCGTAATCATTCGGTTTTCTAAATTTGCAACTCCTGTAAAATATTGCGTTTTTGTATAGTTTACTAATCCAATTTGCTTAATATCTTCGGATGCAATATCTAAAATTTCTTTTGCTTCAATTACAAGAAGCCCAATCGACATATCCTGTGTGTGCATTGTGATAATTCGTGCTGATTCAATATCAGCACCTCTTCGATTATACAAAATTTGTTCAAAATCAATTATTGGAACTAACTCACCACGAATTTTCATCAAGCCTATTAAATAATTTGGCAAATGTGGTATTGGATTAATATGCTCTAATTTTTCAATAGAAATAACATGATCGATTGGAACCGCATAATCTTCGTTACCACATTGAAAAACAACTACTTTTTCACTAGACAATCAATTGTACCCCCTATTTGAATTATTCTGCAGCTACTTTCACGATTTCTACAAGTAAATCTGCAAGTTTTTCTAGCTCTTCTACTGGCATGCGCTCGTTTGTTGTATGAATTTCTTCATAACCAACAGACAAAATTACTGTGGGAATTCCGAATCCAGCAATGACGTTTGCATCACTGCCTCCGCCACTAATTTTAATATCGGCAGTTCGACCAATACTTTCAACTGCTCGTTTTGCTACTTGCACTACTTGATGATCTTCTTCAAAGCGGAATCCTGGATACATTAACTGTGTTTCTGTTTCAGCAGAACCGCCATGTTTTTCAGCAGTTTCACTAAATACTTGAACCATATGTGCCACTTGAGCATCTAACTTTTCTTTATTAATCGAACGAGCTTCTGATAATATATGCACTTCATCACATACGATATTTGTTGCTTGACCACCTTCAAATCGTCCAATGTTAGCAGTAGTTTCAGTGTCAATACGACCTAGTTTCATCGCTGAAATAGCTTTTGAAGCTAATGTAATGGCTGAAACCCCTTTTTCAGGAGCAACTCCTGCATGTGCTGTTCTACCTTTAATAGTTGTCCAAAGTTTTGATTGGAATGGAGCTGCAGTCACAATGCCACCAACTGTTCCATCACTATCAATTGCATAACCATATTTTACTGTAAGTAGGGATGGATCTAATTCTTTCGCACCAACAAGTCCACTTTCTTCTCCAGCAGTAATAACTACTTGAATATCTCCGTGCTCTATATTTTCTTCCTTTAATCGTCTGATTGCTTCAAAAAGAGCAGCGATTCCCGCCTTATCATCCGCACCTAAAATGGTAGTTCCATCCGAATAAATATACCCATCTTCTTTTAATATAGGCTGAATACCTTTTCCAGGAACAACTGTATCCATATGAACCGTAAAGTAAATAGAATCTGCATTTGTTTTTGTCCCATTAAGCGTTCCAATTAAGTTTCCAGCACCATGTCCTGTTTTTTTAGCTGAATCATCTTGAATAACTGAAAATCCCAATTGTTCAAGTTTACTCATTAAAACTGGAGCGATTAATTGTTCATGTTTAGTTTCCGAGTCGATTTTTACTAGTTCAAAAAATTCTTCTATTAAACGATTCATCTTATTTTCAGACTCCTTTTATAGTGGAATATTTCCATGTTTTTTGTTAGGACGTGATTCTTTTTTATTTCGCATCATTTCCAATGCTTGAATAAGTTTAATACGTGTTTCACGAGGGTCGATTACGTCATCCACCATTCCCATTGACGCAGCAACATATGGATTGGCGAACTTTTCACGATATTCTTCTATTTTTTCCTCACGAACTTTTTCTGGATTATCACCGTTTGCAATCTCACGCGCAAAAATTATATTCGCTGCTCCTTGAGGTCCCATTACTGCAATTTCTGCATTTGGCCAAGCAAATACAACATCCGCGCCAATTGATTTGGAATTTAGCGCAACATAGGCACCACCGTATGCTTTACGTAAAATTACAGTCATTTTCGGAACTGTCGCTTCTGAATATGCAAATAAAATCTTTGCTCCATGACGAATAATTCCACCATGCTCCTGCTTAATACCTGGGAAGAAGCCTGTAACATCTTCAAACGTAATAATCGGAATATTAAAGGCATCACAAAATCGAATAAATCTTGCTGCTTTGTCACTTGAATCGATATCAAGTCCACCAGCCATTACTTTTGGTTGATTGCATACAAGCCCTACTACTTCCCCTTTAATACGGGCTAATCCAATGACGATATTCTTAGCAAATTCTTTTTGTACTTCCAAGAAAGAGTCGGCGTCTACAACTTGTTCAATTACCTTACGAATATCATAAGGACGAATAGCTTCAAATGGAACAATATCTGCTAAATCAGGGCGATCATCGTTTCCACTTGCTACTTCTACAATTGCGGGTTTTTCTTCAAAGTTTTGAGGTAAATAACTAAGGAGTAAACGTACACTCTCCAAAACTTCTTCTTCCGTTTTGCCGCGGAAATGCGCATTACCACTAATCGTATTATGTACTTTAGATCCACCTAAGTCTTCAGCTGAAATTTTTTCACCAGTGACCGTTTCAATTACTTTTGGCCCCGTGATGAACATTTGACTCGTTTCGTCAGTCATAAATACGAAATCTGTAATTGCAGGAGAATAAACAGCTCCACCAGCACATGGTCCTAAAATTACTGAAATTTGAGGAATGACTCCAGAATAAATAGCATTTCGATAAAAGATTTGACCGTAACCGTCTAATGATACAACACCTTCTTGTATACGAGCACCACCCGAATCGTTTAAACCGATAAACGGAGCTCCATTCTTGGCAGCCAAATCCATAACGTTTGCAATTTTTAACGCATGCATTTCTCCAAGAGCTCCACCGAAAACAGTGAAATCTTGTGAGAATAAATAAATTGGACGACCATTCACTTTCCCGTACCCAGTTACTACTCCGTCACCAGGGCCTTCTTGCTTGTCCATACCAAAATCAACTGTACGGTGCTGAATAAAAGGGCTTAACTCAACAAATGACCCTTTGTCCACAAGAAGATCAATACGCTCTCTTGCAGTTAGTTTTCCCTTTTCATGCTGCTTTTCAATGCGAGCGTCTCCGCCACCTAATTCTATTTTACGTTTACGATCGTATAGATCATTAATTTTTTCATAAATATCCATCTGTTTACTTCGCTCCCCCTGTTTTATCACATAATTCATACAAAACTCCACCGGATGATTTTGGATGAATAAATGCTACTTGAGCCCCATGAGCTCCTGCTTTAGGCGTTTCTTGAATAAGCCTAACCCCTTTTACTTTTAGCTCATTTAATCGTTCTTGAATATTAGACACTCCGAAAGCAATATGGTGAATGCCTTCCCCTTTTTTCTCGATAAACGAATGAATCGTACTTGTTTCATCCAATGGTTGAAGTAATTCTAAGTTCAAATTTCCACTGTCAATAAAGGCAACACGAACTTTTTCAGATGGAACCTCTTCAATATGTATAAGTTTTAGCCCTAAAGTTTCTATATAATAAGGCAGCGCATTTTCAATACTTTTTACTGCTATCCCAATATGATCAACTTTCTCCATTTTTCCCAACACCCCATATATTAAGACTATATCTTCTATTGTACATATTTCAAAAAAAAATCGCTACCTCTTGTGCTTTTTTTCGAATTTGTTAAAATAAAGGTAATTGTTAAAGGAGAGAAGTTCATGGGCAATCAAAAATTTCGTAAAATTATCGTATATTTAATGGTTTTAATCATGGTTATGTCTTCATTACTATTTGGATTGAGCTTTTTCCTGTAAGATTAAGAAATGCATAAGGCGCCAAATCCCCGTGATAAGCAAATGATATATCCTGAATAAGCAGTTTCTCAATTTCCGATGAGAATAATCATTTGAACTTGAACGGTCGGCGCCAGAAATCTAAACGAATACAGAGTAAAACAGCGGAGGCAATTAAATGCTTCCGCTGTTTTTATTTCTTAATGAAACAAGACGACTCCTTTCAGTTCGCTTTTTAGAAATAGTGCTCGTAACACAAGAGTCGTTGAACCTTCGCGCTTGCCGCACCTAGCATGAGCCAACTCGTGCTACGCACGAGTGGGTCTCATGACTTCGGCTCATGCGGCCCGGCGCGCTTCGGCATAAGCGTCTGGCTATTTTATTTTGTGAAAGGCTATTCCAAATAATAAAAAGTATTTCCCTTATTACTAAAGGTACAATAGAACAGATGCATAGTGTTGCTAATATCCATTCAACCAATGATCACCATTACCAATTACTAGACAGTCAATCATTAGACGAATCATGGATTTTAACCTATAGAAGATGCAAGATAAAACTTGATTGAATGCATCATTTTTAATTAATTAGCTAGCTCTATTAGATTGTAGCGAAGGGCGGCGACTCCAGCCGGATGAGGGAGACAGATGAACCATCGCAGGCGAACGCGTAGCGTCGGCGATGGTTCATCGCTCCTCCGGCGGAAAGCGTCCGCCATGCAGCGAAGAATCCCGGCAGTCAACTAAGATGCACTGTATCTAAAGTAAGACAGAAAAATAATGTACATTAACCTAAATGCATTTAATTGGGAAAAACATGATAATCAACAATCATGATTTGATACAAAAAAAGATGCCTACAATTGAGGCATCTTTTTTCCTTTAGATCTCTTCGCAATGTTCTTCAAACAATGCTTGAATATGTGTAATGACAGACATTGGATCATGCCCTTCGATTTCGTGACGCCCTACTTCTGCTACTGCTTGACCATCTTTTAATAATACAAATGAAGGAGAAGAAGGTAAATGCTCATCTCCGAAATGGTTACGTGCTTGTTGAGTTGCTAATTGATCTTGACCTGCAAAAACAGTTACAAGATGATCCGGTCTTTTATCATAATGAACCGCATTTGCAGCTGCAGGACGAGCAATTCCTCCTGCACATCCACAAACGGAGTTAATCATTACTAGTGTTGTTCCTGAACGAGCAAATGCATTATCCACTTCTTCAGGAGAAGTCAATTGTTCGTATCCGCTTGCTTCCATCTCTCCACGTGCTTGCATTACCATATCATTCATCAATAAATTAAAATCCATATTCATAATTAAACGCTCCTTTCCAAACTATTTTTATCTTAGCAGATTATTGGTTAGAATTCGAGGAAAATAACTCTTCCACTGCTTGTGAAACCGTTACTTTCTCTTCCCTCACTAATCTTTCTAACTGTGTCATTGATTGTTTCTTTTCTCGTGATGAAAAAAAATCTTCATACAAACGATCAATTATCATTGATTTGAACCACTCCACAGTTTGCTCTTTTCTTCTGTTTTGCCAAACATTACTTTCAATCATTTCTTTCTTAAAAGCTTGGATTGTTTCCCAAACCATATCTAGACCAGTATTAAATAAAGAAGACACTGCCAAAGCAGGTGTAGTCCAGTTTGGCGAAGATGGTGCTAAAAAGTGTAGAATTTGTTTATATTCTGCGACTGTCTTTTTAGCTAATTTTTCATTTGCCCCATCTGCTTTATTTACTATTATGGCATCAGCAAGTTCCATAATACCTTTTTTCATACCTTGTAATTCGTCACCTGCACCAGTTAGTGCAAGAAGTAAAAAGAAATCTACCATTCCACGAACAATCGTTTCACTTTGGCCAACGCCAACTGTTTCTACTAAGATAACATCGTAACTAGCTGCTTCACATAAAAGCATCGTTTCCCTAGACTTTTTGTGTACTCCACCAAGTGTACCTGCGGATGGGGAAGGTCTTATAAAAGCATTTGGATGCTTTGCGAGCCCCTCCATTCGAGTTTTATCACCAAGAATACTTCCACCTGTTAGTTTTGAACTAGGATCAATGGCAAGTACTGCTACTTTATAGCCTTTGTCGCATAACATTGTTCCAAATGCTTCGATAAAAGTACTTTTACCTGCACCAGGTACACCAGTTATACCAATTCGAATACTGTTCCCCGTATATTGTAATAATGACTTTAATAACTGTTGGCCAATCGCCTGTTGGTCACTGACTGTACTTTCTATAAAAGTAATTGCCTTCGCTAAATGAAGCCTGGAGCCTTTTCGAATTTCACGTACATATTCATCTTGATCAATAACTAGTGCTTTCTTTTTTGAGAACTTTTTTACAGAGGCTTTTCCCATACCATCATGCTGAGATTTAATCCCATTCATCACATGCATCGCCGATTGGTTTGTTTTATCCGTTTCAGCCATTAGCCTTCCACTTCCTCGTAACCCAATCTTCTATATATTTCTTCAATTACTTTTTGTGCAGCAACCGGAATAACAGTTCCAGGTCCAAAAATAGCGGACGCACCGTTTTCACGTAAGAAAGCATAGTCCTGAGCAGGAATTACTCCACCAACGACTACAAGTATATCTTCACGACCCAGTTTCGCTAATTCTTCTCGTAATGCAGGTACTAAGGTCATATGACCAGCCGCGAGCGAACTTACCCCAACAACATGTACATCATTTTCTACAGCTTGCTGCGCTGTCTCTGCTGGCGTTTGAAATAAAGGACTAATATCTACATCAAAGCCTAAATCAGCAAAAGCAGTCGCAATTACTTTTGCACCACGATCGTGCCCGTCTTGACCCATTTTCGCAATTAAAATACGAGGTCGTCTGCCTTCATTTTCAAAGAAGTCTTCAGCCATTTGTTTAACTGCTTTAATTTCCTCAGCATCACTAAAGTTTGCACTATATACACCACTCACGGAACGAATCACCGCCTTATGTCTTCCAGCTACTACTTCAATTGCATCGGAGATTTCTCCAATCGTTGCACGTTTTCTAGCTGCGTCTACAGCTGCTGCTAATAAGTTTTCATTGCCTGTTCGAGCAGCTTCCGTTAATGACGCAAGTGCTTCTTGTACCGCTTTATTATCTCGATTTTCTTTTACTTGGGCTAAACGTTCCATTTGTTTTTTACGTACAACCGTATTATCAATATTTAAAATATCAATTGGATCTTCTTGATCCAAACGGTATTTATTGACTCCGATAATAATTTCTTTAGAAGAATCAATTTGTGCTTGTTTTTTAGCTGCTGCTTCCTCGATTTTCATTTTCGGAAGTCCAGTTTCGATTGCTTTTGCCATACCACCAAGCTCTTCAATTTCTTCTATAAGAGACCAAGCTTTTTCCATTAGTTCGTTCGTTAATGTTTCCACATAATACGAACCACCCCATGGATCAATTACTTTCGTCATATTCGTTTCTTCCTGCAGAAATAATTGCGTATTACGCGCAATACGAGCGGAAAAATCAGTCGGAAGTGCAATAGCTTCATCTAAGGCATTCGTATGAAGAGACTGTGTATGTCCCATTGCGGCAGCATTTGCTTCAACTAAAGTTCTTGTCACGTTATTAAATGGATCTTGTTCCGTTAAACTCCAACCCGATGTTTGCGAATGTGTTCGTAGTGCTAATGTTTTTGGATTTTTAGGATCAAAACTAGCCATCATCTGTGCCCAAATTCTACGAGCTGCACGCATTTTCGCTATTTCCATGAAATAATTCATGCCAATTGCCCAGAAAAATGAAAGTCTGGGAGCAAAAGAATCAATTTCAATGCCTGCTTTTAATCCGGTACGTACATACTCCAAGCCGTCCGCTAATGTATAGGCAAGTTCGATGTCTGCAGTTGCTCCTGCTTCTTGCATATGATAGCCAGAAATCGAAATAGAGTTAAATTTTGGCATATTCTTAGCAGTGTATGCAAAAATATCAGCAATAATTTTCATCGACATTTCAGGTGTGTAAATATATGTGTTACGAACCATGTATTCTTTCAAAATGTCATTTTGAATTGTCCCTGAAAGTTTGTCAGGGGTTACTCCTTGCTCTTCCGCAGTCACGATATAAAAGGCTAAGATTGGAAGTACTGCCCCGTTCATCGTCATCGATACAGACATTTGGTCAAGTGGAATACCATCGAATAAAATCTTCATATCTTCTACTGAATCTATTGCAACTCCTGCTTTACCTACATCCCCAGTTACTCGTTCATGATCCGAATCATAGCCACGATGTGTTGCTAAGTCAAATGCAACAGATAGCCCTTTTTGGCCCATTGCTAGGTTTCTTCTATAGAATGCGTTACTTTCTTCTGCAGTAGAAAATCCTGCATATTGACGAACAGTCCATGGTTTTGCCACATACATTGTTGGATATGGTCCCCGCGTATTTGGTGCTATACCTGGAAGGTCATTTAAATGCTGCAGATTTTTATTATCGGATTCATCATAAATTTGCTTTAACACAATTCCTTCATTTGTCATAAATGTAGAAGTTTCCATTTTGCCGGGATTCATTGTTTTTTCTAATATATCGTCAATGGATACATTCGAATAATTAGGCGTTGTCATGAGAATCCTCCTTTTTTGCAAGTGCTAATAATGCATTACCTTTTTCAAGTAGGGATTGACCAGCAAAAATTCTTCCGGAAAGCCCAGCATCTAACCAATCTTCATATTCATCAAATTTACCAGCTACGTCCATTGGAACAGATAATTGTTCATTTAACAAGGCTGGGACTAAACCAGCTGTTTGTTCATCGTTCCCAACAAATACAACATATTCTATTCTCTGTTCATCGATCCATTTTTGAAGATCAAATGGTTTTAAGTTTTCAGGAGCAACTATTGGAGAAATTCCTAAAGCGATTAGATAACTACTAACAAAATCCATACGTGCCTTGTACTCTTTCAGTATTCCATAAGGAATAATTGCAGTTTTAAGTGGATTATCTTTAAACGATTTACGCATTTGTTCAAATGGCTCTGCAAGCCGTTTGTAATCTGTTGGAATCAATTCATTTTCCAAATTATCTTCTGGATTCGCATATACATTTGTTCCAATAAGTGATTTTTTACGAGTAGAAAGTGAAGTTAGTTGCTGTTCCCATTTAAGAGCTGCTCGTTTATTTAGTTTTAATTCTCTTTCTTCTAGTGTACTCTCATTCATTAGCTCTAAAAAGTATGTCCAACTTTTTTCCACAAGTTCTTTGGTTATTGTTTCTATATAATAAGAGCCTCCAGATGCATCTAGTACTTGGTTAATATGCGTTTCTTCTTTTAGAACTAATTGCATATTTCGAGCGATTCTTTTAGATGTTGGATTGGCACCTGTTAAATAATCATGGGGATAAGTTGTAACACTGTCAGCCCCTCCAAGTACTGCTGCAAGTGCACTATTACCTGCTCGAAGAATATTTACATTCTTATCTAATGTTGAGAATGACCGTAAAGAAGTTTCAGCGTGTACTGGTATAGCAGCAATTTCTGAATTCCCATGAGCTTCACCAAATGCCTTCCAAAGAATGCGAAATGCACGTATTTTAGCAATTTCCATGAAAAAATTCGTATCAACGGAAAATTGAACAAATCCTTTTTCACTAAGATGATCAAGATCTGAAGCAGCTACAATTGCATCCGCTTGTACAAGAACGCTTGCAAGCTCACTTACAGCATCTCCGCCGTTTTTATGAATACGCGACCCATCTAAGAAAAAAGTACGGGCATTTGTGAAATGATGTGTTCCTGCTCCCTTTATCATTCCTTGTAAATCAGTTAAATTATGTAAAAATGAAGAATTACTTGATACATCAAGTAACACAGTTTGTCCTTCTAGAATAGTTTTCAGTTCCTCTATATCCGATGAAGACCAATTATCCTTTAGATCCAGTTTGAAGTTGATCACATCGTTTCCTTTTGCTAGTGATTCTTTCATGTCTGCTAAAATCTCTTGACTTGTTTGTCCAGTCACAGTTTGCGCTACAAGCCAAGCAGAAGATTGTTTTGATTGGCGAACAATATTAGTTTGATTCGCAGGAATATCCTTTAAATCCGCTATAGAATAAAGCGGTTTCAAAATAATTTCTTCTAATGTTTTTGTCGAAAGAGACTCAAGTGTTTTTCCTTTTAAGGATTTAATAGCAACTTGTTCCCATTCTGCAAGCGTAGCTTCTTTAAATGTCGTTTCCTTCATCTTTTGAATAGTCATATGAACGCTTTCGCTTCCCCCTTGTTAAATCATAAGTACTATCTTCATTTTACACATGCTCATATCTATAAACAATATGCATATATTTTGTAGACATAATAATTTTGGTTGGAGAGTGCTTGAGTTGAATGCATTCATTCTTGGTGGATTTCTTTTCTTTAGTGTCAGTGCAGGTGGAGGTATTGCATGGTTAGTTTCAAAAATATTTCATGGTTCAAATGAAGGGTTGGCACTATTATGCGGGGGATTTTTAGTAGGTTTGCTAACGCTCGATATAATTCCATCTGCATTAAAAATGTACCAATTTTCAGGAATTATTCTCGGGGTACTTATCGGATACATTTTTCTTGTATTTGTGAACAATTTTCTCTTTGCATCTAAATCACGTAAACATTCCGTCTATTTGCTTACACTTGCCTTGTTCATACATACAATCCCACTAAGCTTGGCTATCGGAAATTTGCTTGGGAATTCTACTTTCGCTGTCTCCATTACGACCTCAACAATTCTACACCATGTCCCAGAAGGATTTGCGCTTACTTCAGCACTCCTCTCCCAAGGTAAAAAACTAATGATGTTATTTCTTTGTTTCATCAGTTTATCGATTTGCTTTAGTACTTTTATTTGGATTGGACATCACGTAAATCTTACCATTAGGGCAGAAGGTGTTCTTTTAGGGACATCCATTGGACTGATTGCGGTTACAAGTGTAAAAGAGTTTATTTTGATAAATATACGCGTTGTCTCGATAAGGATGTTTTTAACATTTTTCATAACTGGCTTTCTCTTAAGTGTTATATTACATATAGTATTTTAAGTAAGTGAATCTACTTCTAATTGTTTAATTATTTTTGCAGGATTTCCTCCAACCACAACATTATCTGGAACGTCTTTAGTAACTACGGAACCGGAGGCGATGACGACATTATTACCTATTTTAACTCCAGGATTAATGACTGCTCTTCCACCAATCCAGACATTGTGACCAATATTTACTGGTATTCCGTATTCTGCACCGGATATTCGTTCAGTTGGATTGAGTGGATGAGTCGCTGTATAGATGTGTACGCCCGGTGCTATAAAGCAGTTATCACCTATACGAATTTCACACACATCTAAAAAAACACAATCGAAATTAGCATAAAAGTTCTCCCCAACATGTATGTTGTAACCATAATCACATCGAAATGTTGGTTCTATAAATAAATTTTTTTCTGTTGAACCGAACAATTCTTTTAATATTACAGCTCTTTTATTTTCTTCTGTTTCATCAGTTTGATTGTATAATCTGGTTAACCTTCGTGCATTTATTCTATCTTTTAGTAATTCAGGGTCAGCTGCAATATAAAGTTCGCCATTCAGCATTTTCTCTTTTTCAGTTTTCATTTTCTCAATCTCCTTTTAATTCAAAAATTAAGTAAAAAGTAAATAAAATTGTTGCCGGTAAAAACAGCTCGCTTTCCAAGGATTGAAAAGTCGAGCTGCCGCTTCTCCAAGCAACAACCTAAGAAATTGCAATTTCTCTTGCACCTTCAATTAACAATATCGTTGTTCTAAATGATAAAATGAAAAATGCGAAACTTCTACGGAAATTTGAACTTGAAGAATTATTACTTAAATATAACTTTATTTAGCTTCTTCAATTAATTCTTCTAAATAATCTTTAGCAGGTGCGGGATGCGTGTATCTCCCCATTGCTGTTTTATGTTTTCTTAAACCCAATTTCTCGTAAAATCCTTCTTTACCATGTGTAGCAGTGAGTTGGAGAAAGAAAATATCACTACATTGTGTTAAAATATCCGTCATTATTTTATTACCTATACTCTTACCTTGAAAATCAGGGTGAACAATTACATCATAAATGCTACCATAAAAAACCCCATCCGTAACAACCCTGCCACAACCAATTAGTTTCCCATCTAAATAAGCAAGTGAAACTAAATAACTTGCACTAAACGCTTTTTGCAGCTTATTTTTCGGAAAACTGTCCCATTTAACATCTAGAAATAGCTGCTCTAGCTCATCCCAATCTAATTTATCAAGTGAATTAACAATTGAAACTTGCGATGCTATGTTTAAACTCATTTTCATCCCCCTAAAAAATCTTCCATAATACTCTCGTACAGTTTAATATTCTATAAATTAGCTAACGATTCCTTTATCTTCTTTATGTTAGGTTTTTTCAGGAATAAACCTATGTACAAGAGGGAAATTCCAATCATTAATAAGACCCCTATATATACAGACATCATTGTAGGAATTAAATATGCACCAATAATGATTGTTGAGCGAGCGATTAGGTCAGCTCCGCTAAATGAGAAATTGGAGAATGCAGAGTAAGATCCCCTTTTATCAGCTGGAATCATATTTGCTTTCTCCGTATTTAGAACAGGAGAATAAATTAGTTCACCAATTGTTGCAATGAAATTAAACAAAATGAGTATGTACCAAATGTTCGCCGAAGTGACTGTGATATACCCAACACTATATACAATTAGTCCAACTAACAAGACCTTTCTCTTGCTAAAGTGGTCTGTAATTTTATTGATGAAAAACGTAAAACAAACAACAAGAAGCATATTCTCTATATTGAGAATACTTAACATGCGAACCCCTGCTACTTCAAAGTTTCCAATGTTTATGGATTTAAATGTTTCTGCTAGACGAACTCCTATATAACTATTTAATGAGAATTCCGCAGCAAAGATAAACATAGAGCCAACTACTACTTTAACAAAAGGTATATCTTGAAAAGCCACTTTATAATTCTGGATTAAATCCATAAACACATTTTGATGTTGCTTTTCTATTCTTTTAGTATTATCAGCTATTAACCAAATCCGATAAGCAATTGGTAGACTAAAAGATGTAATCGTGAGTAATGCAAATAGCTCAATTTGATGATTTACATATAACAAACCACCTAATGCAGCTCCTATAGCCATGGATAAATTCACAAGCCAATAATCTAGTGCATATACCTCTTTTCTATTTTCAGGTGTAGTGGAGTCTATTATTATTGCATGCATTGCTGGTCGTCCAAGACTACTTGTTACAATGTATGCAACATAAGAGAAAGCAAAAAGCCAAATTATATTCTCTTTAGGAAATAAACTAATTGTCATTAATAAAAACATTAAAGCACTTAAGAACGAAGTAAATACCAATACTTTCTTTCGTGGGAAACGATCCGAAATATAACCACCAATCAAGTTAACAAAAAAGCTAATGATCACAGTAAATACTAGAAAAAGTCCTGCCCAAACCTTATTCATTTCTTGAGAGAAGAATAAGGCCATAAATGGCATTACTGCAGATGATACTGCACGATTAAAAAAAGATGTAATAAGACGAACTTTAATATTTTGCGGATATTTTTTCCATTTCATGTTGTGTCCCTCCTCTGTCTTATGTATATTAAACTAGACGTATAAATTTAAAAACGGACATTATTTATTTTTATGTCCACTTATTTATAAGGAGAACATTAGATGGATAAACATTTATTGACACTATGGAACTCTGTGCCTTCAGGTGGTATTAAACAAGAAGAAGTAGCAGAAATACTCCAATTGAGTACGAAACAAACTGCGCGTTATATACAAAAATGGTCTTCTGAGGGATGGCTACAATATACTTCTGGTCGGGGAAGGGGGAATGTTTCCAAACTTCACTGGATAAAAAATGTGGAAATTATTTTTGAGGAACAAGTTACTAAAATGATCGAAGATGAACCTGTAGAATTAAGTAGTAAGTATCTAATATTTGATTGGTCGTCAGATAGCAGACTTCGCCTTATGAATAAGTTTCGCTCCAAGTTTGGTTACGTTCAAACAGCAAATGATAAACTTGTTATTCCAAGACGATATCCATTTTTGACCATACATCCATTAGAAGCTGCAGATGTGAATAGTGCCAGTATGGTTGCTAATGTTTATAATCGTTTAGTTACTGTAGATGAACAAGGAGTTGTTTTACCTGAACTGGCACATAGCTGGGACCTTACCCCCACAAAAGCTCGTATTTATTTAAAAAAAGATATTAAATTCCATGATGGTTCTATACTAACTGCTGAAGATGTGGTCTTATGCTTAGATAACTTACGCAACTATAAACAGTATCAAGAATTGTGGGAGCCTATCCAAAAAATAGAAGTAGCTGCTCCTCTTGTAATTGATATCTATTTTTCTAGCGAATGTAGTTATTGTTTACAATTACTAGGTACGATGAATGCCAGTATTTATAAAGAAAATAATGGTAAAATATTAGGCACAGGTTGTTTTTATCTAGAAGAAAATAGTGAGCATAAAACTACATTAGTAGCATTTAAGGAATATTTTGGAGAAAGACCATTATTAGATGTTGTAGAATTCATACAAGTCCCTCAGGATTTCGACATTGTCTATCGATCATCCGCTCAAGTAGAATCTCATCCTACTTTTCAAGTAGAAAGTGATTCAGGTTTCGGCGTAGTAATTATGAATTCTTTTAGAAATTCACCGATACAACATAAAGAAGTTCGTGATTATTTGCATTATATTATTGCAAAGAACCGTCATAATATAAGTGAGGTAGATCCACGTAAATTACCGAATCACCAAGGATGTCTCATCCGAGAAAGTAAATACAATACTATCCCAGTGGTTAAAAAGCCTAAATTTTCAGAGCCTCTTGTTTTAAAGCTGACGAGTTATACTGAAAATACATCGATGTGGTTAAAAGATATCTTGGAAGAAGAAGGAATTCCCATCATTACTAAATGGGTTTCATTTAAGGACACAGTTTCTAACAATACAGACACTGAGGAAGTTGATCTTTTTATACACGGAGAGGTGTTCGAGATGAATCAAAACTTTTCTTTCTTTTATTTCCTACTTAATGGGTATTCAAAATTAGCTTACATTCTAAAAAAGGACAAAAAGTTAAACAGTTTAATTAAGGAATACCTTTATACTCCATTTGAAAAATGGACATCCCTAAATCTAACGGTGGAAGAAGCTTTAATTAGCGAATCTATAATGATCCCATTATATTACGCTAAACGCCAAATTCCTTTTTCGGCAGACTTAATGAATATAAATATTAAACATTTTGGTTATGTAGATTTTTCAAAACTATGGGTTAAACCAATAATTAAAGGAAAGTAATTATAAAGCTTGTAAGTTGCTAATTATAGCTTTCATTCGATTAATCGCATGAAAAAATATAGAAGGAAGTGGTACATTTAATTCCCTCTACATTTTTTTTGGAAATCTTTTAACGGAATTTTGTCTGTCATTAACTAGGAGTGTAAGAGACACGCTGATTATGGGTTATGTTGGAATCGTAATAGTAAAGGTTGTTCCTTCTCCTTTTTTACTTTGCACATCAATTCTTCCTTTCATTTTTCCAATCGTTCCATATACCATCATCATACCAAGACCGGTTCCTTCTTTTTTATTAGAATAATATGGCTTTCCTAATTGAAGGATCTCTTCTTTTGACATTCCAATACCGTTGTCTTGTATTCGAATAACTATATTCTTGCCTTGTTCAGTTACCTCGATGGAGAGATTACCTCCATCTTCCTTCATAGCTTCAATCGCGTTTTTCAATATGTTGATTAGACATTGTTTTAACTGGTTTTGATCAAACTTTTTCATGAGAGTATTGGAAAAATGATAGGATATTTTAACATTATTGAGATTGGCAAATGGTAACAATACATTTTTTACATATTCAAACTCTTTTTCAAAATTGGACTGAACCATATGCTCTGATTGAGGTTTAGCAAACGCTAAATAATCATTTAAAATATTTTCAGCTCGAATCAATTCTTTTAAAGAGTAATCTAAATATACTTTATCTTCGTCCTTGACAGTTTTCGATACACTCAATAATTGCAGAAATCCTTTTGTTACGGTTAGAGGATTTCGAATTTCATGAGAGACACTAGCAGAAAGTTCACTTATGACATGGAATTGTTCCGCTTGGAGAAAGTTTTCACGATTTTTAAAGTTAGCAATGATTCTTTCAATCATAATTAAGTCAATGGCTATGACAATTCCATGCGTTGTTATCGAATATAAAGCTAGAGTCCAATACTCGACATTTAGTTTTTCAAAAAATGAAGATAAAGTTAGTAAATAAAATACCATAGTCAATACAGCAGCAATTACCCCTGTGATAATTCGTTTTTTTGTATTAAAAACAGTAAATCTTTTAGTCATTAATGGTAATAATGTAAAAATTACTGTTGAAAAAGCAAATGATTGAAACGTACCGTCTCCTCCAATAACTAAGCGGTATATGTTCAAAATAAGATAAAGTGGAAATGCCCCTTTATAGCCTCCATAAAGAGCTACAATAATAAATGGGACATATCTCAAATCAAAAAGAAAACCAATTTCTAATCTTATAGGATATAACATACATAAAAACATCGAAACTGCGAAAAAGAAGAGGAAAAACAAATGGTCATAATCCTTCTTATTTGTGTCAAAAAAGACCACAATCAGAAGTATAGGAAAAATTAAAAATAAGATGTTAACTAAAAATGTTTCTAACATTAGATTTCTTCCTTTCCCCAAATAAAATTATCGGTACAAGGAGAATCTGACTTCTGTCTACCTCATCTAAGAATACGATAATATAATTACAAAAAACTGTATGAAAAACTACAACCCAAAAATTATACCATACATGTAATTTTGAGAATGAAGTATTTTAACTAATGGCGAATTTTTCACCGCTAATACGCCCTATAATATTTCGAGTAACGGACAAAATGTTGCGCGTAACTTGTAAAATGCACACATAACACAGATTAATTGCACAACTTTAAGAGGTGTCTTTCCAACATAGAAAGACACCATTTTTAAAGTATAGTTAAATGAGTAAAGTAGGAAATTAACTGCCCCAAAGTTATTCAAGCTCATTATAAGACTGCTACTTGCAATATTCTGAGCCTTTTTAAAGCATTTATTTTATGTGCCACAAAAGGTTTGGTAAGGACCGTTAGATTGCTCAGGCAATTTACAATACTCTGCTTGTTCAGGAGAGTATTCGAAGGGTCTTGTAAGAACATGAAGAAGCTGCTCCATTACATTATAATCTCCCTGCTCTGCAGCAGCTAACGCTTCTTCCACTCGATGATTTCGAGGTATAACCGCAGGATTGCTATTTTGCATTAACTTCTGTACAGTTGCTTTTGATTCCTGTTGTCTACTTATCCTCGCCTGCCACTGTTCATACCATTGAGCAAATTCTTTCGTGCCAAACAGAACCATATCCTCCAGTTTATCAACAGTTAATGCACGGAAAGTATTCGTGTAGTCTGCCTGGTATTTTAACATCAAACCAAGAAGTTCTTCTATGAGTGCCTCATCTTGTGCCTCTTCATTAAACAAACCTATTTTTATTCTCATTCCCGCTAACCAATTGGAATGATACAGCTCAGGAAATTCTTGAATTGCATCCTGCGCAAGCTTAAGCGCCTCTTCCTCATTTTCATGCAATAAAGGCAATAGGCTCTCAGCAAATCGTGCGAGATTCCATCCGGCAATACTAGGCTGATTTCCATAAGCGTAGCGACCTTGAATGTCAATGGAACTGAATACCGTTGCAGGATCATAGACATCCATGAAAGCACAAGGACCATAATCAATGGTTTCTCCACTAATCGCCATGTTATCCGTGTTCATCACACCATGAATAAAACCAACTAGTTGCCATTTAGCAATTAGCTCCGCTTGACGTTTGATCACTTCTTGTAGTAAGGCAAGATATCGATTCGGAGCAGAGTTAACATAAGGAAAATGTCGATGTAATGTATAATCTGCCAATAATCGAAGATCTTCTAGTGTACCCCATTGCGCAGCATATTGAAAAGTGCCGACTCGTAAATGACTGGCAGCTACACGAGTTAAAATTGCACCAGGCAGGTTTGTTTCACGAATTATTGATTCGCCAGTTGTTACTACTGCTAAACTACGTGTGGTGGGGATACCAAGCGCATGCATTGCTTCGCTAATGATATATTCTCGTAGCATTGGTCCAAGTGCTGCTCGACCATCACCACCGCGGGAATAAGGTGATCTTCCTGCTCCCTTAAGTTGAATATCAAATCGCTCCCCTTGAGGAGTAATCTGCTCGCCAAGTAAAATAGCCCTTCCGTCCCCTAACATGTTAAAATGTCCGAATTGATGCCCCGCATAAGCTTGAGCAAGAGGAGAAGCACCTTCGGGTATCTCATTACCCCCAAATACCGCTACACCATCGTCACTTTGTAGTGCCTCGATGTTCAACCCTAGAGAAGTTGCCAGTTTATCATTGAACATAGCCAACTTTGGGGCTTGTACAGGATTGAGGTCAAGACTTGTAAAAAATAATTCAGGTAAACGGGTATAACTGTTATCGAAGTTCCATCCTTTTTCTATTATTTCTTCTCTTTTTGTCATCGTATCACCATCTCTTTTGTATCTTATTTTTCTTCAATTTCAAATAATGGCTCCAGTTTATTTATTATACCCTTTCGAAGCAAATATACATCCTTCACTGTATCGATATTTCAACAGTAGTATTATGTTTTGTTTAGTTGAGATTTTGACTTGTTGGTATGACTGACTTTAATACAACGAATTATTCGACTTCGATTCAAACCATAATAATAGTTTTGCTAATTAGTTTATCCATATAGTTTTGAATTACTATTAATCAAAATAACACCTAAAATAGACATTCAATTAGTATCATAATTGAATGTCTATTTTTATTGATACATGAAGGTTTAGGTATATATTTCTTTTCAATTCTTACCCAAAAGATTGATGGAAGACGCAGGATTTTTTATAGTCATTTAAAAAATGATATCAAGCATAGAAGGGCTGAAACGTCTTTTCAGTTTAATTTTATAAAACATTTAGAAATTGCTGATAGGGAGTATACATGGCAACATATTAATTATAAACGAGAATTTCTCTTCCTTATTCTACTAGACTTCAGCTTCGTTAGCTTAAAAAGTATAAATGGCGACAAAAAAGGCAAATGCTGCAGCAAGGATAGAAATTATCACACTTTTTTTCTGTCTAGCTTGCAGTTCCAAAGTCCCTGTTACCAATATAAACACACCTAAGGCCAATATCATATATGGCATAAACTCGAAGGTTTTAGTAATTAGACTATAACCTGCTAATGCAAAAGCAATACCTGCTGAGATACTCTAAATATTTATCTTTCTCCCTCCCAAAAGTCTTGGTGCTAATTCTTGTTGATCTTATCACTTCGAACTCTATTTATTTAAAAAAGGAAATACCTTCTTCCGCTATCCCCTTTGATTGAATAAAAGAGACGTTCTCCTTCTTAAAGCGACTCAACAGTTTGTTTAATAACTATTGATATCCACCTTTAGATTCGGGAAGTTCTAAATATTCTTCCTTATTTCTAATTATACTAAATACGTAATTACGCAACTCAATTAGTAGCTTTGCATCGTTGGTAGGTTCACAGTACGCCCCTGAAACTGAATGAGTTATGGTTTCTCCGTTGATGGTAATTTTCCATTCATCTTCTTCGTGTGGTTCTTGTATACAAATTGTTCCATCTATAGGTTCAGGTATAAATTTTTTCGTTTCTACTATATTAACTTCTTTCATTTTCTCATAAATTTCATGCATTTCTTCATCTGTTAAGGTTATATTTGCCGTTGACGTTCCATCTGATATTAAATCCTTGGTCACTGTATTTTGGAATGTATTAATTTCATTATTTTTTCCCACACCAAATTGAATAGAAAACCCAAAATCATTGGGCATATCTTGCGATAACGTTTGAACAGTAGGCTCGCTTGAATGCAAGACATCAACTTCATTTGAAAATTTATTTATTTGGTTACAGGCATTCAAAACAGAGGTAAATAAAAGTAAAAACAATATTTTTTTCAACAAAATAGCCCCCTTTTATTTAAGAATCCTGTGCCATTAGCACTGTATTATTTCTGATTCAACTTTTCAATGTTATTGTTTATTTTAATTAATAGATTAATGATGATTGTCAATAAAATAATGAAAATAATTGCAATTAAAATACATGCTCCTTCATAACCGACAAACGCAATTATTCCGCCAAAAACTAAAAATCCAATAAAGCCGAATGCAATTGAAGTAGTTAAATTTAAAATAAACTTCAAGTAATCACCCCTGTTTTTCAACTTCCCTTAAAATATATGGAACTGTAATTCTGTCCATTATTAATCCTTCAAATCCACTTGAAATATGTATATATTTTTCTGCTTGTTTTAGATCCATCCAAGTTACTTCCTCAATTTCTTCCGGAAAAGATATTTCTATTTTTCCCCCGATTATTTTTCCGACAAAAGTAAAGAAGATAGCATGGTGTCCCCTTTCTTCAAAAAATGCTTCCCCCACAGAGAAAACACCATCCACTTGTACATCTAGTCCCGTCTCCTCTTTCACTTCACGTATGGCAGCTTTTATAAGCGTTTCTCCCTTTTCAACTGCCCCACCTGGAGGTGTATAGTAAGAGGACCCTGTACCTTTGTTTTTTACCATTAATACATTCTGTTCAAGTTCATCAAACAGAAGAACATATGCAACATCTACTCTTTCCATTTATTCTTACTCCCCTTTCGTACATTAACAAAAGAGCCGACTTAACAGCTCAAGCTCTTTATCACTTTGTCCCCTACAAAATCTTAATACCAATTCTGCCTGAGCTTTGTCTTTTAACAAACCAACTTGTATGCATGATTCTAGGTGAACTCTAGAAAAGCAATTCCTTTTGCTGTGATAAAACCTGTTCCACCTCAAAGTCTGTACCGGTGTATATACAATCATTAAAAACATGACTATATTGATCGAAAGTAGCTGTATTACAAGTTACTTTTTTGTTTTTTACAATACCTGCTCTAGCCAATGTCCAATTCATGTTGATATGCTGACAACTGTTCCTTCTACATATCCTTCCTACACATATATTTATAGATTGATTGTACGGTTTAATGAAAAGCATCAAAACATAATACTACAGACAACACAATCGATAAAACAAGAAAGAATGTAAGTACTGCACCGAGCAACTTTTGATTGTGATAGTTTTTATTGTCCTTCATCTTTTCTAATAACCTAACAAGATTCAGGAACCATAATACTGCAAGGATAGGTCCTATTAATAGCACATACAAAGAGAACAACTCCTTTCTGCTTTTCTAATTTCAACTATTCTATTTAACTACTGTTCGTTCATGAGAATAGATTTTAAAATAACATAGTTTTCATTAAAAAATTGCTGATGCTTTTTTATTCCCCGTTTTTTACACCAACCTAATGAATTAAATGCATCGGTAAAACGATAAAATGGTAATATGACATCTAAATCTATTAGCGGACGAATTGTTTTGTAACCTTTTTGATAAGCTTCTAGTGTTCTTGGATTTTTCATAAAAATATCACGATTAATTTTTGTAAAATCCATTTCTGCCGAACCAAAGCGGGCACTTTCAAAATCAATGATACCTGACACTTGATTATTTTGGATAATAATATTCGCTGGACGAAAATCCATATGTATAAAGCTCGGTCCATCCGGATTTGGAAGAAATTTGCGTAGCTTTTCATCACTTAATATTTCTATCGCTTCATATTCACGTTCTAATTTCACTTTAGAATAGGGAATTTTAAGATATACTATTTGCTGATTAACTTGCTTTATTTTATAAACAGTTGAGCTAAAAGAATCTGGTACATCTTCAATGGAAAGTACATTCAGCTTTAATTTTTCTATAATTTGTTTTAACTGTTGCATTTATCCCCCCCTATCTTCTTAGTACGAATTTCTTGACACTTCGTTACTTAAATATACCAAATGAAATTAACAATTGAATTCCATTCTTAAAAACTCAAATGTACTACCATTTGTATCTTGCATAAAAGTTTCAATATCTTTAAATCCAATCTTTTTATATACTTCTATCGCTCTTTGATTAAAAGTTGCCACCGTTAAAATTAATTATTCTGGTCTGGAGTTAAAATCCCTCTAAATCTTCTTTATCTGATTCCATATCATAAAATGAGTACTTACCATTTATCTTTCATCGCTAATTGCTCAAAACCTCATTTTCCTTGCATCGCTTTCGATTCGTTCTTTACAGGTAGGACAAGAAAACTTTCCTTGCATGTTGCGTTTAAACTTTTGGTACTGTGGATCATTGTCGTAAAGTTTGAACTCTTTTTTGCAAAATAGACATGTGACCGTATAAAAAATCATATAACATCCTCCATTTTTCTTATATGAAATAGCGTATTTAACCCTACTTCTTCACATCAAGTTCTTATATGTATTTTCGCCAATTAGCGTTTTCACCATCGTATAATAACTACTACCAGGAGGGTAATCCTTAATTTCACCAACCACTTTGTATCCTTTTCGTTCATAAAAGGAACGTGCTTGAAATTCAAAAGTAGTTAATAGTGCCTTCTTCGCTCCCTTTTCTTTGGCGATTTTTTCTGTTTTTTCAAGTAAAAGTCCACCTAAACCTTTGCCCCTCAATTCTTCCCTAAACCAAAAATCATTGATTTCAACCCAGTCCCAGTAGACGTCTGCAGTTATGCCCCCAATCCAATTTTTATCCTCATCCGTAACAATAATAGTTATAGGTTGTACAGACTCTTTTTGTCTTGCATTTCTATGATGTACTGAATGTTGATTGTTAAATTCTTTTATTCTGGTGTTTAAAAAAGTTGAAAACTCATCGTTAATGTCCAGTAAAATCTCTATATTGTACGTCATCTTTATTCTCCTTGATTGGTAGTAATATTAATGTCATTCTATCTTACAAAAGAAGATTCATAGATACTATTCTTGTTTGAAAGCCCATTTTTTCATACAATTTTATCGCTTGATTTCCAGTAAAAGCACTTAAGCGAACCTCCGGATACCCCCATGTTCGTCTACTTTTCTTTTACAAACAATACTTCTGCATTCATCACTACTTTTCCTGCAAAAATAAGTAAGATGTGAAGAGCATTGAAGAGTCTCTGATGGTTATTCTTTCAACATGGAAAACATATGATTGGAAAAACACTATAGGAGGAGCGGGATGAGGAAAAGGAAGCACCTTTTAGGTGGTGTTGTTTTTTTTATATTAATGCTCATCGCTTTGTTTATGTACCCTCAGACATCTGGATCGGAAAAAGAATTTCAAATTTCCGTTGAGGAAGAGAAAGCATTAAATGATTTTCAAGAGTACCTTTATGCAGATGGAGGATTCTTTGAGCAAGTGGGGGGTGAAATGGAAAAAGTCGGGTATGACTATTCAATTGCAGCCATGCTATATTCTACAGATGATATTAGACTTGATATCATCCTAGATAATATAAAGGAAGTTTCAGAATATCAATATCAAGAAATACTGCAGATCCTTAACGAGATGATGATAAAAAATCATATAGACCAACAGGCTTTTACATTACAGGTCAGTTCAACTAATATACCATAATTGAATATCAAATTTACTCATTCCCCTCTCTTATATAATGACGACATAAAGGGAGACAGCCGCTCCCTTTATCCTTCTGCAAGCACTAAGTATTTTTTGGCCTTTCCATCATATTTAACAATTAATATATCTCCTCGCTCTTTAGTAGAGTATATTTTTGCACCTACTGGTAGTCTATTTGCCATGCCATCGTTGAACTGATTATTATTACTGTTCGAAATTCCTGTAACTTCTCCGACTAATTCTTAGTGACTTTATTTTCATCCACCAGTCAATTTCCGTTTTATAAATTAATCCTTCCCACTGAAAAATGTTTGCATTCTTATCTAATCGTAAAACCTCTTCTACATTCGGATTTTTAGAATCCTTCATTTCTGTTTCATCACCCATGCAGCCAGATAAATAGATAGAACATACAACTATCATTAGACTTACAATAATTTTATTCACTGCAAACCTCCCCCAGTTAGTAGAAGAGGTCAGATTTCAAAGAATTCATTTAATACGAACTTCACTTGCCATAAAGCTCCTCGAAACTAAATCTTTACGTCGATATACACTTAACACGACACCAATTAAAAATGCATTAAACAAAGTAGGCATCAATCCGTAACTCATAAACGGCAATGATATAGAAATCAAAGGGAAAAACCCTAGTATCATAGCGATATTAGTAAATAGTTGTACAGTATAAAGCGCTACCGCACCGATAAGAAGAAGCTTCCCGTATGAGAAATTTATCTTACGAGTAATCACAACAATTCTTGCGATAAATATAGAAAGGATTAATACAAGTGCAATTGCAAACAGCCAACCAAAGTAAGAAGCGAGACTTGCAAAAACAAGGTTTGTATGGGCTTCCGATATAATTACATTACTCATTGGATTTCCAAACCAGCCTGCTTTAGATAGCAGTTCTTTTAGGAGCAATATCATATAGCCTCCACTATCTGGATACTGTTCAGGATTAATAAATACCATTAGTCGGTGTTTCTGATACGGATGAGCATTTTGCCAAAGAGTAATACTAACAATCAAAAATGAACTAATTGAAATTCCTAAGGTTTTAAGAATTGTTTTGCGACTAAATTGACTCCAACAAAACATGACGACTACCATTACACCATATATGTAGATTGTAGAAATACTAGGTATCGTAATTAATAAATAACTAGAGATAATAAACAAAATGCTCAAATGCCACAACTTCAATCTTTTGTTGTTAAAAAAAGATGCCCAAGCAAGAAAAAAGAATGGGATAGCCATCAAACTGTCAATTGTTAAAGGCCCAATTTGTACAAGGGGAAGCCCATTAATAAAATGCGTTGGAAAAAATCGTAATACAAAGAGTATAAACATTCCTATTACGTAACACAGCCATCCTTGCTTTTCTAACTTTCGAAAATCAATCATCATCATCCCAAATGCTATAATCCCACCAAGCATAACAAATATGACTTTATGCGATGAATAATATCTCATATTCATCGAATCATCACTAAAATTATTTCCAAGGGAAAGCATCGGAAAAAAACTTAAGCCTAACGTGATAACTAGTAATATAACTGTTAACCAGTCTACTTTCGGCCGATAAAGTTTATTTAGCCATTGTCCAAGTGTTATAGGACTTCCCATCTGATTCACTGCTTTTTCTTCTGCTTCTTCTACATTTAAACCTTTTTTGATCCATTCTTTTTTTACTTCTGTTATATGGTAATCAAGTTCAGCCGAAACAAATTCTTTTGCTTCTTTTGAATGGATCTGATTTTGTACTTCTTTTAAATACGATTGACTACTATTTTTCACTTTGACTTCACTCCTCTACTAATTTTTTGAATGAAAAGGCTTTAATTGTAGGCCTTTCCGATTTTCGTAATAGTTTTGTTCCCTTATTATTTAATCGATAATATTTAACATTTAACTCGTTCCAGCTAGAATGTAAGAAACCATCCTGCTCCAACTGATGTAATAATGTGTATACAATCCCTTCACTTTCTTCAAATTTTCGGATTCCTCTTCCTCGTAAAAGCTTTACTAATTCGTAACCTGTTTTTTCATGAACAAGGAGCTGCAAGGTTGCTATTAAGATAGCCTCTTCATTTTCTGTTTTTAACATTCTTTCTTGAATTGCTTTGCGATGTTTTTCGGTAAAATTCAACTTAGAAAATGATGTTTTATCCATTGAATTTTTTAAGCCTTTTAAACGATCTTCCATTACTTCTCCTCCAATCTTTCTTCCAAAAGCTCTTTGGCACGTCTAAGCCTAGTTTTAACTGTACTAGTACCTACTCCTGTAATAGAAGCGATCTCCTTTATTAGTAATTCCTCATAGTAAAAGAGGTAAATCACTTCACGATATTTAATAGGTAGCTTCATTAATGCAGAAATTAATCCATCATCTACTTCCTTTTGAATAACTACTTCTTCGACTATTTCTTTGTTTGTTTTAAAATTTTTCGTATCCTCTGCAATGATGACATGCTTGTTATACCAACTTTTTAGAAAGTCCTTACAATGGTTAATAGCAATACGCCATAACCATGTTTTTAACTTGGATTTGCCTTGGAATGTATGTATGGATTTATAGAATTTCACAAATATATCTTGTGTTAGATCCTCCGCTACCTCTTTATTATTTACATATGAATAAACAAGTCTTAAAACATCTTGACCATATATGCTCATCATCTCATTCATCAGTTCTTCCTTATCTTCTATTTCAAGAGCTCCCTTTATTAATTCTTCCACATTATCCCTCCTTCCTTTTTATTAGACGACGTGCTTCATGAGAAGGTTTTTTATTTGCAATAGTTTTCTTAAAGTATTTTCATAAAAAAATCCTCTTCATGTAGTTGTGTATCACCCCATAAATGCATGGTCTGATAACACTAATCTACCTAAAGAGGATTACTATAAATCAATTGTGAATATGCCTAATTTTTTATTCTATCAATAAATCAGCTTGCAAATATTAAAACTAAATAGATTGAATTATAAAAACTACCTAATGTGTTTATATACTCTTTCTCATCCTTAAAGCAAAGAGAAAAGTCCGTATAATGATGAAGATTGGAGACAACGATGAAATAATTAATAGTCCAATAATAATTTTTGGTATAAGGCTTATGTCAAATGCTTGATTGTTCAAAAATTGAATCCTTATGGCAAAAAGCCATATAACCAGTAAATAACTAGCCAATATGGAACTCGCTATGATTACCTTTCTCACTTGTGCTTTCTTTTCAGTCGAATTATACGTAAACCGTGGTTTCATCTCTCCAGATGTATATTCTTTTTCCCAAATTGTGTACTTGAATAACCAGGAAGTCGATGTGAATCTAAGCTTCCAACCTGCACTTTTATGGACTTCGAAATATTCTGGAGCCGTCTTCCATTGATAGTCTTGCACATAGGAGACAAGTTTTGGTGTATCTTTTTTGAAAATAAATAATGACCAGTTTTTACTTACTCGAACAAGATGATTCCCCTCTTCAGCCATGTTACTTAGCCAGTTTTCTAATAGATCCGGTGCGTACATCCAACCAAATTTCCATTTTGAAAACGTTCCCTCAGTAGAGGATTCACTTCTATCAACTGAATTACTAAAAAACTTTCGCTCGAATGCTCTCATTTTTCGTGTCATGTATAAGGTGAAAATAATAACTCCAATAACTTGCATAAAGTATAGAATTGTAAGAGACCATAACGGACTAGCTACAAAATTTGCTTGGCCAGGTGCAAATAAAGTTGTAAGCATAGCAATAGTAAATGAAACCAGCTGAAATACATATAGAAATGATAGACCTGTCAATAGAAGTAAATGAACTCGATTTCTCTTCATTATTCTTTCCCGTGAAGGATAAGCTCTAATAGTATCTCTACCATTACTAACAAATTTCCATTTTTCTTTTACTACAGAATCTTCCCACCCAGCGTCAACTAAACCACTCGGTAAGCTATTTTGATATTTATCGAATATGACTTGATACTCCAATTGCCTACCAGCTGTTTCTTCAAATACAAACATTCGTGAAAATAGCTTAACATCGACTAAAACTTTTCCATCTGCTGCATTTGAAGATAACCAACATTCTGTCTTCTCCACATCATAACTCCAAAATGGCCTCCATTTTTTTGTCATTCGAATTCCTCCTCATACTTTAATGCATTTTTATGTAGTTCCTTCAATCTGCTTATTTCATGAAGTATTAATGTCTTCCCAATTTCAGAAATCTCATAAACTGTTTTTCGAAGTTCATCTGCATACACTTTTACAATGTAATCCCGTTGCATTTTCTTCAAAGTACCATAAATCGTACCAGATCCAAGAACTAATCTACCTTCTGTGATTTCTTCTACATGCTTTATTATTCCATAACCATGTCTTGGTTCAGATAGCGATATTAATATATAAAAGGCAGTTTCGGTCATCGGAATATAGGATGCAATAATCTTTTCAACTGTCAATGGGATCACTTCCTCTTTATGGATTCAGTATGTCACACCTCGACTATATCACGCTATGACATATAAGGTCAATTAAATTTAGAAAAATAAAAAAGCCACGCTCCTCTGAACGTGACTTTCTCGTTAACTATTATAATAATTCCTCTGCTAGTAGTCGGTAAACGTTCAATCTTTTTTCTTGTGAGTGTGGAATACTACAAATCATTACTTCATCAAATCCATAATGTGCTTGTTCTTCTTGTAAAATTATTGCAACATCTTTTGCTGCCCCTACTAAATGAATTTTTCGGTTTTCTTGGATCATCATGCGGTCCATTTCTGTTAATGGATAATTTTGTGCTTCTTCCGGCGTCAATATTTGGTGAATTTGACCTTTCATTAGTGATAAACGTGCAATGTCTTGTGGTAATGCTTCAAATTCAGCTTCCTCTTTTGTTTCGGCAACCGTTACTAAATATGTAACATTTATTTCAGGTTCTGCCATAAATGCAGAAGGCTGAAAGTTCTTGCGATACGTATCTAATATTGCAGGTGTCATTCCTCCTTGAAAAAATTGAGCGAATGAATATCCAAGACCTAATCTACCAGCTTGAATTGCGCTGTTCCCAGTTGATCCGAGTAACCATGCTTCTGGTAATGTGACATTAGACGGAGTTGCAATTGTTTTGTTATAAATACTTTCTTCTGGCACTTCGTCATTTAATAACTTTAATGCTATTGCTAATTTTTCATACATATTATTCACCAATGGAGGACGACCTTCAGAGAGTGCATACATCGCATAATTATCGCCACCAGGAGCACGACCTACTCCAAAATCGATTCTCCCTGGTGAAAAAGCACTTAGGGTTTTGAATACTTCTGCTAGTTTTAGTGGTGAATAATGCATCATCATAACACCACCGGTTCCAATTCGTAGTTTGTTTGTTTTTGCTGCTAAATGAGCTGCAGTTACTTCCGGAGCAGAACTTGCAAAAGCACCAGTTCCATGATGTTCTGCCATCCACATACGATGATAACCAAGTTCATCCGCTAATATTGCTAATTCTTCCGCTTTTTTTAATGCTCCAGCAGAATTGTTTCCTTTCGTAATGGGGGCTTGATCTAGTACACTTAATTTCATATATTTCATTTCCTTTCAATATTTTAATTTTGCGATTAGATATCTTTGTTTAACATAATGCTAACTAACCAATTTCAAAATGTAAATGAAATGAACTTGAAGAAATTTTACATTTAAATTTTTCCAACTATATTTCACACTAAAAAACGGAGCACTCCCCATTGAGGAATGCTCCGTTTTTATCTATTAATAGACAGATGTATTTTCTTTTGTAATGTTTTCTAAAATTTCTTTCACACGTGCTAAGAAGCGTCCGCAAACTAAACCATCTAGTACACGGTGATCTAATGATAGACATAAGTTTACCATATCACGAGCAGCAATCATTCCACCATCCATAATAACAGGACGTTTCACGATTGATTCTACTTGAAGAATCGCTGCTTGTGGGTAATTGATGATTCCCATCGACTGAACAGAACCAAATGAACCAGTATTGTTTACAGTGAATGTGCCACCTTGCATTTCGTCTGATTTTAATTTGCCAGAACGAACTTTTGCAGCAAGTTCATTTACCTCACGAGCGATCCCTTTAATCGTTTTTTCATCTGCGTTTTTGATAACAGGAACGAAAAGTGCATCCTCTGTAGCAACTGCGATTGAAATATTAATGTCTTTTTTCTGAACGATCTTATCGCCTGCCCACATAGAGTTCATCATTGGGAATTCCTTTAGAGCTTGAGAAACAGCTTTTACGAAGAACGCAAAATATGTTACATTAAAGCCTTCTTTTTGTTTGAACTCATTTTTAATGGAATCACGGTATTGTACTAAGCTTGTTACATCCACTTCAATCATAGTCCAAGCATGAGGTGCTTCATGCTTACTTCTTAGCATGTTTGCAGCAATTGCTTTACGAACACCTGTTACAGGAATTTCGATGTCTCCTACTGCAATTGGCACATTTGACGGAGTAGCAGCTTTTGGTGCAGAAACGGCTGCTGGAGCTTGAGATGCTGCAGGTGCTTGAGCAGTAATTGTTTCTGCTGGAGCCGCTACTGGAATTTCTCCGCTTTCAATAATTTTCAGTAAATCTTTACGTGTAATTCGTCCTTCATTGCCAGTACCATTTACTAAAGTAAGATCAATACCATGTTCTTGTGAAAGTTTTAATACAGCAGGAGAATAACGCGCTTTTGCACCTTTTTCACGTTGAATTGGAGTAGAGTGTTTTTGAACTTCAGCTGGCTTTACTGTTTCCGCTGTTGGTTGCTCAGGTGCAGCTTCCACTACCTCTTCCTTAGCTCCACCTTCAGTTTCAATCGTACAAACGATTTCACCGACTGCAAGGGTATCTCCTTCGTTTGCAATTAATTCTTTAATAACTCCAGTAAAGGAAGAAGGCACCTCGGCAGTTACTTTGTCTGTGTTTACTTCAGCTAGAGCGTCGTATTTATTGACATGATCACCTGGTTTCACTAGCCATTTTTCAATCGTACCTTCAGTTACACTTTCCCCAAGCTGAGGCATTTTGATTTGTTCAAGAGCCATATTAGTTCCTCCTTCCTAGTAT
The DNA here is from genome assembly GCF_055454035.1 of Psychrobacillus syltrankelensis. Taxonomy (NCBI): domain Bacteria; kingdom Bacillati; phylum Bacillota; class Bacilli; order Caryophanales; family Bacillaceae; genus Psychrobacillus; species Psychrobacillus syltrankelensis. The sequence goes on along the minus strand of NZ_CM144227.1, from coordinate 486,136 downwards.
TCAGCAAGCTCGCGCATTGCTTTTTCGACTTTATCTGGATTAATCATAAAGAATTTTTCCATCGTTGGTGCATACGGCATAGCAGGAATGTCTGGTCCAGCAAGTCGCATAATCGGTGCATCTAAATCAAATAAGCAGTTTTCAGCAATAATTGCTGCAACCTCTCCAATAATGCTACCTTCTTTGTTATCTTCTGTAACAAGAAGTACTTTACCTGTTTTAGATGCAGCTTCTATAATTGCTTCTTTATCTAACGGATAGATTGTACGTAAATCAAGAATATGAGCGGAAATCCCATCTTTTTCAAGACGTTCTGCTGCTTGTAGAGCAAAGTGGACAGCAAGACCGTACGTAATTACCGTAATATCTTCCCCTTCACGTTTTACATCTGCTTTTCCGATTTCGATTGTATAATCCTCTTCCGGAACTTCCCCTTTAATTAGACGATAAGCACGTTTGTGCTCAAAGAACATAACAGGATCTTCATCGCGAATTGCCGCTTTCAATAACCCTTTTGCATCATATGGAGTAGAAGGAATAACAATTTTCAATCCAGGTTGGTTTGCAAAAACTGCTTCTACAGATTGTGAATGATATAAAGCACCGTGAATTCCGCCACCAAAAGGAGCACGGATAACAATTGGACATGTCCAGTCGTTATTTGAACGGTAACGAATTCGAGAAGCTTCGGAAATTATTTGGTTGACAGCTGGCATAATGAAGTCAGCAAATTGCATTTCTGCGATTGGACGAAGCCCGTACATCGCAGCACCAATACCAACTCCCGCAATAGCGGATTCAGCAAGAGGTGTGTCTAGCACACGGTATTCTCCGAATTCATCATATAGGCCATTTGTTGCTTTAAATACTCCACCTTTGCGTCCAACGTCTTCTCCAAGGATAAAAACGCGTTCATCACGAGTCATTTCTTCTTTCATTGCAAGTGTAATTGCATCGATATAAGACATTACTGCCATTATGCGTTCCCCCCATCTTTTTCTGCGTAAACATGCTTCAATGCATCTTCCGGAGCAGCATATGGAGCTTCTTCTGCGTAATCAGTTGCTTCATTTACTTCTTTCATGATGCGATCATTTATTTCTTTTTCTAATTCATCCGTTAATACATTTGTTTCTTTTAAGTACTGTGCAAACGTAATTAACGGATCTAATGCTTTTCCTTCTGCAATATCTTCCGCTGTACGGTATTGTCTATCATCATCATCTGAAGAGTGAGCCGTTAGACGGTAAGTCACTGCTTCGATTAAACTTGGGCCTTCTCCGTTACGAGCACGATCAGCCGCTTCTTTTACTACTTTATAAACAGCAATTGGATCTTTACCATCCACTGTCACACCAGGCATTCCGTAACTTGATGCACGGTCTGCAACACTTTTGCTCGCCACTTGACGTTCAAATGGAACAGATATTGCATAGTTATTGTTTTCAACCATTGTGATACATGGTAACTTATGAACTCCAGCAAAGTTTAACCCTTCGTGGAAATCTCCTTGGTTTGACGAACCTTCACCAAGCGTTACAAAAGTAATAAAATCTTTTTTCTCAATTTTCGCAGCAAGTGCCACTCCAACAGCATGTGGTAATTGAGTTGTAACTGGAGAAGACCCAGTCAGAATTCTATTTTTCTTCTGTCCAAAATGTCCAGGCATTTGACGACCGCCAGAGTTTGGATCTTCTGCTTTTGCAAATGCAGATAGCATTAAATCTCTAGCTGTCATACCAAAATGTAAAACAACACCCATATCACGGTAATATGGTGCGATATAGTCTTTTGAATTATCAAGTGCAAATGCCGCACCAACCTGTGCTGCTTCTTGACCTTGACATGAAATAACAAAAGGTATTTTTCCAGCACGGTTTAATAACCACATACGCTCATCAATACGACGCGCCATAAGCATCGTTTCAAACATTTTTAAGACATCTTCATTTGTTAAGCCTAATTCTTCATGACGATTTGTTATCATTTACATTGCCTCCTTTTACATGTGAATTGCTTTACCATCTACAGCTAATGCTGCTTCTCCCATAACTTCACTAAGAGTTGGATGTGGATGAATTGTATGAGCGATTTCCCATGGTGTTGAATCTAATACCATAGCTAGACCTGCCTCAGAAATCAGATCTGTAACATGAGGTCCAATCATATGAACACCCAAAATATCATTTGTCGCTTTATCCGCAACAATTTTTACAAAGCCATCTGATTCTCCGTAAACAAGTGCTTTACCTATCGCTTTAAATGAGAACTTTCCAACTTTTACGTCAAACCCTTGTTCTTTTGCTTGTTGTTCTGTAATACCAACGCTCGAAGCCTCTGGATTTGAATAAATACAACGTGATACTAGTTTATAGTCAATTGGTGAAACATCATTACCGGCAATATGTTCCATTGCATTAATACCTTCATGACTTGCAACATGTGCCAGTTGAAGCCCTCCAATAACATCACCAATTGCATATATATGTGATTCCTTCGTTTGGAATGTATCAGATACTTGGATAAATCCTTTTTCTATTACGATATCGGTATTTTCTATTCCAATTCCTTCAACATTTGCTTGACGACCTACTGAAACAAGCATTTTTTCTGCTGTGAAGGATTTTACCTCTCCATTCAACTCAGCAGAAATGGTTACTAAATTGTTATCTATTTGAAGTGTTTCAGAAAGTACTTTTGCACTTGTTACAAAATTTATACCTTTTTTAGCTAAGAGCTTTTGCATTTCTTTTGAAATATCTTTATCTTCCGTAGGAATAATTCGATCCGCATATTCAATAACGGTCACTTCCACACCAAAATCATTTAACATCGAAGCCCATTCAATTCCAATTACTCCTCCACCGACGATTAATATCGATTTCGGTAATTCTGTCATTGCTAATGCTTCATCTGAACTCATAACAAATGTCCCGTCTATTGTTAAACCTGGTAAAGTTCTAGGTCTTGAACCAGTAGCAATAACGACATTTTTAGGAATGAGCATTTCATTTTCATCACCATTATTCATTTCAACTGAAACTGTTCCTCCTGGAGAAGGAGAAAAAATGGATGGTCCAAGCATTCTTCCTGTACCTTCAAAAACATCGATTTTCCCTTTTTTCATCAAGCCTTGAACACCTTGATGCAATTGGCTTACAATCGATTCTTTTCTTGATTGCACGCGGCTAAAATCAAGTGCTACTTCCGATGTTATTACTCCAAATTCAGCAGCATGATTTTTAGTAGTAGAATAAACTTCAGCACTTCGAAGCAACGCTTTACTTGGAATACATCCTTTATGTAAACAAGTCCCGCCAAGTTTTCCTTTTTCGACAATTGCTGTTTTCAATCCCAATTGAGCAGAACGAATAGCAGCTACGTACCCGCCTGTACCGCCACCTAATATGACAACATCATATTCTTTTGCCAAAGTGTTATCCCCCTTTTATTTCATCTAAGAAGGCCGCTTCATAAGAAAGACGGCCATTCTTTTAATTGATGAAATTGTTGTGTTTAGTATTAACGTCCTGTGATAATATGTTTTCCATTTTGTAAGAACTGGCTACGTGATTTGCTAACACGAGCAATACGTTCTTCTGCTAAGCGGTCTGCTGCAACATACGTTGGAATACCGTCACGTTTTGAAATTTCAAAAATACGTTCGATTTTATCGTAAATTCCTGCGACACGGTTCATTGCACGGTCGTGGTTATAACCATATAATTCGTCAGCTACATTAATTACGCCACCTGAGTTAATTACGTAATCTGGTGCGTATGCAATACCCATTTCATGGATTATATCTCCATGTTTTGTATCTTTTAGTTGGTTATTTGCTGATCCTGCAATTACTTTAGCTTTGAATTGTGGGATTGTATTGTCATTAATAATTGCTCCTAGTGCACATGGTGCAAAAATATCAACGTCTTGTGAATAGATTTCATCGATTCCAACTTGAACAGCTCCGAATGCATTTACAGCACGGTCAACAGAAGTTTGGTTGATATCCGCAACAATAAGTTTTGCACCTTCTTTATGTAGATACTCACAAAGAGTAAATGCAACATTTCCTACACCTTGAACTGCAACTTTTTTACCCTCAAGTGAGTCAGATCCAAATGCTTCTTTCGCTGCCGCCTTCATACCAACGTATACGCCATAAGCAGTCACTGGAGAAGGATTACCAGAAGAACCAAATGCTTCTGAAATACCTGTTACATAGTTTGTTTCTTCATGTATCAAGTCCATATCTGCTACAGTTGTACCAACATCTTCTGCAGTGATATAACGTCCGTTTAAACCTTGAATAAAACGACCGAAAGCACGGAACATTTCTTCGTTTTTATCTTTTAATGGATCACCAATAATTACCGTTTTACCGCCACCTAAGTTAAGTCCCGCAGCAGCATTTTTATAAGTCATTCCTTTAGCCAAACGAAGTGCATCTTCAATTGCCTCTTCTTCAGTTGCATAGTTCCACATACGTGTTCCACCAAGTGCTGGTCCTAATGTTGTATCATGAATAGCTATAATTGCTTTTAATCCTGAAGTTTTGTCCTGACAAAATACCAATTGCTCGTAGTCATAAGTCTCCATATATTTAAAAATTTCCATCTGTAGTTCCTCCTAGTAGTTAAGTAATTATTTATTTTTTCGAAAATAGTTATTTTCGTAAAATACATCCCCATGTAATTTAACAATCTTTATATGTTTGAAACCCCTTTAATTGAAGCTTTGAACATTTCAAGTAATTTTAGCATCCCCATGCAAAATATCACTTTAGTCTAAATTATATTTCTCAAGTTTATAATATAAGGTACGAAGTGAAATGTTTAACTTTTTCGCAGTTTGAGATTTATTACCGCCACAAACTCTTAGAGCATTTAGTAATACTTTTTTTTCCATCTCATCCATTTGTTCAGCAAGCGTTCCCAATTGTGTCTCATTGAAGCCCGTTTCCGAAAATGACAAGATCGATTTTGGCAAATGATGCTCTTCAACAATTCGATCTTGCGCTTCTAAAAAGATCATTGCTCTGCTAATTATATTCTCCAACTCTCGTATGTTCCCTGGCCAATCATAAAGCATTAAGCTTTCCATAGCGGATTTTGTGAAACCTTCAATGTTTCGCCCAAATTCCTTATTTAATTTTACTAATAAATGTTCTGCTATGGAAGAAATGTCTTGCTTCCTTTCCCTTAGAGAAGGAACGTGTATGGGCATACGATTCAACTGAAAGTAGAAATCCTCTCGGAATAACCCTTCCCGCATTAACTTTTCTAGATTAAAATAACTTGCAGCGATAATACGAACATCCACTGGAATTGATGTGGTTCCACCTATTCTTATAAAGGCATTTTCTCGAAGTACTCTTAAGAGTTTAGCCTGAGTCTTATTTGTTAATTCACCAACTTCGTCTAAGAAAAGAGTTCCATTATTTGCTTCATCAAATAAACCTGAATAGATAACGCCATCTTCTTCATACCCAAATAGCTCACGTTCTAAAAGATGTTCTTCTTGAGAACTACAATTCACTCGAAAGAATCGATTATGTCTTCTATTACTTGCGCTATGTATGGCGTGTGCGAATAATTCTTTACCTGAACCGACTTCTCCCCTTAGAAGAACGGTTATAGGTACACTGGCAGCAAGCTTAGCTTGATTAATAGCAAGTTGAATTTGTTCGGATTCGCCTAAGATATCCTCAAATGAATAATTTAACTCTAGGTTACGGATAAGAGTACGTGCTTGATCGAGTTCTTTCATTAAGGAGCGGATTTCCGTCATATCGTGAATTACTCCAACACTTCCTTTTAGAAGGTTGTTAACAATAATTGGAGCGACATTCACAATAACGTCTTTTTTCTGTTTACCAACTCTTATATTTACACCTCGAATAGGTTTACGTGTTTGAAGAACTTTCAAGTGAATACTTTCACCTTCAGATATATCAGCAGTGGCTGGTTTTCCTATAACTTCTTCTTCGCTTAAACCAGTAATACGAGAATATGCAGGATTAATGAGAATACCTTTTCCCTCTTCATCCACTACAGATATCGCATCCTCGCTAGACTGTATGATCGCTTCAAGCATTGTTTGTATTTCCGTAAGGTCCGTTATCTCTTCTGCAAGCCTAACAACTTCTGAAATGTCTTTAAAGACTGCAAATGCTCCGATCTTTTTACCTTGCTCATTAATCATCGGATATCTTGAAGTAACTATTTTGGTACCGCTTTCAAGAATAAGTTCTTTATTTAACTCAATTTGACCAGAATCAAAGATTCTAGGCAATTCACTATGTGAAATCACATCATATACATGTCTTCCAATGGCATCTTCTATAGAAACTTTCGTCATTTTAGAAGCACTTTTATTAAAGAAATTTACAATGCCTTTTTCATTGATTCCAATCATACCTTCTTCTATTGAGTTAAAGATAAGTTCTTGAATCATTTTTTTATTATCTAATATTCGAATAAATTTATTTTTTTCTTCTACTAATGTAACAATTAAGTTTGCAATTTCACCAGGGATTAAAACTGTAGTTATTGGACGTTTCGAAAGTAGTTCTAAGAATACTTCTTTACTTCCTGTAACATCAATTATAATTTGAATATCTCCATTTAAGAGAGGTTTCCAATCGGTATATGTATGAATATTATGCTTTTTTGCATATTGCATTCCAGGAGCATTTTCATCAATATCGACGATTCCTTTTACTTGAAGGTAATCAGCCTGTTCAAACAGCCTCAAAAGTGCATATCCGCCTTTACCCGCACCGATGATTAATATGTTTTGCAAAAAAATTCACACCCCCATTTTCCCTCTGCAACTTATTGCACTTCTCATATATCATAACTCATGTTCCATGAGTTGACAATAATATTCTCCCATGTAAAATTAAATTTATTAAAAGTGCTAAAGCTCATGGTCGAATGAAATATTTTTTGGTATTTTCACCTTGACTTGTAGATGCCTGAAGCAACTTAAAACAGGAGTGATTATTATGGCCCGTTTAGCTGCCTTAATTGTATTATTGATTCCTGGTATTCTCGCAGCATTTGGTATAAAACTAATGAGAGATACATTTTTCGGGATACATATCTTACCTATTGGTGCCTTGTGGTTTCAATTTATTTGTGGGGTTCTATTCACACTATTAGGTTTGGGATTTTTTGCAGGATTTTTGTTAAACAGGGATCGAAAAAACGGAAAAGTTGCCCCTCGTTTTCAAAAGAAAAAGTAACATAATAACTACCGTCTTTTAGATACCTTGTCTCAACTATTCGATGAAAATACTTTGGATATACTATTTCTAGAGTAAAAAGGCTCGTACAGTGATTGTGTCGCTGTACGAGCCTTTTTCAATATCTAGTGATGAATATTGAACATTTCACTATTAATTTGATAGTTATTCATCGTCTTTTTTGTATTTTTAAAATTTTTTCTGGGAAATCTGTAATCCAACCAATGACTGAATCATGCGGATCAGGTAGATAATTTTCATTACCTTTAATATTGTAAAAACGCATAGGGAAACCTGCATTCCAAATGGAATACATTAAATCAGAGCCGTAGAATTTTTTATTCAAATGGATAGCATCGAACTCTTTTATGGAAAGAATATAATCCCAATCCGTATTCTTTTTCCCTATAAATGCAGTTTGAACATTACGATTCATTGCATGAATTGTTTGAAGGACACTAAATTCAAAAGAAGAAAAATGGATATCTTCCACGCTACTACTTTTTTCTACGACTTCACGTATTTTTTCACTTTTCCCAAGAAAAGATTCTTTAAATTCTACATTTAGTTTAATACCAGTTGGAATAGCGAATTCCAAAAACTCATCAAATGTTAACACTCTGCTCCCTAAAAATTTCCTAAAAAAGGAATGACCTAATCTTAATTGCAAAACTTCTTCGGCCATCATATCAGTTATTCTTCTTTTGTTTCCCGCCAAGCGAAAAAAATCGATATCGTGTGTGACAAATGCCACACCATCAGCAGATAATTGTAAATCAAGCTCGATACCATTTGCACCTAGATTTACTGCTTTTTTAAATGCCTCCAAAGAATTTTCAACCGTTCTAAACTTAGCACCTCTATGTGCGTAAACTGGAATATTAGACATTTAACTCCCCATTTTCAAGCTTAAATTTACCTTTTGTTTCTTTGGATATCGTCGTTGATTTATTACCTATTTGTATAACTGTGCCAGCATTTGCTTCTTTTTTAATATCAATAAAATAGTCAGTAGAAGTGCGGAGAAGCTTCAGAATTCTTTGTATTTCAGTATCCAAATCTTTTACTTCACTTTCCATTGTATGACATTTTTGTTTTGTTTGTTCATATGTAGCAATCTGTTGCTTAGACATAGTACTTTTAAATTGAGTTAGTTGGTTAATTTGAAAATTTATTTTTGTTAGCTCATCTTGAAGTTTCAACATTTCTTCTGCTTTAATTTTTACACTTTCCGTTAATATTTTCCTATCTATTCCTTGGACAATTAGTTCCGTCTTTCTTTCTAAACTATTACCAGTATAGGCGGTAGTTATAGAATTAATCGCTATTACTTTACCACCGATAATTTTCCCTTTACGCTCGTCCAAAAATATTTCATTTCCGAAAATAGTTGATCCCATAGAATAGAATCCAATGTATACATTTTCTTTTGCTTCTAATGTACAGCCATTCGCATGTTTAATATAGATATTTTTGTATGCTTCTATTTTCGTAATATCTTTTCCGAAAACTCCACCTTTTATAAATACGTCGCCTTCTGTTGACTTTATCAATTCAGCAGAATTGACTCCTTCGTTTGATTCTACAGATATATCTCCTGAAGCAATTATTGAATAACCAGGCATGACGGTACCTTTTATTTGGATGGAACCATCAAATTTTAAATTTCCTGTTTCCAAACCGACATCTCCGTTTATTAACAGATGTTTTTGAACAGCAAGTACACCGTTTACTTCTCCAATAATTCCATTGGTTTTGGATCGAAGTACTGTTTTGCCATCTTCCTCTACTTCATATGCCGATTCATTATCATATTTTAATGGTAAATCATCACCTTTTTCAGCTTGAACTACCCCACCAAGAATATTTCTACCTACTATCCCCTCTTGTGCCGGTATTTTTTCTCCAAGCCAAGAACCTTCTTTTATTTCTACGATAAAATTCATATCGAAATAATCAGCTTTTCCATCCACATTTATTTCGGGTTTTTTTTCGGCTTGCTGTAAATATGTTATTTTTGCATCTTTACCTTTTTGAGGATGAAGCCCACTTGCAACTATGTATGCTTTTCCTGGTATTACATTTTGAAAATCAATTGGAGTTTGCCCATAAATAATTTTATTTTCAATTAGTAACTGGTCAATTGTTTCTTGAATTTCTTTTGTATTTTCTAGGATATGACTCTGAGATTCGTAAATTGTTACAACTGCTTGCATCTTGTCATCACTAATTTCTATTTCCACACTATCTATCCAACTACCAATTTCTATAGCTTCATTTGTTTTATTTTCTACTGCCTTTTTTAACGCCATAAAATTAGTTACTCTTAATCTGGTATATTTACGAGTCAATTCATCAAATTTTTTCAGATTATATCCATCTTTATTAATAGTTATAAATACTCTTCCTTCTTCTTCGGAAAGTGTTACTTCTTCATTTTTCTCAATTATCACGACTTATACACTTCCTTCCTATTTCTTATTATACTCATTTTTCTAACAATTGGTGGAAACAATAGAAAAAGCGTTCAAAAATAGTATCTTCGCACGTTTTTATCTTAAATAGAAATATTTTTTCTCCAACCATCTAATCTTTTGATCTATTTATATTATTTTTTATTATTACTATTAACTTATTATTTCATTACAACTCAAAATAAAATATTAGACCTTACTACCTACCAATGATAAATAATGCCTAGTTTATGGACTTATACTGGATTCATAAATCATAAACTTCAGTTCACTTAAGGTCTAATCTTCTTAACTAGCCATATTGATCTCGATAAATTCCCTACTAGTTGGTTTATACTTCAAATGATGTACTGTATATGAGTTGAAATAAAGGGATTCTAAAATTAATTAAAACACCTGATGTAATTGCTTCAGAATTTATTAAGAAGAAGTTTGGTACTAATAGTGAGGAAAAAAAGAAAGCAGTAGTATCTTCGACTTTTGAGAATGGAGTATTAAAATCGACAGCATTTGAAGAAACGTTTTGGTCTGCAAAATCTGCAAAACGTAAGTTCATAACTAATACTGTCGATTTTATGGAATCAATGAAGTCTCAACCTGACGTTACAGAAGCAACATTGGCTGTTCAAGTACCATTAACTGATCAATATGGGAATACAAAAAATGGTGAAGTCTTATGTGTTACATTGAGTAGAGTAACATTGGATAAAAAAATTTCGAGGGATTCAATGTTAATAATTTATCTGCAATCGCTGATGATTATTGGGAACATCCTGCTTTATATGCAAAATAACTAAAAAAACCACCTTCCACAATACTGGTTGGTGGTTTTTCTTTACAAAAGTGTATCATTTCGTTGTGATTAGCCGTTGACATTTCATAATTACAACGCTTTGAAAGACTTCTCATATACGCCTTTAAATGTTCCCCTGTTACATCATTAGGAGTTGTGATACCGCTATGTCACTTTCAACTAGCCATGTTCTCCATACGAATTTTATCTGCAATCATCGCAATGAACTCGCTATTTGTAGGTTTACTTTTTAAATGATGTACTGTGTATCCAAACATTTTCGAAATTGTTTCATAGTTTCCTCGGTTCCAAGCTACTTCAATTGCATGTCGAATTGCTCTTTCCACACGTGATGGTGTAGTTTGAAACTTTTTAGCTATTTCTGGATACAGAACTTTTGTTATGGAACCAAGTAGTTCAATATCAGAATAAACCATTTGTATTGCTTCCCTTAAGTAGGAATAACCTTTAATGTGAGCAGGTACACCAATTTCTTTAATGACATTTGTAATTATGTTATCAATTATACGTTTATTTTGCAGAGCTTCTTTTTCAGGGTTCGATTTTAATGGAGCTTCTTGGATTCGGTCTTTTCTGCCAGCAACTTGTTTTATTTGAGTAACTAACCGATCAAATTCAAAAGGCTTAAGCATGAAATAAGAAGCGCCTAATTCCGCAGCTTGTTTCATCACATCTTCTTGTCCAAAAGCAGTTAACATTATTACTTGGAGATTATTCAATTGATCGTTTTTCTGTATACTGTCTAAAACTGCAATTCCATCTAGATGAGGCATAATGATATCTAAAAGTAAAACGTCGGGACTAACTGTTTCAAGTAATTCTAAACAAAGTTTACCGTTTACTGCAGTTCCTATAACTTCAATTTCCGGATGTTTGTCAAAATAAGCATCCATTGTTCGAATTAAATCTTTGTTATCATCTACAATTACAACTTTTATTTTTTCCATAACCTCATCCACCTTTTGTATTTTTTCACTTAGATAGTATTCGCTATTTTTAGACGACTTCCTTTATTTTTGTTAAAAATAAGGCTTTAATAACACGGTTTCTATGTATTCCGACAAAACGTTAACCATTTCTACAGCTTTGTCGAATTTTCTTTATTTCATTGTATATGTAGTTTTAAAAAAAGGCTACACTAAAAAAGTACAATTACCTTGAATTGAAGACGACAAAGAGTCGTTATCCCGCATGAAGAAGTCGCTTACTTTTTATTATCGCATAAATATAAAGTATATTTTTTCTAATTTAAGGTATTTTTATATGAAAAACCAGGGAGTATTATATGAATGTCGTTGCTTTTCGCGGGGATGGCTTCAGTCATCTCGTCACTGCTTTCCTGCGGGGCTTTCCGCACATGCACCTGCTGCTTGCTTTCGATGCAGAAAACATCTGCTATTCCCGCAGAAATCACCGCTTATGCTCCAATCTATTAGTATGTATGGGACGATTTATAATTACAAATCGTATGAACATTTGTTAGGGAACAACAACATTTTATTCGAATTACATGAATGACATGATCTACGTTTACTTAAACTTATTCTAACCTCACGATAGTTTGGCTAAATATTCTTGTTAGGTACTACTCACTCAATGGATTGTAGTGAAAGGTGGCGACTCAGCCGGAGGACAACAGGATGTTGGTCACGAAGGCGTTGCCACACGATGTGGCGCTCTTAGCCTTTGTTCCTCAGTGAGACAGATGAGCAATCACAAACAACGCAGGCGGCGGTGATCGCTCATCGCTCACCCCGCGGAAATTGTCCACCTGTAACGGAAATCCCAAATATTTTTTAAGTATGAACACCGTTTTCCAGGACGATAAATCAATCAAAAAAAGACTGTAGGCAACCTCGATTTATACCGAGTTGTCTACAGTCTATTTCAACACTTATATGTTATATCCTCATGGATTTTTTTTCATCATTTCCGTTATGGATAGTGCTGCTCCATTTTTAGGTTTATCTACGTACATATGCGTTACTACACCGATAAGTTTATTTTGCTGAATTATCGGACTGCCACTCATACCTTGAAGAATTCCACCTGTCTTTTCAATAAGAATCTTGTCTGTAACTGTAAATTGAAATAGATGGTCTTCAATAGTTGTGATTTCAATTGTAAAATCTTGTACTTTCTCGCCATCGATTGAAGTTCGCATAATTGCTTCACCAGTCATTATAGCTTCTTTGTCAGCAATTTCTACTTCTTGCAAAGGAATATTGTCTATAGCATTTTCTTCCATCTTCCCAAAAATTCCATAAACATTATTTTCATTTATTCCACCAATAGGGGAAGTATTATTTTGATGAGATGTTATTTTGTATCCAGGTTTTCCAGGGATACTTTTCTTTATTTGCTCAATGGAAGACAAGTAAATCGAACCTTCAGAAAAACTTGGAGTTAATCCTGAATTATGATCGATAATTTGATGACCTAACGCACCAAATTCATTTGTTTCTAAATTTAGATACGTTAAGGTACCTATTCCTTCTGTAGCATCTTTTAAAAACGGAAGAAGTTTCAGTATCTGTTCAGAAGTAATTTCTTTTGTATACATCTTTTTATTACGCTCATAATGTACAATGAGTTTCTTTTTATCTTTTACATGGGTTTTAATATCTTCCATTGAAGTCACGTTTTGTGAATCAATTTGTTGAATGGAGTCACCTGTACGCAGCCAATAATCGTCTGTAAGTAATACATCATGACTAAGTAACACCGCACCGTACTGAAGATCAATCTGTATGGATTGTCCTAATGGGACTACCCAGGAAGTTGTTTTTTGTGCAAAAGTGGGACTGACTGCAAAGAAAAAAGTAAAGAAAAGTATCGGAATTAGCGACCATATACGATAGCTTGGCTTCATATTTCACCTCCTATACCATTACTATATCCTGCAGAAGAAACTCTATGTGAGGTAAATAATTGATAAAAAAAGAAGACCTTATTCAGCAAGGTCTTCAAGCATTTCGAAATATTTTTTTTCGTTCATTCGCTAATTTTAACAGCTCTTTAGAATGTTGTAAGGTCACGCTTGTAATTTCAGCTCCTGACATCATTCTACTTAATTCCTCCGCTCGTCGATCATCTATAACTTCTTCTAAGATGGTGTACGTTCGATTTCCAGTTACTTCTTTTTTTATCATTAAATGCTGATCAGCCATTGCGGCTACTTGTGGTAAATGTGAAATACATAACACTTGCGAGTTGGTTGCAATCGCAGCGATTTTCTCCGCAATCGCCTGTGCTACTCGTCCACTAACACCAGTATCAACTTCATCAAATATAATTGAAGTAATTCCTTGGTGCTTTGAAAAAATACTTTTTAATGCAAGCATCATTCTAGATAGCTCACCACCAGATGCAATCTTTGTTAAAGGCTTTGGTGGTTCACCTACATTTGTTGAAATATAAAACGAAATATCATCCATTCCATTTTCGTTAAAAATTATTTTAGAGTGCTCATGAAAAATTACTGAAAAAGCCGCTTTTTCCATATAAAGTTCTTGTAATTGTTCCATTATCGCTTCACTTAATTGTTTCGCTGCTTTTTTTCGTTTATCCGTTAAATCATGTGCTTCAAGTTCCAAATCTTTTTCGATTTGTCTTATCCTTTCAGACATTTTTTGAATTTGTTCATCTCTATTCACTAACTGCTCAAGACTGTTGGAAATTTGTTCTTTATATTCTAAAATGGATTCAATTGACTGACCATATTTTCGCTTTAAAGTTTGAATGAGCGCTAAACGATCTTCCACATGTTGAAGTTGGTTACTATCGTATTCCATATCATCTAATTCACTTTTTAACTGATATGCCGCATCTTGCAATATATAAAATGCAGATGAAACATTTTCACTTAGCTCGAGCATATTTTTATCTACATCAGAAATATCTTGAAGATCTGCCATGGCAGTTCCAATATAATCTAAACCTTTCGATTCTGATAATATAGCTTCATATGCGCTGCTCATTTTATCATAGACCTTATGAAAATTCTGTAGTTTCTTTTTTTCTTCTTGAAGTTGTTCTTCTTCACCAATAACTAAATTTGCATCATTTATTTCTTCTACTTGAAATGTATACAAATCAATCTTATGGGCAATTTGCTGTTCATTTTCCGTTAAAATCGCTAAATCTTTAATCCACTTTTTATATTTAGAGAATAGTTCTTTATATGATTCTTTTACTTGCCTAATTTTTTCTCCTGCAAACTGGTCTAGCAAATGAATATGTGCTTTTTCATCCATTAGTTCTTGGCTCTCATGTTGTCCATGGATATCAATAAGAGATGCACCAATTTCCCGTAATATACCAATTGTTACTAGTTTTCCATTTACACGACATACACTTTTCCCAGAATCATTAATATCTCTTCTTAAAATAATAGATTCTTCATCAATTTCTATTCCAACATCTATCATTTTATTAAAAACTCCATGTTTTGGATTAGTAATGATAAATAAACCCTCTAATTCTGCTTTTTTTGCACCATGTCGAATAAACTCTTGAGAACCTCTTCCACCACATAACAAATGTACTGCATCAATTATAATAGATTTCCCTGCACCAGTCTCTCCAGTTAGAACTGTAAGTCCTTCTTCAAAACCAACTGTTAACTCATCAATAATAGCAAAGTTTTTAATTGATAACTCTTTTAACAACGGCTTTCACCTCTTTATAATCCACCTTGGTATTTTTCTTAATCACAAATGTCTTATAACGCTTGCTCAATTAGGTTAAAGCATTTCTAGTAAACGTTTTTTCACAACTTCACAATCAGAATCTTGTCTACATAATATTAAGCATGTGTCATCTCCACAAATTGTTCCTAATATTTCTGTCCAATCTAAATAATCTATTAAGGAACCTATTGAATGTGCATTTCCTGGTAAAGTTTTCATAACTAAAAAATGGCTTGCTCCATCAATACTAACAAAAGCATCGGTCAATGCTCGTCTCAGCTTTTGGGTCGGGTTAAAACGTTGATCTGCAGGTAAGCTATACTTGTAACTACCGTTAGGAAGTGGAACTTTCACTAAGTGCAATTCTTTAATATCTCTTGAAACCGTAGCTTGAGTAACGTTATATCCTGCATTTTTCAAAAATTCAACTAGGTCATCTTGCGTTTCTATTTCATTATTAGAAATAATATCACGTATTCTAATATGCCTTTGTCCTTTGTTCATTTATGTCACCCCATTGTATATTTATACTAATTACTTAATACATTATCATTTCAACTAAAAAGTAACAAGAAAAAACGCGACTCATATAGGAGCCGCGTTATTTTAATGTAGCATGTGCTTCATTAACTAGAGCCACAAAATCAATTTGATGAGGTATTAATAATTCATTTTCAACACTTATTAAATGAAATAAAAACTCTATATTACCTTCTCCACCTGTAATTGGAGAATATGAAGCATTTTTTATATAGAAGTTTTGACTCTCTGCAAATGTTGCAATTTCATTTAACACATCCAAATGAACTGCTTTATCTCGTACAACCCCTTTTTTACCAACACGATCTTTACCAGCTTCAAATTGGGGCTTAACAAGTGCAATAACATCTCCGTTTGGAACTAGAATTGTTTTTAAAGTTGGAAAAATTAGTTTTAAAGAAATAAAGGATACATCGATTGATGAAAAAGACGGCAGTCCTTCACTAAAATCAGCAGGTGTTGCATATCTGAAATTCGTTTTTTCCATTACAGTGACACGAGGATCTTGACGAATTTTCCAAGCCAGCTGATTACTTCCAACATCGAGTGCATATGCATGCTTTACACCGTTTTGTAATCCGCAGTCTGTAAAACCACCTGTAGATGATCCGATATCCAACATGATTTTGTTTTGAATTGTAAGATCAAATTGTTCTAATGCTTTTTCAAGCTTTAGCCCACCTCTACTAACGTATTTCAAAACTTGACCTTTTACTGTCAAAAGTGAATCTACTTCTATCTTTTCTCCTGGCTTATCTATACGTTCTTCCTTTTTATATATAAGTCCGGCCATAATTGCCCGCTTCGCTTTTTCTCTTGTTTCAAATAGCCCTTGTTCTACTAACAGGATGTCTACTCGTTCTTTTGGAATTTTTGTCATGACGAGATATACCTGTTAGCAGGAGCAATAGAATTTTCTACTACATTCACGATCTCATCGCTTGTAATATTGATTTCATCTAATAACTGATTTACATCTCCATGTTCTATAAATACATCTGGTATACCAATGCGTTTAACATTAGCTTGCAATTCGTTTTCGTTGAAAAACTCTAAAACAGCACTACCAAATCCACCCTGAAGTATACTTTCTTCCAAAGTAATAATTGGAATATTACGTTTTTGTAACGAACGCAATATCTCTCCATCTAATGGCTTTATGAAACGAGCATTTATTACTTCGACAGAGATATTTGCTTGTTCTAATTTTGTTGCAGCTTCTAAAGCCATTGGAATCGTTGTACCGAAAGTTAAAATGGCAGCTTGTGTTCCTTCCCGTAAAACTTCCCATGTACCAATTGGAATTGTTTTCAACTCGTCGTCCATAGGAACCCCTAATCCGTTTCCACGTGGATAACGAAGGGCGATTGGACCGTCCGAATATTCAAACGCTGTTTTCACCATATGTTGTCCTTCATTTTCATCTTTTGGCATCATAATCACCATATTAGGTAAATGACGCAAAAATGAAATATCAAATACACCTTGATGTGTTTCTCCGTCTGCTCCAACCAATCCTGCACGATCAATGCCAATAACAACATTTAAGTTTTGTCTGCAAATATCATGAAGAACTTGATCATATGCACGCTGAAGAAATGTAGAGTAAATGACTAGAAACGGTTTCATACCATCTGCGGCAAGACCTGCTGCCATTGTAGTAGCATGTTGTTCCGCAATACCTACGTCAATCATTCGATCCGGAAATTCAGAGGCAAATCCTTCAAGTTTTGAACCAACTGGCATAGCAGGGGTAATCGCAACAATGCGTTTATCTTGTCTAGCAAGTTTTCTGGCAGTTTCTGCAATGAGTCCACTCCACGATGGTGCAACAGTGGTAGACTTTACAAAATCTCCTGTCTCCATTTTATATGGGCCAGTTCCATGCCAAGTACCAATTTTATCTTGCTCTGCCGGTTTGAATCCTTTACCTTTTTTCGTAATAACATGAAGAAGGACTGGACCTTTCATCTTTTTCGCATTTTTAAGATTTTCTTCTAATGCTTCAAAGCTATGACCATCTATCGGTCCTAAATAAGTGAAACCTAGCTCCTCAAAAAAGACTCCTGATACAAGTAAGTATTTCAAGCTATCCTTCACACGTTCTGCGGTACTTGCTAATTTCCCTCCTACTGCAGGGATTTTCTTTAGTAAATATTCTAGTTCATCTTTCGCTTTGTTATATGTTCCATGTGTACGTAATTTTCCTAACACATTATGAAGCGCTCCGACGTTTGGAGCTATCGACATTTCGTTATCATTTAAAATGACAATCATGTCTGTTTTTTCATGTCCTATATGATTTAATGCTTCTAGTGCCATTCCACCTGTAAGTGCGCCATCTCCAATAATCGGTATGACGTAATTCGATTTTTTTTGTAGATCTCGTGCTGTAGCCATTCCCATCGCAGCCGAAAGAGAGGTTGAGCTATGACCTGCTTCCCACACATCATGTTCACTTTCAATTCGTTTAGGGAAACCGCATAAACCTTTATATTGTCTTAAAGTATCAAACTGGTTTGCTCTACCAGTTAAAATTTTATGCACATACGCTTGATGCCCCACGTCCCAAAGTAATTTATCTGTAGGACTATTAAACGCACGATGAAGTGCAATTGTTAGTTCTACGACTCCTAAATTTGGTCCGATATGTCCACCCGTAACAGACAATTTTTCTATTAAAAACGATCGAATATCTTCACTTAATTCCTTTAATTGTTCATTATCTAAACTTTTTAAAAAGGATGGGCTAGAAATTGATGTTAAATCCATTGCCATCACACACCTTCTATTAGATTTCATTCGTGACACTTCAGTAAATATAATAACAATAATCTACCTTAAAACAAAATTATTCGCTATCATTTAGATCTTTTCGTAATATAATTTGCAATTTCTAAAAGTAGACCTTCTTGTAAATCAACGGTTTGAAGTGCATTTATTGCTAAATTATATTGCTTTTGTAACTGCTCTTTAGCCCCGTCTAGAGTTAATATAGATGGGTATGTATTTTTTTCACTTAAAACATCCTTACCAGCTGTTTTCCCAAGTTCCTCAGATGTTCCTTCAATATCTAAAATATCATCTTGTATTTGGAATGCTAATCCAATATGAAATGCATAGTCTTTTAAAGCTTGCATTATATCATTCTTAGCATTAGCAATAATTCCACCCGCCAAAATGCTAAATGAAAGAAGTGCCCCGGTTTTATTTACGTGAACTTCTTCTAATTCAGATAAAGACAAGGATTTCCCCTCTCCAAGCACATCTAATACCTGGCCTCCAACCATTCCTTCTGCTCCTGCGGCATAACTCAATTGGTTAATAAGTTGTACTTTTTGTTCCGCTTTAAGATTATTTAATCGAGCTATAATTCCAAAAGCAAGGGTTACTAATGCATCTCCTGCTAATACTGCTAGGGCTTCCCCAAACACAATATGATTTGTTGGTTTACCACGACGAAGATCATCATCATCCATGCATGGAAGGTCATCATGAATTAGAGAATAAGTATGAATCATCTCAATTGTACATGCAACAACGATTGCATCCTCACTTTGTACTTCAAGCTCCTCTAAAACTGCAAGCGTGTATAAAGGTCGTATTCTTTTTCCACCTGCTTGAAGAGAATATGCCATTGCTTCTTTTAACTCAGATGGTGCTTTTAATTCTTTTATTAATAAATCCAATTTTTGCTCTATAAGTGGTTGATTTGTTTGTATAAATGTTTGTAATATATTACTCATTTGTACTACCAGCTTCATCTGTATTTTCACCTATGAAAGAGACAAGTTGTTTTTCGGCACTTTGTAATTTTTCACTGCAAAGTTTCGAGAACTCCATCCCCTTTTGATATAGTTCAATTGCATTTTCTAGCGGTACATCGCCTTGTTCAAGTTGCCGAACGATATTTTCTAATTGCTGCATCGCTTCATCAAACGGAATTTCATTTTTTTTCATAAAATTAGTCCCTTCTTTCTTTCATTTCTGCATGTTGCACAATCGCTTCAATCTGGCCATCAGGGAGTGTTACATAAATGGAGTCGCCTTTTACTACTTCATCCACCGATTTTACCACTTTTCCATCTACATACGTAATACTATAACCTCGATCCATAATTTTTAATGGATTTAATGCTTCGAGTGTTCGTATTGAGCCTATAAAGTTTTGGCGTTTCTTTTCATAGGTGGAAAGTGATACTTTAGTTAATTGATTTGTTAAAGTGTCCACTATTTTCAACTGTTGATCAATCATCTTTTGCGGTGATAATAAAAGCATTCTTTTTTCTATTTGTAATAAATTTCGTTCTTTTTCTTTAACTAAGCTATTAATTTCTCTTTGTAATTGCTGTTCCGTTCTTATATATCTCTCTATAAAAGGACGATATAGTTTCTCAGGAGTTGCAAGAACTGGAGATTGGATTGCACGCTGGTATCTTTTCTTTTCATCATTCAGCTTTTTAGAAACCATATTTAAGCATGTCGCTTGATAAGATAGAATACTTTTCATTAGATTTTCTTTACTCGGAACTGCAATCTCAGCAGCTGCGGTTGGTGTTGGTGCACGCAAATCAGAAACAAAGTCCGCAATCGTAGTATCCGTTTCATGTCCAACTGCACTAATAATAGGCACATGACTATTGGCAATTGCACGAGCTACTATCTCTTCATTGAATGCCCATAAATCTTCAATAGAACCACCACCACGGCCAACAATTAGTATATCCACTGTACCTAATCGATTAGCTTGTTCAATCGAATTCACAATGGAAGGAGCTGCTTGGGGACCTTGTACGATACTAGGAAAGACGACCACCTCACATATTGGGTATCGACGCTCTATCGTCGTAAGAATATCCCGAATAGCCGCACCAGTTTTAGAGGTGACAATCCCAATCTTTTTAGGAAATGAAGGAAGTGCTTTTTTTCGACTTGGATGAAATAAACCTTCTTGTTCGAGTTTCTTTTTTAATTGCTCAAAAGCTAAGAACAGTTCCCCAATTCCATCTGGCTGAATAGTGGAAGCATAAAGTTGATACTGTCCTGCAGCTTCGAAAACATTAATGTCACCACGGACAAGCACATTCATCCCACTTTCAGGAGTAAATTTTAATGATTTGGCATGCATAGCAAACATGACGGAAGTAAGACGAGCGGCATCATCTTTTAACGTGAAGTAAATATGCCCACTAGAATGGACCTTCACATTCGAAAGTTCCCCTTTTACATACACATCCCGTAAATGCGTATCTGCATCGAACTTTCTTTTTATGTATTTGGTTAAGGCTTTCACCGATAAGTAAGTATGTGTAGACATCTATGACACTCCAATACTATAACAAGTTAAAAGCTGTTCTTCTGTGGAAAAACAGCTTTTAACATATTAATTTTTACATGTATTTTCTGCAGATAAGCAAGTGTTTTCCATTAACATTGCTATTGTCATAGGGCCAACTCCACCTGGGACTGGTGTAATTTTCGATGCAACTTCTCTCATAGAAGTAAAATCTACATCTCCGCATAATTTGTTGTTTTCATCACGGTTCATCCCTACATCAATGACAACTGCACCTTCTTTAATATAACTAGCATCAATCACTTTTGCACGACCTATAGCAACAATCAAAATATCTGCTTGCTTTGTAAAAGTTTGCAAATCTTTTGTTTTTGAATGACAGTATGTTACAGTTGCATCTTTTTGTAATAATAGCTGTCCCATCGGCTTTCCAACAATATTACTTCTACCTACGATTACCGCGTGTTTCCCTGCAATTTCAACACCACTATATTCTAATAATTTCATTACACCAAATGGGGTGCAAGGAAGAAATGTTTGTTGACCAATCATCATCTTCCCAACACTTACAGGATGAAAGCCATCTACATCTTTTAAAGGTGAAATTGCTGCAATTACACGATCTTCATCAATTTGTTTTGGTAATGGTAACTGGACTAAAATACCATGTATTTTCTCGTCATTATTTAATAATTCTACTTGTTTTAGTAATTCTTCTTCTGAAACCTGTTCTTCTAATCTAATCAGAACCGAAAACATTCCTAGTCTTTCGCATGTTTTCGTTTTATTATTTACATATGTTTGAGAAGCCGCATTATTCCCTACTAAAACAACAGCCAACCCTGGCGTAATACCTTTCGCTTTCAAAGCTTCGACTCTTTTTTGAACTTGTTCTGTAACCTTTTCAGCAATTTGTTTTCCGTCAATAATATTGTTTATCAAGATTAACTCTCCTTCAATACGGGCCATTATTGATTTGTATATTTGGATAATACACCATTTACAAAACGACTAGATTTTTCATCTCCGAAGATCTTACATATCTCTAGCGATTCGTTAATAACTACTTTTGCAGGTGCATCTTCCATAAATAGTAATTCATATATCGCTATTCGAAGTACAGTACGTTCTATTTTGGGTAGCCTAGCTAGAGACCAATTCTCTAATTTCTCTGTCAATGATGCATCGATCTGTTCTTTGTTTTCAATTACACCTCTAACTAGTTGTGTTAAAAATGCGTCCTCTTCGTCTGTAACATGACCAATTGCTTCCTCTATCGAAATTTCATGGCTGTCTAATTGAAACAGGGCTTGTAATGCTAATTCTCGTGCTATTCTTCGTTTCATTATTTAGTTCTCCTTTAAATATAACTATCTAAACAATAGTATACAGGAATTTCGAGTGTTTTCATATTATTTCAAAACCCTTTTTACTAAAGCATTTTCCTTAAATACTTCATCACATATTTCTTGCTATCAATATTAAAAATAATATTACTATTTGTATTGAAATCAACTATAAAGACCTTCTTATTATAGAGAGCCGTACTGACTATTACAAGGTTATTGCAAAAACAAGTTATAATAATTATATAAAACGAAAGATGAAGAACCAAATTTGAAGAGATGGTTTTGCTAAAGATTACAGTGAGCATATATTTTTCATTCTTTTATCAGGATAAGAAAAGCGGAAATACCCTTTACTTGTGCATCTTTTCTTCACAAATTCCTAAGTGTTTTGGACAATAACCCACTAAACAGATGGCGTAAGAGCTAGACAAAGAAAAAGAGCCATCTCTAGGATGACTCTTTTACCTTATTCTGTAGTGGCTTCAAATTGTACGCCAGTTATATGGACATTTACTTCTTTCGGCACTAAACTAGTCATATTTTCAATTGCTTGGCGGATTTGGGACTGAACTTCGGTTGCAACTTTCGGTACAGAAGCACCATACTTCACAAGACAGTAAACATCGATAAACAAACCATCGCTTGTTATTTCAGTTTTTATTCCCTTACCATGCACTTTTTTACCTAAACGCTCGACAACCCCTGCTGCAAAGTTGCCGCGGGTGCCCGCAACACCTTCTACTTCATTTGTAGCAATTCCAGCAATTACCGTAATTACTTCAGGAGCTATTTCTATCGTTCCTAAATATTCTTTTCCTTCAGGAGTCATCTGAACAAATTTTTGCTCGCTTGTTTCTGTCATATTTTCACTCCTTTAATTAATTAAATAAATCGTATTTTTCAAGGAATTTCGTATCAAAATCTCCGGAAATAAATACTTCATGATTCATTAATTTTTCATGGAATAAAATGGTTGTATCAACACCATCTATAACAAACTCACCTAAAGCACGCTTCATCTTCGCAATAGCTTCTTCTCGTGTATCTCCAAAAGTAATCAGCTTTGCAACCATCGAATCGTAGAATGGCGGTATACTATACCCTGGATACATAGCAGAATCTACACGTACACCATTACCTCCAGGAGCTAGATACATGTCAATTTTACCTGGTGATGGCATAAAGTTTTTAGCAGGGTTTTCTGCATTAATACGGCACTCGATTGCCCAACCTTTTATTTTGATATCTTTTTGTTCAAATGCAAGTTTTTCGCCTGATGCAATTTTCAATTGTTGTTGAATCAAATCAATACCAGTTACCATTTCTGTAACAGGATGTTCTACTTGAATCCGTGTATTCATTTCCATGAAGTAAAATTTTTGATTAATATGGTCAAAAATAAACTCAACTGTTCCTGCACTCTTATAATTAACAGCCAGTGCAGCTTTTACAGCCGCATCTCCCATCGCTGAACGTAACTCTTCTGATAACGCAGGAGAAGGAGCTTCTTCCACTAGTTTTTGCATTCGACGCTGGATAGAACAATCACGTTCACCTAAATGAACAGCATTACCATGTCCATCAGCTAATACCTGAATTTCAACATGTCTAAACTCTTCAATAAACTTTTCTAAGTAAACGCCAGGATTTCCAAAAGCTGCTGCAGCTTCTTTTTGCGTTATTTGAATTCCTTTTACTAGTTCTTCTTCATCTCGTGCAACACGAATTCCTTTCCCACCACCACCAGCAGTGGCTTTAATAATAACTGGGAAACCAATTTCACGAGCGATTTTTAGTCCTTCTTGTTCATCTGGAACAATTCCCACTGAACCAGGTACAATAGGAACCCCAGCTTTGCGCATTGTTTCTCTCGCAACATCTTTTGTACCCATGCTAGAGATTGCTGATGATGATGGTCCGATAAATTCAATCGCACATTCTTCGCACAACTCAGCAAAACTTGCATTTTCTGCTAAAAAACCATATCCAGGGTGAATACCATCACAACCCGTTAACTTTGCAACACTAATAATATTTGAGAAATTTAAATAAGAATCCTTAGATAATCTTGGTCCTATACAATATGCTTCGTCTGCTATTTGAACATGTAGAGCATCACGATCTGCTTCTGAATAAACCGCAACCGTTTCGATGTTCATTTCTTTACACGCTCGAATGATACGAACCGCAATTTCACCACGATTTGCTATTAAAACTTTTTTCATCGTCCTAGCTCCTTTCTTAGTTGCCCTTTACAAGGAACAGAGGTTGTCCATATTCAACTAATTGTCCATCTTTAACAAGGATTTCAACGATTTCACCATTCACTTCTGCTTCAATTTCGTTAAATAACTTCATTGCTTCTACAATACACACAATGGACTCAGATGAAACTTTTGTTCCTACTTGAACATAAGCAGCTGCATCTGGTGATGAAGATCGATAGAAAGTGCCCACCATTGGTGAAGTAATTTTATGTAACGATTTATCTTCTTCCATTTTTTCTGCTTTTTCTTTAGTCTCTTCTTTCGGCACTTCGCTCACTTGAACTTGTTTCGTTTCTACTACTGGTTGTTGCGCTACTAATGTAGAGCTTTCCAATGTCGCTACATTAGTTGTAACCACATTCTTTTCATTCTTTTTTAGTTTAATTTTAGTTCCTTCAGATTCATATAAAAATTCATCTAATGTTGATTGATCAATCAATTTAATTATTTCTCTAATTTCTTGGATTTTCATTTGATCTATCTCCTTTTTGTATATATCATTAATACTTACCTTACCCATTTTAGACTTTTTTACGATAATTTGAAATAGGTATGCATGAAAACTTCCGAAATAATAAAAAAAAAGTACCTAAATGGCACTTTTTTAAGGGAAATTATAAACTTTTCTATTAAGTAACTATCTAGATCCATACGCCAACTGCTTGCGCAAGCTCGTCACAAAAAGATCAGTTTAAGAATGGCTCTACTTGCCACATTTCGTATTATTGTCCATCAAATTTTACTTCTACTTTATAAGCTTTTGGCCACTCACGTTTTACAGCATATATAATATCTGACGCTTTTTGTGTAGACTGTTCGTTCGAAACTACGTCAATTAGTACGGCATTATCTTCAATTCTTACAAGCGCGTCGTCATAACCTAATGATTTAATAATAAGCTCTAACATTGCTTCAGTTGAATCAATTTTTACTAATTCCTCAATTTGATCATACGCAGCATCTTTTTCTTCAGCAGTAAAATCATTATTACCTACTTTTGATCGTAGTTGATCATGTAATTTGCTACGTTTATCTTGTACTTCCATTCTCATTTCTTCAAATGTATTGCTTTTTGAAACAAAAGATTGTTCATTCGTAGATGAAGTTTCAACTAATTTTACATCGTCTACCGTGTCACTCGAGAACAACTGCAAACCATCAAATGGTGACGTTCGATCTGTAACATAAAAAACGGTAATTACAGCGATTAAACTAATTAGTGTTAAAAACCAAATGGATCTCTTTTTTACATTCATATCATCATTCCTCCAATTCCATTTCTTCAATCACAATTCGATGCGGAGATATTTGTAACACAGATGAAATTGTCATTAATAGTTTACTTTGTATATGTTTATCGCTCGCTCCTTCCGCAACTACTAATATTCCAACTAGTTCCTCCTTGTCCCTCTTGCTGTCACTTGTCCATTGGAAAAATGATACATCACTCTCCGTTTTTCCTTCAGAACTACCTGAATAATGAAAATATATAGAGACTCGACCTACTCCTTTTATCTTTTCTAGCACTGATGATAAGTCACCAGGTGTTTGGAGTGTTTGTTTTGTCGATTCTAGTTTATTATCATTATTCGAATTGAAAAATCCTGAAAGAAGTAGACTTATGAAAAGTACAGTTCCTCCTATAACAACAAAACGAAAAGTGGGTTTTTGTTTAAGTGTAATAATTGTCACCCTTCTTTTCATTATGGATATAATACTTTATGCAGTTAAATCTATTTATATGAAGAGATTAGAAATAATCCAAAATATTATCGAAATTTTTACGATGAATCCTGTTTTCTCTTTATCTATTTGATCTAATAGAATAGAAAAAAGTTCTCCAATGACAACAATAAGTAAAATTCCATATAGGATTCTTTGAATAATAATAATTATCCTTTCACGCTCACTAAAAGTTTCGCAAAAAGCATTGTCAATATAATTGTAAAAAAGAAAGCAAATGCAACTAAAACAGAAATAATAGATAAAACAAAAAGACTCTTTCCAATATCATCTAATAACCCACTTATATCCGAGTCTAAAAAAGGTTCTAATATCGCTCCTAGTAATCTATATAAAAAAGCTATTAATATTGTTTGGATGGTAGGAATGGAAACTAATATTAATACAGAAAAAAGAAGCGCATTCCCTGTAATAATTGATGCTGACGATGAATAGCTTTTCATCGTACTTATGCTTTCCGTAAGTAGCGACCCAACAAATGGTATATTATTTTGGATTAAGCGCTTAACAGATTCACTTACCGCCCCTCCTACTGTCCATGTTATTACACCATTTACAGTAATGAAGAAACTGTAAAGTAGCAATATAATCGAAGTTGTTCCAACTAACGTCATTCTTATTAAATCGGAAAGTTTTGAAAAAGAAGTAGTTGGATGAATCCTTGTAATTAAGTCAAAAATAAAAGCTGCAGTTATGGATGGTATCAATACTTTCTCTGCTAAAAAGGCAGTGAACGAAGCAAATAAAAGAACTGCCGGATTCCACAAGGTGACTAACAGTGCTCCACCAGAGAGAGCCATTCCTGCTGTTAGTAAAGGATACATTCCCAAGAATAATGTAACTAAGTTGCTCGTAAGTGTTTGAATCAACTCTAAAGTACGGAAAGCTGGTTCTAGGCAAAAAAAACAAATGAGATAGATAAACAGAAACTTCAACAGTCTCTTACTCTTTGGAATAAACCATTCTAAACAAAGGAATATAAAGGCAAAAAAAAGTATAAAAGTAAACGTTTGAATAACTTCTTTTACTGGCAGAAGTATAGTGGTAATCATTTCGTCCATATGATTCATTCCTTCAAGAAAGTAATCCCATTATAGAAAAGAATTTATCGTAAAATGGTTGCATATGTCTAAGCCAAATCATTATTAAAATTGCTTTTGTTGTAAATGTAAGGATTATCGCAAGGCTTGTATATTCATATTCAATTAAAAGTTCTTCGACTATTTGCGATACAAATAATAAAACAACAGAAAACAGCATTAATTTTATAACAGGTAGTATAGCAGTTGGAATAATGGTGATGAGATTAGTGGTATAAGGAATGATAAAGTTCATTAAAATGTATGTTAAAAATAAAAAAATATAGATTGTGTAAATAACTGAATGTAATTTAGGATAGATTTCTTTTACTAGTTGTAACAAACAGAATGCGATGATGATAGTAATATACACAATCATTAGTTAACTCGTCATAATAAGCCATTCTAAAAATGAAGAAATTTCATAAAAAAATACCCTCAATAATCGCAATAATTCGATGGTCATATAGATGTAGCCAACAAAAAATAAAAAAAAAGCGAACTCCTTTTTGCCAGTAGATTCAAAAAACAGATGAAGCATAGCGATTAATAAACCTATACCTGCCACTCGAAGTACATCGTGAAGTTCCACAATGCCTCCCCCTTCCATATAAACAACATATGAAAGTCCGTCCACAAATATGAAAAAGAGCCACGCATATACGAGCGTACTGAAAAACTTACGTTTTAAAATTCGTAGCGGTTTTTCAAACAAAAATAGGCAACTTCTTGTTCGATTTTGAACAAGAAGTTGCCTATTTTTTTATCTTTTCTATTCTTTCTCTTTTAACAATGTGAGTATTCGCTTGAGATTGACCGCAAACATTGCTGTAGCACCTTGTATTTCCATGCCAAATAGACCCGCAGATGATGCTGTATCATATTCGTGTCCTTGTTCGATGTGTTCAGTTGATTTAATCGTCACAGAGTACGTTTTACTTTTTGCACCTTCTTTATAACATCCCTCTCGCATCGAGCAGACTTTGCACTTTTCGATATCAAAAAAATACGTCTGGCTTTGATTTTTGTTCGTTCCTATTTTACCAGTGCGTGCTTTTCAGATAGCGAGGTGCCCTTCTTTACAAACAAACATACCTGCATCTTTATTAAACTCAAACTTATCTTCTTCTTTTGATTTGAATATCACCTACACATTGCTACTTTTATTATAAAACAAAAAGTGTAAAATATCTTGAATCCATCGAGATAATCAACGCTTAATTTCAAGACTATGATAAATGTAATTGTTGATTTTGACACACTTATTTGATTGGAGTGGAAGGCGGCGACTCCAGCCGGAATAGCATGAGCTGAAGACCCTGGACTGAGCGTAGCGAGGGAAGCGGCTGAAGCCATGCCGGCGGAAAGCGTCCGCCTGGAACGGAAATCAACGGTTTCTCAATAAAAAAAGAGTATGTGAACAACTTATCGTTCACATACTCCCTATGGAATCTCTTTGGGGAATTTTTCAGTGGCCACGCATATACGTGACTCTTTTTTAAATAACTTTATAATTTAATAGCTTCAAATTATGCTCTTGAAACGTATGAACCTTCATCCGTGTTAATGATTAGTTTGTCTCCAACATTGATGAAAAGTGGTACTGTAACAACAAGACCCGTTTCAACGGTTGCCGTTTTAGATCCACCACCTGAAGTATCACCTTTAATACCTGGTTCAGTTTCTATTACTTCTAATGTAACAGATTTCGGTAATTCTACTCCAAGAGTTTCGCCTTGGTATTGAATTACATGGATTTCCATATTTTCGCGTAAAAACTTTAATTCATACTCGATTTGTGTTTCCCCTAATTCTATTTGCTCGTAAGAATCTGTATCCATGAATACATGTTGATCTCCACTTGCATATAGATATTGCATTTTTCTATTATCAATTTGTGCTTTTTCTACCTTTTCTCCAGCACGGAATGTTTTTTCATTTACTGAACCGTTTCGTAAATTTCTAAGTTTTGATCGAACGAATGCTGCACCTTTACCTGGTTTTACGTGTTGGAAATCAAGCACGCGGTAAAGTACACCATCTACTACTATAGTTAAACCTGTTTTAAAATCATTTACAGAAATCATTCTTTTTCCTCCAAATTTTAAGATAAAATGAGTAATTCTTTTGTCGAATGCGTCAGTTTTTCTAGACCATGTTCAGTTACAATCGCATCGTCTTCTATTCGAACCCCACCAATATTCGGCAAATATATTCCTGGTTCAATTGTAATAATCATCCCTGGTTCTAGTGTAATATCGGAGCGGGAAGATAACCCAGGTCCTTCATGTACTTCAAGTCCAATTCCATGACCTAAAGAATGACCAAAAGCTTCACCATATCCTTTGGAAGCAATATAGTCACGTGCAATTGAATCTGCTTCTTTTCCAGTCATCCCTGGCTTTATTTTTTCTAAAGCAAGTAATTGTGAATCTAAAACGACTTGATAAATTTCTTTTAATTGATCACTCGGTTCCCCAACAGCAACTGTACGAGTTGTATCCGAGATATACCCATTATAGACAGCACCGAAGTCAAGTGTCACAAAGTCTCCCACCTCAATGACTTTGTCTGTTGCTACGCCATGTGGAAGTGCTGATCTTACACCAGAAGCAACGATGGTATCAAAAGAAGATGACGAAGCACCGAGTTTTCGCATGAAAAATTCAAGTTCATTTGACACATCTAGCTCAGTCATACCTGGTTTTATGTATGTAACAATATGTTCAAAAGCCTGATCAGCAATGCGACAAGCTGCCTTTATAATACTAATCTCTTCTTCCGTCTTAATCAAGCGAATTTTTTCTACTAATCCAGATAGAGGTACTAAATCTGCTTTAATAGCTTGTTTATATACTTCATAACCACTATAAGTGACATCGTCTTTTTCAAACCCAAGTGTTTTAATTCCCAATTCAGCTACTTGAATTGCTATTTCTTCAATCAATGTTTTTGATTGTTGAACAATGCGATAGTCTTTTACTTGACTAGCAGCTTGTTCTGTATATCGAAAATCTGTAATGAATACTGCGTCTTTTTTCGACACAATTGCCACACCTGCTGTCCCTGTAAACCCTGTCATATAGCGTCTGCTATATCCATTCGTAATAAGTAAAGCATCCACCCCGTGTTCTTCTAACGCAGCACGTAATTTTTCAAGTCTCATTGTTTTACCCCTTTTCGTTTTAAATCTACTCTCTATTTTATCATAGGAAACGGTTTGGGTAAATTTTCATTTGCTAAGTGGATTATCTTGTGCATGAAAGATAGCAGATTCCATTAAAAACCTTAATAACATAACTACTACACATACGAATGGGATTGATATATGTTTAATAGTTTTCGAAACGGAGATTTTATCCAAAAAAATCCATTCCATGACAATAGCCAAAATAATTCCTAACACTAGGCTACTAATTGAAACAGGGATTTTTAAAAAGATTAAACTTATATAATAAAGAAGAATACAAAAACACCAAAGCCCTATAAATAAAATACCCCATTTTAAATAATCTTTGATTGAACTCAAGGCGTCAAAGTTCTCTGCATATCCAATAGGACTCCATTTAATAAAATTAAATAATTCAAGCAATTTCAAAAAAACCAAACTAATGATTGCCGCAACAAAACTAGTGCTTATCGATAAACCATTTACTCTCATTTTCACTACTCCTTTTCACTTCAGTTTGATACTTTGAGAAGATAATTAAACAAAATATATAAAAGTCATAAAAAAATATAATTAACGCGCAAGCGCCCCTTTAACTCCAAAATCTATTTCCACTCGTTTCCGAAGGGCTTGGATAGTCTTGAGCTATAGAAGAGGCAGGTTGTGACTGACGACACAACCTGCCTCTCTTGTTAACTTATGGCTGTAGCCTGTCCGTCACTCTCCTCCATCCTCCAATACTAGGAATAGCTTTAATCTCTTTTTGGATAATGAACGTACGCGTTAGCGGCGGTGATGGCTCATCGCTCACCCCGCTGAACGCGTCCACCTGAAACGGAAATCCTTGGTATTGTTTAATTCTTAAAGTACTATGACCACTGGTTTCGAAGGACGTTGTCCATATACATTCTTATCTTTTAAAAAAAAACACACATTGAATAGTAGTAAATTCAATGTGTGCTTTATAAGTTTTATATTACAAACCGCATTTTAATTGGGCGTTACAATTAGTACAAGTATTACAGCCACCCATTTCTTCTACAGTTCCTTTTCGACAAACTGGACATGTATTACCTACTTCAGATCCAATTGTTACATTGGTTGAACGTAAATCTTGAATAGTATCTATAAGTACAATCGGTCTCTTTTCAAAAATCTTTTCTTCATGTGGTTGTTCTTCAAGTGTATTTTCTTCAGCTTTCAGCGTTAGCACTTGGGAATCCCGGCTTCCATCAACGTAAACTGTGCCGCCTTTTGCTCCACCACGATATAGACGTTCATATACCCCTTCTACTTGTTCAACTGTGTATCCGCGAGGGGCATTCACAGTTTTTGAAATCGAACTATCAATCCAACGCTGGATAATACACTGAACGTCTGCATGTGCTTCAGGTGCAAGCTCCATTGCTGTTACAAACCAATTTGGTAGGTTTGTTTCTTCAGCTGTTACATTTGCAGTTAAATATTCTTGTACAATATCTGCCTTTACTTCAATGAATTTACCTAAACGTCCACTTCTGTAATAAGTGAAGGAATAATAAGGTTCAAGTCCAGTTGAAACACCTACCATGGTGCCAGTAGAGCCTGTAGGAGCAACTGTTAGTAAATGAGAGTTACGAATACCATTTTCTAATATAGACTTACGAATTCCTTCTGGCATAGATTGCATAAAGCCTGTTTCTGTAAATGCTCTTCGTAGACGTTGCGTTTCTTCTTCTGTATCAGCTGTTAAGAATGGGAAGCTCCCTCGTTCTCTCGCAAGCTCTGCAGATGTTTCGTATGCAGCAAGCGCAATTGTTTTAAAGACCTCGTCAACTAATACATTTCCTTCTTCCGAACCATACTCTTTTTCACAATATATGAGAAGATCAGCAAGGCCCATCACCCCTAATCCTACACGGCGTTCTCCTAATGCTTGTACTTTATTTTCTTCTAAGAAATAAGGTGTTGCATCGATTACGTTATCTTGCATGCGCACACCAACGCTTACAGTTTCTTTTAAAGCTTCAAAATTTACAGTCTTAGTTTCTTTATTCGCAAATTGTGCTAGATTAACAGCAGCTAAGTTACAGACCGAATATGGTGCAAGCGGCTGTTCCCCACATGGATTCGTAGCGACTACTTTTTGGCCATAAGCTTTCGCATTTGTTTTTTCATTTGCATTATCTATGAAGAAAATTCCAGGTTCTGCTGAGTAAGTTGCACAAACATTTATCAAGTTCCAAAGCTCTTTCGCTTTAACTGTTCTGTATGTTCTAACAGAATAACCCATCTGTTCCCACTCACGAACATCTCCTACTTCATGCCAATGTTTGTTATAAAAAGCCATTTGTTCTGGAGTATAAGTTTCAATTGCTGGGAAACGCAATTCAAAATCTGTATCTTCTTCTACCGCTCTCATGAAATCATCTGTCAGTGTAACAGAGATATTAGCTCCAGTTAAGAATTCAGGATTATGAACTGTATATGTTCCTCCATCTCTTAGTTTTGTTTCTGCGTCTCGAATAATTTCATCGCTGAAGCCACCGAGACCCGGTATAGCTTTATAATTGACAATTCCTTGGTACATAGCTTCTTCTTGATTTGTTAAAGGTTTAAATTTAAGCTTGTCCTTCGCTAATTGTTTAATTGTTTCATCAGTCGTATTTTCGATTAAGTAACGTAAAATTCTTGGATTTTGCATTTTTGAAATGATAAACTCTGCAATATCTGGATGCCAGTCAGCAAGCATAATCATTTGTGCTCCGCGGCGTGAACCACCTTGTTCAACAAGATGTGTTAATTTGGCGATATCATCTAACCAGGAAACGGAGCCAGAAGATTTTCCATTAACTCCACGTGCTAGCGTGTTTCGTGGACGAAGTGTTGATCCGTTTGTACCAACTCCACCACCACGGCTCATAATTTCCATTACTTGTTTACGATGATCGCTAATTCCTTCACGAGAATCGGCTACGAAAGGCATTACGTAACAGTTGAAATAGGTTACATCTGTTCCAGTGCCCGCTCCGTACAATACTCGTCCAGCAGGAATAAATTTCATCGAAACAAGCTGATCATAGAACTTTTGGAACCACTCAGCACGCTTTTCTTCCGTTTTTTCAACAGAAGAAAGACCCGTTGCATTACGTTTTGCGATTTGTTCATAAAATACTTCTAACGGTTTTTCAATAACATTGATAGAACGTTTTACAATTCCAGTTTCAAGCTCGTCACTATCATCTATTGCACTACGATAGTCCTCTTCGATCAATACTTCTGCAGTTCTTGTCGATTCATCAATAGAAACGATAAAACCTAAACCACGAGCTGGAAATTTGGGATCAGCTTTTACTGTTAGAACGACAAAATCTCCAACTTTTAGCGTTTTCTTTTCAGTATCCTTGAATGAATATCGGTCAATCATTACTAATCGGGATACACCTTTGTGTGTCGTTTTCATATCTCCTGTAATTGGATGAACTTGTGAAAATTGTTCGATGTCTTTGTTTAACTGATCAATGTTAATGGTTGCATTTTTATTCTGAGATGCTAATACCATCATATTGCCTCCCTTTTATTAAAAAAATAAAATACACCATACCATATATGGTGTATCGTTATTTATTACGTTACTATATGTTGTATTTTTTTGCAAATAAACAGAATGTCTAAGAACCCAAGCGTATCAATAGTCAATGTACTAAAGAACTAGAAAAAATATAATTATTTTTTAAAATTCCATTCATCATTTGCATATCGCTTTTGTTCCAGCTCTTTCACATACTTTTCTTGTTCTTCACTTAAAGTAATTTCTACTAACTCTATGTGTAAAGCATCTTCAAATCCATTTTTAAACGCTATTTTACAGTCGTCGATTGTTACAGGACTTTGACTAATTTTGTTTATAGCGACTGCTTTTTTCGACAAACTCGCTTTAACCCT
This sequence comes from Psychrobacillus syltrankelensis, assembly GCF_055454035.1. Lineage (NCBI taxonomy): Bacteria > Bacillati > Bacillota > Bacilli > Caryophanales > Bacillaceae > Psychrobacillus > Psychrobacillus syltrankelensis. Next base: position 451,541 of record NZ_CM144227.1, on the reverse strand, counting down.
ATCTCTTAACTCATTTGAAGAAAATTTAAATGTTTGGATCAACTTATCTTCATCTAAATCTAATAAAATTGCTCCGTGTTGAAGTATAACACCTTTTTGTCTCGTTTGAGCACTTCCAGCTACTTTTTTCCCTTCGACTACAAGTTCATACCAACTTGGTGTATCAAAACAAACAGCTGATTTCGGTTTCTTTAAATTTATTTTTTGCTCTTCTGTGTTAGGAACTGAAAAGTAAGCATCTAGACCTAGTTTTTGAAATCCGATTAATAATCCTTCACTAATAACCCTGTACGCTTCCGTAACAGTTGCAGGCATGTCCGGGTACTTCTCCGATACGATAACGCTATAAGTAAGCTCATGTTCATGTAGAACACCTCTTCCTCCAGTAGGTCTTCTAACAAAACCAAGACCTAAGCGCTCCACTGCTTCTAAGTCTATTTCTTTTTCTACAGACTGAAAATAACCAATGGACAATGTAGCCGGATTCCATTCGTAGAACCGGATGACTGGTGGAATTAGCCCCTCACTATGCCAATCAAGTAACGCTTCATCTAACGCCATATTATAAGATGGACTACAAGGTCCAGAATTAATAAAATACCATTTTGTCTTTTTCATTACTTCTTCCTCCTCACAACGATATTCATTTTATCAAATAGATTGAATTGTATCTAGTTAATCTTTTATAATAAGTATTGAAACATAGAAAGGGGAAAGACTGTGCCTACTACATTATACTTTTTTATAGGAGTTATTGTCGTATTACTAGTTTATGCTGGTGTACAAGCATTTCGTTTAAAAAAAGCCGTTACAAATCTTACGCAAGACCAATTTATCGAGGGTTATCGTAAAGCACAATTAATCGATGTAAGAGAACCTAAAGAGTTTGATGCGGGACATATTCTTGGAGCAAGAAATATTCCATCTTCACAACTGAGACAACGTTTTAAAGAAGTCAGACCTGACAAACCAGTATATTTATATTGTCAAAGTGGCGCAAGAAGTGCACGTGCAGCAATGTTTTTAAAGAAAAAAGGATGTACTGATTTGAACCAACTTCAGGGTGGATTCAAAACTTGGACTGGGAAGATTAAATCTAAATAATAAATACGCGTACTTCTATAAACAGAAGACACTAGGACTGTAGACAAACTCGTTGAGAAGCGAGTTTGTCTACAGTCTTTTTTTTATAAAAAAGAAAGGAAGAAAAGAAAAATCGATGACTTTGGCAGGAGTCTCTTATTTTTTTAGTCGTGGACTATAATTATTTGATTTAGTATACACCTGCAGAATGAGTAGGAAAGATAAATAAGAAAAGTGCAGGCTTTTAAGTGTTTTTTGCCTTCACTATTTCCTCGGTGTTTTGGGCGAAACTAGTGTTTGAGCAACATAAGACTTTAAACTAGCAATATTCTGTGGCCTGCTTGCAATGTATTTGGGGCGCGCAATATTTTATCACTTTCTCGCAATATAGCCTATCAACTGGGCTTTATAAACCTACTAACTCACATATTGCAAAAATATTAAGTAGTAACAATTTCTCAATCAACTAAAAAAGTGCGATCCATTTTATGGACCGCACTTCCATTTTATGCTTTTGTATAACGTAATACCGGATGACGAGCAGCTTTTGTTTCATCTAAACGATTAATTACTGTCGTATGTGGTGCATTTTGAACGATTTCTGGATTTTCTTCTACTTCTTTTGCAATTTGAATCATTGCATCACAGAAAGCATCTAATGTTTCTTTAGACTCTGTTTCTGTAGGCTCAATCATCATACCTTCTTCTACATTAAGTGGAAAGTAGATTGTTGGTGGATGATAACCGAAGTCAAGTAATCGTTTTGCCATATCTAGTGTACGAACACCTAATTTCTTCTGACGACGACCACTTAATACAAATTCATGCTTACAATGACGGTTATAAGGAAGATCGAAAAATTCTTCCAGACGTCTCATCATATAGTTTGCATTCAATACAGCATACTCTGTGACAGCTTTTAGACCATCTGGACCCATAGAACGAATATAAGTATAAGCACGAACATTAATTCCGAAGTTACCGTAGAATGGCTTTACGCGACCAATTGTTTGTGGACGATTATAATCAAATACATATTTATCATCCTCTTTTACAAGTACTGGGCTTGGTAAAAATGGGATTAAATCAGCTTTCACGCCAACGGGTCCTGAACCTGGACCACCACCACCGTGAGGCCCTGTAAATGTTTTGTGCAAGTTTAAGTGAACACAGTCAAATCCCATATCCCCTGGTCGGGCTTTTGACATAACGGCATTTAAATTAGCTCCATCATAATACAATTTACCACCAACACCGTGGATGATTTCAGCTAATTCTAAAATACTTTCTTCAAATAAACCTAATGTATTTGGGTTTGTAAGCATTAAGGCTGCTGTATCTGGACCAGCAACGCGACGTAAATCTTCTAAATCTACTAATCCATTTTCATCTGATTTAACAGTAATAGTTTCAAAACCTGCAACTGTTGCAGATGCTGGGTTCGTTCCATGCGCTGAATCAGGTACGATTACTTTAGTTCGATGAATATCCCCATTTGCTTCATGGAAAGCACGAATCATCATTAAAGCTGTCCATTCACCGTGGGCACCAGCTGCCGGTTGCAGTGTCACCTCATCCATACCAGTTATTTCTATTAAATGTTCTTGAAGATCATACATTAACTCCATTGCACCCTGTACAGTAGATTCATCTTGTAACGGATGAATATTAGCAAATCCAGGGAAACGTGCTACAGATTCATTTATCTTTGGATTGTATTTCATCGTACAAGAACCTAGTGGATAAAATCCAGTATCCACACCATGATTACGATTAGAAAGAGCTGTATAGTGACGCATAATATCGAGCTCGGATACTTCTGGCAAATCCGCTTCTTCCTCACGAAGTACACCTTGTGGTAAAAGAGATGCTAAATTTACTTCTGGTACATCTAATTCTGGTAGGTTATAACCTACACGACCTTCTTTCGTAATTTCAAAAATTAGTGGTTGATTATCTTTATGCATAAAGAGCCCCCATTTCTTGCACGAGTGCATCTATCTCTTCTTTAGTACGTTGTTCTGTAACAGCGATTAACACATGGTTTTTCAAATCTGAATTAACACGACCTAAGTCGAATCCACCGATAATGCCTTTTTCTAGTAGTGCTTTATTGGCATCTGCAACAGAACCATTCACTTTAACAACGATTTCATTGAAATGACTTCCTTGGAAAGGTACAACAAAACCTGCTTGTTCAAATGCTTGTTTTGCATAGTGTGTCTTTGTTATGTTTTGAATAGCCATTTCTTTTACACCTTTTTTACCTAGAGCAGTCATTGCTACTGAAGCAGCAAGTGCATTTAACGCTTGGTTAGAACAGATGTTCGATGTTGCTTTATCACGACGAATATGTTGTTCACGAGCTTGTAGAGTTAATACAAATCCACGACGACCTTCTTCATCTATAGTTTCTCCTATTAGACGACCGGGTACTTTCCGCATTAATTTTGAAGATACTGCAAAGAAGCCACAGTGTGGTCCCCCAAATGCTTCTGAAATTCCAAATGGTTGTGCGTCTCCAACAGTAATATCTGCTCCAAATTTGCCTGGAGGAGTTAATGCTCCTAATGCAAGAGGGTTTGCAGAAACAATGAATAACGCTTTTTGTTCATGTGTCAATTGCTCGACTTTAGCCAAATCTTCAATTTGACCAAAGAAATTTGGATATTGAACTATTACTGCCGCAGTCTCTTCGTCAACAAGTTCTTCTAATTTTGAAAGATCAGACACACCATCTTTTGCAGGTATCGTTACGACACTTATATTTTGTCCTTTTGCATACATTTTGACAACATCTATATATTCTGGGTGGACAGCATCTGAAATCAAAAGTTTTTTTCTACGAGTATGACCTGCGGCTAAGTTACCGGCTTCTGCTAAAGCAGTACCCCCGTCGTACATTGATGAGTTTGCAATATCCATACCCGTCAATTCACAAATCATCGTTTGAAATTCAAATATCGCTTGCAGTTCTCCTTGAGAGATTTCTGGTTGATAAGGAGTATACGCAGTGTAAAACTCCGATCTCGAAATAACATGATCTACGATTATCGGTTTAAAGTGATCGTAAACGCCAGCTCCTAGAAATGATGCATATTTTTTGCTATCTGCATTTTTTTCTGCCAAATTTGCTAATTCTTTTAATAATGCAGACTCCGCTTTAGCAGGCTTAATATTATATTCACCTTTAAATCTTACTTTTTCAGGAATATCTGCAAACAATTCATCAACGGAAGAAATGCCGATTACATCTAACATTTCCTTTTGGTCTTGTTCAGTCATTGGTAAATAACGATGCTTCATCAATGGACAACCTCTTTCTGCAATTATTTTTGTCGTTTATAAAACGGAGTAGCTACAGTTACAGCTTTCAAGCGTTTATTTCTAATTTCAACTTCTAACTCTTGACCAAGTTCTGCAAATGTTGCGTCAATTAAAACTAGACCAATATTTTTTTTCAACGTTGGAGACTGTGTCCCAGTCGTTACAAATCCAATTTGCTTTTCTTCAGCGAATACTGGATATCCAGTACGTGGAATACCTTTGTCAATCATTTCAATTCCAATACTTTTTCGAGGAGTGCCATTTTCTTTTTGATTTGCCAATACAGATTTACCATTGAAATCTTGCTCTTTTTTAAGTTTTACTACGAATCCTAAACCAGCTTCGAGTGGAGAAATGTCTTTGGATAATTCTTGTCCGTATAAAGGAAGGCAAGCTTCAAAACGTAATGTATCACGTGCTCCAAGTCCACATGGAAGTAAACCATCTTCTTTTCCAGCTTCAAGGATGCTGCTCCATAAGACCGAAACATCATTGCTTGCTGCATAAATTTCAAATCCATCTTCCCCAGTATAGCCAGTGCGAGAGATAAGTACTTTTTTTCCAGCTACTTCGATATTATCTGCAAAACGGAAAAACCCTATTTCCTCTAGATTTTTTGTCGTTAACTTTTGTAGAATATTTTGAGCTAGCGGGCCTTGTAAAGCTAGTAAACCATAATCATCTGATTTATTTACTAATTCCACACCGTCTATAGCATTCTGCTTCATCCAATCAAAGTCTTTGTCAATGTTTGAAGCATTAACAACAAGTAAGTAATCGCTATCATCTTTTTTATATACTAATAAATCGTCTACTATACCACCATCTTTATAACACATAGCAGTGTATTGTGCTTGACCAATTACTAATTTAGAAACATCATTTGTCATAACCTTTTGTAAAAACTCTTCACTTTGTGGTCCCGATACAGTAATTTCACCCATATGAGAAACATCAAACAATCCTGCTTTTGTTCTTACTGCTTCATGTTCTTCTTTAATACTCGAAAATTGCACAGGTAATTCCCAACCACCAAAATCGATTGTTTTTCCTCCATAGATTGCATAATCTTCAAATAGAGGTGTACGTTTCAACTGTTCTGACAAATAAATTCCCCCTTTATAATTTCCCACACAAAAAGGACAGAAAAACCCCTTTAATAAAAACAGGGGTTCTCTGTCCTGGCACCTGAAAGTTTACCAAAATGGCTTTCCTCTTTGGTGGCTTTGCGCGAAACAAAACGAAAGCACTCTCCAGAGTTGCGTCCTATACGAGTTCTTTTGCCTGAGAGATTCATAAAATTCATTACTTGCTCCTTCGGCGACGCATCGAATGCGTTCTCTCCCCGTATGCTCATCCGCTATATCTGTAATAATTCTCTTGCTTTGTCTATATCCTAACATTGAACAAATAAAGACGCAATAGTTTTTCTAAAATAAGTTAAAAGACGAACATTAAGTCATTGAATTCATTTATTATTCGCCTTTTAGTCTATTTACTTGATATCCAGCATATTCTGTTATTTGTCTTAAAGGTCGATTTTCTGTAAGGATTGTAATATGGGCTGATTTTTTATACGATTTTCTTCGGTTATTATACAATTGCTCTAACTCTTCTCTCGTACTGCTCTGTACAATTGGTCTATTCTTATCACTTTTTATTCTCATCCAAATATCATTAAAGGTTGCATCTAAATATAAGACTAAACCAGTTTTTCGCATGATTCGGATATTTTCATCATTCATCGCAACTCCCCCTCCTGTTGAAATAATACAGGATTCATTACGGAAATTTTGAAGGAACTTTGTTTCGATTTTTCGAAAATACGCTTCCCCATCTTGCTCAAATATCTCAGGTATCGTCCTTTTTTCATTTTTTACAATTTCTTTATCCATATCGTAATATGGCATTTTTAATAAATAGCTCAGCCTTCTCCCAACTGCACTTTTACCACTTCCCATAAAACCAACTAGATATACTTTATACATGATTCACCAACTCACTAAATACCAGGATTATTTTTCGCGCTCGTTAAAATTTTCTATTCTTTTGATAGTAGCATTAATATTGTTCAATTCCAACGAATCATACGTTCGATATTTTGACTGGTATGCAGCTGTTATAGCCAATAATGAGAAACAAACGATTATCAACAATAAAATTGCAGCAGGAAGTAATACTCCTTTTTCATTCTGAATGAAATGTAACATAAAATGTATGCTCCTTTTTTATCCCATTCATAAACTCAACACCAAAATTCAATGAATTACTTTCGAGAGTTGTTAAAATAGATTTTACATGGAGTAACATCTGTTCATGTCCTAATCTATTTTTTTGTTTCCGAATTAAATTCTCATATAGTTCTATATCAAACTCTTCTCCATTTTTTCGAAAACGTATACCTAAATCCTCGCTTTGTATCATTATTGCTTCTACATTATTTAAATAAGTTTCTACATCCTGTACGAAAAGAGCCCATTCTATCTCAGTTGGATTTGCCACATTCTCTTCCATCTTATGTAGCCATCCAACTGTAATTGCAAAAAATTGAGAAAACAACATTAATACCGAAAGTTGTAAGATACCTTCTATTAAAGTGTATCCGGATTCTTTGTTTTCTTTCAATAGGAAATTGAAACGCAATTAGATATCTCCTCTCGCATCCCTTCGTATTTAACACAAATTTGTTTCTCATCGATTGCAAAAGTATATTTTAGTTTATCGATATGCATTGCTCCAGCTAAAATGTTTTCTGTAATATACATTTTTATTGCTTCATTCATGACAACAGTAGAAAGGTATTTTCTCCTCTTCTCCTCAAGGTTTGTAGTCATATTACTTAATAACGGAAGCAATGATGTTGCTACTAGTAAGATAACAGCCAATGAAACGATTGTCTCAGGCAGTGAAAAACCTCTACTATTCTTCATAATTCATTCTACCTCTTCCAATATATAAAATTAATTTTTTATTCCCATTCTTTGTTTCGAATATTAAGTTTCCAAATTCTTTTACTGATCCGTTGGGATGAAAGCCAATCTCTTTTAAGTTGCTCTCTGTAGATACCCGGTATCCAGCTGGCATCTCTGATTCAAATAAAATGGTATTAGCAGATTTTGCAACATATTTTGATTCAACATTAGAAAAATTGATATAAGTATATTTTTCTTCCGCAATTGCTACTGCCTGAATACTTTGGACATTCAATTGAAATTGTCTGAAAAAACGTTTTTCCTCTATTTCCACAAACTTGGATGTAGCAATGAAAATGACTGAGGATGTTATGGTCATAACAATAGCCAAAACGAGTAGCATCTCGATTAGTGTAAATCCTTTTTCATTTAATTTATTCACCACTACTATCAGAACCAGAAGCTAATTCACCTTCGATAGTCACACTTCCATTATTAGGATTGATACTAACTACCGTGCCATTCGGACATGTTTTATCACCTTTCAAATAACCTTCCTTGGCCAACTCTTCTAAAGTTGGAACCTTTTTCTTTTCAATTTTATATGCTTCAACCTGTCCCTCCAACATTTTCGCAAATGCTTTACAACCTTTGTCATCAATAGATGCAGAATGTTTGGTAACATTGGGAATAGCAATTAATATTAAAACGGAAATAATTAACAAAACGATCATCATTTCTACAAGCGTAAATCCTTTACTATTTTTTAAATATTTCATACTGCATTCTCTCCTTTTATACAATATTAATCATTTCATAGATTGGTAGAAGTATAGCTAAATAAGCACCTATTATAAAAATAGCCAAGATAATAAAAAGTGTAGGTTGTAATATACTTAAGTATTTAGATATTTTAGATTCAATTCTTTCGGTTAAAAATTCACTGTAAAGGGAAAGTTCTCTTCCTAGATAGCCACTATTTTCTCCATGTCTAACAAACGGATAGAAATCATGTGTAAAATAATTTAATAACATAACTGCTTGAGAGAACGATTCTCCGTGTACTATCTTGTCTTTCATTTGACTAGCTATATATTGGAGTTTCATATTTTCTTCCTGAGAAACAAGTGCATCAAATGCTTGTTGGATAGACATCCCGCTATCTATTAGTCCACCCATCTCTCGTGAAAAAACTCTTGTTAAGAATAAATTGTACCAACTATTAAAGATTGGGATTCTGCCATATAGATTAAGCTGTGTTTTAATATCCCTTTTACTCATTCCAAATATAACTATGAATATTAATACTACAATTGTAGAAATACCAATTAGAAAGTAATTTGGCAAATGAAGTAATACGTTTGTCCAGACAATAGCGCCTTTGGAAGCTATTGAATTTCTACTACCTAGTAAAGACTCCATATGTGGTAGAAAATATATTCGAAAAACAGTAAACAACAAAAAAATGACACTAAAAAGAAACAAAGGATACATTAATAAGGTGTTCATCCTTTTTCTAGCGTTTTCAAAAATAGCTGATTGAACACCTAAAACGGATACAGTTTCTTGGAGATTTCCATGTTTACCTGCCAGGCTAATAGGCAGAATTAAACGTTTAGGAAAACCAAGCAATTTAAACACTTCTGCCACATCAGAACCGCTTTTATGCACATCAATCACTCTTTGAATGATTAAATCCGATTTTTTCACATGAAAGGGTAATAACATTGAAACCGATTCATGAAATGTATAACCTTCTATTAACAGATCGCTCAATCTTTTCAAAAAAGATGATTGAGCATTTAGCGGTATGCATTCCTCTTTTTGGGCAAAGTAGTCCCTAATTTTTTGGAATAACACCTTCTCTGACCCCTCTCTCGATTTGATAAGAAAGAGTTAAAGAATATGGTATTTGAAAGTCTCTTCCAGTCATCAGTGAATTAAATGCTTCTGATAGAAAATCATCCGAAATAATTTCAAAAATAGCTGATAACTCTGGTTGTTTTGAAAGGGAGACTGTCACAAGTCTTTGTGTAACTATACCAATAACTGTTTGTTTCAATTCATCCATAGAAATACCAAGATCCATCATTCTGAACAAGGAACCTACAGCATCTTTTGCATGAATAGTGGACACAACAAGATGGCCAGTTAAAGCCGCTTGAATTGCAGCTTTCGCAGTATCTTCGTCACGTATCTCGCCAATCATAATAACATCTGGTGAATGTCGTAAAATTGCTTTCAACCCAGATGCATAAGTGACTCCAGAACGCTCATTCACTTGAATTTGCAATAGATGAGACTGACTATTTTCAACGGGATCCTCAAGTGAAATAACATGTCTGTTCAAATTTTCAGAACAATATTTTGTGAGAGAATACATCGTAGTAGACTTCCCTGAACCTGTAGGACCAACAAAAAGTATCAATCCTTGTCGATAATTTGCAAGTTCTACTATTTTATCGGAAGCTTCATGAAATAAAGATAAAGAATGTAAGAGTTTGGCATTATCATGTTGTTGGAGACGAATTACTAATGATTCTTTTCCAAAAATAGATGGTAATGTAGAAACACGAAATGAAAATTTTTGTGAGTTGAAATTCTGTTGAAATGAACCACTTTGTGGCTTTCTTTTTTCGCTGATATCAAGAGAGGATAAAAACTTGAAGTATGAAATAATACGTTCACCCATGTTCAGGGGAAGCTTCCCTGCCTCAAACATTTGAGAATTTTTCTTAAAGTAATATAAATAATTCTCTTCGTTTGGAATCATGTGCAAATCAGAAGCACCAAATCGATGTGCCTTCTTCAATAATTGAAGGGATTTTTGTTCTACAATATTTTCTATTTGTTGCATGCATTTTTCCTTTCCCCAGTTACAAGTTGCGACCGCTTACAACTTGTACAACACAAGTATACTTGGAAAAGAAAAAGAAAGAAAGAGTTTTAATTAAATATTCTATCAATTCTCTCGTAATTTGCAATTTAATTTCTTATCCCTTGATAAGACGCAGGCGATTGTAAAAATTGCATATATGAAGTAGAAGATCTATAATGGTTGTAAATTCAATTGTTGAAAATACCTTCGCATACCTCTAGTATATGGAGAGCAAGCTAACAACTAAAATGTTAATCAACAAGCTGATAAAATACACATTTTTGTGACAATGTGTGCCGTAATAACATTAGAAAGACAATATTCGGTTTACATGTATGAACTCTTTCATTTATAATGAATAGGAGAATATTTGTGTCGTTGCAAAAGGAGGGACTACAAATGGGCAATATGTTTAAAGTGATGGCTTTCTGGACAGGGATTTTTGCAGTTATGTTTTATTTAGGTGATATGACAGAAGCTTCTTTACTATTTTTAGCTAATACAGGAATTTTCCTTCTTTTAGGCTTCTTAAACCTTTCTGAACGTATGTATATGTACATCTTCGGAGCTTACTTAATGTTCTTCTTCGCTGGTTTTACATACTATACAACGTTTATTCACGTACCAGGCGCAGGACATTAATTTCAACCTTAAAAGCAGCTCAATAATTGAGCTGCTTTTTTGTGTTGTATCATTTGATGATAAAAGCGCAAATGTCCTTTAAGTGCATCTTGTCCTCACCGTTTCAAGAGTGCTTTGGATCATTCACTACACTATTATCATCGGAATTGTATATCTGGAAGTTACTGCGTCATTTCCAGATATACTTTTTTCGGTAATCCTGTGGCGGATGTTTGTCCATCGCTCTCTTGGAATTTGTAAGGACATGATGCATTTGGTTTGGATAATAAGAAAAAAATGCTTTCCTACTCTTTTTAAGCTTCCGAATATACTTTTTGGAAGCTCTTCACTTCTTTATGATAGGATAAATTGCTTAATTAAATATTTTACATTTATTTCTTTTACCAGCTTTTAAAAAGCAAAAGCATCTCTTACTCAGGTAATACTCACTTAATGGATTGAAGTGAAAGGTGGCGACTCCAGCGGGATGAGTGAGACAGATTAGCCATCACAAACGAACGCGTTAGCGGCGGTGATGGCTAATCGCTCACCCCGCGGAACGCGTCCACCTGAAACGTAAATCCGCTGTATTATTTAAATCTTTAAAGTACATTGAACACTGGTTTCGCAGGACGATGATGCATATACATTCTCTTGAAATAGTTGTTTTCATCTATCCAAAATACCATGAATACTGGGTTCATGGTATTCTCACTTCATATACTATCTTATCTTTTGAGGAAAACGCAAACGTCTTTTAAGTGCATCCTGTCCTACCGTTTCCAGAGTGCTTTGGACGAAACATTTGCTCCTGCGGTTACTCATCTCAAAAAAATTTGCTACTCTATTACCTTGTAGATTTTGAGTAGTTGGAAATGAATACCTCACTTCCAACTACTGTCTTTTCGGTCATCTTCTGCTTTAGAATCCATTAATAAATGGATTTTTTTCCATCTCATCTTCAGGAGTTGTTGATGCTCCATGACCAGGGTATACTATAGTTGTTTCCGGTAACGTTAATAACTTGGAATGAATGGATTTTAATAATTCCGCATTATTCCCACCAGGTAAATCTGTTCTTCCTATACTATTTTGAAAAAGTGTATCTCCTACAATCGCAAATGCGTCTTCACCAAAGTAAAAGGTTAAACTGCCTGGTGAATGGCCAGGTGTATGAAGTATTTGGAATGAGAAGTCCCCTATTTCTATTTGAGATTCATTCGATAAAATAATATCTGCTTCTTTGCAAGAAATAGATGGAATTTCGGCATACTTGCTAGAACCATTTTTAGTAGGATCATTCAGCCACTTTTTCTCAGCCTCATGGATGTATACTGGGATTTTATACATATCTCGTATCTGATCTACCGCTCCAATGTGATCAAAATGTGCATGTGTTAACAAAATCGCTATCGGCTTTAAATTTAAACGATTTAGTTCATGTATTAATTTATCTCCATCTCCTCCTGGATCAAAAATTAAACATTGTTTAGAAGCGTTAGATACAACGTAACAATTGGTTTGAATAAAACCTAGTGGATAAGTTCTTATATTTAAAATATTAATCACCTCTCTATCATATTAAACGATTTCCTATTCTTTGTTCAATTATTCGTAACTTTTTTCACTCGACAAAGCTACCGAATACAATTACAATAGAAGAGGAATATGCAAAGCGGCATTCATTTTCTGATGTCGAAAGGAGTGTCTTTCATGAACTTATTAATGGTGATTTTTGGACTTGTTACAATTTTAGCTGTAGTCGGCACTGTCCAAGCTTTTAAAGAAAAGAATGTGCTAGGAGTTCTATTTAACTTTGGTACATTTGCTGTTTTTGGCTTCTTTACAGTCATGACAATTTTGAATCAAGGTTTTCCACCAAGCTTACACTAAATTGTAATAGAAAGAGCTGTTGTACAAACTGTACAACAGCTCTTTTCTATTCATCCAAGTGAATCCAAACTTTTTCTTTCAAAGGATTTAGTTGAATCCAATTCTCCAACTCATACCCACCTAGGCAAGTTTTACCGTCCGGAGCACATGAAATGGGCTGAGATAAAACTTGCCCCCATTCATGTTCCCCTTCCAATGAAATGGATGAAATAATACCTTTATCACCTGATTCATCTACGTTTCCACTTTCCAATGCCTTCATTGTAATAATTTGACCTGGTTTCACAATAGAAATAGTTGGTATAACCCATTCTGAATAATTACTAATTGCTGGCGAAGTCCATTCGAGAGAGTCTTTCCTTTCTTTATTAACTAAACGATAATCATATAGCTTCTTATCTTCGTTAATCTGAATATAAAGCATACTTTCTCCTAAATTTTGAACGTCAACCAAGTGATTTATACCTGTATCTTTGAGTGTTTTATCGTCCAAAGAATATAGAATTAATTCATTTCCATCTAAATTGCTATCAGTTCCTTCTAAAAGCATTAATTGCTTATCATCGTACCATTTAACAAAAGGATTTCCAGCTTCAATAGATTGCAAATTTTGAGTAGATCCATCGTATACAAATGTATTATATGACCAATCCTCATAAAAGGTTGTAAAGGCAATTAAATCAGGATTCGTAGGATGCCAATCCATATAAATTTCAGCGGATTCAAATGTTAGACTTTGTTCTAAGTATCCATTCTTATGTATAATTTGAACTTCTGCTGATGAAGAATTGTTAGAAGTATGTAATAAAATAAGTTCTTTATTTGGATGTATAAATCCTTCAATTATCGGAATAGCAGAAGTATAGATAGTTTTCCACGAATCATTCGAGATAGAGTAGGATTGAACGGTCCACTTTCCTTTTTCCAAAAGGATAAAAAGGATTTCGTCGTTCGATAGCCATCCTATTACACTATGAAAAGTAGAGGAAGTTAATGTTATCGACGGAATCTCTTTGGGAGAATTGGAAGCAGGTGCTGTGATCAAAGCAGAATCAGCAGTTTTCGTTGTCTCTTCAGGTCCATTATCTGCACTGTTACTTTCTGAACAACCTTGAAGAAGTAATATTAACAAAATGATTGTTCCAATTTTCTTCAATAGACTCCCCCCTTCACATATTGTATTAGACGTGTGAAAAATTAAATTGTTTCATTTAAATTTCTTTGGATATTTTTTTGACTTTGCTCAAATTTTTCGAAAATCGAATGTATGAGTGCTAAATAATTCTACTACAAGTAAGCTAATCGTAGGAGTTTTTTTATTTCATTATTAAAAATGACTGTAGGCAAACTCGTTTAAAAGAGTTTGCCTACAGCCTGAGCACAGATTAGTCTGTGTTTTTATTATTTTTTATTCTCTTTTTCTGCTTGATCAAGAAGGAGATTTCCTGTTTTCAGATCATAGAAACGGAGTAAATCTCCATTAATAATTTGATCAGAATAACCTAGTTCTTGTGTAGTACGATCGATAAACGGTTGGCATTTTTCAATATCAACTTCAGTACCAGTAGAATTATCGTAACAAGCATTACCTGCATAAACTAATTTATCCGTCACGAAACCACCATTTCGGAAAATAGCAAAGTCTTCATGATCTTTAGAAAATAAATCCGCTCCTAATTGCATGTCTTTCGCAGTGTCTACACCTAATAGATGTAAAATCGTTGGTCTTATATCAATTTGTCCTGCAGTTTCAGGCATCACTTTACCAACACCACTATGTGGAATATGGATAAAGAATGGAACACGTTGAAGTTTAGCCGATTCATAAGGCGTAATGTCTTTGCCTAAGTACTGAGACATTGCAGCATTATGATTTTCGGAAATTCCATAATGATCGCCGTACATAACGATAATTGAATTATCGTACAAGCCTTTTTCTTTTAAATCATCAAAGAATGATTTTAAAGCCTCATCCATATAACGGACAGTCTGAAAATATTTATTTAAAGTCTTTGAATTAGAATCGTAAGGTGGAATAAATTGATCCTCCTCATCTAAATCAAATGGATAATGATTCGTTAAAGTAATCATACGAGAATAAAATGGTTGCGGCATATCTGCCATTAAATCAACCGATTGTTTGAAGAAAGGTATATCTTTCATACCCCATCCAACAGAGTTATCATCTGTAACATCATAACTATTAACATCATAAAAATTCTGAACAGAAAGAGCATGATACATCATATCTCTATTCCAAAAACTTTTATTGTTTGGATGCATTACATTCGTGAAATAACCTTTTTCATTTAAACTTTCTGCCATTGAGTGAAACTTATTTCCACTATGAGTAAAGAAAACTGCTCCACCACCTAAAGGAAAAAGGGAATTTTCAACAAGAAATTCCGCATCCGAGGTCTTTCCTAAACCTGTTTCATGGTAAAAGTTAGAAAAATAAAAAGTATCTTTGTCTTTCGTTAACGAATTCAAAAACGGAGTAATTTCGTGACCATTCATATCGTTATTAATAACAAAGTTCTGTAAAGATTCCATAGAAATGACTATTAAGTTACGCCCATCAGCTAGACCAAACATTTTCGCATTAGGTTCAGCTTGATTTGAACGAACATAGTTATTTACTTCTACTAGCTCACTACCATCAGCAAGTGCTCGCTGAGCATGCGACTTCGACTGAATATATAAATCATACAAATGATAGTTGTATGGTCCAAGGTTTTTCACTAACATTTCTCTATCAAAGCTTCTTGTAAGAAGTTGTGGTCTTTCTATTTCAGATAAACCTAGATTTAAAAACAATACTGCCGCAGCTAAAACAAAATACGCTCTCCTAGTAGCTGGTTTAACAATCGAAATTTTTTGACCTATCTTTAACCATTTTAAAGTAATAAGAATAATTGCTACATCAGTAAAATAGAAAATATCAGTTAAATTAATACTAGATTTAGCGGATGTTCCTAAATCACTAAAGTTGTTTGTTTGGAATAATACCGGAATTGTAATAAAATCCGTAAAAAATCGATAAAAAACAACATTGACATATAACACTATTGATAGAATGATACTTGTAATAACAATGTATCTATTTCTAGCTTTTGAACTTTTGAAAAACAGTGACAGCCCATAAATAAACAAAAGAAAACTTAACGGATTTATAAATAATATAAATTGTTGCATCATATTTTCTATTTTCAAATCAAAGCTAGTGTGATAAACCACATAGGTTTTAATCCAAGTAACCACAATAGCAATAACAAGAATTGAATGTGTCGGCCAGTTTTTCTTCATCATGCCTACATCCCCCCCTTTATACACTCTTTATATTATGAGTAAAAGTAACAGAGTATATCTTAATCCTTTCTATTCAATAAATCAACAGAAATGAAAGGGTAATCTGTTAAAATTTTTCATGTCATAAATTCTCATACCCATTAATAGACGGTTATAAACCTCAAAAGTTTCAATTATTTTTTAAAAAATGTTGATTTTCGTCATAGGAGGATGCTTTCAAGCTGACCAGCTAGTGATCCTTCTCGAGGTATGGCAACCCTTAAAATAGAAAAGCAACAGATAGAAACGAATCCGTCGCTCATTTTTTTTTATAGTTATTTTGTTCTTTTCTTAATACGAGTATCGCAATTTGAAAGTCATTTGCATCAATCAATTGCATCTTATACAATTCTTTCACTTCATCTTCCATCATTTCCAAGTCAGCTAATCGATCTTTCGTGTATATATATATTCCAAAACGTTTTAAAAGTTGCATTATATCATAAACTGTTTTCATCTAATTTTACCTCATTACGATGTAATTTACACGGAATGGTTTTTAAATTGGTGATAATTTTGTCTACTGGGATGTCGTAGTTTTCTCTCTCCACTAAACTACACACCTGAAAATCAAATGCTAAGGAAATTGTATGACCAGTATATTCTGATAAATAACGATCATAATATCCACCTCCATAACCAATTCGATAACCTGGTATATCATAAACAATTCCTGGTACTACAAGCAAATCTATATCGTTTGAGGATACAGCTGTAGTGACAAGTGGGTTTGGCTCTTGTAAATGCATATAAACAGTTTCAAGCTGATCAAAGCTTTCAATTTTATAAAATGTCATTTTCCGATCCTTTGGAACGCATTTTGGCACTACAACTGTTTTACCCATCTCCCATAGATTTCTAATGATATTTTCCGTATCAACTTCTGGGAAGTCAGAAATAGTAATACCAATTATGGATGCTCGTAAAACATTTTCATCTATAAGAAAGCGCCGTTCAATTTCACTTGAATACATTTGATATAAAGATTTATCTAAGTTAATGAGTTGTTGTTTCATTTCATCTCTTTGTTCTTTTTTTGGCATACATTTCCCTCCAAAAATTAATAGAAAAAAACCAAAACCGAAATTGGTTTTGGTTTAAGTTATTATTTAGTTTCTCTATGAAGAGTCGATTTCTTTTCACGTGAGCAATATTTTTTAAGTTCAAGACGTTCTGGATTGTTACGCTTGTTTTTCTTAGAAATATAGTTGCGCTCTCCGCAATCTGTACAAGCTAATGTAATATTAACGCGCATGGTTGTCCCTCCCACTCTTTTACAGGATGAAATATAAAATCTGAGCATGATTTATACGACTAATCCATTATAGCATATATAGAAATAAAATCCACAGTTTAAGGAAAGAATTTATTCAAAGTTTTTTGGAATATGTTAGTATAATAAGAGGAAGTTATTAAACAGAGGTGAATATTATGGACTACTCAATCATTATTATGGTTATTGGTATTATATTAATCCTTGTTTCATTTTTCGTAAAAGATACTGTCAAAAAAATGGAGACAGAAATGGAAGACCTCTCTTTTACATTATATCAAGAAACAAGTGCTTTAAAAAGAAGACTAAAAATAGTAGAAGAAGAATTATTAATGGAAACCACCAAAATTACTCTACCAACAAAACAAAAAACAAAACCGGTCATTCATGAAATAATTAAAAGCCAAGTATTAGAATTACATAAACAAGGTTATTCTTTACGAGAAATAAGCAAAAGATCCTCCTTAACTATTGATGAAGTGAAATCCGTTATAGGCGGTGGAATATAAATGAAAAGAAGCTCTATTCGCTCATTGGGAATTGGATTATTTCTTGCTGGTGCAGTATTCCAAATTCAACATATATCCAAACCAGATGAATCCATATCTACCCAAGCTATAGATGGGGAAGCATATGAAAAGTCCCAAGCCGAATTGAAAATTGTTAAACAACAGCTTGCTCAACTTCAATTAGATTTAGATAATGCAAAAAAGGAACAGATGACAGAAGTCAACGGAAAAATGGAAGAAAAAGAATCACCCGCACAAAAAAGCACTACTAGTTCTATTTTAATCGTTCAATCCGGCATGAATTCCAAAGATATTAGTTCCGCATTAGAAAGCAATGGCATCATTCAGAATAAACAAGATTTTGAAGACTATCTTGATGCTCAGAAATTGACTGGGCTTATTCAGATAGGGGAATATGAATTGGATTCTTCTATGACGATGAAACAAATTGCTGAAAAAATCACGAAAAAATAAGAAAGGGCCACATCAAATTAATTTTTTGAAGTGGCCTTTTCCATTAGTTATTTAATTCATAATGCTTTCCTTTTAGTAAATATAAGACTCTCTCGGCCATATTGGTAGCATGATCCGCCGATCTTTCCAAATAACGACATACAAATGACAATTGAGTGATTTGACTAAGTTGTGCAGGTTGTTCTACTCCTACAGATAGAAGTGTTTTAATGGCATGCCCATACATTGCATCAATCTCATCATCTAGTTTTGCAATTTTCTTTGCTTCCTCGATGTCTTCCTTCATAAAAGCATCTAAAATTTGTTTCAACATCGCAATTGTTTTGACACGCATCTCATCTAATAAATGGATCGGAGCAATATGCTTATCTTTCCCAATTCTGATTGTTTCTTTTGCTATATTCACAGCATAATCACCAATACGTTCCATATCCGAAGCTGCTTTTACAAGTACCATTAATCTACGTAAATCAGTAGCTACGGGTTGTTGTTTGGCAATAAGTAGGATAACCCGGTCATTAATTTCTTCTTCCATGCGGTTAATATGAATATCATTATTAATAACTGTAAGGGCACCCTCAATATCATTTGCTAGTAAATAATCCATAGAATCATTAAGTGTATTAATTGCCATATTACTTAATTCGAGCATTAAGCTCTGTACTTGATGCAATTCCGCGTTGAACCTCTCTCTACCTACCATTTTTTAATAACCTCCTTCATCATCCGAAACGTCCTGAAATATAGTCTTCTGTGCGTTTATCTCTAGGTGTAGAAAAAATGATATCCGTATGATTAAACTCCACCACTTCTCCATTTAAGAAAAAGGCTGTTTTGTCCGAAATACGAGCAGCTTGTTGCATATTATGCGTAACAATTATAATAGAGTAATCCGTTTTTAGTTCTTGAATAAGTTCTTCTACTTTTAACGTAGAAATTGGGTCAAGTGCTGATGTAGGTTCATCCATTAAAATTACATCAGGTTCTATCGCTAGACAACGAGCGATACAAATACGTTGTTGTTGACCACCAGATAGGCTATATGCATTCGTTGATAAACGATCTTTTACTTCATCCCAAATTGCTGCTCCACGTAAACTTTTTTCTACGATTTCATCTAGTATTTTCTTGTTTTTTATACCGTGAATTCTTGGTCCATATGCAATATTGTCGTAAATTGACTTTGGAAATGGATTTGGCTTTTGGAAAACCATCCCCACTTTCGTACGTAATTCTTCTACTCCATAGTCCGCATCAAAAATATTGCGGTCACGATATAAAATTTCTCCAGATGTTTTAACAGTCGGAACTAATTCCACCATACGATTTAATGTCTTAATATAGGTAGATTTACCACATCCAGATGGACCAATAATTGCTGTTACTTCGTTTTCTTTAATTTGAAGATCTATGTTTTTTAACGCATGGTGATTGCCATACCATAAATTTAATTGTTGTGTATTATATACAATATTTGATGTGTCTTTATTCACAGATGTTTCTTTATCTAAAAACTGTACCATCGATTTTTCCCCCTATTCGCAAATTAGCTCAGTACCTTTTTTGAAATTTATTTCGAATAAATATAGCGATGGAATTCATTACCAACAAGAAAATCATTAATACTAGAATCCCAGCAGCCGCAACATGTTGGAATTCAGCTTGGGGTCTTTTAGCCCAATCGTAAATTTGCATCGGTAGTGCAGTAAACTGGCTTAGTAAATTCACCGGTAAAAACTGAATAATAACAGGTATACCGATTACTACTAATGGAGCCGTTTCTCCAACCGCACGTGAAAGTGCCAAAATTGCACCTGTTAAAATTCCTGGAATAGAGGAAGGCAAAACAACTCTTGTTATCGTTTGCCATTTTGTTGCACCCATTCCATATGAAGCTTCCCGAACTTCTTTCGGTACGGAACGAATTGCTTCTTGGGCTCCAACAATTATCACTGGTAGTATCATCAAGCTCATTGTGAATCCAGCAGCTAATACACTATTTCCCAGCGATAATGTGCGAACGAAGATAGTCAAACCAAGCAATCCAAAAACAACCGAAGGAACGCCTGCAAGATTTGAAATATTCATCCGAATAAAATCATTAAGTTTGTTTTTCTTTGCATACTCCTCTAAATATATGGCGGTACCTACACCTAATATTAAGGAAACAGGAGCCACAACACCCATTAACCAAACCGAACCAACCAAAGCCGCTTTTATTCCTGCTTTAGCAGGAAAGCGGGAGCCAAAGTTTAGAAAAAATTCAGGTGTTAAATAACCAATTCCTTGTGTGATTATTCTATAAAAAAGAATACTTAGTGTTACTAATGCAAATAATGTTGCTATAAAAAATAAGGTTTTAAAAAATCGATTTACTGTGAGTCTAGCTTTCATTCTTTTTACTACCGATTCATGATTAACATATCTCATTTAATATTCCTCCCGATACTTTTTCGAAATAACGTGAGCAATAAAGTTCATCAACAATGTAAACAAGAACAATGTAAATCCAATGGAGTAAATTGAATAATAGATTGTAGTTCCATAACCGGCATCTCCTGTAGTAACTTGTACAATATAAGCGGTCATTGTTTGAATAGAATCTGTAACATTTAAATCAAACTTAGGAGTAGATCCTCCAGCTAATGAAACAATCATCGTTTCACCAATTGCCCGTGAAATTGCAAGAACTATAGATGCGATTATTCCAGAAAGTGCTGCCGGCAACACTACTTTAATTGCAACTTCTAATTTGGTAGATCCCATAGCTAAAGCACCTTCACGAATGGAACGAGGAACAGATGTCATGGCATCTTCAGATAATGATGCAATCATTGGCAAGATCATAATCCCAACAACGATACCTGGACTTAATGCATTAAAGATCTTCAAGCTTGGTATAATCTGTTGTAACAAAGGAGTTACAAATGTTAAAGCAAAAAAACCATATACAATTGTTGGAATTCCTGCTAATATTTCTAAAATTGGCTTAATAATTCTCCTAGCATTTTCATTTGCATATTCGCTCAAAAATATGGCTGATGCAATTCCAAACGGAACTGCAACAATCACTGCAATTAACGTTACTTTAACTGTCCCCATTACTAATGGAAGTATACCAAATGATGGTGTACTATTTGCAAAAGGAAGCCATTCTGTTCCAAATAAGAAATCGAGAATAGGAACTCTAGTGAAGAACATGCCTGTTTCAAAAATAAGTGTAAAAACGATTCCAATCGTCGTTAATACTGAAACTGATGCTATTAGTAGTAAAAAGATTGGAACAAGTTTTTCTATTATTTTTTTTTGTTTTTTACTATTTGATTTAGCGATTAGCTCTTGAACTGATGGTCGATCAGTCAAACCCTTTTGAGCCATGATGAATCCCCCTTTTACCAAACGAAAGAAAAGAGTAGCAATATTGCTACTCGTATCTTCTCTTTTCCAATTTACCTATTACTTCAAACCTTCTAAATCTGCTAAGTCTTTAGCGTATTCTTCATCAGGAAGACGAACATAACCAACTGCTTCAGCCATATCTCCTGAATTTTCAATTGCATATTTAATGAAATCGTAAGCTGCTGGATTGTCTTTTATAGCACTATTTTTAGCATAAACAAATAGTGGACGTGATAGTGGTGTGTATTCACCATTTCTAATCGTTTCATGTGTTGGTTCTACACCATCAATTTTGATAACTTTCAATGTATCTTTATTTGCTAAGTAATATGCATATCCGAAATAACCAATGGCATTTTTATCTCCTTGTACACCTTGTACAAGTACGTTAGGATCTCCAGAAAGTGTCGCGGATTTAACCATATCATTATCTTTTACGACCACTTCGTTGAAATAATCATGTGTTCCAGAGTCAGTACCTGGTGAATAAAATACTATTTCTTCATTTGGCCAAGCTGGGTTAATATCTGACCATTTCTTCACGGTACCATCTTCAACCCAGATTTTTTGTAAGTCTTCAATAGTTAAAGAATCAGCCCAAGTGTTATCTTTGTTCACAACAATCGATAAACCATCGTATGCGATTTTGAATTCAGTATAGTCAATACCTGCTGCTGCAAGTTTTTCTTTTTCTTCATCTTTTATTGGACGGGAAGCATTAGAGAAATCAGTTGATCCTGCGATGAATTTTTCAAAACCTCCACCAGTACCAGATACTCCAACAGTTACTTGAACTTTTCCTTGTACACCTTGATATTCTTCAACGATACCTTCCATAATCGGAGCTACTGTACTTGATCCGTCTCCAGCAACTTTACCTTCTATAGGAACTACTTTGTCTGTTGATTGTTCTTTCGCTGAAGGGTCTTCAGTAGTTGTGTTTGAATTATTTCCACAAGCCCCAAGTGTTAATGCTGATCCTACCACTGATGCCATTAATAAGTACTTCCAGTTCTTCATCAGGTAAATCCCCCTAAAGTTATGTTTTCTGTTTCTCTTACAATGTTTACTATAAAGGCTGCATGTTGAGTCGATATGAACGTATTGTAAAGCTTTTGTAAATTGAATAGGAAGTGAATAGAAAATAAGAATAGAAGCTGTTCTATAAATGGTTTTGATTCTTGATCACCAAACTCATGAATCAATGCATATATCTTTTTCATTTTCGTATCATAATCATCGTTTTCTTTCTCCAAATGATAGTATCTTATTGGTAAATGTGCCTCCAAAAGTTACTTGTTTCGATTTGCTACTACTTCGAATTCCCAAGGAGACTCATCAGGATACGAAAATACAGAAACAAACACTTTGTTTATCGCCATTTGCACACACCCTTTTTATTAAGTATGTCTCCAAAATTAAAAAACATGCACCACCTTAGCGCATGTTTTTTCTCTCAATCATCTAAATTTTAAGCACGCTCCATTTTTTCGGTAATCTTGGGGCGGATGTTTGTCCGTTGCCCTCTTGGTATTTATGAAGTCATAATGCGTTTTGATTGGATAATGAGTGAATAAATCCTTTCCTATTCTTTTAAAAGCGTCCGAAAATGCTATTTTGGAATCTCACAAGCGTCCGCCTGTCATTGCACTTTCCACAAGGATTTTGTAGAGACATCGTACGTTAGGTTTGAATAATTTTAGAATTTTCACAAAAAAATGACCATCCTTATATAACCTTAGGATGGTCAGTTAAAAATTAAATTATTATTTCGATTGTGTCTCTTCTTCATCTATTTTATCGTTTGTAAAAGCAGGTTTAATAGTAGGAGTCGTAGTTGATTCATTTTCTTTTTTTGCTTCATTTTTTTTCTGAATTTTAAAATACTCATCTACTAACTCACGTGCAATAGGTGTAGCAAAACTAGACTTGTAGTTAGATTCAAGCGAAGCCCTAGGAATAACTAGAGCATATGCTATCTCCGGGTTATCAAATGGCGCAAAACCAATATGTGTTAAATTAACTGTTCTAAAACTTCTATCTTGCGCGGCATCATAAAAGAATGATTGTGCAGTTCCTGTTTTCCCAGCACCATTAAATTGAGAGTTTCCAAACGCAGAATGTGCTGAACCTTTACTTCCGTAATAAACTAGTTGCATAGCTGAACGAATATGATCAATTTCTGCCTTTGAATTATCAATTGTGTTTAATATATTCGGAGTAAACTCTTTTAAAACACTACCAAGTTGTTCACCATCAGCTGATGGTTCTCTTATTTCCTTAACTACATGTGGCTGAATACGACTTCCACCATTTGCTAGAGTGGCAGCAAATTGAGCAAGCTGTAAAGGAGTGTAGGTATCATATTGACCAATTGCAAGGTCAAGCAATTTCCCCATTTCGGTTCCACCTTCTACTCCTGTCACTTCACCTGGTAAATCAATCCCTGTTCGAACACCTAAGCCAAGTTGAGCATACCCATTTCTCATCTTCTGAAAGGCTTCAGGGCCAAAATTAATACCTTGATTTGGTTGATAAGTCCGACCGGCAATACTATAAGCAGTTTTAAACATATATACATTGGAAGAACGTTCAATTGCTTCTGTATCACTAAGTTGAATTCGCCCAGATCTATTAAATACCGAACTCTTCGGCGCTGAACCTTTTATACGAATAGGTTCATCTATTTTCTTTTCCCCAATAGTCAAAGCATTTTCGCGATAACCAGTGAGTAAGGTTCCGGGTTTTACAGTTGATCCTACTTCATAAGCTGTTGTAAACGAACCATATGCATAGTCCCGAACCTTTAACTTTCCTGTCACAGGATCATTCACGACTTGCTTGCCAACTAATGAAAGAACTTCACCAGTATACGGATTCATCATAATAAAAAATGCTCTATCTAAATACTTTGTTCCAGCAATTTGTTTCAATCTTAAAAGTTCTCTTTCTAGTATTTCTTCTTGAGCAATCTGCACTTCACTATCCATAGTCAGTACTAAATCTTCCCCTGGTTTACCTTTATCAATTGTTTGAGTATCTATTACTCTCCCTTTTCCATCTGTAATATTCTTCACGATACTTTTTTGTCCTTGGAGCACGTCTTCGTATTGTTGTTCAATATAACTTTTTCCGACACGGTCATTTCTAGAATAACCTTTTGATAAGAAATAATCGAGACGTTCTTTTGGTATACCTTCTTTTGGTAACGTAGCAGTTCCTAATATCGCAAGCGGAGATGTATACATTCTTCGCCAATCGGTAGTTGTATTAACACCCTTTAAATCGATATCACCCAGTCTCTCAGAGACACGTGCAAATTCTTCCACAGAAACATCTTCCGAAATCTCACCAGCTTTAAGTTTCTTATTAGAAACTTCCCCACCTTTGATAATTTGTGGTGATAATGCATATCCCGCAACCATTTCACGGTAAATCGCAATAACTTCCTTTTCTTCTGGAGTAAATGATTGTAATTGGTCTTCCGGAATTCTACTTCTTGTCAATCGATTCACTTCAATATTCTTTTCTTTTGCTGAAAGGTTTTCATCTGTTTCAATTTTTTTACGTTCCTCATCAGACACCAACTTTAATGCTTCGGTTTTGTACTTCCTAAGCCAAAAATCTTGTAAGTCACTTTTAGTAATCGCTGATATATTTTTATCAATCAGTAAACTTAACTTTTCAGCTGTTTTATACATTTCCTCTGATTTAGTTGTTTGCATTTTGGTATATGTAATGGCACGTTGTGGCTCATTATCTACGAGAATTCGTCCTTGGCTATCAAAAATACGCCCTCTTGGTACACTTGTATTTACTGCAACTTCTTCCGTACGTTCGAGAGTTCTTTTATAGTCTTCCCCTTTTACAATTTGTAAGTAGCCTAGACGCAAGATTAATAATGTAAATAACAGGAATATAGAAAAGAAAAGTATATTCATACGAAAGGTAATATTAGCTCTTTGTTTGGCTTTTACACTTTGTGCACGTTTATTTGGAATTTTTCTCATGGGGATCACCTACTTCTATCAAATTCATCCTGGCTTATTTTTACCAAGACTTTGCAAACTGTTTGGTGGATGAATTCCTAAAAGACATATGTATCATCCACCGGAGGCTTTAACTTTATTTGCATAAAATTAATAGATCTCACTATATGTTAGTGTAACATAAAAAGCACACACTTTTAGACGAAAAAGTGTGTGCAAAGTTTCTTTTTTATAAAATTATTTTACTCCTGTGCGAAGCTCGTTGCACAAGTTAATATTATTTTATTTTGCAGCTGCGTATCTTTTTGATACTTCATCCCAATTTACTACATTCCAGAAAGAAGAAATATAGTCAGGACGACGGTTTTGATAGTTTAAGTAGTAAGCGTGTTCCCAAACATCTAATCCTAGAATTGGAGTTTTACCTTCCATGATTGGTGAATCTTGGTTAGCTGTAGATGAAAGTTCTAGGTTTCCATTAGCAACTGATAACCATGCCCAACCGGAACCAAAACGAGTAGTAGCTGCTTTAGCGAACTCTTCTTTAAAAGCATCAAAACTACCGAATTTAGCATCGATTGCTTCTGCTAATTCTCCTGTTGGTTTCCCGCCACCGTTTGGTGATAGGATTTGCCAGAAAAATGAGTGGTTTGCATGGCCGCCACCATTGTTGCGTACCGTGGTTTTAATATCTTCAGGTACTGTATCTAAGTTAGCGATCAACTCTTCTACAGATTTGTTTTCTAAGTCTGCTTTCCCTGCAACCGCGTTGTTTAAATTAGTAACGTAAGTATTGTGATGTTTTGTGTGATGAATATTCATCGTTTCTTTGTCAATATGTGGTTCAAGTGCATCGTACGCATAAGGTAATTCTGGTAATTCATATGCCATTTTTGTTTCCTCCTAAAGAATATTTTAGAAAATTCTTTCCGTTTATTAGCGTATCAAATTAACGGAAAACGTTCAATTAAAAAAGACTAAAATTATTATTCTCATACTTTTGACTGAAGTTATACGAAGATAATAAAGAGTACTAACATAGCCGTCAATATAATTATTTTAGCTAACGAAGAAGTAAGGAAACCAACTAAAGATCCGATTCCCGATTTAAACGCTTGTTTCAACCCTTTTCTTGTCATAACTAGCTCGGCTAATATTGCTCCTAGAAAAGGTCCAACTATGATCCCCGCCACGGGAATAACAAAAGGACCTACTATTAAGCCGATTGAACTTCCCCACATACCAGCTTTTGTTCCACCAAATTTTTTCACACCGAATGCATTGGCTGCCATATCTGCACTAAATAATAGAACTACAAATAATAACTGAATGATCCAGAATAGCCAATTCAATTGTGCAAAAGAGAAAAATAAGCCATAAATAATATAACCTAATATCATAAAGACTACTGAAGGTATAATTGGATAAAACGTTCCGATAAATGCAATAATAAAGCAAGCAACTATAAGTATCCATCCAATGATTTCTATCATATGCGTTTACCTAAAACAGCATCTGCAATATTTACTGCATGATCCCCTATTCTTTCTAAGTTACTCAACATATCTACAAAAATTACACCTGCATGACCAGAACATAAACCTTCATTCAATCGGAAAAAATGATTTTTTCTAAATTGACGCTCCATACGATCAATCACATTCTCTTGTTCCGCAACCTCTCTCGCAAGTTGATCGCTATTTAAATCCAAAGCCTCTATGCTTTTTTTTACAGTATTAATGGTTAACGTAAACATTTTGGAAATGTCCTCCATTGCGTCCTCAGTGAGTTGAAAACGATGTTCGTCGTGATAATCAATTAGTTCAATAATATTTTCAAAATGATCGCCTATTCTTTCAATATCTCTTACCGTAGTCATTAACATAAAATGTCTACCCGAATCTTGCCTTGATAATGGTTGGGAAGAAATCCTTACTAAATAGTTTATTATTTTTGTGTCCAAATGATTAATCGCTTCTTCTATTTGATAAGCTTCTTGGGCTTCCTGTTTATTTCTAAATCTAAGATAATCAAATGTTTTCTCTAATCCCTGAACACTAAAATTGCCCATACGTAGAATTTCTTCTTTAGCTTGTCCGATTGCAATAGTTGGAGATTCTTCTATGAAATCCTCTTCTAAATGTTTTGTTTTGTATTTGCTCGAGTAATCTTCCCCAGGCAACAACTTCGTCAATAAAACTACCCATGCACCTATTAAAGGAAACTGAAGAATTACGTTCACCAGATTAAATGTTCCGTGTGCTAAAGCTATTTGCATTTTATTTTCCAGTGCAAATACCCCAGATATCCATTCCATAAACAAAGAAAATGGTGTTAAAAAGATTAAAAACACAATGGTACCAACAATATTAAATAGTAAATGGGAAGTAGCTGCTCTTTTAGCGCTAGCCGTTGCACCCAATGAAGCTAATATAGCAGTAATAGTCGTTCCGATATTGTCTCCAAATAAGATTGGTAAAGCGCCTTTTAACGAAATTAAGTGTTCCGCATAGAAGCCTTGTAATATAGCTACCGAAGCACTAGAACTTTGTATGAACACTGTAATAATCACTCCAGCTACTACTCCTAGTAGTGGATGATTACTTACACTTAAAGTCATCTCCGTAAACGACGATAAATGTTGTAAAGGACTCATGCCTTTCATCATTAATTCGAGTCCAAAAAACAAACCACCTAATCCGAATAGTACTTCTCCGACATTATGTGCCATTTTTCTTTTGAAAAAAAAGATTAAAAACGCCCCAATTGCCATAATTGGAAGTGCGTAATCACCAATTTCAAAACCAATAATAAAAGCTTTTATGGTAGTTCCTATATTTGCACCCATTATAACACCTATAGATTGGCGCAAAGTCATAAATCCAGCACTTACTAAACCTATTACAATTACAATCGTTCCAGCACTAGATTGGATTAAAACCGTAAATAATATACCAGCTACAACTCCCATTAGAGGATTCGTTGTATAACGATCTAGTAAATCTCTTAATCTATCTCCGGCGGTTTTTTGTAAGCCGTCTCCCATATATTTAATGGCAAATAAAAATATACCTAATCCACCAAAAAATTCGAACAGCATTTCTTGCCAATTGAGATCCACTTTGAAGGTCAACTCCTATTTCGACAATATCTTTACATTCTATTATGGTTAAATTATAAAGGAATTGTAAAGTGAATCTAGATATTCTTAATATTTTCTTAACATAATCATCTAAATTACTTTGTTTTCCACTATTAACAGATGATAAAATGTAGAAGAAGGGGTGAATTAGATGAATTTATTTCAGTTATTTAAAGCAAGTTTACATAGTCCAAAAAAAATTGCGGCATTTCGCCTTGTACCAATCGGTAAGGTTATGCAATATATATTTACTTATGTACTAATCATCACGATTATTTCATTTGTTCAATTCATAAACGGATTATCTATCCAACAAGCAAATATGGAAGACTTAATAGAATACTTTAAGGACATTAAATGGTTGATATACCCCTCTGCTTTTGTATTATTATTTGTGCTAAATACTTTATTTATTTTTATTCGGATTAGCATTTTTGCTTATATTGGGGTTATTTTTCTGTCTGTTTCGAAACATAAAGGTGAATACCGGCATATGTGGAGAAGTGCTCTATTTGCAAGCACCCTACCATTGATAATCTCTATAGTTTTTTCAATTGTTCAATTGACTAGTGGATATATCGAACTTACCACTTATCTAATCACTCTTGTATATTTATTTTTTACATGCAAATACTATCCAATCAAGCGATAGTCATAATTCCTCCTTTTCCGCATATTGTAGGACAAGGGGGTTTTTATATGAAAATATTCTTAGCAACTATTATGATTCTCATCACACTTTATATTATTAAAGTAGATATGTTTGAAGGTACGATTCCTCTTGCGTTTTATCCAACCGAAGAATGCATTGAAACGATGGATTATATTTCCATAAAGGTGCATTCGGGTGATACATTTCCCTCTCTTTTTTCTATGTATCCGGTTAATGAAACAATTACCTATGATAAAAGACTTTTAGACTTTTATCAACTGAATCCGCATTTAATAAATCAAACGGCAAAAGATGGTGAATTAGTATTTTTACCAGTCTACTCCACGAATGAAGCTTGCAAAAATGAAAGATAGAGCTTTCTTTCTTGTAATTTCATTCCTCAGACTGATAAAATGAATGATAGTGATGGCATAAAGCCTCAAGAAGGAGAGAATTACATGAGTGAAATAATTCATCGTTCCAAAACTCGCCCTGTTCGAGTTGGAGACTTAACAATAGGTGGAAGCAATGAGCTATTCATCCAAAGTATGACTACTACTAAAACGCATGATGTTGAAGCAACTGTTGCGGAAATATTACGACTAGAAGAAGCTGGTTGTCAGATTGTACGTGTAGCATGTCCTGATGAGAGAGCTGCCAATGCAATAGGCGAAATAAAAAAACGTATTAATATCCCGCTTGTAGTAGATATCCATTTCGATTATAAGCTTGCTCTTATTGCTATTGAGCAAGGTGCAGATAAGATTCGTATTAACCCAGGTAATATCGGACGGAAAGAAAAAGTAGAAGCAGTTGTAAATGCTGCAAAAGCAAAAGGTATCCCAATACGTATTGGTGTAAACGCTGGTTCACTTGAAAAGAAAATATTAGAAAAATATGGTTACCCAACAGCAGATGGTATGGTAGAAAGTGCCCTGCACCATATTAAAATTCTTGAAGACTTAGATTTTCACAATATTATCGTTTCGATGAAAGCATCGGATGTAAATTTAGCTATTGAAGCTTACACAAAAGCTTCTCAAGCATTTGACTACCCACTTCATTTAGGTATTACAGAATCAGGTACGTTATTTGCTGGATCAATTAAAAGTGCAGCAGGACTAGGGACTTTACTAAGCATGGGAATTGGAAATACAATGCGTGTTTCGTTAAGTGCAGATCCTGTTGAGGAAATTAAAGTTGCTCGCGAGTTGTTAAAAGTATTCGGTCTATCATCTAATGCAGCAACACTTATCTCATGTCCAACATGCGGACGTATTGAAATTGACCTAATTTCTATTGCAAATGAAATAGAAGAATATATATCGCATATTAAAGCCCCAATTAAAGTAGCAGTACTTGGATGTGCAGTAAATGGTCCTGGTGAGGCCCGCGAAGCAGATATCGGAATTGCTGGAGCACGAGGTGAAGGGCTCTTATTTATGAAAGGTAAAACAGTACGCAAAGTACCTGAAGAAACAATGGTCGATGAGCTTAAAATTGAAATTGATAAAATTGCAACAGAATATTTTGCAAAACAAGAACTAGAAAAATTAGAAAAAGAAAAACAACAAGCGTAAGGAGTAAAGTATATGACGAATGTACGATTCGGAATAGATATTGATGGGACTGTAACATCCCCCACTTCTTTACTTCCACATATAAATAGTGCTTTTAACTGCAATCTTCAGTTAGAAGATATTAAAGAATATGATTTAACAAAAGCATTTCCAGTTAACGAACTAGAATTTTATGAATGGTTTAGAAAAACAGAGTCCGTCATATATGCAACTTCCCCGATACAGCCAGATGCTCATGCTGTTTTGTCTGCATGGAAAGAAAAATATGAACTGTTTTTCATTTCTGCTCGTGGTGAAAATGTTATGGATGTTACGCTTAATTGGTTTAAAGAACAAGAATTACTTTATGATCATATCGAATTAATAGGATCACATAATAAAATTGAAACTGCTAGAAAATATGGTGTCCATGCTTTCTTTGAAGATAAACATGATAATGCAGTAGAAATTCACGAAGAACTAGATATTCCTGTTATATTGTTTAATACCCCATATAACCAACAACCTGCTCCAAAAGGGGTTATTCGTGTAAATAACTGGATTGAAGCAAATAAGTGGATTGAAAAAGAATTCGCATTACAAAAAACGTGAGGACTAATCCTCACGTTTTTTATTTAATAAGAAAAGGAGAACGTCCTTTAATTGTAACTTGTTACTACTTCTTCTAAATTGTTTCGGACCAAACATCTACTACATTAATAGCCTTAACTTAGTATAACGAGAGGCGGCTATATGCTTAACCTCCTGAAAAGCGCCAACCTGTTGTCGGAATTTACCCGTTAATAGCATAAAAGTTAATATACAGTTAAGAAAAGCGCAAGCACCCTTTAAGAGCTCTAGGGTCTCCACTCAGTTGTTTTCCGAAGCTTACCGCTCGCTTTCCGCGGGCGAAGTATCGAGCCTCCTCGTCGCTCTGCTCCTGTGGGGTCTCGATTACTCCGCTTTCCCGCAGGAGTCGAGCGGACGCTTCTCCAAATAACTAATATAAGTGCGAACGCTTGGTACACCAATTAGATGTGAACCTTAGGCAAAAAATTATGGGCAACATGCTTGCCATTCCCCTTATCCTTATAGACATATTCGCAAGATAGATAATACCAATTGCAAAGTCAGCAACGAGAATCGCAAAATAGCTTTTATCTTGGAGTGTGCCAACTAATGCTTTAAGCGTTCTATAGAATTCCATCACTATCTCTTTACTACTCATAAGGAGATAGCGCGGCGGTATGAGACTCGTCGCTCGCCCTTCGGAAAGCGAATACCAGAGCGCTATATCCGGGAAAACGTTATCTATATGGGAGATCCTTCATAAGAGAGTCACTAGTTGAAAGCCTTCAAGTCGTTGTGAATACTGGATTCCTAGTATACCAATTTCATATACTTTCTCTTAAGAAAAGCGCAAGCGTCCTTTAAGTGTATTTTGTCTTCACCGTTTCTAGAGTACTTTGGATGAAACATTGGCTACATCATTACCGCTATAATTTGGCTCGTGAAGTGACTGCGTCACTTCACGAGCCTTTTTCTCGGTAATCTTGTAGTGGATGTTTATCCGTCGCCCTCTTGGAATTTGCAAAGAAATAGTGCATTTATTTTGGTTAATGAGAGAATAAAGGCTTTCCTATACTTTTAAAAACGGACGAAGAT
The DNA here is from genome assembly GCF_055454035.1 of Psychrobacillus syltrankelensis. Lineage (NCBI taxonomy): Bacteria > Bacillati > Bacillota > Bacilli > Caryophanales > Bacillaceae > Psychrobacillus > Psychrobacillus syltrankelensis. Next base: position 418,817 of record NZ_CM144227.1, on the reverse strand, counting down.
GCAATTTCGTCCGCTCAGCGCTTCTTTATCAATAGATGCTGCCTATTTATAAAGAAGGGAAAAGTTAAAAACTGTCATAGAGCGACTAATTGTAAGGTGAAAGCTACAGATTCTACAGTGACAGCAACCAATCTCGAGACGAAAGCAACCAATTTTATCGTGAAAGCAACCATTTCTACATATAAAGAGTTAACTTTGTGTGAGATAGCGCAAATCAGTGTTAAGAAAAAAACTGTGCTACTAAAACACTATGAATACAGGATTTTCAGTAGTCCAATTTCATATACTTTCTTCCCTTTTAAGTGCATCTTGTCTTCTATATTTCTAGAGTTCTTTGGGACAAAACATTGGCTACACTTTTTTGGTAATCTTGTGGCGAATGTTTGTGCATCGCCAGCTTAGCGCCTATAGATGCTATTTTTTTTCAGGTTCCACTCTCCCTATTGATAAACAACGGAAAGTACTAGTTCATTTTTTCTACGAAGCATATGGTCTTTGATAATTGCACTGTTGATTGGAGCGGGCGACGACTCCTAGGGGAATAGCAAGCAAATCAAGCCCTTGGACTGAGCATTCAATTGTTCAAAGGCTAAGACCGCCATATCGTGTAGCAACGTCTTTGGGACCAACGTCATGTTGGCAGAAGCGGCTTGATGCTTGCCCCCTAGAAAGCCGTCCGCATATGCGGAAATACACCTGTTAATGACCAAGAATTTATATACTTATCTCTTTAAAATAGAAATACACCCCTAAATTACTTTCATTTAAAGAAAAGTATCTACTTCTAGTAAGTCAATTGATCATCTAGGATGGTAGAAATTATCTTTTAAAAAACTTTTTCCAAAAAGGATTCTTAGATCCGGTATTCTCAACACTTTTCATTAATTCATTTCGTTGATCAGAGATAGTTGCATTATCATTTTCAGCACTTAATGCCGCTAGATCATTATATGGAGGTCCATTAGTTGTGCCAGCTAACAATGCGATATCAACCTCATTTTGTGGATTTCCCCATGAATTTCCAACAAAGGTAGTAAGTGCCCTGTCCACTAAAAAAGCACCTTTTGTATTGTAAACTATATTATTATTAATAGCACCAGTTACATCTGGATTAATATAGATCCCCGTTCGTAAAGAATAAAAAGTATTATTTTCTACTAAAAGACTTGTATTTCCTACTTGAGGCACCACAGCGCGATTCACCACCCAAGTTGACATTGGTAAGGCTTGTTCTGGGCCATATATCGTATTATTGATTATGCTAGTACCATCTCCTCCCACTTGTATAAATTCAGCTGTATATGGGACATCACTAGTCATCGTTAAACCATCAATTATAGTGTTATTTGCAAGTATCATTAAGGGAATAATATTTGCCTCTAACAATAGTACTGTTCCTAGTTCTCCTTTTAACGTAATTCCAGCTGTATTCACGACAATTTGAGAAGTAATTGGATAAATCCCTTTTAATATATTTACAACACCGTTCGGATTTACAGCAGCAATTCCCTCTGTAATAGTTCCAAAAGGTTTTGCTCTACTACCATCTCCTCCTACTGAACCAACGAGTACATAAATATTATCTGGATTGACTATCTCGTTTATTGCAGCATCAAGTGATAACTGAACACCAGCTACTAAAAGATATCCACCCGCTGGTCTATTACTTAATATTTCTCCTGCTACTTGATCTTTTAGTACGTCTGGAAGGCTATTATATGATGTAAGATCTAACCACAAACTCGGGTTTTCGATAGCAATCCTCATTTCTGTTACAGTTTGTGCATTATTCACAGCATCGAGATTTTCATTACTTCCAGTCATCAAATAATCCGTTCCTATCTTTGTTAAGGTAATTGAATCATTTGTATTCAGAAGATCATCTAGCTCGCTCTCCATTGTAATAAATTGAATTTTACTGTAAAGATCACCTTCCGAAATAGTAAAGAATAGTATTCCATTTAGAAATTTGTTTAGACTATTACCATAAGTTACAGTTATTGTTTCACTTGGATTTAGCGTAAAAGAAACAGTTCCATCTTGATTAACTGGGTTATCTCCTTCACGAATAAAAAGAGTTATTTGAAAGGTTGCAAGACTATTGTTAATAAAAGTTTTTTCTGCCATTTTTCATACCTCCTTTCTTCTCTAGTTGAAGCAATATAATTCTTACTTAACTAGATTTAGTAGAAAGAGAATTCCTTTCTCCTCTTCATAATATGACTATAATTTAATAGTTTAAGGGCGGTCATATATTATATCTCTTCTTCCAAGTTAAATTTAAGAAACCCTTTTTATAAGTAAATATAAAAAAACCGCCAAATAATTTCTTTGGCGGGACTAGTTAATGACATTCTGGACATTTACCGTATATTTCAAATTTATGACTATCTATTTGATATGCTGGAATAGCATTTTGCAAAACTTCCATAGGACAAAAATTAATTTCTTTAATATTTCCACAGGACATACAAATAAAGTGATGATGATGGTGGTCCATTTCACATTGCATACGAAAGTGTTTTTCTCCACTTAACTCCGTTTCTTCTAAAATACCAAGATCAACAAATGTACTTAAGTTACGATAGATTGTATCATAACTCATCCCTGGATGTTCAACCATCATAACATCTAAAATATCTCTTGCTGTTATATATTTTTCTGTCTTCGAAAAAATTTCTAAAATTTGTTCCCGTTTGTCAGTTTTTTTAAAACCTTCTTTTTTCAGCATATTCCAAGCTTTTTCAATATTCATTGTGATACAGCTCCCTTCATTGACATCTTTTTCAATGTAATTGTTAGAAGTAAGATAATAATTGACGTTACTACAATTGTTCCACCAGGAGCTAGATTCATATAATACGCACTTACTATTCCGATAATCACTGCAAGCTCACCAAACAAAACGGAGAAAAAAATAGCTTGCTTAAAACCTTTTGCAATTCGCATTGCTGCAGCCACAGGTAATGTCATAAGTGACGAAACTAATAGTATACCGACGATTCTCATGGAACCCGCGATAACTAATGCAGTAACAATCATAAATAATATATGAATCCACTTTGCTGGTAATCCCGATGCCTTTGCATATTCCTCGTCAAAAGATAAAACAAACAATTCTTTATAGAAAAATGTTAGAAATGTAATAACTATTAAGGCAATACAAATAATTATCCATAAATCTTGGCGACTCACAGCTGATACAGAACCGAATAAATAACTAAATAAATCAGAACTAAAACCTTCAGCTAAAGATATAAAGATAGCACTAAAACCCAATCCTGCGGACATTATAATTGGGATCGCTAATTCTTCATAATGCTTATACATTCGACGAAGTCGTTCAATAAATAGTGAACCCGTAACGGAAGCTGCTATTCCTAAATATAATGGATTTAATAATGCTAATGCCCCTATTGTTTGACTTAAGTATAGACTACCTGCAATACCTGCTAACGTAACATGGCTTAATGCATCCGCAATTAACGAAAGCCTACGAACAACTATGAATACGCCAAGTAATGGTGCTATAATCCCAATAATTAATCCAGAAATAAAAGCATTTTGTAAAAATTGATACTGAAGTAATGATTCAATCATGATTGTACCTCATTTCGATGTGTCACTTTCCGAACAGAATGTCCATACCATGCCTCTAATTGTTCATCACTCATCGAATCCATTTCCTTTTGAAAGCCATGAAAATGAATTGTTTGATTAAGACAAGCGACATGACTTATGCTTTTAGAAACTGCGTCCACATCATGAGTTACTAAGACAATTGTAATTTGATGTTCCCGATTTAAATGCGATAACATATGATAGAATGAGCGAACATTTTTACTATCTACTCCAACAGTCGGTTCATCCAATATTAAAACTTTTGGATTACTAACTAATGCTCTAGCGATAAATACACGCTGTTGTTGTCCGCCTGATAAATCTCCAATATTTTTTTTTGAAAACTTTTCCATACCTACAGAAGTTAGCGCTTCACTCACTTTTGAATTTACATTTTTAGGATACGAGTGAAATAGACCAACTTTTTTAACTAAACCGCTTTTCACAACTTCCTCAACGGTTGCCGGGAATCCAGAATTAAAGGCATTTGATTTTTGAGAAACATACCCTATTAGTTCCTTCTCTTTAAATAATGGTACAGGTTTTTCAAAAAGTAAAACCTTCCCTTTTGTCGGCTTCAATAATCCAAGTATTATTTTTAATAGTGTCGACTTCCCAGATCCATTAGGACCTATAATTGCTAGAAAATCTCCTTCTTCAATTGTTAACGAAATATTTTTTAATGCCACAGTTTGTTCATATTTATAATAAACATGCTCTAATTGAATTAAGGCTTTCCCCATCTTTTTTCCTCTATTCTAATCAATAATCATTACGATTTACAAAGTTAAAGTATAGAGGAAAAAAACGAAAGTGTAAATAAATTTATCTTGAGAGGATGATAGTTTGGATATTTCGCGGTTTATTCATGAATTACAAACAAGTTCTATAAAAGATTTTAAAAAAATGATTAAAGCATTTGATATTAAGTTATCAGATAAAGAGATAAAAGAAGTATATCCACTTCTTCAAGAAATTTCTATATCTTGGTTATTGTTAGGTGTTCCAATGCACATTCAACAAAAATTGATTAACATTTTAGGTGAACAACGAGCAGTTGACTTATTTCAACAATTAAAAGAAAAAGCACCCTCATTTTTACGTGAAAAATGAGGGTACTTTCATTAGTTTCTTAAAGAATCAATAGCTTCAGGTGAAAAATTTTTCGATCGAAGCATTTCAATTTCCGCTTTATATGGTGCTTGTTTAGATTTCGCGTCTACTCCAACAAATGGAGTTTCTAAAATTTTGGGTATGTGCATTAATTGAGGATGATGCACAATATACTGTAGTGCCTCATACCCAATTTCACCAAATCCAATATTTTCGTGACGGTCTTTTGCCGCTCCACGGATATTTTTACTATCATTAATATGGAGTACTTTTAAACGATCAATTCCAATAATTTTATCGAATTCATTTAATACACCATCAAAATCATTCACAACATCATATCCAGCGTCATGAATATGGCAAGTATCTAAGCAAATTGATAATCGATCATTATTAATAACACCATCTATAATTTGCCTTAATTCTTCAAAAGTGCGCCCACATTCTGATCCTTTTCCAGCCATTGTCTCTAGAGCAATTTGTACAGGATAATCTTGCGTTAATACTTCATTTAAGCCTTCTACTATTTTCGAAATCCCTGCATCTACTCCTGCACCGACATGTGCACCAGGATGTAATACAATTTGCGTTGCACCAATTGCGGCAGTTCGTTCTACTTCCTTTTGTAGAAAATCTACTCCTAGAGCAAAGGTTTCTGGTTTTGTTGTGTTTCCTAAATTAATAATATATGGAGCATGTACAACAATATTAGCTATTCCATTTTCTTTCATATGTTGCAAGCCAGCCTCAATATTTAACTCCTCGATTGGTTTTCTTCGAGTATTCTGAGGTGCACCTGTATAAATCATGAATGTGTTTGCACCATATGAAGCTGCTTCTTTGCTTGAGGCAAGAAGCATTTCTTTTCCACTCATTGAAACATGTGATCCTAAAAGCAATGAAATACCCCCTTATTTCTTACGGTTTTTAATCCGACGTTCTCTTTTCTTAACTTTATCCATTTCCCATTTCATATTACGTTTATAGCCAGGTTTTACTTTTTTAGGCTTACGCACTAATGATTTCGCTATTGCATCAATTTCATTTTCATTTTTTGTACGGTTTTTCCGAGCATGTCTTTCTTTTAAATCTGTCCATTCCCCTTTTACAACATCCTTATGCTCTAAAGGAATTCCCATTTTTTCAAGACGTACCAATGCATCTTCATCTGATGGTTCGTATAATGTAATGGCCGTACCCGTTAATCCAGCACGTGCAGTCCTTCCGACACGGTGGACAAAAAATTCTAAATCATCCGGAATTTCATAGTTAATAACATGACTTACACCTGGAATATCAATTCCACGTGCTGCTAAATCAGTAGCTACAATATATTGGAACTCTAAGTCATGAATTTGCTTCATGACACGTTTACGGTCTCTTGGTGAGATATCTCCGTGTACTACCCCTACTTTAATTCCATTTCCTTCTAGGTAATTAGCCACTTCATCTGCATGTTGCTTCGTGTTTGCAAAAATAATAGCTAAGTACGGGTTAATACCTTCAATAACATCTAATAAACGTTTTTTTCTTGATTTACTACGTACTGGTGTAACAATGAACTCTATTCCATCTGCAACTGGGCGTTTACTTCCCATTTTAATATGGACTGGTGAATCCATATATTTCTTCAAAAATGGTTGCAACTTTTCAGGAATAGTTGCGGAGAATACATACATCTCTAGTTGTTCAGGCATACGAGATGCAAATTGATCAATTTCAGTTATAAACCCTAAATCAAATGCTAAATCTGCTTCGTCCACTACTAGAATGTTCGAGGTATGCACAAGTAACGCTTGTTCAACTGTTAGATCACGAATTCGTCCTGGTGTCCCTACTACAATTTGTGGTTGAGTTTTCAATTTCTCGATTGAACGTGCTTTGTCCGTTCCACCAATAAACAATTTTGTTTGTATTTCTGTACCTTCTACAAGCTTATTCAACTCTTTATAAATTTGAGTTGCAAGCTCTCTTGTTGGTGATGTAATAATTGCTTGTACTTCTTGTTTACTAGCATCTATTTTTTCAACAATTGGGATCAAAAAACTATGTGTTTTTCCTGTTCCAGTATGTGCCTGACCAATAGCACTTTTTCCCTTTAAAACTAACGGGATTATTTCCTTTTGTATCGGCGTTGGTTCTTGAAAGCCTAATTTCTCGATTGCGTTTTGTAAAAAAGGCTGAAAGTTATAATCTGTATATTTGGACATTTGAGTCCCTCCCTCACATTTCTTTATTGTACCACGATTGTACATAAAACGTATAATTTGCATAGAATAGAAGGACTCACTTTGATGAAAGGAGATGAATAAAATGCGCTATGAGTCTTTTTATCCGTTTTCTCAAAATAGGATGAATGAGTTCTTTAATTTTAATAGACCTCCATCCGCAAACACTCCTTCACCTTCTCAAAATATGTTTGGCCACCCCCATAATGCACAGGGAACTCAACCGAACAATTTCTTTGGCCGCCTTTTTGGTGGTTTACAACAAGGAAATCCTGGGGGACCAACAGGTGCACAGGGGTTCGGAGGTGCTGGGGGGCATGGAGTACCAGGAGGACACGGAGGACCAGGAGGTGCTGGAGGACATGGAGGTGGAGGGCCAGTTGGTGCCGGGGTTTTCGGAGGTGCAGGAAGTCAAGGGGGCTTTCAGCAAGCCGCTACTCCAAGTAAGGCAGCTTCCTATTTACAAACTGCAGATAAGTTTTTAAATACTGCACAACAGATTACTCCGATGGTTAGACAGTACGCACCTATGCTCCAAAACATGCCAGCACTTTGGAAGCTCTACAAGGGGTTTCAATCACTACCTAATGCTGCTACAGCTGCAACGGCTGCTACGGCTGCAACTGGTGCAACCACTGCCAGGGCTGCAGTAGCAAGTGCCCCTTCCGTTGCTAAAGCTACCACAACCGCCGTTTCAACCGGTGCATCCTTACCTCGAATATTCCAACCACCATTTTAAAGTTTTGAATTCATTCAGGAGCTCAGCTATAATAGGAGTATGCTCGTATTGAAGGGAGTTCTCACAATGTTTGTACAAAAAATTTCTCCAAGAGGATATTGTTATGGGGTTGTAGATGCAATGGTTATTGCACGTAACGCAGCTTTAGATATATCTCTTCCTAGACCAATTTATATATTAGGAATGATAGTTCATAATAAACATGTAACGGATGCATTTGAAAAGGACGGTATCATCACGTTAGATGGTGAAAATCGCTTAGATATTCTTTCCAAAGTAGATAAAGGCACAGTAATTTTTACTGCACATGGCGTTTCTCCTGAAGTGAAGGAACTAGCACGTAAAAGAGGTTTAGTCTCAATAGATGCAACTTGCCCAGATGTTACGGTGACGCATGACTTAATAAGAGAAAAAACAGCTGAAGGTTATGACATTATTTACATTGGGAAGAAGGGACATCCAGAACCAGAAGGAGCTATTGGCGTAGCTCCTGATAGGGTTCATCTTGTGCAAACTTTAGAAGATATTGATAGTTTAATATTAAAAACGGATAAGCTTCTTGTTACAAATCAAACTACGATGTCTCAATGGGATGTAGTGCATATGATGAAAAAGTTGGAAGATAAATTCCCTCATATCGAAGTTCATAAAGAAATCTGTCTTGCTACGCAAGTAAGACAAGAAGCAGTTGCAGAACAAGCTGGAGAAGCTGATCTTTTAATAGTAGTAGGGGATCCAATGAGTAATAACTCTAACAGATTAACACAAGTTTCCGAAGAAATTGCGGGAACTCCATCTTATCGTGTTGGTGATATTTCCGAAATCAAACTGGAGTGGCTAGAAAATGTAAAACACGTTGCGGTTACTGCTGGAGCTTCTACTCCTACTCCAATCGTGAAAGAAGTCATTCAGTTTTTAGAGCAATATAATCCGACAGATTCATCTACACATGATAGAACTAAAAGAGTACTTCCAGAGAAAATATTACCAAAAATTAAGGTACCAAAACCTGTTACTCGTATTGAGCCTTACCCAATAAACGAATAAAAGAGCTGCTTCCTCGGAAGCAGCTCTTATTATTTTTTTTGCCATGATACTCTTTGTTTAAATAAGTTGAAATGGTTCAGTTGAAAGTTTTGAGGGGATAAATTCCACTGACAGTTTACTATCTGCACAAACTGCAGTCATATAATCCGCAACTCCTACTTTCATAATCTGTTCTATATGGTGCCCAGGATCAATGACAGCTAGATTAACAGCTTCTGCATCTTGAGCGGTATGGAAATATAAATCTCCAGTAATAAATACATCAGCACCAGCTCTTTTAGCACTCTGAATATACTTATTGCCATCTCCACCTAATACCGCAACCTTTTGTACCTTTCTATCTAAATCCCCCACAACACGTACAAAGGGCACTTGTAATTGGTTCTTAACAATTTGTGCATACTCATATAAAGTAATTGAATTTGGTAATGTTCCCACTCTCCCAAGCCCTTTTTCATTTACTTCTATATTCAAATAGAACAAATCATATGCTGGCTCTTCATATGGATGTGCGGAAAATAAAGCTTTCAATATACGATTTTTAAACGTCTCCGGAAAGACAACCTCAATTTTTTCTTCCTCAACAATAGTCAGTTTATTTGCTTCCCCAATATAAGGGGTTGCATTTTCAGAAGGTTTGAATCTACCCTCCCCTTCAGAAGTAAAACTACAGTTCGTATACCCCCCTATTTTTCCTGCTCCTGCATTTGCTAAAGAATTCCTAACTCGTTCAGTGGAATCTTTTGGTGTGAAAACCGCTAATTTCATTAGAATCTCGGCTGTTGTTTTTTCTAAAGTTTCCACATTTTCTAACTGAAGGCAATTTACAAGTAAATCGTTCACTCCACCTTCAGCTATGTCTAAATTTGTATGGGCCGCATACACAGCGATATCATGTTTGATTAATTTTTCGATTAAACTTCCTTGCGGTAAATCTGTTCGCATATTCTTTAATCCCCGAAATATCGGAGGATGGTGAGCAATAATTAATTCACATTGTTGTTCAATTGCTTCATCTACTATTTTTTGATTTACATCCAATGTCACAAGTACTTTGGAAACCGGTTTATTTAATGTCCCTATTTGAAGGCCAATTGGATCTCCTTCGACTGCTAGTGACTTAGGAGCCCATTGTTCAAATAAGGAAATAATTTGTTGACCGTTTGTTTTCTTCATGCTTTTATAACGTTCCCTCCACAATTGCAATTTTTTGTTCTAGTTCCGCTTTTTTTTGTTCCACTTCTGTAGTGAAAGCTATTTTGTTTAGTTGATCAATTATTCGTTGCCACTCTTTTATTTCATTAGTCCATTTTTTGATAAATATTTCCGTTTTATACTTCATCAAATAAGGTCCTAGTAATAACTCTTGATTGGTAAGGTTCATCGTTCCTTTTTTAAGAACAAGAATTTCATAAATTTTATTATGCTCTTCTAATATTGCTTCATCAAAAATATTCCAGTTATTTTCTATTGCCCATTCCCGAATTGCTTTAGCATGAATATTAGGCTGTAAAATTAACATTTCTACTGTTTCAAGCTTCTCTTTTCCTGCTTCTAATATAGAGGCAATAAGAGGTCCCCCCATACCTGCTATAGTAATCGTTTGGACATGGTCTTCTGTTCGAATAACTTCTAACCCATTACCAAAACGTACGTCTATTTGTTTTTCTAAGCCTTCACTTTTTACATGTTTGAGGGCAGACTCATAAGGCCCTTTTACTACTTCACCAGCTATTGATGTAGTTATTTTCCCAGTATGGACTAAGTAACACGGTAAATAGGCATGGTCACTACCAATATCCGCAAGTATTGTATTTTCTTCGACAAATGACGCTACCTGTTTCAAACGTTCTGATAAATTTTTTGCATTCAATTTATACACCTCATCATACATTATAGCAAAAATAAAAAAAGACCTCGATTCTTTTTAAGAATCAGAGGTCTTTTTACAATTATTATTTTTCACCTAAAGATTTAACCCAAGCTGCCATAGCGTCGATGTGTTCAGCAGGAACTAATCCAGCTGGCATTCCACCTCTACCATTAGCTAAAACACCTTTAATTTCATCTTCAGATAATTTAGTAGCTACTAGTGATGGTGCTCCACCTTGTCCTTCAAAGTTTCCACCGTGACATGCGATACATTTTCCTTGTGCAAATGTAGCAGGATCAAATTCCTCAGTAGATGCAACTTCTTCTCCGCCATTTTTAGCTGCTTCATTAGCTGCTATTTCTTCTTTATTATTTACACCTTCAATAGATAAGAAGAAAATTAGTCCGATACCAAATGCCATAATTAAGATAAATGGAATAATTGGATTCTTTTTCATACTTAACCCTCCTTCTTGATACATTCATTCTAACATAGAATTAGTCAACACTAATATTGTACTGCATTCTTATGAAAACGAAAAGTCCTAAAGAGGGTTTTTCCTGTATTGTGACAATTTGGACATAAATTCGATTAACAACCAATATGTCTTGCAATAACCATACGCTGTACTTCAGACGTTCCTTCTCCTATTTCTAAAAGCTTAGCGTCCCTCATAAAACGTTCTACTTCATATTCTTTCATATAGCCGTAACCACCATGTATTTGAACCGCCTGATCCGCTACTTCCATTGCAATTTCCGAAGCGTATAATTTACACATGGAAGCCTCTTTACCGAAAGCACGTCCTTGGTCCTTTAACCAAGCAGCTTTATGCACCATATTTCGAGCAAGTTCGATTTTCATAGCCATATCTGCTAACTTAAATTGAGTTATTTGAAATTCAGAAAGTGTTTTACCAAACTGTTTTCTTTCTTTCGAATATTTAAGTGCACGATCTAAAGCTGCTTGAGCAATACCAACAGCCATAGCACCAATTCCAATTCTTCCACCATCAAGCGTAACTAAGAATTGTCTAAAACCATTTCCTCTTTTACCAAGTAAGTTTTCTTGTGGAACGCGTACATTTTCTAGTACCAATTCAGTTGTATTGGAAGCGTTTAATCCCATTTTTTCATAATTATCTATAACTGTAAAACCTTCTGCATCAGTAGGTACAATAATAGCAGAGATTTCTTTCTGCCCATCTTTTACATCGGTGATTGCTGTTAACGCCAAATGTTTTGCATAGCTGGCATTTGTTATAAACGCCTTATTTCCATTAATTACAAAGTCGTTTCCATCTTCTTTTGCAGTTGTTTGAGTACCTCCTGCATCAGACCCGGCGTTAGGTTCTGTTAGTCCAAATGCACCGAATGATTCCCCAGTACATATTGGAACTAAATATTTTTGTTTTTGCTCTTCTGTTCCAAATAAATTAAGTGGTGCTCCACCAAGTGAAATATGCGCAGAGTATGTAATACCAGTCGAAGCACATGCCCGACTTAATTCCTCTGTCACAATTGCAAAACTGACAGTGTCAGCACCTGCTCCTCCATACTCTTCTGCAAACGGTAGGCCCATCATCCCCATGTCAGCTAACTGTTTGAAGATTTCTTTCGGAAATTCTTTTGTTTTGTCGCGCTCAATAGCACCTGGAGCTACAACCTCATCCGCAAATTCACGGATCATCTTACGAATCATTTGTTGTTCTTGTGTTAAATCAAAATTCATTTCTTCCATCCCCTTTGTAAATAAAAAAACGCTTACATTCTTATTATACTAAAAAGAATGCAAAATCACAGTTATAAATATAACATACCAACAGACAATATATTAATCTGTGAACACTTATAAAAATAAAAGAATTGTAACCTCAAAGGTAAAAACGAAAGAAATAAAATAAAATAAATGCTGAACCGATAATGCCAGAAATACTAAAATAAGCTAACTTTAAGAGGAGTCCCGAAAATAGCCAAATTAAACAGTTTCCAATGATTAAACAAATTAATACCAATGGATAACTTATAAAATAGGCTTCCCAAACTTTAAAAGAAATCGCTAACAATAATAATGCAGAACACACCATTATCAATGGTGACATTATAGATTTGTTTTTTGCCAATTTAATAGCTATGTATAAAAATGCGAATATTGCTATACCTGAAACTATAATTGGAAGGAATACGTATGAAGTAACAAATATAAGTAGGGCTATTAATATTGCTGTAACTACTCCAAGTATAGTGTAAAGGATGATTTTGTTTTTTCTATCTTTCGCTAAAATTGCTTTAGAAGAACTTTCTTTCTCTTCTATTTCTGTACTTTCGCCTTGTGCATATAGAGCTATTAAGAAATCACAATAATGTTCGGGTAAAAGCTTATTTTGCTTCCAAAAAGTTATTTCATTTACTATTATTTGCTTACGTTGAAGTGACATTACTCGTCCTCGTTTCATGTGGCAATTGTCATTAGTATAACATTTCGGAGAATTAGAAAAAAGACATCCTTCAAACTAGGATTCCTCAGGTTGTAGATAAATTCAATCATAATTCGAGTTAGCCTATATTCTCATTCATTTTCATATAGATAGAAAATAAGAAAAACGCAAGCATCCTTTAAGTGCATCTTGTCTTTACTATTTCCAGAGTACTTTGGACGAAACATTGGCTACACTATTAACGAAGTCTTTTATGGAGGATCTGGAAGTAACTGAGTCACTTCCAGATCCTCTTTTTTCGGTAATCTTGTGACGGTTGTTTGTCCGTCGCTCTCTTGGAATATGTGAGGACATGATGTGTTTGGTTTGGATAAAGAAACTAATTTCTTTGACGAGCTTGCGCAGGAGTATAGTAGCGGCTAGAGTCTTGCCGGTGTACAAGTGACCTCTTGCAACGAAATTTAACCTTTTCATCTCAAAGCGAAAGAGCACCCTGTAAGTACAAAACCATTATCAAACGTTTCAAGATGATATTGGACAGACTTTGGTTATATCCAGATATAAAAGGCAGGTAGTGAATAACATCACTACCTGCCTCTCTTTTAGGACATTTCCGAAACCTATCCAAAGATGCCTTATATTTATTCTAAGAAGTCTTTTAGACGTTTACTTCTAGAAGGATGGCGAAGTTTACGAAGTGCTTTCGCTTCGATTTGACGAATACGTTCTCTCGTTACACCAAACACTTTCCCCACTTCTTCTAATGTTCTTGTACGACCATCATCTAAACCAAACCGTAAACGTAATACATTTTCTTCGCGGTCCGTAAGTGTATCCAAAACGTCTTCTAGCTGTTCTTTTAAAAGTTCATAAGCCGCATGGTCCGATGGAGATTGTGCATCAGCATCTTCTATAAAGTCACCTAAATGCGAATCGTCCTCTTCCCCAATTGGAGTTTCAAGAGAAACTGGTTCTTGAGCAATTTTTAAAATTTCTCTTACCTTTTCAGGTGGCAAATCCATTTCTTCTCCAATTTCTTCCGGAGATGGCTCACGGCCCAAGTCTTGAAGTAATTGACGTTGAACTCTGATTAACTTATTAATTGTTTCAACCATATGAACTGGAATACGAATTGTTCTCGCTTGGTCAGCAATCGCGCGTGTAATTGCTTGTCTAATCCACCAAGTTGCATACGTACTAAATTTGAATCCCTTACGATGATCAAATTTTTCAACAGCTTTAATAAGCCCCATATTACCTTCCTGAATTAAATCTAAAAACAGCATACCGCGTCCTACATACCGCTTCGCAATACTTACAACTAATCGTAGGTTTGCTTCCGCTAGACGTTTTCTTGCTTCTTCATCACCTTTTTCAATTCGTTCAGCTAATGCAATTTCTTCCGATGCCTTTAATAAATCAACACGTCCGATTTCTTTTAAATACATTCGTACAGGATCATTTATTTTAACACCAGGTGGTACACTCAAATCATTTAAATCGAAAGTTTCTTCTTTCCCTTTCATCAAACGATCTAAATCCTCTTCGTCCCCATCTTTTCGGCTAAGTTCGATTTCTTTTCCTTCTAAATGATCGATGAATTCTTCAATCTGATCAGACTCTAATTCAAAATGTGCAAGTTTTTCTGCAATATCATGGTAAGTCAACTCACCATTTTTTTTACCTAATTCGATTAATTGTTTTTTAGCTTCTTCTAATGTAATTTCTGCTTCAGTTTCTTTTGTACGTTCAGACTTGTCCGCCATAAGAATTCCTCCTTTTGCTACCGGATTATTTCTCAAAAGTTGCTAATGATTTTTTTAACTGTATAGCTTCTTGAGCAAATTGTAGAGCCTTTATCATATCGCTCATTTTCTCTGCTTCTTTTGCTTCATTTAACTTTTGTTCAATTTGTTGCTCAACCCGGTATTTTCTAATATGGCGCAAACAGTCCATGACTTCCTCTGTTTCATGATCTGGATCACGTTCTGAGAGCGCTGCTTCCATAACTATTTTTTTTAATTCTACATCGTTTATTACTTCTAAGAAGCGCTGAAAATCTCCTTCTGGATAATCTTCATAAAATCCTGATAATCGAACATAAGCTGCTTCATAAGCATCTCTTATAAAACATTGTTCCCCAGAATTATTTCGAGCTATATCAATTACTTGAGCATTGTGAAGCATATGGGAAAGTAGTATTCTTTCTGCTCTTTCATCAGCTGTTAATGTTCTCTTCTTTTTTCTCATCTCCGTATTTATTTGGAGAGACGAAGTAGGTTGACTTTTAGATTGAGTTGCTTTTTTCCCTTGAAGTTTTCGTAAATGTTGATAGATTGCTTCTTCTGAAACATTTGTTTCCTGTGAAAGTTGACGAATATATAAATCGCGCTCTACGGAAGAATTCCTTTCACTCAGTATTTCCAATATTTCTTGAATATACTGCAAAGTATCATTTTCATTATTAAAATTCTTGTCCCTTTTAGAAACAATCATCATAAAAGATAAATAGGAGTGCGGCTTTTCAATAATTTTAGTGCGAAAAGCGTCTTCACCAAAGTTTTTAATATAATCATCTGGATCCATAGCATCGGGAATAATTGCTACTTCCGTTTGAATATTTTGAGCTTGAAGGGATGTAGCAGCTCTTTTAGCAGCTTCCATACCAGCCTTATCACCGTCATAACAAAGCGTAACATTGGATGTTAATCTGTTAAGTTTTATTATATGATGAGACGTCAATGCAGTACCCATTGTTGCAACTCCATTAATTATACCCGCTTTTGTGGCTGCTATAACATCTAAGAAACCTTCAAAAACGACTACGTTTCGTTGCTTTCTAATGTCTGATCGAGCTTTATCTAAGTTATAAAGTACCTGGCTTTTTTGGAAAATAGGCGATTCTGGACTATTTAAATATTTTGCTTCATTTTCGGATTTAATAAGGATTCTCCCCGAAAATGCAATAACATGACCACTTTCATCAAAAACAGGAAACATTATTCTACCTCTAAAACGGTCGAAATACTTCAATTCATTTTCTTTTCGGATAATGAGCCCAGTTTTCTCAATTTCCTTTAAATCCATACCTTTTCGCTCTAATAAGGTAGTTAGTGCATCCCAATTTGGAAGGGACCAGCCTATTTTGTACTTTTCAATAATTTCTTTTGAAAACCCTCTTTCCTCTAAGTAATTTAATGCATTTTCCCCTTCCTCTGTATGAAGAAGTAAGTGATGAAAATATTCGCAAGCAAATTCATGTGCTTTTTTCATAATGGTTACTTCTTTTGAGATGGGTGTTTTTGCTTCTGAACTCTTTGAGGAACTTTCTTCTATCGTTAATCCTATTCGACTTCCAAGCTTACTGACAGCATCGTGAAATGAAAGATTTTCGATATCCATTAAAAATGTAATAACATTACCACCTGCACCACAACCAAAACAATGGAAAATCTGTTTTTCTTGAGTAACTGAAAACGATGGTGTTTGTTCTCCATGGAAAGGGCATAAACCGAAATAGTTTCTCCCTCTTTTCGTTAGTTGAACATATTCACTAACTACATCCACAATATCGTTGTTATTTCTAACTTGTTCGATAAGTTCTTCTTCTATACGATTGGTCATTATTTCACCATCTTTACTTGCTATTTGATTAAATTCGAGAGACTTAATAAAATTCCTGCAAGAATCGACAAAATAATTCATAAAAAAAGTTTCATAGATAAAATATTCTTTTTTCCACAAATAATAATTATAAATCATTTCAATTTATTAATCTATTACTTTATTCGATACACAATACAAAAAAACCTTTTCACAAATGTGAATCGGTTCTTTTTCATGAAATTATTTTTGTAAGATGTGATTTATTACTACATTCGCAGTCTCTTCTACAGCTCTATTCGTCACGTCAATCACTCTGCAACCTATTTTTTTAACAATTTTATCAAAGTGTTTTATTTCATCATTTATCCGTTCTATTTTAGCATAACTAGCATCATCGTTTAATCCAATTGCTATTAATCTTTCTTTTCTAATTGAATTAAGCTTTTCTGGTGTAATAACAAGTCCAAAGCATTTTTCAGGATCCACTTGAAATAGTTCCTCCGGCGGCTCAACTTCTGGAACAAGTGGTACATTTGCGACTTTATATCTTTTGTTCGCCAAATATTGTGATAGTGGTGTTTTGGATGTTCTAGAAACACCAACTAGAACAATGTCTGCTTGTAGTAAACCCCGTGGATCTCTTCCATCATCATATTTCACTGCAAATTCTATTGCTTCAATTTTCTTGAAATAGTCCTCATCTAATTTTCGTACTAATCCAGGTTCTTCAAATGGTCTTTCACCTAGATTATTCCCAAGTAAATTAATTACCGGGCCAATTAGATCAACAGATTCTAATTGATATAGTTTACAGTAATGTATTAATGCATCCCTCATATTAGTTTGAACAAGTGTATATAGTATAATTGCATCTTGCTCTTTAGCAAGCTCAGTAATTTCTTTAATATGGTCGAGTGAATCAATATGTGTAAATCTTTTCAATTTTGTATGTTGTAGACCGGGTCTAAATTGACTTATTGCAGCTTTGGCCACTAGTTCACCAGTTTCTCCAATAGAATCTGAGATGATAAATAGATTAAGCATTTTCATAGTTTTCCCCCTCACAGATCATGATCATCGGCTAATGATAGGAAAGCACGTGTGATATTCGTCTTCGTTATTCTTCCAACTACCTCTAAACCATCTTTTCGCATTTTTACAACAGGTAATGAGTCGATTTGTCGAGACATCAATTTATTTGCAGCATCTATAATTGTATCTTCTTTCGTACAGTACGTGATATTAGGCATTCTTGTCATTATCATATGAACTGGAATTTTATTTAGGTCCTGATTACCAATGCTTGTTCGTAAGAAGTCCTTCCTAGAAAGTACTCCAGATAATAATGATTTTTTATCGACTACAAATAATGATCCTACATCTTCTAAAAACATATGGCATATTGCATCATAAACTGTCATGCTTTCTTCTACAACAACTGGTATAGACTGAAAATCTTTTACAAGCATTTGTGCAATATTATCCGAAATAGTTTGACTTGTTTTTTTCCCTGAATAGAAATAACCAACTCGTGGACGTGCATCTAGAAAGCCTGCCATCGTTAAAATTGCAAGATCAGGTCTTAACGTAGACCTTGTTAAATGAAGTCGTTCTGCAATTTGTTCACCTGTAATGGGGCCGTTTCCTTTAACAATGTCCAAAATCTCGTTTTGCCGTTTGTTGAGTTCGATCGGACTCACCGCCTCAAAGTGTTATACTTAATACCCAATTATTGTAGCACAAATTCACCGTTTCTGTGCAACTTGATCTTCAATTTGCCAACTATACGATGAACAAAGGAACTTAGTAAATGAAGAAGTGGACTATTCTACTTACTCGGTACTGTATATCGGGTAGGATTGTCTATCGTCTTATAAGAATTTATTTCAAAACACAATAAATTTTATACTCCAACCTTTTCATCCTATTATTGCTATGTACACAGGCTCATGTTACAATATCAACAAATAATAAAGCGTTGAAGAGAATAATAAGTACTGTAAATAAAAGCGAGTGGTGTTGGTGAAAGACCACGATACAGGAAAAGGCAGCTCAGAGCTTATGCTTTTAAAGAGGATTGTATTTTTACAATCAATCGGGGTGGAACCGCGGGTATATTACTCGTCCCCGGGCTAATTTGGCCCGGAGACGAGTTTTTTATTGCTCACTTTTAAAAGCATATAAAAAATGGAGGTTTTCAAATGAAGATAACAATGGAAAATGTAGTTAGTTTAGCAAAACAAAGAGGATTTGTTTTCCCAGGTTCTGAAATTTATGGTGGTCTGGCAAACACTTGGGATTACGGTCCCCTTGGTGTAGAGCTAAAAAACAATGTTAAAAAAGCTTGGTGGAAAAAATTTGTACAAGAATCCCCCTACAATGTTGGTTTGGACGCTGCAATACTAATGAATCCAAAAACATGGGTAGCTTCTGGTCATATCGGAAACTTTAATGATCCAATGATTGACTGCAAAAAATGTAAATCGCGTCATCGTGTTGATAAAATTATCGAAGATGCACTTGATAAAAAAGGAATCGAAATGGTTATTGATGGTCTTTCATTCGAAAAAATGGAAGAAATTATGAAAGAACACGATGTTGTATGTCCATCATGTGGGGCTTTTGATTACACAGAAATTCGCCAGTTCAACTTAATGTTTAAAACATTTCAAGGTGTAACTGAAGCATCTACAAACGAAATTTTTCTACGCCCTGAAACAGCACAAGGGATATTTGTAAACTACAAAAATGTGCAGCGTTCCATGCGTAAAAAAATGCCCTTCGGAATTGCACAAGTAGGAAAAAGTTTCCGTAACGAAATTACTCCAGGTAACTTCACTTTCCGTACAAGAGAATTTGAACAAATGGAATTAGAGTTCTTCTGTAAACCTGGTGAGGATATGGAATGGTTTGAATTCTGGCGTAACTATTGTAAAGAGTGGTTATTAAACTTAGGTGTTTCAGAAGATAGCATTCGCTTGCGTGACCATTCGGAAGATGAACTTTCTCATTACTCTAACGCAACTACAGATATCGAATATAAATTCCCATTCGGGTGGGGAGAGCTTTGGGGTATTGCAGATAGAACAGACTTTGACTTAAAACAACATATGGAGCATTCCGGTGAAGACTTTAACTACATCGATCCAATAACGAATGAACGTTATGTACCTTATTGTATCGAACCTTCTTTAGGCGCTGACCGTGTTACGCTTGCATTCCTTTGTGAAGCGTTTGATGAGGAACAACTAGATGGCGATGATACTCGAACTGTATTACGCTTCCACCCTGCATTGGCACCAGTAAAGGCAGCAATTTTACCTTTGTCTAAAAAGTTATCAGAAGGTGCTACTGCTTTGTTCTCAGACTTAAGCAAACACTTTATGGTTGACTACGATGAATCTCAATCCATTGGTAAGCGTTACCGTCGCCAAGATGAGATTGGTACTCCATTCTGTATCACATATGATTTCGATTCAGAAACAGATAATCAAGTAACAGTACGTCACCGTGATTCAATGGAACAAACAAGAATGCCAATTTCTGATGTAAAATCATATATCGAAAGTCATTTGCAATTTTAATGTAATTAATCCTGAGCAGACAATAGTCTGCTCAGGATTTTTATTTGAATTTGGAGATTCCAAGACAATGACACCCTCTTGCATACGCTATTTCTGTTAGCTTAATGGCGATAGGGATTTTTAATGCCTACATAGTACCTCTTTTAGGGCGGATAAAGTATCTATGGGCATTTAGCTTCTATTTAGCTTCTCCTAAGCTCTAATGGTGGTCGTTTAGGGGCACATAGCACCTTTTTACGGGCGGTTAAAATTTCTATGGGCATTTATCCATGGGGCAAACGTTGTTTGTTTAGGAGCACATACCCCCTCTTTACCAGCGGTTGAAGTTTCTAAGGCTGGATAGATAACACCATGAAAATAGATCCAAGGAAGAAGAGTTATTCTTCTACACTTGGATCTGCTTTTGGTGTATAAAATTCAGGGGTTTTCTCCATTTGGTCAAGAAATCCTTGTGATTTTAAACGGAGACCAACTTGTTCGCTATAAATAGTGCGTATAATTTTTTTTATAAAACCTTTTGTTTCTTTTTTTAAAGTCAGCTTTCCTACTTGATCAATTGGTACTGTATAAAAAGTACGAATAAGTTTTACTTGTGAAGGCGTCAGCCTAATCAAATATGGATCTATTGAAAAGCAACGATGACATAAAAATCCGATTTGAGAAAAAGAATATGCGAACTCACCATCTGTTGCACCACAATTCGAACACTGATGTAGTACTGGATAAATCCCTGCTGTAGGTAATAGCTTCCATTCTACAAATAGGCTGATCGCTTCTGGATCATAATCTTCTGAAATAGCTTGAAGTGCCTGTTGTAATATTGTAAATAAATGAGGCTTTGGAGACTCATCATCGATTAATTTATCTACTAGTTCCATTATAAAACTGGCATAGGCAGTAGTGAATATATCTTCACGAATAGACCGCATCGAATCGATGATTTCACCTTGTTGAAGAGTCCCCATGCCTCTTCCTTGTTGGACTAAAAAGTAGGCATACGTAAAAGGCTGTGAAATGGAGGACAAACGACTCGTAGGTTTTTTTGCTCCACGAGCCATCGCTGCTCTTTTTCCAAGTTCTCTGGAAAAAATCGTAACAATCTTATCCGTTTCTCCATAAGAAGAAGCTCGTAAGACTATCCCTTCTATTTTCTGGAGCAATCGCCTTCCCTTCCTTCTATATCGTCTGTATAAAACTCAGCTCTGATCTACTTAATATTCATCTTCTCTGAAACCGAAATCCTTTAAGTGGGCAGACTTATTGCGCCAGTCTTTTTGAACTTTTACCCATAACTCCAAGTAAACTTTTGAACCAAGTAACATTTCGATATCTTGGCGGGCTCTTGTTCCAACTTCTTTCAACAAAGCTCCTTTTTTACCGATTACAATTCCTTTTTGAGAATCTCTTTCCACAACGATGGTTGCCATCACACGGATCATGTCTTTCTCTGTATCCTCTTCTTTTTTTATTTTATCAATGATAACTGCTATTGAATGTGGAATTTCCTCGCGTGTCAAATGGAGCACTTTTTCTCGAATTAATTCAGAAATGATAAAACGTTCTGGATGGTCCGTTACCTGATCTGCTGGATAGTATTGAGGACCTTCTGGCAAATATGTTTGAACTGTTTCGAGTAATCTCTCTACATTATTTCCTTGTAATGCAGAGATAGGAATGATTTCTGCAAAATCATATTTCGATTTATACGAGTTAATTACATTAATCAATTCATCTGGGTGAATTTGATCTATTTTATTGATGACAAGAAAAACAGGTGTCTCGTTATTTTCAAGCATATCCATAATTAATTCATCAATTTTTCCTCTTGGTTCTGTAGCGTTAACCATAAATATTATTACATCCACTTCACGCAATGTATTTTTGGCAACTTTTAACATGAAATCCCCAAGCTTATGTTTTGGTACATGAATACCTGGCGTGTCGATAAAAATCATTTGACTTTTTTCTAACGTTAAAACACCTTGTACTTTGTTACGGGTTGTTTGTGGTTTGTCACTCATAATAGCAATTTTTTGTCCAACTACTCGATTTAAAAAAGTAGATTTCCCAACATTAGGTCTACCTATAATTGAGATAAAACCTGATTTAAAGCCCTTATTATTTTGAAGCATAGTCTAAATCCTCCGTTGTAAAGGCGCCAGGTAGAAGTTCTGAAACAGTTGTTTCTAATACATTTCCCTTTAAATTGGTTAAGTAAACAGGCATATTGCCATCGCAAAACTCAGCTAATACTTGTCTGCAAGCACCACATGGTGATACAGGACCTTCTGTATCGGCAACTACTGCAATTGCAGCAAATTTATTCTTTCCTTCTGAAACAGCTTTGAAAATGGCTGTTCTTTCTGCACAATTGGTTAAACCAAAAGATGCATTTTCAATATTACAACCATGGATTACTTCCCCATCTGTTGTTAATAATGCTGCTCCCACTGGGAACTTAGAATAAGGTACATATGCTTTCTCTCTTGCTGTTTTGGAAGATTCCATTAAATTATTTTTATTCAACCTTTTCACCTCTAAAATAAGATTCCCCACCATTTGGGGATAAATATGATCAAACCTACAATAGCACTACATATTGCATACACGAGACATGCACCTGCCGCCAAATCTTTTGCTTGCAGAGCAAGCTTGTGATAGTCAGGTGATGCTAGATCTACAACTCGTTCTATAGACGCATTTACTAATTCTATCATGAACATGCCACTTATTAACATAATTATTATTATCCACTCAAATCTCGATAATTCAGTTATTATACTTGCTATTAATACAATGACTGCTGCTAATAAATGAAAGCGAAAATTTTGTTCGCTTTTTATGACGTGTATGATGCCGTGAGAAGCATATTTAAAGGACTTTAAAAACTTAGGAATGTCCATGGCCTTCACGTTTCAAACCAAAAGCTTGTAATATTGTTTCTTGAAGACCGAACATTACTTGTTCCTCCTCTTTCGTTCCATGATCATATCCAAGTAGATGTAGGAATCCGTGAACAGCTAAAAAACAAAGCTCTCTCTCAAATGTGTGGGCATACGATTCAGCTTGTTCGTTTGCACGTTCTACTGAGATAACTATATCTCCCAAAAGCATTGGCATATCAGCATTTTTTATCTCTATTTCTCCTTCACCCATTTCCTCCATGGCAAAGGATATCACATCCGTAGGAACATCTTTATTGCGATACGTGCGATTGATATCCTGGATAGCTTCATTTGTAACAAATGTTACACTAACTTCACTTCCATCTTTTATTGCTTGTTGTTGGGCAGCAAATTGCAATACCTTTTCAACAAGTTCCATCGTTTCTGCAGTTAAAGTGTTAGTCTCATCCATTAAATCCAGTTCTAGCATCTTTGTACCACCTTTTTGTTATTTAGGATACTCTATTCGAGAATGAAAAATCCCATTCATAGTTGTATAGAAGCTCTCTTTCATTGTCTTTATTTCTCGTAAAGATAAGTCGCATTCATCAAACTGTCCGTCTTGAAGCTTATCTTTTACTATTGATTCTATTAATGAATGAACTTTTTCTGCGTTTGGTTCTTTCATTGAACGAACAGCAGCTTCTATACTATCCGCTACCGAAATAATAGCATTTTCTTTCGTTTGTGGTTTTGGACCCATATACCTAAAATCTTTTTCCTTCACATCTTCTTTTTGTTCTTTTGCTTTGTAATAAAAGAACTTCAATAAACTTGTCCCATGATGTTGTTCAGCCACATCTACGATTTCTTTCGGCATTTTATGTTTGCGTAAAATATTCGCTCCATCTACAGCATGAGCTATAATAATATCACGACTTGCTTCTGGAGGTAAATTATCATGTGGATTATAACCATTCATTTGGTTTTCAATAAAAAAACCTGGCCTTTTCGTTTTCCCAATATCATGATAATAGCAACTAACTCTAGCCAGTAATCCATTAGCTCCTATTGCCTCGCAAGCCGCTTCCGCTAAATTTGCAACCATTACACTATGATGATACGTTCCAGGTGTTTCAGTTAATATTTTTTTCAGTAACGGATGATTGGGATTTGATAATTCTATTAGTTTCATCGTGGAGAGAATCCCAAATGCAGATTCAAAAAATGGTAGTATCCCTATTGTTAAGGCTCCAGATAATACACCAGATAAGATTGCTGCTCCAATATAAAATAATAAGTCAGTTATTCCATATGTCGTTTTTGTCATTAATAAATAAAATAAAATAAACGCTAGATTAACGGTTGAAACCATTAAACTTGAACGAAAAATTTGAGAATTATGCTGCATTCTTTGTAATGCAAAAATCCCAGCGATTCCACCAAATAATATATATAGTGAAATTTCCATTTGAAAAACATTTGTATAACCTTCTTGAAATATAAAACCAGCATAGGCTGCAATAATAATGGTCGTTATAAAAGCAATTCTCTCATTAACTAAAAGGTAAACGAGCATCGACACTATTGCTGTTGGAAAAATAAAAGCTATGACTACATCAAAATTATTGGCAATATACTGTAAAACATTCATCATTAATACGGATACAAACAAACTAAACATGACTACCAGTAAGGATTTAGAACTTTCAATTGCATTATTTTTACCACTTATTGTTTGACTATACAAAATCCACATTGTTAACAATACAAATAGTGCAACTCCAATCAGAGGTTTATAGGAAGATTTATTTGTAAGCATTCCTAATAACTTCAGTTGTCTAAAAACTTCACGATCAATTATTTCGCCTTTTTGAACTAGGATTTGACCTTGTAAAATTCTTGTAGGGTCTACACTTGCTTTTGCTTGTTCTAAACGTTGCTTCGTTAACTCTTTATTTTCGATTTCTGTTTCAACTATACTAAAACGAGCTATTGATACGAGAGCATTCATATATGGAGGAGAATATTTAAAATATTTTCTAACTTTGTCCTCTAACTCCTTTTTCTTTTCGGGAATATTTTCTAAGCGAATCCTTTCATTTAACTCTTCTTTCACAAAGGTAATAAGGGTTTCACTAGATGTAGTTAGAGTAGATGTGCTTTGACTTAGTAAAGCAGTTAACGCATCATCACTTAAATACACATAGCTAGCATTATCGGCAATCTTTTCCATTTCATTTTTTAATTTATTGAGTTGACTTGTTTTATTCTCTCCTTCTTCTGGAGGAATTACTTCTTTCTTAATTTCAATAACGCTATCGAAAATAGAGCGAATAATCGCAGCTTGGTTATCAGCGGTTTCTTCCTGGAATTGATAATATGGTTGAATCTCGGAAGCTACTTTCTCGCGATCTTGTTCTGTTTTGATACTATCTTCCATCGTTTTGACGGATCTAATTGTTTCAGGTGATAATTGATATTCTTTAATATCATAAGTACTTTCTTTTACATTTCCTATTAATAAGAAAAACATAATAATAGCAGTAAAAAAAATAATAACTAATGGGAGATGTTTATAATTGCGCCATTCTTTCATTTTCACTAAGATAGAATTCACTTGTCTCTCATCTCCCTTATAACTGGTAACTCCATTATACCTTACTTTTAGAATGATATAAAAATAATTCCAAATTTGCATATGAAAAACGCAGTCACCCTTTAAGTACAAAAACCTATTTTCAATCGTTTCCCGAGGGCTGGACAAGTTGGGCTACATCATTACCGGAATGAATTAGGTATCTTAACTAAAGTGCTCTCGCATTAGCGGTGAACGGACTCGATTTATTTATTAATATAAAAATGACTGTAGGAATACTCGACTTATATCGAGAAATCCTACAGTCTGAAAAGAGTCTATTTTAAGACTGCTGTTCTTCGTAAGCTTGTATAATTTTTGCGACAAGTGGATGACGAACGACATCTCCTTGTTCTAAATATTGAAAATGAATGCCAGATACATTTTTTAATATTTTTTCAGCAATGATTAAACCAGATTCAGCACCTTTTGGTAAATCAATTTGCGTTTTATCTCCTGTGATTACCATTTTTGAACCGAATCCCATACGGGTTAAAAACATTTTCATTTGTGCTTTTGTTGTATTTTGTGCTTCATCTAAAATAACAAACGCATCATCTAATGTTCTCCCTCTCATATATGCAAGTGGGGCAATTTCAATTGTACCACGTTCAATAAGTCTCTCTGTCTGCTCCAAACCTAATACATCATGCAACGCATCGTATAACGGCCTTAAATATGGGTCTACCTTCTCTTTTAGATCCCCTGGTAGAAATCCTAAGCTTTCTCCTGCTTCAACTGCTGGACGTGTTAAAATGATTTTTTTAACATGGGCATTTTTTAGCGCTTGTGTTGCCATTACTACTGCCAAATATGTCTTCCCAGTTCCAGCAGGTCCAATTCCAAATGCTAAATCAAAACGTCTTATCCCTTGTATATATTCTCTTTGTCCAATTGTTTTAGCGCGAATTGCTTTTCCTTTAGTATTTCTTGCGATTTCTTCATCATATAGTCCAGAAAAGTATTCAATTGTTCCATTTAAACTCATTTCAATAGCGGAAGTAACATCCCGTAAGTTTATATTAATCCCTTTATGGATGACCGAGAGAAGTTGTTCCATTAATTTCCTAGCTTCTTCCACATTTTTTTCATCACCAACAACCCTAATGGTTTCTCCTCTGGTAATAAGTTGGACTTTCAGTTCCTCTTCAATAAGCTTTAGATTTTTATCTGATATACCTAAAAGCATTACTGCTTCCGTTGGGTTTTGCAAATTAATATCTAATTGTGTATGTTCGCTCATGCTTCGTCTCCTTGGGGTATAACTTGTGGAATCGCAATATTCTCATTAACTAAAAACAATACTTTCCCCTTTACTTTATCATTTTGAATAGTCACCTGTAAAATTTTATCCTCCAATATTTGTGTACCAGTTGGAAGTTCATTGAAAATTTTTTGATAAAGTAAAGGACGAATTAATTTTTCCATCGATTGCTCATTTAATAAAAATCTCTCTTCCTCCAAATTTCTAACATACCCTACCTCCAAATACTTTTGAAGTGGACTTGGAAGTGAAATCTCCTTCCAATAATTGTGTTTATTATTTCCTTTTTTCTGAATAACCAGTTTACGCTCATTTGGTTTCATAAAACTGACCGTTTGGGGAATTTCAAACTCAAGCTCAAGCCAATAATTAGCAAATACTTTTCCTTCTGCACTGGTGATAATTCTTTTGTCTCCTTGCGTAACAAATCCATTTACTAATATATCCCCTTTGTTAACTGAGACATTTTTTTCTACGGCCCTTACTCCTTTTACAAGTTCAAAGTCAGTAATAACCCCACTTCTTTTTGCAATTAGATGTGTTGGGGGTAAATTTCTTATCTCCCGCTCTGTTTTAATCGGTGCTAACATTGGACTAACAGTAAATTTAGATCCTGATTTTGTAAAATGAACCCAAGAATATTCTTTGTGTTTTAACAATATTTTTTGCCGTATTTCTTGTTCAGAGGGTAAATTAGTCGTGCGCATCTTTTCTTTAATATTCATAACCTTCAATTCTTCAGCGAGAAGAATATCACTTTCAGGTGAATCTGACTCTATTTGAATACTCCATATAAATTGAGCAAGAATTACAGGAATTATAAAAAATAATACTATACCAAAAATCGAAACCGTGTGTGTAGCGATTATGCCTTTCTTTTTCTTGTCTTCTAATCGAACAGTAATTCGTAATGATCTTCTCACTTTTCGAAAAATTGCCAAATCCTTCTTACGAATAGAGAAAAAAAGGTAATGCTGCGTACTATAAACTTGGTAAATTTCAATATTGGCGGAAAATAGTCTTTGAAATAATAGGTGTTGATCAGTTTTTATGGGAACTTTGACTTGTATAAGTTGTTGCATTACTATTTTTCCTTCCTTGTAATTTTAAAATACTTAAGTTCATCTACATTTATTCGTAGATGTTCCATAGAAAGAGATTTTATCTCTAAAGTGCCTGCCTCAATTTGTAAAAGGAAGTCATCGTAAGAACAAACTAGGTTATTTTTTTCCAAACGATGAATAGTAACTTTGTAATCTAATGTAATCTCATTAAAATTTTCAATCATAATACTCGCATGGAGTGGAAATAGTTTATTCAAAAAAAAACACCCCTTTACATGACTTTATGCATGTAAAGGGGTGTTCATGAGTTATCTTTTCGATTTTGGTGGTGCAAGTATCTCTGAAAATACAATAGCTCTTACTAGTTCTTCTTGGGAACTAGGTAAAATATGAGTGATTGTCGGTTTATATTCTTTCTTTTCTAGCTTATTTGTTTGATGAATTGACAGTCGCCCAGAAGATCTTGGAATCCCTTGATCCCTACTGACCTCACGCACAACTTTCTCACTTACTACTGGCGTTTTTGTAACAATCGGAGTTTTTCTTTCCAATTGTTGTTTTGGCTCTTCCATAAAGTCTCTAGCAAATTCTTTAAGATCTTTAAATGGATTTTCCGTAAAAGGCTTCACTTGCTGAGCTCTTCTAGTTGGAGCTTGCTCCGGTTGTTTTTTCTTCTTCAATAAAGTACTAACGATTAACGAAATAACTATTAATATTATACTACTTCCCAAGGAGAAAACCTCCTTTCCACTATATACTAGTCTTTTAGTTCCTCAGTAGAAGGTTTGTCTCCACCTACTTTGCTAATTGAATCCCTCATACTAGTGTCAGCTTGAATATTTTTATAGTTCATGTAATCCATTACACCGATGTTACCTTCACGAAGTGCTTCTGCCATAGCTAATGGAACTTCAGCTTCAGCTTCTACTACTTTCGAGCGCATTTCAACTACTTTTGCTTTCATCTCTTGCTCGGAAGCAACAGCCATTGCACGACGCTCTTCAGCCTTCGCTTGTGCTATTTTCTTATCTGCTTCTGCTTGTTCAGTTTGCAGTTCAGCACCAATATTTTTACCTATATCAACATCCGCAATATCAATCGATAGAATTTCAAATGCAGTTCCAGAGTCTAAACCTTTAGCTAATACAGTTTGAGATATTAAATCCGGATTTTCAAGTACTCGTTCATGACTTGTACTAGAACCGATTGTACTAATTATCCCTTCACCAACTCGGGCTACAATTGTCTCTTCACCAGCACCACCGACTAAACGATCGATATTGGCACGAACGGTAATACGAGCTTTCGCTTTTACTTCAATCCCATTCATTGCAACACCTGCGATAAATGGAGTTTCTATTACTTTAGGATTTACAGACATTTGTACTGCTTCTAATACGTCACGACCTGCAAGATCAATTGCTGCAGCACGTTCAAATGTTAGTGCAATATTTGCTCTGTGCGCTGCAATTAGAGCATTTACAACACGGTCTACATTACCACCAGCTAAATAATGGCTTTCTAATTGATTGATTGCAACGTTCAACCCTGCCTTATGCGCTTTAATAAGTGGATTTACAATGCGTGATGGAACTACTCGACGTAATCTCATTCCTACTAACGTAAAGATACTAATTTTAACTCCAGCTGCAAGTGCTGAAATCCATAATGCGATTGGAAAAAATGTGAAAAACACGGATAGCAAAATAAATGCTAAAACAATGATCACAATTATACCAATCGTAGCTCCACTAATAATCATTCTATTTCCTCCCCTTTTGAAACTTCTCGCACAACGATACGAGAACCCTCTACTTTTATAATGATAACATGTTTATCCTTTTCTACAAAACTTCCATCCGAAACCGCATCTATACGTTCGTCATTTATACGTATAGTTCCGGCAGGTCTGAGAGGGGTCATCGTCACGGCAATTTTTCCGATTAACTCTAGCCTATTTTCGTTAGACACATACCCTTGTTCTGTGGTTGTTGCATCCGACAAAATTACCTTGTTTAACACTTTCAACTGTTTTCCGAAAAACTTCATAATAATCACCATTCCCACTATAGCTACTGTTAAAGCAATTAATACAGAAATACACATTAGCAAAATATTACCACCAGCTAAAATTATACTAAAAATAATAGCCGCTGCTCCTAATATACCACTTATTCCACCCGGCAAGTAGAATTCAGCTATTATTAATATAACTCCGATAACAAAAATAATAATCGTTTCATAACCAGCAAGACCAGCTACCAAATGACCGAAAAAGAAAAGCACTAAAGATATTAGGCCCATCGTGCCTGCAACACCAAACCCTGGAGAGTACAATTCTACAATTAACCCTAGACTAGCAATAGATAGTAATATTGGGACAACAATTGGGTTAGTAATAAATCTTGCCAGTAGTTCTGTGAAAGTTTCTTCTGTTTTCACTATTTGTGTATCAGCAAGATTTGTTACTTCTAGCAGTTCTTTTAGAGATCTTACGGTTCCGTTTGAATAGCCTACCTCTAATGCTTCAGAAGATGTAAGAGTTAACAATTCACCGCTTGGTGCCCTATACTCTGGTAGATGAACCGACTCATCTGCCATTGCTTGTGCATAAATTGGATTTTTACCGGTTAACTCCGCCGCATTAATCATCTTGGCTTTCCAGGCACTGTTTGCTTTTTTGTCAGCAGTATTTCCGTTGCTTTCTATAACAGCAGCAGCACCTATTGTTCCACCAGGAGACATATAAATTTCATCGGTATGAAGAGCTAAATAAGCACCGGCGGATAACGCTTCCGAGTTAATATACGCGATCTTTCGAATAGATGTAGAATCGAGTAAATTGACAATTCTTTCAGCGGAATCTACAAATCCTCCAGGCGTATTGATTTCTAAAATAATTGCTTCAGCGCCTGCTTCTTCTGCTTCATGAATGGATCTTTTTAAAAAAGCATATAATCCTCTTTCTACTTCTTTATAAATTGGTATTTTGTATACTATTGGAGCATCAGCAGAAGTCACTGTCGGTACCATCATGATAAATGATAAAAATAATAGAGAAAAAGAAATAATATACCGAGAAAATTTCATCTCTAAACCTCCCTTCTTTATGTATATATACTTTACGGTGTAAAAGGAATTAAGTTTCAAAAAAAAATAAACCGAGAAAATAAATTTTCTCGGTTTACATAATTGTAAATGTTAATCATAAAGTACGTGTTTGGAACGTAGGGATGGTTGGGATAAAAATACCACATACGTTAACGTGCATCTTTTGATTTCTTTTTACGTTTCACGCTTGGGTTTTAGAAACCACAGCTTCGAAGCTTTGTAAATTTCAATTAATTAGAATTTACGTTTACGGGCAGCTTCAGATTTCTTTTTACGTTTTACGCTTGGTTTTTCATAAAACTCGCGCTTTCTTACCTCTTGAATTGTACCACTTTTAGATACAGTACGTTTGAAGCGGCGAAGAGCATCTTCAAGCGATTCGTTTTTACGAACGACAGTTTTTGACATCTCTTTTTCCCTCCCTCCGAACACACGTCAAGCACATAACCATGTGTTATGTTCTAAAAAATTATATCGTATAGTTACGACTTGGTCAATACTTACATACTAAATTAATAATCAGATTTACTCGTTAATCCTTGCATAATATCTACACCAGAACTCGCGCCAATTCTTGAAGCCCCTGCATCAACCATTTCTTGTAAATCTTCTAGGCTACGAACTCCCCCGGAAGCCTTCACACCTAAGTCCATACCTACAGTTTCGCGCATAAGTTTAACAGCCTCAACTGTTGCTCCACCAGTAGAAAAACCGGTAGATGTTTTAACAAAATCAGCCCCAGCTGTCTTAGATAATTCACTTGCTTTTTTAATTTCTTCATTTGTTAATAAACAAGTTTCTAAAATTACCTTTACAATCGCTTTTCCTTTTGCAGCTTCTACAACTGCTTCAATATCTTTTTGAACAAAATTATAGTCGGAATCTTTTAATGCACCAACATTTAATACCATATCAATTTCTTCAGCGCCATTTTCAATCGCATTTTTAGTTTCAAATGCTTTTACTTCACTAGTGCTTGCACCTAATGGAAAACCAATTACAGTACAAACTTTTACTG
Source organism: Psychrobacillus syltrankelensis (assembly GCF_055454035.1). NCBI lineage: Bacteria > Bacillati > Bacillota > Bacilli > Caryophanales > Bacillaceae > Psychrobacillus > Psychrobacillus syltrankelensis. The sequence goes on along the minus strand of NZ_CM144227.1, from coordinate 386,589 downwards.
GACTATCTTTCAGTAATTGCGCACTAAGCTTTACCCATGTTGGATTTACACAAACAGAAGCAAATGTATAATTTTTCGCTTCCTCACATAGTTTTTCAATTTGGTCTTGCGTTGCATTTTGTTTTAATAGTGTATGATCGATTAATGAAGCAATATTTTGTGTCATTTATATTCCCCTCTCGGAAGTTGTCCGTACCTCTTCATCATAATAGAAAAAATAAAAAAAAGCCAGTGAGATTCATTCACTGACTTTCTAAAAGATTCATAGTACTTTAAAGAATGAAATAATACTGCGGATTTCCGTTTCAGGTGGACGCTTTCCGCGGGGTGAGCGATGAGCCATCACCGCCGCTTACGCGTTGTGATGTCTCATCTGTCTCCGAGGAACGCAGGCTAAGAGCGCCACATCGTGTGGCAACGCCTTCGTGACCAACATCCTGTTGGCCTCCGCCTGGAGTCGCCACCTTTCACTAAAATCCATGAAGTGAGTAGTACCTAACAAAGAGATTTAGCCTAGCATATCGCTAAGAATAAGAAGACATAGTTTCAGTAAACGTAGTGATCATACCATCCTGAAATCGTGGTTGTTTTCCGTTTCAGGCGGACGCTTGCAAGTCGGGCAAGCATCAAGCCTCTTCCCCTGCTCCTGCGCAAGCTCGTCGCCTCGCGAAATCCTTTAACAGCAAGTAAACAGATATAATCGGTGGCACTAAAAAAATAAGTAGTATCCACCATTGAAGAATCGAAGAGCTTCCGAAATGTTATCTTCGGAAGCTTTTAAATGAGTAGGAAAGCATTCTTTCTCTAATTATCCAAACAAAAAGCATTATGTCCTCACAAATTCCAAGAGGGCGACGGACAAACATCTGCCACAAGATTACCGAAAAAATGTAGCTGGAAGTGACGCAGTCACTTCCAGCTAAATAATTCCAAGGGTAATAGTGTAGTGAATGTTTCGTCCAAAGTACTCTGCAAATAGTAAAGACAAGATGCACTTAAAAGGACTTGCACTTTCCTAATTCTTTTAAACTAACTCTTCTACTTGGTCTAAAACTCGAACAAATTGACCTTCGTTATATGGATAACCAGATTTAGTTATTTTTACTCGAACTAGTTTTCCGATTAATTCCTCTGTACCAGGAATAACAACTTTTAAATAGTTATCAGTATAACCTTCAACTAAATTCATTTTAGAATCTAATTTATATTTTTCCTCAGGAATGATTTCTAAAATTTCTCCTTCAAAACGAGAAGCATATTCTACTGCTAATTGATTATTTAATGTGATTAAGCGATGTACACGCTCGTTTTTCACTTCTTCATCAACTTGGTCTTCCATTCTGGCAGCAGGCGTACCTGTACGTTTAGAATAAGGGAATACGTGAAGCTCAGAAAAACGTTGATCATGGATAAAATTATATGTTTCCATAAATTCTTCTTCGGTTTCTCCAGGGAAGCCAACAATAACATCTGAAGTTATCGCTAAATCAGGAAGTGCTTCTCTAAGTCGATCTAATCGATTTGCAAAAAACTCCATAGTATATTTTCTTCTCATTCTTTTTAACACTGTGTCTGAACCGGATTGAATTGGAATATGTAGATGTCTCACTACTATTTTAGAATCTCTTAAAACATCGATTACTTCATCCGATAATTGACTTGCTTCTATTGAGCTAATACGTAGTCGTTTTAAGCCTTTAACATTGGATTCAATATCTTTTAAAAGCTGAGCTAAATTATAATCTTTTAAATCTTCACCATATCCACCAGTATGAATTCCCGTTAGAACGATTTCTAAATAACCAGCGTCAACTAATTGTTGCGCTTGGTGGACAACCTCTTCAGGATCTCGCGAACGCATTAGACCACGAGCCCATGGGATGATACAAAAAGTACAGAAGTTATTACAACCCTCCTGGATCTTTAAAGATGCACGAGTGCGGTCCGTGAAGGAAGGAACATCTAACTCTTCGTATACACGATTTTTCATAATATTCCCTACTGCATTAATCGGTTTACGCTCTGTTTTATATTGCTCAATATAATCAAGCATTTTTGTGCGTTCTTGAGTTCCAACTACAATATCAACACCAGGAATAGCCATAATTTCAGCTGGTGAGGTCTGAGCGTAACAGCCTGTTACACATATAACCGCATCCGGATTTTGGCGAATTGCACGGCGAATGACTTGTCTACTTTTTTTATCGCCCGTATTTGTTACTGTACATGTATTTATCACATATACATCTGATTGTTTTTCAAAATCAGTTCTGACATATCCATTATCTTTAAATAGTTGCCAAATTGCTTCAGTTTCATAATGATTCACTTTACAGCCTAATGTATGGAATGCAACGGATGACATCACCTTACACCTCTTTCATTCATATTCATAAGAAATTGCAGCAAGCGCATATAACGGTGCTGTTTCTGTTCGTAGAATTCTTGGTCCTAGAGAAATCGGTTGAAAATCATTGTTTAATAAAGTTTTTATTTCTGAACGATCTAATCCACCTTCTGGACCAAATACGATAAGTATCGATTTTTTATCATACACCTTTTTTAATTGCTCGGCAAATTTCTTGCGTTGTTCAAGTTTTGCGTCCTCTTCATCTGCAACAAACTTTACATCGTATGATTTACTAATTTCTATAAGTTCATTTAAAACAATGGGATTATGTATGTGCGGAACAAAAGATCGATGTGATTGCTCCGCCGCTTCTTTCGCAATTTTTTGTAATCGAACAATCTTTTTTTCGTTTTTTTTCTTGTCCCATTTAACAATAGATCTTTTTGCTTCGAATGGGTAAAGTGTGTGCATGCCAAGTTCAGTAGCTTTTTGGGTGATTAACTCTAATTTATCTCCCTTTGGAAGCCCACAAACAATGGACACTTTTATAGGCATTTCATTTGACTGTTCAGATTTATTCCCCACCTGTAATAATACAGATTTGGAAGATGCCTCTACAATTGTCGTTGTATATGTTATGTTTTCAACAACTAAATATACTTGATCTCCAGGATTCATGCGCATCACTTGAATCATATGATGCGCGTCTTCTCCTGAAATGATTATTTTGTTATTCTCATCGATTTTTTCATACGTAAAATAACGTTGCATAATAATCTCCTTATAGAAGCGGTTTTCTAGAAATAATTGTAACCCAATCTTCCATCATCATCACTTCTTCAATTTCAAAGCCTGATTTTTGCAATGCTTTTTTAACTTCTTCTTTTTTAGTAGAAATTATTCCAGAGGTTATAAATAATCCTTTTTCCTTTACAATTGAGAAAGCCTCATCCGTAAATGTCATTATAATTTCAGCTAAAATATTCGCAATGACGATATCTGCTTGTTCACTTACATTATCAAGTAAATTACCATGTGTCACTTCTATTAAATGTTCAACATGATTTAAAGCTATATTTTCTTTAGCAGAAGCTACTGCTACTTCATCTAAATCGAGTGCATGAATTGATGTTGCTCCAAGTTTTGCTGCACCAATAGAAAGTACCCCAGAACCAGTTCCTACATCTATTACTTTTGAGTTTGGTTGTACTGTTTTTTCTAGTGCTTGAAGACACATAACTGTTGTTGGATGTGTACCTGTACCAAATGCCATACCGGGGTCCAGCTCTATTATTAATTCATCTGTACTAACTCTTTCATAGTCTTCCCATGTTGGAACAATAGTAAAACGATTAGAAATTTTAACTGGATGGTAGTATTTCTTCCAAGCAGTTGCCCAATCTTCTTCGTCAACTTCTTGAACTGTTACAATATTATGACCAATATCAATATTAAAGTTTTTTAAGTTGTTAACCGCAAGTTTGATCTCTTCAACTGTTTCTAATAGAAAGCTAGTTTCTGCTAAATATGCTTTTACACGAACTCCATCTACTGGGAAATCATCTGGGTTTAAGCTATAAATTTCACCAAATCTATCTTCTCTTTCTCTTACTAACTCTTCCGAATCTTCAATGACTACCCCACTTGCACCAGCTTCATGCAAAATATTACTTATCGCGTCAACCGCTTCATTTGTTGTATGAATAGATAACTCAGACCATTTCACTTGCGCACAACTCCTTTATTCACCTTTTAATGTCTTTTTAATCTTATCGAACAATGAGCTCCCTTGCTCTTCAGGAATATCTCCACTTATTTCTGCAAATTCACGAAGTAATTGCTTTTGTTTTTCCGTTAGTTTTTTCGGAGTAATCACTTTGACAATCACATGTTGATCTCCAACACCGTATCCATGAACGTTTTTAACACCTTTTCCTTTTAATCGGAATTTCGTCTGAGATTGAGTTCCGGCAGGTATTTTTAATTTTACTTTACCTTGCACGGTAGGTACTTCAATTTCGTCCCCTAGTGCTGCCTGAGCATACGTTAATGGTAATTCATAATAAATATCGTCTCCATCGCGTTCAAAACGTGGATCTGCTTTAACTCGGAATACAATGTATAAATCTCCTGCTGGACCACCATTTACCCCTGGCTCCCCTTGACCACTTACGCGAAGTTGTTGGCCATCATCTACACCAGCTGGAATGGTAACTTTAATTTTTTTCCGTTTATTAACAGTACCTCTTCCATGACAAGTAGAACATTTGTCTTTAATAATTTTACCAGTTCCATGACAGTGGTTACATGAACGTTTTGTCTGAATGCGTCCGAATGGTGTGTCTTGTGTAACATTTACTTGGCCTGCTCCATTACAATGTGTACATTTTTCAGGATGTGTACCAGGTTTTGCACCAGTTCCACTACACGTATCACAAGTTTCTTCTTTTGCAATCTCTATTTCTTTTTCTTTACCAAATACTGCTTCCTCAAATTCAATTGTCATCGAATATTGAAGGTCATCACCTTTTCTTGGTGCATTTGGATCTCTTCTACGCGATCCACCGCCACCTCCGAAAAATGAACTGAAAATGTCTTCAAAGCCGAAGCCATCTCCACCACCGAAACCACCAAATCCTTGGTTAGGTCCTGCATGGCCAAATTGGTCATATTGCGCTCGTTTTTGGTCATCACTTAATACTTCGTATGCTTCTGATATTTCTTTAAATTTCTCTTCTGCATCTGCTGCTTTGTTAATATCTGGGTGATATTGTTTCGAAAGCTTTCGGTATGCTTTTTTAATTTCATCCTGTGAAGCACTTTTAGACAATCCAAGGACTTCATAGTAATCACGTTTATTCATAGTTCACTCTCCCGATCTTATAGCCTACACATAAAGTTTATTGTAACATGGACAAAATATTAATAGCAAAACATTGAAAAAGCCAAAGCCGAAAACGGTCTTTGACTTTTTCTACCAAAACTTACTTGTCTTTATCGTCGTTAACTTCTTCAAATTCTGCGTCTACAACACCGTCATCGTTTGAGCCAGCATCACCGCTATTAGCAGCAGCTTCTGCTTGCGCTTGTTCATACAATTTCATCGTTAACTGTTGAACAATTTCATTTAATTTATCTTTTTTGGTTTTAATTTCTTCTAAGTTACCAGTTTCTAATGCTGCTTTTAACTCTTCTTTTGCATCTTCAGCTGATTTTTTCTCATCTTCTGATACTTTATCTTCAAGGTCTTTTAATGTTTTTTCTGTCATGAATACTAATTGATCAGCTTCATTTTTCACTTCAGCTTCTTCTTTACGAACTTTATCTGCCTCAGCGTTAGCTTCTGCTTCTTTTACCATACGTTCGATTTCTTCATCAGAAAGGGATGAATTCGATTGAATTGTAATATTTTGTTCTTTCCCTGTTCCCATATCTTTCGCTTTAACATTTACGATACCGTTTTTGTCAATATCGAATGTAACTTCGATTTGTGGAATACCACGTGGTGCTGGTGGAATATCCGAAAGTTGGAAACGACCTAGTGTTTTATTATCCGTTGCCATTGGACGTTCACCTTGTAATACGTGAATGTCAACTGCTGGTTGGTTATCTGCTGCAGTTGAAAATGTTTGGGATTTTGAAGTTGGAATAGTTGTATTTCGATCGATTAATTTCGTAAATACGCCACCCATTGTTTCGATTCCCAATGAAAGTGGTGTTACATCAAGTAATACAACGTCTTTAACATCTCCAGTTAATACTCCACCTTGAACTGCAGCACCCATAGCTACAACTTCATCTGGGTTTACACCTTTATGTGGTTCTTTTCCAGTTTCTTTTTTAATGGCTTCTTGTACTGCTGGAATACGAGTAGAACCACCTACCAGAATAACTTTGTCGATTTGAGAAGCTGACAATCCTGCATCTTTCATTGCTTGTCGAGTTGGTACCATTGTGCGCTCTACTAAGTTCGATGTTAAATCATCAAATTTCGCACGAGTCATTGTAACTTCTAAGTGAAGAGGTCCAGCTTCTCCAGCAGTAATGAATGGAAGTGAAATTTGTGTTGATGTTACACCTGATAAATCTTTTTTCGCTTTTTCAGCTGCATCTTTTAGACGTTGAACAGCCATTTTATCTTGTGATAAGTCAATACCATTATCTTTTTTGAATTCTTGTACTAAGTAATCCATCAATACTTGGTCAAAGTCGTCCCCACCAAGACGGTTATCTCCAGCTGTTGCAAGAACTTCAAATACGCCATCACCAAGTTCTAATATAGACACGTCAAATGTACCGCCACCTAGGTCATATACAAGGATTTTTTCATCATGATCCATTTTATCTAAACCATATGCAAGTGCAGCTGCAGTTGGTTCATTGATAATACGTTCTACTTCTAGACCAGCAATACGTCCAGCGTCTTTTGTTGCTTGACGCTCTGCATCGTTAAAATAAGCAGGAACAGTAATTACAGCTTTCGTTACTTTTTCTCCTAGGTATTCTTCAGCATATCCTTTTAAGTATTGAAGAATCATTGCAGATACTTCTTGTGGTGTATAATCTTTATCTTCTGCTTTAACTTTTTCATTTGTACCCATTAAACGTTTAACAGAAGAAATTGTATTTGGGTTTGTTATGGATTGACGTTTTGCCACTTCCCCAACTTGTTTTTCTCCATTTTTAAAAGCAACAACAGATGGGGTTGTTCGGTTACCTTCTGGATTTGGAATTACCTTTGGTTCTCCACCTTCTAATACAGATACACATGAGTTTGTTGTTCCTAAGTCAATACCAATAATTTTAGACATATAATTTTCCTCCTAATTTATAACTAAGTATAGTGTTACTCTGTAGAATACTTCTTCTCATACTTATTGAAAACGCTTCTGAGTCGTACAACCTGAGTTCACGACGGTTCAATATTCCCACATTTTGTGAGCTTGAACTTGTTTTCAACAGCCTGAACTATTCGTTTACTTTAACCATTGAAGGTCGAAGTATTCTATCTTTTAACTTATACCCTTTTTGTAATTCTTGAAGCACAATTCCTGGCTCCTTTGAATCGTCCTTTTCCTGCATAACTGCTTGATGGAAATTAGGGTCGAAAGGAACCCCTTCCGATTCAATTTGCTCAAGACCCTCTTTGGATACTGCATCAAGTAAGGTGCGATAAACCATTTCTACACCTTTAACTAAAGAAGCAGCTTCCTCTGAAGTCGGTTGAATAGCTAATGCTCTTTCAAAGTTGTCTAGTACTGGTAAGATATCAGTTAAGACAGCTTGAGCACGGTACTTGTAATCTGCTTCTTTGTCTAGTTGAACACGGCGCTTATAATTTTCAAAATCCGCTCTTAACCGAATGGACTTATTTTTTTCATCTTCCAATTCTTGTTTTACAAGTGCAAGTTCATCCACTTCTAAAGTCTCTTCGACAGATTCTTCAGTTGTTTCTCCTGATTGTTCATTCAACTCTTCAGTTTCTAATTCTTCCACTATTTCATCTTTTTGTTCTGGCATGCTTGCATCTCCCTTATCCATGATGGCCATTTAATATTCTAGATAATTCTCTAGATAAATCGGTACTCATAACATCAAGCAAAGAAACAACACGTTTATAGTCCATTCGTGTAGGACCTATAATCGCAATTGAACCCATTTGTTCTTCTCCTATAGCATAAGATGCGGTAATAACACTGCAGTCTTCCATAGCAAGATGATTGTTTTCTGAACCAATGCGTATTCTTATCCCTTTTTTATCAACGGGGAAAATACTAGGGATTTGACTTACATGATCCATCAAGTACATAATACTACGAGCTTTTTCAAGATCATTAAATTCTGGTTGATTTAAAAGTTGCATTTTACCACCGTAGTATACTTTTTCCTCTTGCTCTATCATCATCGATTTATTAAATGAACTTAACAGGTTATTAAAATGTCCTACTCGCTGTTTCAACAATAAACGAGTTACAGCCTCCAACTTTACAGGTAATTCATGCAAAGGAACCCCTATTAAGCTGTCATTTAACAAATTAACCATTCGTTCAATATCGGATGAAGTATAGGACTCTGGGATTGAAAACACTCGATTTTCAACATGTCCACTATCTGTAACGATAATCGCAACTGCAGTATCATCTGTAAGAGGAACGATAGAAAATCGTTTAACCCGATGTTTTTTAACATCCATTCCTAGTAATATGGAGGTGTAATTCGTTAGTTCAGACAAGATTTTTGCTGATTTACGAATAACTTGCTCCGTCTCCACCATTCGTTCTTCAAAAACAGATCGAATTTGCTTGATCTCGTCTTTTGATATTCGTTGTGGGGTTAACATATTGTCTACATAATAACGGTATCCTTTTTCCGAAGGGACACGCCCAGACGAAGTATGAGTTTTTTCTAAGAATCCCATATCTTCTAAATCTGCCATATCATTTCGAATAGTAGCAGGACTATATGGTACTTCCTCCTTTTTCGAAATTTGACGAGATCCAACTGGCTGAGCGGTTTCAATAAAATCATCTACCGTTACTTGCAATATTAATAATTGCCGATTAGTTAGCATGATTATCACCTCTGTTAGCACTCGTTCATTGAGAGTGCTAATACTCATATAAAAGGTATCAAATCTAAAGAAAACTGTCAACGAATATGATCTTAATTATCTAAGAAAATATTGAAATACTTCATTTCCTACAAATCGTCCTCGACGAGTAAGTTTTACAAAATCATTTTCCAATATTATTAATTCCTTGTGCATAAGTTCATCTAATTCATTACCATACACATTTTGTAGAGTCTTTCCATAACGATTTTCAAATTTCTTTAAAGAAATTCCTACGTTTTTACGTAATCCCAAAAACATTTCTTCTTCCATTTTTTCAATGTTCGTTACTTCTTTTTGTTGCATAATTGGTTTTTCATTTGATTCCAATGAATCCATATACTTTTTTAATGGTCCGTGATTTGAATATCGAATATTATTTACATACCCATGAGCTCCTGCTCCTAGCCCTAAATATTCATCATTATCCCAGTAAAGTAAGTTATGTCTGGATTCTTTCGCCTCAAATGAAAAGTTACTTATTTCATATTGATTGTAGCCCTGCTTTTGCATCTCATCCAATAAGTAACTATACATCTCAGCTTCTAAATCTTCTCCTGGTAAGGACAGTTTGCCTTTTGACATTAAGTTATAAAAAACCGTTTTTGGTTCAACTAATAATGAATATGCTGAAATATGTGGAATTTTTAATCGAAACGCTTCTTTTAATGATTGCTCCCACTGTTCCATCGTTTGGTTTGGTAATCCATACATTAAATCCATGCTTATAGAAGGAAAACCTATCTTTTTAGCATTTTCAATTACTGAATACACATGTTCATTCGAATGCGTTCTACCAAGTACTTTTAGAAGTTCTTGATCGAACGTTTGAACTCCCATGCTTAATCTATTTACACCAAAAGAGCGCATAAGTTTCATCTTTTCAAATGTTAGCTCATCAGGATTAGCTTCTGATGTAAATTCAATTATTTTATTCAGTGGAATATGTGTATGAATTAGAGTAAATAATCGCTCTAATTGCTTTTCGGTTAACGAGGTAGGTGTACCTCCTCCTATAAAAATAGTTTCGATTGAAGCATTGTTTAATTGCTCTTTATACATTTTCATTTCTTTACCTAATGACTCAATATACTCGTCCACTGGTTGATTATGAAAGAAAAATTTATTGAAATCACAATAATTGCAAATTTGATGACAAAAAGGAATATGGATATATATACCACGTACCATATGATTCCCTACTTTCTATAAAGTAAAAAGGAGGCTAAAAATGCCTCCTTCTCCCTTTTTATTTATTCGGCTCGTCCATCTTCAGGACAGGCATAAATGTCTCCTGCTTCGAGCCTTTTCCTCATTGTAGTTTAACGTTTTTTTGTATCACTTGCAAATCTTTGATATAAAACGTTTTATGAGTGTTTTATTTTCTTAATATTATTTGAAGTTGCTCAGGGTTAATTAAATAATTTAATGCTTTGTTTCTCATTTAAAATTAGTCGTATTTTTTCTCTTTTTTAATTTTTAATTTTTCTTTTTTTTCTAGGTCAATAAGCTCTGTTATAGTAACAAATTTATATCCTTGTTTTTTAAGTTCCGGTAATATTTTTTCTAATGCTTTAACTGTCTGAATCCGGTTCCCTCCCCCATCGTGAAATAAAATTATATTTCCTGGTTTTGTTCCATCTAACACTGTTTTTATTATTCGATTAACACCGGGATCTTTCCAATCCTCTGTATCCATATGCCAAGACCACATAACAACCTTGTATCCATTTTTCACTAAACTTTGTATCATACTATCTGTATATTGTCCTTCAACAGGTCGAAAGAGCTCAGGATGGTAGCCTGTGATACTATAAATTAAATCATTTGTTTTTTTTATCTCTATCTCTAATTTAGGTAAAGTTGTTTTTAACGGATGGGTAAAGGTGTGATTAGCAATTTCATGACCTTCGTTGTACTGTCGCAGTAAAAGCTCAGGATTTTTTTCTGCATTTTCACCAACAATAAAAAAGGTGGCTTTTGCATTGTACTCCGCTAAAAGGTCTAATATGTCTGCTGTGTATTTAGGATGTGGGCCATCGTCAAATGTAATTGCCACTACTTTTTCTTCCGTTTTGATTTCCCAAACAACCTCTCCAGTTTGTTCGTAATAACGTCTACCCTTGTCAGCAGATGTTGTATTAACCATCACGAACGTAATTCCCAAAAAAAGTAGTACAAATAAGAACAGATATTTATTTTTCATAAATCACATTCCAATCTTTTAATGACTAAGCTTTTGATTACTTTTTGTCTACTTGCACCTATTTATACCTTTTCTTTGTTTTATTTTTAACTAGAACCATTACGTCGTTTTATATTCATTTGCTCATTTAATTACTTCTCTCACATATTTATTAGAGCAAGGGTGGTGAAAAATTAATTTTGTTTTTGAATGAAACATACTGTATCTACAATCATCCAATTGGTTTTACTTTCAAACAAGGCTCATGAATAGGTCCAAACAATTACAGTGAGTTGATTGACTAATACTAAAAACGCCTAGTTTGTAAAACAAATTCTTGGTATTGCTAACTTCATTTCCTCTTCCACACTTTTATCAGTAGCGTATAAGTTGTAATTTATTTGTTTAAAATTCTCACACAGAACCGCAAGCTATAATAAGGGGGGTTCTATTTTTTGTTATCTTAAATAAATCAACTTTTCGGTCTGCGTATAAAAATCGCAATCCAGAACATAATAGGCATTATTGGAAATTATAAAGTTAAAGGGATGACCAAAATGACACATCAAAACATAAATGCAAATGCTAGCAAAAAAAAGAAAGAGCCAACTACGGAGACAGCCTATGGAGATCCTGTAAAACACTCTTCACCGACTATTAATAATGAGTATAAAAAAGCTTCTTCGGCAATTGCCGAAAGTACTCAAAAGGGCAATAATCGATAACTTTGTAAATCCTGTGCAACAAGCAGCCGAATAGGCTGTTTTTTTCGTTCTCTGATAAATTAGAACTAACTTGTTATTTGACTGTCTTAAGCGGCAGTCTAGAAACGAACTCTTACTTTGAATATTTCAGATGATAAATCCACTTGCCTAACGCCATTTTAAATTATGAATAAGATACTTAAATAAGGGCACATCAACCCACCCTGCTGTGCCCCAGTGGCTATCCTTAAAACTACAAATATCCTTTACTATATAAAAACGTATTAATTCGAACATAGGGGGTGTATAGGTATGGGTAATGCTGTTGGTGGATATGGTTCTGGATATGGTTCTGGATATGGTTCTGAATTCATATTAATTCTCGTTCTGTTTATTCTGTTGATTATTATTGGCGCCAGTTTCTTAGGCTCTGGTGGCGGTTACGGATGCTAACTATTTTTTAACAACTTTCAGAACTAATTAGACAGGTTTTTATGACCTGTCTATTTCTTAGGACTTGACTAGACATTAGATTCATATTCACAGCTTCGCACTGATTCTCCGAATAATTTCTTGTCGAAATCATTGAACTCCATTTAGTTGGATGGTAGATTGATTCCAAAGTTAAGAGTAGCTCATTTGCTACTATTTTCTTCTTACTACTAATTGAGTTTTTAGTTGAAGAATATCCAAATAAATGATTGCAAAGAAAAGGGAACCATGCAATAGAAGTGGTACAAAGTTTTTCTTCTTTTCGGTTTTCGGAATGCTAAAAGGGGTAAGTGAGAGGATTGAATAGAACGCTAAACAATTTAACTGTGGCTAAACAAATCTAAATAAGAGCAACTATAAAATATGAATATACTGTTTCCATATCTTTAAATGCTCTTCTTAAATTGCAGTACAGTAATATATGAGGTTTTTTTTAGAACGAATTAAGTTAATATAAAATAGCTTGCCACCAAAAGTAAATTATGGTGGCAAGCCGGTAGCAAACAACATATTATGTTATTACTTGTTAATATAAAAAGCGATAAAACACTTACTTATTCGGCTCGTCCATTTTAAGAACAGCCATAAATGCTTCTTGTGGTACCTCGACAGAACCAACTTGCTTCATACGTTTTTTACCTTCTTTTTGCTTTTCAAGAAGTTTACGTTTACGTGAAATATCTCCACCGTAACATTTAGCTAAAACGTTTTTACCTATTGATTTAATGGTAGAACGAGCCACAATTTTTTGTCCAATCGCTGCTTGAACTGGAACTTCAAACTGTTGCCTAGGAATAAGAGCTTTTAATTTCTCAACAATTATTTTTCCGCGGTCATAGGCAAAATCTTTGTGGACGATAAAGCTTAATGCATCTACTTTTTCACTATTTAGAAGGATATCCATTTTCACTAGTTTAGATTCTTTATACCCAATCAATTCATAATCAAAAGATGCATATCCTTTTGTACTTGATTTTAAAGAGTCAAAGAAATCATAAACAATTTCAGATAATGGAATTTCATAAATAATGTTTACACGAGCAGAGGACAGGTAATCCATCGTTATAAAGTTACCACGTTTACGTTGACATAATTCCATAACAGAACCTACATAATCTTCTGGAACCATTATAGAGGCTTTCACAAACGGTTCTTCAATAGTATCTACTTTTTGTACATCTGGCATCATAGATGGGTTGTCTACTTTGATGGTTTCTCCGTTTGTTAATTTTACATCATATATAACACTTGGGGCCGTAGTAATTAAGTCGATTTTAAATTCGCGCTCAATACGTTCCTGGATAATTTCCATGTGAAGTAATCCTAAGAAGCCACAACGGTAACCAAATCCAAGTGCTTGAGAAGTTTCTGGTTCAAACTCCAAGGCAGAATCATTTAGTTGCAATTTCTCTAATGCGTCACGTAAATCTACGTATTTAGAATTATCAATAGGATATAATCCACAGAACACCATAGGATTCATCTTCCGATATCCAGCAAGTGGTTCGGTTGCAGGGTTCGAAGCCAACGTGATAGTATCCCCAACGCTCGAATCACCTACATTTTTCATAGATGCGGTTAAAAATCCAACGTCCCCAACAGTCAGCTCAGAACGCATAGTTGCTTTCGGGGTAAACACACCTGTTTCAACAACTTCAAATTCCTTTCCAGAAGACATCATTTTAATCGTATCACCAGGTTTAACCGTACCTTCCATAACTCGAATGTACACAATTACTCCTCTGTATGGATCGAATAATGAGTCGAAAATAAGTGCTTTTAAAGGCGCTGAAGAATCTCCTGTCGGTGCAGGAACTTTTTCCACAATCTGTTCTAAAATTTCTTCAATACCGATACCTGCTTTTGCAGAAGCATGTACTGCTTCTGATGCATCTAGTCCTATGACTTCTTCTACCTCTTTTTTAACACGTTCAGGATCTGCAGCTGGCAAATCTATTTTATTAATAACAGGTAATATTTCTAAATTATTATCTAAAGCTAAGTACACATTTGCAAGTGTCTGAGCTTCTATACCTTGCGCAGCGTCGACAACTAGGATCGCGCCTTCACAAGCTGCTAAGCTTCTGGAAACCTCATACGTAAAATCGACATGTCCAGGCGTGTCAATTAAGTGGAAAATATACTCTTCTCCATCCTTAGCTGTATATGTTAACTGTACAGCATTTAGTTTGATGGTAATTCCTCTTTCGCGTTCCAAATCCATTGAATCGAGTAATTGGTCTTTCATTTCACGGGAAGTTAATGTTTGTGTTTTTTCTAAAATACGATCCGCTAATGTCGATTTCCCATGGTCTATATGTGCGATAATAGAAAAATTACGAATTTTTTTCTGTCGGTCCATTCTTTGTTCATGATTCATCTTGTTCACTCCTAAATCAAATACGCCTTGGCATTTTCCAGATTTTTATCGAGCTTGCTCGGAAATCTGCGGCATCCACCAGAGGCATTTACTTTATCCAATAGGGATCTGTGTTATCCCTCTAAATTGTCACTTTGCATTCTTCTCGCTATTCATTAGAAGTGATAGACTTCAGCTGAATGAAGTTAAACTACTAAGAATTATAACAGACATAGTGCCGTTAAGTAACGCTTAATAGTCTCCCATTAACTTTTTTTATGTTATTACGTTTTTTTGCTCTTGTGATATTTATTTTTCCCCAGAATTTTATCTTAACAAAAACCTGATACTAAGACAATCTAGTAGAAAAGAATTCATTTGAAACTATAGGTTTAGACACCTTATTCTATCTGCACCTAAATCCTATACAAGTCCACCTAAACTCTGGCTATAGGCACCTAAAGCGAGCTTCTACACACCTAAATGAAAAGAAGCAACCATTGTCCAAATATAAAAAGAGATTAAGCGATAATCGCTTAATCCCTAAGATGGTATTTTCTGATTGAACATATTAGAGACAGCTTTTGCTAAAATTGCAATGGATCGATCTACCTCTTGTTCGGTATTATCAACACCACCAAGTTCAACTACTAACAAATTTTTAGCAAGATCTTGGTTGTATACTCCATCTACACCTTTACCTGATTTAACAATAACTCCTCTTGATATTCCAGGAACTATTTTATTTAGTTCGTCAGAAAGATTTTGAGCTAATTGTTCATTCCATCTGTAGTTAGCATGCTCTCCACCAATAACAAATATAAATTTTGCATAGGTTTCTTCACCACTTTGAAGAGTTGTGACTTTTGCTTTCTGTGCGTCTCTATGAATATCCAATATAATATCATAATCACTATGTGCAATTGCATTCTGAACAAATGGGCGAATCGTATTATAATTATCCATTACTTCTGGGTTATGTTCCTCTAAAAACTGAGTATCAACTTGATGAAAGGCGAATTGGGCCGCTATTTGCTCTTGAAAAGAAGAAATATTGGTTAAAGAGTCATAGACAGCAATTTTTTCACCTTTTTCAGCAAGTATAGGCTTATATGCTTCATGAGCATGCGTGAAATATACGAACGCTTTTTTAGGTTCTATTATTTCTGTAATGTCCGGTTTTGATTCTAATTGGGCCGCATAAACTACAGGCGTGTCCTCTTTTTTATTTTCCGCTTTTTGTTGCATTGAAAGAGGTGTTTGGATAGTAGCGATAATAATAGGAGCTAAAAATAATAGTAATAAAATGCTCGTTAAATTCTTTAGGGAATTAGCCATAATTTCCACTCTCCTCAAATAATCGTATGATGAGAAGAGCTTTTTTAGAACAATTTAGTAAGTATTTGTTTGGCCAAGCCCTCCTCAGCGACGAGCTTGCACTGAGGAATCAAGCGATTGTTTTTTTTATCAATCGCTATACCAGTGGACAAAAAAACAATTATCGGTTAGAAATCCAAGTTTCAATTCCATCTGATAATAAATAGGCATATTGTTCCACCCAAGCATCCGTTTCTTTTGGTGTCACAAATAAACTTGGATTTTTTCCAACAAAAACTTCTTCAAACAACTTTCTTTTTTCATCAGTTGGCCAAGTTACCCACTCTCCAAAAATTGGTTGTAAAACTTTATTATCAATCGTAGGTTTTTTGCTCGATACCATAGGAGTTACAGCTAAAGCAGAGGATGGACTACCTTTTTCTTCTATTTTAGATGCAATATAATGTATGACATGTTCCATTGCATCCGCGTATAGGACAGGACCGTCCACTACCATTGGTATCCCAATTGCAGTTACTGGTACTCCGTAAACATCCTCGGATACTTCTTTTCTTTGATTTCCAACCCCAGACCCAGGATGGATTCCTGTATTTGTAAGTTGAATAGTTTTACATAGCCTTTCACTATTTCTTGCCGCTAGTGCATCTAAAACAATAATTAAGTCAGGTTCAAAAGCATTGCTTATCGCCTCAATAAAATTACTTGTTTCAAATCCTGTTTGTCCTGTCACCCCAGGGGCATACATAACAACTTTTACATTTTCTTCTTTTTGCGATAATGAAGAACTTTGTAAATATTCTATCGCTTTCGGACCAATTGCATCTGGAGTAATAGTAGAATTACCTAGACCAATTATTAATACTTTAGAAGATTTTGTTAAAGTTAAGTGTTGATGCATCTCTTCTAACTTTTGAATAAAAATTTTCTTCAATGCTTCAAAGCTTTCATTATCATCGGGGTGTACCGTCAAATCAGTTAACGTTATATATTTCCCTTTTTTCTTTCCTATTTGTTTTTCCCCTTGTTCGTCTACTTCAATGGAAGTTACTAAAACTGCGCCTTTCCTACTTTCTTCAAACTTTATACCTTCTGAATCCTTTAAAACGTCTTTTTCACCTTTAGTTCTATGCTTTACCATTTCTTCCGTTTCATCTAATAAATCCGTTCGTCCCCACATAAAATCACCTCTTAAATAGTTTGTTCTAAGTGTCAAGTAAATATTCTTTGCATTTATATATTGCAATTTGTTTTTTCGTTTGTTAAAATAATGCTTGTTGTATTAGACAGTTTTCAACACATTAAAGTATCATCTCAGACCTTACTAGGAGGTGAAAGGTATGCCAAATATTAAATCCGCTATTAAACGTGTTAAGCAAAATGAGACTTTAAATGCTCAAAATGCACATGCAAAATCAGCTATGCGTACTGCTGTAAAAAAAGCTGATACTGCTGCACTTAATAACGAAGAAAACGCAAAAGATCTTATTAAATCTGCTATCAAACAATTAGAGAAAGCAGCTTCAAAAGGTTTAATTCATAAAAACGCAGCTACTCGTAAGAAAGCTCAATTAATGAAAAAAGCGTAATTAAAAAGACTGATCCGATACCTATCGGTCAGTCTTTCTTTTTTGACTAACAACTTTCCATATCTTCAGAAATCTGATTTGCTTCCCCTTTTTTAACCAATTCTTGTTGGTCCGCGACCTAGTAGTTCGGGGTTTGGGCTTAAAAAAAACTCTCTCTGCTCTTTTCTTATTTCATTAAAAACATTTCTAATATTCTCTCTCGATTAATATTCAATGTTTTTAATTGTAAATCTACTGTTGCAAGATCATTTAAAGTTGTAAGTAATTTTTTATCATTTTGTAGACTTGGATTATCAAATAATAATTTAACTCGGTATGGATGTACCTTTAATTGAGTAGCTATTTGTTGCGCATGGTAACCTTTTTTCTTTAGGTGACCAACCTGAATCATTAATCTTACTTGTGTTGCTATTAATGCATTCAACTTTAAAGGATCTTCTTTCCGTTTCAATAAATCATGATATATTTCAATTGCTTCGCTTTTATTTCCCGATAGGTAGGCATTCCCTAAAGTAAATACATCTTGTTCTAATGTTCGTACAAGAAGCAACTTGACTGTTTCAGCATCGATTTCATCTAATTCACCTAGATAAGTGGCTATTTTCATTAGTTCTGTTTGTAAATGGACTAAATTAGATCCACGAACTTCAATCAATGTATTTAATGCTTCTTCTGAAATTGTTTTTCCAAAACTAGAAACTTCGTGCAATATCCAACCTTTCAAATCATGTGGCTGTAAACTAGAAGCTTCAATAACTTCGGAATGTTGTTTTATCGTTTTCGTTATTTTTTTTCGTTCATCCAGTTTCTCATAAGGTGCAATAAAGACAGTAATAGCAGTTGGAGAAGGGCTTTGTAACCATTGTTCAAGAATATTCAAATCATGTACTACTTTTTCTTTCCCTTTTTCTGTAGCCTTTAAAAAGAATGCATTTCTAGCAACTACTAGTTTTCTATCCGAGAAAAAAGGAATTGTATCTGCTTCGTAAATAACTTCTTCTATATTTTTTTCTTCTAAATCAAAATTAATTACTTCTACTTCTCCATTTTCATTTAAATTCCTCTTTAATCTTTTTAATGTCTCTTCTATAAAATAGGCTTCAGTTCCATATAATAAATACACGGGTGATATTTTATTATTCGCTATTTTCATCCATTTTTCTGATATCATAAGGTAAAACTCCTCGTTTAGCATAATTAATATTATTATACAGTAGAATTAGTGAATAATTTGTGACATTCTATAACACAACAAAAAATTGACTGTTTGTGTGTAGATTTTTTTTAGGCAATCCTTTATAATTAGGTGGAAATAGGAGGGGTAACAATGAATGAGTTTGAACAAAATGTACAGTCGAAACGTAACGACGCAATCGACTCAGGCGTAGGTTTCGGTGTCTCCTTTGGATTTTTCACAATTATGTTCGCTATTGCAGTAATTATTGAGTTCGTTTCTCGATAAAAAAGGGAAAAATGGTTTTGTCTAACAGACAAAACCATTTTTTTTAAGGAGCTTTTACAAGTATTTCTCCTTTTTTTGTTATCTCTACTTCAATCGTTCCATCTATACCAGTCTGTAAAAAAGGGAGCTTTAATGCATTTAGACGGGCTACAACTTCTGCATGTGGATGACCATAGCGATTATTAAATCCTGCTGAAATAACCGAAAATTTAGGACGAGTAAGTTCTAAAAAAGATTGTACACTCGAAGTTTTACTACCATGATGACCTATTTTTAATAATGTAATTTGTTGAAGTTCATTTGAATACTTTCGAACCAGTTCTTCTTCTCCTTCTTTTTCTAAGTCTCCTGTAAATAATCCATGAAAAAAAGCATTTCGCATAGATAAGACCAGTGAATCATTATTACCTTCATATTCCAAGTCTGTTGGATTAATGTAGTTTAAATGAAAGTATTTAGAAGCTATTTGATCCCCTTCTTTTTTTTCAAATAATAGAATTTTTTGTTTCTCTATTTCTTTCATTAAATCGCTCATTACTTCTTTCTTATGTGAATTTGGGGAAATATGAACCTCTCGTACTCGTATTTGTTCTAACACTTCTTCGGCACCTTCCATATGGTCTGCATCCGCATGAGTGATAACTAATGTGTCAATTTTTGAAATTCCTTTTCCTTTTAAAAACGGAACAACAACTTGTCTACCTACTTCATATATTTCTCTTGTTTCTTTCCACTTTTCTTGTTCATATCTTAATAATCCACCTGTATCAATCATGATAACTTCTTTTCGATATGGCATTTCAATAATAGTACAATCTCCTTGACCAACATTTAGAAAAGTAATTCTAGTTGATCCATCTAGATAAGGCGAAATCTGTATCAATACTGCGGGGAAAATAAGCAATATAAAACTAACCAAGATGTTTTTTCTTCTCTCCAAAGATATAAAAAATATTATTACACCAAAATAGGCAAGAAGAATGTATGAAAAAGAAGGCTTCATAGGATTCCATAATTGAAAAGGCAAATTTCCTAAATATGTTATAATCTCTCCTAGCAAATTTCGAAGAGGCTCATATAGTGAAAAGAGTAATTTACTTACAGGAGTCGATATAAACGTAAATAGAAGAAGTAGGATATTAACGGGCAGTACAATAAATGAGAATATTGGTACAAAAATTAAATTAGCGAGGAAAGAAGAAATGGAAACTTCATAAAACTGAAAGATTAAAATAGGATAGACTATGAGTTGACACACTGAAGTAATAATAAGTGATTGTTTTAAATAAGTGGTATTACTATTTTTAATTAAAAATATGGAGGAATAAATTAATGAAAAAGCAGCTAAATATGACAATTGGAAACCAATCTGATAGATAACCCAGGGACTTAAATAGACAAAACCAATAACACTTAAAGAAAAAGCATCGTCTATGGCAATTTTTTTCTTTATTAGTATACTAACTAATACTAATTCTGTTACTGAAACAGATCTCCAAACTGAGGGTGCACCCCCTGCTAATAGTGCATATAGAGGAAGTGCAATAATTAACAACCAATTTGCTGTTTCCCTTCTTATTCGAATACGAATAAGAAATTCATATAGTAGAAGTGCTACTAAGCCCACATGAAGCCCTGATATTGCAAAAAGATGAGTTATTCCTAAAGTTTGATATGCTTTTTGCACATCTGAAGACATTTGTTCACGACTGCCTATTAATAATGCTTCAGCTTCAGACTGTAATGACAATGGAAAACTTGTTTGAATATGTCTCTTTAACTCAAATCTTTTCTTTGCCATATAACTTTTAAAACTTCGATCTTCTCCTGTAAATTGGTAACTTTCAACTTCTACTTGCCCAACTGCTCCATTACTTTTTATATAATCTTCCATATTAAAAGCGAATTTATGGGACAATGGCCCTTTAATGACTTCATGAGCAGTTACTTGAAAATTCTTTCCAGCAAGGGATATGTTAATAAAATCATTTTTTTCTTTTTCTGTTTGTATTTTTAGTTGTACGTACCATTTATTATGATCATTACCAATTGCAAATCCTCGAACAAAACTCCCATTTATTCTATAATCGTCAGTCCATGTAATTTCAGATATACTAATTTCTTCAGATGGCCGAGGAATTGTTATATTGAAATATAAGTAGGATAAAAAACCAATTAAAATAGTAATTAGGATTAATATATTATGCTTTCTCTTATAGATTAACCAAGTACAGACTAGTACTATTAATAGCAATACTCTTACAGATTCATAAGCCGCGATTGCAGCAATGACTATCGTTATGGCTAGATATATTAAGTTTCCTGTTAAATCTATAACCCGAATAATTCTGTCACCTTCGTTTCATAAGGCTCCAACTCTTCTATACTTGCTCCTTTCTCACGAAGTTTTGATATTAACTCCATATAAAGGGCAACTTTTTCGTCACTTAAAAAGTCAATTTTACGTTCGTCAAAAGGCACTTGTATAATCTCAACATTTGCTTGACTTAATAATTTCAAGGCATATTCGTTATTTTTATAATTTTGTGCGTAGTAAAGTCGAGATATTCCTGCTTGAATAATCGATTTTGTACAAGGTAAACAAGGAAAGTGTGTGACATATAAATCAGCGCCACTAACTGAAATACCATACTTTGCGCATTGCAAAAGAGCGTTCATCTCCGCATGAACCGTACGTACACAATGATTATCAACAACATAACAACCATGATCGATACAGTGGTCTCCTCCTGAAATTGAACCATTGTATCCACCAGCCATAATTCGACGGTCACGAACTATTGTTGCACCTACAGCTAATCGAGTACAAGTGCTTCTTAACGCAAGTAAATGGCTTTGTGCCATGAAAAATTGGTCCCAAGTAATACGCTCCATATAACTACCTCCATAACTAATACTCCTCTTAGTTTAGTAGCTTGACCATTCAAACGTCAATAACACAATATTTATTTTACAGTAATAAGAGATTCTAGTTTGTCGTAAGTTTTTTTACCTATTCCAGTAACCTTCATAAGATCGTGAGTTTCTTTAAATAAACCCGAATCATTTCGATAAGTAATAATCGCCTCTGCTTTTGCGGGGCCAATACCAGGTAAAGTTGTGAGTAGAATTGCATCTGCAATATTTATATTTACTAGGTTGGAATTCTCTGTTATTGAACCTTGAAGCTGTTCTACTTCTTCCCCCTCTATAGGTACGTAGATAACCATCTCATCTTCAACTTTTTGAGCATGATTAATAGTTTTACTGTCACTTATTGGCAAATAGCCTCCTGCAAGTTCTATAGCTTTTAAGACGCGATCTCCTAAAGAAAGTTCATATACTCCTGGTTTCATAACAGCACCTTTGACTTCGACAAATAGCATTTGGTCCTCTTCATATTCAGTTGATATTACTTGTTCTTGAATTGTTTCATGGAATGGGATTGGTTGTATTGCATCAGCCGTGGGATTGGCTGAATTGAATTGGGATTGATAAATGAAGATAATGACACCCAAGGTAACTGTCGTTGGGAGCAACAGTTTTTTCTTGTATTTCTGAAAAAATGAAAAAACCAGAAATATCATCCTCTCTAGATAAGAGGTAAATCATATGGAGTTAAACCAACTATACTAAATTTACCTCTTAAATGAAAGGACTATTTTATTGCGTGGACAAATAATCTCTCAACTTCATTTTCTGACTCTTCCTCAAAAATAGAAGTAGAAACCGATACGGAGGTGAAACCTATCTTTTTTAAAAGATTTTCATACGACTCTAATGGAAATGACCTCTGATAGTGAGACTCTTCAAAACGTTCATAATAACCACTCTCATCTTTCACAAAAAAAGAAATGTCATGATAAATTGAATGTCTTTCGTCCCCTATCTCCGTATTCCAAATATATGCAACCTGATCATCCTCATATGTAAATGGACCGTTTGGAAATATTTCATCCATTTTATAAAGTGAGTGTACGTCAAAAAATAAATGACCACCTTCAATTAGAGAATGAAAAACATGTTGAAAGGTTTGTTCAACCTCTTGAAGTGTCTCAAGGTAATTTAATGAATCAATAGCAATAACTGCTATATCCATTTCCTCAATTCCATCCATTTCGGCCATTGATTGGCAAATATACGAAATGGATAAATGGTTTTCCATACTGCGATTTTGGGCAACTGTTAGCATAGATTCGGATAAATCAACACCAATAACTTCATAACCCGCCTTTGCAAATTGCACGCTTAATACTCCCGTACCGCATCCAATATCAACTAATTTATTTCCCGCAGAAGCGGGTGCTTTTTTTTGCACCCATTCCGCGTATTTTGCATAAGGTATATCTGACATCAATCGATCATATATAAACGCAAACTGGTCGTACATAGCCATTATGCATCTAATCCTACTTCGATCATTGGTGCATCTCCCCAAAGACGTTCTAAGTTATAATAAGAACGCTCATCTTTATGGAAGATATGTGCAACTACGTCTCCCATATCAACTAAAATCCATCTTGCCTCATCAAAACCTTCTAAACGTTTTACATTATATCCAGCGATACTTGCTTGTTCTGAAAGTTCTTTAGCGATGGCTTGCACTTGTCGATCTGAACTTGCATGACAGATTAAAAAATAATCCGCAAGTAGCGATACACCTTGCATATTTAGTACGACAATATCGTCTGCACGTTTATCGTCGGCTGCTTTATAAGCTATTTCTAATAATTTTGAAGAATTCATTCCTTCACTTTTCCTCTCTTTTGTATCAGATCATTATAACAATGAAATGAGTCCGGAAAAACCGGTTGTTTTTTTTCTATCAAAAATGTAATGCTATGTGTTACGCAACTAATCATTGCTTCACCTAAGTCTATT
Organism: Psychrobacillus syltrankelensis; assembly: GCF_055454035.1. Lineage (NCBI taxonomy): Bacteria > Bacillati > Bacillota > Bacilli > Caryophanales > Bacillaceae > Psychrobacillus > Psychrobacillus syltrankelensis. The sequence goes on along the minus strand of NZ_CM144227.1, from coordinate 362,622 downwards.
TTCGCTTTCTCTCTTAACACATCTATCCCTGGAAAGCTACGACTCGGTTCTATCATATCTGAAATATAAATAATCTTCTCTAAATTGGACATCCCCGCTCTTCCAGTTGTATGAAATCGAATGGCTTGAAGGATGTCCTCGTCATCGAAATGAAACTCCTTTTTGGCAACAACACTTCCAACGGGACCATGCCACAACTCATGATGGAATGATAAAAGGAGTGGGTCTAAATGTTCGGAAATAATCATTTGTTTAAGCCAATCATAATTTGCAAATTTCACAACATCATGAAGGATTCCAGCAATTTCTGCCTTTTCTTGGTCTTCTCCATATTTCTCTGCTAAATGAATAGCTGTTGTTGCTACACCTTTTGTATGCTCAAATCGCTTAAGCGGCATACGGTCTTTTATTTGTTCTAGAAGATTATCGTATTTCATATAACTTCTCCTTTTGAATGAAATCTCTAACTAACTCAGGAATAAGAAACTTCGTTGTTTTTCCATTCTTTAGTCGATTTCGTACAAGCGTTGAAGATAATTCAATTTGAGGGATCTCCAATTTAATAATAGGATATGCAGTTTCAAGCGAAGTATTTGGTCTAGGAATTCCAATAATTTGTACTTTTTTAAGAAGCTCATCTATTCGATACCAATTAGGTAAATATTCGACCTGATCTCCACCAATAATAAAATAAAATGTTGAATTTGGCTCTCTCGCTTGTAACAATTCCATCGTGTCAAAGGTATAGGATGTTCCTCCACGATCCAATTCAATCGTTTCAACAACCATCTTATCTACATCTTTTATTGCTAGTTCGACCATTTTTAGCCTTTGAGCTTTTGTAACATGCTCGTCCTCTTTTTTGTGAGGGGGAGTAGCATTAGGCATAAATCTCAATTCATCCAAATCCCGTGCATATAACACTTCGTTCGCAATAATTAAATGACCTATATGTGGTGGATTAAAGGTTCCACCTAAAATCCCTACTTTTTTACTCATGCACGACTCGCTTTAGGAAGCTCGATTCTTTTATTATTTTTCGATGGTTTATATAATACTACCGTTAAGCCGATTAACTGCACTAGTTCTGCCTTAGTACCTTTTGCAAGCGCTTCTGCTACATCGTGCTTTTCGTCTTCACAGCTTTGTAAAATACTTATTTTAATCAGTTCACGAACTTCAAGTGCTTCGCCGATTTGTTTAATCATTGCATCATTTACTCCACCTTTACCTACTTGGAAAATTGGTGATAAATGATGCGCTTCACTGCGCAAAAATCTTTTTTGTTTACCTGTTAACATAACTTCCTCCTAATTGTTCCATTAATTGTGCCATCATTTTATCTGTATTTGGATTTATTCCGTTCCAATAAGAAAAAGCGATCGCTCCTTGATGAACAAGCATTCCTAATCCATTTACTGTTCGAACTTTGTGTTTACCTGCTTCCTTTAAAAAAGGGGTAACTAAAGGATTATATACAATATCTGCAACAATTGCATGCTCTTTTATATTATTTAGTTTAATTGGCAACGTATTTTCTTGATTTTTCATCCCTTGGGGGGTCGTTTGAATAATAATATCATAAGCATACAATCGATTTTCAGCCTCTTCCAAGGAAACAGCTTGTCCAATCTGTAGATCATTCACTAATCTTTTCGCATTTATTTGTGTTCGATTGGCAAAAGATATATTCGTAAAACCAGATTGCTTTAATGCATGTGCAATTCCTCTTGCTGCTCCTCCAGCTCCAACAAAAAGGATTTGATGGTCAGTATGAATTGGTCCAAGGGATTGAATAAAACCAAATCCATCCGTATTATACCCAATAAATCGGTTATCTTCCGTTTTTACAACAGTATTCACTGCGCCAATGCCTTCTGCAGAAATGTCTATCTCGTCTAAGTAAGGAATTATTTCATTTTTATAAGGAACCGTAACATTCCAACCACTGCATCCCAAAAGCTTAAGAGCTTCTACTGTTTCCTTTAAATTATCTTTCTCTACATGGATTGGAATATAGCTAGCATCAATATTATTTTCTTGAAGCCAGGTTTCATGCATATAGGGAGATAAGGAGTGAGCTATGGGATTACCAATAACCGCAAACCATTTTTTCATATTAAACCCCTCCTAAATTAGCGATGGACGAATAGAAACTTCCACTCCAGCTGGCGCATGTGCAGCAATTATTACATCTCCATGTTGAACTGTAATCCAACCAAGACCAGAAAATACAATGTCTGTTTTTGGATTCTTTATCTTAAATTCATGTCTTACTAAAGGAGGCAGTAAATCCACAAATTGTTCAGATGGTGGAGATAATAACTTTCCTTTATGCTCTTTATATAAGTTATCTGCGTTGTCTAGTTTTGTACGATGGATTGGAATATCATTTGCAATATGACAAGTAAATGCAGATCTCTTTCCTTTAATGAAATCAAAACGAGATAAACCACCTAAGAAAAGAGTTTGTTCGCTATTTAATTGGAACACTTTTGGCTTTATTTCTTTTTTTGGTGTTATGAATTTAAGTTCAGACGGATCTAAGAAATGTGCCATTTGATGGTGATTGATAATGCCAGGTGTATCATATAACGCTTTCGTATCATCTAAAGGAATTTCAATCATATCAAGGGTTGTACCTGGGAAATGAGAAGTTGTAATAACTGCATCCTCTCCAGTGGCATGTTTAATAATTCGATTGATAAACGTTGACTTTCCAACATTTGTACAACCTACAACATAAACATTTTCTCCTTTTCGATAATGTTCGATTGCTTCTATAGCTTCCGGCATCCCTGTTCCTTTATGAGCACTTACAAAAAGTACGTCAATTGGAGAAAGACCTAATTTTTTCGCTTCTTGCTTCATCCAGTTAATCACTTTATTCTTTTTCACTGATTTTGGAAGTAAATCTGCTTTATTAGCGATTAAAAGAATTGGGTTGTTACCGACAAAACGGTGTAAACCTGGTAGCCAACTTCCATTAAAATCGAAAATATCTACAATCTTAACGATTAATCCTTTTTGCTTTCCTAATCCATTTAATATGCGTAAAAAGTCATCATCCGTTAAAGAAACCGGCTGTAGTTCATTATAATTTTTTAGTCTAAAACAACGCTGGCAAATGATAAGATCTTTTTCTAGCGACGATACTGGTGCATAACCAGGATCTCCTATATTTTCTGTTTGAATTATTGTACCGCAACCGATACACTTTGGTGCTTCTGTCACTCTTCTTCCTCCCATGTAACTTGCCCTTTTTTATCCAAATAACGGAAAATTCTCCGTTCTACTAGACGGTTAAATTTCGTAATAAATCCATCCGATTTTGCAACCGGAATTACCAGAATCGTGTGTAGTTTTTGTCTGTTCCCACCAAAAACATCGGTTAAAAGTTGATCACCGATAACTACTACTTCCTCTTTTTTTACGGACATAAGTTCCAATGCATGTCTAAATGCTTTTCCTAAAGGTTTTCTTGCTTTATAAATAAAAGGAATTCCTAGGGGATCTGCAAAAGACTTGACTCGCATTTCCTTATTATTAGAAACAATAATTATTTGAATACCTGCAGCTTTCATGTTTGCAAACCATTCAATTAGTTTAGGAGTCGCATCAGGACGATCCCATTCAACTAATGTATTATCTAAGTCCGTAATAATGCCTTTTATGCCTTTTTCTTTTAAAAGTTCAGGTGTAATGTGAAAGACACTCCTCACAAATTCACTAGGTATAAAAAATTGATACAACGACTAACACTCCAATTCGGTACTTATATTTAAGTGTAAAATTTTACAAATCTCAAGACGCTTGCGCTTCGCTTTTCCTAACGATTATAGCATATTTGCTACTAACTCACCCATTTGGATAAACTGACCTTCTTTAATAGAGGAAGTAAATTCTATGCTTTCCTCTGAAAAAAGCATAACTACTGTCGAACCAAACGAAAAGAAGCCCACTTCCTCGCCTTTTGACCATTCTTTTGATGTATTTGTAAGCTCAATGGAATTAACAAACATAGCACCTACTTTAATGAAAAAACAGTTTTTCATATTGGGCATTTCTATTTCGGTAAGTAAACGATAATTACCACTAATAGTGTTTTTTCCATACTGGAGACCCCATTGATTTACTGGATATGATTTATTTCCTAGAATGTATTGTCGAAGAACCTTGCCGTCTGAAGGCGCATGGATACGATGATATTCAGCGGGACTAAGATATAAAACAATATACTTACCATTTACATACTCATTTGCTAGTTTTTCAGATCCAAGCATATCATGTAAAGTATAAGATTTACCTTTTACTAGAAAAATTCCGTCAGGTGTTATATCACCGAACTTTTCTACTTTTGCATCCACTGGACTTACAACCGCACTCTGTTGTTTCGCAATAGGTCTAGATTCTGGATGTACATTTCGAACAAAAAATTCATGCAAGGAAGAAAATTCATGGACATCTTTCGATAATTCTTGAATCGTTATATTAAAATATTTAATATAAGACGGTATTATCTTTTTACTCCATTTGGACTTTGCAAATCCTTTGATGACATGTGAAGACCACTTTCCGTTCGTTAATTCAATCATTGATTGGTATAATTTTTCTCTCATTTTAATCTCCCTATGAAAAATAACTTACAATTTTTTCTTAACCGAAGTATAATGAACAAAGATAATATTTGTAAAGGAGTGATTTGCAATGTATTTAAACGTTATGACAAATACCGTAAAAAAATTGAAATCACAGGCAGCTAACATGATTACTATTGCTAATCTTGCTTTTGGTGGAGCAGCAATTATGGCAACAATGAATGGTCATTACACATATAGTGTGTTATTTATATTTGTAGCTGGTCTACTAGATCGTTTTGATGGTATGGTTGCTAGGAAGTTTCACTTGGAATCTGAATTAGGTAAACAACTCGATTCCATGAGCGACATTATCTCATTTGGAGTTGCTCCTGCATTACTTTTATATGCATTAGTATTAAAAGACTTTAGTGTTGCTGGAATGATTATCACTGTTATTTATATAGCTTGTGGCGGTTTTAGACTTGCTCGATTTAATATTTCAGAACCTAATGGGTTTTTCACAGGTCTTCCAATTACTGTAGCTGGCGTTATATTAACACTTTCTTATTTTGCTATCAATTACGTCCCATCAGTATCCTATATGTTCTTGTTTATTTTACTTGCATTCTTAATGATTAGCACGTTTACCCTCCGAAAAGTCTAAAATATTTTTTCAATCTAAAACGACTTTACTATCAGTCGTTTTTTTTGTTTTCTTTTTTTCCCACAAACTTTGATTTTCCATACTTCTTATATGCTCTCGGTAGTGCTCATACGTTCTATTCCCTCAATATTCGACATACAATAAAGTATAAATAGATGGAGGTGGACACAATCTCTGGTATCTTTACTGCCTTTATGAGCATGGTCTCAGAACTTCCGCTTGTTCTCGGATATCTGAAAGGTCAGGCATTCCATCAGCCTTTAACACCTGAAGAAGAGAAGGTGATGATTGATCGATTTCTAGCAGGTGATTTGACAGCAAGAGATGAACTTATAGAAAGAAATATGAGATTAGTAGCACATGTAGTTAAAAAATTTCATCCTAAACATGAGCTTCTTGATGATTATATATCAATAGGAACTATTGGGTTGATGAAAGCTGTAAATAGTTATACACCAACAAAAAAAACAAAACTAGCTACTTATGCAGCTAGATGCATTGAAAATGAAATACTTATGTATTTAAGATCATTAAAAAAAGTTCAAAAAGACGTCTCTTTACATGAACCGATTGGAACTGATAAAGATGGACATTCTTTAGAAATTACTGATTTGCTACAAGGAATTGAAAAAAGTACTGATGAACAACTAGTTGATCAAGAAGATATGAATAGATTATATAAGCATTTATCCAGTTTAGAAAAGCGTGAACTAGAAATAATTGTACGCCGCTACGGTCTCTTAGGATATCAACCAATGACCCAAAAAGAGATATCGAAGCAATTAAAAATTTCAAGAAGTTATGTCTCTAGAATTGAGAAGCGTGCTCTCGTAAAACTATATCAATCCTATATACATGAAAAAAACTCTTTTGATGTTAACACCAAAAGAGCTTAGAAAATTAATCTTCGCTAGTTTCTGCTATCATAATAAAAGCTAATACTGCAGTAATCAAAATAGACATTGCCATGATAAAAATCACAATATCCCTCCTAAAAATTATAATGAAAGCGGTAATATAATTCCATCATAACATAAGTATGAACATCCATGACAAAAACTTTTATAAGTTAATCTTCATTTCAATTAAACTTTTCTCAGCAATTATATTTTTTCTAAAACGTTCAAAACAATTTCAGTTGAATGTTTTGCAGCAACAGGTAAAAATTCATCAAAACTAATAGAAGACTCTTTTCCCGCAATATCAGATAAAGCTCGGATTACTACAAAAGGCACATCAAATTGATGACATACTTGTGCTACTGCTGCTGCTTCCATTTCACACGCTTTCATTAGAGGGAAATTATTACGAACTTCTTCCACCTTCTCTGGGTTATGCATAAAAATATCACCTGTAGCAATTAAACCCGTTGCTGATTGATGCCCCCCTATTTCTAGTACTGCCTCTTCAGCAAGTTTCATTAATTTGTTATTCGCTTTAAAAGCTGCCGGGAGCAATGGTACTTGACCTATTTCGTACCCAAATGCAGTAACATCCACATCATGATGACGAACTTCATCAGAGATAACTATAGCTCCGACTTCTAAAGTTGGATCATACCCACCCGCAGAACCCGTATTAATCACATAATCTGGTTTAAATTCATTTAACAATATTGTTGTCGTCATCGCAGCGTTTACTTTTCCAATACCACTTTTCAATAAGATGACCTCATGTTTTTTATATGTACCAACTGTAAATTCACTATTGGCTATAATAGTTGTCTCCGCATTTTCGATTTCTTCTCTTAATAATTCTACTTCCTGTTCCATAGCTCCAATAACTGCAATTTTCATGTTGCTTCCACCTTTCATCACTTACGCCTTGGTTTAACTAAGTCCAGGTTTTAAAATAAACACATTTAAAATCTGCGACAATCACCTTATACTTTAAATTAATTCAGAGGGTTTTACCCCAAAATGACATACCTAAATGCATTCATCCAGTCTTAGAATTTTTGATATTTGCGGTATAGCGCATCACTAAAATATTACTGAATCATGAAAAAAGCACTCCTTCTAAAATAAGTCAAAGACGCCTCTTTCGTCAAGAGGCGCCATCTAGTGATTTTAGTTTTTCTTTTTTCGTAGGTTTCCAGCCTTGTCCTTCTATCCACTCTAATTGAACTCTGTAAATTTCCTTACCATCTTTAGATGTAACTGTACCAACTGATTTCTGTGGGCTTCCTCCGTTACCTAAAAACTTTACATACATATTTTCAGAATCCAGTCCAGTACCATAAGATAGCGCTTGTATTTTTTCTGCCCAGTCAACAGAGTGACTATCATAGTTAGAAACATGCTCACCTGTTTGGGTTGTACCTATTGGCTTCCAATTAGGATCAATTACAGTTTCTTCCACATTGGGATTATCAGATTGTTCATTAATAACTTGTGAACTTTCTTGATCTGTGGAAGTTTCAGAATCTGAAGTGATTTGGTCTTCTTTTGCTACTTCCTCTTCAACAGGATTCTCTTCATCTGAATTAGTAACTTTCTCTTCGTTTGATGAAGTATTAGAATTAACTTCTTCTGACTTTACTTCTTCCTTATTTGTTGTTTTGTTTTCTTCTTTGGCTGTTTCCGGACCTTTATCCGTTACTATATTTACGACTACTATAATAATTAAAAGTAAAACTACTCCTATTAGAATATTTATGATAGTATTTCCTTTTTTCTTACGATTTTTTTTGTTTAATCTGGAATTTGGTCTTTGATTATAATTTGACATAGTTTTCCCCCTTAATGAATCTGTATAATTTATTAGACGAACAGTAGGTTTAAATTGTTTCATAAGAAAAGAGCAAGTGTCCTTTATGTTCATTTTGTCATCACCGTTTCCAGAGTGCTATGGACGAAACATTGGCGACATCATTACCGTTAGAGTAATCTTGCGGCAGGTGTTTGTCTGTCGACCTCTTGAAATTTGTGAGGACATGATGCGTTTGGTTTGACTAATTATAGAAAAAATACTTCCCTACTCTTTTAAATGCTTCCGAAGATACAATTTCGGAAGCTCTTCACTTCTTTTTCGGTAGATACTTTCTATTTTTTTCTCTGGTTCCGCTTGCCATATGGATAAGCAAAAGAAAGAGCCAGTTCATTATTTCGACGAAGCATATTGTCTTTGTAATTTTTCCTGTTGATTGGAGCGGAAGGTGGCGACTCCAAGGGGATTAGCAAGTAAATCAAGACCCTAGACTGAGCATTCAATTGTTTAAAGTCTAAGAGCGCCACATCGTGTGGCTACGCATTTGGGATCAACGTTGTGTTGGTCCCAAGCGGCTTGATGCTTGCCCCCTGTAAAGCGTCCGCCTGCAGCGGAAATCAACTTGTTCATGGCATAAAATTTTTATTCTTTCATAATCGAATCAATTTCACAATTCAAATCTAGAGATAAAACACGAACAATTTTAAAGTGAAATGCTGAAAACGTATAATATCCGTTTCATAAAACAGCATAATTTCCGCTATCGGCGGACGCTTTCCGCGGGGTGAGCGATGAGCCATCACCGCCGCATTCGCGTCGTTGCGATGTCTCATCTGTCTCACTCATCCCGCTGGAGTCGCCGCCTGTCGCTCCAATCAATAAGTTAAGTATTGTTCGTGTTTTAGTATTTTAATGCTATTTATGAAATTGATTCAATCTTCAAAAAAATGACTGTAGACAAACTCATTTTTTATCGAGTTTGTCTACAGTCAGAGGTAAAGAAAAAGTTTACCTTTTAAATAGTGAAAAATATCTAAATGAGTTAGAAAACCTAACAAATGAAAACGCTCTCATCATTATGTTTCCTGACAATTACATTTACTATTTCTCAAAATTAAGATATTGAAATAATTTGAACATCCATTTCTCCACCAGGAGTAGTTATCTTTACTTTATCTCCAGTAGATTTTCCAAGTAAACCTTTTGCAATAGGTGAATCATTTGATATAAGTCCCTCTAGAGGGTCTGCTTCAGCTGAACCAACAATTGTATAAGATTCTTCGTCCCCATCAGGAATTTCAATAAATGTTACCGTTTTTCCTAATGAAACTACATCATTATTTTCTTCTTCTTCAATAATTACCGCATTTCGAATCATTGATTCGATTGTAGAAATTCTACCTTCTACAAAAGCTTGATCTTCTTTAGCAGAATCGTACTCAGAGTTCTCCGATAGATCGCCAAAGCTTCTTGCAATTTTAATACGTTCCACTACTTCTTTACGTTTAACCGTTTTTAAAAGTTCTAATTCATCTTCTAACTTCTTTTTACCAGCAACGGTCATTGGATATTGTTTCTCTGTTGACACTCCCATACACTCCTTTAAATACACACTTAAAACCTTTTCATGTAACATTCATATGCTAAGATTTATAATGATATGAATTTCATGAAATAATTGTCAATCCACAATCATCATATTATACAATAACGTCAGTTTCAAGAATAGTTTTTATTTTTGTAACCATTAAATCTATTGCAACCTCATTTTGCCCACCTTCTGGGATTATAACATCTGCATATCGCTTGGTTGGTTCAATAAATTGATTATGCATCGGACGAACGACATTAATGTACTGTTCAACAACTGAATCCACCGTGCGGCCTCGCTCATTAATATCACGTAAAATACGGCGAATAATACGTAAATCAGAATCAGTGTCTACAAATAATTTTATATCCATCAGATTTCGAAGTCGCTCATCTTCTAAAACTAAAATTCCTTCTAAAATTATTACATCTTGCGGCTCAATTCTAATTGTTTCTGTCGAACGAGTATGTTGTGCATAATCATATACGGGCTTATCTACTGCTATATTATTTAACAAATTATGAATGTGCTCTATAAGTAAGTCATTATCAAAAGCAAGAGGATGATCATAGTTTGTGTTTAATCGCTCTTCAAATTTTAAATGACTTTGATCTTTATAATAATAATCTTGCTCTATTACAACAACAGAATGGTTTTTAAAAACTTCACTAATTGCGTTCGTTACACTCGTTTTACCAGAACCTGAACCACCAGTAATCCCAATAATAAGAGGGGTTCTATTAGACATTATTTCATCCCTTTTCTCATCATATTATTTGGATACAATTTCACCGGACATTTGAATTGTATTATTTCTAAAGGATGTCTTGCTGCATCCAGCACTTGTCCTTTTTTATTCATTATTTCTCCCATTATTAAACGGACATTTTCTGTTTCTGGTCCAAAAAATTCAACTTCATCTCCAGGTTTAAAGAAATTACGTTGCTGCAAAGTAACTATTTGGGTTTCATCATTATAATCTAGTACAAGACCTACAAAATCAAATCCTAGTTTTTTATCATGTACCCCATACATTTGTTGTTCGAAACCTGGTTCTCCTTCAAAAAATGCTGTATCCGTTTCACGATTAGCGCATTTTTCAAGCTCTTCTAACCATTCTTTTCGCATTTGGAAGTTTTCAGGATCTTCACAGTATACATCAATTACTTTACGATAAACACTCACGACAGTCGCAATATAGTGAATAGATTTCATGCGACCCTCGATTTTGAGTGAATCAATACCAAGTTCAATCATTCTCGGTATGGATTCCACCAGCTTTAAATCTTTTGGACTCATTGCAAACGGAACGTCATTCACTTCAAATAATGCTTGTTCCTCACCGTTTTGTTCCTCATACAAATCATAATCCCAACGACATGATTGACAGCAACCACCTCGATTAGAATCACGAGCAGTCATATGATTAGAAAGTGTACATCTACCACTGTAAGCAATGCACATTGCCCCGTGAATAAATGTTTCAATTTCAATATCTACTTTCTCTTTCATTAGTTGTATTTCATCGCCGCTTGTCTCCCGTGCTAACACTACACGATGTAAACCCTCTTCTTTCCAATATTGAACAGCTTTCCAATTGGATAAGGATTGTTGTGTACTCAAATGAATTTCTAATTTTGGAGCAGAGTTTCGACATGTTTCAATTATTAATGGATCCGCCACAATGATACCAGTAACTCCTGCAGACTCAATAGCTTGTAAATATTCTCCCAAGCCATCCATATTTTCATTATGGGCAAATATATTAGTCGTCACATAAATTTTTGCTCCATAACGATTAGCAAATTCCACTCCTAATCGCATTTCTTCAATTGAAAAATTTCCCGCATTCGATCGAAGACCAAATTCTTGCCCACCAATAAAAACAGCATCTGCACCATAATGGACAGCAACTTTCAACTTTTCTAAATTCCCTGCTGGAGCTAATAGTTCTGGCTTTTTGGTAATCACTCGTTTGCCACCAATTAGCTCACTTATTTTATCTATTTTTGTTGTCACACGGTACCTTCCCTTTCTTAACTGACAAGAAAGTTAATCTTTTCATTCAGTCATTGTCGAGTTTCCTAGCATTTCTCACTCAACTTAATACACTGTTTCTTTAAAGAAAAATCCAGTATCAAGTGGTCTTAGTGGAGGTTGCATTTCTTCAATTTTCTTGTAGAGTTCTTTTTTTATTTCTTTATAAGCTGAATGAGAAACATAATAAGCATCGATTGCTTGACGATAATAACTCGTAATTGTAGTAACATATGCCGGGTTATGTAAAATTCCATCAATTTTTAAACTATCAATTTCAGCATCTAAAAGATCATCTAATTCATCAATCATGCACATATCGTTTGGACTAAAGATATGAGTGCCATTTTGATCTTCATAAATGGGGTACTTGTTCGAGCGCTCTTTATCATGCAAAAACATATTTTTATTTTTAGATCGATTTTCTATTTCCATCGCTTTATCTTGAAATAAAAAATAATTGCCGAGTAAAGCACGCTTCGATTGAAAAATACATGTCATTCCATGTACCTGAACTTCGATTTGCACTTGTGAATTTTCCTTAATTTCAATTATTTCATCTAGACTTAGTTCTCTCGCTAAAACTGCTCTTGATGCACCACGTTGTCCCCAGTAGTTTGCAGTAAAATAATTGGTCGCAGTTTGTTCTGTATTCCAGTGTAGAGGAATAGTCACCGCCGCTTCCCTTCTCGCAATAATGACAGAAGGATCACCAAAAACAATTGCATCTACACCAAATTCTTGCATTTTTTGCATATAGGGAGCCAGTCGATCTACTTTGTCATTATGAAAAAGTGCATTCATAGCTACATATATTTTTTTATTATGCTCTTTAGTTAATTTTGTTGCAACTTCAATATCTTCTACAGAAAATTCTCCAGCTAGACGCAATCCAAAAAACTGCTCACCTACTAAAAATGCATCTGCTCCTGCATCAATTAATTCTTTCATATGATTGATACTAGAAGGTGTAACTAAAAGTTCCGTCTTTTTCATTTTTTCACCTCTTAATACTGATTAACATGCCATCCCCAACTGGTAGAAATGCTGTGTCATAGTCAGAATGATTTAACAACCATTCTGTAAATTGATGTTGGTTTCGTACCATGGTTCTTTTCCTTCGAGGTACCTCAGTCATAGGAAGTTCTGATAACCCATTTAACAATAAATTATCACAATAAATAACGCCACCATCATTTAATAATGGTGCGTACTTTTCGAAAAACTTTTTATACTGTCCCTTTGCTGCGTCAATAAAGATAGCATCAAAGTGCATATTCTGAAACAAGTCATCGGAAATTTCTAGAGCATCTCCCTCAATCACTTGAATACGTTTTTGCAAATTCGCTCGTTCAATAAATTTGTTAGCAACTACTACTTTTTCTTTATCTCTTTCAATTGTAACAATACTGGTATTTTCTAGTTTAGATGCAATCCGCATAGAAGAATATCCGATAGCAGTGCCTAGTTCTAATATCGATTTAGGCTTTTGTAATGAAAGTAAATGAATTAATGATTCCATACCAGACAATTGCATAATCGGAACATGGTGATCCTTTGCGTATTGTTCCATTTCAATAAAAAGATCCGAACGAGGTTTTATAAGTTTCTTTAAATAATCTTCCTTTACTTCCATAACTGTTACCCCTTTTTAAATAAATCCATTACGTCATTGCGTAATCTTAGACGCAAGATATTTACAGTAAAACTTGTTCTAATTAAAGTTCCATAATAAGTCATAACATAGCAGGAGGAGGAATTCAAAATTATTCCTTCTCCTGCTACTAATTATTTCAAATATTTGTCTACGTTTTTAAGATGTTCTTCATAAGTCTTTGAGAAGTGATTTTCTCCTTCTTTATCTGCAAGGAAATATAAATAATTTGTCTTAGAAGGGTCTAACACTGCTTCGATTGACGATTTCCCTGCATTAGCAATTGGTCCAGGAGGCAAACCTTGAATTTTATAAGTATTATAAGGATTGTCCACCTCTAAGTCTTCAAAGAGTACTCTTTCCTTATGGCTTCCAAGTGCATATAAAACGGTTGGATCTGTTTGTAAAGGCATCTTAGCTTTTAAACGATTGTAGAACACACTAGCAATCAAAGCCCTGTCCGTCCGTGCAGTTGCTTCTTCTTCTAACAAGGAAGCAAACGTCAGTAACCAATGAACAGATTTATCTTCGGACTGAAGGATTTCAGTATAAGTAGACATTGTTTTATCTGTATTAGATAACATTGTTTCTACAATTTCTTCTAAAGAAGGTTTTTCTTCATAAAATGGATACGTTGCTGGAAATAAGTAACCTTCTAATGCATACCGAACATTTGGCCCTTTAATTTCTTCTGTTAATAAATTAGGATATTTGATTATCATTCGATCAACAAAATCGTTATTCGTAACAAGGGTAAAAAATTCATCTGCCGTGTAGCTCGTTTTCTTTTCAACTACAGCTCCAATTTGTTCTAAAGTTAATCCCTCTGGAACAGTCATGGTGAATACAGGTTTCCGATATACTTTACCATTTTTCAAGCTCTTAATAATTTCATCTAAAGTCATAGATTTTGTTAAACTGTAATCGCCTGCTTGGAAGTCCGATTCATTTTTAAATTTAGCATAGTATTTAAAAATCTTTGCGTTCTTAATAATTCCGTTTTTTTCAAGGGTTGTGGATATTGAGTCAAGGCCTGAACCAATTGGAATTTGAACACTAATGATATCTTCAGATTTTGGATCTAAAGGCTCTAAAGAACTTTTCACATACTTATACCCAATAAAACCACTAATTCCTACAACAATCAGCAGGAATAAAAAGATAGTTAATACAATTCGTCTAACAAGTTTTACTTCTTTTTTCTTTTTTATCATTCGATCAAACATAATTTCTTTTTTTGATTCATTTCCCACGGGTTCCCCCCCTTTAATTCCATTTTATTATACAAGATATCGAGAAAAGCGCAAGGCACTCGTATATTTGAGGGGGTATACAAAAGAAAAAGGAGGAATGAGGAGACCTCTTTCCATCCTTTTTTATTATAAATTATTCTTCTTCCTCTTCTTCTTCCGCATCCAAAAATGTATTCAACATTTCTTCTATCATTTCCCACTCAGCATCGGTTTCGATTGGAAGTAATTCACCATCTTCACCATTTTCATTAGGGCTGAAAGAAGAAGCATGAATTTCTATTTCTTCATTTTCATCTTCTTCAGCACCGATCGGATAATAAAGAACATATGACTTTTCAAATTCTTCTGATTCGAAAGTGAATAGTACGTTACATAGTTGTTCATTTCCATTTTCATCTACAACTGTAATATTTTCTTGTCCGTGGTCCATTTGACGTCACCTCATCTATTTTTTCTATCCAGATAGCCTTGTAAAATCATTACTGCAGCCATCTTGTCAATCACTTGCTTCCGTTTTTTACGACTAACATCTGCATCTATTAACATACGTTCTGCAGCCATCGTTGTCAATCTTTCATCCCACATTGAAACAGGAAAATGAAATTTTTCGGTTAACATTTTAGCATAATTTTCCGATGCTTCAGCACGTGGACCTATACTATTGTTCATATTTTTTGGTAAACCAACAACAAATTCTGTCACGGTATGTTCTTTGACTAGTTGATCAATACGATCAAAACCAAATTCCAGATTTGCTTCGTCAATTTTTATTGTTTCAATACCTTGCGCTGTCCAACCTAGGGCATCACTAATAGCTACTCCTACTGTTTTGGAACCAACGTCTAAACCCATTATCCGCATGCTTAAGCCTCATTATTTTTTTTAATATAGAACTTCACTAATTCTTCCAAAATTTCGTCACGTTCTAATTTACGAATCATATTACGTGCATCTTGATGGCGAGGAATATAAGCTGGATCACCAGATAGTAGATAGCCTACAATTTGATTAATTGAATTATATCCTTTTTCTTCCAGTGCAGAGTGAACTTGTAGCATCACATGTTTTACTTCCTGTTCCATAGACTCTTCTGGGAAGTTAAATTTCATCGTTTTATCGAATGAACTCATGATCAGCACCTCGCTTTCAGTTTTAGTAGGCAGTTTTACATATCTAATCTACAGTATAACCGAAATTGGAAATAGTATCAAATATACCCTTTGTTTAAAATTCTATTATAACTCAACTTTGCAAAAGTTTCCTTTAGAAAAACAACAATGTTTCGAACTACACAGATTTAATATAATCATATACCGAATTTAAAGCAGCTTCCAACTTACTTCCATCTTTTGCCCCAGCCATTGCGAAATCAGGTCTTCCTCCGCCTTTTCCTCCACATTGTTCAGCTACAAGTTTTACGATATTTCCAGCGTGATAGTTTCCACCAACTATATCTTTTGTAACTCCAGTAGAAATCATTACTTTTTCACCGTCAATTGCCCCTAAAACAATAACAGCTTTATCTAATTTTTCTTTTAAATCATCCATCATCTGACGTAGTTGATTATTATCTTTTGCATCAACTTTCACTGATAGTACGGTAATTCCGTTAATTATTTGAGCAGAAGACAGAACAGACGCAGCTTGATTGTTTGCAATTTTAGCAGAAAGTGATTCATTCTCTCTTTGTGCATTCTTTAGTTCGTTCAACGTCTGGGCTACTTTTGTTACTAAATCTTTCGGTTGAGATTTCAAAAGGTTTGAAGCTTCGATTAATGTATGCTCTTCTTCTTTTACGACCTCAAATGCTTCTTTGCCTGTTACAGCCTCTATTCTTCTTGTTCCAGCTCCAATACCACTTTCTGAGAGAATTTTGAAGAAACCAATTTCAGATGTATTTTTTACATGTACACCACCGCACAATTCAAGTGAAAATTGCCCCATTTGTACAACTCGCACGATATCTCCATATTTCTCACCGAATAAGGCCATCGCCCCCATACTTTTAGCTTCATCTATATTATGATAACCAGTTACTACAGGAGTATTTTCCCAAACTTTTTCGTTTACTATTCGTTCAACTTGCTCCAGCTCTTCTTTTGTTACTTGTCCAAAATGCGAAAAGTCAAAACGTAAGCGGTCTGGTCCTACATAAGAACCGGCCTGGTTTACATGAACTCCTAAAATGTCTTTTAATGCTTGGTGTAACAAATGTGTTGCAGAGTGATTTTTCACCGTCTGATCACGTAATACACGATCAACCTTCGCTATAACTTCTGATCCAGTTGTTACTTCGCCAGATTCAACAATAACAGTGTGTAAATTTTGCCCATTTGGAGCCTTTTTAACGTCTTTTACAAATCCTCTAAATGTATCATTTTCTATTGTTCCATGGTCAGCTATTTGACCACCACTTTCTGCATAGAATGGAGTTTTAGAAAGTATTAGTTGAATTTCTTCCCCTTCATTTGCAGATTTAGCAATTGCTTCACCTTTAATAATAGTGGTAATTGTTGTTGTAACCGATAATGTATCATATCCAACAAATTCACTCTCATCATTAATATTACTATAAACCTCAGACTGTACTTGCATGGAGTCTACATTTTGGCGAGCAGCACGTGCACGATTACGCTGAGCTTCCATTTCTTTCTTAAAACCATCTTGATCGACAGTCATGTTTGCTTCTTCTGCATACTCTTCTGTAAGTTCAATCGGGAATCCGTATGTGTCATATAGCGTAAATGTTGTCGTACCTGGAATGTAGGTTTCTCCTTTTGCACGTTGTTCCTCTATTACTTTTTCCAAAATTGTTAGTCCGTCATGAAGTGTTTCATGAAAACGTTCTTCTTCTGTTTTAATTACTCGCATTATAAAGTCTTGTTTTTCTTTTACTTCAGGGTAGAAATCCTTCATGATTTCACCAACAACTGGAACTAATTCATATAGGAATGGCTTGTCTACTCCTAATTGTTTTGCAAAACGAACAGCACGACGAAGCAATCTTCTTAGCACATACCCTCTACCTTCATTTGATGGAAGTGCACCATCTCCAATAGCGAATGCAACAGTACGGATATGGTCTGCAATAACTTTAAATGCAACGTCATATGCAACTTCTGTATTATATGATTTACCTGAAACTTCTTCTGTTTGACAAATAATTGGGATAAATAAATCTGTATCAAAATTCGTTGGAACATCTTGAACAACACAAGCCATTCGTTCTAATCCCATACCTGTATCAATATTCTGCTTTGGAAGTGGGGTATACGTGTGATCTGGGTTATGGTTGAATTGTGAAAATACTAAATTCCAAATTTCCAGATACCTTTCATTTTCCCCTCCTGGATATAGCTCAGGATCATTTAAATCATTACCATATGATTCTCCTCGATCATAAAATATTTCAGAGTTTGGCCCACTAGGACCTTCCCCTATATCCCAAAAATTCCCTTCCAATCGAATAATCCGTTCTTCCGGAATTCCAATTTCATTCTTCCAAATAGTATATGCTTCTTCATCTTCTGGATGAATCGTTATCGATAGTTTTTCCTCTTCGAACGCCATCCACTTTTCATCTGTTAGGAATTCCCAAGCAAAATGAATAGCTTCTTTTTTGAAGTAATCTCCAATCGAAAAGTTTCCAAGCATTTCAAAAAAAGTATGATGTCTAGCGGTCTTCCCTACATTTTCAATGTCATTAGTCCGAATAGACTTTTGTGCATTTGTAATACGTGGATTTTCAGGAATTACTCTGCCATCAAAATATTTCTTTAAGGTAGCAACTCCACTATTAATCCATAATAGTGATGGATCATTAATTGGTACAAGTGGAGCTGATGGTTCTTGTGCATGTCCTTTTTCTATAAAAAAATCTAAATACATTTGTCTAATTTGTGCACCTGTCAATTGTTTCATTCAATTTTCCTCCTAGTAAAATAAAAATAAAAAAAGCCTTCATCCCTAAAAAAGGGACGAAAGCTATATTTTCGCGGTACCACCCTAGTTACACAACAATAATCATTGTGTCTCTCAAGTAACCTTAACGCGGCTAAACGGCAGTTATTAGCTGCACTCAAGAGTAGCTTTCCAACTTGTTAGATTCTGAAGATTCTTTCAGCCAAGGAATCCTTCTCTTTTTCAGGTAACAAGTGTACTTTCTCTGTCATCATTTTGCTCTATGCATTTGATTATAAAAAACAATCGACCCGATGTCAATTATCCATCTCCAAGAAGTCGTATGGAGAAATACCAATCATCCCTATTAAAGGATCAATTTTATGGTAGTTATCTGCAGATAAGAATGTTGGTTCACTGATAACCTCTTCTACCACTATTCCGTTCGTTTCAACTAACTCATCCTTCTCTTCTTCACCTACAGTTAATCGATTTTTTAACGTTGTAAGTCTTTGCAAATCATCTGTACGCTCTACTCCGAACTTAAATACTTCTGGGTCCCCGCATAGTATTAAAAAGTTTTTTGCTCTTGTGATTCCTGTATATAATAAGTTCCTTCGAAGCATTTTCATATAACTTCTTGAAACAGGCATAATGACAGTTTGGAATTCACTACCTTGCGATTTATGCACGGAGCAACAATACGCTAAAGTGATTTGATTCAAATCATTCTTTTCATAAGTCACTTCATTGCCATCAAATGAAATAACAAGCATTTCTTTTTTCTCCACCGTTTCGGCAGCTTTGAAAATACTGACCACTTCACCCATATCTCCATTGAAAACATTGCTTTCTGGCTGATTGACAAGTTGCAAAACTTTGTCTCCGATGCGATAAATCGTTTCTCCAAATACCATTTCTTTTCTTTTTCCATCTGTATTTGGATTAACCATTTCTTGAATCATTTTATTTAATGCATCTATTCCAGCTGGGCCTCTATACATAGGTGCGAGTACTTGAATATCTCTTATCGAATGCCCTTTTGTTAAAGCACTTTTCAACACTTGTTCTACAACTTTAGGAATTTGTTCTGTAGTAGCTTTAATAAATGAACGATCCATTGTCTTATCTAACAAGGTTAGTGGAACGGTCCCTTTTTTCATTTGGTGAGCTAGTTCAATAATAGATGAACCTTCTGTTTGACGATAAATATCAATTAATTCAACAGTCGGAATTCTTTTAGAAGCTAATAAGTCTTTTAATACTTGCCCCGGACCGACAGGAGGTAATTGATCTTGGTCGCCAACAAAGATTACTTGAGCATCTTTTGGGATGGCTTTTAATAATTGATGTCCTAGCCAAGTATCAAGCATAGAAGTTTCGTCAATAATTATTAGTTTTCCCTCAATTTCTTTTCCTTCAGATTCAGCATCTTCCTGACCGTTAAATCCTAATAATCGGTGGATTGTCATTGCCGGCAACCCAGTTGATTCGCTTAGACGTTTTGCTGCTCTACCCGTGGGAGCAGCCAAAACAACAGGAAATGGCTTTTTATCTTTTGCCCACTCTTTTGGCTCTAATGAAAGACCATGAAGTTCCGCATATAATTCAACAATCCCTCTAACGACAGTGGTTTTCCCAGTTCCTGGTCCACCTGTTAAAAGGGTCATGCTAGCATTTATAGCCGTTTCTATCGCTTTAATTTGTGTTGTAGCATATTGTACTCCCAATCTTTCTTCTATTCCCCCAAGATGTTTTTTCATCTCAGCAAGGGGAAATTTATGATGTGTATCATTTTCATTCAGTAACGTTTCGATTTTAGAACTTATCCCTACTTCAGAAAAATAGAGAGAAGGGATATAAAATCGATTCACTTCCCCAACAATTCGGCTTTCCTCAGCTAACTCGATGCAGCACTTCGTTATCGCTTCGAAAGTAATTTCTTCTCTTTGAGCACTTTCTAATAATCTTTTAACAGATTCAAGTAATTGCTCCGCATATAAAAATACATGACCTTCACTTAATGACGCGGATTGTAATAAGTGAAAAATGGCAGCTTTAATACGATCTGAGTGATTTCCTTGAATGCCAAGTTTATAGCCCAGTTCATCTGCCCGAATAAAGCCCACACCTTCCACTTCCTCGATAAGTCGATATGGGTTCTTTGTCAATATATCAATCGTTTCCTCTCGGTAAGCTTGGTATATTTTCATAGCTATTTGTGGGCCGAACCCCCATTCATTTAACTGAATCATCACTTTTTCTAGGCCTAGGTTTTGCTCTAAGACAGCTCTCAATGTTTGTTTTTTATCTTCTGCCAATTTAGGAATTATGTCCAAGGCAGAAGGATCATCTAAAATTCTATTGATTGCATTTTGACCCAGTTTTTTCACAATTTGTTCTGCCGTTTTTCTGCCTATTCCAGGGAACATATCACTTGATAAATAAAGTACTATTCCTTGTTCGGTAGCTGGAACTTCTTTTTGAAACGTCTCCACTTGAAATTGAACACCATACTTAGGATGATTTTTGACAAAGCCCGTAAATTTATAAGATTCCTCTAATACGAGAGGGGGGAAATAACCAGTTACAATTATTTCTTTTTCTATATAGGTTGTATTGGTGGATTTAATTTTTAGTTTAATTATGGAAAATAAATTTTGGGGGTTATGAAAAATAGAGACGATAGGACGACCCGTAATAAATTGTTTTTCATTATTCATCTCGTTGGTCATGCTACCGCCTCCAAATTGTAAATTAAATTCGCCTTGGCGTATTTGCTCCTGCGCAAAGCTCGTCGCAGAAAACAGTGCGTCCAGATTTTGAATTGAGCTATCTCAATTCACTCCTTACAAAATCTGTAACATCAAACCGGAGGCTTTAACTTAATTTAGCAAATGTTTTCTTCTGAATTAAGTTAACTTCGTAGTGAGATCATATCGTGCACATACCGTGCTTGATCGTAGGTTGGTTGAATAGTAAATGCTTGTTTCAAATGATAAAGCGCTGCTTCCGTATTTGGAGTGGAAACTGCATATAAAACGCCTAAATTATAGTGTGCATCCGCGTTTTCGGCTTCTTCTTCCAAAATTTCTTTCAAAATTGGTTCTGCTTCTTTGAACATTTCAAAGCTAGCTAGCGCTATTGCGTAGGTTAGCTTAATTTGAATATCATTGGAATCTAGTTCGTATGCCCTTTGTAAATACGGAAGTGACAGCTTTATTTGACCTGTTTTTTCAAAGCTTTTCCCTAACATAAAATAAGCATCTGGGCCTTCAATTCCATTAGAAATGGCTTTTTCATAAAGTTTTGCTGCTTCTTCAAAACGTTCTGCATCATAATACAAATTAGCTAAGCTATAGTATGCAGTAGCCGCGTTCTCGTCTAGCGTAATCGCTTTTTGAAAAAATCGTTCTGCCCGATCATTTTCATTCATTGATGCGAGTAAATTACCGAAATTGATATACCCTATAGCCTCTTCCGGGTTTTCCTCTATAGCTTTAGTAAATAGTTCAACGGCTTTTTCATAGTTTTCTTCTTGAATAGCTTCTATTCCTAATTCATTGTAATTCATATAAATCCCTCCAGTTAGCCAACGTAATCCAGTTGTACTCCGTCCTTGAATACTTTGTCAATCGTTGCCCCGCCTAAACATTCGTCCCCTTGATAGAAAACTACTGCCTGTCCAGGAGTGATTGCTCGTACCGGTTTTTCAAATGTAACGGATACTTCATTATCCCCTATTATTTCCACGTGAACTCCTACATCTTCTTGTCGATATCTGAATTTCGCAGTGCAATTAAAGCTTTTTGGCTTCTCAATAGTAGTTGTAAAAGATAAATTAGTTGCAGTTAAACTGGTGGAGAAAAGGGCTTCATTATTAATATTTTGACCAACTAATAAAACATTTCGATCTAAATCTTTACCAATGACAAACCATGGATCACCTGATCCACCAATTCCTAACCCGTGACGTTGACCTATTGTATAGTACATAAGACCGTCATGTTTGCCCATTGGTTTCCCATCCATTGTTTCCATCACACCTTGTTGCGCAGGTAAATATTGCCCTAAAAACTCCTTAAAATTTCTTTCACCGATAAAACAAATTCCTGTGGAATCTTTTTTGGTGGCTGTAGCAAGCCCCTGTTCTAAAGCAATTTCACGAACTTTTTTCTTTTCTAAATGTCCTATAGGAAATATAACTTTTTCCAATTGTTCTTGGTTTAATTGGTTTAAAAAATAGGTTTGATCTTTATTTTCGTCTTTACCGCGTAGCATTCTAGTTTGACTTTCTCTTACTTCCACTTGTGCATAGTGGCCAGTTGCCAAAAAGTCTGCCCCAAGCGCTAGTGCATGTTCTAAAAATGCTTTAAATTTTATTTCTTTATTACACATTACATCTGGATTTGGTGTTCTTCCAGCTTTATATTCTTCAAGGAAATAGGTAAAAACTTTATCCCAATATTGTTTTTCAAAATTTACTGCATAATACGGTATTCCGATTTGATTACATACTTTAATAACATCTTCGTAATCCTCTGTGGCTGTACATACGCCAAACTCATCTGTATCATCCCAATTTTTCATAAAGATGCCGATGACGTCATACCCTTGTTCTTTTAATAGGTAAGCTGCTACGGAGGAATCCACCCCACCGGACATACCAACTACTACTCTTGTATCTTCTATTTTTTTCACTGTACTCACTCATTTCAATTATTCGTTATGAACTTAGAATAATTTTGCTTATTTTATTTGCGGCTTCTATCACTTGCTCTATTGTATTATTTATACCAAAACTAAAACGAACGGAATTGCGTAACTCTGGTGTATTTTCACCATACATCGCAACTAAAACATGGGAAGGATCAATAGATCCAGCCGAACAAGCTGAACCACTGGACGCATCAATTCCTGCCATGTCTAGTTGTATTAAAAATGTCTCCACATCTGTTTTTGGGATACTAAGGTTAATCACATGCGGAAGAACTTTGTCTTGGGAACCATTGATTGTGAATTCTACCCCTTTACTGTCCAGCTGAACGAGAAAAGCATTTCTCAATTCTTTGTAGAAATTAATGGTTGCTTCTAAATTTTGTTGTTTCAACTCAACTGCTTTTGCAAAGCCAACTACTGCCGGCACATTTTCAGTACCCGCACGTCTTTTTCTTTCTTGTTGCCCACCATAAAATAATGGTTTCAAATGAAGTCCTTTTCGTTGAAACAAAAACCCAATTCCTTTTGGACCATTGATTTTATGGCTAGACACGCTGAGTAAATCGACTTGTAAATCGTTTACATTTAAATAAGCCCCACCGTAAGCTTGTACCGCATCTGTATGAAAATAGGCAGGGTGTTCTTTTAGTAACTCTCCTATTTCACTTATCGGTTGAATAGTACCGACCTCATTGTTTCCATACATAACAGAAACTAAAATTGTATCTTCCCTAAGCGCATTTTTCAAATCATTTACATCGATTATGCCTTCTCTATTCACAGGTAAATAGGTGATATCGAACCCTTCACGTTCTAATTGTTCACATGCATGAAGTACTGCATGATGTTCAATTTGTGTTGTTATTATATGTTTACCTTCATTTTTTCGCGCATTAGCAGTCCCAAAGATAGCAAAATTATCTGCTTCTGTCCCACCACTTGTAATAGTAATCTCTGTTTCATGAGCACCAATACTTGCAGCAAGTATGTTTCTAGCCTCATCTAATTTTTTTCGTGCTTTTCTTCCAGTTTGGTGAATGCTCGAAGCATTTCCATATTCATTGTTCATTTCTTCTGTCAATGTTTTAATGACTTCTTCTGCCATTGGGGTTGTAGCTGCATGATCTAAGTATATTCTAGTCATATCTAACTGCTCCTTAAATATAAAACATATATCCAACATTATCTGAATCTTCTTCTGTATGTTGCGCTAAATCCTCTATAGTTGTAGTATCTAATACATTTTTAACTGCATCTCGAATACGCATCCATAATTCACGTTGTGGAAGTTCTTCTTCTTCAATTCCTTCTACAATTTGAATTGGTCCTTCAAGAACGCGAATGACATCGCCTGCAGTGATTTCATTTGGCTTCCTTGAAAGCATGTATCCACCGTATGCACCTCTAACGCTTTTAACAAGTCCCGCGTTACGTAACGGTGAAACAATTTGTTCTAAGTAGGCTTCCGATAAATTATGATCTGCTGCAATTTGACGAAGTGCAAGTGGTCCCTCTCCACACTGTTTGCCTAATGCTATCATAATCGTTAACCCGTAACGTCCTTTTGTTGAAAACTTCAATTATTCCACCTCATTAGATATCTAAATCGCCTTCGCGTATTCGAGTTCGGATATTACACCGAACATAAAAAAATTCTTTCCCTAGTATAGCATATTTAAGTGATAGGACGACTCCAAAATGACTTTTCCACTATTCTTCGATATAATTAAGGAACAGATGTTTGAACAAGGAGAGATCATTTTGAGCAATGAACCATTAGCATATCGAATGAGACCCGAAACAATAGATGAATTAGCAGGACAACAGCATGTTATTGGTAAAAACACTGCTTTATATAAAATGATAAAAAATGGGCACGTCCCTTCAATGCTTTTATATGGTGATCCAGGAGTCGGTAAAACTTCTCTTGCGTTCGCAATTGCAGGCACTACTAAACTACCCTTTGTTGCATTAAATGCTACGAAAGCTGGCAAAAAAGATGTAGAAGATGTTGTTGCTGATGCAAGATTAACTGGAAAAGTCATTTTATTTTTAGATGAAATTCACCGATTTAACAAACTGCAACAAGATACACTATTACCCCATGTAGAAAACGGTTCAATTATATTAATCGGCGCAACAACTGAAAATCCTTTTCATGATGTTAACCCGGCTATTCGATCTCGGTGTGGAGAAATCAAACAACTAAAACGCTTAACAACTGATGATGTAGATATGCTTTTGAAGAGAGCATTGGAGGATAAAAATAAAGGCCTTGGAAAAATGTCAATTGACATTACAAATGAACAAAGAATGAAAATTGCAGAAGCAGCAAATGGTGATGCAAGAAAAGCTTTGACATTATTAGAATCCACTATATTCGCAAGCTTTGAAGAAAATGGCGTGACGAAAGTGGAAGATTCTATATTAAATAGTCTTGTAGATAGAGTGGGTGTGTTTGGGGATAAAAAAGGATCTCATTTTTATAACCTGCTATCAGCACTGCAAAAATCTGTACGAGGAAGTGATACAGATGCCGCTCTTTACTATTTAGCACATTTATTGGAGAACGGGGATCTAGTTGCTGTTTCAAGAAGATTGCTTGTCATGAGTTATGAAGATATTGGTCTCGCAAATCCTTCAGTTGGCCCTCAAGTACTTGCTGCAATCCAAGCTGCCGAAAGATTAGGACTCCCCGAAGCACGCATACCACTCGCGAATGCGGTAGTATTAATGTGTTTATCGGAGAAATCGAATTCGGCATATGCCGCTTTAGATGTAGCTATTTCAAGTATTCACCAAGGAAAAACTGGTGATATTCCGAGCCATCTAAAAGATACACATTATACCGGAGCAAAAGAACTTGGGCATGGAGGATATATTTATCCTCATGATCATAAAATTGGCACATTTGGTGGCTGGGTAAATCAAACCTATCTTCCAGACAACCTAGTCGGAACAAAGTTTTATGAGCCAATTGAAGCTGGTGAAGAAAAACGTCTCGCAGCTATTTATAATCGATTAGAAAAGTTTAAAACAGAGAAATAACTAAGAAAAGCGCAGGCGTTCTTTAAGTGCAACTTGTCTTCACCAATTCCAGAGTGCTTTGGACGAAACATTTGCTACAACATTATCGTTTGGAGTTTTGTGGATGGAGAAGTGGCTGCGTCACTTCTCCATCCACTTTTTTCGGTAAACTTGAGGCAGATATTTGTCCGTCGCCTTCTTGAAATTGGTATAGACATAATGCATTTGGTTTGGATAATGAGAGAATAAATCCTCTCCTATACATTTAAAAGCGGACGAAGATGCAATTTCGTCCGCTAAGCACTTCTTAATGAATAGGTAAAATCTATTTTTTAGGTTCCACGGAATTGAGGCAAAGGGAGTGAACAGCTCCTAATAAAAAAATCCAGCTAAAATAAATTTCTAGCTGAATTTTTATTGGAAACCTATATGCGTTGATAGGTTAAACACCCATTTTCCGACGAGTGTTACTTACTTTTTTGGTCATTTGACTTTTGGCTTTTTGATTAGTAGCTGGACCATTAGCTTGAGCTTTTCCACCGGAAGCTTGATTTTTCTTTTCTTCCAATTTTTGTTTTACTGCTTCTTGTAATGTCATTTTCTTTTTCGGAGCATCTTGGTTGTTCATTTCAGTCATTATTTATCCCTCCTCAATTGTTCACTATTGTTCTTACATTAATTATAGTATAGGGTATAAGGAATATATTTCAACTAATTATTGTACACGATTTATTGAAATTTCACGTGTAATATCATTAATTACCCAACTTGCACAAATTAAACCTACAGTTGAAGGTACAAATGCATTAGAGGATGGCGGCATTTTTGCTTTTCGAATAGCTGCGTCCGGTTTCCCTACTTTTCCAACAACATCCTCACGAACAATAATTGGGCTTTCATCTGAAAAAACTACAGGAATTCCTTTTGTAATTCGATCTTCTTTACGTAATTTTGTTCGGATTATTTTCGCAATTGGATCAGTATGCGTTTTAGAGATATCTACAATTTTGAAACGAGTTGGGTCAGTTTTGTTTGCAGCACCCATACTTGAAATTATTTTAATTCCACGCTTTAAGCATTCCTTCATCAAATGTATCTTATAAATAATTGTATCTGAAGCATCGATTACATAGTCAATGTTCATAGCAAAAAACTGTTCATACGTTTCTTCGGTATAAAACATATGCATATCGATAACTTCACAATCGGGATTAATATCTGCAATACGTTCTTTCATTACTGCCGATTTCGAACGACCGATAGTGGAAATATAAGCAACTAATTGACGATTAATATTTGTAATATCTACATTATCCTTATCAACTAAAATTATTCGACCTACTCCACTTCTAGCACATGCTTCTGCTGCAAAAGATCCTACTCCACCAACGCCTAGTATAGCAACCGTAGTATTTTTTAATAACTCTACTCCTTCAGTACCAATAGCAAGTTCATTTCTTGAGAATTGATGTAACATATTAAAACACTCCATTTATATCAAATTAGTCGGATTAATTCTAAAAAAAAACGAAAGACTTCATTTAAGCCGCGACTATTACGCTTTTTTGTTATGCTTTAACTTTAACAAATAACCGGGAAGCATTATGTAGAAAAGTCGTTTTCTTATTTCCATGAAAAACCCCCCAGCAAAACTTGCTAGAGGGATTATTAATCACTTAGGACGAATCCCAATTGTGCCGACAAAATAAAGCGTATCGTTTTGAACCCGCAAGTAGCAGGTGGGTGTCCTCTTTATTACTCCTGGCGTCCCACTGAAGGGCATGTCATTTATAATAAAAGTTAGACTCCCAACGATAAAATTGTTCGGTCAAAACTGATTGGCATGTTGCGAACACATCAGGATTCGTATTACTTGTATAATATCACACGATTTTATAAACTTCAATAATTTTAACGCGGTATTTTCTAACTATTCTGAACTATTACATTTAGGCTTAATTCCTCAAGTTGTGCTGTAGCTACAGAACTAGGAGCTTGTGTTAATAAGCAACTCGCACTTGCTGTTTTTGGGAAAGCAATTGTATCACGTAAGTTTGTTCTCCCTGAAAGTAACATCACTAAGCGATCTAAACCAAATGCAACTCCACCATGAGGAGGTGTCCCATATTCAAATGCTTCCATTAAGAAACCAAATTGTGCTTTTGCTTCCTCGTCTGAGAAACCAAGAACTTCAAACATTTTTTCTTGTACTTCTCTAGAATAGATACGTAATGACCCTCCGCCAAGCTCATATCCATTTAACACCAAATCATACGCTTGTGCACGAACCTTTCTTGGGTCTGTTTCCATTAATGGAAGATCCTCATCAAATGGTCGCGTGAATGGATGATGTGCTGCATAGTAACGTCCTTCTTTTTCATCATATTCAAATAATGGCCAGTTCACAACCCATAGGAATTCAAATCGGCTTTCATCAATCAATTCTAGTTCTTTGCCAAGCTTAAGTCTAAGTGCACCAAGGGCATCTGCAACTACTGATTTTTTATCGGCTACAAATAATAATAAGTCACCTGCAGTTGCTTCTAACTTTTCGATTAAGCTTGTAGCTGCTTCTCCTTCGAAAAATTTTGCAATAGGTCCTTTTAGTCCTTCTGCATCTACTTTTAACCACGCGAGGCCTTTCGCTCCATAAACTCCTGCAAATTCACCAAGAGCATCAATATCTTTTCTTGAATAGTTATCTGCAGCTCCTTTTACGTTGATTGCTTTTACTTGTCCGTCGTTTTCAACTGCAGAAGCAAATACTTTAAATGCACTTTCTTTCACGATTTCAGATAGGTCAACTAATTCTAATCCAAAGCGAACATCTGGTTTATCAGAACCGAATCGATCCATTGCTTCGTCATAATTCATGCGATTAAAAGGGATTGTTACATCAATACCTTTCACATCTCTCATAATTTTTTTCATCATACGTTCGTTCATTTCCAAAATATCATCCATTGATAGAAAACTCATTTCCATATCAATTTGAGTAAATTCTGGCTGACGGTCAGCGCGTAAATCCTCATCTCGGAAACAACGTGCTATTTGGTAGTATTTTTCAAATCCAGAAACCATAAGCATTTGTTTAAAAAGTTGTGGTGACTGTGGTAATGCATAAAATTCCCCTCCGTGGACACGGCTAGGAACTAAATAGTCACGTGCTCCTTCTGGAGTAGATTTTGTTAGAATCGGTGTCTCTACTTCCAAAAAGCCTTCGTCATCCAAGAATCGTCTAACTGTTTTTGTAATATCTGATCTCATTTTAAATGTGTCATACATAACTGGTCTTCTTAAATCCAAATAGCGGTATTTTAAACGGATATCCTCCCCTGCATCCGTATTGTTCTCAATGGAAAAAGGAGGAGTTTTTGCTTCATTAATTATAATAGCTTCTGTTGCATGGACTTCTATTGCACCAGATGCGATATTTGAGTTAACTTGATTTTCAGCACGAGCTACTACTGTTCCGTGCACTTCGATGATGAATTCATTACGTAGTTTTTCTGCTAATTGAATAGCTGCTTCTGAAATTTCAGGATTAAAAACTACTTGAACAAGTCCAGACCGATCTCTTAAATCTACAAATATTAATCCACCTAAGTCTCTTCTTTTCTGTACCCATCCAATTAATTGCACAACTTCGCCAATATGTTGTTCGTTCAATTCACCACTAGTATGTGTTCTTTTCATTTTTCTTCCTCCGCTCAAGCTTTCATGCTATTTTTCAATTGCTCAATTAATTTGTTCCATGGAATAAGTTGCTGCTCTCCAGTTGATAAATTTTTAAGCATCACACATTCCTTTTCTAACTCATCATCGCCAATAACAAGCACATATTTAGCGTTTAAACGATCTGCTGACTTCATTTGAGTTTTTATTTTTCGATCTAAATAGTCCATTTCTGCTGCAATGTTATTTAGGCGAAGTTCATTTGTAAGCTCCACCGCTTTTTTCTTAGCAGTTTCGCCCATACCAATTATATAAGCATCTAATGTCGAAAGATTTGTCCATTGATTCTTTTCTGCCTCGATAGCTAATAACAATCTTTCAATACTCATTGCAAATCCAATACCTGGTGAATCCGGTCCACCAAGTTCTTCTACCAGACCATTGTATCTTCCACCACCAGCAAGTGTTGTTATAGCGCCGAATCCTTCTGCAGCACTCATAATTTCAAAAGCAGTATGATTATAATAATCAAGTCCACGGACTAAATTTGGATCTACTTCAAATGGTATATTTAGAACGGTTAGATACTCTTTAACTTTTTCAAAATACGCTGAAGATTCTTCGTTTAAGAAATCTGCTAGAGATGGTGCTGAAGCTATTAATGGATTGTTACGATCTACTTTACAATCTAAAATTCGAAGCGGATTTTTTTTGAGTCGATTTTGACAATCTGAGCAAAACTCATCAATATGTGGTTCAAAGTGATTAACTAACGCTTCTCTATGAGTTACTCTACTGTCTGTATCTCCAAGTGAATTGATAACTAGCTTTAATTTTTTTAGCCCTGCTTTTTGGTAAACAGACATAGCTAAAGATATTACCTCAGCATCAATTGCTGGATCCGCACTTCCAATAGCTTCAATACCAAATTGTACGAACTGACGATATCTTCCCGCTTGTTGTCTTTCATAGCGGAACATTGGTCCCATATAAAATAATTTTACTGGTTGATCTGCATAACCGAACATTTTATGTTCCACAAAAGCACGAACTACTGAAGCTGTTCCCTCAGGTCTTAGTGTTAAGGAACGGTCCCCACGATCTTGGAATGTATACATCTCTTTCTGAACGATGTCAGTAGTATCTCCTACACTTCTTGTAAATAATTCGGTATGCTCAAAAATTGGTGTCCGTATTTCCTTATATTGATACATACGACATGTTTCACGAATTAATTCTTCAACTCTCTGCCACTTCTCTGTTTCGCTTGGCAAAATGTCTTGAGTTCCTCTTGGCACTTTAATATCCATGGCAATTGCCCCTTTCTTTTGCAAATAAAAAAGCTCTCATCCCTTGCGTATGCAAGGGACGAGAGCTTATATAGCTTCCGCGGTTCCACCCTAGTTGGCCAAAAGTAATTGACCCTCTCTTAACTGGATAACGGCCAGTTCCGTTTTTGCCTACTAAAGAAATCTCTTTCGACAAAAAACCTCTTGAATGTTGTTCACTGAGTTCGTATGTAGGAAAGATTTCAGCCACGTCTTCCCCTCTCTTTTCATCCGGTTTAACAGCTACTTTTTCTGTCATCGGTTTGTTTTTAGTTTTTAATTATACTTTATCTTAATGACATGATAGAAATAAGTCAACCCTTTTAAACAAAAGGTAGAAATTTTATGACAGAATATTTACAATAGGGATAGGGGGGATTCAATGATCGACAAACTAATGCAGAAAATGACTCTTTTCATCATATCTATTGTACTAATTATTCCTGTCATTCATGTGTATGCTCAAGAAAATGAAGTATCTATAAATGTACCTTCTCTAAAAGTACGTTCTGGTCCTGGACTCACTTTTGATATTATTGGTGTCGTTGGGCAAGATGACAAGCCTATCGTAATAGGGAAAGAAAAAGACTGGCTTCAAATTAAATTTGGAAGTACTAATGGGTGGATTGCTAGTTGGTATACAACAAGTAAAACAATCGAACTGACAAATAAACAAGTGATTTCGAAAGTAAATAAATTAAATGTCCGTTCGGAACCTTCCTTATCTTCTGCAGTTATTGGTCAATTACAAGAAGGAAATCAATTTACTGCATATAAAACAGAAGGAGATTGGATTGAAATAGCTTTTAATAATCAAAAGGGCTGGGTACATAGCGAATACGTTACAATTGTTGACCAAGTGGTTAAAGATGAGCCAAAAACAGATACTTCTTCTAGTGAGGAACTTTTTGTAGTTTCAGTGGATGTTTTAAATGTCCGATCAAAAGCTGATCTTTCTTCGAAAAATATTGGACAAGTATTGAGGAATCAGTCATTTCTAGTCCTTGAAAAAGACCACAATTGGGTAAAAATCAAATTAGAAAATGGCAAAAAAGGTTGGGTGTATAGCTTTTATGGCAACTTTACAGAACAGCTAACTACAACAAAAAAAGCCAGTTCAAATGAGACGATTAAGATTCTATATAACGGAACTAATTTAAGATCTCAAAACAATACAAATAGTGATGTAGTGGAACGTGTAGATGCGGGTGAAACATTTACCGTTTTAGAAAAAGTAGATGATTGGTATAAAATTGAATTAACAAATAATACGATTGGTTATGTAGCTAGTTGGGTTGTTGCTTCAAACAATTCGGTAACAACAAATATTGAAGAACCAGTGTTAAAGCGAGAAAAAGGCACTTTAAAAGGTCTTACACTTGTTATTGACGCTGGACATGGTGGGAACGACCGAGGAACAACTGGAGCGCTTGGCACGGACGAGAAAGATATTACCCTCTTAACTGCAGAATTATTATCTTCTAAATTACAGGCAGCTGGTGCAAATGTCATTATGACAAGAGAGTCGGATGTTTACGTAGATCTTCGAAAACGCGTATCTATTAGTCACCAGGTTGCAGCTGATGCTTTTATTAGTCTTCATTATGATGCAATTGAGAATAGTTCTGTTCGTGGTTTTACGACTTATTACATGTATAATTATCAGAAAGAACTCGCCTCTTATGTTCATAAAGGGCTTGGGGATTTGATCTCACTGAACGATCGTGGAATACAAGCAGGAAACTATTTAGTTCTTCGAGAAAATAAACAAAAGGCTATATTAATAGAGTTGGGTTATTTGAGTAATGCAGCAGAAGAACGCCAATTAACAACTGAGCAATTTAGAGAGCAGGCAACTCATGGAATTTACAACGGAATTATAAATTATTTTGATGCACAAATAAATTAAGCGGTAGGCAAACTTGAAAATAATCGAGTTTGCCTACGTTTTTTTACAAAAAGTCTAAAATTTTTCAGGAATGCACAGGTTGATTTCCGTTGCAGGCGGACCCTTCTTACCTCTAGTCAAGAGTAATTTCTATAAAAAGCAAATTAAAGATAGCAATCCATTCAACGAGTTGTTGCTTTCCGTTCCGGCGCTCGCTTTCCGCGGGCATGGCTTAAGCCTCCTCGTTCGCTTCGCTTACTGCGGGGTCTCAAGACTCATGCACCTGCCGCTTCGCTTTCAGTGCAGGAAAACATCTGCTATTTCCGCAGGAGTCGAGCACCTGCACTCCAATCAACAATAAACACTAAACAAGGGGACTTATGAATATTTTGATTTGCTTGCTAATCCCATTGACGTCGCAACTTTTCGCTCCAATTAACTATGCAAATAAGAAAGAGAATAGGCTTCGTCGAAATATTTATCTATAGGGCAAACTGTTGGGTTTTTATATAAAGTTAAATAAAAAATCGAATGAATCACCATTTTACGGCTAATTAAAAAGTCCATTTTGAAAAAAGATTGTACCTATATAAACCTTTACAAAGAGAGCGAATTACTTATACCTGGCAATGTGTACTAAACTTGTTTACTTATTTTTTTCCCCATCAATTTAAACCATTTCTTAAAGATAATCCTGCTTAATTCACCCCATACCCAGCTATATATAAAAGAAAAAATGTAAATAAATCCGATAACCTTTATAGAAAGAGATGTACTGGCGATTGGTCCTAATACAGGGAAATGGACAATATATAGAAGAAAACAAATTCCAGCCGTTAATAATATAGAAGTAAAAACTATGATACCAATTCTTCTTTTTAAAATAAGAAGAGCTATTCCAATTCCTAAACCTACTATCCCTGTTGTAAACGGGAAAACAAAAGATTCGCCAGGTTGGATCAAAATAAGTAAAAGAAACGTTAAAATGTAACTTTGAAACCCAAAAGGAATAGAAATTATGGTACAAATCAAGATAGGGAGAGTGGCAAAAGGACTGATTAAATAACCGATCCCTGGGAGAAAGTTTCCGGTAGACTGCAGGATAGCTGCAAGTGCAGAAAAAATGGCGGTTAATACGAGTTTTTTAGAATAAGAAAACGTTTTAAAGTAATGGTGTAGCTTGTATGATTCATGAGATAAAATGCTAAACCAATTCATGAGTTCCTCCTTCTTTTCTTACAGCACATAAGCTTTCTTACTCTAGCATTTTTTGATACGTAAGAAACTCACATAAAACCCATCATTGATAAAAAAGAAAGAAAATCAATGATATTTCGAGTGGTAATTCAGAGTAAATCCAATTCCTCTATCCTACTTAAAGAGGCATTCTTACAAGTAATAAAAAGTTATCATCCCTAATAATGGAGTTATTTAATGAAAGAAGAAAACGAAGTAAAAGAAATTAGTACCTTAGAAGTTATTTATGAAGGACAACCGAAAAAAATACGAATTCAAACTGAAATTCATATTAAAGATGTTAACAAATAGATTGTTTTATACATGCTTATATTATGAAATATTTACCGGAATTTCCTACCACTAATTTGATACTAATAGAACATTCCTAATCATATTCTTATAAAAGAAATCAATAAGAAGGAGTGTAAAGTTAGTTGATAAAAGTTAAGGTTAGTTTACGTCCTATTGTAAGTAAAATAAACTTACCCACTGTATTGAAAACAGCAATACTTCCGGGTGACTCAATCGAAAGATTATTTATTGCAACTCAGATAGGAGAAATCTTTTACATAGGAAATGGGGTTATAAAGACATTTTTAGATATTCGCCAGCGAATTATAAAACTTGGTGTTTCTGAACCAGGTGTTTCTAGTAATGGATATGATGAACGAGGATTGCTAGGGTTAGCATTTCATCCAGAATTTTATTATAACGGTCTGTTTTATCTTCATTATTCAGTAGCTGGAACACAAGGTCCAGGTGCTCTTTCAGCACCTTTTAAGCCTAACCCGTGTGATTCAAGTACTTTAAACCTAAAATGGATCGATAGAGAAAATCAATATGATCATATTGATACAGTTGAAGAATGGATTTTACAAAATGATGATCAACCTCAAATACGACGTACATTACTTAACTTACGAAGACCATTTTTTAATCATAACGGTGTCAATAGCTTAAATTTTTCACCTGAAACTGGAAACCTTGTTTTAACAACCGGAGACGGTGGGTCGGGCTATGATCCATTTAATTTAAGTCAGGATATGATGGAAATTGCCGGTAAAATAATTGAAATTGATGTAGATAAGAATACATTTACCAATAATCCACCAGTAGTCACACGTTTTAATGAACTTCCCTCACCTATTCAGGAAACGCTTACGGTAATTGCCAAAGGGGTTCGAAATATACCAGGCATTTCATTTCAAATGTTTTATAATCAGTATATCAAATATGCGGGAAATGTCGGTCAGAATTTGGTTGAGTCGATTTTTTCATTCGCTCATTATAAACCAATACCAGTTACTCAGCTTATTCAAGCTTCTTTAATGAAATCTAAACCTGACCCAGAGGGGTTTATTAACTTCGGCTGGCGAGGGTGGGAAGGTGCTTTTCCTACTTCGGTTAAAAAGGATTGCTCCTCAAATAAAACTTTCGATCAAAAAACAATTGCTTATTACAATGAAGCAATAATTTCTTCAGTAAAGCGGATTCAGCCTATAACAAGTTATTTTCATAAGGATCCCCGAACCGATAAGTTTGGAGGAACTGCACTTACAGGAGTTCAACCATATATGGGGAATAGAATCCCCAATTTAATGGGAAGCGTTGTGTTTACCGATCTTGCCAAGGATAAAGAATCTAAGTCTCCGGTAAGAGGAGTTTTAGCATATACCAAGGTAAGTACGAATTTTAAACTAAATGATTTTAGTATTATAGAAACCGATTATAATTTTGGTTCTCAATCAGCTTATTATGTTAGTTTGGGAACGAATCTGGATCAAACAAGACTATATTTAGGGGTATATGGCTCAATGAAAGTAACTGATTTTAACCAGGGTACTATTTTTGAAATTGTTCCATGATTTATTACTATAGATACACCATGCACTGCTAAATCCAAATAGGCGGTAGACAAACATCCACAATAAGATAACCGAAAAGGAGGAGTTGGAAGTGACTTAGTCACTACCAACTCCTCCAATTTCACCGGTAATAGTATATATAGGCAATGTTTCGTTTAAAGGACGCTTGCGCTTTTCTTTAATAAAGAAACTACCATGGCTAACCTTTCGCGAAAGGCACCAACTTTACGAAAAAAGCTAATTTCATCTTTATACTCTTCTAAAAGAGTAAAAGATGAACGCCAACAATTCACACTATTTTTCTTATTTCTAGAAACTAAAAATGGCGACACTTCTGAGGGAACAGCGTAATCAGAAGACTCCGCAACTCAGCATGAAAGACTAGAAATTCACCAAGTAAGATTATAACGACTGTTTAATCTCAAGCACTTGGAAAAGATTGAAGATCTGTTGGATTTGAGGATACTGGAGCTTTTCTTATGCCTCTAACATGATTGTTACTGGACCATCATTTGTAAAAGTAACGTCCATCATTGCACCAAAGATGCCTGTTTCCACAACAAATCCTTTTTCTCGCAACTTCTTATTAAATAGTTCCCATAATGGCTTTGCTATTTCTGGACGCGCAGCATCGACGAAACTTGGACGTCTACCTTTTCGGGTATCTGCGTATAACGTGAATTGAGAAACCGATAGAATGGAACCGCTAGCTTCGATAATTGAGTGATTCATCTTACCATCCGAATCTTCAAATAAACGTAATCCAGAAATTTTATCAGCTAAATAATTTATCTCTTTCTCACTATCAGTTGCAGTAATGCCAACTAATAATAAATAACCATGGTTGATAGAACCAGTTACCTTCCCGTCAACTGTCACAGTTGCATTTTTGCATCGTTGAAGTAATACCTTCATGATGTTAACTCCTTTAATTAATAATTCGTTGGACCGAATACACATCTGGTAAATGCTTAATCCGATCAGCAACTTTATGCAAGTGGGCAATATTTGTAATCTTAATCGTCATATGGATAGTGGCAATATCATTTTCCGATTTCCCGCTAACAGCTGCGATATGTGTCTTCGATTCATTTACCACTTGTAGTACCTCATTTAACAATCCAGCTCGGTCAAATGCAGATATCTCAATATCAACTTGATAATCTTTTTTCATTGATGTGTCTGTCTGCTCCCATTCCACTTCAATAATGCGTGAATGGGTCTCATCATTTTGTACGTTAGGACAATCCGCACGATGCACAGATACACCTCTACCTTTAGTAATGAAACCAACTATTTTATCTCCTGGTACAGGACTGCAACATCTAGAAAGACGAATAAGCAAATTATCAATGCCCTTTACAATAACTCCAGATTCGGTAGATTTCCTTACAACTGGAGCCTTCATTTCCGTTGTAATTTTTTCTAATGCTTCTTCTTGATCACGTTTTTTCCGCATTTTTTCTGCTAAGCGATTTACTACTTGTTGAGCCGTAATTCCGTTAAAACCTACCGCAGCATATAAATCCTCTTCGCCTGTAAATGCATATTTTTCGCAAACTCTTTTAATATTTTCAGCAGTTAATACTTCTTTTAAGTCAAATTCTTGTGCCCTTATCTCTTTTTCAATTTGTTCCTTACCTTTTATCACATTCTCATCACGAAGCTGTTTTTTAAAAAATTGCTTTATTTTATTTTTCGCTTGAGAAGATTGAGCAATTTTTACCCAGTCACGACTTGGACCAAATGATTGTTTAGAAGTTAATACTTCTATGATGTCTCCAGTTTTTAATTTTGTATCAAGAGGTACCATTTTACCGTTAACTTTTGCTCCGATTGTTTTATTTCCTACCTCTGAGTGAACACGATAAGCAAAATCAATGGGAACAGATCCTGCTGGTAGTTCAATGACATCGCCTTTAGGTGTAAAAACATAAACCATATCGGAAAATAAATCGAACTTCAACGACTCCATAAATTCTTCAGCATTCGACGATTCTTGTTGAAATTCAAGAATTTCTCTAAACCAAGTTAATTTTGTGTCAATGGTTTGTTTGTTCACTTCAACTTTTTTACCTTCTTTATATGCCCAATGCGCTGCAACCCCGTATTCTGCAATATTATGCATTTCTTCTGTACGAATTTGCACCTCTAACGGGTCACCGTTTGGACCAATTACAGTTGTATGAAGTGATTGGTATAAATTTTGCTTTGGCATAGCAATATAGTCTTTAAATCTACCTGGCATCGGTTTCCATAATGTATGAATAACACCTAATACCGCATAACAATCTTTTATACTTTTCACAATTATTCGCATGGCAAGTAAATCATATATTTCATTGAATTGTTTATTTTGAACTACCATTTTTCTATAAATGCTATAAATATGCTTTGGTCTTCCCGATATATCCGCATCAACTTCCATCTCATCAAGTTGTTTACGAATATCATTCATGACATTTGTTAAGTAAGACTCACGTTCCGTACGTTTTTTCTTCATAAAATTTACAATGCGATAATATTGTTGTGGATTTAAATATCGAAGGGCAGTATCTTCTAACTCCCATTTAACTGCAGATATCCCTAAACGATGGGCTAGAGGGGCAAATATTTCTAATGTTTCATTTGAAATACGACGCTGTTTTTCTTCAGGCAAATGTTTTAGGGTACGCATATTATGTAAACGGTCGGCAAGCTTGATTAGTATAATTCGAATATCTTGTGCCATTGCGATAAACATTTTACGATGATTTTCTGCTTGCTGTTCTTCTTTAGACATATATTTAATTTTACCGAGTTTCGTTACACCTTCTACTAATAGGGCTACCTCTTCATTAAACTCCCGAACAATATCTTCTCGTGTATATTCTGTATCTTCCACAACATCATGCAAAAAACCAGCAGCAACTGTTTCTGGATCCATTTGAAGATCAGCAAGAATTCCGGCTACCTGAATCGGATGTAAAATATATGGTTCACCAGAATTACGAAATTGTTCTCGATGAGCATGCTCTGCTAAATTATATGCTTTTTTGACAAATTCAACATGCTCTCCGTTCATATATGTGGAGATAGTTTCGAAAACATCTTCTGCTGTCTTCACTTGATCTTTTGCCATGCAATTCACCTGATTTCGTTATATTTCTAGAATAGTATATAAGCTATATTGTATAAAAAAAAAGATGGACTTGTAAAGTCCACCCTTCGACTGTTGAAAAACGCTCGCATTCTTCGTTGTTAGTATTTTAGAGTCAGCGCATGAACCAAAGTTCTACTCGCTTCTACCTCGTACTACAAACATAGTATGTCAAGCGTTTTAAAAGCAGTCAAAGTTTACCGCCATTTTTGTATTAAGGTTAACCTTTAGTATTGCATCAAAGTACAAATATCGTAATTGTTTAGCTTTTTTCTACCCTCAAGGTATGTTAACTCGATTAAGAAAGCACAACCAACTACAATTCCACCTAGTTCTTCTACTAGTTTAATTGTTGCTTCAATTGTACCACCTGTTGCAAGTAAATCATCAACGATTAATACTTTTTGACCAGGTTTAACTGCGTCCTTATG
The DNA here is from genome assembly GCF_055454035.1 of Psychrobacillus syltrankelensis. NCBI lineage: Bacteria > Bacillati > Bacillota > Bacilli > Caryophanales > Bacillaceae > Psychrobacillus > Psychrobacillus syltrankelensis. Next base: position 322,923 of record NZ_CM144227.1, on the reverse strand, counting down.
CATTGTTAATACATCTTTTCCATATTCCAAACCATATTCTGCACGAATAACTTCACGTGGAAGTTTGCCTTCTTTCCGTACTGGAGCAAACCCTACTCCAAGTGCATACGAAACTGGACAACCTATTATGAATCCTCGCGCTTCTGGTCCAACAATAATATCAGCATGTACCTTTTTCGCATATTCTACAATCTGGTCTGTCGCATATTTATATGCCTCACCATTATCCATAATTGTTGTAATATCCTTAAAACTAATACCTGGTTTTGGCCAATCTTCCACTGTTGTTACATATTGCTTTAAATCCATTCTTGCTCCTCCTCAGGAACGGTTTGCTGCTTTTCGCTCTTCAAACCATTGTTTCAGCTCCATATACGGGGCGTATAATAGCTTTTGTTCTAGTTCTATCTTTTTCGCTCGTTGTTTATAAGCTGGTGCTTCAGATAAATCTGTTTTATCCAGATGATCATTTATAACCAACATCCCATTGTCTATTCTAACAAAATTTAGTTCAAAAAACACCTTTGACATAAAATTAATTGTGTTTTGACTCCATCCAGTATGTTTGGATAGCTCATGGATATGTTGTTTTAACGCAAATGATTTTCGTTTTGATAAAAAGGAGAAATACCATTTGAATTGGTCTCTTGAAGGAAGTCCTTCAAAATAGGTAGAATCGGATGAGTAGAAATGTGCATAAATTCTAGACCAATCATGGTATTCCAGTATTTTTTTCAACAATGATTCATCTGAAGGCAAATCTAAAAGAGTTATATAATCCGATTTTATTTGTTGTTCGAATATATCAGAAAATAGCCAAACCTTTTCTTGAATCAATGTTTCAAAATATGAAATGGTTTCTTTATTAAAGGCTACAAAGACACATTTTTCATTAGAGATCATTGGGAGCCAGCGGTTTACTTGACGAATACCCCTAATATCAAACAGTTGCCAATCATTAGTTTTAGTATCTTGTATCATTAATTGAGGTTTTTTACGACCATTCCATTCATTCACTTGTAAATCTCCAATAAATGAAATTTTAGCTGTGGGCGAAATCTCATCTGCTAATTCGCCTTGTCCAAAACCAATTGCATCTAGACTACTAGAACCTTTTTTAAGTTCCATTTTCACGTGATTTTGCGCTGATCCAATTTTTCGAACAGAAGCAACTTCTACCTCTTCAATACAATAGATTGGTTTTGCAAAGTCCATTCCAAATGGAGCAAGTTTTTGTAATGATTCAATTGCATCTGTTGTAATTTCATGCATTTCAAGCGGCACATCAATTAAAACAATTGGAGTTAACTGATCCTCATTCAAACATTCTTTCGCCTGAGCTTGTAATCTATTTTTTAATTCCTCTAATTTTTCAAGTGGTAATGTCATTCCTGCAGCCATAGGATGTCCACCAAAATGCGGGATGATATCACTATTTTTTGAAAGTTCCTTATACATATGAAATCCCTCAATACTTCTAGCAGATCCCTTTACAATCTGTTTTTCTTCATCGATACCTAAAACAATTGCCGGTCGATAATATTTTTCTACAAGTTTTGAAGCAACTATTCCTAGCACTCCAGGATTCCAGTCTTTTTTACCGACAACAATCACACTTGGTCCGTCCAAATTAATTTCATTCTCAATTATTTCTACAGCCTCGTCTGTAATTTGTTTAACTATTGCTTGACGTTCTACATTTTTCTCATTCAACAAGTTAGCGATCGATAAAGCATTCGTAAGATCTTCTGTTAAAAATAATTCTACTCCAGGTGAAGCTTCACCTAACCTACCAATCGCATTTATTCGTGGTCCGAACATGAATCCGATTGTCTCTTCACTAATCGATGCAATTTCTACTCCACTAACTTTCGCTAGTGCTTCTATTGCTACTGAACCTGATCTTTTCATTTGTTTTATGCCTTGCTGTACATAATAACGATTTTCATCGGTTAATGAAACTAAGTCTGCAATCGTACCTATGGCAACTAAATAATATAGCTCGGTCGGTATTTCTCCAGTCAACGCATGCGCTACTTTAAATGCCACTCCAACTCCAGCTAAATGTGAAAATGGATAAGTTGTTCCCTTGAGACTAGGATGAATAATAACATCTGCTACTGGGAGTTCTTCCCCAGGTTCATGATGGTCTGTAACAATGACATCCATCCCAAGATCTTTTGCAAACTGGATTTGTTTAATCCCAGAAATCCCATTATCCACCGTAATTATAAGTTTAACTCCCTCATCAAAAGCTTCTTGAAATAAGCGCTCACTCGGTCCATAGCCATCTATAAATCTATTAGGAATTTTAAAAGTAACGTCTGCTCCCATAGATAATAACGTCAGCATTAGTACCGTAGTACTTGTAATTCCGTCGGCGTCATAGTCACCATAAACCATAATTTTTTCTTGTTGATCGACCGCTCTATGGACTCGCTCTACTAATTGATCCATTCCATTTAGTAAAAATGGATTATGTATATTTTCTTCCGTTAAATGTAGAAAATCAGATGCTTCTGGTACTGATTGAAAGCCTCTAGATACTAAAACTTTTGCACACACTCGAGGTATAGAAAGCTCATTTTCTAAATTGGAAACGAGTTGTTCATCTGGTCTTGAAATACTCCATCTTTTCTTAGATTGAATCATTTTTTCACTTCCTTAATACTTATTATACTACAAGAAGTATATAGCTTGATAAGAAAAGCGCACCTTTAAGTTCATCTTGTCTTCACAAATTCCTGAGTGCTTTGTACGAAACATTGGCTACACTATTACCGGGTAAATTTTTTGTGGATTGAGAAGTGACTGCGTCACTTCTCAATCCACTTTTTTCGGTAATCTTGTGGCGAGTGTTTGTCCGTCTCCCTCTTGGAATTTGTGAAGGCATGATGCGTTTGGTTTGGATAATTAGAGAGAAAATAGTTTCATACTCATTTAAAAGCGGACGAAGATACAATTTCGTCCGCTCAGCGCTTCTCTATCAATGGATGCTATCTATTTTTATTTAGTAACATCTACTTTAATCTGATTCAGGTATACAAAAGGTACGCAAGAGAAAAATAAGAAAATTTAAATCGTTGTATTTTCATCTTTTACAATCACTGAATCCTCAAATTCACTAATTCGATTTTCTTGTTGAGCAACTAATTCGTTTTGAAGTGCGCCGATAGTAGCCTCTTTACTTCTCAACTCTTTCTCTAAATGTTTAACTTTACGCGAAAGCACAAATGAGCGGTATATTGCAACAGAACCACTCAGTAGAGCTCCTAAAAGTGCAGATCCTAAAATGACCAAAATAAGCGGCCACTCTGATGTCCCAAATACATAATTGACCGGAACAGCACCTACATTATAAACAGCAAATAAAGAAATAATTATAGCGAATAATAAACCAAATAATAATGACCATTGAAACTTCATTGTAACACCCCTCTAAATTTTCATAAAAAAATGGAGCAGAATATATACATGATATACCCCGCTCCATCCACCTTACAAATAAATTATACTACCGGCTCATCAGAACCCCATTTTTTCTCTTCTTTTTTCACTTCAATTCCACCAGTTTTACGTAATTCTTTCACTTTTAAATCAAACCAAATTTGGGCTGCGATAAAAATAGAAGAATACGTACCAGCAATTAAACCAATTAATAAAGCGAGTGAGAAGTTTCGAATACCTTCTGCACCAAAAATTAGAAGTGCTACGGTTACTAAAATAACAGTTAACACCGTATTTACAGAACGACCTAGTGTTTGTCTTAAAGATTTATTGACAATTGTCGCAAGCTCATCTTCCGATGTAATCTTTTTACTACGATGTAAATTTTCACGTATACGGTCAAACGTTACGATTGTATCATTTATGGAGTAACCAACAATGGTTAATACAGCTGCTATGAATGTAATATCTACTTCTAAGCGTAAAATACTGAAAATAGATACCATTAAGAATGCATCATGTAGTAATGAAACGATGGAGGCAAACCCCATTCTCCATTCAAAACGGAATGCCACGTAAATAACGATACCTAGAGCTGCAATAAGTAGTGCATATATTGCATTTTTCGCAAGCTCTTTCCCTACCGTAGGGGATACACTACTTACATTTGGCTCTAACCCGAACTGTTGAGTCATTTCAGTTTTTAAAGTCTTAATTTCTGCTTGAGTAAAGTCTTGTTTATAACGAATTACTGCTATATTATTTTTTTCTCCAGAAAGAACAATATCTTCAGAAGGTAAACCAATTTTATCAATTTTGTCTGCTACAAACTCTTTCGTTAATGACTCTGTTGATTGAAGTTCAACTCGGGTACCTTTTGAGAAGTCGATTCCTAAGTTTAGGTGAATAGTACTCAACAGAATTATACCAGCAACTGTTAATACAACAGATAAAGTATAAAATATTTTGCGATTATGAACAAAATCTATTCGGTCAAATTTTGTAGTTAAGTCTAACGTATCAACCTCTTCTTCAGGTGGATGTATTCGTTTTTTGGGAATTCCGAACCAACCTGGTTTATTATCAAAATAACCACTGTGTACAAGTAGTCCTAATAATATTCTCGAAGCCCAAACAGCTGTTATAAATACGACTAAAATACTAATAATTAGTAATGTTGCAAACCCTTTTACAGAACTTGTACCAAAGAAGAATAACACTGCTGCAGCTAGAAGTGTTGTAATATTCGCATCAAAAATAGCGGTGAACGCCTCTTTTGCTCCAGTATCAAATGCCTTTTTAACGGATTTACCAACTCGTAATTCTTCCCTTATTCGCTCATATGTCAGAATATTGGCGTCTACTGCCATCCCCACTCCGAGGACAATCGCGGCGATACCTGGAAGAGTCAATACACCATTAATCCAATCGAAAACTACAAGAATCAAGAAAATATAAACAATTAACGAAATTACTGCTACTAAACCAGGAATACGATAATAGAAAAGCATGAAAATAAATATTGCCGCTACCCCAATAATCCCTGCTAATATCGTACTGCTTAACGCTTGAGATCCAAATTGTGCTCCTACTGATGTAGAAAATATCTCTTTTAAATGAACAGGTAATGCACCAGCATTCAATATACCTGCTAAATTTTTTGTTTCTTCTACAGTGAATGCACCTGAAATTTCTACACTGTCTGAGCTAATTCTTTGTGAAACCCTTGGTGCGGAAGTAAATTTTGGCTTCGGTTTTAAAATCTCCGCAGCGTACGAATCTCCATCTTGATAATCTAACCATATAACTAATACATTGTTTGGCGCAGGTCTTGCTGCTATATCAGAAGTAACCTCTGCAAATTTGTTAGCGTCCTTTAATTGAAGTGTTACAATAGGTTGCCCTTGTTGATTAAAAGCAGCTTTTGCTCCACCTTGTTTCAAATCGTTTCCATCCAGCATTATTTTATCATCTGAATCACGGAAAGTAAGATTTGCTTCTGTAGAAAGAAGTTCTCTTGCTGAGTTTTGATCTTCTACACCAGCAAGTTGTACCCGAATACGATTTCCACCTTCGATTTGAATGCTTGGTTCATTTACACCTATAGCATCAATACGGTTACTTAGTGCTGCTGCGGTATCTTTTACAACTTCATCCGTAATTTTTTGTCCCTCTTTTAAAGGCTCAACTTGGTAAAGAACTTCAAATCCACCTTGTAAATCTAAACCAAGTTTAATGTTATTTAATACTCCTGCAACAGTTGGACTAATTGTCCCTGCAAAAATAACGATGAGTAACAAAAACGCTATTATGCGTCCTCTAGTTTTCATATGTATATTTCCTCCTAAAAAAGCTATAGAAGTCATTCTAATACGATATATATATGATAGTTTATGAGGAGGTAATTCCTCGAACACTTCATAAAACTAGCATTTTACTTCGATTGAATGCTGTCTAGAGCTAAACAATAACTAAACCAAAAAAAACGCAACATATTTATTATGAAACACGATGCGCTTAGTGTCAAATAGCGAATCAATTCATTGCTCTTCTTTTTTATAATTTAATAATAATTGCAACTCTTCTTGATTGATCTCTGAGAACCAGTTAGATGTTTTCGAGTTTTCGATTTGTTCAAACGTCATAAACTCTGCTGGTGATATAGATAGTATATCATTCACTATATTATAAAGCGGTATTTCTGGCACAACTTTCTTTCTCCATTTTTTTGTGATACAAAAATTCCAAATATCCATTTCAGAAACCGTTTTATATTGATAGACTTCAAACTCACTTTTCTTACTTTCTAAAGCAGGTAGTACATGTAAATAAATTTCTTCGTAAGTGATTTTCAAAATACCACACCCCATTTAAAGAATAATGTACCAAGTAGTAAGCATATTGTAATTGTAAACGATGTTCCTGTATTTGAGAAGGAAGTGTTATATGTCTACTTTTTTAAGAGGATCTATTTTATTAATGCTTGCCATATTTTTATCGAAATTTTTAGGTTTTATTTATCGCATGCAATTTGTCCGTTTAACTGGAGAAGAAGCATATGGCATTTATATGACTGCATATCCCGCTTTCATTTTCTTCTTATCTCTTATTCAGCTAGGAATCCCTATAGCAATGTCCAAAATTATTGCTGAATTGAGAACAAGAAATGCTGTTTCGAGTTATTTCTCCGTCATGCGTACATCTGTCATTGTTACTGTAGTATCTATTCTAGCTTTTACTCCTTTTTTCCTTTATGTTACACCATTTATCTCTGAAAATTTATTAAAAAATGATGCCATTACAATGACACTCTATGTATGTATTGCAATTGTACCAATTGCTGCGGCAGGTGGAATCTTAAAAGGATTCTTTCAAGGGATAGCAAGAATTGAGGAGACGGCAGTTTCACAGTTACTGGAACAAATAATACGAATTCTGCTGATTAGTTTTTTACTACCTCTTCTTCTTACTTCAGCTACCCCTAAGGAAGCAGCTGCTTATGCAATGGGAATGTCTTTACTAGGAGAAGTTGCGTCTTTACTTTACTTGAGATGGAAATATGTAAAATGGAAAGCGAAGCAAACTATAAAAAAAGCTTCAAACGCATATCCACTTCCTCCACTTTTTTCTATTGCTCTACCTTCTTCAGGTAGTAAATTATTTGGTTCTTTCACATGGTTTCTAGAGCCCATTATTTTCATCAAAGCTCTAGCAATAACTGGTATAGCAAGTGTGGCTGCAACTACTCTTTATGGGGTTATCTCGGGGGTTTTAGTACCATTATTACTATTTCCTTCTTTTATTCCTTATGCTCTATCTGTCGTTCTAATCCCAGCAGTTAGTGACGCTTTTGCAAGAAGGAACTATTCATTATTAAAAGAAAGAATTCATCTATCTTTGAAATTCTCTACATTAACAGGCTGTTATGCTGCGACATTGTTTTATTTACACGGTGGAGAACTTGTTTCTGTTTTGTTTCATGTTGAAAATGCTACTACGTATATGAAAATTTTGTCACCTATTTTTTTCTTTTATTATATTCAAAGTCCATTGTTCTCTATTTTACAAGCACTAAACAATTCCAAAGCTGCATTTTTAAACTCCCTCTATGGTGGAGTTGGTAAATTACTTTTACTATTTTTCCTTGCCTCACAAGCTTCTATTCAAGAAAAGGGAGCAATCGTTGCAATCGGTTTTGGAGTATTAATCACTTCATTTTTACATATTGCTTCGTTAAAACTGAAAAAAGAAGCACAAATCGGCTTCTCCTTTTTTGCTCTTCCATATGTGATTTTCTTAATAACAATTATTTCACGGCCATTATTGTTCTCTATTGGAGAACGCTCATTAATAGTGGATTGTTTAGTTACATTACTTTACTTAACCGTTGGATTAGTCTTGTTTAAACAAATAAAAAGAAAAGAAGTCAACGTTATTCTACAAATACTTCGTACCTCTAAAAAGAAGTTTTAAGTTGAATATATAATTCGTCATTTTCATAACTACAATAAAAAATCTTTTTTTCATCGTCAATTAACTGTTTTTTTAGTTCTTCTCTCAACCACTTTTCGTCTTTACCAAATCTTTGAAGGTGATCTTGTTGAATATCTCCATCTATAATAAGTGGAAAGACAAATTGTTCACTTTCTTTTTTAAAGATAGACAAATGTCCAGAGGTCTCTAAAAATGCATAAGAAACAGATTGTATAGATCCAATTTGCTGTTCTCTTAACTGTTGTAATAAATCATCTAAATTATATCGTTGTTTTCTCATCTCCTTTTCGTTGATGATTCCATCTTTCATGATTATTGATGGTCTTCCTTCTATTGTATCTCGAAATTTTTTATTTTTTAAAGAAAAATAAGATACACCCATTTGAATGACCAATAATATTATCATTGGTAATATCGCATGTAAAAACTTGCTTTTAAGATCATCCAAAGCAAAAGCTCCGACTTCAGCCATCAGTAAAAAAACGACTAAATCAAATATGCTTAGTTCTCCCACTTCTCTTTTACCCATTAAACGAAGGATAACTAAGATTAACCAGTATAATATAAAAGTACGCATAATAATGATGAGAATATCGTTCATCCTATCACCTCATAGTTACTGTTCCCAATAAAAAAAAACTTACTCATAAATTCTGAGTAAGTTCTTTTTTATTATTGCTCCGAGATAACTCGTCCAACTGCTACGCGTTCAAACTGCAAACGAGTACCATCAGCTACTATTACAAAAATAGTTGTATCATCTACTGCATCTATCTTTCCGTGTAAGCCACCAACTGTAATAATTTGGTCTCCACGTTTTAGATTATTTTGCATTTGTGACGTATTTTTTTGACGTTTTTGTGCTGGTCGTATGATGAAAAACCACATCACTGCGAACATTGCAACAATCGGCAATAAGCCTGTTAAATTTGCCATGTATTTTATCCCCTCCTTTTTATCTATTTATAGTATACAAGAATCAGAAATTTTTTGCATTTGGTTTATTATATCCATACTCTTCAAAAAACTCTTCCTTAAAATCAAGTAACCGATCATCACGAATTGCTTGGCGTACGTCTTTCATTAAATTCATTAAGAAATGAAGGTTATGGAAAGAGGCCAAACGTAATCCAAATGTCTCATCTGCTTTGAACAAATGACGAAGATACGCTCTAGAATAATTTTGACAGGTATAACAATCACACTTTTCATCGATTGGTCCAAAATCACGAGCAAACGCAGCTCCCTTTATAACTAATCTACCTTTTGACGTGAAAAATGTTCCATTACGAGCAATTCGTGTAGGAAGCACGCAGTCAAACATGTCCACCCCTCGAATAGAACCATCAATTAATGAGTCGGGTGATCCAACACCCATTAAGTAACGTGGTTTATTTTCGGGCATCATAGGTGTCGTGAAATCGAGTACTCGATTCATCACATCTTTTGGTTCTCCTACAGAAAGACCACCAATTGCATAACCCGGAAAATCCAATGATACTAAATCTTTTGCGGATTGTCTACGCAATTCTTCATATTCTCCCCCTTGGATAATACCAAATAAGCCTTGATTGCTTGTATTTGTATGTGCTGTTAAACATCGTTCTGCCCAGCGTGATGTACGTTCAACAGACGCTTTCATGTATTCAAATGTTGCTGGGTACGGAGGACATTCGTCAAATGCCATCATAATATCCGAACCTAACGCATTTTGAATTTCCATTGATTTTTCAGGACTTAAAAATAATTTATCCCCATTTAAATGATTGCGGAAATGGACTCCTTCCTCTTCAATTTTACGCATGTCACTTAAACTAAATACTTGAAATCCACCGGAATCTGTTAAAATGGCACGATCCCAGTTCATAAATTTATGCAGTCCACCTGCTTCGCGAATAATATCATGACCTGGACGTAGCCATAAGTGATAGGTATTACTTAATATAATCCCAGCATCCATTCCTTTAATCTCTTCCGGAGACATTGTTTTCACAGTAGCTTGTGTTCCAACTGGCATAAATGTAGGCGTCTCAAAAGAACCATGTGGTGTGTGAACGATGCCAAGGCGAGCTCCTGTTTGTTTATCTTTTTTAATTAGTTCATAAGTTATTGCTGTCATTTAATAGTTCCTTCCTTTTATAAACATTGCATCACCAAAACTGAAAAAGCGATAACGCATTTCTATTGCCTCTTTATATGCTGCTAATATAAAATCTCTAGAGGTAAGAGCACTTACTAACATAACGAGAGTAGATTTGGGCAAATGAAAGTTAGTAATCATCCCATCAATACATTTAAAATCATACCCTGGATAAATAAATATTGATGTCCATCCGCTATCTTCTTCTATCTTCCCATCAAACTTGGTAGCAACTGTTTCCAAAGTTCTTGTCGAGGTTGTTCCCACTGCAACAATTTTCCCGCCAGCTTCTTTCACTTCATTAATCGTTTGTGCAGTTTCTTTTGAAACACGGTAAAACTCCGAGTGCATTTCGTGTTCATCGATTGAATCAACACTAACTGGTCGGAATGTACCAAGTCCTACATGAAGAGTCACATATGCGATCTTAACACCTTTTCCATTTATTTCATCTAAAAGTGACTTAGTAAAATGGAGACCAGCAGTTGGTGCAGCTGCAGATCCCTGTTCTTTTGCATATACCGTTTGATAGCGGTCTCTATCTTCCAATTTTTCGTGAATATATGGAGGCAATGGCATTTCACCTAACTGATCTAAAACTTCAAAAAACAAACCATTGTATTCAAACTTAAATATTCTTCCGCCGTGATCTTTCAGTTCTGTACATACTGCTGTTAATAAACCACTACCAAAAGTAATTTTTGTTCCTACTTTTACCCGCTTAGCAGGTTTCACTAGCGTTTCCCAATGGTCCCCTTCAATCTGAGTTAGCAATAAAACCTCTATATGCGCACCTGTCTCTTCTTTTATTCCCATTAAACGAGCTGGCATTACTTTCGTGTCATTTAAGACTAAACAATCGCCTTCGTTTAATTCACCTAGAATAGCGGAAAATGTTTCATGCTTATATAAATTTTTTGGATAATCCGCAATTAACAATTTACTGCTAGTCCGGTCCAGAAGTGGGGTTTGTGCGATTAACTCTTCTGGTAAATCAAAATCAAAATCTTCTACTCTCATATAGCTTACTTCCTTTACATGTTGTCTTTTTCATTTGGCAATGGAAATCCTAGATGCTCATAAGCAAGTGAGGATACTATTCTTCCCCTTGGAGATCGTTGGATAAAGCCAATTTGCATTAAATAAGGTTCATACACATCTTCAATCGTTGTCGATTCTTCCCCAATGCTCGCCGCAATTGTGTCTAAACCTACAGGACCACCTCTGAACCGTTCAATCATTGCTGTTATTAATTTATGATCAATATGATCCAAACCTCTTGGGTCAACTTGCAAAAGTTCTAATGCCTCTCTAGCTAGATCGATTGAAATATGTCCATTACCTCGAACTTGTGCGTAATCCCTTACACGTTTTAGTAATCGATTTGCAATTCGAGGAGTTCCCCTTGCACGCCTTGCAATCTCTCCTGCAGATTCATAATCAATCGAAGCATTAAATAACTCCGCACTTCTAACCACAATGGATGTTAAAGCCTCTTCATCATAATAATCTAGCCTTAATAATACACCAAAACGATCTCTAAGTGGTGCTGATAATGATCCTGCTCTTGTCGTCGCACCAATTAATGTAAATGGTGGCAAGTCAAGTCGAACACTGCGAGCAGATGGACCCTTCCCAACAACAATATCTAAACAAAAGTCTTCCATTGCGGGATAGAGCACTTCTTCAATGGATCTATTTAAGCGATGAATTTCATCTATAAACAAAACATCACCAGGTTCAAGTGAACTAACTATTGCCGCCAAATCTCCTGGTCGTTCAATAGCTGGTCCACTCGTCATTCGAATTTGAACGTCCATTTCATTTGCAATTACAGCCGCAAGTGTAGTTTTACCAAGTCCAGGAGGTCCATACAATAAACAGTGATCTAAACTTTCACTTCTCATTTTAGCTGCTTGGATGAAAATCTCTAAATTGTGTTTAATCTTATCTTGTCCAATGTATTGCGATAATAATTGTGGTCGAAGCGATTGTTCAAACGGCTCATCAAAATTAGAAACTTCACTCGATATTACACGCTCCGTCATTTCTAGAACCTCCTTTTTTCAAATATCATAAGAAAACTTTTTTAATATTAGGTGAATCAATTTCATAATTAAATTTTGAGTACAACGCGAACAATTTTAAAATGAAATGTATGAATATGTATAATCTACTCTTCATAAATCAGCATTATTTCCGCTATAGGCGGACGCTTTCCGCGGGGTGAGCGATGAGCCATCACCGCCGCATTCGCGTCGTTTGTAATGGCTCATCTGTCTCACTCATCCCGCTGGAGTCGCCGCCTTTCGCTACAATCCATTAAGTGAGTAGTAGTACCTAACATGAATTTTGTGCATACTGATAAAATATAGTTCTCTATCTAATGTTCGTAGGATTTAAATGTCATCAATCTTACTAAAAATTATTATTCGTCCATATATACTAGTTGATTGGAATGCAGTGACGAAGAGACTAAATTCATGCCCGCGAAAAGCGTCCGCCATAGCAGAAAGTAACTAACAAACCTATGCAACTTTTTTTAAGGACCGGGCGTCTTTTTGCCCGTTTTTTCTTATTTACCAGAAAATAATATTTGAAGTGATTTTTTTATGAAATCATCTGTTGTTTTCAGTGATTCGTCTCCTTTTAATATCGGACGAATTTTTGACAATTCACGGTCAGAATACCCTAATGCCGTTAATGCAAGCATAGCTTCTTCTAACTCATGATTTTCTTGGCTCTCGTCAAATAAGGATGGCTCGTCCGTTGTAAAATTAAATTGTTCTATATTTATTAGGTCATTTAATTTTCCTTTTAAATCGAGAATCATTTGTCGAGCAGTTTTTTTACCAACACCAGGAAATTTGACAAGAAATGATTCGTCTTCTCGTTCTATTGCTTGTATTACATGATTTGGCTCACCACTTGTTAAAATAGCTAGTGCTCCTTTTGGACCTATGCCTGAGACAAGGATAAGCTTTCTAAACAACTCTCTTTGGGAAAGATCTAAAAATCCCATTAATTGCTGAATATCTTCTCTTACATGAAAATGTGTATATACTTGAATTATTTCGTCGCTTTTATGAAAAGCAAACGGATTTGGGGTAAATATTTGATAACCAATCCCCTGTTGTTCAACAACAACATACTCAGGTGTAACGCGCGTAACCTGACCTTTTATATAATCATACATATCTTCTATCCCTCACAATCGACAGACCTATTATAGCATAATAGTATAGACAACAAGAAAGAAGGTCGCTCTCTAAACGAGCGACCAACTCTATATTTATTCACTTATAATTTACTTAAATTATAACATAATTTTGGCCATTCCAATAATGCTTTATTTGTATATGGAATTAACTGATCAATAAACTTTTGCTTTCTATCTATTGGCAATGCATAAGCATACAGCCATTCTCTATATAATTCATTCGGATACATCAATGCCTCTTTATGTTTAGAAACTACCTTTTCTAAAGAAGGAAACTCATGAATTAAAAAATAAATATCATAGTCAATTGCAGGAAGCACACGATGTATCCACAAAATGTCTTCCATTTCTTTTGGACCAATTACAGCAAGATCAAAGTCTATCATTTTGTATGCTTTTTGGTTGGTTAAAAAATTGTGATGTACAACATCACCATGCAATATTGTAATTTCTTTATTACCAAATGATTTTATATTATTCAATGCAATTTCACCATATTGAAGAAGTAGCTTAGTTTTATCTACACCTATATAATACTCTACAAAGTAAGAGATCTCTTTCATTTTTAAATAACGGTTTTGCCATTTAGAAATTAAATCAAACTGCCCAAGCAAGTTGTTGTCTTCCCATTTTATCATTCGATTTGTCTCGTGTAACTCTTTCAATAAAGAAAAGACTTCTTTTCGATCTATTTCACTGCCGTAATCAACCGAATGTGTTCCTTTAAACCAAGGTTGTATGATAAAGTCTTCTTGGACAGATTCCATTACAGGTAAAATAAATGGTTTGTCAAGTTGCTGTAGTTCTTGGTGAATTAAGCGAATTTTTTCTGCTTGTTCCACCGTTGAATACTTTTTTACAGAAAAAAGACCATTTTCATTTTCCCATTTCCATACATTCTTTTTTATTTGTCGAATATAATTATTCACTTTTTAAAAGTGATGGTACGGATGTGGTGGACATGGATACACTGGAACATAACATACATGCGTATATGGATTAACCCCGTAAGGTTCCATTAATGGCATCATATTAGGTTCCATGTATGGAAATGGTTGCATTGACTGACAGTGATCACATTGACACATTGGTTCATATTGCAACATTGGTTCACATTGACACATTGGTTCGAATGGCATCATTGGTCCGAATTCAGAAGACTGCTCTTCCATTGCCGGGCTCACATATTCTGGGGTAGGTTGAACTGGTGGAGCTGTTGGTAATGGTGGAGCTGTTGGTAATGGTGGCATTGGTGGCATTGGCGGCACTTGTGCTACAGGACTAACCTCATTCGTTACTTTGATTACTTCTTTTTCATGATCTTCATTGTGAATATTTATATGAATTGATGTAGATTCAATAAGTCTCCAACCCTGAGGGGATGGAGTCATTTCTAACTCGGGTACTGGCATTATATGATAAGGCATAGTGTATGGTTGGATTGGCGGTGCAGGTGGTGCTTGTTGCACTGGTGGAGCAACTGGAACAGGTTGAACTGGCAGGGCTTTATGAATTGGATGAGCCGGTAGAGCTTTATAAATTGGATGAACATGAACTGGATGCGATATATGGACTGGATGGTGTGGGTGATGTGTGTGGTGTGGATGGTGTGGATGAGTTGTATGAACAGGTTGGTGTTTCATTGTAGTTTCATGATGTGGTTGAATCTTGACTTCCTCCTTCTTTACCATTTCTTTTTTAACTGGGCGTTCCTCGCTATATGGATGTCTCGAAGACTCCATTTTTTTCGTTTCAGGAATAAAAATCTTCATCCCTGGCACAATATACTCCGGATTTGCGAGATGAGCATTTAATTTCTTAAGTTCATCAAAGGAAACGCCATAGCTTCTCGAAATTTTCCAAAGAGTATCCCCTTTTTGTACGATATGGATGTGCACAGTTTTCCTCCTTCCTTCCCTTTAAAATATGTATATCAATTTCAAATGGTCACATGTTTTTAAAACAATGTAAGTCCCTTCATGTTAAACTTATGTAAGGATAGTATGCAGTTATGCAAGTTTGGAGGGATTTTTGTTGAAAAAACTTAAAGGTCAAGAAAGAAGAGAATGGATTTTATCTTTTTTAAAAGAACAAAAACAACCTATTACAGGGACAGAATTGGCTAAACTAGCGAATGTCAGTCGTCAAGTAATAGTAAACGATATTACATTATTAAAAGCAACGAACATTCCAATCATTTCTACTAGTCAAGGATATATTCTTATGCCTAACAAAGAAAATATGTTGTATGTCCAAAAACGAGTAGCATGCCGGCATCAATCCAAAGATTCCGAGGATGAATTGCTCACGTTGGTTGATGCAGGTGTAACAGTCGAAAACGTCACAGTAGAACATCCAGTTTACGGAGAAATCACTTCATCTATCATGGTGTCAAATCGCCATGATGTCGAATTGTTTTTAAAGAAGGTAAGAGAAACAGAGGCTTCATTCTTATTAGAGCTTACTTCAGGCATCCATCTTCATCTTCTTTCTGCTCCGAAAGAAGAAACTTTGAATCGAGGAATAGATGCGATTCGAAAAAAAGGATATTTGATTGAGGAATAGAAAAACGAAAGTGTTCCTTAAGAATATCTTGTCTTTACAAAATCTCAAGCACTTGGGGCTAAACAGTAGCTATAGCTATTACAAAAGGAATTTTAGATGGTATCGTCTATAAATGTAGTATAAATAGAGGAAAAAGATGCGAGACTCCGCACGAAGCGCATCGAAGGAGGAGGCTTGATGGTTCGTCCGCGGAAAGCGAGTGTCTTTTTCCTGTTTCTATTTTAAAAGAGGTTGGGACAAAACTCTCCACAAAATAAATAGCCCCGAAAATTTTACGACCAGTAAAGTTTTCGGGGCTTCTATTAAAATTTACCTGTATTTGTTTTCCGTTACGGCGGGCGCTTTCCGGGGGCACGGCTTCAATCTCCTCGTCGCCTTGCTCCTGCGGGGCTTTCAGCTCGTGCTGTTCCCCCAGGAGTCGCCGCCTTCACTTCAAACAACTAGTATAGAAAGGCTTCTTACATAAAAATCTGATTGAAAAGTCAAATCAAATGTATAACGAGCTTCTTCAAAATTAAATCACCCCTCGATTTCTGCTCGTGGAAAATCGAAGGATGAACAGGAAATCGGGATTTCTTTAATTGCCGTAAACTTGCGGAAATATGTGCTAAGAGGGTAAACTCTTGACGACGTATTTCTAAAAATGAAGTAAACAACGTGAAATCGAGTTACCGATTCACGTTTTTTTTAATTTATAGACTAGTTATGTCCCAGCCTCTTTTTGTATATTTATAAGTATTGCGTTCTCTTAAAAGAATATCAGTCTAAAGGTACTTCATTTTCGGTTTCATATGTATTATAAGAGCCAAGTGATTTGACTTCACATCCTAAAGCCCTTAACTCTTCTAAAGCTCCAACCATCATAGGTTTTCTCTCGTCTTCTAAAATATCGATAACAAAGAAGTATTGCCCTAAGCCTGTTTTTAATGGACGAGATTCAATTTTACTCAAGTTAAGCTGTCTCCAAGCAAAAACGGAAAGTACTTGATGTAAAGCTCCTGAACGATCATCTTTTGGTAAGGTTATCATAACAGTCGTTTTTACTTGACCAATATGACTTGTCTTCTGCAAACAAAGATTTCTTTTTGAAAGAACAAAGAAACGTGTATGATTAAAATGGAAATCATGAATATTATGCTCAACAATTGATAATCCATATTCTTCTGCAGCGGAATAATTTCCGATTGCTGCAATACATGACTCTCCTTTTTCGGAAACAAACTTTGCAGCAGCTGCTGTTGAAGTTGATTGTTCCAAAGGTACTTTTCCAAATCGATAATATAAATATTTATGACACTGTGCCAAAGCATGTGGGTGTGAATAAATAGTCTTTATTTCTTCCCATTTTTCCTCATTATTAGGATGTACCATAAGATGCTGCTCAATAGGAGCTTGTATTTCCGCAATTACATAAAGATCTACTTCATGAAATAAGTAATCGATAGTCAGTGGAACAGTCCCCTCCAAAGCATTTTCTAGGGGAACTACTGCAATATCTACTTTTCCATTTACGACAGTTTCGATGCACTCAGGTATCGTCCGGCACGGTACAAGTACATCACTACTATATAATGCTTTTGTTGCTAAATGCGTAAAGGAAGCTTCCGGTCCAAGATAAGCCACTTTTTGTATTTCCATATGAAACCCTCCTTACAAAGCACCAGAACTAATTACTTCGGCAGATTCCACAAAGTCTAGTCGCTTCATATCATTGATAAATTCATCAAGCTGTTTAGTCATTGCAGTTACATCTAAAGACAAAGTAACGCTTGCTCTCCCCTGAATGGGAATCGTTTGATGTATGGTTAAAATATTTATAGAAGATTCTGCAACAAGCTGTAAAAGTCTGGCAAGAGTGCCTTCTCTATCTTCAAGTTGCAGAAATACCGTCAAAATTCTTTCCTGTACAATCGAATGGAAAGGAAAAACCGCATCACGATATTTATAAAAAGCACTCCGAGATAAATCAACTTCTTTTACCGCATCCCAAATAGAGGATACTTTTCCGGATTGGAGAAGGTACTTAGCTTCCAAAGTTTTTTGCATTGCTTCGGTAAGTACATCCTCCCTTACTAAATAAAAGCGTTGATGGGTCACATCTTTCATACGGTTTCCTCATTTCCCTACTCGATAAATTCAAACTCAAATTCCAATAGTCTTACAGTATCTCCATCTTTAGCACCACGTTCTCGAAGTGCTTCATCGATTCCCATACCACGTAATTGTCTTGAGAATCTGCGAATAGAGTCTTCACGACTGAAGTCTGTCATCTTAAATAAGCGTTCTACAGTTCCACCTGATAATATAAATGCACCATCATCGTCTCTTGAAATGATGAAATCATCTTTCTTCGCTTCATGTTTATACATAACAGATGTTTCAGTTTCTTCTTCAACTAAATTTTGTAATGGATATTCAGGTGCGTTTTCTAACAGATCAGCAATCGCAAATAACAAGTCCTGTACCCCTTGTCGAGAAATTGCTGAAATTGGGAATATTTTCTCTTCATTGCCAATTTTTTCTCGGAAAACTTTTAAATTTTCTTCTGATTCAGGCATGTCCATTTTATTTGCAACAATTAGTTGAGGTCTTTCTGTTAAGCGTAGATTATACTGTTTTAATTCCTCATTAATCGTCAAGTAATCTTCATAAGGATCTCGTCCTTCAAGCCCAGACATATCAATTACATGCACAATTACCCGTGTACGTTCAATATGACGTAAGAATTGATGACCTAGACCAACTCCTTCATGTGCACCTTCGATTAATCCTGGCAAATCAGCCATAGCAAAACTACGATGATCTTCTGTTTCGACCATTCCTAAGTTAGGAACAATAGTTGTGAAATGATAAGGAGCAATCTTGGGTTTCGCGGATGATACAACGGATAATAAAGTCGATTTCCCCACACTTGGGAACCCAACCAATCCAACATCTGCTAAGACTTTAAGTTCTAATGTAACATTTAATTCTAAACCTGGTTCACCTTTTTCTGACAGTTCTGGTGCTGGGTTGGCTGGGGTTGCAAAACGAGAATTCCCACGACCTCCACGGCCACCTCTAGCAATAACAGCCTTTTGACCATGTTCAACTAAGTCAGCTATAACCTGACCTGTTTCTTCGTTCATGACAACAGTACCTGGAGGAACTTTTACAAATAAATCATCCGCATTTGCTCCGTGCATATTCTTACTTCCACCGTGATCTCCACGGTTCGCTTTAAAAATTCTTTTATAACGGAAATCCATTAACGTGCGTAAACCCTCATCTACTACGAAAATAACGTCTCCACCATTTCCACCGTCCCCACCTGCAGGGCCTCCGAGTGGTACATACTTTTCACGACGGAAACCAACCATTCCATCTCCGCCGTCTCCACCTCTGACATACACTTTTACGTGATCAACAAACATTTATTTCACTCCAATCTCTCACTTGCAATTAGTTTAAATTTAATTCGGGATTCTGTGTTTATTTCTTTTTCTACGTGCAATAGCCCATTAAAAGAAGATTCTTCAATCCATTTATATGGTGTCCATTCTCCTACTAATTCCACGTGAATTTCTAGAAAATCATTTGACAATAGATGAACTTTTAATATTTGTTCCTGATAACCTTTAAGCAATGGATAAATAGTATTAATGAATCGTTCTAAGTATTCTTTTAACGACATATCATATCGTTCTGCTCCTCTTTTAAGAAGAGTTGTTTGTACATCTAACGACATCTTATTGTAAGCTATACTGAATGTTTGTAGCCATTCATTTGTATTATTTAGGCCAGTATTATTCACATCAAAAAATTGTGTGCATTTATTTGAGTATGTGTGAATCAGATTTTTCGCCTCTTCGAGTCTATCCATATCTATATTCATTTGAATCAAATGTAGATTATTTAAAAAATCATGCATCGTGTGACGCAACACTTCATTAATTGATATTTGTTTAGAGTCCATAATCGTATACACGCTCCATATTAAGCTGTCCTTACTCAAGTATAACAGGTATAGCTTTATTTTTCTTGAGAGAAATAAGAAAAACACTGAAGCTGATGTCTTTAAAAGTAAACTCATGTATAAATTTTATTTTCTTTACTTTTCAAGAGAAAAGAAAAAGGACTGCATAAATGCAGTCCTTTTGTTTTTAGATTAAGCCTCTTGAGCTACAGGATATACACTTACTTTTTTCTTGTCGCGGCCGAAACGCTCAAAGCGCACTACACCGTCAACTTTCGCAAAAAGTGTGTCATCTCCACCACGTCCAACGTTTTCACCCGGATGAATTTTAGTACCGCGTTGACGGTATAAGATTGATCCGCCTGATACAAATTGTCCATCAGCACGTTTAGCGCCAAGACGTTTTGATTGAGAGTCACGACCGTTACGAGTCGAACCTACTCCCTTTTTGGATGCGAAAAACTGAAGATTTAATTTTAACATATGTTCCACCTCCTACTTTTTGAAGGTAATTTTTATATACTTATCGTATTCTTGCTCAATCGTTTGTAAAGAAACAACCATCGTTTCAAGAATTAACTGCATGTGAGCAGCTTTTTCTGGATTTGATATGCTTGGTGGCACTTCGACGTATAAATAGCCTCCGTCACCTTTTTGCTTAATAATAGGTGTAATTTCTGTAAGAGCAATGATGGCATTAACTGCACCAAATGATACAGCAGAAGCACCTGCACATACTAAATCATTTCCATAATCCGCAAAATTAGCATGTCCTTTCATTTCAAATGAATGAATTAGATCTGATTGATCTTTTGTTACAGTCACTTTAATCATCTTATAAACTAATAGATTCTACTACTAATTTAGTGTATGGTTGACGATGACCTTGTTTTTTATGGTAGTTCTTTTTAGCTTTGTATTTGAAAACGATGATTTTTTTAGCTTTGCCGTTTTTTACAACTTTCGCTGTAACTTTAGCACCTTCCACGAATGGAGCACCAACTTTAACATCATCTCCACCTACGAATAAAACTTTGTCAAAAGTTACAACTTCATCAGCATTTGCATCTAATTTTTCAATGTAGATTTCTTGCCCTTGTTCAACTTTGATTTGTTTACCACCAGTTTCAATAATTGCGTACATACTTGCACCTCCTCTTAGACTAAGACTCGCCTTCCAAAAGGTGACTCGATTACTCGAATACTTTTACCTTTTCAGAGCGGTTGTAGCAACGGGTGCTGCTACAAACATTAACATTAGAATATTATCACATCTGGATTAATATAGTCAAGCATTTTTCGTTATAAAATCGAATGCTAGCTTGTACTTTCTAAATCTCCAATAAGAATAATTTTGTAAAACTAAAAATAAGAAGATAATTGTTACAGAGAGTGCCTTTGGAAAGTAGTACAAACTCACACCGAATATTATAAAGCTAAAGGTAAGAGAGAAAACAATCACCTCAACGTATTTATCTGGAATAAATACCATTAAAGCTCGTCCCCCGTCTAATGGATATACAGGAAGTAAGTTTAAGAATAAAATTATTAGCTGCGTAACCACCATTATATTTTTTTGTGGCAAGTTGACAAAATGAAAAAAGACTAATAATAGAAAAGTAAAGAACGGACCAAATAAAATAACTAAAAGTTGTTGTCTTTTTGTTCGACTGGAAAATTGCTCCATCTTTATCTCTCCACCATACGGTAAAATCGTACATGAATTTACTCTTATACCTATCAGCTTTGCTGCTATTAAATGCCCAAATTCATGAAATAATAGAGATCCAAACACAATGGAGTAAATAGCAATCTCACCAGATAAATAAAAAAATAAAAAAAAAGGAATCATAATGGGATGTACTTTAAAGATTTTATTGGTCATACGTTTCCGCTAGCCATCCGACTAGTTCATTCGTGTCTAAAGTTTTCTTATCCTTTTCTACTTTAATATAAAGAATCTCATTGTCCGCAGACGCAAAAGCATCTCCTGCATTTATAGTTGTGTATGGTAATTGATGAAACTCTTTAACAAATCCAAACGTTGCTGTTTCTCCAGTGTCATACAGGATAGAAAGAGTCTTTCCGGTTTTTTTAGTATAACCAGTAAATATTATCAATCCATTTTCAGAAGCATACAGATCTTGTGAATCTTCAATTGATAAAATTGCACCATCCTCAAAAGGCTGTATCGATTTATACTCGATTAAAGGAGGTGACGTTATAGGTGCGCTAACATTAATGAGATCTTCCGATTTTGTGAACCAAGAAACTACTCTCTTGTATATGTCACTTGGTTTTTGAGGTTCTAGAAGTGATGTGGAATAACTAGTCGATAATACATCATTATTTTCAAATTTATACAACATAAAGAATAGCATTACGAATACAAATGCAAACATCCATTTTTTTTTAGAAAACATAACATTCCCCCTCTTAGATATATATGAAATAGGGGGCAATTTCATGAATAAAAAATAGCGCAAGCGTCCTTTTAAGTGCATCTTGTCTATTTCTAGAGTGCTTTGGACAAAACATTGGCTACACTATTAACATAAAAGTTTTGGATCGTGGTGACTGCGTCGCTCTTCACGATCCATTTTTTGATAATCTTGTGGTAGAGACATAATGCATTAAATTTGGTTAATGAGAGAATAGATACTTTCCTATTCTTTTAAAAAGCGGACGAAGATGCAATTTCGTCCGCTCAGCGCTTCTTTAAGAATAAATAAACACTGAATTACTAGTATATCAATTTCATATAATTTTGCGTGAGCTATGGTAGTTTCTTATCTTTTTAAAAAAAGACTACCAAATATTTTGGTAGTCGGCTAGAATTTATTTTGAAAAGATAGATTTGATTTTAGACATAACACCTTTTTTAGGCATGTCCATTGACATTAATGGTACAGACTCACCTAAAATACGACGGGCAATGTTACGGTACCCTAATGCAGCTCTATTAGATGGATCCATGACAACGGGTTCACCTCTATTTGATGATGTGATAACACTTTCGTCATCTGCTACAATTCCCAATAGATCAATCGATAAATGAGTTGTAATTTCATTAATATCTAGCGCTTCGCCTTTGTTCATAAGATGTTGACGTATGCGATTAATAATTAATTTTGGTGGATCAATCGTTTCCTCCTGCTCCAATAACCCAATTATACGATCTGCATCACGAACTGCTGAAATTTCAGGAGTTGTCACCACAATTGCCTTGTCTGCACCAGCAACTGCATTTTTATATCCCTGCTCAATTCCCGCAGGACAGTCAATTAATACATAATCATAGTCCCTTTTTAACTCGGTCACAAGGTCTTTCATTTGCTCTGGATTAACTGCATTTTTATCGGTTGTTTGGGCAGCGGGTAATAAAAATAATTTATTCTCAAAACGCTTGTCCTTCACTAATGCTTGATGAACTTTACAACGGCCTTCAATGACATCTACAAGATCATAAATGATTCTATTTTCAAGCCCTAGAACAACGTCTAAGTTTCTTAAACCGATATCAGTATCCATTAAACAAACTTTTTTACCTTGAAGAGCCAATGCAGTTCCAAGGTTTGCAGTTGTCGTCGTTTTACCGACTCCACCTTTCCCAGAAGTTATTACGATTGCTTCTCCCACATTAGCTTCCTCCTTTAAATGTCGATAGATTCGGTCTTATTAATCGAAGCTCTTGCAAACGATCAATTGCAATAAATCCATTAGTATGTAAATATGCGCATTCCATTTCTGGATGCTCGGATAATATACTTAACTCATCCGTCATTGTTTCTACTACATTATCAATTATCAAATGAGTAGCCTCTAACCATGATGCTGCAATTACGGCATCTCTTTTACCATTAGAACCAGCATGTGCTATTCCTTTTAGTCTTCCTAATACAAATACATTACCACCAGCGACAACTCTTCCATTAGGATTAACATCGCCGATCACAACTAAGTCACCTAAAGCGGTTATAACTTGTCCAGATCGAACTATACCTACGTAAGTCTCTGATTGATTTTCTAACAATCTTTTATTGCATTCTTCGACTGTCATTACTTCACTTTGAATTTTTGATACTCGAAGATGTGCAGTTTGCTGCACACAGTTGATAATTTCTTTCGCTTGTTCATCATTACAATATCGATTTCCTAATTGTAAAAGAACCTCAGCTTGACCTTCAAAACCCTCGTCAGAAACCTTTTTAGCTAATTCTTCTAAAAGCTCTGCATATGAACACTGATCGTCTAGGCGTAATACAAGGCCCTCTTTCGTTCCTTTAATAGATATTAACTGCTTTTTTGTCAATCAAGTCACCTCAGATCCACCGTTTAACGTAACATTATTTTTGAAGCAATAATGTTTTTTGTTTAAATCGATTTAGAAGAATATATTTAAAGAGCCATCCAAACATCACGATAAAGATAAAGTTAGCAATCATAGTTGGAAGGAGATTATGTTGTAAAAAATCTGTAAAAGTCATGCTTTTAATACCAATAAAAGTATAAAACAAAAATAATAATAACTCTACTGCCGCCACTAAAATAAGTGTCAAAATAGTAGCAACAAGTAAATGCTGATGAACATATTTAACAATAAAACTAGCAACTAAACACATTAATGGATAAATAAAAGAATATAAACCAATAATATCAATGAAAAACACATCATACAAGAGTCCAAAAAACACTGCATAAATTATTGCACGTTTCCGATCATAGTAGATAGCGACAAATATTAAATATATGATTAAAAAACGTGGCACTAAAACATAGAAATCACTATTAAGCTCAATAGGAGAAAAAAGTCCAAAAATCGGTTCCATATAAAATAATAGAACCGAAATGATAATTACTAAAAAACGGATCATAATCCATCACCATCATCTTGAGTTAAGTCACTCTCCGTATTGTTTCCATCTGTTCCATCTACAGGAGCAATATTACGTTGCGATATAATTACATGGTCTAAAATGGAGAAATTAACAGCTGGTTTTACATAAGCAAGCTTAGTCAAGCCGTAATCATCTGTTGTCACTTCTGTAACTTCACCGATTAGGATACCTTTTGGAAAAATTCCACCTAGACCAGAAGTAGTGACTTTTTGACCTTTTTTAACTTCAAACTCGGAATCAATTCTCTTTAATATCAGTTCTTTCCGTTTTTCATCATAACCTTCAATTAGTCCAAAAACTTCTTCTTTGTCTGAAATTACTGCGGACACTCGGTAATTAGGATTTTGAGTTGATAAAAGTTCAACGGTAGATGTATATGGAGTTGTTAATATAACTTTCCCGATTAAACCTTGCGAAGTCATAACAGCCATATTTACTTTTACCCCATGAATTTTTCCTCTATCAATAATAATCTTCTCTTCCCATTGATCTGGATTTCTAGCAATAACAGTAGATTGAATTGGATTAAATGCACGAAGATTTTCTTTTTTATCTATAATTTTACGTAATTCATTATTTTCTATTTCTAAATCATTCACATCTGCTTGTAAGGTAGCATAATCTTCTAATCTAGCTTTTAATCGTTTATTTTCATCATATGTATTAAGTAATGATTCAACATTATTAAAAACACCAGTAACGTACTGTGTCGGCTTCGAAAAAATGGATTGTCCAAAGCCGACCACGTCTTTAATTAATTGTTCAGGTACTGATGCATGATTTCTATCTCGTAACGAAAAGCTGATGAGTGCCACAAGAAATATCATTCCTACAAGCAGCAATATTAATCGCTTATTTGAAAAAAACTGTGGCATACCTCACTACTCCTTAATTTCTCGTTTGTTGTCTTTTTAATAATTCCATATGATCAAGTGCTTTCCCTGTTCCGAAAGCTACACAATCTAATGGATTTTCTGCAATAAATACCGGCATATTCGTTTGGTAACTAATTACTTTATCTAAATTCTTAAGAAGTGCTCCACCACCCGTTAGCATAATTCCACGTTCCATTACATCCGCAGATAATTCGGGAGGTGTTTGCTCAAGTGTTTTCTTTACACCATCAATAATGGCAGAAATAGATTCACGAAGTGCATTGGCAATTTCTTTAGAAGAGATTTCAATTGTTTTTGGCAAGCCAGTTACTAAATCTCTACCACGAATATCCATCTGATCTTCCGTATCCATTACTCTTGCAGATCCAATTTCAATTTTAATTGCTTCTGCAGTACGTTCACCAATTGTTAAATTATATTTTTTACGAACATAGCTAGTAATCGCTTGGTCCATTGCATCGCCGCCAACTCGGACGGATTCACTCGTTACAATTCCCCCAAGTGAAATTACCGCTACTTCTGTCGTACCTCCACCTATATCAACGACCATACTACCAGTAGGTTCCCACACAGGTAAATTTGCTCCGATTGCAGCTGCAAATGGTTCCTCTATTGTTATTGCATCACGGGCCCCAGCTTGTTTTGCAGCGTCAATTACTGCCCGCTGCTCTACAGAGGTAATTCCAAATGGAACACAAATCATCACATTCGGCTTGCTCCATGACATACCTGCCGCTTTCATCGCATTTTTTAAATAATATTCTATCATAGCTGAAGTTGTATCAAAGTCAGCGATTACGCCATCTTTCATTGGACGAATTGCTACAATAGAACCAGGTGTACGTCCAATCATATTTTTTGCATCATTACCAACCGCAACGATAGTTCTATTCTGCACGTTTTTAGCAACTACAGACGGTTCTCTTAATACAATACCTTTACCTTTAATAAAAACCAGCGTATTCGCTGTTCCTAAATCGATACCTACATCTCTTGATCCAAATCCAAACACTATTTTTTACTCCCTTTCCATCAAACGCAAGTTTCTCTATGTTAATTTAAAGTCATAACTCACATTATAACGGATAGAACGGAAAATGCACAGTGTCACATGTACCCCTTTTCTTTTAAACTGATAAATTGATGATCTCCAATGATGACATGATCTAATAATTCAATCCCCATAAGTTGTCCTGCTTCTAATAATCGTTTGGTTACATCAATATCTTCGGGTGAAGGTGCGGGATTTCCGGAAGGATGGTTATGTGCGCAAATTATAGAAGCCGCTGAACGTTTCACTGCTTCGCGGAAGATTTCTCGTGGGTGAACAATGGATGCATTGAGAGATCCGATAAAAATAGTTTGTTTGTGAAGTATCTGATTCTTTACGTTTAAAAAAAGCGTAACAAAATGTTCTTGTTTTAAAGAAGTCATATCGGGCATTAAATAAGTTGCGGCGTCTTTTGGAGATCTAATTGTAAACTTATCATCTGTTTGTTGCTGGGATAATCTTCTCCCAAGTTCAACCGCAGCTAAAAGGTGAACGGCTTTTGCTTCCCCGATGCCTTTCACAGACATCATTTCTTCTAGAGTCGCATTTTTTAATTCTTGAATTTGTTCAAAAAAGGTGAGGACACGATTAGCGAGATGAAGAACAGACTCTTGCTTCGTACCAGTACGAAGCAAGATAGCAATCAGTTCTTGGTTGGACAAGCTTTCAGCACCTTGTCTTATCAATCTTTCACGAGGACGATCTGCTAAATGAACGTCACGAATCATTAAAGAAGGTGGCAAATTCACGGTCATTTGGATTTCTCCTTAGCAAATTCTATTACACCTAAATTTAGCAGAGTTCTATACAAACGACTTATAGGAAGACCGACCACATTATTATAATCTCCTTGAACTTTTTCAACGAATAGTCCCCCCATCGTTTGAATTCCATACCCTCCTGCTTTATCTAAGGAATCACCAGTTTCGACATAAGCATCGATTTCCTCATTGGAAAGCTCATAAAATTTCACTAAAGTAGATTCCGCAAAAGCAATACTAATATCTTGACCTAAAATAGAAACACCTGTAATGACATTATGGACTTTTCCAGAAAGTAATCTTAGAAACTTTTTGGCTTGCTCATTATTTTTAGGCTTGGATAATAACTCACTACCTAACCAAACAGTTGTATCAGCGGCTATTACTATGGCATTGGGATTTCTATGGGCAATGGTGGAAGCCTTTAGATCCGCAATACCGATAGCCATCTCCTCTGGAGTATAGAGACCACCTAACTCTTCGATTACACTGGATGGTTGTACTTCGAAAGGAATTCCTAAACTACTAAAAAGTTCTTTTCTTCTAGGTGACTCACTTGCTAAAATTATTTTTTTGTCTGTAATAAGTTTCATCTTAATTCCCCCTTTACAATAGGATACAAAAGATAAGCAAAAATGGAAATTGTGTATAAAAACATTACAATTTCATTTCACTCCTATATTTACATCAAAAATTCAATTTTAAGCAATTATTTTGTTCTAAATAATGAGTCAAAACAAGCAATCTAATAACGGCAGGATCTTCTGAAAACGTTGATATAGCGGCTACTATACTCATCAAATCTTCAGGATATTCTTCTTTTTTAGCAAGTGTATTAAAATAATTTTTTGATAGTTTTTCTTCTTGTAATACGTTGATAATTTTTTTCATTTTCGGATCTTCACAACCCTTTGTAGAAATATATAATGGTTTAATGAAAGTTTGCAGATTTTCACTATCTGAAGTACTTACCTCATCAACAAACAATTTACTCCACACATAGAATTGATTATTTACATTGACAATGCTTGCCTTTTGAAGGCTTGGTTGCTCACTGATAAATGCAATTGCACTCTCTTTTGTTGTAAACACACCATATTGTTTAGCTTTAAAAGGAAGCGCCAAATCAGCACTTACTTCTATTTTATCTTTTTTTCCTTCCGCATTAGGAGGTGTAGAAACTTGTCCAACCTGTTCTGCCTCTTCTTCTTTTTTTACATTTGATAAGTTTAAAATAAATCCGAAGAGTAATACTCCAACTACCCCTATTATTAAGCCTTGTAAACCCGCTAAAATTACTTTATTTCTCGAATTCCGTCTTCTAATTGGCATAAATTCACCTCTTTTTCCACAACCTTAACATGTAGATAATAAAAAAAGACGAGACCTATGTCGGCTCGTCCACAAAAGTTATCGAGTTAAAAGAACAAATTCACATACCAATCGACAAGCATACTGCCGAAAAAATAAGAAATAATTGCAGCTACAGCAATTGAAGGTCCAAATGGTATCGGAGTTTTACGTCCTTTCTTAGCTTTTTTCAAAAGAATTACTCCAACAATAGCACCAATGAAAGACGCCAAAAAGAGGGTTACTACCGTCTCCGTAACACCTAACACAATACCGATGACAAAAAATAGTTTAATATCTCCGCCACCCATTCCACCTTTCGACAATACTGCGATTAAAAATAACAAACCAAATCCTGTTACCGCTCCTAAAATACTGTCCCACCAAGGAGTTAAAGGCGATAAAATTCTCATTGCAATTAAAGGAATTACGAAGAATAAAAGAATCTTATCCGGTATTAGCATATAAGCGATATCCGATATCGTAATAATTACAAGCAACGAAATAAATAAGATTGCTACAATTAATTCCTTTGAAAACCCAAGTTGAACAAAAGCAAATGCAAATAATACGCCCGTTGTAAGCTCCATCACTGGATACATCCAATGAATTTTCGTTCCACAACCTCTGCATTTCCCTTTTAAAAAGAGATAAGAAAATACCGGCACTAAATCGAGAATCGTCAAATTTCGTTCACAGACAGTGCAATGGGAAGGAGGTTTTACAATAGACTCTCCTTTCGGCACTCGTAATCCTACTACGTTGAAGAAGGAACCGAAAATTAGGCCGTACAAGAAAAATAATACCGTATAAAGAATAGTCATTTTAATTCTCCATTATTTTTTTCATCATAATAGAATGTGGTCAATTGAATTGTAGCAGCTATATCATCATCTATTTCCCCGTTTAATAACTGATCCTCTCCTGGTGCTAACATTGTAATCTGATCAACACGGTAGATACGTTTTAAATTCTCTATTTCTTCAACAAACAAAACAAGTTGTTCATAATTTTTTGTCAAAATAGAAATGTTAAATGTGATTAATTTTAATTTTTCTGGAAGACCTATTTCAGCGACAGGTGATACGGGCGATGCTTCAGACGTTTCATCCGTTGTATCATTATTATTTTGTGATTCAGTCTCCCCATTTTCCAAGGTTGTCTTAGGTAATAACTGAGCATCCTCTATCGTTCCGTCATAATTATTAAACTCAACAGAAACAATTTTAGAATCACTGAGTAATTCCACTTCTTCCATTGAACGGATAAGTTCATTTAATTCACGAGTCAATGGAACTTGCGTTTTTAAATAGAATGTATTCTCTGTCGAATCTTCCTGCAATTGAGAAGAAGAATATTCTTCCTTTAAAGCAGCAACTTCCCCCTGTAAAACCTCTACATTTATTTCCTTAGACGCCTTTTCGTTTTTTAGAGGTAGTATCAAAAAATAGTAAACTGCACCTAACAAAACGATCACAAGAGCAGCAATTAGTATAGCAGCTGTTTTTTTATTACTAACTAATTCGTTCATGGAGTGACACCTCCATTTTCCAAATAGGATGGATCAATATCTAAATTTAATATAGCTGAGTAACGGGGGATAATATCAAACTTCTTTTCCATACTCTCAGCAGAGTTCGAAAGATCAAAATTCGTTACACTCTCCACTTTCACATCCGCAAAATAATTACTATTTAATAATTTATCAATGAATATAGACAAACTCTGCATCGTTTCTACATCTAAAGTGATTTTGATAGTTTGTTCTATAAATTCATATTGACGTAAATATGTATGTTCCTCCATCAGTGAGTTCACTTCTATTAACAATGGACTTACCGGTTTGGAAACACGATCAGCAAAAGTCACAGAGGCCTGTAGATTATCCTGCCCGGACATATTTAAACCATCTACTAGTTGTGTTAAGTCTTCTCTCTCCGCGGCCGAATATGTCTCTTCTGCAGTAAGGGTCTCTATATCCCTTTTCACAGAAAAATATTGAATTAACAAAAACAAAAGTATTGTGACAAATAACATTAAACCAATACCAATAATTAAAATAGAATTGGACTTCTGTCGTTCCATTTTAGGCAATAAATTTATTTCTGGAACCATCTTTATGCCTCCCTGTATACAAGTCCAATGAGTGGAATATGCTTAGATTTTAAATTTGGGTGATATACCTGTACTTGAGAATCATCTACATATCTAACTGGTGTAGCAAAATTCGCCTTCATCTCAGAAGCAATATAGTCCATTTCTTGAGAATCCCCTAAAGTAATTATCTCGTCTACCGCTCTTTCTCCCTTATATAAAGAGAAACGATAAAAATTAAGGATTCGATCTATCTCAGCAATTTGATCTATTAATTGTGTTCGGTATTCTTCCAGTTCTCCATCATAAATAAACCTGATCTCATTATTATTGTCTTTACTTTGCCACTTTTCTTTAAAAGTATCAATTGATTGATAGCGAAGAAATTCTACTTTTCCTCCCGTATAAATGCTAATAGAAACCCCAGAGATGGACCATTCTGTAATTAAATAACTCTTTTTTTCTTCCAAACCAATTGTCTTCTCTAAAAAGCGAATCGTTGCTAACGATCTTACATCTGCAGTAATTGGATGCAGATGTAAATCGTCTAATAAGCCAGCTATTTTGTTTACTTCTTCAGAAGGTGCAGCAAACAAAACCGCCTCCCCATCACCAGGATTGAAATCATAAACATCTATAAGTGGTTGAGAGAAAGGCAAATGAATGGTTCGCCCCAACTCCATCTCCACATACCCCTTCAACTTAGCAGAGGTCACATCGGATGGATGTTCAAACGTTTTCATCATAACTGTACTGTCTGGCACAAAGAAGCGAACATCATAACGCTTGATACCCCACTCTTGTATGAGTGTTTTCATCGTTTCATAAAGCGCCATCTCATCTTCTAATATATCTCCTTCAAAGATGTCTATACTTAAAGGATACTCATAAACAGAAGCTTGCTCAATATCAGCTCCAGACATCACTATTGCTCTTACCATATATTCATTTAGATCTAAAGCCACATAGCGCTTTGGTTTCTTTTTAAACATATTCTTCTCCCCTATGTATAGCTGTAATTTAGTTTTATGGTTCAGGAAATGAAGTATTCATTTCCTCAAAGATAAAACTAACAGACTACAGCAGCTGTGGGCTGCTGTAGAAAAAATCAAAATTCTAGCTTATTACATTACTATTTAGTAATAGTTTTATCGTTCGGGTCACTACCTTTTTGTTTATCATCATTAATCATTTTAAGGGTTGCACTAGTAAAAGTAACGTTTTTCCCATTTGAGTAAGGAATCTTTGAAGTAGTTATAGTACTAGGACTAGCTTTTGCAACTGTTGCATCGGTCGGTATACTACCAGGTGATTCTAAATAGTTATATTCAATTAATTTTGCTACTGTAATCGGGTTGGGATCTCCATCCTTTGGACCATCAGTATAATATAACTGTGCTGCACTTAAAACATTAGTAGCATCCGCTTTCACTGCATTATATTTACTATTTTCAATAATGTTTCCGATTGCTGGAACTGCAATTGCAGCTACAATTGCAAGTATTACGATTACCGCTAAAAGTTCAATAAGCGTTAAACCTTTTTGGTTTTTTAATAATTGTTTCATTTTTTTCATTTTATTGGCTCCTTTATTTGAAGTTTCATTAATTTCATTCATTTCTACGTTCATGAATTTTTCACCTCCTTCAAATGGGGAAAACTAGATTTGTTCATACATACTAAACATTGGTATCATTATCGCCATTACAATTGTTCCAACGATGGTAGCCAAAAAAACAATCATCAGGGGTTCTATTAACGACTTTAGCGTATCAACCGTACGATCGACATCATCCTCGTAAAAATCTGCTATTTTTTCAAGCATGTAATCTAGTGAACCTGTGGATTCTCCTATCGAAGTCATTTGGGTAACCAAAGGAGGGAAAATCCAGCTTCTTGCAAGCGGTGCTGATAGCGTACTCCCTTGTTCAAGACTTGTCCGTGATTCTCGTACAACTTTAGCAACAACTGGATTTCCTATCACTTTTTCAACAATCGTTAATGCTTGTAAAATAGGCACTGAACTGCTGAAAAGTGAAGAAAGTGTTCGAGTCATCCTAGCAATTGCAGACTTTTGTAGCAACTTTCCAAACACAGGTACTTTTAGAAGCAATAAATGAATGGAATAATTGAATTGTTCATTTTTCTTATATAGAAAGTTCAAAACAATAACTACTATTAAGATAAGAATCGTGTATATATACCAGGAAGACTGTAGTGATTCGCTCAACCCCATCACTACCTTCGTGATGGTTGGTAATTCTGCTCCCATATCTTCAAACATCGAAACAAATTGAGGTACAATCGTTAGCATCAAAAATACAGAGACTACTATCGTCAGAAATAATAAGACGACAGGATAAGCCAGAGTAGACTGAACTTTTTTCTTCAAATTAAACTCTTTTTCATAAGAGAATGCTAATCGTTCTAGAGCATCATCCAGATTACCGGTAGCTTCCCCAGCCCTAATCATATTCACAAATAAAGCAGGGAACACTTTTGGATTTTTAGCAGTAGCATCTGAAAAAGACAGACCTGATCGAACATCCTCTTCTACTGCTTGCAGACCCTTTTTTAATGGTTTACTAGAAGTTTGCTCTGCTAAAATTTTAGTAGATTCTAAAATAGATATCCCAGCCCTGATGAGAGTGGCAAATTGCCTACTGTATATGACAAAATCCTGATTACGCACTTTACCACCTAAAGACAATTCTTTATGAAGAATACTCTTGGACTCTTCAATTTCCCGAGGGTTAATGCCTTGGGTACGTAATTTAGAAATAGCCATTTGTTTATTAGTAGCGTCCACAATCCCCTTTTTTACAGTTCCCCTAGAGGTTCTCCCTGAATATTTATAGACCACCATTAGTAGTCACCAACATTCATATAAGGTCTTGCAGTATCTAAAGAAATCTTGCCAGTTGAAACTAATTGTTGAATAGATGTTTCCAATGTATGCATACCAAGAGCTCGACTCGTTTGCATCACATTCTGAATTTGATGAACTTTTTCATTGCGAATAAGATTAGCTGTAGATGGTGTTTGCATAAGAATTTCCGTTGCAGCGACACGACCTTTATCATCTTTTCTAATAAATAAACGTTGCGAAACAATTCCTTGCAGAACATTAGCCAACTGTATTCTTATTTGACCTTGCTGATGAGGCGGAAACACATCAATTATCCGATCAATTGTAGTAGGTGCACTGCTAGTATGAAGAGTCGCCATTACTAAATGCCCTGTCTCAGCAGCTGTAATTGCTGTAGAGATTGTTTCCAAATCTCGCATCTCTCCTACAAGAATCACATCTGGATCTTGTCGTAGTGCTGCTCTTAGTCCATTAGAAAAACTTTGGGTATCGGAGCCCACTTCTCTTTGATTGATAATAGACTTTTTATGTGTATGCACATATTCGATTGGGTCTTCCAACGTAATAATATGCTTGGATGTAGTCGAATTAATGTAATCTATCATAGAAGCTAGGGTAGTAGATTTCCCAGAACCTGTGGGACCTGTTACTAAAATAAGCCCTTGCGGTTTATCCGCAAGTGTATAAAGAATATTCGGCATACCTAAATCTTCAATAGATGGAATTTTGGATTCAATCATTCTTATAGCAATAGCTACATTGTTTTGTTGATGATATGCATTGATACGGAAGCGACAAAGTTCAGGCAAAGCGTAACTAAAATCGATTTCCCCTTTTAATTCAAACTCGTTTATGTTTGCAGGAGATAACAACTCCTCTAACATTCTTTTCGTATCCGTTTCTTTTAATATATAATCACCATAGGATTTTAGCTTTCCGTTTACACGAAAAACTGGCGTTACCCCTACTGTGAGATGAAGATCAGAAGCCTTATCATTAAAGGTTTTCTCTAATAATTGAATGATATTGAATTCCATATAACTCACCTCAGTTAACTGTAGCTACACGAAGCACTTCTTCTGTTGTCGTCAGCCCTTCTCTTACTTTCAACAGTCCATCTTCTAGTAAACTCAAATAGCCAGTATCTTTCATATGATCTCTCAAATGAGACGGGTTTTTTCCTGTTAATATAATATTTTTAACAAAATCATCTACTATTAATACTTCGTGAATAGCAATTCTTCCGCGATATCCAGTCTTATTACAGGCTGGACAACCTTTTCCCCGCTGTATCTTTTCCACTGACATTCCATGTTCAGAGAAAATCTCATTTTCACGTTCATTTGGTTCTCTATATTCTCCACAATCTCTACATACTTTTCTTACTAAACGCTGGGCCACTATTCCTACCAATGAAGAAGATAGCAAAAATGGTTCAATACCCATGTCTCTTAATCTCGAAACAGACTCTACCGCACTATTTGTATGAAGTGTACTTAACACCAAATGTCCAGTTAAAGACGCTCTCACAGCTATTTGTGCAGTTTCTAAATCTCGTATCTCTCCCACCATTACAATGTCCGGATCTTGTCGCAATATGGACCGGAGACCAACTGCAAAAGTCAGTTCTACCTCTTCGCGTACTTGAATTTGATTAATACCTTCCAATTGATACTCAACTGGGTCTTCCACTGTTATGATATTGACATTTTCATTATTGAGTTTGTTTAAAGCTGCATATAGAGTAGAAGATTTACCGGATCCTGTTGGCCCTGTAAGTAAGACAATTCCATTTGGATGTCCGATCATTTTATTAAAAGCCATTAAGTTTTTATCATTAAAACCTAATTTATTTAAATCATTTAACGCATTCCCCATATCTAGAATACGCATAACAACTTTTTCCCCATAAATTGTCGGGAGTGTAGAAAGTCGAATATCTATCGCTTTCATATTTACCGTTATTTTAATACGTCCATCTTGTGGTATTCTATTTTCAGTAATATTGAGATTTCCCATAATTTTAATACGTGCCAAAATCACATTTTGCATATATTTTGGTAATGCACGTTCCGTTTTTAGCATACCATCTATACGATACCTAACCTTCAATTCTGTCTCTTGCGGGTCAAAATGGATATCACTCGAACGTTGTGCCACGCCATTTACAATTATCTGATTCACTAATCGAACTATAGGTGAATCTTCATCTGTAATTTGATTATCATTTTCAATTTCTGTAGGTGTCATGTCAATCAAAGCTTGATCCATGGATTCTTGCAAATCATAATATTTAGTAATGGTACGATATAAATCATCTTTTGCGGCAATACTTGTCTCAATTTGACAGCCTGTAGCCATACGTACTTCTTCGATAGCGAAATAATCCATTGGATCAGCCATTGCAATTAAGAGCTTGTTTTTATTTTTTCTAAGTGGCATAATATTTGTTCGCTTTGCCAATTCTTTTGGTACTAATTGTATAAGTTCCGAGTCTATTGAATATTGATTTAAGTTTACATGGGGAATCCCTAGTTGAAACTCTAATACTTCAATTAGTTGCTGTTCCGTGATTAGGTTTTCGCTTATTAAAAAATCCCCTAGTTTTTCCTCTTTATTTTTATGGGTTAATGCATATTCTAGTTGCTCATCTCCTATAACACCTGATTCTACTAGTAAATCTCCTAAAAGTTTGCGTGCATTGGTTTTCACTAAGATCCCCCTTTCTTAATAGTTAATTATTCGGAGTAATAATATTTCCTGCTTTATCATAATAGCTACCCTCTGGTAACTTATCTGAATCATCTTTTAAGGATGAATTCTCGGTATCTTCTTCCGCGTTCGGATTGTTATTAGATTCTTTTTCATCCATATCAGACAAACCGTCTCCATTTAAATCAACCTCCAGGTCAGGATCTTTCGTTAAAGTAGCTTCAGATGTTAAGGAAGATTTTAATACTATTCGATGAGTTGGAGAATAGTAGTCCTGACTAACAAGCTCTTCTTTTTCATAAGGTCCTTTCTTATCCGAAACAATGCGATAAACGGATACTCTTAATCCAGGAATTCCTTCTTGAATAAGATTTTCCTCACCCGGTTTTAAGTCAGAGGAATAGCGGTAGATTGTTCTCGGATTAACGACTTGAGTATTACGAACCTCATACTTACCTATTGTCTCAGTTGGAAGAGAATACAATTCTACTAACAAGTTAGAATCTTTTAAACTCACTTTTAATACAGCTGGATTATTGTTATTCACAAATTTTAGATCTTTCTTCGATTTTAGGTCAATATCTGCTTCTATCCCCGGCTCTAAATAAGATGGAATAACTCCTTGGGAGTACCGTTCCACAATTTCATAATCAGTTTTAAGTATAACGCTGTACAACAATGAAGAAATAAAATCAGCAGTTTCATCGCTATATAAACTACTTATATCCTTTGTTTTATCTAAAAAAGAAAAGACCTCACCTGTAGAAATAACCTGTTCATTCAACGCTGTAATAACTTCCGATAAACCTACCGTGTTAATTGATACTTCTCCCACTTCAAAAGCAATACGTTCTGATTCTAAAGCTGATATATCTTCGAATACAGCGTCAATAGGTTCTGTTGATAACAGCCCGACTTGAGTCTTAATGTTTTCAAGCGTCTCTTCTTTATTTAATTTTGAATTTTCTTCGATTAATTCTATTAATGCAGGTTCTATTGTAAATTGAAGAGGTATATGTACAATTGAATCTTTTTTCCAAAAAGCAAACCAAGGCTTTTGAGAGTTAATGTAGTATTGATTTACAGAAGCTTCTACATCAAAATTAAAATATGCAGTATCTATAGGCGTATGTACTCCTTCACCGACAATCTCCAAATCATTGTTTTCCTTCCAATTTGCAACTGCTATTTCCAATCGTTTAGTTATTTCTTTTTTATCTAAATCTTCTATTTGTACTCCACCTATAGTGGATCCGCCAGATTCGGCGTCTACAGTTAAAAAAGCAATATTATTTTCTGATAACAATAAATAGATAAAGAGAGTAATTAAACATACTAGACTAATACTTTTTTTAAGTATTTTCATCATCAATCCTCCGATCAACTTTTTCTATTTTATTTAATCCGAGTATAATGTTTATTGTAATTATAATACAATATTGCTCCCTTCACTGTATATGACTTATTTCACAATCATATATTTAATATAAAAATTCGCTAAACAAAAATAAGACTATAAAACTAGATTTTTTACAAAAATAAAATTTATTTCATTACTTTGCAAGAAATATTCACTTTACTCAAAGATTTTATTCCATTCTAGAAGAATGAATGGAATCTTATGTGTTAACAAATGAGACTTTCCAAGATGACAAGACTAGATTTCAATCAAAGGCTCTCTTTTTGTTAAATTCGGGTTGTCGGACTTTGTTGGAGGAGTTCCAGGCTTACTTGGAGTGCCAGGAATCGCAGGAACCCACGTATTATATTGTGGCTCCCCAAACTTTACTAATCCTTCCCCTTCCATACTAATTGAATTACCAATAATTGTTCCTGTGACTTTTCCGCTGTTCCTAACTTCAAAATGTGCATTCGGAGCAAAGTATAAAGAAGGACCAACATTTCCCTCACCGCGCACTATAAATGAGTTGCCACCAGAAAGGATATTTCCATTTACCTTTGTACTAGAAGAGATATCTACATTTGCTGTTTTGGCATATATAGATGCATATATTTCAGCTCCTCCACCAAAATTTTTTCCTAACACTTCATTTCCTGAGTAAAAGATTTCTGTGTTTTTATTAGATGATAGAACATTAAATTTACCGCTTCCTGTAACGTAAAAGTTATTTTTTACATGTAAAGTTAACTTCCCAGAACCTTTAATAACAATCTGTGCAGCACCACTAATTTCTAAATTATTTAATACAAGTTCTTTATCGGTATCTCCAATATCTAAAGTTAATACATGACTACCTGATACCTTCAAATTTCCTATTGAGCTATTATTTTGCACTTTCAAGGAAGAAGTTCCGTCCCCAGGGGATATAATGTCACTTAGGGAATTATAATTAGGTGGAGCTGGAAAGGTAGGTAAGTTTGGTATGGTTCCTATCTTTGCCCCATTTACTTTAGTAGAAAATCCCATTTCTGCTGGTTTTTTTAACGCACTCTTTTCCGAACCACTTGGTACATAAAAAGAACCACTAATATTAGGAGTTCCCCAGTCAACCACTATACTTCCAGAACCTTGTTTCAATGTCGCAATATTTCCGGTAACAGTTGAACTTTTGATTTTTATTTCATTTTTCACTACTATAGCTGTATTTTCAGGTAAGCCTTCCACTAGGCCTCCTACTTGTCCTGGAGTTCCCGGTGTTCCCGGTGTTTCTGGAGTTCCAGGGTCACCTAGATTCCCAACTTTTAAATTGACGATTAGTTTTTGTTTAACGGTTCGTTCTTTGTTGCCGATTGTACCGACCGAAGTTATTTTATATTCAAATGCATCACTAGTTTCCTTTTCTCTAGCAATGGTTACAGTTGCAATTTGATCGGTTAGAACATCATCTTCATTGTAGTTCTTTTCAAAAGTGAATCTATCTTTAAACTCCTTACTATCAGATTTTACTATCCATGATTTTGGTAACTCTATTTTTACCTTTGCTAAATAGTAATTTTCTAATGTGGTTGCAAAATCAAACTTAAACCCTGTTTGATCTTTTAAAGGGCGTCTATAATATTCATCTTGTGCTTTTTTATAGTCTTCTCTCGTTTTTTGGTATGCATCTTCGTATGCCTTTTGCAATTTATCCTCTATATCTTTTCTAGTAAGAACAATACCTGCTTCAGCAATATAAAAAGTGGATTGATCTGTGCGTTCATTTCCAGAAAATTTTAAACTATTACTAGTTACCATTAGTATACTTCCACCTACAACACTAAAGAGAACTAATACCATCAATACACCTAAAAGTGTAAACCCTTTTGCATTTAAGTGGTGGGCTTTTTTTAAACTTTTTAACTTCAAACTTAATCATCCCCTTTTCTTAGATAGATTTCGGTTTTTTCAGTCTTTTTTATTCCTGTTTGATTAGAACTCTCTATTTCGATAACCCATTTAATATTATTACCTGTCACTTGAAAACGTTGAATGGAACTAGCAACGACAACACCATTTCTAGTAATTGTATTACCATCTTTTGAATAATTAACACCATTCAGCTCTATTTGACTACTATTAATTATTTTAGGTTTTTCTGTTTTTCTTATATCTTTTGTAATCATTTTTAAAGCATAGGAGATTTCCGTTAATTGATTGTTTTTTTCGAGTTGGTTTTTGTATTGTTTGGTACCCGCCATCAAAACATTATAAACTAACAGCATCACTATACTAGCAAGCACTATAGCTGCAAGAAGTTCAACGAGCGTGATACCTTTTTCAGTATTCCAATGTTTCCGCAAGATTTATGACCCCCATTCTAAAATCGTTTCCATTTTAGCCCTAGGCCGTGTCCCATTTTCCTGCTCAAAAACTTCTATTATTAGGTAAGACATTTTAGGATAAGAATGCCTCTTTAATTTTAACTGTACATATAATCCATTTATCGTTTTTGTAAATATATGTTGATCTGGATTAGTAGAAGTAAGTTGCTTATAGCTTAAATTCTTTACTATTTCATCTATACCATAGTTGAAATCTCCAGTTCTACTAATCTCATATATTTTTTCCATCTCAGCTTGTGCTATGTAGGTTGCATCCACTACTTCTTCTGTAGTTTTACCGGTTCTAGCAGACTGTATAAATAATGAAAAAAAAGCAGATATAATTATGGTAATTAAAATTATAGATACTAGTATTTCAATAAGAGTTAAACCCTTTGTATTTAAGCGAGCATTTAATTTCATATCATTTTCATTCCTTTTTTCTATGGTTGCATATTCGAGTATAAAAAAAACCAATTAGCATTATCTAATTGGTTTTAATTCACAATAACATTTATTTAACATATTCCGCAACCCTATTCCTACCAGCCTGCTTTGCTCCAATGTACAATGCGCGATCGGCGTTTCGAAGTAATGATTTCCCTTCTTCACTATCCTCTGGAGCGGAGGCAACACCAATACTAGCAGTTATAAAAATAATTTCATCCCGAGAAATTTCATCTAAGTCTAATTGGACAATAAATGGCGTTTGCTCTATTTTTCTACGAAGTTGTTCTGCTATGGAAATTGCTTGTAATTTTGAATAGTTTGGGAGAAGAATAACAAACTCCTCGCCTCCATATCTAGCAACTGTTCCGCTGGATCCAATTTCTTGATTTATAATCTCTGCGAATTTCTGCAAAATTAAATTTCCACTTTGGTGTCCATACGTATCGTTTACCATTTTGAATTTGTCGATATCTAGCATGATTAAAGAGACCGAATGATACTTACCTTCCTCTATTTTTTTCATATCCATTTCCAATTGCTTGTCCAAATAACGGTAGTTATGAATTTTCGTCAATTCACAAATCTCACTTTTTTCAACGGCTTCTTTCATATATCTTGCTTTTTCCAGCGATACCCCAAAATAAGAGCATAATAGATGGACAATTTTCAACTGATAAGGTTCAAATGCATGTTTCTCTCTAGCAGCTAATATCAGTACTCCTTCTATTCTTTGGTTACGATAAATCGGTACACACATTACGCTTTGCATATCATTTGCTAAAAATGGTGGCATCATATAATTCCATTCAGACTGTTTTTTATATAAAACAGGTATCCCTTTTTCAAAACAAATACCAGCAAGACTATTTTTAATATCTTCATGCGAGCATTGAATTTCTTTATTCACACCATCTTCCATTGCGCGTAAAATGAAAAACTCATCATCCACATTATCGACAATATAACCACTATCTAATGGAAACATATTCGATAAACGTTCTAAAAACATGTCCAAAATTTCTTTACCGGTCATTCGTTCTGCCAACTGATACCCAAACTCACTTGCTTTGTTCAGATCGGCATTCACTTTTTCCGAATTACTATACATTCGGATGAGTAAGGTAATTGATATCAATGGTATTCCTAATAACCATAATGCGGTGGTACCAATAGAGCTTTCAAAAAGATATAAGCTTATTCCAAATGGTAGTGTCATTAATAAGCAAGAAACTTCCCAGTAAAAATCTTTTGTTAAAAGAATCGGATTGAAACCGCATACATATTCACGAATATATAAAATTACATGGTTAAATAAAATATATGAAATCGCATAAATAGAACCATATAAAACTACATCTTTCAAGTTTAAATTTCCAATTTCATAACCTAAGGCCATGACGAGTGAACCACATAAAACAGAAAGACTAAAAAACATAAAAGAATTGAAAAAATATTTATATACCGTTTCTCGATTGATCTTCATATGATAAATAATTGGAAACATACACAATTGCATAGAAATAAGTTCAGCTAAAATTCCATAATTCAAAAAAATAGCCAAATTAACCCATAATACTAAAACAATTGTTGACCCTGCGATAAAGAAGGGAAATATGCTTGATAATAATGCTAAAAGTAAAAAGTAACCATAATGCTCCCAGTCCGAGGGATGAGTTGGTGAATTTAAAAATGACAGCACTGTACCCAATGGCACACATAATAGCCATATTAAAACCATTATTTTTTTTGCTTTTTGTGTATAATTCATAGGACTATTAATCTCCTCTTAGCATTATTTTCTATTACTATTAGCTTATTATCTATTATTCTTAAATTGTAACACTTAATATTAAGAAAAGTTCAAATACTATTTTACTGTTTTTCTTCTAATTTCTGAGATAAAATACAAAGAACCCGTGATAATAGTAATGCGTTCACTTGAATTTTTCATAATATCAATTTTCTCTCCATCTTTAGTAACACTCTTTTCGCAAGATTCGCTATATTCATACAATTCCGTAGCAAGAAGAGCCCTTTCGTGTTTAAAATTTACAAACTCAAAAGAACTACCAACTTCCTCTAACTTTCTTAACATATACCGATAATCTTTATCTTTTAAAACTCCTACTATAAAATGTATTCTTTTATTTGGAAAAAAGTTTTTTATCGTTTCTACTAATGCATCAATACTTGCTTTATTGTGTGCCCCATCAAAATAAACGTTTTCTCCTATCTTCTCCATTCTTCCAGGTAAATT
The DNA here is from genome assembly GCF_055454035.1 of Psychrobacillus syltrankelensis. Lineage (NCBI taxonomy): Bacteria > Bacillati > Bacillota > Bacilli > Caryophanales > Bacillaceae > Psychrobacillus > Psychrobacillus syltrankelensis. The sequence goes on along the minus strand of NZ_CM144227.1, from coordinate 280,002 downwards.
TGCTTGTGCAACTGCCTTTAGAATATTATTTTGCTCTAAAATATACCCACTTTCTATTAGTGCTGTTATAGCTAATGCCATATTAGACATTTGATGATTGCCGATCATGCTTGGCAGTAAGTGTGGAAATTGGATATCACCATATGTATATGTATGGTTATTTACTTTAAAATCCTTTTTATATTCAATAATTGTAGCCTTTTTTTCTTTCGCTTCCTGGATAAATATATTTCTCGCTTCGTCGATAAATCGCCCTATAATTAATTTGCCATTCTCTTTCAAAACTCCTGCTTTATGCCAACTTATTTTCTCGATTGTGTCTCCTAAGAAATTCGTATGATCAATCGAGATACTCGGTATAATAGCAATAGATTCTTTCATTACATTAGTACTATCAAATCTTCCACCCATACCCGCTTCAACGAAAATAACATCTAACGCTTCTTCTTCAAAAACTAAATAAGCTACTACTGTCAATAACTCAAAATCTGTTAACATACCACTTAGTCCAACTTGTTTCATCTTTTGAAACGCTCTATCAATTTGTTCAGATGTAACATTTTGGCCGTTTAATTGGATTTGATCATGTATATCCACGATACATGGTGATGTAAATGTCCCAAAAGTTATTCTATGTTCTTTTGCTATTGCACTTAAAAATGCAATGGTCGAGCCTTTACCATTCGTTCCTGCCACATGAATTACACGCTTTTTGTTTTGTGGGTTTCCTAGTTTATCTAATGCTTTTTGAATAGATTCTAAGCCCGGTTTTATAATTGTTTCACTATCTATCTCCCACTTTTTTTTATATAAATTAAAATTTGTTATTTCCACTTACTCCACCCTATTCCTTCTAGATTAAATTCGTGCTAAACTTCTTGTGAATACTATTATATCACGCATTAGCGGAGGTCAATCATTATGCAAACATGTTGGATTGTATACAACGGTAGTCTTACGGATGAAAAATTTATCGATCAAGCTCGCCTCCTTCAAGTAGCAGCCAATAATCAAGGAATAGAAGCAATATTAGTAAAAAACTATGAGCTTTTAATGGACGTCCAATACGGATTACACTCAAAACCTGACTTTGTTGTGTTTTTAGATAAGGATATATTATTAGCAAAGTTTTTGAAAAATGAAGGTATTCCTGTTTTTAATGATCCAGATGTTATAGAAATTTGCGATAATAAAGCACGGCAATACATGACTTTGGCAAAGGCTCATGTTCCTATGCCAAAAACAATTATTGCTCCTAAGGTGTATTCTAATTTTACAATTCAGCATAGTGGTTATTATGAACAAGTATTAGAAACACTTCATCTACCACTGATTATTAAAGAAGCACATGGATCATTTGGTATGAAAGTATATTTAATCGAAACTAAAAAACAGTTTTTCGATAAAGTTGAGGAATTGAATGGAAAAGAGTATGTTTTTCAGGAGTATATTGAGTCTAGTAGAGGCCGTGATATTCGAGTAAATGTTGTCGGAGGACAAGTAGTTGCATGTATGCACCGACATTCTGATACAGATTTTCGTGCGAATATTACAAATGGAGGAACCGCTTCCCCTATTATTCTAACAGAAAGACAAAAAGAAGTTGCTATATTAGCTGCTAAAGCATTAAATGCTGAATTTGCGGGTGTCGATTTATTGTTTGGTGAAAACGAAGAGCCACTAGTTTGTGAAGTGAATGGCGTTGCACATATACGTAATATTTTTAATGTTACCGGTATTAATGTAGGAGATGCTATGATTAGTTATATACTTTCCAAGGTTGGTACAGTTGTGATATGAGAGGCTTATTAATTTACCAGTTAAAAGAAATAGAGAGAAATAGAAGTTTTATAGATAGGCTAATTATAGCCGCTGAAAGATACGGTCATACACTTACTGTAATAGATGATCAATGCTCTACTATTCCAGATGCTGATTTCGTTTTTTTTAGAGCTAGAAATCCGGAGCTATCGAAAAGATTAGAAGAACTTAATATTCGAATGTTTAATCGTGCAGAAGTTAATGTTATCGCAAATGATAAATGGAAGGCAATTCAACTTGTCCAACTTTTAGGAATTTCTTGCGTTCCAACACGAAAAATATGTACATTTTCCGATATTCGTGAATATCCAGTTGTGTTAAAAACAGTTGATGGATATGGAGGAACCCAAGTAGAGCTAATAAATACCGAAGAACAAGCGAAAGCGTTCATCGAAATACACTCGTCAAAAACGATTATTGTTCAAACATATATCGAAACAAATGCAATAGACGTTAGAGTATTCATGCTAGGTTCAAAAGTAATTGGAGCAGTTAAACGAACTGGTGCTGAAAATAGCTTTAAGTCGAATTTTACATTAGGTGGCTCAGTTGAAGCGTATACTTTAAATTCTCAACAACTTGCTGATGTCCAAAAAATTGCTAAAGCGTTAAAAAGCGATTATATAGGAATCGACTTTCTTTTACTGCCAGATGGAAGTTGGTTGTTCAATGAAATTGAAGATCCAGTAGGTGCAAGGTCATACTATGCTACAACAAAAAAAGATATTGCGATCCCTATTATGGATTATATTAATAATAAGTTAGAGGAAAGATAATCATCTTTCTTCTAGCTTTTTTTATTGGTTGCTTTCGCTTTATTCTAGTTGCTTCCATTTCGTATTTAGTTACTTCCGAGGTCAATTTAGTTGCTTTTATACTCGATTTAATCTCCCTTAACCTTTTTTTGAAAATATATTACATTTTCAGGTATTAATAACTCAATAAAATGGAGTCGACATTATTAGTCAACTCCATTTCCAATATTACATATTCTTTAATTCTTCTAAACGTTTCATTACTGCGGCGTGTTTCTCTAAATAATCTTGCTCTTTTGCACGTTCTTCGGCTACTACTGCTTCTGGTGCTTTAGAAACAAATCGTTCATTCGATAATTTCCCTTGAACTAACTTCACTTCTTTTGCCCATTTTTCTAATTCTTTTTCTAAGCGCGCTTTCTCAGCATCAATGTCAATAAGTCCTTGTAGTGGTAAGAATAATTCTGCCCCTGAAACAACTGCTGACATAGACTGCTCTGGCGCCACAATTCCTTGGCCAATCACAAGTGGTTCAGGATTGCAGAAGCGCTCTAGATACTTCGCATTTGCCTCTAGTACTGTTAAAGTTTGAGTATCCTTAGCTGAAATATACAACGGTACTTTTTTACTCATTGGTGTTTGTACTTCTGCTCTAATATTACGAACGGAACGGATTATTTCCTCCAATAACTTCATGCTCGCAGCATCTTCTTTATTGGAAAGCGCCTCATTTACAGTCGGCCAAGCTGCTAATGTAATAGACTCCCCTTCATGTGGAAGGTTCTGCCAAATCTCTTCCGTAATGAAAGGCATAAATGGATGTAACAAGCGCATAGTATTGTCTAATACATAGGCAAGAACTGATCGAGTCATTTTCTTCGCTTCTTCATCATCGCCATTTAAAGGAAGTTTCGACATCTCAATATACCAATCACAAATATCATCCCAAATGAAGTTATATAGCGCTCGACCCACTTCACCAAATTCATATTTTTCGGATAGTCTCGTAACTTGGTCTATTGTTTCATTCAATCGGGTTAAAATCCAAGCATCTGCAACGGACTTTTTACCATCTAAATTAATTTCTTCAAATTTTAAGCCATCCATATTCATTAATGCAAAACGAGACGCATTCCAAATTTTATTGGCAAAATTCCAAACTGCTTCTACTTTTTCTGTAGAAAAACGTAAATCTTGCCCTGGAGAAGAACCAGTACTCAAGAAATAACGAAGTGAGTCAGCACCATATTTATCTATCACTTCCATTGGATCAATACCATTTCCAAGTGATTTCGACATCTTTCGACCATCTTCTGCCCTTACTAACCCATGAATCAGAACATCCTCAAATGGTCGTGTCCCAGTAAATTCGATACCTTGGAAAATCATACGAGAAACCCAAAAGAATATAATATCATAACCAGTTACAAGAGTATTTGTTGGATAGTACTTTTTAAATTCTTCATTATTAGCATCTGGCCAACCGAGTGTAGAGAAAGGCCATAATGCAGAAGAGAACCATGTATCTAATACATCATTATCCTGCTTCCAATTCTCAGCATCCGCTGGCGCTTCATGTCCAACATACACTTCTCCAGTTTCATTATGGTACCAAGCAGGAATTCGGTGTCCCCACCATAGTTGACGAGAAATACACCAGTCATGAATATTTTCCATCCATTGTAAATAAGTTTTTTCAAATCGTTCAGGTACAAAATTTACTTTACCTTCTGTTTGTTGTAATTTAATTGCTTCATTGGCAAGTGGCTGCATTTTTACAAACCATTGCGTAGAAAGATATGGTTCTACTACTGCTCCACTACGCTCGGAATGCCCTACAGAATGAAGATGTTCTTCAATTTTGAATAAAACACCAGCGTCCTGTAAATCTTTAACGATTTGTTTACGGCAAGCAAAACGATCCATTCCTTCGTAGCCTGCAGCATTTTTATTCATTGTACCGTCTTCATTCATTACTAAAATACGTTGTAAATTATGGCGGTTCCCAATTTCAAAGTCATTCGGATCATGGGCAGGAGTAATTTTTACTGCTCCACTACCAAAATCCATATCCACATAGTCATCCGCAACAATTGGAATTTCACGGTCAACAATCGGAAGTTTAACCATTTTACCAATTAGGTGTTTGTAACGCTCATCTTCTGGATGAACAGCAACTGCTGTATCTCCAAGCATTGTTTCTGGTCGAGTAGTTGCAATATTGATAGAACCAGTACCATCTGCAAGTGGGTACTGCATATGATAGAATGCACCCTGTACATCTTTATGGATAACTTCGATATCAGAAATAGCCGTTTTGGTTGCAGGATCCCAGTTAATAATATATTCACCGCGGTAGATTAGCCCTTTGTTATACAGATTTACAAACACTTCTTTAACAGCATTTGAAAGTCCTTCGTCTAATGTAAAACGTTCACGTGAATAGTCTAAGCCAAGACCAAGTTTTGACCACTGCTCGCGAATATGCCCAGCATACTCTTCTTTCCATTTCCAAGTTTCTTCTACAAATTTTTCACGCCCTAAATCGTAACGTGTAATATTTTCTGAGCGCAGTTTTTCTTCTACCTTTGCTTGTGTAGCAATTCCAGCATGGTCCATTCCCGGTAACCAAAGTGCATCAAATCCTTGCATACGCTTCATACGTATTAGAATATCTTGTAATGTAGTATCCCAAGCGTGACCTAAATGTAATTTCCCGGTTACATTTGGTGGGGGAATTACGATTGTATACGGTTCTTTTTCACTTTCAGGATGAGCTTCAAAGAATTTTCCTTTGAGCCACCACTCATATCGACCTTTTTCGATCGATTGGGGATCGTACTTTGTGGGCATTGTTGTCTCATTTGTCATAGTTTGTTCCTCCTAAAAAAGAATATAAAAAAACTCCTGTCGTCACTAAAGGACGAAGGAGTTTGTTCGCGGTACCACCTTTATTCGCAGATGCAAATATCACATCACGCTCTCAATTAGATAACGGCTTCAAACCGACTTTTGCTACTAATCGTTCACAAAAGTTGCTCCTGGGCTACCTTCAAACGGTGATTAACAGAAACATTTCAGCAAATTGTTTCCTTTCTTTCGATAACCAATTCATTTTACTCTTCCCAATCTTTGCATCACTATTTAGTTGTTCATATTGTACCTAATCTTATGTTATGTCGTCAAGTTAATTCACGTGAAAGGAGAATGTACGATGAGAAGAGGATATAACCCTTTATTACTCCCAGTGTGGTTACGAATAACACGTTTTTACTGCAAAGGAATTATTGCTCCAATTTGTGGGTTTCAAACAATACGTGTATTAATCATTCCAACGAGTTGGGATTTCGTAATACTTGCTTTTTTGTTATTGCTCTGTTTTTTGTTTTATAGAAACATTATTTGATGGAAACGTTAATTTTGACATTCCATCATCTAGATTAAAAATAAATTGAAGCTCCGATTCCACAACGTATGAGCTTTCTACATGTTCTGTTTCTTTCGGAATGGTTTGTTTAACTTCTTGTTTAATTTCTTGGTTAACTTCTTGTTTTTCTTCTTGTTTTAATTCCTGCGTTACTTCATGTTGTACTTTATGTTCAGCTTCTTTTTTTACTTCTTTCTCTAGTTCTTGCACTACTTCCATTTTCTTTTCTACTGGAGCTTCATATTCACAACGTACTAACCAAGCTATTTCAATAGACGCATGCTCGGTTGTATTTGTATTAACATGTTTAACATTCAAAGTTGGAGAACTGCCAGTTTTTACTTTATCTTTTGCGATATCCACACTCATCGGCACAGCATATTCAAAATAACCTACTTCACCCTGTACATCTAAATCCTCAATTTGGGTAAACTCACTTGTAGCATGATGTGCATGTTCTCCTTCTTCGAATTCGACATGACATGTGATATGATAGATCCCCATTATTTGAATCGTGTCCGCCGTTACTTTATGCTCATATTGTGGGGTAACTTCTACCTTTTTAACTTCTTTTGGTACACCAAAGCTTTTCGGAAAAAGAAACTGTTCTTTTACATCCCATACTTTCACTTCCATTTGTCATCCTCCTTCATATAGGACAACTTATGTTAGAACTTCTTAGAATATGAAAAAGCCTCATAAATTAATACGAGACTTTTCCTTCTTTATTTTTTTGAAAGTTTTTCGAAGACAGTATGAAAAGCTTGAACAGTTTTTTCAATATGCTCTTCAGTATGAGCACTTGATAAGAACAATCCTTCAAATTGAGAAGGAGGTAAATAAACTCCTTCTTCGGCCATTAAACGGAAATATTTAGCAAACAGTTCTAAATCAGATGTTTTAGCAGTATCGAAATTAATTACATCCTCATTTGTGAGGAAAAATCCAATCATTGAACCAGCACGATTTACAGTGTGTGGGATATTATATTTAGTTGCTGCTTCACGGAAACCTTTCTCCAGTAAATCACCAAGTTTAATAAAATGCTTATACGAATCTTCCGTTAAACGTGTCAGTGTTTCATATCCTGCGGTCATTGCAAGTGGATTACCGGAAAGTGTTCCCGCTTGATAGACAGGGCCACTTGGTGCAATCATTTCCATAATTTCACGTTTACCACCGAAAGCCCCAACTGGTAAACCACCACCAATTACTTTTCCGAGGCAAGTTAAATCTGGTGTAATAGCAAAATATCCTTGTGCACTATTATAACCAACACGGAATCCTGTCATTACTTCATCAAAAATTAAAATAGTTCCATATTGTTTCGTCAATTCTCGAAGTCCCTCTAAGAATCCTTCCACTGGAGGAACAACTCCCATGTTTCCTGCAACTGGTTCTACAATTACTGCTGCTAAATCATCACCGAAGTTTTCGAATACATGGCGAACGCTTTCTAAATCGTTATACGGTACAGCAATTGTATTTTTCGCAATCGATTCTGGAACACCAGGGCTATCTGGTAAACCTAGAGTAGCGACACCAGATCCAGCTTTAATCAGCAAGCTATCACCATGTCCATGGTAACTACCTTCAAATTTCACTATTTTATTTTTCCCTGTATAGCCTCGAGCTAATCGAAGGGCACTCATTGTCGCTTCGGTACCAGAGGAAACCATGCGCACCATTTCAATAGATGGAACACGTTCCATCACAAGTTTGGCAAGTTTGGTTTCAATTAAAGTAGACGCTCCAAAGCTTGTACCAGTTTCAGCAACTTGTTGAATAGCTTTGACGACATTAGGTTCAGTATGACCTAAAATAAGTGGTCCCCAAGATAGAACATAATCGATATATTCGTTGCCATCGATATCAGTAAGAATAGCTCCTTTTCCACTTTCCATGAAAATTGGATCCATATCCACAGATTTAAATGCACGTACGGGACTGTTAACTCCTCCTGGCATTAATTCTTTCGCTTCTGTAAATGCTTGTTTTGATAACTCATATGATTTAGTCATTATTTCTCCTCCAACCAACGTGCAACATCTTTTGCATGATATGTCAAAATGATATCTGCACCAGCACGTTTCATACCTGTTAAAGATTCTAGAACGATCTCTTTCTCATTAATCCACCCGTTTGCGGCAGCAGCTTTAACCATTGCATATTCACCACTTACATTATAAGCTACGATCGGAGTAGCGAAGTTGTTTTTTACATCTCGTATAATATCTAGGTATGCAAGAGCTGGTTTCACGATTAAAAAATCTGCTCCTTCTTCCACATCAGACGCAGCTTCGCGAATTGCTTCCATACGGTTAGCATAATCCATTTGATATGTTTTACGATCGCCAAATTTAGGAGCACCGTCTGCAGCATCACGGAATGGGCCGTAATATGCTGATGCATATTTTACTGCATAAGACATTATTGGTACATCGGCAAACCCAGCTTCGTCTAATCCATGACGTATTGCTGTTACAAATCCATCCATCATATTAGATGGTGCAATAATGTCCGCCCCTGCTTGCGCTTGGCTAACGGCAGTTTTTGCTAATAAGTCTAGTGATGGATCATTTAAAATTTGTTCGTTAGCATCAACAACACCGCAATGTCCGTGATCTGTATATTCACATAAACAAGTATCAGCGATGACTACAAGGTGTGGATGGCGTTCTTTAATTAAGCGAATACCTTCCTGAACGATTCCATGATCATGGAAAGCTTGTGTCCCCACTGCATCTTTTTCTTTTGGAAGACCAAAAAGAATTACTGAAGGAATACCAAGTTCAACTACTTCATCTACTTCTTCTCCTAAACGATCCAATGAAAATTGGTAGACACCTGGCATCGAAGCTACTTCGTTTTTAATATTTTCCCCTTCTGCAACAAAGATTGGATAAATTAAATCTTCTTTATGTAAGTATGTTTCTTTTACCATTGCTCTAATTCCAGCAGTTTTTCTTAATCGACGATGACGTTGAAAAAATAATTCTTTCATTACTCTCTCCCTTTCCAGTCCACTAATTTATGGATTACTTCCGTTAATGTATAGACTTCTGGCATTACTTGAACAGAAGCACCTAAAGATTCCAAATGTTCTTTTGTAATATGTCCGATCGCACATACTGTAAGTTCCTTATACCCTGTCTTCTTTCCTATACTTTGATGAAAGACATTTACAGTTGATGGACTTGTAAAAATAATAGAACAATTTCCATCGTTTTCAACAAACGCTCTTACTTGTTCAATATTCTCTTCCACTTCCATAGTTTCATAAATGATCCACTCATCTACATGATTTACTAAGCCACTTGTAATTGTATCTTTTGCAATACTTCCCTTTAAAAAAATACATTTTTCATTTGAAGAAGATACAGTAGGAAATTCCTTCACAAATACATCTGCACTAAATGTAGTTGGCATAAAAGTTACATTTAAACCTATTTTCTCTGCTGCATTTGCTGTTTTAGAACCTACCACTGCAATTTTGGATTTGAACAATGAAGGGTCCAGTCCATGTTTTTTCAATTTCGAATAAAAAGCGTGAACACTACTTTGACTAGTAAAAATTATCCAATCATAATTTTTGCACGCATTTAATTGTTCCATGTCTGTTTTTGAAACAATTTCTTTTGTTGCAATAAGTGGAGTAACTATTGGATTCCCTCCATATTGAAGAGTAAGTTCTACAGCCTCTGAAGACCTTAATATACCTGTAAATATGACGTTCTCACCTTGCAAAAGCATCTGTTTAGACATTTAAATCTGCCTTTACTTTTTGAATCAGGTCATATGCTCCTTGCTCGGTTACTAAACGTGCCACTTCTTTTCCGGCTGTTTCCGCATCTTTACTTGTCACTACTTCTTTAAACACAATAGATGCGTCAGGAGCTGCAACTAAACCAGTCATTGTAATTCCATCGCCACTGATTACTGCATGTCCTGCAATCGGCACTTGACAGCCGCCGTCCATCGCTGCTAAAAATGCACGTTCTGCATGCACAGCATCCCATGTATCTTTATCGGATAATTTTCTCAGCTCTGCAAGTAATTCTGTGTCTTCTTCTCGACATTCAATTGCAAGTGCCCCCTGACCAACTGCTGGAACACAATCTTCAATTGATAAATATTCAGTGACTACTTCATCGCTCCATCCAAGTCGTTTTAAACCTGCTGCAGCGAGTATAATCGCATCATATTCGCCGTCTTGAAGCTTCTGTAATCTCGTATCTACATTCCCTCTTATCCATTTGATTTCGATATCTGGACGTAACAACAAAAGCTGTGCGCTTCTTCTTAAACTACTCGTCCCAATAACCGCTCCTTTTGGAAGATCAGCAAATTTTACATGTCCTTTTGAGATGAAAGCATCTCGCTCATCTACACGTTTAGGTGTACATCCCATTACGAGCCCTGGCGGTAATACGGAAGGCATATCCTTCATACTATGTACAGCAAAATCTATTTCTTTGTCATAAAGTGCTTGTTCAATTTCTTTTACAAAAAGACCTTTTCCGCCAACTTTTGATAATGTCACATCCAAAATTTGATCGCCTTTTGTTACGATTTCTTTTACTTCAAATTCAAAAGGTACTCCAATATCTTTCAATTGCTGAATGAACCAATTTGTTTGGGTTAAAGCTAATTTGCTTCTTCTAGAACCTACAATAATTTTACGCATAATTTCTCTACCTTTCTTATTACCAAAGATGAAATTGTGATAATGGACTAATTAATAAAAAATTAATTAAAACAAACAAAAATGCATATATGTGAATCCATGCATAATTCGTTCCTTTAAACCTTGCTTGTTTTCTTAAAAGAAGGACAACGATATAGATTACCAATAAAACTAGGGAACTAACAATTTTAAAGTCAAAAATAGAAAATACACTTAATGATACATATGCCCATTCTAACCCAAGGACCAAACTTACAAACAACAGAGGAATTCCAATTAATATTGCTAAGGTCATACCTGTTTCTGCCTGTTTTAAAGAAGGAAGTCTTGAAAATTGCTTAGACCACTTTTTCTTTTTTAGTACACGATACAAGATTAAATATAACGATGAAAAAACGAAAGAAAGAGAAAAGGCTGCATATGCTAACATCGCGAATATTATATGAATTACTAATAATTCGGATTGGAGCGCATCACCAACTGCCGTTTGCTCTAATTGATTTGGTGCAAATGTATGTATCGTCATGAAAATAAATCCAATTATATTTAAAAAGAATGCAGGCAAATCAAGTCGAAACACTAATTGCAATATAATGGATAAAGTAATAATAAGCCAAGCATAAAAATAAATTCCTTCAAATAGCGATAAAATCGGGAATCTCTTAGTTTCTATAATATACATTACTAAAAAAACCGTTTGAAGAAGTGACACTATGGAAAGTAGCAACACTGCAATACGATGCGCACTACGGTCTTTATTTAGATAATCGACAAAATAAAAAACAAGGCTAACGGATTGGAGAATGACCATTATCTCGTGTAGCCTTATCATCGCAAGATCAGTCATCAATATGCTCCTTTTTTATATTTAAAGCGGAAGTACAGAAAGATAGTGCATTTTAATACATAAAAAGACGTTTTCTATATCTATTATGACACATACAGATACAAAAACGCCTCCTTTTTTACTTCATTAATACGATACTTCTTCTTGTAGGTTTTGGAATGTCAGTAATGATTGCTTTATATCAACTTTTGCTTTTTCTGCTTGTACAGTAATTTCTCGCTTTACATCCTCTTCAATTCCAAATATTTGTTGGAACAATTGAAGTTGTTCAGCAGATTCTTTCACTGCCGATAATTCTTTCACTTGCAAAATCGGCTCTTTTAACAACTGATTAATGATTGACTTTGTATGCTTATTAAGCACTTTTCGCTCACGTTCTGTTAAATTAGGCAACTTGTTATCAATTGAAGCCATTGTCTCTTCTTGAATACGATTTGCTTTTTGTCTAAGTGCCGAAATTATCGGTACAACTCCTAATGTAGTAACCCAGTCATTAAATTGAGTTATTTCTGTTTGAATCATTTCTTGAATTTGAACAGCTGCACGTTCACGTTCTACAAGATTTGCTTCTACGATACCTTGTAAATCATCAATATCGTATAGAAACACATTCGGTAAATCACCTATTCGAGGATCTAAATCTCTTGGTACTGCAATATCTACCATAAATAATGGTTTTCCTTTACGCAGACGTTCTACAAATTGCATTAGCTCATAATCAATCACGAAATCAGTTGATCCAGTTGAACTAATTAATATATCTGCTTCTAATAGAGCGCATTGTAGTTCATCCATAGGTTTTGCAGTGCCATCAAATTTAGAGGCTAATGCTTCTGCTTTTTCAAATGTACGGTTAATGACCGTCACTTTACCTGCTCCACTGCCATGCAAGTTTTGAATTGCAAGCTCGCCCATTTTTCCTGCACCGATAATCACTACATGCTTATGATTTAGTGAACCAAAAATTTTCTTACCAAGTTCCACTGCTGCATATGAAACGGAAACTGCATTTTCACCAATAGCTGTTTCTGCATGTGCACGTTTAGCAAATGTAACTGCTTGTTTAAATAATTGGTTGAAAACTGTTCCTGTTGTTCCGTTCTCTTGTCCATTTAGAAAACTCTTCTTCACTTGACCTAATATTTGAGTTTCACCAAGAACCATCGAATCAATTCCAGCTGTTACTTGGAAAAGATGATTATTCGCTCGGTCATCTTCGTGAATAAATAAATAGCGGGAGATGTCTTCTAATGGTATACCAAACCAGTTTGCTAAGAACTGCTTAACATAGTATTTGCCTGTATGTAACTGATCAACAGTCGCATAAATTTCGGTACGATTACAAGTAGAAACTATCACATTTTCTAATATGCTTTTTTGTTCTTGTAGTGCTTGCATTGCATTCGGAAGCTCTGTTTCAACAAATGAAAGCTTTTCTCGAATTTCCACTGGAGCAGTACGGTAATTGACACCCACCACGATTGTATGCATGGAATAATGCCACCCTTCCCTTTCACGTTCATTTCTATAATCCAATTATACCATAGCATTTTCTTACGATAAGAAACAATTGTGAACAAGCTATGAAATAACTGTCACCTAAATTAGAATTATTATAATTTAATTTTAACAAAATAAGTTTATCAATACAAGAAAACCAACTAATGTTCCAAAAAACGAATTATTCAAATAACTCCATTCAAATTCAGCACTACTGATGCGGAGCATAAGAAAAACGCAAGTGACCTTTAAGTGCATCTTGTCTTTACTATTTCCAGAGTGCTTTGGACAAAGCATTGGGTACACTATTACCGTTGGAATTTTTGTGGATCGTGAAGTGACTGCGTCACTTCACGATCCATTTTCTCGGTAATCTTGTGGCGGATGTTTATCCGTCGCCTTCTTGAAACTTATGAGAACATGATGCGTTTGGTTTGGATAATTAGAGAAAAAATACTTTCCTACTCTTATATAAGCTTCCGAAGATACCATTTCTGAATCTCTTCACTTCTTTATCTTTAGATACTATCTATTTTTTCTTTGGTTCCGCTTGCCATATGGATAAGCAAAAAAATGTACCAGTTCATTATTTCGACAAAGCATATTGCCTTCTTATTCAACAACGATTACAGGATGTCATAATACTACTTTTACTTAAACTAATTCTATCCTCTAAGTTGTAGTTGAGCTCAATATTCTTGTTAGGTAATATACACTTAATAGATTGTAGTGAAAGGTGGCGACTTCGGTGGGATGAGTGAGACAGATGAGCCATCACAACGAACGCGTAGCGACGGTGCTGGCTCATCGCTCACCCCACGGAACGCGTCCACCTGAAACGGAAATCCACGGTATTTTTAATAGGACGATATTCCATATACTTTCTTTTAAGAAAAGCGCAAGCACCATTTAAGTCTTCACTAATTCCTCATTCTTTGGACGATACATTGGTACACTATTACCGGTGATTTTGATGAGTTGGAGTCTAGGCAGTTACTAATTGATCGCATGAAAAAACTGATTAGTTAGAGGATATTATTCCCTAAATAATCAGTTATAATCTCATTTTAAATACTATTACATTCTGCTCTCAATCTCTGCCCAAGCAGCATCAAAACCAAGACCGGTTTCAGAAGAGAACACAACTAAAGGATCATTCTTATCCATTTGTAGTTCATCTCTTACCATTTTCTTGTGTTTATCCCATTTTCCTTTTGGAATTTTATCTGCTTTGGTAGAAATAACAATACACGGAATATTATAATGCTTCAAAAAATCATACATCATACAATCATCCGCACTAGGTGGATGTCTTAAATCAACAATTAATAAAACCGCTTTTAAAATAGAACGAGAAGTAAAGTACGTTTCAATCATTTTTCCCCATGCAGCTCGTTCTGACTTAGAAACTTTCGCATATCCATATCCAGGTACATCTACAAAAAGTAAATCTTCTTCTAACTTATAAAAATTTAATGTTTGAGTTTTCCCTGGTTTTGATGAAATACGAGCCATGCTTTTTCGACCAATCATTTTATTTATAAAAGAAGATTTCCCTACATTTGATCTGCCTGCTAGGGCAAACTCAGGTAAATCTCCCTCCGGATATTGTGCTGGCCTTACAGCACTTATTAATAGTTCCACATTATTCACTTTCATGCTCTCACTCCTCTAATGCTATTTGAAGTACCTCTTCAGCATCGGAAACAAGCTTAAAAGTTAAGACCTCTCTAACACTCTCTGGTATATCTTCAATATCGCGCTCATTATCTTTAGGACAAATAATTGTAGTTAAGCCTGCGCGATGTGCACTTAATGTTTTTTCTTTCAAACCACCAATCGGTAATACTCGTCCTCTTAGTGTCACTTCTCCCGTCATTCCGACTTCTCGTCGAATTGGACGTTTAGATAAAGCTGAAACTAATGCTGTGACAATTGTAATTCCCGCTGAAGGTCCGTCTTTTGGTACTGCTCCTTCTGGAACATGTATATGAATATCAAATTTTTCGTGGAAGTTAGGATCAATTCCAATTTTTTCTGCTTTCGAGCGGACAAATGACAGCGCTGTTTGTGCTGACTCTTTCATAACATCACCAAGTTTACCAGTTAGCTGTAATTTGCCGTTACCAGGAGATAAGGAAACTTCAATTTGTAAAGTATCTCCACCTACCGTAGTATACGCAAGTCCAGTTGCTACACCAATTTGGTTTTCTGTCTCGGCTTGTCCATAACGAAATTTTTTCTTACCAATTGTTTCTTCTATGTTCTTTGATGAGATTGTCACACGCTTTTTAGTGCCAGAAACAATTTGAAGAGCTGCTTTCCTACAAATATTCGCAAGTACGCGCTCTAAACTTCTTACTCCTGCCTCGCGGGTGTAGTGACGAATTACGTCAACAATCGCTTCATCTTTTACTTGGAGCTGCGTTTTCGATAAACCATGTTCTTTTACTTGTTTAGGTAATAAATGATTTTTGGCGATCGAAAGCTTTTCTATTTCAGTATAACCGGCTATCGAAATAATTTCCATTCTATCTCGAAGTGGACCTGGAATTGTACTTAGATCGTTGGCAGTTGCAATAAATAGAACATTCGATAGATCATATGTTTCTTCGATATAATGATCACTAAATGTATTATTTTGCTCCGGGTCTAACACTTCAAGCATTGCTGCAGAAGGATCTCCTCTAAAATCATTCGACATTTTATCGATTTCATCTAGTAAAAATAACGGGTTTATAGTCCCAGCTTTTTTCATCCCCTGAATAATACGTCCGGGCATTGCCCCCACATACGTTCTACGGTGTCCACGAATTTCTGATTCATCGCGAACTCCACCTAGTGAAATCCGAACAAAATTACGTCCTAATGATTCTGCAATCGATTTTGCTAATGAAGTTTTCCCTACCCCAGGAGGTCCAGCTAGACAAAGAATTGGTCCACGAAGTGATTTTGTCAATTGACGAACAGCTAAATATTCTAAAACTCTTTCTTTCACCGACTCCAAGCCTTCGTGATCACGGTTTAATATTTGCTCTGATCTTTTAATATTAAGTGTGTCTGCAGTTGATTTGGACCACGGTATTGAGACAATCCAATCTATATAGTTTCGAATGACGCCACTTTCAGGCGCTTGAGATGGAAGTTTTTCGTAACGATCTAATTCTTTTAAAACATTATTTTTTGTAGTTTCTGGTAAACCTGCATCCTCAATTCTTTTCTTCAATTCTGCAACTTCACCGGTTTTACCTTCCTTATCGCCAAGCTCTGTTTGAATGGCTTTCATTTGTTCACGAAGATAAAATTCTTTTTGCGTTCTTTCCATTGCATGCTTTACACGGTTATTAATTTTCTTTTCCAAGTTTATAATTTCTTGTTCATTATACAAACGGCCTATTAATGTTTCTAAACGCTCTTTTACATCCATAATTTCTAAAATTTCTTGTTTCCCAGAAATTTTTAAGGGTAAATGAGAAGCAACCATATCCGCCAGTCTACCAGGTTCTTTAATATCTATAACCGACTTATAAGTCTCTTCTGAGACGCTCTTCGATGCCTTTGAATACTTTTCAAAGTTATGTATTAAAGTTCGCATTAGCGCTTCGTCTTCTTGATCTGCTTTTTCTGGTTCAATATAGGAAGACACTGAAACTTCATCGTACGTTTCTCTTTCTTCGTAGTCATCCCAAATAGCTCTTTGCAATCCTTCAACTAAAACTCGAAAAGTTCCATTTGGCAACTTTACCAATTGTTTGACATCTGCTAAAATTCCAACATCGTATAAATCTTCTACCTTTGGATGTTCCAAATTCATATCCCTTTGGGCAATAAGAAACACTTTTTCTTCACGTAACATCGCTTCGTTTATAGCAGCAACAGAACGTTCTCTACCGACATCCACATGTAAAACCATTGTTGGATACACCAGAAGACCTCTTAGTGGTAGTACAGGATAATAAGTTTTATTTTTTTCCGCCATTTTGGAAAGTCACCTCCCTTTAATTCTGTCCGATTTATGCACTAATTAAACACTAACCTTCCCAACCAGTTACTATCTTCTCATCCTATTTATGAACTTTTTGGAGGAAAACTTTTGCTTGGTCTAAGTGGACGATTTGCGCATTCATTTACATAAGGAGAAAAAGCCGACATCCTAGATTGCACTTAGCAAGCGCATATTGGAAGCCAGCTTATTTCAATGGCTATTAAGCCGATGTTTTTTCATTATCTTTTTCTACTTCAGTTCCATCTTCTAACAAAAGCTTAGGCGTTGCTTTCTCGGTAATTGTTTCCTTTGTAACAACACATTCCGCAATATCATCTCTTGAAGGCAATTCGAACATTACATCCAGCATAATGTTCTCAATAATTGAACGAAGTCCACGAGCACCCGTTTTACGCTCGATTGCTTGTTTCGCTATTTCAACTAATGCCTCATCTTCGAAAGTTAATTTCACATTATCGAGTTCAATCATTTTTTGATATTGTTTTGCCAGAGCGTTTTTAGGTTCGGTTAATATTTGCACAAGTGCTTGAACGTCTAATTGTTCTAGACTCGCCAATACTGGTAAACGTCCTATAAATTCAGGAATTAATCCGAATTTTAATAAGTCTTCTGGTATTAGTTGAGAAAGTACTGAACTCGACTCAACCTCTACTTTATTAGGATTTGCTCCAAATCCGATAACTTTTTCGCCTAAACGACGTTTAATAATTTGTTCAATCCCATCAAATGCCCCACCAACGATAAATAAAATATTCGTTGTATCGATTTGAATAAACTCTTGATGTGGATGCTTACGTCCTCCTTGAGGTGGAACGCTTGCAACAGTACCTTCTAATATTTTAAGAAGTGCTTGTTGAACACCTTCACCTGAAACATCTCTTGTAATGGAAGGGTTTTCGGATTTTCGTGCTACTTTATCTATTTCATCGATATAAATAATTCCTTTTTCTGCTCGTTCTATATCGTAATCCGCTGACTGAATCAATTTTAAAAGAATATTCTCTACATCTTCTCCCACATAACCTGCTTCAGTTAATGATGTAGCATCAGCTATTGCAAAAGGAACATTTAGAATACGTGCAAGTGTTTGAGCAAGTAATGTTTTACCACTACCTGTTGGTCCTATTAACACTATGTTTGATTTAGATAATTCTACCTCATCGATAACGCTATTTGAATTAATTCGCTTGTAATGGTTATAAACAGCAACTGCAAGTGATTTTTTTGCTCGCTCTTGTCCGATTACATAATCATCGAGTATTGATAGTATTTCTTTTGGTTTTGGAACTTCTTTAAATTCTATTTCTTCTTCTACACCAAGTTCTTCTTCTACAATCTCAGAACACAAGTCGATACATTCATCACAAATATATACTCCTGGTCCCGCGACTAACTTACGAACTTGTTCTTGTGGTTTACCACAGAAAGAACATTTTAAGTTCCCTTTTTCATCATTAAATTTGAACAAAATATTCACCCCTATTCAAGCAATTATCTTACAAGATTCTTTAGAAGGAATCAAATAATAAGTTTAAGTATGTCTTATAAAGTCAGAAAATCTATGTATAGATAAAACAAGGCACAGACAATAATACTGTACCTTGCTCTATTTATTATAACGCTTTTTACTCGAATTATGAAATTTTTGCGTTTTCTACTAAGAAGTCAACTGTTTTTTGGAAACGTAAGTCGTTTTCAAGTACAGCAGTACCACCAAGTGCTTTCTTAATATCTTCTGCTGACATATTAAATTGTGCGCCCATTTTTTCAAGTTCTGCATTTATATTTTCTTCAGTTACTTGAATTTCTTCTTTTTCGCCAATTGCTTCAAGTGTTAGTGAAACTTGTACGCGTTTTTTAGCATCTTCTGCCATTTGTCCACGTAGCGCTTCTTCATTTTGACCTGAGAACTGGTAGTAAAGATCTAAGTTCATCCCTTGTTGTTGTAAACGTTGACCAAACTCTTGTAGCATGCGATCAGTTTCGGACTCGATCATTACTTCTGGAATATCGATTGTTGCATTTTCAGCAGCAGCCTCTACTAGATCATCACGAAGAGTTTGTTCAGCCAATTGTTTTTTCTCTTCAGCAGTTACTTCTTTTAGTTTTGCACGTAATCCGTCGATACCTTCAACTTCAGCATCTACTTCTTTTGCAAAGTCATCATTTAATTCAGGAAGTTCTTTTCCTTTTACTTCCTTCACAGTTACTTTAAATACAGCTTCTTTACCAGCTAATTCAGCAGCGTGATATTCTTCTGGGAAAGTTACTGTTACGTCTTTTTCTTCACCAGTTTTTGAACCGATTAACTGTTCTTCAAATCCTGGGATAAATGTGTTAGAACCGATTTCTAAAGAGTAATCTGTTCCAGCTCCACCTTCAAAAGCTTCATCTCCTACAAAGCCTTCAAAGTCAATAATTGCAGTATCGCCTTCAACAATTGCATCTTCTTTTACTACAAGTTCAGCTAATCGAGCTTGTTGACTTTGAAGTTGCTCTTCGATTTCTGCATCTGTTACTTCTGTTTGTAGTTTAGTTACTTCTAAACCTTTGTAATCTCCAAGAGTAACTTCCGGTTTTACAACAACTTTTGCAGTAAATACAAGTGGTTGTCCTTTTTCCATTGTTACGATATCGATTTCAGGACGATCAACCGGATCAATTCCAGCTTCTTCTACAGCATCTCCATAAGCGTCTGGAAGAATGAAATCTAAAGCATCTTGGTATAAAGATTCTACACCATACATTTTTTCAAACATTGGACGTGGCATTTTCCCTTTACGGAAACCTGGTACATTGATTTGTTTTACTACTTTTTTAAACGCTTGGTCTAAACCTTTTGTTACTGCATCTGCAGAAACTTCAACTGTTAAAAGACCATTATTTCCTTCTTGTTTTTCCCATTTCACTGACATATATTCTACCTCCAAAAATAAATTACATAATTTAGCAGCCTGTAAAATAAGTAACAGGACAGGTTTTCACTAATTATATTGACAACTTGTATATTATAGCATAGTTGAATAGACTTTCAACATTAATCATTATCTATTATTGCGGTAGACTCGTCCAATATTTTGATGAAATCATACAATTCATTTGGTTGCTCGTTTTCTTTTCCTAATAATGTCTCTACATAATTTATATAGCCCTCAGCTACCTCTTCATCACTATATCCTGTCCAATCGAACGGGAACAATGAATAAGCATGACTACGAACTAATCCAATTGTCATCTCAAATTCAGAAGGATTCTTTTCCGAAAATTTATGAACACACTTATTTATAGATTCAATTCTATCCACGGAATTTGGTGCTGGTGGCATTACTGGGTTGATCTTTTCTTTAAAGCCAAACTTTTCAATTAATACCTCAGTTGTTTCACCAATTGCTCCAAGGACTAATAATGCAAGTGACCGAACTGCGGGATAAACTTTATTGCTTTCAGCTATTTGAATTATATTCGGTATAGCTTCCGTTACATCTTGGAAAAAGGAATCTTGCAATAATTGCTCTTGTTCCTCTAATCGTAGCTTTGTAAATACATCTAATTCGAATTTTTCCAATTCTATATCAGATGTATAAGAACTATCCTTCTCTAGTAGACTTTCTTGCTCCATCGCTAGTTTTCCACTTAGTTCTTTTAACTGAAGGAAATTTTTTTTCCTTTCCTTCGAAAATCTTTTATCTACCAGTAGCTTATTTAATACAGTATCAATTTCATTGTAGTCTTTCAAATCAAGTAAAATAGTTAAATATAGTTCAACAATTTGTTCTAGCATAGGAGATTTTTTTTTCATTAATTTCTCACAAATTTCTTTAGCTTCTTGTTGACGTTTTGTTTCTAACAAAGTAAGTATGTATACACTCAATATCATATCATCCAGTTCCTCATACTTCTTCGCTTCATCAAAACACCTTGCAGCTTCCACATAGTTATTTTCTTCAGCAAAGGCTAAACCATCATTTATTAGTTTATTAATCATACCTGGAAAGAAAATAACATTTTCTTTGCTTTTTAGGCCATAATTTTTTTCCTTCATTTTACTCGCCTACCTTTACCATCGATATGTATATACTATATCATTTTGTACTTTTTTCCTATGCTTTCTTCAAAATAATTGTAAATAATCTCCTATCTTTGAGAAAAGGAGGGTATAAACTTAAATGTTAGATTTAAAAATATGGTGTGCAAGTCTTTCGCAATTATTTGTATCATAGTAATCTATAAATTTCGAAACATCTTTAAATGAGGGATTTTTCGGTTTCTCATAAACGATTATTTGTTTCATCGAGTTTATAACCTCATCCATCGTATTTGCTTTATAGCCATATAAATCTTTATCCAAATCCAAGTATGACCCCCTCATTTTCAAAAATTCCTCTTGATCAAATGTATAAAAAATAATTGGCTTGTTCATATAAAGAAAATCCCATGATATGCTAGAATAATCTGTGAGAAGCATATCGGATTCCATTATCTCATCTCCAATAGAAATTTCATCGAAGCTATAAAACTCCACTTTTCCATTGGAAGATTCCATATTCATAAAGTAATGTTCAAATTTTTTCATAAATGGATGCAAAACGATTTTGACATTAAGTTTATAAAGTGAAATTAGTTCCGCCATTCGACGATCACGAATGATGTTTACTGTCGACTGAAAATATTTACTCGCTAAAAAGTCTTCTTGAGATAAATCAAAAAGCCATTCCCTCCAAGTGAACATGACGAGAATATTTTTCACTTTTTTCGCTGGGAGGTTTGACTGCAATCTATCGAATCGGGCCATCCCCGTCACAATAAGTTTACTTTCAGGTATTCCCCATTCATGAAGCTTAATATTTTTTTCGTATTCAGATGCGCAATTATAATAATTACATCTTGCAAGAAGTGGAACATCCTCTTTTTGGATCAAAATCTTTTTAAAGCACTCAATTCCATGACTGATATGGATCATTACTGTTTTTCTGTTTAAAAATATGTATTTGTCAATCGATGGAGCAATATCATAGGCAATTGAGTGACCATGAATCGTATAATTTGCTTTAAAAAACAACAAGTAATTCCTAAAACTCCCCAGGGCAACCCCTTTTGGTATCTTTTTTTCTTTCATATAGGAGGTTTCGGGATGATACATCCAATAAATATCCATATCTTCTATGTAATTCTCTACTAAATATTGGTGGAAAACAGATGCATTATCTTCATACTTTTCTCCAAGATTTCCCCCTACTAAAACGATTTTCTTTTTTAACTTTTTAGATGAAAACTGGGAAAGGAAAAAGGCAACCATAACTTTGATAAACGTTAGTAGAGGTTCAAATCTCTTTTTCTTTTTTAATTCCATTCATTTATCCTCCTTTTCTCTTTCTATTTTCCCTTTTTGGCTGGGACAAAACATGTTTATGTTTTCAGAAATCGTGGAATAGTAGTCTATTAAAACTTATGGAAGGGGAAAAGCAACTTGTATAAGAATATACTATTCATTTCAGACCACGGAGATCCTCTTGCTCCTTTAGGAAGCGAGCAAGCTGGTGGGCAAAATAATTATGTGAAACAACTTGCATTAGCTCTTGAAGAAGAAGGTAATAGCGTGGATGTTATTACACACTGGAGTAATCCGCTAGATCCTCCAGTAGAAAACTTCGGTAACTTTTGTCGAGTTATAAGAATTGCTGCAGGCATAAAATCATTTGTCCCTAAAAATGAACTTTACAATTTACTTCCTGCTTTTTACGAAGAAATGAAAACCACTCTTTCACTAGCAACATATGATCTTGTTCATACACACTATTGGTTATCTGGCCTACTAGGTTCCTTTGTAAAAACAGATTATCAAATCCCATGGATTCATACGAATCATTCATTAGGTATTGCGAAAGAACAAGCAACTGGAATTTCTGAACCTGTGAGACTTTTTTCAGAGAAAATGATTTTAAGTACAGCAGATTTTATAGTAGCTACAACAAATACCGAAAAAAATCTAATCGATAACTTTGTTGAAAAACCATCACCAGTACAAGTTATTCCTATTGGTGTAGATCGTGCTTTTCGTCCTTATCATAGAAATGAGGAAATATTTAATAAACCTTATTTTGCTTTTGCAGGAAGATTACAAAAAACGAAAGGAATCTACACACTCGTAAATGCTTTTCGTCTACTTGTAGAAAAGTATGATATCGATCCGTCCACAAAACTTCTTATTGCAGGCGGCGATTCAAAATGTGTTGATCCCCATTATCGCTTACCTAAAGATAATAACTTGAGAGAGGCAATACGTGGACTTGAAGAACGAATTGATTTTATTGGCGCTAAAACTCAAAAGCAGCTTGCTGCATTATTTAATAGCGCTACAGCTGTAGTTGTACCATCCTTTTACGAATCTTTCGGTATGGTTGCTGCAGAGGCCCAAGCTTGCGGTTGTCCAGTCATTGCCTCCAAAGTAGGAGGTTTAAAGGACGTTGTAAAGAACCGTATTACAGGATTACATATTGAAAAAGGAAATGCGAATAATCTAGCACAAGCAATGAAAACAGTACTATTTAATCGGAACTATACAAAAAAGCTTGGAAAAAGTGCCGCTGATTTTGCTAATCGAGAATTCAATTGGTCTACTTTGGCTAAAAGAATGGATGTATTATATGGAGGGGTCATAGGTGAGAAGAAAATCTTACATCTTGGCAACTGATTTAGATGGTACTTTAGTTGGTGATAAGTCATCACTTCAATCCTTGCTACGATTTTACAAGGAAACTTCACTAGACGTTGCTTTTGTATATATTACAGGTAGACATTTAACTTCAACCTTATCTCTCATTTCTTCTGAAGGTTTACCGAAACCTGACATTCTTATTACAGATGTAGGAACTGCAATATATTCATTGGAAAGTCTAACTGAAGATAAAAATTGGACAAAAAAGATGCAGAACAATTGGCATCCAGAACGTATTATCCAACTCTCCAGTATGTTTCCTACTCTTGTTAGACAAGCCCTACCGGATAATAAGCGAATTTCATTTACTATTCACCGTAACAAGGAAGTAGTAAATAAACTACAAAATGCATTAATAGTAGAGAAAGTTCCTCATAAGCTAATTTTTAGCTCTAATCGGGATGTGGATATTCTTCCTGAACAAAGCGGTAAAGGTGCTGCTTTAAAATATGTCCTTCAAACCTTTGCTAGCAATGAGGCTCAAATTTTAATTGCTGGAGACTCCGGCAATGATATGGACATGCTCACTCTTGGGTACCCTTCAGTCATTGTAGGGAATGCTCAACCAGAGCTTGTTAAAATAAATGACCACCCTCTCCTTTTTCGTTCTACTAAAAATTATGCAGAGGGTATCCTTGAAGCATGGTTGCACTTTTTCGGTAAGGAAAATTTAAGTACATGCTATCTTCCCTAATTCTAAGTGCTTCGGACTTAAAGATGATACTATTAACGAAGTATTTTGTTCACCGATATGCGTATTAATAAGAAAAACGAAAGTGTCCTTTAAGTGCATCTTGTCTTCATTATTTCTAGAGTGCTTTGGACGATCATTGGCTACACTATTACCATTAAAGTTTTGGCTCGTGAAGTGACTGCGTCACTTCACGAGCCATTTTTTGGGGTAATCTTGTGGCGGATGTTTGTCCGTCGCCCTCTTGGTATTTGTGAGGACATGATGCATTTGGTTTGGATAATTAGTGAAAAAATACTTTTCTACTCTTTTGAAAGCTTCCGAAGATATCATTTCGGAAGCTCTTCACTTCTTTACCTTAAGATACTAACTATTTTTTCTTTGGTACCACTTGCCATATGGATAAGCAAAAGAAAGTGCCAGTTCTGAAAAAAGCCAGCAGGAAAATAAAATCCAGCTGGCTGTTTATTTTTATATCGTGTGTAAAATAAAACTAACAAGGTATTAGGCAATTTGATTATTATGTTCTGCTACAAGCTCCTCATAGAGATGTAAATCTTGTTTATACAAGTTCTTATATGTCAATAAGCTATGAGCTCTCACAGCTTCAAAGTTCTCCCCGTCGACAATATGAAATTCTCTGTTAAGGTTTTCTGCATTTTTCCAAGCAGTTTCTTCGAAAACAATATTCATCTCATGCTCTTCAATAATCATAGCAAGTAAATTTACATCATTATACAACTCGTATAATGAGTGGCTTTGCTTTGTATCAAAAATTTCTAAAGTTCTTGTTAAAGTATCTAATAAAGCACGACGATCGATAGCATGCCCTAATTCATGTAAGGTAATTATTTTTATATACAATTCAATGGAAATCGATGTTTGCATTTCATTTATCACTTCTGATAAACGCTTGACGTCAAAACCAACATAGTCTCCAATAAAATTGTAACTCATATTCACCCCAGAAAAATCTTGCTTAAGTTCTACATCCATCTTTACCTCTTTCATAGTGGAACTAATCAACTGGTGAATGTACTTCTCTGTATATTTTTCTTTCATGTATATTTCTGTATTCTCCTTATACGCTAAACTATTTTAGCATAATTTTACGAGTAGATTTCTTTGTCTACTATATGAAAAATCTGCAAGGATTTTTCACCTGATTCAATATATAATAATATTAATTTTTATTCAACCAATATGTACTATTTTTTTACCCATACTAAAAAGGATGTCCTTTAGTCGAGAAATCTACTAAAGGACATCCTTTTTAATTATTTTCATTTGTAATGTAAATCATTATTTTTTTGGTCGTTAGTTGTTATCACGTTGTTTACTACGTGCTTCGCCGCCTTTACGTCCCGCTTCTTCTTTACTCATTTTGCCATTGTTGTTATTATCGTGCTGACTACTACGCGCTTCGCCGCCCTTGCGTCCGATCTCTTCGTAAAAGTCCCGGTCATGGTTTTCGGAAGTCGCTTCTCCACCTTTACGTCCGATTTCTTCGTAAAAGTCTCGGTCATGATTTTTAGAGGTAGCTTCTCCGCCTTTACGTCCCGCTTCTTCTACAGTCATGTTTCCATTTTTGTTTCTGTTGCGATTGTTTTGTTCGTTAGCCATTAAAATTCCTCCTCTAATTTTATATCAAGCTTGTAATCAAGCTCGCTATTTATATTTCCAGTGCTCAAAAAGTGAAACATCTATTTTCATATTTCAATAAGTTATCCAGTAATTTAATTTCTAATTCTTATTGTCGTTATCACGTTGTTTACTACGCGCTTCGCCGCCTTTACGACCCGCTTCTTCTCTACTCATTTTGCCATTGTTGTTATTATCGCGCTGATTACTACGCGCTTCTCCGCCCTTGCTTCCGATTTCTTCGTAAAAGTCTCGGTCATGGTTTTCGGAAGTCGCTTCTCCACCTTTACGTCCAATCTCTTCGTAAAAGTCTCGGTCATGATTTTTAGAGGTAGCTTCTCCGCCTTTACGTCCCGCTTCTTCTACAGTCATGTTTCCATTGTTGTTTCTGTTACGATTGTTCTGCTCGTTAGCCATTATAAATTCCTCCTCTATTTTTTATCATGCTTGTAATCAAGCTCGGTATTTAAAGTTAAACATCTATTTTCATATTTTTTTAAAGTTATTCATTAATTTAACTGTTACTTGTTATTTCCACTATCACTATGTCTACTACTTGCTTCTCCGCCTTTGCGACCTGCTTCTTCTCTACTCATTTTGCCATTACTGCCATTGTCCCGCTGATTACTACGCGCTTCTCCACCTTTACGTCCGATTTCTTCGTAAAAGTCTCGGTCATGATTTTTAGAGGTAGCTTCTCCGCCTTTACGTCCCGCTTCTTCTACAGTCATGTTTCCATTGTTGTTTCTGTTACGATTGTTCTGCTCGTTAGCCATTATAAATTCCTCCTCAAATTTTTTATCAAGCTTGTAATCAAGCTCGCTATTTATATTCCCACTATATATTGTATTAAACATATTTTTTCATATTTTATATCAATTACATCTCAGTGTTATTTCCACTTCTCTTTGCTCTACTCAAATATAGTCACGTCAACTATTTCACTCAAAGTTAATGTAAATGATTGAAAGGTATCTTCCATTTCAATTACTCGTCGATTTAAATCCACCCAAGTAATCCGACCCGTCCGATAAAAAAATTCACCGTCTTTCCATGTTTTCATTTCCACATCTACATTTCTTTTCATAGCAATTTCTATTAGTTCTTGTATTGTTTCTAAATCCCATTCATCCAATTGTGGACGTGGTGCTTTCTTGGATTCTTCGTTATATTGTCGAATGAGTTTAACGTGTTCCGGTAACATCATGGCCACCCACTTTTTTGAACCTCTATCTTGGACTTTAGATAAATCGAGTTTTTCATCGAAGTGATCATTAAAAAAAGTCATTAGATTATATCCTTCTTTCTGTTCATGACAGGAATGCAAGCAAGAATATTTTCAATAAGGAAAGTACGTTTTGCATGTCGTGTGAAACAATATGCTTGAAATGATTCACCTTGTAACTTCAATACTTTTATCCGCCGTTTCGTGACTTCGCCACTTCTCGATAAATACATAACATCCATTAATTGACCGTAACGCATGGTTTTCAAAAGGCTTTCTTTCACATTGATCCCTCCACAAAGAACGTTTGTTCTTATTTTATACAAACATATGTTTTATATCAATGGAAAATACTTCTGCACGCTAATTATTTATTCTTTGTATCAATTTCATAACTCAAAGTTGAAATGTAAAAACATATATAATATTCTCTTAATAAATAAGCAAGATATCCGCTATCGGCGGACGCTTTCCGCGGGGTGAGCGATGAGCCATCACCGCCGCATTCGCGTCGTTTGCGATGTCTCATCTGTCTCCGAGGAACGAAGGCTAAGAGCGCCACATCGTGTGGCAACGCCTTCGTGACCAACATCCTGTTGGCCTCCGTCTGGAGTCGCCGCCTGTCGCTCCAATCAATAAAATAACCTTGTTCATGTTTTAATAATTAAATGCTATTTATGCAATTAACTCTTTAACTGGTAAAGGACATTCGCAAACTTTTGTTCATCTATTTTTTGTCGAAAGTTACAAAATGGATTAGCTTGCTTATTTAAACGATCTAGAACGGATGGAATTGTAAATAAATCTGGCTTAAGTGAATCACACACTTCCTCCCATTTTAACGGAGTGGCGATTAATCCTAGCTCATTCCCCCTCGGAGAATAGGGTGCAATTATCGTTTTCCCTTCATGATGCTGAACATAGTCCAAGTACAGTTTATTATTACGGTTCTTTTTTAATCGTTCAGTAGTAAACCATCGCGGTTCTTGTTCACATAAGAAATCACAAACAAATTTCGTAAACACACGAGTGTCCTCATAGGAAAAAGTATTTAAAGGCAGTGGAATATAAATTTGAATTCCTTTACCGCCAGAGGTTTTCACAAAAGATGGTAGTTCAAAATGATCAAATATAGCTTTCATTTGTAATGCTGCTTCGACTGCTAAAGAAAACTCTTTAACTGAAGGTGGATCCAAATCAAAAACAATTTCGGTCGGTTTACTTGTTTGGATAGTTTGGAAAGGAATGTGCAGTTCTAACGCAAGTTGGTTTCCAAGCCACAATAAAGATTCCACATTATTACATAAAACAAAACAGTTATCATCTACTTGCTCTGTTGTTATAAAACTAGGGAGATTATCCGACCAATTTTTTTGGTAAAATTTTTCTCCTGGTACTCCATGTGGAAAACGAATGACGGTAAGTAGTCGATCCCTTAAAAATGGAAGAAGATAAGGAGAGACAATTTGTAAGTAATATAAGTAATCATCTTTTAAAATATTTGTTGCTGGCCAAACTGGTTTTTCAGGATGTGTTACTTGTAACTTTTCAGGAAGTGGATAAAGTTGCTTTTGCATTTGCTTCCAACAACATTCACTCGACTCTTTTTCAAAATTAAATGCATGAAAACTTGGTTCTCTTAAACTTTTTCCATCAAAATCTATACAAGCTATCTCCACACAAATGGATGGTTCAAGAATCCACACATTTTCAGATGTTTTTGTTCCATTGGCTTGAAATAATGCAATTAAAGTTTTTAACTCCTCTTCTTTAAGACCATGACGAAAAGTAACTACTTCCAAAAGCTGCTCATTATGATATACGGAACCATGAAAATAGCTATTGCTTTTATCATATTTTATTAAGACAACACTTACATATCTCCAGTTCTTTATTTTCAACCAGTTAGCACTGCGTTTATCTTTATCCCAACTACTCGTTTTCCTCTTAGCGATAATCCCTTCTCCGTTATTAACAACTATCTCGTCCCATAATTTTTCACTATTTTGAAAAACATTTATTGCCTGTATGCGATTAATATCTTCATAATCTATCGAAATAGGTAAATTAATTCTTTGAAAGAGCTTATTCAATTGTTGCTTTCGTTTTGAAAAAGAATCACTAGTTTGACTTACTCCTTTAAATTTCAGAAGGTCGAATGCAATATAATGGCACGGAAAAGATTGAGAGTGACTCCTAATACTATCTTCATTTTTCATTCGTCCTCTTACTTGAACCGTAGAAAAGTTACTTTGGAAATTATTCTTTAAATAAACCAACTCCCCATCAAATGTTAATGGCAAGAAAGGAGAAATACGTTCATACATTTCCTGACAAAATCGAATGATCTCAGGAAACATTGAATTTAATTTTTTTCCATTTCGGCTAATAAGAATTGGTTCGTTTTCCCATACTAATATACACCGAAAGCCGTCATATTTTGCTTCATATAACCAGTCTTTACCTATGGGAATTTCTGTTGCATCCGTTAGAAGCATAGGTTTCAATTTTTTATCCTCTTTTCTCTTTTTCCTAGCTTTTGACTATTTCTCATGACTAATACATAAAATCATCAAAAGATTGCATAGTAAGAAGAAAACGAAGAAGGTGAAGATATATGCATACGGTTTGGAAAGGAAGTATTAGCTTTGGTCTAGTCAATATTCCGATTAAGCTTCATTCTGCGACCGAAAATAAAGATATAAAACTAAGACAATTGCATAAAGAATGTCATACCCCAATTAGTTATCAAAAGGTTTGTGAAGGTTGTAAAAAAGAAGTGCAGAACGAAGATATTGTAAAAGCATATGAGTATTCTAAAAATAAGTTTGTCATTTTAGACGACGAAGAGTTGGAGAAATTAAGAAAAGAAAACGAAGACAAAGCAGTGGAAATAATTGATTTTGTGAAATTAGAGGAAATTGATCCTATTTATTTTGAACGTAGTTATTTTATGGCTCCGGATAGTGGTGGAGGAAAAGCCTACTCACTTTTGAGAAAAGCTTTGCTCGATTCCGGAAAAATAGGAGTAGCCAAAATAATGATCCGCTCCAAAGAGCAATTGGCAGTCGTTCGAGTATATAAAGATACACTAGTGATGGAAACTATTCATTTTCCAGATGAAGTGAGAAGCAATGCAGATGTTCCCAATATACCGAGTGAACAAATAGTTGTACAAAAAGAACTTGATACAGCGCTACTATTAGTAGATCAACTAACGACTACTTTTGATCCCGAGAAATATACAGATGACTACAGAACCGCATTAATGGATTTAATTGAGGAAAAGAAAACTGGAAACCAAATTGTAACTGCAACGGGTGAAAAGCAACCAACTACTCCTTCAAACGTGACAGATTTAATGTCCGCTCTCCAAGCTTCTCTTGATAGAACTAAGAAGAAAAAGCCTACTACAAGGAAGAGAACAGCGAAGGTAAAGACGTCTTAAAATGGCTGGCATTTCAGATTAGAAAACCGCAAGCGGCCATTAAGTACATCTTGTCTTCACTAATTCCAGATTGCTTTGGCCGAAACATTAACTACATCCTTACCGTTAGAGTCATGGATCGTGAAGTGACGTCACTTCACGATCCATTTTTTTCGGTCATCTTGTGGCGGATGTTTGTCCGTCGCCCTTTTGAATTATTTAAAGGCAAGGTGCTTTTGGTTTAGATAATGAAAGATAGTGTCCCGTCTTACTCTTTTAAATGCGGACGAAGATACAATTTCGTAAGCGGCTTCGCTACTTATTAATCGATAATACTTATTTTTCTCTATGTCCACTTACCCTATAGACAAGCCTGCATCGGAAATCATACTGTTCCTGGCATGAAAATTTAGATAATTCTTAAAAAAAGTTTTTCCCCTTTTTACCTTTTAACATATAGATAAATCCTAAGATAAAACAGAATGCAAAAATAAGTAAGGAAAACGAAACAAATATAAGGATACCCATCGAATTACCCCTTTTTATAACTATAATATCACAAATTAAAAAATGTAAGATAAATTTCCCAACAAGATCTGAATGCTCTAGAAATCAAAGACAATTCAATTCTCGAGGAATGTTAGCTAAATAAATTTGTAAAAGGTATACCTCCTGTACAATTTCAACGGAATCCTAAAAACAAAAAACGCTTCAATTCCTTTATATAATAAGGAATTGAAGCATTTTTTTGTTGACTCTAAATGATCTATCAGAGCCTTGAAACGTCCCAGGAGAGATTCGAACTCCCGACCGACGCCTTAGAAGGGCGTTGCTCTATCCAGCTGAGCTACTGAGACTTAGAGTAAAGAAATTATAGCTTCATTGGAACAATATCTTCATAACGACCAAATTTAGCTACTTAATTATTATAATGGAAAAATAACTTTTTGCAAGCCTTAAATAACTTTTTTTATGGGAACGATTCGCAAATAGCAGATTAGAATCTAAAAGTTGCTAGTAATGCTGTTTTCTACCTTTCAAAACCCTCTCGTTACTTGTAATTCATTAAATGTTCTTCGAGTTTCTGCAACTCTCTTAGTGAAACATCATCGTACTTTTCAATTAAGTTAACTAAATCTTGTTGCGAATTAAATTTTGTAGTTGAAGCGTTACCAAATGCCACACCGACTTTTTTCATTGCCTTTCCGATATCACCTATTTTTTTTGCGTATAAAACTTTATTATTCCTAAAATTCACATCCCATTGACAATATTCGCTAATTGCCGAGGTTATACCTGAAAATAAAAAAGACACCCACAAATAGTGAGCGCCTTATATAATATATGAAGTTAGTATACCGCCGCATACTTTTGTGAAAGAGCTACAACTCATGGGAGTGATACTATATTTCATAAAAAACCTACTAATATTCACTTTTCAATATTGAAAAGATGGCAAGATCAACATACTTTCCATTCTCAAATTCATGTTGTCTCAAAACACCTTCTTTACTAAAATTTAATTTTTCCAATAATCTTATAGATGATTTATTTTCCGGTTCAATTTTCGCTTCTATTTTATTTATTTCCATTGACTTAAAGGCAAAATGTATTATGCTGCTTAAAGCCTCTTGCATAACACCTTTCCCCCAATATTTAGGATTTAAATCATATCCAATTTCTATACGACTATGTTCTTTTTCATAATTCAAATAACCACATGTACCAATCACTTTATTGGTCTTAATTTCTTCGATTACCCATCTTAAACCAGTCTGTTCCTTGAAAATTTTATCATACCAATTCAATTCATCTATTGCATCCTCAACTGAATCAAATGATGTTAATGGAAGATACTTAATCACATTTTCATCAGAATAAAGCACAAAAATATCTCTGCAATCATCAACTATTCCTTTTCGTAGAAGGAAGCGTTCTGTTTCTAATCTAGGAAAGTCTTTAAATTCGAACTTTATATTCATAAAAAATCCCCTTTTTCGGCATAAATTACATTTTATATATTATAGTAACATATTATATGGTTGTTAAATCGATATCACACTATCAGATTACTTTCGATTGTCTTGCACATGTCACACAATTTTTTCGCTTCGGCTTCTTCCGCTAGTTCTTGTTCAAGAAAGGCTGCAATGTTTACCATTGCATTTAATTCCATGCTACTAGTGGTAGCGTAATATTATCTTTTCGTTTTATCTGCATCATTTGTTTTTTTGAAAAAATAAAAAACCTTATAAACGTTGCTGTAACAACATTTACAAGGTTTTCTACATTAATTCATTTGTTATAATTTGTTACTGTAACGTCCCAGGAGAGATTCGAACTCCCGACCGACGCCTTAGAAGGGCGTTGCTCTATCCAGCTGAGCTACTGAGACAAGTACTCCCCCACCACACAGATAGGAAAGACAAGATTTATTATATAATGACAAACAATTTAAGTCAACGCTATTTCGAATTTTTTTCTATAAATTTAATAATATTCGTTAGCTGTAACTTTTAGAAGTTCAAACTCCTACCCCAATACCTAGAATACTGAAAAAAGTATATTTGGAAAGGTACTTGTTCATATGATACCTTGTGTAGTTTAAAGAAGTATCCGCTCGACTCCTGCGGGAAGGCTAGGGCGCCTCGTCCTGAGACGCCTTCATGACCAACATCGTGTTGGCCAAGGAGGCTCGATTCTTCTCCCTAGGAAAACGAGCGGTAAGCATAGGAAAACATAGAATATTTTTAAATTACTTACAAATTAATAACCCATTTTAAGCTTAAAATTCAAAATCAACTTGTTCTAGTAATTGGTGTTCTTCAGAAAAAAAGAATATACCCCATTTTTTGTCCAGTTTTTCAACGATTGCATAGCTTTTTTCTTTTCTTCCCCGAGGCAGATGTAAGCTACCAGGATTCACAAAAAGAATTCCATTATTTACTTCAGCACCGAGTAAGTGTGAATGACCGAAGCATACTATGGACGCTTGTACTTCTTGTGCACGATAAAATATTGGCATAAGCGTCGATTTTATTTTATATAAATGACCATGTGTTACAAAGATTGTTTCGTTTTTCACTTGAAAAATAACTTCATTAGGAAAGGAAACATCAAAATCACAATTTCCTTTCACTACATGGATTTGCTTGTCCTCAAAATAAGAATAGTCCAGCTCACTATCACCGCAATGAATAACAGCATCCACATCATGGTGATATTGCATAACATTCTCCATCGTTAGTAAATCGCTATGTGTATCACTCATTATCAATAATTTCATCGGATTACCTTCGCAATTTAAAATAACTCGGCAAGATTTTCGGATAATTTTTTAAGCGCGTTTCCACGGTGAGAAATCGCTCCTTTTTCATCCGATGATAGCTCTGCCATCATTTTATTTTCAGATGGGACATAAAAAATCGGATCATATCCGAATCCATTAGTCCCTTTTCTTTCTTTTGCTATGACACCTTCACATGTACCTCTTACCGTTAATGGTTCAAGGTTAGGAGATACGACTGCAATAGCACAGACGAATCTAGCAGTTCTATCCGAATCTTCTACGTCATTAAGCTCTTCAAGTACTTTATCGATATTCGCCTCATCGCTTTTCTCTTCTCCTGCGTATCTCGCAGAATAGATACCTGGGCGACCGTCTAAAGCGTCAATTTCAAGACCACTATCATCTGCTATCACCATCGTTTGTAAGCGCTCAGAAAGGGCTGTCGCTTTAATTAATGCATTCTCTTCAAACGTATTGCCTGTTTCTTCGACATCCATATCGTTTGCGACATCATGCAATGTTAGTACTTCATATCCGTGAGGTCCGAATAGTGCTTCAAAGTCCTTTGCTTTACCTTTGTTCTTAGTAGCAATAATTATATTTTTCATTCTGTTACCTGTCCTTTGTCACCAATTTTAGCTGCTAAATCACCAAGTGCAGCACGTTGCACTTCCATTAATTGTTGAATACCAACTTCCCCGTACTCAAGTAACTCCAATAATTGACTTTTCGAGAAAGTTGCTTCCTCGCCTGTCCCTTGTAGCTCTACATATTCTCCACTGCTCGTTTGAACAATGTTCATATCAACGGAAGCAGTAGAATCCTCTTCATAATTTAAATCTAATACTACTCCAATATTTTCTACTATTCCAACGCTTGTTGCAGCTAAATATTCACGAACTGGAAATACTGATAAACCCTTTTCGAAGTATAATTTTCCAAGTGCGATTGTAAGGGCGACAAAAGCCCCTGTAATACTTGCAGTTCTTGTCCCGCCATCTGCTTGTATTACATCGCAGTCGATCCAAATGGTCTTCTCTCCGATGCTTTCTAAATCCACTACAGAACGCAATGCTCGTCCTATTAGACGCTGAATTTCCATTGTGCGACCTGTAACTTTCCCTTTAGATGCTTCTCGCTGTGTACGGGATTCTGTAGCTCGTGGAAGCATGGAATATTCCGCTGTAATCCATCCTTTACCTTGTCCTCTTAGAAAAGGCGGTACTCTGTCCTCTATCGTTGCATTACAAATAACTTTTGTTCGTCCTACCGTTATTAAAACGGAGCCTTCCGGATGAATTAAATAATCGGTTTCGATCTGAATCTCTCTTAATTGATTTACTTCTCTACCATCTGTTCTCATTGTTATAAATATCTCCTTTTCCAACTGACACATAAGCAAAAGAAAACCCCGTTATTCGAGGCTTCTTAAGCTAACAGGGTTATGTGAATGATATGGTTCTTACATCTGCATTCGTTAATTCCAACCACTTTTCTACAATTGTTTTAAAAATAGGAATAGATCCAGTTGTATAAAATATTGGTTCTTTATAGCCGACAATCGGATTATGCATGTGATGGAAATTTAAGTATTCCAATACTTCTTGGGCTGTTTCCTCCGCAGATGAAAGTACTATCACGTGAGGTCCAACTGATTCCTCAATATATTTTTGTAATAAAGGATAGTGTGTACAACCAAGAATAACGGTGTCAAATTGTTCGTTTTTTAATGGTAATAACGTGTTAAAAACCATATCACGAGCAAATTCACCTTCATACTCATTACTCTCGACAATAGGCACAAAAGTAGGACATGCAAGTGGAATAACTTTACTCGACGAATTTAAAGATGCTATCGCCATTTCATAAGCTCCACTTTTTATTGTACCGCTTGTACCTAACACTACGATTTCATTTTTTTTTGTAGCTTTCATAGCTGCACGTGCTCCTGGAAAAATAACGCCAATTACTGGAAATGGCATTTTTTTACTCAATGAATTAAGTGCTACTGCAGTAGCTGTATTACAAGCTATGACTAGCATTTTTACATTCATCTTAGATAGAGCAATAGCCAGCTGCCAAGTAAATTTACGTACTTCTCCCTCAGAACGTGGGCCATATGGACATCTTGCGGTATCACCTATATAAATAATTTCTTCATTCGGTAAAAGTCGCATAATTTCTTTTGCGACCGTTAAACCGCCAACTCCAGAGTCTATAACGCCAATCGGGGCTTTCACTTGAATTCCTCAGTTCTTTTTCATCTCTTGGTGTAGTTTTCCTAATAATGTTGATAGATTTGCTACTTCGTCTGAATTAAATTGATCTAGTATGTCTTCTAAATACTGTTGTCTTTTAGCAATTACTTCTTCTATAATACGTTCGCCTTCTTTTAACAAATGTATACGCACTACTCGACGATCTTGTTCATCTCTAATCCTTTGAACAAGTGTGCTTTTTTCCATACGATCGATTAAATCTGTCGTAGTACTGAAAGCTAAATACATTTTATTTGATAAATCACCAATTGTCATGTCTCCATGTTCAAAAAGCCATTGTAATGCCACAAACTGTGGGGGAGTAATTGTATAGGCATGTAACATTTGACGCCCTTTTTGCTTAATAATACCGGATATATGTCTAAGTTCTTTTTCTAAAAATGCAACCTCTTCATGATTATGAGTTACATTCTTTATTTCGTCTGCCATCTGATCCTTCACTCCTCAAAACAATACATACTAGTTATTATTGTGACGTGTTCTGAGGAAAATGGCAAGGATTCTACATAAAATACGTCTTTAGCCGATCAGATAATGTAGCATACTACATAATTCATGACTTACAATATCTGCGGCTACCGACCACAATGACTAACCTTATACAACAAACATTGCTTAGAGTTTCTAGATAAGGTTAGTTCAATGATAATTCACCTAAACGTAATAATTCAACAATTGCTTGCGACCTACCCGATACTCCTAATTTCTGTATCGTATTAGAAATATGATTTCTCACTGTTTTTTCACTAATAGATAACTGAATAGATATTTCTTTCGTAGAATGATCTTCTACTAATAACTGAAAAATTTGACGTTCCCTGTTTGTCAGTATTGATCGATGCTGATTACTATCATACAATGCCATAGCCCCCTATCCACTCTTCTACTAACGTATGTAGTATAGGGAGAGTAGGTGACGGCTAGTTATGCTTACTTTTTAAATTTTTTTATTTCTTCATCAGACCATTTTGAACCCTTTCCAGTCTTTTTATCAATTTGAACAATTGTTCCTCTACCAGTAAATGTGATTTCATCTTTTTCATTTTTAGCCATATAGTGGAGATCAACGGAAGACGAACCAACCGAATTGGCTTTTACAAAGATACGAAGTTTTTCATCGAAAAAGACTTGCCTCATGTAATCACATTGTAAATCAGCTACAACTGGAATTTCTTCACCGTTTGGGTTCAACCAGTCATTCATTAATTGTATATGTTTAAAATATTCTATACGTGCATACTCAAAATATGCAAAAGTTACTGTATTATTTAAATGACCGTACATATCCGTTTCTGAAAAACGTACACATACCTCTGAATAAAAAGTAAATCCTTTTTCCCAACTCTTTATATCTTCTATGTAACTAGATTTCAAGCTAACAACCTCCCAATAAATGAACTTTTCACTTATTGTATCAAAATAAGAAAAACCGGGCAAAAGACGCCCGGTCCTTTCAAGAAGAGTAACATAGGAATGTGTCGTTGTTTTCCGCTACTGTGGACGCTTTCGACGGACATGACTTCAATCTCCTCGTTAGGAACTTCTCACTTAATAGATTGTAGTGAAAGGTGGCGACTCCAGACGGAGGCCAACAGGATGTTGGTCACGAAGGCGTTGCCACACGATGTGGCGCACTTAGCCTTCGTTCCTCGGAGACAGATGAAACATCACAACGTACCCGAAGGGGCGGTGATGGTTCATCGCTCACCCCGCGGAACGCGTCCACCTGAAACGGAAATTCCAGGCATTATTAATCCTTTCAAGAACATGAACACAACTCACTTAATGGATTGTAGTGAAAGGTGGCGACTCCAGCAGGATGAGTGAGATAGATGAAACATCACACCGTACCTGAAGGGGCGGTGATGGTTCATCGCTCACCCTGCGGAACGCGTCCACCTGAAACGGAAATCCGCAGCTTTATTCCTTCAAGTACTATGAACACGGCTTTCGCAGGAAAGTAATCCATATAATTTCTCTTTAAACAAAAAATCTGCATAGAAATAAATATTCTACACAGATTTTCTATTATTTAATTAGTCTACCATGTGATCGCTTCCGAAGAAGTTTTTGAACATTTGAACTGTTGTATCACGGTTTAAAGCTGCAATGGAAGTAGTTAACGGAATACCTTTAGGACATGCAACAACACAGTTTTGAGCGTTACCACAGTTTGCAAGGCCACCATCACCCATAATAGCGTTTAAACGTTCGTCTTTATTCATAGCACCAGTCGGATGTGCATTAAATAAACGAACTTGTGAAAGTGGTGCTGGACCAATAAATGAAGAACCACTATTAACGTTAGGACAAGCTTCCAAACATACTCCACAAGTCATACATTTTGACAACTCATATGCCCATTGACGTTTACGTTCAGGCATGCGAGGACCTTCTCCAAGATCATAAGTTCCATCGATTGGAACCCAAGCTTTTACCTTTTTCAATGAATCAAACATACGAGCTCTATCAACTTGAAGATCGCGAACTACCGGGAATGTTTTCATCGGTGCTAAACGAATTGGTTGAGTCAATTTATCTACAAGAGCAGAACAAGATTGTCTCGGCTTATCGTTAATGACCATTGAACAAGCTCCGCAAACTTCCTCTAAACAGTTCATATCCCAAGTTACAGGAGTCGTAGCTTTTCCATCTGCATTAACAGGATTTTGACGAATTTCCATTAAAGCAGAAATAACGTTCATATTAGGACGATAGTTCACTTCGAACTTTTCCCAATATGGTGTAGATTCAGGTGTATCTTGACGTAAAATTTCAAATGCTACTTTTTTTGTCTCAGTTGCTGTAACCATTATTAATGCTCCCCTTTCGAAGAATAATCACGAGTACGAGGCGCAACTAGAGAGATATCTACTTCTTCATAATGGAAGATAGGTGCTCCAGTTGTTGGATCAAATTTAGCCATTGTTGTTTTCAAGAATTCTTCATCATTACGTTTTGGGAATTCCGGTTTGTAATGCGCTCCACGGCTTTCGTTACGATTAAGTGCACCTAGTGTAATTACACGTGCTAAATAAAGCATATTTTTTAATTGACGAGTGAATGATGCACCTTGGTTAGACCATTGTTGTGTATCGTCCATATTAATATTTTCAAATCGTTCAAGTAATTCTTGGATTTTTTTGTCGGTAGCTTCAAGTTTGTCATTATAACGAACAACTGTTACGTTATCTGTCATCCACTCACCTAGTTCTTTATGAAGTAAGTAAGCATTTTCAGTACCTTTCATCGCTAACGTTTGATCCCATTTCTCTTGCTCAAGTTTAACTTCTGCTTCAAAAATTGAAGCGTCCATATCTTCAGC
This sequence comes from Psychrobacillus syltrankelensis, assembly GCF_055454035.1. Classification (NCBI taxonomy): domain Bacteria; kingdom Bacillati; phylum Bacillota; class Bacilli; order Caryophanales; family Bacillaceae; genus Psychrobacillus; species Psychrobacillus syltrankelensis. Next base: position 240,367 of record NZ_CM144227.1, on the reverse strand, counting down.
ATGTGTATCAAGTTCACTCATATATTTAACTGCATTTGGACCTGCTACACTACCACCAAATACGGCAGAAAGTAAAGAATTTGCCCCTAAACGGTTTGCTCCATGTTGAGAATAATCACATTCACCTGCAGCAAAAAGTCCTGGAATATTCGTCATTTGATCTTCGTCTACCCATAATCCGCCCATAGAATAGTGAACTGCTGGGAAGATTTTCATCGGTACTTTATGAGGGTCATCACCAGTGAATTTCTCATAAATTTCGATGATACCACCAAGTTTAACATCAAGTTCATGTGGATCTTTATGTGAAAGATCTAGATAAACCATGTTCTCTCCGTTAATACCTAATTTTTGGTTTACACATACATCAAAGATTTCACGTGTTGCGATATCACGTGGTACTAAGTTCCCGTATGCAGGGTATTTTTCTTCCAAGAAATACCATTGTTTACCGTCTTTATATGTCCAAATACGTCCACCCTCACCTCGAGCAGATTCAGACATTAGACGTAATTTATCATCACCAGGAATTGCAGTTGGATGAATTTGAATAAATTCACCATTTGAATAATACGCACCTTGTTGATAAACAATAGAAGCTGCCGATCCAGTGTTAATGATAGAGTTTGTAGTTTTACCGAAAATTATACCAGGACCACCTGTAGCCATAATTACAGCGTCGCCACGGAATGCACGGATTTCCATTGTTTTAAGGTTTTGTGCTTTGATACCGCGACAAACACCTTTTTCATCTTTAATTATTCCAAGGAATTCCCATCCTTCAAATTTCGTCACAAGTCCATCTACTTCATAACGGCGTACTTGCTCGTCTAAAGCGTAAAGTAATTGTTGACCAGTAGTTGCACCAGCAAAAGCTGTACGGTGCATTAATGTACCACCAAATCGACGGAAATCTAATAACCCTTCAGGTGTACGGTTAAACATAACACCCATACGGTCAAATAACTTAATAATACCAGGTGCCGCATCAGTCATTGCCTTTACAGGACGTTGGTTTGCTAAGAAGTCTCCACCATAAACAGTGTCATCTAAGTGAACTGCTGGTGAATCTCCTTCACCTTTAGTATTAACAGCTCCGTTAATACCACCTTGAGCACAAACAGAGTGGGAGCGTTTTACAGGAACTATTGAAAATAGGTCTACATGCGTGCCGTCTTCGGCTGCTTTCATTGTTGCCATCAATCCAGCTAATCCACCGCCGACAACAATAAGTTTACTTTTTGCCATGCTAATTTCACTCCTCATATCAAATTCGCCTTGGCGTATTTGCGTCCAGTTTTTATATATAAAAATCTGCGACATCCGCCGGAGGCTCTAACTTTATTTAGCAGAGGCTTGAACCTCATTAGATATTTTGCATGTATTTTGCCAATAATTAAAGCTGGCTATTATTACTCAATCAACTGTAGTTCAGCTGCGTTAAAACATTTGCCGAATTAAGTTAATAGTAGTATTAGCATCTTATACAAATGCTAGAAGAGCTTGTACACCTACTACAGATAACGCTAAGAAGATTAATAACGTTATATATGTAGCAACTTGTTGTGATTTTGCAGATTGAGTAATTCCCCAACTTACTAAGAATGACCAAACTCCGTTAGCTAAGTGGAAAGTAGCAGAAATTATCCCCACCATGTAAAAGCCTAACATCCATGGATTCGATAAAATATCAGCCATCATATCAAAATTAACTTCTTTAGCACCAATTGCAGCTTGGAATCTAGTTTCAAATACATGCCAAGCGATGAATACAACAAGAAAAATTCCAGTAAAACGTTGTAAAATGAATAAATAGTTACGAAGAGTTCCGAAGTTTTTCGGATTATTTTTTGCAGTAAATGCAATGTAAATTCCGTAAAAAGCATGGAACATTAATGGTAAGTATATTACGAAAATCTCCAACATTAATTTAAATGGAAGACTCTCCATAAAATCTGTTGCTCCATTAAATGCTTCTGCTCCTCTTGTAGCAAAATGGTTTACTACTAAATGTTGCGTCACAAACAAACCAACAGGAATAATTCCTAATAGTGAGTGCAGTCGACGCCAGTAAAATTCGCGATCTTTCGACAAAACAGTTACCCCCCTCAGATTTACATTTGACTGAGATGATTACTATCCTAAAAGAATAATAGCATTCATCACTTTTTCACATCATCATGTTACGTATTTATGACATATCCATTGTACTCTCAACATTTTAGAGCGTCAAGGCATCTTTATTTTTTTCTAAAATCTGAAAGGTTTCACTTTTCGATAATGATTTGTTTAATTTTTCACAAAGTATTCCTTTACCAACTGAAATTTTTTCTGCTAAAATAAACAAGAACAAATGACATTTTCTTTAGAAAGAAGGGTTGCTACTTGAATGAAAAGGAACATTCACATGTAACTTCCTTTGGATATGAATTGATACGCGATCACGTTCTTGCTTCTATTCTCGGAAAACATGAAAAAGATATTTTATACTGGGCTGGAAAAGATCTCGCCCGGAAGTTTCCACTATATACCATGGAGGAAGCTTTGACTTTCTTTCACGAAGCCGGCTGGGGTACTTTGCAGTTAGAAAAAACATCGAAGGATTCCGCCTACTATACTTTAGAAACGTATAATTTGCCACAAAGTGGAATTAGTAGAAGTCATCGATTAGAAGCTGGTTTTTTAGCTGAACAACAACAAAAAATTGGTGGATATATGGCGGAATGTTTTGACGAACAAGTAAAGAAAAATGGCATTGTTACGTTTCAGATCAAATGGGATTTGAAATCACCTATCTAAATTTACAGATATTTTCCAGGAAATTTTTTAGAAAAACTCCAGCGTCCTTTAAGTGCATCATGTCTTTACTATTTCCAGGGTGCTTTGGACAAAAACATTTACTACACTATTACCGTTAGAGTAATGGATCGTGAAGTGACTTCATCACTTCACGATCCATTTTTTCGGTCATCATGTGGCGAATGTTTGCCCGTCGCCCTCTTGGAATTTGTAGATACAAGTTGCATTAGGTTTGGATAATGAAAGAATTAATCCTTTCCTATACTTTTAAAAGCGGACGAAGATACAATTTCGTCCGCAACCTTGCTATTTTAATAATCGATGCTTCCTATTTTTCTCTAAGTCTATATGACATTTAAATCCTATGATCATTAGTTTGAGAACTACTTGTTATGTAATACCCACTTAATGGATTGTAGTGTAAGGTAGCGACTCCGGACGGAGGCCAACAGGATGTTGGTCACGAAGGTGTTGCCACACGATGTGGCGCTCCTAGCCTTCGTTCCTCGGAGACAGATGAACCATCACAACGAGCGCGCAAGCGGCGGTGATGGTTCATCGCTCACCCCGCGGAAAGCGTCCACCTAAAACGGAAATCCGCAGTTTTATTTAATTCTTTAAAGTACTATGAACACTGGTTCCGCTGGACAATAATGCATTTACTTCTTTCAAAAAAGGATCTAGAAGCGAAGTAGTCACTTCCTGTTACGCTTTTCAAATTAAACAATAGCTAATCCGAACTCATCATGAAGAGCATTTGCTGCTTGTATCATGTCGTTTTGAGGTACGACAACTGAGACTTTTATTTCAGATGTGCTTACCATCTTAACTGGAATATTCTCTTTTCTTAGGCGATCAAACATCTGTGCTGCAACACCAGGATTAGAAACCATTCCTGAACCAACAATAGACACTTTTGCAAGCCCGACTTCAAAATCTGCAAAAGTGAATCCTAGTACTTGTTTATTGGATTCCAAAACAGTTATCGCTTCCGCTAACGATTCTTTTTTTATAGAGAAAGAAACAGCAGGCTTTACATGATCAACAATTGATTGAACAATAATATCCACATTAATATGATTTGCTGCGAGGGTAGTAAATATAGATGCTAATGAACCATTAAATGGTACATCATATTCTATTGTTAAACGTACAATATCAGATTCAAATGCTACCCCACGAACAACTAAGTTATTTTCCACATCTACTTCCTCCTTTAAAATGGTTCCCTCTTCTTCGTTATAGCTTGAACGTACTCGTAAAGGGATCTTATAATTTTTTGCAAACTCAACTGCTCTAGGATGTAAAACACCCGCCCCTAAATTAGCTAATTCAAGCATTTCATCGTACTCTAATTGCGTTAACTTTCTAGCATTTGAAACAAACCTAGGGTCAGAAGTAAATACACCATCTACGTCTGTATAAATATCACAAATATCTGCTTCAATAGAAGCAGCAATAGCTACAGCAGTTGTATCCGAGCCGCCTCTACCTAAAGTAGTAACTTCTCCATATTCGGACACACCTTGAAAACCTGCAACGACCACCACTTTATTATCAGAAAGCAGGTTCAAAATTTTAGATGCCTCTAACTTAACTACTTTTGCGTTCCTATGTACTTCATCTGTCTGTAAACCTGCCTGCCAACCGGTTAAAGAAATAGAATCTATGCCTATTGAGTTTAATTTTATTGATAGCAAAGACATAGTTGCTTGCTCTCCTGTGGATAGAAGCATATCCATTTCCCTTTTATTTGGTGATTCAGACAATTCATAAGCTAAACCAACTAAATCATCTGTAGTCTTACCCATAGCGGATACAACAACTACAATATCATGCCCTTTTTCTTTCTCACGTTTTATCCGATCTGCAATATTTGCAATTTTTTCGGTTGTTGCAACCGACGTTCCACCAAACTTCATTACAATTTTGCTCATGAACATCTTCTCCCTTATTTCAAAGATAAGCTAAAGATAAAAAAATGCTTTTCACAATATGTGAAAAGCATCGTCTCATACACAGTCAAAAAAATTGTCCATGTGAGATAGCCCTCCAGAATACTGCATTCTGACAATTCTACATTTATTAAATGCAGAACCAACATAAGAAAAGGAAAAGCTTTTCTATGTTTCGGCAAATGACCCTTTCCTCAACGATTACAGGCTCTTTTCATCCTCCTGTTGAGTACTCTTATCAATTCGCACCTCTATCTTCACTTTTTTAAGTGAATATTAAATTGTTTCAACCATACCATAACATTATTCAGAAGACAATAAACTTTTCTGAAAATGATTAACCATAATGTCTGCTAACTTCTCTGGAAGTCCAGCGTCTATAAATTCCTCTTTAGTTGCCACTTGCATTTTTTTCAGCGAACCGAAATGTTTTAATAATAACGTCTTTCGCTTAGGTCCTATACCTTCAATACCATCTAAGGAAGATGCAATAGTATGTTTCCCTCGTTGTTGACGATGAAAGGTGATCGCAAAACGATGCACTTCATCTTGAATTCGTTGTAATAAATAAAACGCTTCACTTGTACGTTTCATCGGAATAATATCCATTGGATCCCCAAATAAAAGCTGGGAAGTTTGATGTTTCCCATCTTTTGCAAGCCCAGCAATAGGTATTTCTAACCCAAGTTCATCCTCGACAATTTCTCTAGCAGCTTCTATCTGTCCTTTACCACCATCAATTATTATTAAATCTGGCAGTGGTAAATTTTCCTTTAAAACACGGGTATATCTTCTTCGAACTACCTCACGCATTGCACCATAATCATCATGTTTAGCAGCAGTTTTCGTTTTATATTTTCGGTAGTCTTTTTTATAAGCTTTTCCATCGACGAAAACTACCATAGCCGAAACTGCATCCGTTCCGTGAATATGGGAATTATCAAACGATTCTATCCGGTTTGGTGTAGCAATCCCCATAAGATCCCCTAATTCTTGAACAGCTCCAATTGTTCTTTCTTCTTGTCGTTCAATAAGATGAAACTTTTCCTTTAGGGCTAATATTGCATTCTTTTCGGCAAGGTCGACCAAATTCTTTTTTGTCCCCTTTTGAGGAATAATTACTTTCATCTTTAATAGTTCCGTTGCCAAATGTAAGTCGGTATTACTTGGTACGAAAATTTCTTTCGGCTTAATATGTTCCACTTTTGCATAAAATTGCCCTAGAAACGTGAGAAACTCTTCCTCTGGATCCCGATAAATGGGAAATAAAGATACATCTCGTTCGATTAATTTTCCTTGACGAATGAAAAAAACTTGGACACACATCCAACCTTTGTCCACTGAATATCCAAATACATCGCGACTTGTAAAATCATTCATCGTCATTTTTTGCTTTTCCATCACTAGTTCGATATGAGAAATTTGATCTCGATATTCTTTGGCACGCTCAAATTCTAAGCTTTCAGCCGCTGCATGCATTTTTTCCGTTAACTCTTTTTTAACCTGTAAATGCCCGCCATTTAAAAAGCTAGTAATTTCTTGAATTATTTCGGTATAAACGGAATCCTCTATTTGTTTCACACAAGGAGCTAGGCATTGCCCCATATGATAATATAAACATACTTTTTTCGGCAACTTTTGACATTTTCGTAAAGGATATAATCGATCAAGTAGTTTTTTCGTTTCATGGGCTGCATGAGAATTAGGATAGGGACCGAAATATTTACCTTTATCTTTTTTTACTTGTCTAGTAATAATAAGTTTAGGATTTTTCTCGGCTGTAATTTTAATGTATGGATACGTTTTATCGTCTTTTAGCATGATATTGTACTTCGGATCATGTTTTTTTATAAGGTGAAGTTCAAGTATCAATGCTTCTAACTCAGACGAAGTAACAAAATATTCGAAGTCAGCTATTTCTTGTACAAGTCTTTGCGTTTTTCCATCGTGAGAACCAGTAAAATAAGATCGTACACGATTTTTTAATATTTTCGCTTTCCCAACATAAATTATTGTTCCTTGTCGATCTTTCATTAAATAACATCCCGGCTGATCCGGTAGAATTGCACATTTTTGTTGAATTAAATCATTCATAATATCACCTATTATCAAATTAGCATTGACCTATTTTGCGTCCAGATTTTGCTCTTGCGCAAGTTTGTAGTAGTAGAAAACATAGTACCTAGGATATAGGGTGCACTCCTTCTAGAATCTTCGGTATCTACTTAATCTTTAATTTTTTTCCGCCGAGGATAGACCCTGAACAGAGCGCAGCGAAATTAATTTTGCAACGAGCTTGCACAGGGGTAATGGAAGCCAAAAATTTATATACTATCATATCTGTTTTAAAAAAACCGGGCACCATTTAGGACCCGGTTTATTATTATGCGTTTTTCTCTACGAATTGAACTAAAGCTTCTTTAGGTTGGAAACCAACTGCTTTGTCTACTGGTTGACCATCCTTAAATAATACTAAAGTTGGGATAGACATAATACCGAATTGACTTGCAGTTGCTTGGTTTTCATCTACATCTACTTTTACGATTTTTACTTTATCGCTCATTTCAGCATCCATTTCTTCTAATACAGGAGCAATCATTTTACATGGACCACACCATGTTGCCCAAAAATCTACTAATACTAAACCTTCTTCTATTTCTTGATTAAATGTTTGATCTGTTCCGTGAACAATTGCCATTTTAAATTCCTCCTTAGTCTAACTATGTTTTGATTATATCAGAGTAAAATAACTACTTCTACATTTTAGCTTGAAAGAAAAGAACTCAGCTCTTTATAATAGAGCCAAGTATCTTTTTAAGCATTTACTTTAAGTTTTTTAAATTCTTCAGTAAGCATTGGAATTACTTCAAACAAGTCTCCAACAATACCGTAGTCAGCTACTTTAAAGATGTTTGCTTCAGGATCTTTATTGATAGCAACAATTATTTTCGAGTTTGACATTCCCGCCAAATGTTGGATAGCACCTGATATTCCTGCTGCAATATAAAGATCCGGTGTTACTACTTTACCAGTTTGGCCGATTTGTAAAGAATAATCACAGTAATCCGCGTCACATGCTCCACGTGATGCCCCTACTGCCCCACCAAGTACATTGGCAAGCTCTTTTAATGGTTCGAAACCTTCTTCACTCTTTACTCCACGTCCACCTGCAATTACTACTTTTGCTTCTGATAAATCAACGCCTTCAGATGATTTACGAACTACTTCTTTAATAATTGTACGTAGGTTTGTTATATCAACAGTTAATGAAGTTACATCCGCTGATTTGCTTTCATCTTTTGTAAGAGGTGCTATATTATTTGGACGGATTGTAATGAATTCCATTCCATCTTTCACTTTTACTTTTTCAAAAGCCTTACCTGAGTAAATCGGGCGAATATATATAGCAGCATCACCTTCACCTTCAATAGAAGTAACATCGGATACTAAACCAACTTGCAATTTACTAGCAACTTTTGGCGATAAGTCTTTGCCAAGTGCTGTATGTCCAAATACAATTGCTTCTGGTTTTTCTTGATCAATTACAGCAAGTAGCGCTTGTCCGTATCCATCAGAAGTGTATTGTTTTAAATGTGGATGTTCTACAGTGATAACTCGGTCTGCACCATATTTCCCTAATTCGCCTGCTAAATCCTTCACTGAATCTCCTAAAAGAACACTAACTACTTCACCGCCACTTGAAATTTGTTTTGCAGCAGCAATAGCTTCGTATGAAACATTACGTAAAGCACCTTCACGTGCTTCTCCTAATACTAAAACTTTTTTAGACATGTTAATTTCCTCCCATTTTGAGTGTAAATTTAATTAGAATCAATTACGCCATAGCGACCCGGCATTCATCCCGCCATTTTTTGATCTGGGGACATCTGCTCAAGAAAATTTAAATCACTTTTGCTTCTGAATGAAGTAAATGAACTAATTCTTTTACTTGGTCAGCTAAATCTCCTTCTAATACTTTACCTGCTTCTTTTTTAGGAGGTAAATAAATCTCAATTGTTTCTGTTTTTGCTTCTACATCATCTTCATCAATATCTAAGTCATCTAGTTCTACTTCTTCTAAAGGTTTCTTCTTAGCTTTCATAATTCCAGGTAAAGAAGGATAGCGTGGTTCGTTTAAACCTTGTTGAGCAGTTACTAACAATGGTAATGATGTTTCTAGAATTTCTGTATCTCCTTCTACATCACGTTTAATCGTCACATTAGTTCCATCAATTTCAAGGCTTGTAATCGTTGTTACATAATTAATACCTAATAATTCTGCTACACGTGGTCCCACTTGACCTGAACCACCATCAATCGCAACGTTACCAGCTAGAATTAAATCAACAGCTTTATCCTTTAAATACTCAGAAATGATTTGAGCAGCAGTAAATTGATCTATTTCTTCTAAATCATCTTCTGTGTTTATAAGAACAGCTTTATCTGCACCCATTGCTAATGCAGTACGTAATTGTTTTTCTGCGTCTTCACCGCCCATTGTTAAGACAGTTACTTCTCCACCATGAGCATCTCGGACTTGAATTGCTTCTTCAATCGCATACTCATCATAAGGGTTAATGATAAATTCTGCTCCGTCTTCTTGGATTTTACCGCCACTTACTACTATTTTTTCCTCTGTATCGAATGTACGTTTTACTAATACAAAAATATTCATTTAGAATTCCTCCCAATGCATTATATTATTATTTCCCTTTAAAAACAGGATCTCTTTTCTCTAAAAATGCTGATATTCCTTCTTTAGCGTCTTCCGAAACGAAAACCGTTCCAAAAGCATTCGCTTCTGCTTTAACTCCGTCATGATACGAGGCAGGTTTAACGAACTGAAGCATCTCAAGTGCTGCCTTAACAGCAACCGAGCTCTTCTTCGCAATTTTATTTGCTAGTTCCTGCGCACGTTCAAACAACTCTTCTTCTGGATATGCATGATTAGCTAGACCAAATGCGGCTGCATCTATCCCTCTTATAGGATCACTTGTTAAAAGCATTTCAGCTGCTTTTGCTAAACCAACATAACGAGGCAAACGCTGTGTCCCTGCAAAACCAGGTATTAATCCTAATTGTAATTCCGGAAGTCCAAGTTTAGCATTTTCAGCAACAAGTCGAATATGACAGCTCATCGCTAATTCAAGTCCGCCGCCTAGTGCTGCTCCATGAATTGCAGCTATCACCGGCTTTGAAAACGTTTCCAATCTTTCGAAAATAGATTGCCCACTAGCAGATAGTTCGGAGAATTCTGCTCCAGTAGAAATAGAAGTAAATTCTTTAATATCTGCTCCTGCAGAAAAGAATCTTCCTTCACCTTTCAATAATATAACTCGTACGGATTCATCTTTTTCAACAGCATTTAGCATATCATTTATTTCTAAAATAACCCCTCGTGCCAATGCATTTGCTGGCGGACGATTAATCGTAGCAGTTGCTACTCCATCCTCAATAGTCCATGACAAAAACTCCATCTGTTCACTTCCCCTTTGTTAAGCTTTGATTCCTTTTAATAATAGACGATGTACTTTTCCTGCAAGGTCTACTAAGTCATATTTATGCTCATTCATAACCCAGCTTGTAGTCGTCTCATCAATTGTACCAAAAACCATCTGTCTTGCTAAGCGAATATCGATGGTTTTATCAAATTCTCCATTTTCAATACCCTCTTTTAATATAGCATCTAGCCAAATCAAATAAGTTTTTAAGATTGCATTAATTTTTTGTCTCAATACTAAATTCGATTGTCGTAGCTCTAATTGAGTGACAGTAGCTAGATGATGATTGCTAGCAAGAACACTAAAATGGTTCTCAATCATTTTGAACAACTTCATAGATGCACTAATATCTTCTTTAACAATTTCATTTAAATTTTCAGCAAACATCTCCATTTTTTCTTCAAAAACGGATGTTAATATATCTTCTTTGTTTTTAAAATACAAATAGATTGTTCCATCAGCTACGCCAGCTTGCTTTGCTATTTTCGAAACTTGTGATTGATGGTAACCATTTTCCGCTATAACAATTATTGCAGCGTCGATAATTTGCTTATATTTAGGTTTATCTTTCTTCAATGAATACACCACCAAAATAAAAATATGAATGATCATTCATTCATATTTTTATATTATATTTAATTTTTTATTATGTCAATCATCATTTAACTGTTAACTGCTTGTTTTAATTTTACTTTTTCTTCTTCTATTAAGGTTCTTCTTAAAATTTTTCCTACTGCTGTTTTTGGTAGTTCTGTTCTAAATTCATAGATTCGAGGGACCTTAAAAGCTGCTAGATTTTCTCGACAAAATATGTTTAATTCTTCTTCTGTAATGGTTGCCCCTTCTTTTATGACAACATAAGCTTTTACGATTTCACCACGATATGGATCTGGAACTCCTGCAACTACACATTCTTGAACGGCTGGATGTTCATATAGAACTTCTTCTACATCTCTAGGATAAATATTATATCCTCCAGCAATAATCATATCTTTTTTACGATCAACCACAAAGAAGTAACCGTTTTCATCCATATACCCCAAATCGCCTGTTAGCAACCATCCGTCTCGCATAGTCATTTCGGTTTCTTCTGGTCTGTTCCAATAGCCTTTCATTACTTGTGGTCCTTTTACTGCAATTTCTCCTATTTCTAAAGGAGGTAATGGGACGGTAGAATCAATTCCAAAAATTGCAGAGTCGGTATCTGGCCATGGTATTCCGACAGACCCTTTGACCCTTTCATTACTATAGATTAAGTTTGAATGAGTGACGGGCGAGGTCTCTGTTAATCCATAACCTTCTACTAATTTACCACCAGTTACTTTCTCAAACTTTTCTTGCACTTCTAATGGTAATGCAGCTGAACCACTTAGACAAGCAACTATTGAAGATAAATCGTACTTTTGAACATCTGGATGGTTCAAGATTGCAATATAAATAGTTGGAGCACCTGGAAACAAAGTCGGTTTTTGTTTATCAATCGTTTTTAGGGCAGTTTCTACATCAAACTTAGGTAGTAATATCATTCTATTTCCTAACATTACAGATAAGATTAATACAGTAGTCATTCCATATACATGAAAGAATGGTAGAATTCCTAATAAACTCTCTTCCCCTTCTTTACATTTGTATAGCCAAGCATTACACATAGAAGCATTCGAGATTAGATTTTTATGTGTTAACATGACACCTTTTGGAAATCCTGTTGTCCCACCAGTGTACTGAAGAAGTGCAATATCGTCTTCAAAATCAAATGTTAGATTAATAGAATCAGCTTTTGCAACTTTCATTATTTCAGGGAATAAATGATTCATTCCTCTATGTTCTACTTTCACACTAAATCCGTATTGCTTCTTCTGTATGAAAGGATATAACTTATTTTTTGGAAAAGGTAAATAATCTTTTATCCCTGTGATGATAATGTTCTCTAATTCTGTCTCTTTTAAAACTTTTGAGATTCTTGGAAAAAGGATATCTAATGCTAAAATTACTTTTGCACCCGAATCTTTCATTTGATAAGAAATTTCTCTTTCAGTATACAATGGATTTGTTTGAACAACAATTGCTCCAGCGTATAAAGCCCCGTAGTAACCTATTACTCCTTGTGGACAATTCGGTAACATAATTGCTACCCTGTCACCTTTTTCCACCCCTAAAGTTCGTAAGTAATTTGCAAATTTCAACGATGATTCATACAGTTCTTCGTAAGTTACATCTTTACCCATGAAATGTATAGCAATTTTGGAAGGAAACTTTTTATACGCTCTAGTTAAGTATTCTTGAACTGCTATATGTTCATAGTTGAGCGTATGTGGTATCTCTGGTGGATAATTGGAAAGCCATGGTTTTTCCATCATTTTAAAAACCCCCTTTATATTATAATAGTATGAATATTCCTATTATTTATTATAAAGAAAAATGAATGACAATTCAATTTATTAAAACATAAACTCAAGTGTCCTTTAAGTTCATCTTATCCTTACTATTTTCTGAGTGCTTTAGACGAAACATCGGCTACACTATTACCTTAGTAATTTAGCTCGTGAAGTGGCTGCGTCACTTCACGAGCCATTTTTTTCGGTAATCTTGTGGCGGTGTTTGTCCGTCGCCCTCTTGAAATTTGTGTGGACATAATGCATTTCGTTGGGATAATCAGAGAAAAAATGCTCCCCTATTCATTTAAAAGCTTCCGAAGATACAATTTCGGAAGCGCTCCCCTTTCTTACCTTTAAAACCTATCCATTTTTTCTCTAGTTCCGCTTGTCAGATGGATTAGCAAATGAAAGTACCAAACTTTGCAAAGTGTATTACTAATTTGCATGGTGCAAAAGTTGTTTTCTCTATGATCCAATCAACTAGCATGTATAGGATAATTAGATATATACATTTACTCCTTTTACCAGCTTTTATAGAATAATAACATTCCTTACTGTAGTATTACTCACTAAATGGATTGTAGTGCAAGGTGGCGACTCCGGACGGAGGCTAACAGGTTGTTGGTCACGAAGGCATTGCCACACGATGTGGCGCTCTTAGCCTTCGTTCCTCGGAGACAGATTAGCCATCACAAACGAACGCGTAGCGGGCGGTGAAGGCTAATCGCTCACCCCGCGGAAAGCGTCCACCTGAAACGGAAATCCGAGGTATTATTTGATTTTTAAAAGTACTATGAACTGGCTTCTAAGGACGAGAATCCATATACTTTTCTTCAAAAAAAGAATGAGCATTTCACTCATTCTTTTAAATACTATTATTTAATTCATTACTAAATATACTATTCCTACTAGTACAAAACATATACCTACAGCAATTAATACTTTCGATAATTTTTCCATTGTTATCTCTCCTAAGAAATACTTGCTCCAATGACAAATGACAAACCTACTGAAATTATAAGAGAAATAAACCCAACTGAACGATTATCTTCTTCAATCTCTTTGTCCACATGAAAACTTGGCGTTAAAAATTCAAATAACCAATACGCAAGAATTAGTAATGTGAAACCAAAAAGTCCCCAACCTATCATTTCAAATAATGAATTATGTTGTTCAATAGAATAGCGGAAAATATTACAGACACCGAAAATTTTCCCTCCAGTTGCCATTGCTACTGCAACATTCCCCTTTTTAATCTCTTCCCAGTTTTTGTATTTTGTAACAATTTCGAACAAAACCATGGAAACAATTAAACATAAAACTACAACGCTAAAATAACCAGCAGAATCTACTAATGGGTTTGACCAAAAACTAGAAAGTACCATGCTAAAAACCCCTTTAAACTTTTCTTACTCTACGTTCTAACAAATAAAAAGTTTCAAAACTCGACTGTTATTTTAATTCAACAACAGTTACCCCATGCCCACCTTCTCCGGCTTCTCCATATCGATAGTTTTTAACGCGAGAATGATTTTTCAGGTATTGTTGAATCGCTTGTCTTAAAACACCAGTACCTTTACCATGAATAATTGATACGCGAGGATAGTTTGAAAGTATAGCATCGTCTAAATACTTTTCTGTCCGAATAATTGCGTCCTCATACCGCTCACCACGAAGATCAAGTTCTAACTTCACATGAGAATCTCTCCCACGAACCGAATTTACAGATACTGTTTGTTTTTGTTTTTCCGGTTTTATAAATTCTAAGTCTGCTTCGTCTAATTTCATTTTTAACATACCGATTTGAACAGACCATTCTGATTTCGATAGCTTTTGCAGTAAAGTTCCTTTTTGACCAAAGCTTAACACCTTTACTTCGTCTCCAGCTTTCAATTCTTTTGAGACCTCGTTCAGTTTCTTTTGTTTTTTCAATACTGGATTATTCGGTAATGCTTCATCCAAGCGTTTTTTTACATCTATAAGCTCATGCTCTTTTATAAATTGATGTGTATTCGTTTGCATTTTACGTAACTCTCGAATAATTTCATCTGCTTCACGTCTAGCATCTTCTACTATTTTCTTCGCTTTTTCTTTTGCTTTTTGCTCTAATTGTTCTTTCTTCTGGTCTAATTGTGCAAGTTTTTGCTCTAGTTCTTCTTTTACTAGGCGCGCTTCCTCTAACTGATCTTCAGTTTCTTCTGCATCTTTCTCAGCTTGTCTTCTACTTTCTTCTAACGAGGCAATCATCGAATTGACTTCGCCTCTATCCGTTCCTGTAAATGACTGTGCTTGTACAATAATATTTGACGGTAGTCCAAGTCTCTCAGAGATCTCAAAAGCATTACTACGTCCCGGTACACCTATTAATAACTTATAAGTTGGACTTAATGTTTCGATATCAAATTCCACACTTGCATTCGCAACACCCGGACGATTATAACCGTATGCTTTTAGTTCAGGATAATGAGTAGTTGCCATTACCCGTGCCCCTGTACCGTGAACTGCATCCAAGATGGAGATTGCAAGAGCAGCTCCTTCTTGAGGATCTGTTCCTGCTCCAAGCTCATCAAATAAGATTAATGATTTATCGTCATACTTTTTTAAAATATCTACAATATTAACCATATGGGAAGAGAATGTACTTAAGCTTTGCTCAATAGATTGTTCGTCGCCAATATCAGCAAATACCGTTTCAAATAAAGAAACCTCGGAACCATCTAAAGCAGGAATTGGAATTCCGCTTTGTGCCATTAATGTACACAATCCTACTGTTTTAAGTGTGACCGTTTTACCACCTGTATTAGGACCAGTAATAACGATTGCAGTAATATCTTTCCCAAATTCAATCGTATTTGGGACAGCTGTTTCTATTGAAATTAGCGGATGTCTTGCTTTCACTAAACGGATATATCCATCATTATTAATTTGAGGCATTGTGCATTTTTCTGCTTGTCCATACTTCGCCTTTGCTAAAATTACATCTATTTCCCCTAAAATGTCGACTAACAAGAAAATTTCATGCCCAACTACTTCTACTTCACCAGTTAGTTTAATTAAAATACGTTCAATCTCCTCTTGTTCCTTTACCTTTAGACCACGTATATCATTATTTAGTTGAACAACTGCGGATGGTTCGATAAATAAAGTTTGTCCAGAAGAAGATTGATCATGGATGATTCCACCATAATGGCTTCGGTATTCGGACTTAACTGGAATTACATACCGATCATTACGAATCGTCACAATAGAATCAGAAAGCATTTTGGATGCATTGGCACCTCTTGTATAGCTTTCTAACTTTTCACGGACTCGACCTACCTGTATTCTGAGTTGTTGGCGAATTGACCGTAGGGTACTACTTGCACTGTCTAAGACAGTTCCATTTTCATCAATACAATTATTTATTTCATGTTCTAGTGCGGTAAGAATCGGTATTGCCTCTTTTTTCTCTAGGAAATGAGGAATTTTAACGTCCTCAGAATCTGCAACATTCTCAAGAAACTGACGTAGGATTTTACTTGCTCTAATTGTACTAGCTGTTTCCATTAATTCAACTGGACTTAACATTCCGCCAATCTGCGCTCGTTTTGCATGCGGTCGTATATCTGTAATGCCACCCATTGGAACATTTCCTCTTAGTCGAAGAATTGTTAAACCTTCATCCATCTCTTCTAAAAGTTTCGTCACTTCTACGAAATCTACAGATGGTACAAGTTTATCTATATGATTTTTTCCGACAGAAGAAGTACAATACTTCGCAACTTCTTCCCTTATTTTATAGTATTCTAATGTTTTCAGTGCTCTTTCAGCTATCAATGTGGCACCTCCTAATTACTTCTTAATAAATTGCTTAAACTTCTCTAATGTCCACGTATTTACAATGCTTTCTTTGTGAAGCCAAGCTTTTTGTGCGTAACGTATTCCAACATCCATATATTTAAGTTGGTCCATATGATGGGCATCTGTATTAATTGCAATTGAAACAGAAGCTTCTTTCGCTAAACGTAAGTATTCGGTTTTTAAATCCAGTCGATACGGACTGGCATTTAGCTCTAGAATTTTTCCATATTCCTTTGCCCACTTTATTAACTCAGGTACATCCGGATTATACCCTTCACGTTGTTCAATAATTCTTCCTGTTGGATGAGCAATCATATGTACATATGGATTTTTTATAGCATTATATAAACGCTCCATTATTTTTTCTTGCGGTTGACTAAAACTTGAATGGATGGAAGCAATAACAAAATCTAACTGTTTTAAAACTTCATCATCAAAATCAAGCGAACCATCAGGTAGAATATCCATTTCCGTACCAGCAAATATTTCAATATCTGTATACTTAGCATTTAGTTCTTGAATTGTTTCAATCTGATGTAATAAGCGCTCTTTGGAGAGACCATTTGCTATTTTTAAGTAATCAGAATGATCCGTGATAACCATATGCGAATAACCTTTTGCCAAACAAGCTTCTACCATTTCTTCTATGGAATGTGCTCCGTCTGACCAAGTCGTGTGCATATGAAAATCGCCTTTTATATCATCTAATGTCACGAGTGATGGTAATTGATCTAGCTTGGTAAATTCTGATCCGTCTTCACGTACAGTAGGTGGGATAAATGGTAAACCAAAATAGCTATAGAACTCATATTCAGACTCAAAATGTTGAATGGTTCCATCTTCTAACTCCACTCCATATTCACTTATTTTCTTCCCTTGGTCTTTTGCGATTTGTCTCATTTTAATATTATGATCTTTGGAACCTGTAAAATGGTTTAAAGCAGAAGCATATTGATGTACTTCTACTAAACGGAAATCTACATCCACTTCATTTTCAACATCCAGAGTAATAGACACTTTTGTGTCGCCAGCTGCAATGACTTTTATAATTGGAAGTACCTTTAATAACTCTTCTCGGACTTCTTGTGGTGAACCTGTCGCAATAATAAAATCTATGTCTTTACTTGCTTCTTTTACTCTTCTATAAGAACCCGCTACAGAAAACTTTTCGATCATAGAGATATCTAAAAGCTTATTTTCGATCATTTCTACGATGGGTTCTAACTGCCAAATTGCTGTTCTTTCTGGCTTCGATTGGAAGCTTTCAATTTCAGCTAATATTTTCTCTTCTGTCTTCGCAGCAAATCCTGCTAAAGTTTGTACTTTCTTTGCCAGACAAGCCTCTTTTAAAGCGTCTATCGAGTCAATTTGTAGTTCCTTATAAAGCTTAGCTATTTTTTTCCACCAAGTCCCGGTATTTTTAACATAGGAAGCAGTCCACTAGGTACCGTGTTTTGAAGTTCTATTAACAAGGAAGAATGACCTTCATCCATTAAATCTTCTATGACCGCACCCGTCGCAGTCCCAATTCCTTTTAATGACAGAATATTATCCATTTCAGCAAGACTACGTGCATCTAATTCTAGTACTTGAGCAGCTCTACGAAACGCTGAAACTTTAAAAGAATTTTCTCCTTGTAATTCCATATATAAAGCAATTTTTTCTAATGTGCGAATAATAGTCTTTTTATCCATCAATAGAACCCCTTTCATTCGAAAAAAAACTCCCCTCTACTGAGAGAAGTTATTTTTCAATATAGATATACCACCAATTTTTTACTGTCTCTGAAAGTAGTGGCGTGTGATTAAGAATCCAAGACGTTAAACTAGATTTTGATATAAAATTTTGAATAAAATCGATAGGCAACATTGCAAAAACGTATAGTAAAACAAATATAATGAAATAAAATTCAATAAAACCTAAAACTGCTCCTATCATATTGCTTATAAAACCAAGTATAGGCAAATACTTTAAAAAATCAAACATCGACGCTAATAAATGAAGTGCAAATTTTACGACCATAAAAATCAGCGCAAATGCAATAATACGATAAAAGGTTTGGTCTAAGTCTAAACTCTCTACGGCAATAGTAAGTTTAGAGCCGGTAGTTATAGCAGGAAATGGAATCCATAAAACAAATTTCTCCGCAAGTGGTTTATAATAAGTATAAGAAACGATGAGCGCGATGATAAAACCAGTCATGTGAATGAGTTGTACAACTAACCCTCGTTTTGCGCCAGTTATAAAACCAGCGACAAGTAATATTAATATAAGAATATCTAACATTTTTTCAGTCCTTTAACTTTTTCAATTCTTCTTCTAGAAGTTCTAATTGTTCTTTTACTTTTATGTAATCGTTTACTGCATTGACTGCTGTTAATACTGCCAATTTAGCAATATCTAATTTACCGTTATGAGAATGTATTTCTCTCATTTTATCATCTACCATGGAGGCAACAAGACGCATATGTCCAGAAGTTTCGGTACCTACCATTTTATAATTCTGTCCATATATATCAACAGATATTTTCGTTTTTTGTTGTTCTGACAAAGATGCTCCCTCCCCCAGAAAATCCTATTAATAATAATAACACGAAATAGATTGTGATGTGAAGAAAGGAACGAAGGAATGTCAAACGAAGTTATAGTAATGCAACCAAAAGAAATAGAAAAAGTGAAAGCTCATTATGCACAATATAAAGTTGAAAGGTCTGCACCTGGAGTATTATTTGCTGCAAAACTCCACGATACTGCTATCACTATATATAAATCTGGTAAAGTAATGTTTCAAGGAAACGGTGCTTCCCGTGAAGTTTCCTTATGGGGAGGAATCTCCAATGCACCGATAGAAAAGGCTATTAGTAGTGCGACAAAAGGAGACACTTTACCGCCAAACTTCTCCTCTTACTCAGTCATTGGATCAGATGAAACGGGTACTGGTGATTATTTTGGTCCAATAACAGTAGCAGCATGTTATGTTCGTTCAGAACAAATTGAATGGGTACAAGAACTTGGTGTAAAAGATTCAAAAATGTTAACAGATGATGTTATGCGGAAAATGGCTCCAGATTTAATGGCTACTTTAACTCATAGTGTGCTCGTTTTAAAAAATGAAAAATATAACGACATTCAAAGTCGAGGTTGGTCCCAAGGGAAAATAAAAGCCCTTATGCACAACCAAGCTCTTAAACATGTGTTGAATAAAATGAAACCGGAAAAACCTGCATTTATATTAATAGACCAGTTTGCTGAAAGAGGCATTTACTATAATCATATTAAAACGGAAAAAGAAATCATCTGTGAAAATGTCTTGTTTTCTACCAAAGCTGAACAGTTGCATGTATCTGTCGCAGCTGCTTCCATTATTGCAAGATATGCATTTTTAAAAGAAATGGACCGTCTTAGCGAAATAGCAAAAACGACCATTCCGAAAGGAGCTAGCTCAAAAGTCGATGAAATTGCTGCAAAAATTCTTTTAAAACATGGAGAAACATTTTTAAAATCCATTACGAAGTGGCATTTTGCCAATACGCAAAAAGCTATTAAAATTGCAAACAAGAAAAGAATCTAGACACTCCAAGATGAAAACATATTTAAGTTGCATCTTCTATTATAAGAAAAACGTAAGCGTCCTTTAAGTACATTTTGTCTTCTATAATGCAAGAGTGCTTTGGACGAAACATTAAACTAATTCTATCTTCTCTGCTATAGACTGGTCTAAATCTTCTTGTTACGTACTACTCACTTAATGGATTGTAGTGAAAGGTGGCAACTCCGGACGGTGGCCAACAGGATGTTGGTCACGAAGGCGTTGCCACACGATGTGGTGCTATTAGCCTTCGTTCCTCATCGCTCAACCCGCGGAATGCGTCCACCTGAAACGGAATTCCGCGGTATTACTTAATTCTTTAAAGTACTTTGAACACTGATTTCTCTACACATTAATACATATACTTCCCTATCTTTTAAGAAAGAAGCAAGCGCCTATTCAGCGAAAAGTAGAAGCCAGAGAACTCAATGAATTTTCTTGAATAATATAACATAATTTTATATTAAAATAATTCCCACTATTCTCATATTTATATTAAAAAATGTCGAAAATTGTAGTATAATTAAGTACATAATAATGTAAGCGTTCTCATATAAACGTAAGAGTACATGAGGAGGAATACTATGGAACTCATACTTACACAAAAACAAGAACAGAGTTTAGTAATGACTTTTCAATTAAAACAAGCTATTGAATTATTGCAATACTCCACTTTCGATCTTTATCAATACATAAAAGAGCAAGAGTTAGAAAACCCATTGATCGAATTGGAAGAGCAACCTCAAGATTTTTTGTATGCAGAGAGATCACATGGAAAAAATATATTAAATGGATCCTCCCAACAACTAATAGATTATGCACAAAATAGTGACATTGATATGAGACATAACTTAGTTAAACAAGCGAAGTTACTATTCAAAAAGGAAGAAGATCAGCAACTTGTAAAATATCTTATATACAATCTAGATGATAGTGGATTTTTACAGTTAACCAATTATGAACCTTTTGATGAAGATATCGTAGAGAGAGGGATTCATCTTCTTCAACAGATTGGACCTATTGGATTAGGCGCAAGAAACATGAAGGAATGTTTGCTTTTGCAAATAGCATACAACTATCCAGAAAAAAAATTAGCTAAAAGACTTATTGAAAATCATTTAGACTTATTAGCAAATAGAAAGTGGAATGACATATCTCGTTGTATGAAAATTTCGTTAGCAACTGTAAATGAAATGTATAAATTCATTCAAACATTAAATCCAACTCCTTCCTTTGGTATTTCAGATTTTTCTGTAGAGTATTTAGTTCCTGACATTGTTGTGGAGCTTAAAGATGAGAAACTTATTTATTATTTAAACGAAAGTTATCTACCAGATATCCACTTTAACAATCAGTACTCGGACTTGATGAATGTTAAGGATGAAACATCTAAATATATTAACAATCAATTTGCAAACTATAAATGGTTGCTAAGTAGTATTGAACAGCGACGATTGACCATTTTAAAAATTGTTGAAGTCTTAATAGAAAAACAAGAAAGCTTTTTTCGAGAAGGGTTCAGTTCACTGAAGCCCTTAACCTTAAAAGAAGTCGCAAGTGAGATAGAGATGCATGAGTCGACTGTTAGCAGAGCAACTATGAATAAAGTTATTCAAACACCTAAAGGGTCTTTTGATCTTCGTAAGTTATTTACTTCTAAGCTAGAAACAAACGATGGAAGTTTAATCTCCCAGACGGAAGTTAAATTACTCTTAGCAAATATAATAAAGAAGGAAAACAAATGTAAGCCTTTTTCTGATCAACAAATTGCAAATCACTTCAATGATGAAAAAGGGATAACAATTGCAAGACGCACTATTAGCAAATATCGAGAGGAATTAAATATCCCTCCTGCAAGACAACGAAAAGAGATTAGTGTATAAAAGGAAATCATAAAGAGGGTTAGGTATTCAAAACAAGAAAAACGCAAGCGTCCTATAACGAATCATTAGCTACTATTAACGGAATACTCTTTTTCCGGTAATCTTGTGGCTTATGTTTGTCCGTCGTCCTCTTGAATAGGTTTGGATAATGAGAGAATAAATCCTGTCCTATTCTTTTAAAGGCGGACGAAGATACAATTTCGTCCGCTAAACACTTCTCTCAGATTCCAATGGATTTCTGGTATTAAGCTTGAATGCTCAACTAAAAAGTTAAAAACTGTGATAGAGCGACTAATTGTAAGATGAAAGCTACAGATTCTACACTGAAAGCAACCAAATCCTGAACAAAGCAACCATTTCTCAATGTAATGAGTTAACTTTGAGTTGTACAAATCAGCGTTATACAATCCTGTAAAACTAAAAACACAATGAACTAAGGGGTTACGGATTTCTTACCGCAATCCCTTAGTTGTAATTAGATTTAATAAAGTTGATTTGTGAATACTTCAGGCAAATATCCAATAAATTGACCAAATGTAGTCATTCATCATTATAATTATCAAGAATATTATCCCTGCCATACCTATTGAGAATGCATTTGCCCACCATTACGCGCTCAGGGTAACTCCTATATTTTATGAAAAAAACCAATCCTAACTGTCCTTTTTATGTAAACAGTTAGAATCGGTTTTTTTCTTAGAGTTATTTTAAGTCGTCTGCTCTTAAGATATATTGTGCCAGTTCTTCCATTTGGTCAGAAATCGCTCGGTCACCGTCTAATGGAGGACAAATTCCTCGTACGATTTCTAAGTATTTTCTTGTAGCTGGAGCTAATTGATTTTCCGCTTTTTCTAAGTAAATAGCTTGAGAAGCACAGATTAGTTCAATCGCTATAACACGAGCACTATTATGAATAATTTCTCGTGCTTGGCGTGATCCAATTGTCCCCATACTTACATGATCCTCTTGGTTAGCCGAAGTAGGAATAGAGTCAACACTTGCTGGATGAGCTAAAACTTTATTCTCCGAAACAAGTGCTGCAGCCGCATATTGAACTACCATCAAGCCACATTCTAAACCTGGATCCATCGCTAAAAATGGTGATAAGCCACTTAACTGTGGATTCACAAGTCGTTCTGTTCGACGCTCCGAAATATTAGCCCATTCTGCTGCTCCTACTTTCAAGAAATCCATAGCAAGTGCAATCGGCTGACCATGGAAATGACCTCCAGAAATAATTTCACCATTTTCTAATATTACAGGGTTATCTGTCGCAGAATTAATTTCAACTTTTAATCTATCGTCTACATAATTAAATGCTTGCCAAGAAGCCCCGTGTACTTGTGGAATACAACGAATCGAATATGCATCTTGCATTCGAACTTCTCCTTGATGGGTAATCCGTTTACTTCCTTCTAACCAATTTCTCATTCGAGAAGCAACGAATTCTAGCTCTGGATGAGGGCGAACTGCTAATAATTCAGGATCGAATGCAGAAATTATTCCTTGAAGAGCTTCCATTGTTAAACAAGCAGCCATATCTGCCGCTAAACCAAGACGCTCTGCCTCATTAATAGCGACAACCCCAACTCCAGTCATTGCTTGTGTTCCATTAATTAATGCAAGTCCTTCCTTTGCTTCTAAAGTCACTGGTTTTAGTCCAGCTCTCTTTAAAGCTTCTCCACCTGAAAGAATCTCTCCCTTGTATTCTGCTTTTCCTTCACCTATTAAAACGATTGCAACATGCGAAAGTGGAGCTAAATCGCCGCTAGCTCCAACTGACCCTTTACTCGGAACTACTGGATGAACACCTTCATTAATCATCTCGACTAATAATAAAAGTGTATCTTCCTTTATCCCTGAAAATCCTTTCGCAAGCGCATTTGCGCGTAGAGTCATCATTGCCCGTACTATTGGAGTGGGCAGTGGATCACCTACGCCAACTGCATCTGCACGAAGTAAATTTAGTTGTAATTTAGCAATATCTTCTTTTTCTATTTCAATGTCACTTAATTTTCCAAATCCTGTATTAACTCCGTAAATAACTTTTCCATCTCTTAATTGTTTTTCAATTCGTTCGCGACTAGCTCGAACTCGGATTAAATCTGCTTCTGGAATTACTACTTTTGCTGATCCATAAACAACACTTTCGATTTTATGTCTGTCTAATGTAAGACCATCTAATTCTACTAATTTTTCATTTGTCATGTATGTCCACTCCTGTATGTTGTATGTTATAAACTATTGGTTTCCATTAAACAGATAACTGACTCAATTTCATTATTCAAAGTTAGAGCATAAAACACGAACAATATTAAAGCGAAATGTGAGAATATCTATAAAATACTCTTCATTCATGATTTCCGCTATCGGCGGACGCTTTCCGCGGGGTGAGCGATGAGCCACCACCGCCGCTTTGCGTCGTTTGTGATGTCTCATACGTCTCACTCATCCCGCTGGAGTCGCCGCATGTCGCTCCATTCAATAAAATAATTATTGTTCGTTTTTTTATATTAATTGCTATTTATGAAATTAACTCAACTATATAAAATTACTCTTTTTTATGATTGTTGTACCATTGTTCAATTAATCCCGCCGTAAGTCGTCCAGTATTTATTAGGTTTTCTACGCTCAAGCATTCTCTAAAAGAATGAATATTTTGGAAACCATTTCCTAGTGTAATACAAGTTAATCCGTTCTCATTTAACACATTCGTATCAGCGCCGCCAAGTGTTTCTGTTAAATACGGATTGACTTTAATATTATGAGCAGCAGATTCAACAGTTTTTGTTAAAATGTGATCTTCAGGGATATTGAAACCACTATATTTTTTCTCAATTCTGACTGTCAATTTACCGCCGTTTTTCACTGCTGCTTCTTGCATAGCGTCTTCCATATGCTGCAGCTGCTTTTCTAATTTTTCTTTTGAAAAACTACGAACTTCCCCTGCAACCATAACAGTACCAGGTATAATGGATGTTAACTCTCCACCTTCGATTATTCCAATATTGGCAAGTGTCTCCTCATCAATTGTTCCAAGGTTCATGTTTAACAATCCTTTTGAAGCAATAAGAAAAGCACTATTCCCTTCCTCTGCATTTAATGCAATATGGGCTGCATTTCCTTCAACCGTTAACCAAATCCTACTACTATATGGTCCCTTTAAAATAATTTGACCTACATCGCCACTACTATCGAATATATAACCATCCTTACTCTTTACTTTGCTATAGTCCATATGAGTTGCTCCAACAAGTCCTGGTTGTTCATTCACAGTTAAAACAAATTCGATTGGACCATGTGGAATACCACTTTCAATAACAGCTCTAATTGCTTCTAAATATGAGGCTAAAGCTGCACGGTCATCTGCACCTAAAATCGTTGTCCCATCAGAATAAATAATACCATCTTTTATTACTGGTTTCAGACCTTCTGTAGGAAGTACTGTATCCATATGTGTAGAGAAGAACAGTGGAGGAATCGATGAATCCGTACCATCTCGCCATGCTATCAAATTACCTACTTCACCATTAAATTTTTTATGTGCTTCATCAAATTCAAGAGTAAAACCAAGTTCTGTTAACGCTTTAATTAAATAATCCGCTACTAGTTGTTCCTTTGAACTTGGTCCATTAATTTTTGCAAGCTCTAGAAATAATTCCAATAAACGTTCTTCATTTACTTGTTCAGCAGCGGTAGCAAATTGTTTTTGTATCATTGCAAAACCTCCAATTATTTTAGAAATATTTTATCTGCTTACTACAACTTTTCCATCTTTAATAACCGTCTCTACAATATTTGTCCCAAGTTCATATGCAACATGTTTATAAGTTGGAATATCCCAAATCTGTAAGTCTGCTAGTTTACCAACTTGTATTACTCCTCGATCTATTAAATTTAGCGCTTGTGCTCCGCCATATGTAGCTGCTTTTATTGCTTCTTCTACTGTGAATTTATATAATCTGCATGCTAGGTTAATGACAAATTGCATAGATTCTGTATAGCATGCAGGGCACAGATCAGTTGCAAGAGCTATTTTCATCCCTAAATCAAGCATTTTTCTTGCATCAAATGGTTTTTTATGTCCAACTGCAAAATCTAGTGCTGGCATTAAAACACCTGTTACATCTGATTTAGCGAGTTTCTCCATAACATCCTCAGGGGTGTAATTTAGATGATCTACAGAAACCATGTTCATTTCTACTGCCAGGTCAGAACCTCCGATGTATGAATACGCGTCTGCATGTAATTTGGGTTTCATTCCATATTGCAAAGCCGTTTCTAAAATTTGCTTGGATTCCTCCGCAGTGTAATATCCTTCATCGCACCAAGCGTCACAAAACTCTGCAAGTTTATGCTCACCAACTTGTGGAATCATTTCTTTGATAATAACATCAAGGTATTCACTTTTTGACATTCCTTTTGGAAATCCATGAGCTCCTAAAAAAGTATTAAGTACATCCACTGGAGTCTCTTTATCCAATCTTCTACCCACTTTTAGAATTTTAATTTCACTTTCAGTTGTTAAACCATAACCACTTTTACTTTCAATTGTTGTAATCCCGTAGTTTAGCATGGATAACATTCGTTTCTTCGATTGTTGGAATAAATCTTCTTCCGAAGCATCTCGTGTAAGTTCAATTGTTCGGTTAGGTCCTGTAGTTATTCCAAGCTCTTTTAGTTTTTCAGGATCATTTCCAGTTAATTTAGCAGCGTACTCCTCTACTCTCGTTCCATTAAAAACAAGGTGTGTATGACAATCCACAAACCCTGGAGCAACAACTTTCCCAGTTGCATCAATAACTTTTGATTCTTTTAAGTCAAAATTATTGCTAATTTCCTCTTTTGAACCTACTCCAACGATTTTGTCATCTTTAACTGCGATCCAAACATCCTTTAGTACGTTAATTCCTGCCATGCCTTCACCTGTACAGGTTATTGCTTCAGCCGCATTGCTAATAATTAAATCAACTTTTGTTTTCATTCAACAAACTCCTTTCACTACCAAACCAACTTTTTCCATAAGTTTAAAGAAATAAAAATGCAAGTGGTGTAACAATATGAGCGTTAGTACTGTTCTTAAGCCATGACGAGTTGGTCTAATGGTATGGAATTTTTGTCGTTTATATTAATTGGCATAAAAATCATAAATATTCCAATTGAACTGAAGCAGAAGAATTTGAAAAAATTTCTGAATGAGTAAATCTTTTGATTTTCACAAATGGTAATTTGCTGTCCTTCTACTGATTCTTGAAAATTATTCATATTTTCACTCCTTGACAATATAAGTATTTCTCCAAGCTTTAGCTGACTTTATAATACCTTGCTTAAGAAGGACTTTGTTCTTTCTTGCTGCGGGTTCTCAAATAGTTCTTTAGGAATATTTTCTTCCACGATAAAGCCACCATCCATGAATAAAACGCGATCACCAACTTCGCGCGCAAAACCCATCTCATGAGTTACAACTACCATAGTCATCCCCTCAAGAGCTAGTTGTTTCATCACTTCTAGTACTTCACCAACCATTTCTGGATCCAATGCCGATGTTGGCTCATCAAAAAGCATTATTTTAGGCTCCATTGCAAGTGCTCTTGCAATAGCAACTCGCTGTTTTTGTCCGCCAGATAAAGAATCCGGATAGGCATTCGCTTTCTCCTTAAGCCCCACTTTACGAAGAAGTTCCAAACCTCTTTCTTTAGCCTTTTCTGCTGACAGCTTCCTTACCCTCATTGGAGCGAGCATTATATTTTCCATTACAGTTTTATGTGGAAATAAATTAAATTGTTGAAAAACCATCCCTACCTCTGTTCTTACTTTATTTATATCTGTTTTCTTGTCAGTAATATCGATTCCTTCTATCGAAACATGACCGTCAGTAATAGTCTCAAGTAAATTTAAACATCTTAAAAAAGTAGATTTCCCTGATCCTGATGGTCCAATTACCACCACTACTTCCTTTGGTTTAATAGATGCACTAATATCTTTTAAAACTTCATTATTACCAAATGATTTTTTCAGATTTTTCACTTTAATCATTCTGTTGCCAACCTTCTTTCAAGACGATTTAATAAGAAACTCAAAGAAGTAGTTAACACGAGATAAATTAGGGCAGCTGTTAGATATGGCTCCCATACACGGTAATATTGGCTCGCTAGCGCACGACCGTAATACATTAACTCAGGAGTTGCTACAATTGCAGCTAGTGATGATTCTTTTATAAGCACGATGAATTCATTCCCTAGAGGGGGAATCATTCTTTTAAATGCTTGTGGCAAAATAACATCTTTCATCGATTGAACATGATTCATACCAAGTGACCGGGACGCTTCCATTTGCCCTTTATCAATTGACTGAATGCCTGCTCTGAAAATTTCGGATATATAAGCTCCAGCAATCAAGGAAAGTGCAATAATACTAGCCACTATACCGTTTGTATGTCCTATTAACATAGGAACTACACCAAAGTGAATTAATAATATTTGGACGAATAATGGTGTTCCACGGAAAAATATAATATAACAATTACATATAAACGAGATGATTTTATTACGCATCATTTTCCCTAAACCAATTAATAGACCTAGAACAGTTCCTATTAGTATCCCTACAATCGACAAACCAATTGTGAGAAGCGTACCTTTAAGGAAAAAAGGAATATATTCTGCGATAATATCTAGTCTAAAATCCATTGATGTCCCCCCTCATTAGAACCAAAATTGCGCAACTACTCTTTGGGAGTTACGCAATTTTTGAACACTTTACTTCTTTTTCTGTTGATCTAACAGTGTAACAACGTCTGGCTCTGCCCCAAACCACTGTTCATATATTTTTGCATACGTACCATTTTCTAATACCTTTGTAACAGCTACATCAAAATCCTTTTTAAGTTCACTACCCTTTGGGAACATAATTCCGTAAAACTCTTTCTCAAAGCCTTCTTCATCTTTTATAACTACTAGCTTTTTATCTGGATTGTTTTTTGCATATTCTTCCACTACTGCATTATCAGCAACAACTGCATCAGCACCACCGCTGATCATTTCCAAAATAGCTAGATTATTATTGTCGAATTTTTTAATATTTTTATTATTTTTCCCAAGAATACTTTCAACTGCTTCTTGTCCTGTAGTGCCACCAAGAACAGCTATTACCTTGTTATTTTTTAAATCTGCAGCACTTTCGATATCACTACCTTCAGGAACTAGAATTTCGTTTGTTGATAAATAATATGGCACCGAAAAATCATATGTTTGTTCTCGCTCATCATTAATAGTAATCGCACATACCCCTAAGTCAGATAGCTTATCTTTAACTTCTACAAACAAAGGGTCCCAGCCTACATTTACTAACTCAATGTCATAACCTGCTTCTTTCGCAACCGCTTTCATGAAGTCCGCGTCAAAACCTGTTATTTCACCTTTATCTAAATAGACAAATGGTGCATAGTTTGCCTCTGTCGCTACTTTAAGTTTTTTCTTTTCTACACTTGAACCATTACCCTTTCCTGCACTAGCATCACTTGTACCACAAGCTGCTAAGATTAGAGCAAAAATCATAACAATAGTTAGAAATATATTCTTCTTCATTTAATTGTCCCCTTAGATTTAGTCAATTTTTTAAATCCATTAGTCAAGAATAGAAAATTAAACATTTATGATTAGAGAAAAGGTAAGGAAAGATCTAAAAAAATATTGATTCCTAACTTTTTTACACAACCTTATACTTTCGCTTTTTCTTTAAGATCTTTCGGTCCAAATGTAGCTTCTCGTTTCCACCATAAGGGAATTTTAATACTTTCCTCTGTTAACTTCCCTTTACCGTTCGCTACATCTTGTGCAATTTCATAGCCTGCTTGCGCATGTCGAACTACTCCGATTCCAGAGTCCACAGTCATTGCTACTTCTAGTCTCATATCCGATTCCGCTGTCCCATCCGCAACCATTGTTACGCCTGTATGAACCGCTTCCCCCATAGAATAGTTCGCTTGGATTGCGATTAGATCACACATGCCGACTGCGTTTAATAGTCCGTTCAGCATCGGCCAGTCAGAAATAAGATCACTACCGTCTTTCATGTTTTCGGATTCAAATGTTGGATTCACGATCGAACCTGAGTCAAGATTGTCACGAGAGAACGCAACTGGTCCAGCTAATTCTCCGCGGCGAATCATATCGTTTACTTCTAATGCAAATGCTTTACGTTGACCGAATCCCATATAACAAATACGTGCAGGAAGTGCTTCAATTGGTATATGTTTTTTCGCAAGCTTGATCCAACGTGTTACTAAATGATCGTCGCTGAATTTCTCTAAAATCATATCGTCTATCTTACGTAAATCTTCCGCTTCTCCAGATAAACAAATCCAGCGGAATGGTCCACGGCCTTCACAGAATAATGGACGGATATATTCCGCTACGAAACCTGGAAGACGCTTCGCTTCTTTTTCGTCCATCCCTGCATCGATACATTCTTTTCGGTGACTTGTCCCATACTCGAACGAATGAACACCTAAATCCATGAATTTAATAAGCGCTTTCAATTCACGAATCATTGTTTCGCGCCCTTTTTCCAAATATAAAGTACGGTCTGTATCGCGAAGATGTTCTGCTTCTTCCACTGTATAACCAGATGGTAAGTACGAAATTGGGTCATGTCCTGGCGTCATCGAAGTAGAAATATCCGGTAACCAGCCTTTTTCTAGCACTTCTTCAAATACATCTGCCGCGTTTCCTACTACAGCTATACCAAGTGGTTTTCCTGCAGCCGCATATTCTTTCGCTTTTGCGATCGCTTCGTCTAGTGAACCCGCAAGTTCATCGATAAATCCTTTTTCAATTCTTCTCTTGATGATTTTAACGTCTGCATCCACAAGAACCGCTACTCCACCATGCATCGTCATCGCACGGGTTTGGTTACCACCCATTCCCCCTGCACCTGCAGTTAATAGGATTTTTCCGACAAGTGAATCGTTATAGTGCAGGCGAGCAATCGCAGAAAGTGTTTCAAATGTTCCTTGGATTACCCCTTGTGTACCGATATATTCCCAAGGTGCCGCAGTATAGTTTGCATAAATCGTTAAGTTTTTATCTTGTAAATCATAGAATGTTGGCCAATCTGCTTTCATAATGTTTGTCGTTGCCATGACAACGGTTGGTGCATATTTATGTGTTTTGAAAATCGCTACCGGCATACCAGATTGCACAACAAGTGTTTCGTCATCTTCTAATTCTTTTAATGATTTCACAATTGCATGGTAAGATTCCCAGTTACGTGCGGCTTTCCCGATACCACCGTAAATAACAAGCTCTTCTGGTTTTTCTGCATTCTCCATATTATTTTCTAACATTCGAAGAATCGACTCTTGTCTCCACCCTTTACAACGTAACTCAGGTCCTCTTTGTGCTTTTACGGAATATAAAATTTCTGGTGTTGTCATTGTTAGTTCCCCCTAAAAAAAATAAATTATGTTTTACACCTTTTTATAATGCAAGAGTCGTGCCAATTTTCTCAATTCATAAAAAACAAGTAATTTATCCGAAATAATTTAGGTAATATCTAACTCTTTAAAGCTTTCTTTCTATCACTAAATAATTTCTACTTACCATTTACATGCAAAAAAATTTATAAATACCGCAGATAAATTTAGTGAATTACCTAAAAACTCTACTAGAAAATGAAAATACATTGATTATTAGGCATTCTAAATGGGTGCAGATAAATTTTACATGCAGACTCTTCTAAATACTCTGAATTATGCTATACTATTGATAATTTTATAATGGAAAGGAGAAATCATATTATGACTGTTTCAGCAATCGGATTATTAGTTAGAAGTTTTGTGGATGGTGTAATAGCTATAAACGAGGATCATGAAATTCTTTGGTATGACATAAAAGAGGAGCTTCCTATAAAAGTGACAATAGGTGATTCCATCATTCAATTAATTGAGTACAAAAAGAAGCATTTTATCAATAATGATACATTTCTCCTTGATATAAATGACAAACAGTTTTCTGTTGATGTTAGAGTATTTTCTGAGGAACATACATGTATTTTTTTATGTCTAAAAGAAATTAAGGAAGAATCTAAATTAAGAGATGAGCGATTATATTGTTTAGAGAAAATAATTGAATCTCTTGATGAAGGTGTCATGATGAGCAACTCTAAAGGAGAAATTACTTTATATAATGATGCGCAAGAAAAAATGGAGGGCTTATCAAGTCAAGATATACTTGGTAAACATTTATGGTCCGTATATAATTACAATCCACAATATTCTGAGCATCGACATACATTTAAGACAGGAAAGCCAATCTACTCAAGGTATCGTGCGCATTCCACCGTTAATGGAATACCTAAATATGTAAACTACAGTACATATCCAATACAAAAAAACGGAAAAATTATTTCTGTATTTTCATTAAGTACGAATGAATCGAAACTGAAGGACCGCCTTCATCAAACAATTGAGCTAAAAAGACAAGCAAACATTAAAGGAGAAGAAAAAGCCCATTCAAAGAACGGAACAATTTTTACGTTTAATGATATAAAAGGAAAAAGTCTTATACTTTTAGACCTTATCAAGGAAGCTCAAAATGTTTCTATACATAATGCGGATACGTTAATTGTAGGAGAGACAGGCACTGGTAAAGAATTATTCGCACAAAGTATGCATAATCATAGTCCTAGAGCGGATAAACCTTTTGTTGCCATAAACTGTGCTGCAATTCCTGAAAATTTACTTGAAAGCACTTTGTTCGGAACTGTTAAAGGTGCTTTTACAGGAGCTACAGACCAAATTGGCTTGTTTGAATATGCTCAAGATGGAACACTCTTTTTAGATGAAATAAATTCAATGCCAGTTACTTTACAAACAAAATTAATGCGTGTCTTACAAGAGCGATTAGTTCGAAAAGTAGGTTCTAATGATGTGGCGCCTGTGAAGTGTACCGTTATTAGTGCATGCAACGAAGAACCAGAAAAACTAATTGCTGAAAACAAAATGCGACTCGACTTATTTTACCGAATTGCACATACAAGTCTTTACATTCCTCCACTAAGAGAACGGAAAGAAGATGTACACTTTTTTATTGATTACTTTTTAAAGACATTTCAAGTAAAGTTAACTAAAACAGTTCCAGATCTTTCGAATACACTTCAAAAATGTTTACTTCAATATTCTTGGCCTGGAAATATTCGTGAGTTAGAACATTTGATAGAAAATTTAATAATTCGGGTTCCTGAAAATACTAAAAAAATTGAAGTGGAGCACCTTCCATCCTATATGCGTGGAAAAATACTTATGGTGCATTCTAATGATTCAATGGAACAAAATAATGAAATGCAAAGACCAATGAAAAAAATCTTTAAAAGTTCGGAAAAGCAACTAATCGAAACAACATTAATGCAGTCAGACTGGAATGTTTCGCAGGCTGCAAAAAAACTTGGCATCACTAGACAAAGCCTGCAATATCATATTAAAAAGCATGATTTAGAAAAACCTACAGTATAAGAAAAACTTCTTATCTTTTAAAAATAAAAAACAGCACGGAATTTTATTATCAAATTCCGTGCTGTTTTTTTGTTAAACTATTTATATATTAAGCCTTCACTTCTGCCTTTTGGAGATCTTTCGGTCCAAATGTTGCTTCCCGTTTCCACCATAATGGAATTTTAATACTTTCCTCTGTTAACTTCCCTTTACCGTTCGCTACATCTTGTGCAATTTCATAGCCTGCTTGCGCATGTCGAACAACTCCGATTCCAGAGTCCACAGTCATTGCCACTTCTAGTCTCATATCCGATTCCGCTGTCCCGTCCGCAACCATTGTTACGCCTGTATGAACCGCTTCCCCCATAGAATAGTTCGCTTGGATTGCGATTAGGTCACACATGCCGACTGCGTTTAATAGTCCGTTCAGCATCGGCCAGTCAGAAATAAGATCACTACCGTCTTTCATGTTTTCGGATTCAAATGTTGGATTTACGATCGAACCTGAGTCAAGATTGTCACGAGAGAACGCAACTGGTCCAGCTAATTCTCCGCGGCGAATCATATCGTTTACTTCTAATGCAAATGCTTTACGTTGACCGAATCCCATATAACAAATACGTGCAGGAAGTGCTTCAATTGGTATATGTTTTTTCGCAAGCTTGATCCAACGTGTTACTAAATGATCGTCGCTGAATTTCTCTAAAATCATATCGTCTATCTTACGTAAATCTTCCGCTTCTCCAGATAAACAAATCCAGCGGAATGGTCCACGGCCTTCACAGAATAATGGACGGATATATTCCGCTACGAAACCTGGAAGACGCTTCGCTTCTTTTTCGTCCATCCCTGCATCGATACATTCTTTTCGGTGACTTGTCCCATACTCGAACGAATGAACACCTAAATCCATGAATTTAATAAGTGCTTTCAATTCACGAATCATTGTTTCGCGCCCTTTTTCCAAATATAAAGTACGGTCTGTATCGCGAAGATGTTCTGCTTCTTCCACTGTATAACCAGATGGTAAGTACGAAATTGGGTCATGTCCTGGCGTCATCGAAGTAGAAATATCCGGTAACCAGCCTTTTTCTAGCACTTCTTCAAATACATCTGCCGCGTTTCCTACTACAGCTATACCAAGTGGTTTTCCTGCAGCCGCATATTCTTTCGCTTTTGCGATCGCTTCGTCTAGTGAACCCGCAAGTTCATCGATAAATCCTTTTTCAATTCTTCTCTTGATGATTTTAACGTCTGCATCCACAAGAACCGCTACTCCACCATGCATCGTCATCGCACGGGTTTGGTTACCACCCATTCCCCCTGCACCTGCAGTTAATAGGATTTTTCCGACAAGTGAATCGTTATAGTGCAGGCGAGCAATCGCAGAAAGTGTTTCAAATGTTCCTTGGA
The DNA here is from genome assembly GCF_055454035.1 of Psychrobacillus syltrankelensis. Taxonomy (NCBI): domain Bacteria; kingdom Bacillati; phylum Bacillota; class Bacilli; order Caryophanales; family Bacillaceae; genus Psychrobacillus; species Psychrobacillus syltrankelensis. Next base: position 205,521 of record NZ_CM144227.1, on the reverse strand, counting down.
TTACCCCTTGTGTACCGATATATTCCCAAGGTGCCGCAGTATAGTTTGCATAAATCGTTAAGTTTTTATCTTGTAAATCATAGAATGTTGGCCAATCTGCTTTCATAATGTTTGTCGTTGCCATGACAACGGTTGGTGCATATTTATGTGTTTTGAAAATCGCTACCGGCATACCAGATTGCACAACAAGTGTTTCGTCATCTTCTAATTCTTTTAATGATTTCACAATTGCATGGTAAGATTCCCAGTTACGTGCGGCTTTCCCGATACCACCGTAAATAACAAGCTCTTCTGGTTTTTCTGCATTCTCCATATTATTTTCTAACATTCGAAGAATCGACTCTTGTCTCCATCCTTTACAACGTAACTCAGGTCCTCTTTGTGCTTTTACGGAATATAAAATTTCTGGTGTTGTCATTGTTAGTTCCTCCTAAGTAGATGAAATTATGTTTTACACCAATTTACAATGCAAGAGTCGTGCCAACATTCTAAATAAAACAAAAATAAATTATTAAGTAAGTGAAAAGTGTTTAATATCCATAGTTTTATTTATTTTTAAAATCTCATTATCTTAATTCTGATCTTTTATAATCTAGTAGCATTTTTTAAAACCGCAGATATTTTTTGCTTTATTGTAAAAAACGGATAATTATTAAGCAAAATTTTATTACCACTTATAAATTTAGCTACTTTATGGTGCAGATAAAGTTTTCATTACTGTTATTCTAAATAAAATTTTATATATTATTATAGAATTAATATTCAGAACAATTTATGAATGATAAAATAATGAAGATATATATGATAAAAAACAGCGTAGAAAAATTTAAAGGTGATAACAGAACTGTATTAATGTATTGAAAATAGGAGGTACTGTATGGAAATTGTATACGAAACGGATCGTTTGTATTTATGCGTTTTTGAGGATGATCATTTAGAGTACGCTAAACAAATTTGGGGTGATGAAGAAGTAATGGCATTATGTGATGGCGCTTCCTCCCATGAGATATTACTGCAAGTTATAAAAGGTTATCGAAAATGTCACGAAGTTAATAGTTTATCGGTATACGCGGTAATAGAAAAAGAAACAAATGAAGTTCTTGGTTCAGCTGGATTTAATGTGACAAGTTCATTGAATGAAGTAGAATTAATCTATCATTTTAGTAAAAAGTCTTGGGGAAAAGGCTATGCAACGGAAGCTGCAAGAGCATGTTTGGAAATAGCTAGAAACCACGGGAAAATTCATCTCGTTACTGCTTCTGCAAGCCCTAAAAATAATGGCTCCTTAAAAATTTTAGAAAAGATTGGGTTTACTTTTAAAGGAATGAAGTGGTTTGATGATACAGAGCAAGAGGAACCTTATTATGAATATGATATTGCTGCTATCTAACGAGTATTGAAAATGCGAGCCGAATGGTGTGATTGCACTTGCACTAATTTATAGGCAATTAAAATTTTAATTATTAACTCACTGCAGACACACATTGTCTACAGTGAGTTTTCTATATACTAACCGTTGTTTTTATTCTATTGGCTTCTTCTACTACCCGCTTAATAAGCACTTCTACAGTTTCTTTTCTAGCAAGTGTTGAATTTTGACCAGACCATAGAGACATAAATTCTTTATTGTTTTGGGAAGAAGAAACTTTCCGAATTGATTGGGTTAGCACATTTTGAACTGGAAAATCAGGAAAAATAGCTTCGTATTCTTTCATTTCCATTAAAAATTTGTTTTTAATCCCTCTTGCCCATTTACCAGAAAATGCACGAGTTAATGTCGTTTCATCATTCTTCGAGTTAAGAATTGCTTCTTTATGTACTGGGTGTGCTCCACTCTCTTCACAGGTTAAGAATGCTGTGCCCATTTGAACAGCTTTAGCACCTAAGCATAAAGCTGCCATTAGTCCTTTGCCATCCATTACGCCGCCAGCTGCAATCACAGGTATGCTTATATTCTTCACAACTTGTGGTACTAATGACATCAAACCGATTAAACTTTCCTCGTGGTCACTTATGAAGTTACCTCTATGCCCTCCAGCTTCACTTCCTTGTACTACAACTGCATCCATTCCAAGTCTTTCAATTGTAACCGCCTCTTCCACAGTTGTAGCTGTTCCAATTGAAAAAATATTGTGTTGTTTTAAATTCTTCAATATATCTAATGTTGGTACCCCAAATGTAAAAGAACATATAGGTACCTCTTCTTCTATGATGACTTGTATTTGTTCCATATATGAATAAAAAGACTTCTCCTTGTTAGGAAGATTCACTTTTTCAATAGGTATATTTAATTCCTCATAATAATGATTTAACAGTTCATTCACCATTTCTATTTTATCTTCATTTATCTCAAATTCGTTCGGCACAAATAAATTAACACCAAAATTATTAGGTGTTAACTGCTTTACCTCTCGTATCTGCTGGCGCAATTGATCAGCATTCAAATACCCTGCTCCAATCATTCCTAGTGCACCATTATTGGAAACAGCTGCTACTAATTTCGAAGTAGTAATTCCTCCTGCCATGGGAGCTTGAATGATGGGGTAATCAATATCTAACAATTTTGTAACATCATTTATTAACATATCAATTTACTCCTTTTTGACTTTCCACTTGGGATAGTAGTTTACCTCTATACCTAAGTCCCTTGTTCTTATCCATTCAAATGCTTTCAATACTAATGGCGATGCATTTTCAGCGAAAATCTCTTCCTCCGAAACCCATACAGCTCCGAGGGAATCCCGTCCTTCAAATTGTTCCGGTACTATTAAATCTCCACCTATTTGCTTCACTAAATAATATACTGCAATATGATGAACATCTGTCAAACCTCTCCAATCCGAAGCTAGCATGAAATCGGTAATGCCTATATTTTTAATAATTTTGACCTCAAATCCAGTTTCCTCTAAAAACTCTCTTTTCATGGCAACTACTAAACTTTCTCTATCTTCCAAACTGCCTCCTGGAAGGTCATAACGATTTATGTAAGGGCCACCGTTTTTATTGATTACAAGTAGCTTACCATTTTGTACACATATACCGTAAACACCAATTGCACGGTGAAAGTTTCTTTCTTTTTCCAAACTTTTATACCAATGGATTGCTTTTACTTCAATTTCCGAAGCTAATTGTTCTTTTCCGTTAATATACCCTTCCATATCATATGGAAACTGTTTTGCTAAGGCTTCCTTTAATGTTCCATAATCTTTTGCAACTTTTGGATGCACCTTCAAATAATCTCGAAACGCGAGATGTCGTTCGATTCCAGGATTTTTCTCTTCATATATATGGACATGATGCGTCCGATTATCTCCCCCTTTTTGAAAATATCTACGTCCAGGTAGCCCATTTTCCCCTTTTGGTTCATATCCAATTGCAATCATTGCGTCGTTAAAAGCATCAATATTATTAATATCCTGAACAACAGCCATTATATCAATTATCGGTTTTGCACTTAAACCATTCACAGATGTACTTCCAATATGGTGTATCGTTCTAATCTCCGAACTAAAAACCTTTTGAAGTTTTTTCTCTTCCTCTCTAAACCTTTCCTTCCAATCATCCGAATAAGAAACTACTTCCACTTTACGCATGTTCATTCCTCCTCCGAAATTGTGTTAATATGTAGTAAAGGAAATTTTTGTTCTCGAATAAGCAATATAATTCTATTCGCCTCAGTCCAAGCCAGATCATACATCTTTTGATCAATACTTCCATCTTCTAATGCTTCTTCTAGTTCGTCCTCATCCAACAGAATAATTTCACCTGTAGCTAAAACAACAATATCAAGAAATAAATCTTCCCACCACGGCACATTATTTTCTATTCCTATTTCATTACAAATATCTATATACCACTGCACAATTTCGCCATTCGAATCAAACATTGTAGTTAGAGTATATTTTTCACGAACAGGGAAATGCTGCATCCACGTATATCCATTATCAACTATACAAATACTTTTATCGTCATAATGAACCCATAAAGGCTCTTTAACTTGAACTATATTTAATCGAGATATAGTTCCCGTAAAATCTTCTGTCTCCACATAGGATTGAACATACTCTCTTTTCATAATTCTTTTCCAATCTGAACGATCCCCATATCTCTTTTTTAACAAGCTTATCCCCCTGTCTATTCCTGCTGGATATCCAAATTTTTATAAAATCCATCTACAATAGGGTATATATCAGGTTCTGTATAATAATAATGATTATTAACTTGATTCAAAGTAAACAGGAATGATTTTTCCCCTTCCAATAAAGTAATAGCATATTGATATCCCTTACTAGGTTCATGGTTATCTTCCGGAATGAATTGAATATCTTTAATTTTCTGAAGAAATTCATCAATTACTACTTTTTCTGAAATAATTTTTTGGGATCCTGTAGTTCCGTCTTTTATAATCATTTGATTAACATCGACAAATTGGCCTTTATAAAGTTGTGGTAGTGTTTTGGATTCTAAAGAGTTACATCCTACCAAAAACATTAGAAGCATATAAACAATAGGCACTTTTGCAAATTTCAATAATTCTCCTCCTGAATGGAGCATTCTCCATTTATTATACAAATTATAGCAAACTTACTTTTCTAAATTGTATATTAATAAAATAAACTTTGTTATTTTACCAAAATACAGCCATTTAGCATTCAAATCAGTTACAATATTCAAAGATATTAACCTCAATAATTATAGTCGGGAACAGTTTTATCAAAGAAGGAGAATTTTTTTGAAAGTAAAAGTATTATTAAAAGGGTATAATTTTTTGTTTTTTGGTTTACTTGCGATCTTTATTCCTTTTCTTCCTGTTTATTTAGGAGAACAAGGTTTATCAGCAAGCGAAATAGGTTTAATTGTAGGGACAGGTGGCGTTGTGACGTTAATTGCACAACCATTATGGGGATTCATCAGTGATAAGACAAAAACGATTCGTAAGGTAATGCTATTACTCGTTTGTTTAACATCCTTTTTTGGTTACTTCTTATTTAATGTTAATAGTTTTGTGTTGCTAGTTATTTTTGCGCTGTTAGTTTATTTTTTCTTAATGCCACTTGATCCACTGACAGAAAGCATGAATTTCACCGTTTCTGAAATGGAGCGTGTCAGCTATGGATCCATTCGAACATACGGGGCACTCGGCTTTGCGGTTTTATCTTTAATTGTAGGTTTCGCAATGGATTACTTCGGTATGAGCAGTATATCTATTTTATTTGTTTTATTGGGACTTATTTCGTTTGGTGTTATTTGGTTTATGCCCGAAGTACAAGCCTCATCTAAACCAGTGACAATGGCAGGTTTTAAGCAAGTATTAAACAATAAAGAAATGCTCCTGTTTCTAGCGCTAGTGTTTATTTGTTCAATACCCGCACGTATGAACGATACGTTTTTGGGGATTCATATTAGAGCACTTGGAGGAGATACTTCTTTAGTAGGAATTACATTCTTCTTATCTGCTACAAGTGAAATTGTAATCTTTGCTTTAAGTTTTTGGTGGCTTCGAAAAGGAAAAGAACTTGAGATTATAACAATTGCTACTTTCTTCTATTTTATTCGTTTCATTGCATCTGCTTTTGTAACAAGCCCTATAGCATTAGCACTTGTACAACTATTACAGATGCTTACATTCCCTATTTTTTATACTGCTGCAATTCAATACTTATATCAAATTATGCCAAAAGAATGGCGTGCTACTGGACAAACCGTTCTCGCACTCTTATTTTTTGGACTTTCAAGTATAATCGCCTCTTATGCGGGAGGATATATTTATAAAGAATTAGGTGGACACTCGTTTTATTTCATTATTTCTATTATGTCATTTATTGGTGTACTTTTTGGTATCATATTGACTATTCGTAAAAGAAGAACATAGTTCAATGTAATTAAATGGGTAGCATCAGCTTGGCGATAAGGAATACACAGTCAGGAATATTTCTATCCGGTCAGAAATATTTTTATACGGTCATATTTTTTTCTATACGGTCGGAAATATATTTATCCGGTCACAAATTTTTCTATCTGGTCAGAAATTTATTTATCCGGTCTTATTTTTACTATACGGTCAGAAATTTATCTATCCGGTCAGAAATATTTCTATCCGGTCATATTTTTTTCTATCCGGTCAGAAATATTTTTATACGGTCATATTTTTTCTATCCGGTCAGAAATTTATTTATCCGGTCATATTTTTTTCTATACGGTCGGAAATTTATTTATCTGGTCAGAAATTTATTTATCCGGTCATATTTTTTCTATCCGGTCAGAAATTTATCTATCCGGTCATATTTTTTTCTATCCGGTCACAATTTTTTCTATCTGGTCAGAAATTTATTTATCCGGTCATATTTTTTCTATCCGGTCAGAATTATATTTATCCGGTCACAATTTTTTTATCCGGTCAGAAATTTATCTATCCGGTCACATTTTTTTCTATCCGGTCAGAAATTTATCTATCCGGTCACATTTTTTATATGGTCAGAAATATATTTATCCGGTCATATTTTTTTCTATCTGGTCAGAAATATTTCTATCCGGTCACAAATTTTTCTATCCGGTCACATTTATTTCATATGATCAGAAATATTTCTATCCACTCACCTTTTTTATAAATTCACAAATATAGACATAAAAGGAGCAACACCGTAATTGGTGCTGCTCCTTTAAACTATCCTCTTAACTCCGCTCCTGCTTGTTCTGCAAGTGCTTTTAGTACTTTGTTATGTGCATTTACTACTTCTTCATCTGTTAGTGTACGTTCTGGATCGAAGTATGTTAGGGAGAATGCAACCGATTTTTTACCTGGTTCCATTTTTTCTCCTTCATATAGGTCGAATAGATGTACTCCTTTTAATAATCTTCCGCCTGATAATTGGATAATTGCTTGTAGTTCACCAGCTGCTTTTTCACTGTCTACTACTAAAGCAATATCACGTGTGATAGATGGGAATTTAGAAACCGGAGCATAATATAATGCCTCCACTTCTGTATTTAAAACTTTAGCTAAATTCATTTCCACTACATACGTTTCTTTCAAATCACGTGCTTTTTGCTCGGATGGGTGTAATTGTCCGATAAGACCAATTTCTTCTCCAGCAAGTTTAATCAAAGCAGTGCGTCCTGGGTGTAATCCGTCTACTACAGTTCTTTCAAAAGTAAGCTCTTTTGAAAGACCGAGTAAGCCCATTAAACCTTCAACGATTCCTTTTAATACGAAGAAATCAACTGCTTTTTTCTCTCCTTGCCAGCTATGCTCTACCCATTTACCTGCTATTACCCCAGCTAGATGCTCTTGTTCATGAGGTAAACCAGATTCTGTTTCTCCTAAGAAAACAGATCCAACTTCATAAAGAGCTACCGTATCTGCTTGACGTGCAGTATTGTATGTTACGGCTTCCAATAAATGTGGAATTAAGCTTTGTCGAAGGATGCTTCGGTCTTCGCTCATCGGCATTAATAACTCAGTTACTGGAGCAGTTTCTAAAGCAAATTTCTGAGACAAATCTTTTGACGTTAAAGAATAAGTAATTGCTTGATAAAGACCTGCACCTTCCAAATACGCACGTACTTGACGACGTTTTGCTTGATAAGACGTTAAGCCACCTGGTTTGGATTCTTCGACTGGTAACGTCATTGGAATTTCGTCATACCCGTACATACGAGCAATTTCTTCGACAATATCTTCTGGGATTTTAATATCTTGACGACGAGTTGGTGCTTTAATATACAGATAGCCATTTGCCGCTTGGTATTCAAATTTTAATCTTGTTAAAATAGAAGTCATGTCTTCTAACGAAATTTTCATACCTAAACGATTATTAATAAAATCTGGAGATACAACTACTTCAACAGGAGTTTTGTCTAACTCATCTACTAAAACAGAACCAGCTAGAACTTCTCCACCTGCAAGCTCAGCAAGAAGACTTGCCGCACGCTCCGCAGCTAGAATAACACGGTTTGGATCTACACCTTTTTCAAAACGAGCACTCGCATCACTGCGTAAGTTATGATCTTTTGAAGTTTGACGAACGGATCCACTTGCAAAATATGCAGACTCAATCACAACAGTTGTTGTTCCATCGTGAACTTCTGAATTAGCTCCACCCATTACACCAGCAATTGCAACTGCCTCTTTACCATTTGTAATTACTAAATGATTCGATTTAAGTGTACGTTCTTGATCGTCAAGTGTTACAATTTTTTCTCCTTCATTTGAAAGACGAACGACAATTTCCTTTGTTTCTAATCGATCATAATCGAACGCATGAAGTGGTTGGCCGTATTCCATTAACACATAGTTCGTAATATCAACTACGTTATTATGTGGACGAACACCTGCAGCCATAAGACGGTGCTGTAACCAAAGTGGCGATTCCTTTACTACTACATTTTTCACAACTTTCGCTACATACATTGGATTTTCTTCGATTGCATCTACTCGTAAATTTAAGTAATCTGATGCTTTCTCACTGCTTTCACTGTAAGTTGCTTCTGGATATTTCATATCCTCCGATAAGATAGCTCCAACTTCATAAGCAACACCTAGCATACTTAGTGCATCGGAGCGGTTAGGAGTTAAGCCAAGTTCAAGAATGGTATCTTCTAATCCTAGTAGTGAAAGTGCACTTTCCCCAGGAGTCGCTGATTCTGGAAGTACATAAATACCTTCTGCATATGCTTTAGGTACAAGACGTCCTTCTATCCCTAACTCTTGAAGTGAGCAAATCATTCCGTTCGATTCTTCTCCGCGAAGTTTTGCTTTTTTGATTTTTATTCCACCAGGAAGTACTGCTCCTGGACGAGCAACAATTACTTTTTGACCAGCTGCAACGTTTGGAGCTCCACAAATAATTTGTGTTGTTTCTTCCCCAACGTCCACTTGGCAAATATTCAGTTTGTCTGCTTCTGGATGCTTCACTTTTTCTTTCACGTACCCAACAACTACATTCGTCATTCCTTGCGTACGATCTATTACTGCATCAACTTCAATACCTGAACGAGTAATTTTTTCACCCAACTCTTTTGGATCAAGCCCTTGTGTATTCACATATTCTGCTAACCATTTCGTAGAAACTAACATGTCATTTCCTCCTTACACTTCTGATCGGTGGAATTGCGATAAGAAACGCACATCATTCGTATAGAAATGACGAATATCTTCCACTCCATATTTCAACATTGCAATACGTTCTGGACCCATACCAAATGCAAATCCAGATAGTTTTTTCGAATCATAGCCAGCCATTTCAAGTACGTTTGGATGAACCATTCCAGCACCTAGAATTTCAATCCAACCTGTTTTCTTACATACGTTACAGCCACTGCCGCCACATTTGAAGCAAGAAATATCCATTTCAACAGATGGCTCTGTGAATGGGAAAAAGCTTGGGCGAAGACGAATTTCACGATCGTCACCGAACATTTTCTTTGCAAATACAGAAAGCGTCCCTTTTAAATCACTCATGCGAATACCTTCACCAATAACAAGGCCTTCGATTTGAGTAAATTGATGTGAATGTGTCGCGTCATCATTATCACGACGGTAAACTTTACCTGGGCAAATAATTTTAATCGGCTTACCTTCTTTTGCTTCCATTGTTCGTGCTTGAACTGGTGATGTATGTGTCCGTAGTAAAATATCTTCCGAAATATAGAAAGAATCCTGCATATCACGAGCTGGATGTCCTTTTGGTAAGTTTAGAGCTTCGAAATTGTAGTAATCTTTTTCTACTTCTGGACCTTCCGCAATTTCATAGCCCATGCTAATGAATAAGTCTTCAATCTCCTCTACAACACGTGTAAGTGGATGATGATTTCCTGTTTTCACAGGGCGACCTGGTAAAGTAACATCAATCGATTCTTTCGCTAATTGTTCTTGGATTGCTTGCTCTTGAAGTAACGTCATACGAGCCTCTAACACTTCTGTTACCTCTTCACGCACGACATTGACGAGTGCACCCATTTTCGGGCGTTCTTCTGCGGGAAGTTTACCCATTCCTTTTAATAAGTCCGTAATCGGTCCTTTTTTCCCTAAATAAGCAACACGTACATCATTTAATTCTTTCACATTCCCTGAAGCTTCAATCTTTTGTAACGCTTCTTCTTTTAACTGTTGAAGTTGTGCTTCCATGTTTTGCATCCTCCTTATTCAAATTCGCCTTTGCGTAATTGGTACAAATTTTGCATTGAGCGCGCCTCGATAAACCCTTTTACAAAATTTGTGACATCCGCCTAAAGGTCTAATTTTAATCAGCATGTTTCTGGATGATTAAAATTAGTCAAAATAAAAACCCCGCCCCTATAAAAGGGACGAGGACTAATTTCGCGGTACCACCCTGATTATTGCACAAATTCGTGCAATCACTCAATTCGATTAACGGCTCTACACCGGCGCACCTTTACAGCAATTGCTGGTCCCGGTGGCAGCTAGCGGGGTGAACTTTCTATATGCATTCTCTATTTACACTTTCAGTCTAGGTGTAAAATCCCTTTTTTCGAATCGTCATATATACTTTTCCCGATGACAGCTTTTTTTATTTATCAAATTACATTCTATTATACGGAGTTTTAAATATTTCTTCAAGTAAGATTTATTTTAAGGTTAGACCATACAGTAGAATTCCAGTTGCAACAGCTACATTTAATGACTCCGCTTGTCCTAAAAGTGGCACTATTATGTTCTGATCTGTTTTTTCTAGCAGTTTTGGGTTGATGCCACTTCCTTCATTACCAACAATTAAAGCAAACGCATCGTCTTTTTTAACCTCATTATATGGAGTGGAATTTTCAAACGCAGTTCCGTAAACAGCTATATGGCGATCTTTTAACTGATCTACCCATGCATGTAAATCTCCTTTTACTAAAGGGATATGAAAATGTGAACCTTGTGCAGATCTGAGTGTTTTTGAATTATAAGCATCGGCTGATCCTTTGCCAAGAATCACTGCATCAATTCCTGCAGCATCCGCTGTACGAATCATCGTGCCAATATTCCCTGGATCTTGAACTGCATCTATTAATAATAAACGATTCCATTTTGTCTGTTCTTGTTCATCCACAGTTTGTTGCTTACAGTGTGCGAATATACCTTGTGAATGTTCTGTTTCTGCAAGTTCTTTTTTAATGACATCATTTATTTCAACCATCTCTATATTAACAACATCCCAATTCTCTGGAATTTCAGCGGTATCACTTATTAAAATCGTTAACACATTTTCTTTTTGTTTAATCGCTTCTTCAACTAAATGATAACCTTCTATAATGAATTCGCCTGTTTTATCACGTTCTTTGCGAACACTTAATAGTTTTTTCCAATGCTTCACAAGCGCATTTTGTTGGGACTCAATTCGTTTCATTTATATGTAACCGCCTTTTTTATTTAATAGTAACAAATTCGTGTATAGCTTGCGAGAGTTTGGGGAACATAATTTCGAGGAGTGATGAAAAATGGATTTTCAAATTCGAGAAGCAATAACAGCTAATATGAAAGGAAATAATGCATCTGAAATTCGAGCTGTAGTAGAAGATGCGATTCAAAGAGGAGAAGAACATTTACTGCCTGGCCTTGGAGTCTTCTTCGAAAAATGGTGGAAAAATACGGACGACACTAAGAAAGATGCCGTATTAAATGAACTAGCAACTGCATTTGCACAATAAAAATCATCCGTGAAGAAGTATTACTCTTCACGGATGGTTTTTATTTACTCCTCCTCTTCCCCGGTATGTTTTCGAATATTTACATAATAAATAAGATATTGGGTCATAGAAAGAACAACTAGATTCAAAATGATCAATAGCTTTGATGTTGGTAATATTAAATGGATAACTGCGGATAAAGGCAATGACCATGAAAAGAAAGTATATACCTTTTGGGTTGCTTTTCTTGTAATCATTTGCCATCCTTCATCATCTTCCATATATTCTGGTGGTTTTAAACTCCAAATAGTTAATTTATTTCTTGGATTGTTTTTGTTATAGTTAGATATTTTCTTACCAAATATGATAACCATCACGATGTAAACAGGAATCAGTAAAAACATGATGAAATCTTCTAATGCATCTAACTCCACAGAATAGGAAAACGAACTATTAGTCTGTGCAAAATTAGATATTACACCAGTAATAATGATTGCAAATAACATAAACAGCAGTGCAAATGCCATTTGCCATAGCGGGTACTGCAATCGTAAATCTTTTTTCATTTCCATTCCTCCCCTTCCAACCAAAATAGTTCATCCACTTTACATTCGAGAATATAGGCAAGCTTTAAAGAAAGTGTAATTGACGGAGAAAATTCCCCCTTTTCGATAAATCCGATTGTTTGTCTTGTAACACCTGCCTTCTCTCCCAACTCTCCTTGCGTATAGCTGAATCTTGCACGTAATTCTTTTACTCGATTTTTTAGCAAGTTTAACCCTTCTTCCAACGTGTTAACTATTATACTCATAATGTAATATATACTTAACATAATGTCAACTATTATTAACTTAATGTTATTTATACTTTGCTTCATTTCTCCCTACTTGTATATTATTCAGTGATGGGCTATTGAAGGTGTCTTGATTGGTGTGATGAGAACGAATTTTTTACCGAGTTTTAGAAATTACCTATTTGAAACGTCTAAAACCCACGAGCAGGAGTGTATTAAAAAAGCAAAACGATTTTCTCGTTTTGCTTTTGTTATGTTAGATCGTCTTGAATTTTGTAAGCATTGAAATCGCTGTGCCAATAAGCGAACCTATTGTAATGCTAATAAACATAAAGAAAAAACTCATTGATTCCCAGCCGTCCAATGTGAAGAAGCTTACGACAGCGAATACAAATGAAATTCCTATTAATAAAACAGTAGGTATCCAATACTTGGGATAATTCTTTTTTCGAAGAATAGATGATGAAATGGAAACTATAATGATTGTAACTAAAGTTATACAAACAAAAATTTGCAAAAAGTATCTCTCCCCCAACGGTATTATTCAGCGGTAAAATTATCCACTATTCTTTAATGTATCTGAAATACCGGTAAATAATACAATAAAAAATGAGTAGGAAACCGACACAACAAGAGCTCGCTGCACCCTAACAGGCTACCATGCGCCACTCCCTGTAAATTTGCAACACCTTATTTACTTGTAGTACTATGTACTTTTATTTTTCACTATACACTGATGCGGTTTCAGATTGAACATCGCTCGTACAATACTATGGGTCGCACGATCCTACTTTACTAATTAATATAATAAAGAGTGATTCAGCGTCTCCCGAATCACTCTTCCTATGTAGCGATGAAGCCATCCATCTTGACGAACGACATCGCGAATAGACTGTTGGACAATCCCTGTCCTCGCAGGCTATTTTTATTAAATTAAGCCATCACAGAGGCAAGTACTGCTTTTTGTGCATGTAAACGGTTTTCAGCTTGTTGAAAAATATATGAATTCGGTCCATCAATAACAGAAGTTGTAACCTCTTCTTCACGGTGTGCAGGTAAGCAATGTAAAAACATATAATCATTTTTAGCGTTCGCCACAAGCTCATCATTTATTTGGAATTCTTTAAAGTCTCCTAATCTTTTAGCAGACTCCTCTTCTTGACCCATTGAGGTCCAAACATCGGTATATATAACGTCTGCGTTAACTGCTGCTTCTAACGGATCATTAGAAACATATAACGAGCCTCCGTTTTTTAACGCGATTACTTGTGCTTTTTGAATAATTTCTACGTCTGCTTCATAGCCAACTGGAGTTGCTATAGCTATATGCATACCCATATATGCTGCTGCAATTACTAATGAGTGTGCTACGTTATTGCCATCGCCAATATAAGCTATTTTCAAACCTGCAGTATTTCCTTTCACCTCATAAATCGTTAAAATGTCCGCTAATGCTTGGCAAGGGTGAAATAAATCCGTTAATCCATTAATAACTGGAATGCTAGCATGTTCCGCAAGTTCTTTCACCATATCATGAGAATTTGCACGTATCATAATACCATCTAAGTAGCCAGATAACACATGTGCTGTATCATAAACAGATTCTCCACGACCGATTTGTAAATCACGAGCATGCATAAACATACCATTTCCTCCTAGTTGTTTAATCCCAACTTCAAAGGATATTCTTGTTCGAGTGGAATGTTTTTCAAATATCATTCCTAATGTTTTACCTTCTAATAAAGGAGGACACTTCTCTGCTTTCGTTAACTTTTTTAACTCAACTGCTAAATGGACTAAATCAGTGACTTCCTCTTTTGAGTAATCTAATAGTGTCAATAAATCTTTTCCCTTTAAACTATCAACAACCTTTAAGTTAACCCATTCAAGCAATTTCATTAATAAAAACTCCTTTTTACGTATATTTATGTATTACCCATTATAATACATGAATAAACATAAAATCAAGTGAATTTTTATACAATTAAATAAACTATAAAACGTCTAGAAAAAACTTTTACAAGCCTTTCTAGACGTCTACTATTAGCCAAATGTAATTTTATTTACGGTCTCACTGTCTAATTTTTTTATTACCTCTACAATAAGTTTTACTGTATTTTCATAATCGTCTCTATGCAATATTCCTGCATGTGAGTGAATGTAGCGAGTCGCGATTCCAATTGCTAGTGCTGGGACTCCATTTAATGAAATATGCATAGAACCTGCATCCTAATTACAGTAAGTAGTATTAAATTAGACTGTGTGAAATAAGAGTTTAACTGTGTTTATACGTTTTACAGTTATAGAACAAATTCCGAACTTAGATTTTAACTATCTTCTTATCTAAGACTATACAGTATTTATTCACTTAATATCAAGTTTAATCGTATTATTAAGCTACACTCTTATATTCTAAGTTTCTAATAATTCATATCCAAAATATCCGAAGCGTCTACATTGTTCTCATCATTACCCCTAATAACATAATTGTCACTATAGGATTGATTACCAGTAATAGAATAACTTGAATATTGAAGTAAAATCTTAATTAGCGTATCGAATTTTTCTTTTTTATCCACCTTTGAAAATCCATCAAATATGAGATCTTTGAAATTTAAACGAAACTTGATTTTATATAAATACTTTGTTTGAAATTGTTTAATAAAATCACCTTTATTTAGAACATATAGAATATTTTGAACTATCTCAGGAGCAACAGTAAGATGATTAATGTTCATTTCCTTTTCAATATCCCCACCAAATAACATGCCATTCACACATTTATCTACTTCAGTAATACTACTTCCTTCTAATCTATTGATTATCATTCGAGTTGTGCCATCATCACGTACTTCAAGCCAATTTACTTTTTTGTTTTGAAATAAACAAAATAACTTGTTATTCTCTTGATAAAATTTTATACCAATATTTTCAAAAAAGTGTTTCAAATCAGTCTCATTAATTACCTAATTATGTAAATTATATAAAGTTTCCTTTTGCAAAATTGGTTTCATACGCTTCGCTAGATGAAATGCAGTTACATAAAAATCAGTTGAAACTGAATAATTATCGTCCTTTTCATTCTCTTTAATAAAAGCATAGAAATCGTCAATATCAATATCATCATAACTACCTTTAGTAAGTTTAATATGATTCATAATGATGTAATAATGAACATTCTCACGAATTGTTCTAAATAATCTACTCAGTGAGTCAATTATGGAATCATGATTTTCTGTATCAACGGTAATAATTTCTTTCATTCTTACACGCCCTTTCATTTATAATTCATTATTCGGCAAAGTGTAATATGTGTCAATTAATTCCAACAAGCTGTTTTCTCCCAATATGTTGACATAAAAAAACACCCTCAAGTGAATGAGAGTGGTGAATAATAGTAAAATTTAAATACCGATATGTACAAGCCTATTAAGTTATGACTTAGTATTAATGCCTTATTCAAAACTAATTTAATTATCTACAGAATTATAATTATGAGACCCATCACCATAAATAAAAGCTCATATAAATTCAATGTTTCATCTCAGCTCGATTTTTCGATTTCTGTTATACCAATTCTTCTATCAAACTCACTTAATATATACTCCAATTTAATTTTAGATTGGATTGTTCTTATGTTATCTACGTTATGCTTTAAAGAAACCATTTCTATCAACTCTTCTGAGGAAATAAATGTAACATTATCGTGTTCTTTTATTTCACTTTCTTCTAAATAAACAACCTGTAATTCATCGCAATGATCTTTATAATAAGATAACTCTTTTCTAATGCTATACACCCTTGTTTTGGTGTCAATTATTTTATCAGCCTTGATAATTCTTGAACCTCTCGGATGATATTTAAATTCATGGTAAGTTGGATTTACTACTAAATCTGGTCTTTTATTGTTAGGTAAAACACAATCAGATTCGGCTGATTGTCCATAAAGCTCTCTGAATACATTATAAACAACGTTTTCCCACTGATACGACAGAGTATTCTTTTTATAAAATTGAAGTGCTAAATTGACATGCTGCATTGCCTTGTCTTCGTTTTCAACAAACTTATACAAATAATAAAAAATAAAATGTGTCTGTATTACATTAGAGCCAAACCCTCTTGAATACCCGTTTTCTTTTTTGTTTTCTAAGTATATTTCTTCATACATTGAAGAAATGCATTCATTCCAATCCACAACATTTAACGGGTCAGATCCTTCTTGAATCCAACTCTTAAATTCTTCTATTATCGAAAAATCTTTACTAGTAAATTCATCTTGCAATTCATCATTTGTGTTAAAAGGTGATATCAGCATTTCCAACCTCCCATTACTCACTTGAAATCCATGTATTATTTTCGACTCGCTGTTATATGGGGTCAAACTAAAATTTTAATCAAATGCAGAGTAGTAATAATCGCACTTATCTTCTTTTTTAGCGGTTGTATGGTAGTAACTTACCCAATTACTCGTTGCATGAAAAAATGCTTTTTCATTAAAAGGTATATGTACCACCTTTTGCCCTTTCAATGATGTAGGACACAGATTATTATCAATTCTGTTTTTCTTGTTTATGTTTACAGCAATAATCGGTATATCTAGTTTTTGAGCCTGTTTGATTTCCCAGCCAACATACTTATGATGATACTTTGTTCTTTCACCTATTAAAACGATCATTAGTTTTGTATTTTGTAATCTCTCTCTAAGTTTTCTTTTTATGGCTTCTTCTCCACTAAAGTGCATAATTGTATTAAGCTCATGTGCATTAAAAAATTTGAAATCGAATTTATCGTTTTTATCCCACATTTTTAATGTATTGTAATAATTTTTATCGCTATCATATTCAACACATACATATACTTTGTTTCTATAAGCCATAATCTCGCATCTCCTATTCTTGTTTTGCTTTTGGTAATGAGGTTGAAAGTAATACTGTTAAGAATAAAAATGTATTCAATGTCTGTGACATCTCGACAAACTTGGAAATATCTGAGGTGTTTTTTAAATATTCAACATCTATAGCAAAAGAATTTCCAATAGCACTCAAAACTGAGACTCCTATCTTATTACTTCCTACGTCAATTAGAGAAAAATGTTCAGGAATCATAGTTAAATAGAAATAACTGTAACAAAGCACCATAAATATAAATGATATAAAAAAACTAACAAATCTTCTTCTTACTCTATGGATGGTTTGAAATCTGTCTAGTATTACATCATCACACCAAAGATGGTAGTAGAAATAAGTAAATAGATTTGAAATCAGCAAATACCAAACCGCTATTTTCACCACACCAGATGAAATATCCATGTAAATAATAATAGCTATGAAGATAAATTTTAATATTACAAACAGGTCAATGGCAATATTACGATTGCGTCTTATTTTTACTCTTTGTGTTGCTTCAGGTCTTTTCCTGTAATATTTAAATGTTAAGAACTCAGTTGTCTTTTTTAAAAGCTCCACAATATTTAAATAAAAGAGCACTTTAATTACTGTAACAACAACTGGATAGATTAGTCCGTTATCGATACTAGTTTCTCTTCTTCTTGGGCTATACATGATCCACCTCCCTTAATCAAACAATCCTTTTATTTAAAGATAAGTGAAGTTATCTCTTTATACTTGTTGTAGTCTGTATTAACGAGATAATATAACTGTATAGAAAAACCAAAAGCAACTATTAACCTTGTTATTTTGTTATGTTCAATACTCATTTCATAAAAACTTATTTCAGTTTCAATTATTTTTTCTCTCTGTTCCTTCATGATATAAGTATTTTTATGGGTGTCATATACAATATTTAAATGAGATTCAGCGTTTCTTATTTTTCTATTAATGCCGTCAGTAATGGTTTGATATTTACCGTTAGTCATTTCAGAAAATAGCTTAATCTTCTTATATAGAGTTAAGGAGTTGATTGAATACTGATCGTATTTTTCTTGTTTTGCAACATATGCTATCGACATACAGGCAATTAAAATTTTATTAATATATTCAATACCTTTTGAATAAGCATTTACTAATGAATTGCATAGTTCTTTTTTCTCGTGAGTTTTCAAAACACGATTAACTTTAAGTGAATTAAACACTTGTTTATATTTTTGACTTGCCATGGCATATTCAATATACGATGTATGAAATTCAAACTCATTGTTATCCTCCCTCCCTTTAAAAAATGAGGTTAGAATACTTACAACTTCTTCCTCATTAACTTTTATTCCATCTACATATAAATAAAAGAAATTTTCTAGATATTTTCCCACCTCTTGCAACTCAACTTCTTCTGAATTATCGATAAAACCTTTTATAATTAAGTAATAGTATTCAGATAAACTAATATCATCTCTCTTACTTAATAAAGAAAGCGTTTCTTCTCCAAAGTACCCTTCTCTAATAATTTGGTCTAGCTCTTTACCAGTTTTCTCAAAACTATCATTGTTTATCAATCATTTTCTCTCTCCCTTTTCTTTAAATAATTTCTTTTACTTATTCTCTTCTATGAACTTATCAATTAGATTTGCAATTTGAACTTTCAGTTTCTCCATAGTTTCATATTCAAAAACCAGTTCTGGGGTTTCAATTTCTTCTCCCATAACGTTTAACATTTCGATTGCTTTGAAATTTTGTATATTAAACATTAGAGTACTTGACTTCTCTATAAATGGTTTTCTTTTTCTTCCCATAATTAAATTACCTTCCTTTAAATGATTTCTATTATTTCATATACTCTCTAAAACTATGAATCTGTTAAATACTATTCGCAAAACCAGTTCTTTTTAAAATACTAACGAACTGTCCTCTATTCATTACCTTATTATTTCTTAAAATGAACACAACATCATAATCTAATTCCATAACCCAAACATCTTGTTCTCCAATAATCTCACCACCTTTAATTATTGGAAATTCTCTAACCCCCACATCTATTGTATTTGGGTTTTGTTCTAGTAAATACATCTTCAAAGCTTCATATCCAGATAACAAACTTATTTTACCTATGCTTGGTCTAGCTACAGTAAACAATGGATTATTTTTGTTAAATAAATGTGTATGTCCTATAGTTATCTCTTGCATGTCGTCAATTATATTTTTCATGATATGTAACTCCTCTTAAATTTCAGATAGATTTATTATATTACACAATTCTACTAAAAGTATCCATTATTTCCATTTCAATTTTTCATAATCAATTTTATTAATTAACTCATATATTTCATTTTCAATAAAAGGAATAAAAAATTAACAAAAAAAATAGAGCTACAACTTAACGTCATAGCTCTATCACTAAATTTTGAGAAACCACCTTTCTGATGTCGGTGAAAATCTTATACTGTTGGCACGACTTCAGATGGTAAAATCAGAAAGATAGCTAGTTTACTTACAACTATATCTCCAATTGACACTGTTGCCACTTGTGGATCATTCATCTTACTTGAAAATTTCTCAGCATTATAATCCTCAACTGCTGCATCAAATATCATCCCATTGTTCAAATAAATTGTGATGTTCTTCATATTAATATCGTTCTCCTTTTGGTAATTTATTTATGTTACAGAATTCAATGTATTTCTGAGAATATTTAACGAGGTAGCAAGAACTGTAGCGCCACTTGTTACAGTGCTTAATCCCGTTGTTGCCATGTCATTTATTGCAGCTCTCGCTTCATTAAAAAGGTAGAAATAAAATAAGCCACCAGTCACTGCGTTAGTGAACGGATAGCTTGAAAGTCCTTTATATGTTCTAAATTGATTTATTCTTGCAGTAAATACATTCCATTCAATTGCGGGTAAATTAAATAATTGACCACTAGTTTTTGTAGTGTGCCAATCCCAATTAACAGGTCTAGCCATGTCATTTTTAATTGTTAGCCATCCACCCCAACCACTATTAGGATGATAATTACTATTAGAAGATGTTTTATTAGCTCTAACTCTGAAGATATAAGAAGCATTTGGAGTTAATGAAGAACTTATAGATCCGAATTGAACAGAAAAAGATCCTCCACCATTCCATCCTTGCGTTCTAGTTGCCAGTAATGAAGTTGCTCCTACAGTCCACATCTTAACCTCAATCGTTGTCCAGCTTCCATTTGGATTCACATTAACCGTGATTGTATTAGCTCCACCAATGTTCCCACCACTAGTTATGCTTGGTATTACGGGCTCTGTAGTTGCCCACATATAAGTTCTACTAGATTCTCCACCAGAGTTATAACCTTTTTTACCTATCTCATACTCAGTACCATATTGAGGTGCTGATAACGAGTAAATATAAGGTGTACCATATACTGTACTGGTGAAAGTTCCTCCACATGAAGGTGTAAATCCTATGCTAGTAGCTCCATATGCGTTTTCTATTTGTAAGTTGATAGTTGTTCCTCTTGAACTGTAGTGTGTAACATAGGGGCTACCAGTAGGTGCAGGAGAATCTAAACTAAAATAAATTGGTTCAAATCCAGACTCTCCTTCGTACCAAACTCCATTCCACATCATTCGAGTTCTAACACTGTAACTATAGCCAGGAGTCATACTTATATTAAAGTTAGAAGAATATCCATTGTTAATAGATACAGGAGGAGTGTTTTGCCAACCAGATGACCAACCTGTAGAAGTGTTTGTGAGAAGTATTGTGTTCCGTCATAGTATGGACGAGCACAGTTTTCGAACCTAAATGAACAAAATTGACTGTTTGGATATTTCGCTACAAGGACTGCGTGTGCCATGTAAGCTCACCTCCTCATTCTTTATTTTATTAACCAAATATTGCTGGCACACCAGATTTCCCTCCAACTAAAATAGATGAAACTTCTAGTGAACCATTGATTGCTACTTTGCTTTGACTGTGATTTGTTGAAAGCAAAGGGGTAGCCTCCTTCATATTGCTCCACACTCAAGTTCCCAACCACACGAGAGAATCCTAAGAATGTGATAGGCAAATTGTTAGCTGATTTTAATGAAACAGTTCCATTAGATTCAATTCGGAATCCATTTGCATCACTTGATTTAATAGAGTGAGAGCCGTTTATAGCAGTCATAACTAACGTAGAGCCTGTGCCACGTCCTACCGTATAAGATTGTCCGTATACGTTGCCCTCACTGATAGTAACAGCACCAGGAATGTTTAATGAGTTATAATGGTAACGAATCCAGTTAAATTGATCTTAGAAGCACTAATAGAAACATCTGAAGCCGTTTGGTTAATCAAAGAAGCAATAGTATTTCCGTTGTAGTCGGTTTTAGAAACTTTGCTACTAATTGATTCCTCAACAGCGTTTAAATTGAATTCTACTGTATTTACACGAGTACCAAGCGCATTAACAACAGAGGATTCAGCCTTCATTGCAATCTCACCAGATAGTTGAGAGATACTAGACTTTTGTGTTGCAACTTCTCCATCAATTCTCTTGACTTCGCCTTTTACTTCACTACGTATTTCATCAGCAGTAACGGAAAATGATGCTTCAGCTTCACCAACTCTTTCAGCTACAAGAAGAATTTTCTCGTTTGTTTGTTCAAACCTTGTTCGAGTTTGTCTTTTATTTTCATCAATTTCTACTTTTTGAGATATGAATAAATCATCTACTGATTTAGGCATTATATTTCCTAAAATAACTTTAGAGGTAACAAGCTCTCCGTTACGATTCGTTTGAGTTTGCTCTAGTACACGAGTTTGAAATGTAATGTCCATTGGCTCATAAATAAGCCATACACGTTCCCCTAGTTCTTTGTTTGTTAACTCAACAGTTTCCATTTCAAATAGAGCTTCAGGAACATCATTTAATTTCGATTTTAGATATTCTACAAGGCTCTCATTTATCGAAAACCTGTCATCATAGATAGGATCAGCTTTCTTTATACCGAATTTAGGATTTTGCGCTAATGCAGATTCATACTTAACATAAAGCCCATCTGCACCGTAACCTTCTATAGATGTCTTCACTTTAGTTGTGTCAATCACATGCTTTGCACCAACTACATTATGTTTATATCGATATTGAGCATCATAATCCCCACCAATCTGAGAAGTAAAATGAACAACATTATTTTTCAAAATTTGATACTCACATTCGTAAGCTGCGCATAATCCATTAATAAGAATTATGACATTTGCGCTCCCAAAATTTTCAATTAATCTACTTCCTGTAATATCGCTTATAAATGTCCATCCTGTATTTTTGAAAATAAATGTGGCGAACTCATTAAACGTTCTAGTTCCACCATAAATATCATCTTGTCTTTCATCAGATAGATCAAAGAAAGTATTAGTTGCCGTAATGACTTTGCTGAAATCGGTCTTTTCTATTCGTTTTATTTTGAAATCGAATCCTTCAATGTGAACTATTGATTCTTCATTTAGCATGTCATATGAAGGATCATTCTTTGTATTAAAACAGGTGAACGATGCTGTAAAAGCACCATTCACCCTCTGTTTAACTTCCAAATTGTTTGTATGAGAAAGCGGCTCACTTAAAGAGCCTTCACGGACAATAATCAAGTTATCACCCTTTCAAATTAATTTATAACTTACAAGTAGTAAAAATGCGAGCATATATTGACATTACTTTTTTATTTGTGTAAAATTATTAACTCCTTATACTTAAATAGCTCAGCTTCTACAGTTATAGAGGTGTCAATAATAGAATAAAATTGTAGTTTTATCGCTATTGAAATTAATTAATATTTGTTGCTATTCTAAATTCTATTGATATATTTTTAATCGTTTGATATAGTAAACTTAAGAAATATTTTTATTCGGAACCATTATGGTTTAAAAGGGAATTCGGTAAATGCCGAAACTGTAAACTCAACTGTAAGTGTAGACGACTGTTGAAAATGCCACCACGTACGATGTTTCGTAGTAAGGTCAACAGGAGGATGAAGCACGAGTCAGTAGACCTTCCAATATTATATTCTACCCCTTTTTCGGGTTAGGTATTTTATGGACAGGTGTATTGATTGTTGAGATTTTTGCTTTTTCTCCTTCAATTAATATATCTAACTCTCCTAACCCAAATAGTTTTGAGAGTTTTTTATTTTTCAGGGAGGAGATTAAATAATGAATAAATCTAATATTAATTTAATGTTGAACGTAGCCACTTTTGTTATGTTACTAATCTTCGGTATTTTAACTATAACTTTTTATATGATTCAGCTTGCTAAATAAAGTAATTAATTGAATATATCTATTAGAGCCGTCTTAATAGACGGTTTTTTCTTTTTCTGTCTCTAAATAAATTACTTTTTATGCTTTCATCCAGCTATATAAAAAAGAGAGCACAATGGCTCCCTCGATTACTTATTATTGAACATCCAAGATTTCTCTTTAGAAGGTTTATTAAAATGAATTGTTAATCTAGCAATCTTGCTGTCATAGGATAAGTCAAATTCCATATCAAGAATTTCTTTTACTTCATCAACGCTATAAGGATTCAAACTACTCATCATAAGTGTGCCTGTACCAGCGTCTGCCCAAGGGAAGTCTTTTTTAGAAATCTTCAAAGTTTTATTCTTAATGTGATTCGTTAAAAAACCTATCTCATATGTTCCTAAATTCTTATTTGTCTCATCTTTAAATTCAGCACTTGGTTGATATGCAGGACCCCTTCCAGAAAAGCTCCCATCATATTTATTTGAGCCTTTCAGTGGATCAAAATCGTACATATTTAAATCTGCACTCAAAATACTTCCTATAATGCCAGGGTATAAATAGTATTCATTGTTATAAAAACTAGCCGATCTATTGGTAGGATAATTTCCACTATATGAATCTATAGAGCGTTCAAATGCTAATAGGCTTACTCCATCGTTAAATGTAAATATCATCTCATCAACTTCTATACCATAATGATAATACAACTCCTGTATTTCTTGTCGAAGTTCATGCATACCAATGAATTCATCTTTTTCTATTTCTTGTTGTATCTTGTAAATCGCTTCTGCATACTCTCGATAATTCTTATATTGAGTTTTAACAACTGTATTCAATTTCTCTTTGTAAACAGTTTTTTTATCTTTTGCTACTACTGGTGTTCCTTTTGGAATTGTGAGCTTAAGTGTTGGCAATGTCACAACTGGAATCTTTGTGTCGTCTCCACCTAGTAAAGCTAGTTTAGATTTAGATGGAGTCTCATATGTAACTACAGGACTCTTATAAATAAAGCTTCCTCCACCTACTCCATATAATCCACCTTCCATACTCTTGTAGCTATACACACGGAATTCTTCTCCTGCTTTTAAGTCACGCACCTTAGTTAGAGTATTATCCTTTTCAAGCTTATATAAGACTGTTCTAGAGTTAATTGTAACCTTCCCTATTTGTCCAAGTTTTAATTCAGTCTTACCCCACATGACTTTCGTTGCTGCATTTGCACTATCTGAATTAATGGTGTTTAAACTAAAAGCTAATATTACTAATAAAGCTATCCTTAAGAATTTAGCAAACATTTCATTTCCTCCTCAATTCGCTCTATAATTTCAGTTGAATCTAAAATTCCGCCTAAATCATCCTCCATTCATTACCCTCTCTTATTATTCTTCCAATATCCCTATATCCCTTCTTTATTTTTCTATTTACCTCTATTTTTAGAAACAGATTCTCATTATAATTTGAATAAATTGGTTAACATAAAAACAACCACATCCAAAATATTAATGGATGGTGGTTTTCTTCTATTTTCGTTCAGTTACCTTCATTTCTTTAATCTGCATTATATTTATAACGGATTCTTCTTCAGTAATAATAATCCGAACATCTGAGTTTGTTTCAAAATCGTAACTAATGCCATTATAGAAAGTTAATTTTACTTCATACTTCTTTTTCAACATAACTCACCACCTTTTTGTTACTATTCGAGGTGATTTGGATAAGTCCTTCTATTTATTCTAATATTGTGGAAGAAGTGAGATATTTTCTTAGTAGTTCTTCAGTGGTCTTTTAAATGAGTACTTGAAAATGTATGACGTTCCTCATACCCACTCGATATATAGACGTACTCAATATCACCATTCTCGAATTTCTTGATTTAATCTCAGGAAGAAATTGATTATTCGTGTTAGATAGTTGAATAAGTGAATTATTTACATTTACATCAAATATGCCTAATTTTTTAGACATGCAAAAAACCTCCTAACATAATTGTCAGAAGGTAGTTAATATCTAAATTTTATTCGGAAATATTAGGGGAATTAGAGTAAATGGTTCTCCATCTGTTCTTTCCCCTTTGTACTTTAACCCTTAATTATTAACCAAATGTAATTTTATTTACTGTATCACTGTCTAATTTTTTTATTACTTCTACAATAAGTTTTACTGTATTTTCATAATCGTCTCTATGCAATATTCCTGCATGTGAGTGAATGTAGCGAGTCGCGATTCCAATTGCTAGTGCTGGGACTCCATTTAATGAAATATGCATAGAACCTGCATCTGTTCCGCCACCAGGAATCATTTCAAATTGATAAGGAATTTTATTTTCTTCTGCAACATCAATTACAAATTCACGCAATCCTTTATGCGATACCATCGATGCATCGAATAAAACAATTTGTGGTCCAGCTCCGATTTTGCTTGTTGATTCTTTTGGTGTAATTCCAGGTGTATCACCAGCAATACCTACATCCACTGCAAAACCGATATCTGGTTTTACTTTTACTGTAGAAGTTTTAGCACCACGAAGCCCTACTTCTTCTTGAACATTTCCTACTCCATAAACAATATTCGGATGTTCTTGATCCTTTAATCCTTTTAATACATCAATCGCAATAGCACAACCGATGCGATTATCCCATGCTTTTGCTAGCAGTAATTTTTCATTGTTCATCACTGTGAATTCGAAATAAGGTACGACCATATCTCCTGGTAATACTCCCCATTCCATTGCTTCTTCTTTAGAAGATGCACCGATATCGATAAACATGTCTTTAATATCTACCGGTTTTTTTCGTGCTTCAGGTGAAAGAATATGTGGAGGTTTAGAGCCAATAACTCCAGTAACTGTACCATTTTTTCTAGTAACGATTGTTACTCGTTGAGCAAGCATTACTTGTGACCACCAGCCACCTACTGATTGAAAACTTAAGAAGCCTTTGTCGTCAATTTTGGATATCATAAAACCAACTTCATCAAGATGTCCAGCTACCATGATTTTCGGACCGTTTGCATCGCCTACTTTTTCTGCGATTAAGCTTCCTAGATTGTCATATTCAATCTTATCCGCATGAGGTGCTATGTATTTCTCCATAACCGCACGTGCTTCACGTTCATTTCCAGGAATTGCTTTTGCATCTGTTAACTCTTTTAACATGGTTAATGTTTCATCAAGTTTTGACATTATTTCGACCTCCTAAATATCTTCTTCGCTTTTTATTATAAAGTATCATGAAAGCATTTACAAAATATTTATTTAATTCTCCATATAGGTAAGAAAACGTTGTACTTATTGGCTTAATTTATTTCATGTAGCAGTGAAATTAAGTTAATAACCTGACCGTTGACGTTCATAATTTTTTTCGTTTTTGCTAATATATGCTTCCACTAACTCTTCACTTGAAAAATCTAATCGTTTTGCAATTGCACCGTATTGAATCCACACTTCTTTGTAAGTTTTCATCGTTGGCTCGCATAAAAATTGATGAATTGCATTAGAAGTGGATATAAATAGCATAGTTAAATCACCATCTCTTTCCTCTAACGGCCATTCTGTTAAGTACTGAAGATTCTTTTCAATACCAAGTGACAATATGAAATGAATAGAATCCACATACTCTTCCAATATAACACTTCGTTCAGATGGACCCTTTTCACTCCAAAACTTAAAACATCTTGTTTCATTTGCTAATTCAGATAGCTCTACAAGTAAAGCTAACCCTTTTTTTATAAAAACATCTTCCTGTACTTGTTTGTTTGATTGAATATATTGGTCTAAAGCTTGTTGCATTGTAAAAAGTTTTTCTAAATTCATTATTTCCTCCAAAAAATTCATTTATTTTGAAACCAAACTACCTCTATTATCGTATAGCAGATACTATGTATTTTACAAGGAGGACATTAGAAATGGTCCATTTACTTCGATTGCTCATAATTATCATCATAATATATGTTTTTTACAAAATTCTCCGTTATTTGTTTGATCCAAAGAGAAAACTTGACGAAGCATATGAGAAAGAACAATATTATTTTTATGACGATATAAAAAATGTCCGCAAAAATTTTTTCATCACTTATAAAGGTGCTATTTTTGAAGGAGAAAAATATTTAGGTACTACTGATCAAGCATTCGAAGTCGTATCTATTTTCGTATGGACAAAAGATCCTGCCAAGCTCCAAGGCTTTACAAAAGAAGATTTTCGTTTTTTACAAAATGAAATTAAAATGAATTACCCTGCTGCAAAAATTAGTTGGAAAAGTCCAATTGAACAATTAATGAAAGAAGAATAGATAAACTAAAAAAGCAAATTCTTCACAATGCTCGGAGTATCACAGAAAATTTCGATCATTCATAGTGCCTTTAGTATTTGGACTGTTGATTGAAGCGGAAGGCGGCGACTCCTAGGGGATTAGCAAGCAAATCAAGACCCTGGACTGAGCGCAGCGAGGGAAGCGGCTTGATGCTTGCCCCCAGGAAAGCGTCCGCCTGCAGCGGAAATCAACCTGTTCCCGGCATAAAAATTCATAAGCATTCTCTCTTAAAAAAGCGAACAATCCTATGCACTAATAGGATTGTTCGCTTTTACTATCCAAAAAATTAAAAATGCATAAATAATCATTAACATTAAAAATCCAACACGAAAATTGGTATGCTTCGTTTTATGTCGAAACAATTGCATTCCAAAATAAGCCCCAATACCTCCGCCGAACAATGCGAGCATCCACAAAGTTCGCTCTGAAACTCTTTGTTTATGTTTTTTTGCTTGAGACTTATCATAACCCATAACAAAAAAAGCAATCAATGACATGATTAATATAAATAATAGGATTATCTCTTCCATCGTATTCTCCTTGTACAAAAAAAGCTGATAGAATGTCTATCAGCTTTTTTATCTATTATTATTTAGTAATTGCTTTTTTTGCTGCATCCGCTAATTGTGTAAATGCTTGTGCATCAGTCACAGCTAGATCAGCTAACATTTTACGGTTAACTTCGATTTCAGCTAATTTTAATCCGTGCATTAAACGGCTGTATGAAAGTCCGTTTAGACGTGCTGCCGCATTGATACGTGTGATCCATAGTTTACGGAATTCACGTTTTTTGTTGCGACGGTCACGGTAAGCATACATTAAAGATTTCATAACCTGTTGGTTTGCTACTTTATATAATGTATGTTTTGAACCGTAATAACCTTTAGCTAATTTTAATACTTTTTTACGACGCTTCTTTGTTACTGGTGTGCTTTTTACGCGTGGCATGATTCATTACCTCCTGCTATTCTTTCGAATGATTAAGTTTCTAATTATTTCATGTAAGTAAGTAAAGTTTTGATACGTTTGTAATCGCCTGAAGAAGCTACTTTAGTTTTACGTAGTTTACGTTTAGCTTTAGTAGATTTATTAGCGAATAAGTGACTTCCAAAAGCACGGTCATGTTTTAATTTTCCTGTACCCGTTTTTTTGAAACGCTTTGCAGCTCCACGGTGAGTTTTCATTTTCGGCATGTCGAATTCCTCCTAAACAATTGTACTCTATTACTGTTTTTCGTTCTTTGGTGCAAGTACCAAGAACATGCTACGGCCGTCCATTTTCGGTTTTGACTCGATTGTGGATACTTCCGTACAAGCTTCTGCAAATCTATCTAAGACACGTTGACCAATCTCTTTATGAGTGATGGCACGACCTTTAAAACGAATAGACGCTTTCACTTTATCTCCTTTTTCAAGGAACTTGATCGCGTTTTTCAATTTCGTTTGGAAATCATGTTCATCAATTGTTGGGCTCAAGCGAACCTCTTTCATCACGATGATCTTTTGATTTTTACGAACTTCACGATCTTTCTTTTGCTGCTCAAATTTGAATTTACCATAGTCCATGATACGAGCGACCGGCGGCTTGGCTTGAGGAGCCACAAGGACAAGATCCAAATTTACACGGCCGGCAATTTCAAGTGCTTCATTACGTGTTTTCAATCCTAATTGATCGCCATTTTGATCGATAACTCGAATTTCGCGTGCTCTTATGCCGTCGTTCACATACATGTCTTTGCTAATAACAATCCACCTCCAGATAGTGTCGCGAATACATGGTTTGGGCATAAATTCCGTAGAAACGAATTACTTACGCCGTTTTCGATCAAATAAAAAAACGAGCAGACATAAGATGTATGTCTGCCCGCCGATATGAGAACATGTAGAAATCTACATATTACAGTCGATCGTGTGCTTACCAGTCAACAACTTGCTGTGTCGAACAGGTGAGAAGCGGGCAGCCTCTTCTTATACCACAAACTTGTATTCAATAACCTTATTAACTATACCATGAAACATATTCTGTGTCAACAATATTTATTAATGTTGTACTTCTTCTTGAATGCGCACTAGGAAATCTTCAAATGGAATACTTTCAGAGTTTTGTTCTCCATATTTACGAACATTTACATTACCTGCTTCTAATTCTTTATCACCAAGAACTAGCATATAAGGAATCTTGTGCATTTGTGCTTCACGAATTTTATAACCTAGTTTCTCTTCACGGTCATCCATTTCTACACGGAAGCCGGCAGCCACTAATTGTTCCTCTATTTGTCTTGCATATTCGAAATGTACTTCATTTGATACAGGGATAATTTCTACTTGTACAGGTGCTAACCATGTTGGAAAAGCTCCTTTGTATTCTTCGATTAAGAATGCAACAAATCGTTCCATGGTAGAAACAACTCCGCGGTGAATTACTACTGGACGATGTGGTTTCCCATCTTCACCAACATAAGTTAAATCAAAACGCTCAGGCAATAAGAAGTCAAGCTGTACAGTTGACAACGTTTCTTCTTTACCGATAGCAGTTTTTACTTGAACATCAAGCTTTGGACCGTAAAATGCAGCTTCATCTTCTGCTTCAAAATAATCTAGGCCAAGCTCGTCCATTGCTTCTTTTAGCATGCTTTGCGCTTTTTCCCACATTTCATCGTTATCAAAATATTTTTCTTTGTTTTGTGGGTCACGGTATGACAAACGGAATGAGTAATCTTCTAGATTAAAATCTTTATAAACAGAAATAATCAACTCTACAACTTTTTGGAACTCAGCTTTAATTTGATCAGGGCGAACAAATAAATGAGCATCATTTAAAGTCATCCCACGAACACGTTGTAAACCTGAAACTGCCCCTGACATTTCATAGCGGTGCATTGTACCAAGCTCTGCGATACGAAGTGGCAGATTTCGATATGAGTGCATTCCGTTCTTGAATATCATCATATGGTGTGGACAGTTCATTGGACGTAATACTAGTGTTTCGTTATCCATTTCCATCGGTGGGAACATAGAATCTTGATAATGATCCCAGTGTCCTGATGTTTCATAAAGCTCTTTTGAACCTAGCACTGGTGTATAAACATGTTTATATCCAAGTTTTAGCTCTTTATCAACAATATAACGCTCAATAACACGGCGAATTGTCGCACCATTTGGCAACCATAGAGGTAAACCTTGACCAACTTTTAATGAATTAGTGAATAACGCTAATTCTTTCCCGATTTTACGGTGGTCACGTTCTTTTGCTTCCTCTAACATTTTTAAATGTGCTTGAAGGTCTTCTTTTTTAAAGAATGCAGTTCCGTAAATACGTTGAAGCATTTTATTGTCGCTATTTCCACGCCAATATGCACCAGCGATACTTAATAATTTAAATTCTTTTAATTTACCAGTTGAAGGAACATGCACTCCACGGCAAAGGTCGAAAAATTCTCCTTGCTCATAAATAGATACTTGTTCTCCTTCAGGTATTGCCTCTAAAAGTTCCACTTTATATTCATCATCTTTAAATTTATCAAAGGCTACTTGACGAGATACATCATGTCTTACAATTTCAATGTTTTCATTAATAATTTTTTTCATTTCTTTTTCAATTAGCGCTAAATCATCTGCAGTAATTGGCTCTGGCGAATCAATGTCATAATAAAACCCATTTTCAATAACTGGACCAATGCCTAGTTTTACGTCTTTAAACAGACGTTTCACTGCTTGCGCAAGTAAATGCGCTGAACTATGACGTAATATTTCTAACGCTTCATCGGATTCAGGAGTAATAATTGCAATATCCCCATCTTTAGTAATTGGAGTTTTCAAGTCAATTAACTGTCCACTTAATTTACCTGCAAGTGCTTTTTTACGTAATCCAGGACTAATAGATTGAGCAATTTCTTCTGTCGTTGACGACATAGGAAACTCTTTAATTGCTCCGTCTGGAAATTTTAACTTGATAACTTCTGTCATTATGAACACTCCTCTTTTGATTATAAGGTAAAAATACATAAAAAAACCCCATCCCTAAAAAGGGACGAGGTTAAATCGTGGTTCCACCCTTCTTCTGTCTATCCAACATGACAAATAGACGAAGCTCTGCATCGGCTAACGGGCCGGTCACCGGTAATTGCTGATTAGCTCACAACTACTGCTCCAAGGTGGTAAATCGATTGCCGATACTTAAGAAGCTTCCAGCCTTGGCTTCTCTCTCTAAAAAGTCGTACAAACTGATTATTGTCCTCTTCTACGCATTTAATTTTATTTATTCTTCTGTGAACGATTATACGCCACTCAAAAATCATTTGCAAGTTGTTATTTTTTGTCTCGCCAGTTCTTTCCTTGAAGTGTAATTGGAGTAGTAAGTGCGCGTATCCTTTCCATAATACGTCCGGCTTTTACTACCTCTTTTTCCCCCCGTTGTGTGAATGATAAGTGATGTTCTAATTCATCATAATTAAAATTGGAAGTCAAAAAAGTAGGAAGCTGTTCAGACATACGGTAGTGCAAAATAGTTCCCAGTATTTCATCTCTTGTCCAACTAGACATTGTTTCAGCACCTATATCATCGAGCATTAAAACAGGAGCTCGTTTGACGAGTTCTATTTTTTCAGCAAGCGACTGATCTTGAATTGCCTGTTTCATTTCTCGCAAAAATTCAGGAACATAGACGACTACTGAATGAATATGCCTTGCTGCTAATTCATTGGCTAATGCACCAAGTAAATAGGATTTTCCTACACCAAATTTTCCGTTTATATAAAGACCTTTAGCGGGAAGTACATTCGTACGCTCCCACTCATTTAAAAAATCTTTTGCTGCTCGGACAGCAACAACTCTGCTCCCATCTTCTAAGTCAACTCGAGCTAGAGTTGCTTCCATAACCTCTTTAGGCATATGAATACTATCAATCATAGAAGTTACTTTCCTTCGTTCATCTTCAATTACTCCACGTTTACAACGAACATATTCCAAATCAATTAGATTGCGGTCTAAAACTAACCTAGGTTCATAGCCTTTCATATAGTTAGTACATAATTCAAGTGATTGACAAGCTTCACAATGATGAGTTTGAGAATTATATTCATATAACTTACTTAAGCTTCGATCCACTACTTGCTTCGAAATATTAAGTGCATTTTCTTCAAGAAATTTTTGTATATCTGGATTTTCTAAAACTTCTTGTTTCATTTCATCCAGTCTGGAAGAAAATTCAGGTGTTATGACTCTCTTTAATGTCTCATTAATTCTCTCCATAATAGCACCTACCTTTCCGTGACGCCTAATTCAGCTAAAAGTTTTTTTCGTTCTTCTTCAATATTTTGAATTCCATTAGTCGATTCCCCGGATTGCTTCGTTTCGCCATCTTTTTTGTAAAACCAATCTGGTACTTTCTCTTCTCGTGTCGGTTTTTTAGTATAGGTTTTCTGCTTCGAACCTTCATTTTTCCATTTCATATATTGTTCATGTTCATTTCTTGCAAGCTCCATCGCTTCTTTTGCTGTTTTGACATCTTTACGCATCCAATGAGACGCTATTTTTTCTGCATAGTTTTTCGTTAATTTCATATCTGTTCGAAGAAGGACATATTGCAATAGAACATTTACTACACCAACCGGCATATTATAGTGCGAAACTAAATGATTTGCTAATTGAACATCAGCAAGTATAGGCTCTTTCCCTTTAGCGATATCCCTTAAGACAGACACAGGTGAAGTAGTTTCTAAATAATGAATTAGTTCTTCTTCTTTTGTCAACGGTGTTTTATTTTCAGAAATAGTTTTTTTAATTTTGGTTACATTTTGGATAATCGGTGCCTTTTTCGATACAGTCAGTTTATAATAATCGGCGCACGCCTTTTTTAATCTTGCTTCCGTAAGATGAAGATCATCATCTAAAGCAAGTATGACAACTTTTTGCATTTCAATTGGATTTAGATTATATAAGAATGAAAGCTTTGCTATTACTTCTTTTGCTTCAATCGTCATCGCAGATTTTGGTACTAGTTGCTCCGACAAACCTTCTTGTAATAATGAAAAATCAAATTCTTCATAATAAAACGGAAGAGAAGTTCCTCTTTTTTTGGATTCATATTCATCATCATAAGAAATTTGTTGGCTATTTTTAGTAGATGGTTTATAGACGTCCATGAAAGTTCTGGAAACGTCTTTAAATCCTTCATTCCAATTGGATAATTGAATGAAGCGATTTCTCAATTGCTTATATGCGTTTTCCCCAATTTTATTAAGTAAAAACATCGACAATAATGGATCTTTTAAAAAGGATTCTGCATCTAATGGAGCAGAAAGTTCATAATAAAAAAAACGAATATCATCTTCTGTCTTTTGCCATGTCCGAAGTAAACCTATTGCCTCCAAAGCAATTCGCGCTTGAAAAATCTTTCCGATAGAAACACCTAACACATTCATCAGTTGATAATGCGGCCATTGTTCACTAGTTTTTAGTTCTCCATCCGCCCACAATGTTAAATACAAACTAATTCCTTCTGCCCCAACTAATGGTTGATAGAATAGAGTTAATAATTGACGATCATAATCTGAAAAAGAATATGGCAGCCGAATCATATACATGTCTGCTGGCTGGAGCTCTTTATATAACATCGACAATTGATCCTACTCTCCTTTGTTTCTTATAAAATAAGAAAGTTACACTTTTTACTTAGTATCTGTCCAGACTCCAGCGCCTTGTCCCTCGGGGTCAAATGTGAAAAAGCTGCTCCTGCGCAAGCTCGTCGCAAACAAGAGCGTTAGTGATGGCTCAAGGAGCTGCCTCCTATGACCCGCACGATGCGGGTCATGTCTGCTTTGCCACAGGATTGGTGAACTTTGCAGACCTACACTTTCCCCATTTTGCTCCTGCGCACAGCTCGTCGCAGAAGATCGTGCCTGTCGGGGCAGACATAGGCGCTTACGCTTTTCTTATAAAGACGGGTTTTTCTTTAATATTTCCTTTAGTTCATCTATAAAAACATTTATATCTTTAAATTGGCGATATACAGATGCAAATCGAACATAGGCAACTTCATCTAACTCTGATAGTTTGTCCATCACCTTTTCTCCGACTTCTTCTGACTTCACTTCCGAATTCCCCATTCTTCTAAGTTCCTTTTCGATCGAAAATACAAGGTTTTCTAACTGATCTAACGCAACTGGCCTTTTTTCGCAAGCACGTATGAGGCCACGCAATACTTTTTCACGACTAAATTCCTCACGGGAACCGTCTTTTTTTACAACAATTAATGGCGTTTCCTCGACTTTTTCGAATGTTGTGAATCGGAATCCGCAATCTTCACATTCTCTTCTTCTTCTAATGGCCTTATTGTCATCTACTGGACGTGAATCGACAACCTTTGTGCCATTAAACTGACAAGATGGGCATCTCATATTAATCTCTCCTATTTCCTAACGTTAATTTGTATACTTATTATAACAATATTCGTCAATAAAATCGAAAAAGCAGAGGAATCTCTTCCTCTGCTCATCATTTTAGCTAATTGTCTATTATGCTTGAACTGTCAAACGTGATTTAGGTACACTTAGTGGACCCATTCCACGGGGCATTTCAATCGTTTCGCGTGTTCCAGCATTAAGAGCATCTGCAATATAGTTAGCTGCAATTGATGGATCTAAATCACCACATGTATACACATCAATGCTCGCATAACCGTGCTCTGGAAAGCTGTGAATCGTTAAATGCGATTCGGAAATAATAACGACTCCACTTACACCTTGTGGCGCAAATTTGTGAAATGCAACTTCTCTGATTTCAGCACCAGATCTTAGAGCAGCATCAACAAAAGTTTGCTCGATAAATGGCATATCGTTAAGTTTGTCGAAATCGCACTCCCATAGTTCTGCAATAATGTGACGTCCCATTGTTTCCAATGTCCGTTTCCCCCTTTGATAAAATTTGGTATAAAAATTTTAAAAATCAAAGTTGACTACCACGGGGGAAAGTTAGTCCAAAGAGGTCCTAACCCTTTAAGTAGTCCGTGTACGTGAAGTACACGATTCTCATTATATGTTGTTTTCATAAATTATGCAACAAATAATAAATCCTCTTTCAAAAAAAGTTGAAAGAGGATATATAAATTAAAGAGCTGAAGCCACTTTTTTAGTTAAATCAAGTACGCGAGCTGAATAGCCCCACTCATTGTCATACCAAGCAAGAACTTTAACTTTACGATTTCCAATTACCATCGTTGTTAGACCATCAATAGTCGTAGAGTTAGTAGTTGTATTGAAATCAATTGATACTAAAGGCTCCATAGTTAAACCAAGAATACCCTTCATCGAACCTTCTGATGCTTTTATAAATGCTGCATTAACTTCTTCTGCTGTAACATCTTTCTGTAAATCTACCACTAAATCTACTAGAGAAACGTTTGGAGTTGGTACACGCAAAGCCATTCCATGCATTTTACCTTTAAGTTCTGGTAAAACAACTGTAAGTGCCTTCGCTGCTCCTGTAGAAGTAGGAATAATAGATTGAGCACAAGCACGTGCACGACGTAAGTCCTTATGCGGATTATCTAAGTTGTTTTGATCATTTGTATACGAATGCACGGTTGTCATAAGCCCATTTTCTATTCCAAATGTGTCATTTAACACTTTTGCAACAGGAGCAAGACAGTTAGTTGTGCAACTAGCGTTTGAAATAATATTATGTTTAGTAACATCTAATTGATGATCATTTACACCCATAACAATTGTTACATCTTCATTTTTTGCAGGAGCTGTAATAATTACTTTTTTTGCTCCAGCTTCTAAGTGAGCTGCTGCTTTTTCCCCGTCATTAAATTTTCCAGTTGATTCGATTACGATATCAACGTTTAATTTTTTCCAAGGTAAGTTCGCTGGATCTCGATCGTTTACGATTTGAACTCGTTTTCCATTAACTATAAGAGAATTATCTTCAATGGTAACTTCTCCTGCAAAAGTCCCGTGAGTAGAATCATATTTTATTAAGTGAGCTAATGTTTCTAATGGGTATCTTGCATTAATTGCTACGACATTAATGTCCTCTTGTACAATTGCTTGGCGGAATACCATTCTACCAATACGTCCAAATCCATTTATTGCGATAGAAGCTATCATGAAAAAAATCCTCCTGTAACTATGTGATACTTTATATTTTATAACCTTGAAATAGTATAACACATTTTCACAATCATGTAGCCTTAAATTAGAATTCAGAAAAGTTTTTTATTTCCTTATTATTCATCTTCCCAATTGGAAAGTATTTTCTTTAATTGTTCATTCGTATTTTCTAAAGTTCCGTTGTTATAAATGACAGCGTCTGCACCTTTTTCTTTAATAGAAAGTGGAAGTTGAGATTGTATTCGAGCCTTTGCTTCTTCTAAAGAATAATTATTTCGAGCCATTAATCTTTCTAGTTGTGTCTCTTCAGTTACAGTGACGACTAATATTTTATTTACATACGATTGGAGTTTGCTTTCGAACAATAGAGGGATATCCATGACAATTGTGTCATACCCTTCTTGAAATAAGGCATCTTTTTGACGTAACATCTCTTCTCGAATAGCGGGATGCATTATATCATTCAATTGCTTTCTATCGTGTGGACTGGAAAAAATAATATTACCTAATTTTTCACGATTCAGAGTTCCGTCATTAGAGATTACTTCTTCTCCAAATATTTCTTTAATCGTTTCAAGCGTTTTTGTGCCTTTTTCCACAACAACACGAGCTACTAAATCAGCATCAATAATCGGATACCCTAACTCTTTAAGCATTTTAGAGACGGTACTCTTCCCACTTGCGATACTTCCTGTTAATCCAATAATCATTTGTTCCCTCCACTACCTCTGACATGTTCCACAATAAGTAGATGTTCGTCCACCAATTGTTTTCTGCATTGTTTGCTTTCCACAAATAGGGCACTTCTTTTTCCCATACATTTGTAATCTATTTTGCATATTACCCGAATCACCGTTAATTTTACGATAATCAGAAATACTACTTCCACCTTGTTCAATACTATCTAGAAGAACAATAACGATTTCATTGAATAATTGTATTTTACGTTCTTTACTAATTCTTTTTACTTTTCTTCCTGGATGAATTCGCATTCGAAATAATGCCTCTGTTGCATAAATGTTCCCACAGCCCGACACTACTTGACCGTCCATAATAAATTCTTTAATAGGCTTATTTTCGTATTTAGTAAGCATACTCATTTCTAAAAAATGATCTAAAGCATTTTGATCGAATGGCTCAGGTGCCATGAGTAACAAGGGCGGATAATCCTCTTCACTCTTTATAAAACGCAACTCTCCAAAACGACGAATATCTGCATAAACCAGCATGTCGCCACCAACAAAATGTAGAATAACATGCGTATGCCGCTTAAATTTATCCTCTATAATTTCATGCAATCCTCTTACATAAAACCAAGCACCGGACATACCGAGATGAGAAACAAGTAAATACGGAATTCCATCTTTTATTAAATTAAAATATATATATTTAGATCTTCTGTCAATACTTTTAATAGTCATTTGTACTAAAGCATTTCGAAAAGTTTCTACATCTAATCCTTTTAATATCGCTTCTTTACCATTTGCTTTAGAAGCAATTATTGTTTCCGAAACGTCCACTGATTCAATTGTTTTATCTGTGACGATTGGTTTTAATGAACGAACTAAACCTTCTACTTCAGGTAATTCCGGCATGTAAAAAACTCCTTACTTCGTTTCATACCAAGAAGAGCCATATGCATACTCCACTTTTAATGGGACGATTAGTTTAATCGCACCTTCCATTACTTCTGGAACGATTTTCTCTAGTAGAGCAATTTCTTCTTTAGGTGCTTCGAAAATCAGTTCATCATGGACTTGCAATAACATTTTCGTTTGCATATTTTCATCTTTTAAACGTTTGGCCATATCAATCATCGCTTTTTTAATAATATCTGCTGCACTTCCTTGGATAGGTGTATTCATGGCTGTACGCTCTGCAAAACTACGAAGATTAAAATTAGAGCTCGTTATTTCAGGCAAGTATCTTCTTCTATTTAGAATAGTCGTTACAAACCCTTTTTGCTTTGCTTCTCGAACTGTATCGTCCATGTATTCTTTTACACCTGGAAAACTGTTTAAATAGTTTTCAATGAATATCGCTGCTTCTTTGCGAGTAATATTTAAGTTCTGAGATAGACCGTAGTCACTAATCCCATAAACAATTCCAAAGTTAACCGCTTTGGCAGCTCTTCGCATATCAGATGTCACTTCTTCTTTTTCAACATGGAATACGTCCATCGCCGTTTTTGTATGAATATCCATATCAATACTAAATGCTTCTACTAATTTTTCATCGCGGCACATATGTGCTAGGACTCTTAGTTCGATTTGTGAATAATCAGCTGCGAACATTACCCAATCTGGATGAGAAGGAACGAACGCTTTTCTAATTTTTCTACCTTCTTCCAATCGAACAGGAATATTTTGCAAGTTTGGATTAATCGAACTTAGTCTCCCAGTTGACGTTAAAGCTTGTTGGTATCTCGTATGAATTTTTTGGTCATCTTCATGAATTTCTTTCATCAAACCTTCTATATACGTTGAGTTAAGCTTCCCTAGTTGGCGATAATTTAGTATATGTGAGATAATTTCATGCTCACTTTCCAGTTTTTCAAGGACATCTGCTGCTGTTGAATAGCCCGTTTTTGTTTTCTTCAAAGGAGTTAAACCAATTTTTTCAAATAAAATAATGCCTAATTGTTTTGGGGAATTAATATTAAATTCTTGACCAGCTAACGCATAAATATCTTTTTCAATAGCTCGTAATTTTTGCTCTAAATCTATACCCATTTCTTTTAATACTTGTGCATCTACTTTCACACCATCTGACTCCATAGTTCCTAAAATCGATGCGAGAGGTAATTCTAACTCTTTATATAATGCGTATTGTTCATTTTCTTCTAACTTTTCTTCCAATGTAGGTTTTAGCTTCCATACAGCTTGTGCTTTTCTGCATGCATGTTCTGCTAATTTGTCCATTTCAGGAGTCGCTTTTTTTGCACCTTTTCCATACACATTTTCGTCTGTCAGCACATCATAGTAACCAAACTCTTTCGACATAGAAGCCACATCATCCGATGAGATAGAAGGATTAACGATATAAGCTGCTAGAAGTAAATCGAAATCAGCACCTTGTAAATTTACTTGATGTTTACGACTAACCGCTTGAGTAGCTTTTGAATCCACTAAATACTTTGTCTTTTCTTCGTTACTTAACCAATCACAAAAAGCAGTAGATTGAAATGCTAATGATCCAGGTATAAAATACGAATGTTTGCCATCAAAAAGAGCGATTCCTAGTAATTCACACGTATGGTATTGTTCATCATACATTTCAAGATGAACAGCCATTTTATCTTTTAAGATGGCTGCATCCACTTCTTCCACAATGTCAAATTGCACATCCGATGTTGTTTGTTCTTCCGAAACATACTCTGATTTTCCAAGTAGCGTTTTAAAGGAAAGTTCTTTCCAAATCGCAGTTACTTCATCCATATTTGGTCCCATATATTTTAAATCATCAACAGCTACTTCAATTGGAGCATTGGTTTCAATTGTCGCAAGTGTTTTACTCATTTTAGCTTGTTCTTCATTTGCAGTGAGCTTTTCTTTCAACTTCGCCCCGCTGACAGTATCTAATGCTTGATAAAGATTTTCCACTGAACCATGCTCTTTTAATAATTTGATAGCCGTCTTCTCACCAACGCCAGGTACCCCCGGAATATTATCTGAAGCATCTCCCATAAGCCCTTTCATATCAATGATTTGAAGTGGTGTTAAACCGTATTTTTCTTGGACATGGGATGGGGTATATTTTTCAATATCAGTAATACCTTTTCTAGTGATATATACTGTCGTATTATCTGTAGCAAGTTGTGTTAAATCCTTGTCTCCAGAAACAACGATTACTTGTTGCCCACTATTTTCTGCTTGCTTACAAAGTGTTCCGATTATATCATCTGCTTCATACATATCTAACTCATATCTTTTAATGCCATATGCATCGATTAACTTTCGAACATATGGAAATTGTTCAGAAAGTTCAGGTGGAGTTTTCTGTCTACCACCTTTATATTCACCAAAAGTGGAATGTCTAAAAGTAGTTTTACCAGCATCAAATGCAACTAGCATATGGGTTGGATTTTCCTCCTCCATTATCTTTTGAAGCATGAGCGTAAAACCATAAACTGCATTCGTATGTATACCATGGTCATTTGTTAATAAAGGTAGAGCAAAAAAAGCTCGATAAGCGAGACTATTTCCATCTAATAAAAGAATTTTTTCGATTGACATTAAGTTCACTCCTTTAATTTGAAAAGCGACATTTTTTTCCATAGAGCTAGATCGATGAACCCCCTTTAAGTACGCCGAAGGGTTTTGAACAATGAAGAAAAATAAAACCGTCATTCCCTATATCTTACCACGTGAGTAAGGGGAATGACGATTCATATACTACTCTAAGTAGCCAGATAAAATTTTTGCATATGGAGAATTTGATGGGATGATAATCATCGTATCTTCTCCAATTGTTTTTTTGTACGACTCTAGTGTTCGGTAAAGTGAATAGAACTCAGGGTCTTTCGAGAAAGAGTTGTTATAAATCCTCGCTGCCTCTGCTTCCCCCTCCGCTTCAATCATAGAAGCTTCTTTTTGTGCAGTAGCTAGCATTTCTTTAACACTTCGGTCTGTTTCAGCTTCTATTCTTCTTTTATCCGCATCACCAGTAGATAAGAACTTTTGAGCTATCTTTTGACGTTCGGAAATCATTTCATTATAAACGGATTGTTCATTTTCTTCTGGTAAATCTATACGTTTGATTCGAACATCCACTACTTCAATACCATATTTATCTCTTAGCAAATGTTCATTTACTTCAGCTGTAATTTGATCATTTAAACTACCTCTTGATGAATTTTCATCATTAATAATATCACTATACTCTAGTTGACCAAGTTCTGAACGAACCACAGAATATATGAACTCTTCCATCCGGGAACTAGCACCAACTAAACTACCTGCACTTTTAATCATTTCTTTCGGGTTCACAACTCTCCACACAGCATAATTGTCAATAATAATCCGCCGCTTATCTTTCGTATTTATTTCTTTTTCCGAGAGTTTATAGTTCATTTGATACTTTGGTATAGTCGTAACACTTTGGATAAATGGTATTTTCAAATAAATTCCTGGATCGTCTTTCTCTCCAACTATTTCTCCAAATTGACGAATGACCTTGTACTCCCCTTCTTTTACAACATACACATTAGCTATTGCTATTACTATAATGATAAAACTAATAAAAATCGCTATAAATGATTTAAAGTGCTTTTTAAAATCGATTGGTGCTTTTTCTTTTTTTGGCTTACTTTCAACTGTTTTAAATTTTTTTTCTAAATTAGAAAAAGGGTTTTTATTTTCCGTCATTTATTACCATTCCCTTCCTCAGTTTTAGAATTTTTCTCTGAAGGCGGTATTAATTGTTTATTATCCAGTGTTTGGATAGGGAGATATTTCATCGTTCCATTTTCATCATTCATAATATAAATATGAGCGTTTGGTAATACGACATCTAGTGTTTCCATGATTAGTCGTTGTCTAGTAATCTCTTTATTATGTTGGTATTCAGCGTATAGCTTATCAAATAATGCTACATCACCTTTAGCGTGTTCGATACGGGATATTTTTAAACCCCGTGCATTTGAAATAATCGCATCTTTTTCACCAATTGCTTCACTCATTTTTTGGTTTTCATATTTTCCTGCTTGGTTTACCTTAGTGTTTTTCGTTTCCTCTGCATCCGTAACTGCCATAAATGCTGAGCGAACTTCCGCATTTGGAAGTTCTACATCCTGTAGTTTAACTGTTAAAACTGTTATACCTATATCATATTTTTGTATTAACGAAGAAAGTAAGTCACTTGTATCTGCTTCAATTTTGGCTTTTCCAGAAGTTAACGCATCATCTATTTTTGAATTCCCTATTACCGAGCGAATAGACGCAGATGTTGCATCATGTAATAATTCTTCTGGATGTTCAGAGTTAAACAAATACGCTTTTGGATTTGTAATTTTCCACTGAACAACTAAATCAGTAAGAACAATATTGTCATCTCCAGTGATCATTTTTGTGTCTTTATCAAAAGAAGTAATTTCTCCATCTGCCGATTGCTTATAGCCAAATTGTAGACTAAACGTCTCTTTAGAAAGCTTTTTAACTTGTTGAATTGGCCAAGGCATTTTAAATTTCAAACCTGATTCCGTAATTGGATCACTTGCTTCCCCAAATGTAATAACAATTGCTTGTTCTGATTCATCCACTGTATACCACGAAGTAAATACAGTAGATAATAAAATGATACCGATGAATAAAATAACAATAATAGATATCAATCTCTTTGTACTCATTTCATATCCCCTTTCTATGTATATCTCTTTTACGTTGTAACCAATCATTTGGTTTCAAAAATATGAAAAGCGCAAGTGTCCTTTAAGTTCATTTTGTCTTTACTATTTCCAGGGTGCTTTGGACACATAATGCATTTTATTTTGGTTAATGAGAGAATAAATACTTTCCTATTCTTTTAAAAGCGGACGAAGATGCAATTTCGTCCGCTCCGGATTTCTTTATAAATAGATACTGTCTATTATTATGAGAAGAAAAGTTAAAAACTGTCATAGAGCAACTAATTGTATGGAGAAAGCAACAAATTCCACAGTGACAGCAACCAATTTTATCGTGAAAGCAACCATTTCTCCATATAAAGAGTTAACTTTGTGTGAGATGGCGCAATTCAGTGTTAAGAAAAAAACTGTGCTACTAAAACACTATGAATACAGGATTTTCAGTAGTCCAATTTTATATAATTTAATCTTCAAGAAAAATGCAAGCTGCCTGTTTACTTTCCACTTCTATGTATGTATTACGGCGTAACCAATCATTTATCATTTAATTTCAAAAATAAAAAAGCTAGCAAAGTGCTAGC
This sequence comes from Psychrobacillus syltrankelensis, assembly GCF_055454035.1. Lineage (NCBI taxonomy): Bacteria > Bacillati > Bacillota > Bacilli > Caryophanales > Bacillaceae > Psychrobacillus > Psychrobacillus syltrankelensis. The sequence continues at coordinate 161,603 of NZ_CM144227.1, read as the reverse complement.
TTTTTTGGTAAATCATTTGGAAAAGGGGTCTATTTCAATATAGCAAATGATTGTAAATAGAATGTGAAAATAATGTAAATTTCCCTTTACCAATTATTATTTTTATACTTTTTATAATAATTAAACTGTCTTGCTAATAAAAAGAACTTTCGTGTGAAATGCTTATCCTTTTTATAAAACAGAGGATTGCCCCACTTACCTTCTTTTAAAAGTTGTCTTACTTCCATTTGAATCTCTTTATTATCCACAAACTTTTTGAGGACAATTTTAGGAACAACAGTAAATAAATAATGTTCGTTTAACATTGTGAGATCTTTTTCTTTATGATAAATTACATCGTCTACAAAATACCGAGCCATATTATGTCCAAGTGCAGTCGTATAATAGCTTGAACGCCCTTGTCTAATATTTACCTCAAAAACTTTAAACTTGCCATCACGTTCGTCAAATTTTAAATCGAAGTTAGCGAAACCTACATAACCTACTGCTTCCAAGAACCCTTGAAGTTTTAACATCATTTTTTCATTATACCTTGTAATAAGAGCAGTATAATTACCAATAGCGGTAACTGTGTGTTCCTGCAGAACTACTTGTGCAAAGGTGCTTAACTGAGCTTTCCCTTTTGAACTCATATAAAAAACGGAATCCCACATATATGTGTCATCCCCAGGAATATAATCTTGAATGATTAGATCCTCCGTGTAACCACTTGCATTTACTTGATTAATAACATCATTTAGTTCTTTGTGATTTTCTACTCGGTAAACTTTTTGTTGTCCTGGAAATTTATTTTTATAATATTGAACTCCGTTACTTGGTTTAATAATTAGCGGAAACAAAACTTCTTCAGTAAAGGGTTCTTTTTTTAAACATGAATAGTAATATGTCTTTGGTGTGTCAATTCCATGCTCTTCACATAATTTATAAAAGTTTGCTTTTACTAGTAAATTGTTCATTAATTCTTCCGACATATAGTTAAAAGCGTACATTTTATTTAATGCTTCTGCATTTTCAATGATTAGTCTTACATAGAAATCGTTTGTTCCTACAAGTAATAATTGTTTATCAGTTTTTTTGTACTTCTCTGCAACTTGTGTAAGTACTGAAACAAATGCCGTCTTGTCCCAAAGATTAGAGTGAATCTCTACATGTTCGATAATATTACTCCACTTGGTGAAAGACATTTCTTCTTTCCCCACTAAAATAGGCTTTATATTATATTCCTCATGGAATGAAATCGCCATATTGTATGCATTTATATCTGTCCCAATAATGATTGGGATAAAGGGTTGATTGTTCATATTGACCTCCGTTAACTTTTAACAATTGGAATAGATACAGTAAATATAGTACCTTTTCCAACTTCACTTTCTACTTCTATTAATCCGTGATGTGCTTCCACTAGATGTTTAACAATGGCAAGTCCAAGACCTGTTCCACCTGAATTTCTACTTCTAGCTCGATCAACACGGTAAAAGCGCTCAAATATCCGATTAATTTCTGATTTACTTATCCCTATACCTTCGTCTCGAATTTGAAAAATCCCAAACTTTTTGTTTTTATATATATTAACATGTATCGTTGTATTTTTCGGAGAATAGGTAATTGCATTTGTAAGCAGATTCATCATTATTTGAATGAGCCTATTTTTATCTCCTAAAACATAGAGATTTTCATCAACTTTTGTATCAATTTTCATGTTTTTTTCTTCCACTAAATGGGTAGTCATCTCTATACCACGATTGAGAATCTCACTAAGTTTCACCTTGTTTAAGGTTACTTCATATCCAACTTGCTCAACTTTTGATAAGTCCAACAAATCATTAATAAGCATTTGCAATCGATTGCTTTCTTTATGAATAATTTCTAGAAAAGAAAGCAAAGTTTCTTCATTTTTATATGCTCCGAACAGTAAAGTCTCCGAAAACCCTTTTATAGAAGTAACTGGAGTTTTTAATTCGTGCGAAACATTCGCAACAAAATCTTTGCGGATTTGTTCTAATTTAATTAGTTCTGTAATGTCGTGCATAACAACTACTATCCCTAACCATCTTCCATGTTCCCCAATTACAGGAGCACCGTATGCATCCATATAATAGGTATGAAGGTTTCTTTTAATTTGTAGTTGTTCCCTATTCGAAGATTCAGTTAAAAAAAGCTTGTCAATAAATGCTTCCATGCTTTGAGGCAATCCTATTTTACGAAAGAGTTTACCATCTACATTTTCTAATGTTATTTGTAATTGCTCTAAAAAGGATCGATTTACAATCGTTACTATTCCATTTCCATCAATCATAATTAATGCGCTACCCATATTTTCTATTAACGTTTTTAAACGCTCCTTTTCTGTTTCACGCATGACAGAAATATCGTGCAAATTACGGGCAAGAATATTTATGGAATTACTTAACTTTGACATACCAGAAAAATCGTCCTCAAAAGCTCTAATCCTATAGTTTCCTCGAGCTAGTTCCATTGCAGTTTCTGTTAAATGATCAATTGGTTGAGCATATTTTTTAAATATACGTGCTCCAAGAATTATAGCTAAAAGAAAAGCTGCTAATAATGAAAAAAACAAAAATAACCATACTGAATGTTGCACACTTTGAACGTGAGCCTCTTCTAAGTTTGAAGCCACCATCTGAGTAATATTTTTTTGTTCTTCTTTTGAAAGTTTAGTCGTGCTTAAATAGTTGGAAACTGTTTCAATTTTCGAGTACATTATATTATTTACTGAGTGTTCCACAAAAACTGGAAAAAGCTGTCCAAGAACAATGCCTAGTCCAGCTAATATTACTCCAACTAATATAGAATAAGTACGCAAAATTCGAGATTGAAACTTCTTCATTGACTCTTAGGCTCCTCAAATTTATAACCAAGTCCACGAATTGTTTTAATAAATATTGGTTTCCTACTATTTTCTTCAATTTTGTCTCTTAAGTGACTAATATGAACATCAACAATTCGAGTATCACCCGCAAAGTCATAATTCCATACTGCACTTAACAACTGATCTCTAGTTAATACTCTATTTTTATTTTCAATTAAATAAACTAGTAACTCAAATTCTTTTGGTGTAAATTCTATAGGGTTATTGTTTAATAAAACTTCAAAACGTTCCGGAAATACTTGTAATGGCCCAAAAATATATAATTCTTCGGAAGATTTAGAAGGTAGAATTTGAGAATCAGAAGACATGCCAGAACGACGAATCATTGCTTTAACTCTTGCTGTTACTTCTCGCGGACTAAATGGTTTTGTCATATAGTCGTCTGCACCTAATTCTAGCCCCAAAACTTTGTCAAATTCTTCGTCTTTGGCAGTAAGCATTATAATTGGTGTTTGAATTTTTTTAATGCGCAGCTCTTTACATATTTCCATACCGTCCATATGTGGTAACATCCAATCTAACACGATTACATCGGGATGATTATTTAATGCAAGATTTAAACCTTCTAGTCCATCGCTTGCTGTAATTACTTCAAATCCGGCATCTTCTAGATTATATTTTAATAATGTTACAATCGAACTCTCATCGTCTACAACTAAGACTCTTTTCATTTTTTGGCCTCCAATTTGATTTGAAACCCCCATTCCAAATCAGTTTCACATCTGACAATTATTAATCTTCAAGAAGTGGTGGTGAAACATGGAAAGTTCCTTCTACAACTATTTGATCATCTTCATTTTGTGCGATTATGTTTATTATCACTGAATTTACATTTATGTGTATTTCTTTTACCACAAAAGTGAACTCAATAACTGAATAATGATATGTTGGAGTTGGAAAAGTTAATATTTGTTTAGTTATATGAGACCCAGGCCCAGGTAAATATTTTGAAATGGCGGATGTAATAACCCCAGATAACATAATAGGTGGAACTATTGGCTTTTCATAAACTGTTTTGGATGCATAATCATGCTGAATATATAATGGATTGTTATCATTCGTTAACCCTAAGTATAGAAGTAAGTCTTTGTCTTCCATTTTCTCAGTAATGGTTAATTTTTCGCCAATAGAGAGTTCTTCAATCTTTCTACCCATTTTGCGTGTTTTCCCTAATAACAATATTTCATCCTCCAATCAGTAGACTACTTATATCTTAACAATAAGTACAAGAAAAGCGCAAGCGCCCTTTAGGTGCATCTTGTCTTCACTAATTCCAGAGTGCTTTGGACGAAACATTAGCTACAATATTCTCAGAGGAATTTTGAATCATAAGTAATTCTATTAGTACAATTTCTTCACCATTGAAATACCGCTGATTTCCGCAATTGCGGACGCTTTTCGCGGGCATGGCTTCAGTCTCCTAGGCCAACAGGATGTTGGTCATGAAGGCGTTGCCTCAGGGAAGAGGCGTCTTTAGCCTTCCTTCCCTCTCTCGCGTTCCTGCGGGGCCTTCAGCACATGCACCTGCCGCTTCGCTTTCGGTGCAGAAAACATCTGCTATTCCCGCAGAAGTCGCCGCCTCCGCTCCAATCAACTAGTATGTTTTGAGCGAGTTATCATTGCTTCGTAAGGGATAGATGACAGGTACAAATGATAATTTAAGCGTGTACAAAAATAATTGTTTAATTATGTACATTCCTTGATATGGCTGGTTTTTTGGTGGCAATGTCATGCCCGTAGAGGCTCCATGTCAAGTTGTAATAATTAATTATATCTTGCTGTTGAAAGTAATAAAATCAAAAATGTACATTTTTATATTCACATTTATAGCATCTCTTATTCAACAACGTTACAAGATGGCATGATCACTACGTTTACTTAAACTTATTATATCCTCTTTGCGATAGCTGAGCTAAATCTTCTTGTTAGGTACTATTTACTTAATGATTGTAGTGAAAGGTGGCGACTCCAGCGGGATGAGTGAGACAGATGCGCCATCACAACGAACGCGTAGCGGCGGTGATGGCTCATCGCTCACCCCGCGGAACGCGTCCACCTGAAACGGAAATCCGCGGTATTATTTAATTCTTTAAAGCACTATGAACACTGGTTTCGCATGCCGTTAATCTATATACTTTTATATCTTTTAAAAAGACTGTAGACAACTCGTATTTTCGAGTTTGCCTACAGTCTTAATTGAACTAAGCAGTCTTATCCTGCTAGGTTATTTTATTTATATTAAGCTAAAACGTTCATTACTGCTTTAACTGAATCAGCAGATTTGTTCAATAGCGCTTTTTCTTCTTCTGTTAAATCTAATTCAATGATTTTTTCGATACCGCCTGCACCTAATACAGTTGGTACACCTAGATAAATGCCTTGCATACCATATTCGCCTTCTAGGTAAGCAATTGATGGTAAAACTCGTTTTTGGTCTTTAAGAATAGCTTCAGCCATTTCCACTAATGACGCGGCTGGTGCATAATAAGCAGAGCCATTACCAAGTAGATTAACTATTTCAGCTCCACCTTTACGAGTGCGGTCAACGATTTCTGCTAAACGTGCAGAGTCGATTAGTGTTTCTAATGGAATACCTCCAGCGTAAGAATATCTTACTAAAGGAACCATGTCATCGCCATGTCCACCAAGAACAAAACCAGTTACATCCTTTACAGATAAATTTAGTTCCTTAGCTACGAACGTACGGAAACGAGCTGTATCAAGAACACCTGATTGGCCGATTACACGTTCTTTTGGTAAACCTGATTCTTTATAAACTGTATAAGTCATTGCATCAACTGGGTTAGTTAGGACAAGGATTGTTGTGTTAGGAGAATTTTTAACGACCTCAGAAGTTACAGCTTTCATCACTTTTTGGTTTGTTTGAACTAAATCGTCACGGCTCATACCAGGTTTACGTGCAATACCAGCAGTAATAATTACTAGATCTGAGTCTTTTGTATCTTCATAGCTTGAAGTACCAATTATATTCGCATCAAAGCCTTGAACTGGTCCAGCTTCAGCCATATCTAATGCTTTACCTTTAGTTGGGTTTTCAGCCTGGGGAATGTCAACGAGCACTACATCTCCAAGTTCTTTTTGCGCAAGTAGAAATGCTGTTGTAGCACCTGTAAATCCGCCACCGATTACTGAGATTTTTTTACGTTTCATTGTCATTTTGAAACTCTCCTTTTATTCAAATGTAAAAAAAGTAAAACACTCTCATAAAACAGTCTTAATTAAATTTAATCACCACTCTAGGTAGAGTGGTGATTAAATGATTTTTATTAAATACCTACATTCAGCTGCTCACAACTGTAAACACAATCGAAGGGCTTTAGTAGAAATTTTTACATATTTTTAATTAATTCATCTGCAAACTCAGAACATTTCACTTCTGTAGCTCCATCCATTAGACGAGCAAAGTCATAAGTAACGACTTTAGAAGCAATCGATTTTTCCATAGAATCCATGATTAGTTTTGCTGCTTCGTTCCAACCAAGATGTTCAAGCATTAATACACCTGAAAGGATTACTGAAGATGGGTTCACTTTATCTAAGCCAGCATACTTTGGAGCTGTTCCGTGAGTAGCTTCGAAAATAGCATGTCCAGTTACGTAGTTAATATTTGCTCCTGGAGCAATACCAATACCACCAACTTGAGCAGCCAAAGCATCAGAAATATAATCTCCATTTAAGTTCATTGTAGCAACTACATCGAACTCTTTTGGACGCGTTAAGATTTGTTGTAAGAAGATGTCTGCAATTGAATCTTTCACTAAAATCTTACCAGCTGCAATTGCATCAGATTGCGCTTTATCAGCTGCTTCTGTACCTTGTTCTTCTTTAATTAAATCATATTGGTTCCAAGTAAATACTTTATCACCAAATTCTTGTTCAGCAACTTCATAACCCCAAGTTTTGAAAGCTCCTTCAGTGAACTTCATAATATTTCCTTTATGAACTAAAGTCAATGAAGTACGGCCTTCTTTAATAATATAGTTAAGAGCTGCACGGACTAAGCGTTTCGTACCTTCTTCGGATATCGGCTTGATACCAATACCAGAAGTTTCTGGGAAGCGAATATTTTTAACGCCAAATTCAGTTTGTAAAAACTCAATTAGTTTTTTAGCGTTATCAGTGCCTTTTGCATACTCGATACCAGCATAAATGTCTTCTGTGTTTTCACGGAAGATAACCATATCTGTATCTTCAGGACGTTTAACTGGAGAAGGTACTCCAGTGAAATAACGAACTGGACGAAGGCAAGTATATAGGTCTAGTTCTTGACGTAATGCAACGTTTAATGAACGAATACCACCACCGATTGGTGTAGTAAGTGGTCCTTTAATAGCTATTAAGTATTCTTGAATTACATCAAGCGTTTCTTGAGGTAACCATTCGCCAGTTTGATCGAATGCTTTTTGACCTGCAAGAACTTCTTTCCACTCAATTTTTTTCTCGCCGTTGTATGCTTTTTCAACAGCTGATTCTAAAACGCGTGATGCAGCGGCCCAAATATCAGGACCTGTTCCGTCTCCTTCAATGAAAGGAATTATAGCCGTGTTAGGTACATTAAGTACACCGTTTTCTACTGTAATTTTATTGTTTGTCATTTTTTATTTCCTCCTACTATCATAATCATAGGGCCGTAAACACATTGGTGCTTCAGCCCTAATCTATTATAAATCCTTATTATCTTTCTTCAACAGGAATATATTTTTGCATACCAGGTCCAATATAATCTGCACGTGGACGAATTAAACGGTTATCTGAGTATTGCTCTAAAATATGAGCTGTCCAACCAGATACACGAGATACTGCAAAAATAGGTGTAAATAAATCATGATCAATGTTTAGAGAATGATACACAGACGCTGAATAGAAGTCTACGTTTGGCGGTAATTTCTTTTGACCGGTAACGATTTCTTCAATTTTCACAGACATATCATACCATTTTGATTCTCCACGAAGAGCAGTTAACTTTTTAGACATCTCACGTAAATGTTTTGCTCGTGGATCACCTTTTCTATAAACACGATGACCGAAGCCCATGATTTTTTCTTTGTTTTCTAGTTTTTCATTAATAAATGATTCTACATTATCAACAGAGCCGATTTCAGTTAACATTTTCATTACTTGTTCGTTTGCTCCACCATGTAATGGGCCTTTTAGAGCACCAATAGCGGCTACTACACCTGAATACATATCTGAAAGTGTGGCAACACAAACACGAGCTGTAAATGTAGATGCATTAAGTTCATGATCTGCATGAAGTACTAAAGCTTTATTGAATGCTTCGATTTCAATTGCTTCTGGTAGTTCTCCAGTTAGCATGTACAAAAAGTTAGCAGCATAACCTAGGTCTGTTTTTGGCGCAACTGGATCAAGTCCTTTACGAACTCTAGAAAACGCTGTAACTAAGGTTGAAAGCTTTGCTTGGAGTTTAATTGCTTTTAGATAGTTTGCCTCATCTGACATATCTTCTGCAGCATCATCATATAATGCTAGCATAGAAACAGCAGTTCTTAGTGCTGACATAGGGTGGACTTTTGAAATTGGATAGGTTTTAAAATGGTTAAGTACTTCTTGAGGAACTGCCATGTTATTGGCAAGTTGTTGTTTTAATGTTTCTAATTCATCAGCTTTTGGAAGGCGTTTATTCCATAGTAAAAATACTACCTCTTCAAAGCTTGCATTAACTGCCAAATCATCAATATCATAGCCAACATATGTAAGTGTGTCATCAATAATAGAACTGATGGCAGACTGCGTTGCTACAACTCCTTCTAAACCACGAGTTGCTGTCATATAAATCTCTCCTTCTTGTTCAGAATGAATATTTAAACGTAAAAATTATGAAAAAATATACATCTGTTTATGATATGTACCTATCATTGCTTACAAACTCATTATAATCAATTTAAGCGAATTTGTGAATGAAAACGCTTAAACTTTTTTAAATAATACTGTTTTATCTTCCAAATAGTTGAAAAGATTGGGTGAAAATGATTGCTTTGCAAATAAATAAGAAAGAAATTATCTCGCAATGGATACCGATTGGAATTATTATACTAATATTATTTATAGCTTATCCATTAGCACTAGCAATGTTATGTGGTTATTTTTTACATCCTATCACTAATTTCTTTCATAAAAAGTTTAAATTCCCAATATTTTTTAGTGTTCTATTAACAGAAATTCTTATTTTATCTGGACTTCTTTTATTAATATTCTTTATCGTTCAAACGCTCATTGATTTAATTCCACTTATCCATTATTATGTTGTAAAATTGCCAGTAGTCGAATTAAAAAGACTTCCGATATTTTCATTGTTCGAAGAGGAATTTCAAACTATAGTGAATAAGTTAATGAATGATTTACTAATTTATATTACTCACTTACCTTCCTATTTTTTTGAACTTTTTCTTTTTAGTATGGGATTGTTTTTGTCCTTACATGAATCATTAAAAAACCGATTTTGGTTTTTAGTATACTTCCCGAAAAAAACGAGGCTTTTTTGGGAAAGAGCATTAAAGAAATCTTCAGGAGTTTTGAATAAATTTATTACGGTAGAATTTAAACTTTTTTTCTTAACTTTTATTCTTCTTGCTCTTGGTTTCACTGTATTAGGATTTCACCAACCCTTTAAATATGCCTTTTTAGTTTCTTTAGTAGATAGCATTCCTTTTTTAGGGACTGGCCTCATATTGATCCCACTAAGTATTTATTTTTTCTTATTAAATCAGCATACAGTAGGATTCATTATCTTACTTTTATATGTATTTGTTCAGTTGACAAGGCATATTGTGGAATCCATGTTATGGTCCTCCTCTATGCAAATAAAGGCTGTCCACGTATTCTTTTTAAGCGCGGCAGCCATTTTAATATTTGGAGGTATTGGAATATTATTTAGTCCATTTATTTATTTAATCGCAAACAAATGGATAGATTTCACAAAGACTTCATAACAATTACTTGACCTTTTTTCATTTTTTTACGAATCCATTTATAAATAAATGGCTTAAATAGATTTCGAGTAGGGCCAAACAAAAGAAATAGACCAATAATATCAGAAATAAAGCCTGGAAAAATGACAAGTACAGAACCAATAAATACACATATCCCATTGATAGCTGCCTCTCCAGGTGCTTGGTGATTTTTTATACTCTCTGAAACTTCTTTAAATGCCTTAATTCCCTGTCTTTTTACTAAGTAAGCACCAATTATTCCTGATGCTAATATTAATAGAAACGTGGAACCTATTCCGATTGTTTTACCTGACAAAAGTAAAATATATAATTCAATAACCGGAACGACAATAAATAAACTTATAATCCATTTCATATATTATATTCACCCTCCATATATGGTAATTGCCTCACCAATTATGGTGAGGCAATTTTAAATAAGGATACCTTTTTGTTAAATTATACTTGCCTTGCCGTGGTAAATCACGCCACTTTCAGCATCAATAGTAAGTTCTTGTCCGTTACTAATTAAAGTTGTTGCATTGTTAACCCCTACAATTACGGGAATACCTAAACTAAGTCCAACTACAGCAGCATGGCTAGTTAATCCACCTTCTTCTGTAATAAGGCCTTTACATTTTTCAATAGCAGGAATCATTTCACGATCTGTACCAAGTGTCACAATGATACTATCAGAGGTGTCCTTACCAAGCAGTTCTCGTGCATTATTAACAACAATTGCTTTTCCAAAAGTGGTTAGCTTGCCAATACCTTGTCCTTTAGCAACCATATCACCAATGACATGAACTTTCATCAAGTTAGTTGTACCTGCTTCTCCAACTGGTACACCTGCTGTAATAACTACTAAGTCCCCATGTGTTACATAATGATGAAGAATACTTTCTTCAACTGCAACTTCTAAAACCTCATCCGTCGAATGGGCCTTCTTGCCGACAATTGGGTACACTCCCCAAACAAGTGTTAGCTTTCTAGAAGGTACACTAGAAGAAGTAACTGCAATAATAGGAACACCCGGTCTAAATTTAGAAATCATTTTAGCAGTATGTCCGCTTTCAGTTGGGGCAATTACCGCTTTAACTTTTAAATTTATCGCAGTATGAGCTACTGCTTGGCCAATAGCATCTGTTAAGTTTACTTCACGAGCTTTACTTAATTTCGTAACAATAGATCTATAATCTATCGCATTCTCCGTTCTTTTTGCGATCTTATCCATTGTTTGTACTGCTTCGACTGGATATAAACCAGCAGCAGTTTCACCAGATAGCATAATCGCATCTGTGCCATCTAATATCGCATTCGCGACATCACTAGCTTCAGCACGAGTAGGTCTTGGGTTTCGCTGCATTGAATCTAGCATTTGGGTAGCTGTAATTACCGGTTTACCTGCATCATTACATTTTTGGATAAGACTTTTTTGAACTAACGGAACTTCTTCCGCTGGTATCTCTACTCCAAGATCTCCCCTTGCCACCATAAGACCATCCGATACTTGAATAATCTCATCAATATTATCTACGCCTTCTTGGTTTTCTATTTTAGGAATAATTTGAATATGCGATCCATTATTCTTTTCAAGCAACTCTCTAATTTCCAAGACATCTTTTGCACGTCGAACAAATGATGCTGCGATAAAGTCTACACCTTGCTCAATGCCAAATAAAATATCTTTTGAATCTTTTTCCGTTATACCAGGTAACTGAACAGATACTCCTGGAACATTAACACCTTTATTGTTTTTTAAAGTACCTGCATTTTGGACAAACGTTGTTATAATCCCTTCGTTCGTATCAATTTTAGTTACGATTAATTCAATTAATCCGTCGTCCAGTAATATGATTGAACCTACTTGCACGTCCTCGATTAATTTCTCATAAGTAATGGAAAAACGGCTATTATTTCCTAATACTTCCGTCATGGAGATTTCAATTGTTTGGCCTGATTCTAACTCTATCGCATCGTTTTCCATTTTATGTGTGCGAATTTCAGGGCCCTTTGTATCTAATAGTATTCCTACAATTTTCCCTGCCTTGTTTGATACATCTCTTATTTTTTGAATTCTTGCTGCGTGTTCTTCGTGATTTCCGTGTGAAAAGTTTAACCGAGCAACATTCATGCCAGTTTCAATTAGTTTTTGTAGCATTTCCTCCGATTCACTTGCGGGTCCAATTGTACATACTATTTTAGTTTTTCTCATAGTCAAGTCCTTTCAATATAAAAGTTAATTCCTAAATGGATAACTCTTTTGATAATTGATACATTAATGAATCAAAAACTTCGCTCTTTTCAAATGCTTCATTCATATCATAGTCTACCACTTGATGATTCTGTATGCCAACAGCACGTCCTCCATGTCCAGCAAGTAATACTTCGACTGCTCTTGCACCGAATAAACTTGCTAGAACTCGATCACGCCCAGTTGGCGATCCACCTCTTTGAATATGCCCTAATACAGAAACTCTAGTATCAATATTAGCATGTTTCATTAGTTGAGAAGCAAATTCTGAGCCACTCATAACTCCTTCTGCAACAACAATGATACTATGCTTTTTACCACGCGCCGTACCACTCTTTAACTTATCGACTATTTCCTCAATATTATATTCTACTTCTGGAATAATAATCGTTTCTGCTCCTCCTGCAAGACCTGCCCATAACGCTAAATCACCAGCATCTCTTCCCATTACTTCAATAATAAATGTGCGATCATGAGAAGTTGCTGTATCTCTAATTTTGTCTATACATTCAATCACTGTATTTAATGCAGTATCAAAACCAAGTGTATAATCTGTACCTGGAATATCATTATCTATTGTCCCAGGAATACCAACACAAGGGAAACCATTTTTCGTTAAAGTCATGGAGCCACGATAAGAACCGTCCCCTCCAATAATAACTAAACCTTCAATTCCATTTGCTTCTAATTGTTCAACTGCTTTACGCTGTCCTTCTTCCGTTCGAAACTCAATGGAACGTGCAGAGAAAAGCTTTGTTCCACCCCTTTGAATAATATCGCCCACTGATCCGAGTGTAAGTAATTCCATATGCCCTTCAATAAGCCCTTGGTAGCCATGAAATATGCCTACTACTTCCAAACCTTCATAGATTGCTTTTCTTACTACAGCCCGAATAGCTGCATTCATTCCAGGAGCATCGCCGCCACTTGTTAAAACGCCTATACGCTTCAAAAATATCTCCTCCACCTTATGTATTTAATAAAACAAGCTTAACACGAAATCTCCCAAAAAAAAATGCGTCTGAACAGACGCATTTCAGACTGTTGACATACTCAATAAAAATGAGTTTGACTACAGTCTTTTTTTAAAAAAATAATAAGAATAATCAAGGGCGAAAACAGGCACTCACTTTTTAAGGACATTGCCCTCTTTGACAAACGCGAGGTTATAAACATGTTTCCTCTAGAAGAGGCACCATTTTTCCCCCTTTATTTTCAGGGATTGTTCTGAGATGATATCAAAAAACCTACAAAATAAGCAAGAAAAATGAATAACTGAAATTTTTATTATCAATCTGACTCAGCTAAACAAACTTATTTTACTCACTAAAAACCCCGATATTATTAAACTTAGTATAACGGTCTTCTATTAATTCTTCCGCGGATAGTTTGCTTAGCTCTTTTAGTGAATTAATTAGAGCCTCTTTCATATAAGTAGCTTGTGCTTCAGGATTTCTATGTGCACCGCCATGTACCTCTTTAATAACAGTATCAATAATATGCATTTCTTTTAGGTCCGGTGCTGTAATTTTCATAGCTTCAGCTGCTTGTTTTGCAAGTGATGAATCTTTCCAAAGAATAGAAGCAGCTCCTTCAGGTGAGATAACCGAATAAGTAGAGTTTTCGAGCATTTGGATTCGATTAGTAAGACCTAATCCAAGAGCACCTCCACTCCCACCTTCCCCAATAACTACACTAATTACTGGCACTTTTAAACCTGCCATCTCTACCAAATTTCTAGCAATAGCTTCACTTTGTCCACGTTCTTCTGCTGCTTTTCCTGGATATGCACCTTTTGTATCGATAAAACAGATAATAGGACGATTAAATTTTTCTGCTTGTTTCATTAAACGTAGTGCTTTTCTGTAGCCCTCAGGGTGAGGCATTCCAAAATTACGCTTAATGTTCTCTTTTGTATCTATACCTCTTTGATGTCCAATTACCGTGACAGGGTTTCCTTCTAATAACGCAATTCCACCTATAATTGCTGCATCATCTCCGTATAATCGGTCGCCATGCAGTTCAATGAAATCAGTAAATAATAGTTCAATATAGTCTCTAGTTGTTGGACGATTTGGATGACGAGCAACTTGAACACGATCCCATGGCTGCATATTATCATAAATATCTTGTTCTAGCTTTTTCAATCGTTCTTCTAACTTCTCAATTTCAGCAGTTAAATCTACTTCTGCATTTGAAGTATATTCTCTTAATTCATCAATTTTCTTTTTCAATTGTACAATCGGTTCTTCAAAAGGTAATGTTTTTACCATGCTGTAACCTCCTTACGGCCATGCATTTTTACAAGAAGTGATACTGTTTCACGCATATTTTTTCGGTGGACTACAGCATCTAATTGACCATGATCCAATAAAAACTCTGCCGTTTGAAAATCTTCGGGAAGTTTTTCTCGAACTGTTTGTTCAATAACTCGTCGACCAGCAAATCCAATTAACGCTTTCGGCTCTGCTAAATTTATATCCCCAACTGAAGCAAAGCTAGCAGAGACCCCACCAGTTGTTGGATGAGTCAAAATAGATATATATAATTGACCTTTGTCGCTATGTCTTTTTAAGGCAACAGATGTTTTTGCCATTTGCATAAGGGACAATACCCCTTCCTGCATTCTCGCTCCACCACTTGCCGTGAATATAATGAAAGGTACTTGAAGTTCAGTTGCTTTTTCTATCGCTCTAGTAATCTTTTCCCCAACTACAGAGCCCATGGAACCCATTCTAAAATGTGAATCCATAACAGCTACCACTACTTTTTGTCCTTCTAGTGATCCAACCCCTGTTAATACTGCCTCATTTAAACCAGTCTTCTTCACATCTGATTTTACTTTTTCCGTGTAACTTGGAAAGTTTAATGGGTTAACAGTCTGAAGATGATCATCCATGGAAACAAATGAGTTCTCATCTAGGAATATTTCTATTCGCTCAAATGCCGTCATTTTCATATGGTGATCACATGATGGGCATACTTTTAAGTTTTTCATTAAGTCCTTTGTAAATACGTTTTTTCTACATTCAGGACATTTCATCATAATTCCTTCCGGCACATCGTTTTTGGCTTTGTCCGTAGGAATTGCTACATATTTCTTTTTATGATTATTTCTAAAAATACCTCGTATCATTTACATATCTCCCCTGTTCATTAGAAAAGTGCAAGGTGCCTGTTACTAAAAAATTATTGCATCGGAAATGAATGTTTCCTTACTGAATTAACAAAAGCCATTTATTGTATTGAGTTATTACAAGTTGTTCATCTCTATTTTTTAAGCCACTTAGTAATTCTCTCCACGTGTCTTTTTCTTCTGTTCCCATTGGATTACTATAAGGTTCCCCGGCAAATTGTTTTAACAAAAACCATATTTTCAATGCAAGGCGATTATCAGATGTAATAATAATTTCCCGAATGATGTCCTCACGAATTACTTCTTCATTTTGCAATTTATTTAGGAACGCATCCCAAATATACTGTCCTGATAATTTTTCTGAAGTACATATTGTTCGGATAGCTTCTTTTTCTAATGTTTCTCTTGTTTTATTTACATCTTCTTTTGACTTAGATTCTTGCAAGACAAAAGTAGATAATAACTCTACTAATTGATGTTTACGAAAATCGGAAAGAAATGTTCCTTCCCCTCTTCTAGTTTCAATTAAACCAAGTAATTCTAAACTTCTGAGTGCTTCTCTCACTGTTGACCGGCCAACTTGCATACGTTCTGCTAGTTCTCTTTCTGAAGGCAGTTTACCTCCAACAGCTACATTTTCTTCCTTAATGAGCTCTCTCAGTTGTTTAACAATGTCTAAAAACCTTTTGCTAGAATTATTTTTGGGATTCATACATCCTCACTCTTCCATTAATTACAAAGTGGTCTGACCACTGATAGTTAATAGCATACAAAATAATTGTCAAAACGTAAAGAAAAAACTGTACAAAAATGTACATTTGAGACTTTAGATAATTTGAAAAAAAAAGTTTTCTTATTAAATGAATCAATTTCAGAATTCAAATACTCACGTATAATGCGAATATTTTTAACGATTTCTTACTATTTGTTCACTTTTCCTTTTCAGGTGATACGTTGATTTCCGTTACAGGCGGACGCGTTCCGCGGGCGAGGCCGAGCCTCCTCGTCGCTTCGCTCCTGCGGGGTCTCGACTTCTCGCTTTTCCCGCTGGAGCCGCCGCCATTCACTACAATTAACAACAATCTAAGCAAAACAATATTTTATTCTTATATGGATTGAATGTTCGGTATATTGATCAAAATAGCTATTTATGAAATTGATTTAAGTTGTTGCTATTTTATTGTTGGAAGAAGCATAAGCGAGACTCCTGTAAAAAACTGCATATCAAGACTCTTTAATAAGTCTATAATCTGTACTGTATTAAAATGTATATTCTAGGCTGAACATTCCTTAAATAGAGTTAGTGACTCCCAAAGTCATTTAATATTAATTTGGTTATTATTTGAGTTCTTCCATTGCGACGTTCAAATTTTCCTTCTATCATAATAATCGAATTATCTTCTAATAATAAATTGAACTTTGCATACTCTTCGGGAAATAAGGTCACGGATATACTTCCAGTTTCATCTTGTACATTCACAAATGCCATGGACTCTCCTTTTTTCGTTCGAATTCTTTTTATTTCTTGAACAAGGCCAACTATTTTTACTTTCCATTCTTTTTGGGACTGTTGTAAATCCCATATGCTATTTATTTTTTCATGAATATTTTTCTTCACGGAAACTGTTGGATGTTCTGAAAAATATTGACCTAGTACTTCTTTTTCGAATTGAAGCTTAATCATTAAGGGTAATGGTTCCGATTTTATATATTTTGATTTTCCAAAATGGGTAGTATCCCCACCAAACAAATCGTTTTCTTCTGTAGGACTTACAAGCTCAGCGTATTTCACTGCAGGATCTAAAGTTGCAAGTAAAGTAGACCTTTCTTCCTTAAACTCATCCATTGCACCAGCTTTAATAAGTGGTTCAACATTTTTTCTATTAAAATGGATAGCTGTTAAATCAGAAGCAAAATCAAAAATATCATTCCAGTTTTTAGATTTACTCACTCTTTGCTGCAACAATTTTTGTGTAAATGAATGAGAAACTCCTTTAATCGCATGTAAGCCAAATCTTACAGCACCATTCTCTACAGAAAAAAATGGTTGGCTTTTATAAATAGATGGAGGTAAAACGGTAATACCTTTTTGTTTCATTTCAATTACAAGCTTATTTATTTTTTCTTGATTGCCCGCTGTGGTGCTTAATAATGCACAGTAAAACTCTACTGGGAAGTTTGCTTTTAAGAAAGCCATTTGATACGAAATAATACTATATGCTACAGCATGACTTTTAGGAAATCCATAATCTGCAAAACGAACGATTAATGTATATACAGAAGATGCTGCCTCTTCTGTATGCCCAAGAAGTTTCGCTTTTTGAACAAAATGAATTCTTTCTTTTTGAAGTACTTCTCGATTTTTTTTACTTACTGCTCTTCTAAGTAAGTCAGCTTCCCCAAAAGTAAAACCTGCCATTTGAGAAGCGATTTGCATAATTTGCTCTTGATAGACGATGATACCATATGTTTCTTTCAAAATAGGTTCTAGTACTGGATGTTCATAAGTAACAGCTTGCAGCCCTAATTTTCTTTTTGCATATAATGGAATACTTTCCATTGGTCCTGGTCTATACAAAGCATTTACAGCTACAATGTCTTCAAATTTTGTCGGTTTAATTTGTTTTAGTGCATTTCGCATTCCTTCAGATTCTAGTTGAAATACACCTGTTGTATCTCCTCTTTGTAACAGCTGGAAAGTAAGCTCATCATTCAGAGGAATAGCATCTAAGGTTACTTTGGAATCTTTTTTATAGTTGATTAGATTTAAAATCCGCTCGATAATGGTTAAATTTCTTAAACCTAAAAAATCCATTTTTAGCAAGCCAATCTGTTCAATTTCTTTCATTGGCCATTGCGTTAAAAAAATATCATCATGCCCCATTTGGATAGGTACTACATCCACGAGGGGTACAGGTGAAAGGATGATACCTGCAGCGTGCGTGGAAGCATTTCTAGGTAACCCTTCTAACGCAAGAGCTACTTGAAACCATTTCTTACGTAGTTCTTCCGTTTCGATGAATTCTCTTAATTTTTGTGATTGGTCATATGCTTCTTTTAGTGAAATGCCTAATTTTGAAGGAATAAAATTAGAGATTGCTTCGAGTGTGGACGATTCAAAACCAAAAACTCTTGCCACTTCTCGGGCAACTGCTTTTGCTGACAGAGTGCCAAACGTAATAATTTGGGATACATATTGTTTGCCATACTTTTCAGCTACATATTGTATTACTTCCATCCGCTTGGAGTCTGCAAAATCAATATCAATATCCGGCAAAGTAATACGTTCTGGATTTAAAAAACGTTCAAATAAGAGACCATATTTAAGAGGGTCCACGTCAGTTATGTAGAGTGAATATGCAACGAGTGAACTTGCAGAAGATCCTCGACCTGGTCCAGTTAGGATTCCTGCTTGTTTCGAAAATTTCATAAAATCTTGCACAATTAAAAAGTAATCTTCATAATTCATCTGACTGATGATTTGAAGCTCGTAATTTAAACGTTCTATATACTGAGATGTAATACTTTCCACCCGGAATTTTAATCCTTCTTCACAAAGAGCACGCAAATAATCTTTTGCTGAAACAGAATGTGGTAGATGGTACTTCGGCATATATTGCGTGGGCTGTTCAAATGAAACCTGACAACTTTCTAACATTTTGTTTGTGTTTTCAAGCCACTCTGGAACATCTGAAAACCAATCGAACCATTCTTCTCTACTAAGTACATGGAATGAATCATCGGAAGGTTTTAGACGATTATGATCAGACATTTTGACCGATTGATCCATTGCATTTAATACTTCAAAAGCAAAAGCATGTTCTTTCTCTAGGTATCGACTCATATGAAATACAGTAATGGAAATTGAAAGACTTTCCACAATAGGTATAATCATTTTCTCTAATTCTAGTTTTTTCCCATTTGGACGCTCTATTCCAGCATATAAATTGGTCGCACCAAATATATCAACTAATTCAACCACTGCATCTGCAGTAAAGGTATTGTCACATTTATAGACAACGATCAATCCATTTTTATATGCTTGAATCCACTTTTTAGGAAGTTCAGAAAGTCCTCTTGTTTCCAAGCTACTTGATATTTTTAAAAGGTTTTCATACCCCTCATTATTTTTAGAATAAATTACAATTGAGCATAGTTGAGAATCTAATTTTAACTTAATCGATAGTCCAATCACTGGGTGAATTTGATGTTTTCTTAATTCATGCCAAAAAGGCAACATTCCATACAATCTGCTGTTTGTAATGGCGGCTGCCTTTGCATTATTCATTTTCAATTTTTGGATAAGTTGTTCCAATTGAATTGTACTTTTCAGCATATCCGCTGAAGTTACAATTTGTGGATATACTGTTTCCATATACGACACCTCAATTTACAACTTTTTCAAATCTTCGATTACACGGTCTGCTTCCTCCCATGTTTTCACAGAAGCTCCTGAAGCAAGCGGATGTCCACCGCCACCATATTTTTTTGCTATTACATTAATAATCGGACCTTTTGAACGAAGACGTACTCTAATTTCTTTTGTATCTTCAATAAAGAATACCCAACATTTCATTCCTCTAACATCTGCAAGTGAGCCTACTAATAAGGATGCCTCAGATTCAGCTACATTATATTTCTTTAAAATCTCAGATGTCAGTTTAACAAATCCTACACCATTTTCATCCATGTTAAAGTTTTCATATACATATCCTTTTAAATGGAGTAAGTTTCTATCTACTTCATACATTCCATTAAAAAGCTCCGTACGATCAAATCCATAAGAAAGTAACTCTCCAGCATACGTCATTGTTTGCAATGTTGTACTTTGGAACATAAATCTACCTGTGTCCCCAACGATTCCAGCAAAAAGTAATCTTGCTATACTTGCGTTCATTTTCCAACCTTTATATTCCTTCGCTTCATCAAATAATTCACAAATCATTTCACTTGTAGAGCTTGAGTTAGTATCCACCCATAAAAGATCTCCATAAGCATCATCATTCGGATGATGATCTATTTTGATGAGCGTTTTACCGAGTTTGTATCTCTCATCATCTATTCTTTCCGTATTTGCTGTATCTGTTATAATAATTAAAGCATCTTTAAAATCATCGTCAGTAACAGTATCAGGATAAGCTAAGAAATCTAGTGTATTTTCATGAAATCCTGTTGCAAATACTTTTTTTTGTGGGTAATTAAACGAAATTAACTCTTTCAACCCAATCTGGGATCCATATGCATCTGGATCGGGCCTAACATGTCGATGAATTATTATTTTATTATAACCTTCGATTGTGTCAATGATTTGTCTTTTCATTTCATTTCCTCCACTTATTCAAGTTTACTATTCGCATTTTCACAAATTACCCTTTACAATGATGGAAGCTTATTTTTTTATTGGAGGTTCATTATGATTCTTAATGGAATATTTATACTAGCTATTATTGTTTCTTTTGTGTGGTATTTTTATTTTAAAACAAAACAGTTTCGCACTACACTACCTATTCGAAAAAAATGGTTTTCTGCCAAGGCTTCTGTTTGTTTAGGAGCATTTTTGTTATTTTTTGGTTTGAACTTTTTAATTGTCTTCCCTTCGTCCGTTACATATGTAATTTCTGCTTTATTTATCCTACTTGGCGGTTATTTTATGTATTACAATTATAAAGTATTCAAGCATTACGGACAATTTGTCGAAGAAGAACTAAGTTTAAATAAATGATGCAGCTTAAGTGCTGCATCATTTTTATTATCGTTCTAGCAGTTGGTACGTTATCATTGCTTTTCCTACTAGTTGCTTGTCATTAAATACCTCTAAATCCATTTTAGCAACTTTCCGACTCATCTCTAACACCTTAACTCCTACACGAAGAATACTTTCTAACTGAATAGGCTTCGTATAATAAATAGTCATATTTTCAACTACGCTTTCTCCACGTTTGCGAATTTTCAACGTTTGAGATCCAGTTTCAGTCAAAAGTATAGAAAAGGCTCCATAAGACATAGCCCCATAATGATTTGTCATTTGAGGGGTAACGACAAACTCAAAAATAAATTCCTCCATAGAAATTAGTTTTATTTGCTGTTTTACTATATCATCTATTGTCTCTCCATTTTGCGGTTGTCTGGAGGCAGCTTGCAATGCTTTTAGTACATCTTGTCTACTAATAACACCTTCTAATATATTGTTGTCTTTCACAACAGGTAACAAGTCAATTCCTTCCCAAATCATCCGATGACTTGCAGAAGCAACACTTGTTTTCAGCGTTATAGCAATAGGATTTTTAGTCATCACTTTCTCAACCAGTTCATGGCTCTCTTTACCAATAACGTCTCTCGCTGTTACGATGCCTACTAATTTATTGGATGTATCTACCACCGGAAATCCACCGTGAGTGGTTAATTGGTTCAACTCCCGATAGCGCTTAACAAAATCAGTTGTATGAAGAAACGACGTATCCTTTAAAGGAATATATATATCTTCAATAAGCAAAACGTCTTTTTTTATGAGTTGATCGTCTATTGCACGATTAATCATTGTAGCAACTGTAAATGTATCATAGCTTGTTGAAATTACAGGTAACTCTAAAACATCCGCTAGTTTTTTTATTTTATCGGATACATCAAACCCACCCGTTACAAGTACTGCTGCTCCAGCATGCAAACCATGTTCATGTACTTGGAGTCGATTTCCAACAATAAGTAAATTACTAGGTTCGACATAACGCATCATATCTTCCACCTGCATAGCACCAATAACAAATTTATTTAGCGTTTTATATAGTCCCGCTTTCCCACCTAAAACTTGTCCATCTACTATATTGACAACTTCTGCAAATGTTAAACGTTCAAAATGTTCTTTTTTCTTTAATTCAATTCGGATTGTTCCGACACGTTCAATTGTACTAACAAGTCTTCTTGCTTCTGCTTCTTTTATCGCACGGTATGCTGTTCCTTCACTTACAGTTAGATCTTTAGCAATTTGTCTAACAGATATTTTATCTCCAACTGGGAGCTTTTCTATATATGCTAATATTTGCTCATGTTTTGTTGTCATGTAGTCACTTCCCAACGATTGTTGTACGTTTATTGTACCACATTTATCTCACATTCTTTGCAAGCTACAGCTCTACAATCCCACCAGCATTTAGAATTTGAACTTTGGAAGTAGTTACTAATTCTTTAAAATGCATTGGGTCTTGTTGAATGACCGGAAATGTATTGTAATGAATTGGTACTACTACTCGCGGTTTTAAAAGTTCTGTCGCATAAGCAGCATCTTCAGGTCCCATTGTAAAATTATCACCGATAGGTAAAAAAGCAACGTCAATATTGTTTCGTTCACCAATCAATTTCATGTCGCCGAATAGACCGGTATCTCCTGCATGATAAATAGTCTTACCTTCTACCGTAAACAATATTCCTCCAGGCATTCCAGTATAAATAGTCCCAATATCAGGGGTATCAAATGAAGAGCTATGAAAAGCATGCGTGTATTTAACTTTCCCAAATTCAAATTGATAAGCCCCACCTAAACCCATTTCATGTGTATTAATTCCTTGCGTTGCTAGATATTCTGCGAGCTCAAAGGGAGCAACAACAATTGCATTACTTTGTTTTGCAATATCGATTGTGTCTCCAACATGATCATTATGACCATGCGTTAATAAGATAGCATCTGGTTTTTCTTTAGAGGCGTTTAAATCCGTCAATCCGTTACCTGAAATAAAAGGGTCAATTAATATCGTATATTTCCCTGTTTTAATTTTTACTACTGAATGCCCATGATAACTGATTTGCATTATGCATACACTCCTTGTAAGTTGTTTTTCTCTCTCTTATTTCATTCAACGTTAATGCTAGAAATCCTTTATTCTGTTATCCTTAACTTATAAAATTAAAAAAGAGGTGCCACGATGAAACAAGTAGAAAAGATTCAGAACTATTTACAATCTAGCAATATTGATGCAGCTTTCATAACAACTCCAGATAATGTTTTTTATTTTACTGGATTTAGAAGTAACCCGCATGAACGATTGCTTGGTGTTTTAATTTTCAAGGAAGCGACACCATTTATCATTTGTCCACAAATGGAAGTTCCTGATGCATTGGCAGCTGGATGGACTGGTGACATTGTAGGACATCAAGATACGCAAAACGCTTGGGATATTGTTGTTCAAACAATTAGCAATAAAATTGGTGAAGTCAATTCCTTAGCGATTGAAAAATCACATATGACTGTGGAACGTCAAGAAGCTATTCAAGAACGAATTCCTTCTGTTCAAATTTCAAGAATTGATGAGAAAATTAATGAATTACGTGTGATTAAATCAGAAGATGAACTAGTCAATATGCGAAAAGCTGCTGAGCTGGCAGACTACGCTGTTGAAGTTGGATGTAAAGAGATTGCAGAAGGAAAAACAGAGTTAGAAATTTTAAATGCAATTGAGTTAGCGGTGAAAGAAAAAGGTGCTTCTCAAATGGCATTCGACACAATGGTACTTAGTGGCCCCAAAACGGCATCTCCACACGGTAACCCTGGGGATCGCAAAATCCAAAAAGGGGATCTAGTATTATTTGACCTTGGTGTCATTTACAACGGTTATTGCTCTGATATAACACGCACAGTAGCTTTCGGAGAACCTTCTGCTGAAAAACGTGAAGTTTATGAAACTGTTCGCCGTGCCGAAGAAGCCGCTGTAAATGCCGTGAAACCAGGCATAACTGCAATGGAGCTTGATAAAATTGCGCGCGATGTTATTACAGAAGCGGGATACGGTGAATATTTCACACATCGTCTTGGGCACGGGCTTGGAATTTCCGTACACGAATTCCCTTCCATCACAGGTGTAAATGATATGAAACTAGAAACTGGAATGGTATTTACAATTGAACCAGGCATTTACCACCCTAACATTACTGGTGTGCGTATTGAAGATGACGTTGTTGTTACCGAAGATGGAGTAGAGGTTCTTACAAAGTTCCCGAAAGAGTTAATTATTTTATAAGCAAAATGCAAGCGTCCTTTATGTGCATCTGGTCTTTACTTTTCCCAGAGTGCTTTGGACGAAACATCGGCTACTCTATTACCGGAGGAATTTGGCTCGTGAAGTGACTGCGTCACTTCACGAGCCTTTTTCGGTAATCTTGTGGCAGATGTTGTTCCGTCGCCCTCTTGAAATAGGTAGAGACAAGATACATAAGGTTTGGATAACGAGAGAATAAATCCTCTCCTATTATTTTAAAGGTGGACGAAGATGCAATTTCGTCCGCTCAGCGCTTCTTTATTAATAGATGCTAACTATTTTTTTCAGGTTCCACCAACTAAAATCATCAGCCCACAGATTCATGTATACTGTGGACTGTAAAAATAAAAACCATATAGGAGCCTGCATAATGTAGTCGCCATTAGGTCGAAGGAGAATATGATGGTTGGGAAACACTTGTAATAAACAAATAGTTTCAAAATGAACTTTTAAAAACGTTTGAAGTTAAGCTACTGTCAAAAGAAGTTTAGCTTATTGAACCAAAAAATAGCAACTGAACTAAATCAGTTGCTATTTTTTATGTTAATTTAATGTCAATATATGTGCTAAAAGGGTTGCCAATTTGGCTGTGAATTGCAATTTTCTCCCCTTTAACCGAACCCGTTACCCTTCATTTGGAGCTTTTTTATTTTCCAACAGAATACCCTAGCAAGGCTAAGCATAATCCCCCTGCATAGGTAATAGTGAAATATAGAATCCATTTTCGAGGAAATTTCTGAAGTGTTGTTAGTTCCTTATTTAAAGTAGAAAAAGTGGTAAATGCCCCTAAAAATCCAGTACCTATAAGTAATAAATAAATTTCATTTAAACTAAGACTTACTATAAATCCTAATAGAAAAGAACCAATTAAATTGACGAATAGTGTTCCAATAGGTATTTTACTTGCCCCGTTTTCATTCCACTTTTGAGCAAAATAAAATCGGAGGAT
Organism: Psychrobacillus syltrankelensis; assembly: GCF_055454035.1. Lineage (NCBI taxonomy): Bacteria > Bacillati > Bacillota > Bacilli > Caryophanales > Bacillaceae > Psychrobacillus > Psychrobacillus syltrankelensis. Next base: position 136,377 of record NZ_CM144227.1, on the reverse strand, counting down.
AGCTCCCAAAAATCCACCTATGGCTACAGCAACAATCGCAGTCATCTTGTCACCTCATGTTTCCATCCTAGATTACTCATTACAATCCCACCAACTACACTAATCAATACGTATAAAACAGCAAATATAATTTCCCCTTGCTGCAATAATTTCACTGTTTCTACACTAAATGCAGAAAAAGTTGTAAAAGAACCTAGAAAACCTGTAGTAATAGCTGTCTGCACATTGGGTGAGAATTTACTTTTATAAAAAACAGATGAAGATAAAAAAGGAAGAAGATAACAACCTATTAGATTTACTATTAGTGTTGCAAAGGGGAAAATTGAATGTGAATACAGCATAAGTCCAACTAAAAATCTTGTTAAAGCTCCTAATGCTCCTGCTAAACCAACAAATAAATAAGCCAATTGCATACACTCCATTATTGTTTTCAAATAACAGAACACCCAAAGTGATGAATAACCTTTGGGTGTTCAAAATATATTAATTAATTTAAAAGTGTAGCAACATCTACATAAGGAAGACCTTGTGCTTCTGCAACCGCTTTAAATGTAACGTGACCAGCTAATGTGTTAATACCTTTTTGTAGTGCAAGGTTATCCAAGCAAGCTTGTCTATATCCTTTGTTAGCAATTTGTAGAGCATATGGAACCGTTGCATTTGTAAGCGCCATTGTAGAGGTTCTAGGCACCGCTCCAGGCATATTAGCAACAGCATAGTGTACAACACCATGTTTTTCATAAGTTGGGTTGTCATGAGTAGTAATACGGTCAGAAGTTTCAAAAATACCACCTTGGTCAATTGCAATGTCAATAACAACTGAACCTGGAGACATGGATTTAATCATTTCTTCTGATACAAGTTTAGGAGCTTTAGCACCAGGAATAAGAACTGCACCTACTACTAAATCTGCCTCCTTCACTGCATGTCCGATATTAAAAGGATTTGAAATAAGTGTTTGAACACTTCCACCGAATAAATCTTCCAATTGACGAAGACGATCAGCGTTTAAATCAATAATAGTAACATCTGCACCCATACCTACTGCTACGCGAGCTGCATTTGTACCAGCGATACCTCCACCGACTACTGCAACTTTCGCACGAGGAACTCCAGGAACTCCTCCAAGTAGAATACCTTTTCCTCCATGAATTTGTTCTAAATATTGTGCACCTATTTGTGTTGCCATACGACCTGCAACTTCACTCATTGGCGTTAGCAATGGCAATGAATTATTTGGAAGTTGAACCGTTTCATATGCAATTGCTGTCACTTTCTTATCAAGTAACACCTTTGTTAAAGCTTCTTCTGGAGCTAAATGTAAATATGTGAAAAGAATAGATTCTTCACGAATAAGCGCATATTCTTCATGAGTAGGCTCTTTTACTTTCATTACCATCTCTTGGTTCCATGCTTCTTCTGCAGTTTGTACAATCGTTGCACCTGCAGCAATATAATCTTCATCGGTGAAGCTTGAACCTAGTCCTGCACCTGTTTCAATAATTACTTCATGATTATTATGCTTTAAAGTAACAACTCCAGCAGGCGTCATAGCCACTCGATTTTCGTTATTTTTCGTTTCTTTTGGTATACCAATACGCATTTCCATATCCCCTTATGTATATATTTTTAAGAAATGACCCATATGAAATGAATCATAAAAACATCTTCATTTTAACATTTATATATTTAAAATGCTTCATTAATTTAAAAATTTACGAGAAAAGTTCTCAATAACCCCCTTAATAGAAAAAAATAGAAGGAATACAGAAATAAATCTCGAATTATATAAATATAATAAGAAATAGGAGGTTTTAAAAATGACATTAAAATACAAACAAATTCTAGTTGCGGTTGATGGTTCAAAGGAAGCGGAGTTAGCTTATAAAAAATCGGTTTCGATTGCTGCAAGAAATAATGCAACATTAAATTTAATCAACATTATTGATACAAGATCATTTGCGGCAATTGAAGCTTATGATCGTTCTATCGCCGAAAGAGCTCAAGTATTTGCAGAAGATTTACTAGAAGGCTATAAAAAAGAAGCAATTGCGGGTGGTGTTAATAATGTAAACATAATTGTTGAATATGGTTCTCCAAAAACAATGATTTCAAAAGATATTTCTAAAAAAATAGAAGCAGATTTAATCATTTGTGGAGCAACTGGACTTAATGCGGTAGAGCGATTCCTTATAGGAAGTGTCTCTGAATACATTGTACGTTCATCTTCATGTGACGTCTTAGTAGTTCGTACTGAGGAAAAAGAAGATTAATTAAGAGGATCATGTCTTCACTATATTCAATTACTTTGTACTAAAAAACGGTTATATTATTACCTTGAAAATTTTGGAGCAGGAAGTGTCTGTCACTTCTTGCTCTACTTTTTTAATGAATTTCTTTAATTCTTAATAATAACCATATGAGTTGATTAAGTGTTTTGTTATTCAGCTATTGGTTGAATTTGAATTTTTAATACCTTATTAAAGTTAATAAAAACGACAACATCATCATATGGATTAATTTTTATTACTCCTGATATTTGGGAAAATAATTTACTTAAAACATCTTCCTCACTAGAACCTTGAATTTCTAGTTCATAACTCTCTTCATTTTCTAAAACTATTGATACGCCATAATTTCTCATACTAACTCGTACCTCCTTCAATTCTACTGACATAATAATAGAACAACTCAGAATAAGAAAAGCGCAAGCGCCCTTTAAGTGCATTTTGTCTTCACTATTTCTAGAGTGCTTTGAACGAAACATTTGCTCCTGCGGTTACTCGTCGCAGAAAAACATTTGCTACACTATTACAGTGGGAATTGGATCGTGAAGTGACTGCGTCACCTCACGATCCAATTTTTCGATAATCTTGTGGCGGATGTTTGTCCGTCGCTCTCTTGGAATATGTGTGACCATAATGCTTTTTGTTTTGATAACGAAAGAAAAAATGCTCCCCTACTCTTTTATAAGCTTCCGAAGATACAATTTCGGAAGCTCTCCCCTTCCTTACCTTTAAAACCTATCTATTTTTTCTCTATTTCTGCTGGACATATGGATTAGCAAATGAAAGTACCAAACTTTTCGGGGTGTATTTCTTATTTACATGGTGCAAAATCTTGTTTTTGCTACGTTCCAATCAACTAATATGTATAGGATAATTACTTAATTTAATATATACATTTAATCCTTTTTAAAAAGCAATAGCATCTCTTTCTAAGGTAAATACTAACTTAATGGATTGAAGTGAAAGGTGGCGACTCCAGCGGGATGAGTGAGACAGATGAAACATCACAACGAACGCGTAGCGGCGGTGATGGTTCATCGCTCACCCCGCGGAAAGCGTCCACCTGAAACGGAAATCCGCGGTATTTAACTCTTTCAAGACCTCCTATCACTTTGTTCCATATACTTCAATCTTTAAAAAGAATCAGTGTATGTGACTTCATTTCGTAAAAAATTTTAACCATAATAAAAAACTCTTCTACTTCTGCTAAGGCGAGAGCTTTACCTTACCATCCGAAAGTACAACTTTTTCCCAATCATAATCCTGCTAATCTCATTGTATCTCTTGCAATCATTATTTCTTCGTTCGTTGGGATGACAATTACTTTTACCGGAGAATGAGGATAATTAATAAATATTTCTTTACCGTTTAGCTTATTTAGATCATGATCCAAATAAATACCCATAAATTGTAGACCACTTAAAACTTTTTCACGGATAACTTCACTATTTTCTCCAATACCTGCAGTAAAAATTATGGCATCTACACCATTCATCCGAGCTGCATAAGAACCTATATATTTATGGATACGATTTGCAAATACATCAAGCGCTAACTGTGCTCGTTCATTTCCATTGGATGCTTCTATTACAATTTCACGGAGATCACTTGAAAATCCTGAAACGCCTAGCATGCCAGATTTTTTATTTAAAATATCTAATACTTCTTCTGCACTTTTTTCTGTTTTTTCCATTAAGTATGGAATTAGAGCAGGATCTAAATTCCCGGATCTTGTCCCCATCGTTACTCCAGCCAGAGGTGTAAAGCCCATGGATGTGTCAATAGATTTTCCTCGATGTATAGCCGCAATACTTGCTCCATTTCCTAGGTGACAGGATATAAATCTAGTCGTTTCTATTGGTCGGTTTAATAACTCTGCTGCCCGGTAAGCAACATATTTATGTGAAGTCCCGTGAAAACCATATTTCCGAATTCCATATTTCTCATAATAATCATATGGTATGGAATATAAGTACGAACTTTCTGGCATTGTTTGATGAAATGCTGTATCAAAAACAGCTACTGCTGGAACATTCGGTAATTCTTTTGTAAACTCGCGAATACCTGTAATATTTGCAGGATTATGTAATGGGGCAAGTTCAGAAAGCTCTTCTAATGTTTTCATAACCTTTTCTGTTATTAACACCGAATCACTATACACTTCTCCACCATGAACTACACGATGTCCTACTCCTTGGATATCATTTAAAGAGTTTATAACTCGTTTATCAACTAACTGATTCATCAAAAGTTTTACGGCTAGTGTATGATTTTCCACTTGTTCTTTTAAATGTATTCGTTCGTTTTGCGTCGTCATTGTAAAAATAGAATTGCTTAAACCAATTCTATCTATTATCCCTTTTGCAATAACCTTTTCTTCTGGCATTTTCAACAATTGAAATTTTAAAGATGAACTACCGGCATTAATCGCTAAAATATTTACCATAAAAAAACGCCCCTTCTATCCTTTCACTTTAAATCAACCGGTTTATGTTCTTTGGTTGATTAAGTGAAACTAGTACATTAATTGTACTAATCACAGAAGGGACGAGCAACTATCAACTATCATCTAGAATTTTCTTCTTGCCATATATCAATTTTTTTAAAGAACAACTCCATCGATTCCCTATTTGACATATTTGGTACTTTTGCAAGCAATACTTCCCTCGGTGCTTTTAAATCTTCCCTTATCTTTTGAAGTATGAGTAAACTCTTTTCTTGCCCTTTTGTTTTGAAGATATTAGGTGGGAACTGTATTACTGCCTGAATCCAGCCATTACCTTTCAAAAATTTATGAAGGTTTGGTGCTTGTTTTGATTCAAAAATAGTGTCTGGAACTAAAAAGTATAAGTATCCACCAGGTTTTACATGTTTCATCGATTGTTCGATAAATAAATGATGCGCATAAGACATTTCACCTTCACCTTGAAGAAAATATTCACTTGCAGTTTCCTCATCTGGATAATATCCTACGGGTAAATCACTTACAACAATGTCAACTGGATCGATTAATAAAGGTTTTAAAGCATCCTGTCTAAATAATTGAATATCACAACTTAATAGCTCACCTGTTTGAGCTGCCAATTGAATTAATAAATCGTCTATTTCGACTCCAAAAGCATGATTTTCACTAGATAACGCATTCATTATTGTGTAGAGTAAATTACCAGTTCCTAATGCTGGATCTAAAATTGCAAGCTCTTTTTTTTCTTTCATCATTTTCTTCACAAAATAAGATACCAATAAGCCAATTGCATCTGGCGTCATTTGATGGTTGACTTGTGCTGATTTTTTCATCCCTTTTAGAATAGCAAGTTGTACTGCTTTTCTAATTTGCTCGTTATCAGGGTTTGTCACTACTGGTGCTTTTTTTTCTGTTATCCATAATTCAAGTGCGTAAATAACGCCTTCCAAATATGTCACAGACTCCTGTTCTTCTATAAAACTACTTTCTTGATCAATAAACGTAAAAATTTTCTCCACATTTGTATGCATAATTATCCCTCAAATTAAAACCCACTCTTCAATTAGAGTGGGTTTTATTGTTTTATTTGTTCGTTAATGCTTTAACAGCTTCTAAAGCTTTTTCGTAGTCTGGATGATCTGTTCCTTCGCTTACATATTCAACATAAGTAATTACATCATTTTTATCAACTACAAAAATGGAGCGAGCTAATAAACGTAATTCCTTCATCACCACTCCGTATGCTTCTCCGAAAGAAAGGTCACGATGATCCGATAATGTCTGAATTGCATCTGCGGCATTAGCACCACACCAACGTTTTTGAGCAAAAGGTAAGTCTACTGAGATTGTTAATATTACTACATCCTCACCTAAACTAGCAGCACTTTGATTGAATTTATTTGTTTGTGTTGAACAAACACCAGTATCTAGGGAAGGGACTACACTAATAAGACGAACTTTTCCAGCTGAATCTTGAAGTGTTACTGCTGATAAATCGTTTGCTAAAACTGTAAAATTTGGGGCTTTCTCTCCAACTACCAATTCCCTACCAACTAAAGTAATAGGATTATTTTTAAATGTTACTTGTGCCATAATATGTAGCCTCCTTTTTCATTATCTTCATCTTACTAGAATGTGTTCTGCTCTTGCAACTCTTTTGCTATTGCAGTACGATTGTATTCATTTTTTTCCACTTTGTCGTAAACTTCTTCATGAACTACAAAAGTATCTGCGATCATATCATGGATTGCCTGATTTTTCTCTGTAAACGCAACAACAAGATAAGGAAGATTAAGTGGAATAACAGAAATTATGCGGCCAATCCATTCCCTAAATAGGATTGTACTCCATGTAAGGTTTCCATTATCCTTCGATATAACTCGAATGCCAAAAATCATTTTTCCTATTGTTTGATTGAAAAATTTTGTCATCAGTACAAAATAGGCGTAAAAAAGAATCGATGTTATTAAAGTAAATGGAGCATACCAAGTAGGGTCGTTTATTTCCAAAGAAAATAAACGAAAAATAGGCTTTATAAGTAACATTCCAATAGAGGATAAGATTAATAGATCCGAAAAATATGCCCAAAAACGAATCCAAAAACCAGCTGCTTTCAGTTCAAATTGCTCAATAGGTTGTACGCTTATTTGCTGGTTTCTCAATTCATTTGGTTGCACATTATTTTCTTCCGTCTGTATAATTTCACTCATCATTTACCCTCCTTATCTATCACCATATAAATACATCATTCGCGGTGCACTATTGTCTGCAATAAGTTTACCTATTAGTTTGGATTCCATATCTAACCCTAGGAAAGACTGTGCTTTAAGAGCAAAAAGAGAAGACAGACTTTGTGAGTAGCCGTATTCAATTACTTCAGCATCCTCTAATTTATGATCTTTCTTTATCGCTTGAATAACATCCTCCAAATAACCAACGTCATCTGCCAGGCCAGCTGCGACAGCTTGTCGCCCACTCATAATTCTACCATCTGCAACTTTTTTCACTTCTGCAACTTTCATATGACGACCTTGCGCCACGATATCAACAAAATCTTCATAAGATTCATTTAACATAACTTGTAACATATTTCTTTCTTCTTCTGTCATTTCTCTAGTTGGACTCATGATATCTTTATAAGGACCAGATTTAATAGTTACAAACTCTACTCCATATTTTTCTGCTAATTTTCCATAATTGATGCTATGCATGATAACACCGATTGAACCTGTAATCGTTTCTTTATTGACAAATATTTTATCTGCAGGTGCCGAAATATAGTAACCCCCTGATGCTGCCATACTTCCCATAGAAACATAGATTGGCTTTGAAGTATCGTCTTGAATCTCTTTAATTTTTTTATATATTTGTGCAGATTCAACTACCCCGCCACCAGGTGAGTTCACTTGTAATACTATAGCTTTTACCGTATCGTCTTGTTTCACCTGATCTAATTGTTGCAAAAAGAATTGGTGATTGTAACTTTCTGTTCCAAAAATAGAGGATGCACTACCGGTATCCTGAATCGTACCATCCACTGTTAAGACTGCTACTCGACTATCCATATCTCCATCTTCTAATACAGTTTCATAGAAATCAGAATTTGAAATAGATGCAAATTCGTCCATTAAAGACGTCCAATCTGTAGAAAACATGGTGGATATTGTATTTACAAAGATTGATATGACCAATAAAATGGATGCTCCTAATATAGCAAACCAACGTTTCTTATTCATGTTGTTGTTCCTCCTTTTGTTCTCTCATAACATACGAAAAAAATGCCTAAACGTTTCATGAAATGGTAAAATAAATATAATACATATAAAATTGAAACTAGGCAATAAATAATTTGAAGTTTACTATTCTAATTCTGTTGAAGGGAAAATCGAATATGACACTCAAAAACGCAATATATCTTTTTACCAAAAATGACATTGATACTTTACAAAAAAAAGATCTTTTAACGAATGTAATAAAACAGTACGGCTTCCAAGTAGTTGAACACCATAATGAAGCCTCTATAATTGTAAGCATTGGTTCGGATGGATCATTTTTACAAGCAGTTCGCAAGACGGGATTTCGTCAGGATTGTCTCTATGCCGGAATATCAACCACAGGCATGCTTAGTATGTATTGTGACTTTTTAATAGAGGACATTGATGAAATGGCAGATGCAGTATTGCATAATAAAATTGAAGTCCGGAAGTACCCTTTGCTCGAATTATCGGTCAATCATCAACCTAAATTTTATTGCTTAAATGAGTTCACCATTCGTTCAAATATTATTAAAACTTTTGTATTTGACATAATAATTGACCACAAACTGTTTGAGACATTTAGAGGAGACGGAATCGTGATTTCAACTCCGACTGGTAGCTCCGCTTACAATAAGTCGCTTAATGGAGCTATAGTAGACCCATTACTTCCATGTATTCAAGTGACAGAAATTGCTTCCATGAATAATAATGAATATAGAACACTGGGTTCTCCCTTCATTTTAAGTGGCAGTAGAACTCTTGAACTTAGACTCCATAAAGACTGGAATGACTATCCATCTATGAGCACCGACAACGAAGCATTAAGTATTCAACATGTAGAGACTGTCTCTATCGCATTAAGTAATCAAGTTATAAAAACAGTAAAATTAAAAAATAATAGCTATTGGGAAAAAGTAAAGAGATCTTTTTTATAAAACACAGGTAGACTGAGAGCTACCTGTGTTTTCTTACTTCCACAATTTTAGAAAATGTAAATAAAATTAATGCTATCCATATAAATGAAAATGATATAAATTCAATTTTGCTAAATTTTTCATCATATAAAAAAATGCCGACTAGGAGCATAATTGTTGGAGCAAAATATTGAATAAAGCCAGACATATAAAGAGGCATCGTTTTCGTTCCTTTTGCAAACATTACAAGTGGAACTGCGGTTGCAACACCTGTTAATGCTAGCAAAATCATTGTTTGAGCATTTGATTGGAAGAAGACTGCTTGATCAGTCATCAGTAAATAAACAAAATAAATAAGGGCTACAGGAAGAACAAACATTGTTTCTAATGTTAGGCCTCGTAAAGGATCTATCGTTAGGCTTTTTTTAATCAAACCATAAAAAGCAAATGTTAAAGCTAAAGTAACAGCAATCCATGGAATCTCTCCATAAGATATTGTAAGAATAATTACTCCAGCTGCTGCAATAGTTACCGAAAGTTGTTGTGCCCTAGATAGTTTTTCTTTTAAAAATATAATTCCTAGAAGTACTGATATCAGTGGGTTGATGTAATATCCTAAACTCGATTGTACTATGTATCCTGCATTTACTGCGTATATGTAAGTAAACCAATTTCCTGTTACTAAGTACGAAGCAAGAACTAGACTCCAAAAAGCCTTTTTATTCTTCCAAAGTTCCTTTAAATCACTGATTAACGTTTTAAATTTTCTACTTAAGATAACTACTAAAAATGTAAAAATAAATGACCATATTACTCGACTCGAAAGTATCTCATCACTCGAAACATTCACCAATAGCTTCCAATAAATCGGCATAAAACCCCAAAATATATAAGCAATTGCTACTATAATTATTCCCTGTTTCTCTTCTTTTTGCAAAGCTTCACCCCATTAGTTTGTGCCAGAAAATACAAGCATCATTATAGTCCTTTACTTCATTAAAGTAAACAAAAAATCTTTTCAACATACAAAAACACGAAAAACATTTTTAGTTCTTCGTGTCTTGATATTTGTTATTTTTTCAATTTTTCTTGTTCTCTTAGTTCAATTCTTCTTATTTTACCAGAAGTTGTTTTCGGTAATTCTTTGATAAATTGTATTTCGCGAGGATACTTATAGGGAGCAGTCAATGATTTAACATGCTCTTGAAGTTCTTTTACTAATTCCTCTGAACCTTGTATGGATGAATCACGTAAAACGACGAATGCTTTTACAATTGCTCCACGGAGTTCATGAGGACTTCCAACTACTGCACATTCTTGGACAGCGGGATGTTTTGTAAGCGCATCTTCCACTTCGAATGGTCCGATTGTGTATCCAGAACTTATTATAATATCGTCCCCTCTACCTTCAAACCAAAAATAACCATCTTCATCCTTTTTCGCTTGGTCACCAGTAATATAGTAATCTCCTCTAAATTGCATAGAAGTTCTTTCAGGGTCCTTTAAATATTCTTTAAAAAGAGCAGGTGTCTCTATATGCACTGCAATATCACCAACCTCACCTGGAACACAAGCCTCTCCAAGTTCATTAATGATTTCTACCCTATTTCCTGGTGTTGGTTTACCCATTGAACCTAATCTTGTTTCCATCCCTTTCATCGTGCCGACAAGCAACGTGTTCTCTGTTTGACCATAACCATCTCTAACTTCCAAACTAAACAATCTATTAAAAGTTTCTATAACTTCTCTGTTTAACGGTTCCCCTGCTGATACAGCACTATGAAGGGAGGACATATTATACTCCGATAATCCTTCCGTTTTAGCCATTATTCTATATTCCGTTGGTGTGCAACATAGCACATTTACTTTTTTCTCTTGAATCTTATTTAAATATGTTTTCGGTTCAAATTTCCCATTATACACATAACCAATTGCGCCACTCCCTAATGTAGCAAGAAAAGGACTCCAAATCCACTTTTGCCATCCAGGACTAGCAGTTGCCCAAACTAAATCTTCTTCTTGAATGCCAAGCCAATTTGGGCCAGAAGTACGCAAATGTGCAAAAGCCCACCCATGTGTATGTACTACGCCTTTTGGGTTTCCTGTAGTACCACTTGTGTATGATAAAAATGCCATATCCTCTTTTTGTGTAGCGACAGTTTGAAACCGATCGGATTCCTGATCCATTTCATTTGTAAGTGAGTTCCACTTCCCTTTTCCATCACCAATTACTAGTAATAATTTCCCATCTATATGTTGAACTCCATCAAACTGATCCAAAAATGGTTCATATGCGATGACAGCTTTCGCTTCACTATGCTCAAGACGATATTCAATATCTTTTGCTCGCAGCATCTCAGAGCTTGGAATAACAACAAGGCCCGCTTTTAATGCACCAATATAAACTTCATATGCTTCTATTAGGCGAGGAACCATAATTAATACGACATCGCCTTTTTGAAGACCTTTTTTTGTAAATACATTCGCCACTTTATTTGCCCTTAGCATTAACTCTTTGTATGTACAAGTCTTATTTTCACCCTTATCCGACTCCCAAATAAGAGCAATCTTATTTTCATCAGTACTATATTTTTCAAATTCACTAACTAAGTTATAGTTGTTTGGTGCAATTAAATTATGTTTAGTCATCTAAACTCCTCCTTATGCTTATAATTAATTATAAAACAAATAGTCAGATTTTTACACGAAAAGATAACTTTCAGAAATTAAAATAAAAGTGCAAGCTCGCCTCAAGTGCATCTTGTACTTACTGTTTCCAGAGTGCTTTGGGCGAAACATTGGCTACACTATTACCGTTAGAGTAATGGATCGTGAAGTGACTACGTCACTTCACGATCCTCGGTTAATCTTGTGGCGGATGTTTGTCCGTCGCCCTCTTAGAATTTGAAAAAGACATGAGGCGTTTGGTTTGGATAATTAGAGAAAAAATACTTTCCTATTCTTTTAAAAGCGGACGAAGATACAATTTCGTCCGCTCAGCACTTCTTTATCAATAGATGTTATCTATTTTTCAACCTCCACCAACTTAAATAATATAACCCCTGAATCTTATAAACTTTGAATGTTGAAAGAAAGGAAAATGGGGAGAAATCAACAACTAGATAGGTGAATTCAATCTGAGACATTCATTACTAACAGATAGTCAGTTTAATTTAATCCAAAATGTTGCTATATCTGACATCTTAAAAAAGAGAACTATTGGTTGTTATGTAAAATAACATAATAATCTATCAAAGGAATTGATCTGTTTGAGTAAGAAACTAATATAAAAACCATCAAGTCTATGGTGGTTTAGTTTTTTAATTTGTAAGGATTATCATACAGCTGATAATGATATCCTCCAAGAAATACCTTTTTTGTTTCAGTATCTATTACTACAAATCTGTGCCATTCTTCTTTTTCATGCCATTTTTCTTTTCTTGAAGAAATTTATTTTCATAGTAGTTGAATAAGAAAAAAAAAGAGCTTCAGTGGAACGCAACGATCTTCCACAAAAGCATGTGTTAGTTTAAGTAAAATGTTTCACAACATATTTTTTTCATGGATATACACTTGAAATTTTTATCGTCTCTGCTTAATCGACATTTCTTCCCACGAATAATTTGGTATGGTTGCAATCCATAACGTATCTCCCATGATATCCACATCCCAAACGATGGTATCCCCAGCATCAAACACTTTTTCAGATTTTCTTTCATCTTTAGTATTGATGGAATAAATAGCTTCACCTCTATGTGTGATTCCGAATAATTTTTCCCCTTTTTTAATTAGTCTAACTACCATTTCATCAACTTGAATTTTTCTCCAATTTCCCTCGTGAAGATTTCGGGTCCAAATTCCACTTTGTGTGGTAATGAATAGCCTATTATTAACCACTTTCATATCATAAGGTCTATCATTACTATTTGGCATGGTTATCTCGTTCCACCCAACATTTGTCTTTTGCAAAATATTTCTTTCTTCTGTGAGTACTATCAAGTCACCATTATCCGATATTTGAATCACATTAAATGGTTTAGGAACAATAGCTTGTTCCCAACTCTCCCCTTGATTGGTTGTATAATAAACATTTCCATTTGATAGCACAGCTATATGATTGTTGATTGAATAATCTACGTTCTCAATCATGTGGTCTAATGATAGAATTTTCGTTCCTTTACTTTTTGATGTAATACCTGCCCATAATTCTTTTTCCGTAGCTACATATAATTGATCATTCCTATCAAACCACGCGTGTGTTACATATTTATTAACTTGGAGTTCTGTCCATGATTCTCCATTGTTATGGCTCCATTCAATAAAAGGTTGCTTGTTTGTACTGAATTGGGTTGGCTTTTTGTCTCCCCATACCACTAAGTTCTTGTTTCCAGTGACAATCCCCGTAATTGCCATCCCTTTTTTTGTTAGGTTATCGGTGCCCATACGTTTGGATAGTAATCCACCACCGTATGGTACTTTATGAATGGCACTGACCACATCTCCGTTTTGGGCATTGAATGAAATTCGAGTAAAACGGCTATCTCGATCATTTCCAAACACTGTTAGAATGGGCATGCCATCGATACTATCAAGTGTAAAATGATATCCTGTTGCCCAATCTTTTCCTGGTTTTAGTCCGTATTTATCCTTTGCTAGTTGGAGAACATCAGAGCTATCCAACTTAATCTCATCGTACGGTATTGTTGGATCAGGAGATTGCTTATCCGGTTCAAACACAATAATTTTTTTTTCTAAAATACCAATTAGTACATAATCCTCTGTACCTGGAACTATAAAGATCATAGTCCATTTAAAACGTTTCCCTGTTTCTCCTCTCGAGCCTCCCATCGTTTCATCCACACTGTTTACTCTTGTAAGTGTTGCGTTTACATTCCATTCTTTCGCTCGATGGAGCCCTATGTTAATCGCTTCTTTTAGCGTAATTTCACCATCTGAAGCGATTGTTTCACGACCATTCAAATTTACAAAAACTAAAAAAATAACTAACAAACAAGAGATTTTTTTTATAAAACTCAAAATTACCACCATCCTATAACTAAATAAGCACATTAATCACAGAATTAATGTGCTTATTTAGGATGGAGTAAATACTTCGTTATTATCCTCTTAGATCCAATATAACAAACAAAATACTCTTTTTATCGAGAATCCTTCTTCCATTAAACTGTCCTTTAGTAAAATATTTGTATTCACTTTTTCTTTTCGATAGTATGGCAATAATATCTCTAATCAAAAAATTATTGGAGGGTTATATTGTTATTATCAAAGACTTCGGAATCCTTCCAATATTCTTAGCACTAAAAAGAAATAGATAGTATCCCTTGATAGAGAAGCGCTGAGAGGACGAAATTGTATCTTCGTTCGCTTTTAAAAGAATAGGAAAGGACTTATTCTCTCATTCACCAAACCTAATGCATGCATTGTGTCTTTACATATCTCAAGAAGGCGAAGGACAAACATCCGCCACAAGATGACCAAAAATGAGGAGTTGGAAGTGACGCAGTCACTTTCAACTCCTCAAAATCCACCGGTAATAGTGTAGCCAATGTTTCGTCCAAAGCCTCTAGAAATAGAGAAGACAAGTTACACTTAATAGAAACTTGCGTTTATATTATGATGTGAAATTGTTGCCGTTTTTGTCATAGTTGTCCGCCCATTAGAAACACTGTTTATACTCAATTCCTAGCACGCCAAATTTTTTACTTTCTTTTAAAAAGAAAAATCGGCAGCCTAAGCTACCGATTTTTTTTGTTTTCTTATTTGCTGAATCCACTCATTTGGGATTGGGCTTGTTGCACTAATCGCTTTGTAATTTCTCCGCCGACGGATCCGTTGGCACGCGATGATGCATCAGCTCCAAGTTGTACTCCAAACTCTTGAGCAATTTCATATTTCATTTGATCAATAGCTTGTCTTACCCCTGGTACTAAAAGTTGATTTGAGTTATTATTATTGTTTGACATGATTTTCACCTCCTTGTGGAATTAGATTGGTCGTTTTCGAGCAATCCATACACAATGGGATGAGGTATATTTTGTTATTTTTTATAAAAGATTTTCAAAATTATTGATTTTTTTGTTTGGGAATGAATACACTTCTCTATTTTTTACTGCATCATTTATTAATTCATCAAAGTCTTTAAAGCTTTCATAGTATTCCACTTTTTCGAGCTTAGGCTTCGTCTTTGGACAGGATGAAGTAAATATTGTGCAACAATCCTCAAAAGGTAATATGGACGTTTCATATGTTCCAATTTTTCGTGCAATGTCAATGATTTCAAGTTTATCAAAAGATATTAGAGGTCTAAAAACGGGTGTAGTTGTAACAGCATTAATAGCTGTTAAGCTTTCCAGTGTTTGGCTTGCCACTTGTCCTAAACTTTCTCCAGTAACAATTCCTAACGCTCCAATTTCTTCTCTAACAATATCTGCGATTTTCATCATCATTCTTCTTGTAGTTGTCATTGATACATTGTCTGGTATTTGTGATTGAATGCTTTGCTGAATATCCGTAAATGGAATGACATGCAGTCTCACAGTTGCTCCAAAATGACTCAACTGATTAGCTAAATCCATCACTTTTTCTTTTGAACGTTCACTTGTAAAAGGTGGACTATGGAAATGAATTGCGTCTAAACGTACTCCACGTTTTAATAACATATAACCTGCTACTGGACTATCAATTCCTCCCGAAAGCATTAATAAGGAACGACCATTTGAACCTAAGGGCATACCGCCTGCTCCAGGAATAACTTCAGCCATCATATAGACAGCATCTGATAATACCTCAATACGCAAATCAATTTCCGACTCTTTCATTTTTACTTTTAAGCTAGGAAATTGTTGTAGTACATGACTTGCAACTGTACGCTGTAGTTCGTAAGTATCTAAAGGAAATCTTTTATCCGTTCTTTTTACTGTAACTCTAAAAGTTTTATCTTGGTTGTCTAAACTTGCAATAATTTTCAATGCAGTTGCTAGTATATCATCCATTTCCTGCGAACATGATGCAACTGGACTAAATGATTGTATACCGAATATTTTCGGTAATCTCTTAATAAGTTGTTGTATTTCATTATCATCTTTTGAAGTTAAAAACATTCGATCTCTTTCTGCTGTCATTTTAAAATTTTGCAAGTCAATAAAAGAAAACTTTATATTATTTCGAAGTTGTGTGATAAATGCTTTTCTATTTTTACCTTTCGTTGATAATTCACCATATCTAACTAATATTTTTTCCCATTTCATCTGTTTTAATCTCCTTTTATTACGTTCATTACTTTTGTAAATATTCTTTTAAATTGCTGAACTTCTTCTGGTGTATTCATATAAGAAAAGCTTAGTCGAATAACACCTTTGATATAATCATCTTCTAAATGCATTGCTTTTAACACATGGCTTGTTTGTGTTTGTTTGGATGAACATGCACTGCTTGTGGAGACAATTACATCTTCTTTTTGCAATGCATTAATAAACACTTCCCCTTTTACTCCTCGGACGGAAAAAGAAACAATATGGGGAGCTCTTATTTCCGGGGAAATGATTTTTATAGATGAAAATTTTTTTAAAAAAGTAGTAACTTCTTCAGTCATCTTGGCAACACTTTCCATATGTGTATTTAAATTGGAATTCGCTATTCTTATTGCTTTTGCTGTACATACCGCTAATGGTACAGGTGTTGTACCACTTCGTACTCCCGATTCTTGACCTCCTCCAAAAAGCATAGGTGTAATTTCTATCGTACTTTTTAAAGCAAGAAGACCAGAACCTTTTAATCCATGAATTTTATGAGACGAAATAGTAATTGCATCCACATGTTGTTCCTCAAAGTTTACGACCATTTTCCCAAAGCTTTGGACTGCATCCATATGGAAAACTGCACGGCTTTTTGATTTTATAAGTGAAGCTATATCATTAATAGGCTGAATGGCACCAGTTTCGTTATTAACATGCATTACACTCACTAACACTGTATCGTGACGAAGAAGCGAATCCACTTCTTCTAACTTAATATAGCCTTCTTTATTCACCGGGATTAACTCTACAATAAATCCTTGTTTTTGGAGCATTTTAGCAGCTTCGATTATCGAAGGATGTTCAATAGCGGAAATAAGGACATGATTTCCACGATGCTTGTATTTATTAGCTAGTCCAAATATAGCTAAATTATTCGACTCTGTCCCTCCTGAAGTAAAATATACTTTTTCATCCACTGTTTTTAATACATCCGCAACTTGTTTTCTAGCGGATTGTAACAATTCATCTGTTTGGTGTCCGAACTCATGGATGGAAGAAGGATTTGCCCAATACTGTTCGTTTACCGTTACAAATGTATCGACTATTTCTTTAAGTGCTTTCGTTGTAGAACTGTTATCAAAATAAATCATATTCCATTAACTCCTTTTCGGAAAAAAACCACCTTCACAATTTTAGTGAGGTGGTTCACATTTGTATACACAACATAAATACTAAAATAGATATGTCTCCAAATTATCTGAAAACGTTACTCATTCGAGGAAATCTTAGTCAATCTTCTTATGTACGTAGTGTATCTTCTTTCACAAGTACTTCAATCTTTTTTAAAGCACCTGGCTCAACCTCTTCTACCGCAGTAGCCGCGTCCTCCAGAGCTTTTGCATATCTTAGTTGTCTAAACGCCTCTTCAGCTTCTAATAAACGCATATGAACATTCGGATGGTTTGCTCGATAACGGTTACCATACTGGATAATCTTTTCGGTTAATAACACATTTTCAAGCATTTCCTTCGCTTTTTGATGCACTTCTTCCATACAAGCTTCAGCTTGCGATAAATAATTATCCACCAATAGCATATTTAATGGAACTTCTTGAAGGCTTTGCATAGCTACATAAATATGTTCTTCTGCTTCTTCTAGACGAACATCCATCTCTTCAGGAATACCTGGTATGTTCGCTTTCTGTAACATACGATCTGTTTCATGTAATAAGTTTTTCAATTCATCTAGCTTAGCACGAGCTTTATTTTCATCAATTCTTAGGTTTTTTAATCGATTTGCAAATCGATCTTGCTCATCATATAAACGATCAATTTCTTCTGATATCTCATTTAGCTCTTCTTGCAAACTTGAATAAGCAGATTGTTCTTCCTCGACACGAGTGGAAAGTAGTTCAAATTTCTTCTGCAATACCTCTAGTTCTTTTAAACAACTTTGTGGAATTTCCGCTTCCTTTTCAGGTAATCGGTAGCTTTGTTGCACAAATGCTGCTTCTTCACTAATAGCACGAGTAACTGAAGTAACTTCTTTTAAACGATAAGCAGTTTTTTCTTTATGTAAATCTACATATTTTTTAGCTATTACTTCTTTTTCCAATAAATCATAGAAAGATTCTATTTCATCTTTTATTTCTTCTATCCTGGTAATTGCTTTACTTACATTTAGTTCAATAATTTCAGCTTTTAACTCAGTCAATTCTTCCTCAATTGCATCTAATTTTGCAGACATTTCAAGATGTTGCAAGTAGTATGAGCTCTCTTCCATTTCTTTTTGTCCATTTCTTAATTCATGGATACTTCCTGGAATTTTATGTTGAACTTCTGAAAGCGCTGTTGGTATTTCATGTAAAATACGAAAAAACTTTTGTCCATCATTTTGAACAGAAATAACAATCTCTCTTGCGCTTAAATAGTTCCCCGTCTCTGTCAGTTTATCAAATTCTTCAAAATGAGGAATAAACCACTCTAATTTCGTCTCTAATGCTGGAACTGCATCTCCAAATGAATGCTGATGTGCAAGTACCGTTTTTCTTGCAGCACGATGTTGCTCTTTTAACTGTTCCATCTCAATTCGATTTTTCTCTTCACTGCCAATTAAATCTTCTAGTTCCTTTAAAATACTAGACATTTTCTCATCACATGTAGTAATTAAAGACTGAATCTCTTTTTCAACTTTTGAAGCTTTGACGAAAAGAAATTTATCGACATTTTCTTCTAAATCAAACAATAGAACATCGATTTTAGGCATTAAAACATCCATTACTTCCGTCCAAGTATTTCTCCATCTTTCAAACATCTCTTCTGTTTGACCATTCATATTCAATTGTTTTACTTTTGTCATCTCTTCTAAAATAGGTTTGTTTTGTATTTGATGCTTTTCATGCTCTAACCGTTCAATTTCTGAATTATGTTTTCGTCTTATTATAAACGCAAAAATTGCAATGATTAAAAGTATAATAATCACTGGGATGATATACTTCATCGTAAGCCCCCTGTTCCAAGATCAAAAGTTCTTATTCAAATGTTACTATATATATTACCATGCTTTTTATGTTATTGTTCCATAAAACAATAGAAAAGCAATGAATTCTTTGAAATATTTGTATTTCGAAGATGTGGAGGTTGATTTTTTGAAAAAAGATGGTCATATCCATACACCTTACTGTCCTCATGGAACGCTTGATTCTTTTCAATTATATATTGAAAAAGCAATCCAAAATGGATTTCACGAAATAACTTTTACAGAGCATGCACCATTACCTAAAAGTTTTATCGATCCTACCCCAATGCAAGATAGCGGAATGGCTACAAACAAGCTCGAATCTTATATAAATACTCTAGATGATTTGAAAAAACAATATAAAAAAGATATTATTATTTCAACTGGGTTAGAGATAGACTTTATCTCAGGATTTGAGCAGGAGACTAGGTCTTTTCTAAATACTTACGGGAAATATTTGGACGATTCTATTTTATCCGTACACTTTTTACAATTTCAAAATACCTACACTTGTATTGACTTTTCCAAAGAGATTTATTTAGATTTTATAAAAAAAGTAGGAAGTCCAATCTCCGTGTATAAATTGTATTATAAAACACTAATGGATTCAATAAAGAGTGATTTAGGAAACTTTAAACCAAAACGAATTGGTCATATAACACTTGTACATAAATTTCAGCATGCGTTATCCGAAAAAGTCGAGGATAGTAAGGAAATTGTCGCCATATTAAAAGAAATAAAAAATCGACATCTTCAACTTGACGTAAATAGTGCAGGTCTTGCCAAACCGTTTTGTTTGGAAAGCTATCCTTCTCCTTCATTCATACTATTGGCAAAACAATTAGAAATCCCTTTAGTGTTCGGTTCAGATGCCCATCAAGTAAGCGATTTACATCAGTTCTATTATGAACTAAATAAATATATTGAGAATGGAGATTTAAAAATGTTTACTCAAACAACTTATTCTGAAGACTTAACAGCAAATTACGTCATGTTATCGAAGCAATTAGATGCGTTATTGACTGGAGAAAAAAATGCGATCGCAAACTTAAGTAATGCATCCGCACTATTAAATCAATATTTCGACCGAATTAATTGGGTTGGATTCTATTTAATGGAAGACGGTGAATTAGTATTAGGTCCATTTCAAGGATTACCCGCTTGCGTAAGAATCCCTCTTGGTAAAGGGGTTTGTGGAACAGCTGCAAAAACAAAAGAAACAGTCATCGTTCCTGATGTACACGCTTTTCCAGGACATATTGCATGCGATGCAGCATCACAATCAGAAATCGTTGTTCCTATAGTTAGAAATGGAGAACTTTTTGGTGTTCTAGACATAGACAGTCCTATTAAAGAGCGTTTCTCCGAGCAAGATAAAGAAGGCTTAGAGCAATTCATTCAAGTTTTAATTAAACATATTTAAGAAAAGCAGAAGGAGAAATTTTCCTTCTGTTTTTCATAATCAAGACTTATGGACCTTTGTAATGGTAATATAATTATAAAGTTTGTAAGAGGAGTGAGGGCTTTGTCTTGGATTGAAACTATTTCGATTTCTTCTACTTTACTAATTGTATTTCTTGTTATCGTACCCATTACTGCTGGTATTTTTCTTTACCTTTACGACCGAAAGCAGAAGCAGCATGCAATACTGCGAAATTATCCGATTTTAGGGCGAATGCGCTATATATTAGAGAAAGCTGGTCCAGAGCTTAGACAATATCTATTCGATAATGATAACGGAGGAGAACCCTTCAACCGCGAGGAATATTTGCATATGGTTATGCCGGGAAAATATTTGAACAGCATAATTGGTTTTGGTTCGAAACGTAATTTTAATGAAGCCGGCTATTTTATTCGAAACGCAATGTTTACAAAACAAAATGAGGAAATGCGTGTCGACAACGCAGTCATTGTTGACACAATGCGTTATATTGTCGATGAAGATAATTTATTTTCACGTAAAGAGCATTTGGAGGATGTCCCAGCTTTATCTTGGTTATTACCTGAAGAAGATGCGATTATAATCGGTCCTAATTGTGAGCATCCTTTCCACGTTCGTAGTATGCTCGGACAATCTGCAATGAGTTACGGTGCGCTAGGAGAAAATGCAATTACTGCTTTATCGAAAGGTATTGGCATGGCTAAAGGAGCCTGGATGAATACAGGAGAGGGTGGCTTATCCAAACATCATCTAGCTGGTGACGCAGATATTATCGCGCAAATTGGATCAGGATTATTCGGTTTCCGTACGGAAGATGGAGAATTTAGTTGGGAACGGCTTCGTGAGAAAGCGGAAATTCCACAAGTGAAAGCATTCGAACTAAAATTGGCGCAAGGAGCAAAAATGCGCGGTGGACACGTAGAAGGCGAGAAAGTGACAGAAGAAATAGCAGCTATTCGGAACGTTACTCCATATAAAACGATCAATAGCCCAAATCGTTTTCATCAATTTGATGACTATCCTACTTTGTTCGAATTTATCGATAAAATTCGGCACCATACTGGAATGCCAGTTGGCATAAAGGTAGTAATTGGTAGCAAGCAAGATGCAGAGGAACTTGCGTCATTCATGCTCGAAACTGGTACCGGACCAGATCATATATCTCTCGATGGTGGCGAAGGCGGTTCTGGAGCTACATATCAAGATCTTGCAGATAGCGTGGGTTTACCACTTCGGTCGTCTCTTATTCTTCTTGACGATGCACTAAAGAAGTATGGAGTAAGAGATCGAGTGAAGATCATCGCCTCCGGTAAAATTACAACACCAGATCGTGCGGCGATTGCTTTAGCAATGGGAGCCGATCTTGTTCAAATTGCACGAGGTTTTATGATATCGGTAGGTTGTATTATGGCACATAAATGCCATACGAATACTTGTCCAGCAGGTGTTGCTACTACAGATAGGAAATTGCAGCAAGGACTTGTTGTAGAAGAAAAGAAATATCGTGTGACTAATTATATTTTGACTATGAGAGAAGGACTTTTCCGTATAGCGTCTGCAGCTGGTCTTGATTCGCCAACAAAGCTTGATAGACAGCATGTTGTGTACAAAGATGAACGTGGAAGAGTGTTCACAATAGATTAAAAATATACCGTTCTCTCATTTGTGGAGAACGGTCAGGTTGTAGACAAAGTCATTTTTGATTGGTATCTCTTCAGACTGTCTTGAAAACGCTTGACAGTCGAGGCGCGCCAGCACAAGGCGGAAGCGAATAGAACTAAAGTTCATGAGCTTTCAACGAAGTGCAAACGTTTTTTTCTGCGACGAGCTTGCGCAGGAGCAAGCAACGAAGAATGCGAGCGTTTGTCAACAGTCTGACCGTTCTCTCATTTGTGGAGAACGGTATTTTATATTCTATCTAATACACCTGGTTTAATTGGAAAAGTATTTGTTTATCAGAAAGTGGGAGATAGAACTTTAAAGCTTTGAAAATGCTTGCTTTAAATCCTCTATTAAATCTTTAGAGTTTTCTAGTCCTACAGAAAGTCTTAGTAATCCATCGGTGATGCCCATTTCTAATCTTTCTTTTTCTGGCACGACAGAATGAGTCATCGTTGTAGGATGCTGAATTAGTGTTTCGGCATCTCCTAGACTTACAGCAATTTTAATTAAATTTAATTCGTTCATTAGCTTTTGAGCATTTTTCATCCCACCTTTAACGGTAAATGAAATTAGCCCCCCGCCAGCTTTCATTTGTTTCTTCGCAATTTCGTATTGAGGATTGTTCTCGTCAAATGGATAGTAAATATTTTCGACGAATGAGCATGTTTGTAAAAAAGAGAAAATATCTGATGCATTTTTCGTATGTCGTTCCATCCGTACATGTAAAGTTTTTAGACCTCTGATAAGTAACCAAGCATCAAATGGAGAAATAATACCACCAAAATCTTTTTGGACGGACAGACGTATTCCCTCTATTTCCTCTTTCTTTTTTCCAACTAGAATTCCTGCAATAACATCGCCATGACCATTAATATATTTCGTTGCACTATGCAATACGAAATCTGCTCCTAATTCTAATGGATTTTGCAAATAAGGGGATGAAAACGTATTATCAACTACTACATGAATACCATGCTTTTTTGCAATCTTTGTTATTAGTGCAATATCCACTATCTCCATTGTTGGATTAATAGGAGTCTCAATATAAATACAAACCGTATTCGGTTTAATAGCTGCTTCAATCTCTTCTTCTGTTGCTAGAGTTGAAAGATCATGTGAAATATTATACTTATCTTTTAAGATGTTTAAAAAACCAAATGTACAACCATATATACCCCGAGTACAAAGAATATGATCTCCAGACTTAGTTAAATGAACTAGAATGGTACTTACAGCTGCCATTCCTGAACCAAACGCTAGTGCTCCTTCTCCGTATTCCAATGAGGCCATTCGTTCTTCCAAGACATGTACCGTTGGGTTTCCCAATCTAGAATAAATGCCCCCGCTTTCTTCTCCTGCGAACCTTCTAGCCCCTTGTTCAGCCGTTTCAAATGCAAATGTGGAAGTCTGATACAGTGGGACCGATAGACTATCGTGATGATTAACAGAACTATACCCTTTATGAATATATATTGTTTCTTTTTGATAATTTTCTTTATCCACTTCACTAACACCCCTTTATTGTAAACGCTTACATCTAGTTTACACGGAATGAAACAAAAAGAAAAGGCACTCATCTTTTTAAAGATGAGATGCCTCATAAATACTTAATTGATTTTTCCCATTATTCTTAGCTTCATATAATGCTATATCCGCACAATGGAAGAGATCATGGAAAGATAAATTATTTTCTTTTTCCCAAACACTTACTCCCATAGATACTGTTACACTCGGATTTGTATATTTCGGTATTTGGGCTATTATTTGTTTAGATTCCTCTATACCTTGCGAGATGGTCATTTCGGAGAAGTATATGGCAAGTTCTTCTCCTCCCCATCTAGCTCCAATTCCAATTCCATCCGTTCGTTTTTGGATAATAGAAGCGATTTGTTTTAATATGTCATCTCCCACTTGATGACCATGTGAATCATTCACTTGTTTAAAATTATCAATATCCAAAAGTATGAAGATACCTCGCTCCTCATTTTCCATCGAGGTTTCCACATATTTGTCTAGATATTTTCGAGCATAAAGATTTGTTAAATGATCACGATTTACCATTTCTTGTAACTTGTTACGTAAAGTAGAATTACTTATCGCGAGAGAGGAGTGTTGAATTAACGATTGCATTAATTTAAAACTATCAAATGAAAAAAAATATGGTTCTTTGTGAAGCACAATACTGAATCCTGTGATTTGATCTTGCTCTTTTAAAGGAATTGCAACAAGAGAACGATATTCATATTTTATATCTGCAAGTCGATTGAAATCTGCAATAAAAAGAGGGTCCTTCATTTTAAGGAAATGATTAGCCACATGATGAATATATAGTTGACCATCAATAGTTTGGAAAAATTCTGAACTTACGGAGGAAATTTGGTACTCCTCCTCTTCACTTAAAAGAACAAAACAAATTTGTTCTGGATGAAAGGATTTAATTAATTGATTTCGTAAAAATAATAACATATCCTCTAGTGATAGATTCATATTGAGCTTATGTGAAGTTTCATTTATTAATTGTAAATCTGCTACCAATCGATGTGACTGTACATACAATTTTGCGTTTTCTAATGCATTTCCAGTAGCTGAAGCTAGCAATGAAGCAAATTCTTTTTGTCTTCCAGAAAACAAATAGTCAAATGGCGTTGACATTTGCATAATTCCATATATACCTTGCTTACCTTTTATAGGAATATTCAATAACCGTACTCCTAAGTCTGCTGCTAGTTCGGTTGTAATCTCACCTGAAACATATGCTTCTATTGTTGCTGGTCTTTCCGATGTGTAGTCAAATAATTTATAAGGGACAGCTGTCTTTCGTTCTTGGTCATTTGATAATATTAAAATCGAGTGGAAGTTCGGAAATGCATCTTGTACAGCATTTAATGTTCCTTCTAATATTTGTCCAATATCTAGAGTTGAATGAAACATTTTTGTTACATTAAATAGATTTCTATACTGATGCTCCTGGTGAGTTAAGAAGATAGTTTTCTTAAGCATTTGCACTAATTTACTAATAATATTTATAAAATCATTTACTTCTGCCTTGCAAGAAAATTCTTCCCATTTTTCCGTTGACTCCATAATAAGTAAACCTAATGGTTGTTCTTCCAAGTCTCTTAATAGTATGGACACTTCTCCATTTATGAGATGACTTTTTTGTAGAAATGGAATATTTGCAAAGCTCTTTTCGTAAAAAAAAGCTTCAATTTCCTTCCATCTAATAGCATTTAATTTTTTTATCAACGAGTGGTTACCTTTTAACTGTAAAAATGTATCAGTATCGAAAATATAGTAGTTTGCTATTTCCACATCAAAAAACTCTAAAAGTATTGTCTTTAAATCTTCAAACCAATTAAAACTTGAATCTTGAGTAAATGCATTTTCACTCCAAATGTCTAACATACGACTTTTCAATTGTTCTAATATTGTATCTTTTATCATTAAAACACCTCTTAGCTCCAAGAGTGAATACGTTACTTTTATCACATATATCTATACTTCTATTTGACTATACTTCTCATAATTTGTCAATTGAATCCCTATTAAGAAAAGCACAAGCATTCTTTAAGTGCATATTGTCTTCACCGTTTCCTAAGTGCTTTGGACCAAACATCCACTACACTATTACCGTTGGAATTATGTAGCTGGAAGTTGACTACACTTCCGGCTACACTTTTTTCTGTAATCTTGTGGCAAATGTCTGTCCGTCGCCCTCTTGGAATTTGTGAGGACATGATGCTTTTTGTTTGGATAATTAGAGAAAAAATGCATTCCTACTCATTTAAAAGCTTCCGAAGATACCATTTCGGAAGCTCTACGCTACTTTACCTTTAGATACTATCTATTTTTCTCAGGTTCCGCTTTTCATATTCATAAGTAAAAGAATGTTCAACAGCTCAAAGATCAAGCTAAGTGTTTAACTGTAGCGAAAAAGTATGGAATACTATGTTTTTATAGTAACTATCTGCTAATCCCTAGAAGTAATGATCTATCTGAATTTTTTTATATTTCCACTGGTCCGCAAACATCTTGATGGTTTCCCAACTTGCTAGCGTCCACCTGGAGCGGAAATCAACCTGTTCATGTTCTAAAAAGAGAAACCTAATTTTACAAAGGAATGAATGAATAATATTGACTTTGTTCGCTTCAAAAGTTACAATAAACTTTGTGTAAAATAAATGCAGCAGTTGTATGGTCTAGAATGTTCATTTTGTTCCTCTATTTTATATAATAGATGGTGTATCCTGTAACCCTTTGGCTGCATGGGCGATGATACATGAAAATAAAATGTCTACTAGTTTGGATACATCTGGTCTTATTTTACAACAAAATAAAACCAATAAAAGGAGGAGTCACTCATGGCTCGCTATACAGGTCCAGCATGGAAATTATCACGTCGTCTTGGTATCTCACTAAGTGGTACTGGTAAAGAATTAGAAAAACGCGCATACGCACCAGGACAACACGGTCCTAACCAACGCAAAAAATTAACAGAATACGGTCTTCAATTACAAGAAAAACAAAAACTTCGTCACACTTATGGTGTAAACGAACGTCAATTCCGTACTCTTTTTGACAAAGCTGGTAAAATGCAAGGTAAACATGGTGAAAACTTCATGATCCTTCTTGAAACTCGCTTAGATAACGTTGTTTACCGTTTAGGTCTTGCTCGCACTCGTCGTGGAGCTCGTCAATTAGTAAACCACGGCCACGTAATGGTTGATGGTAAACGTGTTGATATTCCTTCATTCCGTTTAAAAGCAGGTCAAGAAATTTCTCTTCGTGAAAAATCTCAAAACCTTGATGTAGTAAACGAATCACTAGAAGTGAACAACTTCGTACCAGATTACTTATCATTTGATGCAGACAAAAAAGTTGGTACTTTCGTTCGTCTTCCAGAGCGCAGTGAACTTTCTGCTGAAATTAACGAAGCTCTTATCGTTGAGTTCTACTCTCGTTAATAGATATACTCTGCAAAGAGTATTATTAAAAGCCCTAGAATCCTTGTTAAATCAAGGTTTTAGGGCTTTTTATTTTTATGTATTTTCCACCGTTTTATACAGACTATGACCCTGGAATTTTCATGTAAAATTCATATGCAAGTATCACCTATCGTTCTCTTATTTCTCGAAAATTCAAGTATAAAAGAAGAATGGGTGATTACGTGCTTTTTTTGAAATGTATGGATTCCCAACAAATATTCTAGAACCATATCATAGTACAAAAAAGACTGTAGTTAGCTCGAATTTCATCGAGTTTTTCAACAGTCTAAGCTTCTAAATACATAATAATCAAACTAATAAAGAAACTAAGTCGAAGAGGGATTAATTTGTATCCATCTTCATACCCTCGATTAAATCAAGTAATCGTTGTTTAGCGACATCTGTTTCTTCTTTCAAAGCTGTAAAAGTATAGCCCGACTTATCTTCATTAACATGAACTTCTAATAAATCTCCTACTTTTGCATTTATCGTAAACTTATTTTTTAATATTACAAGTTTATTTGTTTTATTATCTTTTTCTAAAAGAACAACAAAAAAATCATCGAAACGATCAACTACGTATTTATTTGAACACATCAAGAACAGCCCCTCGATCAAAATAATAAAAATATACTAAAATTAAATAATTAAATTTGTAGAAAGTTTGTTTATCTATATTATTCTATACTATTTCTTACTCATTTTTCATCTAATTATGATTATTTATTAATTTTTTTTATTTTTTTCATGACTATATGTCTATTTTGTGGAAACACTAAGAAATGAAATAGGCAAAAAAGGAGGATATACTATGAAAAACAAAGATATGAACAATTCACAGAATAGAAAGTCTAATGAAAAGGGAGTCAGCGCAAGGTATTTAGAACCCGAAAAATTAAGTGAAAATGAGAAGAGGACTCTTCAAGTTAAAGATGGTCAACATAATCATCATGTCGACGAACGCGGTGGAGCGTTCTAGCATTACCATAAAGTTAAGAAAAACCGGGCAAATAGATGCCCGGTCCTTTTAAGAAGAGTAGCATATGAATATCGTTGCTTTCCGCTACGGCGGACATAATTTTAAAAATCAATAGCATCTCTTATTCGGATTACAGGATGGATGATCACTACGTTTACTTATACTAATTCTATCCTCTTAGCGATAGATAAGCTAAATCTTCTTGTTACGTACTTGTCACTTTATGGATTGTAGTGAAAGGTGGCGACTCCGGACGGAGGCCAACAGGATGTTGGTCACGAAGGCGTTGCCACACGATGTGGCGCTCTTAGCCTTCGTTCCTCGGAGACAGATGAGCCATCACAACGAACGCGTGAGTGGCGGTGATGGCTCATCGCTTACCCCGCGGAACGCGTCCACCTGAAACGGAAATTCGGGTATTACCTAATTCTTTAAAGTACTATGAACACTGATTTCGTTGGACGATAATCCATTTAATTCTTATCTTTAAATAAAATAGCTACTTCCCCATTTCAAGGGAAGTAGCTATTTATATTAAACAAACTTAATCATTTTGTAGTTTTTCTTTCCTCGACGAATAATCATAAATTCATCTTCTAAACGGTCATTTTCTCCTACTTCATATGATACATCCATCACTTTTTCTCCATTTATGGATATAGCACCGTTTGTAACATCTTCTCGCGCTTGTCTTTTCGAAGGTGACACGTTTGCTTCAACGATAAAATCTACAATGTTCTTCCCATCTTTTGTCATCTCAACAGATGGTACATCTTTAAAAGCATCTTTCATTTCTTCAGAAGATAGTTCTTTTAGATTTCCGCTAAACAATGCTTGGGAAATTCGAACAGCTTGCTCTAAAGCTTCTTGACCATGAATAAGACGAGTCATTTCTTCTGCAAGCGCAATTTGTGCTTTACGTAAATGAGGCTCATTTTCCACAGTCTCCTGGAATGCTTCAATTTCTTTTCTTTCTAAAAACGTAAAAATTTTCATGTATTTGATAACATCTGAATCCGCTGTGTTGATCCAAAATTGATAAAACTCATACGGGGATGTCTTTTTTGCGTCTAACCATACAGATCCAGAAGCGGATTTACCAAATTTCGTTCCATCTGCTTTAGTTACTAATGGAATCGTGATACCAAATGCTTTTGTTTCCTCTTCATGGGTTTTACGAATCATTTCAAGACCTGTTGTTATATTCCCCCATTGGTCGGATCCACCAATTTGAACGCGACAATTAAAGTGATCAAATAAATGTTTGAAATCAATACCTTGTATTAACGTGTAGGTAAATTCAGTAAAAGAAAGACCAGTATCTAAACGTGAAGATATTGAATCTTTCCCTAACATATAGTTAATATTTATAAGCTTTCCAAAATCTCTTAAAAACTCAACTACCGTCATCGAGCCATTCCAATCATAGTTATTGACCATTTTAGCACCATTCTCAGCTTGGAAGTCAAAAATTTGTTCCATTTGTGCCTTAATACCTTGAACATTCCGATCAATTTGTTCAATTGTTTGAAGTTGGCGTTCTTCGGATCGACCAGATGGATCCCCTATCATGCCTGTTGCTCCACCCACTAATAGAATCGGTCGATGACCATGTAATTGAAATCTTCTTAGTGTAAGCAGAGGTACAATATGTCCAATATGCATACTATCTGCAGTTGGATCAACCCCGCAATATAAAGATATTTTTTCTTTGTTTAATAACTCTTCTAATCCCTCAGCATCTGTTTGTTGATATAAAAGTCCTCTCCAAGATAAATCCTCTAATAATGCGTTTGTCAAATTAATCTCCTCCTTTAGAAAATAAAAAAAGTCCCTGCACGAAATAAATCATGCAGGGACGCTGTATCCATTAGCGCGGTACCACCCAGCTTGAAGGAAAAATCCTTCCGCTTGAATCACGATATCGTTGTGAAAACGTTTAACTCCAAGCCTGTAATTCGTTACTATACACTGACTAACTTTCACCAACCGTTAGCTCTCTAAACAGTATGTACAATAACTACTTCGGACTTTTCTTCGTTAAAATATATACCTATTTTACATAATATAAAACGTATGTCAATATCTATCGTCTATTGATAATCGGTTATGGTATAATAATTCTTGATTTGGGGGTCGAGCTAATGATGGATAAATGGATAAAGAAAATCCAATTTCACAAAGATAAATTGGATAAATGGCAATCAACTAAATGGGCTAAAGGACTACGTATTTCATCCGGCGTTATTTGGAATTTATGCTTACTTTTCTTAATTATAGGTGTTACGTTTGGTTTCTTTGCTGTATCAGTTGGAGCTGGCTATTTTGCTTCGTTAGTAAAAGAGGAACCATTACGTAGTAAAGAAGAAATGAGAGAAGATGTGTTTAACTATGAAGAAACCTCTGAAGTTTATTTTGCGGGAGATGTATATCTCGGTAAGCTGAGGACGGATCTTGAGCGCACTGAAACTAAATTATCCTCCATTTCACCATATGTTTTGGATGCTGTTTTAGCAACAGAAGATGAATACTTCGAAGTACATAACGGGATAGTTCCTAAAGCAATTATACGTGGATTGCTTCAAGATGTTACAAACTCTGATACAAAAACAGGTGGTTCTACTTTAACGCAACAATTAATTAAAAACCAAATATTAACAAACGAAGTATCCTATGAACGAAAAGCAAAAGAAATTCTCTTAGCAATGCGTCTAGAACATTTTATGACAAAAGATGAAATATTAGAAACTTACTTGAACATTATTCCTTATGGTCGAAATGCAAACGGAAGAAACATTGCAGGCATTGAGACAGCAGCTAACGGAATATTTAACGTAAAAGCGAAAGATTTAACACTACCTCAAGCAGCATATATTGCTGGAATTCCGCAATCACCATTCGCATATACACCTTTTAGAAAAGGAGGAGTTTTAAAAGAAGGAAAAGCATTGCAACCAGGTATTGAACGGATGAAGACCGTTTTATTCAGAATGAAAGAAACTGGATATATCAACGAAGAAGAATACAACTCTGTAAAAAATTATGATATTACGAAAGATTTTAGACAACCAGAGATTGTGCCAGAAGAAAAGTACCCTTGGCTAACTTTTGAAATTGAAAATCGTGTTAAAGAAATACTAAGAGAACAATTTGCAACTGCAGATGGAATTGATCCAGAACGCTTGAAAAATGAATCCAAGCTCTATGAAAAATATGATATTATTGCAAAGCGTGCTGTAAGTACTGGCGGTTACCGAATTCATACAACTATTAATAAAGAAATGTATGAAGCGATGATTAAAGTAAAAGATCAATTCGACACTTATGGTCATACTTATACAAAAGAAGTGAAAGATCCGGACACAGGCGAGTTAATTATGCAAGATTTTCCAGTCCAAGTTGGAAGTATGATGATTGAAAACGGAACAGGGAAAATTTTATCGTTCCTAGGTGGACGGGACTATAATCAGAAACAGTTTAACCATGCAACCCAAGCTGTCCGTCCAATCGGTTCAACAATTAAGCCTTTACTAGTATATGCCCCAGCAATTGAATATGGGGTCATTGGAGCTGGAAGCCCTGTTGTCGATGTGAAACTAGAAAATTTAGGAAGTACAACATGGAAAGAATCACCATCGAATTATACGAAAAATCAAGAAAGAGGTATTATTTCTGCACGTGATGCATTAAAAACATCTCAAAACTTATCGACTATTCGTTTGTATGATTTAATTATGGATAGAAAACCAACAGACTTCTTGCTCAAAATGGGCTTTGAACATATTGGGGAAACTGAATACGCACATCATGCTTTGGCTATAGGTGGGATGGATAACGGAGCAACTGTAGAAGAAAATACGAATGCATTTGGAACCTTTGCAAATAATGGCCAATTTATCGATGCATATATGATCGAAAAAATTGAAGATGTTCATGGGAATGTCATCTATCAACATGAAATTGAACCAGTTCAAGTATTTAGTCCTGCAACTGCTTATATTATTACGGATATGCTTCGAGATGTACTTTCAGGTGGAACAGCATCCCTTGCAAATTCCAGATTAAAATTTAAATCGGATTTTGCAGCTAAAACTGGGACAACACAAAACCATAATGATTCCTGGCTTGTTGGATATAATCCAAATATTTCTCTTGGTGTATGGCTTGGTTACGATGATAATCAATTATCCTTATTCTACATGAATAATCGTTATAATCATCCAAGCGTTCGAGTTAATATGCTTTGGTCCAATATGATGAATGCCATGTATGATGTGAACCCAGAGTTAGTAGATGCTCCAAAACCGTTCCCAGTTCCAAAGGGAGTTGTTACTAAATCTTTCTGTGGGATTTCAGGACTGGCACCTTCTGACGCCTGTGCTCAAGCAGGTTTAGTCAAATCTGACTTATTTAATGAAGCTGTAATGCTTCCAACTGCTCCAGATGATAGCTTAATATCATCATCTTATGTTGTTATTAATGGAAATAGATATCGCTCTTTAGACTCTACTCCAAGTGAATTCGTAGTAAAAGGTGGATTTGGAGTGAACGAAGATTTTATCAACCGAATGCTTGGAAAATTTGGAGGCGATGCAAGTAAACTATTTCCTGAGAACTCTACTTTTTCCGGAAATGTAGTATCTGAAAAAGTATTTAAAGCAGATGGTAGTCCTCCTTCAGCTGTTACTGCTTCTTTAAGTGGAAATACACTGACATGGACGAGTTCGGATTCTTCTGACGTTGTTGGATATCGAATATTCCAAGTAGTAAATGGTGAAAGAATACTAGTTGCTACTAAATTAGAAGCTGAAACAAATAGTTATCACATTAACGGTACAGGTCAATATATCGTTGTGGCAGTAGATATTACAGGATTACAATCCGGAGCTTCTAATATTGTTTCAATAGAAGATAAAAAACCTGAGCCACCAACTGAAATAATTATCCCACCAACTAATTCCGGTGAAGGAGATAAAACAACTCCTCCAGAAAATGAAGATGAAACCGGTGATGATTAACATTTTTAGAAATAAAAAGCCACAGCTTCCTGATTTCCAGGTCGCTGTGGCTTTTTGTTAGTCTTCCATCGTTGACAAGTCCCCTGTCGGTAATTTTAATTCCCAGGCTTTTAATACTCGTCTCATAATTTTTCCGCTGCGGGTTTTTGGTAATTTATCTTTAAATTCTATTTCCCTAGGAGCTGCATGAGCTGCAAGCCCTTTTTTAACAAATTGCTGAATATCTGTAATTAGTTCCTCAGAAGGTTCATATCCTTCATTCAAAGCTACGAATGCTTTAATAATTTCTCCTCGGACAGGATCGGGTTTACCGATTACACCAGCTTCTAAAATTGCAGGATGTTCTAGTAGCTTGCTTTCTACTTCAAAAGGACCAACTCGTTCCCCAGAAGTCATGATAACATCATCTACTCTTCCTTGGAACCAATAATATCCTTCATCATCCATATAAGCAGAGTCCCCGGAGAAATACCATTCATCGTTCATAAAAGTAGATTCGTATTTTTCTTTGTTATTCCAAATTTGACGCATCATTGCTGGCCAACCTTTTTTAATCGCTAAATTACCCATGGTGAATGGAGGAACTACATTTCCTTGGTTATCAATTATCGCTGCTTCTAATCCAGGCAAAGGTTTACCCATTGAACCAGGTTTAATCGGTAAGCAAGCATAGTTACAGATCATTTGTGCTCCTGTTTCAGTCATCCACCAAGTATCATGAATTCTTTTATTAAAAACATGCATTCCCCATTTAATCACTTCCGGATTTAGTGGTTCACCAACTGATAAAATATGACGTAACGAAGATAAATCATGTTTTTTAACAATCGCATCCCCTGCCCCCATTAACATTCGGAATGCAGTTGGAGCACTATACCAAACTGTTACACGGTACTCATCAATCGCATTGTACCATGCATCAGGTGAAAATCGACCGCCTAGTACAAGGGAAGTCGTTCCTGCAAGCCATGGACCAAATATTCCATAAGAGGTGCCGGTAACCCATCCTGGATCTGCTGTACACCAATAGATATCTTCATCTCTAATATCCATTACCCATTTCATCGATTGGTATTGTTGAACCATAGCATAATGCACATGTAAAATGCCTTTCGGTTTCCCAGTTGAACCAGATGTGTAATGTAAGATTAGTCCATCTTCTTTATCGACCCATTCTATGTCAAAAGATTCAGATGCTTGTTCTAGTGATTTATTTAAATCTATAAATTTATCAGATTCCTCAATATTTTCCCCAACTAAGAAAACTGTTTCTAAATTCGGTAATTTATCTAAAGGGATTCTATTAAGTAATTCAGGAGTTGTAACAATGGCTTTCGCCTCACTATCTAGTAAGCGGTCATAAACAGCACCTTCCATAAATGCCTCAAAAAGTGGTCCTACAATAACGCCCATTTTAACTGCACCAAGAAGTGCAAAATATAATTCTGGCGACCTAGGCATAAAGATAAAAAGACGATCTCCTTTTGCAAGACTCGAGTTTTGTTTAAAAGCATTTGCTGCTTTATTGCTCATCTTTTTCATGTCAAAGAATGTATAAGATTCTTTCCTATCAGCATCTTGGTAGTACAGGGCAATTTTATCTTTTCTAAAAGACTCTGCATGTCTATCTATAGCTTCAAAGGCCATATTGACTTTTCCAGTCTCATACCAAGAAAAACTCTTCTCCGTATCTTCCCATTGAAAACTTTTTACAGTTCCATCATAGTCCTTTAATTGATAGTCACCTTGTACCACTGGCAATATTTCAATTTTCATCCTCTTCACCCTTTCGATAAATATACTCTTTTATTCTACAATACTTTTTTACATTTTTGCTAATCTTTTTACTTTTTAGAATGTTTCATTACATTTGTGTTGGAAATAGCATTCATTCATAAAATATCATGTATAATGGTTATAACTGGATTTATTTTTATAGGTGGTGAATTTGTGATACACAATAAAATGTATAATGTGGTGGAATTACAGACAAAACATGGCACCGTTATTGTCGAAGGGCCCATTCATTGGGAGGTATTAACTAATTTAGATTTCCATGACGATTTAATTGCTTTTCGAGCTCCAGCTCAACAACATAAAGCCATAGTTAATATAGCCAAACTGCCTGAAGGAAGAATTATAATTGTACGTGATCAACAAACTATCGTAGGATATTGTACATTTCTACATCCCGATCCGCTAGAACGTTGGTCAGAAGGGAAGATGGAAAATTTAATCGAACTTGGAGCCATTGAAGTTATTCCAAAATTTCGTGGAACTGGAGTAGGGAAAACTCTTTTACGAGTATCTATGATGGATGATACGATGGAAGATTATATAACAATCACAACTGAATACTATTGGCATTGGGATTTAAAAGGAACGGGTTTAAATGTATGGGAATATCGAAAGGTAATGGAGAAAATGATGCAGGCTGGTGGATTAGAATACTTTGCAACAGATGACCCTGAGATTAGTTCCCATCCTGCAAATTGTCTCATGGCTAAAATAGGTAGTAGAGTAGATGTTGAGTCCATTCAACAGTTTGATCAGTTACGCTTTATGAATCGATACATGTATTAATAACAAAGAGAAAAGGAGGTCATTTCAATGATTGTAGAAGAAATTATGAATACTTCTGTACCTACATTAACACCTTCCCATACAATTAATGATGCATTACTACTATTAAAAGAAAAAAAAATACGCCACTTACCAATTATCAATGAGCAACGTGAAGTTGTTGGAGTAGTGACGGATAGAGATTTAAAAGAAGCAACCCCCTCTTCTCTACTAAACATTAAAAATCCAGAAATTTATGAACGCCCATTAGGACTAATAATGACTAAAAATCCAATAACAGGTCATCCATTAGATTTCGTGGAAGAAACAGCCAATATTTTTTATGATAATCGTATTGGTTGTTTGCCCATTGTTAGCCAAGGTAAACTAGTAGGTATGATTACGGAATCTGACCTTCTATATAAATTTATTGAACTAACTGGAGTGCATCAACCTGGATCTCAAATCGAAGTTCGTGTTCCAAACCAACCCGGAGTATTGTTTGAAGTATCTAAAGTTTTCTATGAACAGAAAATGAACGTATTAAGCGTTCTTGTGTATCCCGATAAAGTTCGAAGCGATTACAAGATATTAGTATTGCGTGTAAAAACGATGAATCCTCTCAAACTAATAGAAGCTATACGAGCAGAGGGTTACGAAGTTTTATGGCCAAATCATCCGGGAATAAATATATGAATAAAAATGCAGTGTTTATCTTTTCAGAAGATCAGTTAGGGTATAAATTTTCGGATACACATCCTTTTAATCAAAAACGGTTAACATTAACATTGGACCTGTTAAAAGAAATGAACGCTTTACAATCATCGGATGTAGTAGCACCTAGGACCGCAACGGACGAGGAATTATGCTTAGCACATGATCCCAACTATATTGAAATTGTAAAAAAAGCAAGTTTAGAAACTATTGAAACTAATAAATATGAAAGCTATGGAATTGGTACTGAAGATACTCCGATTTTCCCACATATGCATGAAGCAAGCGCTAGTCTTGTAGGAGGAACTCTAACTGCAGTTGACTATGTCATGGAAGGAAAATCGTCTCATGCACTTAATTTAGGTGGTGGTCTTCATCATGGTTTTAAAGGTAGAGCCTCAGGTTTCTGTGTTTACAATGATAGTTCAGTAGCAATTAAATATATGCAACGAAATTACAATGCACGCGTTCTATACATAGACACAGATGCTCATCACGGAGATGGTGTCCAATGGAGCTTTTACGACGACCCCAACGTTTGTACTATCTCACTTCATGAGACAGGAAGATATCTCTTTCCAGGTACAGGTAATATTACTGAAAGAGGAACTGGGGAAGGCTATGGTACATCCTTTAACTTTCCAATGGATGCTTTCACAGAAGATGATTCATTCCTAGAAATTTATCGTACGGCATTTAGAGAGATAATAGAGGCTTTTAAACCAGATGTCATCTTAAGTCAAAATGGTACAGATGCACATTATTTCGATCCATTAACGCATTTATATGGAACAATGAACTTATATCAAGAAATCCCGAAACTGGCGCATGAACTGGCGCATAAATATTGTGATGGAAAATGGATTGCTGTAGGCGGTGGTGGATATGATATTTGGAGGGTAGTACCTCGCGCTTGGTCCTTACTTTGGATGGAAATGAATGACATAAAGATTCCTAAAGGTGATTTACCGAAAGTTTGGCTAGATCGTTGGTCTAAAGAGGCACCTATCCCTTTTATCCCTACTTGGATGGACCCAAAACCACTATATGAACCAATCCCCCGAAAAGCAGAAATTACGGAGAAAAACAAACAAATGCTTAATAAATCGTTACACTTACTTCGCCAACAAAAAGCTTACAAAAACGACCAGTAACCGTAGCTACTGGTCGTTTTATCATTTAACGGAATCCCTTTCCTCTATCCGATAGGGAAGAATTACCGTTTGTTCATCTATCTTTTCTTTGTTCATAAACTTTGTCAACAATCTCATCGATACTGCTCCAATATCATATAAAGGCAGTACGACACTCGTTAATTCAGGTCTTACCATTCGAGCAAGTTTGGAGTTTTCAAAACTAATGACTTCGATATCTTCAGGAACTTTTAATCCATTATCTTGAGCGCCATGGATTAAACCAATGGCTATTTCATCATTTCCAGCAAAAAATGCCGTTGGGGGACTTTTCAACTCACTTAGCTTTCTCCAAGCTAGAAGCCCGTCATCATACGTATTATCAATTCCGACTATTAACTCTGGGTCAATTTCTATATTAGCTGCCTCTAAAGCCTTCTTATAGCCTGATAACTTGAACAATTGATTTATTGTCGAGGACATCGATCCCGAAACAAATGCGATACGTTTATGTCCATTTTGAAGTAAGCGATTAACTGCATCAACAGCCGCTTCTTGA
Organism: Psychrobacillus syltrankelensis; assembly: GCF_055454035.1. Classification (NCBI taxonomy): domain Bacteria; kingdom Bacillati; phylum Bacillota; class Bacilli; order Caryophanales; family Bacillaceae; genus Psychrobacillus; species Psychrobacillus syltrankelensis. The sequence continues at coordinate 98,127 of NZ_CM144227.1, read as the reverse complement.
TATTCGATATTAACAGAAGGAAAAGAGTTAGAAGTCTCAATTGTACCAGCTAACACAATCGGTACTTGTGATCTCTCCATCTCTCTAGACATATCTTTTGTTACTTGATCACTCATCATGACAACTCCATCTACTTGCTTACTAAATAAAGTTGAAAGTAGTTGAACTTCTTTATCTTCTTGTTGATCGGAGTTCGTTAAAATAATATTGTATCTGTACATAGTTGCAATATCTTCTATACCTCTAACAAGCTCTGCATAAAATACATTCGAAATATCTGGAATAATTACTCCAACTGTTTTAGTCTTTTTGCTGGCTAATCCTCTTGCAACTGCATTAGGTCTATAATCCAGTCGTTCTATTACTGCTAATACTTTTTGACGAGTTGCAGGTTTTACATTTTGGTTTCCATTTACTACACGCGAAACGGTTGCCATCGATACATTTGCTTCCCTTGCTACATCATATATTGTAATTGTCAACGGATAACCCTCCTCACTACTATCAATATATATACTATATATTATGTACTCTATGATTTTCAATTATATAGTAAAACCGACCCTAGAAGAAGAGTCGGTTTTGTGGCTTTTCTTTGTCTATTTTCGCGCATTACCCCTGGTGATAAATGAGGGCACTAAAAAGTGTAATTTTAATAATTGAATCAGCACGATTTCCGCTATCGGCGGACGCGTTCCGCGGGGTGAGCGATGAGTCATCACCGCCGCATTCGCGTCGTTTGTGGTGGCTCATCTGTCTCCGAGGAACGAAGGCTAAGAGCGCCACATCGTGTGGCAACGCCTTCGTGACTAACATCCTGTCGGCCTCCGTCTGGAGTCGCCGCCTGTCGCTCCAATCAATGCTATTATGAAATTAACTCAATTTGCAAATAAATACTTCCTACATGCATTAAAGCGAGTAGATACTATTAAGTATCCTTACGTTAAACGGAGTTCTTCTTCGTCTAAACAAGCAATTGCAAATCTATTCAAATCTATCCATTTTTTATTTATGCATGTACTTCATGCGTCTTCATGAATTTTTGTAACGAATCATAGAATTCGTCGAATTGTTTTAAATTCATTTGTTGAGCTGCATCAGATAAAGCAACTGCTGGATCAGGATGAACTTCCGCCATTACTCCATCTGCTCCAATAGCAATTGCAGCTTTAGCAGCAGGTAATAGAATATCTCTACGGCCAGTAGAATGCGTAACGTCAACAAATACAGGTAAATGTGTCTCTTGTTTCAATATTGGCACTGCCGAAATATCCAATGTATTTCTTGTGGCTCTTTCATACGTACGTATACCTCGTTCACATAAAATAATTTGATCATTACCTTGTGACATAATATATTCCGCAGCATGTATAAATTCATCTAAAGTTGCAGCAATACCACGTTTTAATAATACTGGTTTATTGATGGAACCTACTGCTTTTAATAATTCAAAGTTTTGCATATTACGAGCGCCAACTTGAACAACATCGACATAATCAAGCGCTTCATCTAAATGGCCAGGTGTAACGATTTCAGATACTACCGCTAAGCCATACTCTTGTGAAATTTGTTTTAATATTTTTAATCCTTCTAGTCCAAGGCCTTGGAAATCATAAGGAGATGTACGTGGTTTATAAGCCCCACCTCTTATAAGTTTTAATCCTTTTCCTTGAATTGCCGCAGCAACCTCTGCAACTTGAGTATAAGATTCAACGGCACATGGACCAAATACAAAAGAAGGTGTACCGGTACCAATTTTTTCGCCATTGATTTCTACAATAGTATCCGCTGATTTCTTTTTCCGAGAAACAAGAAGTGCTTTCTTCTGATCATCTACTTGCAGTTCTAAAGCAGTTTTGAAAATTTCTTTGAAAATATGCTCTACTGTGGACTGCGGAAGCGGACCATCATTGTTCTCTTTTAAGTGATCTAGCATATTTCTTTCGCGAAGAGGATCATATCTATTAACACCTTGTTTTTCTTTTACTCTTCCAATTTCTTGAACAACTCCAGCTCTTTCATTAATCAACTGTAATATTTCTACATTGATTTCATCTACACGTGCGCGTAATCCTTCTAAATCTACTTGACTCATAGATATTTCTCCTCTCTTCTCTCCAACGATACTTTATATCAACTGAAGATTATGATACATTTTTAGATATAAGTCATATTATAATCAATGCAAACATGAATGTCACGTATTTTATTTTAACGCTTCAACTCGCTAAAGCATTTGATAATTAGAAAAGGGACGTGAGAATTTGTCATCCAAGTTATTTGCGCTTGATATTGGAACAAGATCTGTAGTTGGTATCATCTTAGAAGAACGTGATCAATCGTTTCACGTTGTCGACATATTAGTTGAGGAACATAAAGAACGAGCAATGGTTGATGGTCAAATACATAATGTTTTAAAAGTAGCCGAAGCTATTATATCCATTAAAACACAATTAGAAATAAAACACGGACCTTTAGAGAAAGTTAGCGTTGCTGCTGCTGGACGTGCTTTAAAAACAGAACAAGCCTCTATTCAAATGGATATTAAAAACCGGCCAATATTTTCGGAAGAAGACGTAAGTCGCCTAGAACTATCTGCAGTTCAAAAAGCTCAAACAAATTTAGTACAAAAAGATGTCGAAAAACAATCTAGTCATTATTATTGTGTTGGATATAGTGTATTATACTATCGACTTGATGGTGAAGAAATTGGAAGCTTAGTTGATCAACAAGGATCAGTGGCTTCTATCGAAGTAATAGCAACTTTCTTACCGCGAGTTGTTGTAGAATCTTTATTATCCGCTTTAAAGAGAGCAAATTTAGAAATGGAAGCTTTGACTTTAGAACCAATTGCCGCTATTAATGTTTTAATACCTACTTCTATGCGGCGACTAAATGTCGCTCTTGTTGATATAGGCGCAGGAACGTCAGATATTGCAATAACAGATCACGGTACAGTTGTTGCATATGGTATGGTTCCAAATGCTGGAGACGAAATAACAGAAGCATTAAGCGATCACTATTTACTGGACTTTCCTTTAGCAGAAGAAGCAAAGCGTGCTATTAACAAAAATGATTTTATACGTATTCAAGATATTTTAGGCTTCGATCAAAATATACCAAAAGATGAAGTCATTGAAGTTATTAAACCAGCTACTGCTGAATTAGCTACTTCTATTTCAAATGAAATTCTGCGTCTGAATAATAACAAACCAACTAAGGCAGTCATGCTTGTTGGAGGCGGAAGTTTGACTCCATCTCTTACTTCTATTCTTGCAGAAAAATTAGAGCTTCCTCCAAACCGAGTAGCTGTTCGTGGGATTGATGCTATTCAAAATTTAACAAAAGAGGAGCATATTCCAGTTACACCCGAACTTGTTACACCTATTGGAATTGCCATTGCTGCAAAGCGAGCACCAATTCAATATATGTCAGTAGAAGTAAACAACCAAATCGTCCGATTATTTGAATTGAAAGAAATGACTGTAGGTGACGCACTTTTAGCTGCCAACATATCAGCAAGAAGACTCTACGGAAAACCAGGCGCTGCTCTTGCTGTTCAAGTGAATGGACGAGACATATATATTCCTGGGGAACATGGGAAACCAGCTATTATTAAACTAAATGGACAAGAAGCAAATACAAAAACAATTATTAAAAGTAACGATAAAATTGAACTGTTAGAAGGTCGTGACGGAAAAGACGCGGAAGCAACGGTTAGAGATCTACTTGATGACGCATCAGTTAAAACCATAACATGTCAAGAAGTGATGTATTCAATAGAACCAATTGTAACGATTAACGATCAAAAAATGTCACTCGATACCACTTTAAAAGAGAGAGATAAAATTACAGTGGAAACTCCGCAAACAGTAGAACAAATATTACTTGCTATTCATAAAGAGAACTATCTATCCCTATTAAAACCATTTACTATAATGATAAATGAAAAAAGTCACTTTATTCCAGAGTTCACTTCATCTTTATTGTTAAATGAAATTCCAGTGAAACTTCAATACCCCGTTCAAGACAATGATATTTTAGAAATTAAAATGGCAAACATACCATCCCTGCAACAAATTGCCGATCAATTAGATAGAAAGCTAGTAGATAGAATTAAAGTTATTTTTCAAAATGAAGAGGTAGAACTATATAAAGAGTGTTCCAATGTTTCAAATGGAGAAATCATTATAGCTCCTAAAGATAAAGTGCCAAATGGATCGATACTTCAATGGCAAGATGTAAATACTTCTTCTTGGATTTTTCAAGACGTTTTTCGTTTTTCGGATTGGTCATTGCCTGACACTAAAGGTTCTTTTCAAATTTTGAAAAATGGTCAAGCATCAGGTTTTGATGAAGAAATTTTCGGTGGAGACCATTTAGAGATCGTTTTTAATTAAGCATAGAGCAAGTGACATGCACGTAACTTAAGAGGATACTGAACAAGTCCAATCTTTTAAATTGACTCTGTTACTTTTGATTTCCGTTACAGGCGGACGCTTTCCGCGGGCGGTCCGTGAGCCTCCTCAGGCCAACACGATGTTGGTCACGAAGGCGCTGCCACACGAGGTGGCGTTCTTAGCCTTCGTTCTTTTGTTGGCTCCTGTGGGGTCTCACCTGGACCCGCTTTTCCCGCTGGAGTCGCCGCCTTCCACTCCAATCAAGTAAATGATTCAAAATCAACCATTACATCTAACATAAATTTAAGCGTCCCATATCTCGATTCAATCGAAATTTGGAACGCTTTTTGTTTTATAATAAGAGTATCAAAGTAGGTAGATGGTATCCATAATGATCTCCAATCAAGAAACAATCAATCTCAGCCCATATGCGGCGATATACGATATCGTTATGCCAAAAGATAATATGCTTCGCCAAATCATTGAATTAGTAGATTTTTCTTTCTTTCTCGAAGAACTAAAAACAAAATATTTCCTAGATAATGGTCGCAATACTATCCCGCCAATTCATATGTTCAAATATTTATTACTAATGAATATACATTTTCTTGCAACACACTTATTTTATTCAATTTTAAGACTTTAACTGTCTCTGCTCCTCAGTTGAAAAAAACCATATGAAAAATATCCATTCTTAGTTTAATTATTGAATAATAATTGTATCAATTTCATAACTCAAAGTTAGAGCATGAAACACGAACAGTATTTAAGTGGATTATAAAAACATGTATAATATTCTCTTAATACATCAGCAAGATTTCCGCTTTCCGCGGGGTGAGCGATGAGCCATCACCGCCGCATTCGCGTCGTTTGCGATGACTCATCTGTCTCCGAGGAACGAAGGCTAAGAGCGCCACATCGTGTGGCAACGCCTTCGTGACCAACATCCTGTTGGCCTCCGTCTGGAGTCACCACCTGTCGCTCCAATCAATAAAATAACCATTGTTCATGTTTTAATAATTTAATGCTATTTATGCACTTAACTCAAATAGTTAAATTTTGAACGGCTACTTTAACAAAGAATGATTATTAGTATCGGATGGTAAATCATTTAGATACATATAATTTTTCAGAGTACCTTCTTGTGTAAAACCTAGTTTTATTATAATTGATTCGAAGCTTTATCTTCAACAAAACGACTGCACCTATATGTTCTAAGCCAAGTTCTTGAAACCCACAATAAAAGCATTAATCTTTATTTGATCAACGATCTCTTTATTAAGACTTCGTTAATCTAATTGTTAATGTTCAAAGGGAGTGAAAATTGCTCTCATTACAATGACTCAATCCATCTTATTTCTTAAATAGTCCACAAATGTGATTTTCCCCATTCTTTGATTATCATTGGTGTTTTTACCATCCAAGAATGATTTGTAAAGTTCCCCTGGTAAAGAAAAGCTTAGCACTTTATTTGTCTCATTATTAATCTTAATTTTCAGTTCAGCCATTTCCCTTAATGATATTATGTCTGGTCCTCCAAAATCATCAGTTCTTCCTTGAGGACCTTTATCAACTAAACCAATTAAATGTTTGGCAAATTCACTTACATCGACACTTTGAAATTTAATATTTCCAGGGACAACATATCTTTTAAAGAGTGGTTTGGATAAAAATAAATTTTCAACAAAGTTGTGGAACTGAGTTGCACGTACAATTGTATAAGGAATAGAGCTATTCTTTAACAAATCTTCTGCTTCATATTTTTGCTTATAATATTTCAATGGTATTTCATTTATGCCGACAATTGAAGGATAAATAAAATGTTTAATATGTTGTATCTTTCTTAAAAACTCTTTAAAACCTGAAACCTCAACGATTTTTGAATTTTTAACGGGACTTGTTGCTGCGTGAATAATTACATCTACTCCTTTTACCGCTTCTTCTATACCTTCACCGGATAATAGGTCACTATAAACCCACTCGAATGGCCCTGTATTTTCAGGTTTACTTCTCGAAGTTATTTTGACTTTATATTCAGGACTTGTTAGTTGATTAAGTAAAGCTGAACCTAGTAGTCCTGTTGAACCTGTCACCAATATCTTCAATTACATCCTCCTTTATCTTTAAATTCTCCTTAAATAGTAATATTCACAGGTTATTGACTTTATTCAACTAAACCGCTTCGTGAGCCATCCATGTAGTGCTTCACCACAGAGCATGAAATTCGATACCCCTGTCTATACGGTTTCTATAGCTGGCGAGGTCGATACACTATGGTGCCATAGAGCTCATCCGTTAGTCTGACTCCAACGATCTCGGTGCATCACAGACTGTCGCGCACTATAAGGATAGCACTTATGGTATATTATTCCTTTTTGTTGATTGCACCAGCCTAGCCTTTATTAGGAAGAGTGGAGGTGTATCTTGATTTACCTATTAACTCAATATAATCATTCTGAAGGCTCAGCCTATTTTATAAAAGCTTTTTCTGAGTCTCTTTTATAATGCCATTTTACTGATTTAAGGGAGTTTTTAATTTTCATGGGAGTTTAATAAGAAAGATACTAAAGATTAAAATCAAAAAGAATAATACTGTCAAAAGAATTCACCAGTTAACAAAAGTAACTATAGCCATCACAACGAAAGCGTAGCGTCGGTGGTGGCTAATCTCTCACCCGTGGAACCCGTTCCCCTGAAACGGAAAACCGCGGTATTCCAAATACAAAATAATAGCCCCTTTGTCGTTGTTAGACTAAAGGGACTATCACTTTTACTGCTAGTTATTTGATTTGTTATCTACTACAGCATCTTTTATGGCTTCGGCAACTGATGTTGTATCATCATCTTCGTCCTTTTCCTTTTCGTCTGCAGTTACCTCTTCTGTAGTATGAGAAATAGTTTCCATATAATCCATAGGCTCTTCCCCTTCTGATGATGCAGTTCCATCATCTTGAGGAGAAGTTGGCATACCCTTAATAGATTTTACTTTCTCTACTAGCTGTCCTGATTGCTCTTGAATTTGTTTAGACAATTGAGTGGTCTTCTCCATAGCAGTAGAAGATAAATCCTTTGTTTTATCCTTTAATTGCCCAGCTTGAGTTGTGATATTTTCTCTTAACTCCGTGCCAGTCTTTGGTGCTAATAATAATGCAGTAGCCGCACCAATAATACCACCTAAAAGCACTCCAAAGATAAAATCTTTACCAGTTACCTCGTCATCACGGTATATATTGTCTCTACTTTCGTTTTTGTAAGACTGTGGAGAATACGTTCCCTGCATTTGCTGGTTATACGATGACTGATTTTCATAATATTCATTATTGTGTTTTGAATCATTATAATTTGGTTTATTGTGATTATAATTGCTCATTTTATTTCCTCCAATAATTTATTATTTTTTTTTCGAATCGTATGTGTAGTATTCTGCTTCTTCTAGAGATTTACGTTCTTTCCACTTGTCTCGAACGCCAAGAAGAACATTGCTCCATTGAATAACTTGTGCAATCTTCTCTTCGTTTTTTTCGACTTCCGATGATACAGAAGAAGTAATTCGTTGTATAGAATAATTTAATCCAGTAACAGAAGTTCCTACATTTTTTACTGCATCCACTACTGTGTTCAACTTCTCTGATTTCTTTTGAATATCTTCTGCTAATTCATTTGTTTTATGAAGAAGTTCCGCAGTTTCTTTCGTAACATTTTGTAAATTTGTATCTAGCCCTTCCAGCGTGTTTGCAACATTATTCAATGTCTTTTTCACAGAAAATAAAGTAACTGCCAGGCTTATACAAAGTACTAAAAATGCAATTGCGGCTACAATAGCAGCTATGTATAAGAGATTTTCCATTGTGAATCCTCCTTCAGTTGTTATACAACATTTTTACCCTTTAATGAGTAAAATTAAACTTCTTTCTATATAATACTATACTACGTTTCTTTCAAATATTCTTTAAATAAAAAAGCTTAATCCAAATTTGGATTAAGCTTTTTTTATTTAATCAGATAAGTAATTATACATTCTTTAATCAGTTTCTGTCTAGAAACAAGTTTTAAACAAGCTTCTCTTCAAATGCTTGTTGGTATTTTTGAACATCTCCTGCTCCCATAAATAAAAAGACTGCATTGTCATAGTTGAGCAATTGATTTACATTTTCTTCTGTTAATATTTGACTTCCGTCAATAATATCAGCTAATGTTTGAATAGTTAGGTCACCTGCATTTTCTCGCGCTGACCCAAAAATATCACATAAGAATACCTGATCTGAGAGACTCAAACTCTCGCCAAATTCACTAAGAAATTTTTGTGTTCTCGTAAAAGTATGAGGTTGAAAAATAGAAATAATCTTTCTATTTGGATATTTTTGTCTTGCAGATTGAATCGTAGCCTTAATCTCTGTAGGATGATGAGCATAATCATCAATTATCATACGATCTCCGATTACCGATTCAGTAAAACGTCTTTTAACACCTTCAAAAGTTTCTAAACCCATTTGAATAATATTTGCAGGAACATCTTCATAATGACATAGAGAAATTACAGCCAATGAATTTAGAACTGCATGATCACCGAACAAAGGAATAGAGAAACGGTAGTAAAATTCATTGCGTACGAAAACATCAAAAGAAGTACCCTCCGTTGTTTTTTCCAAGTTCCTTGCAGCAAAGTCATTTTGCTCACCAAAACCGTAATAAAGAACAGGTACTGGTGCTTTAATTTTTTGTAAATATGGATCATCACCGCAAGCAATAATTCCCTTCTTCACTTGCATAGCCATCGATTGGAAAGCGTTAAACACATCTTCAATATCATGAAAATAATCTGGATGATCAAAATCGATATTTGTCATAATAGCATAGTCTGGATTATAAGCTAAAAAATGCCGACGATATTCACATGCTTCAAACACAAAATTTTCAGCATCCTTCATGCCTTTCCCCGTGCCATCTCCAATTAAAAACGAGGTGGGTTTGTACCCACTTAAAACATGAGAAAGCAATCCTGTTGTTGATGTTTTGCCATGTGCTCCAGTAACAGCCACTGAAGTAAACTGACTCATATAATTACCTAAAAATTCATGATATCGAATAATTGTCAAACCAAGTTCCTTCGCCCGAACTAGCTCTGGATGGCTATCTGGGAATGCATTACCTGCTATAATGGTCATTCCTTCTTGAATATTGGCTTCATCGAATAATAATACATTTATATTACGTTCATGTAATGGTTTCTCTGTGAAAAAATATTTTTCAATATCAGATCCTTGTACCTCGTTACCAACATCATGTAATATCTGTGCCAACGGGCTCATTCCAGACCCTTTAATGCCTGTAAAATGATACTTTGTCATACTTTGTAAACCTCCTGGGATTATCCCCATTTATATGCATATTCAAATAATAAATAGATTATTCCGCCTTAGTAGACGTATTCCCAATTATATCATTATTTAATCCTTAATATTAATAAACTATATTAACTAAAAATTTGTTCGAGATTATCGTCAGTAAGTAGCACTTCTCTAGCTTTACTTCCCTTTTGTTCTGTAATATATCCATTTTCATACATAGCATCTATTAGCCTCGCAGCTCGGTTATACCCTAGATGAAATTTCCGTTGTAATAAAGAAGTGGAAGCCGAACCCTGCTCTACAATAAAACGACATGCTTCTTCAAATAATTCATCTTGTTCTGTCACATTCTCAGCCTTTTGTAGCAATTCTTCCTGTTCAAACATATACTCTGGTGTTCCTTGGGATCTTGCAAAGTCGATGATATTCTCAATTTCTTCATCCGATACATATGTTCCTTGAATACGAACTGGACTTGACATGCCATTTCCTTGGTAAAGCATATCGCCTTTGCCTAACAATCTTTCTGCTCCTTGTTGATCTAGAATAGTTCTAGAATCAATTTGTGAAGAAACTGAAAAAGCAATTCTTGTAGGAATATTTGCTTTTATAAGCCCGGTTATAACATCGACAGATGGACGTTGTGTTGCTAATACTAAATGTATGCCGCAAGCTCTTGCCTTTTGTGCAATTCGACAAATAGCATCTTCTACTTCCGTGGGTGCCATCATCATCAAATCCGCAAGTTCATCAATTACGATAACAATATACGGAAGTTTTTGTGCAAATTGTCGCTTTTCCGTTGCAAGGGTATTGTATCGATTAATATCTCTTACGCCAATATGTGCAAATAGTTGATAGCGTCGCTCCATCTCTTCTACTGCCCATTTTAAAGCGGCAGTTGCAGCTTTCACATCTGTAATAACCGGACTTACAAGATGAGGAATATGATTAAATGGGGCTAGTTCCACCATTTTTGGATCGATCAATAACAGTTTTACCTCATCAGGACTGGCTTTATATATTAGACTGACAAGTAGTGAATTAATAAATACAGATTTCCCGGAACCTGTCGCACCTGCTATTAATCCATGTGGCATTTTTCGTAAATCAAGAGTAACTGGTTTACCTGTAAGATCAAGCCCTAATGCAGCCTCGAGAGGAGAGTCCGATTCTAGAAAAACATTCGTATTAATTACTTCAGATAAACGAACTGCTCTTGACTTACGATTTGGAATTTCAATACCAATAGAGCTTTTACCTGGTATTGGTGCCTGAATTCGAATGTCTTTTGCAGCAAGAGCAAGCTTCAAATCATCTGCTAAATTACGAATCTTGCTTACTTTTGTTCCATGCCCTACCGTTAATTCGAATTGTGTTACTGCTGGACCTTGAACCTTCTGAATAATTTCACCAGTTACTTGGAAATGAGATAATGCTTCCACAAGAGTTAATGCTTGATCTTCCATCCATTCTTTATCTTCATTTTTCATTTCTGGTGGAAGTAAATAGTTAATATCTGGTCTTGTATACTCCAAGTAGCTATGTTCTGCTTTTGATTCCGGTTCCGGCAATGTAATTTTGGACACGTCCGGTTTTATCTCCGGCTGGTAGACCGGTATCTCTTTTACTAGTTTATTCATTTTTTCTTTATCTGATTTAAGCATTAATACATTAAACGGTCTTATATTTTCTTTAGGTAAATTTGGTTTTTCTTCTGACACTGGTTCTATAGGACTGTTTTGTGCTTGTCCATCAGTATGCTGAGATTGCAATTCTCTTTCCTCAATAGTTACTGTACCAATAGGTGTTACTTTTTCTACTTCTTGTTTTGGTAATACAGTAATTGCTAATTCCTTAAAGGCTTGTTCAATTTCATTTTCTGTCACTTTACTTTCAACTGTTTCTTCCATTATATTTTCTTGTATTCTTGAAAATCCAAAAACAGGTGAAGGCACCTGAGTTGGAGTAAATGCTTTTTTTCGTATTTCTTTCACAGGTGCTTCAACTATTTCTTTCTTTGGCGCACGATGTACAATTGGCTGCTGCTTTCTTTTTTGCCACAACTCCTGTGTATGGAGAGGTTTATAGGGTTGCTCATCTCTTAATTGGTTATCTTTTATTGCTTGTCCTATATTTTTTTCTATTTTTGGCTCACTATATATATTTTCATTTTTTTCTTCATCCGGTATTAATGGAAAACGAAAAGGAGTTCTCGAGTTTGTACTTGTTACCAGTTCTTCATCTCGTTCTTCTTCTACAACTTGTTCCTCTCTATTTTCATCATTTATTGCAAATAATTTTTTAAACCATTTCAAATTCATCACTCTTTCTAATAGATACGATACTTTTTATTTTAACAGTAATAGCAGATATCGTCTTTACTAATCTATAAAAACATAAGAAAAGCCTAGGCATTCTTTAATATCATCTTAATCTTTACCATTTCATTAGTACTTCGGACTAAACATCCATTACACTTTTACCCTAGAAATGTAAAAAAAAAAGCATACCAATTTGGCATGCTTTCTTTCATTATTTTAAAAATGAGCTACCTATTTCTAATTGATCTTCCAAAATTAGTATCCCTTTAACTTCGGGTGCATTCGGTAGTGCTAATTCTCTAGCAGAACACAGCATACCGCTTGATGCAACACCGCGTAGCTCCGCATCTTTAATAATCATTCCTGAAGGCATTACTGCCCCAACCTTTGCTACCACAACTTTTTGGCCTGCTTCAACGTTAGGTGCCCCGCAAACGATTTGTAATGTATTTTCACCAACATTTACTTGGCAAACTTTTAGCTTGTCCGCGTTGGGATGTTGTTCTAAAGATTCCACGTAACCTACAACAAACTTTGGAGAAAAATCTACAACTAATTTATATTCTACATTATTAGAAATTAGAGCTTGTTCTACTTTATCTACCAAATCCTCAGTTAAATCTACGTTTCCTTTAGCTTGAATTTCGGCATATTTACTAAATCCAAAAATATTGATCGCTACAACTTCTTCGGATTTTGCATCTTTAATAAGTGTGACATCACCTTTTGTTTCCGTAACTACTTTTTCAATCTTTTCTGGAGTTAATTGCAGTAATAATACATCTCCAACTCCATCTCGGTTGTAAAAAACATTCATTTTTCTTCTTTCTCCTTCGCTACTCGATTTTTCGCCAGAATAAATATCGGCTCTAAATCTCCATTTTCATATACAAATGATAAAGATGTGATCGGAACTGTTCCAACTGTAAAGAAATGCATTGTCATTTGAGCAAGAACATCGTATCCTGTTTCATTTCTAATATCACCAATTATCATAACATCTTGATGGGGTACTGAAATAGTCATATCTCCAATAATTATCTTCTTCATGTCTTTTAATAATGATTCATTGAGAATTCTGCTTGCATCATAACCATCGTTATTGTTGAAAAAATAAAAAATATTACCTGCTACTTCATCTTTTTTATAGTTATTTACTAAATTTCGAACTTGAAAAAGAGCTCTTTCTCGAATTTCAGTTTCACGTATTCCCCAACTCTCTAACATTTTTTCATCAAGTAAACGATATGTTTTACCCAAATCTATTGCATAGTAAATTCTTGTTTCAGCTGTATGGTCTTTTATGATGAAACGATTTCCTTCATTCGAATTTTTAGGGAATGAGGTAGAACGTATAACTGGATAAACCGATGAGGAAGGATTAATGTCTCCTGCAATTTCCTTTTCCATTGCTTGGAAGGTTTGGTGAATAGTATATACTACTTCTTCTATAGCTTGTTCTTTTTTGATTTCATATTTCGCTAAAATCGGAGGAACAAAAATATCAATTCCTTTATTTATCGTTTTATGTGTAAGTCGAAGTTTATTCGTTTCTCGATTATAGTCATATGCAAATGTATCTTCCGAAAGTTTTGTTTTTAATACACGTATTAGTTCTTGAGCTTGCATTCTTCACCCTCCTTTTTCTCGTCGCAAAAAATATGGTCTGCATTACTTTAAAGAATGTATCGGAATGCTTCTAAACCATTCCTCCCCATTTAAAAACATCCGAAAAAACAAACTCGGATGCTTTGCTACTTTCTTTATATATGAATTAGCTATTTTTCTCAAGTATGACGAGCCAAAATAATATAAAGCAGGGAGTTTAAGTCTAGTTAAGATCAGATTGTTTCCAAGAAGGTCTCAATTTCTTCTTTTGTTTTACGATCCTTACTAACGAAACGCCCTTTTTCTTCCCCTTTATCAAAAACAATAAAACTAGGAATACCGAAAATTTCTAATTGGCTACAAAGATCAATAAATTTGTCTCGATCAACTGAAATAAATTGAAAATCTGAAAATTTTTCTTCCACTTCTCCCATAAAAGGATCTATGAAATGACAATCAGGACACCAATCTGCTGTAAATTTAAAAACTACCTTATTTTCTTGTTTTAGCTTGTCGAATTGTTCAACAGAAATTAGATTCTCCATATATATTCCTCCTTTAGTTAGTTGAAATGGATCGTACAATTTTCATCATTTGCTCTAAATTTGAAGCAATATTAGGTTGTTTAGAAATAGTTGTAAGTTTAATTCCACCAATACTCGTGATTAGTTCATAGTTTTCTTCACTACTTTGGATAATTGCAGCAAAACCAAATCGTCCATTTTGTTCAAACGTATTCTTTTCAACTATTTTTAATTTAGTATCAGCTATCAATAAATTATAATATAATTGACTTTCAGAAAGCTCATTTGGATTGATAAATAATATGTATGAATCTTTCCCTCTAGATAATATAATATTAGTTTCGTCCGACTCTTCAATTGTAAATCCACTTGGCAAAAAGATTTTCAAGTTGCCCACTTTTTCATTTGGCTTTTCAGCATCTCCTTGAAACACGATTTTCGCATTTTCAATTCCGTCTACTGCCTGCTCTTCCATTGAAGAACAGCCTACCAATAAAATGACAGCTAGCGACACGACACATAATCGTATCCATTTTCGGGTCATTTACCTTCCTCCATTCAAAGCATAACTGATATATATTTTAACGATGATTTACACCACTTGCAACTACTAGAATTTCTTGGAGAGTTCGTATTGTCCGATAAGTAAAAGCATAATATGTTCAAACATATCACTTCTTTTTACAAGACCATTTGTAAATACGCCAATTGCGCCTTCCCCATGACGGATATCATTTGTATTTGTATAGACATCCATTACCGGTCCAAGTTCAAAACCCTCTTTCAACTTAGTTGCAATTTCTTTTGGTAAAGGTACACCTGCACCTGTTGCAGTAAAGATTTTACCTTCTTTTGTTACTAGTGCGCCCCAATTACAAATATACATGACATCTTCAATTTCATTTACGCCACCTTCTAAACCAATTCCAAAAGATGCGTCTGTATTAATCATTAATTGTTTAGCACGATTAATAGCACCTTGTCTAGTTTCTTCATCGCTCATTGGCTGGCTTGATACAAGAGATGGTACTTCTTTATTTTCAAACTCTGCATTTGGATAATATAAACTAGATATAGTGTGAACAGCTTTTGTTTTAGCTCTATTATTGGTTCCTATTAATATTTTCATACATTTTTCCTCCTATTCTAGTAAGAAAAGCGAAAGCGTCTTTTAAATGCGCCTTGTCTTCACTATTTCTAGAGTGCTTTGGACGAAGCATTAGCTACACTATTAACGAATACTCTTTTTTCGGTAATCTTGTGGCTTATGTTTTTCCGTTGCCATCTTGAAATGTGTAGTGACAAGGTGCAATAGTTTTGTTTAATGAGAGAATATGTCCTTTCCTATTCTTTTAAAAGCGGACGAAGATACAATTTCGTCCGCTCAGCGCTTCTTTATAATGAATGCTATCTATTTTTTCAGTTCCACTTGCCCCATTGATAATTTCTACGTAACATATTGGCTTTCTTATTTGCACTGTTGATTGGAGCGGAAGGCGGCGACTCCTAGGGGATTAGCAAGCAAATCAAGACCCTGGACTGAGCGCTCAATTGTTCAAAGGCTAAGAGCGCCACATCGTGTGGCAACGCCTTTGTGACCAACGTCATGTTGGCCCGAAGCGGCTTGATGCTTGCCCCCTGGAAAGCGTCCGCCTGCAGCGGAAATCAACCTTTTCATGGTATAAAAATTTATATACTCTATTATTCCGTATGAAAATCGTGCAAAAAGACGCCAAATCCTTTCAAGGAGAGTAGCATATGAATGCCGCCTAATTTCCACTAACGGTACTACTCATATAATGGATTGTAGTGAAAGGGGACGACTCCTACGGGATGAGTGAGACAGATTAGCCATCACAAACGAACGAATTAGCGGTGGCTAATCGCTCGCCCCGCGGAACCCGTCCACCTGAAATGGAAATCCGCGGTATTATTTTATTCATTCAAGTACTATGAACACTGGTTTTTCCATATACTTTATTTTAGTAAAGCGCAAGCGACTTAAGTGAACTTCCTATCTTAAAAAAAGATGCCACTTGGGCACCTTTTTAAACGTTTGCTTTTATTGTTTCTAAAGTTGTACGATCGCATGTTTTTACTAATTTAGTAATTAATTCTTTTGCTGCAGCATAATCATCCGTATGAATAATAGAAGCGGAAGTATGAATATAACGAGAGCAAATTCCGATTACAGCACTAGGTACACCTTCATTTGAAGTATGAACTCGTCCTGCATCCGTTCCACCTTGAGAGATAAAATATTGATATGGGATGTTATTTGTTTCTGCTGTATCTAATACAAATTCTCTCATGCCACGATGAGTTATCATAGAACGGTCAAAAATTCGTAAAAGAGTTCCTTTTCCAAGTTGACCAAATTCATTTTTATCACCAGAAGCATCATTTGCAGGACTTGCGTCTAATGCAAAGAATAGATCGGGATTAATCATATTTGCTGAGGCTTGTGCACCGCGTAGACCGACTTCTTCCATTACATTAGCTCCAGAATACAACATGTTAGGCAGTTTTTCATTTTGCACTTCTTTTAAAAGTTCAATGGCTAATCCGCAACCATAACGGTTATCCCAAGCTTTAGCCATAATTTTTTTGTCATTTGCCATTGGTGTGAATGGACATACAGGAACAATTTGATCACCAGGTTTAACACCCATACGTAGAACATCTTCTTTGTCGTCTGCACCAATATCAATTAGCATATTCTTAATATCCATTGGCTTGTTTCGCATTTCATCACTCAATAAATGAGGAGGTATAGAACCGATTACACCTGGAATAGTTTTATTATTCGTAACAATATCAACTCGTTGTGCAAGCAGTACTTGACTCCACCATCCACCCAATGTTTGAAAACGAATCATTCCGTTATCTGTAATGCCAGATACCATAAAACCAACTTCATCCATATGTCCTGCAACTAAAATTTTCGGGCCATTTTCATCGCCTTTTTTTAAGCCGAAAATGCCTCCTAAATTATCTTGTACAATTTCATCTGAATACTTTTCAAGCTCACTGCGCATAAAATTACGTACTGCATGCTCATTACCAGGTGCGCCCGGTAATTCCGTTAATGTTTTAAAAAGCGAACGAGTTTCTTCATTCATTTGCAAAAGCCTCCTAAAGCTGCGTTTCAATTAAAAAATATAGATTCCCCTTCTATTGTAATAAAAGTTGGAATCGTTTACTACAAAAAAACTTCGACTTCCGAAAAATTTATTTGAATTTAGATATATGATACACTAAAAAAAAGACTAAGGAGGAATAGCATTGAAACTTCGTGATTATATGATGGGTCTTGGAACAGGTATTGTGATCGGTGTCGTAGCTAGTCAAGCAGCAAGAAAAATAGATTTGAATAGATCAGCAGAACTTGTTTTAAAGGAGATAAAAGATTCATTTAAACAAGAAGGTCCGATAGATGGATCATGGATTTACATGCATCCCGAGCCGTTTCAGAAAGAAGCTATTCACATAAAAGTATATAAAGGTGGTATTTCCCGAGTAAAAAATGGGCTACTCGAACAATTTGAATTTGCAGCGGATGCAAAAACGGGAACTGTTGTGGAGTTACTTAAGGTTTAAGATAATCACTACGGGAAACTACTTTTTTCAATAAACCATGCTTACATTCAGACTTTAGACAAACTCGATAAAAATCGAGTTTGTCTAAAGTCTTTTTTCTATAAAATACAAAGAAAAAAAGCGAGTCCGAAAAAAGACACTCGCTTTATGAAATATGGTTGTCCAATTAATAAGAAAAACCAGGCAAAAAACGCTCCGTACTTTTAAGAAGAGTAGCCGTAGAAATTCCACCTGATTTCCACCGCAGGCGGACGATTTCTTTTCTATAAAAAGCAAATTAAATATAGTAATCCCCAAAGTGTTGTGGCTTTTCGTTCCGGCGCTCGCTTTCCGCGGGCATGGCTTGAGCCTCCTCGTTCGCTTCGCTACCTACTCAAGCTCATGCACCTGCCGCTTCGCTTTCACTGCAGAAAACATCTGCTGCTCCCGCAGGAGTTCCAAGCATCAATGAACACATTTGATCCCTATTACATTTTACCAACATTACAGCGGGATGAGAGAGACAGATAAGCCATCACACGAACGCGTAAGCGGTGGTGATGGCTTATCGTTCCCCCCGCGGAACGCGTCCACCTGAAACGGAAATCCAGCGTATTATTTAATTTTTTCAAGTGCTTCGAACACCGGTTTTGCTTTTCTTAACGAGTACGTTTTATTTTAACCACTATTTCTTTCCCATCACCGGACCATTTCACCAAACGATAAAAGGCATCATGATAAAAGCTGAACCAGTAATTTTGGTGTAACCCTTCATTTACCCATTTTTCTTTGGCAAAAACAGAAGTCATTGGATAATCGTCATATGCTAACACCCATAATGGATTTTGGTGTGCATGGGTTGGCATCAAATCTGCCATATGAATAATTGTTTCTCCATTTTGTTTAAACAAAATAATACTATGCCCATCACTATGTCCACCAGTATGAACCATCTCGATTCCATCCATAACTTGAATGGAGCCTGAAAACGGGAAAACTTGTCCTTCAATTGGTTCCCAATTCTCTTTCCAATAGGTATTTCGAGAACGAATATTTGGATTTTTCATTTCATCCCATTCGACATCCGAGACATAAATCTTAGCATTTGGAAAGCTAGGAACCAGTCTGCCACCTTCCCATTTTGTTAATCCACATGCATGGTCAAAATGGAGATGAGTCATAAGAATTATATCGATATCTTCTGGTAATTTTCCTAGTTGAGCTAAATCGTCCTCCACTTGAGATTGATCAGAAACTCCATAGTTTCGAAGTTGTTTCTCTGTAAACTTACCAAAACCAAGACCTGCTTCCATCAATATATTATGTCCGTTGTATTGAATGAAAAGCGGATCCGATGGTAGTTCAATTTGATTCTTTTCATTGACAGGATATTTCTTTTCCCATAATGGTTTTGGTACAACTCCGAACATGGCTCCTCCATCCATGTAAGTTGTCCCGCCTTTTAGCCAAGTGAACGACATGTCATGAAATTGAAACGTATCCATTCTATCAGGTCCCCTTTTATACGTATTTTGCTTCTACTCGATAAATTGGTTGTCCTTTTGCAGAAAACTTTTCCTCGTATTCTGTCATAATATTATCTACCGGCATATTTGCGTGTAAGTCGAGTGAAACGTCTTTTATCAACATTCCATAAGCCGACATACTCATTAAAGAATATTCAAATAAGCCACGATTGTCCGTTTTAAAATGAATTTCAGCATTATCTATCAAAATAGATTCATATAACTTCAAAAACCCTTCATGTGTTAGCCGTCTTTTTGCATGTCTAATTTTTGGCCAAGGATCGGAGAAGTTTAAATACACTCGGTCCACATCATTTTTTTCAAAGTACTTCGCTAAATCTGCTCCATTAACTTTTAGCAAACGTAAATTTGGTAGTGGTTGTGCTTCAAGTGCATTTTCTAGTGCACACACAATAACACTATCATAGAGCTCAATCCCAATATAATTAATAGCAGGATTTTGTTTTGCCATACCAGTGATAAACTGGCCTTTTCCTGTGCCAACTTCTATATGTAGTGGATTATTATTATTAAATTCGGTATCCCATTTTCCTTTTAGATTTTCTGGATTTGGAATTACAATTTCAGGATGAGCATTTATTAAATCCTCTGCCCACGGTTTGTGTCTTAACCTCATTACATTAACTCCCTTTACTTTTTGGTTTGACTAATTTCCAAGCTTTTGATTGTACAGAAAAAAAGTAACTTTGATCTATATATGTCATACAGGAGAATTCCCCATCGACATGCCCATATACTTGATCATGCATTGTTATTGTAAAATTCTTCGCTTGAAGTTGTTTCACTTCTTTATACTTTGTATGTTTGCCGAAAAAAACAGTTCCGAAAATAAATAATAACTTCCATCTTGCTAATTTATTCACTACTGTCATTTCGATTAATTGATCATTTGGTTGAGAGTTCGGAGATATCTTCATACCCCCACCGAAAAACGGCTGGTTACAAACGACAATAAACCAAACATCATCAAACTTTATCGTATCTTGTTCTGTATGTAAAGTGAAGGAAAATCTTTTAAATGTTAATAGTTCTTTTATCACATATAATATGTATGTAACTCTCCCTAATCTCAAGTGATTCAACCGTTTTTTCCATTTGGAATTATTGACAGCGTAACCTACTTTCGCATCAAACCCAAATCCTGCATTATTAACAAACCCATAAGCACCTTGACTTGCTGTTAGCTTCCCAAAATCTAATTCCTCATAAGAAACCATTTCATTTATATATTCATGTAATTGTTCTGTTGATTGGAAAACAGGAAATGTCCGACCAAAATCATTTCCACTTCCCGCTGAAATAACTCCTATTCGAACATGTTCATATTCAGTAATACCAGAAATTATTTCATGAATCGTTCCATCTCCACCTATAGCAATAATGATTAAATCTTCTTTGCTACTTTCTGCACATTCCTTAGCAATTTCTGTTGCGTGTCCGATGTATTCCGTTAGAAAATAAGTGTACGGAATGGTGAGTTTGGATTTCCAAAGCGACCATGTTTTTTTCGCTCGTCCGTTACCTGCATATTCGTTCACGATAAAGACGATCTTATTCATTTATTTCCTCACTGTCCACTTCCCAACCGGCCCTGGAATAAGAAGTTGTTTGGACAAGGTCAAGTATCGCTTGAGCGGCTTTAAATTGCATATGTTTCATAGGGGAAGGAGAAGACTTTAATGCCATAAACCAATCTGGAAATTTCCTTGAATCAACAAATTGAGTATTAAAAGAAGTACCAGGGTAATCTATATAACCATTTCTCGATAGAATTACCTTCCTAATTGGCAAATCAATATCTTCTTTTTTTATAATTTGCAATAGGATTGACTCCATCCTATTTAAACTTACCATTGGACTCAATACCTTTTTTTCTTCCTTACCACTTTTTCGTAACCAAAATCGATCACTACTTCCTATAAAGGCATCTAGATCTTTCCCCTCTAGGACAACTATACAAATAATTTCTGTAGGCAATATAAGTAGAATATCTAGTTCGACTGGAGCTTTTTTTAATTTCAAAATAGGATAATAAAACAAAAAATAATTATCTGGAAGCTGTAGAGTAAGTGTTCGTAATAATTTATCTCGCATAAACTTTGGATCAACATATGACTTTTCACGCAATGTAGAGCTAGCCCACTTCAATTGAAAATGAAATAGTTGATTTAAATACATTCGTTTTAATTCTTCTTTGGTTTGTGGGTTGTATACAATATTTGGCTCAAAATGAAGCGTGGTAGTATCCTCTAGCACAACTTCTTCCTCGAGAAGCTCAGTATCTTCCCATGTTTCCTCTTCTATATTTCCTTCTTTATTATTACGATTAAAAAGCTTAGAAAAAAAAGATTTTTTTTCCAATACTTCTACCTCATCTTCTTTTTCTAACCATGAAGAGTCAAAAGAACCTTGTTCCCATTTTACTATTGTTCGTTCCCACTGTTGCTTCTTTAAACGAACGAATTGAGTTGGATATCTCTTTAAATCGACTTGATAACGAGATATATAATCTTGAAGCTTTACTAGTTGAGCCATTACTTAACCTCCTCCGCTCTGCATGATACAAACTTCCTCGTAGCGAGGCGTATTAGTTGGATTTATTCGAAACAAAGAGAAATTAGTAACTTTAAAGGTTGTATTCTCTAATTGAAAACCCTCAATAGATGGCAATCCATTGGATGCCCATTTTTTAGCAATAGTAATATGAGCAGTAAACCCTTTAGTAGTATCTATTTCAATAAAATTAGAAATTATTTTGGTAACCTCTCTCTGCAAAAATGTTAACGGTTCACTTTCCTTTAATGCTGTATAAACTACTCTCGGAGTATGATTGCTACCAAAATGGGAGATTCCATTTGTCGTTAAATCAAAAGATTTCCAGTCGATATTTTGACACGACTGGATTATTTGATCTAAATTATTTTTCTCAATATTTCCTAAATAAAAGAGTGTAATATGCAAGTCCTCTAAAACAGGCAAAGTTTTATGCGTTTCATGTAAATTAGTTCCTACTCTTTGTTCAATAATTGACGCAGCCAGGTTAGTTGGAATCTTAATACCTAAAAAATAATGTGTATTCATTGTTCTATAGGTGTTGATATTTTTTTCTCAAAAGCTTTTTGCATCTTTTCTGTCCACTCTCCACGACTACCGTTCCCAATTGTCTGACCATCAATTAAAATAATTGGCATCACTTCCGCATTTGTAGATGACATTATAAACTCATCCATTTCTAGTGCTTGTTGTTTGGTAAATGCTTCTTCTACAACGGGTAAACCAATCTCTTTACAACAATCCAAAATAACTTGTCTCGTAATCCCATTTAGTATTAAATTGCTTACAGGGTGAGTATAAAGAATCCCATTTTTTATGCCGTACATATTTGAAGAAGATCCTTCCGTAATCATTTCACCGCGGTGTAATATTGCCTCATAGCAATCTTTACTAATTGCTTCTTGTTTAGCAAGTACATTACCAAGAAGATTTAATGACTTTATATCACAACGTAACCAGCGAATATCTTCTACAAAACATGCCCTTACTCCATTCTCCAGTTGTTCTAGCGGACGAGTAGTTTCTTTTGTATATGCGGTAAGCACAGATTCTACTGCTGGGATTGGGAAATTATGTTGTCTCGCACTAATACCACGAGTTACTTGTAAATAGATTTGACCATTTTTTACTTCATTCGTTTCAATTAATTCATAAATCATTTTATGCATAACATCTTTTGTATACGGAATGACTAATTGAATTTTATCGGCACTTGCATACAAACGATTAATATGTTCGGTAGCAGTGAATAAGTCGCCATTATATATTTTAATTACTTCATAAATACCATCTCCAAATTGATATCCACGGTCCTCGTATCCAATATTTACTTCCTCTTCGCTAACAATTTGATCATTCCATAATATTTTTGCCATTAATTTCACCTGCTTTTGTATTTTTACCAGCTAGTTCTACTATTGCATCCGCATATATTGCTGTAGCTTTTACTAAATCATCAATATCCACATATTCATCTACTTGATGTGCTACATCTTTTCTCCCTGGAAAAAGCATTCCAAATGCCACACCTTTTTGAAGAACACGTGCATAAGTGCCCCCTCCAATGGATAGCAATTTTGCTTCTTCTCCCGTTTGTCTCTCATACACTTTTTGTAAAGATTTTATGAGTTTATCTTCTTTATCGACATAATGCGGCTTAGAATTAGAACCAATATCAAGCGTAATTCCTGTATTTTGAAGTATTTCTCTACATGCTGCCAGTTTCTCTTCAAATCCATAACTAACAGAATAACGCATACTCACTTGGGTGCAAGACCCTTGGGTTGGAGCATAATGAATCACACCAGGATTCAATGTTGTTTCTCCTGAGACTTCATCTGTAAAGTTGAGGGCTAAAGCATATCCTCTGCTTTCATCTCCAAATGATGTCACCAAAAATTCTACAAATGCTTTGGAATGAGGAGTTAAGCTTATTGTTTTTAAAAATTTTGCTAGTATGATTCCAGCATTTAAACCATCATCTGGCTCCATTGCATGCGCTGACTTACCGTGTACTAATACTTTCACCATAGATCCTTCTTGAACTACTTCTCCAGTAATACCCATTTCCTGTGCAAATTCATAAAACTTCTCTTTAATAGAATGTAGCCCTCCGAAAATAAGTGCAAAAGCTTCATCAGGTACCATATTCGTACGTTTTCCAGCTTGGAAGAATTGAATAGTTTCCGTATCGGATGAGCCTGTTTGTGTAAAAATCAGTGTAGCAATTCCTTTTTCAGCATTTATTATTGGAAAATCTGCGTCAGGTGCAAATCCAATTTCAGGCATTTGTTCTTTCTCAAAATACCGTTTTACACAACGAAATCCACTTTCTTCATCCGTACCTATAATTAATCGTACTTTTTTAGAAAGTTCGATACCTGCTTCTTTTACCAGTTTCATCGCCATCCATGCTGCTATGGTTGGTCCTTTATCATCGATTGCCCCACGACCATAAATTTTATCATTTGCTACAACACCTTCAAATGGTGGATAAGTCCAGCCCTTCCCTTCTGGTACAACGTCAACATGACATAAAATACCAAGAATTTCTTCCCCTTCACCCATTTCTATATGACCAGCCATATTATCAATATTCTTTGTAATTAGACCTTCTTTTTCTCCTTCACTTAACATATGGCGAAGTGCTTCAAGAGGTTTTGGACCAAAAGGCATTTCTGCTGTTATTGCCTTTTCGTTCAGTACACTAGGAATCTGTATTAACTTTTGTAATTCAGCTATAATTTCCGGTTTCTTACGTTCTGCCAATTCTAACCATTTCATATTTATTCCTCCTACCTAATATGCTTAATGTTATTTTACACTTTTTTTCAAATAACCACACAAAAAGAAGCTATTTTCAAACTTCTTTTTTTGAATTAAAGAGGTCTATTTTATATAACTCTTTTTCGTTTTTATAAAGTTTTTGTAAATAAACTGTTTTTTAATAGAAATTTTATCGTAAATCTACTATAATTGAATTGTCAGATAACATAGCACTGACTATCAATATAGTAAAGGGGCTGTAAATTGCAATTATTTAGTTGCTTTTCACCCAAGTCGTCCGCTAGTCTTGCCACGAGATATGATGATAAAGGAGTGGTTACTTATGAAACCTACTACTGATCGGATGCTCAATCGAATTAAAGATATGTATATGTTCATCCGTGATCACGGAACTGTTACTACACAAGATTTAGTCGATGAATTTGGCATCACTCCTCGCACGATTCAACGAGATTTAAATGTGCTTGAGTTTAATGACCTAGTCATTAGCCCAACAAGAGGCAAATGGACAACGACGAACAAACGCGTTAAATTAACATCTTAGACTTTGCTATACGAAAAGAATGACCCCGCCTAAGCGAGGTCATTCTTTTACTGTATACTTTCTAATTCTTCTTCTGTTAATTCCCTATAAGAGCCTTCCATTAAAGATTCATCTAACTTCAATGCACCCATAGACAGCCTTTTTAAATAAATTACTTTTTTCCCAACGGATTCAAACATTCTTTTCACTTGGTGGAACTTGCCTTCCGTTATGGATAATTCAATTTCAGAAACCTCGCCTTTACTTAATATGTTTAAAATTGCTGGCTTTGTTTTGTAGCCATCATCCAGCGTTACGCCATCTGCAAACGCTTGTATATCAGTTTCATCTACTAATCCCTCTACTTTTGCAAAATACACTTTTGGTACATCCTTATTTGGAGACAAAAGACGATGCGTTAAAGCCCCGTCATTTGTTAATAAAAGCAAACCTACAGTATCCTTATCTAGTCTCCCTACAGGATAGGGTTCAAAATGGCGTACATCCTCATCTAATAAATCAATTACGGTTTCATCTCTTGTATCTTCCGTTGCAGATACAACACCCGCTGGCTTATTTAGCATTAGATATATAAATTCTTTATACTCGACTACTTCCCCGTATACCGAAACTTGGTCAGTAGTTTCTTTTATGTGCATCGAGCTGTCTTTAACAACGATATCATTAACTTGAATTGCTTTTGACTTAACTAATATTTTTACTTCTCTTCTCGTTCCAAAGCCCATATGTGCTAGAAATTTATCTAATCGCATTTTATTCTCCTAAAATCCAAATTTTTTCGTAAAGCGTGTAATCTTTTCTCCGAAGAGTTTTTGTGCAAGACCTAGTCTTAGCGTGACGAATCCATAAAAAGCTGCACCAATAGACGCAGTAATAAAAATTACAAGTAAAGCACCAAATTTACTATCCACTGTGAATATACGTTCTATTCCCCATTTACAAACGAAGACTAGGCTTAGCATAACAGCATTAATTAGCACAATTAGGAAAATTCTTCGTATAACCATATTAGATTTATATTTTAAAGTTTTTGTAATAACAACCATATTTAATGCGATCGCTACAAAGTAGCCTAAAGAAGTAGCTAAAATAGCACCATCTGTTTCAAACGCTTTAATTAATGGTGTATTTAATACGAGTTTTGTTAATATACCGACTAATAAGTTTAAAATGATTAGTTTTTGACGATCAATTCCCTGTAAAATGGCCGTTGTTACAGGATAAAGTGCAAATAATATAGCTACTGGAGCGTAATGTGCCAATACCGTTGAACCTGTTTTACTTGGCTCGTAAAACACATGATAAAATTCATTAGATAAAACGGCAATTCCTAAAGCAGCTGGCATTGTTAAAAATAGTAATATCTGAAATGCCTGATCTAATGATTTTCGTACTTGTACAAAATCTTGTTTTGCATAGTAACTTGTGATGAATGGAATTAATGCCATAGAAAAACCAGTTGCTAGCATAACAGGTATCATTACAAGTTTTTGAGTTGTAAGATTTAACATTGTTAATAGGACGCCTGATTCTTTTCCGCTGATTCCAATTTGCGCCATTGCGTTATTAAACGTAATCATATCCACAAATTGGTATAATGGATTAACAACACCTACCAATGCAAACGGAACGGTATATATTAAAATTTCTTTATATATATTTTTTAAAGATACATTAGAAGTATTATTTCCACTTCCCTCAAGTAGTTCATTAAATTCTGGTTTCAACTTTTTCCAATACCAATATAAAACAAACATACTTGCAATAGCCCCAATAAATGCTGCAAACACGGCAAAAGAAACAGCAGTATTTTCCGTACCTTTAAACACCTTTACAACTAGAAAAGCTCCGGCTAAAACGAAAATTACGCGTACAATTTGCTCGATCAACTGAGATACAGCAGTCGGAGTCATATGTTGATACCCTTGAAAAAAACCTCTTATTAAACTCATCACAGGAACGACAATTACTGCGAAACTCACATATTGAATAACGGTAGCTACATTTTGAACCGTAACAAATGCTTCATCATCTTTAATAACTAAGCTTGCGATAGGCTCTGCTAATGTGTACAAAATAATAAATCCTAATACACCTGTTATCGTCATTATTACCATACTGGATTTCACTAATTTTCTGCCTGTGGCGTAGTCACCAAGCGTATTATATTTAGCTACAAACTTAGAGACAGCTACTGGCATACCAGAGACAGCTACTGCTAGCATGATAGAATATGGAACATACGCATATTGATAGAGACCAATATACTCTTCTCCAATTAGTTGATAAAAAGGAATAATGTAAAGCACACCTAGTATTCTAGATAATAAGAGACCAATCGTTAATATCATTGTCCCTTTTAATAAATTTGATGACATAAAACCCGCCCAATCCTTTCAAATTCGCCTTGGAGTATTTGTGCCTAGATTTTCTCAAGCTTGCTCTCCTCTAAAAATCTATAGCATCCGCCGGAGGCTTTAACTTTATTCAGCAGGGGTTTGTGGACCCCACTAAATTGAATACATACTTTGCATTTATTTTACCGCTTATTGAAGTGGATACCTCTACTCCTGCGCAAGCTCTTCGCAAAAAACATTTGCTGAATGAGTTAAAATGTCTACACTACAGTTTACAACTGTCGAAAGAAAACCACAATCATGTATAATAAAGAAAAAAGTGAAAGTGTGAAGATATTATGTATGACGTAATTATAGTAGGCGGAGGTCCCTCGGGATTGATGGCCGCAGCAGCTGCTGGAGCAGAGAACAAGAAAGTATTGTTAATTGAAAAAGGTTCTAAACTTGGGAAAAAACTTGCAATCTCTGGGGGAGGTCGTTGCAACGTAACAAACAGACTTCCACAAGAAGAAATAGTGAAAAATATTCCTGGAAACGGACGATTTTTATTTAGCCCGTTTTCCGTTTTTAATAATGAAGATATTATCGCCTTCTTTGAAAATCTAGGTGTACCATTAAAAGAAGAAGATCACGGAAGAATGTTCCCAATCTCCAATAAAGCAATGGACGTAGTAAATGCTTTGCTGGATGAATTAAAAAGACTCCATGTGGAAATAAAACTAAATTCGCCTGTTGCCAAATTATTAATGAATGATGAAAAGATTATTGGTGTTAGACTTGCAACAGGTGAAGAAATTGTTGCTGGAGCAGTAGTCGTTGCAGTTGGCGGGAAAGCAGTTCCTCAAACGGGATCTACTGGGGATGGATATCCTTGGGCTGAAAAAGCTGGTCATACGGTTACTGATCTATATCCAACGGAAGTTCCTTTACTTTCCAGTGAGCCTTTTATTAAATCGAAAGAATTGCAAGGTTTAGCCCTTCGTGATGTTGCCGTTTCTGTTTTAAATAAAAAAGGAAAAGCCATCATTACCCATCAGATGGACATGCTCTTCACACATTTTGGCTTAAGTGGTCCAGCGATTTTACGCTGTAGTCAATTCGTCGTGAAAGAACAAAAGAAAAATGGTGGACAGCTTGTACAGGTTCGAATAGATAGTTTACCGGAACTAAATCAAGAAGAAACTTTCCAGGCCCTTCTCTCTTCTATTAAGGAAGATCCGAAAAAAGCAGTGAAAAATGTGTGGAAAGGTATGGTTCCAGAAAGATGGCTATTATTTTTATTACAACAAGCAGGAATCCAAGAAAGTGAAGATGGTCAAAATCTTTCACACGAAAAAATTCGTTCATTGGCACATTTACTGAAGCAATTTAGCGTAAATGTTTATGGAACACAACCACTAGATAAAGCATTTGTAACAGGTGGAGGCGTGTCCATAAAAGAAATAGAACCGAAAACAATGGCTTCTAAGAAAAAAGCAGGACTATACTTTTGTGGCGAAGTATTGGATATTCACGGCTATACAGGTGGATATAATATCACTTCTGCACTAGTAACTGGTAAAATTGCTGGAATGAGCGCGGCATTGTCTACAGATGTAGGTTTTGAATAAATTTTTTAGCAATCGAAAAGAACCCATTTTGTAAAAATAATCAAAATGGGTTCTTTATTCTTTCTACAAGTAAATCACCCGTAAATTGAATAAGCAGCTAAATACTGTTGATAAACTACTGTACTAATACCTGATAAATAACTCCTTTCAAATGCCATCATCTAATTTTAAGGATATGTACTTAAATTAGGAATCAATGAAAATATCTATGATTTTTTTACAAATATCATGATGAATGGTCCCATCAAAATTTAGTAAGACCACTACTCCTAAATTGAGTTCTGGTACCATTGACATCAGTGATCTTACAGCTAGTTGACCGCCACCATGTTCTACTATTCTAAAACCTCTATAATTATCTGTAAACCATGCGAGTCCGTAGCTTCTGAGATCACTTTCGAACCGCCATTCCTCACTGACAAGGTGAATAGGTTTTTGCATTTCTTCAATCAAATCTGAACGTAAGATTTTGGATTCTTTATTCAAATGGAATAGAATATATTTTCCTAAATCATTTGCTGTTGAATACAAGTAGCCTATTGGAGCTGAGATTGGGTTTTTGGGAAAAGGAGTTTCTATTTTATCCTTGCCTAAATAATATCTAGCACTGTTGTTATCTTTTTCGACTATTCGTGAATCACAAGTTGTTCGATTCATATTCAAAGGTGTAAGAATTTCATCTCTAAGATAGGTTTCCCAATTGAAACCTGTCACTTTTTCAAACAAGTCAGCAAGTATCACATAGGCATCTGTGCAATAATTCCACCCCATTCCTACTGGATACTCCAACTCAACTTTTTTAAACCACTTGGTTATATCATCTCGAGTTTTTATACTGCTAATCTCTTCTTCAGTTAGGTAATAATAATCTAATGCTTCTTGAAATTCTGTGGCTGTATCTGAAAAAATTTCTCTTACATTAGGAGCTATCATATTGGCAATTCCTAAATTTGAAGGAAACCCAGCAGTATGAGATAGTAGATGCCGTATCGTGATGGTGTCACTATGTTCTTTATCTTTTGTTCTGAAATATGGCAAATATTTAACAACAGTATGATCCAATGAAATCAAGTTCTTTTCAACAAGTTGCATCATTGAAAGTGCCATGAAATTCTTAGAAATACTTTGAATGCTCATCAATGTATCACCGTCAATAAGCCGGTTTACAGGTTGAATCTGAGAGTACCCAAAACCTTTAGAATAGATAATGTCCGAGTCTTTAACAATTGCAACGCTCAATCCTACTCCTTGCTGTTTTTTAATACTTTCATTAATATAATCTGTTATTTGATTTAGTTTGTATTTAGATTGTTTCATCTTGTCCTCTTTTCCATCTATTCAAAAACTTAAAAGCTTCTAAGCTGTTTAACGATCTTCAAAAATAAGAGATTTTTAATAGTTGTTGTTCTCTTAGTAGTTCTAACAAATTCACCCTATTTCTATCTAAATGAAGTCCTCTTATCCCAACTCGTTCTGCTCCTGCTATATTTTCAATTTTATCATCAATAAATATACTTTCTTCTTTAGTTGCTTTTGCATGATTAAGAGCGATATTATAAATTGCTTCTCCTGGTTTTTCTTCGTTTACAAAGGCGGAAAGAATAAAAGAATCAAAGTATCTGCGAATTCCTAATCTATCAAATATCCAATCCATACTTGGCATTGCATTTGAAATAATAGCAAGTCTATACTTTTTACTTAATTCCTCAAGTACACCTTTTACCTCGGGAAACAGCTCACAATGAGAAGCAAAATGAGTAAAGAAAAATAATTCATTTGTTAGTTCAATTTCTCCAAGTTCTTCTGCAATAGTTCCATAATAACGCTTATAATATTGTTCTTCTTCATTCCAATTTGTAATAAAAGTTTGCTTATTTTGTTTAGCCTTCATAATAGCAAAATCAATTTTTGATTTTTGATACCCTCGTTCCATCAATATATTTCTTATTCTTTCATCACTTTTTAAAAATGTATCAAAAAGGACTCCACCTGCATCAAAAAAAATTACTTTCACTTCATTTTTAATTTGATTCATTATAAATCTCCTTTATAAGTGATATGAATTTTTTCGATATATTTTGGAACGCTTCATAATTTAACTATTCTATTTCCACATGAAGAAAGTGTAACTACAAATTAGCTGAATTAGTTAAGAAACTCCTATACTTTGAGCAATATTAACAATTTCCCGAATCACAGAGTGAACCTCATCCCCGTTTTTGATTACAAATAAATGGTCCGCTTCGCCTTCTATTGGCGCTACTACGTCTTCTTTATTAGTCTCATCCTGTTGTCGAGTAAGCACTTCGTCAAAAGTTGAAGCGGTCCTTAGTATCGCTGTACTACGCTGACTTTTCTCAACCCGCTCTTTAAGAACATGTACTGGAAGATCAAAATTCACAAGAATGCTTGTAAATCCTTTGTTATGATATTGTTCAAGCAGTTTCAATCGACTTCTTCGATTGCGATTTGAGTTGCAAAGAATGAGATGGCAGTTAGTCTCATTAACCGCATAATTCACTATGGTTTGTGTGAGAGCGTATTTGATCGTATTATGCCCTTGTTTTGGCATTAATGTTTGGTAGTAAGTGTGAAGGAATCCAGCATGGTTATCTTGATCGATCACAACTGAGTTGGTCATCTCATTTTCTAAAGCTTTCGCGAATGTAGTTTTACCGCTATGGGTTTTACCGACTGTCATAATTACTAATCTATTCATGATTGCAACTCCATTCACAAAATCAAGTTTAATCTTTTCAGGATTAACATAGCAAGAAAATTCTATCTATTCATATATATTGTACTTGAAATGGCAAATAAAAAAACATAATATTTTGATAGAAGAATTAGTTACGGAGGAAAGAATAATTATTTATTAATTCAAAAAAGCTGCTCCTTCCCTCACGTTGAGAGATGAAGCAGCTTTTGTTTTTCATTAAATAACGATATTCACCATTTTACCTGGAATGGCAATGATTTTCTTTACTTCTTGCCCTTCTAACCATTGTTGCACTTGTTCAGATGCAAGTGCTAATGCTTCAAGTTCATCTTTTGTTGCTTCTTTTGAAACTAGAAGTTTAGCACGTACTTTTCCTTTAATTTGAACAGGAATTTCTACTTCATTATCCACTAATTTAGCTTCGTCAAATGTAGGCCAAGCTGCATACGTAATCGTTTCCTCATGCCCAAGGATGCTCCACAGTTCTTCTGCAATATGCGGAACAATCGGAGAAATTAATTTAACAAATCCTTCTACATATTCTTTCGAAATGCTTTCTGCTTTATAGCCTTCATTAATGAATACCATCATTTGTGAAATTGCAGTATTATAATGCATCGCTTCATAATCATCTGTAACTTTTTTGACTGTTTGATGGTACACTTTTTCCATGTTTTCAGAAGAAGTATCACTTACTTTATCGCTAAGTTTTCCATCCTCATTTACAAACAAACGCCAAATCCGATCTAGGAATCTTCTTGAACCATCTAATCCATTCGTTGACCATGCCTTTGAAGAGTCCAGTGGTCCCATAAACATTTCATATAGACGAAGTGAATCGGCACCATGACTTTTCACGATATCATCTGGATTTACTACGTTTCCTTTAGACTTAGACATTTTCTCATTATTTTCACCAAGAATCATTCCTTGGTTAAATAGTTTTTGGAAAGGCTCTTTTGTTGCAACTACACCGATATCGTAAAGGAATTTATGCCAGAAGCGCGCGTACAATAAATGTAGAACTGCATGCTCGGCGCCACCTACATAAATATCGACCGGCAACCAGCGTTTTGCTAGTTCTGGATCCACAAGCGCTTCGTCATTGTTAGGATCAATGTAACGTAAGTAATACCAGCAGCTACCTGCCCATTGTGGCATTGTATTTGTTTCACGGCGCCCTTTTTTCCCAGTTATTGGATCTACAACATTTACCCATTCCGTAATATTTGCAAGTGGTGATTCACCTGTTCCACTTGGCTTAATATCCGTTGTTACTGGAAGCATAAGTGGTAGTTCAGACTCATCTACTGGTGTTGAAGTACCATCTTCCCAATGGATGATCGGAATTGGTTCTCCCCAATATCGTTGACGGCTGAATAACCAATCACGCAAGCGATACGTAATTTTCTTTTCACCCTTACCATTTGTTTCAAACCATTCAATTGCTTTAGCAATCGCTTCTTGTTTGTTTAAACCATTCAAGAAGTCTGAGTTAATTAGTGTACCATCTTCTGTATATGCTTTTTCTTCAATATTTCCACCTGATACAACTTCTACGATAGGTAGGTCAAATTGTTTTGCAAATTCATAGTCACGCTCATCATGTGCAGGAACTGCCATAATAGCTCCTGTTCCGTAAGTTGACAATACATAATCTGCAATCCAAATTGGCATTTTTTCTCCGCTTACTGGATTAACTGCGTATGCACCCGTGAAAACACCTGTTTTATGTTTTGCAAGATCTGTACGTTCTAGATCACTTTTCAGTTTTACTTGATCTTTATATGCTTGCACTGCTTCCGACTGTTCGGCAGTGGTAATCACATCCACTAGTTTATGTTCTGGTGCAAGTACTGCATAAGTTGCGCCAAAAATAGTATCGGGGCGTGTTGTAAATGCTCTGAACGATTCATTCGTGCCATCAACTTCAAAAGTAAGTTCAGCACCTTCCGAACGACCAATCCAATTACGTTGCATTTCTTTTAAGCTCTCAGGCCAATCAAGTTCATCCAAATCTTCCAAAAGTCTATCTGCATAAGCAGTAATACGAAGCACCCATTGACGCATTGGACGACGTTCTACTGGATGCCCTCCACGTTCTGACAATCCATCGATTACTTCTTCATTTGCAAGAACAGTACCTAATGCAGGACACCAGTTTACAGGTACCTCGTCTACATAAGCCAAACCTTTTTTATATAGCTGAATGAAAATCCATTGCGTCCATTTGTAATAAGAAGGATCAGTTGTGTTAACTTCTCTGTCCCAATCATAAGAAAAACCAAGATCATTCATTTGGCGTTTAAAGGTAGCTATATTTTTTGCAGTAAATTCAGCTGGGTCATTCCCCGTGTCAATTGCATATTGTTCTGCAGGAAGACCAAAAGCATCCCATCCCATTGGATGAAGCACGTTATAGCCTTGTTTACGTTTAAATGCACTTAAAATGTCAGTTGCAATATATCCAAGTGGATGACCAACATGAAGCCCAACTCCTGATGGATACGGGAACATATCTAATGCATAAAACTTTGGTTTTGAAGGATCATCAACCATTTTATACGTTTTATTTTCTTGCCAATACTTTTGCCATTTTTTTTCGATTGCTTCATGATTAAAGCTCATTAAAATTCCTCCTTAAAATAAAAAAATCTCGTCCCTTAAAAAACTAAGGGACGAGAGAATATACTCACGCGGTACCACCCAAATTAGTGAAAACTTCACTCAACTTGACTCCTTAACGCGGAAAACGGTATAAGCTACTATCAGTTCACTCATACAGACTCAAAGGCGAGTTCAATAATTCGTCACGCTAACTTCCACCATCCGTTAGCTCTCTTTAGAAACGAGGGTTATTTACTAATCCTTTTCACAGTCCACTTCTATTAAAATTAATAATAATGGATATCGGAATAAATTACAAGCAGCCTTTAAATGACTACATTTTCTTTTACATCTTTAATAATAAGCGTAGCTTCTGTTGCATCAATAATATCTTGAACAGTATAGCCTTCAAATACTTCTTTTAATTCAAGACCATTTTCTGTTACTTCTATCATTGCCCGTTCTGTAATTATTTTATTCACGACAGCTTTACCTGTCAAAGGTAATTCGCATTCTTTTTTTATTTTGGCAGAGCCATCTTTAGCACAATGATCCATGATGACAATGATTTTCTTCGCACCATGCACTAAATCCATGGCGCCGCCCATACCTTTAATCATTTTCCCAGGAATCATCCAGTTTGCTAAATCGCCATTTTCAGACACTTCCATCGCACCTAAAATCGCTACATCGACATGTCCCCCGCGAATCATGGCAAACGATTCCGCGCTTGAAAAGAAAGAAGAACCAGGAATGGTTGTGACAGTCTCTTTTCCAGCATTAATAAGATCAGGATCTACTTCTTGTTCTGTTGGATAAGGTCCAATACCAAGCAAACCATTTTCTGATTGTAAAACAACTGTTTTATCAGGAGAGATGAAGTTTGCAACTAATGTTGGAATTCCTATACCTAAATTGACGTAGTTTCCATTTTCAATTTCTTTTTCTGCTCTTCTTGCAATTTTTTCACGTGTATTCAACTTAGTCTCCCCCTTATGAACGTGTCGTTAAACGTTCGATTCTTTTTTCTTGCTCTGCTTGGAATAACCCTTGTACATAAATACTTGGTGTATGTATTTGTGCTGGATCTAAGTCACCTGTTTCAACAATTTCCTCTACTTCTGCAATTGTAAACTTTCCTGCTGCTGCCATCATTGGATTGAAGTTTTGAGCTGTTTTATTGTAAATTAAATTTCCAAACTTATCCGCTTTTGCAGCCCGAATTAATGCAAAGTCCGCACGTAAAGATTCTTCTAATACATACTCTTTACCATCATAAACTCGCACTTCTTTTCCATCTGCAACTACAGTACCAACACCCGCTGGCGTAAAGAAAGCTGGAATTCCAGCACCTCCTGCACGGATTTTTTCAGCAAGTGTTCCTTGAGGTGTTAGCTCCACTTCTATTTCACCAGAAAGTACTTGACGCTCAAATTCTTTATTTTCCCCAACATAGGAGCCAATCATTTTTTTAATTTGTTTATTTTTTAATAAAAGACCAAGTCCCCACTCATCGACTCCACAGTTATTCGAAATAACCGTTAAATCTTTTACCCCTTTTTCTACTAAAGCTAAAATAAGTTGTTCAGGAATACCAACGAGGCCAAAACCACCTACCATTAGTGTCATTCCATCTTGAATGCCAGCTACAGCTTCCTTTGCAGAACCGTAAATTGGTTTCATAAACCATTCCCCTTTCTATCTTAAACACCCTTCTCTATAATATTCTCAAATATTGAACAATTAAGCAATTCAAATTCCTCTACTACTTTTTCAAGATAGTGGTAAGGAAATATAGAATATCTCGGTTGACATCTCGATATGCACGAAATCTTCCAGTCCATAGTAGCGAATACCCACACTTTTGTAGCTAATAGCCTACGTTTACGTGCTTATCAATTTTGTAGGTGCTTATAGATTAGCGTTAGGCACTTATAGACACTCTTTAGGTGCTATTAGCCTCTGTCCACGTGCTTATCAATTTTTTAGGTGCTTATAGATTAGCGTTAGGTGCTTATAGCCTCCATTTACGTGCTTATGAATTTTGTAGATGCTTATAGATTAGCGTTAGGCGCTTATAAACACTTTTTAGGTGCTTATAGCCTCCGTTTTTGTGCTTATCAATTTTTTAGGTGCTCATAGATAAGCGTTAGGCGCTTATAGACACTCTTTAGGTGCTTATAGCCTCTGTCCACATGCTTATCAATTTTTTAGGTGCTTATAAATTAGCGGTAGGCGCTTATAGTCACTCTTTAGGTGCTTATAGCCTCCGTTTACGCGCTTATCAATTTTTTAGGTGCTTATAGATTAGCGGTAGGTGCTTATAAACACTCTTTAGGTGCTTATAGCCTCCGTTTACGCGCTTATGAATTTTTTAGGTGCTTATAGATTAGCGGTAGGCGCTTATAGCCTCCGTTTAAGTGCTTATGAATTTTTTAGGTGCTTATAGACTAGCGGTTGGCGCTTATAAACACTCTTTAGGTGCTTATAGCCTCCGTTTATGTGCTTATGAATTTTGTAGGTGCCTATAGACTAGCGTTTGGCGCTTATAAATACTCTTTAGGTGCTTATAGCTTCAGTTTACGTGCTTATAGATTAGCAGTAGACTCTTATAGCCTCGTTTTATCCATATGAAACGTGTGGTTCATAAGCTGAATGCAACCGTCTTTTTCCAAACTCGATTTTTCTTCCTCTCTATATAAAAAAGACTCTATACAAACTCGATTTATATCGAATTTGTATAGAGTCGGACGTCGCTTAAATTAAACAGTGGTTTTATTTGCTGCTTTTTTAAGTGGAAGATCATAAAGTAAACTTGTAATAATCGCGAAAACCATCAGACTTGTAAGGATCAATATCATCATTTGTGTTCCATAAGATTCTACGAGAATTCCACCGATAAAAGGTCCTATCATTCTTCCGATAGTCGCCATACTATTAACAATTCCTTGATAAAATCCTTCTCTACCTTTTGGGGCTAGCTTATCTGCAAGGGTTGGTACTGCAGGCCACACAAACATTTCTCCAATTGTTAAAATGACCATAGCAGTGATAAACATAGCATAAGATTCTGCAAAAGCTACCACAACAAATGAGCCCATAAAAATAATAATCCCTATAATAATTTGCGCTTTTATTTTATGTTCTAGTCGATTGATTACTGGCTTTATAAGAGGTTGTCCTAGTACTATAAGTGCACCATTTAACGACCATAATAGACTATATTGCTTTAATGATATGCCCAAATCTGAAATATGTGTAGAAATTGTAGTAGTCCATTGAACATAAACAATCCAAGTGAGCATATATCCAATTGTTACAATTAGCATTGCATAAAAAGGTGCTCTTTGTTTTATTTTCTTTTGTTCCGTTAAGACGGATGCATGCCTACTAGTAGGAGTTGACATTTTCCGATAAAATACTAATGCAACAACAAAAAACAAGACATATGTAAGTAAATTTGCTATAAAAATATTATTGATATTATTAGCCGCCACAAGTCCACCTATTGCAGGGCCAAGAGCAACCCCTACGTTTTGTGCTAAATAAATAGCATTAAAAGCTTTTCTGCCACCTTCTGGCCAAAGACTTCCGACCATTGCGTACATACTTGGAAAAATAATTCCACCGCTAAATCCCAAAATTGCTACAAACCAAATATATTCCGGCCACCCATGCCAGAAATTTAATAGTAATAATGCAACCATAGATAAAGAAATACCAATCATGATGGATTTATACCCACCAATTCGGTCGAAAAAGTAGCCTCCTAGCAAATTTCCAATTACACCAGTTCCAGCATTTATCATCAATACAAATCCAGCCATAGTCAAGGATTGCCCTAAATAATTATGCATATAAATCGTATGTAAAGGCCATAAAAAAGAATTTCCTGTCGTATTTATAAACATTCCTATTATTAAAAGCCACACTGCTTTTGGCATCACATGCACCTCCAATTC
Organism: Psychrobacillus syltrankelensis; assembly: GCF_055454035.1. Taxonomy (NCBI): domain Bacteria; kingdom Bacillati; phylum Bacillota; class Bacilli; order Caryophanales; family Bacillaceae; genus Psychrobacillus; species Psychrobacillus syltrankelensis. The sequence goes on along the minus strand of NZ_CM144227.1, from coordinate 59,658 downwards.
CATATATGCTCAGACAATTGTATTCCTTTTTATATATCACTTCAAGGTGCTTTCACAAAAGATAAATGAATCATGATAAAATATAAGGCTAAGGAGTGAAAATAAATGAACGAAAATAACTTTCCTTTTCCGTCTGATGGAAAACGATACTATACATGGAATCGATATTTACGGAATATGTTTGATCAAAAAATTTTCAAAGTAGCATTGGATGCTGGTTTTGATTGTCCAAATAGAGACGGTACAGTTGCATACGGTGGCTGCACTTTTTGTAGTGTTGCAGGTAGCGGAGACTTTGCAGGTGATAAGGTTGATCCAATACCGGTACAATTTGAAAAAATAAAAGCAAAAATGCATGAAAAGTGGAAAAAAGGGAAATACATTGCTTATTTTCAAGCATATACAAATACACATGCGCCACTACCTGTTTTAAAAGAAAAATTTGAAGCAGCTCTTGCACTAGATGGCGTCATCGGAATATCTATTGCAACAAGACCAGATTGTTTACCAGATGACGTAGTTGAATATTTAGCAGAACTTAATAAAAGAACGTATTTATGGATAGAACTAGGATTGCAAACTGTGCATGAGCAAACTGCGAATCTTGTAAATCGTGCGCATGACTATCCAACTTATATAGAAGGAGTAAACAAATTAAGAAAACACGACATTCGAATATGTACACACATTATTAATGGGCTACCATTAGAAGATCGAGAAATGATGATGGAAACGGCAAGGGAAGTAGCAAAGCTCGATGTACAAGGAATAAAAATCCATTTACTGCATCTGCTTAAAGGAACGCCAATGGTGAAGCAGTACGAAAAAGGGAAGTTGGAATTTATGCAAAGAGATGCATATATTCAACTTGTTGCAGATCAATTAGAAATACTCCCCCCGAAAATGATTGTTCAGCGCATTACTGGTGACGGTCCTATTGACCTGATGATTGGTCCAATGTGGAGTGTAAACAAATGGGATGTATTAAATGGAATCGATTCTGAGTTAGCTAAGAGAGAGAGCTACCAAGGAAGATTATATCAAAAGTTTGGTGACTTGAAATGAAATTAAAAAGAGTTTTACCATTTGCAAAAGAATTATTAACATCTGTTGTAGAACCTGGAGATTTGGTTGTTGATGCTACTGCAGGAAACGGATTTGATACATTATTTTTAGCTGAGCTAGTTGGCGAGACTGGACATGTGTACGCATTCGATGTTCAACCAGAAGCTATAAAATCCACAGAAGAAAAATTAGTAGAAGCAAACTTACTTTCAAGAGCAACTCTCATTCTGGATGGTCATGAAAATGTTTCTAAATACGTTCATAAAGAAGTCACTGCAGCTATTTTTAATCTAGGTTACTTACCTGGTAGTAACCATGAAATAGTTACGCAAGGGAATTCTACAATTCAAGCGATAGAATCTCTTTTAAAACAATTGAAAATCGGAGGATTGATCGTATTAGTAGTTTATCACGGGCATAGTGGTGGTAAAGAAGAAAAAGATGCACTTTTAGCATACGTACAACAGCTACCACAGACGTTTGCCCATGTACTATCGTATCAATTCTTAAATCAGCAAAATAACCCCCCTTTTATTATTGCGATTGAAAAAATGAAAGCAAACATTTGATCATAATCTCAATTGCATAGATTTTAATTGCATGGAGATAATAATAAGAAAAACCGGGCAAGTGTGCCCAGTCCTTTTAAGAAGAGAAACTTAGAAATGGGTGTGCGGACGCTTTTTGTGGGTATGGCTTCAGTATCCTAGGCCAACTGGATGTTGGTCATGAAGGCGTTACCTCAAGGAAGAGGCGTCTTTAGCCTTTTCCTGCGGGGTCTTCCGCTCATGCACCTGCCGCTTCGCTTTCGGTACAGAAAACATCTGCTATTCCCGCAGAAGTCGCCGCCTTCGCTCCAATCAACAAGTATGTATGGGACTATTTATAATTGCTTAGTAAGATAGAGATGACATTTAAAGTTAGGGAATTACATTTTATCAGGATGAACAAAACTTCACCAAATTTTATCATCTCCAACTATTACAGGTCGGCATTATCACTACATTTACTTAAACTATTTCTATCCTCTTAGCGATAGCAGGGCTAACTCTTCTAGTTAGTTCCTACTTACTTAATGGATTGTAGTGAAAGGTGGCGACTCCAGCGGGAGGCCAACAGGATGTTGGTCACGAAGGCGTTGCCACACGATGTGGCGTTCTTAGCCTTTATTCCTCTGTGAGACAGATTAGCCATCACAAACGAACGCGTTAGCGGCGGTGATGGCTAATCGCTCACCCCGCGGAACGCGTCCACCTGAAAAGGAAATCCTTAGTATTGTTTAATTCTTAAAGTACTATGAACACTGGTTTCGCAGCTGACATTACCCGCGTCGTGCTGGCCAAGGAGGCAGTTCCCCAGCCACCACAAATGCACTTGTTTGGGACGAGCTTGCACATTTGACCCCGAGGAGCAAGGCGCTGAAGTCTGGACAGTTACTATGTAAAAGAGCATATACTTTCTTATTCCGTTAAAAAAGGAGAATCTCCATGCCAAAAATTGCTTCCATTAGTACATATAATCCTCCATATGCATTGGAGCAATCAAATATAGAACAATTAACAAAAGAGCTGTTTAAAGATAAAATTGCACAATTAGATCGGTTATTATCAGTTTTTGAAAATGGAGATATTGAAACTCGATATTTTTGTGTGCCTTTAGAATGGCATCAGACCGAGCATTCATTTGAAGAACGAAATAATATTTATATAGAATTAGCTACAAAATATAGTGTTGAAGTCATTCAATTATGTCTTCAAAATACTACTTTTTTACAAAAGGCAATTCCTTCCGAAGAAATTGATGCCATTATTTTTGTTAGTAGCACAGGTATATCTACACCGAGCATTGATGCACGAGTTATGAACTATCTACCTTTTTCAGATCGTATGAAACGAATACCACTATGGGGACTAGGTTGTGCTGGAGGAGCGGCAGGCATAAGTAGGGCATTTGATTATTGTAAGGCACATCCGTCCGCAAAAGTACTCGTCGTTTGTGTAGAGTTATGCAGCCTCACTTTTCAACCGAATGATTATTCGAAAAGCAATTTAATTGGGGCATCACTTTTTGCAGATGGTGCTGCTTGTGTATTAGTTTGTGGGGATAATGTTAATCTTCCCAATAATAATCCTGTTCCTCATATAGTAGATACAGCGTCTAAATGGATGCCAAATTCGGAAAATGTGATGGGTTGGAATATTAAAAACAATGGATTACATGTTGTTTTTTCTAAGAGCATTCCTTCCATCATTTCAAGCTGGTTGGGACCATTCATAGACGAGTTTTTGACAGAGCACAATCTTTCGAAAGATCAACTCATAAATTTTGTAGCACATCCTGGAGGAAAAAAAGTTCTACAAGCATATGAGGAAACGCTTAAACTGGAAGAAAAACAAACTTCTATTTCAAAAGATGTATTAAAAAAACATGGGAATATGTCATCTCCAACAGTGCTTTATGTATTAGAACAATTTATGCTAAAAGAAAACCACAAGGATGATTTAGGATTATTAGTAGCTCTTGGTCCTGGTTTTTGCGGGGAAGCAATTTTACTAAATTGGGGGGATTAAAATGTTATTTTTCATTATTATCTTTCTGGTCATCATTCAAAGAATAACAGAAGTTTTTATAGCTAAGCGAAATGAAAAAAAGATGCTTGCTCAAGGTGCTTATGAGGTAGGTGCATCTCATTATCCGTATATGGTGACACTTCATGTAAGCTTTTTTGTTTGTTTGATAACAGAAGCTTTAATATTTAATCGAGGTATTTCTCCTCTATTTCCATTGTTCTTTCTAATTTTTTTATTTGTTCAAGCATTGCGCATTTGGTGTTTAAGATCTTTAGGATCTTTTTGGAATACAAAAATTATTATTTTACCGGGTGCTCAAGTTGTAACTAAAGGACCGTATCTTTATCTAAAACATCCAAATTATGTTGTTGTATGCATCGAAATAGTACTTTTACCGTTAATGTTCCAAGCTTATTTTACAGCCATTTGCTTTACTCTTTTTAATCTTGCGATGCTCTCCGTTCGAATTCCACTAGAAGAGAAAGCTTTGATGGAAGTTACAAATTATAACGAAGAATTTCAAAAGAAGATTTCGGCATCGTGACCGAAATCTTCTTTTTCTTATATATTCATTTCTTTATTTGCTGCTTCTTCTACTGCTCTTGCTACAAGATGATGAACAGTAGGATCTAGTGGGTTTGGTATTAACTCACCTGGTTTTGTATGTCCAACAATTGCTTGTGCAGCTGCTATTAGCATGGAATAGGTAATTTCTTTTGCACCTGCATTTAATGCACCTTTGAAAATACCCGGGAATCCAATTACATTGTTGACAGATCGTCCGTCAGCTGCAAATGCTGCTCCAGCTGCAATTGCTTCATTTGGAAGAATCTCTGGGTTTGGATTGGATAAAGCTAAAATAATTTGTCCTTTTCTAATCATTTCAGGTTTGATTAACCCAGATACGCCAGTAGTAGCAACAATAATATCACAAGTTTCCATCATTTCTTCTAATGTAGGAATTGTTTTACCACCATAGTTTACTAATCTTTGTTGTGCTGCTTCCTGTCTATCCAGACCATAGACATCTTCTACACCATAGGCCATTAACATACGGCAAATAGCTAATCCAGCAGCTCCAAGTCCGACTTGACCAATTACGGCATTTTTTACATCTACACCAGTCGATTTACAAGCAGATAAAATTGCGGCAAGCGCAACTACTGCTGTACCATGCTGGTCGTCATGCATAACTGGAATAGGAAGTTCTGCTTTTAAGCGCTCTTCAATTTCAAAGCAGTGTGGAGATCCTATATCTTCTAATAATATAGCCCCAAATCCTTGATGAATATGTTTGACCGTTTCAACGATTTCATCTGGATCACTTGTATTTAGCAAAATAGGTATACCGCTTAAACCAACAAACTGATCTAGTAGCACTGCTTTCCCTTCCATTACAGGCATTCCTGCAACAGAACCAATATTTCCTAAACCTAGTATAGCTGTACCGTCTGTTACTATTGCTACGGAACTACCTATCGACGTAAAGTAATTTGCTTTTTCAGGATAATTAACAATTTCCATACAAACACTAGCAACACCTGGCGTATAAATTCTTTGCAAATCTCCGAGTGAGCGCACATCCAGTCGGCTCTTCATTGCAATTTTCCCGCCTTCATGAGCTTTTAAAACATCATCAGTTACTGCATGGATTTTAACACCATTTCCAATTGCTTCAACATTAGCAATCACCGCTTGTAATTGTGATTCAGATTTACAAGTAATAGAAATATCACGAATGGTTGTTAATGCTCCACTTTTAAGTGTTGTAATATCTCCAATATCCCCTTCAGCCATCCCAATTGCAGTGGCAACTTTAGCAAAATTACCTGGTTTCGATGGTGTTTCTACTATAAAATTACGTATAATATGTTGGTTTTGCATGTAAATTACACTTCACTTTCTCTATTTCAATTAATAGAATGTTATTTCGATTTAACCGAATAATTATACCACAAGTGATATTAAAACTCACATACTCCAAAAAGAATATCATTCCCTAGTATAATCTTGGTTTCATACAACATTCCCTAAACGATATATCCAATTGATCTTAGTACATTATTTATAAAAGAATGAGAATATGCGAAAATCTCTTCTCTTTCTGGTTCTTGATATAAATCATGAAAACAATTTTTCCAGGATTTGTATTGATACTCTGTGAGTTCTTGTTTTTTTAGCCAAGCTGCCGCCGTAGAAATATTTGTAATCTTATCGCGCTCTGCCGTCATTAATAACACTGGAACATTAGGCATAGAGTCCGTTGACTGTCCAATATTTTTCAAAAGATTTTGTAATTCTTTATACCAGCCATTTGTTATAAGTGTATGATATGTAGAATCGTTTACAAATTGTTTGTATATTTCATAGTTTCTTGTTAATTCTTTAAGCTGAATATCATGATTAATCTTCTGTTGAACAGATAATTTAGCTAATGCGTTTGTCCATTTAGAAGGTAACTTTTTAAGTTGTAACCAAGGTGAAGTTAATATAACTCCCGCATATTCAATTTGTAATTTGTGCATTACTTTTATTAATAATGTTGCACCAAGTCCGTGGCCAAGAATAAATATAGGGAGATTATATGTAACTGCAACTTGTAATGCTTGTACTATGTAATCTTTGTATTGATCAAAAGTTTCATCATGTATTTCATTAGCTTTTGTATGTTCACCATGCCCAGGTAAATCGCCCATTACAATATGACAATTTGAACTTCTAAATTTTTCAATTAACCAAGCGTATCTTCTATGATGTTCATAAGCACTATGAACAATTACTATTACTGCTTTTGGTCTTCCCTCTGCTTCCCATTTCCACATGAGCATCACCTCTTCCATTCGTTCCTATTCTGCTCAAATAGTTTTCATTATACGGTTGGTTTGATACGATTAATTATATTCTATTTTAAGAGGAGTGTGTATATATTGATATATCCATTTAAAGGAAAAACTCCATCCATTGATGATTCTGTTTTCATTGCTGATTATGTCACAATTACAGGGGATGTGACAATCGGACAAGAGTCTACTATTTGGTTTAATACGGTAATTAGAGGGGACGTTGCTCCTACTATAATTGGGAATAGAGTGAACGTCCAAGATTTATGTTGTTTGCATCAAAGTCCAAACAATCCACTTATTTTAGAAGATGAAGTAACGATCGGGCATCAAGTAACATTACATAGTTGCATTGTTCGAAAAGGGGCATTAGTTGGAATGGGCTCTATTATTCTAGATGGTGCGGAAATTGGAGAAGGTGCATTTATCGGAGCGGGAAGTTTAGTTACTCCCGGAAAGAAAATTCCTCCGAACTCTCTTGCGATGGGAAGTCCAGCAAGAGTTGTACGCGAACTGACGGATGCTGATAGAGAAGATGTTCAACGAATTATTAGAGAATACGCGGAAAAAGGTCAGTATTATAAATCATTGCAAAAATAAAAAGTTAAAAACTGTCATAGAGCGACTATTTATAGGGTGAAAGCTACAGATTCTACACTGAAAGCAACCAACACCTTTACGAAAACAACCAATTTATTCGTGGAAGCAACCATTTCTCTATGTAAAGAGTTAACTTTATGTGAGATGGCGCATACTTTCTATTTCTTCTAAAAACAGATAAACCTCCTACACTTTTTACATTAGAGTGTAGGAGGTATTATTGGTTCACAAGCATCTTGGTAGTTAATTGTAAAAAAAAGAGCAGTCCCAGTAGTCACTCGTTGACTGTGGGATTGCTCTTTTTTATCTTAAAGTCGTGCTTTTTGTCTTAACTCTTCTGCTTTATCTGTTTTTTCCCAAGGTGCGTCGATGTCTGTACGACCAAAATGACCGTAAGCAGCAGTTTGTTTGTAGATTGGGCGACGAAGATCTAGCATTTTAATAATCCCTGCTGGGCGAAGGTCAAATAATTCACGGATATGTGAAACTAATTGAGCTTCTTCTACTTTTCCAGTTCCAAATGTGTCTACTGCGATAGAAACCGGTTGTGCTACTCCAATTGCATATGCAAGTTGTACTTCACAACGATCAGCGATTCCTGCTGCAACAATATTTTTTGCAACATAGCGAGCAGCGTATGCAGCTGAACGGTCAACTTTTGTAGGATCTTTACCAGAGAATGCTCCTCCGCCATGACGTGCATATCCACCGTAAGTATCTACGATAATTTTACGTCCTGTTAAACCTGCATCACCTTGTGGTCCACCAATTACAAAGCGACCAGTTGGATTAATAAAGTATTTTGTATTTTCATCGATTAAATTAGCAGGAACAATTGGATTGATCACTACTTCTTTTAAATCTTTTTGGATTTGTTCTAATGTAACTTCTGGGTGATGTTGAGTTGAGATAACAATCGTATCAATATGAACAGGATTGTTATTTTCGTCATACTCCACTGTAACTTGTGTTTTACCATCTGGACGTAAATAATCTAGCGTTTCATCCTTACGAACTTCCGCTAAACGGCGAGCCAATTTATGCGCTAAACTAATTGGAAGTGGCATAAGTTCTGGTGTTTCATTACAAGCGTAACCAAACATTAAACCTTGGTCCCCTGCTCCAATTGCTTCAATGTCCGAATCAGTCATAGATCCTTCACGAGCTTCTAAAGCTTGGTCAACCCCTTGTGCAATGTCAGCTGACTGTTCATCAATTGCAGTTAATACTGCTGAAGTCTCAGAGTCAAAACCATATTTTGCACGAGTATATCCTATTTCTTTAATAGTAGAACGAACTACTTTTGGAATGTCTACATATGTAGATGTTGTTATTTCACCTGCAACCAATACAAGACCTGTTGTCACGGTTGTTTCACAAGCAACACGTGCATTTGGATCTTCTGTTAGAATTGCATCAAGAATTGCATCTGAAATTTGGTCACAAATTTTATCTGGATGCCCTTCAGTAACTGATTCAGATGTAAATAATCTGCGTTGTGTCATAAAAAATTCCTCCTATATCCTGCGAGATTTCTCTCAAGAATTGATACGGTACTCATTCCCATGTCAAGCCATTCAATCAAATAGATTAAACTTGAAGCCGTTTCGGACTTGGCACACAAGGATAAAGGGCGATGTCATAAAAAAAACCTTCCACTCACGTATCTTACACATGAGGAAAGGCTATTAATCTCATAAGCACCTTTCACTCTTATCAATCAAGGAATCTCACCTTGTCTCAGGTTGGGCACCTTTGTAACAAAACAAATATTACAGGTTGCCGGGTTTCATAGGGCCTGACCCCTCCACCAGCTCGGGATAAGAGTATCCGTTCAATTTATCATCATACTTAAGTTGTTTTCAGAAGTCAATATATTTTTGTTGACGATTTATTCACAAAAGATAAAAATAATCACTTCATTAGTGTAGACTATTAAGTTAAATGTGTTATACTATTTCACATATGAAAGACATCTCCCTCGTTTATAAGGGAAAATAATTAAAAGGATGGTATATACAATATGAATTCAATCGATACTGTGAATGAACTGAACGAATTGTTATCTGGTGCTAATGTTAACATTCAATTATCAGTACCGCAACTTGTAGAAAAAGCAACATCAAGAGGCGAAGCTGTTTTAACTTCTACGGGAGCCGTGAAAGCAGAAACAGGTAAATATACAGGTCGTTCTCCACAAGATAAATACATCGTTGATGAGCCTATATCTAGAGACAAAATCGATTGGGGTTCCGTAAACCAACCAATTTCTTCTGAAATTTTCGAATCACTATATAAAAAAGTAACGAATTACCTTGGTCAACAAGAGGAACTATTCGTATTTAAAGGATTTGCTGGGGCTGATAAAGATTCTAGACTTGATATTCAAGTAATAAATGAATATGCATGGCATAACTTGTTTGCTCATCAATTATTTATTCGCCCATCAGAGGAAGAGCTTGCAAACCATTCAGCTGACTTTACAATTATAAGTGCTCCAAATTTTAAAGCAGATCCTGCAGTAGATGGAACAAAAACAGAAACTTTTATCATCGTTTCAATGGAAAAACGCATCGTATTAATCGGTGGAACTGAATATGCTGGGGAAATGAAAAAATCTGTTTTCTCTATTATGAACTACTTACTTCCTGAACAAAACATTTTACCTATGCACTGTTCAGCAAACGTTGGAGAAGAAGGCGATGTTGCATTATTCTTCGGTCTTTCTGGAACAGGAAAAACAACTCTTTCTGCAGACGCTGGTCGTAAGTTAATCGGTGATGATGAACACGGTTGGTCTGATAATGGCGTATTTAATATCGAGGGTGGATGTTACGCAAAATGTATCGACCTTACTCGTGAAAATGAGCCACAAATTTATGATGCAATTACATTTGGTACTGTATTAGAAAACGTTGTCGTTGATGCGGAAACTCGCGTTGCAAACTATGCTGATAATTCATTAACAGAAAATACACGTGCAGCTTACCCGATTCAAAATATCGAAAATATTGTGGATCCTTCTGTTGCAGGTCATCCAAATACGATCGTATTCTTAACTGCTGATGCTTTTGGCGTATTGCCTCCAATCAGCAAATTAACAAAAGAACAAGCAATGTACCACTTCTTAAGTGGATTTACATCTAAATTAGCGGGTACTGAACGTGGAATTACATCTCCACAACCAGCATTCTCAACTTGCTTCGGTTCCCCTTTCCTTCCACTTCATGCAACTGTTTACGCTGAAATGCTTGGAAAGCAAATTGATGAGCATGGTGCACAAGTATTCTTAGTTAACACTGGATGGACTGGTGGAGAATACGGTGTTGGTAATCGTATGAAGCTTTCTTACACACGTACAATGGTTCGTGCAGCAATCGATGGGAAATTGAACGATGTAGAAACTGAAACTGATGCAGTGTTTGGTTTAGCTATTCCAAGAGAAGTTGAAGGCGTTCCTTCTGAAGTATTAATTCCACGTAATGCTTGGTCTGACAAAGCAGCTTACGATAAAAAAGCAGCTGAACTAGCACAGGCTTTCCATGAAAACTTCAAAAAATTTGGTACCGTATCCGAAGATATCTCTCTTAAAGGCGGACCAGTAGCTAAATAAGAAATGAGCAAGGCGCTGAAGTCTGGACAGTTACTAAGTAGAAATGCGTAAACTTTTTTATCTTAAAAAAAGAGGATGTCCCATATATATTGGTGACATCCTCTCTTTTAATCCGCATTTTCATCATAATAATGCGTAGTAATAGATGATGGAAAGATAGAAATAAACTTTTTCGCTTTTTCTTCGTCCGTTTTATATAAAATTATTTCTGACCCATAGTGACCCACTTCTAATAGCTCGTCTCCATTTATATTAAAAAACATCGTGAACCATTTTAATCCACCTTTAGGATCTACGGAATGATTTCTAAAGTAAGCACGATTTTCATCGCTCAAATTAATCGTTAAAATTTTTATTAGTCCTTCATTTATAGTTGAAGACGTTTTTGGACTTAGATCATGGATTGCTTCCACTTCTTCTTTCCAGCACTGGATAATAACTTCCTGAAATTCATTTGTATAGTTATCCCATAAATCGGTCCAAAAACTTATATTCGATGGAAATGACGATTTGTCCTCTGTACTCATAGTGTCAATCGTAACCACTACATTCCCCATCGACTAAACTCCTTTCTGCCTTTTCATCCAATTGCATGCATCCTTCACAACTTGTTTATTCACTTTACTTGGGAAAAAATGCGTATAATCTGGATAATACCATGTTTCCACTATTTTATTATTCCCTAATAATTCTGCTTCTAACATTTCCGCATGAACAAAGGAAACATTTATGTCCAATTTCCCATGAATTATCAAGGTAGGAGCTTGGATTTCAGAAATCTTTGGTAAAACGTTTCGTTCTTCGTATGCTTCTGCTTTGTTTGTTGGGGTACCACCTATTACTCGTTTCATCATCCTTCGCATATCCAAACGTTCTTCATAAGTTAAATAAATATCCGATACTCCTGCCCATGTCACGATCGATGTAATATCGTTTCGTAAAATAGCCGTCCATAACGCCATAATACCACCGCGAGAGAAAGCAAATAGATGAATTCTAGTCGAGCTGCAAAATTGCTTTAATACATCCACTGCATTAACAGCATCTAATCGATCTTCCCCTGCAAATTCGTCTCTCCCTTCTCCTCCGCGGTTACCGCGATAGTAAGGGGCAAATACTGTAAATCCTTCTGACGCAATTTGGGCAATTCGGGCAGGTCTTACCATACCAATACTTTGCATACCCCCACGCAAATATAATATTCCTTCATATGTTCCTTCATTTTTCGGAGTTGCCAGCATTCCTTTTACCCGTAAGCCACAGGACCAATAAGTAATTTCAGTTAAATCAATACGTGGATTTGGCGAAGGATATACTCGCATCCTTTCAATTGTTCCATTTTCCTTCATATGTATTCACCTTCTTTAACATTGTTTGCATACCTTGATCTTTCATATGAAAGCTTAAATTTTCACCATTTTGCAATTCGGCCGTCGTCAACCACACAGCACCATCTGTTTCAAAACTAGTGCTCTTGTCATGAATATACCCTACATTCGCGATAAAAACTGTCTTACAAAATGGATTTTTATCATGCACCATATATTCAGCAAACCATTCAATATCGTTTATCTCAACATTTGTTTCCTCTAAAACTTCTCGTATAGCTGCTTCCTCCAACGTTTCGTTGTCCTCTACTTTTCCCCCTGGAAATTCAATGCCTCGTATCGGATGCTTCGTTAGTAGCCATTTTCCCCTGAATTTTGCTATTACTAACACATGCATTGCCTTAATCGGAAGTAGTCCTTTTTCAAAGGAAAGTTCTACTTGAATACCATTTAAATCTTGAAAATTAATCATGCTTTATCCCTCTTTTTGTTTACTAATAAAAAGTTTATCACAGAAGGAATCTAAAGAATAATATTCCAATACACAAGCATAATCCCAATATCCGCTAAACAATGACTAATAATAGGTGCAGTAATTGAGCCCAACCTAATACGAAATACTCCCCACATTATTCCTGCTAAAAAAACAGGTATCACTGCTAACATATTAAACGGAAAACTAAAAATTTCCATAACGACAATCAAATGGTACAAACTATAAAATATAGCCGTAATCATAACCGCTAAAATATTTCCTAGTTTTGAGGATATCCTTCCATACATGAATTCTCTCCAATAAAGCTCTTCTAATATAGGGTTAATCAACACTAATACTAATACGAGTAGAATTACCTTCGTTCCACTAAAATCCCATTTCTGCAATAGTTGATGTAAATGCGGGATATCTAAAACAGATGATTGAAAAATTACTACAACTCCATAAATAGACACCAAGCAAATCAATCCACTTATAATTCCCACAATAATAGACTTCTTCGATTTAAGAAGACGTATTTCATACCTATTTGTCTTTTTCCAAAAGACTGTGATAATCGGAATAAACAGTAACCATCCATAAAAAAGAAAAAAAGTGATTAAAATATTTTGCAATAAGGAAAGACCGATGAATATTAATATCGTTGGTGCAAATAGCAATATAACTTGTTTGATCATACATCTCCACCACCTTGCTTGTTATATTAGCAGACTAATTCGTGAATAAGTTCTTAGTGCATAAAACAATGGTAACTAAAAATGAGCTTATTTCTATTTCCATAAACCTGACCAATATCCCTTTAATATTAATGGTATTGATTCTTGCTTAGTCAAGATATCCCTTTTACATTTCAATGACTTTTAGCAGTTTTCTTCTTAAAATCCGAGGACTTTAATTGTATTCTTAACGACCAATTTCCTTCTATAATTAAATATAATAAATAAAGGAGGTTTCAATATGGGCACACGTTTACTACGTTTTGAGTATGATGGACAAGTTCGTTGGGGAGTTTATGAAGAGGCTTTACGTCTTGTAAAGGGTATATTCCCAACATTACGAAGTATTTTAACCGAAGGACACTCACAAATTACAAAAGCTAAAACAGTAGGTACCATTATCTCATTCGAGGATATTACTCTTTTATCGCCAATCACACAAGACGGAAATATTTATTGCCAAGGTACAAACTACGCCGAACACCGTGAAGAAGCTGGTTTTACACAGCAAAAGCCAGCGTATAATTTACTTTTTATGAAGTCTCCGAGTACATTAAGTGCTGCTAATACAAGTATAGTCTGTCCACAAGATGTACAATTGCTTGATTATGAGATTGAATTAGGGCTAGTCCTAAAGCAAGATATCACAGAAGAAATCATTATTACCGAGCAAAATATCGTTGATTACATTGGTGGATTAATTATCGCAAATGATGTCTCCGCACGCGACATACAAATTGTAGAACAACAATGGTTTAAAGGGAAAAGTTATCGTACGTTTTGTCCAACTGGCCCTTACCTTTACTTATTAGAAGACAATGAAATTCACTATCTGAATGATTTAGAACTAATCTTAAGAGTAAATGACGAAGTTCGCCAACATTCTTTTAGTGACCATTTATTATTTAAACCAACTGAAACATTATCCGAAATGTCTACTATTTTCGATTTACGTATTGGTGATTTAATATTAACCGGGACACCTGGTGGAGTCTGTTTACGATTAAATAAAGATATTATCGAGAAAATGATCGATACAAATGCTACTTATGAAGAAAAAATAAATTACTTTGTGAATACACAAAAAGAAAATGGTTACTTACAACCAGGGGATATTATCGAACTCGAAATTAAAAGTCGTGATCAATATATTGATCTTGGTAAACAAAGGTCAACCGTTGCCCAAAATATAACTGTAAAACCGTAAAAGGAGGTATTCCATAATACCTGTTTTTAAGATTAGGCTATGCTGTTTTTCATTCAAAGAAGATAGACGAAATGATTTATTATTATACAAAAGTATGCAGATGGTACTGCTGATATAAGTAACAGATTTGAGCATCTTCAGATTGTAATTAGTCCTTAATCAACAAAGCTACTTAGAGGGTATCGGTTGGTAAGTCAATCAGATGATGTCTTTAAAGGTATTGCAAGCATAATCGACAACCAGGTGTTTATGAACAACTAATGATGATGGCAACAGTATTTATTTATACCATAACATGGCCTATAAATTAACGCGTTATGCGGAAGCTTCAGTATAAGTACCGTATTAATAAACGTGAAAATAGGAGGTTGTATAAAATCCTATTTTCATGATAATATCGATGATTTCGCAGCGAAAAAATTCCCGAAATCAAATTATAGATTATTATGATCAATTAAAAAAGCAACCTCAGAGTAAGCCATAAGGTTGCAGTAATTGCATGTGTAAATAAGTTCCTGAAAGTCGCATTTCACCTTATTCAACACGATATCCTATAAACGATGAGGCTCAAACCATGCCCACGGAAAGCAATAACTCGTTGAATGTATTACTATCTTTAACTTGCTTTTTATAGAAATTACTCTTGACTAGAGGTAAGCATATATCTGTAAATAGAAGCCTCTTTTTTATATTGGATTGGCTACTGAACGAATGGATAAACCAAAGTCCATATCAGCAGACACAACAGGTAGATTATAATAACCGCGTAACTTTTCTAAAACTTCAGTTGGCGGTTTTTCATTGAAAAAACCTGTCCGGGCAATTGACATGCCGCTCACTTTATATAAATCTACCATTGTTTCACACATCTTAATGCCTGCGCCAAAGGAATCTATAATCGGCACATTGTCCACATGATGAATACCAAAATTTGCTAAGAAAATATTCATTGGACCTTCACCAGGAATAATCACATCCGCTCCTTCCGCTATGGCTTGTTGAGCAGCTATTGTAAATTTTTCAATAATCGGTTGCGGATTGTTAAAGCCTTCTAAAATATCATAGAAGCCAATATCTGCTTGGATGATAGGACCTACCTTTTGTGCCAAGCCGTATTGTTGAGCGTTGAAACGCAACTGATCAACAAGTGGAGCTAAAAAATTCACAATACCAATCTTTGTTCCTAGCATTGATGCAATATGCATGGATGCTTGCCCGTAACCTATCACAGGAATATCAACAATTGATCGTGCTTCGATTAACCCTACGTCTGGAATCGTACCAATAAAAACGGCATCATAGCCGGCTTTTTCAGCAATCATTGCATTCCTAATGAATTGTTCCTTATGCAAACCTTGTAAATAGTTGTACGTAATAAAATGGCCAGGGTATTGTTGAGGATAAGTTTCCTTCGACATACCATGTAACACAACGTCTACATCTGGACGTGCGATTTTCGATAAATGGTTTACAACGGCATCTCGATAAGCTGGAATGTCTTCAATGGATGTTAAACTTTGATGCCAAATTTTCACACCAACGCCTCCTCTGTATATGATTGTTGGATTACTTGTTTAGCAGCAATACGACCAAATATTGCAGCTTTGCCGAGTGAACTACCTGTCATATATCCTGCTCCGTGGAAGCCACCTACCACTTCACCTGCAGCAAAAAGGCCCGGAATACTTTCACTATAGGGATTTAACACTTCTGCTTTTTCATTCACGGTTATACCTGCATATGTAGCGAGCATAGCTGTAGAGGTTCTCATCGCATAAAAAGGAGCTGTTATAATTTTTGTTAGATTGCCAAACGTATGCGTAAGTGTTGTTCTGCCCAACATATCATTGCTTGTATCAATGGCTTTATTATAATTATTTACTGTTTGTTGTAACGATGATGGTGGAACGCCAATTATTGTTGCTAATGCCTCGATAGATTCTGCTTGTTCCATTAAGCCTATATCATAAAGTGATGCAAAATCATATAGAGCATCCCCTTTTACACCTTTATCCATTACTGTTTGATCCCAAATTTGGAATGTACATTGATTCGACTGCTGTAATGCTGCATCACCTAGTAATTTATAGGACATAGATTCATTTACAAAACGCTCCCCTTGCTCATTTACAATAATGCCTCCCTTATAAAACGTATGTGCTTGGCGTTTATTGTCATTTGTAGAGCTCGGATGGAATCCGTACGTGCCTTTTAAGTATGGAGTATCTCTAAACCATGCACCTTGGTCACATGCTAACCTAATGCCGTCCCCTGTATTTCCTGCTCCTCCTAAACGAATTGTATTAGTTAGCCCGGGAGCAAATTGTTCCAGTAAATCTTCACTGCGGGAAAAACCACCTGAGGTGATAATGATACCTTTACGTGCTTCCACAACAAATGAATGCCCTTCATATGTTACATGTACTCGCGCAACACGCGCGTTTATTTTTTCAAGACGAGTAACTAAAGCATCCGTATATATAGTTGCACCATGCTCAATTGCTCGAATTTTTAATATATCAATTGCTTGATCTGGTATAATCGTATGACCACGTGGATTTGTATGACCACTCACAGCTTGGCAATCTTTAAATTGCACTCCTTGTTCTACGAGCCAATTGTATGTGTCTAACTGATGGTGTCCATATGTTTCAATGAGAGTTCGATCATTTTTATACTGGCCAACATGCAACATATCCTGTATTAAACTTTCCACGGAATCAGTAATCCCTAGTTTTTCCTGAAATTCTGTTCCTGCAAATGCCATAAAACAACCGCTTAATAAAGAGCTCCCTCCAATATTAGGCTGTTTTTCTAAAACTATCACATTTGCTCCCGCAGCAGCGGCTTCCACTGATGCGCATAAGCCCGCCATACCAGCGCCGATAATCACAATATCTACTACTGCTTTCATAGGCTTAAGCTTCCTTTGTTAAAACCGCCAGAATATCTAAGCCTGCTTCGCATACTTGCATGTCATGTGTATAATGCCCACCACTTACACCAATTCCACCGACGCATTCTCCGTTAATATGAATTGGATAACCTCCACCAAATACTATCAAACGATCTGTATGCACAAGACCTGTCATTAATGGTGGATCATCTTTTAAACGGTCATACCATTCATGAGTCGCCCGATTGTATGCCGCGGCTGAGAATGCTTTATTTTGGGCAATTTCTAATGCTAATACAGGTGCACCATCCATTGCTGAAAATGCTTTTAAATTCCCAGCTTTATCTACAATGGAAATAGCAAATTTCATACCCAATTCTTCCCCTTTTTTCTCTGCAGCTTCTAACATTTGTTTTGCTAATTGTAATGTAATTGTTTGTTGTGTGAATGTGTATGTTTGCTCCATAATTTCTTATCCCCTTTAAATCGTTATTTTGTAATACCAACTGGCATTCCAGTTCCGAAGGCCTCAATCGAGGAGGCCGTTATAGCTTTACTATGTGGTAATGCGATATTGACAATAACATTTGCCATATCTATTGGCTGTAGCCATCCTGTTTTATTTAAATCTGGTCCTAATTCATCGGTCATTTTAGTATCTACTGGTCCCGGACATACTGCATTGACCCGAATTCCGTACGGCTTTAACTCTTCACCTATTGCTTTTGAAAAACCAATTACCGCATGTTTAGAAGATATATAAGCGCTACGATTTGGCCCACCTTTTGTTCCCCATATCGATGAAATATTGATAATGGTACCTTCTTGCTTAGCGATCATGTCTGGCACAATTTGAGCACAGAAATAGTAAGGACCATTCACGTTAATATCATGGACACGCAACCATTCCTCTGTCGTTGTTTCCACAAAAGGTAACATGCTCATTGCACCTGCATTATTTATTAATATATCTACTGGGCCTAGTTCTTCTTTTACGATGGCGCATGCTTTTTTAACTTGGGCTTCGTTCGTTACGTCGCAAGTTACTGCAATTGTTCGTACTTTGTACTGCTCACTAATGGCATTTAAAACTTCCTGACACTCTTCTTCAAGAAGTGAACAGACAGCAATATGTGCTCCATGAGAAGCAAGTAATAAACATGTTTCGCGCCCAATACCTCGACCACCACCTGTAACAAGGGCAACTTTTCCATTCAATAACATGCAAATTCCCCCATTATAAATACGCTTTTTGTCGTGAACCGATTAAGTTAACAGCATGTTCTCCTGCACGTTTTCCAAATACTAAACAACGTAAAACTGATGTACCTCCTGGATATTTACCATAGTAAAGACCGGATGTTTCTCCTGCTGCATATAACCCTGGAATTGGATAATCGTCTCCTGATAGGACACGACCATTTGTATCCGTTGCTAACCCGCCATTTGTAAATACATTGCAACAAATAATCGGATATGCAATAAATGGACCTTTATTAATTGGAATGGACCAGTTCGATTTTGGTGGTGTGATTGTTATCGCTGCTAATCCATCCTTTTTGTTAAATAAAAATTCTCCTGGTGGGCAAGCTTCGTTAAATTGCTCTACCGTTTTGGATAACATTTCTGAAGGAACATCTAATGCTTCAGCTAGTTCTTCAATTGTGTCTGCTACAATTGGAGGGACTTCTGTTTGCAATGCTTCTTCATAGCCAGGTATATCGTACATTTTTTGATCCGAAATCATATAAGCAATGTGACCTTCACATTCGTAGAAAATCTTACGAGCAACAGCTTCATATTGTTCATCAATCGTCGTTTCACCTTCATTGACAAAACGCTCGCCTTGTTGGTTTACTAAAATGCCGTATGGGTACATCATGACCCCAGCTTCTTCCCTTTTACTACGAGGATCAACAGTTTCGGCATGGAAAGCATCAAATTGTCCTTGCCCTTTTGCACCAATTCGTAATGCCATACGAATGGCCTCACCTTTATTGAATAATCCACCTTCTGCAACCGTTGGAATTTTATGTGCATGACGACCAATATATTGTGCCATCATTTCCTGGCTTCCTTGGAAACCTCCTGCTGCTAAAATAACTGCATTGGTCGATAAGGCAAGTGTTTCTCCTTCCGCAATACGCACTTTGAGACCTCTAACACTGCCCGATTCGTCCAGTACTAAATCCCACGCAGTTGTTTCATAAATAATTTCTACACCGAGGGCACGAGCACGAAGGCTGAGTGTATCAACAATCGCACGACCTCCACCCACAGGTAACAAACGTGGTTTAGAAGCCGTTAAGAACATTGTAGGTAAAAAATCAAAATCGACCCCTTTGGACTCTACCCATCGTAATGTCGGCCCTGCATTTTCATGTAGTGTACGTATATACTGCTCATCTGCGTAATAATCCGAAAACTTCAACATATCTTCTATAAAATTCGGTGCAGGTTTATCGATATTCTCCATTCGCATATAAGCAGCTGTCCAACGAGTATTTCCTCCCCGTTCTTCAAAAGATGCTCGTTCTAAAATCGCAATTTTAATATCTAGATTTTGTGTTTTTGCTTCTTCCGCGGCTGCTAGGGCAGCAGATGTCCCCGCAGCACCGCAACCTACAACAATAATATCGTAATCTACTTTTGGCATATGCTTCCTCACTTTCTTACTTACTAGAATACTGAAGTTCTAATTGTTGAATTTCTTTTAGCTTAAATAGTTGTTGACGTTGTTCCCATGAGCATATTAAATCACCCATATTTTTTTGAGATTCTTCTTGATGCAATAATTTTATTGCTTCCATTGCCCCTTTTATCGCCCCACGTAAAGTTGTATTAGCACATAACATAATTTGGAAGCCCATTTCTTGTGCTTCTCGACGTGAAACAAGTGGTGTTTTACCACCCTCGACTAAATTTATAATATGTGGAATATCAGGGACCTCTTTTGGAATCCGTAACAGTTGTTCAATTTCTGTCGGTGCTTCTATAAAAATGGCATGTGCTCCGGCCTCTTTGTAGGCATTTGCACGGTCTAATGCTTCTTCAATTCCATAAACACCTACTGCATCTGTTCTGGCGATAATCGCTAAGTTATCATCTAATCGTGCGTCTAAAGCAGCTTTAATCTTGCCTATCATTTCTTCTTTAGAAATAACCGATTTCCCATTGAAATGTCCGCATTTTTTTGGCATCACTTGATCTTCAATTTGAATCGCTGCGGCTCCGGCCCGTTCCAACATTTTCACAGTACGTTGCATATTAATCGCATTGCCAAAACCTGTATCTGCATCTACAACAATCGGAATATTTGTGACATCTGCCATCCAAGATACTACTTGGGCGATTTCCGTAGCAGTAGTTAAACCAACATCTGCCCAACCAAGTTGTGCATTCGAAATGCCTGCTCCTGTAGCGTATATGGCTGGAAAGCCTGCCTCTTCGATAATGCGAGCTGTCATGCCATCATAAGCTCCTGGTAATATAAAGGTACTTGGATTTTGCAATAATTGTTGAAATTGCTCAGTCTTTTTCATTTGCTTCCCGCCTTTTAATTTACTAATACCTTCATGAAGTTAGGATCAGCTTTATAAAATACTATTTTGACTTTGTCATTACTTTGAATGTCCAGCCCTTTAATGAACTGATCATCCATCACTTCAATAACGCTTGAATATATATGTTGTGTAGTATGAATCTCTACTTTGTAATGCCCCCGCTTTGGTAGTGTAAAATAAGGCTCAATGCCACTTTGTAGGTCGTATTGAATTGCATATGGTCGCCCACATAGTGCATAAATTTTTTCAACTTGACCAGCTTTTAATAAACTACGACAAAGAGTTGAACTAATTTTTTCACCAGCCATTTCTACTTTTGGAGCAACCACTACTTGGATTTGTTGCTGACTTTGATCAGCAATCATGTGTACTTGTCCTTCTCCCTTATAACCATATTTATAATCAAAACCAGCGACAGCAACTTTTACGCCAAGCTTCGCTAGATATTGTTCAACAAATGTCTGGGGAGCTAAGGTGGCAAACTCTTTTGTAAAATGAACGATATAAAATAAGTCGACACCCAACTTCTTTAATTGATGGGTCTTTTCTTCAATCGGCATTAAATAATCCACATAACTATTAGTTATAACCGTTTTCGGATGAGGAAAAAAACTCATCACTGCCAAGGGCAACTGCTTTATAGTTGCATGTCGTTTGGCAATTTGAATAATGGTTTGGTGTCCTTTATGGAGTCCATCAAAGAAACCGAGAGCCATCACGCTCTGTTCACTTTTTTGTTGTACAGTCTCTAAATTTTCTGCATCAATTAAAATGACTTTCATGATGAGGCCCCTCCTTTTGTCGTTTGGTTTACACTAAGTTGATAGCGTTTACATTTTTGAGTTAATGTCGATAATCTCTTCCGTTTTCTTTACAATTCATAAAGATGGGTTAATCATATAAAATAATGTATTGATCAACTAGAATAGTTTTTTACGAGAATCAATTCATTTTCCGATATATTTTAACGAATTTTATAAGCGTTGTGGATTTGCAAAGGAATTTTAAGGTGGTGTACTTACAATGTCAGCAAATAAAGTGGATGGTATTATCGTAGTTAAACCTTATAAAAAACTAGTCTTATATTTTTGACAGTTTGCGCACTATAGGAATAATGCATCGTAAGGCAATTACCGCTAGGATTTCCGCTCCAGGGCGGACGCTTTCCGCGGGGTGAGCGATGAGCCTTCACCGCCGCTTACGCGTACGTTGTGAAGTCTCATCTGTCTCACTTTATCCCGCTGGAGTCGCCCCCTTACGCTACAATCAATACTTTCTGACTAAAATAGCAGTGAATTAGTTAAAGTCATTCAGTGCCTTAAAGAAATAAAGCAATTCTCCATAAAATTATCATGGACCTATGCAATATATTATCTATTAAAAGCTGTTGTTGCTTTGAACAGTCGCTTTGTCACTATCGAAATATGTTTTGCTTGGAGGGTAGTTTGTCGCGTTCACATCATCTATTCTCTCGCTTGACCATTTATTGAAATTTATCTTCAGAAAGTGTACATAAAATTGGATTTAGCGCGGCGGCGTGAGACTCCTACGGGAAAATCGTTAACCGAAGACCCCGCAGCGTAGCGAGGAGGCTAAGGCAACGCCCGTGGAAAGCGAATGCCGTTGCGCTAAATCCCGGCGGTTACTAGTTGTGACGCACTTTTCCTAAGTGCGCTTAATATATAAAGTGGCATACCTTATATGTTTTGGGGAAGTTATCCACAAAACATGAATAGTATAATCTTCTAAGCAGTAAAAAAAGCAGTCCAGATACGTATTACTCTGCACAGCTTCTTGTTTTTTATTTTGTAGCTCGAATGGTTTGTGCGACTTCATAAATCATATCTTCTTGCCCGCCTATCGTTTTTCGGCGACCAAGCTCTATTAAAATATCTCGCTCATCTACTCCAAATTGTTGTGCTGCTTTTTCTGTATGAAGTAAAAAACTTGAATATACGCCTGCATACCCCATCATTAAACTAGAACCACTAATCTCTTGTGGCCGTAACATCATTGGTGCCACGACGTCATTTGCCACATCTATAATGTCATATAAATGAACGCCAGTGGCAATATTCAAACGGTCTAATACAGCAATGATAGCTTCCGTTTGCGTGTTTCCACTCCCTGCTCCGAGTGCCCGTAATGAACCATCAATATATGTAGCACCAGCTTCCACAGCTGCCAATGTATTTGCCATCGCCAGCGATAAATTATTATGGGCATGAAAACCAATCTCACAACTAACGTGCTCTTTTAACGCCCGGATGCGCTCTGTTACTTCATGTGGCAATAAAGAGCCTGCAGAATCGGTTACATAAACTATTTCAGCACCGTAACTTTCAAATAATTTCGCTTGTTCTACAATTACTTTCGTATCGGCCATATGTGCCATCATTAAAAAACCTGCTGTTTTCAAACCAAGCTCTCGACTTAGGGAGATATGTTGAGCAGCTACATCAGCTTCTGTTACATGGGTTGCCACACGCGCCATTTTTGCACCTACAGTAACCGCATTTTGCAAATCACCTTTAACACCAATACCTGGGATTAATAAGACAGCAACTTTTGAAACATCACATTCATCTACTGCAGCTTCAATTAGTTTTAATTCATCCACTGCTGATAGACCGTATTGTAAGCTGGAACCACCTAAACCATCTCCATGAGATACTTCAAAATATTCTAATCCAGCCTTATTTAATCCACGCGCAACCGATCGAACTTGCGCTTCTGTATACGCATGTTGCATCGAGTGACTACCATCACGTAAAGTAACGTCTAATACATGCACATCTTTCATACACGAATTCCTCCAATTACATGATTTTTAGCTATCTCATTTGCTACCCGTGCAGCCGCTGCGGTCATAATATCTAAATTACCAGAGTATTTTGGAAAGAAGTCACCTGCTCCTTCTACTTCTACAAAAATGGATACTTTTTTCCCCTCAAAAATGGGCTCCCCTCTCAAACGATAACCTGGAACGTATGATTGAACCTCTTTAACCATTTCATGAACGGATTCAATAATTTCTTGTTCCTTACCTTCTTCAGTTAATAACGCATGCACTGTATCACGCATAATAATAGGTGGTTCTGCTGGATTTAAAATAATGATAGCTTTTCCCTTTTTCGCTCCACCGACTACCTCAATTGCTCGTGCAGTTGTATGGGTAAACTCGTCAATATTTGCACGTGTTCCAGGACCGGCACTTTTACTTGCCACAGTTGCAACAATTTCCGCATATTCAACTGAGGTAATACGATTAATGGCATATACCATCGGGATTGTAGCCTGTCCACCACATGTCACCATATTGACATTGTCTGCTTCAATATGTTGCGTTAAGTTTACAGGAGGCACAGTAAATGGACCAATCGCTGCAGGGGTTAAATCAATCATCTTTTTTCCCGCTGCTTTGACTACTGCAAAATTTGCCTCATGTGCATATGCACTTGTCGCATCAAATACAATATCAACTAAGTCCATTTGGTCAGACAAACCTTCAATACCATTCTCAATTGTTTTATATCCCCGCTCTTTTGCTCTACGCAACCCTTCAGAAGCTGGATCGATACCAATCATCACTGACATTTGTAAATAATCACAGCGCTCAATTTTATACATTAAATCCGTCCCAATATTGCCTGAACCGATAATTCCTACTTTTAATTTTGTCATTCCGTCACCTCTTTTATGAAAATGCGACACGGACAGTGCCGTACGTTCCGAAATCTGCTTCGAAAGTATCACCTGATTCAAACGGTACTGCTGCCGTTATGGCTCCAGCTAAAATGAATTGTCCTGCTTTTAATGTAATATCGTAATCACTTAACATATTCGCAAGCCATGCAACAGCCTTTGCTGGATTTCCCATTACAGCACTACTTAAACCTTTGTCAAATACTTCCCCGTTACGCTTAGCAACTAATTCAATTGTCTCCAACGCTTGTAAATCAACAGGAGTACGCATTTTACCGATCACTGTTCCTGCTGAAGATCCGTTATCAGCGACAGTATCTTGAAATTGAAATTGCCAATTTTCTATTCGACTATCAATAATCTCAATTGCGGGTGCAATAGCCTCCGTCGCCGCAATGACATCGTATTCTGACACATTTGGTCCTTTTAAATCCGATTTTAAGAAAAAGGCCAGTTCAAATTCTACTTTTGGTTGTAAAAAATGTTGGATTTTGATCGGTTCTTCTTCGGCGTACACCATCGTATTTAATATATGTCCAAAGTCTGGGGTCTTCACCTTAAACATATCCTGCATTACTTTACTTGTTAATCCAATTTTCATGCCCACAACTTCGGCTCCCGCTTCTGTTTTTTCTTGAATTTGAAGAAGTTGGATACGATAAGCATCGTCAACTGATATTTCAGTTGACGATGTAAATGGGGCAATCGGTTGCTTATTCATTTCAGCTAATCTTAATAATTGAGCACCTTTTTGAATATCCACCGATGTCTCCCTCCTTATACCGGCACTGTCTCCAGTGAGCGGTATTTCCCTGCATAAAACAATAATGGCTCCCCATCCTGTACACGAATATCACGTACTTTACCAATAAATAATGTGTGGTCGCCTTCGATGTATTCAGAAACAACGTCACAACTTACTTGTGCTAAAGCATCTGGTATTACAGGAATATCCGCCAGTGTTTCAAATGTCACTTCACGATTTTCTTTTATTTGTCCCGCAAAAATCATTGACTGTTCCTGTTGATGTGCAGCTAATATATTGACTGCGAAAATGCCACTTTCTTTGATTTTTGACAGACAACGTGCATTTGCTCCGATTGAAATAACCACTAATTTTGGATCAAGCGATACGGACATAAATGCATTCGCTGTCATTCCATGTGGCTGTCCTTCATGCAGCGTTGTAATAACTGTCACACCTGTCGCAAATTTTCCCATCGCATCACGGAATAAACGATCTTCCATTTTCCATTCCCCCTATGCTTTAATTGTTGGATTATTTTCCGTTTTGGAATCCATTTGGTCTCCCCAATACGTAAAGCCAATATCCATTTCATCTAAGGTCCAGCGAATCGGTTCCCAATCTGGTTCAAATATTAAGTAACCATTTGTAAATATTTCAAGACGCACGCCACTACCTGGGTCAATGGCATAAATATACATAGCTTGTGAGATACCGTGTTTTCCTGGCCCCTTAAAGTAAATACCGTGTTCTTTTAGAATATCTGCTGCGCGCAATAAATCTTGTGCATTATCTAGCCAATATGCAATATGGTGCACTTCATGTGTAGATGGTGCGTTTGGGTCAAAACTGACGGCAATATCATGTACAAGTGGGGTTACACTTAGCCATGCTCCTAAATAGTTACCATCTGGCGCTTCAATATATTCACGTAAATTAAAGCCTAATTGTTCTTGTAAAAAGTCTGCAAACTCTTTTGTTGGTAATGAGGATAATAAGTTCACGTGATCAATACGTCTTGGTGACACGCCCCGATTCCATGAGCGATGCGATTGGTTTTTTAGTACCGATCGCGTTTCAGCTGATGCTAGTGTTTTTTCCATTTCAAAGTAAATTTCGAACGTATGCTGACTCGGTGTTTTGAAGCGGAATGCTTTTCCTTGCCCAGCTTCTGCTCCCGGTTCCACCCATTCAATTTCTGTACCGCTTGCCTTTAAAGAATCCGCAAATGCATCGACATCTTCTGTACGCTTCGTTCGCCATGCAATATGATCTAGGCAGGATTCTTCTCCAGCACGAATTGATAGCGTATGATGTTCAAAATCTCCCCATGCACGCAAGTAGTGCACCCCGTCTACTACTTCTGTTTCTTCTAAACCAATTACTTCCTTAAAGAACCACAATGATTTTTCTAAGTCTGTACTCACTAATCCGAAATGTCCTAGTTTTGAAATTTCTGGTTTCATATGTTAAACCTCCCCTTTTCTTACCGTGCTTCGATTGTAATATTATTTAACTCTTTATCTTGCACGCTATCGCCCCAATATGTGTTTCCTACAGTTAACTGTTCTTCGCGTGTCCACTCAATTGGCTCCCAATCTGGTTCAAATATTAAATAGCCACCCGAGAATAGTTCTACACGACAACCACTTCCTGGGTCCATTACATATAAATAAATTGCCTGTGTAATTCCATGTTTACCTGGACCAATAATTGAAATGCCTTGCTCTTTTAAAATATCTGCTGCACGTAAAATATCTTGCGAGTTGTCTAACCAATAGGAAAGATGATGTAAACGTGCTTTTGATGGCAAAGTCGACTTATGTACTAATGCAACATCATGAACAAGAGATGTTACACTCATCCAGCCGGCTAAAATACCTTCATCCCCTTTTACATATTCACGCAAGTTAAAGCCAAGTGTATCAAGTAGGAAATCAAATGTAAGATTAGCATTTGTAGATGTATGAATATTCACGTGGTCAAAGCGACGTGGAGATATGCCTTTTCTATGTGCTTGATATACTTGGTTTTTTAAAATAGATTTATATTCTGATGCAGCTTCTGGTTTTTCAACGTCATAATAAAGCTCAAATGTATGTCCGCTCGGCAATTGGAAACGAACCGCATCCCCAATTCCAGGTGTCGTTCCTTTTGGATATTCTTCAACGACTACGTCTGCTTGTTGCAAAAGTTCTTTAAAGCCTAAAACGCAGTCTTTAGTTTTCGTTCGCCAGCCAATTCGTTTTACATACGAGCTGTCACCATGTTCGATGCTTAACGTATGGTGCTGGAAGTCTCCCCATGCGCGCAAATAATGTACTCCATCGATTGCCGCTGTCTCTTCTAATCCAATGACTTCTTTAAAAAACCATAATGATTTTTCTAAGTCTGTACTTACTAATGCTGCATGACCTAATTTTGCAATTTCTGGTTTTGCCATTCTCAACCCTCCCTACCTTACTGTTCATGTTTGGTTTCCTAAACTTATATTCATCATATAAAAAGAAAGCGATTTCAGTTAGAACTCTTTTTATCTATAATTTCAACTTTTTTAAACAATTTTTATTGAATTTTGCTTTTTTGCATAACAGGAATTGAAAATTGCTCAATCCCGAAACTTGATATTGGTATCTCTAATAAATAGCCCGCTAAAGGTTCTTTAGTTGCACGTGCCTGAGATAATGGATCCCTGGCTGTTGTAATATAAAGCATATTTAAATCTTCACCACCAATAACACATGACGTAACATGTGAAACGGGTAAAAGAATTTCTTCTAAAATTTGCATCGTTGTTGGATTTAAACAGATAATGCGTGATGGCTTATTACTTTTTTGAGCGATAAGCCCTCCTTTAAACAACGCTATCCATAAATTATCTTGAGCATCAATCGTCATTCCACCTGGAAACCCTTCTAGCATTTCAGACGTGTACACAATACGTTGAAATTCTAAAATACCATCCTCTGTAAATTGGTATTGAAAAATAGATTGTTTAGCTGAATCAATATGGTAGAATGTATTGGTTTCCTTTTGCCAGGCTAAACCATTTGATAATGTAATATTTTCAAGCAAGGCCTGAACTTCTCCGTCTGGGCTAATACGAAATAACTTTGAATTATGAAAAGGATAATCCGACATCGCAGTTGGAGCAGTTTCTCTAAACTTTTTAAAAAAACCATCTGATGAACCAACCCATATATAACCGTCTGGACCACATTTCGCATCATTTAAATAATGCAATGCACTTAATCCAGGAGGAAAGGCGAACGGTTTTTTCGTCCCCATTTTAAAGTTAATCTTGTATAACCCATCTTTATACACACCTATAAATTGACCATCATCTACAGACACGATTGCTTCAATCGGACCCATAGCATCATAAATATTTTCTTCTTCTGTGGTTGGATGGTATGTAATAATTTTTTGTGCGCTAATATCTATCCAAATGACTCCGAACTGCTTATGCCAAATGGGTCTTACTGCAAACTCCGCTTGGTAATGACCACATGTTTTCATCTTTTCCCCACCTAAAAATGTTAATAAGAAAAACCTGGCAAAAAACGCCCGGTCTTTTCAGAACAAAAACCTAGATATGCCATTGATTTCAGCTCCGGTCGGACACTTTCCGTAGGCACGGCTCGAGCCTGTGGATAGCATTTATAATTCAAAAAAGATTACAAGTAATTTAAGCTAATCATTAAAAATTAGTCCAATCTTTCTATCTTATTGATAAGCTATGCCAAATCTTTTAGTGTAGTACTACACATTAATGGATTGTAGTGCAAGGTGGCGTCTCCAGTGGGAAAAGCGTTAGACGAAGACCCCGCAGCGAAGACAGTGGCCAAACTTTGTTTGGGCAATGTCTTTGCCACGAGTAACCGCAGGAGCATATGTTTTCCGAGCGAGGAGGCTGAGGCAACGCCCGCGGAAAGCGTCCACCTGTAACGGAAATCATAGGATTATTCATTCTTACAAGTCCTTTAAACCCAGTGTTCATAGGACATTTTTATATACTTATCTTTTAAAAAAAGAGAAGAGTCCTAAACTTATCTCTTCTCTTTTAGCTGTATATAATTTATTATGCAAAATACGTATTCGGCTCTAAGTCACAAAGAATGCGTCCATGTGTTTCTAAAAGTGAACTTGGTGTAATAAACGCGTGTAAGTGCATAGTAATGAAGTCGCGGTAGAAGGTTTGGAACACATTGCTATTATAAGCAAACACTGAACCAGCTCCTGCAAGCATTAAATCATAGGATTCCTTACATAATTGATTTGCAAAACCAAATTCAGCTTTCATGCGAATACTTTCTTTTTGATTAAATAACTTTCCTTCACGAGAGTACTCGTCAAGCTTATTAATCACATCGACAAACATTAAACGGGCTGCTTCAATTTTCATTTCCGCTTCTGCAATTTGTAAATGCGTTACGGGTGCCTCGCTCATTTTCTGATAGAATGTATTGCCAATACCCGCCTTCATGACGCGTTCCATGTGTAAATCGAACCCACCGAGGGCAAGCCCCAATGCTGGCGCTACAATAGATAATGTTAACGATGGAACAAATGGTGTGCGATATAGTGGCTCATCCTTTAGTTCATCAATAAGATAATGACCTTGGACTGCTAAACGATCTAGTGATACACGGTGGTCTGGGATAAATACATTTTCCATCACGATACTATTACTACCTGAACCTTTTAATCCCACTACATCCCAATCATCTAAAACCTTCACATCTGGACGTGGAACGATGAAAATAGCCATTTCTTGTCCACCATTTCCATCATCGACAGGTGCACCGGAATAAAACCAGTCTGCATAAGGGGATCCAGATACGAATGGCCATTGTGCTTTTTTCACTAAGTAGCCCCCCTCGATACGCTCTATATCGATATGAATTGGTTTGAAGTTTCCAGCTAGCACCACATCTTTATCATGGTTTTCTCCAAAGATTTCGGTTAAGGCTTTTCGACCGAAAGCGTAAGAAACCATATAGTCTCGAATGTTACTTAAAGATACAAACCACCCAGCAGAACCATTGCCACGTGAAATTTCTGTCACCACTTCAAAATAGGTACGCATATCTGTTTGATAGCCACCAAACAATCTCGGTCGTAATACTTTTAATAATCCTTTATCACGAATCATTTGAACAATTTCATCAGGGATTTTACTCGTTTGATCGATTTCCAAGGTCGCACTACGTAAAATCTGTTGCATTGAACGTGCGTTTTCAATCAGCATATCGCGTACTTCAATTTGTTGAACTGATGTTTGTGTCATTGAGCCACACTCCTTTTTATTGTGCATCATAGAATATTAAGTGTTCATGCGTAGTATTTGTTTAACATTACTTTTAACTTACACGTTCACAGGTTCAGATTTTGTGGAAACACTTTTATTAAAGAAATGTTTTGTTGCATATAAAAATTCTTCACGTTGTTCAATCATTGCCCAATGACCACATTTTTTAAATACATGCAATTCACAATTTGGTAAGTGATCTAATGCATATAAACTACTTTGTAATGGAACAAAGCGATCAAAATGCCCATGAATTAAACAAAATTCATTTTGCATACGTTCGAAGGCTGTTTGAGGAATTAACATTTCAGTTAAGCTAGATTTCGTAAAATTTTCCCGATAGGAACGGTAAATTTCTGGGCGTTGGAACATTTCAAAACGCTGTTCTACAACTTCGTCAACGAAATCTTTCATATTCTCAATGTCATACACAAACCATGATAATAAGTTCCGTAAGTTTTCTTTAGTAGGATCTAAATGGAAGTTGGCTAACTTCATTAGCTCAACTGTTGGCTCTTTTAATAACACACCAGCACCCATTAATACATTTTTCGGGAATCGTTCTGGGGCTTCCATATTTAAATACATCGCAATCACACCGCCCAAAGAGTTCCCTACTAAATGGGCTTTTTCAATTTGTAATGTATCCATTAAGTCTAAAATTTGTTTTACACGTTTTGCCATCCATTGTACGCCATTTTCTGGATAGTCTGTTGGATGATCTGTATCTCCAAACCCTACTAGGTCTGGTGCTACAACATGATAATCCTTCGCGTAATCTTCTAATACGTGTTGCCAATTTGCTTTTGCCCCAGCTCCTGGGCCAGAACCATGTAATAAAATCACGGTTTCTTTATTTCCTTTACCAGACTCATAGATAAATGTTCCATAATCCCCTGTTTGTACTTTATGTGCTTGAATAGACATACAAGTTCCCCCTTATTTCAATTGAAATTCAGCTTGAACATATTTCGCTGCTTGAGTGCCGGCTATTTTACCAAATACAGAGCCTGATGTAAGACCCGCCCCTCCTGGATAATTGTCATAATAAAGACCACCAACAATTTCTCCAGCTGCATATAAACCTTCAATTGCATCTGTATCTTCATGTAATACTTGTGCTTTTTTCGTAATGTGTAGACCACCATATGTAAACGTAATTCCGCAACCAATGGCGTATGCTACAAATGGTCCTTCATTGATAGGGAGCGCCCAGTTTGATTTTGGCACTATTAATCCTTCTGTACCTTTGCCATCTAACACATTCGGATTAAATGGAACATCCATTACAGCTTTATTGAAGTTTTTTACTTCTGTTAAAAAGCCTTCGTGGTCTACATCACCCATCATTTCCACAAGTTCTTCTAGTGTGTTGGCTTCTACTTTTGAGACTGAGCGTCCTTCATATTCTTCTCGTAAAAAATGTTTTCCTTTTGCATCGAACACTTGCCATGCATATTGACCCGGTTGTTTTAAAATTTCTCTTCCGATTTTGGCATACGTATAATTCCGGTAATCCGCTCCTTCATTGATAAAGCGTTTACCATCTTTATTAATGAGAATGCCAAAGGGGTAGCTTAACTTTTGAAAGCCTTCTTTGAAGCTTGGCAAATACCGATCACCACCGACTGCATGTGCACCAGACCAATTGCCAATCGTTCTTGCTCCCACATCTATGGCCATTTTTAAACCTGCACCTGTATTAAACTTACATCCTCGCGTATGAACGGTATCCCATCCAGGTCCTAAATATTTAGTACGCATTTCGACATTCGCATGAAAGCCACCACTTGCAAGTACAACGGATTTACACTGGATGTATGCATCTTGCTTTTGCTGCCGAATATGAATACCTTGGATTCGTTTATTTACCATGTTTAGTTTAACTGCAGGGGTATTATATAAAATGCGGACCCCCAATCGTTTTGCCTCCAAATGAAGTGCATCCACTAGACCCTTCCCACCGCCAACTGCCTCTACCACCATACCTCCCCAAAACTTGAAAACTCCGTCTATTTTAAATGCTTGGCGTCCATAAATAGGAATCCATTTAACATGGTGCGATGTTAACCACTGCATTACTTTATAGCTTTCCTTTGCCAAAATATTAGCTAAATCATAGTCTGTTCGATAATTTGATAGGCGACTCACATCTTCAAAAAATTGCTCTTTAGTATATACACCAAAGTCGGTCATTGAAAATTCCTCATCCGTCATATCTGGTAAAAGTGCCCTAATCTCTTCACCACTCTTGTACGCAAAGCGCATTGAACCATGAGTATACGTGGTATTGCCACCTTTTTCGGCTTCTGAGGAAATTTCTAAAACTATGACATCACTTCCTTGTTCGGCGGCAGCAATAGCTGCGCACATGGCGGCATTGCCAGCACCTACTACGACAACATCTGCTGTCAATTCTTGTAACATCAAGACACCTCCTTTTTTGAAAGCGCTTTAAATATTTTTTTCATATTAGCCCTTTAAAAAACTGTTGAATTAAATAATTAAATTTATCCTTTTTCTCAATTTGTGTCCAGTGCCCACATCGGCTAAAAACATGAAGTTGTGCATTACCCAAATGTTCTAATAAATAGTAGCTAGAGTCAATCGAGCATACTTTGTCATCTCGACCATGTACAAGTAAAATTGGATGTTCCAGTCGATTTAATGCTACTGTTGGAATCGGCACCGCTGCTGTAGCAAAAATTGAGTTATTCGAACGTTTCACTTCTTCTCGCATAGCATTTTCAAATCTCGGTTTTGTCACTTCATCAATGACAGGTTGCATCGCCTCATTGTCATAGACAAACCACCCCATAATCTGCTGAAGGCGTTTTTCAGATGGATTATCATAAAAGTTTTTAGCACGTGCCAGCTCTAAACTTAATTTCGTATTTGGTGTTCCTCCTGGACCCATTAATACAATGCGATCAAAGCGATCTGTATATTCAACTGCTAATTCTAAAGCAATCGAGCAACCTAAAGAGTTACCAACTACATGGACTTTTTCTAATTTGTAGTAATCTAAAATTTCTATGACTTGTTCCATCCAGCAGTCCATCCATGCTTGACGGTTTTTTAATGGGACATCTGGATGGTCACTTTGGGCAAACCCATATAAGTCTGGAGCTAAACAATGAAATTGTGACCCACAATCATTTAGCGCATATCTCCAGTTTGCGATTGCCGTAACTCCTGGTCCTGAACCATGTAAAAACAAAATTGTTTCTGGATGTTGTTGACCTGATTCATTCATCCATGTTGTGTATTTGCCTGTTTTTATTGGTTGTGATGTAACTGTTACTTCTGTTGTCACCTGCATTTATATACCTCCCCCTTATGCTTCAATTGTTGAAATAATTAGTTCATTGCCTGTAATGCTGTCACCCCAAAATGTATTGCCAAGCGCACGCTCTTCTGGTCGCCATACAACTGTCTCCCAATCCGGTTCGAAGATTAAGTATCCTCCTGTAAAAAGTTCTACACGACAACCACTACCTGGATCAATGACATATAAATAAATAGCTTGTGAAATACTATGTTTGCCTGGACCGATAAATTGTAGGTTAGATTCTCTTAAAATATCTGCTGCTCGTAAAATATCGCCTACATCGTCTAGCCAGTATGAAATATGATGGAATCGTGCAGTCGTTTCTAACTTTTCATGTGTTACAAGAGCGATATCATGAACCAGTTCTGTCACACTCATCCATCCAGCTAGTAATGTACCATTTTCATCCTCAATACATTCATTAATGCGGAATCCTAGTTCATCCACGAAAAATGCATACACACTTTTTGTATCTGCACATGTATGAATGTTGATATGATCCAAACGTCTAGGTGAAATTCCCTTTGCCCAAGATTTATATGTTTGGTTTTTAAGGACCGATTTGCGATGTTCTTCGACTTGGGAACGCTGGGTATCATAATATAATTCAATACGATGACCAGATGGTGCAGTAAATCGAATTGCTTCTCCAATGCCAGGTGTTGTCCAAGCTGGTACATTTTCTATTTCATAGCCTTTTGCTGATAATTGCTGCGCAAATAATTCCACATCTTCTTTTCTTTTTGTGCGCAAACCAAAATGTGTCACCTTTCCAGTCTCGCCCGGACTAAGAACTAAACTGTGATGTTCAAAGTCACCCCAAGCACAGAAGTAATAAATATCGCCAATTTTTTCAGTACATTCTAGTCCAATTACTTCTTGAAAAAAGTTAACGGATGTCTCCATATCTGATGATTGCAATGACACATAACCTAACTTTGCAATTTTAGGATTCATTTACTGACTAACTCCTTTCTCTCGTTATTGCTATTTTAATTGAAGCAAATTCTTCAAAACTATAGAAGAAACATATGAAAAACAAATTGTTCTTCATTAGTTTTTACTTAATAACGAATTGCATTTGGCTCTAACCCTACTAATAATCGCCCATAATTTTCACGTGTTATGACAGGGGATAAAGAACGATGAGAATGCATCGTTATAAAATCGCGAATTAACCGCTGCATTGGGTTTTGATCGTATACAAAGCCTGAACCACTAGCAGCAAATAACGCATCCATCGCTTCTTTTAATAATTCGTTAGCATAACCGATATCTGTTAGCGCTTTCAAACGAAGCTCTTTTGGCATAATTACTTGTTTTGCCGCCCACTCATCCATACATTTAGCTAAATTCATTAAGTACATTTCAGCTGTTTCCACTTTTAAGGTTGATGTTGCAAGCAATGTATGTGTGCTTGCTGCATCTTTAATCATCTTCACCCCCATATGTTGAGCTGTACGATAAGGCAACCCCTTTTTAAAGTTTTCCAACATTTCTTGCACAACTCCTAATGCTGGTAAGCCTAGCGAAAGAATTAATCCTGGGAATAAAGCAGCACTATATAAAGGAATATCGCGTAAATGTGATGATTTAAAGTCTCCATCTAATACAGCGATAAAAGAAGTTACACGATTTTCTGGTACAAAGACATTTTTCATTCGTACGGCATTACTCCCGGTACCTTTTAAGCCAAGTGTGTACCAATCATCTTCAATATCGAGATCGCTAAATGGAACAGTCATTAACAGTTGCTCTAAAATATTTCCTTCTTCATCTTTTGTATACATTCCAAAATAGCCCCATGTGGCATGCAATGATCCAGAACAAAACATCCAGTGACCTTCTTCGATTAAATAGCCCCCATCTACTTTTTGTACTTTGCATTCTCGAGGCTCATATACCCCTGCAAAGAGAACACCTTCTGGATCTTGGCCAAAAATTTCTTCATGCGCTTCTTCATTAAATGATTCCGCAACCATTAATTCACGTATAGCACATAAAGAAGCAATCCAACCGGTTGAAGCACATGCCTTTGAAAGCTCTACAATGACCCGTGCATATGTTTCTACACTTAATTGCAGTCCACCATAACGTTTTGGACGTAAAATTTTTAAAATACCTGTATCTTTTAATTCTTGAATCGTTTCTTCTGGAATACGGCGTAACTCCTCCGTTAATCTTGCACGCCCACGTATTTTTTCTGCTAATACCTTTGCTTCATCAATAATGGCAAGCTCATTTTTTGTTAATACATCTGGCATCGTATTCACTCCTGTCTTGTTAGATAGATTAAATGTAACGAAAGTAAATTTTGAAATGTACAATGAAAATCGTTGAATTTTGAACTTCAATACCAATAAAAACTACTCAAAATGTAGAAATAGTTAATTTTTATTTAATTCGCACTATATTTCACTAAATTTTCTGATAAAATGTCTTTAATAACTGTTTTATCCCTGTAAAGAATTTACGAAAAGAGGCGAACAAATGACTTTACCAACGTTTGATAAAGAGCTGTATACAACATCAAATTCATTTGGCTTATTGCGTAAAGAACTTATCGAGCATTTAGGACATGATCATGCCAAAACATTCTTATTACGATATGGATGGAATTTAGGAGTTGCCCATGCAAAAGAAGTAGATCGAATGCAACTTAGATTACGTGAAAAGTTAGATTCTGCATCCACTTATCATTTAAACACGGGACAAATTACTGATTTAATAACCGAGCGAGTATTGGAGCTAGACGAACACGATAATATTAAAGAGATTTACGCTAAAGGAATTTGGATTAATTCGTACGAAGCTTCAGAGCATTTGCAGCATTTTGGCCTGAGTAAGCATGTTGCTTGTCACACATTGGCTGGTTATGCAAGCGGTTTCACTTCCTTTTTAACAAAAAAAGAAATATATATAATTGAAGTAACCTGTCGTGCGCGGGGAGATGCTGAATGCGCGTTTGAGATGAGAGCTCTAGAAGATTGGGATAAAGAAACACAATCGTATGTGATTAAAATGAATCATTCTCGCATGATTGATGAATTAAATACAACCTATGAACAACTTTATCAAGAGAAGCGTTTAACTGAGCTAGTATCTATTTTTCATAACAATTTAACAAAGGGACTAACACAAGGAATGAAACTTGAGCAATTATTGGAAACTGTTCACGAAACACTCGATACACCTGTTGTTTTACAAGATTTAAACTTGAATCCATATCTTACTGCTGGCATTACATTAGAAGAACTAGATAGTTTATATGAGGATTTTGCTAAGCAAGTTGGGCAAACCCGATCAGGTAAGCTTTTGTTGAAGCCGATTGAACCCGAGCATCCACTACAAATAGATGCTAAAGAACATACGCGGCTCGTTTGTCCAATTACAGTGCATCATCAAGTCATTGGATATATTGCATTTATTTATCCACCACAGACAGAGCAATTAGAATTTGAGCGCGACTTTATCCAACGTGCAGCAACAACTTGCTCCCTTCATTATTTAAATGAGAAAACAAGTTTAGAAGCTATTGAAAATATGAAAGCTTACTTCTTTGAACAACTATTACAAAAGCAATACACATCAAAGTCGAGTATGAATTATCGTAGCTACTTAATGGAAATTGATTTAAAGCAAGACTTTTTTATCGGCAACGTCAAAATTCTCAAAAATAGCATGCAGATTAAGGAACAACAAATACTAGAAAAAGTGATTCAAACATTTGCAATATATTTGGAAATGCACAAAATACCTATTTTTATTACCTCATTTCAAGATGAAATTATTTTTTTAATGCAAAAGCAACCAAATACGATAGAAATTGCCGAAAGTATAATAAAGCACTTACAACGTTCCTTTAAAATTTATGACTTTCGGATTGGCATTAGCCGTATAATTCAAGATATTGAAGATATTCCAGAAGCGCATCAGCAATCGATTATTGCCTTAAATATTGATAAAAAACAACCAATCGTCTTATTTGAAAATACAAGTATCATTAGCTCAATTATTAATGCACACAATAAAACTTCAATTATTCAATTAGCAAAGCACGAGTTAAAAGCTATTTTAGAACTAAAAGAAGCAAAAAAAGTTGAGTTTTTAAAAACACTCTATACATTTTTAAAGAATAATGGTAATTTGCAGCAAACAATGTGTGATTTAAATTTATCCATGAGCGGCTTAGTATATCGCATTCAAAAACTCGAAGATTTATTAAATAAAGATTTACGAAATTCTAAGGACTCTTTCGAATTAACATTCTGTATTGAAGCGTTAGAGATATTAGGAGAAGTAGAAATTGAATAAACTTTTACAGCTTACGCTTTGCAGAGGCGTAGGTTTTTTTTGAGGATTAAATCATTTCTCAAATAAATTCTTATGAAAGCATACATCGTTTTTAAGTAAAGTTTATCTATTCAAATAAAAATTAAAAATGCTACTATTTTATTAACTTCAAAGAAAGGGGATAAGCAAAGTGAAAACGCTTACTTCACTAGAGGTGATATAGTTGCATGGACCAAATGGGCTCTATCTCTTTCTTAATTTGGATACATGTACATCTCTTAACAAGTATGACGTTACCATAAAATATGTAATCATTGTTCCACTATTCCCAATTACTGGTGAAGACAGTTTTTAGGCAATTACTACTAATAAGAGGAGGTAACATTATTTTTCCAACAAAGAGTAAAAACTTTTTAAAGTTCCTCATTATCATTATTGCATTCCAAGATGTAGCAGCAGGTGTAGCAGGATCTATTATGGCAGATTTAATTAAAGCTTTTCCTGATTTTGCACCCTCTACTGTTATGTTAATTGCAACTATTCCCGGACTATTTCAGATTGTCCCTTCCTTATTTTACGGTAAACTTTCGACTAAATTTACATCCCGTAGCCTACTATTTACTGGTCTAGTTTTATTTTTAATTGGCGGTATTATGCCATTCTTTCTAGATAATTTATTTTTAATTATTGTCTTTCGAGGAATTTTAGGGCTTGGTGTAGGGATTACATTACCATTATCAATTGACATCATTACTAGGTTCTACGAAGGTCGCGAACGAGATTTCTTGATTGGATTCGGTACATCCACGATTGCTTGTATAGGAGCAATTTTCTTCCAACTTGGTGGTGGTATGTTAGCAGATAGCTTTGGGTGGCATTATGGGTTCTTAGTTTATTTATTCCCGATCTGGATTTTAGCAATTACGTTCTTATACTTACCAGAACCAGAAAAGAAAAGTACAGTTCAAGCTTCTTTAAAAGAAACATTATTTTCTGCTCCTAAAACTGTATATGGTTATACTATAGGGCAAATTATTTACTCAATGTTTGTTTTTGGATATGTGACAAACATAGCGATTATAATCCAAACAGAAGGATTAGGAAACGCTACAGAAGCAGGGCTAGCGATTTCCTTATTCACATTTGGGACGTTAATTGTTGGTATGTTCTTCTCTAAACTACGTGCGCTCATGCCTACTCAAAACGTACCTATAGCTGTTTTATTAACTGGTGGAGGTATATTTGCATGTTATTTATCAAGTAGCTTAACGATGATTTTTATCGCTAGTTTTATTGGGGGATTAGGCTTAGGGTTAGCGCTTCCTGGAGTATTAGCACGAACATCCGAATTATCAAATGAACAAAAAGGCATTTCATTTGTTGGTTTCGTAATTGCTGCACAAGGCCTAGGCGGTTTAATAAGCCCATTTTTTTATCAAACTATTTTAAACATTACAGGCTTTGAAGGTGGACGCAGTATATTATTGACAGCATCACTTGGTTTAGTTATTTTAGCTATTGTATGGTCAATTATTTTAATAATGAGCCATTCAAAATCACGAATAAATGAGACCGGTGCTCCTGTCTTATAAGTACATCGTTAATATTAGAAGTGGTCCAGATCTGTCTAAAAAAATTACAGTTAGGTAACACTGAATATTTAGGGATATAGTTGTTATTTACACAAAAAACTAGATGACTCATGTCTTCTAGTTTTTTGATGTGGATATCCTGCTGTATAACTTATCTTTTACATATACACCGCATACCGAATGAAAAAAAGACTTAGCAAACAGCCAAGTCTTAACTATTCATAATTTCTTCTGTTCTTTTGCAAAATTTTCTTCAGACATTGCTTTTTGTTCTAATTTGTAATTTTCATTTCCTTCTTCTCCGTTACGTGCTAGGTTTTGTTCTGAGATTTTTTGTGGTGACTGGTTTAATAGTGAACTAACATTACGGTAAGTCGAATTAGTCTCGTTCCCTTTTCTACTTATTATTTTACTCAACGAATACTCTCCTACTTTCATTAAAATATGGAAGCTGTTCTATAAATGTTTTTGATTCTTGATCCCCAAACTCATGAATCAATGCATATATCTTTTTCATTTTCGTGTCGTAGTCATCGTTTTCTTTATCCAAATGATAGTATCTAATTGGAATATGCGCCCTCCAAAAGTTACTTGTTTCTGTTATAGTAAGCTGTTCAAAAAGCTTTTGAAATACAGGAATAATTTCTCTATTTGCTACTACTTCGAATTCCCAAGGGGACTCATCAGGATACGAAAATACCTTTTTATTTGTCACAGAAACATACACTTTGTTAATCGTCATTTGCACACATCCTTTTTATTAAGTATGTCTCCAAAATAAAAAAACATGCACCATATAAGCGCATGTTTTTCTCCAAATTAAGTTAGTCTCGTCCTAATTGCATTCAAATGTTGAATGGTCATTGTTTGTAAAATTAACTCATTTCAAAATGTGTACCAACCGCCAGTGGCTAGCAAGGGTACTTGTAAATAACATTAAGCTTGAATGTCTACAACTGATCCCTTATAAGGATGGGGTGCCGATACTTGAGGCATGTCCTCTAATAACCCAATAGCAGCTACGGTTTCCATGTTCATAGCATTTTTTAAGACACTCATTTGAACAGTTTGTTGTAGCTCCGATAAGTGTGAAGACATAATAGAATTAAGATCCAAATTGATCCCTCCCTTTACAAGCTTAATATCGGTTACTTTAGAAAAAGGTGAACTATTTATTTGAATCCCCCAAAAATGCATTTAGCATCCATTGGTGTTTTTCTGTTTTTTGATAAATAGCATTTAGTAGATCCTCGGTCATATCATCTTCGACCTTTGCCGCTTCATTCATCCCTTTTTTCAAAGACTTCATTATTTTCTCGAAATCTTTAACAACGGTTTCTACCATTTGATCGGCTGTTTCTTTATTGCTCGCTTCCTCTACATCTGAAAGCTCTAGATGTTCTTTTAATGTAGCAACAGGATTAGCTCCAAGTGTTAAAATACGTTCTGCTATCTCATCCATGTTTAAAGTAGCTTCGTTATATAACTCCTCAAATTTTGCATGTAACGTAAAAAAAGACGGCCCTTTTACATACCAATGAAAGTTATGTAATTTTGTGTACATGACTGACCATAGCGCTACCTGTTTGTTTAGTTCATTATTTAATGCTGTTGACATAAAGTTGACACTCTCCCATGAATTATAGTTGTTATTACTTTTCTTATACCACATATTTCAATACAATAAACATAACGATATAATGCCGGAAACCAAAGGACGCTAACTGACGAATGAAACATATAATAGTATGGATTTTTAAATTCTATCAAAAAATAATATCCCCTTTAACTCCGCCTAGTTGCCGTTTCTATCCTACTTGCTCACATTACGGTGTAGAGGCCGTTCAAAAACACGGTGCGTTAAAAGGTGGGTATTTAACAATCAAACGAATATCTAAATGTCACCCTTTTCATGAAGGTGGCCTAGATCCTGTTCCAGAAGAATGGCCTTTGAAGAAAAAATAACTTCAAAGGTTTTTTTCTTGCTTTTTTTAAAAATGTCTTGTAAGATTAAAAAGTTACAAAAACACAAAACGTAATCATTACTATTTAGGAGATGGCAAGATGAAAAAAGCACTTTTATTATTTTTAGTAATTGTACTAACATTATTTACAGCTGCTTGTGGAAATAATGCCACCACAAATGTAGCAAAACAAGAAAAAGACAATAGGATTCAGATTTATACAACCGTATATCCTTTACAATTTTTTGCCGAGCAAATTGGTGGAGATGCAGTACATGTATCATCTATCTATCCACCAGGCTCAAATGAACATTCATTTGAACCAACTCAACAAGATATGATGGCTCTTGCAGATGCAGATATGTTTTTCTACATAGGACTTGGATTAGAAGGATTTGTAGAAAATGCTAAAAAAACATTAGCAAACGAACATGTGAAGATGATTGCAACTGCTGATGCAGTTCCTAAAGACCAACTAGAAGCGAATGAACATGAAGAAGAAGCCGATGATGAGCACGACCATGAACACGGGAAAATAGACCCGCATGTTTGGATTTCTCCACTAATAAGTCAAAGTTTAGCTTTATCTATCAAAGATTCTCTTGTAGATGCTGCTCCTAACCAAAAAGAAAAGTTTGAAAAAAATTATGAAGAGTTAATTGCACAGTTAAAACAATTAGATGCAAGCTTTAAAGAAATGGCTCAAAATGCACCAAATAAAACATTTTTCGTTTCCCATGAAGCTTTCGGTTACTTAGCACATGAGTATGGTTTAGAACAAATTGCAGTTGCTGGCCTTAACTCACAAGATGAGCCTTCTCAAAAACAACTTACGAAAATTATTGATTTAGCAAAAGAAAAAGACATTAAATACATTTTGTTTGAACAAAACGTTTCATCTAAGTTAACGGAAGTTATAAAGAAAGAGATTGGTGCTAAAAGCTTAGTATTGCACAATTTAAGCGTTCTATCCAAAAATGATATCGAAAATAATGAAACATATTTCACTTTAATGAACAAAAACCTAGAAACATTAAAAACTGTATTGAAATGAATAAAAAAACGCCTCTTTTAAATTAAAAGATGGCGTTTTTCAAATTGGAGCATATCTAGATACATTTGGTTGCTCATAAATTCAATTGGTTGCTTTCATATCCAATTGGTTGCTTTCATGAGTGAATTGGTTGCTCTTATATCCAATTGGTTGCTTTCACTGGAAAATTGGTTGCTTTCACTCATTGTTTGGTCTCCCTTAGACATTTATTTCATTTCTTGCACATACTTAAATAACTCTCTACGCATAAGTTTGTTCGAGGCATTTCTCGGCAAGTGTTCCACAAAGTAATAGGAAACTGGTTGTTTATAAGAAGCCATTTCTGTTTTCATAAATGCTTTTAGCTCCTCTTCGCTTACATCGTCCTTTAATACAACAAATGCCACAGGAACTTGTCCCCATTTGTCATCATGCTTTCCAGCAACACCCGCTTCCTTTACTGCTGGATGTTTCACTAACGACTGCTCTATTTCTGCTGGATATATATTTTCCCCACCAGAAATGATCAAATCGGATCGTCGGTCCACTACAAATAAATATCCTTCCTCATCGATATATCCTATATCACCTGTATGAAGCCAACCATCTACTAAAGGATTTTTCAACTCAGCAGCACCTACATAGCCCTTTGTCACATGAGGACCCTGAATACAAATTTCCCCTATTTTCTCTTCACCATCAATACGAACATCGGCAAAGAAAAGCGGTTTACCAGCAGAGCCTAATTTTCGTATAGCATCTTCGCTTGATAAAGTAGTTGTTTGAGAAGCAGTTTCAGTCATACCGTATGTTTGTAGCACGGGAATATTTCGTTGAATTGCCCTTTCTAAATAATTTAACGGTACTGGTCCCCCACCTACCAACATCGATTGAAATGTACTCGGAAAGGATAAATTTCTTTCTTCTAGAACCGAAATTATCCTTTCCAACGTTACTGCAACGACAGACATTCTAGTAACTGTACCGCTCATAATTTCTTCTACTGCTTTTTCTGCATCAAACTTTGTATGAAGATTTATCGTCATACCATACAGAATCGAACGCATTAAAATGGAAAAGCCACTGATATGAAACAATGGAACGGTACATAACCAACAATCATTTGCTTGAACTCCCAAATTGAGTACAGAACCCATCGCATTCATCACATGATTTTCGAGTGATTGGCGAACCCCTTTTGGACTACCTGTCGTTCCTGAAGTATACATAATTGTAATCGTTCGATTTTTGGACCAGTCTTTTTCTATTTCAAATGTAGTCTGTACCGCCAATTGTATCTCTTCAAATGAAAGCTTATTTGGATACACTAAAGTTCTTTTTTCAAAAGAATCAACTAGTAAATAATCGGCTTGACTATCTTGTAATTGATAGTTCAACTCTTCCTCGGTTAAACGCTCATTTAACATAACTAACTCACAACCAAGCTGCATACATCCATGAATCGCAATGACTAATTGTGGATTCGATGATGCTAAAATGGCAATTCTCATTCCTGCCCTAATTCCTTTTGTATGTAGCTTTTCTGCAAATATATTCGCTTCATTATCCAACTGTTCAAATGTCCAAGTTTGCTCGTTAAATCTTAGGGCAGTTCGATTAGGTGTTAAACTTGCCCGTTTTACTAATAAATTTGGATACATAATAACTTGTCTCCTTTAGAGTAAAAAAGCTGCCCTATAAAAGGACAGCTTTCTCAATAATTCATTGATGCAATCATCACGGAAAACGTGGGAATTGACCGAAATCAGGTTTACGTTTTTCTTTGAATGCATCGCGACCTTCTTTTGCTTCATCTGTTGTGTAATAAAGTAGTGTAGCATCTCCTGCTAATTGTTGAAGTCCTGCTAAACCATCTGTATCAGCATTCATAGCTGCTTTCAAGAAACGAAGTGCAGTTGGGCTCATCTCAAGCATTTCCTCACACCACT
Source organism: Psychrobacillus syltrankelensis (assembly GCF_055454035.1). Taxonomy (NCBI): domain Bacteria; kingdom Bacillati; phylum Bacillota; class Bacilli; order Caryophanales; family Bacillaceae; genus Psychrobacillus; species Psychrobacillus syltrankelensis. The sequence goes on along the minus strand of NZ_CM144227.1, from coordinate 14,841 downwards.
GTACTGTTTCGTCTTCTAATTGTGCATATGGAACTACCGTATTGACTAAGCCCATATCAAGCGCTTGCTGTGCATCGTATTGACGGCATAAATACCAAATTTCACGCGCTTTTTTATGTCCGACTATACGTGCTAAGTAACCAGAACCATATCCAGCATCAAACGAACCAACTTTAGGTCCTGTTTGACCAAATTTAGAATTATCTGCAGCAATTGTTAAGTCACAAACAACGTGAAGTACATGTCCTCCTCCAATTGCGTAACCAGCTACCATTGCTACAACTGGTTTTGGAATTACACGAATTAATCGTTGTAAATCTAGGACATTTAGGCGAGGAATTTCATCTTCTCCAACATAACCACCATGTCCACGGACTTTTTGGTCTCCACCTGAACAGAATGCATGCTCCCCTTCACCTGTCAAAATGATGACACCTACATTTTTATCATCGCGTGCGCGAGAAAATGCATCAATCATCTCCATCACTGTTTTTGGGCGAAATGCATTTCGTACTTCCGGACGGTTTATCGTCACTTTTGCAATCCCATTATAAAATTCATACTTAATGTCTTCGTATGTATGTAAGGTTGTCCATTCACGAGTCATTTTTAGTCCTCCTTCAAAATAATATCCTCTACTATTGTAGCAAACAATTCGGGATTTTCCACATGAATTGCATGGCCTACATTATTAATTTGCATATGTTTACCTTGAGGTAAAACGTTTTTCATATTTATAGCTATGTCACAGAACTTTTGATCTAACTCGCCAGTAAGTAGAATTGTCGAAATTTCTATGTCTTTTAACTTTCCCCAATAAGAAGGTTGTATCCCTGTACTAAAACCTTTCAAACTGTTCGATAACCCCACTTCTGATCCGGCAAGTCTTTCTAACCGAATAGATTGTTGTTTTTCGAATGACAAATTTTTTTGTGAATGAAATAGAGGAATGTTCTCCCAAAAATCGATGAACGCAGAAATTCCTTCATTTAATATTCTTTCAGCAAGCAATTCATCCGCATGTTTTCTTTTAACACGCTCTTCTTCATCAGCTAAACCAGGAGAACTACTTTCTAAAACTAACTTGTCTACACCGTATTTATCGGCGTAAGCAAGCGCTAATCGTCCTCCCATTGAATAACCGACTAGCGTAAAATGATTCCATCCTAACAATTGAAATAGCGAATGTAAATCTTCTATTTGTTCATCAGCATAATACCGGGTAAAATCGGTTGGTTTTGAGGTCTGCCCATGCCCAATTAAATCAATTGTTAAAATTTCTATAGTTGGAGGAAGATAATTTACTACTTCTTCCCAAGTACTACTAGAACCAGTAAAACCATGTAAAAATACTACCTTTTTTTCAGCTCCAATATGATTTCTCTTTAAATGGATGTTGATATCGCGAACTTTTACAGTTAAACTTTCCAAATCGAATCTAACTCCTCTGAAATTGCAGCCCATAATTTTCGATGTGTTTTTGTATTAACTTCGCGATTTGTAAACACCTCAATTATCCGAATATCTTTCGATTTCCGTTCATTCAAAACAGCTTTAAATTCTTCTACCGATTGAACTGAATTATATTGCGCATTATACATAGTTGCAATATGCGAAAACTCTAGACCCGTTGGAGTACCAAATAAATGTTCAAAATAATTTGTTTCATTAGATTGAGGTAAGTAAGAGAAAATCCCTCCACCATCATTATTCATAATAACAATCGTTAAATCTGTTGGCTGAAATCTACTTATAATTAGGCCATTCATATCATGAAGAAAAGCTAAATCACCTATTAGTAAATAACCTGGCCGCTTAGTTCCCGCATGAATACCTAATGCAGTTGAAACAACCCCATCTATGCCGTTTGTTCCTCTGTTAGCATATATTTGGATATCCTTCTTTGTTTTATTGAAAAACGTATCTACATCACGAATTGGCATACTACTACTAGCAAATAGATCTACACCATCTGTTAACGTTTCAAATAAAGTCGCTGCAAGTGCTCCTTCGTCTTCTTCCCTCACTATATAAGAACGAACATGTTTCGTAGCGATACCATTCGCTCTCGACCAATCTTCTAAGTAGTTAGATGACTGTTTATCTTCGATTGGAATCCATAAAGAAGTAGTCCCCACTTGAACATGGTGTGTCACGATATGAAGAGAATCACGGAAAATAGGACTTTCATCTACTGCGATATAAACAGTTGGTTTACATGCTTTTAAAAACTGTGTAAGCGGTTTTGAAACAGGTTGTGCTCCAAAACGTACGACAAAGTTTGGAACAACAAAATCTTTAAAGCCATTTCCTTTTAATATCGCATCATACTGATCAATACATAAATGCATACAATCTTCGGGAATGGAGCTACGTAAATTAGACAAAGGATCAGCTAGAACAGGCCATTGAACCGTTTTCGCAAATTCCCAAAAACCTTCAGTTGTATGAAGTGAGTCTCCAACAATGAATAAACCTCTTTCTTCCGTTTGCAAAATACCTTTGTACCAATTAACAAACTCTTCACCTGGCACAAGTTGTCCTATTTCAGTATGACTCATTTGAAGCATCGGAGGTTGCTGCTCCATATTAATTAACAGTGGCTCACGGAATGGTACATTTATATGAACTGGCCCCATTGGCAATGCTATTGCAGTATTAATTGCACGATGGATGTGTCGTTCAATAAAAGGTAAACTTTCTTCGTTATTTTCAGGAATAGGGAAATCAACTGACCACTTAACATGCTTTCCAAACAAATGGATTTGATCAATCGCTTGAGGTGCTCCTACTTCTCGTAATTCATGTGGACGATCGGCTGTAACAACAAGCAAAGGAATACGGGCATAGTAAGCCTCTACAATCGCAGGAAAAAAATTTGCAGCTGCTGTTCCTGATGTACATAGTAAAACCACTGGCGATTTTTTGGCTTTCGCGATACCTAAAGCAAAAAATCCTGCAGATCGCTCATCTATTTGACGGTAAAAGTGAAAACCATCACTTTTTGCAAAAGCATATGCAAGAGGGGTCGATCTAGAGCCTGGACAAATAACAATATCTCTTACACCTGCTTGCTTTACTGTTTCTACAAATTGATTGACATAAGAAGTCAAATAAGAGTTATTAGTCATTCATATTTCCTCCAAGTGTACGAAGCATTGGTCGGAACTTTACGCGTGTTTCTTCAAATTCTTCCAAAGATGATGATTCCGCTACTATTCCACCGCCAGCATATAGATAAGCATGCTCTTTTTCTAACAATGCGGATCGAATACCGACCGCAAACTCGCCATCACCTTCTGTATTTATCCACCCTATAGGTGCCGCATAATAACCACGATTCATTTGTTCGGATTCTCTAATGATCGTAACTGCTTCTTCTCTAGGCACCCCACCCATTGCTGGGGTTGGATGTAGTGCTTCTATCAACTGAAAAAGTGATGCTGAATTTTTTACTTTACCACTTATTGGGGTATGCAAATGCTGGATATCTCTGATTTTTAGTAATTTAGGTCTTGAAGGTACTTTTACTTCATCGCAATATTGATTAAAGACATCATTAATCATATCCACTACATATTTATGCTCTGCTAAATTTTTGGGATCAGCTAATAAACTTTCACCAAGTGCTCTATCTTCTACTGAAGTTTCTCCACGTTTGATAGAACCCGCAATTCCTGCAGAAAGTGCCTCACCATGCTCTACTTTTACTAAACGTTCAGGTGTAGCACCAAAAAATATTTTATCATCTTTTTCTAATCCAAATAAATAACTCTCTGGTTGCTCTATGGAAGTATTATAAAGGACGCTTGAAGAAGAAAAAATGTCATCAAATGTTAATTTTAATGAACGTCCTATTACGACTTTTTTTACTTCCTTTCCACGAATTCTTTTCGTAACATTTTCTACAGCTTGTAAATATTTTTCTTTTAAACGATCTTCTCTTTCAACTAATTTGGACTTTGAATGAGTTTTAAGCTCTTTGACTTGAGCTGTGTGTATTAAGGCATCTCGTTCAATTCGAAGTTTTTCGAATGTTTCCATACTCTGCTCTTCATCTGTTATTAAATGAATACTAACAAATGCTTGTTCATTTTGAATAACTAATTGAAAAGTAGATATTGCGAAAAATGCAGATGGGAATGTATCCCACTCTGAAGAGATTTTATTGAACGGATCAAACGAAAATCCTCCAAAAAGGATGGGGGATACATCTGCTTTTTCCTTTAAGGATAACTGACACAACTCTTTCCATTTTGAAGCAATATCCTGATATCTATTTTCTTCAAGATCATTTGAAATGATATGAGCATGTCCTAATCCTACTAATGTAAAAGTTTTCTCTTTGTTTTGCCAAAAAAAACGTTTACCTTTATAGCATTCATCTCCTGCCTCAAAAAAGGCATGAGCAGATAATCTTGATACCTCTATTGTTTCTGTATAAAAACGTAATGTTGACTTCTTTTGCCCGGTGGTGTTCGGCATATATATTACCTCCGTATAAATATAACCTTTTGTATAAAAATTTCTCTAATGAAGCCCATTTCTGCTTAATAAATTCGCACAAAATTTTAGGCGTCTTTAAACTCTCAGTTGGAGTTTGTCCCCCAAACTGCTTAAGTAAAATACTCTACCTTTAATCATACATCTTTCTACAGTTTTCAGCACACATTTAGTCGCGAATATATGCTAAAATTGAGGTTGATTCTTTTAAAGGAGAGAAAAAACCTATGTCACATGAACTAGAAGCCGATACAGGCTGGCGCATTTGGTGGAAATTAACAAGACCACATACATTGACTGCTTCATTTGCTCCCGTATTTTTAGGTACAATGATAGCTCTTTACTATGCTAATATTAACTGGCTATTATTTTTCGCTTTGTTATTTGCTTGTCTTTTAATTCAAGCTGCAACAAACATGTTCAATGAATATTACGATTTTACGAGGGGACTCGATAGCGAAGAATCGGTTGGAATTGGTGGAGCAATTGTTAGAAATGGAGTTAAACCCAAAACTGTAATGCAACTAGCTCTATTACTCTATGGAATTGCTGCATTATTAGGACTGTACATTTGCTATGCAAGCTCCTGGAAGTTATTAATTGTAGGGGCGCTCTCTATGGCTGTAGGATATTTATACACTGGCGGACCCTATCCTATTGCGTATACGCCATTTGGTGAATTATTTAGCGGGTTATTTATGGGCATGTTAATCGTTTTAATTGCTACTTACATTCAAGTCGGTACCGTTCCAAACTTTGCGATATTACTTTCTGTTCCAAGTGCTCTACTTGTAGCAGGGATAATGCTATCTAATAATACAAGAGATATTGTAGAGGACAAAGAGGGCGGCAGAAAAACTATGGCCATACTTGTAGGTAGAAAAAATGCCATTACCATCTTAGCTTCTTACTTTATTATCTCTTACTTATGGATTGTTATTTTAGTAATTATGCAAGTTGTTACTCCTTGGACTTTGTTAGTCGTTCTAAGCATAAAAAAACCATTGCATGCGATCAAATTATTTAGAGAAAAAGAAAATTCAATCGAAGTAGCACCAGCAATGAAAGATACAGCACTCACAAACACGATATTTGTATTTTTACTAGGTGTTGGGTTACTTCTAGGATATTACATTTAAAATAAACAGCTAGGAAATAATTTTCCTAGCTGTTTTTCATTTTATTTGCTTGCTCATCTTCTAATCATTAAATAATGAGTAAGCTCTACCCTTAAGATCATCTTGGCTTCACAAACTTTTGAGTGCTTTGCACGAAACATTGCATAATATTGGCTTAAAGCGACCAATTATTCACGGAGAGCAACTATTTATTAGACCAAAGCAACCAATTCTCAATATAAAAAGTTTACATTTGATGAGATGACTCACATCAGCATTAGAAAAAAAGCGAATGCAACAGATCAATATAGGTTATATTGTGCTTCTCTAACAAGTGGTACTACCTATAATAAAAATTGTTTAAATACCTTAGTGAATTAATTACAAAGGGAATTACCCCAAATTAGCGTGAACCATAGGTAAAATTTCTTAAACATAAAGCTATGTTAAATTCTTATGTTGATTTGTGACCATAAGAAAACCGCCTTTGTGAAAAGGCGGTTAATTGAGCTATCGGCTCCTGTTAGCGTAATCACCTTAAGTGACAAGGTCATCTTACCGTCTGGTAAACGAGACCTATGGCTCCAGAATCAAAGGTCTTGTTTTCGATTAGCTTAAGATTGATCTTCTCCTTGAGACCTTGGAATAACGGCAATCCCTCACCGAGAAGGACGGGAGAAACCGTAATTTTAAACTCATCAATTAAATCAAGCTGCATAAGGTGGTGTGCGAACCTAGGACTGCCGAGGATGACCATATCCTTGCCTGGCTGCTGTTTGAGGTTATTGATCTCTTCCTCGACATCTTCTTTCACGAGTCTGGAATTATTCCATTCGACTTTCTCCAGAGTCTTGGAAAAAACGATTTTGGCTGTCTTTTCGATCCACTCAGCATGATTCCGCTCATGCTGTGAAGCTGATGGGTTCGAAGGCACAGATGGCCAGTAACTGTGCATCATCTGATAAGTCCCACGTCCCCAAATGACAGTGTCGGCAGTACTCAGAATTTCTTTCGCGTGTTTCTCCAAATCAGCATTGTAGGAAACCCAGCCAATGTCCATTTCACCATTCGGCCCTTCTACGAAACCGTCAAGCGATGCGTGCAGAAATAGAACGAGTTTTCTCATTTTCAGTTCTCCTTTGTTCATGAGGAATATCTACATTATACATATACATTAACTACATTTTAACATAATTCAACTTGGGTTGTTTCTTATGGATTGCTAATCCCAAACCTGCCCGAAAGCCGAAGCTTTGTGTGCGTGTCGGTACCAGTAAACAGGCACGATTCGACCAACATATTTTTCTTATTCGATTAGGTATTCTCATATTCCTTGTTGTCTATATAACGGAACCAAGCCAAATAATGTTGCAAATATTTGGTTACAACACCATTGAAGCGGTTCATCCATTTCTTCAAGCGGCTCTGATAGCTATTTACGTTTTGGATATGGTACACTCCTTTGACACGTTGTTTTCCCTCGGACTTGAATGGTAATGAGCCAAGCCCTTTGCATTCGCATAGGAGCTGAATGCCCGCAAGGAATCCGTGCAAAGTACGTTTGAATTCGATAGATGACCGCCAATCGCCTCATCTAATTACGTTGTCCGAATGCGACCACGCCCAAGAACGCCAGAGTACGTCATTTTCTGAAGGTCACGGGCAACGAGGGCACATACTTGGTCCTTGCTTATACCACGATATTTGGCTTTTCTGCCTCGTTTACGTGGCTTGCGTTCGGTGATGTTCCGCTTGGCCCTTTTCCGAGTACAGATCATCTCCGAACCGAATTGTTACCTTTATCATAAAACTTTTGTTCGTAATTATTAAATATCAACATTAAAATTTAACAAAGCCAAACATAAAAAAAAGGTAATCATATAAATGATTACCTTTTTTAAAACCTTTATGACCCCTACGGGATTCGAACCCGTGTTACCGCCGTGAAAGGGCGGTGTCTTAACCGCTTGACCAAGGGGCCAAATATATGGCGGAGAAGGAGGGATTTGAACCCTCGCGCCGGTTGCCCGACCTACACCCTTAGCAGGGGCGCCTCTTCAGCCACTTGAGTACTTCCCCATATATATGGCTCCGAAGGTAGGACTCGAACCTACGACCAATCGGTTAACAGCCGATTGCTCTACCACTGAGCTACTTCGGAATAATGGTGGGCCTAAATGGACTCGAACCATCGACCTCACGCTTATCAGGCGTGCGCTCTAACCAGCTGAGCTATAGGCCCATTATTGGAGCGGGTGAAGAGAATCGAACTCTCATCATCAGCTTGGAAGGCTGAGGTTTTACCACTAAACTACACCCGCATAAATGGTGGCTCAGGACGGAATCGAACCGCCGACACAAGGATTTTCAGTCCTTTGCTCTACCGACTGAGCTACTGAGCCTACTTCGATTTACGCTAAACGTCGCATCTCTTTTTCAGCTGTACTCGTTCAATCATTCACGTACTTGAGTACGTTCCTTCTTTCACTCGCTTGCTTCCTTGAACTGCTTGCTTATCTTAAATCTCTAAAAAATATGTACTGTTATTTATCTATTAAAACTTATAAATAAATGGCGGTCCCGACCGGGATCGAACCGGCGATCTCCTGCGTGACAGGCAGGCATGTTAACCGCTACACCACGGGACCATTTGGTTGCGGGGACAGGATTTGAACCTGTGACCTTCGGGTTATGAGCCCGACGAGCTACCGAACTGCTCCACCCCGCGACAATAATATACAATCTTTTAAATTTACTTGTTAAAGATTAAATATGCTTCCAACAACAATAGTTTTAAAATGGAGGAGGAAGAGGGATTCGAACCCCCGCGCGGTATGACCCGCCTGTCGGTTTTCAAGACCGATCCCTTCAGCCAGACTTGGGTATTCCTCCGAAATATTGTTGGTGGACCTTGCAGGACTCGAACCTGCGACCGGACGGTTATGAGCCGTCTGCTCTAACCAACTGAGCTAAAGGTCCTTAAGATGGCGGCAGAGGGAGTCGAACCCACGACCTTTCGGGTATGAACCGAATGCTCTAGCCAGCTGAGCTACGCCGCCATGATCTTTACATTTTAACATTATTATGGTGGAGCCTAGCGGGATCGAACCGCTGACCTCCTGCGTGCAAGGCAGGCGCTCTCCCAGCTGAGCTAAGGCCCCATAATTTAATAACTGGTCGGGAAGACAGGATTCGAACCTGCGACCCCTTGGTCCCAAACCAAGTGCTCTACCAAGCTGAGCTACTTCCCGTCTATATGGCGCGCCCGGCAGGAGTCGAACCCACAACCTTCTGATCCGTAGTCAGACGCTCTATCCAATTGAGCTACGGGCGCATATATTTTTCAAAAAAGTGGTGCCGAGGACCGGAATCGAACCGGTACGGTAGTCACCTACCGCAGGATTTTAAGTCCTGTGCGTCTGCCAGTTCCGCCACCCCGGCACTTAAATGAATTTATGGAGCGGAAGACGAGGTTCGAACTCGCGACCCCCACCTTGGCAAGGTGGTGTTCTACCACTGAACTACTTCCGCTCGGTTATGAAATTAATGGTGCGGGTGAAGGGAGTCGAACCCCCACGCCTTGCGGCGCTAGATCCTAAGTCTAGTGCGTCTGCCAGTTCCGCCACACCCGCATAGATAATTCACTTAAAAAGTGATGAGCCATGTAGGATTCGAACCTACGACCCTCTGATTAAAAGTCAGATGCTCTACCAACTGAGCTAATGGCTCGGAATTAATGGTGCCGGAGAAAGGACTTGAACCCTCAACCTACTGATTACAAGTCAGTTGCTCTACCAGTTGAGCTACTCCGGCAAGAATAGAAAGTATGGTGGAGGATGACGGGCTCGAACCGCCGACCCTCTGCTTGTAAGGCAGATGCTCTCCCAGCTGAGCTAATCCTCCTGGGTAAAATTACGATAAGTAGAACATTTCTGTATCAACTTAATTTAATAACTTTATGTATTTATTGCAAGCCCAGCGATGTCCTACTCTCACAGGGGGAAACCCCCAACTACCATCGGCGCTGAAGAACTTAACTTCCGTGTTCGATATGGGAACGGGTGTGACCTCTTCGCCATCATCACTAGACTTGAATAATTATTGAAAGACAAGTTTTATTATAACAACTCTGTAGAATATTACAAGAGTTTTTTTAAAAAAATTATTCTTTCAAAACTGGATAAAAGACATTGATGAATACAAATTCTATTTGGTTAAGTCCTCGATCGATTAGTATTCGTCAGCTGCACGTGTCGCCACGCTTCCACCCCGAACCTATCTACCTCATCGTCTTTGAGGGATCTTACTTACTTGCGTAATGGGAAATCTCATCTTGAGGGGGGCTTCGTGCTTAGATGCTTTCAGCACTTATCCCGTCCACACATAGCTACCCAGCGATGCTCTTGGCAGAACAACTGGTACACCAGCGGTGTGTCCATCCCGGTCCTCTCGTACTAAGGACAGCTCCTCTCAAATTTCCTACGCCCACGACGGATAGGGACCGAACTGTCTCACGACGTTCTGAACCCAGCTCGCGTACCGCTTTAATGGGCGAACAGCCCAACCCTTGGGACCGACTACAGCCCCAGGATGCGATGAGCCGACATCGAGGTGCCAAACCTCCCCGTCGATGTGGACTCTTGGGGAGATAAGCCTGTTATCCCCGGGGTAGCTTTTATCCGTTGAGCGATGGCCCTTCCATGCGGAACCACCGGATCACTAAGCCCGTCTTTCGACCCTGCTCGACTTGTAGGTCTCGCAGTCAAGCTCCCTTCTGCCTTTACACTCTTCGAATGATTTCCAACCATTCTGAGGGAACCTTTGGGCGCCTCCGTTACACTTTAGGAGGCGACCGCCCCAGTCAAACTACCCGCCTGACACTGTCTCCTACCCGGGTTACGGGTATGGGTTAGAATTTCAATACAACCAGGGCAGTATCCCACCGACGCCTCCTCCGAAGCTGGCGCTCCGGGCTCTAAGGCTCCTGCCTATCCTGTACAAGTTGCACCAAAATTCAATATCAAGCTATAGTAAAGCTCCACGGGGTCTTTCCGTCCTGTCGCGGGTAACCTGCATCTTCACAGGTACTATAATTTCACCGAGTCTCTCGTTGAGACAGTGCCCAGATCGTTACGCCTTTCGTGCGGGTCGGAACTTACCCGACAAGGAATTTCGCTACCTTAGGACCGTTATAGTTACGGCCGCCGTTTACTGGGGCTTCAATTCGCACCTTCGCTTGCGCTAAGCACTCCTCTTAACCTTCCAGCACCGGGCAGGCGTCAGCCCCTATACTTCACCTTACGGTTTTGCAGAGACCTGTGTTTTTGCTAAACAGTCGCCTGGGCCTATTCACTGCGGCTCTTCTAGGCTATACACCCAAAAGAGCACCCCTTCTCCCGAAGTTACGGGGTCATTTTGCCGAGTTCCTTAACGAGAGTTCTCTCGCTCACCTTAGGATTCTCTCCTCGACTACCTGTGTCGGTTTGCGGTACGGGCACCTATCACCTCGCTAGAGGCTTTTCTTGGCAGTGTGAAATCAGGAACTTCGGACTAAGTCCTCGCCATCACAGCTCAATGTTACAGAGTGCGGATTTGCCTACACTCACACCTTACTGCTTGGACGTGCATAACCAACAGCACGCTTACCCTATCCTTCTGCGTCCCCCCATTACTCAAACGGTGGTTTGGTGGTACAGGAATATCAACCTGTTGTCCATCGTCTACGCCTATCGGCCTCGACTTAGGTCCCGACTAACCCTGAGCGGACGAGCCTTCCTCAGGAAACCTTAGTCATACGGTGGATGGGATTCTCACCCATCTTTCGCTACTCATACCGGCATTCTCACTTCTAAGCGCTCCACCAGTCCTTCCGGTCTGACTTCAACGCCCTTAGAACGCTCTCCTACCACTGATACCATAGGTATCAATCCACAGCTTCGGTGATTTGTTTAGCCCCGATACATTTTCGGCGCAGCGTCACTCGACCAGTGAGCTATTACGCACTCTTTAAATGATGGCTGCTTCTAAGCCAACATCCTGGTTGTCTAAGCAACGCCACATCCTTTTCCACTTAACAAATACTTTGGGACCTTAGCTGGTGGTCTGGGCTGTTTCCCTCTTGACTACGGATCTTATCACTCGCAGTCTGACTCCCAAACATAAATCATTGGCATTCGGAGTTTGTCTGAATTCGGTAACCCGGGATGGGCCCCTAGTCCAAACAGTGCTCTACCTCCAAGATTCTAACGTTTGAGGCTAGCCCTAAAGCTATTTCGGAGAGAACCAGCTATCTCCAGGTTCGATTGGAATTTCTCCGCTACCCACACCTCATCCCCGCACTTTTCAACGTGCGTGGGTTCGGACCTCCAGTAAGTGTTACCTTACCTTCATCCTGGACATGGGTAGATCACCTGGTTTCGGGTCTACGACCACATACTCATTCGCCCTATTCAGACTCGCTTTCGCTGCGGCTCCGTCTTCTCAACTTAACCTTGCATGTAATCGTAACTCGCCGGTTCATTCTACAAAAGGCACGCCATCACCCATTAACGGGCTCTGACTACTTGTAGGCACACGGTTTCAGGATCTATTTCACTCCCCTTCCGGGGTGCTTTTCACCTTTCCCTCACGGTACTGGTTCACTATCGGTCACTAGGTAGTATTTAGCCTTGGGAGATGGTCCTCCCAGATTCCGACGGAATTTCACGTGTTCCGCCGTACTCAGGATACACTCAAGAGAGAATGAACTTTTGACTACGGGGCTTTTACCCTATCCTGCGGACCTTTCCAGATCGCTTCGTCTAGCTCATTCCTTTGTAACTCTATATAGAGTGTCCTACAACCCCAAGAGGCAAGCCTCTTGGTTTGGGCTCTTCCCGTTTCGCTCGCCGCTACTCAGGGAATCGATTTTTCTTTCTCTTCCTCCAGGTACTTAGATGTTTCAGTTCCCTGGGTTTGCCACAGATGCGCTATGTATTCACGCAAATGTACTGCTCCATTACGAACAGTGGGTTTCCCCATTCGGAAATCTCCGGATCAAAGCTCACTTACAGCTCCCCGAAGCATATCGGTGTTAGTGCCGTCCTTCTTCGGCTCCTAGTGCCAAGGCATTCACCGTGCGCCCTTATTAACTTAACCTAATTCGGCTTCCAATACACTGCGCATTGCGTTGTCAACTTCAGTCGTTCGGGCAGTTACGTACGTAAGTACGTTCCTTTCCTCTCTCCTTCGTTTCCTAGCACTGCTTGTGTCTTGAAACCCTCAAAAATAGTAGTTAAAAGTACTACACAAAAAATAATCACAAATGTGATTACAAATTGAATTTCTTGAATTTGTTTCTTTCAATGTCGTTTTATCCAGTTTTCAAAGAACAAGAGTTGAATCTGTTGAATCTTCATATAAAATGAACATTCAAAACTGAACTGCAAAACGTTAAGATACAGATAAAAATCTGTATTCCGATATTATCCTTAGAAAGGAGGTGATCCAGCCGCACCTTCCGATACGGCTACCTTGTTACGACTTCACCCCAATCATCTGTCCCACCTTCGGCGGCTGGCTCCCGTAAGGGTTACCCCACCGACTTCGGGTGTTACAAACTCTCGTGGTGTGACGGGCGGTGTGTACAAGGCCCGGGAACGTATTCACCGTGGCATGCTGATCCACGATTACTAGCGATTCCGGCTTCATGTAGGCGAGTTGCAGCCTACAATCCGAACTGAGAACGGTTTTATGGGATTAGCTCACCCTCGCGGGGTTGCGACCCTCTGTACCGTCCATTGTAGCACGTGTGTAGCCCAGGTCATAAGGGGCATGATGATTTGACGTCATCCCCACCTTCCTCCGGTTTATCACCGGCAGTCACCTTAGAGTGCCCAACTAAATGCTGGCAACTAAGATCAAGGGTTGCGCTCGTTGCGGGACTTAACCCAACATCTCACGACACGAGCTGACGACAACCATGCACCACCTGTCACCGCTGTCCCCGAAGGGAAAGATCTATCTCTAGAACGGTCAGCGGGATGTCAAGACCTGGTAAGGTTCTTCGCGTTGCTTCGAATTAAACCACATGCTCCACCGCTTGTGCGGGCCCCCGTCAATTCCTTTGAGTTTCAGTCTTGCGACCGTACTCCCCAGGCGGAGTGCTTAATGCGTTAGCTGCAGCACTAAGGGGCGGAAACCCCCTAACACTTAGCACTCATCGTTTACGGCGTGGACTACCAGGGTATCTAATCCTGTTTGCTCCCCACGCTTTCGCGCCTCAGCGTCAGTTACAGACCAGAAAGCCGCCTTCGCCACTGGTGTTCCTCCAAATCTCTACGCATTTCACCGCTACACTTGGATTTCCGCTTTCCTCTTCTGTACTCAAGTCCCCCAGTTTCCAATGACCTTCCACGGTTGAGCCGTGGGATTTCACATCAGACTTAAAGGACCGCCTGCGCGCGCTTTACGCCCAATAATTCCGGACAACGCTTGCCACCTACGTATTACCGCGGCTGCTGGCACGTAGTTAGCCGTGGCTTTCTAATGAGGTACCGTCAAGGTACGAGCAGTTACTCTCGTACTTGTTCTTCCCTCACAACAGAGTTTTACGATCCGAAAACCTTCTTCACTCACGCGGCATTGCTCCATCAGACTTTCGTCCATTGTGGAAGATTCCCTACTGCTGCCTCCCGTAGGAGTCTGGGCCGTGTCTCAGTCCCAGTGTGGCCGATCACCCTCTCAGGTCGGCTACGCATCGTCGCCTTGGTGAGCCGTTACCTCACCAACTAGCTAATGCGCCGCGGGCCCATCCTGTAGTGACAGCCGAGACCGTCTTTTAACATTTCCACATGTGAGGAAATGGATTATTCGGTATTAGCCCCGGTTTCCCGGAGTTATCCCAATCTACAGGGCAGGTTGCCCACGTGTTACTCACCCGTCCGCCGCTAAATCAGAAGAAGCAAGCTTCTTCATCATTCGCTCGACTTGCATGTATTAGGCATGCCGCCAGCGTTCGTCCTGAGCCAGGATCAAACTCTCCATAATAGAGAACTTAAAAAGCTCACTTGCACACGAAGTGCTGGCATCGACGTCACCGCACGGATGTGGCGCTTTTAGTCGATGTACTTACTTGCTGGCATCATCATTAAATGATGTCATTTTTGTTTTGCTATCAAACTAACAAGTTAGTCTTTCAAGCTGTATGTCTTAACGTTTTGCATGTTCAGTTTTCAATGTT